>NZ_CP070305.1:0-2836293 GCF_016917315.1 Staphylococcus sp. SM3655 | reverse complement strand
GTTTTGAACCGTTATGGCAACGGAAGAGTGGAGGATACTATTTCAGCACTTGATTGGGCAATTAAACATGATGTAGACATTATAAATATGAGTTATGGATTTACTAAAAATTACCCTGAGTTACATAAAAAGATAAAAGAGGCTCATGGAAAAGGTATTATTATTGTAGCAGCTAACGGTAACGATATTTTTGGAGGTCAAGAATTTCCAGCTGCATATAATGAAACTATATCTGTTGGAGTATTGAATAAGGAAGGTTCAAAATCTGTCTTTAATTCTAACGATGATGCCGACGTATATATTTCGGTTGATAAAAAGGTGTCTAATAACGTTGAAAATACTTCTATGGCTACAGCATCTGTATCTAATAAATTGGTTAAAGTATGTAAAAGAGACTTGAAAAACATGGACAAAGGTGAAATCCTTAAGTTAATTAATTAGTTAAATTAATTAGTTAAATTAATTAGTTACAAAAACTATAATAATTATATTTACGCAAAAGTTAAAAGCTGCAAATCCGTTTGGTTCTGATCCCGATTATATCATAGATAATCTCACACGTTGCAGGCAGTGAATACGTATTTGAATACGTTAATTATGAAGTGATGTTGGGTGCACAAATTTATATTGTTTTATCAATTTTAACATTTCACATTAACTTTATTAGGTGATATAAGATGCTGAGAGAATCATTATATTGCAATGAAAAATCATCATATGGATAATCATATCGATCATTGCAAATATACTTATAGAGATTTATGTGTGTAATAATTGGTGGTCATAAATTGGTCATAATGAAATAAAAAAACTAAAAAAATTGAATGTATAAAGAATACACGATACTGATTTAATAGTATTTTTGTATGTGATTTATATCTATTTCATACCGCCCTTAATGCCAGGAATGATGTAAAACTGTTTATAGTTTTGACTAACTAGAACATTCCATGATAGACGAGTATGATTCGTTCCAAATAAATATTAGAGCGTATGAAAATATGTTAATTTAAGACGCCTTCCATTAGTTGACTAAACTTATGAGAGGCGTCTTTATTATGTGCTGATGTGTTATTGAGATTCATAATGGGGGGCTTTTTCAATGTTAAAATTATATAGAGAAGTTTAGTATACCTTTTGAGTATATAAGGAGTTTCTTCTAGTATGTTGTAATGTAATTAGATTTCCGGTAATCAATTAGGCTTTGCAGAGGACTCACTTGCGTATTGTAGTAAGAAGCTGTCTGCATTTTGAAAACACCCACACTAGTTACAGTATGGGTGTTTTTATGCTAAGAAACAAATTGGTTTAAGTGTAAAATCATATACACTAAAAAATTTATTGAATCTATTGTCGAAAAGATGCTTTCATGATACATTGTAAACAAGAAGACAACGTATAAAATGTATACTTAGTTGTCAAATGAAGTAAAATAAGGAAGTGAGTAGTATGGCTACAATAAGTATTACTACAGATTATAAATTCACAAAAAAATCAGCGCAAAAACTAATAGATGCAATGGAGATTAACGAAAATAATAGTAATGTGAACAAAACAAACATAAAAGCGACTAAAATAAAATCAACTTGTGAGATTGAAAATCTATTGAAGGACTATCGAAGTAATTGACTGTAAAAGTAATATCACTTTCAGAATTGTTAACAGGTGATAAGCAAGAGGTTAAGCGAAAGATACCTTCAGTTTTAAATATACTAAATTCATTTGAGACAATATCAATTTCAGGAAGTGAATCAGCGCACGATGTTGATTTATTTTTGAAAAATAAGTCTATAGCATTTGATAGACAAAACCTGTCTAGAACTCATTTAGTTTTTTCACAATTCAAAAGCAAACAAATACTAGTTGGCTATTTTACAATTAGCAATAAACCCTTAGTTTTTACAAAACGTATGTTAGATAAAATATCAAACACGTTAAAGAAGAAGTTATATCAAAAGGGTGAAACTCACAGTGGAAATGACAATTTAATCATACAAAGATACTTAATTGCTCAAATAGGAAAAAATTATTCTGAAGAAGCATTGGCTACAAAATCCATAAATGGAAACGATTTGTTATCTTTAGCATATGAGAAAGTTTTAGAAGGTGCGAACATATTTGGTGGTTCATATATTTGGATAGAGTATGAAGATGTTTATAGATTAAGAGAATTTTATAGAAAATTTGGATTTACAGAAATCAAAGATCATACAAGTGAAAATAATTTGAAGATGGCTATTCTTAAAATATAAGGCACAAAACCACACCCACCTATTGATTTAGGAGTGTGGTTATTTTTATGGAAGAATTTATAAAATAAAAGTCAAAGACATTTGAATATTTATCAACTGCTCTTCTATCAACACCCATGTGTCTAGCTATTTCACTTTTGCTTATTTTCATGTTTAAGTTCATCATAACAATTATTAATTTTTGTAAATATGAAAGAGTAGTAACTTCAAAATCCGTATTTATGTCTGAAGATAATTTCATTGTTGTTCACAGCAATAAAATTATCTCTAGAATTTTAGAAAATGTACATGTTTAAACAATCAAAAGTATACATTATTAAATTATCATTTCCATTCATCTTTTCAACAATTGAGGTTAACGTAGTAAAAAATAAATTTTAAATATTTAAATCATTGTATAGTTTAGTTTTGAGTAAATCTTTTTAAAGGTGTACTTGTGCATTTTACTTAATTAAAGACATAAGACATTTAATGGGCCTAAAATAAATAGAAAAACTACCTGTTTAGGTAGTTTTTTAAATGTAATAGATTAAAACACTAGTTCATTTCTTGTTAAATATTGATAGTTATCTTATAGATAAATTTGTCCTTTAGTGTAGCGGTAATTTTTAGGATTTTTTGGTGGTATAAATGTTCTTAATAAAGTTAATAGTCCTACTTTACCGCAAAGCATAACGAATATAATAATTATTTTAGTAATACCATGATATTCTGTGGTAAGGTTCATACTTAACCCTACTGTTCCGAATGCAGAAACCACTTCGAATAATAACTTGATTAATGATATGTTCGGATTAATTATCGATAATATAAAAGTAATGATACTGATAAATAGAAATGAGATATTAATGGTAACAATAGATAGTTTTATATGTTTGTCAGATATTTCTTTATTGAATACTGAAACATTATTTTCTTTACGTATATAATTTAGTACAAAAATAAACGCTACTGCAAAAGTAGTTATTTTAATTCCTCCAGCTGCACTGAGAGGGGCACCACCAATAAACATAAGTAGCATTAACATTAAGGCGGTAGATTTGTTAATGCTTGCTATATCTATACTGTTAAAACCCGCTGTTCGTGTTGTTACTGATTGGAAAAAAGAATTTCCGATTTTTTCAACTAGTCCCATATGTTGCATAGTATTAAACTGTTCTAATAAAAAGAATGTAATAGCTCCTATAATTATTAGGATACTAGTTGTAGTTAAGACTAATTTAGAATGTAAAGATAATTTACTCAATTTTTTACAATTAATAAAGTCTATCACGACAAAATGTCCAATACCTCCAAATATTATGAGTATTGAGATTGTAATAATGACAATTGGATCACTAGAATAATCTATTAAGTTATTCTTAAAAAGGGCAAATCCAGCATTATTAAAAGCTGATACTGATGTGAATAAGCTTAAAAATAAACCTTTGCCTATACCAAATTTTGGTATAAAAGATAAACACAAACAAATCATACCAATTAATTCAGTGACTAAACTATAAATAGCCAAGTGTTTAATTAGTTTAATAACACCACCAGGTTCGTCAATATTCCATGTAACCATAATCAAGAATCTATTTTTCATTGATATCTTTCTATTTAAAAATACTAGTGTCAATAGGGTTACGGTCACGATACCCAGACCACCTATTTGAATTAATAATAGTATTACTATTTCACCAAGTATATTAAACTGTGATCCTATATCAACTGGGGATAGGCCAGTAACTGTAAATGCACTTGAAGCTATAAATAGGGCATCTAAAAAAGATATTGGCTTTTTACCAGTGAAAGGTAAATACAATAAAAGTGCACCTATGATAGTTGTAGAGAAGAAAAGCATTAAATAAAAATATAAAGGTTTGTGGACTTTGTTCATTTTAATTTCATACTCCTTTATATTATAAATTAATAATTAGATAATATCATAAATGAAAATAGAAATGTTACTGATGTGTATTACTAACAGGCGTTGACTAATTCTTTTAATATTTTATAATTGAAAATGAATATCAATTAAAAAACAAAAGGATGATATTATGAAAAGATTAATTGGAATTTTATTATGTAATTTATTTATTTTGACTGCGTGTTCAGCATCTGTCGATAAAACAAGTAACTCGACAAAGACTACAGACTATAAAATTGAAAATGGTGAAACACTGAAAGTACCAGAGAAACCTAAAAGAGTTGCTGTATTAACTGGATTTTATGTTGGTGATTTTATAAAGTTAGGAATCAAACCAATTGCTGTTTCAGATATAACTAAAGATTCTTCAATTTTAAAACCCTATTTAAAAGGGGTTGATTATATTGGAGAAAATGATGTTGAAAGAGTTGCTAAAGCAAAACCAGATTTAATTGTTGTAGATGCTATGGATAAAAATATAAAAAAATACCAAAAAATAGCGCCAACAATCCCATATACATACAATAAATACAATCATAAAGAAATATTAAAAGAAATAGGCAAGTTGACTAATAATGAAGATAAAGCTAAAAAATGGATTGAAGAGTGGGACGATAAAACTAGAAAAGATAAAAAAGAAATTCAAAGTAAAATTGGTCAAGCAACAGCATCTGTGTTTGAACCAGATGAAAAGCAAATATACATATATAACTCTACATGGGGTCGTGGTTTGGATATTGTTCATGATGCATTCGGTATGCCAATGACAAAGCAATATAAAGATAAATTACAAGAAGATAAAAAAGGCTATGCTTCCATTTCAAAAGAAAATATTAGTAAATATGCTGGTGATTATATATTTTTAAGTAAACCTTCGTACGGAAAATTTGATTTTGAAAAAACACATACATGGCAGAATATTGAAGCTGTAAAAAAAGGACATGTAATTTCATATAAAGCAGAAGATTATTGGTTCACAGATCCTATTACATTAGAACATTTGAGAAGTAAATTAAAAAAAGAAATTTTAAATAAAAAATAATAGAAATAAGTTGTAAAAATTTTCTTATGCATTGGTACTAATGTTTTTAAGGAGTGATTAAATGAAGCAACTGGTTGGAATTCCCGAATCAATGTTAATTCCTTTGATAGCTCGAGCAAAAGAGTACGAAAACGAAAAACCAATAATAAAAGACGCACTATCTAAAAAAATATTTGATGGTTTAGATGATATGTACAAAAATGTTACATGTGATGACATGTCTCAAATTGGAATTAGTATACGTACTGTGATAATAGATTGTGTTACTAAGAGGCTTATCAAGGATAATAAAGATTTAATCGTGGTCAATATAGGTTGTGGCTTAGATACAAGGTTTCAAAGATTTAATAAAGAAAAAATATCATGGATAGATTTAGATGTACCAGAATCAATAGAAATACGAAAAACATTTTTTAAAGAAAGTAATAGTTATAAGATGATATCTAAATCTATGCTAGATTACAGTTGGATTGATGATGTCAAAAATTATAAATTTTTTAATAGTAAGTCAGATATATTGTTTATTATTGAAGGTGTATTGATGTATTTTGATGAGAGTGTAATGACTCAATTATTGGACACTATTATCAAAAAGATGGGAGATCATAATTTGACATTTGCGATTGAATTTTGCTCAAAAACAATTGCGAATAATACAAAGAGACATCAATCGGTATCAAAGTTATCCTCACAACCTGTTTTTAAATATGGTTACAATGATTTAAAAAAATTGAATGAAATTTTACCAAATACAATAAGAGTAATACATGAATATAATTATTTTGACTATTATAAGAATCGATGGGGCTTATTTGGATATTGTAGATTTATACCTTATTTAAAAAAAAGGTTAAACAATAAAATAGTACTTATGAAATATAAAGTTCCAAAGAGACAGAGACATTAAGTTCTTAGACAATGTAAAAAAGCTGATTTCTATAAATTATTTGATAGAAATCAGCTTTTTTCAAATGTATTTGATAATTTACAGCTCGTTGAGCTGCTGTTTTCTAGGGATTTATGTCCCATTCCTTTTACGAGAAGGTTTTTACGAGTTTTATGTAACTATTAGAAGCTATCTTTTTATATGACCATTAGTCAATATATGTATGACAAATCAGCACAATAATTTCAGTTTTACATCACTTAATCAATGAAAATGTGCTTGTTGATATTTGAATATTTACATTCAAACAATATTCATCGTTATTTCTATCAACTTAAAATTCGCAATAAAAAACTGCCAGCACGCGAATAGGGCAGCTGACAGCATCGTTCTTATTTCTCTTTTAAATATTGAATGGAAGCTTCTTTAAAAATATCAATATATTTCAGATACATATCTTTTTCAATATATTCATCGATTTGATGTGCCATTAATGGATTACCTGGTCCAAAAATGGCTAAATCAACATTGTCCTTATTATCACCTAAGAAACTAGAGGCATCTGTTGCACCTACAAGCGCCGAAACAAATATATCGTCTTGTTCTACATAACTAGAAGCTACATCTTTAATCGTAGTAATTAATTTGCTATTTTTATCGCTTGTTACAGGTCGGTGATTGCTTGGAATATCGAGTGAAAGCTTATTGCTATCCACATCATTAATGATATTTTGGAAAAACGATTCTATAAAGTCGTTATCATACTCAGGAACTGGTCTTACGTTAAATTCAAGTGAAGCTTCATCTGGTACAGAGTTAAATTGTTTGCCGCCATTTATAATCGAACATACAGCTGTAAGACCAGATGCATAATTTGCATCCTCTTCAGAAATTTCTTTTCCTATCAATGATTTGAACATGGGTGCAACATCTAATTCATGTTTAGTATCATGTTTTTTAAGCTCTGAATATTTTTCTTTAAATTGATTATAAAATTCAAGCAGTGTATCAATTGCATTGTCACCAATAAATGGAACTGAGCTATGGACAGCTTTGCCAGTTGCAGTTACTTTACATGACATAGACCCTTTATGTGCATAATAAATTCCAGATCCAGTTGGTTCAGCAATAATTAAGCCATCTACATCGTCTAAATAGCCTTTATCAGCCAATAATTTGGCACCTTCTTGTTCTTTCTCTTCGCCAGCAGTAGCTAGTAATCTTATCGTTCCTTGAGGCAATTGATTTTGTTCTTTTAATTCAATGAGTGTGATGACCAAAGCCATCAGACCGCCTTTCATATCCGTTGTGCCTCGACCGTATAATTTGCCAGCTTTTTCTGTGAGTTGAAAAGGGGGATAAGTCCAATTATCTTGATTTCCTGCATCAACAACATCCATATGACCACTCAATGCGAGTATAGGTGAGCCGTTACCGATTTCTGCAACGATATTGGCGCGGTGTTCATTAACTTTCAAAATTTCAGATTTAATATCATACTTGTCGAATAAATCTGTTAAATAATTACAAACGTCTATTTCATTATTATTTTCAGTTTGTAGTTCAACAATATCTGCTAGTAATTGAATTTTTTCTTTTTCACTAAAAGTTGTCATTAAGCTCACACCTTTCAAAGTAGTATATATATTTATATAAACATAATTTTTATTCTTAAACATAATTTAAAATGCAGAAAGTAGTGTGTTATTTGATTTCGTTCTATGAAATTAACTGTCTAGTATCAACGATCTTATTAACACTGATATCGGGTATGCTCAATTTTATAGTAAATTGTATCAGAAAGATGCAGGATATTATTTAGCTAATAATTATATATAAATTTCAAATCGATGGTTATTAACTACTAAATAAAAATATTTGCTAAATTAATGACTTTGTACACACATTATTTTTAAAGAGGATAAAGTATTTAATAATATTAACAAAATCATTTAATAAATAGTTAAATATATATTCTCTGTTTTTGTGATATTATTCACATGTCGATACATATCAACAAATATCAATCATACGAAAGAAGGTTATAACAATGAAAAATAAAAAACGTGTTTTAATAGCGTCATCATTATCATGTGCAATTTTATTGTTATCAGCAGCAACGACTCAAGCAAATTCAGCTCATAAAGACTCTCAAGACCAAAATAAGAAAGAACATGTTGATAAGTCTCAACAAAAAGACAAACGTAATGTTACTAATAAAGATAAAAATTCAACAGCACCGGATGATATTGGGAAAAACGGTAAAATCACAAAACGAACTGAAACAGTATATGATGAGAAAACAAATATACTCCAAAATTTACAATTCGACTTTATCGATGATCCAACTTATGACAAGAATGTATTACTTGTTAAAAAACAAGGCTCAATTCATTCAAATTTAAAGTTTGAATCTCATAAAGAAGAAAAAAATTCAAATTGGTTAAAGTATCCAAGTGAGTACCATGTAGATTTTCAAGTAAAAAGAAATCCTAAAACTGAAATATTAGACCAATTGCCGAAAAATAAAATTTCAACTGCGAAAGTAGACAGTACATTTTCATATAGCTCAGGTGGTAAATTCGATTCAACGAAAGGTATTGGACGAACTTCATCAAATAGCTACTCCAAAACGATTAGTTATAATCAGCAAAATTATGACACAATTGCCAGCGGTAAAAATAATAACTGGCATGTACACTGGTCAGTTATTGCGAATGACTTGAAGTATGGTGGAGAAGTGAAAAATAGAAATGATGAATTATTATTCTATAGAAATACGAGAATTGCTACTGTTGAAAACCCTGAACTAAGCTTTGCTTCAAAATATAGATACCCAGCATTAGTAAGAAGTGGCTTTAATCCAGAATTTTTAACTTATTTATCTAATGAAAAGTCAAATGAGAAAACGCAATTTGAAGTAACATACACACGAAATCAAGATATTTTGAAAAACAGACCTGGAATACATTATGCACCTCCAATTTTAGAAAAAAATAAAGAAGGTCAAAGATTAATTGTCACTTATGAAGTTGATTGGAAAAATAAAACAGTTAAAGTCGTTGATAAATACTCTGATAATAAATCATTTAGAGAAGGATAAAATCGAAGGGAAGGATTACAAATGATTAAACAACTATATAAAAATATCACAATTTGTACGTTAGCACTATCGACTACTTTCACTGTATTACCAGCTACTTCTTATGCAAAAATTAATTCTGAAATTAAAGCTGTTTCTGAGAAGAATCTTGATGGTGATACTAAAATGTATACACGTACAGCTACAACAAGTGATAGTCAAAAAAATATTACTCAAAGCTTACAATTTAACTTCTTAACTGAACCTAATTATGATAAAGAAACAGTATTTATTAAAGCGAAAGGAACAATAGGTAGTGGTTTAAGAATTCTAGACCCAAATGGTTATTGGAATAGTACATTAAGATGGCCTGGATCTTATTCAGTTTCAATTCAAAATGTTGATGACAACAACAATACAAATGTGACTGACTTTGCACCAAAAAATCAGGATGAATCAAGAGAAGTTAAATATACGTATGGTTATAAAACAGGTGGAGATTTTTCGATTAATCGTGGAGGGTTAACTGGAAATATTACAAAAGAGAGTAATTATTCAGAGACGATTAGTTATCAACAACCATCGTATCGTACATTACTTGATCAATCTACGTCACATAAAGGTGTAGGTTGGAAAGTAGAAGCACATTTGATAAATAATATGGGACATGACCATACGAGACAATTAACTAATGATAGTGATAATAGAACTAAAAGTGAAATCTTTTCTTTAACACGAAATGGAAATTTATGGGCGAAAGATAATTTTACTCCTAAGAATAAGATGCCTGTAACTGTTTCTGAAGGGTTTAATCCAGAATTTTTAGCTGTTATGTCACATGATAAAAAAGATGAAGGTAAATCAAAATTTGTTGTTCATTATAAAAGATCAATGGATGAGTTTAAAATAGATTGGAATCGTCATGGTTTCTGGGGCTATTGGTCTGGTGAAAACCATGTAGATAAAAAAGAAGAAAAATTATCAGCATTATATGAAGTTGATTGGAAGACACATAATGTGAAGTTTGTAAAAGTGCTTAATGATAATGAAAAGAAATAAGTAATAAAAGTTGCCTGCTACATAGAATGTAGTAGGTAACTTTTATTTATATTTGAATAGATAGATTTATTATGATGTGCAGTGTATGAATCTTGTTTGAGTGTAGAGTAAAGACTTGTATTAATGAAAAATTAAAATTGTTAAGATGATTTTATTAAAATGTAAGTCAATTCAAATTTTAACAATATAACTCGCTTCGACCTTTTAGAACGAAGCGAGTTATTAGTTAGTTGAGCACTATTTACTATAGGCTTTGATTGGATAATGATCTGAAAAATCATTGTAAACGTAGTAATATGGGAACGCATATACATCCCATGGCTTAGGTTTTTCAGTCACAACTTCATTGACTAATTGTTTTGGTTGTTTATGATCTTTATCTGTAAATATATAGTCTAAATGTTCTGGTTTACCATTAGGGTAATTATATTTCGCAATTGAATTTGATTGAGGGTCCCATGTGCTATTATGACCTGCATATAGAACATCATTTACATTCAAGTTTTTAAGCATATCTTTGAACTCTGGAGTGCCTTTATTAACATTAAGGTCACCACCTATATATACCGTTTCATCTTTAGGGATATTTTTCTTTTTAACAAAGTCACTGATTTCTTTCATTTGTTCAGCTCTAATTTTTCGATCATGTCCAGCACCACAACGTGAATCTTCAGATTGTGTATGTGTACCGATAACGTGAACGTTCTTACCATTTTTCTCTATTTTTGTATAAACAAAGCCTTTGTTGCTATCATTATCGAATCCACAACCGCTTTTGAAAACATGCTGGATTTTTTCTTTAATAGGATATTTACTTACAATCGCTACGCCACCATCTTCTGCAACAGTTGATGAGTAGCTACCTTCAGTTTTGTCCCACCCTGATTGAGAACGGCCGAGTACAGGTGTTTGATAAGGATATTCTTTTTTCACATTACTTAATAATTTGTCTGATGCACCATTATCAAATGCTTCATTGAATATTACGACATCATTATTTTTAATATAAGAAGATTGTCCGATTAAATCAGCGCGTTTATATTGCCCCCAGTTTGGATACATAGAAACCTTGTAACAACAGTATTTATTGGGTTTGGAGTCCCTAATGGGTCCCTAAATTACATACTTTCTAAAATTTTAGTTGTTTTTTTGTCCTCTTCATTAAATTTTTCTTCTAACAAATGAGAATACACGGATGTAGTTATTGCTATATTTTTATGACCTAATCTTTTAGAAATGTAATGTATAGATACACCTTTTGCTAGTAAATAAGAACAATGAGTGTGTCTTAATGCGTGCGATGTAATAATTGGTATATTATTGACTCTACAGGCTGATTTCAAAGCATTATTGATAGCCTGAAGGTTAATTATAGATCCGGCTTCTTTGAAAATGTAACCATCATAGCTAATTGCAAATGTACTTATGACGTCCATAATGTGTTTCATATCAGATTTAGCGATACTGATATATCTAGGGGAAGTATCGGTTTTTCGCTCGTCAATAAATATAGTGTTTTTCACTTGGTTGATATGCTCAATCTTTATATTTCTTGCACCACTGACACGACAACCCGTACAAATCATTATGAATAGCGCTAATGATGAACGAGTTCTCTTCTTTCTGACGTGATCTTTTAGTATTTCATATTCAGTTACCGAGATGAATTTTTCTTGTTCTGACTTCGTAGGTTTTCCGGCTTTATAATTAACTTTATAAGCGGGGTTTTTAAAAATAAGTCCATCATATAATGCGTCATCTAAAGCTGACCGAATAGCACCGTTTGTTTTTCTTATAGTTTCTTTTGCGTGTTCTTTTGAATAGTCGTTTATGAATTTCTGATAAACTTGTCTATTTATCTTTGATAACTCCATTTTACCTATTTTATGTTTTTGTATATGTTGTAATGCATTTCTATAATGACGGTAGGTATTTTCTTTAACAACAGGTTGTTTATATGTTTTAATCCAATTTTCGAAGTATTCTGCAAGAGTTATATAGTTATCTATATTAAAACCACTTCTTAACTCATTTAACTTGTCTAGTCCAGCAGAATTAGCTTCACGCTTTGTTCTAAAACCTTTCTTACGGTATCTTTTTCCTTCATGCTTAAATTCATATTGCCATTTTTTACCATCGTAACAACGTGTTTTCATGCGTTCCCTCCTCAAAATTGGCAAAAAATAATAAGGGTAGGCGGGCTACCCAAAATTTAGTACTAGGTACTAAATATGTTATAATAAAATAAAAAGTAGGTGATAAGATGACTCAATTTCTAGGGGCGCTTCTTCTTACAGGAGTTTTAGGTTACATACCATATAAATATCTAACAATGATAGGTTTAGTTAGTGAAAAAAACAAGATTATCAATACTCCTGTATTATTGATTTTTTCTATTGAAACATGTTTGATATGGTTTTATACTTTTATAATTTTTAATAATGTTGATTTAAAAAATTTGAGTTTACTTCAGTTGCTTACAGGTCTAAAAGCAAATATTTGGTTTCTAATTATTTTTGTTTTAACAGTGCTTGTATTTAATCCTTTAATTGTTAAATTCATTATCTGGTTAATTAATGAAACAAGAAAGTTTATGAATTTGGATTGTATAAGCTTATTAGACAAAAGAGACAAGTTGTTTAATAACAACGGTAAACCAGTATTTATAGTTATTAAAGACTTTGAAAACAGAATCATTGAAGAGGGTGAACTTAAAACCTATAATTCAGCTGGTAGCGATTTCGATTTACTAGAGGTTGAGCGACAAGATTTCAAAGTATCTGATTTACCGTCAAACGATGAATTGTATATTAAACATACACTTGTAGACCTTAAACAACAAATTAAATTGGATTTATATTTAATGAATGAATATTAATCTTTTTTCTTAGCTTTTTCTGATAAAGTGCTTTTTAAGTTTTCGCTGGCACCCGGCTTTTCAAAACTTTTGTTTATTGGGTTACTACGAGTAGCTTCTTGTTTTTTGTTTTTATCCGCCATAAAATTCTCACCACCATTCAACGTCTACACTTGTAGGCGTTTTTTGTTTAGTAAAATCATAATGAATCTTCTTTGGTTAACTTATCGCCATCTAATTTTTGTGAAATAAATTCCAAGTATTTACGCGCATTATGTGACGATAAATCTTTAGGTAACTCATAAGTGAATGGTTGATTACCACTAGTTAAAACTTCATATACTATAGTTTCTTTTTTTATTTTGCAATTAGTTATTTTCATTATAAACTTCCTTTCAAACACTGCTGAAATAGACGTCTTTTTGATTAAACTTTATATTCTACATGTATTCGTAATCCATAGTCTGATTCTTTAGTAACAATTTTCTCTTCTAAATAATCTAAAGTTTTATACTTACCACCGTTAATATATGCGTTACAAGAAACGGTGTCTTCTATATAATTGACTAACCTTGAAGCATACTCTCTAGGCACATATCCAACGTGAAATTCAGAGTATTCATTTGAAATCATAACTTTTATCGCGTTTTCATCATAAGGATTATCCGGTTCTTTTTGTAAGAATACACCAGGAATAACCTCGTAATCAGGAATTTCATACACCTTGTCTTCATAAAGCAATTCTTCTTTAAGTTCATTCCCTTTCAAATCACTATACAAGAAAAAGAAAGCGTCGTTAGTTTTCATTTTTTTGATAAGTTTCTTTAATTCTTTTCTACGACCCTCATAATTTAATCCTACGACGTCGAAAATTTCAACTTTAGTTTGTTCATCGTCATCATTAATAAGTAGATTATCATCTGGAATAATTGTTTCCCTATTCCTAGATAATTGCATATAAGTTTTTAAAATTGAGATAAATCCTGTTAAAGGAGAATTTGTTACGAAATAAAACGTTATTTTTCTATTATCGTTTAATGTTAAAGAAGCTTGGTTTTTCCAAATAGTAACAACAGTATTGTAATCTACCACGTCTGATAACGAAATTTTAAATATATAATCTTCTTCTTTCCTTATAAAACAAATTTCCTCATGTGAAATGAATATAGAACCAATTCTCCTCTTGTCTCCGTCGAATTTTATGTCACAACTGTCGCTGATTATTGGTTCAAAGTAACTGTATTGATCTGATAATATTTTTTCATCTTGCTTTCTAGGTTTCATTTTACTATCTCCTATAAAATTACTTTCCCTACTAACCTCACACTTTCATTTCTATAAAAGTGAAGGTCGCGGTATTCTTTGTTCAGTGAGACTAGAGTCAATCTATCATCTTCAACAAAAACTTTCTTAACGTAAGCTTCTTCTTCAATAATGAATATACCAATTTGGCCATTTTTTATATTATGAGTTTTCTCTACGAATATAATTTCACCGTCTTTAAACATAGGTTCCATAGAATCACCGTTTACTTTTAATGCTAAATCATGTGGTGGGATAGGTGCTTTAACCATTTCGGTAAACAATGTTTCACCGTGTAGACGTTCTCCTACACCAGCAGAGACACAACCATTGACGTTAACTGCAATTCTATCCTGTTTATATGAATTAATATCGACAATATTATCGCCTTTAGTATTCTGTTCATCTAATTGCTCGTTTGCATAGTTAAGCACATTTTTTTGTCTTGGAGGCGTGAGTTTACTGTATATGGAAGCGATGTCGTTATTTTCAATTTTTCTATTCTTAGAAATATCAAAACCCATAAGCCACGCTTCGTTAACGTTTAAAGCCTTTGCTAGTTCAAAGACTTTGTCTTGTTTCGCTTCATATTTTCCATTTAAAT
The DNA here is from genome assembly GCF_016917315.1 of Staphylococcus sp. SM3655. Taxonomy (NCBI): domain Bacteria; kingdom Bacillati; phylum Bacillota; class Bacilli; order Caryophanales; family Staphylococcaceae; genus Staphylococcus; species Staphylococcus sp. SM3655. The sequence goes on along the minus strand of NZ_CP070305.1, from coordinate 2,821,300 downwards.
AATCGCTAATTGAGTTTCTGCCAATACCAGTCCTTCTTGATAGCTCTGATTGAGATATCTTCCGTTCAGACATAATTTGCTTTAATCTATCCTTAAAACTGTTCATATTTCTGAACACCTCCTAAGAATATAATACTACGTACAATGACGATTATCAATAATTTTTAACAAATGTTGTACAGAAAAATGTATTTTATGTGTTGACTTATTTAAACAAAGGTGTTTTAATTGATTTGTACAGAAAACCGAACAAGAAGGGAGGTGAGTTTATGATATACAATTTCGATTATAGTTTGCTGTACGAAAGAATGGCAGAGTATAGATATAGCCAAAGTTCTTTAGCGAACGCAATCCCTATTTCAAGGACATCTATTAATCACAAGTTGCAAGGAAAAAATTTATTCACACAATGGGAAATAAAACGAATCTGTGAATTATTAGAAATCCCACCAACAAAAGTAGGTAGATATTTTTTTGAACAAAATGTACATAAAACTGTACAAACATCTTAAAAGGAGGAACGAACAATGCAAGCATTACAAACATTTAATTTTAAAGAGCTACCAGTAAGAACAGTAGAAATTGAAAACGAACCTTATTTTGTAGGAAAAGATATTGCTGAGATTTTAGGATATGCAAGAGCAGACAATGCCATTAGAAATCATGTTGATAGCGAGGACAAGCTGACGCACCAATTTAGTGCATCAGGTCAAAACAGAAATATGATCATTATCAACGAATCAGGATTATACAGTCTAATCTTCGATGCTTCTAAACAAAGCAAAAACGAAAAAATTAGAGAAACCGCTAGAAAATTCAAACGCTGGGTAACATCAGATGTCCTACCAGCTATTCGCAAACACGGTATCTACGCAACAGACAATGTAATTGAACAAACATTAAAAGATCCAGACTACATCATTACAGTGTTGACTGAGTATAAGAAAGAAAAAGAGCAAAACTTACTTTTACAACAAGAAATCGGAGAGCTAAAACCCAAAGCAGATTATGTTGATGAAATCTTAAAATCAACTGGCACATTAGCTACAACTCAAATCGCGGCAGACTACGGTATATCAGCACAAAAGTTAAACAAACTACTACACGAAGCTAGATTACAACGAAAAGTAAATAAACAGTGGGTGCTTTACTCAGAACACATGGGCAAGAGTTACACAGAATCAGACACTATAGCAATTGTACGCTCTGACGGTAGAGAAGACACAGTTTTACAAACTAGATGGACACAAAAAGGCAGATTGAAAATACATGAAATCATGACTGAATTCGGTTATGAAGCTAACGTAACTGCTTAACAGGAGGAACGAACAATGCAAGCTCAAAACAAAAAAGTCATCTATTACTACTATGACGAAGAAGGTAATAGACGACTATTATCAATTGGGAATTTGGAACATTATTTATTAGCAGATATCAAATCAAGGTTTGATTTATATAAAAAGAAAATACCTGACTTAGATAATCTGTTCGTTCAAATAGACGGTGTTGAATTTAAATTACTATAGCCCGAGCATCTTGTTAACGACTGACGATGCGATTTGTTGAATTATAGGGATTGAAACCGAAGAAACTTTTGACGCTTTAGCTTTAGTTTCTCTCCAAACTTCGACATCTCTAACATCATCCAAAAGGTTGTGACCTGAAAAATTCATATGTTTAACAAAATAACCTTCCATATAGAATTCAGCGTCTATATAACCTGCACCGGTCAATTGTTTAACAGTGTATTCGATGTCTTCACGTGAGAAATTTTTAATTGTATTTTCTAGGTCTTCATTATCTAGAACATTATTTAATTTTAAATCACTCTCTATAACTAAAAGAACTTCACGTATGCAATCGTGTTTTAACTTCATACGAATTCACCTCCTTAATAGGAGTATAGCAGAAAGGAGCATAAACAATATGGAAGATATGAAAGAACTTTATTCTTTAAAAATCCAAAAGAAGAATTTAAATAATAAACAAAAGAATTTAATGTCTGTAATTAATCAATGTATTGAACTAGAAAAATTTTCTTACACTGAAATTAAAAAAGTTCTCTACCTAATTGATAGAGAACAAAAGTATTTAGCTAATAACCGCAGAAAAACATAAGTTAAAAATAATCTAACTCGGACTGCTGGCAATCTTCTAAATATTTTTCATACTGATTTTTAGTTCCGCCCAGAACGTATTCAGTATTGTAGTACGCTTGTCCATTATCCAAAATTTTAACTAATTTTGTACCAACATGAACGATATCCCAACCTTCTTTTAACAGATCGTTGGCTGCATCATTAGCTAAATCGTCATCGAAAGACAAAAGGTGATAGTAGTTTTTCATAATATTCACCTCCTCTCTGTAGGAGATAACAACATTATACACGAAAGGAATGATAGAAATGCCACATGTATTAAACGTAACCGTTCCAATACCTGAAACACATGTACTTATCACAAAAGATGAATATGATGAGCTAATTGGTTATACATTAGACCCTGTATGGAACATGAGTGACTTAAAGAAGAAATTAAAAATTGCATCTGATGAGACTATCAAGGACAGATTACTATTTCATCCTAGATTTGAAAAAGAACTAAGAGCGCAAGGAATTGTGCATTACCCAGATGAGAATTTTAATCGCTGGAGATTTAACGCAAGAAAGATGAATAAATTCGTCGATGAGCATTTCAATGAAATATATAAGGAGAGAATAAAATGAGCAACATTTATAAAAGCTACCTAGTAGCAGTACTGTGCTTTACAGTCTTAGCAATTGTACTTATGCCGTTTCTATACTTCACTACTGCATGGTCGATTGCGGGATTCGCAAGTATCGCAACATTCATATTTTATAAGGAATACTTTTATGAAGAATAAAAAAACTGTTACTCACGGCAATGAGTAACAGTCTAAACAATTAGAAAATTAATGCATATTCAATATAAAACGAAATAAAGGAAGTGTCAACAATGTACTACAAAATTGGCGATGTATGTCAAAAAGTAATTAATGTAGACGGATTCGATTTTAAATTAGCAGTTAAGAAACAAGATTACAGCATTCTAGTGAATGTCTTAGATTTAGAAGATAGATTTATCGACGGTATAAATATAACAGATGAGAATGATCTATACACAGCATTAGACATATTAAATCAATCTATTTATGAATGGATTGAAGAGAACACAGACGAAAGAGACAGGCTAATTAACTTAGTCATGAGATGGTAGGTATAAGCATGAGAGATACAGAAAGAAATATATTGAATATTTTTAAGACGTTATTCGACGAATATACTTTGTCAAACCAACGAGCATTATTGGAAATTGAACGTAATCATCACGGATACTTATCGATTAATTTCTTGCACTATCACGACAGTTACAAAACGAACAATAAGCTTGTACAGATACATGAAATCAATCCGGACAGCCACGAACGAATAAAAAATTTAATTATCGAGGTGTTAAGAGGTCACCGAAAGATTAAAAAAGGAGCATGATGATGGATATAAAAATAAATAAGCTAACAATATCAAACTTTGCTGGAATCAAAGAAGAAAGCTTTAACTTTGACGGTAAAGACACAAAAATATACGGCAATAATGCGACTGGTAAGACTACGACTGCAACCGCATTACAATGGCTGCTTTTCGATAAAGGTTTGGACGGATCAACCAAATCATTTAACCCTGTACCTTTAAACGAAAAAAACGAAGAAAATTATGAGTTAATTCCGACTGTTTTCGCAGAATTTGAAATCGACGGAAAAATAACGACTTTCAAAAAAGAGTCACATCCTAAATACACAATAAATCAAAAGACGAATCGCAAGGAATACTCACGAAGTAGAACAAAGAAACAATATATCAATGATGAATCAATAAAAGTAAAGGATTATAAAGCTCGTATTGATGAACTAATTGATGAAGATGTATTCAAGTTGATTACAAATCCCCAAGCATTTAATTTACTCGATTGGAAGAAACGAAGAAGTTTGTTATTTGAAATTGCAAAACCAATTAATGATGAGGATGTCATTAAAACAAATAACGACTTTAAAAAATTAAATAATATTCTTGGTGATCATGAAATTGAAACAAAGAAAAAGATTCTTACTGACAAGATAAAGCAGATTAACAAAGACATCAAAGATATTCCGATACGTATTAATCAAACACAACAAAATAAGCAGGATGTACCAGAATTCGATAACGATAGATACGCAATTATCAAACAAGAAATTGAGCAACTTGAAAATGAGCGTATAGATATTCAAAACGGTAAGGAAGAAATTAATTTGCGTAATCAATTAGCTGATAAACAATCAGAATTGAAACGCATAGAAGACAATAACAGCGCAAGTAATGAGAACAAAATTTATGCTTTAACAAATGAGTTACACGTTGAAAATGGAACGGTTGCGAACCTTAAAACGAGATTAAAGCAAAACAAACAACAAATTACGCATGAAGAAAATAGACGTAATCAATTATTGGAAAATCACAAAGGACTAAAAAGTGATTTAGAAAAATCTAAAAATCAAAAATTTGAACATCTTGATGACAATGTATGTAGCTGTTGCGGTCAACAGTTACCAACTGAACAAGTGAATGAGGCAAGAGAAAAAGCTTTACAGAAATTCAATGTAAAAAAATCGAAAGAATTAGAAACAATACAAACATCTATCAATCACATTATTTCAGAAGGAAAGAAAATAAAGCCAATCATCGAGAAGTTAGAGGATGACAACAATAATCTACAAATTAAAATCAACGAAGCAGAAGAGCGTTCAGCAAGAATACAAAACAAAATTAATAAGTTGAAAACGACTCATGTTGACGTTACACAAACTGACGAATACAAAGCAGTAATGTTAGAGATAAACGAGATTAATCAAAAACGCTCGAACATTAGGAAAACTATTCAAGATAACGTTTCAGGAATAGATGACAAAATAAGCGAACTTACTCAAGAAAAATCAGAAATTGAAGTGTCAAGATCAATCGAAAAATCAAATAAACATCTAGATGATGTTATTTCTGAATTAAGAAATGAAGAAGATAGATTATTGGATGAAAAAGAAAAGTATTCACATGACCTTTATATCTTAAAAGAATTTACAACAACAAAAGTCAAAATGCTTACTGAAAATATCAATAATGAATTTGAGATTGCTGAATTTAAGTTATTCAATACCTTAGTTAACGGCGAATTAGAAGAAACATGTTCCACAACGGTTAACGGCGTCGAATACGACAGCGGTTTAAATAACGCCTCAAGAATTAATGTTGGCTTAGATATCATCAATACACTGTCAAAACATTTTAAAGTTACAGCGCCAATATTTATTGATAATGCTGAATCAGTAACAGAGCTTATCAAAACAGAATCACAACAAATTCAATTGATAGTAAATGAACAAGATAAAAAAATAAGAATGGAGACTATATAAAATGACTGAAAATAATAAATTACAAACTATTGAACAACAATTAGTACAAGAAAAGAACGTATCTGACAACGTATTAAACAAAGTGAGAGTTTTAGAGTCACAAGGCAATTTGGAATTGCCAAATGATTATTCACCAAGTAATGCCATGAAACAAGCATGGTTACAAATCAGCCAAGATAACAAATTAATGAGTTGTAACGATACAAGCAAAGCAAATGCCTTATTAGACATGGTAACGCAAGGTTTAAATCCAGCTAAAAATCAATGCTACTTTATTCCTTACGGCAACAAAATGCAGTTACAACGTAGCTATCACGGTAATGTAATGATGTTAAAACGTGATGCAGGTGCTCAAGATGTTGTTGCTCAAGTGATTTATAAAGGCGATACATTCAAGCAAGAAATGGGAGGAACAGGACGTATCAAAGCGATTAAACACGAACAAGACTTCTTTAACATCGACAAAGAAAACATTATCGGTGCGTACTGCACAATCGTATTTAATGATGGACGAGATAACTATATTGAAGTCATGACTATTGAACAAATTAAACAAGCATGGATGCAGTCATCAATGATTAAAGATGAAAAAGCATTACAAAATTCTAAAACACATAATAATTTCAAAGAAGAAATGGCTAAAAAAACAGTTATCAATAGAGCTGCTAAACGTTATATCAACACATCAACAGATAGCAATCTTTTCAAATACGCACAAGAATCCGAACAACGTCAACGCAAAGAAGTGTTGGACGCAGAAGTTGAAGAAAATGCAAATCAAGAACAATTGGACTTTGAACAACCAGTTCTCGAAGAAGCACAATACACAGAATTAGAAAATGATAAGCCTATTGATGTATCTGACTTTGAAGAAATAAAAGAACCTGCAACAGAAAAAGAAAGCGAAGAAGAGCCATTTTAATTGAAACAATAGCAACTGGTTCAAGTGGTAACTGCTACGTCTTAAATGATGGACGTACTACGTTACTACTTGAGTCAGGTATAAAATTTGAACGTGTTCAAAAGCATTTTAAATATAAAACAAGACATATAGCAGGGTGTCTTATCACACACGAACATGGTGATCATGCAAAGTACACAAAGCAGTTTGTCGACAATGGTGTAATCAGCTATATGACTGCTGGAACACAACAAGCTATGAATTTTGAAAGTCATCGCTTATGCACGATTAAGGCAAAGCAAGAGCTGCGAATAGGCACATGGTCAATTCTACCGTTTGACATCGAACATGATGCTAACGAGCCTGTGGCTTTCTTATTACAAAGTACATTAGGTTATAAGGTTCTGTATGTTACTGATACAAAGTATTTGAAATACAAATTTAACGGCATTACGCACATGATGTTAGAAGTTAATTATATCTATGAACAAATGCAGGAAAACATAAAAAACGGCAGTGTGCACAGCACATTAGCAAACAGAATTATGGAGTCTCATTTTAGCTTAGAACATGCTATCGGAATGTTAAAAGCAAATGATTTAACTAGACTCGAAGAAATACATTTAATTCATTTAAGTAGTCAAAATTCAAATGCAAAATACATTAAAAGTGAAATACAAAAAGTGACGGGCGCGCCCGTTTATGTTGGAGGTTTATAAATGCTAAACAGAACAATATTAGTTGGTCGTTTAACTAGAGACCCAGAATTAAGAACCACTCAAAGTGGTGTAAATGTAGCATCATTCACATTAGCAGTTAACCGCACATTTACGAATGCACAAGGAGAGCGCGAGGCAGACTTTATTAATATCATCGTATTTAAAAAACAAGCAGAGAACGTTAATAAATACCTATCTAAAGGATCGTTGACGGGCGTAGATGGTAGGTTACAAACGCGGAATTATGAAAATAAGGAAGGTCAACGTGTATATGTTACGGAAGTTATTGCTGATAGTATTCAATTTTTAGAACCGAAAAACTCAAATGACACTCAACAAGATTTATACCAACAACAAGTACAACAAACACGTGGACAATCGCAATATTCAAATAACAAACCAGTAAAAGATAATCCGTTTGCGAATGCAAATGGTCCGATTGAAATAGATGACAATGATTTACCATTCTAATTTAACCGGTTTGAAAGTGAGGTGTGTATATGACTGGTTGGATAAGTATTGATCGCTCAATTCAAAATCATTGGCTATTTAAAGAAAAGAGAACATTTTCAAAGTTTGAAGCATGGATATATTTACTCATGGAAGCGAATCATTCAAAGGCAAAAGTGCCTATTGGAAACCAAATTGTAACCGTAGAAAGAGGACAAAGATTAACATCGATTTTGACCTTGTCTGACCTTTTTAACTGGTCACGATTTAAAGTGAAAACCTTCCTTGACTTACTCGAGAGTGATGGAATGTTAGAAGTCAAAACAACATCAAAATATACCCTTATAACCATTGTCAATTATGACTTTTATCAAAGTGAGCAGGGAAGGAACCAACATCAAAACGACATCAAACCAACATCAAAACAACATCAGTCAAACATCAATCCAACATCAAAACAACATCAAACCAACACAAACAATAATGATAATAAAGATAATAATGAAAAGAATGTGAATAATGAGAAGAAGAAGGCAGCTGCCTTCGACTTCTTCCAAGATAACGGATTCGGTTTCATAACTCCTTACAATTTAGACGATTTAAATTACTATCTTGATTCATTTGAAAATGATTCAGATCAAATAGTTACCGCATCACTTAAAATCGCTAAAGACAGAAATAAAGTTACTTGGGGATATGCTAAAAGCATTTTGAATACATGGCTTAATGCAAACTTGAAATCTATTGAACAAGTACGTGCATTTGAAAAGCAACAACTGGAAAGCAAAAAGCAAACTAATAAACCTTATGTTAAACCATCGAAAGAAAAAACACCCAAATGGCTCACAGACAGCACGAGAGAAACGAAAACGCCGGAAGTAGATGAAAACCTTGAGAAAGACAGAGAAGCTTTTATTAAGCGTCTAAATAGCAAATGGGAGTGATTGAAAATGGATGCATTTGATAAATACTATCTATTTGATCATGACGGCAACAAAATGTTTTCAGTTACACCACATTTTAAAGATGGTCGGCATTTAGTTGTTGGAATAAAAGAAACAAAATTTAATGGTCGTCGTTGGTATTTAGACGATTATGAATTAAATACACTTATTGATAATGAACAAATGGAGTTAGGACACCAAACAAGCTTATTTGAATATATATGAGGGATTACATGGAGATAGAAATTAAATTTAATGAAGTGTTTAATGCGCCGATGGGGTCGCCCCGTCCACGCTTTCGTAAAACAGGTAGATTTGTTCAAACTTACATGCCAACGTCTTACACAAAGCATAAAGCGTATATACAAGGGCAAATGCCTAAGTTAAATCTAGAGCGCGCACTAAAAATCGAATTAGACTTTTACTTTCCATTGCTTAAATCGTGGTCGAAGAAAAAGAAAAGCGAAATGGTTGGGCAGTATAAAGTGACTAAGCCGGATATCGACAACTTAATTAAAACGGTATTAGATGCTTGTAATGGCCATGTATGGAAAGACGATAACCAAATTACAGAAATAACTAGCTCAAAGCGTTATGGAATTGAGCCCAAAATAATCATACGAATAGAAGAAATATAAGAGGTGGATAAAATGGCGAGAAAAGCAAGAATTGTAACAATAAACGATAAACCTTATAGGTTCAGTAAATTTGAAATGGAATTAATAGAAAGTCACGGTATAACCGCTGGAATGGTTTCTAAGAGAGTAAAAGACGGTTGGGAACTACATGAAGCAATGGACGCACCAGAAGGTACGCGTTTAAGCGAGTACAGAGAAAAGAAAACAATAGAAAGACTGGAACAAGCTAGACTCGAACGCAAATTGGAAAGAAAGCAAAAGAAAGAGGCTGAGCTAAGAAGAAAGAAGCCACATTTGTTTAATGTACCACAGAAACATCCAAGAGGACGTTATGCGTGCTACCTGATGGAAAACGACATATTCGTGAAAGTTAAGAAGTAGATCATGACAGATAACGCACGCAAAGAATACCTAAATCAATTCTTTGGATCTAAGAGATATCTGTATCAGGATAACGAACGAGTGGCACATATTCATGTAGTAAACGGCACTTATTACTTTCATGGGCATATCGTACCAGGTTGGCAAGGCGTTAAAAAGATGTTTGATACAGCAGAAGAGCTCGAAACATATATAAAGCAACATGGTTTGGAATACGAGGAACAGAAGCAACTAACTTTATTTTAGAGGAGATATAAAAATGAAAATCAAATTTAAAAAAGAAATGACATTAGATGAATTAATTAAGTGGGCATGGGAGAACCCTGAATTAGTAAGAGGAGAGAAATTTTATGCGCAAGGCAAGAGTAATGAAACATATGTGTATTTCCATCTTTACGACGGAAGAAAGTGCATCTTAAGAGAATATATATCAGCCGATGACACTTTTGAAGTCGAATATGAAGAGGAAATCACGGAAGAAACTGTAATACCGAAGTTAGTAAAAATGTACAAAGACGGAAAAATGTCCGTTTACAATGACTATTCGATTAAGCGTTCTTTGCTTTATTCCCCTAAAGCATACTATATCTTAAACGACGACCTAACTATGACGTTAATCTGGAAAGATGGGGAGTTGGTAGAATGATGCAAACCTATAAAGTAAGTCTTTGTATCAAGTTCTTAGCGTCTAAATGTAATTATAAATTAAAAAAGCATTATTTTGTGCAAAGTACGAATGAGGAAGAAGCCACGAATACGGTATTAAAACTGACTCGTAAAAAGCTCCCGTTCCAAACTGCAAGCATAGAGGTCGAAAAAGTGGAGGTAGTAGTATGATGCCGAAATATCGAGTGTGGGACGAATATACAGGAAGAATACACGATGTTGTAGGATTCGACTTCATTGAGACTGAAGTTCACTATGAAAACTACGCGGAAGCAGAAGCTTTAATACATGCAAGAGATTTTAAAGATGTAGAACTTATGCAAAGTACAGGACTTAAAGACAAAAACAACAACGAAATATATGCGGGAGATATAGTTGAGTTTGAAGATGAAATATTAGAGATGCCAGACGATGAATCTGTAATAGGAACAATTAATAGAGCAGTAATATCTATTGATGTTGTAAATGGTATTCAATTAAAAGATTTTATGTTTGAGGGCGCAGTCTCCGAAAATGATTACTTTGAGTATATAGACATAAAATCCTTCCTTAGATATGACTGTGAGGTTAAAGGCAACATATTTGAATCATCACATTTATTGGAGGTAACAGAATGAACTATGAAACAGGGGTCCAACTAGGTGTAATGGACGCTAGGTTGAAGAAGATGAGAAAACAACGTGATGAGTACAAGAAGCAACGTGATGAGCTTATTGGGGATATAGGTAAGTTAAGAGAACGCAACAAAGAGCTGGAGAAGAAAGCAAGTGCATGGGATAGGTATTGCAAGAGCGTTGAAAAAGATTTAATAAACGAATTTGGCAAAGATGGTGAAAGAGTTAAATTTGGAATGGAATTAAACAATAAAACTTTTATGGAGGAAGACACTAATGAATAACCGTGAACAAATAGAACAATCCGTTATAAGTGCTAGTGCGTATAACGGCAATGACACAGAGGGATTACTAAAAGAGATTGAGGACGTATATAAGAAAGCGCAAGCGTTTGATGAAATACTTGAGGGAATGACAAATGCTATTCAACATTCAGTTAAAGAAGGTATTGAACTTGATGAAGCAGTAGGGATTATGACGGGTCAAGTTGTCTATAAATATGAGGAGGCACAGGAAAATGACTAACACATTAACAATTGATCAGTTACAAGAGTTATTACAAATACAAAAGGAGTTCGACGATAGAATACCAACGCTGAACTTACGAGATAGCAAAATAGCATATGTAGTTGAATTCTTTGAATGGTTTAATACATTGGAAACGTTTAAGAACTGGAAGAAGAAACCAGGTAAGCCGTTAGACGTACAACTTGATGAATTAGCTGACATGTTGGCGTTTGGATTGAGTATTGCGAATCAAGTAGGAGTGTCATCAGAAGAGATAAAAGAAGCGATTGAATCAAGTTTTAAAGATACAGAATTTCACAAAATGTTTAATTTTAAAGATAAAGAATTTGCTCAAGACGCAGTTGTTAGTACACCACAGATAATATTCAAAGAATTTTATCCCGACCAACAAGCAATTGTTATAGTGATAGACATAGCTTACAACTTATATTCTATCGACCAACTCATTGACGCATACAAAAAGAAAATGAAAAGGAATCATGAAAGACAAGATGGAACAGCAGACGCAGGAAAAGGATACGTGTAAAGACATATTAGATCGAGTCAAGGAGGTTTTGGGGAAGTGACACAATACCTAGTCACAACATTCAAAGATTCAACAGGACGCAAGCATACACACATAACTAAAGCTAAGAGCAATCAAAGGTTTACAGTTGTTGAGGCAGAGAGTAAAGAAGAAGCGAAAGAGAGGTACGAGGCGCAAGTTAAAAGAGGTGCAGTTATTAAAGTGGGTCAGTTGTTTGAAAATATAAGGGAGTGTGGGAAATGATTAAGCAAATACTAAGATTATTATTCCTACTAGCAATGTACGAGTTAGGTAAGTATGTAACTGAGCAAGTATATATTATGATGACGGCTAATGATGATGTAGAGGCGTCGAGTGATTACGTCTTTCGAGCGGAGGTGAGTGAATAATGAGAATATTTATTTATGATTTGATCGTTTTGCTGTTTGCTTTCTTAATATCCATATATATTATTGATGATGGAGTGATAATAAATGCATTAGGAATTTTTGGTATGTATAAAATTATAGATTCCTTTTCAGAAAATATTATAAAGAGGTAGATAAAAATGAACGAGCAAATAATAGGAAGCATATATACTTTAGCAGGAGGTGTTGTGCTTTATTCAGTTAAAGAGATTTTTAGGTATTTTACAGATTCTAACTTACAACGTAAAAAAATCAATTTAGAACAAATATATCCGATATATTTAGATTGTTTTAAAAAGGCTAAAAAGATGATTGGAGCTTATATTATTCCAACAGAACAGCATGAATTTTTAGATTTTTTTGATATTGAAGTCTTTAATAATTTAGATAAGCAAAGTAAAAAAGCGTATGAAAATGTTATTGGATTTAGACAAATGATTAATTTATCAAATAGAGTTAAGGCAATGGAAGATTTTAAGATGAGTTTCAACAATGAATTTAGTACAAATCAGATTTTTTTTAATCCTTCTTTTGTTATGGAAACAATTGCTATTATAAATGAATATCAAAAAGATATATCTTATTTAAAAAATATAATTAATAAAATGAATGAAAATAGAGCTTATAATCATATTGATAGTTTTATCACTTCAGAGTACCGACGAAAAATAAACGATTATAATCTTTATCTTGATAAATTTGAAGAACAGTTTAGTCAAAAGTTTAAAATAAACAGAACTTCGATAAAAGAAAGAATTATTATTAATTTAAACAAGAGGAGATTTAAATGATGTGGATTACTATGACTATTGTATTTGCTATATTGCTATTAGTTTGTATCAGTATTAATAGTGATCGTGCAAGAGAGATACAAGCACTCAGATATATGAATGATTATCTACTTGATGAAGTAGTTAAAACTAAAGGATACAACGGGTTAGAAGAATACAGGATTGAATTGAAGCGAATGAATAACGATATTAAAAAGTAATTTATATTATCGGAGGTATTGCATGTATAACAGGAAAGAAATACGTGAAATGATAGATAACTACAAGTGGATGAAGAACATAATAGACAGTAAAGTCTACGATAACGAAAGTACATCAATTGCACAATATGGTTATCAATCTGCGATGCCAAAAGCTAAAGGCACGACTAGCAATAAAGTGTTAGTGAAAGTTATAAACAAAAACAAAGCGCTTAGAAAGTACGATTACTTGATTAAGAAGATAGCGTTCATTGATGAATATGAAGAATACATCACGAATGAAAAAGATTATCATATTTTACAAATGTTAAAACAACGAGAAAGCCATAATAGGATTATGAGTATTCTTGATATAGGCAGAGACAATTTTTATTCTAGAGTAAAAGATATAGTAAATATACTTTATAACTTGCAACAAGAAACCGACACATCGTACACATCGGACAGTTCGGACACATCGTACAAATCGTACACATCGGACACATCGTACAAATCGTACACATCGGACTAATTTTGATGCTACATATTGTTTTTTATTATAATTGCTATGTAGCAAAACATTTATATTTATTTTGAACTCTCACATTAAGTGAGGGTTTTTATTTTTATAAACAAGAGGTGGAGAATGGAGATATCAAAGTACCAAGAGATAGCTACACGTACACACAATGATGAATTGAATTTAAATGAATCTATTACTTGTTACGGCTTAGGTTTAACTCAATCTACAGACAATGTTACAGATCTAATTAAACAGCATATGTTTTGTAATGTACCGATAGATAAAGGAATTATGATAAATGAACTTAGCGAAGCATTGTGGAATATAGCTAATCTTACTAACGTGTTAGGTATTAACTTGGATGAGATAGCTGGTCATAGTGTTAACACTATCTTGATGAATAAACCTAATCAGACTATCAATTTAGACAATGGTATAAAACAAGGAGACAAAGTATTGTTTCAAGGTAGTAAGTATCTTGTTGATGGATCGATAGGAAACTTATTGTTAATTAGCAATGATAAAGATGATAGACAAGTAACTGTGCAAGATGTTAAGAAAGTCGACAAGGAGTGATGTGCATTGTCTATTATGAAGCGATGTGGTCATCCAACATGTAATGTATTGATTAATCATAATGAAAGTTATTGTGATAAACACAAGCAATATGCAAATGAAAATTACAATGATTTGAGACGTCGAAACGATCCAGAGTATTTAAGATTTTATAAATCGAAAACGTGGCAAAACATGCGTCGAATTGTATTGTTAGAACATGATTTTATTTGTGTTTCTTGTGGCAATCAAGCGACTATGGTTGACCATATTGTACCAACAAAAATTGATTGGGCAAGAAGATTAGACAAAAGTAATTTACAGCCTTTGTGTGATGCTTGCCATAACCAAAAGACAAAAGAAGATTTGAAGAAATATTAAAAAAGATAAAAATAGGAAGTCCCCCCAAAGATGAAACGGGCGTCAATGAAAGGTTCTGGAGAACGGAGCAGAGTTTTCTTCTCAAAAAATTCCCTTTATTTAAGTTTTTTTAGTAGGAGGTGCTAATTTATGGCGGGTAGACCTAAGAAGCTTTTGTCAAATTCGAACAAGAATTATACAAAAGAAGAAATTATTGAAAAAGAGCGTCAAGAAGCTCAATTAAATAAATTTTCTAAAATCGATACTGAACCACCGCACTTTTTAGATGAAATAGCGAAACAAGAATACTTAAGAATATTACCGCACATGCAAGAATTGCCAATTTCCAACTTAGATAAAGCACAATTAGCACAATATTGTAGTTTTTATAGTGACTTTGTTAAAGCAAGTTTGATTTTAGAGCGCGAAGACTTGATTTTAGAAGACGACAAAGGAAATCAAAAGGTTAATCCGGCGTTCAACATAAAGGAAAAAGCGGGTATTCGATTGCAACAAACAGCTAATACTTTAGGATTAACTATTGATAGCCGATTGCGTATTATGGTTCCTGATGAAAAAGAAGATGATGATCCATATATGGAATTTGTGAGTGATTAGTAATGACTGATTATGTTACTAAATACGCAAAAAAGGTAGTTTCAGGAGAAATTTTGGCAAGTTTGAAGAATATTCAAGTATGTAAACGTCACCTATCTTTTATGGAGAACCCGCCGAATGGTTGCCATTGGGATAATCATTTGTCTAACAAAGCAATTAAATTTGTGGAAATGCTTCCAGACCCTAAAACAAACCAGCCCATGCCTCTTATGGAGTTTCAGAAATTCATTGTTGGGAGCTTATACGGCTGGCGTAGAGGTCAATACAGAATGTTTACTAAAGCTTATATAAGTATGGCTAGAAAACAAGGTAAGTCTCTAATCGTATCGGGAATGTCCGTTAACGAACTGTTGTTTGGACAATACCCTAAATTTAATAGACAAATTTATGTAGCTTCATCTACTTATAAGCAAGCGCAAACAATATTCAAGATGGCAAGCCAACAAGTAAACCTAATGCGAAGTAAAAGCAAGTTTATCCGTGAAAAAACAGACGTAAGAAAGACAGACATTGAAGATGTATTAAGTAGTTCAGTGTTTGCACCTCTTTCCAATAACCCAGATGCGGTTGATGGTAAAGATCCTACAGTTGTTATTTTGGACGAATTGGCAAGTATGCCTGATGATGAGATGTACTCAAGGTTTAAAACAGGTATGACATTACAAAAAAATCCTTTAACCCTACTTGTTTCAACGGCCGGAGACAATTTAAATAGTCAAATGTACCAAGAGTATAAGTATATTAAACGTATTTTAAATGAAGAAGTAAGAGCTGATAATTACTTTGTATATTGTGCTGAAATGGATTCACAAGAAGAAGTTCAAGATGAAACAAAGTGGATTAAAGCAATGCCGCTTTTAGAATCAAAAGAACATAGAAAAACTATACTTCAAAATGTAAAAGCTGATATACAAGACGAATTAGAAAAAGGGACATCATATCATAAGATTTTGATTAAAAACTTCAATTTATGGCAAGCGCAAAGAGAAGATAGCTTGCTAGATATTTCAGATTGGGAACAAGTAATAACGCCTATGCCTAATATCAATGGTAAAGATGTGTATATAGGTGTCGACTTATCGAGATTGGATGACTTAACATCTGTAGGGTTTATTTTCCCTAACGACGATAAAAAAGTGTTTTTACATAGTCATTCTTTCATTGGATTAAGAACAAACTTAGAACAAAAATCTAAGAGAGACAAAATAAATTATGAATTAGCGATTGAACGTGGCGAAGCTGAGACTACACAATCAGATAGCGGCATGATTGATTATAAACAAGTTATCGATTTTATAGTGAAATTTATAACGACGCATGACCTGAATGTACAGGCTGTTTGCTATGACCCTTGGAATGCGCAAAGTTTTATAACAACAATCGAATCAATGGCTTTAGATTGGCCACTCATTGAAGTGGGACAAAGTTTTAAGGCGTTATCACAATCTATTAAAGAATTTAGAATGTGGGTTGCAGATGAAAGAATACAGCATAACGATAATATGTTACTTACAACATCAGTTAATAATGCCGTTTTGATTCGTGACGGAGAAGACAATGTGAAAATAAATAAAAAAATGAATCGTCAAAAAATAGATCCGATTATTTCGATTATCACAGCTTTCACTGAAGCTAGAATGCACGAATTCCAAGAAAATTGGACGGAGAAATATGAAAGCGAAGAATTCGGATTTTAAAGGTGGTGACAAAATGGACTTGAATAAAATAAATGTCTTTTTTAATTTCTTGGTTGCTAATTTGGTTAGCATCCTTTTTTTATTAGGTTTGTTTGTGGTTAATGTTTCTGTGTATAAAGCATTCGGTCAAAATATAGGACTTTTATGCATTGGTATAACACTGATTGTTGTTTCGTTGATTTTAAATCATGAAAGCAATCAAGAAAGGAGTTAGTAGTTGTGGGGATTTTTTATAAAAATGAAAAACGAGACTTGCAATACAACGAAGATGATTTGCAAATGATGGTTCAAACTTTGCCAGGTTTTCAAGGAACAAAATTACGACAATATAAAGATATAGAAGCAATTAGGCATAGCGACATCTTTACTGCAGTTATGATGATTGCTTCTGATTTGGCGCGCATGCCAATTAGGGTGACAGTGAACGGCCAAATTAATTATAGTGACAGGATTGTTAATTTGTTAAATACACGTCCTAACCCAATGTATAACGGCTATATATTCAAATTAGTAGTGTTTGTTAGTGCCTTACTAACATCGCACGGCTATATTGAAATTACACGTGATAAAACAGGAGAACCTATGAATTTAACGTTCAGAAAGACATCCGAAATAGAATTGAAATCAGACGCAAGAGGTCGACTGTATTATTTTCATCAAAGGATAGACAGTAACGGAAATAATATAGAACGTAATGTTAAGTTTGAGGATATGCTAGACATCAAATTTTATTCGTTGGATGGTATAAATGGTTTGTCACTGTTAGACACATTAAGTCGCACGATAGAATCAGATAACAATGGAAAAGATTTCCTTAATAATTTCTTGCGAAATGGCACACATGCTGGTGGTATTTTGAAAATGAAAGGTGTATTAGATAATAAAAAAGCAAGAGACCGTGCCAGAGAAGAATTTCACAAAAGTTTTAGTGGAACTAAACAAGCTGGGAAAGTTGTCGTACTCGATGAATCAATGACGTTTGATCAATTAGAAGTTGATACAGAAGTTTTAAAGCTTATCAGAGAAAACAAATCATCAACAAGAGAAATAGCAGGTGTATTTGGTATTCCATTGCATAAGTTCGGCATAGAAACAGCGAACATGAGTATCACGGATGCTAATTTAGATTACTTATCAACTTTAAAACCTTATATTACATGCGTTTGTGCAGAATTGAATTTTAAGTTTAATGATGAATATGTGAATCGTGAATTTAAATTTGATACCACTGAAATACGAGTTGTTGATGAAAAAACACAAGCTGAAATTGACAAAATTAACATTGATTCTGGAAAGATGAATATCGATGAAATTAGACAACGTGATGGATTAGCGCCAATATCAGGCGGTAATGGTAGCATTCACAGAGTCGATTTAAACCATGTAAATATTGAACTTGTAGATGAGTATCAGATGAATAAATCGAGAGCTACTGATAAAAAATTGAAAGGTGGTGAGGAAAATGAGTAAGGAAACGAGAGTTGGCAACATTATTGAGGTACGCTCAAATGATAACAACGAAATGGTCATAGAGGGGTATGCGTTAAAGTTTGACACTTGGTCTGAAAATCTTGGTGGATTCAAAGAAACGATTTCACGTCGCGCTTTAGAAAACACTGATTTATCTGATGTGCGTTGTTTAGTAGATCATATCCCATCGCAAATAATTGGTAGGACAAAATCGGGTACTTTGGAGCTCGAAACTGATGATGTTGGACTTAAATATCGTTGTAAGTTACCAAACACAACATTTGCACGTGATTTATATGAGAACATGCGTGTAGGCAACATCAATCAATGTTCGTTTGGTTTTATGCTTGACGATAAAGGCGATGAAGTGCGTTTTGATGAACAAGAAAACATTTACAAACGTACTTTAACAGCAATTCGTGAACTTACAGATGTTTCTGTAGTGACTTATCCGGCTTACAAAGACACTGATGTTAAACCAGCATTACGTAGTATTGAAACCGTTAAAAAAGAACAACGTAAAAAAGAATTAGAAATAAGACTAAAGAAACACTCTATATTAAATAATATTTGGTGAAGTTGAACACCATTATCAAATACAGCCATTGGACATGCTGAATATAGCGATGTCTATTTTTTTATGCCAATTTTAGGAGGAAATTAAATGAAAACAAAAGAAGAGTTACAATCTGAGATTTCAGACATTAAAAGACAAATTGATTTAAAGGTGAAGTATGCAACGAGAGCACTTAATAACGATGAGTTAGAAAAAGCAGAAAAATTAGAACAAGAAATTACTGATTTACGTTCTCAAATCCAAGAAAAACAAGAAGAATTAGATAAGCTAAAAGAAAAAGATGGAACTTCAGAAAACAATCAACAATCAGTGGAAGTAAACGAAGCACGTACTTATCGAAACCAAGCAAACATTAATGATTTAGGTATTTCGATTCAAAACACAAAGGTAACATCACAAGAAGTTAGAGATTTTACTGAATATCTTGAAACACGCAATGATATTCAAGGTGGTTCGTTAAAAACAGACTCAGGATTTGTAGTTATTCCAGAGGAAATTGTTACAGATATTTTAAAATTAAAAGAGGTTGAGTTTAATCTTGATAAGTATGTGACGGTCAAACGTGTTACAAATGGTTCTGGTAAATATCCGGTAGTACGACAATCAGAAGTTGCAGCCCTTGAAAAAGTTGAAGAATTAGAAGAAAACCCTGAATTAGCAGTTAAACCATTCTTCCAATTAGCATATGACATTAATACACACCGTGGTTACTTCCGAATTTCACGTGAAGCAATCGAAGATGCAAAAGTGAATGTTTTGCAAGAATTGAAACTATGGATGGCGCGAACTATTGCAGCAACACGAAACAAAGCAATTATTGATGTTATCACTAAAGGATCAACGGGTTCTACAAGTTCAGGTTTTGAAAAAGAAGGCAAGAAATTAGAAGTTAAAAAAGCAAAATCTTTAGATGATATTAAAGATGCTATTAACCTGAATGTTAAGCCAAATTACGAACATAATGTTGCGATTGTTTCGCAAACTATGTTTGCAAAATTAGACAAAATGAAAGATAAGCTAGGAAACTATTTAATCCAGCCAGATGTTAAAGAAAAAACGCAACAGCGTTTATTAGGAGCTAAAATCGAAATTTTACCTGATGAAGTACTAGGGCAAAAAGGTAATAACACTTTGATTATCGGTAACTTAAAAGATGCGATTGTTTTATTTGACCGCTCTCAATACCAAGCATCATGGACTGACTACATGCATTTCGGAGAATGTTTAATGATTGCTGTACGTCAAGACTGTAGAATTCTAGATTATAAATCAGCAATTGTGATTGAATATGATGATAGTGAACGCGGTGAAGGCGATCTTGGCTTAGAAGCATAATAAGCGCTCGATACTTTATAAAGAGGTGATAAACTATGGCAATGTATGAAGTGAAGAAATCTTATACTGACTTGGAAAAAGGCCAGTATTTAAAGTCAGGTAAACGTGTTGAAATGACAGTAAAACGTGCTGAATATGTTAACAAAAAGCTGAAAGAGCATGGAGTAATACTTGAAAGAGTAAAAGAAGAATAGGTGATTGAATGCAATTAACAGCTGAGGAACTTAAGTTATTAAAAAAGCATTGCAAAATAGATCACAATTCAGAGGACGACTTATTAGAAATATATTACTCTTGGGCATTCCATGAAATAGCTAGCGCTGTTACGGATGAACCAAGTAAATATATTGATTGGTTTAAAAGTCATCCTCTATTTGCTCGTGCTATATACCCTTTAGCAAGTTACTATTTTGAAAACCGTATTGCTTATTTGGATAGGGATTTATCGCTTGCGCCACATATGGTTTTAAGTACGGTGCATAAATTGAGAGGTTCATTTGAGCAATTTTTGGAGAGTGAAAATGATGAAATTTAATTCCAATAAATTAAATGAACGTATAGATTTTTGTGAAGATGTAAGCGAGAGAGTGAACGGAAATCCGATGAAACCGAAGACGAAAATATTATACTCTTGTTTCGCTTGCATTCAAGAATCTAAAGAATCCGACACTCAAACGAATCTCAATACAGGTAGCAAATTCATTAAAACTATTATTATCAGAGATACACGAGGTGATTATAAACCAACAAATAAGCATTACGTCTTGCATGAAGGGCAAAGATTTAACATCAAATATGTAAAGCCAGATTATCAAGATAAATCTTATTTGCGTATCTATGGCGAGGTGGTCATTTAATGGGGGCAAGAATTGAAAGTAATAACATCGAACAAGGTTTGAAAAATGCAGTTTTAAAAATGAATTTAAATAGTAATGTAATTGTCAAAGCTGGGGCTATGTCATTAGTCCCGCTTTTAAAAAGTAATACACCTTTTGCGAATACTAAAAAGCATGCTCGCGATCACATAGCTGTTTCTAATGTGAAAACAGACAGACACACAAGTGAGAAAATCGTTACAATTGGTTACGCTAAAGGCGTCTCACATCGTATTCATGCAACAGAATTTGGAACAATGTACCAAAAACCACAATTGTTTATAACAAAAACAGAAAAGCAAGGGAAAAACAAAGTTTTAAAAACAATGCTTGATACTGCTAAGAGGTTGCAAAAATGATTAATGTTACCAAATTAATTAGAAACGCTATTATTGCAAATAACATTACAGATGAAGTGAATGTGTTTAACTACACTATAGATGACCATTTTCACGAAAAAACTGACAAGCCTATTATTCGTATATATCCCTTACCGTTCAATCCTGACACATACGCTGATGATAACGAGATTTCAAGAGAATACCATTACCAAATTGATGTTTGGTGGTCTCAAGATGAACCGAACGAGCAAGCAGAAAAAATTGTTGAGTTACTCAAAGTGATAAATTTTCAATGTTATTACAGAGAACCGTTATACGAGAGTGACGTCATGTCATTCAGACATATTATAAGAGCAAAAGGCTCGATTTTATCAATGAAATTGGAGGAAAATTAAATGATTGAAAAATTGAAACAAGCACCAAGATTTTTAAAATTAAACTTACAACATTTTGCAGATACAGGAGTTTCGGGTATCGCAATTGGGGTATCAAACTTTTATTATGCACCTATTTTAAAAGATACAGAAAATGAATGGGAAACTGGAGCTGGCACACGTATTCGTTTCTTAAAAGAAATTGAAGTAGACCGTCCACAAGATACCGAGGAAGATTATGGGGATGATATGGTCGCAGCAACTGCTGTATCTAATGGTAAACTAAGTGTTAAGACAACATTTGTTACTGTTCCTGCTGACGATAAGGCGTTCTTGAATGGCGCTAAAAAAGGTGTAGGTGGTTATAAATATGGAGCTAAGGATATCCCGCCAGATGTAGCGATTGTATTTGAAAGACGTAATCATGATGAGTCTTCAGAATGGGTTGGCTTGTTCAAAGGTAAATTCACTCGTTCAAGCATCAAAGGGCAAACAAAACAAGATAAAGTTGAATTCCAGAATGACGACGTAGAAGGCAATTTTATTGATCGTTTGTTTGATGAGAGCTCGCATGTTACTGGCTATGATAAAAAAGGAAGCACTACAGGGCGCGATTATGTATTCATGGAAACATTTGGTAAAACTTATGATGAATTCATGTCTAGTCGAGGAGAACAAAATATGGAACCTGTAGAAAAAGAAATGAAAAAAACAGAAAAAGTTGAAGTCACTTCTGTAAACGTCACTGATGAACAAGTTACAGTTAAAGTTGATGCTACTAAACAACTATCAGCCACAACCGAACCATCTGGACAGAAAGTAACTTATGCAGTGACTGAGGGGCAAACGTATGCTAGCGTAACATCAACTGGCCTCGTTAAAGGTTTGGCGGAAGGTAATGCGACCGTTACAGCGACTGCAGGAAAGCAAACTGATACTGTGCAAATTACAGTACAATCTAATTTAGAAATGTAAGTTTTGAGGGCTTAACGCCCTCTTTTTATTTTGGCCAAATTAAAAAGAAAGTAGGAATTTAATAATGGAACGTACATCAATTGAATTAATTACAGGATTTACAAAAACAGGAAAGCCGCAATATCAAAAGTATTTAGCGAAGCCGATTATTACTTTGTTTGAAACAATTCAAGGTTCAAAATTAGGTTTGAAACTTAACAAAGCCTTTAAGGGGGCTGATTTTAAAGATCTAACAGAAGAAGAATTTAATAACTTAAGTGTGACAGAACAGGAAGAATACAAAAACAAGCAAGAAGAATACGAAAACAACATGGCTGTACAAATGGAAGTATTAGAAGAAGTTTTGGATTTCATCGTTGAAGCTTTTGATAATCAATTTACCAGTATAGAACTTCAAAAAGGATTACCAAATGGTCAAGAAGGTATTGAAAAGATTGGACAGTTAATTGGACGAATTACAGGTGGGGAACCTAGCGATACAAAAAAGTTCGTGACAGAGAATCAGAAATAAGAAAAGAAGATTTAACACCTGAAGCTGTCTACAACAATTACAGGAAAATAGCTAAAGATTTGATAGAAAAAGGCATGGATGCAGAAAAAGTGGCTAACATGCCGATACACTTCTTTTTAGACATTGTCGAATCGAAGATTGAAACAAAGCGAACTGCGAAAAGTTTTAAAGATATTTTTTAATCAGCCTTTAAAGGTTGATTTTTTATTTACATCTTGGAAGAAAGGAGGTTTTTAAATGCCTAATCCTATAGGTAATATGGTCATAAAGGTTGATTTAGATGGTTCTGGATTCAATAGAGGTGTGACAGGTTTAAATAGGCAAATGAAAATGGTTTCGCGTGAGCTTTCGGCTAATTTATCACAATTTTCTAGATATGATAATTCATTAGAAAAGTCGAAGATAAAAGTCGAAGGTTTGAGTAAAAAACAAAAAGTTCAAGCCCAGATTACTAAAGAGCTGAAAGATAGTTATGACAAACTTAGTAAAGAAACTGGTGAAAACAGTGCAAAGACACAAGCTGCGGCTGCTAAATACAATGAAGCTTACGCTAAATTAAACCAATATGAGCGAGAGTTAAACCAAGCCACACAAGAATTAAAAGACATGCAAAGAGAGCAGAAAGCATTAAATACTGCAATGGGAAAACTTGGTACCAACTTTAATAATTTTGGTCCTAAACTTCAAGAAATTGGTAACAGTATGAAAAATGTAGGCCGTAACATGACTATGTATGTAACTGCGCCGGTGGTTGCTGGGTTTGCTGTAGCAGCTAAAAAAGGTATTGAATTCGATGACAGTATGAGAAAAGTTAAAGCAACTTCAGGTGCTACTGGGGAAGAGTTTGAAGCTTTGAAGAAAAAGGCTCGCGAAATGGGTGCAACAACAAAATTTAGTGCATCAGATTCGGCTGAAGCATTAAATTACATGGCACTTGCTGGTTGGGATTCTAAGCAAATGATGGAAGGTTTAAGCGGAGTTATGGATTTAGCGGCAGCATCTGGCGAAGAACTGGGAGCAGTAAGTGACATTGTTACAGATGGACTAACGGCATTTGGTTTAAAAGCAAAGGATAGTGGTCATTTTGCGGACGTTTTAGCACAAACTAGCTCGAAGGCAAATACGGATGTTAGAGGGCTCGGAGAAGCTTTTAAATATGTCGCTCCTGTAGCAGGTGCGTTAGGTTACACGATTGAAGATACATCTATTGCGATAGGTTTAATGAGTAATGCTGGTATCAAAGGTGAAAAAGCAGGTACAGCGTTACGAACAATGTTCACCAATCTTTCAAGTCCAACTAGAGCTATGGGGAATGAAATGGAACGCTTAGGAATATCTATTACAGATAGTAATGGGAAAATGATTCCTATGCGAAAGCTTTTAGACCAACTGAGGGAAAAATTTAAACATCTTTCAAAAGACCAACAAGCTAGTTCTGCAGCTACAATATTTGGTAAAGAAGCGATGTCAGGAGCATTAGCGATTATAAATGCTTCTGATGAAGACTATCAAAAGTTAACCAAATCTATAGATTCATCTACCGGCGCATCTAAAAGAATGGCCGATACAATGGAATCTGGTTTAGGTGGGAAATTAAGAACTTTAAGGTCGCAATTAGAAGAACTAGCCCTAACGATTTATGACAGAATAGAACTAGCACTAAAGATTATAGTAAGTGCTTTTAGCAAAGTAGTGACATGGGTTACTAAATTACCAACGTCAATTCAATTAGCGGTTGTTGGGTTTGGATTATTTGTAGCAGTTTTAGGTCCTTTAGTTTTTATGTTCGGTTTATTTATCAGCGTGATGGGGAATGCAATGACAGTTTTAGGACCCTTGTTAATAAACGTTAATAAAGCTAGTGGTTTATTCGCGTTTTTAAGAACTAAAATCGCATCACTTGTTAAACTATTTCCGATTTTAGGTGTGTCGATATCAAGTTTAACGTTGCCTATAACATTAATTGTAGGTGCATTAGTTGGTATTGGCATAGCTTTCTATCAAGCTTATAAACGTTCAGAAACTTTTAGAAATATTGTAAATCAGGCAATCTCTGGTGTAGCAAACGCATTTAAAGCAGCTAAACTAGCGTTACAAGGTTTCTTTGATTTATTCAAAGGTGATAGTAAAGGCGCGGTTACCCTAGAGAAGATATTTCCACCCGAAACTGTAGCAGGAATACAAAATGTAGTTAATACGATTAGAACAACTTTCTTTAAAGTAGTTGATGCAATCGTTGGTTTCGCCAAAGAGATAGGCGCTCAATTAGCCTCTTTCTGGAAAGAGAACGGCTCAGAAATAACACAAGCTTTGCAAAATATAGCTGGTTTCATTAAAGCAACCTTTGAATTTATTTTTAACTTTATTATTAAACCAATCATGTTTGCGATTTGGCAAGTGATGCAATTTATTTGGCCGGCGGTTAAAGCTTTGATTGTCAGCACTTGGGAAAATATCAAAGGTGTAATACAAGGGGCTATTAATATTATTTTGGGTATTATCAAAGTGTTCTCTAGTCTTTTCACAGGAAACTGGCGAGGCGTTTGGGACGGCATTGTAATGATACTGAAAGGTACTGTGCAGTTAATTTGGAATTTAATACAACTGTGGTTTATAGGTAAAATTCTAGGTGTAGTGAGATACTTTGGTGGATTACTTAAAGGTTTAATAACTATTATATGGGTTGCTATAATAGGCGTTTTCAAGAAATCATTATCGGCAATTTGGAATGCAACAAAAAGTATTTTTGGTTTCTTATTCAATAGTGTTAAATCTATTTTCACTAATATGAAAAACTGGTTATCTAGTACGTGGAATAATATCAAAAGCAATACCGTCGGCAAGGCTCATTCGTTATTTACGGGTGTAAGGTCTAAATTCACAAGTTTATGGAATGCGACGAAAGATATATTTACTAAATTAAGAAATTGGATGTCAAACATCTGGAACTCTATTAAAGATAACACTGTAGGTATAGCTGGTCGCTTATGGGATAGAGTGCGTAACATCTTTGGAAGCATGCGTGACGGTTTAAAATCTATCATTGGTAAAATTAAAGATCATATCGGTGGTATGGTAGACGCTGTTAAAAGAGGTCTTAATAAATTAATTGAAGGTTTAAACTGGGTCGGTGGTAAGTTGGGTATGGACAAAATACCGAAGTTACACACTGGTACTGAACATACGCATACTACTACAAGATTAGTTAAGAACGGTAAGATTGCGCGGGATACGTTCGCTACGGTTGGGGATAAAGGACGTGGAAATGGTCCGAATGGTTTCAGAAATGAAATGATTGAATTCCCTAATGGCAAACGGGTACTTACGCCTAATACAGATACGACAGCGTACTTACCTAAAGGTTCAAAAGTATATAACGGCGCACAAACTTATTCAATGTTAAATGGAACGCTTCCAAGATTTAGCATAGGTACTATGTGGAAAGATATTAAATCCGGTGCATCATCGGCATTTAACTGGACAAAAGATCAAATAGGTAAAGGTACAAAGTGGCTTGGCGATAAAGTTGGTGATGTCATGGACTTTATCGATAATCCAGGCAAACTTTTAAATTATGTACTTCAAGCGTTTGGAGTTGATTTCAGTTCTCTAACTAAAGGTATGGGTATTGCTGGCGATATAACAAAAGCTGCATGGTCTAAGATTAAGAAAAGTGCAATCAAGTGGCTTGAGGATGCTTTCGCAGAGTCGGGTGATGGCGGTGTATTAGATATGAATAAATTACGTTACTTATACGGTCACACTGCTGCTTATACACGAGAAACCGGACGCCCATTCCATGAAGGTCTGGATTTTGATTACATTTACGAACCTGTTCCATCAACCATTAATGGTAGAGCACAAGTTATGCCTTTTCATAATGGTGGTTATGGAAAATGGGTGAAAATTGTAAAGGGCGCCTTAGAAGTTATTTATGCACATTTATCTAAATATAAAGTTAAAACTGGTCAACAAGTTAGGGTCGGCCAGACTGTTGGTATATCGGGGAATACGGGGTTTAGTACAGGACCTCACTTACATTATGAGATGCGTTGGAATGGAAGACATAGAGACCCGTTACCGTGGTTAAGAAAGAATAATGGGGGCGGCAAAAGTACACCCGGTGGTAATGGTGCAGCTAATGCTAGACGAGCTATTAAGGCTGCTCAAAATATTTTAGGAGGAAGGTATAAGGCGAGTTGGATTACTAACGAGATGATGCGTGTTGCGAGTCGTGAATCCAATTATACAGCTAATGCAGTCAATAATTGGGATAGCAACGCAAGAGCTGGTATACCTTCAAGAGGTATGTTCCAAATGATAGATCCTTCATTTAGAGCGTACGCAAAGTCGGGTTACAATAATCCTCTCAACCCAACTCATCAAGCTATATCGGCTATGAGATATATTGTGGGTAAATGGGTACCAAGAACAGGCTCATGGAGAGCTGCGTTCAAACGCGCTGGTGATTACGCATATGCTACTGGTGGCAAAGTCTATAACGGATTGTACCACTTAGGGGAAGAAGGATATCCAGAGTGGATAATACCTACTGATCCAAGTAGAGCGAACGAAGCACACAAATTATTAGCTTTAGCTGCTAACGATATTGATAACCGCTCTAAAAATAAGCGACCAAACAACTTACCAAATCCAAGTATAAGTAATAGTGATACAAACTATATTCATACATTGGAGAATAAACTGGATGCGGTTATTAATTGTTTGGTTAGTTTGGTTGAGTCTAATCAAGTTATTGCAGATAAGGATTACGAACCAGTTATTAATAAGTATGTGTTTGAAGATGAGGTAAATAATTCTATCGATAAACGAGAGCGTCACGAATCTACAAGAGTTAGATTTAGAAGAGGAGGCACGATAATCTAATGCAAGATACAATTCAAATAGACAATAAAACCATTGAATGGTTAGTTGTACAAAGAGGGTTTGAGATACCCTCTTTTAATTTTGTTACTGAAAAAGAAAGTGTGAAAGGTAGAACAGGTTCTATTGCTAAAGCTCGTTATCTAAATGATATCGAATTTGAATTACCTCTAATAATTAGAAATGAAGTCTTGGCGCCAGGTGGACAAAAAACGCATGACGATATATTGGAAGAGTTAGTTGAATTTTTTGATATTGACAATTTAAAGCCGAAAAAACTTAAATTCAAATCTCAAAACTGGTATTGGTTTGCATACTTTGATGGACCATTAAAATTACCGAAAAACCCAAGAGGTTCAGTGAAGTTCACTATCAAAGTAGTACTAACAGACCCTTACAAATATTCAGTAACAGGAAATAAAAATACTGCGATTTCAGACCAAGTTTCAGTTGTAAATAGTGGGACTGCTGACACTCCTTTAATTGTTGAAGCCCGAGCAATTAAACCATCTAGTTACTTTATGATCACTAAAAATGATGAAGATTATTTTATGGTTGGTGATGATGAGGTAACCAAAGAAGTTAAGGATTACATGCCTCCTGTTTATCATAGTGAGTTTCGTGATTTCAAAGGTTGGACTAAGATGATTACTGAAGATATTCCAAGTAATGATTTAGGTGGTAAGGTCGGCGGTGACTTTGTGATATCCAATCTTGGCGAAGGATATAAAGCAACTAATTTTCCTGATGCAAAAGGTTGGGTTGGTGCTGGCACGAAACGAGGGCTCCCTAAAGCGATGACAGATTTTCAAATTACCTATAAATGTATTGTTGAACAAAAAGGTAAAGGTGCCGGAAGAACAGCACAACATATTTATGATAGTGATGGTAAGTTACTTGCTTCTATTGGTTATGAAAATAAATATCATGATAGAAAAATAGGACATATTGTTGTTACGTTGTATAACCAAAAAGGAGACCCCAAAAAGATATACGACTATCAGAATAAACCGATAATGTATAACTTGGACAGAATCGTTGTTTATATGCGGCTCAGAAGAGTAGGTAATAAATTTTCTATTAAAACTTGGAAATTTGATCACATTAAAGACCCAGATAGACGTAAACCTATTGATATGGATGAGAAAGAGTGGATAGATGGCGGTAAGTTTTATCAGCGTCCAGCTTCTATCATAGCTATCTATAGTGCGAAGTATAACGGTTATAAGTGGATGGAGATGAATGGATTAGGTTCATTCAATACGGAGATTCTACCGAAACCGAAAGGCGCAAGGGATGTCATTATACAAAAAGGTGATTTAGTGAAAATAGATATGCAAGCAAAAAGTGTTGTCATCAATGAGGAACCAATGTTGAGCGAGAAATCGTTTGGAAGTAATTATTTCAATGTTGATTCTGGGTACAGTGAATTAATCATACAACCTGAAAACGTCTTTGATACGACGGTTAAATGGCAAGATAGATATTTATAGAAAGGAGATGAGAGTGTGATACATGTTTTAGATTTTAACGACAAGATTATAGATTTCCTTTCTACTGATGACCCTTCCTTAGTTAGAGCGATTCATAAACGTAATGTTAATGACAATTCAGAAATGCTTGAACTGCTCATATCATCAGAAAGAGCTGAAAAGTTCCGTGAACGACATCGTGTTATTATAAGGGATTCAAACAAACAATGGCGTGAATTTATTATTAACTGGGTTCAAGATACGATGGACGGCTACACAGAGATAGAATGTATAGCGTCTTATCTTGCTGATATAACAACAGCTAAACCGTATGCACCAGGCAAATTTGAGAAAAAGATAACTTCAGAAGCATTGAAAGATGTGTTGAGTGATACAGGTTGGGAAGTTTCTGAACAAACCGAATACGATGGCTTACGTACTACGTCATGGACTTCTTATCAAACTAGATATGAAGTTTTAAAGCAATTATGTACAACCTATAAAATGGTATTGGATTTTTATATAGAGCTTAGTTCTAATACCGTCAAAGGTAGATATGTGGTACTCAAAAAGAAAAACAGCTTATTCAAAGGTAAAGAAATTGAGTATGGTAAAGATTTGGTTGGGTTAACTAGGAAGATTGATATGTCAGAAATCAAAACAGCATTAATTGCTGTGGGACCCGAAAACGACAAAGGAAAGCGTTTAGAGTTAGTTGTGACAGATGACGAAGCACAAAGTCAATTCAACTTACCTACCCGTTATATTTGGGGAATATACGAACCTCAATCAGATGATCAAAATATGAATGAAACACGGTTGCGTTCTTTAGCCAAAACAGAGTTAAATAAACGTAAGTCGGCAGTTATGTCATATGAGATTACTTCTACTGATTTGGAAGTTACGTATCCGCACGAGATTATATCAATTGGTGATACAGTCAGAGTAAAACATAGAGATTTTAACCCGCCATTGTATGTAGAGGCAGAAGTTATTGCCGAAGAATATAACATAATTTCAGAAAATAGCACATATACATTCGGTCAACCTAAAGAGTTCAAAGAATCAGAATTACGAGAAGAGTTTAACAAGCGATTGAACATAATACATCAAAAGTTAAACGATAATATTAGCAATATCAACACTATAGTAAAAGATGTTGTAGATAGTGAATTAGAATACTTTGAACGCAAAATACACAAAAGTGATACACCGCCAGAAAATCCAGTCAATGATATGCTTTGGTATGATACAAGTAACCCTGATGTTGCTGTCTTGCGTAGATATTGGAATGGTCGATGGATTGAAGAAACACCAAATGATGTTGAAAAATTAGGTGGTATAACAAGAGAGAAAGCGCTATTCAGTGAATTAAACAATATATTTATTAATTTATCTATACAACACGCTAGTCTTTTGTCAGAAGCTACAGAATTACTGAATAGCGAGTACTTAGTAGATAATGATTTGAAAGCGGACTTACAAGCAAGTTTAGACGCTGTGATTGATGTTTATAATCAAATTAAAAATAATTTAGAATCTATGACACCCGAAACTGCAACGATTGGTCGGTTGGTAGATACAAAAACTTTATTTCTTGAGTATAGAAAGAAATTACAAGATGTTTATACAGATGTAGAAGATGTCAAAATCGCCATTTCAGATAGATTTAAATTATTACAGTCACAATACACTGATGAAAAATATAAAGAAGCGTTGGAAATAATAGCAACAAAATTTGGTTTAACGGTGAATGAAGATTTGCAGTTAGTCGGAGAACCTAATGTTGTTAAATCAGCTATTGAAGCAGCTAGAGAATCCACAAAAGAACAATTACGTGACTATGTAAAAACATCGGACTATAAAACAGACAAAGACGGTATTGTTGAACGTTTAGATACTGCTGAAGCTGAGAGAACGACTTTAAAAGGTGAAATCAAAGATAAAGTTACGTTAAACGAATATCGAAACGGATTGGAAGAACAAAAACAATATACTGATGACCAGTTAAGTGATTTGTCCAATAATCCTGAGATTAAAGCAAGTATTGAACAAGCAAATCAAGAAGCGCAAGAAGCTTTAAAATCATACATTGATGCTCAAGATGATCTTAAAGAGAAGGAATCGCAAGCGTATGCTGATGGTAAAATTTCGGAAGAAGAGCAACGCGCTATACAAGATGCTCAAGCTAAACTTGAAGAGGCAAAACAAAACGCAGAACTAAAGGCTAGAAACGCTGAAAAGAAAGCTAATGCTTATACAGACAACAAGGTCAAAGAAAGCACAGATGCACAGAGGAAAACATTGACTCGCTATGGTTCTCAAATTATACAAAATGGTAAGGAAATCAAATTAAGAACTACAAAAGAAGAGTTTAATGCTTCTAAAAGAACACTATCAAGAGTGTTAGCAGACATCACTGTAAATGCTATGAAAGGCATCTATTTAAGGTATGACGAAAATGGGGCGATTACTTCACATACTATTGATAAAGATGGCGTGAAAATTAGTGGCGATAAAGTTGATATAACAGCGAATAGAGAATTTAATGTAGTCGCAAATAATATTAATAACAAAGTTGGTAAAAATGACATTGTTAATAGCCTAAACTTATCAAATGAAGGTCTTGACATCAATGTGAATAGAATTGGTATTAAAGGCGGAAATGCTAACCGTTATGTACAAGTTCAAAATGATTTTATTGAACTTGGCGGAATCGTACAACGAACTTGGAAAGGCAAACGATCAACCGATGATATATTCACACGTCTTAAAGATGGACATCTAAGGTTTAGAAATAATACCGCAGGCGGTTCACTTTATATGTCACATTTTGGTATTTCAACATATATTGATGGAGAAGGCGAAGACGGAGGTTCATCCGGTACTATTCAATGGTGGGATAAAACTTACAGTGATAGCGGTATGAATGGCATAACAATCAATTCTTATGGCGGTGTAGTCGCTTTAACATCTGACTACAACCGAATTATTATCGATTCATATGCTTCAGCTAATATTGAAAGTAGAGAAGCACCGATATATTTATCTCCGAACACCAAAAATAAACCTGGTTTAAACCGATTCGCATTCACATTATCAAACGCTGATAGTGCATACGAAACTGACGGTTATATCATGTTTGGTTCAGATGAAAACTATAAGTACGGTGCTGGATTAAGATTTTCTAAACGTAGCAATAAAGGATTGGTTCAAGTCGTTAATGGTGACTATGCTACAGGCGGAGACACTACAATTGAGTCAGGTATGGGCAAATTCAACTTAGTTAAACGAAGAGATGGAAATAGTTACGTTAGCATTCAAAGTTATGATTTATTGGCGGTAGGTTCTGATAATGCTGGCGATAGAGTCGCTTCTAATTCTATTTATAAGCGTACTTATTCAGCACCTGCTAACTTACACATTACTTCTGCTGGAACAATTGGGCGTGCTACTTCTGCCAAAAAGTATAAAATTTCAATCGAAAATCAATATATCAATGAAGACGATCAGTTCAGTCATTCAAAAGAGATTTTAAAGCTTCCAATTCGTACATGGTTTGACAAATATGAATCGGAAATAATGGCTAAAGAATTGGAAAGTGGTAAAAAGTTATCTGATGATACTTTTAAACTTAGTCGACATACTGGCTTAATAGCGGAAGAGGTTGAAGAATTAGGATTTAATGAATTTGTTATTTATGATGACAACGGAGAAATCGAAGGTATCGCATACGATAGACTTTGGGTTCATTTAATACCTATTATTAAAAACCAGCAATCAAAAATCGAAAAACTGGAGGAATTAATAAATGAATGATAGCAATCAAGGTTTACAAGCCAATCCACAATATACAATTCACTATTTATCGCAAGAAATCACAAGACTAACACAAGAAAATGCAATGTTAAAAGCATATATACAAGAACAAAATGAAAAAAGCAAAAGTGCTGAGGAAGAGTAATCCTTGGCACTATTTTTATACAAAAATTTAAGGAGGTCATTTAATATGGCAAATGAAATTATCAAAAAAACAGAGAGATTTATTTTAGTACAAATTGACAAAGAGGGAACAGAGCGCGTTTTGTATCAAGATTTTGTAGGCAGTTTTACAACGTCCGATTCAGCAAGTTATGCACAAGATTTTAAATCTGAGGAAAACGCTAAAAAGATTGCTGAAACTTTAAATCTTTTATATCAATTAACAGGCAATCAAAACGGTGTGAAAGTTGTGAAAGAAGTTGTGGATAGAACTGACTTGTCATCTGATAAATCAGTTGATAGCGAAATAATGTAACTATACTAAGTTATGAGCATTACGCTCATAGCTTTCTTAGAAAGTAGGTGTAGTTTTGGATGATATTCAGAAAATAAAAAAAGAGCTTTCTGAATTAGTTGAACGTGTTGATGATGTTGAAATACTAGCAAACGAAACAGCTGATCATGTGCTTGAACTTAGAGAGGAACATAAGCAACATCATAATGAACTAAGAGAATCTCATAAAGAACTTAAAGATAAGCAAGATAAAGTTGTAGATGAGAATTTAGAGCAAACAAAGATATTAAACAGAATTGAAGAAAGATATCAAACGCAAGTAGATGTTGCGCAAAAAAATGAAGAAAAGACACTCGCCCAAAATAAATGGCTCGTAGGTGCCATATGGGCGCTTGTAACAATTGTTATGATTGCAGTCATTACTGCATCAATTACTGCGTTATTACCTTAAGGGAGGTGGACATAATGAGTTGGGCAAGATGGTTGTCATGTTATTTGTATGGTCGTAAATGTAAATAATGTTTTTGGTCAGTGCATCGGCACTGGCTTTTTATTTATTGTTGTAATTATGGTAATATGCAGAAGTGAGCAAGTTGGATAGATGGTGGCTATCTGAGTATAAGGAGGTGGTGCCTATGTTGGCATTACTGAAATCTTTAGAAAGGAGATGCCTAATGATTACAATTAGTACCATGTTGCAGTTTGGTTTATTCCTTATTGCATTGATAGGTCTAGTAATCAAGCTTATTGAATTAAGCAATAAAAAATAACCATCGCTAACTTTGGCTGGTTTCGATGGTTAAATGGTTATTAATTTAATCTTTAATCTAAAATAGCCACCGTCTTTTTAACGGGCTCATTAGGGTAACATGTTTGCGCATGTTGCCCTTTTTCTATATATAAATTAACACACCATAATATAAATATCAAATAGACGGCTTATTAGTCGTCTTTTTATTTTGGGTAAAAGGAGATAAGAATATGATTAATTGGAAAATTAGAATGAAACAAAAATCATTTTGGGTAGCGATATTGTCAGCTATCTTTTTATTTGCTCAAAACATCGCAAAAGCTATTGGGTATGATATCCAAGTTTATACAGAGCAATTAACAGACGGTTTAAACGCTATATTAGGATTTTTAGTATTAACTGGTGTGATTCAAGACCCGACTACTAAAGGTATAGGTGATAGCCACCAAGCTTTAGAATATGAAGAACCAAGAAGAAAATACTAGGAGGTAAAATAATGAAAACATACAGTGAAGCAAGAGCAAGGTTACGTTGGTATCAAGGTAGATATATTGATTTTGACGGTTGGTATGGTTACCAATGTGCAGATTTAGCAGTTGATTACATTTATTGGTTGTTAGAAATTAGAATGTGGGGAAATGCAAAAGATGCAATCAATAACGATTTTAAAAACATGGCAACAGTATATGAAAACACACCATCGTTTGTTCCACAAATAGGTGATGTGGCTGTATTTACCAAAGGAATATATAAACAATACGGTCATATTGGTTTAGTGTTTAATGGTGGTAATACAAACCAATTTTTAATTTTGGAACAGAACTATGACGGTAACGCAAATACGCCTGCAAAGTTACGTTGGGATAATTATTACGGCTGTACTCACTTTATTAGACCTAAGTATAAAAGTGAGGGCTTAATGAATAAGATCACAAATAAAGTTAAACCACCTGCTCAAAAAGCAGTCGGTAAATCTGCAAGTAAAATAACAGTTGGAAGTAAAGCGCCTTATAACCTTAAATGGTCAAAAGGTGCTTATTTTAATGCGAAAATCGACGGCTTAGGTGCTACTTCAGCCACTAGATACGGTGATAATCGTACTAACTATAGATTCGATGTTGGACAGGCTGTATACGCGCCTGGAACATTAATATATGTGTTTGAAATTATAGATGGTTGGTGTCGCATTTATTGGAACAATCATAATGAGTGGATATGGCATGAGAGATTGATTGTGAAAGAAGTGTTTTAATTCTTAGGTTAAAATGTTAAATATTTGTTAATTATTTTTTAATGTAAGTTTAGTTTCTTTTAATATTTTATTGATTTTTAATATTTTCTCAATATAAAATGAAGTTGTTGATATTTATCATCTTAAATAAGGGTGTTAGCTATAAAAAGAGATAAATAAAAACAAATATATTATATTTGGAGGAAGCGCCATGCTCAAAAGAAGTTTATTATTTTTAACTGTTTTATTGTTATTATTCTCATTTTCTTCAATTACTAATGAGGTAAGTGCATCAAGTTCATTCGACAAAGGAAAATATAAAAAAGGCGATGACGCGAGTTATTTTGAACCAACAGGCCCGTATTTGATGGTAAATGTGACTGGAGTTGATGGTAAAGGAAATGAATTGCTATCCCCTCGTTATGTCGAGTTTCCTATTAAACCTGGGACTACACTTACAAAAGAAAAAATTGAATACTATGTCGAATGGGCATTAGATGCGACAGCATATAAAGAGTTTAGAGTAGTTGAATTAGATCCAAGCGCAAAGATCGAAGTCACTTATTATGATAAGAATAAGAAAAAAGAAGAAACGAAGTCTTTCCCTATAACAGAAAAAGGTTTTGTTGTCCCAGATTTATCAGAGCATATTAAAAACCCTGGATTCAACTTAATTACAAAGGTTGTTATAGAAAAGAAATAAAACAAAATAGTTGTTTATTATAGAAAGCAATGTCTTGCTTGAATATGTGTAGTGAAAATTATCTTTCATCAAATTCTCATTCATGCACGAATGGCTCTTCCCCACCTAATCAGATATTAGGTGACTTATGGGGAGAAATCAGTTAGGATGAAAAAGTGGATAATCCTTTTTTTAGGCAGGTACTTCGGTACTTGCCTATTTTTTTATGTTATAATCTTTCTAGACGTATTCAAAGGACGTCTTTTTAGAACGTATGTTATAGCTAGCTTTCGGGCTAGTTTTTTGCTATGATGTGTTACACATGCATCAACTATTTACATCTATCCTTGTTCACCCAAGCATGTCACTGGGTGTTTTTTTCTTATGATAGAGAGCATAGTTTTCATACTACTCCCCCGTAGTATATATGACTTTAGCATTCCCGTATAATAGTTTACGGGGTGCTTTTTATGTTATAATTAACTGTATATAGTAGGAGTGAACTATATAGCCTGTTAAGTGGCCTAGTAACCTAACACTTATCCTGCAATTGATATCCTTTTTGCCCTTCACTCGATACATATATCTCAACAACATAGAAATATTACAGTCGCTACACCGCATCTTAAATGGTGTGGTTATTTTTATTGGAAGTGTGTATCAGGTATCAGTAATGTTAAAACACCAGCTAAAAATGAAAAGAATTCACCAGTGCCAGCAGGTTATACACTCGATAAAAACAATGTACCGTATAAAAAAGAGACTGGTTATTACACAGTTGCCAATGTTAAAGATAATAACGTGAGGGATGGCTATTCAACTAATTCAAGAATTACAGGTGTATTACCCAATAACGCAACGATCAAATATGACGGCGCATATTGCATCAATGGCTATAGATGGATTACTTATATTGCTAATAGTGGACAACGTCGTTATATAGCGACAGGAGAGGTAGACAAGGCAGGTAATAGAATAAGCAGTTTTGGTAATTTTAGCGCAGTTTGAAAAAAAGTGTGTAAAGTTTTATATGAAGTTAATTAATTTATTATAGAATAGTTTAAAATTATGCTATAATCATTTTAGACACAGCAATGTGTTCAAATTTTCATCTATTCATAAGCTAGCCTTCGGGCTAGTTTTTTGTGTTATATATTTGTTTTAATTAAATAAAATTAGATAATGCAATAGTAGCCATTTTATGTTAATATTACCTTGGGCGTTTTCAAGGAGCGCCTTTCATTTTTTATGTATTGCTCCCCTTCGGGCTAGTATATTAAATTTATTTTTGCGCTTTCCAAATCAATGTATATGTGTTATATTGTTTATGGGAAGTAGGTAAGCATTTCGGTGCTTACCTTTTTTTGTTTTTCTATAAATACAATAAGGTATGTCAATTTGATAATTTATTGATTTTCATTTAATAAGAAGATCTATATAGTTAATGAATAATTAATGTACTTTTTTTTAGTTAGTCATTAAAATAAATTAGTACTAATTACTAAGGAGAATAAAAAATGAAAATTAGAAAATCTATACTTGCGGGAACTTTAGCAATCGTTTTAGCATCACCACTAGTAACTAATCTAGATAAAAATGAGGCACAAGCTAGCACAAGCTTGCCAACATCGAATGAATATCAAAACGAAAAGTTAGCTAATGAATTAAAATCGTTATTAGATGAACTAAATGTTAATGAATTAGCTACTGGAAGTTTAAACACTTATTATAAGCGAACTATAAAAATTTCAGGTCTAAAAGCAATGTATGCTCTTAAGTCAAAAGACTTTAAGAAAATGTCAGAAGCAAAATATCAACTTCAAAAGATTTATAACGAAATTGACGAAGCACTAAAAAGTAAATATTAAAAAAACCACCCTTTTACGGGTGGTTTTAATTTTCTAGATAATATAAAAGTGTTCATAAATAAAACAGTATAGGCAAACAATAAAGTATTGAAAAAAGTAAGTTTAATATGAAAATTGTTAAATGAACGACATCTTTTGTTTTTATAAATATCAAGAAAATAATCAAACTCAAAATAAATAACGTAACTGTAGTCATAGGCGTCCATACATAATCAGCATTAGTCATTAAGAATGGTGCAGCCATTATGAAAAAATTTATAATGCAGATGAAATAGACAATTAGACTATAAATTAGGTAAATAACAATACACACCCTTCATAAATAAATAATTTAAATCCTATATATTTTAACAAAAGTAAAACACAGAAGTGTAGAAAATAAAAAATATTGGTAAATAAAATCAATAAGTTTAACCAATATGTTGCTCGCTTCATACCGTATATTGCAACAAAAATTCCGATCAAGAAAAATATAGCCCCTATGATAAAACAGAAATCCGATGCTGAACTATTAAAAAATGAGGTGTTTAGAGTTAGAAAATGAGTTAATGAGTTGACTATAACTAATAAGATATTAATTATATTTGTATGGTTCTTCACATGATACCTCCAAGTAAAAAAATCTAATTAATAAAGTGAATGCTTGATGAACAAGCAGTTATTCCAAACAGAATCAATAAGAAAAGTAGAATCAACATGCTAATGCCCCATAAACAACCCTTTTCACTTTCTCTATTATTAATTTCTTGACTTCTTTTAAAGATATTATTACTTTTACATTCTTTAGTTGTTTTAAATTTCACGTTTTTATTACTTCCTTTTGTCTAAAAGTTTACAATGAATTTTTGATTATAATAATATATTCAAAATAGTACTATCTAGTTTGATATGTCAAGCAATATTATTATAAAATTGGAATTCTGAGTTGTCTACTCTAATTTATTATATTTACCTATAAAAATACACCTCAAAAAATAGATTTTTCAGTCTAGCTTTTGGGGTGTACATTCCACACAAACATGTGATTATTTTGATGTTTCTATTAAACTTGTAATTTTAAATTTAAAGTCCCTAAAAAGTCCCTAAAATTTTATTTTATATGAGGTATTATTGATAATGATAAAGTTATAAACCTTGATATTATGCTGTTTTACTTTTTGAATGATAAGTAATTTTATGTTAAAAGTCTCCAGTTTGGATACAAAACGGTCGATAACATATAAACGTTATGACTAACTAACTTCAAATCAGTATCATCTTTCTTAGATTCGGCTTTGGCACTATTGTCAGTAAGTGCACCAACTAATAATAAATTTGCTAATGCAAGTGTTGCAACTTTTTTTAGTGAATTGGATTTTGTTTTTTTCACCATCATTATCACTCCTTTTATATAGCTTACAACAAAATAGATGCAAAATTGATTAACTAAATTTAAATTAATTATTAAATCGAATTTATATTTTTAAGTAAATGTTTTTTGAGTATAAAGATGCTGTAAATATAATTGACAAATGTAATCGGAATTAAGAAATGAAGATTGTTATGACATTTAAGTTTGAAACTTGGTATAAACAAAATCAAACAACATTTTAGGTATTGTAAATTAGTTAGTTAATCAAAATTAAAAGAACTTTTAACAGTGTTAAAAAATTATTGTTAAAGATAATTTATTATTAATATTCAGTTAATTCAAAAAATAGAGAAAGTCTGGCTATAATAAAGTTGCAATCACGAATTACATAAAAAAGGAGAGATAATTTATGAAATTTAAGTCATTGATTACAACAACATTAGCATTAGGCGTTATAGCATCAACAGGAGCAAACTTTAATACTAACGAAGCATCTGCCGCAGCTAAGCCATTAGATAAATCATCAAGTACATTACACCATGGACATTCTAACATCCAGATTCCATATACAATTACTGTGAACGGCACAAGCCAAAACATTTTATCAAGCTTAACATTTAATAAGAATCAAAATATTAGTTATAAAGATATAGAGAATAAAGTTAAATCAGTTTTATACTTTAATAGAGGTATTAGTGATATCGATTTAAGACTTTCAAAGCAAGCGGAATATACGGTTCATTTTAAAAATGGAACAAAAAGAGTTATCGATTTGAAATCAGGTATCTACACAGCTGACTTAATCAATACAAGTGACATTAAAGCTATCAGTGTTAACGTAGATACTAAAAAGCAACCTAAAGATAAAGCTAAAGCAAATGTTCAAGTGCCATATACAATCACAGTGAACGGCACAAGCCAAAACATTTTATCAAACTTAACATTTAATAAGAATCAAAATATTAGTTACAAAGATTTAGAGGATAAAGTTAAATCAGTTTTAGAATCAAATAGAGGTATTACCGATGTTGATTTAAGACTTTCGAAGCAAGCGAAATATACAGTTAATTTTAAAAATGGAACGAAGAAAGTTATCGATTTGAAAGCAGGTATTTACACAGCGAATTTAATCAATTCAAGTGATATTAAAAGTATCAATATTAACGTAGATACAAAAAAACATATCGAAAATAAAGCTAAAAGAAACTATCAAGTTCCATATTCAATTAATTTAAATGGTACATCTACAAACATTTTATCGAATCTTTCATTTTCAAATAAACCTTGGACAAATTACAAAAATTTAACTAGTCAAATAAAATCAGTACTGAAGCATGATAGAGGTATTAGTGAACAAGATTTAAAATATGCTAAGAAAGCTTATTATACTGTTTATTTTAAAAATGGTGGTAAAAGAATCTTACAGTTAAATTCAAAAAATTACACAGCAAACTTAGTTCATGTGAAAGATGTTAAGAGAATTGAAATTACTGTTAAAACAGGAACTAAAGCGAAAGCAGACAGATATGTACCATACACAATTGCAGTAAATGGCACATCAACACCAATTTTATCAGATTTAAAATTTACAGGTGACCCACGTGTAGGCTACAAAGATATCACTAAAAAAGTTAAATCAGTATTGAAGCATGATAGAGGTATCGGGGAACGTGAATTAAAATATGCAAAAAAAGCAACTTACACAGTACATTTTAAAAATGGAAAGAAAAAAGTGATTAATTTAAACTCAAAAATTAGCCAACTGAATCTGCTTTATGTTCAAGATATTAAAAAGATAGATATCGATGTTAAAACAGGGTCAAAAGCGAAAGCGGATAGCTATGTACCATATACAATTGCAGTAAATGGCACATCAACACCAATTTTATCAAAGCTTAAAATTTCGAATAAACAATTAATTAGTTACAAATATTTAAATGACAAAGTGAAATCTGTATTAAAAAATGAAAGAGGTATCAGTGATCTTGACTTAAAATTTGCGAAACAAGCAAAATATACAGTATATTTCAAAAATGGAAAGAAACAAGTAGTGAATTTAAAATCAGACATCTTTACACCTAATTTATTTAGTGCCAAAGATATTAAAAAGATAGATATTGATGTTAAAACAGGGTCAAAAGCGAAAGCGGATAGCTATGTACCATATACAATTGCAGTAAATGGCACATCAACACCAATTTTATCAAAACTAAAAATTTCGAATAAACAATTAATTAGTTACAAATATTTAAATGACAAAGTGAAATCTGTATTAAAAAGTGAAAGAGGCATCAGTGATCTTGACTTAAAATTTGCGAAACAAGCAAAATATACAGTATATTTCAAAAATGGAAAGAAACAAGTAGTGAATTTAAAATCAGACATCTTTACACCTAATTTATTTAGTGCCAAAGATATTAAAAAGATTGATATTGATGTAAAACAATACACTAAATCAAAAAAAAATAAATAAATCTAATAATGTGAAATTCCCAGTAACAATAAATAAATTTGAAAACATAGTTTCAAATGAATTTGTGTTCTATAATGCAAGCAAAATTACAATTAATGATTTAAGTATAAAACTTAAATCAGCAATTGCAAATGATCAAGGGATAACTAAACATGACATAGAACTTGCTGAACGCGCAGTGTATAAAGTGTATTTTAAAAATGGTTCGTCAAAATATGTAGACTTAAAAACTGAGTATAAAGATGAAAGAGTATTTAAAGCAACTGACATTAAAAAGGTAGATATTGAACTTAAATTCTAATCTTTAATTTTATAATAAGGCATCTCACAATCGTGGGGTGCCTTTTACATTTGTAGAGATGTGATGCTTGAATGTTTGAAGTGATTTGCCAAAAGTTATATAAATTTGTACCAAATAAATTAAATTTTGTTAGGAGAGATGTATAAAACTAATTAGGTATAGTGTTTGACAAGTTGCTGAATAAAATATATCTTATGATACTTTGAAAGAAGGAATAATTTTAAAAATAAAAAACCAATAATCCGAGTCATACTCATCAGATTATTGGTTGAAATTAATTATCTTAAGTCATCAATCGCTTTAGCAATTGAATCAAATACATGTGGGATATCTTCTTTTTCTACACAGCTAAACGCAATACGAATATCTGTTGCATTAAGTGCAATAACACCAATTGAATATTTTTCAATTAAATGTTTACGAAGTTCTTCAGGGTCAACATCATGAACTTTTATTGCCATAAAGTATCCAGAGTTAAAGTCATAGGCTTGCCAATGTGAATGATATTGATCAGCATAGACAACTTCCTTAGTGACTTCATAGCGCTCTTTTAATGTTTGAATATTTTGTTCGATTTCTTTATCGAATTGTTTATTATTTTTTAATACATGCTTAACAGCGCTTTGTGTTGGAAGAGGTCCACTAGAAATGTTACTTCGTATAAGACCTTTTACTTTGGCTTCTAATACTTCTTTAGTTGTTTGATCAGACGTTCCAAATGTCATAAACCCAACACGGAATCCCCATGCGAAAAATTCTTTTGTTGCACCATCTAAACGAACAGGTAATATTGCATTTGAATTTAAATTAGATAATGCAGTAAATAATGATTGAGTATACACATCTTCATAGAATAAACCATAGTATGCGTCATCCACAACAGCTATAACTTTTGTACCTTTATCAGCTAATGCTTTAATTGCATCGACGATGGTAGTCACTTCTTTATGCGTAGGTGTGTAACCTGTCGGATTATTAGGATAATTTAAAATCATAATGACTTTATCTTTATTGTATGATTGTAAAGCTTCTACAAGTGAATCAGTAGTATAATGCCCGTCTTTATCAAAGATAGGATATGTTTGAAGGTTTGCACCATTTCTCGTATTGAAAACAAGTTTGTAATTACCCCAATTATGATCTGGTAACAAGATAGTGTCACCTTGATTTACAAATAAATCGCCAACTAAAGATAAACCATGTGTTAATGCATTCGTAACAATTGGTAGTGACATGTTGTCGATTGATAGCTCTGGATTGTCACGCAACATTTTTTGTTGCCATAAATCACGTAATTCTTCGATGCCTTGTGGTGGCGCATAAGGGAATATTTCATCTGGAGTTAAATCATTAAACATTGCATCTAAAGATGATGCAAACATTTTTCCGTCTTTGTTTGTCGCCATACCTATAGTTGCATTATATGTTGTACTCTTTGCTTCAGCAGATTGAGATAAAATGCCTTTTGGATAAAACATATTTTGACCTAAGTCAGATAACATTGCAAAGGCAGTTGCATTTGACTGTTGAAGTTGTTCATTTAAGCTTTGGGCTAAAGGATTCATTATTGCTTAACCTCTCTTTAAAAAAATTGTATGCCTATATATTATCTTCAATTATACCAAAGATAAAGTGTTGTTGGTGAATTAACGAATAATATGTAAAATCTGCTGCCAAAATACGAACATATGTTCTGTTTTTATGTTAGAATAGGTGTAGGTCATCCTTCAGTATGATACTTTAGTCGAACGGAGGTGTAGTGTAATGATGTGGTGGCAAGAAGGGATGATGACACTTATTACAGGTGGCTTACTAATTATTTTTCGACTTTGGTTAGAACTGAAATGGAAAAATAAAAAATGATCCTACACACATAAATAACCCCAAGTCTGCTGGTACCAGACTTGGGGTTGTGTAGTATAATTCTGTGGATACACTTAAATAATATCATTGAACACAATATATCGCAATCAATAATCATTTTGATTGAATGGTTTTGTTGCGCTATTTTAGTTGAAAGTGATTAGTACCTTGAACTTTTGAAATTCAATAACTTATTAAAAAAATTTATATTTGTTATAATGTCGATGTTGAGGTGAAATAAATTGAAACATCTAACAAAAATATTTGTAGTACTTGCAATTATTTTATTTATTATTGGTTATTATTTACAAGCAACTAATCATGAAAGCCAAGGTATAAAATTATTATTAGC
The DNA here is from genome assembly GCF_016917315.1 of Staphylococcus sp. SM3655. Taxonomy (NCBI): domain Bacteria; kingdom Bacillati; phylum Bacillota; class Bacilli; order Caryophanales; family Staphylococcaceae; genus Staphylococcus; species Staphylococcus sp. SM3655. The sequence continues at coordinate 2,776,380 of NZ_CP070305.1, read as the reverse complement.
AGCGATTATGTTTATGATTTGTGCTTTTATAAGTAGAAGTAATGATCGACGTAAAAATAGTAAATAGAATTGACTGTTTAAAACGATTGTTTATGTTGACGCTACGGTTGTCACGTAGAGATTAAAGACATTCGTTTTAGCAGTCTTTTTTATTGAAGTAGACAATGCAAGATTAAATGGTAGTGTCATTTCATTTTATTCAACTGCTAGTAATACAATACTCAGTGTTATTTCTGAAGACTGGTTGATAATGAGACATGCATATTTACAAAACTGTGTATATTGTGTATATTGTATATATACAGAAAGTGATAGGGGGACGTTGATGAAAATAATTTTAAAAAACAATAGTGATTTTCCGATTTATGAACAGATTAAGCAACAAGTAAAACAAAATATTTTAAAGGGACATGTTGCTCCTGGAGAGCATTTGCCGTCAATGAGAGAACTTGCCAAAGATCTTCAAGTAAGTTTGATTACTACCAAACGTGCTTATGAAGATTTAGAGAAAGACGGTTTTGTTACAACAATTAGAGGAAAAGGGACCTTTGTTAAGGAGCAAGATAGTTCTATTTTAAAAGAGAAACAATTTTTTACCATTGAAAATTTGGTTAAAGAATTGGTTAATGAAGCGCAAGCCATCGAAATGTCACTTGAGGAACTTCAAGATATTTTAACGTTCATTTATGAGGAGGAATCATCATGAATGCCATAGAATTAAGTAATGTTAATTATTCAAGTGATCAGTTTAATTTAAAGAATATCTCTTTCAAAGTTCCTCAAGGATTCGTCACTGGTTTTATTGGTAGAAATGGCGCTGGTAAAACCACAATAATAAGGTTAATTATGGATTTGTATCAACCACAAACTGGTGTTATTAGAGTATTAGAAGAGGATATGGCTCTCAATCCGATAGAGTTAAAGAATAGAATTGGGTTTGTTTACTCTGAAAATTATTTTAATGAGAGATGGACTACGAAGCAACTTGAAAAAATGATTGCCCCTTTTTATCGTAAATGGGACCATCAAGTATTTGAATTTTATCTTGAAAAGTTCGATTTACCAATCAATAAATCAATAAAAACATTTTCGACTGGGATGAAAATGAAATTATCACTAGCAGTTGCATTTTCACATCATGCTGAATTGTATATTTTTGATGAGCCTACTTCAGGTCTTGATCCCTTAGCTAGAAATGAGCTATTGGAGATAATTCAGCAAGAATTAATTGATGAAAATAAAACAATATTCATGTCGACACACATTATCTCAGATTTAGAAAAAATAGCTGATTATATCATTCACTTAAGTGACGGTGAAGTTATCTTAAATGGTTCAAAAGAACAACTGTTACAAAGATATCAAGTTGTGAGTGGTGCTATTGAGGACCTTGATGATGAATTAGCATCTCTACTTATTTATGAAGAACATAAGCGTACGGGATTTATAGGATTAACAGAACATGCGCAAGTATTTAAAGAAATTTTAGGTCATAAAGTGAATATCACTACACCTTCTATTGAGAACTTAATGGTTTATCTTGAAAAGAGAAAACCTAAATATCATGAAAGCATCAAATTGATGGAAGAAGGTTTTTAAATGAAGGCATTGTTAATTAGGAATTTTAAATTACGACGATATACACTTATCATCTATGTTCTATTATTAACCTTATATCCTTTTTATATAATGCTTGACTCAACAAAGTTCTTTTACCTATTGCAATCTTTTATAAGTCCAACAATATTGATTATTTGGATTTTAGATGCTGGTCACTTATTTAGACTCAATCGTAGATTAGGTGGTAATGATTCATATTATTTTTATATGAGTTTACCAGTGTCAAAAAAACAATTGCTTAATGCCAACTATATTACATGCATTGTTTTAACATTAATTGGAACGCTTGTTATTAGTTTATATGCTTATGAAGCAGATGTGATTGAACCAAATTCAATCTATTTTTCAACTGCATATGCATTTGTCATATCTAACTTCTTGTCTATACCAATTGCATTTAGTCAATTTACAGAATTGCGTAGAGTCAAAGTGCCATATGGTATATACGTGTTTACTATTATCATTTTAGTTCCATTTTTATTTTCAATTGCAATAGTGTTGATGAATTATTTTGTTCTAAGTCAATCATCATTCCCAGATCTATATTCATATATTTTAAATATTGGTTTTCTAATTATCAGCATTGTTATACTTATTGTTAATTATTTTAAACAGCTCAATAAAATAAATACTAGAAAATTTAAAGGAGGCAGTCGATGAAATTAGAACATATTACAAAAAAATACGGCTCAAATGTCGTTTTAAATGATATTGATTTTGACTTTGGCGATAGTAGAATTGTCGGATTAATAGGAAAAAACGGTGTTGGTAAAACAACCGTTATGAAAGTAATGAATGGTAATATTATTAAATTTGATGGAAAAGTAGACATTGATAATGCAGATAATATCGGTTTTTTAATTGAGCATCCTAAATTATATGATAATAAATCAGGATTGTATAACTTGAAATTATTTGCACAAGTATTAGGTAAGGGTTTTGATAAAGCATACACAGACAAAATTATAGATGCATTTGGTATGAGACCTTATATTAAAAAGAAAGTTAAGAAATATTCAATGGGGATGAAGCAAAAGTTAGCAATTGCAGTATCTTTAATGAATAAACCTAAATTTTTAATCTTGGATGAGCCTACAAATGGTATGGATCCAGATGGCTCAATTGATGTGCTGACTACAATTAAGTCTTTAGTAAATGAACTTGATATGAGAATTCTAATATCAAGTCATAAGTTAGAAGATATTGAATTAATTTGTGATAGAGCTGTATTTTTAAGAGACGGACATTTTGTTCAAGATGTAAACATGGAGGAAGGTGTTGCATCTGACACAACGATAGTTACTGTTGATCATAAAGACTTTGATAGAACTGAAAAATATCTTGCAGAGCATTTCCAATTACAAAATGTCGACAAAGCAGACGGACATTTAATGATCAATGCACAAAAAAATTATCAAGTTATACTAAAAGCATTATCTGAATTAGATATTTATCCGAAATATATTGAAACACGTAAAAGTTCATTGCGTGATACGTACTTCAATATAAATCAAAGAGGTGATAAATAATGAGAATTTTAAATTTAGTTAAGTATGATTTTTATAGTATTTTTAAAAGTCCTTTAACATATTTAGCGATACTAGTCGTATCTAGTTTGATTGCAACTCAAAGTATACTTATGGCAAATTCGATGGATAACCCGAAACATATTATTGTCTATGGATCTGTATTTGCTGCAGCAAAATGGTTATTGTTAATAATTGGTTTAATGTTTGTTGTTAAGACAATTACGCGTGATTTTTCACAAGGTACAATTCAACTATATATGAGTAAAGTTAAAACACGCGTTGGATACATTATTTCGAAAACAATTTCAATTATTTTAATTTCAATATTATTTGCATTAATTCATTATGTGATTTTGATTGTTGTGCAGGCATCTAGTAATGGAAAAAATTTGGCGTTTTCTAAATATGTAGATAATTTATGGTTCTTCCTAATCTTTTTACTATTCTTTGGCTTGTTTTTATTCTTAATCACACTTGCATCACAAAAAACAGCAATGATATTTTCATTAGGTGTATTTTTAGTACTCATTGTACCGTTTATTAAACCTTTTATTACATTTATCCCAAGATACGGTGAAAAAGTTTTAGATGCTTTTGATTATATCCCTTTTGCTTACTTAACTGATAAAATGATTAGCTCTAACTTTGATTTTAGCAATTGGCAATGGGTAATTTCATTAGGTTCTATAGTGATATTCTTCATTTTGAATATCTTATATGTCGCTAAAAAAGACATTTAATAAAAATAATTTTGAGGTTGGGAATTTTAAATTTTCCCAACCTCAAAGTTTGTCTTATTGTAAATTTATTTATTTTCTAATTTATTTAGGATGGAATTATAAACTGCTTTCCAAAATGAAGCGTCAGTTTTATAGCGGTTTGATATAACTAAGTGTGTTTCTTTTTCTAAATCTGCATAGTCTGGATGATCTTTGCTCGGTAATTTATCAGCACGAACATCAGTTACAAATTTTTGGACTTCATTTGCTCTTGGTCCCCAAACTGTTTCTTGTTCGAATTGATCATTCAAGAATACGAAGATAGGAATTGCACGTGATTTACCATTTGTTAAATATTGATCGATCAGTTTTGTATCATCATCTCTATGGAACACGCGTACTTCTAAATTTAATGCTTCACTGATGTGTTTTAGAATTGGGAGATTCATCATTGCATCTCCACACCAGTCTTCAGTAATTACTAATACTTTAGAATAATTCATCTCTTTTATTTTTTTGATGCGTGAATCATCTTCTGGTAACTCAAATGATTGATAGATACTGAGAACGGTATCTTGATTTGTCTTCATTCCATCAATGTATTCATTTAAGGGTTGGCTATTTTTGAAATAAGTTTCTAAATTTGTCATTGTAAAAACCTCCTTTAGCATTTACAACATTATACCAATTTATAGTAATAAAAGGTAATGAAATAAATTAATTGCAAATTCTTTGTTAATTTTTGTTAAGGATGAAACGGGAAGCACCTTATGCTATATTTAAATAAGTACAAAGAAAGGGTGACATCAGTGCGTATTCAAAATCGCTGGGTTGTGTTTATATTATTTTTAATCTGTTCTTTTGGTGTATTAATTGGTTTATATCAATATCGTCATACGAAAACTGTGGATTTGTCTAATCTTGAAATAAACGATATTAAATTAAATGAGAAGTTTGATAAAAAAGGCTATGAAGTAAATAAAAAAATTAAGTTTGATCGTTTTAAATTTTATAACAGTAAAGCTCACCCTGATCTTACCGTTAAAGTGAGAGAAAAGGATAACATCGTTAAGGGGATAATATTAGTAAGAGATGAAAAGATACATACTAATTTTGATGGGGGAATTGGTTCGCCGATAAATAACGCGATTGAAAATCTTGGATTCGGATATAAAAGAACAAAAGTTGGCAATGATTTCTCATCGGTAAAGTATATTGATAGAGATAACCATTTAAAATTAAACTTACTTTATCAAGATTTAGAAATTAAACGTATTGAATTTTTTAGTAAATAGCTTTAGGTCTTAAAGTTATAAAAAACGAATGAATAATTTTATTGGGATGAGTGACCTATATGAACAAGATTACTTATTTAAATGAATTAGAAACAGCACTTGATGCGCTACCTAGGCATTTAAGAGATCAAAAAATGTATGAATATGAACGTTATTTTTATGAGCAAGAACTTAATGGCGTTGATGAAGGGGAAATTTTAAAGAAGTTAAAAGACCCACAAGATGTTGCAGCTGAAACAAAAGCTAGAAGTGTTATTGATTATGCTGAATCTAAACCAACATTTGAAAATATTTCAAGAGCTGTTGCTGCTTCATTAAGTTTAGGCATTCTATCTATTTTTGTCATCCTTATACCAGTATCTATAGTTGGATTATTTGTATTAGCATTATTTTTAATATCACTTTTGCTGTTGTTTTGTCCAATTATTTTATTAGCATCAGCAATATCCAGAGGAATTGTGGACTCAATTAGTAATGTATTTTTTGCCATATCATATTCAGGATTAGGATTAGTATTTATCATTGTCATATTTAAGATTTTAGAATACATTTATCGTTTAATCTTAAAATATTTACTTTGGTATATTAAAACTGTCAAAGGAAGCGTTAGAAAATGAAGAAATTCTTTTTTATTGGGCTTTTAGTGTTTGTTGTCTTTTTTACAGCAGCAACCATTATTTGGTTCAGCTATGATAAAAACAAATATGGTACTAAACAATATGATAAAACATTCAAAGACGATGCTTTTGACAATGTATCTATAAATTTGGATAGTACAGAACTTCGTATAAAACGGGGGAATCAATTTAGAGTTAAATATGATGGTGACAATGATATATTAATTAATATAGTAGATAAGACGTTGAAGATTAGTGATAAAAGGTCTAAGACAAGAGGATATGCAATTGATATGAATCCTTTTCATGAGAATAAGAAAACGTTAACGATTGAAATGCCTGATAAAATGATTAAACGTTTAAATCTATCATCTGGAGCAGGAAGTGTTAGAATCAGTGATGTTGATTTAGAGAACACAAGTATTCAAAGCATTAACGGTGAAGTAGTTATTAAAAACTCAAATCTTGACGCACTAGATTCAAAGACAAATAATAGTTCTACTTATATTAGTAAAAGTAACATTGAAAATAGCAATATTAAAGTTGTTATTGGTACGCTACAAATCGACAAGAGTCAAATTAAACAATCCATATTTTTAAATGATCATGGTGACATTGAATTTAAAAACATGCCATCAAAAGTAGATGCAAAAGCTTCTACTAAACAAGGAGATATTCGTTTTAAGTATGATAGTAAACCTGAAGACACTATACTAAAGCTAAATCCGGGAACGGGTGATAGCGTAGTTAAAAATAAAACATTTACTAATGGTAAAGTTGGGAAAAGCGACAATGTTTTAGAATTTTATACGATTGATGGTAATATCAAAGTTGAATAAATAAAGGATGTAAGCACCGATATTAGGAAGCATAATTTCTCTAATATCGGTGTTATTTATTTGTTGGCAAAAGTTAAGTCGGTATCTATATTGCCAGTAAAGTGAGTGATATTAAGGTCTTGACCATCTAACCTTGATTTGAAATCTATTATTTCTGGTGGCGCATTTTCTCCCAATGTAAAATATGCAGTTAATGTTTCAGGGTGATACATTGATGTATGGATGGTGCCAGACCAGCTTTTGAATAGTTTACTGTAAATTTCATACTGAGGATTATTGAATAACTTAAATGCTGTAGTCATATCTAAATTATCATTAGTTTGTGAAATGGTACGCGCCAGTCTTTCTTTAGATTCTTTTGTATAATTGCGATTTTCATGTGTTAATATTTCAAAATGATTTGTACATATATTATCATAACGAACATCTATTGATCTCGGCGTCACTTCAACAATTGCATGGTTCAATGATTTGTCCATCAGTATGTAGCTAAATGAGCTTCTGTGTGGTATTTCTTTCAATAATTGGATTGCTTCTGTTACATTTCGGCAATTTTCAAGAATTAGACGACCAATCATATAACATACAAAACCATTTGCTGGTTTCTTCCGGTGCATAAAGTTATAGCCCATAGTTAATCCTGACTCATTCATACCATCCATTCTTCCAGTTACCCTTGATACAGGACCAATTTGAGCTAAACCGCTATCTGTAGGTTGATAAAGTAAGTAGCGACCATCATAAGTTGCAGGGTGGTAATCATAATTTCTAACCATGAAGTCTTTGCCTTGAAAGACCGTGCAACCACTTTCTTTTAAATCGGTAAAACGATAATGTCCAAAGTTTAAAATAATTTGGCGTGTTGGCATTTTGAGTATACTTTGTAGTCCCATTAATTCTTCCCATATTTGAGGTGCGTATGTTTGGAATATTTGATAAGTTTCATTTACATCTATATCGAAACGTGGGACACGTTTTTTCCATTCTTTTTCTCGATTTTTTAGAAGAGGTGTTTGTTGAAGCCATTTACCAGTTTTAACACCTAACTCGAAATGTGAACCTCTAAAAGTCATAATATCTGATGTCACTTGTTGCATATCATCGGCCCCTTTCTTTTTAGTTGTAATATATTGTAAATAAATAGTAATCGTATGTATATTGAATGTCATGTTAAATAAAGTTATATTTTACTAAATGAAATATAAAATTGTTTGAGGTGATTTCTCGGTGTATAAGACTTATCAATCAGTTAAAACATATTTTTATAGATGGTGGGGATATTGAGTTAAAAACTTAAAATCATCTTATCATAAATATCAATCTTAAGTTAGCATTCACGATAATAGTCATTGTTAACATTAGCATATAAGGTCATGTCACGTTGAAACAGAGGTTCCTCGGCATTTTTGAAAATAATCATTAGCTTGCTCGCTATATAATTTGATGAATATATTTCGTAAAAGTGGGTATTTATTTAATGATTATTCTATATATGATAGTATAATGAAATGTAGATAGGTATTTAATTTAACAGAGGTGAAATTGAGATGTGGAATTTTATTAAATGTGTGTTTAAATTCGTATTTAGCTTAGTTGCTATTACAACATTAGTTGCTGGTGTTGGTGTAGTAGCATTTGCTTATATCTTTAAAAAAGATTTTGAAGATATTGAAAGAAAAACTAAAGAAATTATTTCTGATATTGAAAGTAAAAATAACTAATAACATTTAGAGGCTGGGACATAAATCCCTAAAAAACAGCAGTAAGATAATTTTCAATTAGAAAATATCTTACTGCTGTTCTCTATTTATACAATACTTCGTATTGAATGGCTTCGCTTTCCTAGGGTGCCGTCTCAGCCTTGGTCTTCGACTGGCACTGCTCCCTCAGGAGTCTCGCCATTAATACTACGTATTAACATGTAATTTTACTTTGAAATACTTTTAAAAAATAAGACACTTTGCCCAACTTGCACATAAATGTAAAATTCAATAAAATGAATTTTCTGTGTTGGGTCCCTTCTTATAATTTAATAAATACCACTAAACTAAATTAACGAGGTGCCTTATGTATAAAAATTATAACATGACCCAACTACACTACCAATAGAAACTTCTGTTAGAATCCCTCAAAATGATATTTCACGATATGTTAATGAAATTGTTGAAACAATACCTGATAGCGAATTCGATGAATTCAGACATCATCGTGGCGCAACATCCTATCATCCAAAAATGATGTTAAAAATCATCTTATATGCATATACTCAATCTGTTTAATTATGTTCAAAGCATTAAGGTAACAAGACAATATCTAAGATATCAAAGATAGAAATTTTTTGACGTTGTTGCTGATTGTAAACATAACCATCAATTTCATAATTAATAGCATCAATACGATAAATGGTTAAGCGTACTGAATCTACAAAGCCATTATTATAAAATTTAACTTCTACAGGTTGGGCATATTGTAGCGCCTCGTGTAGCCGAATGTTTAGCTCAGCCAATTGATCATCTGATAATACAGGACGTGTAATTTTGTTTTGGTCGATAATGTATTGTTGAATCGTTTCGAATTGTTCGGGTAATGTTGCAAAAGGAGCCCATTTAATCATGCCTCTTCCCATAGGTATATTGTTATCTAGTAATTCTCTTGGAACGTTACGATAATCAGTTTCTTCTTCATAACTTGTCATCCTTAATTCACCCCAATCTGATAATTACATTATACGAACATGTGTTCTATTTTGCAACAAAAATTTTGTGGAAGCATAAACGCGTTAATAATTAATGCTCGTGTAAGTAAAAAAGAGGGATTAATTAAAATCGAATAATGACATATCACAGCAAATAGTTCTTTTAAAGTAGTTAAATAGTTTTAGCTTTAAGGAAATGATAAATGATTGTTAATTCTAGCTAAAATTTAATAAAATGAAAATAAGACTAACATGGAGGGGTAAAAGTAATGACAAATGGATATATTGGTTCTTACACTAAAAAGAATGGTAAAGGGATTTATCGTTTTGAATTAAACGAAAATCAGTCACGTATTGATTTATTAGAAACAGGATTTGAATTAGAAGCGTCTACATATTTGGTGCGTAATAATGAAGTTTTATATGGAATCAACAAAGAAGGAGAACAATGCGGTGTTGCAAGTTTGAAAATTGATGACAATGGTGAATTGCATTTATTAAATAAATGTTTGTCTTCAAAAGCTGGTACAGGTTGTTATGTATCGATTTCAGAAGATAAACGATATTTATTTGAAGCGGTATATGGTGCTGGCATCATACGTATGTATGAATTAAATACGCACACAGGTGAAATTATACGTCTAATTCAAGAACTTGCACATGATTTTCCAACAGGTACACATGAAAGACAAGATCATCCACACGCACATTATATTAATCAAACTCCAGATGGTAAGTACGTTGCAGTAACAGATTTAGGTGCTGATCGTATCGTTACTTATAAATTTGATGACAACGGGTTTGAATTTTATAAAGAATCTTTATTTAAAGATAGTGATGGGACAAGACATATTGAATTTCATGATAATGGAAAATTTGCTTATGTCGTACACGAATTATCAAATACTGTGAGTGTTGCAGAATATAATGACGGTAAATTTGAAGAGCTCGAGCGTCATTTAACAATTCCTGAAAACTTTGATGGAGATACTAAACTTGCAGCAGTGCGTTTATCTCATGATCAACAATTCTTATATGTATCTAATAGAGGGCATGATAGCATTGCAATTTTTAAAGTTCTTGATAATGGTCAACACTTAGAACTAGTAACAATTACTGAAAGTGGTGGTCAATTCCCAAGAGATTTTAATATTGCCTCATCAGATGACCTTTTAGTTTGTGCTCATGAGCAAGGAGATTCAGTTGTAACTGTTTTCGAAAGAAATAAAGAAACAGGTAAAATTACGCTATGTGATAACACTCGTGTAGCATCTGAAGGTGTATGTGTCATATTTTAATCTTTAATTAATCATGATAAAAAGAAAACCATGTTTCCAAAAAATTTATGTATACCTTGAAATTTATTGTGTTCAAGAACATCAAATTATGGAAGCATGGTTTATTTTTGTCTCAAAAATTAATTTTTAAAGAAAGCTTTGATGTATTTAAATTTACCTTTATATGGTGGTAAATGGACACCTGATTCTAATCGTGTAGATTTGAAAATGTAGCTTTTTTCATGTGTAAAAGTGTCGAATGAATATTTACCATGATAGCGTCCCATACCTGAGGCGCCAACACCACCAAATGGTAATTTAGGATTCGCTAGGTGCATCAATGTATCATTAATAGCGCCGCCGCCAAATGATAGCTCGTTTATTACACGTTGTGTAGCATTTTCATCTTCGCTAAATAAATATAAACTCAAAGGTTTTGGTCTTTGGTGAATAAAGGCTATTGCTTCATCCAATGACTGATACGTTAAAATCGGTAAGATAGGACCAAAAATTTCTTCTTGCATAATTGCTGAATCACTTGTAACGTGATCTAACAATGTTGGTTCTATATAACGTTCATCCTCATCACTATGACCACCAAATACAATATTCATTTGTTCACTGTTAAGTAATGAAGTCAGACGATGATAATGTTTAAGGTTTACAATGCGGCCATAATCTGGACTTTGTTGTATATTTTGACCATAAAATTCACGCAACGTTTTTGATAGGGCTGTGATTAAATCATCTTTTACAGATTCGTGTACTAAAATGTAATCTGGTGCAACACATGTTTGGCCGGCATTAGTGAATTTCCCAAAACAAATGCGCTCACTAGCAACTTTAATATTCGCTGTTTCATCAACGATGACTGGAGATTTACCGCCCATTTCTAATGTCACAGGAACTAAATTTTCGCTGGCAGCTTGATAAACGATTTTGCCTACATTTTCACTTCCTGTAAAGAAGACATAGTCAAAAGGTAAGTGAATTAACGTTTGCGTTTCTTCAATTCCTCCCTCAATAACTTCAATGTAATTTGCATCAAATGTTTCATTGATTAATCGTTTAATCACTCGTGCAACATTTGGTGTCAACTCAGATGGTTTAATAATTGCTGTATTACCTGCTGCAATAGCACCGATTAAAGGTTCGAACACTAGTTGAAAAGGATAGTTAAATGGTGCAATGATCAAAACTGTTCCATAAGGTTCTTTTTTGATATAGCTTTTTGTTGGAAATAAATATAAAGGTGTGTCTACATTTTTTGTTTTAGTCCAGTTTTTAAGTTCCTTACGGGCAATTTTGATACTTTTCAAAGTTATGCCAATTTCAGTAGCATAAGCTTCGACTTTATTTTTTCCTAAATCTGTATATAGTGCTTCTAAAATATCGCTCTCGTATGATTTAATAGCTTTGCTTAACTTCTTTAACTGCTCTTTTCTAAAACTAATATCTTTAGTTTGTTGTGTATTGAAAAAAGCTTTACTGTCATAAAATTTTTGCTCAATGATATTCATAATGAAAAGAACCTCCTTATATGATTATTTTGGAAAAAGCGATTAATTGATTTGAATGTTGTGGCCGTTAATTTTAAATGGTCTTTCGAATTATATATGTTGAAAGTTGAAAATAGAGCGATGAATCGTGTACATAATAATATTTATAACTTTAATCATAACGAAAAAGGTAGGAAGAAAACAAAAATTTATACTCAACATCGCAAATATTTTAAGAAAATGTAAAGACAAAAGGGGAATTGTATAGAAATCACTAATCTGTGGGTTAGGGTAGCTAAGGGAATAAAAACTACTATTGAAAAGGGGTTGTAAATTAGTCAAACGTAAATAAAAAACAGTTCATTGAAAGTGAAATAAATTCTACTTTAATGAACTGTTAGTTAAATACAACATGTCTATGATTAGACAGTAATATAGTATTATTTTGTTAATGCTTCAGTGATTTGAGGTACGATTTGTTTTTTTCGAGAAACAACACCAGATAAGAAGGCCATGTCATCTTCTAATTGAACATTGAATGCTTCGCCGACTTTATCTTTTTCAGCACCTACAACTAAAATTTTAGAATCACTATTAATGATGTCAGTAACAACAAGTACAAATAAGTCATATTTTTCTTGTGCACTTACAGCTAACATTTCTTTTTCTAAATCTTCTTTACGATTTAACACTTCGTCAAGGTCAACAGCATTAACTTGTGCAATACGAGTCACATAGTCACCCATAGTAAATGATTTAGCATCCATGTTTAATAAGAATTCAACTGATTTATCAGTTGTTGAAGCACCTGCTTTTAACATATCTAAGCCGTACTTTTGAATATCAACTTTAGCAATATCTTTTAATTCTTCAGCTGCTTTAACATCTTGTTGTGTACATGTTGGTGATTTGAAAAGTAAGCTATCTGAGATAATTGCTGATAACATTAAACCGGCAATTTCAGGTTTAATTTCAAAGCCACGTTCTCTAAACATTTTGTATAAAATTGTAGCTGTACAACCAACTGGTTCAGCACGATAACATAAAGGACCAGCAGTTTCGAAATTTGCAATTCTGTGATGATCAATTACATGCTTAATTGTAGCAGAGGCAATCGTATCAGAACTTTGTTGGAATTCGTTATGATCAACTAAGATAACATCTTGACCATCTAAATCATCCGTTAATAATTCCGGAGCAGGTACATTAAATGTATCTAACGCGAATTGAGTTTCTGCACTCATATCACCTAAACGGTATGCTTTGGCTCCTGAATTACCTCTAAGTTGTTCAAATTCTGCCATAATAATCGCAGATGAAATTGCATCAGTGTCTGGATTCTTATGTCCGAAAATATATGTTTTAGCCATTGTCAAATATCTCCCTTGTAAATTGTATTCTTTATAATTATTTTAGCACGATTTAAACGTGTTGTTCTACCTCTGCACCTAATGAGTTTTTGAAATGTGCAAGTGCCCATTCATGCCCTTTTTGATTAAATGAAGCCACTCCCTCAGCAGGTACTGAAATTTTATAACCTAAGTTGTATGCAGAAATTGCTGTATGTAACACGCAAATATCGGTACATACACCAACGATTTCGACTTGATTAATACTTCTTTCTCTCAATAAACTATCAAGCGGGGTACCAAAGAACGAATCATAGCGCGTTTTATCAATGAAATGTACATTAGGTTGCGCTTTAATTGTTTCGTATAATTTACCTACTTTACCGTATAATTCTCTACCACTTGTATCTACGATATTGTGTGGTGGGAATAATTTACTTTCAGGATGATGAATGTCATGTAAATAATGTAAATCCATTAAAAAGAATATATGGTCTTGATAATAATTAAAGTCATTGATACGAGAAACAATAAAATCTTCAATATTTTGTCCAGGTTTACCGCATGTTAGTAAGCCGTCGTCTGCGATAAAGTCATATGAATAGTCAACAACTAATAGTGCGCGATGTGTCATTCAACATCTCTCCTATATAATAATAAAATAAACTCCCATCTATTCATAAATGCTAGAGTAATTTTTAACCCTAATGGTTAATATATAAATATAGATTAAGTATATAGATTAATCAACTTTTTTGGAAGAGCAAATCACGCAATCAACAAATAATATAAGAAGTTTTTGCGATAGTTTTAAAATAGCTGTAATAGAATACTAAATGTGACAAACTTAGAACTAATATCAAGTGTTGATGTTTTGAATATAAAAATGCTAATAGATGGCATCACGAGATTTATGACTATCTGTTAAATCAACCTAACACGATTATAATTTGAATAATTGGTTAATATATGAGTAATTAGAAAATAGACAAAGGATGACGATTTATGTATATCAATATGAAAGATTATGGGTTAACAGGCATAAACAAAACTAAAGATACTCGAGCAATACAACATGCGTTAAATCGTGGAAGATGTAAACCAACGACAGTTTATATACCGAAAGGGACGTATGATATTTGCAAACCATTAACGATATATGGCAATACAACACTTTTGTTGGATAATGAAACTATTTTACGCCGATGTCATTCTGGTCCTTTATTAAAAAATGGTCATCGCTTTGGTTTTTATCGTGGTTATAATGGACACAGTCATATTCATATTAAAGGCGGCAAGTTTGATATGAATGGCGTATCGTATCCTTATAACAATACAGCTATGTGCATTGGGCATGCTGAAGATATTCAATTAATAGGTGTGACTATTAAGAATGTAGTGAGTGGTCATGCAATTGATGCTTGCGGGATTAATGGACTCTATATTAAAAGCTGTTCATTTGAAGGATTTATAGACTATAGTGGCGAACGCTTTTATTCTGAAGCAATACAATTAGACATTCAAGTACCTGGTGCTTTTCCAAAATTCGGAACGACAGATGGTACGATAACGAAAAATGTCGTTATCGAAGATTGTTATTTTGGACCTTCAGAATTGCCCGAAATGGGAAGTTGGAATCGTGCTATTGGCTCACATGCAAGTAGACATAATCGTTACTATGAGAATATTCATATTAGAAATAATATATTTGAAGATATACAAGGTTATGCATTAACTCCCTTGAAGTATAAAGATGCTTTCATTATTAATAATAAGTTTATTAACTGTGAGGGTGGTATTAGATATTTAGGAGTTAGAGATGGTAAAAATGCAGCAGATGTGATGACAGGAAAAGACTTAGGTTCCCAAGCAGGCATAAATATGAATATAATTGGAAATGAATTTAAAGGATCAATGTCTAAAGATGCGATACATGTACGTAATTATAATAATGTTAAACATAAAGATGTATTAATCGTTGGGAATTCATTCAATAATTCGACTCAATCAATTCATTTAGAAGATATTGATACAGTGTTTTTAAGTCCTGTTGAAGCGGGTATTCAAGTTACTACAATCAATGTAGATGAAATAAAAAAGTAAAAAGTTTCGCATGACATTAGGATTAAGAATAGCAGATAATTTTTGAAAGCGCATTCATAAAACGGTATAAATATGCTATAATAAACCCAATTATCTGATAAAAGGGGTATTTTGACGGTAATGATAATACAAGATAGACAACTTTCTATACTCTAATATAGTGAGTTGAAGTAGCTTGTCATAATCATCATGAGGGGGAAATTTATGGCTTATTTCAATCAACATCAATCAATGATATCGAAAAGGTATTTAACATTCTTTTCAAAATCAAAGAAAAAGAAACCGTTTAGTGCGGGACAACTTATTGGACTAATATTAGGTCCATTACTTTTCCTATTAACATTATTATTCTTTCATCCACAAGACTTACCTTGGAAAGGCGTCTATGTTTTAGCGATTACTTTATGGATTGCGACTTGGTGGATTACTGAAGCAATTCCTATTGCAGCAACGAGCTTATTACCAATTGTGTTATTACCATTAGGTCATATACTTACACCAGAACAAGTATCATCCGAATATGGCAATGATATTATCTTTTTGTTTTTAGGTGGATTTATTTTGGCAATTGCAATGGAAAGATGGAATTTACATACGAGGGTAGCGTTGACAATTATTAATTTGATTGGTGCAAGCACTTCAAAAATATTACTTGGATTCATGGTGGCAACAGGATTCTTATCTATGTTTGTATCGAACACTGCAGCTGTAATGATTATGATTCCGATTGGTTTAGCAATTATTAAGGAAGCACATGATTTACAAGAAGCCAATACGAATCAAACAAGTATTCAAAAGTTTGAAAAATCTCTAGTTTTAGCAATTGGCTATGCAGGTACGATTGGTGGCTTGGGTACATTAATCGGAACCCCGCCATTAATTATTTTAAAAGGACAATATATGCAACATTTTGGACATGAAATTAGTTTTGCTAAATGGATGATTGTAGGGATTCCAACGGTCATTGTTTTGTTAGGTATTACTTGGCTCTATTTAAGATATGTTGCGTTTAGACATGATTTGAAATATTTACCTGGTGGTCAGACGTTAATTAAACAAAAGTTAGACGAGCTTGGCAAAATGAAGTATGAAGAAAAGGTAGTACAAACTATCTTTGTACTTGCCAGCTTATTATGGATTACAAGAGAGTTTCTTCTGAAAAAATGGGAAGTTACGTCATCCGTTGCAGATGGTACGATTGCTATTTTTATATCAATATTATTATTTGTTATTCCAGCTAAAAATACTGAAAAACATCGCCGTATCATTGACTGGGAAGTTGCAAAAGAGCTCCCTTGGGGTGTATTAATTTTATTTGGTGGCGGTTTAGCATTAGCGAAAGGTATTTCTGAAAGTGGTTTAGCAAAATGGTTAGGCGAACAGTTGAAATCATTAAATGGTGTTAGTCCGATTCTTATTGTAATTGTCATAACAATCTTTGTCTTATTTTTAACTGAAGTGACATCTAATACTGCAACTGCAACGATGATTTTACCGATTTTAGCAACGTTGTCTGTTGCTGTTGGAGTGCATCCATTACTACTTATGGCACCTGCAGCTATGGCGGCTAACTGTGCATACATGTTACCAGTAGGGACACCACCGAATGCAATTATCTTTGGTTCAGGTAAAATATCTATCAAACAAATGGCATCAGTAGGATTCTGGGTAAACTTAATCAGTGCAATAATTATTATTTTAGTCGTGTATTATGTAATGCCTATAGTTTTAGGTATTGATATAAATCAACCACTGCCATTGAAATAGTAATTGCAGATTAGAACGAAAAATAAAAGGTTACATTAGCAATTGCTTGAACGAGTGGTAACGAAACGTATACCGCAGCATCGTGTAAAAACAATACAAACAAAAGAAAGTCAACCAAGGATGGATTCCTATTTTAATCCTTGGTTGACTCTTTATTTTATTTAAATTGTAGAACCTAGAAAATAAAGTTTAATTAAAAGCACCAATCATTTCTACTTTGAAATCTAAGGTTTCTAAAATAGCAATGACTTTCTTTATATCGGTTGTAATTGCAGAATCAGCCTGAACGAAAAATCGATACATACCTAATTGTGTTTTTAAAGGACGAGACTCAATCCAGGATAAATTAATATTAAACAAAGCAAATGTATTAAGCACACTTGCTAACAGCCCAGGTTTATCATGCATTGGTGTAATTAAAAACATCAATGATGTCGCATTTTGATCAAATTGCTGCTGATTTTTTATAACTAAAAAACGTGTCACGTTATGTGGATAGTCTTCAATATGTGTATCAATAGGTGTAAAACCATAAGCTTCGCCACTACCTAAAGGTGCAATTGCTGCAACGCCATTTTCAATTTTAGTCAAACTTTGAATTGTACTGTCGACATAATCATAGTCAAATTGATGTTGATGTATGTAATTTGTTGTTTGACTGATTGCTGGTGCAATAGAATACACTTTTTTAATATCAGAAATGGAATCTGTTCCATTACCATATAATGCAAAGTTAATATCTAAACGTATTTCACCGTGTGCAAAGACATCTTGCTGTGCAAGTGCATCTGCCACAATGTTGATTGTTCCTTCTATAGAATTTTCAATAGGGACAACACCAATCGATGTGTCATCATCTGCAACTGCCTTGATGACTTCAAATAAATTTGACTTTGGTTGAAAAGTTGCTTCATTTTCAGAAAAATACTGACGACAAGCCAAATATGAAAATGTACCTTTAGGGCCTAAATAATATAATTGCATATGCTACACCTCTACTAACTTAATGATGGAAAGGGCACTGGTTAGCATTTGATTCTTTCTTTTTATAGAAAAAGTTTGGATCTTTTACTGTATTGTCATATCCGTGATGATAATTTGACGTCAATGTTGGAGATAATGGCGGTGCTAGCCAAGACCATTTTCCGGTAACTTGACGACCTTGTTGTGCTTCGTTACGTTCGAATAGTTCGAATTGCTTTGCAGCGGTCAAATGATCGACAATTGATACGCCTTCTTTTTTAAAGGAATGATACACAGCATAGTTCAATTCAACAAGTGCTCGATCTTTATTAAATGAATTATTTTTAAGTGTATCAAATTCAAACGCATCTGCAATTTTTTCTAGTAAATTGTAACGGTAATCATCAATAAAGTTACGTACGCCAATTTCAGTTACCATATACCAACCGTTAAAGGGTGCAGTTGGATATACAATGCCACCGATTTTTAAGTCCATATTGGAAATGATAGGGACTGCATACCATTTTAAGTTCAATTTTCTTAATTTTGGATAATGATTATGTTCAATAGGTACTTCTTTAATTAATGAAGTAGGATATTCGTAAAATTTAACTGACTCATTAGGTAATTGGTAAATCAGTGGTAACACGTCAAAATTAGTACCTTTTCCTTTCCAACCTAAGTGATTTGCTAAGCGTGTAACTTCTTTTTCAGCAGGATCACCACAATTGTCATAGCCAGCATAGCGAATTAATTGATTGTTGAAAATTTTAGGTCCATCCTTTGGAGCATATATAGTAATATACGGCTTTAATTTACCTTCATTTGTAGCCTGTGTAATATGATAAGTAATTGATGATAAGAACGATGCTTCGTCAGTAACATCTCTTGCATCAATGACATTTAACGAATCCCAAAATAAACGACCAATGCAACGATTTGAATTACGCCAAGCCATTTTAGCACCATAAATAAGTTCTTCTTCTGTATGTGTATATGTCCCAGTTTCTTTTATTTCTAGTTCAATGTCATGTAAACGTTTATTGATAATTTGCGTTTCATAATGACACTCTTTATACATGTTTTCTATGAAAGCTTGAGCCTCTTTAAATAACATTAACAACACCTCGCTTTATATTATAGTCTACATTATTAAAATACTCTTAAAAATTATGTATATGTCATTAAATTGTTGGTTGATTTTAATTAAAAGTATGGAAATTAAGGGGCTCTTATGTATATAAAAAAATGAATTATGATAAAATGTAAGAAAATATTTAGGTCGATTGGAGAGATACAAGTGTACCAATTAGAAGACGACAGTTTAATGTTACATAATGACTTATATCAAATAAATATGGCTGAAAGTTATTGGAATGATAATATTCATGAAAAAATGGCTGTATTTGATTTGTATTTTAGAAAAATGCCATTTAATAGTGGCTATGCTGTTTTTAATGGTTTAAAACGCGTCATTGATTTTATAGAACATTTTGGATTTTCAGAATCTGATTTGGAATATTTAAAGTCTATTGGCTACAAGGATGATTTCTTATCATATTTAAAAGATTTAAAATTCACAGGAAGCATCCGTTCGATGCAAGAAGGCGAGTTATGCTTTGGTAACGAACCATTGTTACGCGTAGAAGCACCATTGATTCAAGCGCAATTAATAGAAACAATTTTATTAAACATTGTAAATTTCCATACACTAATTACAACAAAGGCTAGCAGAATTCGTCAAATTGCATCAAATGATAAATTAATGGAGTTTGGTACACGTCGTGCGCAAGAAATTGATGCAGCATTGTGGGGCGCTAGAGCTGCTTACATCGGGGGCTTTGATTCTACAAGTAATGTTAGGGCAGGGAAATTATTTGGTATACCTGTGTCTGGTACACATGCACATGCATTTGTCCAAACTTATGGAGACGAATATGTTGCCTTCAAAAAATATGCTGAAAGACATAAAAATTGTGTGTTCCTAGTAGATACATTCCATACTTTAAAATCTGGCGTGCCAAATGCAATAAAAGTTGCAAAAGAATTAGGTGACAAAATTAACTTTGTAGGTATTCGATTAGATTCTGGAGATATCGCTTATTTATCTAAAGAGGCAAGACGTATGCTTGATGAAGCAGGATTTACTGAAACTAAAATTATCGCGTCTAATGATTTGGATGAAGAAACGATTACGAGTTTGAAAGCACAAGGTGCAAAAGTAGATTCTTGGGGCGTTGGTACAAAGCTGATTACAGGATACGATCAACCAGCATTAGGTGCAGTATATAAACTTGTAGCTATTGAAAATGAAGATGGTTCATATAGTGATCGTATTAAATTATCAAATAACGCTGAAAAGGTTACGACGCCAGGTAAGAAAAATGTATATCGCATTATAAACAAGAAAACAGGTAAAGCAGAAGGCGATTATATTACTTTGGAAAATGAAAATCCATACGATGAACAACCTTTAAAATTATTCCATCCAGTGCATACTTATAAAATGAAATTTATAAAATCTTTCGAAGCCATTGATTTGCATCATAATATTTATGAAAATGGTAAATTAGTATATCAAATGCCAACAGAAGATGAATCACGTGAATATTTAGCACAAGGATTACAATCTATTTGGGATGAAAATAAGCGTTTCCTTAATCCACAAGAATATCCAGTCGATTTAAGCAAGGCATGTTGGGATAATAAACATAAACGTATTTTTGAAGTTGCGGAACACGTTAAGGAGATGGAAGAAGATAATGAGTAAATTACAAGACGTTATTGTACAAAAAATGAAAGTGAAAAAGCGTATCGATAGTGCTGAAGAAATTATGGAATTAAAGCAATTTATAAAAAATTATGTACAATCACATTCATTTATAAAATCTTTAGTGTTAGGTATTTCAGGAGGACAAGATTCTACATTAGTTGGAAAATTAGTACAAATGTCTGTTAACGAATTACGTGAAGAAGGCATTGATTGTACGTTTATTGCAGTTAAATTACCTTATGGAGTTCAAAAAGATGCTGATGAAGTTGACCAAGCTTTGCGATTCATTGAACCAGATGAAATAGTAACAGTCAATATTAAGCCTGCAGTTGATCAAAGTGTGCAATCATTAAAAGAAGCCGGTATTGTTCTTACAGATTTCCAAAAAGGAAATGAAAAAGCGCGTGAACGTATGAAAGTACAATTTTCAATTGCTTCAAACCGACAAGGTATTGTAGTAGGAACAGATCATTCAGCTGAAAATATAACTGGTTTTTATACGAAGTACGGTGATGGTGCTGCAGATATCGCACCTATATTTGGTTTGAATAAACGACAAGGTCGTCAATTATTAGCGTATCTTGGTGCGCCAAAGGAATTATATGAAAAAACGCCAACTGCTGATTTAGAAGATGATAAACCACAGCTTCCAGATGAAGATGCATTAGGTGTAACTTATGAGGCGATTGATAATTATTTAGAAGGTAAGCCAGTTACGCCAGAAGAACAAAAAGTAATTGAAAATCATTATATACGAAATGCACACAAACGTGAACTTGCATATACAAGATACACGTGGCCAAAATCCTAATTTAATTTTTTCTTCTAACGTGTGACATAAATTAAATATGAGTTAGAATTAATAACATTAAACCACATTCAGCTAGACTACTTCAGTGTATAAATTGAAAGTGTATGAACTAAAGTAAGTATGTTCATTTGAGAATAAATTTTTATTTATGACAAATTCGCTATTTATTTATGAGAGTTTTCGTACTATATTATATTAATATGCATTCATTAAGGTTAGTTTGAAGCAGTTTGGTATTTAAAGTGTAATTGAAAGAGAGTGGGGCGCCTTATGTCATTCGTAACAGAAAATCCATGGTTAATGGTACTAACTATATTTATCATTAACGTTTGTTATGTAACGTTTTTAACGATGCGAACAATTTTAACGTTGAAAGGTTATCGTTATATTGCTGCATCAGTTAGTTTTTTAGAAGTATTAGTTTATATCGTTGGTTTAGGTTTGGTTATGTCTAATTTAGACCATATTCAAAATATTATTGCCTACGCATTTGGTTTTTCAATAGGTATCATTGTTGGTATGAAAATAGAAGAAAAACTGGCATTAGGTTATACAGTTGTAAATGTAACTTCAGCAGAATATGAGTTAGATTTACCGAATGAACTTCGAAATTTAGGATATGGCGTTACGCACTATGCTGCGTTTGGTAGAGATGGTAGTCGTATGGTGATGCAAATTTTAACACCAAGAAAATATGAACGTAAATTGATGGATACGATAAAAAATTTAGATCCGAAAGCATTTATCATTGCGTATGAACCTCGAAACATACATGGTGGATTCTGGACTAAAGGCATTCGTCGTAGAAAGCTTAAAGATTATGAACCAGAAGAACTGGAAAGTGTAGTAGAACATGAAATTCAAAGTAAATGAGAACGAAACAATTGCTGATTGTTTGTCACGAATGAAAATGCAAGGGTATATGCCGGTAAAACGTATTGAAAAACCCGTGTTTCAAGAGCAAAAAGATGGCACGGTTGAAGTATCACATCAAGAAATCATTTTTGTAGGTAAGAAAATCCAATAACATAATCCAATTTAAATAAAGACTATTTGAAGAGGAAAGGCTATTCAAAGTTTGAGTAATTTTACTTTGAATAGCCTATTTGTTTATACATGCAAGATGCTCGATCCATATTGTATGAGAAATCCCCAGCAAGCTATATAAAGCATATGCTGGGGGTTCTTAATATTTTAAAAATTATTGTTAGATTATATATATCGTCGCTTTTTCTAAAACAATCTCATCGCATGAAATTTTTTCTTCCTAGAGACCTTTAATAAGATTAATAGTTTACTTAATCATATCTAGATAGTCTTATGACTTTTGCTTAATGAAAGTCATTCTAGGAGAAGTTCCCAAAGCTTCTGTGTTCATAATTGTTAGTAGTATTTTATTATCATTTGGTATAAATATTTCAATAACAATTGAGCTATTATTTTTATTATATAATGTGAGTTGTTTGTGTTCTGTATTTATATATTTGCAAATGTAATCAGAATCGTCTGAGGTACTGAGAATAAATTTTAAAGGACTATCATTTAAATCTTGAGGATGCCATTCTCCCTCAATAATATTAAGATAATACTTAGCCTCTGAATTACATTTGAATTTATCAATACTAAATAATTCAATTTGTTCCATAATATTATTTACCTTTCTAAAATACAAATTTTAATAACCATAAATAGATGAATACCATCGATAATGGTCGCCATTGGATACTGGAATAACATTGTTTTTAGCATCTTGAGTCATAAAACCATTATCCCATGGATTCCATATAATTATAACCTCTTGTCCATTATCTAATTTAGCGTTCCCAACAACTGCCATGGCATGCCCTGCGTGCATACCATTTCTTGATTCTACTCTACTACCTAAAACAGCAATTCCTTTATTATTTTTAGTAAGATTGTCAACTTCATTATATGTAGTCATTCTATTAAGAAGTTGTGGGCTTCTTCCCTGAGTTTGTCCAAAATAAATCATCTCTCTTGGCGTTAAACCAGTAAATTGGAATCGTTGTCCTTGTAAGTTTGGGTGTAAAAATCTCATCACAGCTTCTGCATGATATTTGTTAGTATTATAAGTCGCATTTAGTAATGCAGACATTGTATAGCCTGCACACCAACCATTGTTACCTTGAGTTTCTCTTATCTTGAAATTCTCAAGTTTATTTACATATTGCTCGTTGTAAGTATAATTATTACTTTTAAATTGACTAGTTGGCATAGTGACAGAAGCTTTTTGCTTTAGTTGCGTTACATTATTGCCAGTAGGTATACTCTCAGTCTTTTTTAACTTTTTATCTTCTAGACGTGGTGTTTTTAGTACTAGTTTAGCTTTATGATTTTGAGTAACCACATAGTAACCTTTTGAGTTTGTCAAAATAGTAATTTGTTGATCTTTATATTGATTTAAGACTTTAGATAAAAATGGAGAAACATTGATTGTGTATTTAGAAGATGAACTAGAATACTTAGTGATTTTTGGTGAAATTGTAACTATATAATCGATATTACCTTCAGTGTTCAAAACTGGAAAATAATAATTACCATCACTCTTTTTGTTGAATTTATAAATTTTAAAAGGTTCACCAAGTGTATACGAGGCTTTCTCTTTATTATAGATTTTATCAAGTGAAGTAACATAAGAAAGATAGTCTTTTTGCGCTAAATTACGTACGTCAGTAGGAACACTCTTGTCCTCGACATTAACTTGCACATGCTTCTTATCTTTTGCTTTGATATTTGAATTGCTCTCAGCGTTTGCAATAGGGGTAACACTTAAAGAAAATATTAAACTTAAAGCTATTAATTTTGGAAAGTTTCTTTTCATATAAAAACTCCTTTATTTTATTATAAAATAATTATATTAAATTTAGTTAAGAGTTTCAATATAAATTTTTAATCTATGTTTAAAAAATATTTAATTTTTACACATTATCAGTTTATGTAATAATTTAGTAGCTTATTTACTAAATTGCAAACATCACATTCAATAATTAATATGATCGAAAGTTTCATGAAAATATATTAGTCGATTTTGAGAGAAGCGTAGTCAATTTATGTCTTTCTATAAAAATTTACTATTAAAAAAATCTCTGCGTATTTTTCTATAATCAGTTTCGTATTTATACGATTCTGGAGTTCAATATTAATGTCTTATATTTAAAATGCCACACCTATGCAATAGAATATATATTCTTTTTGTGAGTAGAAAATTTGTTATATTAGAAGCGAATAATTTTAAAACATATTATGAAATGTAAGAAGAAATATTATGAAACTAGGAAAAGTAGATTGTTGAAAATTCCATACAATAGGAGAAGTAAAGTGAATAAATTCTGGTATTACTAAAGCTATTGATTGTCCTAATTGTAATAAAAAGTTGGATAGTGTAGTTGAGGGGAGAAAAACTAAAATGCAAAAATATATTCTTAATGGATCATTATAAATACCAATTAGATTAAAGTATTGCGAACATTTACAATTAGAAATCAGTATTAATCTGCCATAGATAATTGTATTAATGTAAAAAATAAAATAGAATGAGAATATACGGAAATTTTTTATACATTTATAACCAATTCTGTTAAACTGTGAAGAGTAGAGTTAAAAACGAACTTTTTGTTTATTATTATTAAAAATGTTCTGTTTTTGAAAATTCGAGTATACATACGATAGGAGTTAAAAAAATGATTGAACGCTATTCTAGAGAAGAAATGTCTAATATTTGGACTGATCAAAATCGCTATGAAGCATGGTTAGAAGTGGAAATTTTAGCATGTGAAGCATGGAGTGAATTAGGACATATACCGAAAGCTGACGTACAAAAAATTCGTCAAAACGCAAAGGTAAATGTCGAACGTGCACAAGAAATTGAACAAGAAACGCGCCATGATGTTGTAGCCTTTACTAGACAAGTTTCTGAAACGCTAGGTGAAGAACGTAAGTGGGTACATTATGGTTTAACTTCTACTGATGTTGTAGATACAGCTTTAAGTTTCGTTATTAAACAAGCAAATGACATTATTGAAAAAGATTTAGAAAGATTTATCGACGTTTTAGCTGAAAAAGCAAAAAATTATAAATATACATTGATGATGGGACGTACACATGGAGTGCATGCAGAACCAACTACATTTGGTGTCAAAATGGCATTGTGGTACACGGAAATGCAACGTAACTTACAACGTTTCAAACAAGTAAGAGAAGAAATTGAAGTAGGGAAAATGAGTGGTGCAGTAGGTACTTTTGCTAACATTCCTCCTGAAATAGAAAGTTATGTGTGTAAACATTTAGGTATTGGCACAGCGCCTGTATCAACGCAAACATTGCAACGCGATCGACATGCATACTATATTGCGACATTAGCATTAATCGCGACGTCACTAGAAAAATTTGCCGTTGAAATTCGTAACCTTCAAAAAACCGAAACAAGAGAAGTTGAAGAAGCATTTGCAAAAGGCCAAAAAGGTTCATCTGCAATGCCTCATAAACGAAATCCAATTGGTTCTGAAAATATCACAGGTATTTCAAGAGTCATTCGTGGTTATATTACTACAGCTTATGAGAATGTGCCATTATGGCATGAAAGAGATATTTCTCATTCTTCTGCTGAGCGTATTATGTTACCAGATGTTACAATAGCACTAGATTATGCATTGAATCGTTTCACAAATATTGTGGACCGTTTAACTGTATTTGAAGATAATATGCGTAATAACATAGATAAAACATTTGGTCTGATTTTCTCACAACGTGTCTTATTAGCATTAATTAATAAAGGTATGGTTCGTGAAGAAGCATACGACAAAGTACAACCAAAAGCGATGATATCTTGGGAAACGAAAACACCGTTCCGTGAATTAATCGAACAAGATGAGTCTATTACAAGTGTTTTAACAAAAGAAGAATTGGATGAATGTTTCGATCCTAAACATCATTTGAATCAAGTTGACACTATTTTCGAACGCGCTGGATTAGCATAAAATTAAATAAAGTAACGATTCAGATTTAATAAAATATAAATCGCTACACTTTAATAGGTTAATGCGTTAAAATGACATAAAGAATAAAATTATAGGGGTTGTTTCGATATGCAAATTGAAAAATTACGAGGTGCAGCGTTAGATGAATTGTTTGATGCAATACTAACGTTAGAAAATAGAGAAGAATGTTACCAATTTTTCGATGATTTGTGTACTGTAAATGAAATTCAATCACTGTCTCAAAGATTACAAGTTGCTAAAATGATTAAGCAAGGTTATACCTATGCAACGATTGAACAAGAATCTGGAGCATCGACTGCAACAATTTCTAGAGTGAAGCGTTCATTACAATGGGGTAATGATGCTTATACAATGATTTTAGATCGTATGAATATTGAAACAAATGAATAATAAATGAACGATAAACAATGGTTATCTATCTGCACTAATAAGGTAGATAATCATTGTTTTTTCACGAAAAAAATTTACAGAGTAAAAGAACTTAAATTTCATATTAAGTCTTTAGAACTCGACACTTAAAAATGCTATAATCATATGTATGTTAAAAAAGGAGTTTCGGAAAATGTATGACATTAAAAAATGGCGCCATATTTTTAAATTAGACCCAGCTAAACATATTTCAGATGATGATTTAGATGCGATTTGTATGTCTCAAACAGATGCAATTATGATTGGTGGAACTGATGACGTTACTGAAGATAATGTCATTCATTTAATGAGCAGGGTAAGAAGATACCCATTGCCTTTAGTACTTGAAATATCAAACATCGAAAGTGTAATGCCTGGTTTTGATTTTTATTTTGTACCTACAGTACTGAACAGTACAGATGTTGTATTTCACAATGGTACATTATTAGAAGCGCTTAAAACATATGGACATAGTATAGATTTTGAAGAAGTAATATTTGAAGGGTATGTCGTGTGCAATGCTGATAGCAAAGTGGCAAAACATACCAAAGCAAATACAGATTTAACAACAGAAGATTTAGAAGCATATGCCCAAATGGTCAATCATATGTATCGATTACCGGTTATGTATAGAGTATAGTGGCATTTATGGCGACGTATCAAAGGTTCAAGCTGTCTCAGAACATCTAACAGAAACGCAACTTTTTTATGGTGGCGGTATTTCCTCAGAACAACAAGCGACAGAGATGGCAGCTATTGCAGATACAATTATCGTCGGTGATATTATTTATAAAGATATTAAAAAAGCTTTAAAAACAGTAAAAATAAAGGAGTCTAGTAAATGAATGCGTTATTAAATCATATGAATACAGAGCAAAGTGAAGCTGTAAAGACAACAGAAGGACCATTGTTAATTATGGCAGGTGCTGGTTCAGGGAAGACACGTGTTTTAACACATAGAATTGCTTATTTATTAGACGAAAAAGATGTCTCACCATACAATGTTTTGGCTATTACTTTTACAAATAAAGCTGCAAGAGAAATGAAAGAACGTGTTCAAAAATTAGTAGGTGATCAAGCAGAAGTTATTTGGATGTCAACATTCCACTCAATGTGTGTTCGTATTTTACGTCGTGATGCAGATCGAATAGGTATAGAACGCAATTTTACGATAATTGATCCTACAGACCAAAAATCTGTTATTAAAGACGTCTTAAAAAATGAAAATATTGATAGTAAAAAGTTTGAACCTCGTATGTTTATCGGTGCGATCAGTAATTTGAAAAATGAACTTAAAACACCTGCAGATGCTCAAAAAGAAGCCACAGATTATCACTCGCAAATGGTAGCAACGGTTTATAGTGGATATCAACGCCAATTGTCGCGTAATGAAGCGTTAGATTTTGATGACCTTATTATGACAACGATTAACTTATTTGAGCGTGTACCAGAAGTTCTAGAATATTATCAGAACAAATTCCAATATATTCATGTAGATGAGTATCAAGATACTAATAAAGCACAATATACATTAGTTAAATTATTAGCAAGTAAGTTTAAAAACTTATGTGTTGTAGGTGACTCAGATCAGTCAATTTATGGTTGGCGTGGTGCTGATATTCAAAATATCTTATCATTTGAAAAAGACTATCCAGAAGCGAATACAATCTTTTTAGAGCAAAATTATCGTTCGACGAAAACGATTTTAAATGCGGCTAACGAAGTGATTAAAAATAATTCTGAACGTAAGCCAAAAGGACTGTGGACTGCAAATACGAATGGTGAGAAAATTCATTACTATGAAGCAATGACGGAACGTGATGAAGCGGAATTTGTAATACGAGAAATTATGAAGCATCAACGTAATGGTAAGAAATATCAAGATATGGCAATTTTATATAGAACGAATGCACAATCACGTGTACTTGAGGAAACATTCATGAAATCTAATATGCCATACACAATGGTTGGTGGCCAAAAGTTCTATGACCGTAAAGAAATCAAAGATTTATTAAGTTATTTGCGTATAATTGCCAATAGTAATGATGACATTAGTTTGCAACGTATTATTAATGTTCCAAAAAGAGGTGTAGGTCCTTCATCTGTTGAAAAAGTTCAAAACTATGCACTTCAAAACAATATCAGTATGTTTGATGCACTTGGAGAAGCTGATTTTATCGGATTGTCAAAAAAGGTGACACAAGAGTGTCTTAATTTTTACGAGTTAATCCAAAGCTTGATAAAAGAACAAGAATTTTTAGAAATTCATGAAATAGTTGATGAAGTATTACAAAAGTCTGGCTATCGAGAAATGCTTGAACGTGAAAATACATTAGAATCTCGAAGTAGATTAGAAAACATCGATGAATTTATGTCAGTACCAAAAGACTATGAGGAAAATACCCCATTAGAAGAACAGTCATTAATTAACTTTTTAACGGATTTATCGTTAGTAGCTGATATTGATGAGGCAGATACTGAAAATGGCGTAACACTAATGACGATGCACTCGGCTAAGGGCCTTGAATTTCCAATTGTCTTTATAATGGGGATGGAAGAATCTTTATTCCCACATATTAGAGCGATTAAGAGTGAAGATGATCATGAAATGCAAGAAGAACGTCGTATTTGTTATGTAGCAATTACAAGGGCTGAAGAGGTGTTATATATCACTCATGCGACATCAAGAATGTTATTTGGTCGCCCTCAGTCAAATATGCCATCCAGATTTTTAAAGGAAATTCCAGAATCACTATTAGAAAATCATTCAAGTGGCAAACGACAAACGATACAACCTAAGGCAAAACCTTTTGCTAAACGCGGATTTAGTCAACGAACAACGTCAACGAAAAAACAAGTATTGTCATCTGATTGGAATGTAGGTGACAAAGTGATGCATAAAGCCTGGGGAGAAGGCATGGTGAGTAATGTAAACGAGAAAAATGGCTCAATCGAACTAGATATTATCTTTAAATCACAAGGGCCAAAACGTTTGTTAGCGCAATTTGCACCAATTGAAAAAAAGGAGGATTAAGGGATGGCTGATTTATCGTCTCGTGTGAACGAGTTACATGATTTATTAAATCAATACAGTTATGAATACTATGTAGAGGATAATCCATCTGTACCAGATAGTGAATATGACAAATTACTTCATGAACTGATTAAAATAGAAGAGGAGCATCCTGAGTATAAGACTGTAGATTCTCCAACAGTTAGAGTTGGCGGTGAAGCCCAAGCCTCTTTCAATAAAGTCAACCATGACACGCCAATGTTAAGTTTAGGGAATGCATTTAATGAGGATGATTTGAGAAAATTCGACCAACGCATACGTGAACAAATTGGCAACGTTGAATATATGTGCGAATTAAAAATTGATGGCTTAGCAGTATCATTGAAATATGTTGATGGATACTTCGTTCAAGGTTTAACACGTGGTGATGGAACAACAGGTGAAGATATTACCGAAAATTTAAAAACAATTCATGCGATACCTTTGAAAATGAAAGAACCATTAAATGTAGAAGTTCGTGGTGAAGCATATATGCCGAGACGTTCATTTTTACGATTAAATGAAGAAAAAGAAAAAAATGATGAGCAGTTATTTGCAAATCCAAGAAACGCTGCTGCGGGATCATTAAGACAGTTAGATTCTAAATTAACGGCAAAACGAAAGTTAAGCGTATTTATATATAGTGTCAATGATTTCACTGATTTCAATGCGCGTTCGCAAAGTGAAGCATTAGATGAGTTAGATAAATTAGGTTTTACAACGAATAAAAATAGAGCGCGTGTAAATAATATCGATGGTGTTTTAGAGTATATTGAAAAATGGACAAGCCAAAGAGAGTCATTACCTTATGATATTGATGGGATTGTTATTAAGGTTAATGATTTAGATCAACAGGATGAGATGGGATTCACACAAAAATCTCCTAGATGGGCCATTGCTTATAAATTTCCAGCTGAGGAAGTAGTAACTAAATTATTAGATATTGAATTAAGTATTGGACGAACAGGTGTAGTCACACCTACTGCTATTTTAGAACCAGTAAAAGTAGCTGGTACAACTGTATCAAGAGCATCTTTGCACAATGAGGATTTAATTCATGACAGAGATATTCGAATTGGTGATAGTGTTGTAGTGAAAAAAGCAGGTGACATCATACCTGAAGTTGTACGTAGTATTCCAGAACGTAGACCTGAGGATGCTGTCACATATCATATGCCAACCCATTGTCCAAGTTGTGGACATGAATTAGTACGTATTGAAGGCGAAGTAGCACTTCGTTGCATTAATCCAAAATGCCAAGCACAACTTGTTGAAGGATTGATTCACTTTGTATCAAGACAAGCCATGAATATTGATGGTTTAGGCACTAAAATTATTCAACAGCTTTATCAAAGCGAATTAATTAAAGATGTTGCTGATATTTTCTATTTAACAGAAGAAGATTTATTACCTTTAGACAGAATGGGGCAGAAAAAAGTTGATAATTTATTAGCTGCCATTCAACAAGCTAAGGACAACTCTTTAGAAAATTTATTATTTGGTCTAGGTATTAGGCATTTAGGTGTTAAAGCGAGCCAAGTGTTAGCAGAAAAATATGAAACGATAGATCGATTACTAACGGTAACTGAAGCGGAATTAGTAGAAATTCATGATATAGGTGATAAAGTAGCACAATCTGTAGTTACTTATTTAGAAAATGAAGATATTCGTGCTTTAATTCAAAAATTAAAAGATAAACATGTTAATATGATTTATAAAGGTATCAAAACATCAGATATTGAAGGACATCCTGAATTTAGTGGTAAAACGATAGTACTGACTGGTAAGCTACATCAAATGACACGCAATGAAGCATCTAAATGGCTTGCATCACAAGGTGCTAAAGTTACAAGTAGCGTTACTAAAAATACAGATGTCGTTATTGCTGGTGAAGATGCAGGTTCAAAATTAACAAAAGCACAAAGTTTAGGTATTGAAATTTGGACAGAGCAACAATTTGTAGATAAGCAAAATGAATTAAATAGTTAGAGGGGTATGTCGATGAAGCGTACATTAGTATTATTGATTACAGCTATCTTTATACTCGCTGCTTGTGGTAACCATAAGGATGACCAGGCTGGAAAAGATAATCAAAAACATAACAATAGTTCAAATCAAGTAAAAGAAATTGCTACGGATAAAAATGTACAAGGTGATAACTATCGTACATTGTTACCATTTAAAGAAAGCCAGGCAAGAGGACTTTTACAAGATAACATGGCAAATAGTTATAATGGCGGCGACTTTGAAGATGGTTTATTGAACTTAAGTAAAGAAGTATTTCCAACAGATAAATATTTGTATCAAGATGGTCAATTTTTGGACAAGAAAACAATTAATGCCTATTTAAATCCTAAGTATACAAAACGTGAAATCGATAAGATGTCTGAAAAAGATAAAAAAGACAAGAAAGCGAATGAAAATTTAGGACTTAATCCATCACACGAAGGTGAAACAGATCCTGAAAAGATTGCAGAAAAATCACCAGCCTATTTATCTAACATTTTAGAGCAAGATTTTTATGGTGGTGGAGATACAAAAGGTAAGAATATTAAAGGTATGACGATTGGTTTAGCTATGAATAGTGTTTATTACTATAAAAAAGAAAAAGATGGACCGACTTTTAGTAAAAAACTAGATGATAGCGAAGTTAAAAAGCAAGGTAAACAAATGGCTAGTGAGATATTATCAAGGTTACGTGAAAATGATGATTTAAAAGATATACCAATTCATTTTGCAATTTATAAGCAATCAAGTGAAGATTCAATCACACCAGGTGAGTTTATCACTCAAGCGACTGCAGAAAAGAGTCAAACAAAGCTTAATGAATGGCATAATATCAATGAAAAATCAGCTTTATTACCTTCTTCAACAGCAGCAGATTATGATGAAAATTTAAATAATAATTTCAAGCAATTTAATGATAATTTGCAATCATATTTTTCTAATTTCACACAAGCAGTAGGGAAAGTTAAATTTGTTGATAAAAAGCCACAACGATTAGTAGTAGATTTACCAATCGATTACTATGGACAAGCTGAAACAATTGGTATTACACAGTACGTTACTGAACAAGCGAATAAATATTTCGATAAAATCGATAACTATGAAATTCGTATTAAAGATGGTAACCAACCACGTGCTTTAATTAGTAAGACAAAAGATGACAAAGAACCGCAAGTTCATATTTACAGTAATTAATTGTAAATTAAAGATAATAAAAAGGTACCAATGTTAGTCATAATTTTGATTAACATTAGTACCTTTTTAATTTGTTAAGACTTATGAATTATTTTTCTCTAACGATGTCACGAACTTTGTTTAAGTCAGTTTCAACAAATGCACCAGGTTTTTTAGTAAGTTTACTTACAACATATGTAACGATTACACTTACAATAAATCCAGGAATAATTTCATATAAGCCGAATATTTCGTTGATATGTGCCAATGGTTTAATCCACGCAATCCAAACGATAACGACTAAGGCACCTGAAACCATTCCACTTACAGCACCGGCACGTGTCAAACCTTTCCAGTAAAGTGCAAATAGCACAAGTGGACTGAACGATGCACCAAATCCGGCCCAAGCGTTACCTACTAAGTTTAGAATTGTGTCGTTTGGATTCCATGCAATCGCGATGGCAACAATTGCTACAACTAATACAGATAATCTTCCAATCATAACAAATTCTTTTTGGTGCGTTTTAGCTTTTTCTTCACCACGAATTAATTTATAAAAGTCTTCCGTTAGTGAACTAGATGTTACAAGTAATTGTGAAGAAATCGTGCTCATAATTGCAGCTAGAATCGCAGCAAGTAAGAAACCACCTACAAGAGGATGGAAGAGTACTTGACTCATCACGATGAATAATGTCTCAGGATCTTCTAGTTTAATATGATAAGCAGGTACGAATGCAATACCTGTTAAACCAACAGCCACAGCGCCTAATAAACCAACAGCCATCCAGCTAATACCTAAACGTCTAGCTTTAGGTAGCATCTTGTGTGATTTAATAGACATAAACCTTACAATGATATGAGGTTGACCGAAATAACCTAATCCCCATGAAAATAGAGAGATAATTCCTATAAATGATAACCCTTTAAATAAATTTAAATTTGTAGGTTTCATAGCTGCTACATCATGAAACGTTCCCCAGCCGTTTAAATTCATCATAGCAACAATAGGGACCATAACCATCGCAATTAACATAATGACACCTTGGAAGAAATCTGTAATTGATACAGCTAAATATCCACCAAAGAAAGTATAGAAAATGACAATGAAAGCAACTAATATTAAACCGAAATGATAATCTAATCCAAAAGCACTTTCAAATAGTTTACCACCAGATACGAAACCAGAATGTGTATATAATGTAAAGAATACTACGATAATCAATCCAGAAATAATCTTTAACACATTATTTTTATCGTTTAAACGATTTTTAAAGAAATCTGGTAATGTAATTGCATCTCCAGCTAATTCGGTATAAACACGAAGTCTAGGAGCAACAACAAAGTAATTTATATAAGCACCTAATGTTAAACCGATTGTAATCCACATAGCTGATAGACCAGTGCTATAGACAGAACCAGGTAGCCCCATAATCATCCATCCACTCATATCTGAAGCTCCAGCTGATAATGCAGTAATATACGGTCCAATACTACGTCCACCTAACATGTACTCGCTT
The DNA here is from genome assembly GCF_016917315.1 of Staphylococcus sp. SM3655. Lineage (NCBI taxonomy): Bacteria > Bacillati > Bacillota > Bacilli > Caryophanales > Staphylococcaceae > Staphylococcus > Staphylococcus sp. SM3655. The sequence continues at coordinate 2,741,349 of NZ_CP070305.1, read as the reverse complement.
AGGTTACCAGTTGCTTGCTTGTAACCGTAAAAGCCAATAACGATTAGTATCAAGAAGTAGACGGCAATCATAATATAAGTTTGCCAATTGGCATCTACTTGTTGACTTAATGCTGTCCCCATTGTAAGCATGATAAACACTCCCTTTATTTAATTTATAATTTAGTTACTTGAAAACATTATACATAAAGATAAATGTTTAGAAAAGTAGGAAAATTAAATTTATTCTTTTTGAAATACTTGCATACCAATATAGAAAGCGCTTTCGTATTTTTTGGATATGAGCAAATTTTTATAATTAAAATTGCATAATCATAATATTGAATTGGGTTGTCTAATATTAAAAGAGTGTTGTTTTCATAAAAAATGATTTGATAAACGAATGATAATGTTTATACAGTTTATATGAAATTAAAGTAGCACCTCATAAATACTTAGATTTTTAATTGGAAATTTGATACAATTTAGTGATGAATGACTTAAAGGAGGCTTTTATTAATGACAAAAGTAACACGTGAAGAAGTTGAGCATATCGCGAATCTTGCAAGACTTCAAATTTCTCCTGAAGAAACGGAAGAAATGGCCAACACATTAGAAAGCATTTTAGATTTTGCAAAACAAAATGATAGCGCTGATACAGAAGGCGTTGAACCTACATATCACGTTTTAGATTTACAAAACGTTTTACGTGAAGATAAAGCAATTAAAGGTATTCCGCAAGAATTAGCTTTGAAAAATGCCAAAGAAACAGAAGATGGACAATTTAAAGTGCCTACAATCATGAATGAGGAGGACGCGTAAGATGAGCATTCGCTACGAATCGGTTGAGAATTTATTAACTTTAATAAAAGACAAAAAAATCAAACCATCTGATGTTGTTAAAGATATATATGATGCAATTGAAGAGACTGATCCAACAATTAAGTCTTTTCTAGCGCTGGATAAAGAAAATGCAATCAAAAAAGCGCAAGAATTGGATGAATTACAAGCAAAAGATCAAATGGATGGCAAATTATTTGGTATTCCAATGGGTATAAAAGATAACATTATTACAAACGGATTAGAAACAACATGTGCAAGTAAAATGTTAGAAGGTTTTGTGCCAATTTACGAATCTACTGTAATGGAAAAACTACATAAAGAGAATGCCGTTTTAATCGGTAAATTAAACATGGATGAGTTTGCAATGGGTGGTTCAACAGAAACATCTTATTTCAAAAAAACAGTTAACCCATTTGACCATAAAGCAGTACCAGGTGGTTCATCAGGTGGATCTGCAGCAGCAGTTGCAGCTGGCTTAGTACCATTTAGCTTAGGTTCAGACACAGGTGGTTCAATTAGACAACCGGCTGCATATTGTGGCGTTGTCGGTATGAAACCAACATACGGTCGTGTATCTCGATTTGGATTAGTTGCTTTTGCATCTTCATTAGACCAAATTGGTCCATTGACTCGAAATGTAAAAGATAATGCAATCGTATTAGAAGCTATTTCTGGTGCAGATGTTAATGACTCTACAAGTGCACCAGTTGATGATGTAGACTTTACATCTGAAATTGGTAAAGATATTAAAGGATTAAAAGTTGCATTACCTAAAGAATACTTAGGTGAAGGTGTAGCTGATGACGTAAAAGAAGCAGTTCAAAACGCTGTAGAAACTTTAAAATCTTTAGGTGCTGTCGTTGAGGAAGTATCATTGCCAAATACTAAATTTGGTATTCCATCATATTACGTGATTGCATCATCAGAAGCTTCGTCAAACCTTTCTCGTTTTGACGGAATTCGTTATGGTTATCATTCTAAAGAAGCTCATTCATTAGAAGAATTATATAAAATGTCAAGATCTGAAGGTTTCGGTAAAGAAGTAAAACGTCGTATTTTCTTAGGTACATTTGCATTAAGTTCAGGTTACTATGATGCTTACTATAAAAAATCTCAAAAAGTTAGAACATTGATTAAAAATGACTTTGATAAAGTATTCGAAAATTATGATGTAGTAGTTGGTCCAACAGCGCCTACAACTGCGTTTAATTTAGGTGAAGAAATTGATGATCCATTAACAATGTATGCCAATGATTTATTAACAACACCAGTAAACTTAGCTGGATTACCTGGTATTTCTGTTCCTTGTGGACAATCAAATGGCCGACCAATCGGTTTACAGTTCATTGGTAAACCATTCGATGAAAAAACGTTATATCGTGTCGCTTATCAATATGAAACACAATACAATTTACATGACGTTTATGAAAAATTATAAGGAGTGGAAATCATGCATTTTGAAACAGTTATAGGACTTGAAGTTCACGTAGAGTTAAAAACGGACTCAAAAATGTTTTCTCCATCACCAGCGCATTTTGGAGCAGAACCTAACTCAAATACAAATGTTATCGACTTAGCATATCCAGGTGTCTTACCAGTTGTTAATAAGCGTGCAGTAGACTGGGCAATGCGTGCTGCAATGGCACTAAATATGGAAATCGCAACAGAATCTAAGTTTGACCGTAAGAACTATTTCTATCCAGATAATCCAAAAGCATATCAAATTTCTCAATTTGATCAACCAATTGGTGAAAATGGATATATCGATATCGAAGTCGACGGTGAAACAAAACGAATCGGTATTACTCGTCTTCACATGGAAGAAGATGCTGGTAAGTCAACACATAAAGGTGAGTATTCATTAGTTGACTTGAACCGTCAAGGTACACCGCTAATTGAAATCGTATCTGAACCAGATATTCGTTCACCTAAAGAAGCATATGCATATTTAGAAAAATTGCGTTCAATTATTCAATACACTGGTGTATCAGACGTTAAGATGGAAGAAGGATCTTTACGTTGTGATGCTAACATCTCTTTACGTCCATATGGTCAAGAAAAATTTGGTACTAAAGCCGAATTGAAAAACTTAAACTCATTTAACTATGTACGTAAAGGTTTAGAATATGAAGAAAAACGCCAAGAAGAAGAATTGTTAAATGGTGGAGAAATCGGACAAGAAACACGTCGATTTGATGAATCTACAGGTAAAACAATTTTAATGCGTGTTAAAGAAGGTTCTGATGATTACCGTTACTTCCCAGAGCCTGACATTGTACCTTTATATATTGATGATGCTTGGAAAGAGCGTGTTCGTCAGACAATTCCTGAATTACCAGATGAACGTAAAGCTAAGTATGTAAATGAATTAGGTTTACCTGCATACGATGCACACGTATTAACATTGACTAAAGAAATGTCAGATTTCTTTGAATCAACAATTGAACACGGTGCAGATGTTAAATTAACATCTAACTGGTTAATGGGTGGCGTAAACGAATATTTAAATAAAAATCAAGTAGAATTATTAGATACTAAATTAACACCAGAAAATTTAGCAGGTATGATTAAACTTATCGAAGACGGAACAATGAGCAGTAAAATTGCGAAGAAAGTCTTCCCAGAGTTAGCAGCTAAAGGTGGTAATGCTAAACAGATTATGGAAGATAATGGCTTAGTTCAAATTTCTGATGAAGCAACACTTCTAAAATTTGTAAATGAAGCATTAGACAATAACGAACAATCAGTTGAAGATTACAAAAATGGTAAAGGCAAAGCTATGGGCTTCTTAGTTGGTCAAATTATGAAAGCGTCTAAAGGTCAAGCTAATCCACAATTAGTAAATCAACTATTAAAACAAGAATTAGATAAAAGATAATTTAAATCATCAAACTATGAAGATTTAAAAAATAAACCCTTGATTGCTGACTTAGATGCAATCGAGGGTTTATTTATATCTATAGAAGTCATATTACTTTTAACTTTATTCATTGTACATGTTAATGGTAAAAATATTAATTTTATTAATGCGTTAGCTTTAATTATATTAAGGCAAACTGTATAATAAAAAGGTATAAAACATTTTTGTATAAAGACAACATTATATTTACAACATCATTTTAAAGGTAAAATAGCATAACTGACGAAGTCTATATAATGAAGAACGGCAAAAAATGCTGAATAAATAACAAGCTTTGTACATATTGAGATAGTATTTGTTTAAGATACAAGTTGGTCTTTAACGATATTAAGAATGATGAAATAAGACTGAGCCTGGGTCATAAATTCAATGTCCTAGGCACTACAATGTTATATTGGCAGTAGTTGACTGAAAGAAAATACGCTTGTAACAAGCTTTTTTCAATTCTAGTGGGGCCCCAACATAGAAGCTGACTTTCTGTCAGCATACAATAATGTGCAAGTTGGGGTGGGGCCCCAAACAAAGAGAATTTCGAAAGGAAATTCTACAGACAATGCAAGTTGGGGTAGAACGAAATAAATTTTGTTAAATATTATTTCTGTCCCACTCCCTATTAGACGAAACAAAGATGAAGTTAAAATATATGAATTTTAAGTAGAGGGATAAGATATGAGGAAACGTGCTAGAATCATTTATAACCCGACATCAGGTAAAGAGCTATTTAAAAGAGAATTACCTGATGCCTTAATAAAATTAGAAAAAGCGGGATATGAAACGAGTGCATATGCAACCGAGAAAATAGGTGATGCCACACTTGAAGCAGAAAGAGCTATGCATGAAAATTATGATGTATTAATCGCTGCAGGTGGTGATGGAACATTAAATGAAGTAGTTAATGGTATCGCAGAAAAGCCTAATCGTCCTAAGCTAGGTGTCATTCCTATGGGTACTGTTAATGACTTTGGACGTGCATTGCATATACCTAATGACATCATGGGGGCACTTGATGTCATCATTGAAGGTCATTCTACTAAAGTAGATATTGGTAAAATGAATAATCGATACTTTATTAATTTAGCTGCAGGCGGACAATTGACGCAAGTCTCTTATGAAACACCGAGTAAATTGAAATCTATTGTTGGTCCATTTGCTTATTACATCAAAGGTTTCGAAATGTTACCTCAAATGAAAGCTGTAGATTTAAGAATTGAATATGATGGTAATGTTTTCCAAGGAGAAGCATTATTATTCTTTTTAGGTTTAACAAATTCAATGGCAGGATTTGAAAAATTAGTGCCGGACGCTAAGTTAGATGACGGCTATTTTACGTTAATTATAGTTGAAAAATCAAACCTTGCAGAACTTGGTCATATTATGACTTTAGCTTCAAGAGGAGAACATACTAAGCATCCTAAAGTTATTTATGAAAAAGCAAAGGCAATTAATATTTCATCATTCACAGACTTACAACTAAATGTAGATGGAGAATATGGTGGTAAATTACCAGCGAATTTCTTAAATCTAGAACGTCATATAGATGTCTTTGCACCTAATGATATTGTAAATGAAGAGTTAATAAATAATGATCATGTTGATGACAATTTAATCGAAGAATAAACAGAAATAGTGAAATATATAATGGCAGGTTAGGAAGCGCATAATTTTGTTCCTAACCTGTTCATTTTGGAGGTAAAATTTTGCAAGCAATAGCTAAAAATGACATAAAAACGGGAACAGTTGTTGATTTAACGCATGAAGGCCATGGTGTCGTAAAAATAGATCGCTTTCCTATTTTCATACCACAAGCTTTAATTAATGAACAAATTGAATATAAAATTATCAAAGTAAAAAAGAACTTTGCGATAGGTAAGTTGCTTAATATAAATACGAGAAGTGAGAATCGTGTTGCACCGCCATGTATATATTATGAACGTTGTGGTGGGTGCCAACTTCAACACTTATCATACGAAGCACAACTTGAAATGAAAAAGGAACAAGTGATTAATTTGTTTCAGCGAAAAGCGCATTTTGATAATTCTAAGATTAACGATACAGTTGGCATGACAGATCCTTGGAGATATCGAAACAAGTCCCAGATTCCAGTTGGTAAGAATGAACAGAATGAAGTTATTATGGGCTTTTATCGTCAAAGAAGCCATGACATTATTGACATGGAAAGTTGTTTAATACAAGATTCACAACATCAAGAAGTGATGAATGAAGTTAAATCTATTTTAAAAGATTTAAATGTAAGTATTTATCAAGAACAATTGAAAAAAGGTTTAATGAGACATTTGGTTGTAAGAACAGGATATCATACAGACGAAATGATGATTATTTTTGTAACTAATGGTAAAAAGTGGCCACAAAAAAATGCTGTTGTTGAGAAGATATTAGATGCATTTCCTAATGTGACAAGTATTAAACAAAACATTAATGATAGCCACTCTAATGTTATTATGGGACGTCAATCTATAACGCTATATGGTAAAGATACAATTATTGATCAATTAACAGATAGTACATTTAAAATAAGTGATCAGTCATTCTACCAAATTAATTCTGAACAAACAGAGAAATTATATAATAAAGCAATTGAGTATGCGCAATTGACAGGTAATGAAGTTGTATTAGATACCTATTGTGGTATTGGAACAATAGGGCTATATATGGCACCACATGCAAAACATGTATACGGTGTTGAAGTAGTACCTTCTGCAATTGAAGACGCACAACAAAATGCGACTATAAACCAATGCAATAATACAACTTTTGTCTGTGGGAAAGCTGAAGAAGTTATTTTACAATGGAAAGCACAAGGGATTAAACCAGATGTTGTAATGGTTGATCCGCCAAGAAAGGGCTGTGACGAAACGTTTATTCAGACTTTGCTTACATTAGAACCTAAGCGTATTGTCTATATTTCATGTAATCCCGCAACACAGCAACGTGATGCATTATTATTAGCTGAAAAATATCAACTTGAAGAGGTAACACCGGTAGATATGTTTCCACAAACAACACATGTTGAGACAGTGGCATTATTCAATTTGAAATAGCGCACATGATTTGAGATAAAATTTCGCCTTAATAAGTGAAGAAAGAAGTCGTATATTAAAATTTTATTACAGCCAATTTACTTTCTTGATATGAACTTTTTAAATTAAATGTGACATTGTATACTATATTTAAAGAAGAATAAGAATGTCATGATCGGGAGGGTTGGTAATGCATAAAATTGATTTAACGACAAATAATTTTCAAATGCGAAGGTTTATTATCTTGCAACTTGTTATTGCGTTATTCGTGATTTTATTTACGTATAAGTGGGCGTTAGGTGTCACAGCGGTTGTCGATCAAAATATCATCATCAATCTTGTATATGGGTTTGCTGGATTCATTATTTTATTGATTTTACATGAACTTATCCATAGAGCATTATTTCTTTTATTTAAAAAAGATAGCAAACCTATGTTTAATATAAAAAAAGACAGAATCTTATTCCAAACAGCAGATGCTTGCTTCAACAAATGGCAATTCTCAATTATTATGCTGTCACCACTAATCCTATTAAGTACTGGCTTGCTTATTTTAATTAAGGTATTTGGTTATTCATCACTTATTTTTATGTTTAGTATGCATACTGCTTATTGCTTTATAGATATTCTGCTTGTTGCATTAACAATATCTAGTAGTTTTAAATATGTTCAACAAGATGAAGATAGTATTTATTTGTATCATCAAAAGCCGACTCAATAATAAATTTTAATATGATGATACCAACAAAATGAATTTGCTTGAATTATTTCAGATTACCTATGTTTTCTTACTCAATCGTCTTCATCATCATGCTTAAATAGCAATTGATTTTATAACAACTTGTAGTTATCTCAATATAGTTATCGCTAAGTGCAAGATTTATGTAAAAAAATCGTACACAGCGTATAATTATGTTGAGATATTTTTGTGCGTTATAAAAGTAAAAATTAGTAGGGAGGTGAGCACTTGACTGAGAGACGAATTATTCATATAGATATGGACTATTTTTTTGCACAAGTCGAAATGAGAGATAACCCCAAATTGAAAGGGAAACCAGTCATTGTTGGTGGTAAAGCAAGCAGTAGGGGTGTTGTCTCTACGGCATCCTATGAAGCACGAAAATACGGCGTCCATTCAGCAATGCCTATGTCACAAGCGCATAAATTATGTCCAAATGGATACTTTGTCACAAGTAATTTTGGTGCTTACCGAGAAACATCTGCGCAGATTATGTCTATTTTCCGAAGTTATACAGATAAGGTAGAACCGATGTCATTGGATGAAGCGTATTTAGATATTACAGAATTAGTGAGACCAGACCTTCCTGCTTCGAAAATTGCTCAGTATATTAGAAAAGATATTCTAGAGCAGACACATTTAACAGCATCTGCAGGTGTTTCTTATAACAAATTTTTAGCTAAATTAGCGAGTGGTATGAATAAACCTGATGGTATGACTGTGATTGATTATCAAAATGTCCATGATATTTTGATGACATTGGATATTGGAGATTTTCCAGGCGTAGGTAAAGCTTCCAAAAAAGTAATGCATGATAATGGTATTTTTAACGGTAGAGATTTATATGAGAAAACGGAATTTGAATTAATACGTTTGTTTGGAAAAAGAGGTCGGGGTTTATATAACAAGGCACGCGGTATTGACCATAGTGAAGTGAAATCATCAAGAGTAAGAAAATCAGTAGGGACTGAACGCACATTTGCAACAGACGTGAATGATGATGAAGAGATTTTAAGAAAAGTATGGGAATTGTCAGGTAAAACAGCTGAACGTCTAAATAAATTACAGAAGTCAGCTAAAACTGTAACGGTTAAAATTAAAACTTATCAATTTGAAACGCTATCTAAACAGATGAGTTTAAGAGATTCGGTTAGTTCTGAAGAAGATATTTATAATATTGCATATTTACTTTATAACGATTTAAAAGACCCTGATGTACCAATTCGACTTATTGGTGTCACTGTAGGTAATTTAGAACAATCAACTTATAAAAATATGACGATATATGACTTTATATAAAATAAAGCTCCCTGCAAAGTTTACATTTTTACAATGCTTACTTTGAAGGGAGTATTTTATTTAGTCCTAGCCTTTATCTTTTAGATTTTTACCATAAATATTAGTTACATATGTTAAATTTTCATAATTTTTCAGTAGCCTAAAAGTAATCATTGCGCATGCTTTGGCATCATTCAATGCATCATGATGACCATGAAAATCTAATTGATAAAACTCCATCATATGTTTTAAACCGTATCGATACGAATCAACGGTTCTTTTAGCAAGTTGATAACTACAAAAGTAAGTTAAATTTGGAGTTGGTAAACCAATATTTTGAATGCTTTGATGTAAGACGTTCATATCAAATGCCGCGTTATGTGCGACAACAGGTAAATCTGCAATAAATTGCATCATATATGGAAATACGTAGTCAAACGTAGGTGCATTTTCAACATCTTCTGGTTGTATGCCATGAACTTTAATATTTTGTTGTGAAAAATAGTCTTGCGGATTCACAAGAGTATGAAATGTTTCTGTTATTTGACTATCAATGACTTTAACCATTCCGACAGAACAAATACTTGTACGTTTACCATTTGCTGTTTCAAAATCAAGTGCAACAAACGCCTCTTGTATCATGTAGTCAATCCTTTCAATTAATTAAATGTATATATTAATAGACTTTTTAGTCATTTGCTTACAAACGATACATAATATTATACGTGAAGGTATAACGTGAAATCTATCATTTGGATGTAACTCTGATTAAAAAGTAAATGATGATATGCTTTAAAATCGGTCAAATTAATTCAACATCAAATTTAGAGTTATTAACATTAGTAGTTTAAAAAATAAATGACTAAAAATACAATAATTAGCCTTGAAAATGAAAAAACGCAGATCAATGATTCAGAAAATGAATCTAGTGATCTCCGTAAAGCAAAATAATATAGACATTGGGTTATTGTAAGTGACCCAAATGCCTATCATGTCGTATGATATTTATCTGTCTATTGTAGTGATGTTTAATTATTCTTCGTCGAATGTACGAGCGCCAAGTTCTTTTTCGTAAAGATATAATGCATTGCTGTCATCGCCGATACGAGTTAAATAATTGATGTGCGTTTCAAACATTGATTCTTCTTCGACTTGTTCATCTAAGAACCAGTTTAAGAATGAGATAGTTGCATAATCTTTATCTTGACGAGCGATTTCAGATAAGTTATAGAAACGTCTTGTTACTTCTTGTTCTTGAGATAAGCTGTCTTTGAAAGTTTCTAGTATGCTTGAAAAGTCAATTTTTGGTGCTGAAACTGCTCTGAATTCTGCATGTGCACCTCTGTCGTTAATATAGTTATAAATCTTTTGTCCATGGAAACGTTCTTCTTTAGCTTGTTGAATGAAGAAGTTTGCAAATCCTTCGTACGATTCTTTATCACAGTATGCTGCCATTGCCATATATGCGTGTGCTGCAAAGTACTCATGGTTCATTTGATCATTTAATGCTTCTAATAAATTTTTACTTAACATTTTGATACACCTCTTATTTGTAAATTAAAATTACTATGAATTAAACTTAGTATAACAAACTCATTCTCAATTGTAAATAATAATAATTATAATTTAATGCCTTATTTTAGCGCTCTAATTGAGAAAATGTATCATTTAGCGATATTTAATTGATAATAAATATCATTTTTAATTATCTAAATGAGAATGATTATAATTTAGAAACACTGTATCAATTTGTGATTGAGAAACTTTTTTGAAGTTGCCTTGTCATGTTATAATGATGCGAGTGGAAATTTGAGGAGGAAACACATGAGACAGTGGACGGCAATCCATCTAGCGAAATTGGCGCGTAAAGCAAGTAGAGCAGTAGGTAAAAGAGGAACAGATTTACCTGGACAAATCGCTAGAAAAGTGGATACAGATATATTAAGAAAATTAGCAGAGCAAGTTGATGATATTGTATTTATCAGTGGAACAAATGGTAAAACAACGACTTCAAACTTAATTGGACATACTTTAAAAGCAAATAATATTCAAATTATACACAATAATGAAGGTGCTAATATGGCTGCAGGTATAACTTCTGCATTCATCATGCAATCAACACCTAAGACTAAAATTGCGGTAATCGAAATTGATGAAGGTTCGATTCCACGTGTGTTAAAAGAAGTTACACCTTCAATGATGGTATTTACTAATTTCTTTAGAGATCAAATGGATCGCTTCGGTGAAATTGATATTATGGTTAATAACATTGCAGAGACAATTAGTAATAAAGGCATCAAATTATTGCTAAATGCTGATGATCCATTTGTGAGTCGTTTGAAAATCGCAAGTGATACGATTGTGTACTATGGTATGAAAGCACATGCCCATGAATTTGAACAAAGTACGATGAATGAAAGTAGATATTGTCCAAACTGTGGTCGCTTATTGCAATACGATTATATTCATTATAATCAAATTGGTCATTATCACTGTCAGTGTGGTTTCAAACGAGAGCAAGCAAAATATGAAATATCAAGTTTTGATGTGGCACCGTTTTTATATTTAAATATCAATGATGAAAAATATGATATGAAAATTGCAGGTGACTTTAACGCTTATAACGCGTTAGCAGCATATACTGTTTTAAGAGAGCTAGGGTTAAATGAACAAACAATTAAAAATGGCTTTGAAACGTATACATCAGACAATGGTCGTATGCAGTACTTTAAAAAAGAACGAAAAGAAGCGATGATCAATTTAGCTAAAAATCCTGCAGGAATGAATGCAAGTTTATCAGTTGGTGAACAATTAGAAGGCGAAAAAGTGTATGTTATTTCGCTAAATGATAACGCTGCAGATGGTCGAGATACTTCATGGATTTATGATGCAGATTTTGAAAAATTATCTAAGCAACAAATTGAAGCTATCATCGTGACAGGTACACGAGCAGAAGAACTTCAATTGCGATTGAAGTTAGCAGAGGTTGAAGTACCAATTATAGTTGAGCATGATATTTATAAAGCAACGGCAAAGACTATGGATTATAAAGGTTTCACAGTTGCAATACCAAACTATACATCATTAGCGCCTATGCTTGAACAATTAAACCGTTCGTTTGAAGGAGGTCAATCATAATATGCATGAATTGACTATTTATCATTTTATGTCAGATAAATTGAATTTATACAGTGATATAGGAAATATTATTGCTTTAAGACAACGTGCTAAAAAACGAAATATTAAAGTTAATGTCGTAGAAATCAATGAAACAGAAGGTATTACCTTTGATGAATGTGATATTTTCTTTATCGGTGGTGGAAGTGATAGAGAACAAGCATTAGCAACAAAAGAATTAAGTAAAATTAAGACACCACTTAAAGAAGCGATTGAAGATGGTATGCCGGGATTAACGATTTGTGGAGGCTATCAATTTTTAGGGAAAAAATATATCACGCCTGATGGTACAGAATTAGAAGGGTTAGGTATTTTAGATTTTTATACTGAATCAAAGACAAACCGATTAACAGGAGATATTGTTATCGAAAGTGATACTTTTGGAACTATTGTAGGTTTTGAAAATCACGGTGGTAGAACATATCATGATTTCGGTACACTTGGTCATGTTACTTTTGGTTATGGTAATAATGATGAAGATAAAAAAGAAGGCATTCATTATAAAAATTTATTAGGTACTTATTTACACGGACCAATTTTACCTAAAAATTACGAAATCACTGATTATCTGTTAGAAAAAGCTTGTGAACGTAAGGGTATTCCGTTTGAGCCTAAAGAAATAGATAATGAAGCGGAAATACAAGCGAAACAAGTATTAATAGACAGAGCAAATAGACAGAAGAAATCTCGTTAACTCTGAACATCGCATCAATGGATTTAATATTGATAAACGATGAAGTTTAGTAATTAATCATATATGTATAAACACACACATTATTTTGGATGGAAACAACCAAATTGATGTGTGTTTTTTTGTTCTAGTGAATAATTATTATACAATGAGTATCTATCCTAGAATTATCAATAGTAATGGTGATTATGCAACATGAAAAAATGAATGATGAAAGGAATTTGACGATGAAGCCTACTAAAGTGATATTAAAAGATGCATCTTATTTACATAGCAAAACATCGATAACATTTATTTTAAAAGATGTAGTTATCGAAGAAGATAATAAAATTTATTATTTCGACACTAGTGCAACTTTCGAAGATCAAGAAGTTAAATTTGAATTTGCACTCTTTGATAGTGACATGGACAATTTGAAACATATGGATTGTGACAATCCTGTTACTGAAATATATTTTATAGAACCTGATTTACATTTTACAATTATTGATTTTAATCAAGAACTGCTTTGTATTTATATTGATTTTGATTCTGGTTTAAGGCATTCAAACATGGCAACAGAATCTGGTATTTCATTAAGGATAAATGTTGCTAAATCAGATTTTACTAAATTTATTAATGAATTAGCCTCTTTACATTAATGATTTAAATCTGATATGTAATTACAATCAAAAAAGACAGCCACATCCCTCCGTAGTTTAGGCGTGTGGCTATATTTGAGTCTGAATATTTATGCTTGTAATTTTAAAAAGGGACATGCTATATACGATAAAAAGAGGCGGGGACATAAATCAATGTTCTATGCTCTACGAAGTTATATTGGCAGTAGTTGACTGAACGAAAATGCGCTTGTAACAAGCTTTTTTCAATTCTAGTCAGGGGCCCCAACAAAGAGAAATTGGATTCCCAATTTCTACAGACAATGCAAGTTGGGGTGTGGGCCCCAACACAGAGAATTTCGAAAAGAAATTCTACAGGCAAAGCGAGTTGGGGTGGGACGACGAAATAAATTTTACGAAAATATCATTTCTGTCCCACTCCCATGGTGCCAATTAGCATAAGGTACTTAAATTAAGCATATCTGCTGTCTAGCAGTCGGTAAATCATTAGAACTTCGTATAGTATATGACTTTTAATTTGATTTTCACCACTAATTTCAAGTGCTTTTATAGTCGAACGTAAAGTTTCTACAGAATCATCTTCTCTCTTAAAAGAACCATCATAAAATATATCTTTGATGCTACTACTAATTTTTAGCAATGCCATTTTTTCGTCACCTGAAAAGTTAACACGAGTATTTTTAGGCAAGTAAATGATATTTGATAAATGAGTGATAAACAAACGATTCGTATATGCACGTTTAGTTAATTGATTGAGTAATTTCCAATCACATTCTTTTTTCTTATGATAGCTTAATTCATCACGTTGATAACTTATTAACGTTTCAACTTGGTTGTTTAAATTGAAAATATTTTTATATGCTTTTTCGCTTTTATCAGATTGCAGTCTTGATAAGATAAGTTCTTGGCAGCGATTGTAAAATAATTTATACATCAAGGCATCTGTCTTACTTAATTTTTCTTCGACCTGACCATAATACTTAGGTGGAAACACCATGAAGTTAATTAAACCTGATGTCACGAGTCCGATAATTGCTGTCAATGTTCGAGACAAAAAGTTGAATATGTAGGCATCATGAATACCTGGAATCATAGCTAATGATGTTAGTACAGCGACATTCGTACCAACTTGCAATTTGAGTTTTGTACAGAATAAAATCGTGAACGTTGCACTCAATGCATATGTAAAAGGTGATTGATCGCCGAATAAATATGTAAATAATACTGCAAAGCCTGCACCAATTACCGTAGCAGGTAATCTACGATAACCTTTAATAAGTGATGCCTTGGCAGTTGGTTCAATTGTGACTACAGCTGTTAAAATGGCATAGATGGGTGTTAAATCTAGTGCCATACAAAAGACAGCTGTTAAAAAAATGGCAATACCAGTTTTAATTGTTCTGGCACCAATTAAATGTTTATACCATTGATCGTTCATTTTTTAACCTCTAATCATCGTAAAATCTTAGCGAGCGCTTTATAATAATAGTATCGTACATTGGAAAAGTTCATGTATGTAAAATATTTGAAATAATCATACTTAAGCATTACTTTGATTTTCATATACATTAATCAAAGTTCTGGGCTCCACAATGTTATATTGTTAGTAGTTGACTGAAATAAAATGCACTTGTAACAAGCATTTTTCAATTATAGTCCGGGGCCCCAACACAGAAGCTGACGAAAAGTCAGCTTACAATAATGTGCAAGTTGGGGTGTGGGCCCCAACATAGAGAATTTCAAAAAAGAAATTCTACAGGCAATGCAGGTTGGCGGGGCCCCAACATAGAGAAATTGGATCTACAATTTCTACAGGCAATGCAAGTTGGGGTACAACGATAAAGAAATATTTTTTCTTTATCACACTATGTCCCACTCACTTTCCAAAATACGAAAGTAACATCTTTAGTATATCAAAGAATTTTTGCTATAATAAGTTATAATTATATAAAAAAGGAACGGGATAAAATGATTGTAAAAACAGAAGAAGAATTACAAGCGTTAAAAGAAATTGGATACATATGCGCTAAAGTGCGCAATACAATGCAAGCTGCAACCAAACCAGGTATCACTACGAAAGAGCTTGATAATATTGCGAAAGAGTTATTTGAAGAATACGGTGCTATTTCTGCGCCAATTCATGATGAAAATTTTCCTGGTCAAACGTGTATTAGTGTCAATGAAGAGGTGGCACATGGGATTCCAAGTAAGCGTGTCATTCGTGAAGGAGATTTAGTAAATATTGATGTATCGGCTTTGAAGAATGGCTATTATGCAGATACAGGCATTTCATTTGTCGTTGGAGAATCAGATAATCCAATGAAACAAAAAGTATGTGACGTAGCAACGATGGCATTTGAGAATGCAATTGCAAAAGTAAAACCAGGTACTAAGTTAAGTAACATTGGTAAAGCGGTGCATAATACAGCTAGACAAAATGATTTGAAAGTCATTAAAAACTTAACAGGTCATGGTGTTGGTTTATCATTACATGAAGCACCAGCACATGTACTTAATTACTTTGATCCAAAAGACAAAACATTATTAACTGAAGGTATGGTATTAGCTATTGAACCGTTTATCTCATCAAATGCATCATTTGTTACAGAAGGTAAAAATGAATGGGCTTTTGAAACGAGCGATAAAAGTTTTGTTGCTCAAATTGAGCATACGGTTATCGTGACTAAGGATGGTCCGATTTTAACGACAAAAATTGAAGAAGAATAGTTCAACATATACTAAGACTAAAGTATGAACATCATTTAGTTCCGGAGCCTATTCATATTGGTTTCGGAACTGTTTTATAATAATTAAGAACACAATCAATGCGTCATTTCAAAAATATGTTGTACTAAAGTAGTTTTTAAGCAAACATATCATCGACATCAACGAAGATACATAGCGCATTTGGTATTTTAAAACTTATTATAAAAGGTGATAGTTATGAACTATGTTGAACGTTATATTGAACAGTTTTTGAGAGCAACAGTAAGAAATAATATCAAGCACTACCTTTTAATGCTAGATGAAAAAATGAAAAATTTAGATGATTATATGCGTTATTTAATTACTAAAAAAGAACAACTTAGCAAGTTAATTGACAGTCTAATGCTAACATTAGAAAATAAATATATTGATATTGCTGAAGCATTTCAAATTCAATGTGCAAGAGAAATCAATAATCAAGAAATTGAAAATATTAAATCAGAGTTGAATAAAGTTGAAGCATATTATGCACAAATTGAAACTCAAATTCAACAAACTTCAACTGAAAAAATAGCAACAGAAAAAACATCGTATCTAATAAATTATATGAACGCTGTGGCATAGAAAGGCGGCGAAACATGACACACAAATATATATCAACGCAAATGTTGATCATTTTTACTGCATTAATGATTATTGCCAATTTTTACTACATATTTTTTGAAAAAATTGGCTTTTTACTCGTTCTATTATTGGGATGTGTATTAGTTTATGTAGGATATCTTTATTTTCATAAAATACGTGGCCTTTTGGCGTTTTGGATAGGCGCGCTATTAATTGCATTCACATTATTGTCTAATAAGTATACAATCATCATCTTGTTCGTCTTTTTATTACTACTTATTGTGCGTTATTTAATACACAAATTTAAACCAAAAAAAGTAGTTGCGACGGATGAGGTTATGACTTCACCATCTTTTATTAAACAAAAGTGGTTTGGTGAGCAACGTACACCAGTTTATGTATATAAATGGGAAGATGTCCAAATTCAACATGGAATTGGCGACCTACATATTGACTTAACAAAAGCTGCAAATATTAAGGAAAATAATACCATTGTTGTTAGACACATTTTAGGTAAAGTGCAGGTTATATTGCCGGTTAATTACAATATTAATTTACATGTAGCTGCTTTTTATGGAAGTACTTACGTGAATGAAAAATCATATAAAGTTGAAAATAACAATATTCATATTGAAGAAATGATGAAACCGGATAACTATACAGTTAATATCTACGTATCAACGTTTATCGGAGACGTAGAGGTGATTTATCGATGAACCACTACATTAGAACAATTGGTTCAATGCTCATCTTAGTATATAGCATGCTAGCTGCATTTCTATTCATCGATAAAGTTTTTGTAAATATCATCTATTTTCAAGGTATGTTTTATACACAAATATTCGGAATACCAGTCTTTTTATTTTTAAATCTCATCATCATATTATTGTGTATTATTGTTGGTTCGGTACTCGCATACAAAATCAATCAGCAAAATGATTGGATTAAGACGCAAATTGAGCGTTCAATGGAAGGCGAAACAGTTGGCATTAATGATCAAAATATAGAAATATATAGTGAAACGTTAGATTTATACCATACACTCGTACCTTTAAATCAAGAATTGCATAAGTTGCGACTTAAAACTCAAAATTTAACCAATGAAAATTATAATATTAATGATGTGAAAGTTAAAAAGATTATTGAAGATGAACGTCAAAGACTAGCTCGAGAACTTCACGATTCTGTTAGTCAGCAACTTTTTGCGGCAAGTATGATGCTTTCTGCTATCAAAGAAACGAAGTTAGAACCACCATTAGACCAACAAATTCCGATTTTAGAGAAAATGGTTCAAGATTCGCAGTTAGAAATGCGTGCTTTGCTGTTACATTTAAGACCGCTTGGTTTAAAAGACAAATCTTTAGGTGAGGGTATTAAAGATTTAGTTATTGATTTACAAAAAAAAGTGCCGATGAAAGTTGTGCATGAAATACAAGATTTTAAAGTGCCTAAAGGTATTGAAGATCATTTGTTCAGAATTACACAGGAAGCAATTTCGAATACATTGCGTCATTCAAACGGTACAAAAGTGACAGTAGAATTGTTTAATAAAGACGATTATTTATTGTTGAGAATTCAAGACAATGGTAAAGGTTTTAATGTTGATGAAAAATTAGAACAAAGTTATGGACTTAAAAATATGCGTGAAAGAGCTTTGGAAATTGGTGCAACGTTCCATATTGTATCATTGCCAGATTCAGGTACACGTATCGAGGTGAAAGCACCTTTAAATAAGGAGGATTCGTATGACGATTAAAGTATTGTTTGTGGATGATCATGAAATGGTACGTATAGGAATTTCAAGTTATCTATCAACGCAAAGTGATATTGAAGTAGTTGGTGAAGGCGCTTCTGGTAAGGAAGCAATTGCCAAAGCCCATGAGTTGAAGCCAGATTTAATTTTAATGGATTTACTTATGGAAGACATGGATGGTGTAGAAGCGACGACTCAGATTAAAAAAGATTTACCGCAAATTAAAGTATTAATGTTAACTAGTTTTATTGAAGATAAAGAGGTATATCGTGCATTAGATGCAGGTGTCGATAGTTACATTTTAAAAACAACAAGTGCAAAAGATATCGCCGATGCAGTTCGTAAAACTTCTAGAGGAGAATCTGTTTTTGAACCGGAAGTTTTAGTGAAAATGCGTAACCGTATGAAAAAGCGCGCAGAGTTATATGAAATGCTTACAGAACGAGAAATGGAAATATTATTATTGATTGCGAAAGGTTACTCAAATCAAGAAATTGCTAGTGCATCGCATATTACTATTAAAACGGTTAAGACACATGTGAGTAACATTTTAAGTAAGTTAGAAGTGCAAGATAGAACACAAGCTGTCATCTATGCATTCCAACATAATTTAATTCAATAGTTCGTATTGAATTAAGAAAAGTTACTTACGCCAATCACAATATAACATCAAATAGACACCAAAAACAGAGGTCTTCGCAATCATTAGCGAAAACCTCTGTTTTGTTGGTGTTTAGTCTTTTTTAAGCTTATCAACGATTTTGTCTTTTATATTTTTATCATCTTCTGGATAGGTATCACTAGGATGTTCATCAACATGGTACGTACGTTGATGTGTTGCATTACTATCTTCATCATATTCGTATCTAGTGTTCTCATTATAATGATTTTTATTATTGTCATCATGTTCTAATGCTGCTTCTTCAGGTGTTTTACCTTTAATTACACTACGCTGATGAATGATTGCATTGATTTCAGCACCGACAATTATAATAAAACTTGTGATATATAACCATAGTAACAAAATGATGATACCCGCGATACTGCCATATGTTTTAGAATAGTTACCAAAATTTGAAATATACCAACCAAAACCAAATGAACCAGCTAACCAAATAATTGAAGTAAATACTGCACCTGGTAATACTGACTTAAGCTTCGTTTTAACGTTAGGTGCAACCGAATATAACACGATAAATACGATAAATATAATAATGATTGGTAACACAATTCTAATAAGGTTAAAAATCCATTTCACTTGTTCGTCAAATCCAAGTGGACCGAATAGGAAATGACTAATTACAGAACCAAGCGTTGGTAATGCTAGAGCAACTACAAACACAACGCCCATAACTACAGTGAAGACAACACTTAGTAGTTTTAATACGATTCCATTACGGCTATCTTCTACATCGTAAGCAACATTGAAAGAATTCATAATTGCAGTCATTCCATTTGAAGCTGACCAAATTGCTAAAATCAAACCGATAGATAATAAGCCACCACTGGAGTTTTGAGTTATATCACCAATTACACTCTTAATTAGAGTAGATGTTTCAGCGGGTGCATTGCTTAACATATTAGTAATTTGACTCTGCTTAATATTGAAAAATGGTAATAATGTTAATAGGAAAAGCAACATAGGGAACATAGCAAGTACGAAATGGTAAGTCATTTGTGCTGCTAGTCCTGAGGCATCATCTTTTCCTATGCGATAGATGAGATATGATAAGAAATTAGAGTCTTTCTTATATTTTGCAGGTTTATTTAATCTTGATAAGAAGAAAACCTGATCATCTTTTTTAGGTTTCTTAGATTGGAATTGTTGAGGTTCAATATATGTACGATCAACATCAATTTTGGGATTACTTTTATTTTTCTTTTTTGACTCCTCTTGTGCTTCCTTAACAGAATTAAGATATTTTGAAGAAGAGTGATCCTTTTTCGACATGTGCACTCCTTAACCTTTCTCTATGTAATGTTTTATAAAGTAACTATTAGTATTTATCCAATTATAAAAAAACTAAACAATGATATGCTTTAAAAATGATAATATTATAGAAATTAATTGATTTAAATCTTTCATAGGCTATTTTGATTTAAAATTAAAACAAAGGCAATACTGAAACAATGCAGTTTGGCCAATCATTGTATTATCATTTAATAATGATAACTATGAAAGGCGTACACCAAATTGTTAAGTATTGCCTTATAAAAACAAAATCATCTTAGCGTTGATTTTTTCTATTAACAAATGTTTCTTTCGCATCTTTTAATGAACGTTCTAATTCAGGATTATTACGACGAATTTCTTCAACAACATCTTTCCAGTATAAAACTTCGTCTTTAATCTTGCTGACTTTAGAAGGCTTACGAGTGCGGTTACCATTTTTTGCATCTTTAACTGATTGAACTAAAGCTTGACGTGTAGATTTATCAGCTAAACTAATTGCACCACCAATTACGGCACCAATTAAAATACCAGGAACAAATTTATTTTCCATAAAAAACTACCCCTCTTTCAAATTTGCATCTTTTACGATGTAGTCTATTAAATTATCACAAGATGATAATACCATGTCGTATACACCTTCAAAATTATTCGTGTAGTATGGATCTGGTACATCACTCTCTTCCATATTACTAAATTCTAACAGTTTGAACAATTGTCCCTTAAGATTAGGATTGATAGATTTAATATTATCAACGTTACTTTGATCCATAGCCACAATGTAATCAAAATCATCTGTCGCTTCGAATAATTCACTAATCATGCCATCAAATGGAATATTGTGTTTGTTGAGAATTTTTTGTGTACCTTCATGAGGCGGCTCTCCTAAATTCCAGCTACCAGTACCTCTTGAATGTACTTTAATATCATGAATATTTCTGTCTTTAAGTCTTTGTCGCATGATTGCTTCTGCCATTGGAGAACGACATATATTGCCAAGACAGACAAATGCTACATCTACCATTTTGATTCCTCCAAACTATGTAGTTATATCCCCATTTTATAGCGACTTTAAACAATAAGAAAGCAGATTATATAAAATTCTATTAAAGTTTATTAAATTGTGATACTTTGATAACATAACTATTATTAGAGGTGAACATTGTGGCTATGACAAATGAAGAGAAAGTATTATCTATTAGAGAGAAGTTAAATATTGTTAATCAAGGATTATTAGATCCTGAAAAATATAAAAATGCAAATGAAGAAGAATTAACAGATATATATGATTTTGTTCAATCAAGAGAAAGATTGTCGCCAAGTGAAGTGACAGCTATTGCTGACGCTTTAGGACAATTGCGACACGACTAGGAGTGGGAATTTTGACTAATTACAAAGAAAAGTTACAACAATACGCTGAACTATTAGTTAAGGTTGGTATGAATGTTCAACCAAAACAGCCAGTATTTATTAGATCATCAGTAGAAACATTAGAATTAACGCATTTAATTGTAGAAGAAGCATATCATTGTGGCGCTTCAGATGTACGTGTTGTATATAGCGATCCAACCTTAAAACGCTTAAAATTTGAAAATGAATCTGTGGAACATTTTGCTAATCATGAGATAAAATCATATGATGTTGAAGCGAGAATGGATTACGTTAAACGTGGCGCTGCTAATTTAGCACTTATTAGTGAAGATCCTGATTTAATGGATGGTATCGATAGCCAAAAATTACAAGCATTTCAACAACAAAACGCACGCGCATTTAAAGGATATATGGAAAGTGTACAAAAAAATCAATTTCCATGGGTCGTAGCTGCTTTTCCATCTAAAGCTTGGGCGAAGAGAGTGTATCCTGAACTATCTGTGGAAGAAGCATATATTAAGTTTATTGACGAGGTATTCGATATTGTGCGAATTGATGGTAACGATCCAGTTGAAAATTGGCGTCAACACATCGCTAATTTAAGTGTTTACGCTCAAAAGTTACAACAAAAAAATTACCATGCGTTGCATTATGTATCTGAAGGTACTGATTTAACAGTAGGTTTAGCGAAAAATCATATCTGGGAAGATGCTACAAGTTATGTTAACGGCAAGGAACAAGCTTTTATTGCTAATATACCAACTGAAGAAGTATTTACAGCACCAGATCGAAATAGAGTAGATGGATATGTTACTAATAAATTGCCTTTAAGTTATAATGGCACAATTATCGATCAATTTAAATTGATGTTTAAAGATGGAGAGATTATTGATTTTTCAGCTGAAAAAGGTGAAGCGGTATTGAAAGATTTAATCAATACTGATGAAGGTTCAAGAAGATTAGGTGAAGTAGCATTAGTACCTGATGATTCACCGATATCAAATCGTAATACCATTTTTTACAATACTTTATTTGATGAAAATGCAGCATGTCATTTAGCGATTGGATCTGCTTACGCCTTTAATATTCAAGGTGGAACGGAAATGACTGTTGAGGAAAAGATTGCAAGCGGATTAAATGATTCAAACGTACATGTCGATTTCATGATTGGTAGTAGTGATTTGACTATTTATGGCATATTCGAAGATGGTTCAAAAGAACTAGTATTTGAAAATGGAAATTGGGCATCAACATTTTAATAAATGTATTTTGAGGTGCTGAGTAGGAAATGAAACATGTATTTAAAGGTCAAATACGTGATTAAAGTATAGATTGGGAGATAAAATAATGACAAATCAGGACAGACCAATGAAATCTATGTCAGAATCAAAATGTTATAAAAATAGACAAGTTTTCCCTCAAGATACGAATCACCATCATACAATGTTTGGTGGTACATTGATGGCTAATATTGATGAAATTGCAGCAATCACAGCTATGAAACATGCTGGTGCGCAAGTAGTTACCGCATCTACAGACTCAGTAGATTTCTTAAAGCCGATTAAAACAGGGGACATATTACAATACGTAGCGATGGTTTCATACGCTGGGACTAGTTCAATGGAAGTGGTCGTTCAAATTAGAATTGACGATGTATTTAATAACAAGCATGATTTAGCTGCATTAAGTTACCTAACATTTGTTGCGTTAGATGATGAAGGCAAACCTAAACATGTACCTGGTGTATATCCAGAAGATGATGTTGAAAAATGGTTTTATGATACAGTACCACAACGTGTTGAACGAAGAAAAGCACGTCGCATTGAAAGTAAACAAACAATTGAATATTTAGCTCAAGTGCAACATATTAGAGACTAAAAATATAAAGACAGATTGTTAAGGATGAATTGAACTGTTATGTTCGAATATTCCACCTACAATCTGTCTTTTTGATTATGCACGTTTATGCTTTTAGTTAAAATTTAACCCTTTTATTATAGACTATTAGTCCTATTAAATGACCTTTATTATTAAAGTAGAGTACTGCCAGCAATTAATTGTTTTTTATTTTATAATAGCATTAAAATATGCGGAGACTACTTATCGATAAAGTGCTTCTCCGCATAATTAAGAGTTTTTAAAATTGTATAATTTGTGGTTGTTTGTGCATATGACGCTCATTATCTTTAAAATCCATATTCGGATAGTACATATTTTTAACAAGAACATTTGGTCCTAAACAACTAAACTCGGAACAATGACAATTTAATGATTTAGCAAGATCAGAGGATAACCATTTATCAAATACATCTGTTAATTTATCTTTTTGTATATTCGAAATTGTACCTGTTTCATCTCCGAAATCAGTTACGATTACATTACCTGTAAATACATTGACATTTAAACGACTACGGCCATCCGGGTCATTTCTAGTCGTTACATTTTTAGCAGTTCTTAAACGTGATAGTAACTTTTGATCTTCATCATCTTTTAAGCATGGAAACACAGGCAAAGTACCAAATAACATCCAAATATCTTCATCTCTGAAATCCAATATATCATGAATTGTCTTTTTCATTTCCGCTAGAGTTAACACATTTAATTGACTTGCAAAGTCAGCTGGATACATAGGGTGAATCTCGTGTCTGCTACATTTCATATCATGAACGACTTCTTGATGTATTTTTCGTAAATGTGGTAGCGTACTTTGATTGAGCATTGTTTCCGCAGATACAAACATTCCTTGTTCTGATAATGTACGTGCATTCGAAATCATTTGTTCATATAATTTTAACTTAGCTTTTAACGGTGGTTGCTTCTTCATTGCGCCAAAGCCAACATTTGCGAATTCATCAGTTGTTCCCCAGTTATGTGAGATATGCATAACATCGATATATTCAGCAATATCTAAATAACGATCTTGAGGCAATGTTAGGTTTGAATTCATTTGTGTATATATACCTCGATGATGTGCATACTTTAATAGAGGTTTAACAACATTTCTAATAGACTTTTTAGAAAACATTGGTTCGCCACCTGTAATTGACATCGTTCGCAGATTTGGAATTTCATCAAGTCTACGATAAATTAAGTCCATATCTAAAGGCTCGGGATCGACAGTTTGTAAAGTATAACCAACTGCACAGTGGCTACAACGCATATTACAAAGATTTGTAGTTGTAAATTCGATGTTACTTAAAGTTAATTGGCCATGTTCTTTAACATCGTTATATGATTCCCATGGATCATTGTAAATGCTAACAGGTTGCTTCAATTTGACGCTATTCATCGTCTTAAACTTCCTTCTTTCTATTTGGTTCATATCGGTATGATACCACTTCGTATTATCACTCGTAACAAATTATCTCTTAATTTTAGTTAATTGAAAAGGGGATTTTTAAAAGTCAAAATAATTTGAATGTCATAAATATAGCTAAGATTATATCGCTTTAACGCAATTTCTGTTAGGATAATAATGAAAAAGAAAACAAAATAAAAGGAGTTAACTTTTTATGAATGAACAGCAAACAATCGAACAGATAAAAGCGCGTTTAAATAAGTTTATTGAGGATATCGATCATGTAAATCCTGATGAAGTACGTGTTGAAGATATAGATGAATGGATTGGATTGTTAGATCAGCTTGAAGAAAAGGTTAAATTAGTATCTAAGTAAATGCCACATAAGATGTGTTAGGGTTAGATATCGCGACAGTCGCTTAATAATTTTTATATCTTGTATGTTTAATCACTGATTTACTTGTCTATAGTAATTATATCAATGATATATAGAAAGGTGATTTTCAATGACTAAAAAAGTAGCAATTATTCTAGCAAACGAATTTGAAGATATAGAATATTCAAGCCCTAAAGAGGCATTAGAGAATGCAGGCTTTAATACTGTAGTGATTGGAGATACTGCAAATAGTGAAGTTGTTGGTAAACACGGTGAAAAAGTTACTGTCGATGTAGGCATTGCAGAAGCTAAACCAGAAGATTATGATGCATTATTAATTCCTGGAGGATTTTCACCAGATCATTTACGTGGAGATACAGAAGGTCGATATGGCACATTTGCTAAATACTTTACTAAAAATGATGTACCAACATTTGCCATTTGTCATGGGCCACAAATACTAATAGATACAGACGATTTAAAAGGTCGTACGTTAACAGCAGTATTAAATGTACGCAAAGATTTATCAAATGCAGGCGCACATGTAGTTGATGAGTCAGTAGTTGTAGACAACAATATTGTAACAAGTCGAGTACCAGACGATTTAGATGATTTTAATCGAGAAATCGTTAAACAATTACAATAGAAGTATTGTGGTTATCGATTGTTAAAATTTATATATTTTCGTTTGAAATGAAATATGGATTTTAGTTTTAATAAATGAATAACAAATAAAAGGTCGTCTCTATTGGCATTTAATAGGGATGGTCTTTTATTTTTACAAAATATAACAATATTTGACATGATTAATATTTAAAATTGCAATGATTTATCTATAATTTTTTCAAAAAACAAAAAAGTAAGTATGATGGCGTATACGATTGTAAGCCCTTGGACTGATTTTCCCAAAAAGTGTAGCCTATTTGTGATAGTACTGGTAAACTCAAGGTATATACTAAGTGAGTTTTAAAAGAAGGAGCAAACGCATGAAAAGAAGCGATAGGTACTCAAACTCAAATGAACATTTTGAGCATATGAAACACGAACCTCACTATAATACGTATTATCAACCAGTTGGCAAACCGCCGAAAAAGAAAAAAAGTAAACGAATACTATTGAAAATATTATTAACCATTCTAATCATTATCGCATTGTTTATTGGTATCATGTATTTTTTATCTACACGCGATAATGTGGATGAACTAAGAAAAATTGAAAATAAAAGTAGTTTTGTGTCAGCTGATAACATGCCAGAGTATGTTAAAGGTGCCTTTATTTCAATGGAAGATGAACGATTCTACAATCATCATGGATTCGATTTGAAAGGTACAACTAGAGCTTTATTTTCAACGATTAGCGACAGAGATGTGCAAGGTGGTAGTACCATTACACAACAAGTTGTCAAAAATTATTTTTATGATAATGATCGTTCATTTACTAGAAAAGTAAAAGAATTATTTGTAGCTCATCGAGTTGAAAAACAATATAATAAGAACGAAATTTTAAGCTTTTATTTAAATAATATTTACTTTGGGGATAATCAATATACGCTTGAGGGCGCAGCAAACCATTACTTTGGAACAACCGTGAATAAAAATAGTACAACAATGTCTCACATAACAGTTTTACAAAGCGCTATTTTAGCTAGTAAAGTCAATGCACCTAGCGTATATAATATCAATAATATGTCAGAGAATTTTACGCAACGTGTAAGCACGAACTTAGAAAAAATGAAGCAACAAAATTATATCAATGAAACACAATATCAACAGGCTATGTCACAATTAAATCGTTAAATACTTGCATTCATGTGTAAGATGCTTGGAACTATAATGTAGAAGGTTTAATTGAAATGTCATAATGATAAAGTTGAATTGTTTCTGCTTTATAAATTTTACAGATTTGCTTGTAATCACACTTTCATTTTAAAAGATGATAGTGTGATTTTTTGTTAGCATCGAAAAATATTTAAAGTTAAACATTTGCTATAGGAAGTGGCTTATTGAATAATAAAAGAGTATTGTATTAAAACTTAAGAAAGTAACGGGGTGATCCAGTG
The DNA here is from genome assembly GCF_016917315.1 of Staphylococcus sp. SM3655. Taxonomy (NCBI): domain Bacteria; kingdom Bacillati; phylum Bacillota; class Bacilli; order Caryophanales; family Staphylococcaceae; genus Staphylococcus; species Staphylococcus sp. SM3655. Next base: position 2,713,927 of record NZ_CP070305.1, on the reverse strand, counting down.
CCGAAGATTACTAAAATAGAAGTTCAAAAGAAAAACAAAGAACGGTTTAATCTTTTTTTAGACGAACAATTTGAAATGGGTATAGATATTGATACATTAGTCAAATTTAATTTAAAAAAAGGGCAACAACTTGAAGCTGCTGACATGGCAGAGATTCAAAAGTATGATCATTATCGCATAGGTTTAAATAAAGCAATCCAATATTTATCATATAAAAAGAGAACTGAAAAAGAAGTTATACAATATTTACAAAAAGAAGAGATATCAGAGCAAGCGATTTCTGAAGTGATTGAATATTGTTATCGCGAAAAGTTAATCGACCATCAAGATTATGCGGAAAGTTTAAAAAATACAATGATTCGCACGACAGATAAAGGACCTAAAATTTATCAACAAAAACTATATCAACTTGGTATAGAACCAAATATCATTGAAATATTTACAGAACTTTATAGAGAACAACAGGAACTTGATGATATTATCCAAATTGCTGAAAAAATATCTAAAACAAAAAAAGGGCCACAAAATAAAGTTAAAGAAAAAGTAATGCAATCTTTAATTCAAAAAGGGTTTGAAATGGAAACCATTCATGCTGTATTGAATGAAATGGATTTTACACAAGATGAAGCGGTTTTAGACGATTTATTACAACGAGATTTAGAAAAAATTTATAATAAAAATCGAAAGAAGTACACGCAACAGAAATTAATTTCAAAAACTATCGAAGGCCTTATGAGAAAAGGATATAAATATGATAAAATTAAAGCTAAATTAGAAGAAAGTGGTATTGCCGATGGAACAGAAGAAATTGAGTGAGATGTCTGAGCCAGAATTAAGACACGAAATACAACTTTATAAAGAGAAAATGAGAAAAGCTGAGATGAATGGTATTTTAAATGAATATGACGTTTATCAAAGTAAAGTAATTGTTGCCGAAAGTTACTTAGTAGACAGAAAAAAGATAGAAATTGGTAAAATTTATAAACTGACTGATGGCAGTAATCAATATTTTAAAGTAGAAAGATTAAAAGGTATTTTTGCGTGGGGGTTTAGATTTAATAGCGATGAACCCGAAGAAGGCTTACCTATAGCGTTATTACAATTATAGAAGGATGAAAATAGATGGGAAGTTCAATTGTTTTAAAGTTACTAAAAGTAACACACTACTATAGGAATAAACAGAATAAGAAATGGTATTTACCTTTTGGATATGATGCTGAAGATATCGATTTAAACAATATTAGTTTACATATTTATCAAGGAGAAGCATTAGGTATAATTGGTGAACCTGAATCTTCCAAAGCGTTGGTAGGTCAATTGTTGGCAGGTGCAATTAAACCTGATAAAGGTAAAGTAGTTTGTACTGAAGATTTGTTCTACGGATATATTGAAGATCAATCGTTAATTCATCAAACTGTTGAAGCTTATACAGCGCAGTTAGTTCAACTATTTCCATATGAAATTAATGATCATAAAGCTGAACAGATTATTCAATATGCACATTTAGGTGATTATAAAACGAAGCCGGTTAACCATATTTCGAAAGCGGCATACGCTCAATTACTATTAAGTATTGCACGCTCATCAAAATCAAATATTATTATTTTAAATCATGTTATTGACTATTTAACACCACAATTTATGGAACGTGCGATTGAATTAACAAATGATTATATTGAAAATAATTTAACGATTGTGTCAATTGGTGATGATATTGATAAAATTTCACAAGTGAGTAACTACATAGCTTGGTTTTCACATGGTCAATTAAGAATGGAAGGGTCACTTAAACAAGTTATTCCATCTTTTAAAGAACATGAACGTGATCGATTAAGTCTAAACTCAAAAGAAGAAATTGAAAACTTTGATTTAGATTGGAAAAAGAATCGTACAAGAATACCAGAGATGACCTATAATTTCAAACGTGTTGAGCGCTATAATCATGCAAAACCGCCTAAGTTTTTAGTGCGTTTTTGGACTTTAGCCTCAGGTACTATTTTAGGCTTAGCATTGATGATGTTGCTCATTTTCAATAATATAGGAATTATTTCGATAACAGATTTTACGAATCGTGCTACGATGCAAAATGAAAATAAAGATCCATATGGCGAAAAGTTAGCTTATGGAATTGCTTTTAATGGCAGTGTGGATATGCAAGGGGATAAACAAGTCACAATTCCAAAATATAGTGTAGTTACAATTACTGGCGAAAATAGTAAAAATTATCGTGTTACCGCCGATAATAAGACTTACTATGTTAGTAAAGATAAATTAGAATATTTTAACCCGGCAGGTTTATATCAAACGCATAGTTTTAAAAAATTAGCACCATATATGAAATCAAATTATAGTAATTACTATGCATACTTTAATAGTCAATTACATAAAAAGCATAGTTCAGTTATAAAAACTTTAGTTCCTGATGATGATAACCGTTTCGTTGCATCCGTTACACAACAACCGATACAATTACTTTTCAATGATAATAATCAGTTATACGGTTTTGTTTATCCAATTGTAGATAAAAAAGAATTAAAAGATAAGTTTAATATTAACAATAACATTTGGATTACTAAAGTTGGGAATGGATATTGTATTGCCAATTTGAAAGAAGACAAATGGATTTATATTGAATTGTAGGTGTAAAGATGCTAGATAATATTATTTTATATTTTAAAAACTTACCGCATACTAAAAGGTATGTAACAGAACGTTTAAAACAAAGTTGGAAAAGTTTTCTAATCGTATTAGCTGCATGTTTAATACTTATTATTGCAAGTGAAACGCTATTTTCCTTTAGTCATTTGACCGATGTTAAAGAGGTGAGATGGTTATTTAGAATCATTGTATTGATTGTTTTTGCGGTAGTGATGTTCACAATTTATATCTCTTATCATCATTATATGAATGACTTTTTAGTTACTAAGTTATTTAATATTTCCGCAGCGACGCCAGTAGTTATTATGTCTATTTTAAGTTTTATTATGCTAGTCATTTTGACGATGATTAGTGCATTGGTTAAACCAGTAAACTTCGAAACATCATATATAGCGCTATTCTATTTTATTGTGATGGCAACTATTTTTGTAGGATTAATATCCGTTACTTTTGGTCTTATTCGACTGTTAACTGAAAAAATAAATATCATATTTTATGGGGTTTGTGTATTGTGTTTCTTATTGTTACCAATTATTTTCATACCAAATCCAAATCATGTATTTATCAATCACATCCTAATGCTAAATCCAATGTATTACATTGTTAATGGTATAGCACAATCTATCATATTTGGTATATCAAGTATGGAAAACATTCCATATCATTTTTACTTTATTTTATTCTTATGTTTAATAGCTGCAGTAAATTTCGTATTAGCAAGGTATACGACACACGCAATTTATAATAAAACATCTAAAGTGACACAAACTGATAATCAACAGGATGTTTCAAATGATAGTACAGACGAGGCGGATACTTCTTCATGATGTTTAGCTGACCTGTTGTGTAAATTAATCTGTGAGAATCAGAAACAATTAGAATATCATCTAGATATTGTTTTCCTATACTGATTTTGATATTTCGAGTCATTAAAGGTAGTTTGTTAGCAACAATATAAATTTTAGATTTTGTAAAAGCATTCATAGTTTTACATTAAAAAACCGGACAGAGTAAAAATCGTTTTGATTTTCATTCTGCCCGGTTGTTCATTTTTTATAGATTAACTTTAGTGAATAATAACTTGAAATTATTTAGCATACAGTTTACGTTGTAACTTATCTTCTGTAAATACCCAGCCAATATAAGAGTGGTCTATGACATTATCGTTTGTTACATGTGCAATTGCCACAAATGAATAATGATCATTTTTTAAATAACGCAAATCAATCAAACGAATTTCAGTAGAACCATCTGCTAACGTTGTTGTTTGCCAACGATAGATTGATGAAAAGTTTAAAAAAGTACGTATATCTTTATTACCTTTGACTTTCCATAAAATGGAGTCTGTTGATAATGTTTGACGTTCCACTTTATCACTAAACACCACATTCCTACCATATGCTTTTCCAACATAGTCATGTGCATCAGTTTGTATCGCGACACGCCATTCCATAAATTTTATTGTTGGCGCAACAAATACTTTAACAGGGTGATGCTCTTGTTGAATTGCTTTTAAAGCTTGTTGCTTAATTACGGCTCTCATTTTAAAACGAATCATGTAATAAATGATTAGTAAAGCGATTATAGGAAAGAAGACTGCAAATGGATGCAAGCCTATAACCCATAATACAATACCAATACAAAGAACTGTGAAAATAATAGGGTCAAATGTGTTAATCACACTTAATTGAATCCATTTGTTTGTGATAGGTCTAAGTGCTTGTGTACCATAAGAATTGAATATATCTACAAAGACATGTAAAAATACTGCGAGCTGAGCCCACATCCATACATGAAATGGGTTGGTTCCACTAAAGAACGTGAATATTAAAAATGTAATTAAAATTGGCCATAGTATTGTGAAAGGGATGGAATGCGTGATACCTCTATGATGCGAAATATATGTTGCATTGTCCTTTAATTTAAGAACAGTATCCCCATCAGGAATTAATGAACCAACGATAAGGGTTGTAGCTGTTGCACCAAACGTAGAAGCCATTGCTGGATCTTGAGTTGCAAGTGCTGTAAGGCCCACCCCAATTGCGATATGTGTTGCAGTGTCCATATCAGTTCACTCATTTCATAATATTATATATACCATTATAATCCAATTTCGCAAATAACTAAATTAACTTACATACTAACCATGATTTTAATGTACAATAAAAACATTATGAGTAAAGACAATTAATTTTGGTGAGGAAAGGGTTTTATAAATGTATCAGCAGTCTAGTTTTAAAGAAAATTTGATACACTGGTTTGATGAAAATCAAAGAGAAATGCCATGGCGACAAACGACCAATCCGTACTATATTTGGTTAAGTGAGGTCATGTTACAACAGACACAAGTTAAAACAGTTATTGACTATTATCATCGTTTTGTTGAACGATTTCCAACTGTGGAAGTTTTGAGTCAAGCTTCGGAAGATGAAGTGTTAAAGTATTGGGAAGGCTTAGGATATTATAGTAGAGCTCGAAATTTTCATACGGCGATTAAAGAAGTTTATGATAAATATGAAGGCTTAGTTCCCAAAGATCCTGATCAATTTAAAGCGTTAAAAGGTGTTGGCCCATACACACAAGCTGCAGTAATGAGCATTGCATATAATGTACCACTAGCAACTGTAGACGGAAATGTTTTTCGAGTATGGTCTAGATTGAATGATGACTATCGAGATATTAAATTACAATCGACGAGGAAATCGTACGAACAAGAATTGTTACCGTATGTTACTACAGAAGCTGGAACGTTTAATCAAGCTATGATGGAATTAGGGGCATTAATTTGTACACCGAAAAATCCATTATGCTTATTTTGTCCAGTTCAAGAAAACTGTGAGGCATTTGATAAAGGTACATTTGAAAAGTTACCTGTTAAATCTAAAAATGTAAGTAAAAAAGTAATTGAGCAATCCGTCTTTTTAATTAGAAATAATCAAGGTCAATATCTGTTGCAAAAGCGTAGCGAAAAATTATTGCATGGTATGTGGCAATTTCCTATGTTTGAAAGTGAGCATGCTAGACGTAAAATGACTGAAAAAATCGGTCATGACATTCAACCAGTAGAAACACCTATTTTTGAGTTGAAGCATCAATTTACTCATTTAACATGGAAGATTAAAGTATACGCCGTTTCAGGAGCAATTAACATTGAAACATTACCAGATGACATGATTTGGTTTGATTTAAGTGATCGAGATCAATATACATTCCCTGTACCTATGTCAAAGATTTATCAATTTATAAATGGGTAACATTCGATGATTGGTAATATTATCGGAAAACATAGTGACATTAATTTTAAAAAGTATAAATGATATCTTTAAATCTCATAGAATAACAATGTCAAAAAGTTAAAGTGTTGATATATAAAAGTGATGATTTTATATACTTTAAATGGGACATGTAAATCTCTGTTGTAGTACTTAGCAATATTACCGAGTTTAATTATTAAGTAGTAAAATCTTATTTCGTAAAAATATGTATTTATATAATACTATTTCTGAAATATGCTATAATTTATAATGGTTAAATTAACAGAAGGTGGTGTGGAGTATGGTCAGAGAATCCATACCTAAAGAAGGGGAAAACATTAAAATTCAGAGTTATAAACATGATGGTAAGATTCATCGCGTTTGGTCTGAAACAACAATATTAAAGGGTACTGATCATGTTGTCATTGGTGGCAATGATCATACGTTAGTAACGGAAAGTGACGGAAGAACTTGGATAACACGTGAACCGGCAATTGTTTACTTTCACTCAGAATATTGGTTTAATGTTATCTGCATGTTTAGAGAAGATGGAATTTATTACTATTGCAATTTGTCATCACCATTTGTTTGTGATGAAGAGGCATTAAAATATATAGACTATGATTTAGATATTAAAGTATATCCAAACGGAAAGTATCATTTATTAGATGAAGATGAATATGAGCAACATATGAATCAAATGAATTATCCGCATGATATTGATATTATTTTAAGACGCAACGTGGACATTCTTCAACAATGGATAGAACAGAAGAAGGGCCCATTCGCGCCAGATTTTATCAAAGTTTGGAAAGAACGTTACAAAAAAATTAGACAATATTAAGCAAATAAAGTGTAAATACTGATTAAATCATTTATATTGACTTAGTGATGTAAAGAAGTATGATAACTTTTGCTGTCGTGTGGGGACACAGTATCCATAGATTAAATTGAATAGAATATAACATACGAATAAGACAACGTATTTAATCACATGAATATGACAGAGGTTGAGATATCTTAATTTTAAAAATGTAAATTGTAAGAAGAATTTACATCTACAAATTATGTATCCAACCTCTATTCATTTTTATGCTTATGAATAGGATAGGGCAATAGATTAGGGGGGATTGTATGATTAAACGATATTTGCAATTTGTTAAGCCATACAAATATCGTATTTTTGCAACGATTATTGTTGGGATAATTAAGTTTGGTATACCAATGCTTATACCACTTTTAATTAAATATGCAATAGATGGCGTGATTAATAACCACGCACTAACGACTGATGAAAAAGTTCATCATTTAACTATTGCCATTGGTATCGCATTATTTATTTTTGTAATAGTGAGACCACCAATTGAATTTATACGTCAATATTTGGCGCAATGGACAAGTAATAAAATATTGTATGATATACGTAAAAAGTTATACAACCATTTACAAGCTTTAAGTGCGAGATTTTATGCTAATAATCAAGTAGGTCAAGTAATATCTAGAGTGATTAATGATGTTGAACAAACAAAAGATTTCATTTTAACCGGGTTAATGAATATTTGGTTAGATTGTATAACAATTATTATTGCACTATCCATAATGTTCTTTTTAGATGTGGAATTGACTTTAGCAGCACTGTTTATCTTCCCATTTTACATTTTAACGGTGTACGTTTTCTTTGGAAGATTAAGAAAATTGACACGTGAAAGATCTCAAGCATTAGCTGAGGTTCAAGGATTCTTGCATGAACGTGTTCAAGGTATTTCAGTCGTTAAAAGTTTTGCGATTGAAGACAATGAAGCGAAAAACTTTGATAAAAAGAATACTAATTTCTTAACACGTGCGTTGAAACATACAAGATGGAATGCCTATTCCTTTGCCGCAATTAATACAGTTACAGATATTGGACCAATTATTGTCATCGGTGTTGGTGCATATCTTGCTATTTCTGGATCAATCACAGTAGGTACACTTGCAGCATTTGTTGGATACTTGGAGTTATTGTTCGGACCTTTACGTCGTTTAGTCGCATCATTTACAACTTTAACGCAAAGTTTTGCTTCAATGGACCGTGTATTCCAATTAATTGATGAAGATTATGACATCAAAAATGGTGTTGGTGCTCAACCTATTGAAATTAAACAAGGTCGTATTGATATTGATCATGTTAGTTTTCAATATAACGATAACGAAGCTCCAATTTTAAAAGATATTAATTTGAGTATTGAAAAAGGAGAAACAGTTGCTTTCGTAGGTATGAGTGGTGGTGGTAAATCAACATTAATTAACTTAATACCGAGATTTTACGATGTAACTTCTGGGCAAATTTTAATAGATGGTCACAACATTAAAGATTTTTTAACGGGAAGTTTAAGAAATCAAATAGGATTGGTGCAACAGGATAATATTTTATTCTCTGATACAGTTAAGGAAAATATTTTACTTGGTCGTCCAACAGCAACAGATGAAGAAGTAGTTGAAGCGGCGAAAATGGCTAATGCACATGACTTTATTATGAACTTGCCACAGGGATATGACACTGAAGTAGGTGAACGAGGTGTTAAATTATCAGGTGGTCAAAAACAAAGATTATCGATTGCTAGAATATTTTTAAATAATCCGCCAATTCTTATCTTGGATGAAGCAACAAGTGCACTTGATTTAGAAAGTGAATCCATTATTCAAGAAGCATTAGATGTGTTGAGTAAAGATCGAACGACACTTATCGTAGCGCATCGCTTGTCCACTATTACACATGCTGACAAAATTGTCGTAATTGAAAATGGACATATTGTTGAAACAGGTACGCATCGTGAATTGATTGCAAAACAAGGTGCTTACGAGCATTTATATAGCATTCAAAACTTATAAAGTATTAGTTGTTTGACTTCAGTACAATCTTGTAGGGAAGATTTGTAACAGGATGGTGGGGTCATAACATAGAAAAAGCAGTAAGAGATTTTCTTCATTGAAAATAATCTTACTGCTTTTTTAAATTTAATTTCGAGATTCAATATTACTTTATCTCATTGTGGTATTAATTACAGGAATTGCTTTAAACTTATAAATCAAAGTCTTCTTCAACAATTTCAATGTCTGCATCAGATCTATGATATGTGAAAAAGCTAATTCTTATGCGGTCTAAATGCTCTAAATGGTGTCGATACTCTTCGATGGCTGCAACAATTTGCATAACATTGGCAAACGAATATTCCGTTTGATAAGGATGATTTATTAACTCATGCTGAAATGTAGACAATAAATCTTTTTTCTGCGGATTATCTAACTCATAATCAACATGTGTCACATTATAACGTGCTTTTTTAGAAAGGCTAGCTAAAATTTGCTCGTGAAAAGCAGTTAATGAATCTAAATCTAATTTGATTTGTAATAGGAAATTGTTATTAAGTAAATATAAGTCGTTTTGATAACGCGACAATTTGTTTAATACTTCATAAGCTTGTCTAGTCGTCTGAACTACTTCTCTGAAAAGTATTTTCTTTCTATTCTGTTGGTGAATATGTTTTTTTGTAATAGGACGTTCTTCGCTATAGTAATCATAAATTTTCTCTAACTTTTCGACACGTTGTTTTAAATTATGACTATCTTGTTTAATATTATTAAACTCCGTCGTATCATTTAATACTAATTTAAACCACATAAAAATATCTGAGGATATATTTAATGAATTATAGTAAATTTTTGTTTCAAATTTAGGTGGTAGAAACACAAAGTTAACTAGAGATGAACTTATGACACCAATCATTACAAGTACAAACCTGTAAAAGGCGGTAATATAGAAAGAACCGGTATGTTGTCCCATAATGATTAATGCTGTTACACTCGCCAAAGTAGCAACATGTGCTAAATTAAATTTAAATAAAATAGCAATAAGTACTATGACGGTAACACCCATAATGATAAAATTATCACTAAAAATTGTTACCATTGTAACAGATAATATGGCACCTATAATGTTACCCAATGCTTGATCAGAAACTGTTTTAAATGAACGATAAATACTAGGTTGCATTGCAACAACAGCACTGACACCAGCTAAGGCTTTCAGACCAACATCATCCGGTAGTAAAGAAGCGATAGACATAGCTAAAATAATGGCTATACCAGTTTTAAAAATCCGAGCTCCTAGTCTCAAAAATAATGACGCCCCTTTTAAGTTTATTGAATATCTAATATTCGTATTCATTACTGTTATACACTTACTAGTTACAAAATTCAAGCTTATTTATAGTTGTTAAAATAAATCATACATAATACTGATAGCGATGTAAAACTTTAGTCAGAGATTAAAAGAGTATAAATTTGTAAAATAAAAACTCACATAGTGACATATCAAGTTAAACGTTAATAGTTAACGATATAAAATGAATCTACTATGTGAGCATTTGTTTTATTTTAATTCAATTAAAAATATACTTCCTTAAAAGTTATTTCATTTGACTAAAAGCATAGTCTGCAGCTTTTAAAGTTTGTTTAATATCTTCTTCTGTATGTTCAGTTGTTAAGAACCAAGCTTCAAACTTAGAAGGTGCTAAATTGATACCTTGATTTAACATTAATTTGAAAAATTTACCGAACGCTTCGCCGTCAGAATGTTCAACTTGATCATAATGTGTGACTTTTTCATCTGTAAAGTACAATGTTAAAGATCCATAAATACGATTAATTGTAGCTGTGATATTATGTTTTTCGATTAATTTAAGTAAACCTTCTTCTAGTTGTTGGCCTAAGCTGTCTAATTTTTCATAAACACCGTCTTGTTCTAGTACTTCGAGTAATGCAATACCTGCTTTCATAGATAACGGGTTACCAGCCATTGTACCAGCTTGATATGCAGGTCCTAGAGGTGCTACTTGTTCCATAATATCTTGACGTCCACCATAGCCTCCAATTGGTAAACCACCGCCAACAATTTTACCAAATGCAGTTAAATCAGGGATAACACCTAATAAATCTTGAGCGGCACCGTAATGGAAACGGAATGCAGTAATTACTTCATCATAAATCACTAGTGTCCCATTGTTATGCGAAATTTCATTAACCTCTTCTAAAAATCCAGGTTGAGGCATTACCATTCCAAAGTTACCAACAATTGGTTCTACTAATACTGCGGCAATTTCATCACCCCAAAATTCAATTGCTTCTTTATATGCGTTAATATCATTGAAAGGTACAGTAATGACTTCACGTGCGACGCTTTCTGGAACACCAGCTGAGTCTGGAGAACCGAGCTGAGATGGGCCACTACCTGCTGCAACCAATACTAAATCAGAATGGCCATGATAAGATCCAGCAAATTTTATAATTTTATTTCTTTTAGTATATGCACGTGCAACACGAATTGTTGTCATGACTGCTTCTGTTCCAGAATTTACAAAGCGAATTTTCTCAAGAGATGGAATTGCATCACGTAATTTTTTGCTGAATTCAATTTCTAATTCAGTCGGTGTACCAAATAAAACACCTTTAGCAGCTTGTTCTTGAATTGCTTTAGTAATATGAGGATGTGCATGCCCCGTAATAATTGGACCGTATGCTTGAAGGTAATCAATAAATTTATTGCCATCGACATCATATAAATATGCACCGTGTCCTTCTTTCATAACAACAGGTGCACCGCCTCCTACAGCTTTATAAGAACGAGAAGGGGAATTGACACCGCCTAGAATATATTCGTTTGAAAGTTGTTGTAAACGTTCACTTTCACTAAAATTCATTTATATCAACCTCTTTTAATTTAATATTTTCATCTAATATCGTATCATAAAATTATTATAATGAAGAAAAAGGTGATTATATGTTGCAAAAAGGAGAACAATTTCCAATATTTAAATTAGAAAATCAAGACGGAACTGTCATTACAAATGATACATTAAAAGGTAAAAAGGCGATTATATATTTTTATCCTAGAGATAATACACCTACTTGTACCACAGAAGCTTGTGACTTTAGAGACAATTTAGAAATGTTCAATGATTTAGATGTTGCAGTATATGGTATAAGCGGTGATTCAAAGAAAAAACACCAAAATTTTATTGGGAAACACGGATTGAATTTCGATTTATTAGTAGATGAAGATTTTAAATTAGCTAAAGAAACTGGCGTATATCAGTTAAAAAAATCATTTGGCAAAGAAAGTATGGGCATTGTAAGAACGACTTTTATAATAGATGAACAAGGTAAAGTATTAGATGTTATCGAGAAGGTTAAGGTTAAAACACAAATAGAAGAACTTAAAAACATTTTGGGGTGACATATATGAAAGTTGTTGGGTTAAATCGTATGCGTGAAGTTGAAACTGAATTACAACAACGCTTTTCAGATTTAGATTTTAAATTTTATAAAAAAGCATCAGAAATACCTGAGAGCGACTTGGCTGATTTAGATATATTAGTTGGTTATGATGGCGGTATCAATGAGGCATTTTTACAACGTTGCCCGAATTTAAAATGGATTGCATGGTTTGCAACGGGTGTAAATACATTACCGTTAGATTATATTGCAGATCACGGCATACTTTTAACTAATGGAAAAGGTGTTCAAGCTAAACAATTATCTGAATACATTTTAGCTTTCATTTTAGATGATTATAAAAAGATGAAACTATCATATGATAACCAACGACAACATATATATGATTCGAAAATAACTGGTAAACGCCTATCAGGACAAACAGTTTTATTTTTAGGTACAGGTGCAATTGCTACTAGAACTGCGAAGTTAGCAAAGGCTTTTAATATGAATTTAATTGGTCTGAGCAAGTCAGGTCAGAACAAAGATGAGTTTGACGAGATATATACTATCGAATCACTTGAAAGCACATTACCAAATGCTGACATTATTATAAATGCTTTACCAGAAACGCAAGAAACGATTCATTTACTAAAGAAAAAACATTTTGAATTAATGAAAGATGAAGCACTTTTTATAAATATAGGACGAGGTAGCATAGTTAAAGAAGCGGTCTTAATAGAAGTATTAAAAAGTAAAGTTATTCGACATGCATATTTAGATGTGTTTGAAAATGAACCTTTGAAACCTAATCATGAATTATATGAATTGGAAAATGTAACTATAACAGCGCATATAACTGGTAATGATTATGAGGCAAAGTATGACTTATTAGATATTTTTAAAAACAATCTAGTTAATTTTCTCAATAAGAATGGTCTAATTGAGAATGAAGTTGATGCTAAAAAAGGCTATTAAATGAAATCATCATGTAAATATTGACACGCGCGCAATACTACAGTTATATTTATAGTAAGTAATAATAATTATTATATAAGAAAGATGGTGATATAGATGAGTGTTGAAATAGAATCAATTGAACATGAACTAGAAGAATCAATTGCATCATTGCGACAAGCAGGCGTAAGAATTACACCTCAAAGACAAGCAATATTACGTTATTTAATTTCTTCACATACTCATCCAACAGCTGATGAAATTTATCAAGCACTTTCACCTGATTTTCCAAATATAAGTGTTGCGACAATATATAATAACTTAAGAGTGTTTAAAGATATTGGAATTGTAAAAGAATTAACATATGGAGACTCATCAAGTCGATTCGACTTTAATACACATAATCATTATCATATTATATGTGAACAATGTGGTAAGATTGTTGATTTTCAATATCCACAGTTAAATGAAATTGAAAGATTAGCTCAGCATATGACTGACTTTGACGTAACACATCATCGAATGGAAATTTATGGAGTTTGTAAAGAATGCCAAGATAAATAATTTAACTTTGGTAGTATGACAAATTAAAAAAGCGTTAGCTTACTTCATATAAGTAAGCGTAATATTTAAGAAGTTAAACGACATGAAAGTTGTTTAACTTTTTTTTATGCTTATTCTGAAAAATATTTAAATTGAAGAAAAGAATATTCTAACTACGGAAGTGGTATTAACTAATAACTAGTATCCTTTATAAATAAACATAAAAATATTCAAACGAAGGTCTACTAAATAACTATCCATAAAGTGAGTATAAGTTTGTTTGTAAAACTGAAGTAAAAAGCATAAGGAATTACACTTTAAATACATATAGTACTTACGAATAGAAAATAATCCCTTCAACAGTAATTTTTAAACAAAAATAAGTGTTGTTTTATGTTGACTCTACTAGAATAACTTGATATTATATAAAAGTCGTCAAACGGCACTAATATTTAAAAAACAAATGTTTTAAGTTGTTGATTTAAAATATTAATAAAGTGTAAATTTGACTATTGAAATTCGAACAAATACATAATAAAATAATATTTGTTAAATTAATTGAGTTAGGAAATTTATTTTTTAGAAATAAAATAATTAAAAATAATTCTTGACTTACAAAAACTTACGAGTTATAATTAAATCTTGTAAGTGACAAACGAACATTGAAAACTGAATGACAATATGTCAACGTTAATTCCAAAAACGTAACTATAAGTTACAAACATTATTTAGTATTTATGAGCTAATCAAACATCATAATTTTTATGGAGAGTTTGATCCTGGCTCAGGATGAACGCTGGCGGCGTGCCTAATACATGCAAGTCGAGCGAACGGACGAGAAGCTTGCTTCTCTGATGTTAGCGGCGGACGGGTGAGTAACACGTGGATAACCTACCTATAAGACTGGGATAACTTCGGGAAACCGGAGCTAATACCGGATAATATTTTGAACCGCATGGTTCAAAAGTGAAAGACGGTCTTGCTGTCACTTATAGATGGATCCGCGCTGCATTAGCTAGTTGGTAAGGTAACGGCTTACCAAGGCAACGATGCATAGCCGACCTGAGAGGGTGATCGGCCACACTGGAACTGAGACACGGTCCAGACTCCTACGGGAGGCAGCAGTAGGGAATCTTCCGCAATGGGCGAAAGCCTGACGGAGCAACGCCGCGTGAGTGATGAAGGTCTTCGGATCGTAAAACTCTGTTATTAGGGAAGAACATATGTGTAAGTAACTGTGCACATCTTGACGGTACCTAATCAGAAAGCCACGGCTAACTACGTGCCAGCAGCCGCGGTAATACGTAGGTGGCAAGCGTTATCCGGAATTATTGGGCGTAAAGCGCGCGTAGGCGGTTTTTTAAGTCTGATGTGAAAGCCCACGGCTCAACCGTGGAGGGTCATTGGAAACTGGAAAACTTGAGTGCAGAAGAGGAAAGTGGAATTCCATGTGTAGCGGTGAAATGCGCAGAGATATGGAGGAACACCAGTGGCGAAGGCGACTTTCTGGTCTGTAACTGACGCTGATGTGCGAAAGCGTGGGGATCAAACAGGATTAGATACCCTGGTAGTCCACGCCGTAAACGATGAGTGCTAAGTGTTAGGGGGTTTCCGCCCCTTAGTGCTGCAGCTAACGCATTAAGCACTCCGCCTGGGGAGTACGACCGCAAGGTTGAAACTCAAAGGAATTGACGGGGACCCGCACAAGCGGTGGAGCATGTGGTTTAATTCGAAGCAACGCGAAGAACCTTACCAAATCTTGACATCCTTTGACAACTCTAGAGATAGAGCTTTCCCCTTCGGGGGACAAAGTGACAGGTGGTGCATGGTTGTCGTCAGCTCGTGTCGTGAGATGTTGGGTTAAGTCCCGCAACGAGCGCAACCCTTAAGCTTAGTTGCCATCATTAAGTTGGGCACTCTAAGTTGACTGCCGGTGACAAACCGGAGGAAGGTGGGGATGACGTCAAATCATCATGCCCCTTATGATTTGGGCTACACACGTGCTACAATGGACAATACAAAGGGCAGCGAAACCGTGAGGTCAAGCAAATCCCATAAAGTTGTTCTCAGTTCGGATTGTAGTCTGCAACTCGACTACATGAAGCTGGAATCGCTAGTAATCGTAGATCAGCATGCTACGGTGAATACGTTCCCGGGTCTTGTACACACCGCCCGTCACACCACGAGAGTTTGTAACACCCGAAGCCGGTGGAGTAACCTTTTAGGAGCTAGCCGTCGAAGGTGGGACAAATGATTGGGGTGAAGTCGTAACAAGGTAGCCGTATCGGAAGGTGCGGCTGGATCACCTCCTTTCTAAGGATATATTCGGAACATCTTCTTCAGAAGATGCGGAATAACGTGACATATTGTATTCAGTTTTGAATGTTTGTTCATTCAAATTAATGGGCCTATAGCTCAGCTGGTTAGAGCGCACGCCTGATAAGCGTGAGGTCGGTGGTTCGAGTCCACTTAGGCCCACCATTAATTTAATACCTATTTGGGGGCTTAGCTCAGCTGGGAGAGCGCCTGCTTTGCACGCAGGAGGTCAGCGGTTCGATCCCGCTAGTCTCCACCATTATTTGTACATTGAAAACTAGATAAGTAAGTAAAATATAGATTTTACCAAGCAAAACCGAGTGAATAAAGAGTTTTAAATAAGCTTGAATTCATAAGAAATAATCGCTAGTGTTCGAAAGAACACTCACAAGATTAATAACGCGTTTAAATCTTTTTATAAAAGAACGTAACTTCATGTTAACGTTTGACTTATAAAAATGGTGGAAACATAGATTAAGTTATTAAGGGCGCACGGTGGATGCCTTGGCACTAGAAGCCGATGAAGGACGTTACTAACGACGATATGCTTTGGGGAGCTGTAAGTAAGCTTTGATCCAGAGATTTCCGAATGGGGAAACCCAGCATGAGTTATGTCATGTTATCGATATGTGAATACATAGCATATCAGAAGGCACACCCGGAGAACTGAAACATCTTAGTACCCGGAGGAAGAGAAAGAAAATTCGATTCCCTTAGTAGCGGCGAGCGAAACGGGAAGAGCCCAAACCAACAAGCTTGCTTGTTGGGGTTGTAGGACACTCTATACGGAGTTACAAAGGACGACATTAGACGAATCATCTGGAAAGATGAATCAAAGAAGGTAATAATCCTGTAGTCGAAAATGTTGTCTCTCTTGAGTGGATCCTGAGTACGACGGAGCACGTGAAATTCCGTCGGAATCTGGGAGGACCATCTCCTAAGGCTAAATACTCTCTAGTGACCGATAGTGAACCAGTACCGTGAGGGAAAGGTGAAAAGCACCCCGGAAGGGGAGTGAAATAGAACCTGAAACCGTGTGCTTACAAGTAGTCAGAGCCCGTTAATGGGTGATGGCGTGCCTTTTGTAGAATGAACCGGCGAGTTACGATTTGATGCAAGGTTAAGCAGTAAATGTGGAGCCGTAGCGAAAGCGAGTCTGAATAGGGCGTTTAGTATTTGGTCGTAGACCCGAAACCAGGTGATCTACCCTTGGTCAGGTTGAAGTTCAGGTAACACTGAATGGAGGACCGAACCGACTTACGTTGAAAAGTGAGCGGATGAACTGAGGGTAGCGGAGAAATTCCAATCGAACCTGGAGATAGCTGGTTCTCTCCGAAATAGCTTTAGGGCTAGCCTCAAGTGATGATTATTGGAGGTAGAGCACTGTTTGGACGAGGGGCCCCTCTCGGGTTACCGAATTCAGACAAACTCCGAATGCCAATTAATTTAACTTGGGAGTCAGAACATGGGTGATAAGGTCCGTGTTCGAAAGGGAAACAGCCCAGACCACCAGCTAAGGTCCCAAAATATATGTTAAGTGGAAAAGGATGTGGCGTTGCCCAGACAACTAGGATGTTGGCTTAGAAGCAGCCATCATTTAAAGAGTGCGTAATAGCTCACTAGTCGAGTGACACTGCGCCGAAAATGTACCGGGGCTAAACATATTACCGAAGCTGTGGATTGTCCTTTGGACAATGGTAGGAGAGCGTTCTAAAGGCGTTGAAGCATGATCGTAAGGACATGTGGAGCGCTTAGAAGTGAGAATGCCGGTGTGAGTAGCGAAAGACGGGTGAGAATCCCGTCCACCGATTGACTAAGGTTTCCAGAGGAAGGCTCGTCCGCTCTGGGTTAGTCGGGTCCTAAGCTGAGGCCGACAGGCGTAGGCGATGGATAACAGGTTGATATTCCTGTACCACCTATAATCGTTTTAATCGATGGGGGGACGCAGTAGGATAGGCGAAGCGTGCGATTGGATTGCACGTCTAAGCAGTAAGGCTGAGTATTAGGCAAATCCGGTACTCGTTAAGGCTGAGCTGTGATGGGGAGAAGACATTGAGTCTTCGAGTCGTTGATTTCACACTGCCGAGAAAAGCCTCTAGATAGAAAATAGGTGCCCGTACCGCAAACCGACACAGGTAGTCAAGATGAGAATTCTAAGGTGAGCGAGCGAACTCTCGTTAAGGAACTCGGCAAAATGACCCCGTAACTTCGGGAGAAGGGGTGCTCTTTAGGGTTAACGCCCAGAGGAGCCGCAGTGAATAGGCCCAAGCGACTGTTTATCAAAAACACAGGTCTCTGCTAAACCGTAAGGTGATGTATAGGGGCTGACGCCTGCCCGGTGCTGGAAGGTTAAGAGGAGTGGTTAGCTTCTGCGAAGCTACGAATCGAAGCCCCAGTAAACGGCGGCCGTAACTATAACGGTCCTAAGGTAGCGAAATTCCTTGTCGGGTAAGTTCCGACCCGCACGAAAGGCGTAACGATTTGGGCACTGTCTCAACGAGAGACTCGGTGAAATCATAGTACCTGTGAAGATGCAGGTTACCCGCGACAGGACGGAAAGACCCCGTGGAGCTTTACTGTAGCCTGATATTGAAATTCGGCACAGCTTGTACAGGATAGGTAGGAGCCTTTGAAACGTGAGCGCTAGCTTACGTGGAGGCGCTGGTGGGATACTACCCTAGCTGTGTTGGCTTTCTAACCCACACCACTTATCGTGGTGGGAGACAGTGTCAGGCGGGCAGTTTGACTGGGGCGGTCGCCTCCTAAAAGGTAACGGAGGCGCTCAAAGGTTCCCTCAGAATGGTTGGAAATCATTCATAGAGTGTAAAGGCATAAGGGAGCTTGACTGCGAGACCTACAAGTCGAGCAGGGTCGAAAGACGGACTTAGTGATCCGGTGGTTCCGCATGGAAGGGCCATCGCTCAACGGATAAAAGCTACCCCGGGGATAACAGGCTTATCTCCCCCAAGAGTTCACATCGACGGGGAGGTTTGGCACCTCGATGTCGGCTCATCGCATCCTGGGGCTGTAGTCGGTCCCAAGGGTTGGGCTGTTCGCCCATTAAAGCGGTACGCGAGCTGGGTTCAGAACGTCGTGAGACAGTTCGGTCCCTATCCGTCGTGGGCGTAGGAAATTTGAGAGGAGCTGTCCTTAGTACGAGAGGACCGGGATGGACATACCTCTGGTGTACCAGTTGTCGTGCCAACGGCATAGCTGGGTAGCTATGTGTGGACGGGATAAGTGCTGAAAGCATCTAAGCATGAAGCCCCCCTCAAGATGAGATTTCCCAACTTCGGTTATAAGATCCCTCAAAGATGATGAGGTTAATAGGTTCGAGGTGGAAGCATGGTGACATGTGGAGCTGACGAATACTAATCGATCGAAGACTTAATCAAAATAAATGTTTTGCGAAGCAAAATCACTTTTACTTACTATCTAGTTTTGAATGTATAAATTACATTCATATGTCTGGTGACTATAGCAAGGAGGTCACACCTGTTCCCATGCCGAACACAGAAGTTAAGCTCCTTAGCGTCGATGGTAGTCGAACTTACGTTCCGCTAGAGTAGAACGTTGCCAGGCAGTTTTAAATCGGAGAATTAGCTCAGCTGGGAGAGCATCTGCCTTACAAGCAGAGGGTCGGCGGTTCGAACCCGTCATTCTCCACCATTTATTCTTACATATTGCCGGCCTAGCTCAATTGGTAGAGCAACTGACTTGTAATCAGTAGGTTGGGGGTTCAAGTCCTCTGGCCGGCACCATGGAAGAGCCATTAGCTCAGTTGGTAGAGCATCTGACTTTTAATCAGAGGGTCAGAGGTTCGAATCCTCTATGGCTCACCATTTGCGGGTGTGGCGGAATTGGCAGACGCACTAGACTTAGGATCTAGCGCCTTACGGCGTGGGGGTTCGACTCCCTTCACCCGCATATGCAGAAGTAGTTCAGCGGTAGAATACAACCTTGCCAAGGTTGGGGTCGCGGGTTCGAATCCCGTCTTCTGCTCCATTTTTATAGTGCCGGGGTGGCGGAACTGGCAGACGCACAGGACTTAAAATCCTGCGGTGAGTGATCACCGTACCGGTTCGATTCCGGTCCTCGGCACCATTTTCAATAAAAACATATGCGCCCGTAGCTCAATTGGATAGAGCGTTTGACTACGGATCAAGAGGTTATGGGTTCGACTCCTATCGGGCGCGTTAATTATACGGGAAGTAGCTCAGCTTGGTAGAGCACTTGGTTTGGGACCAAGGGGTCGCAGGTTCGAATCCTGTCTTCCCGATATACTGTAATTATTATGGGGGCTTAGCTCAGCTGGGAGAGCGCCTGCTTTGCACGCAGGAGGTCAGCGGTTCGATCCCGCTAGTCTCCACCATATTATTTACAAACTATATAAGGCGGTGTAGCTCAGCTGGCTAGAGCGTACGGTTCATACCCGTGAGGTCGGGGGTTCGATCCCCTCCACCGCCACTATTTATTAGTTGTAAAATTATATTTAGGACCTTTAGCTCAGTTGGTTAGAGCTAACGGCTCATAACCGTTCGGTCGCAGGTTCGAGTCCTGCAAGGTCCATATAATTTTGGAGGAATACCCAAGTCCGGCTGAAGGGATCGGTCTTGAAAACCGACAGGGGCTTAACGGCTCGCGGGGGTTCGAATCCCTCTTCCTCCGTTTTACTAATGGTCTCGTAGTGTAGCGGTTAACACGCCTGCCTGTCACGCAGGAGATCGCGGGTTCGATTCCCGTCGAGACCGCCATTTAATTTTATAATTAATAGCGATTTACCTATAATAATGGAGGAATACCCAAGTCCGGCTGAAGGGATCGGTCTTGAAAACCGACAGGGCCTTAACGGGCCGCGGGGGTTCGAATCCCTCTTCCTCCGCCATTATTTTTTATTATCGCGGGATGGAGCAGTTCGGTAGCTCGTCGGGCTCATAACCCGAAGGTCGGTGGTTCAAATCCGCCTCCCGCAATATTTTATAGGTCTCGTAGTGTAGCGGTTAACACGCCTGCCTGTCACGCAGGAGATCGCGGGTTCGATTCCCGTCGAGACCGCCATCATTACATTTTTATTATGGTTCAGTAGCTCAGTTGGTAGAGCAATGGATTGAAGCTCCATGTGTCGGCAGTTCGACTCTGTCCTGAACCATTTCTTAGCCGGCCTAGCTCAATTGGTAGAGCAACTGACTTGTAATCAGTAGGTTGGGGGTTCAAGTCCTCTGGCCGGCACCATTTATGGAGGGGTAGCGAAGTGGCTAAACGCGGCGGACTGTAAATCCGCTCCTTCGGGTTCGGCAGTTCGAATCTGCCCCCCTCCATTTATTATTTTTAATAGGGGCATAGTTCAACGGTAGAATAGAGGTCTCCAAAACCTTTGGTGTGGGTTCGATTCCTACTGCCCCTGCCATGGCGGCTGTGGTGAAGTGGTTAACACATCGGATTGTGGTTCCGACATTCGAGGGTTCGATCCCCTTCAGCCGCCCTTATTATTAATGGGCTATAGCCAAGCGGTAAGGCAACGGACTTTGACTCCGTCACTCGTTGGTTCGAATCCAGCTAGCCCAGTTATTGGCGGCATAGCCAAGTGGTAAGGCAGAGGTCTGCAAAACCTTTATCACCGGTTCAAATCCGGTTGCCGCCTCCAGGTTTATGCGGGAGTAGTTCAACTTTTAGAACACGTTCCTTCCCGGAACGAGGTATAGGTGCAAATCCTATCTTCCGCTCCATAATTTAATATTTGCGGGAGTAGTTCAACTTTTAGAACACGTTCCTTCCCGGAACGAGGTATAGGTGTAAATCCTATCTTCCGCTCCATAATTGCTTCCAAAGGGAAGTTTTTTGTTTACCATTAAGCCGGTGTGGCGGAATTGGCAGACGCGCGGGACTCAAAATCCCGTTCCACTTGTGGAGTGTCGGTTCGACCCCGACCACCGGTATAATTAACTGTTATTTACATAACATAACGTATTAGAAACCTTGTAAAACAAGGTTTCTTTTTATTTCTCTCTATACAATACAAATAAAAGTGGACTCAAATGGCACACGCTTTAATAGACTCTATGTCAAATTGTAATGATGAGTTCAATATTGGAAGTTAAGCAACTATGCATTGTTTAACTTCTTTTTTTGGTATTACATTAATGATAATGATTATATTATCTGGGGTTATATATTTGTTTCAACTTTTCTAATAATATATTTGTAAAAGTGCTATTTTATTCTGCTTTATACCAAGTCGATTCAATTTATCTATCTTAATAGTAATATGGCTATTTTAATATTTACAATTTATTACATTATTAGTCACAAGATGTAATTAGTAGTATTTTAAAATTAACATGACATTGATTAGTGAGTAGATTGTTCAAATTTACTTTATTCCTTTTGTGGATTGTTATATTTAGATTAAATTAGCCAACTAATCATTGTTAAAGTTAATTTTCTATAATATGATGAGTTTAATGTTCAAATTGGAGGTCGTTTATGAGTAACGCAAAGAATGCTGATAATAAACAGTTTTTCAGTAAGATTTTAAATTCTATTGGTGCTGGTGTTGTTATTGCACTTGTTCCGAATGCTTTATTAGGTGAAGTATTAAAAATATTTAAAAGTGGTAATGAAATTTTAGAATTAACGTATCAGTTAGTGATACTAATTCAATCATTTATGGCATTTATTATTGGGGTTTTAGCTGCTCATCAATTTAAATTTAATGGCGCAGGTGCTGCTATAGTAGGTACATCAGCTATGATTGGTTCAGGTGCTGTTGTATATAGTAATAATAGTTTTATGTTAAAAGGTATAGGTGACATTATAAATACGAGTTTGGTTGTTATTATTGCATGTCTTATATATATGGTATTACAAAACAAACTTGGATCTTTTGAATTAATTATATTACCAGTTTTAGTACCTATCGTTAGTGGGGGTATCGGTCTAATCACATTACCTTACATTCGAAAAATTACTCAAGCAATTGGAAATGTAATTCATTCTTTTACAGACTTAAATCCGTTGTTAATGTCTATACTTATTAGTGTGGCATTTTCATTATTAATGGTAACACCAATATCGTTAGTAGCGATTGCAACTGCGATTAGTTTAAACGGACTAGGAAGTGGAGCAGCAAACCTAGGTATAGTGGCTGCCTGTGTTACTTTCTTATTTGGCTCATTGCGTGTCAATTCTATTGGTGTAAATGCAGTTTTACTCATAGGAGCTGCAAAAATGATGATCCCAGTTTACTTGAAAAATTTAATTATTTCGATACCATTGACTATAAATGGAATAATTACTGGAATCATTGCTTACGTTCTTCAGGTTAAAGGAACACCATTGTCTGCTGGATTTGGATATACAGGATTAGTTGGCCCAATAAATGCATTTAACCGAATGTCAGGTGATCCAACAATGAATATTATTTTATTAGCACTTGGTTATTTTGTCATACCATTTGTATCGGCATTTATTGTTCATGAATTGTGTAAAAAATTCATTCCTATATATTCTAATGATATTTATAAATTTGAAGTTCCAAAACAATAATTTATAGCTTGATGACAAGAATAAGTTTTAATATATGATAAATATAGGCGTTACTGTCAATAAGATATTGATAGTAGCGCTTTTTTGATTGATTTTAAAATGTGAGATTTGTTCACGTATAATAGCGGATTTTTTATGTACAGTCTTTTAAAAAGAAGCTTTTCTTTATATTGATAAAAATACATTTATAAAACACTATTGCATCAAAATGTATTAATATGTATAATTATGAATATTAATTAGGGAGGGCTGTATAAATGAAGTGTTTAATTAGGTTTATATTAGTATTAGGGTTGTTAATTAGCAGTGCTATGGTGTATATCAATCCCACAGCACATGCTGAACAAGATCAAACATGGGAGAAGATTAAAGAACGCGGTGAACTTAGAGTGGGTCTTTCTGCAGATTATGCACCAATGGAATTTGAGCATACAGTTAATGGTAAGACTGAGTATGCAGGTGTAGATATTGATTTAGCTAAAAAAATTGCGAAAGATAATAATTTAAAATTAAAAATCGTCAATATGTCATTTGATAGTTTGTTAGGAGCTCTTAAAACTGGAAAAATTGATATTATTATTTCCGGAATGACTTCAACGCCTGAACGTAAGAAGCAAGTTGATTTTTCAGATTCATATATGATGACTAAAAATATCATGCTTGTAAAGAAAGATAAAGTTAATGAATATAAAGATATCAAAGACTTTAATAATAAAAAAGTAGGGGCACAAAAGGGAACTGAACAAGAAAAAATCGCTCAAACCGAAATTGAAAATGCATCTATTACTTCATTAAGCCGTTTACCAGACGTTATATTAGCATTGAAAAGTGGAAAGGTTGAAGGTGCTGTAGTTGAAAAACCTGTAGCAGAAGCATATTTAAAACAAAATCCTAAATTAGGAATTTCCAATGTGAAATTTAATGAAGAAGAAAAAGATACAGTGATAGCAGTGCCAAAAGATTCACCAAAATTATTGTCACAAATTAATAAAACGATTAAGGAGGTTAAAGATAAAGGATTAATCGATAAATATATGACTAATGCTGCAAATGCGATGAATGATGACAGTGGTTTTATTTCTAAGTATGGTAGTTTTTTCTTGAAAGGAATTAAGATTACAATATTAATTTCACTTATCGGTGTTGCATTAGGTTCTATTTTAGGTGCATTCGTTGCGTTAATGAAATTAAGTAAAATAAAAATTATTTCATGGATTGCTTCTATCTATATCGAAATATTAAGAGGAACACCAATGTTAGTTCAAGTATTTATCGTATTCTTTGGTATAACTGCTGCATTAGGACTAGACATTTCAGCTCTTGTTTGTGGAACAATTGCATTAGTTATTAATTCCTCAGCTTACATTGCTGAAATTATTCGTGCAGGTATAAATGCTGTTGATAAAGGCCAAATGGAAGCCGCACGTAGTCTAGGTTTGAATTATAGACAAACGATGAAAAGTGTAATTATGCCACAAGCAATTAAAAATATTTTACCAGCTTTAGGTAATGAATTTGTCACTTTAATTAAAGAATCATCTATTGTGTCAACAATTGGAGTTGGCGAAATTATGTTTAATGCACAAGTGGTTCAAGGTATTTCATTTGACCCATTCACACCATTAATAGTGGCAGCAGCATTATACTTTGTCTTAACATTTGTACTTACACGCATTATGAACATGATTGAAGGGAGATTGAATGCCAGTGATTAAAATAAACAATCTTAATAAAGTTTTTGGAGATAATGAAGTTTTAAAAGATATCAATCTTGAAATCAATCAAGGGGAAGTAGTAGCAATAATAGGTCCATCTGGTAGTGGTAAAAGTACATTGTTAAGATGTATGAATTTATTAGAAGTACCTACTAAAGGTCAAGTGATTTTTGAAGGCAATGACTTAACGGAAAAAGGGACACAAGTAGATAAACTACGTCAAAAAATGGGTATGGTATTTCAAAACTTCAACCTATTTCCACATAAAAAAGTTGTCGATAATATTATTTTAGCTCCTAAATTATTAAAGAAAGATAATAACGATGAATTACATAAGGAAGCATTGTCGTTATTAGATAAAGTGGGATTAAAAGAAAAAGCAGATGTATATCCGAATCAATTATCAGGTGGTCAAAAACAAAGGGTAGCAATTGCAAGAGCTTTAGCAATGCATCCAGATGTTATTTTATTCGATGAACCAACTTCAGCATTAGATCCTGAGGTAGTTGGTGATGTATTAAAAGTAATGAAAGACCTAGCCAAAGAAGGTATGACCATGGTGGTTGTGACACATGAAATGGGATTTGCCAAAGATGTAAGTGACAAAGTTATATTTATGGCAGATGGCGTTGTCGTAGAGTCAGGCACACCAGTCGAAATATTTGAACAACCGCAACATGAAAGAACACAAAATTTCTTAGCAAGAGTATTATAACAACCTAACGAAGCTTGAATATATGATGCGCACCACAAAGTTATATCATATATTCAAGCTTTTTATTATTAAAATTATGTGAAATGAAACCTCAATATGAATAATGGTTGTGTTAAAATAACATAGTATTATTTAATGGGGGGGCATACGATTGGATACAAAGCAGTTAAAGCAAGATATCATTGACTATGCATATACAATTGGTATCGACAGTATTGGATTTACTACTGCCGATCCCTTTGATGAATTGAAGCAAAAGCTAGAAGCATATCATGCAAATGGTTATGCCTCAGGATTTGAAGAATCTGATATTGCTTTACGAACGGAGCCTAAATTATCCTTACCAACAGCAAGGTCAATCATAGCAATTGCAGTTGGTTATCCTAACAAACTGAAAGGTGCACCTAAGAGTGTTAGAGGTGATCGCAGAGGCTTATTTGCTAGAGCATCGTGGGGTCAAGATTATCATACAATTATGCGTAAACGATTAGACATGTTAGCTGCATTTATTGAATCTAAAGTTCCAGATGTTGAAATAAAATCTATGGTAGATACGGGTGTATTATCAGATAGGGCAGTAGCAGAACGTGCAGGTTTAGGATTTGTTGGTCGTAATGGCTTTGTCATCAATCCTAAACTAGGAACATGGACATACCTCGGTGAAATGTTAGTCAGTATACCTTTTGAACCTGATGATCCATTATTAGATAGCTGTGGTGATTGTACAATTTGTGTTGATCGTTGTCCAACAAGTGCATTAGTTGGAAATGGCCAATTAAATAGTCAGAAATGCATTAGTTTTTTAACGCAAACAAAAGGCTATATGCCTGACCAATATCGTTATAAAATTGGGAATAGATTATATGGTTGCGATACGTGTCAACAAGTTTGTCCGAAAAATAGAGGTATTAATACCGAACAAGATGACATCATTTTGGAACCAGAAATTTTAAAGCCAAGATTAGTACCTTTACTACGTATGTCTAATAAAGAATTCAAACAAACATATGGTCACCTTGCAGGTGCTTGGCGTGGTAAAAAACCGATACAACGAAATGCTATTTTAGCATTGGCGCATTTTAATGAAGTGGATGCAATTCCAGAATTGAAAAAAGTTGCAACAACAGATGAAAGACCGATGATTCGAGCAACTGCTTATTGGGCTATTGGTCAAATTCTTGGGGAAGAAGCAAGAGATTTTATCAATGCAAATTATGATCAAGAGGATGCAGAAGTTCAAAATGAAATGATAAAAGGATTAGACACAAGGAGAGAATAGTAATATGACAAATCATATCGTTTTATATCAACCAGAAATCCCAGCTAATACTGGTAACATTGCACGTACGTGTGCAGGTACAAACACACATTTACATTTAATTAAACCTCTTGGATTTAGAACTGATGATAAAATGTTAAAAAGAGCCGGTTTAGATTATTGGGAATTTGTGAATATTACGTATCATGATAGTATTGAAGCATTTTTTGAAGCCACAAATGGCGAGTATTACTTATTAACAAAATTTGGTAAAAAGACTTATAGTGATTTTGATTTTTCAAATCATGACAAAGATTTTTACTTCATTTTTGGAAAAGAGACGACAGGATTACCAGACTGGGTGAAAGAGAAATATCAAGACACAGCATTAAGAATTCCTATGAGTGAACATATTCGTTCATTAAATTTATCAAATACTGCTGCGTTGTTAATTTATGAAGCGTTACGTCAACAAGATTTTCCGGGATTGAATTAAAATTTACTCATTTTCATTATAAAAATGATGCTTAAGTGCTATATTTAGAGTATAAGCATGTTAAACTTAAATGGTTTGATATAGTGAAAGTTAGGGTATAATAATTATTAATATCGCCGTTTTTATGTAAAATGCAAACTAAGAGGAGTGTAGAAATCATGGCAATGAACTTTAAAGTCTTTGACAATAGTCAACTTGTAGCAGAATATGCTGCTGATATTATTAGAAAGCAATTTAACAATAATCCTACTACAATTGCAGGTTTTCATTTAGACACAGATCAAGCGCCAGTTCTAGATGAATTAAAGAAAAATGTTGAAAAACATGCTGTTGATTTTAGCCAAATAAATATTTTAGATTATGACGATAAAAAATCATATTTCGAAGCGTTAGGTGTACCAGCAGGTCAAGTTTATCCAATTGCTTATGAAAAAGATGCAATCGAATTAATCGCTGATAAGATTAAAACTAAAGAAAATAAAGGGAAATTAACATTACAAGTTGTTTCTATCGATGAGCAAGGTAAGTTAAATGTTAGTATTCGTCAAGGACTAATGGAAGCAAGAGAAATTTTCTTAGTAGTGACAGGTGCTAATAAACGAGATGTAGTTGAAAAATTATATCAAGAAAATGGTAAAACAAGCTTCGAACCAGCCGATTTAAAAGCACATAGAATGGTAAATGTTATTCTTGATAAAGAAGCGGCTGCAGGTTTACCTGAAGATGTTAAAGCTTACTTTACGTCACGCTTTGCTTAATTAAAAATCTGTGAGGTATTGATTATGTCTAAAGACAAAGATCCAAAATTAAATTATCATGAAGAAGAAAACAGTATGGTAACTGATTTTGAAGATTTAAAAGAATTAGGTAAAGAAATGGAACAAATTTCTGATCAAAATGATCAAGAAAAGAATTCTGAAGAAGACAGTCAGTAAAGTATTATAATTGTGTAATATTCAGCTATTTATCATGTAAACAATGAATAGTATAGAACCTATATCAAATAGGATTGATAATCTTGAATATGAAGTTAGGTAGCATTTTGTTACCTAGCTTTTTATTATATTCATAGAAGCTGACTTTCCGCCAGTTTCTGAGTTTGTGGCCCGTTTCCCCAATTTGCAATGTCTGTAGAAATTGAGGATCCAATTTCACTTTGTTGTGGCCCCGCCAACTTGCATGAAATAGAAGCTGACATTCCGAATCCTCTATGTTGTGGACTGCAGTCAACTACTGCCAATATAACTTTGTAAAGCATAAAACATTGATTTGTGTACCAGACATAGTAATATATCAAAAATTCAATTTTAAATATTAAAACACCATTTAAACGGAATTGATAATTAATTACTCCAGACATAATTGAAAGAAGTCACCTATCAGTAATATTTTTAATGAAATCATTAAACCGCGTTTCTTAATATGCCAAGATTATGATATGCTATTGAAGAATGAAATTAGAGGAGATTTATATATTTATGTTAGGAAAATACTGGATTCAATTATTGATAGCAACAGTTATTATAAGTTTAATATCAATTAAAGCTTTTCCATTGGCAATTGGGGCATTATATTTACCTGTTATTTTCAAAGTAATAAAATTACAACTCAATTTATCAAAAGGATTAATCGATGATGTTAATGCGCAAACATTCATTAAAAGTAATCAATCAGGTATTGTAATAAGTGTAATTTGTTGTTTATTAATAACAGGAATATTGTATTATACACTTGATGGGTTTTATGCGAGTTTAACAGGAGTATTAGGTACGCTTGTTGCTCTAAATCCATATACGACAATTGTTAGTGCTGTATTATATATACTTACAGCTATTGCTACGGTTGAAGCTACTAAAACAAAGTATCGTAATTAAACTTAGTTCAATAATAACTAAATAATGATAGATAACACACTAATCGTATGACCGTATCACTGTAATAAAGGGTGAACACGTGCGATTAGTGTATTTTTATTTCAAATTATGAAAACGTTTTAATCATAAATTGCTCAATTAAATTATTTAATGATATACTACAGTTAAATAAACAGTGATAAGGGGAGAAATTGAATGTCAGTAAGAATTGAACATGATACTTTTGGAGAAATAGAAGTACCTGCAGATAAATATTGGGGTGCTCAAACAGAAAGAAGTAAACGTAATTTCCCAGTTGGTAAAGAGCGTATGCCAATCGAAGTAGTTTATGGTTTTGCACAACTAAAGCGTGCAGCAGCATTAGCTAATTTTGATTTAGGAAAATTAAGCGAGGCAAAGAAAGATGCTATTGTATACGCATGTGATCAAATTTTATCAGGTGAATTAGATGAACACTTCCCACTAGTTGTATGGCAAACAGGAAGCGGTACACAAAGTAATATGAATGTGAACGAAGTAGTAAGTTATGTTGCTAATATGTATTTAAAAGATCATCAAATTGATGAAAGTATCCACCCAAATGATGATGTAAATAAATCACAAAGTTCGAATGATACATTCCCAACTGCTATGCACGTTGCATTATATCAAGAGGTTGAAACAAAATTAGAACCTGCATTAAAACTTTTAAGAAATACTTTGAAAGAAAAAGAAGACAAATTTGATTCAATTATTAAAATTGGTCGTACACATTTACAAGATGCAACGCCGATCAAACTAGGACAAGAGATTAGTGGCTGGCGTTATATGCTTGACCGTTGCGAAATAATGTTATCTGAATCTAAGAAGCACATTTTAAATCTTGCCATCGGTGGTACGGCTGTTGGTACTGGTATTAATGCGCATCCTGAATTTGGTGATAAAGTGGCACATTATATTTCAGAAAATACGGGTTATCCATTTGTATCTTCTGAAAATAAATTCCATGCATTAACAGCACATGATGAAGTAGTACAACTACATGGAACATTGAAGGCGCTAGCAGGAGACTTAATGAAAATTGCTAATGATGTGAGATGGTTGGCTTCAGGGCCACGAGCTGGTTTGGCAGA
Source organism: Staphylococcus sp. SM3655 (assembly GCF_016917315.1). Taxonomy (NCBI): domain Bacteria; kingdom Bacillati; phylum Bacillota; class Bacilli; order Caryophanales; family Staphylococcaceae; genus Staphylococcus; species Staphylococcus sp. SM3655. The sequence goes on along the minus strand of NZ_CP070305.1, from coordinate 2,683,232 downwards.
AATTTCTATCCCTGAAAATGAACCAGGTTCATCAATTATGCCTGGTAAAGTTAATCCTACACAATGTGAAATGTTAACAATGGTTGCAGTCCAAGTAATGGGTAATGATACAGTTGTTGGCTTCGCAAGTTCACAAGGTAACTTTGAATTGAATGTTTATAAACCAGTTATTATGCATAATACACTACAATCAATTTACCTTTTAGCTGATGGTATGGAAACATTTAATAACAATTGCGCAGTGGGCATTGAACCAATCGAAGAGAATATTGATAATTATTTAAATCAATCATTAATGTTAGTTACTGCATTAAATCCACATATTGGTTATGAAAAAGCAGCTCAAATTGCTAAGAAAGCCCATAAAGAAGGTTTAACTTTAAAAGAATCTGCAATTCAAACTGGATATGTTACAGAAGAACAATTTGAAGCATGGATTAAACCAGAAGATATGGTAGATCCTCATTAATTAAATATTAATATAAAATAAAGTTTGGGCATTATAGTGTTCAAGCTTTATTTTTTGTCTATGTCAAATTGAACTTATAAGTCCGATTTGATATAGAGCCATGAAAAGGAAAAACTTTTCATGGAGTCCGTTTTATTATAGAACCTATTTTTTATATGATGAATTGTTGTACATGTATTGGCCAAACAACCTGTGATAAAAATCTTATGATGTCATGTATTGTCCATAGATACACGTAACGCAGTTGAAAAAGACTACAAGTTATTATCCAAGGATGTTATAAAATGAATAATTACTAAAATATCAAAATATAAAATCCTAAGCATCGTAAAAAACAAAAAACCGAACATCTGAAAAAATTAATAATTTTCCATCTATCCGATTTAAGTTGATACTTGATTTAGTTACAATGCGGTATTGCATGTTTAAATATCATGCAAAACTAATCAAATTAGTCATCCAAAGAAACGGAAATGACTTCCTTAGTCAAGGGGTGCACAAACTCTATTTTGTAACTTTCAAGTTCTAATTGTCTTAACGTTGAATCACCATATAAAGGATCACCAATAACAGGGTGACCAATTTCAGCTAAATGCACACGAATTTGATGAGTACGTCCAGTATCCAACTTGATTTCAAGTTGGCACACAGCTTCTTTTATCATTTTTGAAGTTAAAATGTGTGTAATTGCACGCTGTCCAGTAGGAGACACACGTCGTTTATTCGAATGGAATTTATCTTTACCAATTGGCATATCAATCGTTTGTGGTTTTAAAGGTAAAAGTGCCTTAACATTTGCTTTGTATATCCGCGTAATATCATTGTCTTCTAACATGCGATCAAGAATTTTTTTCATTAAAGGATTTTTAGCAACAATTAATAATCCTACTGTTTCCTGGTCCAGTCGATGAATTGGTTCGACATAGTCACTATCAATAGTGTAAATCACATGATTCATTAAAGTATTGCTTTCTTTTAAATCATTAGGGTGAGTCTTAACACCTTTAGGTTTCATTACGATTGCCATATCATCGTCTTCGTATTTAATTTGTGCATAACGATAACTTGGAACATAATTACTTTTTTCATCGATGGTTGGAACAAATACATCGTCGCCAGTATGCACTTTATCCATTAATCGCGCAGGTTTATCATTAATAGTAATATCTTTAGACATATTTAAATGATGTAAATCTTTTTTAGGTACCTTAAGTTGTTGGAAAATATCTCGTAAACTTAAGTCATTAAAGTTTTCTGGTATTTTAAATTTCATAAAATCCTCCTATAGTCTTTAATATCATATCACAAATCAGTTCTCCGAAATATAACTATTGAGTAATCAAGGCCATTTTATCATGTTCACGTCTAAGATTTAAAAATATAATAACTCAATGTATAATAGTTAATACACGTAAAAATGAATTGGAGCGATTTGATGGAACAAAGGACGCGACTAGCTTTATTAAAAGAGATTGCCGAATTTTTAAACGAAGAAACTGAAATGTATAGCATGACCCAAGGTGCGTTAAAATATTTAATTGAGGGCAGTAATTTCACGACAGGCTGGATATTTTTCATCAATAGCGTAGGTGAACATGAACTTGTATCACATGTGGCTCTACCACAATCTTTGACAGCAGACCACTGTCACTATATTAAAGATGGGTCTTGTTGGTGTGTGAAAGCATTTAATCAACGTAGGCTAATGAAAGCGTCGAATATCGTCAATTGTTCTCGTATTAACTTAGCCTCTAAAGCATTTCCTAGCCAAAATGACAATATTACACATCATGCAACGGTACCACTTAAATCGGGTCAAGAACAATTTGGCATTTTAAATGTAGCGTCACCAAATACTGAAATATATAGTGATGAAGATTTAGAGTTGCTAGAGTCTGTCGCATTTCAATTAGGGTCAGCCATCAAACGTATTTATTTAACAGACCGTGAAAAAGAAGCAGCAAAAATTAATGAACGTAATCGTTTAGCTAGAGATTTACATGATTCAGTAAATCAAATGTTATTTTCTGTAAAACTAACAGCACATGCTGCGTATGGCATGTCAAGCGAATCCATCGCTAAACAAGCATTCAAGACGATTGAGGAAACGAGTCAAAATGCCGTTAATGAAATGCGTGCATTGATTTGGCAACTTAAGCCAGTTGGACTTGAGCAAGGTTTAATTCATGCTTTGACAGCATATAGTAAATTAATGCATATACAATTAAATGTAAATGTAGAAGGTTTAATCGATTTATCTAATGAAATCGAAGAAAACATATATAGAGCATTACAAGAGTGTATTAATAATGTTAAGAAACATGCTGATACGAATAAAATGGATCTTACATTAAAACAAATGAACGATATACTATATATTGACGTGATTGATTATGGTCAAGGATTTGAGATCGATAATGTTCAGATAGCTTCATCACACGGTATTAATAACATAAAACAAAGAGTTAAATTATTAAGAGGTAAAGTGACCTTTCATTCTCAGCCAACAAAGGGTACACAAATACAATTCACAATTCCTATAAAATAGCTTGATTTAAGGAGATAACCCATGAACAAAGTAATATTAGTAGATGACCATTATATTGTGCGACAAGGATTGCGATTTTTATTATCCACGATTGAAAACATAGAAGTTTTACAAGACTTTGCAGATGGAGAAACATTTTTAGAATATTTAAAAGAGCATGAGCACCCTGATATTGTGCTATTAGATTTAGTGATGCCTGGCATGAATGGTATTGAAATTACGGAATATATTAAGGCACATTATCCGGATATTAAAGTTTTGGTATTAACAAGTTATGTTGATGATGAACATGTAATTTCAGCAATCAATAAAGGTGCTGATGGTTATGAAATGAAAGACGTTGAGCCTCAGCAATTAATTGAAACTATTAGACGAGTTATGAACGGTGAAAAAATGATACATCCTAAGGCACAAGATGTATTCGAAACAGTTAGCCAAAAACCACACTACACGAATAAGTTGTCAAAGAGAGAAATTGAAGTGTTACGTGAAATGGTTAAAGGTAAAACAAATAAAGAGATTGCAGAAACTTTATTTGTATCTGAAAAAACAATTAAAACACATGTCAGTCATATATTTAGTAAATTACAAGTTAGCGATCGTACACAAGCAGCAATTTATGCAATGGAAAATAAGTTGATTTAGAATGAGCTTTTAAATATTTGTCGAAAAATAGACAATTTTTAATCTGATTTTGATGAATTTTTTATAGCGATAGGGTTTATTATACAGTTTTCTTTGTAAATTTGATATCATTATAAAAGTGTAAGTTTTATCAAATCTAGTGATTATGCATAAAATTTTACTTCATTTACTTTCGCTTCATTATAAAGTAAACTTAACTCTTGTTGACTTGATCAAAATTTAATACAAATGTGAAATTGACTCTTTTCATTTTATTAAAAATATATTAAGATGTAATCTGTGTTTCAAGAAATGTGTATTATTGCAATTTCTTGTGTCCGGATAAAATTCCCCAAACAGAAAGGTAGATAACAGAATGGATAGACAGAGTTTTACAGATTTAATTCAAACAAAATTTAAAATGGTTCGTATAGAGGCTGGTTATACGCAAGATACTATGGCGCAAACAATTGGACTTTCTAAAAAGACTTTAGTACAAATCGAAAAAGAGAGAGTATTACCAAACTGGACAACTTGTATTTCAATTTGTGCATTATTCAGAGACTCTGAAGTATTAAACAGTACATTTGGCTGTGATCCATTAGAAATCGTTCAAACAATTTCAAGAAATCACTGTGCTTATCCAAACCATGCACCAACAAGTGATATTTATTGGAATAACATTGAGACTCGTAATGGGTACATTTTACAAAGTAACAAAGTAAGCAATATTTATCGTGTATTAAATCCAGATAACCAACCAATTTTCGGTACTTCTAAAATGAGAGAAGCTGAAACATACTTTAACAGAAATGCTAAAGAAGAATTAGTACATATCTAGGCCTATATACTTTTAATAAATAATAAAAGCGATGTAACACACCTGTTTCGAGAGGTGAGGCATCGCTTTTTGTATGTAAACTAATAATAAATTGAGCAGAAAGTGAAATGATTAATGAATTAAAAAATAAAAATAGTGGTATAATGAATAACTATGTTGTCACAAAGGAGTCAAAATTATGAATGCACTATTTATTATCATATTTATGATTGTAGTAGGGGCGATAATTGGGGGCATTACTAATGTAATTGCAATTAGAATGCTGTTTCACCCCTTTAAACCATACTATATATTTAAATTTAGAGTCCCATTTACACCAGGTTTAATACCGAAAAGACGCGAAGAAATTGCAACTAAAATTGGCCAAGTGATTGAAGAGCATTTGCTTACAGAAACTTTAATTAATGAAAAATTAAAAAGCGAGCAATCACAGCAAGCAATAGAATCTATGATTCAACAGCAGTTACAAAAGTTGACGAAAGATCAATTGTCAATAAAACAAATTACTTCTCAAATCGATATTGATTTAGAACAAGTATTGCAAACTAATGGAAATCAATATATTGAATCACAATTGAATAATTATTATACAAAGCATCAAAACCAAACAATAGCATCTTTATTGCCAAATCAACTTGTAACATTTTTAGATCAGCATGTAGATAACGCAACAGACTTATTATGTGATCGTGCAAGGAATTATTTATCATCTGCAAAAGGCACACAAGATATTAATGATATGTTGGATACTTTTTTCAATGAGAAAGGTAAGTTAATTGGTATGTTGCAAATGTTTATGACAAAAGAGAGCATTGCAGATCGCATTCAACAAGAACTTATACGTTTAACATCTCATCCTAAAGCAAGAACAATTGTGACATCGTTAATTACCAATGAATATCAAACTTTTAAAGATAAACCATTGAATGAACTGTTAGATGCATCGCAGTTTAATGAAATCGCTGAAAATCTATCAGTGTATGTAACAACATATGCAAGCAAACAAGCGAATAAGCCAGTGGTTACGTTAATGCCTCAATTCGTTGATTATTTAGAAGGTCAACTCTCTAGCAAATTAGCAAATTTAATCATTGAAAAATTATCGATCCACTTATCTACAATTATGAAAAAAGTGGATTTACGAGGATTAATTGAAGAACAAATTAATACGTTTGACTTAGATTATATTGAAAAATTAATTATAGAAATTGCTAACAAAGAACTAAAGTTGATTATGTCATTAGGTTTCATTTTAGGTGGTATTATTGGATTTTTCCAAGGTTTGGTTGCAATCTTTGTCTAAAAAAGCGAGATGTGGTAAAGTAATATCGAACGTTTTAATAAACATCACAACAAAGGGAGTGCTATAACCATGGCAGTAAATTTATATGATTATGCAAATCAATTAGAACAAGCTTTAAGAGAAAGCGAAGAATACAAAGCAATCAAAGAAGCATTCGCTAATGTAAAAGCTAACGAAGAATCTAAAAAGTTATTCGACGAGTTCCGTGAAACTCAAATTAACTTCCAACAAAAACAAATGCAAGGTGAAGAAATTGCTGAAGAAGATTTACAAAAAGCGCAAGAACAAGCGCAAGCAATTGAAAAAGATGAAAACATCTCTGCATTAATGAATGCTGAACAAAAAATGAGTCAAGTATTCCAAGAAATCAACCAAATTATCGTTAAACCATTAGACGAAATTTACGCTGACTAATATTAAAATAATATTTTTCAATCCTTTAAATAGAGGAATAGACTGCCGACAGAGTCCGAGACTTTGTGGGTAGTTTTTTTAGTTTTGATAACGGAAGTTAGAGGCTCTCTGTCAAATTGGGCAGATGCGTTCACTATCGGAATTTAGGCTACTAAACATGTCCTAGCTTTAGCTCAGAATGGACGACGGAAGCTGGGCAATCAAACATGGCTAGCTCTATGCCAAAACGGGCAGATGAGCTTGATAACGGAAGTTAGAGGCTCTCTGTCAAATTGGGCAGATGCGTTCAGTATCGGAATTTAGGCTACTAAACATGTCCTAGCTTTAGCTCAGAATGGACGACGGAAGCTGGGCAATCAAACATGGCTAGCTCTATGCCAAAACGGGCAGATGAGCTTGATAACGGAAGTTAGGCTAGTAAACGTGTCCTAACTTCCTTTTTGCATTTTGAAGTGTAAAGTTTTCAACATAATACTATTAGTTCGGTCATGTATCGGACTGATGGAAAAGCGTTTCACTTTTAATGACTCATTAAGAACGGCCTGAAAATGTTTGGCGTATTAAGTGCAATGATAGTTTTGACATTTAGTTTCTAATTGGTCATTACTGCCGAGCAAATCTAGTAGAGTAATCATGTAAATCTTTAATGTGTCAGTTGGTTCACTAGCGGTGTTAATAACTACGGAAATTGCATTTCCGACTGAAATTTTTGAAAAATATCAACGTACGCTACAAATAAAATTTTAAACTGTTATAAATGTGTCTCAATTTCATATGTTCATCGACGATATGAAGCGTATTATGGTAAAATGAAGAAATAATAAACTTGTTAATAAATAAAACATCACGATTTGACTAAAGCACTTTATTATTGTGTAGATAATAGTTTTTTAACGAAATAAAAATGGCGACTGGTTTTAATAAATCAGCTAATGAATCACTACACCTATAAGTATGAATATAGTGATTAGAATGCTTTGTATAGTTGGATTTTGCAAAATTGATGTTAGAACCTTTAATTAAGGAGATATGGATGTATGGTTAAATTTATTCATTGTTCGGATTTACATTTAGATAGTCCTTTCAAATCTAAGAGTCATATAAGCCCTAAAATTTTTGAGGATGTTCAAAAAAGTGCTTATGAAAGTTTTAAAAATATTGTAGATATTGCATTACAACAAGATGTTGATTTTGTAATTATCGCGGGTGATTTATTTGATAGTGAAAACAGAACATTACGTGCTGAAATTTTCTTAAAACAGCAATTTGAACGTTTACAAAATGAACAAATCTTTGTTTATGTTTGTCATGGTAATCACGATCCTTTATCATCAAAGATTTCATCAAACTGGCCAGATAATGTTTCTGTATTTTCAAATAAAGTTGAGACGTATGAAGCAATTACTAAATCTGGTGAAACAATTTATATTCACGGATTTAGTTATGAAAATAGAGCAAGTTATGAGAACAAGATTGATGAATATCCATCAAGTCAAGGCCAAAAAGGCATACATATTGGTGTCTTGCATGGTACGTATAGTAAATCTTCAGTTAACGAAAGATATACCGAGTTCATTTTAGAAGATTTAAACAGTAAATTGTATCATTATTGGGCTTTAGGTCATATACATGAACGTCAACAATTAAGTGATATGCCTGTAATTAACTATTCAGGTAATATTCAAGGTAGACATTTTAATGAGCAAGGTGAAAAAGGTTGCTTATTAATCGAGGGTGACCACTTAAAATTAAAGACTAAATTTTATCCTACACAGTATATTAGATTTGAAGAAGCAACTATTGAAACGGATAAGACATCTAAGCAAGGTTTATACGAGATCATTCAAAACTTTAAAGAACAAGTGAGAGAAGAAGGAAAAGCCTTTTATCGTTTAACGCTTGTTATTAATAGTGAGACATTAATTTCACCTCAAGATTTATTACAAGTTGAAGAAATGATTACAGATTATGAAGAAAACGAAAATCAATTTGTATATATTGATGAGTTAAAAATACAATATGCACAAAATGATGAGTCACCTTTAGTTAATGAATTTTCAGCGGAATTATTAGTCGATCAAACTGTTTTTGATAAAGCGATGTCAGATTTATATTTAAATCCAAGGGCATCAAAGTTCCTAGACGATTATGGAACATTCGACCATACAGCATTAGTTAATCGTGCTGAAGAAATATTAAAAGCTGAAATGAGAGGTGAACAAAATGATAATTAAATCACTTGAAATTTATGGTTACGGTCAATTTGTTCAACGTAAAATTGAATTTAATAAAAACTTCACTGAAATTTTTGGTGAAAATGAAGCGGGTAAATCGACGATTCAAGCATTCATCCATTCGATATTATTTGGTTTTCCAACTAAAAAGTCTAAAGAACCAAGGCTAGAACCACGTCTAGGTAACCAATACGGTGGTAAATTAGTACTTATTCTTGATGATGGCTTAGAGATTGAAGTTGAACGAATTAAAGGCAGTGCTCAAGGTGATGTGAAAGTATATTTACCTAATGGTGCTGTGCGTGATGATGCTTGGTTACAAAAGAAACTTAATTATATTTCTAAAAAGACATATCAAGGTATCTTTTCATTTGATGTACTAGGGCTTCAAGACATTCATAGAAATCTAAATGAAAAACAATTGCAAGATTATTTATTACAAGCAGGGGCTTTAGGATCAACTGAATTCACGTCAATGCGCGAAGTGATTAATCGTAAAAAAGATGAATTATATAAAAAATCAGGTAAAAATCCGATCATTAATCAACAAATTGAGCAATTAAAACAACTAGAAAGTCAAATTCGTGAAGAAGAAGCTAAGCTAGAAACATATCATCGCTTAGTAGATGATCGAGATAAATCATCACGTCGATTAGAGAATTTAAAGCATAATTTAAATCAATTATCAAAAATGCATGAAGAAAAACAAAAAGAGGTTGCTTTACATGATCATTCACAAGAATGGAAGTCTCTAGAACAACAGTTAAATATTGAGCCAATCACATTCCCAGAAAAAGGTGTGGATCGTTACGAAAAAGCACGAGCGCATAAGCAATCGTTAGAAAGAGATATTGGTTTAAGAAATGAGCGTTTAGCTCAACTTAAAGAAGAAGCGACTCAATTAGAGCCAGTTAAACAATCTGATATTGACGCCTTCATTAGTTTGAATCAACAAGAAAATGAAATTAAAAATAAAGAATTTGAACTTACTGCAATCGAAAAGGATATTGCGAATAAACAACGTGATAAAGATGAATTGCAAGCAAATATTGGTTGGTCTGAAACGCATCATGACGTAGATAGTTCAGAGGCAATGAAAAGTTATGTCAGTGAGCAAATCAAGAATAAACAAGAACAAGCTGCATACATTAAACAATTAGAACGTAGTTTAGAAGAAAATAAAATCGAAGATAATGCGGTTCATAGCGAACTAGATTCTGTTGAAGAAAAAATAGTTCCTGAAGAGACTTTTGAAAAGAAAAAAGAATACTCACAACAAGTCATTGAATTAAACGAAAAAGAGAACTTGTATAGCAAATTGAAAGAACGTTTCGAAATTGAGCAACAAGAAAAACAAAAACGTCAAAAATTGTTACGAACAACGTTTATTCTTTTAACATTAGTAGGTATTGGTTTAACTGCCTTCTCATTTATTTCAAACAACATGTTGTTTGGTATTATTTTCGCAGTATTAACTTTAGTATTTGTTATCGGTATCATCATGTCTAAATCAAAAGAAGTAGATTATAGCGAGGCCATCACAGATGAAATCGAAGAAATTAAAGCACAACTAGCCATTTTAGATGAAAATTATGACTTAGATTTTGATCTTGATGAGCAATATCGCATTCGTGATCACTGGCAACAAGCTTTGAAAAATAAAGATATTTTAGAAGAGAAACGTCAGTATATTGAAGGTCGTTTAAATGATGCGAAAGGGCGTCATGATGAATTACAATCGACAGTTGAGAACGTTAAGGATGAATTATACTTATCATCTAAAATTTCAAATGATTTAATTGTTGATAGTATTTCTACAATGGCGAATATTAAAGCATTAGATCAACATATCAGTGATTTAAATCAACAACGCCAGCAATTGGTTCAAGAATTAGATACATTCTACAATCATGCTGAAGCTGTTACAAAATCACAATTTGTTTATTTCAACAAATTATCTTTATTCCACGATGTGCAACAATGGTTGAAATCAGCTGAAGACACGAATGAAAAATGGCGTATTAATGCTGAAAATACCAAACTTGTTACAAATGAATTAAATCATTTAAATGCTCAATTAGAAGAAAATAATAAAGAAATTACAGCACTATTCGATTTTATCAATGTTGGTACTGAAGAAGATTTTTACCAACATCATGAAGATTACCAAACTTATACTAGTAATTTGAGTCGTTTTAATGATTTAACTAAATATCTTGAGAACCAAAACTATTCTTATGAATTAAGTTCTAGTTTAAGTGAAAAAACAACTGCACAACTTGAAGAAGAAGATCATTTATTGGCTACTCAAGTTGACGAATATAATGAGCAATATCTTGAAATGCAAGCACAAGTCAGTGATTTAAGTGCACAAATCAATCACATGGAAACTGATACAACGCTTGCTAATTTAAGACATGAATATCACAGTCTTAAAAATCAACTTAATGATATCGCAAAAGATTGGGCAAGTTTAAGTTATTTACAAAGTTTAGTTGATGAACACATTAAACAAATTAAAGATAAACGTTTGCCTCAAGTTATTAATGAAGCGGTAGAAATATTGAAGCATTTAACAGATGGCAGATATACAATGATTAACTATAATGAAGATTCAATTACGGTTAAACATGTTAATGGTCAATTATATGATCCTGTTGAACTAAGTCAATCTACAAAAGAATTACTTTATGTAGCTTTACGTATCAGTTTAATTAAGGTACTAAGACCATATTATCCGTTCCCATTAATTGTTGATGATGCATTTGTTCATTTTGATAAAAAGCGTACTGAAAAAATGTTGAATTATTTACGATCATTATCAGAACACTATCAAGTACTATACTTTACATGTGTAAAAGATAATATTGTTCCATCAAAAGAAGTGATTACATTAAACAAAATAGAGGAAGGCGGGAAACGATGAGAAATATAGAGAATCTAAATCCCGGAGATTCAGTTGATCACTTTTTCTTAGTGCATAAAGCTACACAGGGTGTAACAGCACAAGGTAAAGATTATATGACATTACATTTGCAAGATAAAAGTGGTGAAATTGAAGCGAAATTTTGGACGGCTACAAAAAATGATATGGCAACAATCAAGCCTGAAGAAATTGTACATGTTAAAGGTGACATCATAAACTATCGCGGAAATAAACAGATGAAAGTCAACCAAATTAGACTAGCGACAACTGAAGATCAATTAAAAACAGAACAATTTGTAGATGGTGCACCTTTATCACCGGCAGAAATACAAGAAGAGATTTCTCATTATTTGCTAGAAATTGAAAATGCTAATTTACAACGTATCACACGTCATTTATTGAAAAAATATCAAGAACGATTTTACACATATCCAGCTGCTAGTTCTCATCATCATAACTTTGCGAGTGGCTTAAGCTATCATGTATTAACGATGTTACGTATTGCAAAATCAATTTGTGACATTTATCCATTGTTAAACAAAAGTTTGTTATATAGTGGTATTATTTTGCATGATATTGGTAAAGTTAGAGAATTGAGTGGTCCTGTTGCGACGTCGTATACAGTCGAAGGTAACTTATTAGGACACATCTCGATTGCGAGTGATGAAGTAGTTGAAGCAGCTCGTGAATTGAACATTGAAGGAGAAGAAATCATGTTGTTAAGACATATGATTTTATCTCATCATGGTAAGTTAGAGTATGGTTCGCCAAAACTGCCATACTTAAAAGAAGCAGAAATTTTATGCTATATCGATAACATCGATGCTAGAATGAATATGTTTGAAAAGGCTTATAAAAAAACTGACAAGGGTCAGTTTACAGATAAAATATTTGGTCTTGAAAATCGTAGATTCTACAATCCTGAATCACTCGATTAAGAATTAAAAGATATCGGACAGATGAGTATACTGAAACATGAGCTCATCTGTCCGATTTTTAATGCGAAAAAACCGAGCGGCCGTGGTATGATTTTTGAACCACGGTCGCTCGGTTTTGTGTTATTGGCTCATGCCGGATTGTCCGCCTTGTGCGCCACCTTGTTTAAGTTTTTCAGGGTTTAAGATTTTATCTTCGACAACTGATTTAATATCACGATCTTTAAAGTCAACATCGTATTCTTTTAATAGATCTTTGTATGCATCAGTTAATAATTTTGGATTTTTTTGTACTTTCTGATCGACTAATTTTTCTTTCAGGCTTTGTTTTTCACTGTTAAAGTCTGTTGGTTTATCAGCTTTAATAATATGATATCCAAAGCTTGATTTAACAACCTCTGATACTTCACCATCTTTAAGCTTAAATAGTGCTTTTTCAAAATCTTTATCAGTTTGTCCTTTAAGAACATAACCTAATTCGCCATCTTTTTTAGCTGAACCAGTATCCATTGATTCTTTTTTAGCGATTTCACCAAATTTACTTGGATCTTTTGAAACTTCTTTTTGAATTTCTTCAGCTTTTTGTTTCGCTTCTTTATCATCTAAGCCTTCTTTGTCGCTTTTCTTAGATTTAACTTTAATTAAAATATGTGAAGCTTTCTTGCTGTCTTCTTTAATTTCAGAATCAGAGATTTTAATTTTATCTGATAGTAATTCTTTATGATAAGCAGCAGTACGTAAATTTTCTTTATATTTATCGGCTGTTAAACCTTGCTGTTGAAGGGCCTTTTCAAATTTATCTTTACCGCCGTATTGCTTTTGCATTTTTTCAATTTGTTCGTCAATCTTCTTATCATTAACTTTATTTTTATATTTATCAGCTAAAATTTTATTTAACATTTCAGTAAATGATGCATTTGCAATTTGATCTTTACCGATTTTTTTCATTGTATCTGCAACTGTTACGTCTCCAGCTTTAGAAGAAATTAATGTATTTTCTTTAGAGTCTGTGGCACTAGCGCCACAAGCGCCTAATAATAAAGCACTAGCTGTTACCGGAACGATTAATTTGTTTATCATCTTCATAGTTGAAACTCCTTTGTAAGTTAATCATCGTGAATATAACATAGTTTTATATTATCACCAATCAATAACCCATGACATCAGACTAGAGCATTAGGTTTAGGGGTAGAAATTGATGAAAATAAAAAAACAAGGTCTATATACATTTGATTGTAAGCTATTACATAGCCTAAAAACAAATAATAACACCTTGCTATAATTATTTTGTTATAAATGATATGGATTTTTAATTTTTTTCAAAATATTAATACCTGTACTATGTTCTTCTATATATTGTCCATAATTAGAAAATATAATTATTTTTAAATATAATAAATCTGTAATGGAAATACCGAAATTCAATGCCAATAAGAACATAAAATAATGTCCATATTGCGGGAATGAAATTGTTAGATAAACGAACATTGCAGATAAGATAATTAACGGCAATATTAAGTTAATGCAAAAATAAAATTTGTGTACAGGTTGATTGACGTAGGTATTATAGAATATAAGCCATTTTCTTTTAGTTAACTTATGAACTTTAAACGATTTTCTATATTGTAAGAAAAATAATAAATGTATACTTTTATGTAATGGATACGTCATAAATACAAGTAATAAAAAGATGAGAAAATGTCTATCTGATAATGGCGTATTAGATAAAAAATACATTACTTCATAACTAACTAAAAACATAATGATGGTTGCAACTGCACTCATAAATGCAATTCTAGGCAAACCAAATCGTGCATTGATATCAATTTGTCTTTTACATAAAAACATATCTTACGCCTCATCTCTTTTCAATATAAGTTAGATTATAACTAACTCAGGTTCAGTAATTCAATAGTAACATATCATGTTAGAAGAATTGTTATATAAGAAGAAAGGGGCGACGTATTGTTTGATTTGAAACGCGAAAGTGGAGTTTGGTAAAATTGGCTGATTGACTAGCGTAGAAGTAGAATGCAGAATAAATTTCTGCGAACACATCTTCTTGCTAATAAAGCATCACTTATGAAAAAGGCGCGTGTGACATGAGTATTTGAAAACTTGAATAATATAAAAAATGGATATGGCAGGGCATATGCAAAAGCATCTTTTGACCAACTAAGTCATACAAATGCTAAAAATATAGTGATATGTAATTATAATAAACACCAGATTAATAATTTGTGCAAGTAAGGTATATGTAATGTTTATATAAGGTTCGGCTCAATGAAAATATAAGTATGTTGATTGTCGATAATGATTTAAGTAAAGCGTAATCAAAGTGCAAGGATAACACAATGAATCCTAAGCAATGTTTTCAATCAATTCATAAATAGGATTTAAGCGAAAACTACTACAAACAATGTCTTCCTATAATTTGTAAACATAAGTTCATTTGAGTTTTAAAAAAGAGATGACAAGAAATATCTAATTTCTAATGTCATCTCGTTTATTTGGCATTAAAATTTAAAAAATAAATATGCTGTTACTAATAAAAATAGTTGTGATCGAGAACGTAACCTGCTACTTAGAAATTTCGTTTCCAATATCCTCGCCACGATTTTGTAAATTTTCGATGTGTGACTGTAAACGTTCAATATTAGGATTGATGTCAGATTTGAAGTTTCCAAGTAATGACTTAATTTCACCACCAATTGAACTACCAAATTCCGCACTTTCGTTTTTAATTTGAACACCATAGTTTAAAATGTCATTAAAACTTTGTTTAATCGTTTCAAATTCACGTTGTAGTTCTGATTTTGAACCAGTAGGGGCAGTACGATCGATTGTGTTGTTCTTGACACTTTTGTCGTCTCGTCCTTGAAGTGCAACTACAAAACCAGCTGCTACACCAACACCGATACCGAATAGAATGCGTGATGCTTTCATTTATATTCTCCTCACTTTTAACATCTGTTATCTTGATAACTCATTTTGTTTAAAATTGCTAACCTTGATGTTATCACTTCAAACGCAATTGTTATAATATTAATCATATTATACCCGTTCGAGCTTAGATTAAGCATACATTTAAAATTGTGCTTGAATTTGTTCAGCAATTTGTTGTTTTGCATCGTTATCTAAAATATCTTCATGTGTTTCCCACTTATAACCAAATCCATCAATATCATTTTCGTATCGAGGAATTAAGTGGAAATGAATATGAAATACAGATTGATCTGCAAACTCACCATTATTTTGAATAATGTTTAAACCATCAGGATTAAATGCACGCTTAATAGCATTTGCTACTTTAGGTAATGCTGCACCGATATGTTTCATTGTTTCTTCATCAGTTTCAAAGATATTAGCAGAAGCTTTTTTAGGAATTAATAACGTATGTCCTTTAGTAACTTGTGATATATCTAAAAAGGCATAGACATAATCGTCTTCATATACTTTAAAGCTAGGAATTTCTCCAGTTAAAATTTTGCCGAAAATTGTTTCTGACATGATGACTACACTCCTTTTCAACTTGTATTACCATTCATTATAACATTGTCGCTAAAAATTCGATATTAGGACATGTGTATTTAATATGAGCATTTTATAATTTTTGGTACAATATAAGTCATGGAGGTGCCTTATGACAGTTAAAGTAGAACAGCTTACAGGTGGATATGGAAAACGCCCTGTAATTAAAGATATAAATTTTGAATTAAACAAAGGCGAAATTGTTGGACTTATTGGCCTTAATGGCGCTGGTAAGAGTACAACGATTAAACATATGCTAGGATTGCTTACACCTATGGAAGGATCTCTATCAATTTCAGATATCAACATTAATGATGACATAGAGGCTTATAGAAGAAAGTTATCTTATATTCCGGAATCACCGGTTATTTATGAAGAACTCACATTAGAGGAACACATTGAGATGACAGCAATGGCATATGATATTGATCGTGATGAAGCGATGAATCGAGCAATGCCATTATTAAAGACATTCCGTTTAGAAAATGAATTGAAAGTTTTTCCGAGTCATTTTTCTAAGGGGATGAAACAAAAAGTCATGATTATTTGTGCGTTTATCGTTAATCCCGAATTGTATATTATAGACGAACCATTCCTTGGCCTAGATCCATTAGGAATTCAATCCATGTTAGATTTAATGGTTGAAAAGAAAAACGAAGGTAGAACCGTTCTAATGAGTACACATATTTTAGCAACAGCTGAACGTTACTGTGATCGTTTTATCATACTTGACGAAGGTGAAGTCGTTGCATTTGGAGATTTAGAAGCATTGAGACAACAAACTGGCTTACATAATCAAACATTAGACGATATATATATTCATGTGACGCAAGGTGGAGATGTACATGCGTAACCAAGCGACCACATTATTTAATAAAAGATTACATGCCCTTCGTAAAGAGAAAAATTATTATAATAAGTTTATATTTAATGGTCATTTCATGGTCTTTTTACTTATTTTGCTGGGTGCATTTATTTTTGGATATGGTGAATGGTTAAAACATATTCCAACGAATATCAATTTTTCATTAATAGCAGCAGTGATTGTAGCATTGACATCCATTTTTCCAATGCGACCACTCCTAAAAGAAGCGGATAAAATCTTTTTATTACCATTTGAAAAACACATGTCTCAATTTATGCGTCATGCGATTTTATATAGTTACTTTGCGCGCATATTAATCCAACTCATTATTGTTATTGTAATGTTCCCGTTGTTTTACAATATTAATCAACATAATGTGGCATTTTATATTTGTTTTGGAGTCAGTGCATTAATTTTTCCATATGTTGGTTTACGCTTAAGATGGCAATGGTATCAATCGGGACTTAAAACATGGCAAGTTAATTTAATATCATTCATCACCTTTGCTCTAACATATTACTTACTATTAGCTCCAAAATGGTACATCGCATTTGTGATGGTTGCTTTGCCTGTGTTAATAGAATTTTTAGTTAAAAAATTTAAACCAGGCTTTTTGTATCCTTGGGAGAAAATGATTGCAATCGAACATCGACATCATATGAATTATTATAAATTTGTTAATATGTTCACCGATGTAAAACATTTGAAAGAATCTGCAGTCAGAAGAAGTTATCTAGATATACTTTTACCAGTTCCAAAGGGTAGTAAATTTAACTCTAATGCGATGTATTTATTCTTATTTATTAGAAGCTTTATAAGAGGGAGAGACGCATTTAATATTATCTTTAGGTTAGTAATTATTGCAGTTTTATTAATGGTTTGGTTATCATATCCATTAGTGACAGCAATTATTGGGTGTTTATTTGTATATATTATATTGTTACAAATGGCACAATTTTATTCACAGCAAGCATATGGCTTATGGCCTCAAGTGTGGCCTGTACCTGAAGAGAAGGTAATCAAAGGGTATGAACAGTTTTTATATAGATTAATGTTTGTTATTTGTACTGTGTTTGCAATGACATTTATTATAAAACATATGACGTTATTCTATGTTGTACTCATTTTCTATATTGTAGGTTTATTAACGATTAGAAGTATTATTAAAAAGTTGAAATATCAGGAAACATTATTACGAGACTAAAAAACTTCCATTGGCATGTATGTTGTAAAGGTGCATGTAATGTTGAACGCCAAATGATACGGCGTTCAGATTACATTAGCATCTATACGTTAACAGCATAACCAATGGAAGTTTTCTTCGAATCTATTCTTTTATTGGGTATAGATATCTTTCAAAATAACTTGAATGTTGTCCGCTTGAACCAAAGTAATGACTTAATGCGTCTTTTGAAAAATGGTCATTAAAGGCATCAGATTGCTTAAAGTCTTCGTATGCATGTCGATCAGCAAATCCGAAATAAATTTTGTATGTTGTACCTTTAGCAGGTCTTAACAAACGATAGCTTTTAAAGCCACCAAAGTTTCTGAAATTATCGTCTACACTAATCAGTTTCTTTTCAAGTTGATATGCATGATCTTCTGTTGATGGAATGAAGATTGCACAATAGAAATGATGTTCACTGAATTCACCAATTTCTTTAATAACTTCATATATTGAAGGTGATTTTAAAACAGTCTCACCATCAGTTTCTTCAAAAATAACTGAAGTATCTGATGCTGAAAATTGGAATAGTTGATGGGTCGGGTTATTGATTTTTATCTGATGTAAAAATCCATAAGTGCCATAAGATGTATATAGTTTCTTCATATGAAAGGTCCCCCTTATGTTTTTATTTATTATACGATGATAAACTAGTCATTACCACTATTAATAATTGATTAAAATTACTATAATGAATCTTGCGAGATATTTAGAAGTAATGATACAAAATAATGGACTTTAGAATTTAAATTTACAATAAATAGTTCTATGATTAAATGTCAGTTTTATGACATTTATTTATTGAAAATACGAACGAATGAGCGATATGATAATATAGATAAGAATGATTTTAATTTAGGAGGCCTTTATGGTGCATAATAAAAACAATACAATTTTAAAAATGATCAAAGGTGAAGAAACATCACATACACCTGTTTGGTTTATGCGACAAGCTGGCCGTTCGCAACCAGAATATCGAAAATTGAAAGAAAAATATTCACTATTCGATATTACACATCAGCCGGAGTTGTGCGCTTATGTAACACATTTACCAGTTGATAATTATCATACAGATGCAGCAATTTTATACAAAGATATTATGACACCATTAAAGCCAATTGGTGTCGATGTAGAAATTAAATCGGGTATTGGTCCAGTGATTCATAATCCAATCAAAACAATTCAAGATGTTGAGAAACTTTCTCAAATAGACCCCGAACGAGATGTACCATATGTATTAGATACAATTAAACTTTTAACAGAAGAAAAGTTAAATGTGCCGCTAATAGGATTTACTGGGGCACCATTTACATTAGCGTCATATATGATTGAAGGCGGACCATCGAAAAATTACAATTTTACAAAAGCGATGATGTATAGAGATGAAGCAACATGGTTTGCTTTAATGAATCATTTAGTTGATGTATCTGTTAAATATGTAACAGCTCAAGTCGAAGCAGGTGCCGAATTGATTCAAATTTTCGATTCATGGGTAGGTGCATTAAATGTCGAGGATTACAGACGTTACATTAAACCACATATGATTCGATTAATCAGTGAGGTTAAAGAAAAACATGATGTGCCGGTAATTTTATTCGGTGTAGGTGCCAGTCATTTAATCAATGAATGGAATGATTTACCGATTGATGTATTAGGCCTAGATTGGAGAACGTCTATTAATCAGGCTCAACAATTAGGCGTTACTAAAACATTACAAGGGAATTTAGATCCATCAATTTTATTAGCACCATGGAATGTCATTGAAGAGAGATTGAAACCAATATTAGATCAAGGTATGGAGAACGGTAAACACATCTTTAATTTAGGACACGGTGTATTCCCAGAAGTGCAACCAGAGACGTTACGTAAAGTAAGCGAATTCGTACACACATATACACAAAGATAATCATAGTTTTACATTGAAGCACATGAAAGATAATTCATTTAAAGGAAGGTATTATCAATGACTAAAAAAATGGGATTATTAGTTATGGCTTATGGCACACCTTATAAAGAAAGTGACATAGAGCCATATTATACAGATATTAGACATGGTAAACGTCCATCTGAAGAAGAACTTCAAGATTTGAAAGATAGATATGAATTTATAGGTGGTTTATCACCATTAGCAGGTACAACAGATGACCAGGCTGATGCGCTAGTTTCAGCATTAAATAAAGCATATGCAGATGTTGAATTTAAACTATACTTAGGATTAAAACACATTTCACCATTTATCGAAGATGCGGTTGAACAAATGCACAATGATGGCATTACTGAAGCAATCACGGTAGTACTAGCACCACATTATTCTTCATTTTCAGTAGGATCATATGACAAACGTGCTGATGAAGAAGCTGCAAAATATGGTATTCAACTTACACATGTGATACATTATTATGAACAACCTAAATTTATTGAATATTGGACGAATAAAGTCAACGAAACATTAGCTCAAATACGGGAAGAGGAACATAAAGACACGGTATTAGTTGTTTCGGCACATAGTTTGCCAAAAGGTTTAATCGAAAAGAATAATGATCCATATCCACAAGAACTAGAACATACTGCACTTTTAATTAAAGAACAATCTAATATTGAACATATCGCGATTGGTTGGCAATCTGAAGGTAATACAGGTACACCTTGGTTAGGGCCAGATGTACAAGATTTAACACGTGATTTATATGAAAAACATAAGTATAAAAACTTTATATATACGCCAGTAGGTTTTGTATGTGAGCATTTAGAGGTGCTTTATGACAATGATTATGAATGTAAAGTTGTTTGCGATGATATTGGTGCGAATTATTATCGTCCAAAAATGCCGAATACACATCCATTATTTATCGGTGCAATTGTTGATGAAATCAAGTCTATATTTTAATGACGAAAGAAGCGTGAAACGTTGTGACTAAATCAGTGGCTATTATAGGAGCGGGGATAACAGGTTTATCAAGTGCATATTTTTTAAAACAGCAAGATCCTAATATTGATGTAACCATCTTTGAAGCATCGAATCGTCCGGGGGGAAAGATTCAATCGTATCGTAAAGATGGTTATATGATTGAACTAGGGCCTGAATCTTATTTAGGTAGAAAAACGATTATGACAGAATTAGCGAAAGATATTGGATTAGAACAAGATATTGTTACAAATACGACTGGACAATCTTATATTTTTGCGAAAAACAAATTGTATCCTATTCCAGGTGGATCAATTATGGGAATTCCGACAGATATCAAACCGTTTGTGACAACTAAATTAATTTCACCACTTGGAAAGTTAAGAGCAGGGTTAGATTTACTTAAAAAACCTACTCAAATGCAGAATGGTGACATTTCTGTTGGTGCATTTTTCAGAGCAAGATTAGGTAATGAGGTACTTGAGAATTTAATAGAGCCTTTAATGGGTGGTATTTATGGTACCGATATTGATAAATTAAGTTTGATGAGTACGTTTCCTAATTTTAAAGAAAAAGAAGAGGCATTCGGAAGTCTGATAAAAGGTATGAAGGATGAGAAAAATAAGCGTCTGAAACAAAGACAATTATATCCTGGCGCACCAAAAGGACAATTCAAACAATTTAAGCATGGTTTAAGTTCATTTATTGAAGCATTAGAACAAGATGTTATTAAAAAGGGTGTATCAATTCAATATAATACGACAGTAGATGATATTATTACGTCTCAAAAACAATATAAAATTGTTTACAATGATCAACTAGAAGAAGTGTATGATGGCGTATTAGTAACGACACCACATCAAGTGTTTTTAAATTGGTTTGGTCAAGATCCAGCTTTTGATTATTTTAAAACGATGGATAGTACGACTGTTGCAACTGTTGTATTGGCATTTGATGAAAAAGACATTGAAAATACCCATGATGGTACTGGCTTCGTGATTGCGAGAACGAGTGATACAGACATTACCGCATGTACTTGGACATCGAAAAAATGGCCATTTACTACACCGGAAGGTAAGGTTTTGATTCGTGCGTATGTAGGTAAACCAGGTGATACTGTGGTTGATGATCATACAGATAATGAATTAGTATCGATTGTACGTAGAGATTTAAGTCAAATGATGACATTTAAAGGTGATCCTGAATTTACAATTGTCAATCGTTTGCCGAAAAGTATGCCACAGTACCATGTCGGTCATATTCAACAAATTAGGCAGATTCAAGCACATATTAAACAAACATATCCACGACTTAGAGTAACTGGTGCATCTTTTGAAGCGGTTGGACTACCTGATTGTATTACACAAGGTAAAGTTGCTGCTGAAGAAATAGTTGCAGAGTTGTAAGTTAATTGTTGAATGGTGTTGGTGTAGGTACGACGCCTTTAGATAATGTTTGATGAAATATAGTCATTTTTAAGTTATATAATGGTGGAAGTAATGTGTAAATATAGATACTTTCAGTGGGAATTATTTTTGTGAAATTGAAGCAGAGACAAAGGTTTAGCTGTTTTTGAATGATATTGAAATGATGACAATACACTTTAATTAGAAATGTCACTTTGCGATATAACATTTCTAATTAAGGTGTTTTTATTTTACAATTATAGGTAATCAGTCATTTTTTTAAAAATAGAAAAGAAGTAGTAAGTTGAAAGGAGAGAATGAGATGACAGATGTAATTATTGTACATTCTATGCATGGAAATAGTAGAAATCATTGGTATCAGTGGTTGGAGCATAACTTAACTTTAGAAGGATATGACGTAACATTATTTAATTTTGAATCCCCTGAAGCGAAGACAGTGGATCAGTGGATTGAAGCTATGACGAAACAAATTAATGTACGCAAAAAGGATACATATTTTGTAACACATGGTTTAGGTTCAATCACAGCTTTAAAATATATTGAAATGATTGATCAGCCGATTGAAGGCTTTTTCAGTATAGCGGGCTTTAAAGAAGATGCAGAAAATATAGATTTAGATATTGATTTAAGTAATGTAACCATTGATTACGATAATATTAAA
The DNA here is from genome assembly GCF_016917315.1 of Staphylococcus sp. SM3655. Lineage (NCBI taxonomy): Bacteria > Bacillati > Bacillota > Bacilli > Caryophanales > Staphylococcaceae > Staphylococcus > Staphylococcus sp. SM3655. The sequence goes on along the minus strand of NZ_CP070305.1, from coordinate 2,660,324 downwards.
AAGAAAGTTGACAATTTTTACGGATTGAGTTCTAAAAATGACAAATACGTTTCATATAAAGAAACCCAGCGTTTAATGAATGCATTAGAGGGGAACTTGCGAATCGTGGAAGATGGAGGGCACTTCTTAGAAGAGGATGGCTTCGAAACATTTACAGCGTTGCAAGATCGGATGCAAGATTACATGACACGATAGTTAGTGTATGGGGTGTGTTATGTTGTGTCAGTAGGTAGCTGCTGATTTTGAAAAATTGTTTTAATTGAGGCGTCAAGCAATGTCTTAGGGCTACAATGTTATATTGGTAGTCGCTGACTGAAAGAATATGCGGTGTAACAAGCTTTTATAATTTCTTTTTCAGAAGGTATAGGCGTTGTAAACTTTATAACTCCTATACCTTTTTAAATGCTTTAACACTATTTATGACAACTATTAGACACTTATATGATAAAAGGGAATAAGAAGCGTTTTTTTACACAAAAAACTTTGAAAATGTCGTTGACGTACACTACAAAAATGAATATACTAATATTTGTGTTCAACAGAGAACATGTTGCTACGATATTTAAGTAATTATTTAAGAGATAACATTTAAATTAAATCCAAAAAGTTCTTGACTTTAGGTTTTTGATTATGGTATATTAATTAGGTAATTCAAAATAATATTAGCGCGGGATGGAGCAGTTCGGTAGCTCGTCGGGCTCATAACCCGAAGGTCGGTGGTTCAAATCCGCCTCCCGCAATACATAGTTTTTAATTTAATAGGTCTCGTAGTGTAGCGGTTAACACGCCTGCCTGTCACGCAGGAGATCGCGGGTTCGATTCCCGTCGAGACCGCCATTATTATTACCATTACGGTTCAGTAGCTCAGTTGGTAGAGCAATGGATTGAAGCTCCATGTGTCGGCAGTTCGACTCTGTCCTGAACCATTCTTAATTCATGGCGGTTGTGGTGAAGTGGTTAACACATCGGATTGTGGTTCCGACATTCGAGGGTTCGATCCCCTTCAGCCGCCCCATAATCGTTTACATTAGCGGGTGTAGTTTAATGGCAAAACCTCAGCCTTCCAAGCTGATGTTGTGGGTTCGATTCCCATCACCCGCTCCATTATTTTCTATTATTCCACAGTAGCTCAGTGGTAGAGCTATCGGCTGTTAACCGATCGGTCGTAGGTTCGAGTCCTACCTGTGGAGCCATGGCTCCTTGGTCAAGCGGTTAAGACACCGCCCTTTCACGGCGGTAACACGGGTTCGAGTCCCGTAGGAGTCATACAAACAGAAGTGGAATATCGCTTCTGTTTTTTTATTACATATTTATTGTTGAGGAGAGTTGTCCGAGCTGGCCGAAGGAGCACGCCTGGAAAGTGTGTAGGCGCCACAAGCGTCTCGAGGGTTCGAATCCCTCACTCTCCGTAAAAATAAGCTTTAAAACCTTGATTTAACAACTTTTCATTCTAGCAAGTGTCAAATAGGTGTCAAGAAAATAATTCTCTGACTCGTTGACCTTGCTCTTTTTTATGTTCTTCAAGTAGGTGTGAATAGGTTTTTAACGTTTGCGATATTATAGAGTGACCTAATCGTTTGCTAATATATTCAATCGATATGCCTTTTGATAGTAAGTAAGATGTGTGAGTATGTCTAAGTGAATAGGGAGTGATGTTATCATTATTTAATCCTATTACTTCTTTTGCTTTTTTAAATGATTTGCTCACTGATGTATGACTAACTGAAAATAGCTTCCCGTTAATTCTACGTGGCAATCTAGCCAACTTTGAATTTATACGCATAATATCTCTTGGATTAACTTCTACGTCTCGTTTTGAATTCTTTGTTTTTGTTCCGGGTAAATGAGCTATACCATTTGCTTTGTTTAAATCTTTGTATGTCATATTGATAACATCGCTATATCTTGCACCAGTAATACCTAAAATATACAGAAAGATATAACTTTCTTCATCTCTTTTTTTAAAGTACTCTAGTAAGTTTAAGTAGTCTTTAATCGTTATATATTTAAACTTCTCATCTTTAGATTTTTCAGTGCCTTTGATATTAACATCATAGGTAGGGTCTTTTTTTAAATAACCATCATATAATGCGTCTTTGATACATCTTGCTAAACAACCGTGAACCTTTCTCACTGTTTCATCGGTATGACCTTGTGCGTATTTATTTAAAAATCTCTGATATTCAATTCGAGTTATATTTTTTACTAGCATGTTTAATCCGAAAAACTCGCTAAATAACTTAATTGATCTTTCGTACCAATAAAACTGTTTGCTGGATAACTGTTTTTTATTTTTTATATTTATCCAATCACTGTAGTATTCTTTAAATTTTTTGTTATCTTCAATGTTATTTCCGTCCTCCAAATCTCTAATCAATTGTTGTGCAGCATTACTTGCCTCTGCTTTAGTTTTGAATCCCGACTTTCTTTTCCTCCTTGATTTGAAAGGTGGATGTTTTACATCGTATTGCCAAGGTGTTGACGTTTATTCTTCTTTTTGTATTAATAAATGATGCCATTTTATTTCTCCTCCTCAAAATTGGTAAAAAAATAATAAGGGTAGGTGGGCTACCCGAAATTATTTAGTTTGACTTTATTCATACCTTTCTGGTTCGAGACCCATTTCTCTTAAAATTTGGTCGCTATTTTCTTGTGCTCTTTGAGCTTCTTCAGGTGTATAAAAATGCTTATACTCTCTTTTATATATCGGGTCTGTTTCTCCCTCTACATATCCTTCTCTAATAGGGTTATTTGTAGTTGTAAATGCTTGTCCATTATAAATTTCTGTAACTGTATTCCCGTTTTCTATAACTGTGTAATTGTTTTTATTGCTTTGTTGTTGATTGTTATGATTACTATTATTATTTAAGACTGGTTGATTATTATTTGCATTTTGAACTTGCTCATTATTGTTTTTGTTTATATCTTGATTCTTCTTTACGTTCTTTGGTTTATTATTATTTTTCTTAGCTTCTTTTTTTACTTCTGATTTTTTTTCGTCTTCAAATTCCTTATTTTCATTGCTAGCATTCCCACATGCGACTAAAATCATTGTACTAGCTAGTAATAGACTGAATAATCTCCTCATACTGTTATCTCCTTTTATTTATATGTGAATCGATAGTTTTATAATTAAACAATATCTAAATTCTTAGATTTGTCTAACTAAGTGTATACGATTCATTTATATAATTATAAAATAATTGAAACTTTAGTACAATGTATTAATTTTATATGTTAAAAAGTTAAGATTATTAGTATAAAGATATCATTCATTCTCCGTTAATTTAACAGAAATACAATGAAATGTTAGTATTCTTAAAAGAGCAAGTGTCAAATACGTATCAAGAAAAAGTTTTTCTGACTCGTTGACCTTGTTCTTTCTTGTTCTAAAATAAAACGTGCAAATAAAAAAGTTATCTGCTTTTCTATTTGCACGATATGGTTTGGAAATTAAAGAATATAAATAAGGGACTACTGCTAATTTATGAGGTTAAAGTTTCAATGATTTTTGATTTATTAGACCATTTTAATATCTCAAGGTTTTCATGTTCTGCTACAGTTTGTGCTCTTTCATTTATCGGATGATCTACATCATTTACAATTCTCAACATGATAGGTTCTAATTTGTTTCTGGATGGTCTGTTTGGTTTGATATCACGGTAAATATAAGCTTCATTAGTTATTTTGTTGAAATCTAAGTTGTTTGTAAAGTTAACTAGTTTTTCTGGTTGTGATTTTGTTTCAGAAACAATATAATCAATAGAATATTTTAAACCTGATTGTCCAGAAACAGAAACTTGTGCTAAACCTCTTATTTCTTGGTCATATAAGAATTCAAATACTTCTTCATAGAATATGTTTGTAACGTTAGATTTAGTAGTTAAAGTAAGGTCATAAATTTTCAATATGCCTTGAATTAAATTATGTTTAGACTGAGCAAAACTCTCATTTTTAACATCCGCTGTAATTTCTTTATCAACTAATTTTAAATTAAATTGATTTAAAATATTCTGTATAAGTTTAGTTCTCGTTTTTGTGTTTATATCAATACCCAACATTTCTAATTCATTAATCGTCAATCCGTCATCTGATAGACAAATTTCATTATTAGGTAGTGTATCAGCATATATTCTAATAAAATCATTCCAATGGTTCTTTAAGGGAGTAGTAATTTCTGTAGAACTATCTAATTCTTTGAAGATATAATTTTGTTTTAACCAGTTGAAATATTCGTTCATTCTTTCTTCGATAGTCTTCACTAAGTATCCCTCCATTTCTTTTACAGTAATCTTGATTCTATTATAACATTATCGTGTTTTATATTAGTATACTTCATAAAGAAGTCTAATGATTCTATAATTTCATCTGTTAATTCTAAATCTTCAATATCTTTTAATGGGATCGAAATAACACCATTATTATATTCTTCAGTATATATGTGTATATGTGGCGTAGGTATTCTTTCATTATTTGGTGGATTTGCATGATCACTACCATTAACATCGAACCTAATCATATCGGTGGTTAAACCATAAATACTTGGTTTTAAAAGAAAATCGGTTTTAAAAAATCGAATCACGATTAATTCAGAAGAGTAGTGGTATTTTTAAATTTTACTTAATGATATTGCTAAGTTCTGGAGTAAATCCAGTAGGATGACCACAAAGTTTTCTTGTAGTTACATAATTCTTTTGAGCCGTTTCAGCTTGATATAACTTATTTACATTATTTCTGCTAATTTCACGTAAGATAGTAGATGCGGATCGTTCTAATTTACGTGCAATAGGTCTTAAAGAATAATTTTCTCTATTCGTGCTCAGTTAGTATAAGATAGTTATCGCTCATATTGGCAATACTTAAATGTGTTTTCGTGGTTGTAAACACCTTACAATAAAGTGCCCATCGTGGGTATTTTTATGAATTTTTATTGGGTTGCACTTAATATTACAATGTATTGATTAATAAATAATTACTTTTTTCAATAATTACATTGCTATCCAAAACCATAAAACCTTTTACAATTTGGTTGTTTTTTTATTGATATATAACATACTCATAAAAGTTGGCAAAAAATAATAAGGGTAGGCGGGCTACCCAAATTTTTAGAGTGAAGTTAATCTTAAAGTTTCTCTGTATTGTATAGCTTTTGGTTCATCAATGAATTGAACTGTGCTATTGTGTTCTGATAAAACTTTATCTTTAATTTCATTAATATTAACTTTAAAGAATTCTTTTCTTCCGTTAACTTTATATTTTTTAAAGTATTCGTGTAATTTGCTTTCAAGCTCAAAAGCATTTTCAGAGAAAATTAAAGCGTGCACATCGAATTCAAAGGGAACAGATGCGCTACTTAATTCATTAATTCTATCCATTGGTTCTAATCTACGGGTTACACCAATCTTATAAACATTTTCTCCAAATGAACCGATATTTGATATTATATAAACGAACCCTGATTGAGCATTATCTTTTCTGTCCTCTACATTTTCTCTTTCAGAATTTAAATCCTTGAGTGATTGATCTAATTCTCTAATCTTTTCAATATATAATTCTTTTTCGACTTGTAAATCTGTGTTATTTAAATACATTGTCAGCTTTTTGATTTCATTATTGTGGTGTCTAATGTCTTTATCAAGCTCTTTTAGTTTTTTCTCCATTTCTTTTTCTGCTTGTTCTATTTCTTTCAGTCTAGCTCGTTCTTCTCTTCTTATGATTTTTTCATCTTCTATCTTAACTTGATATTTGTGCATTAAATCTAACATCTCAAGTTTTATGTCAAGTAAAGTTTCAGGAATACGTACATTATCCGTTTCAAATATTTTATTTATCCCTTCATAACTTTTAAATATTTTGTTCTGCATGCTTTCGATATTTTTGCTATTTACTTTATTAATTAATTGAGAAGTTTCAGCATTAAATAATCGTATTATTTGCTTGGCCTGTGCATTTTGATGTCTCTTATTCTCTGTAGAAACATTAAATATTTTCACTTCTTCAAGATTTAGTAATTCTTTTTCTTTCATTTGTAATTTTTTAATATATGTATTAATTTGAGATGAGTCTACTTCAACTAAATCGAAGGGATAAGTTAATTCTATATCATATTTAAATAATTCATCATTTAAATAACTAGTAATGTGTTCAAGTTCTTTAGTACCTTCTTCTATACTAGATATTAAATCATTTTTTAGATTCTTCAATTCTTGTATTTCACGCTTGATTTTTTGATTTTCAATGTTGATACTTTTATTTTTTTCTTTCAAGTTTTGAAGTGTTACTAAATCGGGTTCTACAAATTTATTAACAAGTATTAATTTAGATAATGCATATATTGATAAACTGAACGGGATTATTGCTATACCTGGTGTGCCTATACTAAAGAAAGATGTTACTAAGATTGTCCATATTACCCATTGCTTTTTTAAAATTTCTTTTTTCATTTACCTATTCTCCTTAATTTGAATTTATGTGTATTTAAATACTCTCGATGGCTTAATTGCTTTAGAGTTTTGACGCAGTGACAACAAATGATATATATTTTTTTAATAATCTACTATCGCTTTTACTATATAATTTTTGCTACCTTTTATTATTTAATTGATATAACTAATTTAGAAATTGTTTTATTGCTACTAAAACGTTTGCAATTGTTGAGAAGATACTTATTGTACCAAAAACCACAGTCGTTATAAAAAATAATTTTTGAGTTCTTAAACCTTCATCGTTATTTGATTCTTCATTAAATATCCATTTGCATACCTTCGTTATTTTTTCAGTTAATTTATATGAAATAATAAAAAAACATAAAAAAAGCGCATAAAAATGCCAAGAAGAGTCCATTTTAGAAATATTTATATTGATATGATGGCTTAGGATATAAAAAAATACTAAAAAATAAATTATTACTTTACTAATCTTTCTAAAGCTAGATTTCCTACATGAATTAGATGTTAAAGGTATAGAAAGTATAGCGTATAGACTTATTGCTGTTACAAAGAACATTAAAAATATATGTGAAATAGATGATAATAACTTAAAGTATTCTTGATTATTAGATAAATGTACGAGTATATCTATTATAATGTAAGGCACAAATAAGAATGGGAATATGACAAGTGAAAATATTAAGTTTTTTTGGAAGTTACTTTTATCGATATGTTCTTTTACTGTATTTAAACTTTTTCTTAGAACCTGTTTTATCATTGCTATTAATCCTCCAAATAAGCTGAATTTTACAAAATTAATATTATTTTTATAAAGTGTGTAATTTTGCTTAGTATGTATAAAGGTTGAAACGAATTTTAATTAATCCCTATTTTCCAGTTTACTTGTGAACTTCTACACATCATTTCTTCTACTGATTTACCTGTGTCATTGGCAATCCCTGTCGGTTTACCCATTGTTTTAGCTTGTGCCAAATTTTTGCAGTTCAATATTGATTAAAGTTAAAGTTTTGATTATTTTTTATCCATTAGATTTATTTTGGACTTATTGCGGAAAGTTACCTGCATAATTAGAACAATGAATTAGTAATTGGTTTTAATGGTATATATTATCATAATACTTCTAAAATTTATGATTTACTTAAATGTAAATATTCGGTAATTTCAAACAGGTATCTGACATGTTTTTCCAAACTCATGCAATGAAACGGTTGGACTAAAGCCTTGCCTACGTCCATAATTTCAAAGTTCCGGGTTGGTTTAAGATGTCTCCATTCGTCAATTTGTGATAAGTGGTTTCTTCATATAGACTTCTACTTTTAGTACTTTTGATAAATTGTGTCTTAATTAAATTTTTTTCAAGAAGATAATATTCTGATTCATAATTAGAAAGTTGAGGATTTTCTTCTATATTTGTTAACTTTGATGTTACTAAATGTAATATTAACTTACCATAATTAGCATTCTTTGACACTTATGTTTATAACTTTTCAAGTCGATAATTAATATTATAATTATACGGAATAATAGTCATGATAGGGAGAATTGCGACATACATACACAACAAAAAGTGTACATTGTTAAATTAGCATTCCACAATATGTTTTTCATACAAGGTATGATTGGATTTAAAGATGCAGCTCATCAACATTTTCATAGGGGATTTTTAAAATTAAGTATTGAAAAATAAAATATTTATATTATAATATAAATAAGTCAACGACCATGCGTGGACAGTAAAACGAAGTACATGCGAATGTAGTAGCCGTTTACTATGAGACTAGGCATTATAATTGAATATCATAGTATAAATTGCCATGAGAGTAGAAGCTTCAGTTTATGAAGACTTCGAAATCATGGTTTTTTATTTTTAGGGTGAAATTTTAGTTCATAGTAAATATATATATGTTTTTAATTAGACTAAATCATAACATTAAATTTTTTAGATGAAGCTAGCGATATTACGAAATGATATATAGAAGATTTCAGTTATAACAGTATACGAAGTAATCCTCTCCGTTTAACGGAAAATAGTTAATAATCAGTTAATTTTAAATTCAATTATAGATTATTTGTGATAATACAAACATTATTTTTTAAGATTTGATTAAAGTTCGTTTTTATTTTTATAGCGAAAAAGTTGAGTGTCGGCAATTTTATCATATTGTTCGAATATAAAGGGAACTATTTAAATGTAATGAAGGTTGCGCCAAAATGACCGGTTTTCAGCATTATAAATGAATAAATTGTGTCATTTTTAATATTTTATAGCATTTTATTTTTTAATAAACAGTTAATTTTATAAATAAGTGAAATAATCTAGAATAAATTTGTATTAAAAATTTATATAGAAAGAAAGTGAAACTTATGTTTAAGAAAAAAATGTTAGCTGCAACTTTGTCAGTAGGACTGATTGCACCTTTAGCATCTCCGATTCAAGAATCTAGAGCAAATACTAATATTGAAAATATTGGTGATGGTGCTGAAGTAATCAAACGTACGGAGGATGTAAGTAGTAAGAAATGGGGCGTTACTCAAAATGTCCAATTCGACTTTGTAAAAGATAAAAAATATAACAAAGACGCTTTAATTGTTAAAATGCAAGGTTTTATTAATTCCAGAACTTCATTTTCAGATGTGAAGGGTAGTGGATATGAATTAACTAAACGAATGATTTGGCCATTCCAATATAATATAGGACTGACGACTAAAGATCCAAATGTTAGCTTAATCAATTACCTTCCTAAAAACAAAATAGAAACTACTGATGTTGGTCAAACATTAGGATATAACATTGGAGGTAATTTCCAGTCAGCACCATCTATAGGTGGCAATGGCTCATTTAATTATTCTAAAACAATTAGTTATACCCAAAAGAGTTATGTCAGTGAAGTAGACAAGCAAAACTCAAAATCAGTTAAATGGGGTGTTAAAGCAAACGAATTTGTTACGCCTGATGGTAAAAAATCTGCGCATGATAGATATTTATTCGTACAAAGTCCAAATGGTCCAACAGGTTCAGCAAGAGAATATTTTGCTCCTGATAATCAATTGCCACCTTTAGTTCAAAGTGGCTTTAATCCATCATTTATCACTACACTATCACATGAAAAAGGTTCAAGTGATACGAGTGAATTTGAAATTTCATATGGTAGAAACTTAGATATTACATATGCGACTTTATTCCCTAGAACTGGTATTTACGCAGAAAGAAAGCATAATGCATTTGTAAATAGAAACTTTGTAGTTAGATATGAAGTTAATTGGAAAACACACGAAATTAAAGTGAAAGGACATAATTAATATGAAAATGAAAAAATTAATCAAATCATCAGTTGCTTCATCAATTGCACTGCTTTTGCTATCGAATACAGTTGATGCAGCTCAACATATCACACCTGTAAGCGAGAAAAAAGTAGATGACAAAATCACTTTATACAAAACAACAGCAACATCTGATAATGATAAATTGAATATTTCTCAAATTTTAACGTTTAATTTCATTAAGGATAAAAGTTATGACAAAGATACGTTAGTACTTAAGGCAGCCGGAAACATTAATTCAGGTTATAAAAAGCCTAATCCAAAAGATTACAATTACTCACAGTTTTATTGGGGCGGTAAGTATAATGTTTCGGTTAGTTCAGAATCAAATGATGCTGTAAATGTTGTTGACTATGCACCTAAAAATCAAAATGAAGAATTCCAAGTTCAACAAACATTAGGTTATTCTTATGGCGGAGATATTAATATATCTAATGGCTTATCAGGTGGATTGAATGGATCAAAATCATTTTCAGAAACAATAAATTATAAACAAGAAAGTTACAGAACTACGATTGATAGAAAAACAAATCATAAATCAATTGGCTGGGGTGTTGAGGCGCACAAAATTATGAATAATGGTTGGGGACCATATGGTAGAGATAGTTATGACCCAACATATGGTAATGAACTGTTTTTAGGTGGTAGACAAAGTAGTTCAAATGCTGGACAAAATTTCTTGCCAACACATCAAATGCCTTTATTGGCGCGTGGTAACTTTAACCCAGAATTTATAAGCGTACTTTCTCATAAACAAAATGATACAAAAAAATCTAAAATCAAAGTAACTTACCAAAGAGAAATGGATAGATATACTAATCAATGGAATCGACTACACTGGATTGGTAATAACTACAAAAATCAAAATACAGTAACGTTTACATCTACTTATGAAGTTGATTGGCAAAACCATACTGTTAAATTAATCGGTACGGATTCTAAAGAAACTAATCCTGGAGTATAGAATTGTATATGATTAAATAATCAACAAAGTGCAATTATTTTAATTATCAAACGGAATTAAAGTACTAACATAATTTTTATTTACACACATGATAATTTTTAGTTAGGGAAATGTAGATTGCTTTGCTAAATAGCAGGGTGCTAAATTTGCGAAATTAGAATTATTTAGAAACTTCCAACATATAAAAAATTATTAAAAAAATGGAACCACGTCTTAATCGGCGTGGTTCTTTTTGTATATATAGCATCTATAATTGTATGACGGTAAAAGTTCATTACAAACTTGGTATTGGTAAATTTATCATTTTAAGTATCGGTGATTTAATTGAAATAGAAACTATTATCGAAGAAACACTATATAACACGATAATTATACGTTACTAAACTTTTCTTCAAGTTGTTTTTTGTTTTCAAATGAAAATACCTCTACATTATATTGAGACAACATAGTTGATACTGCTTCGCTAATATCATCTTGTTGTTCTGTAATGATATTAAGTCTAGCATTAGAATCAAAATTTTTATTTCTATGTACTTCAACATCATTCCAATCGAAAAGGACATTTTTTGCATTGTTTTTATCGATTCGTTTAATTGTTTTAACATACTCTGTAGCTTCTCCTGGAAATACTGCTTCGAAACTATGGATTAACTTAGATTTCCCCTCTACCTTAAATTCGGGAAATATATTAGGATAAATCTTTCTGTTTGATAGAAAATATTGCATCACTTCGTCTTTAAATAAGGACTTAATATTTTCTTTCTTTAATATTCCCAAATAACTGATCTCGGAAATAGCCAAAACATAATCATGAATAGCTTGAGATAAGTTTATTCTATTTGTATAAAAGTTTATGTGCTTATTTTCGATGACTAGACTGTAGTTTTGTACAATATTATTGAGAAGTTGATACTTTTTTTGTTTTTTATTACTAGTTAAATCTATACCTAATTGTTCCATGTTCCACAAAGTTTCACCATGATCAGTTAGTTTATATCGATCCCCTGAAAAAGAAATATTTACAGAAATAGAATCACCAAAATAATCGACGATAGGTGAATAAAATTCTATAGTTTCATTTTCTAATGGGATAAACTTTGATTCTGTTTGTAAGTAATCAAAATAGTCTTTGCTAATAGATTTAATTGTGTTGTCATGCATAGTATCACCAACTCATGAATAGATTAGTTTCAATTTTAATATTATCATTATGATTAGTTTTTGTATATTCAAGCAAAGTAAATAATTGTTTTACAAAATCAGAGCTATCGTCAAATATATTATAAGGTAAAGGATATGCTTTCATATGGGTTGCGCCGTCAGCTTTTTGTATAAATTCTTTTTCAGAAAATATATTAATTCTATTTCCCCTTATTTTCTCATTATTAGAGTTTTTATGAAAACCGTCATTAAGATTTAAACGTAACAAGCTATAGTTGTAACGGCATTCTCTGAAATTTATAGTTGCTTTTCCAGGCTTTAAAAAATAGCTTAAAGTGAAAAAGTATTCAGAATTACATGATGTTATGTTAATATCTCCCTTACAAGTTTCGTCTAATTTAATGTTGTATTGTTCAAGTATTTCTTTACTTAGATTTACTAAATAATTTAAATCTTCATCGTTCAGTTTCAAATGCATTTAAACATCTCCTTAGTTTAGATTTTACGATCTTAAATCCTTATATTATTTTCAGTATTTGTAGTAAGTTATACAGATGTTTTCTATAAACTTAATAATTATTCCTTTTTAGCGTCATAATCGTATAGCAATACATGACAATGGAATATTTATTAATTTATTTAATACCGTCATTTTTAACATTATTAATAATTTGTGATAATGTTAGATATATTTTTCATTAAAGATGTAATGGCTATTGTTGCCGGAATTTTAATGTTTATTTTTAACGTCTATTTTGGCTTTGAAGTGCTTGGAGATCATTCGTGGTTCTATTTACTAATCACATATGCTACACGTTACGTTTATATGTTTATAGAAGGGAGTATACCAGTTACATTAACATTGGCGATCTATATTATTATCAAGTTGCTATTAGCAGTTTTACTCTTTAAAGGATTTAAAAAATGGAGCGGTAGAACAATTAAAGATTAAAGATTGGGGCGCTAATGGTAAAAGAAATTTAGTTGTGTTTAAAAGGGAGAAAAGAGAACAGATAAATATGAATATAAAATAATTTTGTATTCGGACAGCAGGGGTATTAGACGCGATTGACAATGTCTGGTTAATTAAATGTAATGTTTATTTAAGCGATGAATATTAGGTGAAAAGTTTTTGAATTTGAATGTAATTGAGGTTTATTGATTAGACATTTTATTGAATTGCGTGTTATTATATAAATGTAAAAATAAGACGACATGCGCGAACATGTCGTCTAAGCAAGCCAAACGCAGGCTTCTAAAATATTTTTTTAACCATTCCAACTTGCCAAAGTTAATGCGGAATGGTTTTTTTATTTTCCGCTATTTGAAATAAAAATGACGTTTTAATATATTATGGGCTAGGTGGTTTGTAAGAAAGGGTTAGTTATTAAGGTTTTATAAATTAAGGAAATTTGAGTTTAAGGTTTATTCAATTGTGATTTTGTTGATGTCTCTTTTATTTAAGTTAAAACCTTTATGATCAGTAAAGTCTTGACCAACTGTACCAGTGATTTTTGGATCATTAGAATCCTTACTATGAATCGTCACTTTATCACCAGTTTTTAACAATCCTTGTTCTTCTAATTTTTTTGTTAAACTTTTCCAAGTAGCATTTGCATCTAACTTTGTATTGAAATCGCTACCATCAATGTTTTGCTTAGATATATCAATTTGAGTTAATTTTGAAAAATTACTTGGAGTGCTGGTTACATCATCATGATTAGCAGTAGATTCTACATTACTAGATTGACCGTCTGTACGAACATAAGACACTTTTACAGATTCATACCCGTTACCACTAATAATATTTGAATCAATTAATGAATCTTTAACTTTTTTCCACAATTGACCATTTGTCATATTTTCTTCTGCTTTTGCTGTTTTAACAACTTTATTTGTATCTAATCCTAAGTATGAAGAATGTAAGCCTGTTCCTAATGTTGTTAATACTAAAGCACTTGCTACTAATGTTTTACCTAAAAATTTTGTATTCATTTTAATTGCTCCTTTTTTTATATTGTAAACGTTTACAATGAAAATATAATAATATTTTTTTAAAAGAACAATTAACTAAATATCAAAAATGTATTAACTATCTATTAACTAAAAAATAGAATAATTTTTTAACATCGTTTTGTTGTTTTGAATTATAAAAACTAAAGTAAAAATGTTGGAAGTGAAAGATTGTTGATGAGAATTTTGAGATGTAGATAAATATCAAACTAGTCTATAGGTAAAAATTTATAATTAATTTGAAAAGAATGTCTCAAATAATGTTTGAATTAGCAGGTGTCATACTAAGTAATGTTAAGTAAACATTTTATACTTTATCAGAACAAAAAAGACATGTATCAACATGTCAGTGAAACTAATCCATATTATCTTAACAACGAAATTGAATCGAACCTGTAAAACGTATTTACAAATCGCAACTACTCTATCTAAGGCAAAATCGCAAAATCTGATCCCCGAAATAACATATCTCGAAAAAAATTCCATAATTCAATCATCTTCAATAATTAACAATACATTACTAGTTCCAAATATACTCATACATACATGTTTCATTGATTGACTGCATATTGTCATAAATAATAGGGGAACTAATCGCTAATAATGTTGTTAAACACAATACATAGTAAAGTGAAAGATTATAAATACATGAATTGTTCACCATTCCGCCATATATTTTCAATCACCTAATTTCCGAATAAATATTACAATTTTAATTCAATAATTAATATTTAAGACCAAAATAATCCTAAAAAGTCAATTTTAATTGCGTGATATTGAGTTTTAAGCATATTTAAATAAATGAGTCAATTCATGTAAAATAATTTAATAAAATGTTAATAAGTGGTTAATTAATATTTAATTAATATTTTTATTTAAAATGTATATAGTAAATGTGTATCTAGATACATTAACTATAAAAATAAATTTGGAAGGAGGTGAAATATGAATAAAAATGTAATGGTTAAAGGTTTAACTGCTTTAACTATTTTAACATCTCTTGGTTTTGCTGAAAATATTTCTAATCAGCCTCATTCAATTGCCAAAGCAGAAAAGAATGTCAAAGAAATTACCGATGCAACTAAGGAACCATACAATTCAGTGGTAGCATTTGCGGGTGGTACTGGTGTAGTTGTTGGTAAAAATACAATCGTAACTAACAAACATATCGCTAAAAGTAATGATATTTTTAAAAATAGAGTATCAGCACATCATTCGAGTAAAGGTAAAGGCGGAGGAAACTACGACGTTAAAGACATTGTAGAATATCCCGGAAAAGAAGACCTTGCGATAGTTCATGTTCATGAAACAAGTACAGAAGGTTTGAATTTTAATAAGAACGTTAGTTATACAAAATTTGCAGACGGAGCAAAAGTGAAAGATAGAATTTCTGTTATTGGTTATCCAAAGGGTGCACAAACAAAATATAAAATGTTTGAATCGACAGGAACGATTAACCATATCAGTGGAACGTTTATGGAATTTGATGCGTATGCACAACCAGGTAATTCAGGATCTCCTGTATTGAATTCTAAACATGAACTGATTGGTATTTTATATGCAGGTAGTGGAAAAGATGAATCTGAAAAGAATTTCGGTGTTTATTTCACACCACAATTAAAAGAATTTATTCAAAATAATATTGAAAAATAAGTATCATCAATTCATTCGTGAAGTTGATTTTTTAAAGAGTGATTAAGAAAACGGTTACATAATTAACTAAATATACTGAATTATGTATCTAGATATCAAAATAATTAAAAAAGAGGAACTTAAAATGAACAAAAACGTAGTCATCAAGAGTTTAGCAGCATTAACAATTTTAACATCTGTAACAGGTATTGGAATAACATTGGTTGAGGAAGTACAACAAACTGCCAAAGCAGAAAATAATGTCACAAAAGTTAAAGATACAAATATTTTTCCATATACTGGTGTAGTTGCTTTTAAAAGTGCAACTGGATTTGTAGTTGGAAAGAATACTATTTTAACAAATAAACATGTGTCGAAAAATTACAAAGTGGGCGATAGAATTACTGCACATCCAAATAGTGATAAAGGTAATGGTGGTATTTATTCGATTAAAAAGATTATTAATTATCCAGGTAAAGAAGATGTATCAGTCATTCAAGTTGAAGAGCGTGCAATAGAACGTGGACCAAAAGGCTTTAATTTTAATGATAATGTAACGCCATTCAAATATGCGGCAGGGGCTAAAGCTGGTGAGCGAATTAAAGTGATTGGTTATCCACACCCATACAAAAATAAATATGTTTTATATGAGTCAACTGGCCCTGTGATGTCAGTAGAAGGTAGCAGTATTGTATATTCAGCGCATACTGAAAGCGGAAACTCTGGATCACCTGTATTAAACAGCAACAACGAATTAGTTGGTATTCATTTTGCTTCTGATGTAAAAAATGATGATAACAGAAATGCATATGGCGTCTACTTTACACCAGAAATTAAAAAATTCATTGCAGAAAACATAGATAAATAAACAAATTGACTTTAAACGAGCGTTGCAACATATCTCGAATTGTAAAGGAGCTTGAAAATGAATAAAAATATAGTCATTAAAAGCATGGCAGCATTAGCCATTCTAACCTCAGTAACTGGAATAAATGCTGCAGTCGTTGAAGAGACACAACAAATAGCAAATGCAGAGAAGAATGTTACGCAAGTTAAAGATACAAATAATTTTCCATATAATGGCGTCGTTTCATTTAAGGATGCGACAGGTTTTGTAATTGGAAAAAATACAATTATCACCAATAAACATGTATCAAAAGATTATAAAGTTGGCGATAGAATTACTGCCCATCCAAACGGTGACAAAGGAAATGGTGGTATATATAAAATTAAAAGCATTTCTGATTATCCGGGTGATGAAGACATCTCTGTCATGAATATTGAAGAACAAGCAGTTGAACGTGGACCAAAAGGCTTTAATTTTAATGAAAATGTCCAAGCATTCAATTTTGCGAAAGATGCTAAAGTTGATGACAAAATTAAAGTTATTGGTTACCCATTACCTGCTCAAAATAGTTTTAAACAGTTTGAATCTACAGGAACTATAAAAAGAATCAAAGACAATATTTTAAATTTTGATGCATACATTGAACCCGGGAATTCAGGATCACCAGTTCTAAATTCTAACAATGAGGTCATAGGTGTGGTGTATGGCGGTATTGGAAAAATTGGTTCTGAATATAATGGTGCCGTATACTTTACGCCTCAAATCAAAGATTTTATTCAAAAGCACATTGAACAATAAACAAATTTAAATATACACCATGAGCATGTGTTCAATAATTTTAATGAAAAACATCGGTCGAATATAACATAAAAAAACGTCTATATCAAAAGCATCATGAATAAACAGAGGAGCAGAAAAATGAATAAAAATATAATCATCAAAAGTATTGCGGCATTGACGATTTTAACATCAATAACTGGTGTCGGCACAACAGTGGTTGATGGTATTCAACAAACGGCCAAAGCCGAAAATAGTGTGAAATTAATTACCAATACGAATGTTGCACCATACAGTGGTGTTACATGGATGGGCGCTGGAACAGGATTTGTTGTTGGAAATCATACAATCATTACCAATAAACATGTTACTTATCACATGAAAGTCGGTGATGAAATTAAAGCGCATCCTAATGGTTTTTATAATAATGGTGGTGGACTCTATAAAGTTACTAAAATTGTAGATTATCCTGGAAAAGAAGATATTGCGGTTGTACAAGTTGAAGAAAAATCAACACAACCAAAAGGTAGAAAATTCAAAGATTTCACTAGTAAATTTAATATAGCATCAGAAGCTAAAGAAAATGAATCTATATCAGTCATTGGTTATCCAAATCCTAATGGAAATAAACTACAAATGTATGAATCAACTGGTAAAGTGCTATCAGTGAATGGAAATATAGTGACATCTGATGCGGTTGTCCAACCTGGCAGCTCTGGTTCACCTATATTAAATAGTAAGCGAGAAGCAATTGGTGTTATGTATGCTAGTGATAAACCAACAGGTGAAAGTACGAGGTCATTTGCTGTTTATTTCTCTCCTGAAATTAAGAAATTTATTGCAGATAATTTAGATAAATAAATCATCCATCCATACATTGATAAATGATTTTTAGAAATTAACAACAAAATCAACAATTTTAAACATCTCTGTGATTCTATTTATTCGAAATGATTTAAAAAATAAAACTTCAAAAACCTAACCTTATATTTATACGAATACTTAGAGGAGCACAAAAATGAATAAAAATATAATCATCAAAAGTATTGCAGCATTGACGATTTTAACATCAGTGACTGGCGTCGGCACAACAGTGGTTGAGGGTATTCAACAAACGGCTAAAGCTGAACATAATGTGAAACTAATCAAAAATACTAATGTAGCACCATACAATGGTATCGTTTCGATAGGATCTGGAACAGGATTCATTGTCGGTAAAAATACAATTGTTACCAACAAGCATGTCGTTGCAGGTATGGAAATTGGCGCACATATTATTGCGCATCCGAATGGTGAATATAATAATGGCGGATTTTATAAAGTTAAAAAAATTGTCCGTTTTTCAGGTCAAGAAGATATTGCCATTCTACATGTGGAAGATAAAGCTGTTCATCCAAAAAACAGGAATTTTAAAGATTACACAGGCATTTTAAAAATAGCATCAGAAGCGAAAGAAAATGAACGCATTTCAATTGTTGGCTATCCAGAACCATATATAAATAAATTTCAAATGTATGAATCAACAGGAAAAGTGCTGTCAGTTAAAGGCAACATGATTATTACTGATGCTTTCGTAGAACCAGGCAACTCAGGTTCAGCTGTATTTAACAGTAAATACGAAGTTGTAGGTGTTCACTTTGGTGGAAACGGTCCTGGAAATAAAAGTACAAAAGGATATGGTGTTTATTTCTCTCCTGAAATTAAGAAATTCATTGCAGATAACACAGATAAATAAATCCTTACATAGATAAATGATTTTAAAAATTAACAACAAACTCAACAATTCAAATCATCTCTGTGATTCTATTTATTCGAAATGATTAAAAAAAATAAAACTTCAAAAAGCTAACATTATAATTATACAAATACTTAGAGGAGCAGAAAAATGAATAAAAATATAATCATCAAAAGTATTGCAGCATTGACGATTTTAACATCAATAACTGGTGTCGGCACAACAATGGTTGAAGGTATTCAACAAACAGCCAAAGCCGAAAATACTGTTAAACAAATTACAAATACAAATGTTGCACCATACAGTGGTGTTACATGGATGGGCGCTGGAACAGGATTTGTAGTTGGAAATCATACAATCATTACCAATAAACATGTTACCTATCACATGAAAGTCGGTGATGAAATCAAAGCACATCCTAATGGTTTTTATAATAACGGTGGTGGACTTTATAAAGTTACTAAGATTGTAGATTATCCTGGTAAAGAAGATATTGCGGTCGTACAAGTTGAAGAAAAATCAACACAACCAAAAGGTAGAAAATTCAAAGATTTCACTAGCAAATTTAATATAGCATCAGAGGCTAAAGAAAATGAACCTATATCAGTCATTGGTTATCCAAATCCTAATGGAAATAAACTACAAATGTATGAATCAACTGGTAAAGTATTATCAGTGAATGGGAATATAGTGACATCGGATGCAATTATTCAGCCTGGTAGCTCTGGTTCACCTATATTAAATAGTAAACACGAAGCTATTGGTGTAATCTATGCCGGTAATAAGCCATCAGGTGAAAGCACAAGAGGATTTGCTGTTTATTTCTCTCCTGAAATTAAGAAATTCATTGCAGATAATTTAGATAAATAATTAAAACTTAGACATTCACCCAATCCTGACAAAATATACTATAACTAACATTTATTAATATATATTGCATTATTTAATATGCATCAAAGCCAATCAACGATTGATTTTCACCAACTCAATTGTTGATTGGTTTTATTTATGTATGAATGAACAACTTTTTGACATCATTAAGAATATAAATGATTTTGAAAGCATTTGAAAGCTACAACATTTCTATAAAATTTTTCAATAACAATTGCGCCACTAAAACTCAAAATTTCCACCACCAACATCCAAATTATCAACATCGCAACATAACCAAATGTTATAATAAATCTATTACACAAAGAGATAAATTACTTATTCAAAGGCGGAGGAATCACATGTCTATTACTGAAAAACAACGTCAGCAACAAGCTGAATTACATAAAAAATTATGGTCGATTGCGAATGATTTAAGAGGGAACATGGATGCGAGTGAATTCCGCAATTACATTTTAGGCTTGATTTTCTATCGCTTCTTATCTGAAAAAGCGGAACAAGAATATGCAGATGCCTTGTCAGGTGAAGACATCACGTATCAAGAAGCATGGGCAGATGAAGAATACCGTGAAGACTTAAAAGCAGAATTAATTGATCAAGTCGGTTACTTCATTGAGCCACAAGATTTATTTAGCGCGATGATTCGTGAAATTGAAACGCAAGATTTCGATATCGAACATCTGGCGACGGCAATTCGTAAAGTTGAAACATCAACACTAGGTGAAGAAAGTGAAAATGACTTTATCGGACTGTTCAGCGATATGGATTTGAGTTCAACGCGACTAGGTAACAATGTCAAAGAACGTACTGCACTAATTTCCAAAGTCATGGTTAACCTTGACGACTTACCATTCGTTCACAGCGACATGGAAATTGATATGTTAGGTGATGCATATGAATTCCTAATCGGGCGCTTTGCGGCGACAGCGGGTAAAAAAGCAGGCGAGTTCTATACACCACAACAAGTATCTAAGATACTGGCGAAGATTGTCACAGACGGTAAAGATAAATTACGTCATGTGTACGACCCAACATGTGGTTCCGGTTCATTGTTGTTACGTGTTGGTAAAGAAACGCAAGTGTATCGTTATTTCGGTCAAGAACGTAACAATACCACTTACAACTTAGCGCGCATGAACATGTTATTACATGATGTGCGCTATGAGAATTTTGATATCCGTAATGATGATACGTTGGAAAATCCAGCCTTTTTAGGCCATGCATTTGATGCGGTTATTGCGAACCCACCATACAGTGCGAAATGGACTGCAGATTCAAAATTTGAAAATGATGAACGCTTCAGCGGTTACGGCAAACTTGCGCCAAAATCCAAAGCAGATTTTGCCTTTATTCAACACATGGTACATTACCTAGACGATGAAGGGACCATGGCAGTCGTACTACCACATGGTGTATTATTCCGAGGGGCCGCAGAAGGTGTCATTCGTCGTTATTTAATCGAAGAAAAGAACTACTTAGAAGCCGTGATTGGCTTACCTGCCAATATTTTCTATGGGACAAGTATTCCAACATGTATCCTTGTATTTAAAAAATGTCGCCAACAAGACGATAACGTATTATTTATCGATGCATCCAATGATTTTGAAAAAGGAAAAAATCAAAACCATTTAAGCGATGCCCAAGTCGAACGTATTATTGACACATATAAGCGTAAAGAAACGATTGATAAATACAGTTACAGTGCGACATTACAAGAGATTGCCGATAACGATTACAACCTAAACATACCGAGGTATGTCGATACATTCGAAGAAGAAGCACCGATTGATTTAGATCAAGTCCAACAAGATTTGAAAAATATCGATAAAGAAATCGCAGAAATTGAACAAGAAATTAATGCATACCTGAAAGAACTTGGGGTGTTGAAAGATGAGTAATACACAAAAGAAAAATGTGCCAGAGTTGAGATTCCCAGGATTTGAAGGCGAATGGGAAGAGAAGCAGTTAGGGGATCTTACTACCAAAATAGGTAGTGGAAAGACTCCCAAAGGTGGAAGTGAAAACTATACAAACAAAGGCATACCATTTTTAAGGAGTCAAAATATTAGAAATGGTAAATTAAATCTTAATGACTTAGTTTATATTAGTAAAGATATAGATGATGAGATGAAAAATAGTAGAACGTACTATGGTGATGTTCTTTTAAATATTACAGGAGCATCAATAGGTAGAACAGCCATTAATTCGATAGTTGAAACGCATGCTAATTTAAATCAACATGTATGTATTATTAGATTGAAAAAAGAGTATTATTATATTTTTTTTGGACAGTATCTATTATCAAGAAAAGGAAAAAGGAAAATTTTCCTTGCACAAAGTGGAGGTAGTCGAGAAGGTCTAAACTTCAAAGAAATTGCTAATTTAAAAATCTTCACCCCAACTATATTTGAAGAACAGCAAAAAATAGGCAAGTTCTTCAGCAAACTTGACCGACAAATTGAATTAGAAGAACAAAAACTTGAATTACTTCAACAACAGAAAAAAGGCTATTTGCAGAAAATCTTCTCACAGGAATTGCGATTTAAGGATGAGAATGGAAATGATTATCCAGAGTGGGAAGAGAAGAAGTTAGGTGAATTATCACAAATTGTACGAGGTGCTTCTCCTAGACCTATTAAAGATCCTAAATGGTTTAACAAGGAATCAGACATAGGATGGTTAAGAATTTCTGATGTAACAGACCAAAACGGGAAAATCTATCATTTGGAACAAAAGTTATCAATTGAGGGTCAAGAAAAAACAAGGGTTTTACTAACAACACATTTATTATTAAGTATTGCGGCAAGTATTGGAAAACCTGTAATGAATTTTGTGAAAACGGGAGTTCATGATGGATTTTTAATATTTTTAAATCCTAAGTTTAATATATTCTTTATGTACTATTGGCTTGATTATTTCAAGGAGAAATGGAGTAAATACGGTCAACCAGGTAGTCAGGTTAATTTGAATTCAGAAATTGTCAAATCTCAGACACTGAATATGCCAAGCAATCATGAACAAGAAAAAGTGGGACTGTTTTTTAGTAGAAATGAAAAACTAATTGAATTGCAGCAAGAAAAAATAATGTATCTTAAGCGACGTAAGCAGGCTTTAATTTTAAAAATGTTTATATAATAGTATTAAATATGATATTTAGTTCAGCATAGAATATAAGGAAACATAAATCCCTTCACTATTAGTTTAGCGAGGGGATTTTCGTTATGTATAAAAAAGAACAGATAAATTAATAATTTCTCAATATCATCCATTTATCTTCAATGTATTTAATAGGGTCTCAAATTTTTGTTTAAGATTTTCGTTATTGTTTTTGAGTTTATTTATACTTTGTTGGGCTGCTTCGCTTGCTTTCCCTTCAAATGTACCTTCTAAACTTTGCGAAGAATTATTAATTGTTTCAATGATTTCATTTAATGTTTGAGATTTTAATGCTACATTATTTTTAGCATTGCTAACCATATTATCAGTACTATTACGCATTTCTTGCTTTAATTGTTGTAATCTAGCTTCTTCTTGACTTTTCTTTGCATCTTTTGAGCTCATATAAATTACCCTCTTTAACTAAATAGTCCAAAAACATCGCTTTCTTCTAAATCTTTTTCTTCGAATTTATTTGCAGCAAATTCTAGTTTTTCAGCAAATTGTAGCAAGTCTTTTTTGTTTTGATCTAATGCCTGAATTAAGTCATCCATTAAACCACTATTATAAAACTTGAAATTACCCGAACTTCCCTCAACTGATAAAATCTCCATATACTGTTCAAGATCGTTAGGTGTTATAAATTCATGTGAACCGCTTAGAAGCTCTGATTGATATTTATCTAAAATACGATTAGCCCCTGACATTGTTTCTTCTCTATATTCATCCAATGCAGTAATTATTTGTGTATACAAAAATAGTCTATCACGAATTGTGCTAGCGATATTACGCACTTCATCAGGCTGAATTTTTACTTTTTTGCCTGAATTTTTGGAACTACTTTTGGTTTTTTTAACAGAGATTTTCTTTTCTGCTTTTAATTTTTTACTATCGCCTCTTTTGGGAATTAATGGTTCGTCCTCATCATTTAATTCATCATCAAAAGGATTTAAATCAATGCTTAAATCTTCTTTTTGTTTATTATTAAATCCTTCTATATCAAGGTCATTTGATTCGAATAATTTATCTTTTTTATTGAGAATAGCAAAAGGATCAAAATCATTTTCACTTGGTCTATTTAATATAGAACTATCGATTTTGAAAGAGTCGAAAAATCTGCTATTTATACCAAATGGGTCAAATAACTGAAATCTATTATTAAGAAATGGGTCATGATTAAATTGTTCAAGTTCTGGCATTTCCTTCACTGTACCATCCGCATCGAAATCATTGTATGATTCAATTGTGTGTTGACCAATTAAAGGAAGAGCAGTTATAAATCCATCATAATGTGGCATTACAATTATATTTTCACCAATTGGATGATCGAAGAAGTTAAAGTTATTAATAGGATCATCAAAATGGCCAATATTGCGTATTTTTGAATCATATACACCATTATCAATGTCTTTTTTAAAGTCGCCAGTAAATGAATGGTATACGTTAGGTGCTGCAAACGTTGTACCGTTATCCAGATTATGTTTTATTAAATTATATTGAGCTAAAAACGCACCTAAACTATGTCCTAATGGGTGAATTTCACTATCTGGATATTTCTTTTTAACTGATTCAGTAAAAGCATCACTTTCGTCCATTTGAGTCGGTGCAAACTTAGCTGCCCATAGATCACCGAAAAGTGCTTTATTATTTAAATTAGAAGAAAAACTAAAAAGGTCATTTTTATCTTTTATTGTATTGTATTTTTTGTGAATAGTTGAGTTTTTTAAATCTTTATAATGATTATTAATTTTTAGATTATTTGTGTTATGATGAATGGGAAGTTGTAAATCAGTACGAATATCATTTAGACTATATGGGTCAGTGCCAGCGTAACCTATTAAAAGTTGACTCTTATCAACTTTACCTTTGATTACTGGAGCGAAAACATATGCTCTAAACCCATTCTGGGTGTCGTCGCGTTTTTCGATGACTTTGTATTGTTTTTTATTTGAAAATGTATATACCTCATCAACTGATAACTTATCATATGAATTTTCGGATAACATTCTTGCATCGCTATCTCTTAATAACATGTGGAACACTCCTTATAAAAAATAAAAAAGAGGTAATAATAAAAATGAAAAAATATATCAAACTACTTATTATAGTAATTATAACATGTTTAATTATAGTAGGGTATTTGTTACACAAAAGTAAAAAAGAACATTATATTGAGACACAAGAAAAGCGAATAGATTTGTATTTTAAATATAATCTTAACAATTATCATTCAATGAAAGTTACAAGTTTTAAAAAGAATCCAATGGGGGGTTATTTTATAAAAGGCTTTGTCAATAATAAAAAAAATTATAAATTTGATGCTGTGATATTTTCTGATACTAATAAACAATTTAAAGGAGATTTAGGTTATAAAGAGGATGAAATAGGTGAATTATTTAGAGAAAAAAATGCTAATGACCGATTAACTGTCGATGAAATAATTGAAAAAGAACACTTGGACAAAAGTGAATATGAAGCCGAGCCACCGTTATTTTTCTTTTCAGGTCCACTTGAATAAATAATATGAATAGATTAGATAATTTAATGATTTATATTTTAAAGGAAACTAAATCTATATTAAAGAATATGTAAAACTAAAATTTACTAATGTTAAAACCATTAGTCATATGGGTTGCAACGTTTTTACATTCATCGTAATACTCTGTATGCTTCATTAATTTAAAATGTTCGTCAATAAATCCAATGAAAAGGAGATGGGTTTTTTGAATAAAAAACCTCTTGTGATTGTATTTATAATTATAATATTGATTCTAGGCGGAATCTTTTTGAAGATGAAATATGATGAAATGAAATATTATGATGAGCAAAAAGAAAGAATCATATTATTTATGAAATATAATGTTAAAGGGTTTAAAGAAATACAATTCGAGGAACAAAAAGAAAACCCAATGGATGGTTATTCTATTAGTGGTTATATAAATAATGATAGAAAGTTATCATTTACAGCTGGCATAAGATCTATTGATGATTTTCAATTTGATACCGATATTTCTTATCCAGGTGAATTGGGTAGAAAATTTATTAAAAATCCTAAGTCAGTTTCTGAAATAAAGAAAGAGCAAAATACGTCCAATAAATAATAGTTCATATTGTGATGAATCAAAAATATAAGTCATTAGATGAATTTAAATATGATATAAAATCTTGCAATGCTTATAAAATCTCGACACTATAAAAATAGTATAGTGCCGAGTTTTTATTAATTATTTAGTTAATTCAAAGTTTACACCGGCCTCATTAGAGTTTGTGACACTTTTATTAATTAAAGTGTAACCTGCAATTGAAATTTTTGATTCTATATTTGAAGCTGTATTTGTAGTTTCAGGATTATAGAAGCTACATTCATATGTTTTATCATCTTTCTTTTTAATTACAAACATACCTTTGGCTTTAACTTCGACTTTAGTACCATTAATGTCAAAAGTTTTAGTACTATCACTATAATTAACCCCAGCAAATATGCCATCATTATCTTTTATTACATGAAAATCTTCATCTTGTTTAATATTATTTACAATATTATTCTTCGATTTAAAATCACTTTTTGTTAAACCAGGATACAAAACATATGCATATTTACTGTCTGATGTATTATGTGTTTGAGTTACTTCGTAATAATCATCATTTTTTTGAGTGTTGCTTTGACTGTTGTTAATATCTTTCCACTTGCCAATATGTGTTTCTTTTTTTACAGATATTTTTGGCTTGTCTAAGAAATGGTAACCAATGTTCTTTTTAGTATCGCTGGACTCTAAAAAGACGGAATGGGTTTCCTGAGTATTATCATTTGAAGTAGTATTTTCAATATCATCTTTATATAATTTATACTCATTTGCTTTACGATTTTCAATCGTTGTAATTGGATTTTCTGATGAACCAGTACTTTTAATGCCAGTTCCTAAGAAGACAATTTTATCGTTTAATATGAAATATGATTTTTTGGCAGTTAAAGTTTTGTCCTGATTTTCATAATCCATACCAATGCTAGCATGTTGTTCATCGAATTTTGTTCCGCCTACAAAGGAATTATCATTCTTAGTATTTGTAGATGGCATATCATTTAAAGTAGTAGTACCTGGAAGACGAGTCATATCGGCTGTTGCCCAGAAGTTATCACGATAGTGTTTGACATCGCTGTTATATAAATAAGACATGCCTGCACCGGTGTGCCAACCTTTTAAGTTCTCTCCATTGATACTTTCGTAACGTGCGACATTTTTCGATGTCATACTTAATCCAAATGCAAAGTCTAATTCTTTGTTGTGATAGGTGACACGATCCATGTCATTATATATTTTAAGTTGTTGTGTTAAACCGTTAGTAGAAATAGTGCTGTCTTCAATTAAAGACTTCATTTTGCTTATATCTGAATAAGAGCTTAAATAATCGTTTTGTTTATAACTTGAATCAGATTTAACAGAAGTTTTAACGATTTGCTTATATTTAGCTTTTGTTGACTCATCCATGGCATCACTTAATCTCAACAATGATATCATTACAGTTGCAGATGCTGAGTGACTCGTTTCATTTTCACGGCTAATGGCTCTACCACGTGATAAATCCATCATTTCACCTTTATAAATGAGTGGTAAAAATCCGTCGTCAATCCATGATTTTAAGGTTGTATTATTTTGGGTTTTATCATTAAAAGGTGTTTCTTTTATCATCGGCATCATTTGAGAAATCCCCTCTAAGAGTACAACGCCATAAGCACCAGTGTATGGGACATCTTTATGGTCGATATATGAACCATCTTTATAAAATCCATTACGTTCTTTATCAGTGGCAGAATCTTGAACGTAAGTGAAGACTTTATTAAATGAATCTATTGAATTTTTCATCATATCTTTATCTTCTTCGATAATACTTTCTAAAAGTTTTACTTTAGAAATGTCTACTAAATTTCCGCCTTTAGCTTGTTCAGGTTTTCCTACAGAAGATAATATTTTGTCACTATCTGGGGCGAAAGTTTTAATAGGGGCAGTGTATTTTTTCTTTTCATCACTTGAAATATCACCATTCAGTAATATTAGGGTATTTGTTAATGCTCTAGGTGTTCCAATTTCATAATCCCACCAATTTAAAGCTTTTTTCTTTGATGAATCAGTTATTTTAAAATTCTCAGTCAATTCTTTTACTTTTTTATCTGGCTCTTTTCCATAGGCATTTTCATGCAGCCAGTCAAGTGCATCTTTCACTTTCTTCTTGTTTTCATCTGTTTTTAACTTAGTATCTTTATGCTTCATCGCTTCTGCGATTTTCTCAATATTACGATAGGTACGAGTCATATCCGCAGACTTCGTATCTAAATCTTTTGAGTTTTCCCACAAGTATTTCCTATCACTTTCAGTTTTCATTTCCTTGAGTAATTTCTCTGCCTCTTTCTCCGTAGCATCAAACTTCTTCTTCATATCTGGATTATTCTCATCATACTTATCATAACCATAGTTAACGTCCAGCCATGTGTTCCTCAACTTTTCATAATCTGGCGTTTGAACATTCGTATCAGCCACAGCGATTTGATGTTTATCAATACTTCTGAATTCACCACCATTCAAAGTAATCACTCCGGCCATTAATAACGTAATGGTGGATAATTTTTGCCATTTCTTCATTTTATATGTCATTGACATGTCTCCTTTTTGTGTTGCGCGTGCGCAATTAATATTATGATTAATTAATAATTTAACTTTCCAAAGGATTGGAAAATTCGTTGATGCATGGAAACTATCAGTCACCATGAGATTTATTTAGTATCTATAAATGTAAAGAAATTAAAATTAGAAAATTAAATATTAACAATCTTATCGATTATAGCATTTTAAATAATTAATTTATACAATATTTAAAATAATTAAAATTGATGTAATGTAAAATGTTAGAAATGAGACAAATTTTGTTTTAAGTAATAAAATGGTAAGTGAACCTAAGAAGATATTTATTTATATTTATAATAAGATTGCTATTTTATATATAATGCGAAATGCAAAGCTGCGCGATTTTATGTATTTATTACTATGTCAAGCGAATAATTATTAAAAGTATTTTGAAACAACGCATTATAAGAGGAATATACGGAACATTGAAAAAAGATAGCATGTCAAAGTAAATTGTTTTTTGAAATCTAAAATCTATAAGAAATAAATACTACAATAGGGGGTTAAAATGAAAAAGAGATGTGTATTTGTGGTAGTTGTTGCAATATTAATAGGCCTAATTGTTATTGCTTATGCGCATAATAAACAAATAAAGGCTCATTACATTGAGACACAAGAAAAACGAATCGATTTGTATTTTAAGCATAATCTTAACAATTATAAAAATATGAAGGTGACAGATTTTCATAAAACTCCGATGGGTGGGTATTTCATTGTAGGTTATATAAATGATGATAAAAAATATAAATTCCAAGCAAGTATAGATTCGGGAAGCAATAATCAATATCAGAAAGATATTGGTTACCATGAAGATAAATTAGGCAAATTATTCAAAGAAAAAGACCCTAAATATAAACTCTCAGTCGATGAAATAATTGAAAAAGAACACTTAGACAAAAGTGAATATGAAGCCGATCCACCGTTATTCTTCTTTTCTGGGAGATTAGAGTGATGAAAAAGAAATATATCTTAATAATAGTTGTAGTAATTATAATAGGTTTGGTAGTTATTGCATATGCGCATAATAAGCAAATTAAAGACCATTACATTGAAATACAAGAAAAGAGAATAGATTTATATTTTAAATATAACCTTAATAATTATCATTCAATGAAAATTACTAGTTTTAAAAAGACGCCTATGGGTGGCTATATTGTGGATGGATATGTTAATCACAACAAAAATTATGATTTTAAAGTTCTCATCTCTGCAACTGACAATCATCAATTTGAAGATAGCATAGGATACGATGATAAGACATTTGGTAAATTATTTAAAGAAAAAGACCATAAAAATGAATTAAAATCTACAGACATTATAAAAAAAGAACACTTGGACAAAAGTGATTATGAAGCCGATCCACCGTTATTCTTCTTTTCTGGGAGATTAGAGTGATGAAAAAGAAATATATTTTAATAATAGTTAGTGTAATTTTAATAGGTATGATAGTTATTGCATATGCACATAATAAACAAAAAAAGACCATTACATTGAAACGCAAGAAAAGAGAATAGATTTATTTTTTAAGTATAACTTGAATCATTATAAGTCACTTAAAGTAACGAGATTTAAAAAGTCGCCAATGGACAGTTATTTTATAGGTGGTTATATAAATAACAATAAAGATTATGAATTTCAAGCTTTTATTAATGTAGGTGGTAGAAAGCAATTTCAAAGAGATATAGGATATGACGAAGAAAAACTTGGAAAACTATTGAAAGAGCAAGAAATAAAAAATTGGAAAACCGTCGATCAAATAATTAAAAATGAACATTTAGATAAAAGTGAATATGAAGCCGAACCGCCGTTGTTTTTCTTTTCAGGATCGTTGGATTAGATTCGGTTGTATGGTGTAATAAAAATTATTATTATCCTCACAATCATTAAAGGACAAGAGTATTTAAAAAAAGATCATTACATAACATACAAAAAGTGACTATTACGAATACCAAAATTAATAATACTCGCTTTTTTGTATATATAATTGATTAAAACTATAGCTATACAGATAAACAGAACAATCTCTAAATTTAATAAGATAAACTCTTTTGACCATATATCAGATGTAGTCTTATTAAATAGATTTAAGAAATTTCCAACAGGCGGTATAAAAAATAGCAAGAACTTTAGTACTGGATAACTTTGAACAGTAATTAGGGACAACTTTCTTTACAGATGACTAGTCTATTAAAATGAATCAGCTTTTTTGAGAATTATTTTACTTAGACTGGTACTCTATAGTTTCTCAAATATCTTGTATTTTAATTTGACGAATTCAATTTAAGAGGATAGACACTCTTTGTTCAAGCATTAATAAAATCGCCTACATTTAAAATTAAACAACCCTTTAAAGGAGTTTTTTAAATAAAGCTAGGCGACTCATTATTGAGTTGATCAAATATCATTGAAACCAGAGCAAGTCTATAAAATATTTGTAACTGTTATTACTTTATCATCCTCTTTTTCAAAATAAAGTATATCTTCTTTATATTCATCCTCTAAATGTAAGTATTCTATTTCTTCCATTTCCCAAGTTGCTATATGTCGCAATGTTTAGTTGTCTAACTTCCGATATTGAACGCATCAGTCCAATTTGGCATAGAGCACTCTTTAGTTCTTGATGTTTCTCTTTAAAACCTTGCATATTTTACAAAAAGAAAAATTAGCAGTATAATTGAGATAACGAAAATAAGTATTTACTTATACACCAATCCCCTCACTATTTGCGGTAGTGAGGGGATTTTTATTGGTGCGGGCAATTAGTGTTATTTCTGCACTAATAGGAGGTTTAGTTGGCGCAGGTGTTGGTAGTTTCCTTGGATCTATAGCTGCATCGAATATTGATACTAGTAAGGGAATATATTTAAAATTAAAAACTAAAAAGAATGCAGCCGGGGAATACGTTCTGATAGGAGAAAAATGGGGATATCAGTAAGGGTGATTTTATGGATAGATTAAAATATTCACTTAAAGTTGGTATTTTAGCATTATTATTATTTTGTACTTTAAATTATTTAGTTCCAATGCAAAGCAATGCTTTTTCAATAATTATATATTCGGCAATTTTTGCTGTGTTACTTATGCTTTTAGTTTATATATTTTTAGGAATTTTAAAGAAATGACATGAAACAAATTAGCATTGGCTATGAAAAAATCTATGAGGATAGAATTTTTCATAGCCATTTTTTAAAAGAGCAAGAAATAAAAAATTGGAAAACCGTCGATCAAATAATTAAAAATGAACACTTAGTTAAAAGTGATTATGAAGCAGAACCACCTTTGTTCTTCTTTTCGGGATCGTTGGATTAGATTCGGTTGTACAGCATAATGGAAAATATTATAATAAATTTATAAAAAAAGGTATTTTATTTTGAAATCATGTCCCTCCGTTACATTTAGTAGTGGAGGAGTTTTATTTTAATAATGTTTACACCTATATTTTTAAATTTATTAAATGATGTAGGTTCAATTTTTTAGTTAGGGTGGGGAATCAATTGAAAGTTATTGAGAAAGTTCATTATGAAGATATTTTAGAATCAAAAATAGTTCAATTAATTCAGTCATTAGTTAAGGACAAAATGGATCAACTTTTTATTACTTCTGAACATTTTGCTATTGACATAGACAAGGTATTATTTCAACTTAATTTAAAAGTTAAATATATTAAAATGGAGAGTAATACTTCGGGTTATTTAAGTGGAAGAACGATTTATATCAATAATAATCTCTCGATTAATAATACAAGATTTGCAATAGCTCGTGAACTCGGCCGTTTTTTATACAAAATTAAAGATAACAACGATAATAGTCTAAAGAATTTACATGAAATGATTTATGAAAGCGACGTAAATCAGTTTTCAGTCGACTTACTTATGCCTGAAAAGCAAATAGAGGCATTAGTCTATAATTTTTATGAAGTCAATAATATCAATCTAAATTCTGGTTTATCTGAAAAAGAACGAAACAAACTATTGAACCTTATATCAACTAAGTTGGAAGTTTCGAAAGTAGCTGCTGGATTAAGGCTGTATAATTTAGGAATACATATTTGATAAATATCAGAAAATCTAGTCGATTTATTAAAACCAAAAGAAAACTAATACAATTCAAGACCATGCAAACTCATTTATAAACATTGTCCGTTTAAAGATTGGTATGCATGGTCTATTTTTATAAAATATATTTAATTACAGGTTTAAACATCTATAACAAAATCCCAACAGCAAAAAATAAATCTACATTAATCATTTATCGCGACTCAAGGAAATCATATATTTCTATTCCTTCTAACATATCGTCAATTTTAATGAGTAATTTCTCAACTAATATTCCAGGCAAATAGGCACGTGCTTTGGTGGCTTGCATCCATGCTGGTTTTGGATTATATTCGCCAATGTACCAATCAATGACTGTTGGTTTGATCATTTGACATAATCCAGCCACACCAAATTGGCCATTGGATTCTTTTGTAATAATTGCATGTAAAATTAAATGCTCGATTAGATCACAGTATACTAAGTTTTCTTTCTTTTGAACGTTGTATGAGTACTTAAATTCGGAAATGAATCTTAGGTCAGATAAGTTTTGGAATTTGTCTTCGCTTATGTGATGACAATATAATCCTTCGCTAGCTCTAGTGTATTTTCCTTTTGAAATACTTTTGATTTCTCCATTTAAAAATCGCGTGTATGATTTTTCCTTATAATAATCATCGGTTACAGCGCCATATTTATTTAAAAGGTATGCTACAGCTTGCGAGTAAGTAGCGTCTAATAATTGACTATATTCATTATATTTAGCTGTATATTCGTTTTTCTCCACTTCAATATACCTCTTTTCAAACTTTATGATATGAAATGCTTGTAATTTACAAAAAATAAAATCAGTACTCACGTAGTTACATTCGACTTTTATATGTCTATTACTCTTGTATAATACGCCAATTGATTAATATTTTGTCATTGAATTCTACATTTTTGTATTGTTTTAATAGTTCTTCAGTTCTTTGTAAACAGACTGTAACTGTATCTTCAATTGATAAATTAAATGCTGCAAAGTCTTCTAACTCTGTCCCTTTGTGAATTAAATCGATAATGTCTGGTTTCACACCTAGGGAAGAGAGTGATTCCATCATATAAGGTGTAAAGAGGGTATGCTCTGCATTGTCGATTGAAATAATACCGAGTTTAAGTTGATTAAAAAGACCATGCATAGTCATTAAGGTGTATTTTTCAAGTTGTTGTATATTCTCAAATGTTATCATAGTTTTTCTCCTAAAAATTACAATTAATCAAAGTATACCCTTATTTAACTTTAGTTTCTGCTGAATTTTTTGCATGGTTATCATGTTTTTCTACTTTATTATCAGCATTTTTATCACTTTTATCATCGACTTTTTGATTTGGTATGTCATTTTGAATTGCTTTGTTATTATCATTGTCATGATGTTGAATGTCTTCTGACTCACCATCTGTTTCATCATGATCACTCATACCTGGGTTGTATTTAGGGCTTCTCTTTTTAAATGCTTCAAATTCTTCTTTATCTTTTTCTGACATATCATCAAAAATATTAATAATCTTACCATTGTGTCGATTAACAATAGCGCAACGTTTTAAAGGTGTGCCAACTGCATCGCGGACTAGATGTTCAACATAATATTCATGTTCATTGCTTCGTTCAAGATTTGTTTTATAATTTAATGTTTGATATTCATTAACGCCTCTAGCTTTATAATTGTTTCGAACGATATCTTCGGCTTCTTGTGGTGTCATTTGCTTGTCTGTATTTGACTGTGTAGTGTTGTCAGTTTGTTGCGTCTTTTTATTAGTGTCATTTGATTTACTATTATTTTCTTTATGTTGATTAGCTCCACAGGCAGTTAATAGTGACAATGATAATGTGATTGCAACGATAGCTTTGAATTTCATTTTTTTATCTCCTTGATTTGATTATGTATAATTAATTTTTCCGTAAAAGAAGGGTAGCCGAACTACCCTGAAATTTTATTCTGTTGAAGCGTCGTACATGCTATCTTCATTGTGAATATTTTGACTAGGTGGTGCTTCACTAGTGGTAGGTTTGCTATGGGGCATAGGCTCTACAGGAGCAGTTTCTTCATTAGATTCACTTTTTTCTACACTAGATTTATCACTTTTAGACGTATTCTGCTTATCTTCATCTTTACTAGACTGTTCATTTTCTTCAGAATCATTATTTGCACTAGAAGTTGTAGCAGGTGTAGTAGCCGAAGCTTCATAACTTACATTATCGCTATTTGAACTCGCAACAGCTACTTCTGTATCTTGCTTGTCTTTTTTAGCTTTTGATGTTTTTTTAGCATCGGATAAATCAAATGTAATCTTCTTGACGCTAAATAAACTAGAAATAACTTCTAATTTTTTATCTTTTGCGTTGGCTATGTTTTCTGACACATCGAAAACAATTTTACCTTGAGCAGTGCTATCTGGATTTATACGCTGTAAGAAAAATGAATTTTCTATACTACCATTGTCACTTTGATTAGCAGACATTGAACCTGTATTATCTGCTTCAAATGTTTTATCACCGGATTTTAGCTTAAACATTGAACTATCAATTGTTAACGCTTCTTTACCTTTGTTTTTAATCGTCACATCAGCAACGACAAATATACCTTTAGCGTTTGTTGGTGCAAGAGATGGTCCTACAGATTTCATAGTTTCCACTGAATTTACAGTGACTTCAAGGTCGCCATTTTTAACAGTTTCACCGATTTTATGGGTTTTGTTCGTTTCTTTAGAACTATTTCCGCCAAGGTTACCTGTAATACCAGCTGTACAAGCTGAAATACCGATGATAATTAAAATAAATAATACTAGACAACCACCACAGCCCCAGAACCATCCTTTTTTAGATTTCTTTTGTCCGTATTGCTGGTTCTGTTGGTTTTGTTGATTTTGGAAAGCTTGGAATTGTTCCCATTGTCTTCGCTCTTCTTCGCTTTTGAATTGATTGCTCATGCCTAAAAAATCTCCCTCATTATTTACTATGTGATTAGTGCATAAAGCTAAATACAATTTGAATTCAATTCGCTTGTTGTTTAATATTTATCAGGTTCACATGCACGTTTATCTTTATCTCTATCTAAATGTGGTCGATATGCTGGATGATCGGCAGTGACACCATTCGGATATACTTGTCTAAGTTGCTTACAATTAGCAAATGATTGTTGCGTGTTTGTTTCAGTTGATGGTGAGGTCTTAGGTTGCGTGGATTGATGATGGTTACTTGATTGTTGCTTTTCTTTTAAATCATCTTTCAAGTCGTCTTGTGATTTATCTTCTGCAACGTTTGGTGTGTTAATATCATCGTCTGATTGATCTTTTGTTGTTATTTCATCAATTTCATGTTGATTATTTTCAGTATTTTCATTTGCAGGTACTTCTTCGGTTAATTGTAAATCCTCATCTGTTGCTGTTTCTGATTTTTCCTCAGGCTTATCTTCATTTTTATTTTCATCTTTTTGAGTTAATTGCGTTTTTGATGATTGATTATTAGTGGAATTGTCATTATTACTAAACATCATTGAACAGGCTGATAATAAGATTATTAATAAAATAAAAGAAATAAGGCAACCGCCGCATCCTTTTAACATGCCGCGTCTTTCAGAATTTTTAACAGATTGGTTTTGATTCTTGTTGTTCTCTGTATTCAAAGGTAAATCTCCTCTATATTTATATGTTATTTTCATGATTTACTACATAAAACCTGGATGCATTTAAGAGGGAGTTATTAAGTGTAAAACGCTTTCACTATATCACATAATCATATTTTACCAAATTAGTAGTGGAAATACTTTAATTTTTTTCAAAACTTTAAAAATATTTTTGGATTGTAGAAGTGTTAATTTAATAATTGTAAAGTTGTATTACGACTCAAAATGACACGAACATGACAACTTAATTTAACAAAATAATAATTTCTATTTGCTATAATATATTGTATTTATTTTTAGAGGTGTTGCTTTTGAAAAAGTTTTTAAGATTCAAGGGGATGAAAATATGTTTAATGCTATATCTACTGATTTTTTTAAGTAGTTGTGGCACAAATAATAAAATAGTAGACCAACGATTTGAAATACAACAACATAATGAAACAATAGGTAGTATTTACTTTTCAGCAGACTATGCACATATAAGAGGTATAGAAAAAGGCCCTGCAAAATATTTCGTAGACAAAGTAGGCAGCAAACGTTACTTATTTATTGAATATATTCCGGATAATGTATTGAATTGCAAGCCGGACTTTTGGAAAACGTTAAAATATAAAAAGGACAAGGTAACATATTATGTATATCTCATTGAAAATTTAGATGATGAAGTATTCCATTTAAGTGCATTACAAGACATGAATCGTATACCAATTGACATTGCAGATGATGTGGCAAAAATGGGTAAATCACCACATCAAAATGACAGAATGACACTAAAATTAAATAAAAATAACTGATAATAGTAGACGAATGATATAACGATATGTATTGAGCATTATAACAATCATATCAATGCATCAATTCGTCTACTTTTTTATATTTTTAAACATAACCACTGCTAGAATGTCATAAAATCGTTATAATTATAATGTAAATGATTTTGGAGGAATAACGCATGGACTTTTGGTTATATAAACAAGCACAACAAAATGGACATCATATTGCGATAACAGACGGTCAAGAATCTTATACTTATCAAAATTTATACTGTGAAGCGAGTCTATTGGCTAAAAGACTCAAGGCTTATCAACAATCTCGTGTCGGGCTATACATAGATAATTCGATTCAATCGATCATTTTAATTCATGCATGTTGGTTGGCTAATATTGAAATTGCAATGATTAATACAAGATTGACACCTAATGAGATGACGAATCAGATGAGGTCAATTGATGTGCAATTGATTATTTGCACCTTACCCCTGGAATTGCGAGGGTTTCAAATTGTATCGTTGGATGATATTGAATTCGCTGGAACGGATATTACAATGAACGGTTTGTTGGACAACACAATGGGTATCCAATATGATACATCGAATGAAACTGTGATGCCGAAAGAGTCGCCGTCCAACAAATTAAATACATCATTTAATTTAGATGACATTGCATCGATTATGTTTACATCAGGGACAACTGGCCCTCAAAAAGCGGTGCCACAAACGTTTCGTAATCATTATGCCAGTGCAATCGGATGTAAAGAGAGCTTGGGATTTGATCGTGACACTAATTGGCTATCTGTCTTGCCGATTTATCATATTTCGGGTCTCAGTGTACTTTTAAGAGCTGTTATTGAAGGGTTTACTGTGCGCATTGTTGATAAATTCAATGCCGAACAAATTTTAACGATGATTAAAAATGAACGCATCACGCACATTTCGCTTGTGCCACAAACTTTAAATTGGCTTATGCAACAAGGTTTACATGAACCTTATGATTTACAAAAAATATTACTCGGCGGTGCTAAATTATCTGCCACTATGATAGAGTCGGCATTACAATATAACCTGCCAATTTATAATTCATTTGGTATGACTGAGACATGTTCGCAATTTTTAACAGCAACACCGGAAATGTTGCATGCACGTCCTGACACTGTTGGTATGCCAAGTGCCAATGTTGATGTAAAAGTTAAAAATCCTAATAAAGAAGGTCATGGAGAATTAATGATTAAAGGCGCCAATGTGATGAATGGATATTTGTATCCAACAGATTTAACGGGTACGTTTGAAAATGGTTATTTTAATACGGGTGACATTGCTGAAATAGATCATGAAGGTTATGTCATGATTTATGACCGACGTAAAGATTTAATTATTAGTGGCGGTGAAAATATTTATCCATATCAAATTGAAACGGTAGCGAAGCAATTTCCAGGTATCAGTGACGCAGTATGTGTAGGGCATCCTGATGATACTTGGGGCCAAGTGCCTAAATTATATTTTGTCAGTGAAAGTGACATTTCAAAGGCACAATTGATTGCATATTTATCACAACATTTAGCGAAATATAAAGTACCGAAACACTTTGAAAAGGTTGATACTTTACCTTATACATCAACAGGTAAATTACAAAGAAATAAGTTGTATAGAGGATGATTTGATGAAGTTGACAGCTTTGCATTTTTATAAATATAGTGAGCCATTTAAGTCACAAATTGTAACACCGAAAGTCACTTTAACGCATCGTGATTGTTTGTTTATCGAATTGATTGATGACAAAGGAAATGCATATTTCGGGGAATGTAACGCTTTTCAAACAGATTGGTATGATCATGAAACAATTGCCTCAGTGAAACATGTAATTGAGCAATGGTTCGAAGATAATAGAAATAAATCATTTGAAACGTATGAAGCAGCACTAAAATTAGTAGATTCATTGGAAAATACGCCTGCTGCAAGGGCAACTATTGTCATGGCATTGTATCAAATGTTTCATGTACTGCCTTCATTTTCAGTAGCATATGGAGCGACAGCGAGCGGCTTATCAAATAAACAACTAGAGTCATTAAAAGCAACAAAGCCGACCAGAATTAAATTAAAATGGACGCCTCAAATCATGCATCAAATTAGAGTGTTACGGGAATTAGACTTTCACTTTCAATTGGTTATAGATGCAAATGAGTCCTTGGATCGTCAAGATTTCACACAGTTACAGTTATTAGCGCGTGAACAGGTTCTTTATATCGAAGAGCCATTTAAAGATATCTCCATGCTTGATGAAGTAGTGGATGGAACAATACCTCCAATAGCCCTTGATGAAAAGGCAACATCGTTGTTGGACATAATTAATTTGATAGAATTATACAATGTGAAAGTTGTTGTATTAAAACCGTTTCGTCTAGGTGGCATTGATAAAGTGCAAACGGCAATTGATACTTTGAAAAGTCATGGTGCAAAAGTGGTTATTGGCGGCATGTACGAATATGGTTTAAGCCGCTATTTTACAGCGATGCTTGCTCGTAAAGGTGATTATCCAGGAGATGTTACACCAGCAGGTTATTATTTTGAACAAGATGTGGTGGCGCATTCAGGCATATTAAAAGAGGGGCGACTCGAATTTCGCCCCCCTTTAGTGGATATAACTCAATTACAACCATATTAATGGTTATGTTTATGTGAATGCTTGCTTGCTGACTTGTCTTTTTTTAACGGAACAGGGTCAAAGCCGCCTTTATGAAGCGGATGACATTTTAAAATACGACGGATACCTAAATAAAGGCCTTTGAAAGCACCGTGGTATTGAATCGCTTCTCTAGTGTACTCTGAACATGTTGGATAAAAACGACAAGTTGGTGGAGTGAGTGGCGAAATGAAACGTTGATAAAAATGAATCATCGCCAAGAATATCTTTTTCATAATTAATGCCTCCAACGATAGTAATTAACTATTATATTAACATACAATGTAGGGATGTGATGCGCGTGAAGTTTAGGGATAAAGATAATCGTCAAGTTAATTTGACATTTAAAAAGGATAATGAGATAGCAGATGGCAATCATGTGCTAGCTATTCCAACGTTTAAAAATCAATTGCTTTTTACCAAACATAATTTACGGGGGATTGAATTTCCTGGTGGTAAAAGGGAACGCGGGGAAAGTAGTGCTGAAGCAGTTACACGTGAATTATATGAAGAAACAGGCGCCAAAGTTAAAAATATTTATTACATAGCACAATATACCATTGAAACACATGATCAAACTGATTTTGTAAAAGATGTATATTTTATCGAAGTTGAATCATTGGTAAGCAAGAACGATTATTTAGAAACAGCAGGGCCAGTGTTGTTTAACTGTATCAATGATATTGAACTCGCACAACGGAGTTTCTTACTGCAAGATAGTACCATTTTAAAATGCGTAGAGAGGGTGCAATCACTTGGGTTTTATCAAACGTAAACGAATGCCAATTGAATCTTTTACGCATCAATTCGAAGAAATTACATATTTGTCAGATGACTTACAAGTAAAAGCTTTAATGATGACACCACATCATGAAGTAAATCGCATTGTAGTTTATTTGCGAGGTGGCAAAGGTCAAGTAGGACGTGTGCGCGCAGGTAGATTAATGCAATTTTCAGATAGTCAAACTTTAGTGATTGGGCCATACTACCGAGGTAACAATGGGAGTGAAGGTAAAGACGAATTTTACCGTGGCGATTTAAATGATGTGACGCAATTATTAAGGTTGCTACATGATAAATATCCACATGCATTTATCCACATGGTTGGTTTTTCGCGAGGTGGTTTACAAGGATTGTTGACATTTCAAGACTTACCAGTAACAAGTTATACAATCTGGGGTGGTGTCTCAGATATTGATTTAATGTATGAAGAACGTGTCGATTTAAGAGGCATGCTACGAAGAATGATTGGTCATCCGAAAAAAGATCGAGCGGCATATGAGGCACGCCAAGCGATTCCAAACATTAATGAAAACAGTCCGCCAATATTAATTGTACATGGAGGGAAAGACCAGCAAGTTGGTATTCATCATGCGTATTATTTAGCGGACCAACTAGAGTTAAAAGGTGCTACGCATGAAACATTTTATCAAATGGCAGAAGGACATGTGCCAAGACCACCAGCGATGGTTGAAACATTGACTTATATTAAAGAGTTTATGAACCAAGTTGAGTCGCATAGCTAGTATGAAACGTGGTGTGCGCATGGGAACTATCAAGCTTTGAAGATGTGTGATATACGTTGAATGAGGGGTATGCGCTTTCAATGAAAATGTGCTCCATGCAGATAACTGTATGTGCTTTTTGTGAATAGGAACAACTTGCGTTGAGTTAACGATAAGTACTTTATGCAAAGTGGGGCGACATGCATAGCGTAAGGAACCGGTACTTTATGTGAAGACGTGCTGCTTCCATTAAATGAGTGATGCGAGTTTGGCATGAAGGTCACCTTAAATGTGCATTGTTGTAATAAAATTGCCTATAAATTTTTAGCACATAAAATAAGAGGAGCCAAC
Organism: Staphylococcus sp. SM3655; assembly: GCF_016917315.1. Lineage (NCBI taxonomy): Bacteria > Bacillati > Bacillota > Bacilli > Caryophanales > Staphylococcaceae > Staphylococcus > Staphylococcus sp. SM3655. Next base: position 2,618,693 of record NZ_CP070305.1, on the reverse strand, counting down.
CATTGTTAGACTATAACAACGGTTGGCTCTTTAATTAGTATTCAAATTTATTTGTTGAAGCTACCTTTTTCAGCAATATGTTCAACTTTTTCACCAAATTTTTCGAAGTTCTTTTCAAAACGTTGAATTAAATCTTCTGCTTGTGCTTTATATTTCTCTTTGTCGCTCCAAGCATTAATTGGATTTAAAATTGTTTTCGGTACATCTTCAATTTCTACAGGAATGCTTAAACCAAACGTACTATCTTTTGTATATTCTGCATTTTTCAATTTGCCAGAAATCGCTTGGTTTACCATTTGACGTGTGTAATGTAAGCTGATTCTACGTCCTACACCATATTTTCCGCCAGTCCATCCAGTATTAACAAGATAAACATCAACATCATGTAAATCGATAAGTTCACCTAATAAATCAGCGTAAACAGTAGGGTGTAACGGGAAGAACGGTGCTCCGAAACATGTTGAGAATGATGGTTCAGGTTCTGTCACACCACGCTCTGTACCAGCTAATTTAGAAGTGAAACCACTCAAGAAATGATACATTGCTTGGTCTTTATTTAACTTTGAAATCGGTGGAATAACACCAAATGCATCCGCAGTTAAGAAAATAATTGTATTTGGATGTGCTGCTTTTGATGGTACTACAATATTGTCAATGTGATTAATTGGATAAGCGGCACGCGTGTTTTCTGTATAACGATTGTCTTCAAAGTCCACTGAACCATCTTCTGCAACTACAGTGTTCTCTAAAATTGCACCATATTTGATTGCGTCAAAAATCTGTGGTTCTTTTTCTTTGGAAAGATTAATTGCTTTTGCATAGCAGCCACCTTCGATATTAAAGACCCCGTTTTTATTCCATCCGTGTTCATCATCACCGATTAGTTTACGGTGTGGGTCAGCCGATAAGGTTGTTTTACCAGTGCCAGATAGACCAAAGAATAATGCAACATCGCCTTTTTCACCAACGTTTGCTGAGCAATGCATGCTCATAATATCTTGCATCGGTAAGAGATAATTCATTACAGAGAAGATACCTTTTTTCATTTCACCAGCGTATTCAGTACCGCCGATTAAAATGACTTTGTGTTTAAATGAAATAATGACAAAGGTTTCAGATTTAGTACCATCAACTTCTGGATCTGCTTTAAAATGTGGTGCAGAAACGATAGTGAAGTTAGGTTTAATCTTTGTAGCTTCTTCTTTTGATTCAGGTCTAATAAACATATTTTTAGCAAATAAATTATGCCATGCTAATTCATTGATGACTGTAAGTTTTAACATTGTATCTTTATCGCTACCAGCGTAGCCTTTAAATACGTATAGTTCATCTTTTTTATCTAAATAGTCTAGTACTTTATGGTATAACTTCAAGAAAGTTTCTTCATCGATAGGTTGATTAATTTCTCCCCAATCAATGTTATCTCTATATGAAGGTTCAGAGACAAAAAATTTGTCTTTAGGCGAACGACCAGTATATTTTCCAGTACTTGCATTAACAGCACCAAGTTCTGTTAATACCCCTTCGTTATTGTCTAAGATTTTATTATAAAGTTGTGTCGTCGAAAGTTGAAAATGTGACGTTGGTTTTTTCAGTAATTTGTCAATTTTAGTTGTTTCAGTGTATGTGTCTACTGACATCCTAAATCCCTCCAAAGCGATAATTTAAATGTAAGCCTTTACATTTAATTAGTATAACACATTAACATAATTAATCTACAATATTTTACTGTAAATTTATTTGTGAAAAATTGACATTAATTCATTAATTAGGTACTATTATTTTTAACGGATTCTCTTATCCTGAGTGGTGGAGGGACATGGACCCAATGAAACCCAGCAACCTCTTTTTTTATAAAAGAAAGGTGCCAAACCGTTTGCAGACAAATAGGTCTGAACGATAAGAGCGAATGGACGTATTAGGCCTTCTCTCTATATTAATAGTTAGAAGGTCTTTTTTATTTAGCTCACAGAGAGAGAATTTTCGTAATATAAATTTAAAGGAGCAAACTATGTTAAATAACAAACGATTATTTACTTCAGAGTCTGTTACAGAAGGACACCCAGATAAAATCGCTGACCAAGTGTCAGATGCAATATTAGATGCTATTTTAAAAGACGACCCAAATGCACGTGTAGCTTGTGAAACAACTGTTACAACAGGTATGGCATTGATCGCCGGCGAAATTTCTACAACAACATATGTTGATATTCCGAAAGTTGTTAGAGAAACAATTAAAGAAATTGGATACACAAGAGCAAAATATGGTTATGATTATGAAACAATGGCAATTTTAACTGCGATTGATGAACAATCACCTGACATTGCACAAGGCGTGGATAAAGCATTAGAGTATCGTGATAAAGATAGCGAAGAAGAAATTGAAGCAACAGGTGCAGGTGACCAAGGTTTAATGTTTGGTTACGCAACGAATGAAACAGAGACGTATATGCCTCTAGCAATTTATTTATCACATCAATTGGCAAAACGTTTATCAGATGTGCGTAAAGATGGTACGTTAAATTATTTACGACCAGACGGTAAAGTTCAGGTCACTGTTGAATATGATGAAAATGATAACCCAGTACGTATTGATACGATTGTCGTATCAACACAACATGCTGAGGATGTGACACTTGAACAAATTCAAGAAGACATTAAAGCACATGTCATTTATCCAACTGTTCCAGAAAACTTGATTAATGAACAAACTAAATTCTACATCAATCCTACAGGACGCTTTGTAATCGGTGGACCTCAAGGTGATGCAGGATTAACAGGACGTAAAATCATTGTTGATACGTACGGTGGCTATGCACGTCATGGTGGCGGATGCTTCAGTGGTAAGGATCCTACAAAAGTAGACCGTTCAGCTGCATACGCTGCACGTTATGTGGCTAAAAATATTGTTGCAGCAGGTTTAGCAGATCAATGTGAAGTACAATTGGCATATGCGATTGGTGTTGCAGAACCAGTGTCAATTGCAATTGATACATTTGGAACAGGTAAAGTTTCTGAAGGGCAACTTGTTGAAGCAGTTAGAAAACACTTTGACCTAAGACCTGCTGGTATTATTAAAATGCTTGATTTGAAACAACCAATTTACAAACAAACTGCTGCTTATGGTCATTTTGGACGTACAGATGTCTTATTCCCATGGGAAAAATTAGACAAAGTGGAAGAATTAAAAGACGCAGTAAAATAATAAGATGAATTGAATATAGCTAAATAAAAGATTTTCGATATATAAATGATAATATGTATCGAAAATCTTTAGCTTTTCTATTATAATTAAAGTTATTCATATATTAAAAAGGAGCGTTGTTGTGATGGATTTATCTTCACCGGTAGTCATTGGACTCATTATTGCAGTAGTCATTGCATTAATCTTTTTTGTCCTTTTCTTAGTTGCCTTAGGTAGTAAGAAAAAAGTTAAGCGACAAACAGAAGAAAAGTATGAACAACAAGAACAAAACATTAAAAAGTCTCATGAAGAAGCTTTAGAGAAAGAGCGTATTCAAAATAAAAAGACAATTACAAAACAACAAGAAGATTATAATCACATGGTTAGTACAAAAGATCGTGAGATTGACGCATTAAAATTGTTCTCGAAAAATCATAGTGAATATGTAACGGACATGAGATTAATTGGTATTCGTGAAAGATTAGTTAAAGAAAAACGAATTCGACCAGAAGATATGCACATTATGGCAAATATCTTTTTACCAAAGGATGGCTTTAATAATATTGAACGAATTAGTCATTTAGTATTAACAAGAACTGGTCTTTATATTATTGATTCTCAATTGTTAAAAGGTCATGTTTATAATGGTATTAGTGGCGGTCAATTTAAAGATTTACCACCAATGGAACAAGTATTTGATACATTGGATTTAGATAAATCTAGACCACAAACTATTGTGATGGATCAAAATGATGACAAACGTTCATTATCTTTTGTAAATTATTCAGATCAAATTGAGGCGATTAAACAATTGGCTGAAGACTTACAAAAAGAATTAGGTGCCAAATATACGCCAACTTCAATTTTATACTTTAATCCTAAAAATGAAGGCGATGTAACGATTTCAAATTATAATCAAAATAGTGCTGTCAAAGTGCTTGTCGGTGCTGAACAATTAGACGAGTTCTTTAACAAATTTGTATTCCATGGTCGTATTCAATACAACGTGGAAGACTTACAACAAATGATGGATAAAATTGAATCATTCAACTAAATGTTAGGCTGAAGTGATGACTATATGTTGTGACTTCGGCTTTTTTAGTTTGTCATAATTTAAACAGAATTGCTTTTACATTTTGATTAATGTTTGAGAGATATTACTAGAATTTTAGTGGTTGATTTCTCTAAGTGTTTTTTCTCATGTATTCAACTCAGATTTGTTATGATAACAGGGTATAATACATCAAAAAGGTGAGGCGATATTTATGGAGGTTAAAACATTTTATAATGGAAACACGATGCCACAAATTGGTTTAGGGACATTTCGTGTGGAAAATGATGAAAATTGCATGGAAAGTGTTAAGTATGCCATTGAACAAGGATATCGTAGTATTGATACCGCAAAAGTTTATGGGAATGAAGAACAAGTAGGTGCTGGCATTCGTGCCGGATTGGAGTCAACTGGTATTGCTAGAGAAGACTTATTTATTACTTCAAAATTATATTTTGAGGATTTCGGTCGTGAAAATGTAGCAGCTGCTTACGAAGCTAGTTTATCTAGATTAGGTTTAAAATACTTAGATTTGTATCTAGTACATTGGCCAGGTACGAACGAAGCCGTAATGGTTGATACATGGAAAGGTATGGAAGATTTATATAAAAATAATAAAGTTAAAAATATAGGTGTCAGCAATTTTGAACCTGAACATTTGGAAGCTTTGTTGGCACAAGTGTCAATTAAACCTGTAATTAATCAAGTTGAATATCATCCATATTTAACGCAACATAAATTGAAATTATATTTGGCAGCACAACATATCGTGATGGAATCTTGGTCACCATTGATGAATGCACAAATTTTAAATGATGAGACAATTAAAGACATTGCTCAAGAATTAGGAAAGTCACCTGCCCAAGTTGTTTTAAGATGGAATGTGCAGCATGGTGTGGTTACAATCCCTAAATCGGTAACACCAAACAGAATCTCTGAAAACTTCCAAATATTTGATTTCGAATTATCAGATGAACAAATGACGCGAATTGATGGTTTAAATCAAGATAAGAGAATTGGACCTGATCCAAAAACTTTTGAAGGATAGATTAAAATCACTCAACTGATGAAAAGGTTAGATGAATTGTCACAGGCTGGGACATAAATCAATGTTCTATGCTCTACGAAGTTATATTGGCAGTAGTTGACTGAACGAAAATGCGCTTGTAACAAGCTTTTTTCAATTCTAGTCAACCTTGCCGGGGTGGGACGACGAAATAAATTTTGAGAAAATATCATTTCTGTCCCACTCCCTTTATTTTCGACTAGTTTGGAGAATGTATTGACATTCACATTATTTAAACGGTAACAAAGATTATTGAAATTTGGTAGGCATTTTATGGTGCTAAAAAATTTGCATGAAAATTAAAAAATGCTTCGTTCAGGAAGGTGTCGTAATTTACCTATTTGCTGAATGAAGCATTTTATTTTTAAATATGATAGCCAATATAACAAGCTATAAATCCAATGATGAATTGTAAAAGTGAATAATTGAGAAAAAGGTTAATATTAAATTTTGGCGTCATCATTAGTGTAAGTTCCTTGGCTAACGTTGAGAAAGTTGTTAAGCCACCTAAAAAACCGGTAACAAAGAACGCAGGGAACCATGAGATTGAAATTGATAAGCCTATAGTTAATCCAATTAAAAAACTACCAACTAGATTTACTATCAATGTTGCGATAGGTAACTTTGAAGTAAATTTATGATTAAAATAATCAGTAATGGCACTTCTAGTAATTGCACCGAAACCGCCGCCAATCATGACTAAAATGATTGATATCATGATAAACCACCACCTAGTTTTATACCGACGTAACATAACAAAATACCAAAGACATAACTTGTTACAGCATATAGTAGTAAAGTTATAAATTGTTGATGATCAAACATATGTATTAATTCTAATTGAAATGTTGAAAAAGTCGTTAAAGCACCAAGAAAACCAGTCGTAATAGCTTTTTTTAGCGTCGGATGGTTTGAAAAAAATGCAATTGTTAAGGCTGTTAGCAATCCCATTACAAAGGCACCAGTCAAATTGGCTATCAGTGTTCCGATTGGAAAACCTCCGTCAGTATTCAGAAAAGAAATGAGGTAACGTAATAAAGCGCCTAAAGCACCACCGATAAAAATATATACATATTGCATTTGGTTCACCTCGAAAAGAAGTAGTTTGAATTTAAAAAAGAGGTTTTGGCAACGCGACGACAAAAATTGTCGATGCATTATCAAACCTCATTATATGTTATATCTTGTTGTATAACTATAGCGATTAGATGTATAGTTATGATTTCGAAAATCTAATATTTTTTATACGCAACAACGTCATCAAATTGTTTTACTCATTATAGCATGATACATTGTATTGTTTTGTATTAAGGCTACATTGACATTTTATCTTTTTTAAATAAAACCGAATGTACGAACAATTGAAAAGATATGTACTAAAATAACAATTAGAATAATCCAAGGCAAACTTTTACTCGCAATTCTAATCCAATCTGCATCAGGCTTTAGTGATTTAATTGAACGATCTGCAAAAATTATAGACAAAATTAGTACAATTGAGTTAATAACACTGCAGAAAAGTATTAATTTAATAAAAGAATTAAAAAGTCCACTTAGGAAAACGTTATTTGTATTAAAGAAAAAGCTTAAAATAATCATTAAGCTAGATAAGTAAAAGTATTTTTTTGAACGAGACATGCTAGACCTCCTGGATGGTTATCATTTACATATCGTATCATAAACAATCATAAAACAATAGTTTTATTAACTTGTAGACACAATGTTTACTAAAGTCATTTTTTAAAAATATAGGCAAAAAATTAGCTATATATTATAAAAGCGTGATATAAATGTTTTATATAACAAAGAAATAAAAATCATTTTTTACAAATGGTTGTAAGAAAAAGACATGCAGATGTTGTTAAAATTTTAATAAGAATCAAGGAGGCTATATTATATGGCTAAACTAAATGTAGAAGTATTTGCGGACGGTGCAGATATTGAAGAAATGAAAGCAGCTTATAAAAACAAACAAGTGGATGGTTTTACAACAAATCCTAGTTTAATGGCGAAAGCGGGCGTAACAGATTACAAAGCTTTTGCTGAAGAAGCTGTGAAAGAAATTCCAGATGCTTCAATTTCATTTGAAGTATTTGCAGACGATTTAGAAACTATGGAAAAAGAAGCAGCAATTCTAAAACAATATGGCGAAAATGTATTTGTTAAAATTCCTATTGTAAATACAAAAGGTGAATCAACGATTCCTTTAATTAAAAAGCTTTCAGCTGACAATGTGAGATTAAACGTTACGGCTGTTTACACAATTGAACAAGTTAAAGAAATAACTGAAGCAGTAACTGAAGGTGTGCCAACATATGTTTCAGTATTTGCAGGACGTATTGCAGATACAGGCGTAGATCCATTACCATTAATGAAAGAGGCTGTAAAAGTTACGCATAGTAAAGACGGCGTTAAATTATTATGGGCAAGTTGCCGCGAATTATTCAATGTGATTCAAGCTGATGAAATTGGTGCAGATATTATTACATGCCCTGCAGATGTTGTGAAAAAAGTGAATACAAACTTAGGTCGCGATATTAACGAATTATCAGTAGATACAGTTAAAGGCTTTGCGAAAGATATTCAATCTTCAGGTCTTTCTATTCTATAATATATAAATATATTTAAACCCTCATAGGCATTGTGCTTATGGGGGTTTTTCCATAATAGTTATTAATGAAGAAGAAGTCAAAATTCAGCTAAGTAAAAGCTCGAGTTATAAAAAAGTCTAAATTGATTCAACAGGAGTAGAAAAGGAAATTAGTCTCGCATATTTTAGAAAATGAATAAAAACAATTACTATATGCAACTTAAGAATTAAATATTATTTAAGCCACATACCTATTAGAGTACAAAATATACAAGTTGTACTTATATCTAGGTATGTGACTTTTGATTTTAAGCGTAAAGCAAAAGTTTTTATGTTTGTATTAGTTCTAAATTATTTTGCACTTGATGACACGTATTTTTGAGTTTAAGTGGTGACTCAAGTTCAATAAAATAAATATCAGATAGATAATTTGAAAATAATATGAAAGGTTATCTCAAAATTATCCCCATATTATAAAGAGCAGAGCTAACAAGTTATTTAAGAAGTGCATGAATATTACCACTTCTAATCGTTTTGTTTTTATATAAATTATACCAAAAATCAAACCAGAATATAAGTAAGGTAAATAACCAATCCAAGTGTCAGATTCGTGTAATGATGCAAAAACTAAACTAGACACAATTAACCCTAAAAACAAGTGTTTTCTGAAGATAACCCTTATTATCATACCGCGAAAAACAATTTCTTCCACAATAGCGGGGATGATGGTAACAGTGAAAATAGAAATATAGAATGGTGTATTTCGTATTTCTTGCTCTAATTGTTGTTCATTTGCCGGTACGTCATGAAAATATAAATAAAGATTATCTAACCCATAAATTAATAGTGCACCGCCTATAATATGAATAACTTGAGACAATGTTAATTTTTTAAAAGAGAATAAATTGATTTTGAATAGCCTCAATAGAATTAAACCTACTAATACAATTAGCATGCTATAAAGTAAATGTACTTCACTGACAACTATGCCGATAAATAAAATGATAGTAATAAAAAATGCTGCCATTAAAGTTAAAAAATAATTTCCTCGTGTAACCGATAAATCATCGTAAAAAAAGTCTTTGAATTTTTGCATGCTAAATCCTTTCTTTTCATTTTTTAAAATTATTTTGAATGCAATATGTTTAAGGATAGATTCATTATATATGAAACATATATACGATTAAAATTTATCATTGTACCTACCTAAAAAGCATTAGTTTGGAAAATTAGCAGACTGTATTTTAGCGTCAAATCACCATAAATGAAATTGTAATATGGATTTTTGTAGATTTGATACATATATTTCTGTAAAATATATAAAATACACTTTCAATTGACGCTAATGTTTAAAATTACGTCAATATTATAAAGGAGAGAAATCCTTAATTATGAATAAAGCATCATTTGATAAAAAAGTTAAAAAGCAATTATGGTTTTTGAACAAGAAGGAGAAACAAGCATTAGATCAACGATTGTCTTCTATATCTGATGATGATAGCGTTAACTTAAATAAGCCTGTTACCTTTGCTAATGCTTACTTAAGACAAAATGTATTTCGAAATAAAGAAACAAAAAGTTATAGTATGTTTGTTACATTAGTAGTGATGATGTTTGCTTATGTTGCTTTATTAGGCTTGTTTTTATTTGGGCTAATTACAAGTCTATCTGGCGTACAATTTTTCGTTAGTCCTAAGGTAGATTTATCAACAACTGTTGTTATTTTAACAATTATTGGAGCGATTTTATTAATGATTGTTAGCATATATTTTATAAAAATTGTGACATCATACTTTACTAAGAAACTTTTAGAAATTAAATTTAATTCGAAATAGTATTTTCAATGAAGTGCTTCAAAGCTAAACTTTCATGACATTTTTTTGAAACTAGAGAAAATGGCTCATCAACTTCTAGCTGAATGCCTTCTTGAAAATGTATTAATGTTGAATTCTCTATGGCAGTCATACCAACAATATAATGTGCATTGATATAAATTTGTATCGGTGCACGTTTATGTTTTAACGGAAAAAGTATAGTTTTTGGGTTGATGTAAATAGGAACCAGTTTATTAATATTTAGTATGTTTTTTGCAGTCTCAATTAGCACACTTTGTGATGATAAATGCAATTTCGCATAATATGAAACGAGTTTGTTAATTGGAACTTTAAGAATGTAATCGCAATGTAAAAAGACACAATTTGTTTCGAGATGGTTTGAAGTAGCAGTTTGGATATAAAGTAGATATTTAGTAGAATTGTCTTGCAAATATAGTACTCCTCGTATAATAAGTTGTTAATTTAATGGTTAAAATAAATTTATATGAAGATGTTAGGGTGTTTCAACATCATTAACACATCGACCGAAATTTCACAATAAACTAATTAAAATTATGTTGGCATTTACGCTTAACGGACATCTTAATTAATTTAATCGTTGAAAGCGATAATGACATGATTTCAGCAATTTCAAATTGCTTGTATCCTTCAAGGTATAGTTTGAGCCATAGTCTTTCTCTTTGATTTAAAAGCTTGAAGATATCTTGTAAACGAAGGTCATGTTCATTAAAGTATGTTGGTTGTTCAGTTAATGTTGGTGAATTATTCTCACATAAAATGACATCTTTTAATTGATTTTGTTGTCTGAATAAATCGATAAGGTAAAAATTTAATCGAGTGAATAAAAAAGAGGATAAAGATTGCTTGCTTGAGGGTTTATATATCTGACTCAATTGCCACATTTTTATCAAGAGTAGTTGATAATACTCATCATAATTATAGCTAATATTATATTTTTTAAAAGATGGTGTATGATTTTGTGGTGTTTGTTGTATACGTCATTAAATTTCAAGTAGTCATTCTCCAAGTTATACGTATAACAAATATTTCCGGATAAAGTTAGAATAAAATATTTAGAAAAATCATTCATTTGCGTAATCGCTAAATTAAGTGTTAAATATAAGACATAAGTAATTAATTTAATGTGATATGATGTATTATTACTTTGCTAAATAGTAGATAGAACAAAATTTGTAATCGGGAGGTAACAATGGATTACGCACATTTAAATTTAGAACATTTTTTTGCACGAAACGACGATTTAGATGTTATAAGAGATCGCGCTGATTTCGTGATGATAAATAACTTCACTAATGAAATGATGTATCGTGATGGTCAAATTGAAGGCACGATTGATTTAAATCAGTACTATTATAAAAATAGATCAAATGCAGCAAGTTTTATTATGATGGATTATAAAAAAGAAACTAAGTAAACGAACAAAAGAATTTTTTGTTTTTTAATACGTGAATAATAAGATTATTGATATAAAGGTTTTCAAAGGTTATACAAAAAGATAAAACATTTATGATTCGTAGATCAACGTAAAGTAATGTTGATAAATGGTTTAAAACGTTTCATTTACATTACTGTTTATTTATGAATATGTAACAATGCATAGATAAAATTGTTAAACGGTTTTAATAATGTTAAACTTTATTATCGTAGTCAAACTGAATGTATAACAACAATGACCTAAGAGGTGTGGATATGAATAAACACAAGAAAGGTTCTATTTTTGGAATAATAGGACTTGTTGTCATATTTGCTGTTGTCTCATTTTTATTTTTCTCAATGATATCCGATCAGATATTTTTCAAACATGTTAAATCCGACATTAAGATTGAAAAGTTAAATGTTACATTAAACGATGCAGCAAAGAAACAAATAAATAATTATACGAGTCAACAGGTATCAAATAAAAAGAATGATGCATGGAGAGATGCATCTGCAACTGAAATTAAAAGTGCAATGGATAGCGGTACTTTTATCGATAATGAAAAGCAAAAATATCAATTTTTAGATTTATCAAAGTATCAAGGGATTGATAAAAATAGAATTAAACGTATGTTAGTAGATAGACCAACGTTATTGAAACATACGGATGATTTCTTAAAAGCTGCTAAAGATAAGCACGTTAACGAAGTTTATTTAATTTCACATGCATTATTAGAAACTGGCGCAGTTAAAAGTGAATTAGCTAATGGAGTCGAAATTGATGGCAAAAAATACTACAATTTCTATGGAGTAGGAGCCCTTGATAAAGACCCAATTAAAACAGGTGCAGAATATGCTAAAAAGCATGGTTGGGATACACCTGAAAAAGCTATTTCAGGCGGTGCTGATTTCATTCATAAGCACTTCTTATCAAGCACAGATCAAAATACATTGTATAGTATGAGATGGAATCCAAAAAATCCAGGAGAACATCAATATGCTACTGATATTAAGTGGGCAGAAAGTAATGCAACAATTATCGCTGACTTTTATAAGAATATGAAGACTGAAGGAAAATACTTCAAATACTTTGTGTATAAAGATGACAGTAAACATTTGAATAAGTAATTTGATAGAGTTAAGTTATGATATAACTTGCTCAAGTATAAAAAGACGCTTTCTATCGCAATAAATAGAAAGCGTCTTTTTATTTCTTAAAATATGATAAGTGTTAGATACAACCCTATGAGGGTTATAAATAGTACTGGAATTGTAATGATGATACCAGTTTTAAAGTATGTGCCCCAAGAAATCTTAACATCTTTTTGTGTTAAGACGTGTAACCACAGTAATGTAGCTAAAGAGCCTATCGGTGTAATTTTTGGACCTAAATCAGAACCGATAACATTCGCATAAATTAGGCCTTCTTTTAACATGCCATGGACATTTGATTGACCAATAGCAATCGCATCTATTAAAACTGTAGTCATATTATTCATTATTGATGATAAAAACGCTGAAATGAAGCCCATTCCCAAAATGGTGCTAAATAGACCGTAATTGGAAATATATTCTAATATTTTAGCCAATATTAAAGTAATGCCAGCATTTCTTAAGCCGAATACGACGATATACATACCAATTGAAAATAATACTATATTCCAAGGTGCGCCCTTAATGACTTGCTTAATATTTACAGCATTTGATTTACGAGCCAACATTAGAAAAATAAAAGCAATGATTCCAGTGAAAATTGATACCGGAATTTTAGTAAATTCACTGATTAGATAGCCGAAAAGTAATATAACTAGAACAATCCATGAAATTTTAAATAGCTTTAAATCATTAATGGCATCTTTAGGATGCTTTATATTATTATCATCAAACGTTTTAGGTATCGCCTTTCTAAAATATAACCACAATACTATAATACTTGCTAAAAGCGAGAATAAATTAGGTATAATCATTCTACTAAAATATCGAACGAATCCTACATGAAAATAATCAGCAGATATAATATTCACTAGATTGCTCACGATCAAAGGTAAAGAAGTTGTGTCAGCTATAAAACCACTCGCAATAATAAAAGGGAATATGGCCCGCTTACTAAAACCTATATTTTTAACCATCGCTAATACAATAGGCGTTAAGATTAACGCTGCGCCATCATTTGCGAAAAATGCAGCAACAATGGCACCCAATAATATGATATAAACGAACATTTTTAAACCATTTCCTTTTGAAGCATGAAGCATGTGAATAGCTGACCATTCGAATAATCCAACTTTATCTAATATTAATGAAATAAGAATGACTGAGACAAAAGTCAAAGTAGCATTCCAAACAATACCTGTTACTTCGAAAACATCGGAAAAACTTACAACACCAGTAATAACAGCAATAAAGGCACCAGTTAATGCGGTAATGCCAATATCTAGGCCTTTAGGTTGCCATAATACAAATAATAAAGTTACTAGAAAAATGAGTGTCGCTAAAGTTGTCATCATTAGCATTCACCAGTCTTAAGGTTATGACAAAAACATCGTTGGTTAGAGGTATGAACCTTAGACAAGTTATTAATTACGGACTCAAAAATATTATGATTAAGCTGGTATAAATGTTTATTTCCGATTTTTCGTGTCGTAACTAAGTTGGTTTTTACTAATGCTTTCAAATGATAGCTAAGTGTGGGTTGAGAGAATTGAAAATGTGCTAACAAATCACAAGCGCATAACTCTCCACAAGAAAGTAAATCTAGTATTTCTAATCTGCTTGAATCTGATAAAACTTTTAAAAATGTTGCTAGTTCTTTATACGTCATAACATACCTCCTAGACGTTAAATAGATTATCATCTATATAGATGAATGTCTATGTTCCTTTGGTATATTACACGATATGACTATGTAATTTGAATTTGGTTTTAGTATTAAAAGGGTATTAAAGATAAATTATAGATATTGATTTTGCAAAATATACTCTTTGTTTTGCATTGAAAAAGGTGATTAGCCATATCTTGAGTGTATGGCCAATCACCTTAGTTGAATTTATTTTGTAATCAAGGGTATTGATTAAGAAGCTTTGTTTTTACGACTAAAAATCATAAATAGAATTACTAATGAGATTAATATCTTTGCTATAAATTTCAATTTAATTCACCTCGTTAAAAATATTTTAACACAAACACTAAGGTTGATATTAAATGAAAAGTTTTAAATGGTTTAATGGTTGTGAAAGTGAAATAATAGCTTACCTTAATAAATTTTATTGGAAATACCAAATTGCTATAATTATAGGTAATAGTTTAAATATAATATTTTGAATTACAAAAGGATGGATGATATATGCGTGTAGCAATAATAGGCATGGGAACTGCTGGTGTAAGTGTATTGAGAGAGTTAGTTAAGCACCCGAAGTTTAATCAATTAGATATAGATTTATACGATGATAAAGTAAATATGGGACAGGGCGTACCATTTCAAAATGATAGTTCTGAGCTGCTAATTAATATGCCTTCGAAAAAGATGAGTTTAAATTTAGATGATGAGACTGAATTTTGGAAGTGGTATAAACAACAAACTGATTTTAATTTTGATGAACCTGCATATTTACCGAGATTTGTATTCGGACATTATATGAAATCTTATTTATCTATGTTCACGAAAAAATATCCAAATATATCAACTAATTATAATAAAGTTCAAGAGATTTATACAAATTCTAATATCGATGAAACGAATTTAACTTATTACATATGTACTACAAATTCAGAACAATCATGGCAAGCGTACGATTATGTATTTTTAACATGTGGTACATTTGCCTACCATGATCCATATAACTTAAAGGGTAAAAAAGGATATATCGCTACGCCTTATCCAACATATAATACGTTAGACGAAGTAAATGAACTGGACGATATTGCGATTATTGGTACAGGCCTTGCCAGTTTAGATGTTGTCCGTTATGTTGCTGCTCATCATCCGAAATTACCAATTACTATGACGAGTCGTTCTGCTCATTTACCAAGTGTAAGAGGTACAATGATAGACGTGACATTCAAGTACTTAACTAAAGACAAATTAAATGACATTAAAAAACATCATTTCGGCAATGCACCGCTTGATACTATAGTTTCTTTATTTTTAAAAGAATGTGCTGAATATGACATTGATTTTAAAAAATTAGTACATAGACGTACAGGAAATCATATTGCAGATTTGAAGTATGATTTAGCGCGTCCAACAGAAATGGGCATTTTCCAAAGTATGATTGAACATTTGAAAGAGAATTTAAATTGGATATGGAATAGCTTAAGTATTGAAGATCAACATCAATTTAATCAAAAATACTCAAAGATGATTCAATTAAATTCAAATCCAATGCCTCCAAGAACTGCTGAACTAATTATTGAATTAATAGAAAATAAGTCTTTAATTTTGAAAAAAGATTTAGAAGATGTGAAACATGATGGCAAGTTGTATTATTTTTCATACAAAAACCAAGAATCAGTAGACATGTATAATGTTGTCATTAACGCGACAGGTGCAAAAAGTCATTTAAATGAATTGGATCAAGATGATCAATTAATTAAAAATCTTGAAAATAGACAAATTGTACAAGCACATCCAATGGGAGGCATACAAATCATACCGGAAACCAATCAAGTTATTAGTCCAAGGTTTGGAACATTAACAAATATGATTGCGATAGGTCAAATGACAAACGGTGTTAATAAACTACGAAATGGTGTGAAAATGATAGTAGAACAAGTTGCGCATACAGTATCTCAATTATATGATGCTTTAGAATCGAATGAGCAACAACAGCGCAGTTACAATCAATAATTTGTAACTAGAAGATAATAAAGAGAACGCTCTATAGAGACGAATTGAAGGTTTGATTTTAATGTCTGTTAGTAAGAATCATATCAATGAGATGCCTATAGTACTCAGATTATATTAAATTAAAACCGTCATTAATTGTTTTTTTAGAAAACATATAGTATCATTTTAAATGTAGTTGACATACTACGTACTCAAATAATCTATAACAATTTCATATATAATTCTTTCGGGGCAGGGTGAAATTCCCAACCGGCAGTAAATAAAGCCTGCGACCTGCTAATATGTTTCATATTAGTGGCTGATCTAGTGAGATTCTAGAGCCGACAGTTAAAGTCTGGATGGGAGAAAGAATGTTAATTATCGACAAAGATAATGTAGCGTATTTGTAAAAATGTGTACAAATAGGCTTATTTAACGATAAATTTTTCTCCTTGCATCTTAATTCATGATGTGAGGATTTTTGTTTATAGAGGTGATCATTTGAGTCAATTTATGGATTATGCGATTCAACTTGCAAATATGGTACAAGGTCAAACAGGTGTTAATCCACCCGTTGGCGCTGTTGTAGTTAATGAAGGTAGGATTGTTGGTATTGGTGCACACTTGAGAAAAGGTGACAAGCATGCGGAGGTTCAAGCACTTGATATGGCACAACAAAATGCTGAAGGTGCGACGATTTATATTACGTTAGAGCCATGTAGTCATTTTGGTTCAACACCACCCTGTGTTAACAAAATTATTGATTGTAAGATAGCAAAAGTAGTATACGCAACAAAAGACAATTCGTTAGACACACATGGTGATGAGACGTTACGGGCTCACGGTATTGAGGTTGAATGCGTTGATGATGAACGGGCATCACAATTATACCAAGACTTTTTTAAAGCAAAAGCAAAGCAACTGCCACAAATTACAGTGAAAGTATCTGCAAGTTTAGATGGTAAACAAGCGAATGATAATGGACAAAGTCAATGGATTACTAACAAAGAGGTTAAACAAGATGTCTATAAGTTAAGACATCGACACGACGCAGTGTTAACTGGAAGACGTACAGTTGAATTAGATGATCCACAATATACTACACGTATTCAAGATGGAAAAAACCCTATAAAAGTAATATTGTCTAAGTCTGGGAATATTCATTTTAATCAGCAAATTTATCAAGATGAATCAACACCAATTTGGATATATACTGAAAATCCAAATTTAACAAGCAATCAAACACATATTGAAATTATTTACTTGAAGTCTTGTGATTTAACAACAATTCTTCACAATTTATATAAAAGAGGAGTTGGAACTTTGCTAGTCGAGGCAGGTCCAACCACTACTTCAGAATTTCTCCAATCTAATTATATAGATGAATTTATTCTCTATTATGCCCCGAAATTAATTGGCGGATCTGGAAATTATCAATTTTATCAAACAAATGATGTGATTGAGATACCAGATTCGAACCAATTTGAAATTGTTCATTCCGAGTTATTAAATCAAAATGTTAAATTAACTTTACGAAAGAAGTGATGATGCATGTTTACTGGCATCGTTGAAGAAATAGGTGTCGTTAAAAGTGTTCAAATTCGTCAATCAGTCAGGACGATTGAAATTGAAGCACATAAGATTACGGCAGATATGCATATTGGTGATTCCATCAGTGTTAATGGTGCATGTTTAACAGTGATTGATTTTAATCAGACATCTTTTACTGTTCAAGTAATTAAAGGCACTGAAAATAAAACCTATTTAGCAGATGTTAAGCGACAATCAGAAGTAAATTTAGAGCGTGCCATGAGTGGTAACGGTAGGTTTGGTGGACATTTTGTCCTCGGTCATGTAGATGAACTAGGAACAGTTTCAAAAATAAATGAAACAGCCAATGCCAAAATTATTACGATTCAATGTAGCCAACATATTAATAATCAGTTAGTTAAGCAAGGGTCTATTACTGTGGATGGTGTTAGTCTAACGGTATTTGATAAGCATGATAACAGTTTTGACATTCATCTTATTCCAGAAACGAGGCGTTCAACGATTTTATCATCCAAAAAATTAGGAGATAAAGTACATTTAGAAACAGACGTTTTGTTTAAATATGTTGAAAATATTTTAAATAAAGATAAAGACCAATTATCTGTAGATAAATTAAGAGCATTTGGTTTTTAGGAGGGGTAGCATGCAATTCGATAATATTGACAGTGCTTTAATGGCTTTAAAAAATGGAGAACCAATTATTGTAGTAGATGATGAGAATCGTGAAAATGAAGGTGATTTAGTAGCGGTTACTGAATGGATGAACGATAATACCATTAATTTTATGGCGAAAGAAGCAAGGGGATTAATATGCGCACCAGTGTCTAAAGATATTGCACAACGTTTGGATTTGGTACAAATGGTTGATGATAACTCCGACATCTTTGGTACGCAATTTACAGTGAGTATTGATCATGTAGATACAACAACAGGAATTAGTGCTTATGAACGTACATTGACTGCCAAAAAGCTCATTGATCCTAGTAGTGAAGCTAAAGATTTTAATCGTCCTGGTCATTTATTTCCATTAGTAGCACAAGATAAAGGCGTATTAGCTAGAAATGGACACACAGAAGCGGCTGTTGATTTAGCTAAACTTACTGGTGCCAAGCCCGCTGGTGTCATTTGTGAGATTATGAATGATGACGGCACGATGGCGAAAGGACAAGATTTACAAAAGTTTAAAGAAAAACATCAATTAAAGATGATTACGATTGATGATTTAATTGAATATCGTAAAAAATTAGAACCAGAAATTGAATTTAAGGCAAAAGTGAAAATGCCTACAGATTTCGGAACATTTGATATGTATGGTTTTAAAGCGACATACACAGATGAAGAGATAGTTGTACTGACAAAAGGTGCAATTCGACAACATGAAAATGTACGCTTACATTCTGCGTGCCTTACAGGCGATATTTTCCATAGTCAACGTTGTGATTGTGGTGCTCAACTTGAATCGTCTATGAAGTATATCAATGAACATGGTGGCATGATTATTTATCTACCTCAAGAAGGTCGTGGCATAGGATTGTTAAACAAATTACGCGCATATGAATTAATTGAGCAAGGATATGATACAGTAACTGCAAATTTAGCATTAGGTTTTGATGAAGATTTACGAGATTATCATATTGCTGCACAGATTTTAAAATATTTTAACATCGAACATATCAATTTATTAAGTAATAATCCAAGTAAATTTGAGGGATTAAAACAATATGGCATTGATATTGCAGAAAGAATTGAAGTTATCGTACCAGAAACGGTACATAATCATGATTATATGGAAACGAAAAAAATAAAAATGGGTCATTTAATATAGGAGGACTTTAACATGAATTTTGAAGGTAAATTAATTGGAAAAGATTTGAAAGTTGCAATCGTAGTTAGTCGATTTAATGATTTTATCACTGGAAGATTACTTGAAGGTGCAAAAGATACTTTGATTCGACATGATGTTAATGAAGACAATATTGATGTAGCATTTGTGCCAGGTGCGTTTGAAATTCCTTTAGTAGCTAAAAAATTAGCCTCATCAGGAAATTATGATGCAGTAATTACATTAGGATGCGTAATTCGCGGTGCTACGTCTCATTATGATTATGTTTGTAATGAAGTCGCGAAAGGTGTTTCTAAAGTGAATGATCAAACTAATGTACCAGTCATATTTGGTATTTTAACGACTGAAAGTATTGAACAAGCTGTGGAAAGAGCAGGTACGAAAGCTGGCAATAAAGGTGCTGAAGCAGCAGTAAGTGCAATTGAAATGGCTAATTTATTAAAATCTATAAAAGCATAGAGCACTGTTGTGAGTTCATAATCAAAGATTTATAAATGTTTCAGAACTGCCAATATAACATTTAGGAGCCTAGAACATTGATTATTGTTCCAGACTCCTAAATTATTGTTTATGTCTTGCTCTATTTACGGCATAATTTTTTAATTGTACTTAAACCTAACATAACTGTAGCTCCTAAAGCTGCAATTATGCCAACACGTTTTAAGCCAGCAGGTTTCACAAATTCTTTTACAGCAAGAGATAGGTTTTGTGGGCGTTCTGCTAATCTTCTCATAAAATACGCAAACCAATCATCGCCATAAGGTACATAAATAGTGAAATTATAGCCTTCATTTGCGATTTCTTCTGCTAACTCTGATCTAAAACCATAGAGCATTTGGAATTCCATACGATCTTTTTCAATGTGATTTTCTTTCATAAATTGTTTTACATGATTAATGATGCGATGGTCATGTGTTGCAATTGAAGTGAAATTGCGTGCGTTTAACAAACGTTGTTCAATTATTTTGATGTAATTTGCATCTACGTCTTCCTTAGATTGAAATGCAATTGATTCGTTTTCTTTATATGCACCTTTAACCAAACGTAATCGTAAATCTTGGTACTTATCAACTAATTCGTGGCTATCGTATAAATATGCTTGAATTACAGTGCCAACATTTCTAAATTCGCCTTTTAAGCGATCTAAAACTTGAACAATTTGTTGCAGGCTAGCATATTTTTCAGTATCAATATTTATATGCATATTGTTGTAAGTATTTGCTTTAAGTAAAATCTCTCTTAAATTTTGGTAAGCTAATTCTAAGTCGAATTCTGCACCTAACTGACTCAATTTAACAGACATATGTGCCTTTACGCCATGTTGATGAAGCGCGTCCATAATTGTTAAAATTTGTTCTTTAGCATGATTACTTTCTTCAACTGTACCGACAAATTCCCCTAAATTGTCTACCGTAACAGCGATATTCTTGTCATTTAAGTATTCGATTGTATTAATTAACTCTGGAATTGTATTTCCGGCAACGACTTTATTGGCGCCCAAACGTGGGCCCACTTTTTTTGCTGCGTTGTTTAAAAAACTATTATTAGATAATCCGATAAAAAAATTCTTTAATAGTGCCATTGCTACTCCTCCAAACCCTTGTGTTTACAATAAGTTTAGCATGAAAAAAATATTCGAGAAAGCGTTTTCATCAAAAACAATCAAAAATAATTATGTATAATTACACTATTATTGATGTTGATTTCATTTATATATAATAATATGGACAACAATAATACTATAAATAGAAATCTACATAGTGAATTTGCTATAATTATGTTATTGAAGATTAATGAAAAAGGGGCAGTATAATAATGTGGAAGTGGGAAGCTGAAAATGATGCGAAAGGCGTCGTTGTTATTGCTCATAATATATTAGAACATACGGGAAGATATGCATATGTTATTACGATGTTAAGAAGAAATGGCTATCATGTGATTATGGGAGATTTGCCTGGTCAAGGTCAAACTTCAAGAGCTAATAAAGGACAAATTGAAAACTTTCAAACGTATCACGAAAGTTTGCTAGACTGGTTAAAGATAGCTAATGAATATAAAATTCCTACTTATGTATTAGGGGTAGGACTTGGCGGTTTGATTTTATTAAATTTACTTGAAAAAGTAGAATTGCCAATCGAGGGGATGATGTTAATTTCTCCTATGCTAGAACTTCAAAAGAATGGAAAAAATCGTAAAGATAAACTTGTTTCAAATATAGGTAAAATTTCAAAAGACACACGTTTTAATGTTGGTGTAGAACCAAAAGATTTAACACGTAATTTAGAAATTGTTGAAGAAACAGTTAACGATGGTTTAATGTTAAAAAAAGCAACGTATCATTGGTATAATACAATTAATGAGACGATGAAAGATACGATGGCTCATATTCATGACATTCAACCAATGCCAACGCTATTAATGTATGGAACGAAGGATTTAATTGTTGATACTAGGGCAATTGATGAGTTTAAAGAAAAATATCAAACACCTGAATTATATTTTAAAGCTTGGCAAGGTTTTTACCACGAGGTTCACAATGAGCCAGAACGTGATGAAGTAATGCGTTATATTCTGACTTTCTTAAATAACAGCGTCAATACAATGGGCTTTATTGTTGAAGATGACGAAATTGTAGAAATTTAATATTCTAAAAAGATGAGACAGTAGATGCTCATCTTTTTTTTTACTTTTTTAAGGTTGAGAATGTATATCACATTTTATATACATTTGATTTGTAAGAAATGTTTTGATTTATACAAATCATATCTTGAAAAATAACCAATTTAGCCTCATTCGGTTTGATTTAATTTGTTAAATTTAAGGCTAACTAATTAATTTAGTTTAATCAATTTTCATGAGAGTTATATGTAATAAAAATTCAATGCGTATCTTTTTTGAAGAAATATATGTAGAATTGTTGCAATTTAATGGTAATATTGATATATTTTCTTTGTATATAAATTATAAAATTAATATGTAATAGAGTGATTTGTTTTATGTACTATTATCTTATTTCTAAATATTAACTCTATTGATTATTGGTTTTTATACTTATTTAATTTTATTCAACTTTGACAATTGAATAGAAAGCAAGTTTATTTACACTTGTAGTTTTATGCATAAGTTAGCACATACAAGTTTCGGGATTGTTGGGATGTTTGTTAATACTTGTATGGTAGCTAAATATGTGATTATTAATTGGGAGATGTTTAGCATGAAAAAAGTAAATAACGACACTGTATTTGGGATTTTGCAATTAGAAACACTTTTGGGTGACATTAACTCAATTTTCAGCGAGATTGAAAGCGAATACAAAATGTCTAGAGAAGAAATTTTAATTTTACTAACTTTATGGCAAAAAGGTTCTATGACGCTTAAAGAAATGGACAGATTTGTTGAAGTTAAACCGTATAAGCGTACGAGAACGTATAATAATTTAGTTGAATTAGAATGGATTTACAAAGAGCGTCCTGTTGACGATGAAAGAACAGTTATTATTCATTTCAATGAAAAGTTACAACAAGAGAAAGTAGAGTTGTTGAATTTCATCAGTGATGCGATTGCAAGTAGAGCAACAGCAATGCAAAATAGTTTAAACGCAATTATTGCTGTGTAAGTTTAATAGCATAAAAAGAGGTTTTCATTAAGTTGAAAACCTCTTTTTGTTGTTGGTATTAATTTTTCAAATGTTGACTACTCAATCCTAAATTATAAATAGTATAGCGCAGCAAATGCTTAAGAAATTTTTTCTATGGCACAAATGAATGGAGCATGATTACGTTGGTTTAAAAATTGATATTGCAAAACTTGCGCATGCTTTTGATCCAAAGTACTCAAGTAATCAAGCAATGCATGCTTCTCAATTTGTCCTTCGCTATGACCATGATATATAACAAGTACAATAATACCTTCAATTGACATTAATGATAGCAATGAATTAATAGCTTGGATTGTCGTGTCAGGCTTTGTCACGATAGATTTATCACCTTTAGGCAAATAACCTAGGTTAAAGATGGCTGCATCAATATGACCTTTATGTGCATCATTTATATGATGTTCAATATTTTCATGTCCATCTTTTATTAAAGAAACATGATTGAAATCCTTAACTTTATCACGTGTATTTTCCAAAGCTAAATCTTGAATGTCGAAACCATAAACATGTCCTTCTGGTACTTGTTCGGCTAAAAATAAAGTGTCATTGCCGTTACCGCAAGTTGCGTCTACAACAATACTTTCTGGTGTTATATGTTGTTTAATAAGTGTTTTTGAAAAAGGGAGTATACGTTCTAATTTCATTGCTTCACCTTAGACTTGTAACGCAAGCCTTGATAAGAATTTCTACGTGCTAATTCAGCATCGATGCCATTTAATACTTCCCATTTATTAACACTCCACATTGGACCTACCATGATATCTATTGGACCATCACCGGTAATTCGGTGAACGATCATTTCAGGGGGAATCACTTCTAATTGGTCCACAACTAGGTTTGTGTACTCTTCTTGAGTCATAAAAGTTAATAAACCTTTATCGTATTGTTTTACCATCGGTGTACCTTTTAACAAATGAAGTAAATGAATTTTAATACCTTGTACATCCATTTGTGCAACTTCTTTGGCAGTAGCCATCATCATGTCATAGTCTTCGCCAGGTAAGCCATTAATGATGTGTGTACATACATTGATATTATGCTTACGTAATTTTGCCACACCATCATAATAAGTTTTCATATCATGGGCACGATTGATTAAATCAGATGTTGACTGATGGATTGTTTGTAGTCCTAATTCAACCCATAAGTATGTTCGTTGATTCAAATCTGCTAAATATTCGACAACATCGTCTGGTAGACAGTCAGGACGCGTACCAATAGATAATCCCACAACACCCGGTTCTTTAAGTACAGGTTCGAATTTTTCTTTTAATACTTCAACCGGTGCATGTGTATTTGTAAATGCCTGAAAATAAGCAATATATTTTCCTTCGTGCCATTTCTCATGCATCTTTTCTTTAATTTCTTTAAATTGTACTGCGATTGAATCTGCACGATTACCTGCAAAGTCTCCGCTACCTGCAGCAGAACAAAATGTACATCCACCATGTGCTACAGTGCCATCGCGGTTAGGACAGTCAAACCCGCCATCCAATGCAACTTTAAATATTTTTTGTCCAAATTTATTTTTTAAATGGTAATTCCATGTGTGATAACGTTTGTTTTCAAAAGCGTATTGGAAATGATTGCCCATATGTCATTTTCCTTTCTATAAAAAAAGAGTTCTAAGTACAGATTTTAACATATTTTAATGTTATAGTGTTTATTATAGTTTGACAAAAAAGAGAGAGGAACTATGAAATATGAATATACCTAAATCAGTCTGGTGGCTAGTAATTGGCATGGCGTTAAATATTACTGGTTCCAGTTTTTTGTGGCCTTTAAATACAATTTATATGAAACAAGAACTTGGAAAAAGTTTAACTGTTGCTGGTTTAGTGCTAATGATAAATTCATTTGGCATGGTTATTGGAAACTTATTAGGTGGTTCACTATTTGATAAATTAGGTGGATACAAGACGATTTTAATTGGAACTTTCACTTGTCTTTGTAGTACAACGCTACTTAATTTCTTTCACGGGTGGCCTTGGTATGCTGTATGGCTTGTAATGTTAGGCTTTGGTGGCGGAATGATTATTCCTGCGATATACGCTATGGCTGGAGCAGTGTGGCCGAATGGCGGAAGACAAACGTTTAATGCGATATACTTAGCGCAAAATATTGGTGTGGCTGTCGGTGCTGCAATGGGCGGCTTTGTCGCAGAATTTAGCTTTAACTATATCTTTTTAGCCAATCTTATTATGTATGTTGTGTTTGCGCTTGTCGCGGTAACGCAATTTAATATTGAAATTAATGCAAAAGTTAAATATCCAACTCATTTAGATATTACTGGTAAAAAGAATAAAGCAAGATTTATTTCATTAGTACTAATTTGTGCAATGTTTGCAATTTGTTGGGTTGCATATATTCAATGGGAGTCTACAATCGCATCATTTACACAATCTATTAATATTTCAATGGCACAATATAGTGTCTTATGGACAATTAACGGAATAATGATTTTAGTAGCACAACCATTAATTAAACCGATTCTCTATCTGTTAAAAGGAAACTTAAAGAAGCAAATGTTTGTCGGCATCATCATTTTTATGTTGTCGTTCTTTGTCACGAGTTTTGCTGAAAACTTTACAATATTTGTTGTCGGTATGATTATTTTAACTTTTGGAGAAATGTTTGTATGGCCAGCAGTTCCAACTATAGCCAATCAGTTAGCGCCAGATGGTAAGCAAGGACAGTACCAAGGTTTTGTGAATTCAGCTGCTACAGTAGGAAAAGCATTTGGTCCATTTCTTGGTGGTGTATTAGTTGATGCGTTTAATATGCGCATGATGTTTATCGGTATGATGCTACTACTTGTATTTGCATTAATATTATTAATGGTTTTCAAGGAGAATAATACGCAACCTAAAAAAATAGATGCATAATGAGTAAATAGAATTAACGTTATAGACTTGAAATAAATGTCGTTATAACATAATATTAATTTGTATAATTTAATTTCGTTTGGAGCTTTTCTACAGAAAGCTAGTGATGCTGAGAGCTAGTGTTAAGGACTAAATGTAAATCGTATTAATTTTAAATTGAATGAATGACATCTCTTACTATTAAAATGAGTGCACAATTTTTGTGAAATAGGGTGGTAACGCGGCAAATGTCGTCCCTATGTAAATAGAATAGTTAGAGGTGTCTTTTTTATTGAATAGGAGGAAATGTGTTGAATTACAACCACAATCAAATTGAAAAGAAATGGCAAGACTATTGGGACGAAAATAAAACATTTAAAACAAATGATAACTTAGGTCAAAAGAAATTTTATGCTTTAGACATGTTTCCATATCCATCAGGTGCTGGTTTACATGTTGGACATCCTGAGGGCTATACAGCAACAGATATCATTTCAAGATATAAAAGGATGCAAGGTTATAATGTATTACATCCGATGGGGTGGGATGCATTCGGATTACCAGCAGAGCAATATGCTTTAGACACTGGCAACGACCCACGTGAATTTACAAAGAAAAATATCCAAACTTTTAAACGACAAATTAAAGAATTAGGGTTCAGTTATGATTGGGATCGTGAAGTTAATACAACAGATCCAGAATACTATAAATGGACACAGTGGATTTTCATACAGTTATATAACAAAGGTTTAGCATACGTTGATGAAGTTGCAGTTAACTGGTGTCCAGCATTAGGCACTGTTTTATCTAACGAAGAAGTGATTGATGGTGTCTCTGAACGTGGTGGACATCCAGTTTATCGTAAGCCGATGAAACAATGGGTACTTAAAATCACAGAATATGCAGATCAATTATTAGCAGATTTAGATGATTTAGATTGGCCTGAGTCTTTAAAAGATATGCAGCGCAATTGGATTGGACGTTCTGAAGGGGCCAAAGTTTCATTTGATGTAGATAATACGGAAGGAAAAGTAGAAGTATTTACGACTAGACCAGATACTATCTATGGTGCATCATTCTTAGTCTTAAGTCCTGAACATGCATTAGTTAATTCAATTACAACTGATGAATATAAAGAAAAAGTAAAAGCTTATCAAACAGAAGCTTCTAAAAAGTCAGATTTAGAACGTACAGATTTAGCAAAAGATAAATCAGGTGTGTTTACTGGTGCATATGCAATTAATCCTTTATCTGGTGAAAAAGTACAAATTTGGATTGCTGATTATGTATTATCAACATATGGTACTGGAGCAATTATGGCAGTACCAGCGCATGATGACAGAGATTATGAATTTGCTAAAAAGTTTGATTTGCCAATCATTGAAGTCATCGAAGGTGGAAATGTTGAAGAAGCAGCATACACTGGTGAAGGTAAACATATTAATTCTGGTGAACTTGATGGTTTAGAAAATGAAGCGGCAATTACTAAAGCTATTCAATTATTAGAGCAAAAAGGTGCTGGCGAAAAGAAAGTTAATTACAAATTAAGAGATTGGTTATTCAGTCGTCAGCGTTATTGGGGCGAACCAATTCCTGTCATTCATTGGGAAGATGGAACAATGACAACTGTTCCTGAAGAAGAGCTACCATTGTTGTTACCTGAAACAGATGAAATCAAGCCATCAGGGACTGGTGAGTCTCCACTAGCTAATATTGATTCATTTGTAAATGTTGTAGATGAAAAAACAGGTATGAAAGGACGTCGTGAAACAAATACAATGCCACAATGGGCAGGTAGTTGTTGGTATTATTTACGTTACATCGATCCTAAAAATGAAAATATGTTAGCAGATCCTGAAAAATTAAAACATTGGTTACCTGTTGATTTATATATCGGTGGAGTAGAACATGCGGTTCTTCACTTATTATATGCAAGATTTTGGCATAAAGTCCTTTATGATTTGGGTATCGTACCTACTAAAGAACCTTTCCAAAAATTATTTAACCAAGGTATGATTTTAGGAGAAGGTAATGAGAAGATGAGTAAATCTAAAGGAAATGTAATCAATCCTGATGATATAGTAAAGTCTCATGGTGCAGATACTTTACGTCTTTACGAAATGTTTATGGGACCTTTAGATGCTGCAATTGCATGGAGTGAAAAAGGATTAGATGGGTCTCGTCGATTCTTAGATCGCGTATGGCGTTTAATGGTAAATGAAGATGGAACATTGAGTTCAAAAATTGTAACTACAAATAATAAATCTTTAGATAAAGTTTATAACCAAACTGTTAAAAAGGTAACAGAAGACTTTGAAACATTAGGATTTAATACTGCTATTAGTCAATTAATGGTATTTATTAATGAGTGTTATAAAGTTGATGAAGTTTATAAACCTTACATTGAAGGCTTCGTTAAAATGTTAGCACCTA
Source organism: Staphylococcus sp. SM3655 (assembly GCF_016917315.1). NCBI lineage: Bacteria > Bacillati > Bacillota > Bacilli > Caryophanales > Staphylococcaceae > Staphylococcus > Staphylococcus sp. SM3655. Next base: position 2,590,359 of record NZ_CP070305.1, on the reverse strand, counting down.
TTGCACCACATATCGGTGAAGAATTATGGTCAAAATTAGGACATGAAGAGTCTATTACGTACCAACCTTGGCCAACTTATGACGAAGCACTACTTGTAGATGATGAAGTAGAAATCGTTGTTCAAGTAAATGGTAAATTGAGAGCTAAAATTAAAATTGCTAAAGATACATCAAAAGAAGAAATGCAAGAAATTGCCTTATCTAATGACAATGTTAAAGCGAGTATTGAAGGTAAAGACATCATGAAAGTCATCGCTGTTCCTCAAAAATTAGTCAATATTGTAGCTAAATAATGTTTTAAGGAGGACTTTGAAATGAAGTCAATTACTACAGATGAATTAAAAAACAAACTTTTAGAATCTAAACCAGTTCAAATTGTTGATGTTCGTACTGACGAAGAAACAGCAATGGGATATATTCCTAATGCAAAGTTGATTCCAATGGATACCATTCCGGATAATTTAAATTCATTTAATAAAAATGAAATATATTATATTGTATGTGCTGGTGGAGTTCGAAGCGCTAAAGTTGTAGAATATTTAGAGGCAAATGGCATTGATGCCGTAAATGTCGAAGGCGGCATGCACGCATGGGGCGATGAAGGTTTGGAAATAAAAAGTATTTAAAGTAGTGACATAATTTAAAATAATATTACATTTGTAATGACACCAAGTAACGTTTCGGTTGCTTGGTGTTTTTTGGTATGAATTACTTTCTGTTACAAAACAATCTAAAGCGTTCTTGTTATGTTTTATTAAGATTTTAATTACAAAACGGAAACTAAATTGTAATAAAATAAAACTTTATTTTATAAAATGATGATGATAAAATTGAGTGAACTTAAAATATTGTACAAAATAATATAGCTATAAACATAATATGAGGGAGCGTATATTTTTAGCATAATTCTTAACAACACAGCAGAGAACAGACAACCAGGAGGAAAATGAAATGAATTTGTTAAAGAAAAATAAATATAGTATTAGGAAGTATAAAGTAGGCATATTCTCTACTTTAATCGGAACAGTTTTATTACTTTCAAACCCAAATGGTGCACAAGCCTTAACTACGGATAATAATGTACAAAGCGATACTAATCAAGCAACACCTGTAAATTCACAAGATAAAGATGTTGCTAATAATAGAGGTTTAGCAAATAGTGCGCAGAATACACCTAATCAATCTGCAACAACCAATCAAGCAACGAATCAAGCATTGGTTAATCATAATAATGGTAGTATAGTAAATCAAGCTACGCCAACATCAGTGCAATCAAGTACGCCTTCAGCACAAAACAATAATCATACAGATGGCAATACAACAGCAACTGAGACAGTGTCAAACGCTAATAATAATGATGCAGTGTCGAATAATACCACATTAAATGTACCAAATAAAACAAATGAAAATGGTTCAGGAGGACATCTAACTTTAAAGGAAATTCAAGAAGATGTTCGTCATTCTTCAGATAAACCAGAGCTAGTTGCAATTGCTGAACCAGCATCTAATAGACCGAAAAAGAGAAGTAGACGTGCGGCACCGGCAGATCCTAATGCAACTCCAGCAGATCCAGCGGCTGCAGCGGCAGGAAACGGTGGTGCACCAGTTGCAATTACAGCGCCATACACGCCTACAACTGATCCTAATGCCAATAATGCAGGACAAAATGCACCTAACGAAGTGCTGTCATTTGATGACAATGGTATTAGACCAAGTACCAACCGTTCTGTACCATCAGTAACAGTTGTTGATAATTTACCAGGCTTTACACTTATCAATGGTGGTAAAGTAGGTGTGTTTAGTCATGCGATGGTTAGAACAAGTATGTTTGATTCAGCTGATGCTAAGAACTATCAAGCACAAGGAAATGTAATTGCATTAGGTCGTATTAAGGGAAATGATACAAATGATCATGGTGATTTTAATGGAATTGAGAAAACATTAACAGTAAATCCAAATTCTGAATTAATTTTCGAATTTAATACGATGACTACAAAAAACTATCAAGGTGTGACAAATTTAATAATTAAAAATGCTGATAATGATACTGTTATTGCAGAAAAATCAGTAGCTTATGGTCCGATTTGGCGTTTGTTTAAAGTGCCTGAAAATGTTAGTCACTTAAAAATTCAATTTGTACCTAAAAATGATGCAATAACAGATGCGCGTGGCATTTATCAACTAAGAGACGGTTATAAATACTATGACTTTGTTGACTCAATTGGTCTACATTCTGGTTCGCATGTTTATGTTGAAAGACGAACAATGGAACCTACAGCTACTAATAATAAAGAATTTACAGTCACAACTTCATTAAAGAATAATGGTAACTTCGGTGCTTCATTTAATACAGATGATTTTGTATATCAAGTTCAATTACCTGAAGGGGTAGAATATGTTAATAACTCATTGACTAAAGATTTTCCAAGCAGTAATTCAGGTGTTGATATGAATGATTTTAATGTGACGTATGATGCGGCGAATCGAGTGATAACAATTAAAAGTACTGGTGGAGGTTCAGGTAACTCGCCGGCACGATTAATGCCTGATAAAATATTGGATTTAAAGTATAAGTTGCGTGTTAATAATGTACCGACACCAAGAACAGTAACATTTAATGATACATTAACATATAAAACATATACACAAGATTTTATTAATTCACCTGCTGAAAGTCATACTGTAAGTACAAATCCATATACAATCGATATCATCATGAATAAAGATGCATTACAAGCCGAAGTTGATAGACGCATTCAACAAGCTGATTATACATTTGCATCATTAGATATCTTTAATGATCTTAAAAGACGTGCACAAACGATTTTAGATGAAAATCGTAACAATGTACCATTAAATAAAAGAGTTTCTCAAGCAGATATTGATTCATTAACTAATCAAATGCAACATACGTTAATTCGAAGTGTTGATGCTGAAAATGCAGTTAATAAAAAAGTTGACCAAATGGAAGATTTAGTTAATCAAAATGATGAATTGACAGATGAAGAAAAACAAGCAGCAATACAAGTTATCGAGGAACATAAAAATGAAATAATTGGTAATATTGGTGACCAAACGACTGATGATGGCGTTACTAGAATCAAAGATCAAGGTATACAGACCTTAAGTGGGGATACTGCAACACCGGTTGTTAAACCAAATGCTAAAAAAGCAATACGTGATAAAGCAACGAAACAAAGGGAAATTATCAATGCAACACCAGATGCTACTGAAGACGAGATTCAAGATGCACTAAATCAATTAGCTACGGATGAAACAGATGCTATTGATAATGTTACGAATGCTACTACAAATGCTGACGTTGAAACAGCTAAAAATAATGGCATCAATACTATTGGAGCAGTTGTTCCTCAAGTAACTCATAAAAAAGCTGCAAGAGATGCAATTAACCAAGCAACAGCAACGAAAAGACAACAAATAAATAGTAATAGAGAAGCAACTCAGGAAGAGAAAAATGCAGCATTGAACGAATTAACTCAAGCAACCAACCATGCTTTAGAACAAATCAATCAAGCAACAACAAATGCTGATGTTGATAACGCCAAAGGAGATGGTCTAAATGCCATTAATCCAATTGCTCCTGTAACTGTTGTTAAGCAAGCTGCAAGGGATGCCGTATCACATGATGCACAACAACATATCGCAGAGATCAATGCTAATCCTGATGCGACTCAAGAAGAAAGACAAGCAGCAATTGACAAAGTGAATGCTGCTGTAACTGCAGCAAACACAAACATTTTAAACGCTAATACCAATGCTGATGTTGAACAAGTAAAGACAAATGCGATTCAAGGAATACAAGCAATTACACCAGCTACAAAAGTAAAAACAGATGCAAAAAATGCCATCGATAAAAGTGCGGAAACGCAACATAATACGATATTTAATAATAATGATGCGACGCTCGAAGAACAACAAGCAGCACAACAATTACTTGATCAAGCTGTAGCCACAGCGAAGCAAAATATTAATGCAGCAGATACGAATCAAGAAGTTGCACAAGCAAAAGATCAGGGCACACAAAATATAGTAGTGATTCAACCGGCAACACAAGTTAAAACGGATGCTCGCAATGTTGTAAATGATAAAGCGCGAGAGGCGATAACAAATATCAATGCTACACCTGGCGCGACTCGAGAAGAGAAACAAGAAGCGATAAATCGTGTCAATACACTTAAAAATAGAGCATTAACTGATATTGGTGTGACGTCTACTACTGCGATGGTCAATAGTATTAGAGACGATGCAGTCAATCAAATCGGCGCAGTTCAACCGCATGTAACGAAGAAACAAACTGCTACAGGTGTATTAAATGATTTAGCAACTGCTAAAAAGCAAGAAATTAATCAAAACACAAATGCAACAACTGAAGAAAAGCAAGTGGCTTTAAATCAAGTGGATCAAGAGTTAGCAACGGCAATTAATAATATAAATCAAGCTGATACAAATGCGGAAGTAGATCAAGCGCAACAATTAGGTACAAAAGCAATTAATGCGATTCAGCCAAATATTGTTAAAAAACCTGCAGCATTAGCACAAATCAATCAACATTATAATGCTAAATTAGCTGAAATCAATGCTACACCAGATGCAACAGATGATGAGAAAAATGCTGCAATTAATACGTTGAATCAAGACAGACAACAAGCTATTGAAAGTGTTAAACAAGCTAATACAAATGCAGAAGTAGACCAAGCTGCGACAGTAGCAGAGAATAATATCGATGCTGTTCAAGTTGACGTAGTAAAAAAACAAGCAGCGCGAGATAAAATCACTGCTGAAGTGGCGAAGCGTATTGAAGCGGTTAAACAAACACCTAATGCAACTGACGAAGAAAAGCAGGCTGCTGTTAATCAAATCAATCAACTTAAAGATCAAGCATTTAATCAAATTAATCAAAACCAAACAAATGATCAGGTAGACACAACTACAAATCAAGCGTTAAATGCTATAGATAATGTTGAAGCTGAAGTAGTAATTAAACCAAAGGCAATTGCAGATATTGAAAAAGCTGTTAAAGAAAAGCAACAGCAAATTGATAATAGTCTTGATTCAACAGATAATGAGAAAGAAGTTGCTTCACAAGCATTAGCTAAAGAAAAAGAAAAAGCACTTGCAGCTATTGACCAAGCTCAAACGAATAGTCAGGTGAATCAAGCAGCAACAAATGGTGTATCAGCGATTAAAATTATTCAACCTGAAACAAAAGTTAAACCAGCTGCACGTGAAAAAATCAATCAAAAAGTGAATGAATTACGTGCTAAGATTAATCAGGATAAAGAAGCAACAGCAGAAGAAAGACAAGTAGCACTAGATAAAATCAATGAATTTGTAAATCAAGCCATGACAGATATTACGAATAATAGAACAAATCAACAAGTTGATGATACAACAAGTCAAGCGCTTGATAGCATTGCTTTAGTAGCGCCTGAACATATTGTTAGAGCAGCTGCTAGAGATGCAGTAAAGCAACAATATGAGGCTAAAAAGCAAGAAATAGAGCAAGCTGAACATGCGACTGATGAAGAAAAACAAGTTGCTTTAAATCAATTAGCGAATAATGAAAAACTTGCATTACAAAACATCAATCAAGCAGTAACGAATAATGATGTGAAACGTGTTGAAACAAATGGCATTGCTACACTAAAAGGTGTACAACCTCATATTGTAATTAAGCCTGAAGCACAACAAGCAATAAAAGCAAGTGCAGAAAATCAAGTAGAATCAATAAAAGATACACCACATGCAACAGTTGATGAATTAGATGAAGCGAATCAATTAATTAGCGACACACTCAAACAAGCGCAACAAGAAATAGAAAATACAAATCAAGATGCTGCTGTTACTGATGTTAGAAATCAAACAATCAAGGCAATTGAGCAAATAAAACCTAAAGTAAGACGTAAACGAGCTGCGCTTGATAGCATTGAAGAAAATAATAAAAATCAACTCGATGCAATCCGAAATACGTTGGATACTACTCAAGATGAAAGAGATGTTGCTATTGATACTTTAAATAAAATTGTAAATACAATTAAAAATGACATTGCACAAAACAAAACGAATGCAGAAGTGGATCGAACTGAGACTGATGGCAACGACAACATCAAAGTGATTTTACCTAAAGTTCAAGTTAAACCAGCAGCGCGTCAATCTGTTGGTGTAAAAGCCGAAGCTCAAAATGCACTAATCGATCAAAGCGATTTATCAACTGAAGAAGAAAGACTAGCTGCTAAACATTTAGTAGAACAAGCACTTAATCAGGCTATTGATCAGATCAATCATGCAGATAAGACTGCCCAAGTTAATCAAGATAGTATAGATGCTCAAAATATTATTTCAAAAATTAAACCAGCGACAACAGTTAAAGCAACAGCATTACAACAAATTCAAAATATCGCTACAAATAAAATTAATTTAAGTAAAGCAAATAACGAAGCGACAGATGAAGAACAAAATATTGCAATAGCACAAGTTGAAAAAGAGTTAATTAAAGCTAAACAACAAATTGCTAGTGCAGTGACTAATGCTGATGTGGCATATTTATTGCATGATGAGAAAAACGAAATTCGTGAAATCGAACCTGTTATTAACAGAAAGGCGTCTGCTCGAGAACAATTGACAACATTATTCAACGATAAAAAACAAGCAATTGAAGCGAATATTCAAGCAACGGTAGAAGAAAGAAATAGTATATTAGCACAGTTACAAAATATTTATGACACTGCTATTGGACAAATTGATCAAGATCGTAGCAATGCACAAGTTGATAAAACAGCATCATTAAATCTACAAACAATACATGATTTAGATGTACATCCTATTAAAAAGCCAGATGCTGAAAAAACGATTAATGATGATCTTGCACGCGTCACTGCTTTAGTGCAAAATTATCGAAAAGTAAGTAATCGTAATAAGGCTGATGCATTAAAAGCTATAACTGCTTTAAAATTACAAATGGATGAAGAATTAAAAACAGCACGCACTAATGCTGATGTTGATGCAGTTTTAAAACGATTTAATGTTGCATTAAGCGATATAGAAGCAGTAATTACTGAAAAAGAAAATAGCTTACTGCGAATTGATAACATTGCTCAACAAACATATGCGAAATTCAAAGCGATCGCAACACCAGAACAATTAGCTAAAGTAAAAGTATTAATTGATCAATATGTTGCAGATGGCAATAGAATGATTGATGAAGATGCGACATTAAATGACATCAAACAACATACGCAATTCATTGTTGATGAAATTTTAGCAATTAAATTACCAGCTGAACCGACGAAAGTATCACCAAAAGTAATTCAGCCAGCTCCAAAAGTTTGTACGCCTATTAAAAAAGAAGAGACACATGAATCGCGCAAAGTTGAAAAAGAACTTCCAAATACAGGTTCTGAAGGAATGGATTTACCATTGAAAGAATTTGCACTGATTACAGGTGCGGCTTTGTTAGCTAGAAGACGTACTAAAAACGAAAAAGAATCATAATTAACGAAATGACCTTAATATAACGACACTTTTTAGTGACTCAGTTATATTAAGGTCATTTTTAATTGAATGAAAAAGTTGATCTACTAAAGAGAATCGAACCAAATTTTATACTATTATTCCATTGATGTATGTGAGTAATGACCGGCATATAATCCAGCGACATGTCCTGTTACGAGTGCACTTGTAATATTATAACCACCAGTATAACCATGTATATCTAATACTTCACCACATAAAAATAATCCCGGAACTAATTTAGACATCATTGTTTTAGGTTGAATTTCTTTAAGTGACACACCACCACCTGTGACAAATGCCTTATCTATAGGTAATGTCCCGTTCACCTTAAATACAAACCCTTTAAACATATTTACTAAGTCGTTCAATTGTTGATTTGATAAGTGATGTGATGTGGTATTTTCATCGATTCCAGCTTGTTCCAGCATGAACAGTAAGTAGCGCTCTTCAATTAGACCATGCAAACTGTTTTTAATGATTTTATCTGGTGTGTCCGATAATAATGATGTGATGTGTTGTTTTAATTGTTCATGGTTTAATTCAGGAAATGCATCGATTGCCATAGAAATGTGCTGTGTCTTTTGATTTTTTTGTTCTTTATAAACAAACTGACTACATCTTAATGCAGCTGGACCACTGATACCAAAATGAGTAAATAACATATCCATTTGATGACTGATGCGTTTTTTACCATTTTTCTTAAGTACTGACAATTCAACATCTTTTAAACTTAAACCTTTTAGACGATTGGATTTGATGAAAGGTTCAGCTGATGTAATTGGAACTTCGGTCGGGAATAACTCAGTAATGGTATGACCTAAATCTTGTGCGAACTTATAACCATCACCAGTTGAACCAGTTTGAGGGACACTTGTTCCACCTGTAGCAATCACTAGCGAATGGCTTTCATAACTATTATTTTGAGTATGTACAGTGAAAGTTTGGTCTGTATTAACTTCGATTCTACTAACAGCTTCTTCTTCTTTAATCGTTACATGTTGGCGTTCGATAGTTGTCACTAATGTATCAACCACGTCTTGTGCTTTGTTGGAAACTGGAAACATACGTCCGTGATCTTCTTCTTTTAATTTAACACCCCTAGACTCAAAAAAATCTATGATGGATTCATTATCAAAAATTGAAAAGGGACTATATAAAAATTTCCCATTTCCAGGAATGTTCTTAATAATTTCAGCATATGGTAATCGATTAGTTACGTTACATCTACCGCCACCAGATATTTTGAGTTTACGACCTAGACCTTTCTTTTTTTCAATGAGTAACACACTGCTACTTTGTTCGCTTGCAGCTACTGCCGCCATTAAGCCGCTAGGTCCGCCTCCGATAATAATTGTTTGATACATATACGCTTCCTCCAAATTTGTTACTGGACATTCAATTGCTATTTTATAGTACTTTTTTAAACTTTGCTATATCTCTTGTGTTATGAGATGACAATTATGTTGAATATATTTATAATGTGAACTTCATAAAAAATGAAGATGTATGTGTATGATAAGAATGATTTTTCTACTGTTATGCGATGTTCATCTCAAATAGTAGTATAATGTTTATATGAAATTTCGTAATATTCTAATCAAAATCGAGTATTCAATGACAATGCGTTGATAATTTTGTTATGATAATTCATTGAATATACGACAATGAAATAAAGTTTTGTGATATATTCATAATAATGAAAAATGATTTTACAGAGAAATAGCTTTGAGTTTACAAAACTTTAATAAACATGAGATAGGGAGATTCGTAATGAGTGAAAGTAAAGAAATGGTGCGTGGAACCTTTTTAATTACCATTAGTATATTAATTACCAAGGTATTGGGCGTACTTTTTATCATTCCATTCAACTATTTAATTGGTGGACAAGAAAATATGGCGCCGTTCACATACGCTTATGCACCATATAATATTGCAATTGCAGTTGCGACAGCAGGTGTACCATTAGCAGCTTCGAAATATGTTGCGAAATATAATGCTATTGGGGCATATAAAGTCAGTCAGAAATTTTATAAATCGAGTTTTATTGTAATGAGTATTACCGGTGTTTTAGGTTTCTTGGTACTGTATTTCCTAGCACCTTATATTTCTGAATTAACATTAGCTAGAAACGTTCATGATAAAAACGGTTGGTCAGTCGATGATATTACTTGGATTATAAGAATCATTAGTATGGTTGTTATCTTTATTCCTGTATTAGCGACATGGAGAGGTATATTCCAAGGTTATAAATCTATGGGGCCAACAGCAGTGTCAGAAGTAACTGAGCAAATTGCACGCGTGATTTTCATATTAATCGGAAGTTATTTAGTACTAAATGTCTTTGATGGCTCTATTTTATTAGCCAATGGTATTGCTACTTTTGCAGCAGCAGTTGGTGCGATTATTGGTATATTCACACTCTGGTATTACTGGAGAAAGCGTAAGCATAATATTGATCGTATGGTCGAATCTGATTACACAGATATAGATGTGTCATATGGCAAGATGTATAAAGAAATTATTGCTTATAGTATTCCGTTCGTTATTGTAAGTTTGAATTATCCATTATTTAACTTAGTAGATCAATTTACACATAACGGTGCTTTATCTTTAGTTGGTATACCTTCACAGTTACAAGATATATTCTTTAATATGCTAAATATGTCAACTAATAAAATTGTAATGATTCCGACATCATTAAGTGCTGGTTTTGCAGTGAGTTTAATTCCTTTTATTACAAAAACATTTGCAGAAGGTCGCTTACATGAAATGCATCATCAAATTAGAACATCTATTGGTGTATTAATGTTTATAACTGTTCCAGCTAGTATTGGAATTATGGCCTTGGCACAACCATTATTCACAGTTTTCTATGGTTACGATCCAATTGTTTTAGGTCATGACCCTAACCATGATGGTAGTCGCTTATTATTCTATTATGCGCCTGTAGCAATACTAATTTCACTATTAAGTGTAACGGCATCAATGTTACAAGGTATAGATAAACAGAAATTAACAGTTTATGTTATTTTAGCTTCTGTAGTTATCAAGTTAGCGTTAAACTATCCATTAATTATGTTATTCCATACACCTGGTGCAATTTTAAGTACTAGTATCGCATTATTATTTGCAATTGGATGTAATTTCTATATTCTTAAAAAATATGCGAAGTTTAAATTCAGCTATAGTTGGATTCATTTTGCAAAAATATTCTTGTATTCATTTATTATGATGCTAGGTGTAGAATTAGTATTTTTCCTTGCAAATCTATTCTTAGAACCTACTAAACTTGGTTACTTAATCATTATTATTTTAGGTGTTACAGTAGGTATTCTAATTTACGGTACAATCACAATTAAAACGCGTCTTGCGGACGAATTCTTAGGTGAAATTCCTGAAAAATTAAGACGTAGAGTTAGGTTTTTACGATGAGAATAGATAAATTTTTAGCAAATATGGGCGTCGGTACACGTAATGAGGTCAAACAGTTACTTAAAAAAGGCCTTGTAAGTGTCAACGAACAAGTAATTAAATCACCAAAAACACATATAGAACCAGAAAACGATAAGATATCAGTTCGTGGAGAATTAATAGAATACGTTGAAAATGTCTATATTATGTTAAATAAGCCAAAAGGTTATATATCGGCAACTGAAGATCATCATTCAAAAACCGTTATTGATTTAATACCTGAATACCAACATCTAAATATTTTTCCGGTTGGTCGTCTTGATAAAGATACAGAAGGGCTTTTATTGATAACGAATGATGGTGATTTTAATCATGAATTAATGAGTCCAAACAAACATGTTTCTAAAAAATATGAAGTTATTTCAGCAAATCCTATCACTGAAGACGACATTCAAGCTTTTAAAGAGGGTGTAACACTGTCTGATGGCAAGGTTAAGCCTGCAATTTTAACTTATATTGATAATCAAACGTCACACGTAACAATTTATGAAGGGAAATATCATCAAGTTAAACGAATGTTTCATAGCATTCAAAATGAGGTATTACATTTAAGACGTATCAAAATTGCTGATTTAGAATTGGACAGCAATCTAGATTCAGGAGAATATCGTTTATTAACTGAAAATGATTTTGACAAATTAAATTATAAATAAAAGGGAGACGATTGATATGGCAAAAGGTAATTTATTTAAAGCGATTTTAGGTATAGGTGGCGCTGTAGCAGCTGTAGTTGTTACACGTAAAGATAGTCGTGACAAGCTGAAAGCAGAATATAATAAATATAAACAAGATCCTCAAAGCTATAAAGATAATGCTAAGGATAAAGCGACGCAATTAGGAACAATTGCTAATGAAACAATTAAAGAAGTAAAAACAAATCCGAAAGAATATGCTAATAGATTAAAAAATAATCCAAAAGCATTTTTCGAAGAAGAAAAATCAAAATTTACCGAATATGACAATAAGACTGACGAAAGTATTGAAAAAGGTAAATTTGATGATGAAGGTGGCGCAGCACCAAATAATAATTTACGTATCGTCACTGAAGAAGATTTAAAAAAGAATAAAAATGCATTATCTGATATAGAATAAGGCATACAATTAATAAGTTGGTATTGAACTGGCATATTAAATTAAATTAATACAGAAAAGGAACAAAGCAGCTATTTATGATTTGTGTCATATCGATAGCATCGTTTTGTTCCTTTTTATTATTTTCTGACATCTTATTGTAGTTTTTATATCATTTCATGTAAAATAGAGTTTAACTTATAGAAAAAAGGAAGTCGATTTCGAATGTGGAAAGAAAAAGTTCAACAATACGAAGATCAAATCATTAATGACTTAAAAGGATTATTAGCAATTGAAAGTGTGAGAGATGATGCAAAAGCATCAGAAGACGCACCAGTTGGTCCAGGTCCTCGTAAGGCATTAGACTACATGTATGAAATTGCACATAGAGATGGATTTACAACACATGATGTGGATCATATTGCAGGAAGAATTGAGGCAGGTAAAGGAAATGACGTATTAGGTATCTTATGTCATGTTGACGTTGTTCCTGCTGGTGATGGATGGGATAGTAATCCGTTCGAGCCGGTTGTAACAGAAGATGCTATCATAGCTAGAGGTACACTTGATGACAAAGGTCCAACAATTGCTGCTTATTATGCAATTAAGATATTAGAAGATATGAATGTGGATTGGAAGAAACGTATTCATATGATTATTGGTACGGATGAAGAATCTGATTGGAAATGTACGGATCGCTATTTTAAAACAGAAGAAATGCCAACATTAGGTTTTGCACCAGATGCGGAATTTCCGTGTATTCATGGTGAAAAAGGCATTACAACATTTGACTTAGTTCAAAATAAGCTTGCTGAAGATCAAGATGAACCTGATTATGAATTAATAACTTTTAAATCTGGTGAACGTTACAACATGGTGCCTGATCATGCAGAAGCAAGAGTGCTTGTTAAAGAAAATATGACAGATGTTATTCAAGACTTTGAGTACTTTTTAGAACAAAATCATTTACAAGGTGATAGTACTGTTGATAGTGGCATTCTAGTTTTAACAGTTGAAGGTAAAGCGGTTCATGGTATGGATCCATCTATTGGTGTGAATGCGGGTCTTTACTTACTAAAATTCTTAGCATCATTAAATCTTGATAATAATGCACAAGCGTTTGTAGCATTTAGTAATCGCTACTTATTTAATTCAGATTTTGGTGAAAAGATGGGAATGAAATTCCATACAGATGTCATGGGTGATGTGACAACTAACATTGGTGTTATTACATATGATAATGAAAATGCAGGTCTTTTCGGTATCAACTTACGCTACCCAGAAGGATTTGAATTTGAAAAAGCTATGGATCGTTTTGCAAATGAGATTCAACAATATGGCTTTGAAGTGAAATTAGGTAAAGTCCAACCACCACATTATGTTGATAAAAATGATCCTTTTGTGCAAAAGTTAGTTACTGCATATAGAAATCAAACAAATGATATGACTGAACCTTATACTATAGGTGGCGGTACTTATGCGAGAAACTTAGACAAGGGTGTAGCATTTGGCGCAATGTTTAGTGATTCTGAAGATTTAATGCATCAGAAAAATGAATATATCACTAAAAAACAGTTATTTAACGCAACTAGTATTTACTTAGAAGCAATTTATTCATTATGCGTGGAGGAATAATATATGGAAAAAATTTTTTTAAATGGTGAGTTTGTAAGTCCAAGTGAAGCAAAGGTTTCATACAACGACAGAGGATACGTATTTGGCGATGGTATTTATGAATACATTCGAGTATATAATGGTAAGTTATTTACAGTAACAGAACATTATGAAAGATTTTTACGTAGTGCCAATGAGATTGGTTTAGATTTAAATTATTCTGTAGAAGAATTAATTGAACTATCTTGTAAATTAGTTGATATGAATCAAATTGAAACTGGGGCAATTTATATTCAAGCAACGCGAGGTGTAGCTGAAAGAAATCATAGCTTCCCAACACCTGAAGTAGAACCAGCAATTGTTGCTTATACAAAGAGTTATGATCGTCCTTATGATCATTTAGAAAATGGTGTGAATGGTGTTACCGTTGAAGATATCCGATGGTTACGTTGCGACATTAAAAGCTTGAACTTATTAGGAAATGTATTAGCAAAAGAATATGCTGTGAAATATAATGCAGTTGAAGCGATTCAACATCGAGGTGAAACTGTAACTGAAGGATCTTCAAGTAATGCTTATGCAATTAAAGACGGTGTGATTTATACACATCCGATTAACAACTATATTCTTAATGGTATTACACGAATTGTAATTAAAAAAATTGCCGAAGACTATAACATCCCATTTAAAGAAGAAACGTTTACTGTAGATTTCTTGAAAAACGCAGATGAAGTTATTGTTTCAAGTACTTCAGCTGAGGTTACACCTGTTATTAAATTAGATGGTGAACCAGTTAATGATGGTAAAGTTGGCCCAATTACACGTCAACTACAAGAAGGATTTGAAAAGTATATAGAGTCACACAGTATTTAAAATTCTTTCATCATATTTTTAGATTAAATTACTTAAATTTATCAACTTTCGTAAGTGAATTATGTTATAATTTAAAACGAAGCTTAAAAGTGTTGTTTAGAAAACACATATTAGTAAAAAGTGCCATTTTGTTTCTCATTTTCAGTTGAAATATAATGATAAAAATTATAAAATTTTCTATGAGTTACAAATATGATGTGCATCATATTTTACTAAGTACGTAAATGTTACAGTTCATAAATTTATGCTAACCATGAAAATGGGATAGCAATTATTTTGAAAACTAGAGTTTATCGCCTACAGAGATTCAAAAACATGTAGTTTTAGACACGGTAACATTATATGTCAAGTAAGTGACTATAGAATGTATGGTGTCAATGACAGACATTACGATTTAAATTTAGTCGTGTAATGTAGGCATTGGTTGAGGATTTACAATAATTATCTGGACATAATATTTGTACCAGTATGGTGTTATAAATTAGAATATATGGCTCTTGAAAAACCTATTTCTAGAGCCATTTTCTAATTGAAAGTGAGGTGGACGAGTTGGAGCAGTTTTATCAATTAGGGTGGACACTTGATTCAGCAGGTGGTGCATCTGGTGAAGCATATATGGCTGAACAAGATGGACAAAAGTTGTTTTTAAAACGAAATTCAAATCCATTTATTGCGGCATTATCAGCAGAAGGTATTGTGCCCAAATTAGTATGGACGAAACGCATAGAAACAGGCGAGGTTGTTACAGCACAACATTGGAAAAATGGGCGTGAACTATCTTCAAACGAAATGAAGCAAACAAGAGTTGCACATTTATTAAAGAAGATACACAATTCTAGACCTTTATTAAGTATGTTAAAGCGTATGGAAATGGAACCTATTACTCCTGAGATTATGCTTAATAAAATTAATGCCTCTTTATCAAGAGAAGTTTTAACACATCATATTGTGAGAAAATCATTAACCTATTTAGAAGAGCATATACCGAGTTTAGATTCGCGTTTTTTCACTGTTGTACATGGTGATGTGAATCATAATAATTGGTTATTATCCGATCGAGATGAACTATTTTTAGTTGATTGGGAAGGTGCAATGATTGCAGACCCGGCAATTGATATCGGAATGCTGCTTTACAACTATGTTCCACAACAACAATGGTCTGAATGGCTTGAAACATATGGTGTTCAAGAGAGCTTGAATTTAAATAAACGTATGAAATGGTATACGGTAATTCAATCTATAGGTCTTGTTCAATGGTATGAAGAGCAAAAAAGATATAAGGATATGAACACTTGGCTTAAATTCCTAAATGAAGTTATGAATAGTAACATGTTTATTTAAGAGGAGAATAAAATATGAGAGTTCGATACAAACCATGGGCTGAAGATTATTTAAAAGATCATCCTGAATTGGTTGACATGGACGGTCAACATGCAGGGAAAATGACTGAATGGTTTGATAAAACGCAACCGATACACATTGAAATTGGTTCGGGTATGGGGCAGTTTATTACAACATTAGCTGCTCAAAATCCTCATATTAACTATATTTCAATGGAACGTGAGAAAAGTATCGTTTATAAAGTATTGGATAAAGTTAAAGAGATGGGTTTAACAAATTTAAAGATTATTTGTAATGACGCCATTGAATTAAATGAATATTTTAAAGACGGCGAAGTTTCGCGTATTTATTTGAACTTTTCAGATCCATGGCCAAAAAATCGTCATGCAAAACGACGTTTAACGTATCATACGTTTTTAGCGTTGTATCAACAAATCTTAAATGATGAAGGAGATTTACATTTTAAAACTGATAACAGAGGACTATTTGCCTACAGTTTAGAAAGTATGTCTCAATTTGGAATGTATTTTACAAAAATAAATCTAAATTTACATCAAGAAGACGATGGCAGTAATATTTTAACAGAATATGAAAAGAAATTTTCGGATAAAGGGTCACGTATTTATCGTATGGAAGCGAAATTCCATTCACAAAAATAAAACACTTATGAGGGTATGTACACATACAATCATAAGTGTTTTTTCGTACTATAATGGTTCTATAGATAAAGGTTCTATAATAAATCGGAATGATGGAAAAAAGTATTTTACTTTTCATCTGTCCGATTTTTTGATTTTGAATATAAAAAAAGCGCAATTATCTCTATAATTAAAAGTGACTAAACAAATAACTAAAGGAGATAATGCGCCTATGAACAATGTTATACTAAATACCTTTGATTTAAAAGAATAAAGCTTGCATTTTACTTGTAAATTTTAATTATTAATTTAAAATTACAGGCCGATGGTTATGATGCATTTACATATAATATGATTGCATTAATCTTTATAAGTAGTTAGAAGTGTATTAGTGTGGGGCGTTTCGTTTTTGTTCGCATTTATGAATAGTGATATGATGTAATAAACACATGCTAATTGTAATAACGAATACAGAAAGAATAGGTGATGTTATGAAAATCGGGGATATATCTATTCATTATCTAAATGGTGGCAATACAAAAATGGATGGCGGTGCAATGTTTGGTGTTGTTCCGAAGCCGTTGTGGTCAAAGCAATACAATGCAAATGAACGAAATCAAATCAATTTACCGACACATCCAATTTTGATTCAAACGGCTCAATATAATTTGATTATAGATGCGGGTATTGGTAATGGTAAATTATCTGAAAAGCAATTACGTAATTTTGGAGTAGATGAAGAAAGTCATATTATTGCTGATTTGGCAAATTATAATTTAACGCCAAAGGATATTGATTATGTGCTAATGACACATATGCATTTTGATCATGCTGCCGGTTTGACTGATCAAGCGGGACATGCAATTTTTGAAAATGCGATTCATGTTGTGCAACAAGATGAGTGGCATGAGTTTATTGCACCTAATATAAGAAGTAAATCAACTTACTGGGATAAGAATAAAGGCGATTATAGTAACAAGTTGATTTTATTCGAAAAACATTTTGAACCGGTTCCGGGTATCAAGATGCAACATAGTGGAGGTCATAGCTTTGGCCACACGATTATTACGATTGAAAGTCAAGGAGATAAAGCAGTTCATATGGGTGATATATTCCCAACTACTGCACATAAAAATCCTCTATGGGTAACGGCATATGATGATTATCCTATGCAATCGATTCGTGAAAAAGAACGCATGATACCATATTTTATTCAGCAACAATATTGGTTCTTGTTTTATCATGATGAAAACTACTTTGCTGTAAAATACAGCGATGATGGTGAAAACATAGATGCATATATTTTACGTGAAACATTAGTTGATAATAACTAAAATAAAGATGTATTACTAAACAAATTTTCAAAAATAAAAAATTGAGCCACATCCAATCTTACTAATTAGGGTGTGGCTCATTTTTAAGTTTTACGATCCAAATCAAATATGGATAAAATTCGTATTAACGCTCTACAATGTTAATGACTTCACCAGTATATGCATCTGCATAAAAATCATAATGAATATTTTGACCATTTTTAATAGTTGTAATTCCACCTTGATAAACTAAACGGTATTTATCAGTTTCAGGATGAACGAATGGTTCATAAACGATATATGAGCCTTTGACATTCATAAAATATGATTTTACTTCATTAAGTACTTTAACGGGATTATAGCGTTTACGATTAATATATTGGATGATTGAAATGGTAGAAATAATTACAATGGCTACTGCAATTATTGTTGGAATTATATATTTCAGTTTAGTCATCATTTATGCTCCCTTGATTTCAAATTCATATCATTAGTTTACCATATTGAAGATGATATAATAACTTATAAGGAGTGAGAACTTTTATGAACATAAATAAAAAAGTAACATTACAACGAATTCAAACTTTAACTGAGCTTCATGGGGCACCAGGTTTTGAAGAAGAAGTAAAAAATTATATGACTCAGCAAATGGCGCCGTACGTAGATGAATTTATTGAAAATCGTATGGGTGGATTTTTTGGTGTGAAAAAATCTAAAAATCCAAATGCAAAACGTGTAATGATTGCAGCACATATGGATGAAATCGGATTTATGATTACAAATATCACTAAAAATGGAATGATTCAATTCACAAATTTAGGTGGTGTTGCAAATGATATTTGGCAAGGACAACGCTTAGTAATTAAAAATAGAAATGGCGATAAAATTATCGGTGTTGTTTCTAATATACCTAAACATTTTCGTACTGGTAGTGAAGGTGCACCGGAAATTAAAGATTTAACATTAGATATAGGTGCTCAAAATGAAGATGAGGTGCGTGAGCGCGGAATAGATATAGGAGATACAATTGTACCTCACACGCCATTCACACAGTTATCTGAACATCGATATAGTGCTAAAGCATGGGATAATCGTTATGGTTGTGTCTTGGCAATTGAAATACTAGAATTATTAAAAGATATAGAATTAGATGTAGACTTGTATGTTGGCGCAAATGTTCAAGAAGAGGTTGGATTACGAGGTGCGAAAGCATCTGCAGAGATGATAGACCCAGACGTTGCATTTGTAGTTGATTGTTCACCTGCCAATGATGTTAAAGGAAACCAACCATTATCTGGTGAACTTGGTAAAGGGACGTTAATTCGCATAAAAGACGGTACAATGATTTTAAAGCCTGCATTTAGAGACTATTTATTAAAGTTAGTTGAAGCACATGACATTGAACATCAATACTATATGTCACCAGGTGGAACAGATGGTGGAGAAATTCATAAAGCTAATATTGGTATTCCGACTGCAGTAATTGGTGTATGTGCACGATATATTCATAGTACAGACTCAGTATTTGATATAAGAGACTATTTTGCAGCTAGATCTTTACTTTCAGAAGCCATTTGTAATTTAGATAATAATCAAATAGAAACATTACAATATAAATAATCGGGTAATAACAACTATTATCTCTAAATAGTTATATATAATCATTAATTAAGGAGACATAAAAATGAAACAACTTGAATCAGAACAACAATTTGAATCTTTAAAACAAGGTGCTACAGTATTTGAATTCACTGCAGGCTGGTGTCCAGATTGTAGAGTGATAGAACCAGATTTACCGGAATTAGAAGCGAGATATCCTATGTTTGACTTCGTATCAGTAGACCGTGATAAATTTATGGATATTTGTATTGAAAATGGTATTATGGGTATTCCAAGTTTTCTAGTATATAAAAATGGAGAACTGCTTGGAAGTTATATTGGAAAAGAACGAAAATCAATTGAACAGATAGATGCATTTTTAGCTCAATACGTGTAATTTAGACTAGAGAAAAACGGGGTAATACTCGTTTTTCTCTGTTACTATGTGTTGATTTATTGTAAACTATTATAAGGTGCGAAATTAGGAGTGTTACATATGAATACCTTTCAAATGAGAGATAAATTAAAGGAACGTTTAAGCCATTTAGACGTTGATTTTAAATTTAATCGTGAAGAAGAAACTTTGCGTATTTATCGAACAGATAATAACAAAGGTATCACGATTAAACTTAACGCTATAGTCGCAAAATATGAAGATAAAAAAGAAAAAATTGTAGATGAAATTGTTTATTACGTTGATGAAGCTATTGCACAAATGGCAGATAAAACCCTTGAGAGTATATCATCTAGTCAAATTATGCCTGTCATTAGAGCGACTAGCTTTGATAAAAAAACTAAACAAGGTGTTCCTTTTATCTATGATGAGCATACTGCAGAAACAGCAGTTTATTATGCAGTCGATTTAGGGAAATCATATCGTCTAATTGACGAAAGCATGTTAGAGGATTTGAAGTTAACTGAACAACAAATAAGAGAAATGTCTCTGTTTAATGTTAGAAAATTGTCAAATTCATATACGACTGATGAAGTAAAAGGTAATATTTTTTATTTTATTAACTCAAATGACGGGTATGATGCAAGTAGGATACTAAATACTGCATTTTTAAATGAAATTGAGGCACAATGTCAAGGCGAAATGCTCGTAGCAGTGCCACACCAAGATGTGTTAATTATTGCAGATATACGCAATAAAACAGGATATGATGTGATGGCACATTTAACAATGGAATTTTTCACTAAAGGTCTAGTTCCAATTACATCATTATCCTTTGGATATAAACAGGGTCATCTTGAACCGATATTTATTTTAGGTAAAAATAATAAACAAAAAAGAGATCCAAACGTGATTCAGCGTTTAGAAGCAAATCGTCGTAAATTTAATAAAGATAAATAGAAATAATTGGATAAGGAGTTTTGTCATAATGAATTTATTTTACAATCCTAAATATGTAGGAGATGTCGCATTTTTACAAATTGAACCAGTTGAAGGTGAATTAAACTACAATAAAAAAGGTAATGTTGTTGAAATTACTAATGAAGGTAATGTTGTAGGTTATAATATTTTTGAAATCTCAAAAGATATAACAATTGAAGAAAAAGGTCATATTAAATTAACTGATGAACTTGTAAATGTATTCCAAAAGCGTATTTCAGAAGCTGGTTTTGATTATAAATTAAATGCTGATCTATCACCGAAATTTGTAGTTGGCTACGTTGAAACTAAAGACAAACATCCTGATGCAGATAAATTAAGTGTACTAAATGTAAACGTTGGAAATGACACATTACAAATTGTATGTGGCGCGCCTAACGTTGAAGCTGGACAGAAAGTTGTTGTTGCTAAAGTAGGTGCAGTGATGCCTAGCGGTATGGTAATTAAAGATGCTGAATTACGTGGTGTTGCCTCAAGCGGTATGATTTGTTCAATGAAAGAATTGAATTTACCTAATGCACCTGAAGAAAAAGGTATTATGGTATTAAATGACAGCTATGAAATTGGACAAGCATTTTTTGAATAATTAAGGAAGGTAGTGAAAATATGAGCTGGTTTGATAAATTATTCGGCGAAGATAATGATTCAAATGATGACTTGATTCATAGAAAGAAAAAAAGACGTCAAGAATCACAAAATATAGATAACGATCATGACTCATTACTGCCTCAAAATAATGATATTTATAGTCGTCCGAGGGGAAAATTCCGTTTTCCTATGAGCGTAGCTTATGAAAATGAAAATGTTGAACAATCTGCAGATATTATTTCAGATGAAAAAGAACAATACCATCGAGACTATCGCAAACAAAGCCACGATTCTCGTTCACAAAAACGACATCGCCGTAGAAGAAATCAAACAACTGAAGAACAAAATTATAGTGAACAACGTGGGAATTCTAAAATATCACAGCAAAGTATAAAATATAAAGATCACTCACATTACCATACGAATAAGCCAGGTACATATGTTTCTGCAATTAATGGTATTGAGAAGGAAACGCACAAGTCAAAAACACATAATATGTATTCTAATAATACAAATCATCGTGCTAAAGATTCAACTCCAGATTATCACAAAGAAAGTTTCAAGACTTCAGAGGTACCGTCAGCTATTTTTGGCACAATGAAACCTAAAAAGTTAGAAAATGGTCGTATCCCTGTAAGTAAACCTTCAGAAAAAGTTGAGTCAGATAAACAAAAATATGATAAATATGTAGCTAAGACGCAAACGTCTCAAAATAAACAATTAGAACAAGAAAAACAAAATGATAGTGTTGTCAAACAAGGAACTGCATCTAAATCATCTGATGAAAATGTATCATCAACAACAAAATCAATGCCTAATTATTCAAAAGTTGATAATACTATCAAAATTGAAAATATTTATGCTTCACAAATTGTTGAAGAAATTAGACGTGAACGAGAACGTAAAGTGCTTCAAAAGCGTCGATTTAAAAAAGCGTTGCAACAAAAGCGTGAAGAACATAAAAACGAAGAGCAAGATGCAATACAACGTGCAATTGATGAAATGTATGCTAAACAAGCGGAACGCTATGTTGGTGATAGTTCATTAAATGATGATAGTGACTTAACAGATAATAGTACAGATGCTAGTCAGCTTCATACAAATGGCATAGAGAATGAAACTGTATCAAATGATGAAAATAAACAAGCGTCAATACAAAATGAAGACACTAATGACTCTCATGTAGATGAAAGTCCATACAATTATGAGGAAGTTAGTTTGAATCAAGTATCGACAACAAAACAATTGTCAGATGATGAAGTTACGGTTTCGAATGTAACGTCTCAACATCAATCAGCACTACAACATAACGTTGAAGTAAATGATAAAGATGAACTAAAAAATCAATCCAGATTAATTGCTGATTCAGAAGAAGATGGAGCAACGAATAAAGAAGAATATTCAGGAAGTCAAATCGATGATGCAGAATTTTATGAATTAAATGATACAGAAGTAGATGAGGATACTACTTCAAATATCGAAGATAATACCAATAAAAACGCGTCTGAAATGCATGTAGACGCTCCTAAAACGCAAGAGCACGCAGTAACTGAATCTCAAGTAAATAATATCGATAAAACGGTTGATAATGAAATTGAATTAGCACCGCGTCATAAAAAAGATGACCAAACAAACTTAAGTGTCAACTCATTGAAAACGAATATTGTGAATGATGGTCATGTTGTGGAAGATTCAAGCATGAATGAAATAGAAAAGCATAACGCAGAAATTACAGAAAATGTGCAAAACGAAACAGCTGAAAGTGAACAAAATGTCGAAGAGAAAACTATTGAAAACGTAAATCCAAAGAAACAGACTGAAAAGGTTTCAACTTTAAGTAAAAGACCATTTAATGTTGTCATGACGCCATCTGATAAAAAGCGTATGATGGATCGTAAAAAGCATTCAAAAGTCAATGTGCCTGAATTGAAGCCTGTACAAAGTAAGCAAGCTGTGAGTGAAAGCAAGACTGCGAGTCAAGCCACACCATCATCAAGCACTTATTCACAAGAGTCAAATACAAATGCATATAAAATAAATAATATGACATCAAATAATGTTGAGAACAATCAACTTATTGGTCATGCAGAAACAGAAAATGATTATCAAAATGCACAACAATATTCAGAGCAGAAACCTTCTGCTGATTCAACTCAAACGGAAATATTTGAAGAAAGCCAAGATGATAATCAATTGGAAAATGAGCAAGTTGATCAATCAACTTCGTCTTCAGTTTCAGAAGTAAGCGACATAACTGAAGAAAGCGAAGAAACAACACATCCAAACAATACTAGTGGACAACAAGATAATGATGATCAACAAAAAGATTTACAGCCTTCATTTTCAAATCAAAATGAAGATACAGCTAATGAAAATAGACCTCGGACGAACCAACCAGATGTTGCAACAAATCAAGCTGTACAAACAACTAAGCCGATGATTCGTAAAGGCCCAAATATTAAATTGCCAAGTGTTTCATTACTAGAAGAACCACAAGTTATTGAGCCGGACGTGGACTGGATTACAGATAAAAAGAAAGAACTTAATGACGCATTATTTTACTTTAATGTACCTGCAGAAGTACAAGATGTAACTGAAGGTCCAAGTGTTACAAGATTTGAATTATCAGTTGAAAAAGGTGTTAAAGTTTCAAGAATTACGGCATTACAAGATGACATTAAAATGGCATTGGCAGCGAAAGATATTCGTATAGAAGCGCCTATTCCAGGAACTAGTCGTGTTGGTATTGAAGTTCCGAACCAAAATCCAACGACGGTCAACTTACGTTCTATTATTGAATCTCCAAGTTTTAAAAATGCTGAATCTAAATTAACAGTTGCGATGGGGTATAGAATTAATAATGAACCATTACTTATGGATATTGCTAAAACGCCACACGCACTAATTGCAGGTGCAACTGGATCAGGGAAATCAGTTTGTATCAATAGTATTTTGATGTCTTTACTATATAAAAATCACCCTGAGGAATTAAGATTATTACTTATCGATCCAAAAATGGTTGAATTAGCTCCTTATAATGGTTTGCCACATTTAGTTGCACCGGTAATTACAGATGTCAAAGCAGCTACACAGAGTTTAAAATGGGCCGTAGAAGAAATGGAACGACGTTATAAGTTATTTGCACATTACCATGTACGCAATATAACAGCATTTAACAAAAAAGCACCATATGATGAAAGAATGCCAAAAATTGTCATTGTAATTGATGAGTTGGCTGATTTAATGATGATGGCTCCGCAAGAAGTTGAGCAGTCTATTGCTAGAATTGCTCAAAAAGCAAGAGCATGTGGTATTCATATGTTAGTAGCTACGCAAAGACCATCTGTCAATGTAATTACAGGTTTAATTAAAGCCAACATACCAACAAGAATTGCATTTATGGTATCATCAAGTGTAGATTCGAGAACGATATTAGACAGTGGTGGAGCAGAACGCTTGTTAGGATATGGCGATATGTTATATCTTGGTAGCGGTATGAATAAACCGATTAGAGTTCAAGGTACATTTGTTTCTGATGACGAAATTGATGATGTTGTTGATTTTATCAAACAACAAAGAGAACCGGACTATCTATTTGAAGAAAAAGAATTGTTGAAAAAAACACAAACACAATCACAAGATGAATTATTTGATGATGTTTGTGCATTTATGGTTAATGAAGGACATATTTCAACATCATTAATCCAAAGACATTTCCAAATTGGCTATAATAGAGCAGCAAGAATTATCGATCAATTAGAGCAACTCGGTTATGTTTCGAGTGCTAATGGTTCAAAACCAAGGGATGTTTATGTTACGGAAGCAGATTTAAATAAAGAATAATTATGAGTAAGGAGTTTTATATAATGACACACTATCATTTTGTCGGAATTAAAGGTTCTGGCATGAGTTCATTAGCACAAATCATGCATGATTTAGGACATGAAGTTCAAGGATCGGATATTGAGAACTACGTATTTACAGAAGTTGCTCTTAGAAATAAGGGGATAAAAATATTACCATTTGATGCTAATAACATAAAAGAAGATATGGTAGTTATACAAGGTAATGCATTCGCGAGTAGCCATGAAGAAATAGTACGTGCACATCAATTGAAATTAGATGTTGTAAGTTATAATGATTTTTTAGGACAGATTATTGATCAATATACTTCAGTAGCTGTAACTGGTGCACATGGTAAAACTTCTACAACAGGTTTATTATCACATGTTATGAATGGTGATAAAAAGACTTCATTTTTAATTGGTGATGGCACAGGTATGGGATTGCCTGAAAGTGATTATTTCGCTTTTGAGGCATGTGAATATAGACGTCACTTTTTAAGTTATAAACCTGATTACGCAATTATGACAAATATTGATTTCGATCATCCTGATTATTTTAAAGATATTAATGATGTTTTTGATGCATTCCAAGAAATGGCACATAATGTTAAAAAAGGTATTATTGCTTGGGGTGATGATGAACATCTACGTAAAATTGAAGCAGATGTTCCAATTTATTATTATGGATTTAAAGATTCGGATGACATTTATGCTCAAAATATTCAAATTACGGATAAAGGTACTGCTTTTGATGTGTATGTGGATGGTGAGTTTTATGATCACTTCCTGTCTCCACAATATGGTGACCATACAGTTTTAAATGCATTAGCTGTAATTGCGATTAGTTATTTAGAGAAGCTTGATGTTACAAATATTAAAGAAGCATTAGAAACGTTTGGTGGTGTTAAACGTCGTTTCAATGAAACTACAATTGCAAATCAAGTTATTGTAGATGATTATGCACACCATCCAAGAGAAATTAGTGCTACAATTGAAACAGCACGAAAGAAATATCCACATAAAGAAGTTGTTGCAGTATTTCAACCACACACTTTCTCTAGAACACAAGCATTTTTAAATGAATTTGCAGAAAGTTTAAGTAAAGCAGATCGTGTATTCTTATGTGAAATTTTTGGATCAATTAGAGAAAATACTGGCGCATTAACGATACAAGATTTAATTGATAAAATTGAAGGTGCATCGTTAATTAATGAAGATTCTATTAATGTATTAGAACAATTTGATAATGCTGTTGTTTTATTTATGGGTGCAGGTGATATTCAAAAATTACAAAATGCATATTTAGATAAATTAGGCATGAAAAATGCGTTTTAATATGTTTATAATAGAGTAGTATGGGTATTTATTATTAATGACATTATTACATGTTAATTAGGAGGCGTTTTTAATGGATTGGATTTTACCAATTGCTGGAATTATCGCTGCGATTGCATTCTTAATTTTATGTATCGGTATCGTAGCTGTATTAAATTCTGTTAAGAAAAACTTAGATTATGTTGCAAAAACACTTGACGGTGTAGAAGGTCAAGTTCAAGGTATTACTCGTGAAACAACAGATTTACTTCATAAAGTAAACCGTTTAACTGAGGATATCCAAGGTAAAGTAGATCGTTTAAACTCAGTTGTAGATGCTGTTAAAGGTATCGGTGACTCAGTACAAACGTTAAACAGCTCTGTAGATCGTGTAACAAATTCAATTACACATAATATTTCTCAAAATGAAGATAAAATCTCACAAGTTGTTCAATGGTCAAATGTTGCAATGGAAATTGCAGACAAATGGCAAAATAGACACTACCGTCGTGGAAGTGCAAATTACAAAGCTAATAATGTAGCAACTGATGCAAATCATAGCTATACTTCTCGAGTAGATAAATAATTAATAATTAAACAAATGCACTTAAATGAGGTTGTTACTTATTTAAGTGCATTTGTTATAGGAGGATACACAAATGACGCAACAACAAAATAATAAAAGAACATTAAAAAATAAACACACTTATCAAAATGAACCATTACCCAACCGTAAAGATTTTGTTGTTAGTTTTATAACTGGCGCGCTTGTTGGTTCAGCTTTAGGTTTGTATTTTAAAAATAAAGTTTATCAAAAAGCAGATGATTTAAAAGTCAAAGAACAAGAACTGTCGCAAAAATTTGAAGAAAGAAAAACGCAACTTGAAGAAACGGTTGCCTTTACAAAAGAACGTGTTGAAGGATTTTTAAACAAATCTAAAAATGAGCAAGCAGCATTAAAAGCACAACAAGCAGCAATAAAAGAAGAAGCAAGTGCAAATAATTTGAGTGATACATCACAAGAGGCACAAGAGATTCAAGAAGCTAAAAAAGAAGCACAAGCAGAAACGGATAAAAGTGCAGAAGTATCAAATAAAGAATCAAAAGCAGTGGCATTGAAAGCACAACAAGCAGCAATAAAAGAAGAAGCAAGTGCAAATAATTTGAGTGATACATCACAAGAGGCACAAGAGATTCAAGAAGCTAAAAAAGAAGTACAAGCAGAAACGGATAAAAGTGCAGAAGTATCAAATAAAGAATCAAAAGCAGTGGCATTGAAAGCACAACAAGCAGCGATAAAAGAAGAAGCAAGTGCAAATAATTTAAGTGATACATCACAAGAGGCACAAGAGGTTCAAGAAGCTAAAAAAGAAGCACAAGCAGAGAAAGACAGTGACACATCAACTAAAGATGCAAGTGCAGCAAAGGTAGAAGTATCAAAACCAGAGTCACAAGCTGAAAGATTAGCAAACGCTGCAAAACAGAAGCAAGCTAAATTAACACCAGGTTCAAAAGAGAGTCAATTAACTGAAGCGTTATTTGCAGAAAAACCAGTTGCTAAAAATGACTTGAAAGAAATTCCTCAATTAGTTACTAAAAAGAATGACGTATCAGAGACAGTTAATACAGATAATAAAGACACTGTTAAACAAAAAGAAGCTAAATTTGAAAATGGTGTTATTACACGTAAAGCTGATGAAAAAACAACTAATAATACAGCTATTGACAAGAAATCAGGTAAACAATCTAAAAAAACAACACCTTCAAATAAACGAAATGCATCAAAAGCATCTACAAATAAAACTTCAGGTCAGAAAAAGCAACATAATAAGAAATCAGCACAAGGTGCTAAGAAACAAAGTAGTTCAAGTAAGTCAACTCAAAAGAATAATCAAATTAGTAATAAGAATTCAAAAACAACAAATGCTAAGTCATCCAATGCATCAAAAACGTCAAATGCTAAAGTTGAAAAAGCTAAAAGTAAAATAGAAAAACGTACATTCAATGACTAAGATTACTAAAATCGTTTAATAATCAATCATAGCAGTAAGCTATGTATTATATTTTTAAAAATTGAATTTCAAAATAAAAGGTAGGCATTCAGGTGCTTACCTTTTTTGATATCATCAGTTTATTTTGAAAGGCAACGCGATCATTCCATGTATTTATGTTGTTTGTAACATCGTTAGATTACAATTGTGATATTGCACATTTTAAGCTAAAGATGGAAAAATATTCGATAATCAAATAAACAATGAATCTTAGAAGATACAATGATGTTCACTAATTCAAATATAGCCGAATATGTTGGTGAGTGATGTTCACTATAGATTTATATTAATATACAAAGGTTGTTAATTTTTATTAAGCGTTAGGTTGTAAGTATTAGATTTTTAGATTTATAATAGACATCAGAAACGAAAATTTTTCTTAAAAGCATAAATGTCTATTCAAAATAAGCTATAATGGTAACACAAATTAAATCAATCATCATTGGGTATTTAATATCAAAATAGAATAAAAATTTTCCAACAAAAGCCAAAAAACTTAAAATGGTAGTCTCGAATCATATAATTAGAAAATTGATTATTTTCTGTCAATTTAGGGTTGAACTATACATATGATATTGTTAGAATATTTTTTAACATTATATTTTATTGCTTTAAAGTGGAATATACTTGAAATAATTCGTAGAGGTGAGTAAGGATGAGTAATAAATTAGAATCATACAGAAGTGAGATTGTCTCACTGAATCATCAAATTTTAGATTTATTATCTAAACGTGGTGAACTAGCACAAAAAATTGGGGAGGAAAAATTAAAACAAGGTACACGTATCTATGATCCACAACGCGAAAAAGAAATGCTTAACGACTTAATTGATAGCAACAAAGGACCATTTAACGATAATACAATTAAGCAATTATTTAAAGAAATTTTTAAAGCCTCTACAGATTTACAAAAATCTGAAAATGAAAAACACTTATACGTATCACGTAAGTTGAAACCTGAAGATACGATTGTAACATTTGATAATGGGGGCATTATTGGAGACGGCAATAAATCATTTGTATTTGGGCCATGTTCAGTTGAATCATTTGAACAAGTTGAAGCTGTTGCTAAAAACTTACATGCTAAAGGTGAAAAATTTATTCGTGGCGGTGCATTTAAACCACGTACATCACCATATGATTTCCAAGGCCTAGGTGTTGAAGGACTTAAAATACTTAAACAGATTAAAGATAAATATGATTTAAATGTTGTCAGCGAAATCGTAAATCCAAATGATTTTGAAGTGGCTGATGAGTATTTAGACGTATTCCAAATTGGTGCACGTAATATGCAAAACTTCGAGTTATTAAAAGAAGCTGGCCGTACGAAAAAGCCTATTCTATTAAAACGTGGTTTATCTGCTACAATCGAAGAGTTTGTTTATGCAGCTGAATACATTGCTTCACAAGGTAATCAAAACATTATTTTATGTGAACGTGGAATCCGAACTTATGAAAAGGCGACACGTAACACTTTAGATATTTCAGCAGTACCAATTTTAAAACAAGGTACACACTTACCAGTCATGGTAGATGTTACGCATAGTACAGGTCGTAAAGATATCATGTTACCAACTGCGAAAGCAGCATTAGCAGTTGGTGCTGATGGAGTTATGGCTGAGGTGCATCCAGATCCATCTGTTGCACTTAGTGATGCGGGTCAACAAATGGATTTAGATGAATTCCAAGCATTTTATGATGAATTAAAGCCTTTAGCTGATTTATATAACGCTAAAAAGTTAAAATAATATTCCAAGGAAACTATAGACTACTTAACTAATATGTCATGTTGAAGTAGAATATTATCTTTGAATCGACAATTTTAAACTTATAGCCATTCTAAGAGTATATTACTTTTAGAGTGGCTATTATTTTTTGTATAGAAATAAAGGTATACTGCACTTAACGATTGTTATAATACTTCGACACTTGTTCAATTTCACAATTATTAAAGATTATGACTGATAGCAGTAATTAAAATTATAACTATGAATTATCTGTAAAATATAATAGATTCACACATTTGTTGCTGAAATGTGAACATTTTTCAACAAATGCAATTGATATTTGAAAAGGCTTTCTCAAAACATTACAATTAAAAATGAAAAAAGTTTATATAAAATTAAAATATATCGTTCGTTATCATTTAGCGTTTGTATTTATTTCAAGTTTTTCGCTAAATTTTTCCAAACAAAAATATGTTACTGTAAATTAAAATATGGTAAACTATGAAAATGAAATGAAAACATGTTATTATAATGAATAAAACGTTTACAAGGAGGAAATTATGACAGTTACTATATATGATGTAGCAAGAGAAGCGCGTGTCTCTATGGCCACAGTGTCGCGTGTTGTTAATGGGAACCAAAATGTTAAAGCAGAAACTAAAAATAAAGTTAACGAAGTCATTAAGCGTTTGAATTATCGTCCAAATGCTGTTGCTAGAGGTTTAGCTAGTAAAAAGACAACAACAGTAGGTGTGATCATTCCAGATATATCTAATATCTATTATTCACAACTTGCTCGTGGACTTGAAGATATTGCAACAATGTATAAATATCACTCAATTATTTCAAATTCAGATAACGATCCTGAAAAGGAAAAAGAAATTTTTAATAACTTATTAAGTAAACAGGTTGATGGTATTATTTTCCTTGGTGGTACAATTACTGAAGAAATGAAAGAATTGATAAATCAATCATCTGTACCTGTAGTAGTATCAGGAACAAATGGTAAGGATGCACATATAGCATCAGTTAATATTGATTTTACTGAAGCTGCGAAAGAAATTACGGGAGAATTAATTGAAAAAGGCGCTAAATCATTTGCTTTAGTAGGTGGAGAACATTCTAAAAAAGCTCAAGAAGATGTTTTAGAAGGTTTAACTGAAGTGTTAAATAAAAATGGTCTTCAATTAGGTGATACATTGAATTGTTCTGGTGCTGAAAGTTATAAAGAAGGCGTAAAAGCTTTTGCCAAAATGAAAGGTAATCTTCCAGATGCTATATTATGTATCAGTGACGAAGAAGCTATTGGTATTATGCATAGTGCAATGGATGCTGGTATTAAAGTTCCAGAGGAATTACAAATTATTAGTTTCAATAATACACGTTTAGTTGAGATGGTTAGACCACAACTTTCTAGTGTTATTCAACCATTATATGATATCGGTGCAGTAGGGATGCGCTTATTAACAAAATATATGAACGATGAAAAGATAGAAGAACCAAATGTAGTTTTACCTCACAGAATTGAATACCGAGGAACTACAAAATAAATTCACAAAATTAGGCATTCATCTAACGACCCGAATTATATGGGTGTTGGAAGAATGCCTTTTATTTATCTTTTAAAATCGTTGCAGATTAGGTTACTTATTGACGAGTAGATTCGTACCAACTCGCTATATGTAAAGCTAATTTTTTATTTTTTTCACTAATTTCTTTTGTGCGGGGGACATAGGTATAATCATTTAAACGATCTTCCCATCTTTTAGGTAATAATTCAGATGAATAATGTTTCCATTTATTAATCCATTCTAACGGTAAATAACCACTTTGAATTGGTTGATCAATTAAACTTAAGAATACATGACTCCATGCACGTGGTACGACTCTCCAAATATTGTAGCCTCCGCCACCAAACATAATTACCTTTCCATTCGTATAAGTATCAGCTAAATATTTTACAAAATATGGGATTTCATATAATGAATGTAACGTACAATTTAGATGAGTTAGTGGATCACGATAATGTATATCGACACCATTTACGCTTAGAATAATATCAGGTTTAAAACTCTTTACGACAGGCTCAACTGTTAATTTAAAACACTCCAAAAATGATGCATCTTCTGTATACGGTTCAAGTGGGACATTTACAGTGTGTCCATAGCCGATATCTTCACCGCGTTCAGTATAGTGACCAGAGCCTGGGAAAAGAAACTTTCCGGTTTCATGGATAGAATAAGTAGTAACATGGTTATCGGCATAGAAACTCCATTGTGTACCATCTCCATGATGTGCATCGGTATCTATGATTAAAACGCGTTGATTGTATTCTTTAGCTAAGTATTGTGCGGTAATTGCAATATCATTGTATATACAAAAACCACTTGCTCGACCAGGTTGAGCGTGATGCAAACCACCACCTAAGTGACAACCATTTAATACTTTGCCTGACATAATAAGATCTGCTAAAGTTAAAGCGCCTCCAACAATTGTGGCACTATGGCGGTGCATATGCTTAAATTGACCATTCTCTTCATCATTTAATCCATATTTCTTAGCCTCATCTTCACTGATAATGCCATGTGAAGCATGCTTAATAGCTTCGACGTAATCATATTTATGAATTAACATTAATTCGTCATCTGTTGCAATTCTAGGTTGTACTATTTGTTCTGGAGACAATAAATTTGCATTCAAAAGTAGCTCTGTTGTTAATTTTAAACGCATTTGATTGAAGGGATGTTGGTCATGAAATCGATATTGTAATAACTTATCTGAATAAACATATGCAGTTTTTGATGAATGTTGTTGCATATAATCCCTCCGATATTCCAAAAATTAAAAGAAAAACCGATTCATATAACGAATATCATCAAACGCTTGTTGCTGTTCTAATGTAATGTTTTTGCCAATTCTTGCCATTAAACAATTAGCTGGATGACTTGTTATTTCTGGATCATCTGTAGCGAATATTTCAAGTCCACCAGTTGCCATTAACCGCTGCATTAATTTTTTATAGTCAAATACATCTAACTTTGAATTTTTTAAATCCCAATGCCAGTAATATTCTGTAGTTATAACGATAT
The DNA here is from genome assembly GCF_016917315.1 of Staphylococcus sp. SM3655. NCBI lineage: Bacteria > Bacillati > Bacillota > Bacilli > Caryophanales > Staphylococcaceae > Staphylococcus > Staphylococcus sp. SM3655. The sequence goes on along the minus strand of NZ_CP070305.1, from coordinate 2,556,900 downwards.
AATTCTCGAATTCTGGTGTAGAAAGGCTAAGTTGTATCAGCTTTTCTGCAAGTTGTAATTGCCTAAAATTGATGCTGACTTCAATTGCCCCCAATTCGATTAAATATGGAAGGTTACCTGTAGACCAGCGCTCAATTTCATCAGGATAGTGGAAAGTGACATAACCCACAATGAGTTGATCTTGGCGAGCAACATAAATTCTACCTTCTGGTAATGTTGTAATTTCTAACAAAGCTTCATACTGATCTTCAGCATCTCTAAATGCGGTTAAATGCGCATCGAAAGTAAGCGCTTTCAAATCTTCGTATGTTAAAGGACCTTCAATAACAAATTGCTTGTCATGAATGTAATAATCTTCCGATTGATACGTCTTTAAATGATTCATATTTTCAACTCCTCAATCGACGTCGTGATTGTATTAAATTCATTATATAGAAAATTTACAATAATTAATACTAGAAAAAGAATAAAAGTAAAAATTTTGAATAATTAGAAATGTTATGTATAATATTGAGAAAGAAAGCGTTTTCGCATAACAAAGGGGGAGTTTCAAATGAAAGTCGAAGTTTATAAAGGAGCGCAAGGCAAACATAACCTTAAAGATTATGAAGAAACATATAATACTTTTGATTGGAAAGACGTAGAACAAGCATTTTCTTGGAGTGAAACTGGAAAAATGAACATGGCATATGAATGTATAGATCGCCATGTAGATCAAGGATTAGGGGATAAAATAGCGTTAAATTACAAAGATGAGCACAGAAAAGAATCGTATACTTATAAAGATATGCAACGGTTATCTAATAAAGCAGCGAATGTTTTGTCTGAACATGCAGAAGTTGACAAAGGTGACAGAGTATTTATATTTATGTCGCGTACACCTGAACTATATTTTGCGTTGTTAGGTGTTTTAAAAATTGGTGCAATTGTTGGGCCGTTATTTGAAGCATTTATGGAAAAGGCAGTTGCTGATAGATTAGAGAACAGTGAAGCTAAAGTGTTAATTACTAATAAGGCATTGTTACCTCGAGTACCTGTAGATAAATTACCGAACTTGAAAAAAATTGTTGTCGTAGATGAGGATGTAGAAGACAATTACATAGACTTCATTAGTTTGATGGAAACTGCTAGCGATGAATTTGACATTGAATGGTTAAAGTCGGATGATGGTTTGATTTTACATTATACATCAGGTTCTACTGGGCAACCTAAAGGTGTATTGCATGTTCAACAAGCAATGTTAGTGCACTATATTTCTGGAAAATATGTATTAGATTTACAAGAAGATGATGTTTATTGGTGTACAGCAGATCCAGGTTGGGTTACAGGAACATCTTATGGTATTTTTGCACCATGGTTAAATGGCGCTACAAATTGTATAGCTGGTGGTCGCTTTTCACCAGAACAGTGGTATAGTATGATTGAAGATTTTAAAGTGACGATTTGGTATACGGCACCAACAGCTTTAAGAATGTTAATGAGTGCTGGTGACGATATTGTTGAGAAATATGACTTGTCATCGTTACGTTCGATTCTATCAGTAGGTGAGCCTTTAAATCCTGAAGTTATAAAATGGGCGAAAAAAGTATACGGTTTAACGGTGTTAGATACTTGGTGGATGACAGAAACAGGTGGACATATGATTGTTAACTATCCAACGATGGACGTCAAGCTTGGCTCAATGGGCAAACCATTACCTGGTATTCAAGCTGCAATTATCGATGATGCAGGTAATGAATTACCACCAAATCGAATGGGCAACCTTGCTATAAAAAAAGGCTGGCCATCAATGATGTATCGTATCTGGAAGAATCCAGAAAAATATAAGTCATATTTTATTGGAGACTGGTATGTATCTGGTGATTCGGCATATAAAGATGAAGATGGTTACTTCTGGTTCCAAGGACGTGTTGATGATGTAATTATGACAGCTGGTGAACGAGTTGGAACATTTGAGGTTGAGTCTAAATTGGTTGAACACGAAGCAGTTGCCGAAGCAGGAATTATTGGTAAACCTGATCCAGTTCGCGGTGAAATAATTAAGGCGTTTGTTGCACTGAGAAAAGGATATGAACCAACAGACGAATTAAAAGAAGAAATTCGTTTATTTGTTAAAGAAGGTTTGTCGGCACATGCAGCACCACGTGAAATCGAATTTAAAGATAAATTACCTAAAACACGCTCAGGTAAAATTATGAGACGTGTATTAAAAGCTTGGGAATTAAATTTAGATGCAGGGGATTTAAGTACAATGGAATAATGACATGAATGTTATTGAAGATTTCTTTCGAAGAATAAAGGGAGACAACATATTTCATGTTAATGTTTAAATATTAGTTTACTTTATGATAAGCAATATAAAGAGCTGTTAACTTGTGTCATATCATTTCGTAGAAAGCATTTGAAAATGATGACATAACAATAATGGCATATCTTTATATTGCTTTTTATTTTTAATATGATCTTTGGAAGATGATTATTTTAAATAATAGAAAAATATAGTTATCAATAGTATCAAGCGCTAAAAGTTTTATAATACAAAACTTTAATAAGTGAATTTATTGCAAAAATGAAAGCGCTAACCCGATTTAGTCGACAAGTTTTTAACAGTTCGTTATTATATGAATGTAAGTAAAAATTTCTTAGCTACAACTTACATATTATAAATGCATAAATTAAACAAAAAGGGGCGAAAAAAGTTGACTCATTTATCAGATTTAGATATTGCGAATCAATCAACACTACAACCAATTAAGGATATTGCTGCATCAGTAGGTATTTCAGAGGATGCATTAGAACCTTATGGTCATTACAAAGCTAAAATCGACATTAATAAAATTACGCCAAGAGAAAACAAAGGGAAAGTTGTTTTAGTAACTGCGATGAGCCCAACACCAGCTGGTGAAGGTAAATCAACGGTTACAGTTGGTTTAGCTGATGCATTCCATGAGTTAAATAAAAACGTTATGGTTGCATTAAGAGAGCCTGCTTTAGGACCAACATTTGGTATCAAAGGTGGTGCGACTGGTGGTGGTTATGCGCAAGTCTTACCTATGGAAGATATCAACTTACATTTCAACGGAGATTTCCATGCGATTACAACTGCAAATAATGCATTGTCTGCGTTTATCGATAATCATATTCACCAAGGTAACGAATTAGGAATCGATCAAAGACGTATTGAGTGGAAACGTGTATTAGATATGAATGATCGTGCACTTAGACATGTAAACGTTGGGTTAGGTGGACCTACAAATGGTGTACCACGTGAAGATGGCTTTAATATTACAGTAGCGTCTGAAATTATGGCGATTTTATGTTTAAGTAGAAGTATTAAAGACTTAAAAGATAAAATTAGTCGTATTACTATTGGTTACACTAGAGATCGCAAGCCAGTTACAGTTGCAGATTTAAAAGTGGAAGGTGCACTTGCAATGATTTTAAAAGATGCAATAAAACCAAACTTAGTACAATCAATTGAAGGGACACCTGCATTAGTTCATGGTGGACCATTTGCGAATATCGCACACGGTTGTAACTCAATTTTAGCAACTGAAACAGCACGTGATTTAGCTGATATCGTTGTAACGGAAGCTGGATTTGGTTCAGACTTAGGCGCTGAAAAATTCATGGACATTAAAGCGCGTGAAGCAGGATTTGATCCGGCAGCTGTCGTTGTTGTTGCGACAATTCGTGCGTTAAAAATGCATGGTGGTGTAGCGAAAGATAATTTAAAAGAAGAAAATGTAGAAGCAGTAAAAGCAGGAATTGTTAATTTAGAGCGTCATGTTAATAATATTAAAAAATTCGGTGTAGAACCGGTTGTTGCAATTAATGCATTTATACATGATACCGATGCAGAAGTAGAATATGTAAAATCTTGGGCTAAAGAAAATAACGTACGAATTGCCTTAACTGAAGTTTGGGAAAAAGGTGGTAAAGGTGGCGTTGACTTAGCAAATGAAGTATTAGAAGTCATTGATCAACCTAATTCATTTAAACCTTTATATGAATTAGAATTACCATTAGAGCAAAAGATTGAAAAGATTGTGACTGAAATCTATGGCGGTTCAAAAGTAACGTTTAGCAGTAAAGCGCAAAAACAATTAAAACAATTTAAAGAAAATGGTTGGGATAATTACCCAGTATGTATGGCGAAAACACAATATTCATTCTCAGATGATCAAACGTTGTTAGGTGCACCATCAGGATTTGAAATTACAATTCGTGAATTAGAAGCGAAAACAGGTGCAGGATTTATCGTAGCGTTGACAGGTGCAATCATGACTATGCCTGGTTTACCTAAAAAACCAGCAGCATTAAACATGGATGTTACTGATGATGGTCATGCAATTGGGTTATTCTAATAAATCATGTCAATTGTTTAATAAAGATAAGTAAATAGTTTAATAGACCGGACTGTTGGAGATGCATTATTTCAGCAGTTCGGTTTTTTGCTGTGCTAAAAATAGATTCCATTTGGCGAATCTAACGACAATGTTTGAAGGTGGTTAATTAATGTATATGAAGATAAAAAGTGGGTTTGAAGAATAGGAAAGCGATGCAATGAATATTCATATTAAAAAATTTTAATAAAATAGGTTGCAATATTTAATTGGGATGCGCTACAATTAACACTAATAATTGATATTGATAATTATTATCAATTAAATATAATCTTATAGGAGTTGTTAACAACATGAACAAACATCACCCAAAATTAAGGTCTTTCTATTCTATTAGAAAATCAACTCTAGGCGTTGCATCGGTCATTGTCAGTACACTATTTTTAATTACTTCTCAACATCAAGCGCAAGCAGCAGAAAATACAAATACTTCAGATAAAATATCGGAAAATCAAAATAATAATGCAACTACAACTCAGCCACCAAAGGATACAAATCAAACACAACCTGCTACGCAACCAGCAAACACTGCGAAAAACTATCCTGCAGCGGATGAATCACTTAAAGATGCAATTAAAGATCCTGCATTAGAAAATAAAGAACATGATATAGGTCCAAGAGAACAAGTCAATTTCCAGTTATTAGATAAAAACAATGAAACGCAGTACTATCACTTTTTCAGCATCAAAGATCCAGCAGATGTGTATTACACTAAAAAGAAAGCAGAAGTTGAATTAGACATCAATACTGCTTCAACATGGAAAAAGTTTGAAGTCTATGAAAACAATCAAAAATTGCCAGTGAGACTTGTATCATATAGTCCTGTACCAGAAGACCATGCCTATATTCGATTCCCAGTTTCAGATGGCACACAAGAATTGAAAATTGTTTCTTCGACTCAAATTGATGATGGAGAAGAAACAAATTATGATTATACTAAATTAGTATTTGCTAAACCTATTTATAACGATCCTTCACTTGTAAAATCAGATAAAAATGATGCAGTAGTAACGAATGATCAATCAAGTTCAGACGCAAGTAATCAAACAAACACGAATACATCTAATCAAAATACATCAACGATCAACAATGCTAATAATCAACCGCAGGCAACGACCAATATGAGTCAACCTGCACAACCAAAATCGTCAACGAATGCAGATCAAGCGTCAAGCCAACCAGCTCATGAAACAAATTCTAATGGTAATACTAACGATAAAACGAATGAGTCAAGTAATCAGTCGGATGTTAATCAACAGTATCCACCAGCAGATGAATCACTACAAGATGCAATTAAAAACCCGGCTATCATCGATAAAGAACATACAGCTGATAATTGGCGACCAATTGATTTTCAAATGAAAAATGATAAAGGTGAAAGACAGTTCTATCATTATGCTAGTACTGTTGAACCAGCAACTGTCATTTTTACAAAAACAGGACCAATAATTGAATTAGGTTTAAAGACAGCTTCAACATGGAAGAAATTTGAAGTTTATGAAGGTGACAAAAAGTTACCAGTCGAATTAGTATCATATGATTCTGATAAAGATTATGCCTATATTCGTTTCCCAGTATCTAATGGTACGAGAGAAGTTAAAATTGTGTCATCTATTGAATATGGTGAGAACATCCATGAAGACTATGATTATACGCTAATGGTCTTTGCACAGCCTATTACTAATAACCCAGACGACTATGTGGATGAGGAAACATACAATTTACAAAAATTATTAGCTCCGTATCACAAAGCTAAAACGTTAGAAAGACAAGTTTATGAATTAGAAAAATTACAAGAGAAATTGCCAGAAAAATATAAGGCGGAATATAAAAAGAAATTAGATCAAACTAGAGTAGAGTTAGCTGATCAAGTTAAATCAGCAGTGACGGAATTTGAAAATGTTACACCTACAAATGATCAATTAACAGATTTACAAGAAGCGCATTTTGTTGTTTTTGAAAGTGAAGAAAATAGTGAGTCAGTTATGGACGGCTTTGTTGAACATCCATTCTATACCGCAACTTTAAATGGTCAAAAATATGTAGTGATGAAAACAAAGGATGACAGTTACTGGAAAGATTTAATTGTAGAAGGTAAACGTGTCACTACTGTTTCTAAAGATTCTAAAAATAATTCTAGAACGCTGATTTTCCCATATATACCTGACAAAGCAGTTTACAATGCGATTGTTAAAGTCGTTGTGGCAAACATTGGTTATGAAGGTCAATATCATGTCAGAATTATAAATCAGGATATCAATACAAAAGATGATGATACATCACAAAATAACACGAGTGAACCGCTAAATGTACAAACAGGACAAGAAGGTAAGGTTGCTGATACAGATGTAGCTGAAAATAGCAGCACTGCAACAAATCCAAAAGATGCGTCTGATAAAGCAGATGTGATAGAACCAGAGTCTGACGAGGTTAAAGTGACTGATAATAATATTGACAAAGATGTGCAACATGATGTTGATCATTTATCCGATATGTCGGATAACAATCACTTCGATAAGTATGATTTAAAAGAAATGGATACTCAAATTGCCAAAGACACTGATAGAAATGTGGATAAAGATGCCGATAATAGCGTTGGTATGTCATCTAATGTCGATACTGATAAAGACTCTAATAAAAATAAAGACAAAGTCATACAGCTGAATCATATTGCCGATAAAAATAATCATACTGGAAAAGCAGCAAAGCTTGACGTAGTGAAACAAAATTATAATAATACAGACAAAGTTACTGACAAAAAAACAACTGAACATCTGCCGAGTGATATTCATAAAACTGTAGATAAAACAGTGAAAACAAAAGAAAAAGCCGGCACACCATCGAAAGAAAACAAACTTAGTCAATCTAAAATGCTACCAAAAACTGGAGAAACAACTTCAAGCCAATCATGGTGGGGCTTATATGCGTTATTAGGTATGTTAGCTTTATTCATTCCTAAATTCAGAAAAGAATCTAAATAATTAACTGGATATAGCATATGTATGATTAACTTTGTAGACAATGTGAAACCAATTAAATTATAAACTATTGATTGGTTTAATGGCTTTCCTTTAGAGTAAATAAAAAGAACAGCAGTGAGAAATTTTCTAATTGAAAATAATCTTACTGCTGTTTTTAATATTTGGATTCATTGTTGTGGTTACTTTAAAAAGTGAGCATCAATTAACGCTTTTTTCGATTTAACAAATGTGATTTAATATCATATTTTAATGCGTCGTTGTGTTCTTTTTCAGTGATTTGATCTTCGATTAACATACGCTTTAATACATAATGTTGTCTTTGGATACTATATTTCAAATCTTTATCCGATTTTAATGTTCCATCTTTTTCGTAGGGTGTATAGCCATAAGGGCTTTGCAACAAACCGATAAGGTATGCAGATTGTGCAATTGATAAATCTTTTGGTGGAATACCAAACAAACTATATGAAGCGGATGCAATTCCGGAAATATTAGCGCCATTATAATCTCTACCGAAGGGAACTATATTTAAATATGTATATATAATTTCATCTTTTGAGAGTAGGTGTTCTAATCTAATTGCTAGGCGAAGTTCATTTGCTTTTCTACTATATGTTTTTTCGTTGGTAAGAACTTGATTTTTAACAAGTTGTTGTGTAATTGTGCTACCACCTGAACTTTGATCAGTATTAAAAATATCTTGTATCATTGCTCTTAAAATCGCCTTTGGTAAGATGCCATCATGTTTATAAAATAAAGTGTCTTCAGATGACGTTAATGCTTTAATGACATTTGGACTTGATGTTTTAGGGCCTATAATGAGTGAGTTTTGAGAATGGTTATACTCATATAATAAATTTTTGTTATTATGATCTAATAATTCATCGCCAGGTATTTGTCGAACTTTTTTTATTAAAGCATCATCTGATAATGAGTCGGACGTTTTAGTTAAATGATGAAAATATAAAGACATCGCAATCACAGCGATAGCAACGATGGCAATGAAAATCATAAATATAAAAACAATGACATGTTTGATAGCTTTATATATCTTTTCAAAATGATATATACGATGATTCAATTGATGATTGTTGTCTTGATTCGTCATCTTTAACCTCCTAAATTACGTATAGTATACCATATTTAAGCAATTTGACTTTTATTTTAACGTTAATTATAATTAGGGAAAATGCATAAAGAATAGGATAAAAGGACAAGTAATATTATTTGAAATCATCAGAGAGCTAGTGGTCGCTGTGAACTAGTGTTTTTAATAATATGAATACACCTTTATAACTAACATGTCCTACGTTTATTAATGAACGTATCATTAATAGAGTGAACATTATCTTATGATTATGTTTAAGTTTGGTGGTAACGTGCAATCGCGCCCTTACATATTTGTTGTAAGGGTTTTTTTTACGTTCAAAAAACTTTAAAGTATTTTAACAAGTATTCAATAAATAATTATAAATAGGAGGAAATAATAATGACGAATGTATTAATTGAAGATTTAAAATGGAGAGGTCTTATTTATCAACAAACTGATGAACAAGGTATTGAAGATTTATTAAATAAAGAACAAGTGACGTTATACTGCGGTGCCGATCCAACGGCAGATAGTTTACATATTGGTCACTTACTACCATTCTTAACATTAAGACGTTTTCAAGAACATGGACATCGTCCTATCGTTTTAATTGGCGGTGGTACAGGTATGATTGGTGATCCATCAGGTAAATCAGAAGAACGTGTGCTACAAACAGAAGAACAAGTAGATAAAAATATCGAAGGTATTAGTAAGCAAATGCACAATATTTTTGAATTTGGAACAGACCATGGTGCAGTGCTTGTTAATAATAGAGACTGGTTAGGACAAATCTCATTAATTAGTTTTTTACGTGACTATGGTAAACACGTCGGCGTTAATTACATGTTAGGTAAAGATTCAATCCAAAGTCGTTTAGAACATGGTATTTCATATACAGAATTCACATACACGATTTTACAAGCTATTGATTTCGGTCATTTGAATAGAGAATTGAATTGTAAGATTCAAGTAGGTGGATCAGATCAATGGGGTAATATCACAAGTGGTATTGAATTAATGCGTCGTATGTATGGTCAAACAGACGCATACGGTTTAACTATTCCGCTTGTAACTAAATCAGATGGTAAGAAATTTGGTAAGTCTGAGTCAGGTGCTGTTTGGTTAGATGCTGAAAAAACAAGTCCTTATGAATTTTATCAATTCTGGATTAATCAATCAGACGAAGATGTAATTAAATTCTTAAAATACTTTACTTTCTTAGGAAAAGAAGAAATTGATCGCTTAGAACAATCTAAAAATGAAGCACCGCATTTACGTGAAGCTCAAAAAACATTAGCTGAAGAAGTAACTAAATTTATTCATGGTGAAGATGCATTAAATGATGCAATCCGTATTTCACAAGCATTATTTAGTGGTGATTTAAAATCATTATCAGCGAAAGAATTAAAAGATGGATTTAAAGATGTGCCTCAAGTGACATTATCAAATGACACAACAAATATCGTTGAAGTCCTTATTGAAACAGGCATTTCTCCTTCTAAACGACAAGCACGTGAAGATGTTAACAATGGTGCGATTTATATTAATGGTGAGAGACAACAAGATGTTAATTATGCTTTAGCACCAGAAGATAAAATTGATGGCGAATTTACGATTATTCGTCGCGGTAAGAAAAAATACTTCATGGTTAACTATCAATAAATATAATTGCATAGCTAAATAAATTAGAGCCTACTCATATTCATTCCTAAGAATGTAATGAGTAGGCTCTTAATGTACTTTTCTGTCTGTAAATTATCTAAAGAAATCTCTATCGCCTTGGCCAGGTGATTGACGTTCTGATCGGCTTTGACGTTTTGGTTGTTCTTTTTGTTGTTTTAATTTCACTTTAACTTCTTTTGTTTTACCATCACGGATAACGGTAACAGTGACTGATTCACCAGGTTTTTTATTTTCATATAAATAGCTTCTTAAATCAACATCATCTTTAATTTTCTTGCCATCAATTTCTGTAATAATATCACCTTTTTTAAGATCAATATCACTATCAGCTTTGGCGACATAAATACCGTCTTCTCTATCAGTATGAAGTTGCTCGCGCTCTTCTTCAGGAATATCTTTCAAATTAATTAAACCAATACCAATCGAAGGGCGGTCAATTTTACCATGTTTTACAAGTTGTTCAATTGTTACTTTAACTTCATTACTTGGAATAGCAAACCCGATACCTTCAACTTGTGTCGCAGCAATTTTCATTGAGTTAATACCAACTAAATTACCATTAATATCTACTAATGCGCCACCTGAGTTACCTGGGTTAATAGCAGCATCTGTTTGAAGAACGCTAACTTTTGTATTGCCACCAGTTGTCTCAGCGTCAATCGTACGTTCGCTTGCTGAAATGATACCAGATGTTACAGAGTTAGCAAATTGTAATCCTAATGGGTTACCCATTGCGAATACGCTATCGCCAGTTTGTACTTTTGAAGAGTTGGCAAATTGAATCGCTTTAATACCTTTTGTATTTTCAATTTTAAGTACAGCAATATCAGTTACTGCATCTTTACCAACTAATTTCGCTTTAACTTGTTTTTTATTATGTAATTGGACTCTAATTTCATTTGCGCCATCAATAACATGATTGTTTGTAACGATATAAGCTGAATTGTTGTTTATTTGATAGATAACACCTGAACCTACTCCAGCTTCAGATGGTTTAGATGATTTGCCTTTTAATAAGTCGTCTACACTTGATGCTTTTTGCATGTTAATAACTCCAACAATTGTAGGGGAGACAGATTTTATCATTTCATGAACGGTACCGAATTTCTTGCTTTGACCGTCTAATTGATTGCCACCTTTATTATTTGTTGTCTGAACAGTTGAACCATCTTTATTTAAAATTGTACTATTTAATACTTTGCCTATACCAAGTACTAGAAGTGCACCAATAATTCCAGCAATCAATGCAACGATGACTGTTTTAAACCATGGAAATTTAGGTCTTCTGTATCTAGGTGTTTGGCTATGGTTTGTTGTAGAATGATCTGTATGATTAAAATCTGACATACTTAACCTCCATTATATGATTTATATATGCTTTAATTATGTCTTTTTTTTATAATTATTGCTAGTAATACACTATACAACTTTAGATGTATTTTCAGACTATCTTGTTCTAGTAAAAATATAGTGATAAAATCTAGTTGTTATAAACAAATAAGTTAAGTAGGTGGCACAATGTATTCAGTGATTAGTAAGATTTTGAATTTCATTTTAGTTAAAATGTCAAAATCATTATACGTAATCGGTAAAGATAATATTCCTAAGGATAGTAAATATGTCGTAACTTGTACGCATGAAAGTTATAACGAAGTCATTATGCTAGGTATGGCATTATATCCTAATCAAATTCATTATATGGCTAAAAAAGAATTATTCAAAAATAAATGGATTGGTAAATTTTTAACGTCTTTAAATGCATTTCCTGTAGATCGTGAAAATCCAGGACCTAGTACTTTAAAACGCCCAATCAATTTGTTGAAAGATAATAAGACAGTTGGTATCTTCCCAACAGGTTCTCGCACATCGCAAGAAGGTGCACCTTTGAAACGTGGTGCTTCAACAATTGCAATGTTAAGTAAGTCACCAATATTACCTGTTGCTTATGTTGGTCCTACTAAGATTCACGGTCTTTTAACAGGACAAGCATACATAAATATTGGTAAACCAATCGATATTAACGATTTACCTAAAGATTTAAAACGAAACGAGCGTATCGATTATATTACAAAAGAGATTGAAACACGAACAGCAAAGTTACAACAAGAATTGCATGAAATTGTAAAAAGTTTATAAAATAACTTGAGGTAGAAATATAGCTGGTTAGTAAGCCTAGGTGACTATAACGGAGTATCGAAGTAGTTATTCTAGTTACATTAGTAATCTTTATATTTCTACCTTATTTTAAGAAGGATGACATTCAATGTATAAATTTTTCCAAAATTTAGGGCGTTCGTTAATGTTACCAGTTGCCATTTTACCGGCTGCAGCAATTATTGCCGGAATTGGTAATACGTTAAATGCACTTCATGCGACGCCGAAAATCGCAATGTTCTTTACTACGGTAGGTACTACGATTTTAGAGCAATTAGGTATTTTATTTGCAATTGGTGTAGCTATAGGAATGGCAAAGAAAAATGATGGTGCAGTCGCGCTTGCAGCTACGTTAGGATATTTTTTAGTTACAGTTGTATTATCACCAATGAAATTAGCGCCTTTATTAGGAATGAAAGCTTCGGAAATAAATTCAGCTTTTGAAAAGATGAATAATGGCAATGTCTTTGTTGGTATTGTAATAGGTTTAATAGCAGCTTATGCATACAATAAGTTTAGTGAAACAGAATTACCATTAGCATTATCATTTTTTAGTGGTAAACGTCTAGTTCCAATTATGACTGCATTTTACTGTACATTTTTAGTTGTCATATTGTTATTCTTATGGCCACTACTTTATTCATGGATTTTAAAATTTGGTGAATCTATAGTCGGTTTAGGATCGTTTGGAGCTTTCATATATGGTGTTGCCAATAGATTATTAATTCCTACAGGATTACATCATGCACTGAATAGTGTGTTCTGGTTTGATACGATTGGTATTAATGATATTGGTAAATTCCAAAGTGGCAAAGATGCTATAAAAGGTATTACAGGACGCTATCAAGCGGGATTCTTCCCAATCATGATGTTTGGTATTCCAGCGGCTGCGTTAGCAATGTATCATACAGCTAAAACGACTCAGAAAAAACAAGTTTACGGTTGGTTCCTAGCGAGTTCAGTTGCAGCATTTTTCGTTGGTGTTACAGAGCCGATTGAGTTTGCATTTATGTTTGTTGCGCCAATCTTATATGTTGTTCATGCGTTATTAACAGGATTATCTTTATTTATCGCAGCTACATTCCATTGGACAGCTGGATTTTCATTTAGTGCAGGTTTGATAGATTATGTGTTATCACTAATTAATCCGGTATCAAATCATCCATTGATGTTGCTTGTTCAAGGTGTTGTATTTTTCATCTTATACTATGTGATTTTCCGTGTAGTAATCCAAGTATTTAACTTGAATACGATTGGTAGAGGTGAAAATGAATTAGTTGATCCAACAGTTGTAAAAGATAATATTGCTCCTGGTGAAAATGATATTAAACAAAGTAAATATCATCAACATGCTATACAAATATTAGAAGGTTTAGGTGGTCAAGAGAATATTGTTAATTTAACTAATTGTGCAACAAGGTTGCGTCTAGAGTTAAAAGACACATCTATTATTGATCAACAGAAGATTAAAAACGCCGGTGCAGTTGGTGTTACTGTTAATGGTAAACATTCAACTCAAGTTATTGTCGGTACACACGTACAGCAGGTTGCTGATGAAATTGAAAAACATTTATAAAATTTAAACAGCTAAAGCGCAAATCCAACTTCAATAGGGTTTGCGCTTTTTTTAGTCAAATAGTAGAATGATTTATATCTGAATTTTCAGAAATGGAGTGGGGATTGTGAAGAAAATTTTATTTGATGTTGATGGCGTTTTTTTAAGTGAAGAACGTTGTTTCGATGTCTCTGCATTAACGGTATATGAATTATTAATGGATAAGTGTTATTTAGGTCTTCATTCACATATAGATTGGGAAACTTTGACTGATAACGATATACAAGACATTAGGAATCGAATTTTTCAAAAAGATAAGATTTTAAACAAATTAAAATCGCTAGGGCTGAATTCAAATTGGGATATGTTATTTATCGTTTTTAGTATTCATTTAATTGATATTTTGAAAAAGTTATCACATGATGAAATTGAGGCATTCATGTATCAAGATGAGCCTGTCGAATTGAAGTTGCAAAATATAAGCACAAACTTAGCAGACTGTTTTAATTTAAATGAACAACTACCTTTACAATTTTTGGATAATGTAAAAGTTGGTAAAAATAATATTTATGCTGCTTTGGAAGAGTTTGCAACAACAGAGTTACATGTTTCGGATGCTACTTTATTTAGTTTGAAGGGTGCATTATGGACGTTAGCGCAAGAAGTTTATCAAGAATGGTATTTAGGATCGAAGTTGTATGAAGATGTTGAAAAGAAAATAGCACGAACTACTTTTAAGACAGGTTATATTTATCAAGAAATTATTTTGAGACCAGTAGATGAAGTTAAGGTACTTCTGAATGATTTAAAAGGTGCTGGTTTCGAATTAGGTATTGCAACAGGTCGTCCTTATACTGAGACTGTTGTGCCATTTGAAAATTTAGGATTGTTACCATATTTTGAGGCTGATTTTATTGCAACAGCAAGTGATGTTTTAGAAGCAGAGAATATGTATCCGCAAGCACGACCATTAGGAAAGCCGAATCCTTTTAGTTATATCGCAGCTTTATATGGTAATAATCGCGATAAATATGAATCTTATATCAATAAGCAAGATAACATTGTAAATAAAGATGACGTATTTATAGTAGGCGATTCGTTAGCTGACTTATTAAGTGCTCAAAAAATAGGTGCAACGTTTATTGGAACATTAACAGGTTTAAAAGGTAAGGATGCTGCAGGTGAGTTAGAAGCGCATCATGCCGACTATGTTATTAATCATTTAGGTGAACTTAGAAGTGTACTAGATAATTTGTAATTTGATTGTTGTTTGACAGCATAACTTGAAGTGAATGATTGAACCAAAGGTTTCATATTGAGTTACAATGAAATTAATAATGAAAAAATGCCAAGAAGCAATGGAAGTAATCCAATGTCTTCTTGGCATTTTGAATTTACATAAATTGTTTATGACTGTACCGTCAATTCAGTTGTGAAAATTTGATTGTATTCACCAACTTGTTTAAGTTCATCAATTATATTGTTTGAAACAGGTTGATCAACGGATAAAATCATTAGCGCATCTCCGCCCGCTTCAGTTCTACCTAAAGTCATAGATGCAATGTTGATATTGTATTTACCTAACAATGCGCCAGTTTTTCCTACCATACCTGGAGTATCATTATGATATGACACAATTTGATATTGATTTGGCTTTAAGTCTACAGAAAAATTATTAATTCTAACAATTCTTGGACCGAAACCTGTAAAGACAGAAGCGCCAACTTTAACGGAATCGCTATCGTTTGATAGTTCTACCTCTAAGTAGTTACTAAAACCTGTCTCTGCTTTATTATTTTCAATATTTAATGTCACTTGTTGTTGATTTAACAACATTAGAGCATTGATAATATTGACTTCAGGACCAAGATCATCTTTTAAAATATGAGTAATAATTGTACGTGTTAATAAACTACTATCAATAGAGGCTAAGTCGCCACCGTACGTAATTTTAATAGAGCTTGGTGCATTGTACATTAATTGAATAGCTAATTCACCAACTGTTTGGCTTAAATTGATGAATGATTTTACAGTATCATCTATATTGCTTAAGTCCATTTTAGGTGCATTCACTGCATGCGTTACAGTACCATCAATTAAAATTTCGATGATTTCATTTGAAACAGAAATTGCCACTTTTTCTTGAGCTTCGACTGTTGATGCACCCAAATGAGGTGTAACAATAATTTTATCATGTGCAACAAGAGGCGAATCAGTTGCAGGTTCATGTTCAAACACATCGATAGCTGCCCGACTAATTTGTCCTTCGTCTAATGCTTTTATTAGCGCCTTTTCATCAATAATACCACCACGTGCCACATTGATTATTTGCAAACTAGGTTTTGCTTTGGCAAAAAAGTCAGCATTAATTAAGCCTTTTGTTTTAGGTGTTAGTGGTGTATGTAATGTAACGAAATCAGAATGTTGGGCAATCTCATCAACTGTTGCCTTCGTAATGCTTAAAGATTTTGCTTTTTCATCCGTTAAGTAAGGGTCAAAAGCTAGTATTTTCATTCCGAAACTTTGCGCACGTTTAGCAACACCTAAACCAATTCTACCAGCACCAATGACACCTAATGTTTTATGATAAAGCTCAGTACCTTTAAATGCATTTCGATTCCATTCTTTATTTGTAAGTGATTGGTGTGCTTGCGGAATATTTCGAGCCATTGATAATAACATTGCCAGTGAATGTTCAGTAGCTGAAATCGTATTACCATCTGGGGCATTAATAACTAAAATACCTTTTAATGTTGCAGCATCAATATTAATATTATCTACACCAACACCGGCGCGTGCGATTACTTTTAAAGAATCAGCAGCATTTATGATATTTTCAGTGACCGTAGTTTGACTACGAACGATTAAAGCATGGTATGAAGGTATAATTTTGATTAATGCTTCTTCGGACAAGCCAGTTTGAATATCTACATTAAATTGTTCGTGATCTAATAATGCTTTGATACCATCTTTTGATATGGGATCTGCAACGAGTACATTAAATTGCTTCATGAATAACCTCCATATATTTTGATATACCTTTACCGATATAGTTAACTTTACGGTGTTCAGTTAAAATAATTTCTAAAGCAGATACTACCGATAAAATATCGAAAGGACTAATTTTCCCCATATGACCAATTCTTAAAATTTGACCTTTAAGATGGCCTTGACCACCAGCAATTGTTATTTTAAACCGATTTTTAAGTTCATCTTTGATTATTTTCACTTCATCATTTGTATTAGGTTTGAATGCTGTAACCGTTGGAGATGCATCTTTATCATTGACTAATAAAGTTAAATCTAATGCTTTTAAGGCGCTTCTTAATGCATTTCTAATTGCATAGTGTCGTGCTATTACGTGATTGAAACCTTCTGCTTTTACGGTTTCAACGTATGCATTTACACCTCTAAATAAAGACACATTTGGTGTGAACGGTGTAGAATTGTCAGCTTGTGACGAAATGTATTTATTTAAGTCTAGATAAAATTTTGGCGTAGTTACTTCTTTGAAACGTTCTTTTGCACGGTGGCTATAAGCTACAAAAGCTAATCCTGGAGGTAACATAATTGCTTTTTGACTACCAGAAACAAGTACATCAATTTTATCTTTGTTAATGTCAACATCAACAGCACCAATGCAACTTACGCCGTCAACTACAAAATAAATATTACTATTAAATTGATTGATGGCATTTCCTAACTCGTGAATAGGGTGTAGCACTGTCGTAGATGTTTCGCAATATTGACTAAATACTGCTTTAACTTCAACATCTAAAGTTGAAAGATAATTGATGAAATCTTTAACATCTACAGCTTCTCCCCATGTTACGTCATAAATGTGCACATTTTTGTAATAAGTTTGTGCAATTTGTTTAAATCGGTTACCAAAGGCACCTGAAACAATGACAACGAAGTGATCTTCAGGGTTTACAATGTTCAACATACTAGCTTCTAAGACGCTTGTACCGCTAGATGTTAAAATAAGTACATCATTTTGACTCCCAAATATTGGCTTTAGACCTTGAAATGCTTGTTGTGCGATGTCTTCAAAATCTTTAGAACGATGACCAACCATAGGTGCTTGAATTTCTCTCATAATGGCATCAGGTACAGGGGTTGGGCCAGGTGTTAATAACAACGGTTGATGATAATACATTTATATGCCTCCTATAAATAAGATTTCACTATTTTAGCAAATTTTCTGAAAATTTAAAAGCCTAAAAAAGTGATAACGCTATATTGTCGAACAAACGTTATCACTTAACGATTTTATTTGGCCTGAATGCTGGGATAGATTTTTATGTCCACATTATTTCTTACAGCATTTGAAATCATGCAATTATTATCTGCAATTGTTATCAATTTTGGTAATCGCTTTTCTAATTGTGCTATTTGATCACTTGGAATTTGAATTTGAGGATGGTGCACAATTTTTGACATACTGAATTTTCCGTTATTTAAACAAGCTGTTCCAATCGATTGTTGTTCAATTGAAATATCTGTGAACTTTGCACGTTCAAGAGTAGCTGCTAATGAGATGATATAACATGATGAAGCGGCTGATACTAACATTTCATCGGGATTTGTTCCTATACCAACACCACCTAAAGAAGCAGGTATAGAAATATTCTCTGAAAGTATGTCGCCTTGAACGTTTCCGACATTGTTACGACCACCTTGCCAAGAAGTTTGGACTTTAAAGTCATGTTGATGCAATTGCTTTAACCTCCAATATAATTGTGATAGTTTAATTTTAGAATAGTTTATCAAAGTTTAACAGAAAGGTGACTTATCAATGACTCTGAATAAACTGAAAGATGAATTACAAATTGTTTCGCACCGTGGATTGCCGAGTGATTTTCCTGAAAATACAATGGTCGGTTATCGAGAGGTAATGGGGCTCAATGTTGCTATGTTAGAAATAGATGTTCATTTGACCAAAGACCAACATTTTGTTGTGATACATGATGAAACAATTGATAGAACATCGGATGGTAAGGGGCGTATTTCTGATTACACATTATCGCAATTAAAATCATTTGATTTTGGTAGTTATAAAGATGTTGCTTTTAAGGGAGAACGAATACCCACGTTAGATGAAGTACTTTCATTATGCTTAAAGTATGATAAAAAGCTATTGATTGAATTGAAAAGTCCGAATTTATATCCAGAAATAGAATGTAAATTGCTGGCATTTTTGGAAGAAAAGAAAGTCGATGCGACACAAGTAGTTATACAATCTTTTGATATCGAATGCATCGAAAAGTTAAACACATTGGGCAGTATATATGAATTAGGTGTGCTTTGTAGTAAACGTAATTATTGGTATAAAAAGCCAAACTTTTCAAGAATTGCTCAAATTGCTAGTTATGTTAATCCTAATTATGCATTAGTGACCAGAAAATTTGTTGATAAAGCACATCATCATCAATTACAGGTTATGCCATACACAGTTAATAAATTGAAAACTGGAGAAAAATTAAGACAAATGGGTGTAGATGGATTAATTACAGATAATCCGAAATTATTTATTAAGTGAGACGATGAATGGTAATTTGATAGAGGGATGAGGATTCGTATATCGCAATTGATAATTTTAAAAACTAATGATGAAATACTAAAGATAATTAAACAAATAAGACTTGTAAATTCTAAGTTGATTGTAAAATAGGGTAGCTCCATATAATTTTGAATCTATCATTTTTAAATTAATAAAAAAAACACCCACAATTGTGGGTGTTTGTATTGAACGTATTATCTTGAGTAGTACTCAACGATTAATTGTTCGTTAATTTCAGCAGGTAATTCGCTACGTTCTGGTAAACGTACGAAAGTACCAGTTAAGCTGTCAGCATCAAAGTTTAAGTACTCAGGTACGAAATTGTTGATTTCAACTGATTCAACGATGATGTTTAATTTTTGAGATTTTTCACGAACTGAAATTGTTTGACCAGGTTTAACAGAATAAGATGGAATATCAACACGTTTACCATCTACTAAGATATGACCGTGGTTAACTAATTGACGTGCTTGACGACGAGTACGAGCTAAACCTAATGAATAAACAACAGCGTCTAAACGACTTGCTAATAAGATCATGAAGTTTTCACCGTGTACACCGAATTTTTTACCAGCGATGTCAAATGTGTTACGGAATTGTCTTTCAGTCATTCCATATAAGTAACGTAATTTTTGTTTTTCACGTAATTGTAAACCATATTCTGATAATTTTTTACGTTGGTTTGGACCATGTTGTCCTGGTGCGTAAGGACGTTTTTCTAATTCTTTACCAGTACCGCTTAAAGAGATACCTAAACGACGAGATTTTTTCCAGTTTGAACCTCTGAATCGAGCCATAATAAGACTCCTCCTTTAATTCTTTTTTGTTGTTATGAATAAACAAAAAAGAGTGTTGCATGCTTACTAAGATATATTGTTTTATGTGTCTTCACCTTATAGCGACAGTTACGTGACACGTCCGCATTGGGAACAACATAGCGCTCAATAATATACAACTGCTACTTTCGTTAATTCACACAAAGATTATTGTAACATTTTCCTGCTAACTGTCAACACTTTATTGAAAATGCTGATGTCCTTTTATGCGAGTTGCTTTTCAATAATTTTAACAATTGCTTCAAGATGTTCTTTGTCATTGTCATCAAATCGATCCGTTATAGGGGCATCGATATCTAAGACGCCGATAATTTTATCATCTTTGAAAATTGGAACGACAATCTCAGACTTACTATTAGCATCACAAGCGATATGTCCTTCGAATTGATGAACATCAGCTACAATTTGTGTACGACGTTCTGAAACGGCTGTACCACATACACCTTTTCCAATTGGAATGTGGACACAAGCGGGGTGTCCTTGGAAAGGTCCAAGTATAAGTTCATTTTGTTCCAATAAGTAAAAGCCGACCCAATTAATTTGATCTAGATTATCATTTAATAAGGCAGACATATTACTTAAAATAGCAATCATATGATGTTCATCTTCAATAAGGCTTGCTGCTTGTTTCTTTAATAATGTGTAGTTTGTTGGGTTAATTGTTGTCATATTTAAAACCTCTTATTTTCATAGATTTTATAATAGTATAGAATTTCGAAAATATTATGGCAATAAATTCATTTTATAATTTATCCTTAAGCAAAATTACGTTATAATAGTAATGATAAATTAGGAGGAGAAGCATATGGTGTTATATATCATTTTGGCAATAATTGTGATTATATTGATTGCTGTAGGTGTATTATTCTATTTACGTTCAAATAAACGACAAATTATTGAAAAAGCAATCGAACGTAAAAATGAAATTGAGACGTTACCTTTTGATCAAAACCTTGCACAATTATCTAAGTTGAATTTAAAAGGTGAAACAAAAACGAAATACGATGCAATGAAAAAGGACAACGTAGAAAGTACAAATAAGTATCTAGCTCCTGTGGAAGAAAAAATCCATAATGCTGAGGCTTTATTAGATAAATTTAGTTTCAACGCATCTCAAAGTGAAATTGATGATGCAAATGAGTTGATGGATAGTTACGAACAAAGCTATCAGCAACAATTAGAAGATGTAAATGAAATTATTGCGTTATACAAAGATAATGATGAATTATATGACAAATGTAAGGTTGATTATCGTGAAATGAAACGTGATGTTTTAGCAAATCGTCATCAATTTGGTGAGGCAGCAAGTCTACTTGAAACTGAAATTGAAAAGTTTGAGCCAAGGTTAGAGCAATATGAAGTACTAAAAGCTGATGGTAATTATGTACAAGCGCACAACCATATAGCTGCCTTGAATGAACAAATGAAACAGCTAAGATCTTATATGGAAGAAATACCAGAATTAATTAGAGAAACTCAAAAAGAATTACCTGGTCAATTCCAAGATTTAAAATATGGTTGCCGTGATCTTAAAGTTGAAGGGTATGATCTGGATCACGTAAAAGTAGACAGTACATTACAAAGCTTAAAAACAGAGCTTAGTTTCGTTGAACCATTAATTAGCCGCTTAGAATTAGAAGAAGCTAATGATAAACTAGCTAATATCAATGATAAGTTAGATGACATGTATGATTTAATTGAACATGAAGTTAAAGCTAAAAATGATGTCGAAGAAACAAAAGATATCATTACGGATAACTTATTCAAAGCTAAAGACATGAATTATACATTGCAAACAGAAATTGAATATGTACGTGAAAACTACTATATAAATGAATCTGATGCTCAAAGTGTTCGTCAATTTGAAAATGAAATTCAAAGTTTAATTTCTGTATATGATGATATTTTAAAAGAAATGTCTAAATCTGCTGTGCGATATAGCGAGGTTCAGGATAATTTACAATATTTAGAAGATCATGTCACAGTTATTAATGACAAACAAGAAAAGCTACAAAATCATCTGATTCAATTGCGTGAAGATGAAGCAGAAGCAGAAGACAATCTGCTACGAGTACAATCGAAGAAAGAAGAAGTGTATCGTCGATTACTTGCTTCTAACTTAACAAGCGTTCCTGAAAGGTTTATCATCATGAAAAATGAAATTGATCATGAAGTTCGTGATGTTAACGAACAATTTAGTGAACGTCCAATACACGTTAAACAGTTAAAAGATAAAGTGTCTAAAATTGTGATTCAAATGAATACATTTGAAGATGAAGCAAATGATGTTCTTGTTAATGCTGTTTATGCAGAGAAATTAATTCAATATGGAAATAGATATCGTAAGGACTATAGCAATGTTGATAAGAGCTTAAATGAAGCTGAACGATTATTTAAAAATAATCGCTATAAGCGTGCGATTGAAATTGCAGAGCAAGCTCTTGAAAGTGTTGAGCCAGGTGTTACTAAACATATTGAAGAAGAAGTTATTAAGCAATAGAAACTAGTATGTAGTTATACTTAAATAATATGAGCACTCTGTCAAATTGGACTGATGAGTTTAATAATTGAAGTTAGCCAACGATACGTTGTCTAGCTTCTTTTTTATATGGATAAATGAAAGGGACAATAAATATAAATAGCAATTGTTTAAAGATAAACGTAATCAAATGTGTTGTTTTAATTAATATAAGTAGTGAAAAAAGCATAATCACACAGCTGTTTAAATAGAGTGAAATAGTCTAATTCTTATTTAATAAGTAGAAATAAGATTATTTTGCGCTATAACCTTTATTTTTTGTCGGATAATAGTATAATGCTTGAGTAAAACAATTTTAACGATTGATGATTAATGAAAGAGAAGTGTTTATTTTGATATATCTAGATAATGCGGCAACGACGAAAGCATTTGAAGAAGTGTTAGATACTTATTTAAAAGTAAATCAATCAATGTATTATAATCCGAATAGTCCGCATAAAGCTGGTTTGCAGGCAAATCAATTACTACAACAAGCAAAAACCCAAATTAATGCAATGATTAATTCAAAAACAAATTATGATGTTGTATTCACTAGTGGTGCAACTGAATCCAATAATCTTGCTTTAAAAGGTATTGCCTATCGTAAATTTGATACAGCGAAGGAAATAATTACATCCGTGTTAGAGCATCCGTCCGTATTAGAGGTTGTAAGATATTTGGAAGCACACGAAGGATTTAAAGTTAAATATGTTGATGTAAAGAAAGATGGCAGTATTAACTTAGAACACTTCAAAGAATTAATGTCAGACAAAGTCGGTTTAGTAACATGTATGTATGTAAATAATGTAACTGGACAAATACAGCCTATTCCACAAATGGCTAAAGTTATAAAAAATTATCCTAAGGCACATTTTCATGTAGATGCGGTTCAAGCATTCGGCAAAATTTCAATGGATCTCAATAACATAGATAGTATTAGTTTAAGTGGACACAAGTTTAATGGTTTAAAAGGACAAGGCGTCTTACTTGTAAATCACATTCAAAATGTTGAACCAACTGTCCATGGTGGTGGTCAAGAATATGGCGTTAGAAGTGGAACAGTTAATTTGCCAAATGATATTGCAATGGTTAAAGCGATGAAGATAGCTAATGAAAACTTTGAAGCATTGAATGCATTTGTTACTGAGTTAAATAATGACGTCCGTCAATTTTTAAATAAATATCATGGAGTTTATATTAATTCTTCAACTTCAGGTTCACCATTCGTTTTAAATATTAGTTTTCCTGGCGTAAAAGGTGAAGTATTAGTTAATGCTTTTTCAAAATATGACATTATGATATCTACGACAAGTGCTTGTTCATCTAAACGTAATAAATTAAATGAAGTATTGGCTGCAATGGGATTATCAGACAAATCTATTGAAGGTAGTATAAGATTATCATTTGGGGCTACTACAACTAAAGAAGATATAGCGAGGTTTAAAGAAATATTTATCATCATTTATGAGGAAATTAAGGAGTTGCTAAAATAATGAAGTATGATCACTTGCTTGTTAGATACGGGGAGTTAACATTAAAGGGTTCAAATAGAAAGAAATTTGTAAATCAATTAAGAAATAATGTAAATAAGTCATTAAAAGGACTTGATGGGTTTGTCGTTAAAGGCAAACGAGATCGTATGTATATTGAACTTGAAGACCATGCAGATATAAATGAAATAACATATCGATTATCAAAAATTTTCGGTATTAAATCTATTAGTCCAGTATTAAAAGTAGAAAAAACAATAGAGGCAATAAGTACAGCGGCAATTAAATTTGCGCAGCAATTTGAAGAAAACAGCACATTTAAAATTGATGTGAAGCGTGCCGATAAAAATTTCCCAATGGATACGTATGAATTACAGCGTGAATTGGGTGGTGCAGTATTGAAGCACTTCGACAATATTTCAGTGAATGTCAAACGTCCAGATCATGAAATTCGAGTGGAAGTTAGATTAGATGCAATTTATATGTATGAAGAAGTTGTTCCGGGTTCAGGTGGATTACCAGTTGGTACTGGTGGTAAGACGTTACTAATGCTTTCAGGCGGTATAGACTCACCAGTTGCTGGGATGGAAGTGATGAGACGTGGCGTAACAATTGAAGCGATTCATTTCCATAGTCCACCATTTACAAGTGATCAAGCAAAAGAAAAAGTTATTGAATTGACACGTATTTTAGCTGAACGTGTTGGACCAATTAAATTGCATATTGTACCATTTACAGAATTGCAAAAACAGGTAAATAAAGTTGTACATCCAAGATATACAATGACTTCAACGAGACGTATGATGATGCGTGTTGCTGATAAATTAGTACATCAAATAGGGGCTTTAGCTATTGTAAATGGTGAAAACCTAGGGCAGGTAGCCAGTCAAACACTTCATAGCATGTATGCAATTAATAATGTAACTTCTACTCCTGTATTACGTCCTTTATTAACTTACGATAAAGAAGAAATTATTATTAAATCGAAAGAAATTGGTACATTTGAAACATCTATTCAACCATTTGAAGATTGTTGTACAATTTTCACCCCTAAAAATCCAGTAACCGAACCAAACTTTGATAAGGTAGTCCAATATGAAAGTGTCTTTGATTTTGAAGAGATGATTAATCGTGCTGTTGAAAATATTGAAACACTTGAAATAACTAGTGATTATAAAACTATTAAAGAACAGCAAACAAACCAATTAATAAACGACTTTTTATAAATAAAATCCTAGAGTAAATTTAAACATAAGGGGATGTTAAACTATGGATTTGAACTTAACGATGATTATAATCATAATTTTATTTGGTTTTATCGCGGCGTTTATAGATTCGGTTGTAGGGGGTGGCGGTTTAATTTCTACGCCAGCATTATTAGCAATCGGTCTACCACCATCTGTAGCTTTAGGTACAAATAAATTGGCAAGTTCATTTGGTTCTTTAACTAGTACGATAAAGTTTATAAGGTCCGGTAAAGTGGACTTATTTGTTGTTGCCAAATTATTTGGTTTTGTATTTTTGGCATCTGCATGTGGCGCATATATTGCAACGATGGTTCCGTCACAAATATTGAAACCTTTAATCATCATTGCACTTTCGTCGGTGTTTATATTCACATTACTTAAAAAAGATTGGGGCAATACACGTACGTTTACTCAATTTACATTTAAGAAAGCCATAATATTTGCAGCACTTTTTATATTAATCGGCTTTTATGATGGATTTGTAGGTGGGGGAACAGGTTCATTTATGCTTTTTGTATTGTTAATCTTTGGTTTTGATTTTTTAAGTGCAGCAGGAAATGCTAAAGTTTTGAACTTTGCTTCTAATATAGGTGCGCTTGTATTATTTATGGTATTAGGACAAGTAGATTATGTAATAGGTTTAATTATGGCTATAAGTATGATTGCTGGGTCATATGCTGGGGCTCATTTTGCTATTAAACAAGGTGTTGGTTATGTAAAAGTATTATTTATTATTATTACTGCTATTTTAATTTTAAAAAATGCTTTTGATTATATTCAACAATTTGTATAAAATTAAATTTGCTTTTGATTAAAGCATGAAAATTGTAATCAAACCATAAATTGTCGTATGATGTAGTTAGAATTTTAAAATGCAGGAGGTCAAGTATATGACTGAAATAACATTCAAAGGTGGACCAATCCACTTAAAAGGTCAACAAATTAATGAAGGTGATTTTGCACCTGATTTTACAGTGTTAGATAATGACTTAAATCAAGTAACATTAGCAGATTATGCTGGTAAAAAGAAATTAATTAGTGTGGTACCATCAATTGATACAGGTGTTTGTGATCAGCAGACTCGCAAATTCAACTCTGATGCTTCTAAAGAAGAGGGGATTGTGCTTACAATTTCAGCAGACTTACCATTCGCACAAAAAAGATGGTGCGCTTCAGCAGGTTTAGACAATGTCATTACATTAAGTGACCACCGTGACTTATCATTTGGTGAAAACTATGGCGTTGTTATGGAAGAACTTCGCTTATTAGCTCGTGCAGTATTTGTATTAGATGCAGATAATAAAGTTGTTTATAAAGAAATCGTTAGTGAAGGTACTGATTTCCCAGATTTTGATGCTGCTTTAGCTGCATACAAAAATATTTAATCATTAAAGAGATAAATCTTAAAATGTATACATCGTGTCCATCGTTGTCAACAGCATTAAAATAGAATTGTTTTCTATGATTGCTAAGACCTATGGGCACTTTTTATTGGAGAGGGACGAATATGGCAGAACAACAAACAATTATGGAACGCTTGTTTCATACATTAGATGAAAAAGCTAAAACATTAAATAATGAAAATGGCCAAAGTTTTATTGAAAATCTTGGGCTAGCAATGGAACAAGTATATACCAATGAAAGAGGATTGTTAGAACAATCGACGTTACAAGATCGACGTAAAGCATTCCAATTTGCATATTTAAGTTTAATGCAGGAAGAAAAGATACAAGCAAATCATCAAATTACACCAGATTCAATTGGATTGATACTAGGATTTTTAGTTGAGCGTTTTATGAACAACCAAGAAGAATTACATATTGTTGATATTGCAAGTGGTGCCGGTCATTTAAGTGCTACTGTAAAAGAAGTGTTACCTGAAATTGCGGTTATGCATCATTTAATTGAAGTTGATCCAGTTTTATCACGTGTTAGTGTACATTTAGCAAACTTCTTAGAAATTCCTTTCGATGTGTATCCTCAAGATGCCATCATGCCACTACCATTAGAAGAAATAGATATCGTTATTGGTGATTTTCCAGTAGGCTATTATCCAATTGATGAAAGAAGTAAGGAGTTTAAGCTAGGTTTTGAAGAAGGACATAGTTATTCACATTATTTATTAATAGAACAAGCAATAAATATATTAAAAGATGCTGGATATGCCTTTCTAGTGGTACCAAGTAATATTTTTACAGGTGAACATGTAAAACAGCTTGAAAAATATATTGCAACAGAGACAGAGATGCAAGCATTTTTAAATTTACCACCAACTTTATTTAAAAATGAAAAAGCGCGAAAATCTATATTAATTTTACAAAAGAAAAAATCGGGTGAAACAAAGCCAGTTGAAGTATTATTGGCAAATATTCCTGATTTCAAAAATCCTTCACAATTTCAAGGATTTATGACAGAGTTAAATCAGTGGATGGACACAAATCGTCCTAAAAAATAATCTGTAATAGTATAGTCATAAAACTGTATGAATGATAAAATGAGAAATGAAATAGTATAAAAAGCAAACGATGGAGGATCATTACTTATGTCAAAATTAATCTTGGCTATCAATGCTGGTAGTTCATCATTAAAATTTCAATTAATTAGAATGCCTGAAGAGGAATTAGTAACAAAAGGTTTAATAGAAAGAATCGGATTGAAGGATTCAATTTTTACAATTGAAGTCAACGGGGAAAAAGTTAAAACAGTACAAGATATCAAGGATCACGTTGAGGCAGTTGATATCATGTTGGATGCTTTTAAAGCGCACAATATTATTAATGATATTAACGATATCGATGGAACAGGTCACCGTGTTGTACATGGTGGTGAAAAATTCCCTGAATCAGTAGCTATTACTGATGAGGTTGAAAAGGAAATTGAAGAATTAAGCGAATTAGCACCGCTTCACAACCCAGCTAACTTGATGGGTATTCGTGCTTTCCGTAAATTATTACCAAATATCCCTCATGTGGCAATTTTTGATACAGCATTCCATCAAACAATGCCTGAAAAAGCATATCTATACAGCTTGCCATATCATTATTATAAAGATTATGGCATTCGTAAGTATGGTTTCCATGGTACAAGCCATAAATTTGTATCACAAAGAGCGGCAGAAATGTTAGATAAGCCAATTGAAGATTTACGTATTATTTCATGTCACATTGGTAATGGAGCATCAATTGCAGCTATCGATGGCGGTAAATCTATTGATACATCAATGGGCTTCACACCACTTGCTGGTGTAACAATGGGTACTCGTTCTGGTAATATTGACCCTGCTTTAATTCCATTTATTATGGAAAAAACAGGTAAAACTGCTGAACAAGTATTGGAAATCTTAAACAAAGAATCAGGTTTATTAGGATTATCAGGTACATCTAGTGATTTACGTGACTTATCAGAAGAAGCTGAATCAGGTAAAGCACGTTCACAAATGGCTTTAGATGTATTTGCTTCTAAAATTCACAAATATATTGGATCATATGCTGCGAGAATGCATGGTGTTGATGTTATCGTATTTACAGCAGGTATCGGTGAAAACTCAGTAGAAATTCGTGCGAAAGTTCTTGAAGGCTTAGAATTTATGGGTGTTTACTGGGATCCTAAGAAAAATGAAAACTTACTACGTGGTAAAGAAGGATTTATTAACTATCCTCATTCACCAGTTAAAGTTGTCGTTATTCCAACAGATGAAGAAAGTATGATTGCCCGTGATGTTATGACATTCGGTGGTTTAAAATAATTTTTAAATAAATATTAAGCGTCTATCTCCGCTACAATTATATGTAGGAGGTAGACGCTTTTTGTATTGTTTGAAAATTAACTAGTGTAATGTCTCTTTTCACGAATATCTTAAAGAATTAAGTAGTCGAAGAAGATTATGAAAACATTATTAAATGAGTTTTATTTATAAACAATAAAAAACCAAGTGCAGAAAGTTGCACTTGGTTCATAATGATCAAGTAGTTATCTAATGATCATCTATATTTAATTTTGATATTTTTCACGTAATTGAGTTGTTGCAACTTGTGGTTGGAAGTCTGCTGGTAACTCTTCAGTACGAACAACTAACACGTCACATGGCGCATGACGAACGATAGATTCTGATACAGAACCAACAATAAATCTTTCCACGGCATTTAAGCCTGATGTACCACTCATAATCAAGTCTGCATTAATTTCATGTGCAAGCTTTTTAGGAATGATAGATTTAGGAGAGCCAAACTCTAGACGCGTTTCTACATCTTTAACACCAGCGTTAGTAGCTACTTCTTTATAACCATTTAATAATTCTTCTGCAAAATGCTTAGATTTTTCAGTAAATTGAGCATCATAAACTTCATAAGAAGAATACGTTCTTGAATCAATTACATTCACAATTGTTAACTTCGCATCGTTACGTTTAGCAACACCAACTGCTCTGTTAAATGCCCATTCCGCTTCATGTGAACCGTCAACTGCGATTAAAATATTTTTGTAAGTAATCATAGTAAGTGCCTCCTTGTTCTTTCTTAATTATATTTTACCACAATTTTCGGAAAAGTCAGTGTAATAACCTTTACAATTTTGTGGATTTTTGATTGCGCTTTCAAAATGTTCGCGTTAAGATGATTATGGAGGTGGATGGTATGAAAATTGGTATACCAAGGGAGATTAAAAATAATGAAAATCGTGTTGGTTTATCACCAAGTGGTGTGCACGCTTTAGTAGAAAGTGGGCATACTGTTTTAGTGGAAACAAATGCGGGTTCAGGATCGTTCTTTGAAGATGTAGATTACAAAGAAGCAGGTGCTGAGATTGTTGCTGAACAAGCAAAAGTTTGGGATGTGGATATGGTTATTAAAGTTAAAGAACCACTTGAATCTGAATATCCATATTTTAAAGAAGGGCTTGTATTATTCACTTATCTTCATTTAGCAAATGAAGAAAAATTAACACAAGCTTTGATAGATAGAAAAGTAATTAGTATTGCATATGAGACTGTGCAGTTACCAGACCGATCTTTACCATTGTTATCACCAATGAGTGAGGTAGCAGGAAGAATGTCAGCTCAAGTTGGTGCAGAGTTCCTACAAAAACTCAATGGTGGTATGGGAATTCTACTAGGTGGTGTTCCAGGAGTACCTAAAGGTAAAGTAACTATTATCGGTGGTGGTCAAGCAGGAACAAATGCAGCTAAAATTGCACTAGGACTAGGTGCAGATGTTACGATTTTAGATGTTAATCCAAAGCGTTTACAACAATTAGATGATTTATTCGGTGGACGTGTACATACAATTATGTCAAATCCGTTGAATATTGAGTTGTATGTTAAACAAAGTGATTTAGTAATAGGTGCAGTTTTAATTCCAGGTGCTAAAGCGCCAAGACTTGTAACAGAAGACATGATTAAACAAATGAAAAATGGGTCAGTTATTATTGACATTGCTATTGATCAAGGCGGTATTTTTGAAACAACTGATAAAATTACGACACATGATGATCCTACATATATTAAGCATGGTGTGGTTCATTATGCAGTTGCAAATATGCCAGGTGCAGTACCGCGTACTTCGACGTTAGCTTTAAATAATGCTACGCTACCTTATGCGCTCATGCTAGCTAATAAAGGGTATAGAGAAGCATTTAAATCAAATCAACCATTATCATTAGGTTTAAATACTTACAAAGGTCATGTAACCAATAAAGGCGTTGCAGAGGCATTTGAAATGGAATATAAATCTGTAGAAGAAGCATTACAATTATAATTTGAATTTAATGAAAAGGGAATGGATTACAGCGTACTAAAGAATGACGTTATCATCTCCTTGGTTATTAAAATTAAATAATGATAAATTAAAGCTAGAAACAATGCGAAGAAATCATCGAACATGAATGATATTGATTTGATTCATTACATGTTACTGATGAACATACCTGCATATGTGTTTCTAGCTTGTTTGTTACATATTGCATTTAGACTTGGATAAAAATTTATGTCTTAGGCGCTACAATGTTATATTGGCAGTGTTTGACTGAATGAGAATGCGCTTGTAACAAGCTTTTCATTTTTATCCCACTCCTTATTTTTCGTAATGTGTTAATACTTCATATCCTTCATTAGTGACAAGTATGTCATCTTCAATTCTTACACCTGCAACACCTGGTACATAAATACCTGGTTCGATTGTAATAACCATGCCAGCTTCTAACAAATTAGAATTAGTACTTGAAACATCTTGATATTCATGTTCTTGTAATCCTAAACCATGACCTAAGCGATGAGGGAAATATTCACCATAACCTTTTTCTAAAATAATATTTCTAGCGATATGATCGATATCTTTTAAAGGTATTCCAGGTTTAATTGCTTGGATTGCAGATGTTTCTGCTTCTAATACAATATTATAAATTTCTTGTGCTTCTTTGCTAGGTTCACCAAATTTAATGGTACGTGTCATATCGCTACAATAATGCTCATAAATTACACCTAAATCAAATAGTACATATTCATTGCTTTTTAATCTGCGATCTCCTGGTGTGCCATGAGGTGATGCGGCATGATCTCCAAATAAAACCATCGTATCAAAACTCATTTCATTGACGCCATATTGTTTGATAGTTTGCTCAATATGGTTGACTACTTCACGTTCAGTCACACCTTCTTTTAAATAAGAAACACCTATTTCGATACACTTATCTGCTAACTCAGCAGCTTTACGTATTTTGCTAATTTCATCTTCGGATTTAATATTTCTCAATTGTTTGATTGTTAAATCAACATCTCCGAATGAATTGACATTGAAACCAGAGGTTAATTGTTTTTGGCGTGCTACTGTTAAGTGCTCGCTTTCAATTAGTAATTTATTGATTGTTTGAGGATAAAGTGAAAAAGGGTTTTCAGTGTCTAAATATCCAACGATTTCACCTGTGAAAGGTGATGCTTTGACTTCTTCGACTTCCATTTTTGGACAAAATAGTACTTGTTTACCATCTTTCTTAATCAATAATGCAAATAATCTTTCATGGGGTTCGCTACGGTATCCAGTAAAATAATATACATTCAACGGTGTTGTAATCCATGCTGCATCAGCTTGTTGATTGTTCAGTTCGTCTATTATTTTTGATATTTTTGTCATTTTATAAACACTCCTCAACATAATATTACTTCCATTTTATGCCAATTATTATTAGATTTCAAAATCGAGCTAATACATTAACTAGATTTTCAATTTTTAAAATTTGAGAATTTGTTATAATTAAGTGGCAAAAGGGTACTAAATTTATATAGCAATTGATAGGAGGATGCTCAAATGAAGTTATCATTTCATGGTCAATCAACGATTTATTTAGAAGGGAACAACAAAAAGGTTATCGTAGATCCGTTTATTTCAAATAACCCTAAGTGTGATTTGAATATTGAAACAGTGCAGGTAGACTATATCGTTTTAACGCACGGTCATTTTGATCATTTTGGTGATGTTGTGGAACTAGCAAAGAAAACAGGAGCAACAGTAATTGGAAGTGCAGAAATGGCTGACTATCTTTCTTCATATCACGGTGTTGAAAATGTTCATGGTATGAATATTGGTGGTAAAGTAAACTTTGATTTCGGAAGCGTTAAATTTGTTCAAGCATTTCATAGTTCAAGTTTTACACATGAAAATGGTATTCCAGTTTATTTAGGTATGCCAATGGGTATCGTGTTTGAAGTTGAAGGAAAAACAATTTATCATACTGGTGATACAGGTCTGTTTAGTGACATGTCACTTATTGCGAAACGTCATCCAGTTGATGTATGTTTTGTACCAATTGGAGATAATTTTACGATGGGTATTGATGATGCAAGTTATGCTATTAATGAATTTATTAAACCAAAAATTTCTGTACCGATTCATTATGATACATTCCCATTAATCGAACAAGATCCACAACAATTTAAAGATGCTGTTAATGTAGGGGACGTGCAAATTTTAAAACCAGGTGAATCTGTTCAGTTTTAAATAGAATATAGATTTTACACTAAAAAACACCTCGCTAATCTATGTGGAAGTTATCGTCTGCATATTTTTAGTGGGTGTTTTTATATTCTACTGATTCAGTTACGACGTGGACGGGGGACATCAGTGGTTCTTTATCATTTCTGACCTACTCTCGTAATTTTAGTTTTATACAATTAGACATTGATTATAAATTTACTACGATATAAAAAATCCAGAACCACAGTCATAATCATTTCTTGTGTTTAATCAGTCGTTTGAGACTGCATCATGATTGAAAGATTATTTGTGATTCTGGATAAAAATTTTATTTAACGATTAATACAGGGATAGTCGCACGTTTTGCTACTTTGTGGCTGACACTTCCAAGTACAAATTTCTTTTTGTCTTCTGCTTTACGGTTACTTAAAACAACAATTTCGTATTTACCGCTATTAGCATGTTTTAATAGTTCTTCTTTTGCATTACCACGAACAATTATTTGGTCATAATCAATACCATAATCTTCTAAAGCTTTGCGTGTTTTTTCCAATCGCTTGTTTCGTTCTTCAGTAAGTTTGTTTAAATGAACACCTGCTTTAATTGATGCTTGAGCATCTTGTTCGCTGATTGCGTTTAAAACTGTTACGACTGTACCTTCGCCAGCTAATTTAGACACTTCTTTTAGTGCTTTTTCATTTTTTAACTGAGTGTCTACACCAAGTAATATATTTTTATACATTAGTACATCCCTCCTCACTTACATTCTAATAAATAATAATGGATTTTTCCATTTAAAATTAAAGATTTTGTGATCTTTGTGTTTGTTGTATATTTTCAAAAAATAAAATAGGTGAAACGATCATTATTTCATTTCACTTCAATGCTTTTTATCCAAAATAAAGTTATAATGTAGTTAATACTGTTCGAAAAGAAGAGGTAAAGAATGACAAAACATGAACAAATTTTAGATTATATTGAATCGTTATCTATAGGCTCTAAAATTTCGGTGCGTAAAATCGCTAAATTTTTAAACGTATCTGAAGGGACAGCATATCGTGCAATTAAAGATGCTGATAAAATGGGCATGGTCGCAACGATAGATCGTGTTGGTACGGTTCGAATCGAAAAACGTAATCGTAATGAAATTGAACATTTAACTTTTAATGAAATTGTCAATATTATTGATGGCCAAGTGTTAGGTGGCAATAAAGGTATCACTAAGATGGTATCTAAATTTGCAATTGGAGCAATGGAACTCAAAGATATTTTAAAATATATTGGTCCAAAGACATTATTGATTGTCGGAAATCGCGAAGATGTGCAGATTGAAGCTTTAAAAAGAGGTACGGCTATATTAATTACTGGTGGATTTAAGCCATCTAATAAAGTTATTAATTTTGCGAATGAACATGATTTACCTGTTCTATCATCAAGTTATGATACATTCCTAGTTGCAAATATTATCAACAAAGCACTTTTTAATCAGAAAATACGAAAAGATATCTTAATAGTTCAAGATATAATGACGCCATTAGATGATTTGTCTGTGCTGTTTGATACGATGAAAATAGCAGATTATAAGCGTATGGCGAATCGAACTGGCCATACAAGATTTCCGGTAGTCAATGAGTCGTATAAATTAGTAGGTATTGTAACAAGTCGAGAGATGATTAATACAAAGGACGACGACGAAATAGATAAAGTGATGACGCGAAATCCTATTTATGTAAATGCTATGAGTACGGTAGCAAGTTGTGCGCATATGATGATTTGGGAAGGTATTGAATTGATTCCTGTCGTTTCGAGTAATAAAAAGACAGTGGGTGTGATTAATAGACAAGATGTTTTAAAGTCTATGCAACTTTTAGGAAGACAGCCTCAGATGGGTGAAACAATTAACGATCAAATCGCCAAATATATAACAATGAATCAAGATGGAATTACAGTAGAAGTTTCACCACTTTTAATCAATCATTACGGAACAGTAAGTAAAGCGGCATTTGTAAGTATTATAGAAGAAACAATACAATATGAAATGCGTAAATTTAAAAAAGGTAATGTCATGATAGAGAACTTAAATATCGTGTATATTAAAACAGTACCTATTGAATCACATATAACAGTGCGCTTTGGCATACTAGACGTCGGAAGAAACTTCGCCAAAATAGAAGTGAACATGCATAGTCAAAACGACAAAGTAGCGAGCGCTCTCGTGATATGCCAAATGTTTGACGAAGTATAGGAACTTAGCAGAGAAAATAGGCATAAGATAGATTTCGCACAAACGTTGGAGCCCAACTTGCACATTATAGTAAGCTGACATTACGTCACATTCTATGTTGGGGCCCACCCCAACTTGCATGGTCTGTAGAATTTCTTTTCGAAATTCTCTATGTTGGGGCCCCACCCCAACTTGCATGGTCTGTAGAATTTCTTTTCGAAATTCTCTATGTTGGGGCCCCACCCCAACTTGCATTGTCTGTAGAAATTGGGGGTCCAATTTCTCTATGTTGGGGCCCCTGAATTAAATAAAGCTTGTTATTTGTGCATTTTTATTTGGTCAACTGTTGCTAGTATAATATTGCTTGATGTCCTATAATCGTTATGAACTAAATAGTATGAAAAAATATATCTAAATAATTAAAACGGGCAAATAGTTTAATATGGTAGTAACAATTTTTATAATTTAGATATTTTGATATAGACTAATGCTTAAATTAAGCAACTTTTCTAAAAAAGGGAGTATGAAAATGATTAGTACTTTGAATGAAATTATGAAATGTATCGAAGACAACGATACAATTATTATACACAGACATGTTAGACCAGATCCTGATGCATATGGTTCACAACTTGGTTTAAAATACTATATTCAGCAGAAATTTCCGCAAAAGCAAGTATTTGCAGTGGGTGAAGCGGAATCATCATTAAGTTTTATTGGAGAGTTAGATAACATTGATGATAAAACATATCAAGATGCGCTTGTAATTGTATGTGATACTGCCAATGCTCCACGAATTGACGATGAACGTTATAGTACAGGTCGTAAACTTATTAAAATAGATCATCATCCTGCAGTTGATCAGTATGGTGATATTAATTTAGTTAATACGAACGCGTCATCTACAAGTGAAATCATTTACGATTTAATCTCACATTTTAATGATGAAGCAATTGTTAATAAAGATATCGCGAGCGTTTTATATCTTGGTATCGTCGGTGATACTGGGCGATTCCTTTTTAACAATACCTCAGAACATACTATGGAAATTGCTGGAAAGTTAATTGGGCATGATATTGATCATAATGCGCTTTTAAATAAAATGATGGAGAAGGATCCAAAAATGTTGCCGTTTCAAGGTTATGTTTTACAACATTTCGAACTTATGGATGATGGATTCTGCCAAGTTAAAATAACTGAAGATGTATTGGAGCAATTCGGTATTCAGCCAAATGAAGCATCTCAGTTTGTTAATACAATTGCTGACATCAAAGGTTTGAAAATATGGGTGTTTGCAGTTGATGAGGGTAGTGAAATAAGATGTCGCTTACGCTCTAAAGGGCAATTGATTATTAATGATATTGCGCAAGATTTTGGTGGCGGTGGTCATCCGAATGCGTCAGGAGTTTCAGTGGACAGCTGGGATGAATTTGAGCAACTTGCTACAGCTTTACGCACAAAACTAAACTAATAGAAAGGAGCCATTCAATCATGGTGGCATATTTAAATATTCATACGGCTTATGATTTGTTAAATTCAAGCTTAAAAATAGAAGATGCCGTAAGACTTGCTGTGTCTGAAAATGTTGATGCACTTGCCATAACTGACACCAATGTATTGTATGGTTTTCCTAAATTTTATGATGCATGTATAGCAAATAACATTAAACCGATTTTTGGTATGACAATATATGTGACAAATGGATTAAATACAGTCGAAACAGTTGTTCTAGCTAAAAATAATGATGGATTAAAAGATTTGTATCAACTATCATCGGAAATAAAAATGAATGCATTAGAACATGTGTCGTTTGAATTATTAAAACGATTTTCTAACAATATGATTATCATTTTTAAAAAAGTCGGTGATCAACATCGTGATATTGTACAAGTGTTTGAAACCCATAATGACACATATATGGACCACCTTAGTATTTCGATTCAAGGTAGAAAACATGTTTGGATTCAAGATGTTTGTTACCAAACACGTCAAGATGCCGATACGATTTCTGCATTAGCAGCTATTAGAGACAATACAAAATTAGACTTAATTCATGATCAAGAAGATTTTGGTGCACATTTTTTAACTGAAAAGGAAGTTAATCAATTAGATATTAACCAAGAATATTTAACGCAGGTTGATGTTATAGCTCAAAAGTGTAATGCAGAATTAAAATATCATCAATCTCTACTTCCTCAATATGAGACACCTAATGATGAATCAGCTAAAAAATATTTGTGGCGTGTCTTAGTTACACAATTAAAAAAATTAGAACTTAATTATGACGTCTATTTAGAGCGATTGAAATATGAGTATAAAGTTATTACTAATATGGGTTTTGAAGATTATTTCTTAATAGTAAGTGATTTAATCCATTATGCGAAAACGAATGATGTGATGGTAGGTCCTGGTCGTGGTTCTTCAGCTGGCTCACTGGTCAGTTATTTATTGGGAATTACAACGATTGATCCTATTAAATTCAATCTATTATTTGAACGTTTTTTAAACCCAGAACGTGTAACAATGCCTGATATTGATATTGACTTTGAAGATACACGCCGAGAAAGGGTCATTCAGTACGTCCAAGAAAAATATGGCGAGCTACATGTATCTGGAATTGTGACTTTCGGTCATCTGCTTGCAAGAGCAGTTGCTAGAGATGTTGGAAGAATTATGGGGTTTGATGAAGTTACATTAAATGAAATTTCAAGTTTAATCCCACATAAATTAGGAATTACACTTGATGAAGCATATCAAATTGACGATTTTAAAAAGTTTGTACATCGAAACCATCGACATGAACGCTGGTTCAGTATTTGTAAAAAGTTAGAAGGTTTACCAAGACATACATCTACACATGCGGCAGGAATTATTATTAATGACCATCCATTATATGAATATGCCCCTTTAACGAAAGGGGATACAGGATTATTAACGCAATGGACAATGACTGAAGCCGAACGTATTGGGTTATTAAAAATAGATTTTCTAGGGTTGAGAAACTTATCGATTATTCATCAAATCTTAACACAAGTCAAAAAAGATTTAGGTATTAATATTGATATCGAAAAGATTCCGTTTGATGATCAAAAAGTGTTTGAATTGTTGTCGCAAGGAGATACGACTGGCATATTCCAATTAGAGTCTGACGGTGTAAGAAGTGTATTAAAAAAATTAAAGCCGGAACACTTTGAAGATATTGTTGCTGTAACTTCTTTGTATAGACCAGGTCCAATGGAAGAAATTCCAACTTACATTACAAGAAGACATGATCCAAGCAAAGTTCAATATTTACATCCGCATTTAGAACCTATATTAAAAAAAACTTACGGTGTTATTATTTATCAAGAGCAAATTATGCAAATAGCGAGCACATTTGCAAACTTCAGTTATGGTGAAGCGGATATTTTAAGAAGAGCAATGAGTAAAAAAAATAGAGCTGTTCTTGAAAGTGAGCGTCAACATTTTATAGAAGGTGCAAAGCAAAATGGTTATCACGAAGACATTAGTAAGCAAATATTTGATTTGATTCTAAAATTTGCTGATTATGGTTTTCCTAGAGCACATGCTGTCAGCTATTCTAAAATTGCATACATTATGAGCTTTTTAAAAGTCCATTATCCAAATTATTTTTACGCAAATATTTTAAGTAATGTTATTGGAAGTGAGAAGAAAACTGCTCAAATGATAGAAGAAGCAAAAAAACAAGGTATCACTATATTGCCACCGAACATTAACGAAAGTCATTGGTTTTATAAACCTTCCCAAAAAGGCATTTATTTATCAATTGGTACAATTAAAGGTGTTGGTTATCAAAGTGTGAAAGTGATTGTTGATGAACGTTATCAGAACGGCAAATTTAAAGATTTCTTTGATTTTGCTAGACGTATACCGAAGAGAGTCAAAACGAGAAAGTTACTTGAAGCACTAATTTTAGTGGGAGCGTTTGATGCTTTTGGTAAAACACGTTCAACGTTGTTGCAAGCTATTGATCAAGTGTTGGATGGCGATTTAAACATTGAACAAGATGGTTTTTTATTTGATATTTTAACGCCAAAACAGATGTATGAAGATAAAGAAGAATTGCCTGATGCACTTATTAGTCAGTACGAAAAAGAATATTTAGGATTTTATGTTTCGCAACACCCAGTAGATAAAAAGTTTGTTGCCAAACAATATTTAACGATATTTAAATTGAGTAACGCGCAGAATAATAAACCTATATTAGTACAGTTTGATAAAGTTAAACAAATTCGAACTAAAAATGGTCAAAATATGGCATTCGTCACATTAAATGATGGCATTGAAACTTTAGATGGTGTGATTTTCCCTAATCAGTTTAAAAAGTATGAAGAGTTGTTATCACATAATGACTTGTTTATAGTTAGCGGGAAATTTGACCATAGAAAGCAACAACGGCAACTAATTATAAATGAGATTCAAACATTAGCCACTTTTGAAGAACAAAAATTAGCATTTGCCAAACAAATTATAATTAGAAATAAATCACAAATAGATATGTTTGAAGAGATGATTAAAGCTACGAAAGAGAATGCTAATGATGTTATGTTATCCTTTTATGATGAAACGATTAAACAAATGACTACTTTAGGCTATATTAATCAAAAAGATAGTATGTTTAATAATTTTATACAATCCTTTAACCCTAGTGATATTAGGCTTATATAACTTTTATCAACTAATAAATTATGATATAGTAAACTGATGGTTAGATATTTTTTAACCATCAGTTTGCGTTTATATTAGTTTTTTATGCTTATTATTTTTATGAGTTTCACTTTACATTATTGATTAATCCATAAGAATAATTAGCACAAAAAGCAGTATACATAAATTGAGTAAAGAATTTTGTCGATATATCGTGCGGAAAAATAATAACTTTTTGATATATTGGTTTTTGCTATCCATTATAATAATTAAAGGTATATCTTTAGATAGTATGGTTTAATGTATCTTTATAAATATTATTTTATTATCGTTTATCGCTATTTGTGTTACATAATCAAAACCATAAATTCTTACTCATTCAGATTTACCCAATATTTTTACTTTTATAATGTAATGCGTTTTATCCAAGTTATTTTTTAAAAATAAATATTGAATTAGGGGCTGATTTCATGTCATTAAGAGATGAAGCATTGGAAATGCACAAACGTAATCAAGGTAAATTAGAAGTTAAACCAAATGTAAAAGTTACTAATAAAGAGGAATTAAGTTTAGCATACTCACCTGGCGTTGCTGAACCGTGTAAAGATATTTATGAAGATAAAAGAAAAGTATATGATTACACAATTAAAGGAAATACAGTTGCAGTTATTACTGATGGAACAGCGGTATTAGGTTTAGGTAACATTGGACCTGAAGCAAGTATTCCTGTAATGGAAGGTAAAGCAGTATTATTCAAAAGCTTCGCTGGTATCAATGGGGTGCCTATTGCGTTAAATACAACTGATACCGAAGAAATCATTAAAACAGTTAAGTTGTTAGAACCTAATTATGGTGGTATTAATTTAGAAGATATTTCGGCACCACGTTGTTTTGAAATTGAAGAACGATTGAAAAAAGAAACTAATATTCCGGTATTCCATGACGATCAACATGGTACAGCAATTGTAACAATGGCAGGTTTGGTAAATGCATTGAGAGTTGTTAACAAAGATATTGCTAAAATAAAAGTTGTACTAAATGGTGCTGGTGCAGCAGGAATAGCCATTGTTAAATTACTATACGCGTATGGTGTAAGAAATATGGTTATGTGTGACTCAAGAGGCGCAATTTTTGAAGGACGTTCATATGGTATGAATCCTACGAAAGATGTTGTAGCTAAATGGACAAATAAAGATAAGATTGAAGGGTCTTTAGAAGAAGTCGTAAAAGACGCAGATGTATTTATCGGAGTTTCTGTAGCTAATGCGCTGTCACAAGATATGGTTAAGAGTATGGCAGATAATCCAATTATATTTGCAATGGCTAATCCAAATCCTGAAATAATACCTGATGATGCCAAAGCGGCAGGTGCACGAGTTGTTGGTACAGGACGTTCAGACTATCCTAACCAAATTAATAATGTATTAGCTTTCCCTGGTATTTTTAGAGGTGCATTAGAGGTTGAAGCTACACATATAAATGAAGAAATGAAAAAGGCAGCTGTAGAAGCGATTGCTGATTTAATCGATAGTTCTGAATTAAATGAAGACTACTGTATCCCAGGACCGTTTGATAAACGTGTAGCGCCATCAGTTGCTCGTAATGTTGCTAAAGCGGCAATGGAATCTGGAGTAGCTAGGATTGAAGTTGATCCGCAAGATGTGTATGATAAAACAATGAAACTTACAGATTTACAATAAAAATAATTAACGTTTAATTAAATTGCTTAAAAGTTAGCAATAAAGAGTCATTAAAATGATGAAAACGAAAGTTTATGATAAACATTCAACAGTCAAACGAATATAAATCAAATAAATTTAAACCCGTTTTTAACTGGTCAAGTTCAGTTTAAGGCTCTAAATGGTTAGAACAGAGGTTATTTGGAGGTTTTCCTATGTTTAAAGATTTTTTTAATCGAACAAAGAAAAAGAAATATCTTACAGTACAA
Source organism: Staphylococcus sp. SM3655 (assembly GCF_016917315.1). Classification (NCBI taxonomy): domain Bacteria; kingdom Bacillati; phylum Bacillota; class Bacilli; order Caryophanales; family Staphylococcaceae; genus Staphylococcus; species Staphylococcus sp. SM3655. The sequence goes on along the minus strand of NZ_CP070305.1, from coordinate 2,514,576 downwards.
GACTCTAAAAATAATGATGTGCCTGCAGGTATTATGACTAAGTGTCCAAAGTGTAAGAAAATTATGTACACAAAAGAATTAGCTGAAAATTTAAATGTGTGCTTTAATTGTGATCATCATATTGCTTTAACTGCGTATAAACGTATAGAAGCAATTTCTGATGAAGGATCATTTACAGAATTCGATAAGGGAATGACCTCTGCGAATCCATTAGATTTTCCAAGTTATTTAGAAAAAATTGAAAAGGACCAACAAAAGACAGGTCTTAAAGAAGCAGTTGTGACTGGTACAGCGCAACTAGATGGTATGAAATTTGGCGTTGCTGTCATGGATTCACGTTTTAGAATGGGAAGTATGGGATCGGTTATCGGTGAAAAGATATGTCGCATCATTGATTACTGCACTGAGAACCGTTTACCATTTATTCTTTTCTCTGCAAGTGGTGGTGCACGTATGCAAGAAGGTATTATTTCCTTGATGCAAATGGGTAAAACCAGTGTATCTTTAAAACGTCATTCTGACGCTGGACTATTATATATATCATATTTAACACATCCAACTACTGGTGGTGTATCTGCAAGTTTTGCATCAGTTGGTGATATAAATTTAAGTGAGCCAAAAGCGTTGATAGGTTTTGCAGGTCGTCGAGTTATTGAACAGACAATAAACGAAAAATTGCCAGATGATTTCCAAACTGCAGAATTTTTATTAGAGCATGGACAATTGGATAAAGTTGTACATCGTAATGATATGCGTCAAACATTGTCTGAAATTCTAAAAATCCATCAAGAGGTGACTAAATAATGTTAGATTTTGAAAAACCACTTTTTGAAATTCGAAATAAAATTGAATCTTTAAAAGAATCTCAAGATAAAAATGATGTGGATTTACAAGAAGAAATTGACATGCTTGAAGCGTCATTGGAACGAGAAACTAAAAAAATATATACAAATCTAAAACCATGGGATCGTGTGCAAATTGCGCGTTTGCAAGAAAGACCTACGACCCTAGATTATATTCCATATATCTTTGATTCGTTTATGGAACTACATGGTGATCGTAATTTTAGAGATGATCCAGCAATGATTGGTGGTATTGGCTTTTTAAATGGTCGTGCTGTTACAGTTATTGGACAACAACGTGGAAAAGATACAAAAGATAATATTTATCGAAATTTTGGTATGGCGCATCCAGAAGGTTATCGAAAAGCATTACGTTTAATGAAACAAGCTGAAAAATTCAATCGTCCTATCTTTACATTTATAGATACAAAAGGTGCATATCCTGGTAAAGCTGCTGAAGAACGTGGACAAAGTGAATCTATCGCAACAAATTTGATTGAGATGGCTTCATTAAAAGTACCAGTTATTGCGATTGTCATTGGTGAAGGTGGCAGTGGAGGTGCTCTAGGTATTGGTATTGCCAATAAAGTATTGATGTTAGAGAATAGTACTTACTCTGTTATATCTCCTGAAGGTGCAGCGGCATTATTATGGAAAGACAGTAATTTGGCTAAAATTGCAGCTGAAACAATGAAAATTACTGCCCATGATATTAAGCAATTAGGTATTATAGATGATGTCATTTCTGAACCACTTGGCGGTGCACATAAAGATGTTGAACAGCAAGCTTTAGCTATTAAATCAGCGTTTGTTGCACAGTTAGATTCACTTGAGTCATTATCACGTGATGAAATTGCTAATGATCGCTTTGAAAAATTCAGAAATATCGGTTCTTATATAGAATAATCAACTTGAGCATTTTTATGTTAAATCGATACTGGGTTTTACCATAAATTGAAGTACATTAAAACAATAATTTAATATTTAGATACTGAATTTTAACTAAGATTAGTAGTCAAAATTGTGGCTACTAATCTTTTTTTAATTAAGTTAAAATAAAATTCAATATTTAAAACGTTTACATCAATTCAATACATTAGTTTTGATGGAATGACATATCAATTTGTGGTAATTTAGAGTTAAAGATAAATCAGTTATAGAAAGGTATGTCGTCATGAAGAAAATTGCAGTTTTAACTAGTGGTGGAGATTCACCTGGAATGAATGCTGCCGTAAGAGCAGTTGTTCGTACAGCAATTTACAATGAAATTGAAGTTTATGGTGTGTATCATGGTTACCAAGGATTGTTAAATGATGATATTCATAAACTTGAATTAGGATCAGTTGGGGATACGATTCAGCGTGGAGGTACATTCTTGTATTCAGCAAGATGTCCAGAGTTTAAGGAGCAAGAAGTACGTAAAGTTGCAATCGAAAACTTACGTAAAAGAGGGATTGAGGGCCTTGTAGTTATTGGTGGTGACGGTAGTTATCGCGGTGCACAACGCATCAGTGAGGAATGCAAAGAAATTCAAACTATCGGTATTCCTGGTACGATTGACAATGATATCAATGGTACTGATTTTACAATTGGATTTGACACAGCATTAAATACGATTATTGGCTTAGTCGACAAAATTAGAGACACTGCGTCAAGTCACGCACGAACATTTATCATTGAAGCAATGGGCCGTGATTGTGGAGATCTAGCATTATGGGCTGGATTATCAGTTGGTGCTGAGACAATTGTAGTTCCAGAAGTGAAAACAGATATTAAAGAAATAGCTGATAAAATTGAACAAGGTATTAAACGTGGTAAGAAACACTCAATCGTTCTTGTAGCAGAAGGTTGTATGACTGCGCAAGATTGTCAAAAAGAATTATCACAATACATCAATGTTGATAATAGAGTGTCTGTGTTAGGTCACGTTCAACGTGGTGGTAGCCCAACAGGTGCGGATAGAGTTTTAGCATCACGTTTAGGTGGATATGCGGTAGACTTATTAATGCAAGGTGAAACAGCTAAGGGTGTTGGAATTAAGAACAATAAAATTGTAGCAACATCTTTTGATGAAATTTTTGATGGTAAAGATCATAAATTTGATTATAGTCTATATGAACTTGCTAACAAGTTATCTATATAAGATTTCAGGAGGAATTATAAAATGAGAAAAACTAAAATTGTATGTACAATTGGACCAGCTTCAGAATCAGAAGAAATGATTGAGAAATTAATCAATGCTGGTATGAACGTTGCACGATTAAACTTTTCACATGGTAGTCATGAAGAGCATAAAGGTAGAATTGATACAATTCGTAAAGTAGCTAAAAGATTAGACAAAATTGTAGCAATTTTATTAGATACAAAAGGTCCAGAAATTCGTACGCATAATATGAAAGACGGTATCATTGAACTTGAACGTGGTAACGAAGTTATTGTTAGCATGAATGAAGTTGAAGGAACACCTGAAAAGTTCTCAGTAACATATGAAAACTTAATTAACGATGTTCAAGTAGGTTCATACATTTTACTTGATGATGGCTTAATTGAATTACAAGTTAAAGATATTGACCATGCTAAAAAAGAAGTTAAATGTGATATTTTAAACTCTGGTGAGCTTAAAAACAAAAAAGGTGTTAACTTACCTGGCGTAAGAGTAAGTTTACCTGGTATTACAGAAAAAGATGCTGAAGATATCCGTTTCGGTATTAAAGAAAATGTTGACTTCATTGCAGCAAGTTTCGTACGTCGTCCTAGTGATGTTTTAGAAATTCGTGAAATTTTAGAAGAACAAAAAGCTAACATTTCAGTATTCCCTAAAATTGAAAACCAAGAAGGTATTGATAATATTGCGGAAATTCTTGAAGTGTCTGATGGTTTAATGGTTGCACGTGGTGACATGGGTGTTGAAATTCCACCTGAAAAAGTACCAATGGTTCAAAAAGATTTAATCAGACAATGTAACAAATTAGGTAAACCAGTTATTACAGCTACACAAATGTTAGATTCTATGCAACGTAACCCACGTGCTACACGTGCAGAAGCTAGTGACGTTGCCAACGCAATCTATGATGGTACAGATGCAGTAATGTTATCTGGTGAAACTGCTGCTGGTTTATATCCTGAAGAAGCTGTTAAAACAATGAGGAATATTGCTGTATCAGCTGAAGCAGCCCAAGATTACAAAAAGTTATTGTCAGATCGTACTAAATTAGTTGAAACTTCATTAGTGAATGCTATCGGTATTTCGGTTGCACATACAGCTTTAAACTTAAATGTTAAAGCAATTGTAGCTGCTACTGAAAGTGGTTCAACGGCACGTACTATCTCTAAATATCGTCCACATTCAGACATTATTGCGGTGACTCCAAGTGAAGAAACTGCACGTCAATGTTCAATTGTTTGGGGAGTTCAACCTGTAGTTAAAAAAGGACGTAAGAGTACAGATGCATTGTTAAACAATGCAGTTGCAACAGCTGTTGAAACTGGTAGAGTATCTAATGGTGATTTAATCATTATTACTGCTGGTGTACCAACTGGTGAAACTGGAACTACTAATATGATGAAAATCCACCTAGTTGGTGACGAAATTGCTAATGGTCAAGGTATTGGACGTGGATCAGTTGTTGGTACTACGTTAGTTGCTGAAACTGTTAAAGATTTAGAAGGTAAAGATTTATCTGACAAAGTTATCGTTACTAACTCAATCGATGAAACGTTTGTACCTTATGTAGAAAAAGCTTTAGGCTTAATTACAGAAGAAAATGGTATTACATCACCAAGTGCAATTGTTGGTTTAGAAAAAGGTATTCCAACAGTTGTAGGTGTAGAAAAAGCTGTTAAAAACATAAGCAATAACATGTTAGTTACGATTGATGCTGCTCAAGGTAAAATCTTTGAAGGATATGCAAACGTACTATAATTTATAAAAAAACGCCTTTCCATTTATCAACAATGGAAAGGCGTTTTTTGGTTCATCTGGTATTTTATGACGTAATTAATAGGTTATTTGATAATGATAGTGTATGAATGGCAATCTATATAAATGTTTATATCTTTTATACATGTACATTATCACCTTCAAACTTTCACTCATATTACTTTGGAAATTTATTATAAAATAGAAGTATGGATGTATTTCTGAAATGATACATTATTAAATAGATGAGAAAGTAAAAGTATTGAGCCAAGTACGCAATTTAATATTATAAGTTGCATATAAAACAGGCTGGGACATAAATCCCTAAAAAAACAGCAGTAAGATAATTTTCAATTAGAAAATATCTTACTGCTGTTCTCTATTTATACAATACTTCGTATTGAATGGCTTCGCTTTCCTAGGGTGCCGTCTCAGCCTCGGTCTTCGACTGGCACTGCTCCCTCAGGAGTCTCGCCATTAATACTACGTATTAACATGTAATTTTACTTTTAAATACTTTAAAAAAATAAGACACTTTGCCCAACTTGCACATAAATGTAAAATTCAATAAAATGAATTTTCTGTGTTGGGTCCCTTCGTATAATTTAATAAATACCACTAAACTAAATTAACGAGGTGCCTTATGTATAAAATTTATAACATGACCCAACTTACACTACCAATAGAAACCTCTGTTAGAATTCCTCAAAATGATATTTCGCGATATGTTAATGAAATTGTTGAAACGATACCTGATAGCGAATTCGATGAATTCAGACATCATCGTGGCGCAACATCCTATCATCCAAAAATGATGTTAAAAATCATCTTATATGCATATACTCAATCTGTATTTTCTGGTCGTAGAATAGAAAAATTACTTCATGACAGTATTCGAATGATGTGGTTAGCTCAAGATCAAACACCTTCTTATAAAACTATTAATCGTTTTAGAGTGAATCCTAATACTGATGCGTTAATTGAATCTTTATTTATTCAGTTCCATAGTCAATGTTTAAAGCAAAATCTTATTGATAATAATTCAATTTTTATTGATGGTACAAAAGTAGAAGCTAATGCCAATAGATATACATTTGTGTGGAAGAAAAGTATTCAAAATCACGAATCGAAATTGAACGAAAATTCAAAAACATTATATCGTGACTTAGTTGAAGAAAAAATAATACCAGAGATAAAAGAAGATGGAGATAGCGATTTAACAATAGAAGAAATAGATTTAATTGGTAGTCATTTAGATAAAGAAATCGAAGATTTAAATCATTCTATTGAGAACGAAGATTGTGCTCAAATTAGAAAACAGACCCGTAAAAAAATAACTGAGATTAAGAAGTTCAAAAAGAAATTTGATGATTATTCCGAAAGAAAAAATAAATATGAAGAACAAAAATCGATTCTTAAAGATAGAAATAGTTTTTCTAAAACTGATCTGATCATGATGCAACTTTTATGAGAATGAAGGAAGACCATATGAAAAATGGCCAACTTAAGCCAGGATACAATTTACAAATAGCGACAAATTCTCAATTTGTTTTATCCTATGACCTATTTCAAAACCCAACAGATACTAGAACATTAATCCCATTTTTAACAATGATTCAAAATACCTTCGGTTATTTACCAGAGTATATTGTAGCTGATGCAGGTTATGGTAGTGAGCAAAACTATATGGCTATTATAGATGATTTTAATAAAACGCCACTTATTACGTATGGCATGTTTATTAAAGATAAAACTAGAAAGTTTAAAAGTGGCATTTTCAACACTCAAAATTGGAAATATGACGAACTTAATGATGAATTTATATGTCCTAATAACAAAAGAATAGGTTTTAAAAGATATGCATACCGTAATGATAGATATGGTTTTAAACGAGACTTCAAACTATATGAATGTGATGACTGTTCATCATGTTCTTTGAGACATCAATGCATGAAACCAAATTCGAAATCCAATAAGAAAATCATGAAGAATTATAATTGGGAATACTTTAAAGTCCAAATTAATCAAAAGCTTTCTGAACCAGAAACGAAAAAAATCTATAGTCAAAGAAAAATTGATGTAGAGCCTGCTTTTGGATTTATGAAGGCTATTTTGGGTTTCACTCGAATGTCAGTTCGAGGAATAAATAAAGTTAAACGAGAGCTAGGTTTTGTATTGATGGCACTTAATATAAGGAAAATAGCAGCTCAACGAGCTGTACATTATAAAATACATATCAAAAAAGCTGATTTCTATCAAATAATTAATAGAAATCAGCTTTTTTACATTGCCTAAGAACTTAATGTCCCAAGCCCTAAAACTTGTTGTTATTTATTTGATTTAGCAGCGATACGTTTATATCTTAAGTACATAAATGCTAAAAGTATAAACCAAATCGGAATAAAATAAATTGCACGTCTTGTATCAACATTAATAAATAATAACCCGAACACAAAAATGAAGAATACAAATATTAAGTAGCCCATATATTTACCACCTAATAGTTTGTACGTAGCATTTTTATGTAGATCTGGGTTTTTACGACTATAATTGATATATGCAATGATAATCAGACCCCATACAACTAAAAATAACACTGTAGAGATGGTAGTCACATACGTAAATACTTTTGTCGCATCTGGGAAAATATAGTTTAGTAATGCTGCCACAAGTAATAATGCTGATGAAGCAAAGATTGCAACATGTGGAACGCCATATTTATTCGTCTTAGAAAAGTTCGGAGGTGCTTGTTGTTGACTTGATAAACCGAAAAGCATACGGCTATTTGAGAATATACCACTATTACATGATGAAGCAGCAGCGGTTAATACTACAAAATTAATCAAGCCCGCAGCAAACGGAATACCGATCAATGCGAATAATTTTACGAATGGACTGTTATCAGGATCAACTTGCTGCCAAGGGATAATAGACATGATAACCGCTAACGCCCCAACGTAAAATATTAAAATTCTAATGGGTACACTGTTAATTGCTTTTGGAATTGTTTTAACTGGATCTTTTGTTTCCCCAGCTGTAACACCAATCATTTCAATTCCTACAAATGAGAATAGTGCCATTTGGAAAGACATAAAGAATCCAGAAGCACCTTTAGCGAATATGCCGTGTTCATATAAATTTGTGAAACTGGCATGCCCGAATTGAGTTTTAAATGCAAATAGAATCATGACGAAACCAACTACTATTAAACCAATAATTGTCGCTATTTTAATGATAGAGAACCAAAATTCTAATTCTCCGAAAAGTCTTGCGCTAAGTAGGTTGAATGACATTAATAACAGTACACAAAATAGTGCACTTATCCAGTTTGGAATTTCTGGGAACCAAAAGCTAACATATTTTGCCACAGCCGTTACTTCAGCCATACCTGTAATAATCCAACAGAACCAGTATGTCCATCCGGTAACAAATCCTGCAAAAGGCCCAATATATGTATTGGTTACATCTGCGAAAGATTTAAATTCAGTATTCTGTATAATGATTTCTCCTAAACCTCGCATAAACATAAATAACATAAATCCTATAATGATGTATGTTAATAGAATTGAAGGGCCGGTTAATGCAATCGTTTGACCAGCACCTAAGAATAAGCCTGTACCAATTGCACCGCCAATTGCAATTAATTGTATGTGGCGATTGCTCAGTTCCCTTTGTAATTTTTCAGCCATAATACATCTCCCTTAAATATAGATATGTTTATTATGCACTTATATTGAGATATATACAATTATTTTCGGTAAAAATGTGTAAAATTCCATGTTAATATACTTTGGTTTTTATAATCATATATAATAACCAATTGAAAATTTAATTCTATTGTAAAATTCATGGATTATTCACATCTTGAAAAAGCTTTAATGGTGCTATTTGTGGCTATTCTGTGACATTTACATAGATTTACAAAAAAATTGTTGCACATATAATGCCAGTTTTTATATTTCACAAACGAAATGCGTTTAGCTATAATATTAGTTGAAAGCCATTTCATAAAGAAACAGTAAAGGGGAAATTTATCATGGCAGAATTACAAAGAGGTTTAGAAGGGGTTATCGCAGCGGAGACTAAAATAAGTTCAATTATTGAAAGTCAATTGACTTATGCCGGCTATGATATTGATGATCTAGCTGAAAATGCGCAATTTGAAGAAGTTATTTTCCTATTATGGAACTATAGATTGCCAAACGAAGAAGAGCTTGCTCATCTAAAAGGGAAATTAAATCAATACATGACATTAAATCCTCGTGTGTATACACATTTTGAGGAGTATGTTACAGATCACGTGCATCCAATGACAGCATTACGTACGTCATTATCATATATTGCACATTTCGATCCTGATGCTGAAAATGAATCAGATGAAAATCGTTATGAAAGAGCAATGCGTATACAGGCTAAAGTAGCATCATTAGTTACAGCGTTTGCTCGAGTAAGACAAGATAAAGAACCACTTAAGCCTAATCCTGACTTAAGTTATGCGGCAAACTTCCTATATATGTTACGTGGGGAATTACCAACAGATATAGAAGTAGAAGCCTTCAATAAAGCACTTATTTTACACGCTGATCATGAGTTGAACGCATCTGCATTTACAGCACGTTGTGCGGTATCATCATTGTCAGATATGTACTCAGGTATTGTAGCAGCTGTAGGTTCTCTGAAAGGGCCATTACATGGTGGTGCAAACGAACAAGTTATGACGATGTTATCTGAGATTGGGTCAATTGAAAATGTTGATGCTTACTTAGATGAAAAATTTGCTAATAAAGATAAAGTAATGGGCTTCGGTCATCGTGTATATAAAGATGGTGATCCTAGAGCGAAATATTTAAGAGAAATGAGCCGTCAAATTACGAAAGACGCTGGTCGTGAAGAATTATTTGAAATGTCAGTGAAAATGGAAAAACGTATGGCAGAAGAAAAAGGATTAATTCCTAATGTTGATTTTTATAGTGCGAGTGTTTATCACTGTATGGAAATACCTCATGACTTATTCACGCCAATCTTTGCTGTAAGTCGTTCTGCAGGATGGATTGCTCATATTTTAGAACAATATAAAGATAATAGAATTATGCGTCCTAGAGCGAAATATATTGGCGAAACGAATCGTAAGTATATCCCGCTTGAAGAAAGAAAATAATCAATACAAATTAAAAATGAAGATGTAAAATTTGGAGGTAAAATAACTATGACTGCAGAAAAAATTACTCAAGGAACTGAAGGATTAAACGTACCTAATGAACCAATTATCCCATTTATTATCGGTGATGGAATTGGACCGGATATTTGGAAGGCAGCAAGCCGAGTTATAGATGCTGCTGTTGAGAAAGCCTATAATGGCGAAAAACGCATTGAATGGAAAGAAGTGCTAGCTGGCCAAAAAGCATTTGATACAACTGGTGAATGGTTACCTCAAGAAACACTTGATACAATTAAAGAATATTTAATTGCTGTTAAAGGACCTTTAACAACACCAATTGGTGGTGGTATTAGATCATTAAATGTGGCTTTACGCCAAGAATTAGATTTATTTACTTGTTTAAGACCGGTACGTTGGTTTAAAGGAGTACCATCACCTGTTAAACGTCCACAAGATGTTGATATGGTTATTTTCCGTGAAAATACTGAAGACATTTATGCTGGTATTGAATTTAAAGAAGGTACAACAGAAGTTAAAAAGGTAATTGACTTCTTACAAAACGAAATGGGTGCGACAAACATTCGATTCCCAGAAACTTCAGGTATTGGTATTAAACCAGTTTCTAAAGAAGGAACTGAGCGATTAGTTAGAGCAGCTATACAATATGCTATCGATAATAACCGTAAATCAGTTACTTTAGTTCATAAAGGTAATATTATGAAATTTACAGAAGGCTCATTTAAGCAGTGGGGTTACGATTTAGCATTATCTGAATTTGGTGATCAAGTATTCACTTGGCAACAATATGACGAAATTGTTGAAAAAGAAGGCAGAGATGCTGCTAATGCTGCTCAAGAAAAAGCTGAAAAAGAAGGCAAGATTATCATTAAAGATTCTATTGCTGACATTTTCTTACAACAAATTTTAACTCGTCCAGCTGAGCATGATGTTGTAGCAACTATGAACTTGAATGGTGACTATATTTCAGATGCTTTAGCTGCACAAGTTGGTGGTATTGGTATTGCGCCAGGTGCAAACATTAATTATGAAACAGGTCATGCTATTTTTGAAGCAACACATGGTACAGCTCCAAAATATGCAGGTTTAAATAAAGTGAATCCATCTTCAGTAATTTTAAGTTCTGTATTAATGTTAGAACATTTAGGATGGCAAGAAGCGGCAGATAAGATTACAGATTCAATTGAAGATACAATTGCTTCAAAAGTTGTTACTTATGACTTTGCCCGTTTAATGGATGGTGCTGAAGAAGTTTCTACATCAGCATTTGCAGATGAATTGATTAAAAATTTAAAATAAGCAAAATAAAATTAGGTGAGTCTAGCAACTTTAATTGCTAGGTTCGCCTTTTTAAATGAATTGAAGTTGGCAACAGGATAGAAATAATAAAGAGTCACCAATGATTGATTATGTAGTGTTTCTTACACATTAGACAAAGCGAATATGTACATAAGCTTAGGAATAAATGAGTAAAACTCATGCATAGGTAGTGGGATAGAAATGCTATTTTTACAAAATTTATTTCGTTGTCCCAGAGTAAGTCATGCAAATGATAGAAGGAAATATAAGAAGTATTTTATTTATATGTAAAGTAATGTAAAAAATGTGTAAAGATAATGTGTAGGATGTTATTTTTATAAATAGTTCGGTTATAATGTAAATATAATTATAAGTTAGGGAGGCATACCATGTCGCAAAAAGTGTTGGTAGTAGATGACGAACATTCAATCGTAACATTACTTAAATATAACTTAGAAACAGCTGGTTATGAAGTTGTTGTCGCATTTGATGGTGATGAGGCTTTAGAAAAGGTAGAAAGTGAACAGCCAGATTTAATTATTTTAGATGTTATGCTACCTAAAAAAGATGGCATTGACGTATGTAAGACTGTAAGAACAAATAAAAATTTAGTCCCTATATTAATGTTAACGGCGAAAAATGATGAATTTGATCGGGTATTAGGTTTAGAATTAGGTGCCGATGACTATATGACTAAGCCTTTTTCACCTAGAGAAGTTGTTGCCCGTGTGAAAGCCATTTTAAGACGTTCTCAATTTGTAAAAGAAGTAGAAGAGATTGATGATGATATTACCATCGGATCGATACGTATTAGACCCGATTATTTTGAAGTATATAAGCATAATGAGTTATTGGAGCTAACACCGAAAGAATTTGAACTCTTGCTTTATTTGATAGAAAGACAAGGCAGAGTCATTACGAGAGAACATATGTTAAATACGGTATGGAATTATGAATTTGCAGGAGACTCAAGAATTGTTGATGTACATATCAGTCATTTAAGAGATAAATTAGAAGATAATCCTAAGAAGCCACAACTTATTAAAACTGTGCGTGGCTTAGGCTATAAATTGGAAAGACCTAAAGAACAATGATGAAGTTTCACCACCGCTTAATGTTATTGATAAGCAGTATATTAATTATCAGTTTTGTTACATTAGGCATTATTATTCACGCTTCCATCACATATGTTTTATCAGAAAAACACGAACAAGCTCTAGCAACAGATGCAAGATCATATATTTATTTAGTCCAAGATAATGAGATTGATAAAGTTAAAGAAATTGTAAAACAGCAAAATATAGATTTATTGATAACTAAACATGATAAAAAGGTGTTTAGTAGTGGCAAACTGAAAGCTATCCCAAATAGTGATAGCTATATTCAAAAAAGGGACGTTTTTATTTTTAATAAGAAGGTTAACGGTTATCATGTATGGATTAAAGGTTACAATAACGATATTACAGAAATGCATTGGACGTTGTGGAAATATCTTATTTTGACATGTTTAGTTGTACTCATTTGTCTGTATTTTGCAAGCCGTAGTTTTAAGCGTACATTAATCCGTCCCATTCAAGAAGTTACTTATGCAACACAATTGTTGGCAAATGGTTATTATCACATACGTGTACCTGAAAGTAATGTTGTAGAAACTAAAGCGCTTTTTGTGTCTACCAATGATTTAGCACGACGCCTTCAAAAGCTTAATAATGAGCAAAAAATTCAATCCAACCGTTTAAAAACAACGATTGAAAATATTCCAAGTGCTATTTTAATGATAGATCGAAATGGAAAAATCGTTGTTGCAAATAAAGCGTATTATGAACAGTTCAACATCTCGCATAATATTGAACAAGTAGGCTATCACGGCTATGTTAATACTGAAATTGAGCAATTAATTTTAGAAAGTTTTAAAGTTGAAAAACCTATTTATGAACAATTGGAAGTTGCAATAAACCAAGTCCATGCCAAGTACTTTGATATTTCATGCGTTCCGATTTTAACTAGGTCTCAAAAAAGTTTGCAAGGGATTTTAGTTGTGATGCATGACATAACAAATCTGAAACAACTTGAAAATCTAAGACGTGAATTTGTAGCAAATGTTTCACATGAATTAAAAACACCTATTACTTCAATTAAGGGGTTTGCTGAAACGCTTATTGATGGTGCAAAAAATGATGCGGAATCATTAGACATGTTTTTAAACATAATTTTAAAAGAATCAAATCGAATAGAATCTTTAGTAACAGATTTGTTAGATTTATCGCATATTGAGCAACATACCGAGTTAGATACAGACTATATGAATTTATCAGATTTAACGCGGCGTATTATTGATAATATGATGACTCAAGCCAATCAAAAAAATATTTCCATTCATACTGATATTGAAAAAGATGTCATTGTTAAAGCACAAGAAAGTAAAATTGCTCAAGTTATCACGAATTTGTTAACGAATGCAATTAACTATTCTTATGAAGATGGAGATATTAACGTTCGTGTGTATCGAGATGACTTTCGTGTCATTTTCGAAGTACAAGATTTTGGTATAGGTATTAAATTAGAAGACCAACAACGTATTTTTGAAAGATTTTATAGAGTAGATAAAGCACGAAGTAGAGATTCTGGTGGGACAGGTCTTGGATTATCAATTACAAAGCATATAGTAGAGGCCCACCAAGGCAATATTGAAGTGAATAGTCAAGTTGGCAAAGGCTCAACGTTCAAAGTTATTCTAAAAGATTATAAAGAATAAAAATTAAAGTGGTAACAGCGCGTGTATTTTTCACGAAGTTGTTGCTGCTTTTTTATTTCGTTCAAATCTCTATTGGTATTAAATTAGAGTTAATGAAGTGGAATAAATTCGGTTGTCAATTTTGTCATTTGCATATGTCGATTTGTAAGTTATAAGTAATAGATTGTTGTGAATCAAGCAATTTTATAATATATTTATTATAATAAAGAAATTTTAGTAACGCGCTTAAAATAGATGCTTAATTAAAAAGTAATAAGTTTTATTTGAACGGAAATAAATCTTAATTTAAACACTTGAATAGACAAGTGTAATCATTCGTCATAGAAAAAGACGAGGGGCGATTTAGATAAATTGTTGAAAGTAATATTAAATACCTTGTTTATCTAATTTGATTGAGGAAACATGCATAGGTGAAAATTAGAAATACATTAAAAATATTGAATTAATTTTTCGACCTACAAGTTGAGGAAAATTTAACTAGATTTGAGGATTAGCAAAGTGAAAACAATTCAATTACACAAGACAACTTTGATATTAATTGCGATATTATTGTTTTATACTTTTATGGGTATCTTACTACCACTCATGCACGATGATTTACAATGGTTTAGCAATTATAATACTGATATTTTAAAAGTAGGATTTGCATCACTTAATGGTCGCTATATCGGAAATATCTTTGAAATTATAGCTGTACATGTAAGCTGGTTACGTTGGCTTTCATATGGTCTCATTAGTATGGGCATCATTTGGATGATTATGCACATTACACGTTGTAAAGCGTGGACAAGCTATTATTTGTTAGCATTTTCTTTAATGTTAATTTTACCAAGTGCTATTTATGCAGATACATATGGCTGGTTTGCAGGATTTTATAATTATGCGACATCAACACTAATTTCACTCTTTATTATTTATTATTGTATTAATGCAATTATATATAAAGAAAAGCAGCCGGTAAGTGTTACTGTACTATTCTATGTTTTATGCTTCTTCGGTCAATTATTTATGGAGAATGTGACATTATTCCACTGTATCATTTTAATTTTAGCTTTTCTATATGAATTTACTGCAAATCGAACACTTAATTATAAATTATTGTTTTCATTTATGATTGCTACTATAGGTACAATCATTATGTTTTCCAATCCAAATTATCGCAAAATTTTATTTGAAGGATCAGAATATCAACAAGTTTCAAATAATCAAGGTATCTTTTCAAAATTTGCAGAAATGATATCAACGTCACTTCCATATGGTGTCATTTTCAGTCAGATTATAATTTTAAGTATGATTGCAGCGCTTATTATTTATCTACTGCTTAGAAGTGATCGGTATGTACATTTAACAATATTAAAGCGTCGTATCATTATGATAGGATTTATCACTTTACCGCTTTATTATTTACTATTTTACAATCAGTTTTTATTAAATAAAAATACAGATATTGGATTGGTTGGTTTTGTGAACGTAATTGTATGTGGTTACTTTGCGTTTTCGATATTTGTAGGTATTTATTTGTCTATTAATGATCGTAAAACACAAATCACTTTATATTCCTTACTTATTGCAATATGTGTTTCGGCGTCGACACTAGTCATTGTTACTCCAATAGAACCAGGTAATTTTTTGATTGTTTATACGATACATGTAATCATTTTAATTATTTTATTAAAAGAATTTCGGAAATATAAGTCAATCAATGTTAATTTTATTAAAGGTGCATCACTAGTTTTAGCTGTGATATATCTTAGTGCATTTATTTATGTTCATTATGAACATGAAAAAAGAGTTCAGTTATTAAAACAACAAATTAAAGATCATCCACGACAAGAGGTTTATACAGTGGAATCATTGCCGTTTGAACATTATATGCATCATCCGTCACCAATCAATAAAAATTACCAAGAGTGGTTTAATAATTATGAAGAATTACCGAAAATGACCAAAGTTAAATATATTCCATTTGGTTCAGACGATTCATAACTTATTCTTACCTATAAAAATTTAAAATAGCAGCATAAAAATATTAAAAAGTAGACATAATCATGAAATGATAATGTGCATCTCAAAAGTTGGACTTTTAACCTGACTTTATGGAGTGCTCATCAAGAACAATCATGATTATGTCTTTTTTATTTTTTAGCTAAGTCTATATAGGCACTTGTTTTATTTGAAATTAGGTCGTGTATAAATACTCTATGAGATAGTTTCTTTAATTACGACATCACAGTCGAATATGCTAAAATATATATAAATTAGTTCTGGAGGTTAAAATTGTGAATAAATTAGTATTAATCGATGGTAATAGCTTAAGTTTTAGAGCTTTTTATGCATTACCTTTGTTATCAAACAAAGCAGGCATTCATACCAATGCAGTATATGGTTTTGCAATGTTACTAGAGAAGATTTTAAAAGAAGAAAAGCCAAATCATTTTTTAGTAGCGTTTGATGCAGGTAAAACGACTTTCAGACATGAAAAATATAGTGAATATAAAGGTGGACGCCAGAAAACGCCGCCTGAACTAAGTGAGCAATTTCCTTATATTCGCCAATTATTAGATGCTTATCATATTAAACGTTATGAATTAGATAACTATGAGGCAGATGATATTATCGGAACTTTAAGTAAAGAAGCAGATAAAGCGGGCTTTCAGACAATTATTATTACGGGAGACCGAGATTTAACACAACTTGCAACGGATAATGTAACCATTTATTACACTAAAAAAGGTGTTACTGATGTTGATCATTATACACCTGACTTTATTGCGGAAAAATACAACGGGTTAACACCTAATCAAATTATTGATATGAAAGGATTAATGGGAGATACTTCTGATAATATACCAGGTGTTGCAGGTGTTGGAGAGAAAACAGCAATAAAATTGCTAAACCAATTTGACACAGTAGAAGGTGTCTATGAACATTTAGATGAAATTTCAGGTAAAAAGTTAAAAGAAAAACTTCAAAATAGCAAAGAAGATGCATTAATGAGTAAAGAATTAGCAACGATTAATGTAGATAGTCCGATTGAAGTAAAACTTGAAGATACGTTAATGACTCATCAAGATGAACAACAAGAAAAAATCGAATTGTTTAAGAAGTTAGAATTCAAACAATTGTTGGCTGACATTGATCAATCAGCAAGCGTTGAAGATGCAATAGAAAAGACATTTGAAATTGAAACGTCTTTTGATAATATTGATTTTACTTCATTGAAAGAAGCGGCCATCCATTTCGAATTAGACGGTGGTAACTATTTGCGAAATAATATTTTAAAATTCTCTTTATTTACAGGTGAGAAACATATTGTAATTAATGCGGATGACATAAATAATTATGTCGAACTAGTTTCATGGTTAGAAAATCCGAATTCGAAAAAAGTCGTATATGATGCTAAAAAAACATATGTAGCATCACATAGATTGGGGATTGATATTCAAAATATTTCTTTCGATATTATGTTGGCCAGTTATATAATTGATCCATCTCGTACGATTAGTGATGTTCAATCAGTTGTTTCATTGTACGGTCAAAGTTTTGTGAAAGACGATGTGAGTATATATGGAAAAGGTAAGAAATTTAAGGTACCTGAAGATGATGTTTTAAATCCATATGTTGCTTCTATTACTGATGCAATTTACTTTGCGAAACCAAATATGGATAAACAATTAGAAGAATACAATCAGGTAGAACTCTTGGCTGATTTAGAGCTACCGCTAGCTAAGATTTTAAGTGAAATGGAAGAAATTGGTATATTTACAGATGTTCATGATTTAGAAGAAATGGAAAAAGAAATTCAAGAAAAATTAGACGTCTTGATTCGAAATATCCATGATGCAGCTGGTGAAGATTTTAATATAAATTCTCCTAAGCAATTAGGTGTTGTATTGTTTGAGACATTACAATTACCTGTTATTAAAAAGACGAAAACAGGATATTCTACTGCTGTAGATGTCTTAGAGCAATTGCAAGGTGAACATCCTATCATTGATTATATTTTAGAATATCGTCAATTATCTAAGTTACAGTCTACTTATGTTGAAGGATTGCAAAAGGTAATTAGTGATGATCAACGTATCCATACACGTTTTAACCAAACTTTAGCGCAAACTGGACGTTTATCAAGTGTAGATCCTAATTTACAAAATATTCCGGTTAGACTTGAAGAAGGGCGTAAAATAAGAAAAGCCTTTAAACCAACTTCAAAAGATAGCGTTATATTATCAGCAGATTATTCTCAAATTGAATTGCGTGTATTAGCACACATTACACAAGATGAGAGTATGAAAGAAGCATTTATCAACGGCGATGATATTCATACAGCAACTGCTATGAAAGTATTTGGTGTAGAAGCTGATCAAGTCGATAGTTTAATGCGTCGTCAAGCAAAAGCGGTTAACTTTGGAATTGTTTATGGGATAAGTGATTATGGTTTAAGTCAAAGTTTAGGTATTACTCGTAAAAAAGCAAAAGCATTCATTGATGATTATTTAGCTAGTTTCCCAGGTGTAAAACAATATATGTCTGATATTGTAAAAGATGCCAAAGCTTTAGGTTATGTGGAAACATTGCTACATCGTCGACGCTATATTCCTGATATTACGAGTCGTAACTTTAATTTACGCGGCTTTGCTGAACGTACTGCTATGAATACGCCAATACAAGGCAGTGCTGCAGATATCATTAAACTGGCAATGGTTAAATTTGCACAAAAAATGAAAGAGACAACATATCAAGCTAAACTATTATTACAAGTACACGATGAATTAATTTTTGAAGTACCTAAGTCAGAAGTAGATTCATTTAGTGAATTTGTAGAAGAGATAATGGAAAATGCATTGCAATTAGATGTTCCATTAAAAGTAGACTCAAGTTATGGTGCAACTTGGTATGATGCAAAATAAAGTGAGGTTAATGGTATGCCCGAATTACCAGAAGTAGAACATGTAAAAAGAGGAATTGAACCCTACGTTATAAATCAAAAAATTGAACACGTTAAATTTTCGGATAAAGTAATTGAAGGTAAAGCTCAAGGCAAGGAAACAATTATAAAAGGAATTGAATTAGATACTTTTAAAACTTTATCGGAAGGCTATACCATTACAAATGTAGAACGAAGAAGTAAATATATCGTTTTTCAGCTAGATAATAAACGAGAAGAACGTACATTAATTAGTCATTTAGGTATGGCGGGTGGTTTTTTCATTGTAGATGAACTTGAAGATATTATGATACCTAATTATCGTAAGCATTGGCATGTTATTTTTGAGTTGTCAAATGACAAAAAGTTAATTTATTCAGATATACGTCGTTTTGGAGAAATTAGAAATGTTGCGTCTGTAGCATCTTATCCTTCATTTTTAGAAATAGCGCCTGAACCTTTTTCAAATGAAGCATTGACGTATTATTTAAATCGAATTCATCAACAGTCTAATAAGAATAAACCAATCAAACAAGTGATTTTGGATCATAAAGTAATCGCAGGTTGTGGAAATATTTACGCATGTGAAGCGTTGTTTCGTGCAGGTGTTTTACCAGATAAAAAAGTAAAAGACTTAACACACCAACAACAAGAAATGGTTTTTTATTATGTTAGAGAAGTACTAGAAGAAGGTATTAAATATGGCGGTACAAGTATTTCAGATTATCGTCATGCTGATGGAAAAACTGGTGAGATGCAATTGCATCTTAATGTATATAAGCAGCCGGTATGCAAAGTGTGTGGAAGTCAAATTGAAACAAAAATCATCGCGACAAGAAATAGTCATTATTGTCCAGTATGTCAAAAATAAAGAAAGAGTGAAATTATGCCGAAAGTTATTGGTCTAACAGGTGGAATCGCCTCAGGAAAATCAACAGTATCAGAACTCTTATCCGTATTCGGTTTTAAAGTAGTAGATGCTGATAAAGCAGCCAGGGAAGCTGTTAAAAAGGGGAGTAAAGGATTAGCTCAAGTACGCGAAGTCTTTGGTGATGAAGCGATTGATGAAAATGGTGAGATGAATCGTCGTTATATGGGTGATTTAGTGTTTAACCATCCAGAAAAACGCTTAGAATTAAATGCTATCATACATCCTATCGTGCGAGATATTATGGAAGAAGAAAAGCAAGAATATTTAAAACAAGGATATAATGTAATCATGGATATTCCATTATTATTTGAAAATGAATTGGAAAATACAGTAGACGAAGTGTGGGTTGTATACACTTCTGAAAGTATACAAATGGATCGTTTAATGCAACGTAATAATTTGTCATTAGAAGATGCGAAAGCACGTGTCTATAGCCAAATTTCTATTGATAAAAAAAGCCGAATGGCCGATCATGTTATCGATAATTTAGGGGATAAACTTGAATTAAAACAAAACCTTGAGAGATTGTTAGAAGAAGAAGGTTATATTGAAAAGCCGAATTACGGAGAAGAAGATTAATATTACACTATAAATAAGTCATTACTTTACGTACGCGTTGATGTATGTAAGTAATGACTATTTTTTATAAAAAAGATAAATAAATCAACGGAAAACGCTTTCAAATTTCGTATAATATGCTATACTAATTCCATAAAGTATAACACATAAAAATCAAGGGGTGCTTTTAATGTCAACGAATATTGCAATTAATGGTATGGGTAGAATTGGAAGAATGGTATTACGTATTGCATTACAAAATAAAAATTTAAATGTAGTAGCGATAAATGCTAGTTATCCACCCGAAACAATTGCACATTTAATCAATTACGATACAACACATGGAAAATATAATCTAAAAGTTGAACCGATTGAAAATGGATTGCAAGTTGGTGATCATAAAATTAAATTGGTTGCTGATCGTAATCCTGAAAACTTGCCATGGAAAGAATTAGATATCGATATTGCTATAGATGCAACTGGTAAATTTAATCATGGTGATAAAGCCATCGCACATATTAAAGCAGGTGCCAAAAAAGTTTTGTTAACTGGTCCTTCAAAAGGTGGACATGTTCAAATGGTAGTTAAAGGCGTAAATGATAACCAATTAGATATAGAAGCATTTGACATTTTTAGTAATGCTTCATGTACTACTAATTGCATTGGTCCAGTTGCAAAAGTTTTAAATAATCAGTTTGGAATAGTTAATGGTTTAATGACTACTGTTCACGCTATTACAAATGACCAAAAAAATATTGATAATCCACATAAAGATTTAAGACGTGCACGCTCATGTAATGAAAGCATTATTCCTACTTCTACTGGTGCGGCGAAAGCTTTAAAAGAAGTATTACCAGAATTAGAAGGTAAATTACACGGCATGGCATTACGTGTACCAACAAAGAATGTATCGCTCGTTGATTTAGTTGTTGATTTAGAAAAAGAAGTAACTGCAGAAGAAGTAAACCAAGCTTTTGAAAATGCAGGTTTAGAAGGTATCATAGAAGTCGAACATCAACCACTAGTGTCTGTTGATTTTAATACTAATCCAAATTCAGCTATTATTGATGCAAAATCAACAATGGTCATGTCAGGGAATAAAGTAAAAGTTATTGCTTGGTATGATAATGAATGGGGTTATTCAAATAGAGTTGTAGATGTTGCTGAGCAAATTGGAGCACTTTTGACATCAAAAGAAACTGTAAGTGCAAGTTAATACAATTAATTTATAGCCTAACTCTGACTTCGGAGTTAGGTTTTTTATTTTTTAATACAATAATATTGTCATGCAAATTACTTAATAAGTAACGATATAATGTTTTTTATTGTTTCATTATTTGGTTAAATGAATTAAATTGAGGGATTCTTTTTTCATCTCTAGATTTATAGTATAATTAGGCATAATCAAAATAAAGAGGGTGATGTAATGAAATGCCCGAAATGTAATTCTACACAATCTAAAGTTGTAGATTCAAGGCATGCCGATGAATTAAATGCCATTCGAAGACGAAGAGAATGTGAAAATTGTGGAACACGTTTCACTACATTTGAACATATCGAAGTTAGTCAGCTTATAGTTGTGAAAAAAGATGGCACAAGAGAGCAGTTTTCAAGAGAAAAAATACTTAATGGACTTGTGCGTTCTTGTGAGAAACGACCAGTTAGATATCAACAACTTGAAGACATAACAAACAAGGTTGAATGGCAATTACGAGATGAAGGTCATACGGAAGTGTCTTCACGAGATATAGGTGAACACGTTATGAACTTGTTAATGCATGTTGATCAAGTTTCATATGTTAGATTTGCATCAGTCTATAAAGAATTTAAAGATGTTGATCAATTGTTAGCATCGATGCAAGGGATTTTAAGCGAAAACAAACGGAGTGATGCTTAAATGGGACGACAAGCCTTCGAATTCGGCTTAAGACCAAAGGATCAATTCAAAGTTATGCAACACTTTGATTTAAATACGAATCATTTAGAGGTATTGAATCGACTGTATACACCGCTAATTGGAACGCAAGCAGTGGGTTTATATCATTTTATGACTCAATTCGTTAAAGAAAGTCATAATGAAACATTGATTCTTTCTCATTATATTTTTATGAATGAACTTAAAATTAATTTACTAGAGTTTAGACAACAAATGGACTTACTTGAAGCGATTGGATTGTTAAAGGCGTTTGTCAAACATGATGAACAAGAAACACAATTTGTTTACCAATTAATTCAACCGCCTTCAGCACATTTATTTTTTAATGATCCAATGTTGTCAATCTTTTTATATAGTGAAGTCGAGCATCGTCGATTTCATGAGTTGAAGAAATACTTTGAGTATCAACAAATTGATTTGAGTGAATTTAAACAGGTAACAAGACAATTTACTGATGTTTTTAAAGTGCCGTCTACAAAAATAGATATCGATACAAGTGATATTCCGATTAATGAACCGTACCAAGGTATCGATTTATCAAATGAATCTTTTGACTTTGAAATGTTGAGACAAATGTTAGGTAAACATTTTATTAGTCAAGACATTGTTACCAAAGATGCAAAGCGTTTAATTACACAACTCGCGACTTTATATGGTTTAACAGCAGATGGCATGAAGCATGTTATTTTAAATTCAATTACAAGTGGACAACAGTTATCCTTTGAAGAAATGCGTAAACAAGCACGCTCGTATTACTTAATGGAACACGAAAATCAAATGCCTAAATTACAGGTGAAATCTCCTGCTACATCATCTTCGACGGGTAAATCTTCAGAAGTGAATCCAAAGCCACAAAGTGATGAATGGTTTGAGTTACTTGAACAAACGAGTCCAATTGATATGTTAGCTTCTTGGTCTGAATCAGAACCAACTATATCGCAAAAGACAATGGTTGAAGAATTAATTGAACGTGAAAAAATGTCTTTTGGCGTCATTAATATTTTGTTGCAATTTGTCATGTTAAAAGAAGATATGAAACTTCCTAAAGCGTATATTTTAGAAATAGCATCAAATTGGAAGAAAAAAGGTATTAAGACAGCTAAAGAAGCATATAATTACGCTAAAAAAGTTAATCAACCTAAAAATGAGGGTTCTAGCGGAAATTACCAAAAGCGTGGTTCATACTTTGGGCAGCGTAATCGTATTTCAAAAGAAAAAACACCTAAATGGTTAGAAAATAGAGATAAACCTAGTGAAGAAGATTCGGCTAAAGATAATAGCGTAGATGATCAACAATTAGAGCAAGATCGACAAGCATTTCTAGATAAATTATCTAAAAAATGGGAGGAGGACAGTCAATAATGAAGCAATTTAAAAGTATAATTAACACGTCGCAGGACTTTGAAAAAAGAATAGAAAAGATAAAAAAAGAAGTAATCAATGACCCAGATGTTAAGCAATTTTTGGAAGCGCATCGAGCTGAATTAACGAATGCTATGATTGATGAAGACTTAAATGTGTTACAAGAGTATAAAGATCAACAAAAACATTATGACGGTCATAAATTTGCTGATTGTCCAAATTTCGTAAAGGGGCATGTGCCTGAGTTATATGTTGATAATAACCGAATTAAAATACGCTATTTACAATGCCCATGTAAAATCAAGTACGACGAAGAACGCTTTGAAGCTGAGCTAATTACATCTCATCATATGCAACGAGATACTTTAAATGCCAAATTGAAAGATATTTATATGAATCATCGAGACCGTCTTGATGTAGCTATGGCAGCAGATGATATTTGTACAGCAATAACTAATGGGGAACAAGTGAAAGGCCTTTACCTTTATGGTCCATTTGGGACAGGTAAATCTTTTATTCTAGGTGCAATTGCGAATCAGCTCAAATCTAAGAAGGTACGTTCGACAATTATTTATTTACCGGAATTTATTAGAACATTAAAAGGTGGCTTTAAAGATGGTTCTTTTGAAAAGAAATTACATCGCGTAAGAGAAGCAAACATTTTAATGCTTGATGATATTGGGGCTGAAGAAGTGACTCCATGGGTGAGAGATGAGGTAATTGGACCTTTGCTACATTATCGAATGGTTCATGAATTACCAACATTCTTTAGTTCTAATTTTGACTATAGTGAATTGGAACATCATTTAGCGATGACTCGTGATGGTGAAGAGAAGACTAAAGCAGCACGTATTATTGAACGTGTCAAATCTTTGTCAACACCATACTTTTTATCAGGAGAAAATTTCAGAAACAATTGAATTTTAAAATGATTGGTGTATAATGAATACAAATCTAAATCGTTTAAATGATTGAAGACAAGATGATCTAATCAATATTACACAGAAAGCCATTGTTTGATGAGAATATGGTTAATAAATTAGATGATTACTACTTCATTTATGGTATTTGTAATGAATACCCGGATCAAGACCGTTATCTTAAGCAGAGATATTTAATACATAAATTGTATTAGATAACTAGGGTGGTACCACGACGATCTCGTCCCTTGTATAGGGGCGGGATTTTTTGTTTTTTTCAGACATAAATGTTTGTTGGTGTCATAAATTCCCTGTTTATTGTTAATAGGTTTAATGTTAAAACGATGATTGTTGTTCAATTTTTTAACGAGGTCAGATAAAAGTATTTATAAAGCAAATAGGAGGGTTTAACATGGAACAAATTAATATTCAATTTCCAGATGGTAATAAAAAGGCGTTTGATAAAGGTACTACTACTGAAGATATAGCACAATCAATTAGTCCTGGATTACGTAAAAAAGCTGTTGCCGGCAAATTTAACGGGCAACTTGTAGATTTAACTAAACCGCTTGAAACTGATGGATCAATTGAAATTGTGACACCAGGTAGTGAAGAAGCGTTAGAGGTATTACGTCATTCTACTGCACATTTAATGGCACACGCGATTAAAAGGTTATATGGTAATGTTAAATTTGGTGTAGGTCCTGTAATAGAAGGTGGATTCTACTATGACTTCGACATTGACCAAAACATCTCATCTGATGACTTTGAACAAATTGAAAAAACAATGAAACAAATCGTTAACGAAAATATGAAAATCGAACGAAAAGTGGTTTCACGAGATGAAGCGAAAGAGTTATTCAGCAATGATGAATACAAATTAGAATTAATCGACGCGATTCCTGAAGATGAAAATGTAACATTATATAGTCAAGGTGATTTTACTGATTTATGTCGTGGAGTTCACGTTCCATCAACAGCTAAAATTAAAGAGTTTAAACTATTATCTACAGCAGGTGCATACTGGCGTGGAGATAGTAACAACAAAATGTTACAACGTATATACGGTACTGCTTTCTTTGATAAAAAAGAATTAAAAGCACATTTACAAATGTTAGAAGAGCGTAAAGAACGTGATCATCGTAAAATTGGTAAAGAGTTAGAATTATTCACAAATAGCCAATTAGTTGGTGCTGGTTTGCCATTATGGTTACCTAACGGTGCAACAATTAGACGTGAAATTGAACGTTATATTGTTGATAAAGAAGTTAGCATGGGGTATGACCACGTTTATACACCAGTACTTGCTAATGTTGATTTATACAAAACATCTGGTCACTGGGATCACTATCAAGAAGATATGTTCCCACCAATGCAGTTAGATGAAACTGAATCTATGGTATTACGTCCAATGAACTGTCCACATCATATGATGATTTATGCGAATAAACCACACTCATATCGTGAATTACCTATCCGTATCGCTGAGCTAGGAACGATGCATAGATATGAAGCAAGTGGTGCTGTATCAGGATTACAACGTGTTCGTGGTATGACTTTAAATGATTCACATATCTTTGTTCGACCTGATCAAATTAAAGAAGAATTCAAACGTGTTGTAAACATGATTATTGATGTATATAAAGACTTTGGTTTCGAGGATTATAGCTTTAGATTAAGTTATAGAGACCCTGAAGATAAAGAAAAGTACTTTGATGATGATGACATGTGGAATAAAGCTGAAAATATGCTTAAAGAGGCAGCGGATGAGCTTGGCTTATCGTACGAAGAAGCGATTGGTGAAGCGGCATTCTATGGTCCGAAACTAGATGTTCAAGTTAAAACAGCGATGGGTAAAGAAGAGACATTATCAACAGCACAACTTGATTTCTTATTACCAGAACGTTTTGATTTAACTTATATTGGTCAAGATGGTGAACATCATCGTCCAGTTGTTATTCATCGTGGTGTTGTATCAACAATGGAACGATTTGTAGCATTTTTAACTGAAGAAACTAAAGGTGCATTCCCAACTTGGTTAGCGCCAAAACAAGTTCAAATCATTCCAGTTAACGTTGATTTACATTATGATTATGCGCGCCAATTACAAGATGAATTGAAATCTCAAGGCGTTCGTGTAAGTATTGATGACCGTAATGAAAAAATGGGTTATAAAATTAGAGAAGCTCAAATGCAAAAAATACCTTATCAAATCGTAGTTGGGGATAAGGAAGTTGAAAATAATCAAGTGAATGTGCGTCAATATGGATCGCAAGACCAAGAAACAGTTGAAAAAGATGAATTTATCTGGAATCTAGTTGATGAAATTCGTTTGAAAAAATATAGATAGACAGTTGTCGCAATAAAATGCTTTAAAACTTTTATTGCGTATCAAGTTTTACAGGGTTGATTATGCGTGATGAATCCTGTATATTACAAGTTAGTTAAAATATTAAATTGAGTTAGAGGTTGCATGTTTAATTAGTAACTTGTCAGAAGTATTTATGGTACATAAGTTGAACAAGTGAAAGGTAAAGATGCCGAAATAGATATAAACCATAAATTATATCTATTGGGACAGTTTTCGAATAGGAACTGTACTGTCACAGAATGTGATGTGCTACCTTATATAGATAATTGCCAAAGTGGTTGCATATCTTAAAGGTATGTAGCCACTTTTTTACTTTTAATATCACTATGTTCTGTAAAAAAGGGTATGAAAGTGAATAAAGGTTATTTATTTCTTGGCCTCTAAAACATGGAAAGGGAGCTTATATGTCAAAAGTTCAAAATGAAAGTAACAATGTTGTCAAAAGGGGACTTAAAGATCGTCATATTTCTATGATTGCGATTGGGGGTTGTATTGGTACAGGTTTATTTGTAACTTCTGGTGGAGCAATTCATGATGCAGGTGCTTTGGGTGCATTAATAGGATACGCAATTATCGGAATAATGGTATTTTTCTTAATGACGTCACTTGGTGAAATGGCTACGTATTTACCAGTATCAGGTTCATTTAGTACATATGCTACAAGATTTGTTGATCCATCTTTAGGGTTTGCGCTTGGTTGGAACTATTGGTTTAACTGGGTAGTAACTGTAGCAGCAGATATTACGATTGCAGCACAAGTCATTCAATATTGGACACCATTGCAAGGCATACCCGCTTGGGCATGGAGTGCGTTGTTTTTAGTTATAATTTTTAGTCTGAATTCGTTATCAGTTCGCGTCTATGGTGAAAGTGAATACTGGTTGGCATTGATAAAAGTGATTACAGTTATTGTTTTCATTGCAATTGGTTTATTAACGATTGTAGGAATCATGGGTGGTCATGTTGTAGGATTTGAAATATTTAATAAAGGTGAAGGTCCTATTCTTGGTGGCAACTTAGGAGGAAGTTTGTTATCAATTCTAGGTGTATTCTTAATCGCTGGTTTCTCATTCCAAGGTACTGAGTTAATTGGTATTACGGCTGGTGAATCAGAAAATCCTGAACGTGCTGTGCCGAAAGCAATTAAACAAGTATTCTGGAGAATTTTATTATTTTACATTTTAGCCATTTTTGTTATCGGTATGTTAATTCCTTATGATAGTAGTGCATTAATGGGTGGTAGTGATAATGTAGCAACGTCTCCATTCACATTAGTGTTTAAAAATGCTGGATTTGCGTTTGCAGCATCATTTATGAATGCAGTCATTTTAACGTCTGTGTTATCAGCAGGTAACTCAGGTATGTATGCTTCAACCCGAATGCTATATTCAATGAGTAAAGATAAATTAGCGTTTGAAGCATTTGGTAAAACAAATAAAAACGGTGTGCCATATATGTCGTTACTCGTTACAGCAATCATTGTAGTGATTATTTTCGTATTACAAAGCCTTACAAAAGGTGCATACGAATATATCGTTGCAGCAAGTGGTTTAACTGGTTTTATTGCTTGGGTAGGTATAGCAGTAAGTCATTATCGATTTAGAAGAGCATTTGATAAACAAAATTATGACAAATCTAAATTAAAATATACTGCTAAATTATTCCCATTCGGACCATTATTTGCTGGCTTTTTATGTATTGTAGTAATTATTGGTCAAGATGTTGACTTTATTAAAACAGGAGATTTTAATTTTAGTCGCTTCTTAATTACGTATATGGGAATTCCAGTATTTTTAGCATTCTTTATTTATCATAAGCTTCGATATAAAACGAAAAAAATCCCATTAGAACAAGTAGATTTACGTCAAGACGTGTCAATGGATGAAATAAAAGGTTAAAATAAAAATAATTACAGTTATAGTGTTGACTTAAATGTGAATTGTTGATATGATTAACAACGTTGAATACGAAACGAACCAAGTAGAAGCACCCGCTTCTCACCTGTAGCGACGCATAAAGCAGTTGGCAGGTTAATCACATTACACATAACTGTGTATAAGGAAGAGCGGGTATTTTATACCTGCTCTTCCTTTTTGCTTGGTGCAAATTTCGTAAAAATTTTGGAGGTGTCAACCATAGCAAAAGATCAAACTCAAATCAATGACAAAATTCGTGCAAAAGAATTACGTTTAATCGGTCAAGATGGTGAACAAATTGGTGTTAAATCAAAGCGTGAAGCTTTAGAAATGGCTGAACGTGTAGATTTAGACTTAGTGGTCGTTGCACCGAATGCGAAACCACCAGTTGCAAGAATTATGGATTACGGTAAATTCAAATTCGAACAACAGAAAAAAGAAAAAGAAATGAAAAAGAAACAAAAAATCATCAATGTTAAAGAAATTCGTTTAAGTCCAACAATTGAGGAACATGATTTCCAAACTAAGTTGAAAAACGGACGTAAATTCTTAACTAAAGGCGATAAATGTAAAGTATCTATTCGTTTCAGAGGGCGTGCCATTACGCATAAGGAAATTGGTCAACGTGTGCTAGAAAAATATGCAGATGAATGCAAAGATATAGCAACAGTTGAACAAAAACCTAAAATGGACGGGCGTCAAATGTTTATCATGTTAGCGCCAACAGCTGAAAAATAATTAAAGCTATTACAGGAGGACTTATATTATGCCAAAAATGAAAACTCACCGCGGAGCAGCTAAACGTGTTAAAAGAACTGCTTCAGGTCAATTAAAACGTTCAAGAGCTTTCACATCTCACTTATTCGCAAACAAGAGCACTAAACAAAAACGTCAATTACGTAAAGCTAGATTAGTGTCTAAGAGCGATATGAAACGTGTAAAACAATTATTAGCATACAAAAAATAAGAACAAATACAGAAATCGGTAGGAATTACCTAAGGAGGAATTTTTTATGCCACGAGTTAAAGGTGGAACAGTAACAAGAGCGCGTCGTAAAAAAACGATTAAATTAGCTAAAGGTTACTTCGGTTCAAAACATACATTATACAAAGTAGCTAAGCAACAAGTAATGAAATCAGGTCAATACGCTTTCCGTGACCGTCGTCAACGTAAACGTGACTTCCGTAAATTATGGATTACACGTATCAACGCAGCAGCTCGTCAACATGAAATGAGCTACTCACGTTTAATGAACGGTTTGAAAAAAGCTGGTATCGACATTAACCGTAAAATGTTATCAGAAATCGCAATTTCTGACGAAAAAGCATTTGCTCAATTAGTAACTAAAGCTAAAGATGCTTTAAAATAATAACACTTATAAAAAAGCAAAATGCCACATTTAATCGCTAAAATATGACATATTTGCTAAAATGCATTTAAGAGAACAAACATTAAAGTGAGGAGTTTTATACGATGTCTAAATTTGATGAACAAATCATTGTAGTACCTAGAGAAATTATTTTTAATAATGAAAAGAATACTTTCAATGGGTTTTTAAATAAGAATAAACCAGAAGGTCAAAATATTTTTGATGCGCTAAGTCAATATGAAGTTAAGCGACGCGGTGATATGGAAGAGGATCCATCATATAAACAACTCATTTCTTATTGTTTACTTGAAAATGAGCATGGCGAGATATTAGTGTATGAACGATTATCTGGCGGTGGAGAAGCTCGATTGCATGGACAATCTTCAATAGGTGTAGGCGGTCATATGAATGATGTTCCAGGAGCAGAATCTATTAACGAAGTATTGAGAGTTAATGCACAGAGAGAATTAGAAGAAGAAGTAGGTTTAAGTGAGCAAGATTCACAAAATATGGAATATATCGGTTTTATTAATGACGATAATAATGAAGTGGGCAAGGTACATATTGGTGTTGTATTTAAAATCACTGTAAGTACGAATGATGTAGAAGCTAAAGAAACAGATACTTTACGAATAAAATGGGTTGAAAAAGGCAACATAGAGTCATATGATGATTTCGAAACGTGGAGCGCATTAATCCTTCAAGATTTATAATCAAACGAGGTGACATATATGTCAGATATTATTCAGTTTCCTAACTCTTCGAAAAAGTTATATAAAGATATAAAACGTGCTGAACAAGACCAAAACTATGACCTGATGTATGAATATATTGTGCAATATGAACGTCAATTTGAACTCACTGAAGAAATAGCAATGATGAAATGCCGTATGTTATATGAGACGGGGTCATTTCTTGAATTAAGAGAAGAAACAATTGTCTTATTGAAAACTGGCATACAACAATATGATGCATTGATGATTTATTACGTGAAAAGTTTGATTGGTTTGGGACAATATTTTGAAGCGGTAGAAGTAATTCATCAAATTATTGATGAAGTCAAAGATCACAAAACAAGAATGGCATTACATCCTCTTAAAGAATTTGCTAAGTCAAAATTAATTGAAGATGAAAAACGATTGACTCAGTCATTAACTGATTTTGATACGTTATCAATGAGGGAACAGACGCACTTGATTTTGAAGTTAATAGACAATGGTCATTTTCAATTTCAAGAAACGGTATTATATATATTAAAATCTAATACGTACAGTTATAACCTCATTAGTTTAATGATTGAGTATTTAAGGTTCGCAAATTGTACACAAGAACTGACAATTGAAAAGTATGGTATGGATGTAACTTTTGTACCAGCTAATTTAAAAGGGCTAGAACATACAACACTGAAAGAAAAAGTTATACCTAACGTTATGGAAACATTAAATGATGGTGCTTTACATATCGCTGAAGAAGCACACCATATTATGAATAATCACTCTATCATGATTTATCCAATTGATATTGAAACTTTGTTTGAAACGAATAAATGGATTAATGCATACGAATGTTATTTCAAAAATATGTTAGGACTTAAATGTGAATTACAAAGTATCGATGCATTTAATTTTATTCAGCAATTAGATTTGAATAATAATAGTTAAATTGTTGCAAAATAATACTCAGCATTTTAATATAGTTTTGACGAAAAAAGTTGATTTACAAATATATAAACGTTGTGATTTCAATGTTTGTATAGGGAATAGACCTATGATATAATAGGGAAGTTGAAAAAATAAATTAGTTAATCATGGAGGTATATATACATGACAGCAACTTGGGAAAAAAAGGAAGGTAACGAAGGTTTATTAACTGTTACTGTTCCTGCAGAAAAAGTAAACAAAGCGTTAGATCAAGCATTCAAAAAAGTGGTTAAACAAATTAACGTACCTGGATTCCGTAAAGGTAAAGTGCCACGTCCAATTTTTGAACAACGCTTTGGTGTAGAAGCATTATATCAAGATGCTATCGACATTTTATTACCAGATGCTTATGGTGAAGCAATTGACGAAACTGATATTAAACCAGTTGCACAACCAGAAGTAAGTGTTACTCAAATTGAAAAAGGTAAAGATTTCATTTTTGAAGCAACAGTTACAGTTGAGCCAGAAGTTAAATTAGGAGACTATAAAGGTCTTGAAATTGAAAAACAAGAAACTGAATTATCTGATGATGAGTTACAAGAAGCGATTGACCACAGCTTAGGACATTTAGCTGAAATGGTCGTTAAAGAAGATGGTGTTGTTGAAAATGGCGACACAGTTAACATCGACTTTAGTGGTTCAGTTGACGGAGAAGAATTCGAAGGTGGACAAGCTGAAGGTTACGATTTAGAAATCGGTTCAGGTTCATTCATACCTGGTTTCGAAGAGCAATTAGAAGGTATGAAAGTTGACGAAGAAAAAGATGTTGTCGTAACATTCCCAGAAGAATACCATGCTGAAGAATTAGCTGGTAAAGAAGCAACTTTCAAAACAAAAGTTAACGAAATTAAATTTAAAGAAGTTCCAGAATTAACAGATGAAATTGCTAATGAATTAGATGCAGAAGCAAATACAGTAGACGAGTACAAAGAAAACTTACGTAAACGTTTAGCTGAACAAAAAGCTACAGATGCTGAAAATGTTGAAAAAGAAGAAGCGATTACAAAAGCTACTGATAATACAACAATCGATATTCCTGAAGCAATGGTTAATACTGAATTAGATCGTATGGTGTCTGAATTTGCACAAAGAATTCAACAACAAGGTTTAGATTTACAAACGTACTTCCAAATCTCAGGTCAAGATGAAACTCAATTAAGAGAGCAAATGAAAGACGATGCAGAACAACGTGTTAAAACTAACTTAACTTTAACTGCGATCGCTGAAGCTGAAAAAATCGAAGCTACTGATGAAGATATCGATAAAGAATTAGAAAAAATGAGTAAACAATTTAATATCTCAGTTGAAGATATCAAAAATACTTTAGGTAATACTGATATCATTAAAAATGATGTTCGTATCCAAAAAGTTATCGATTTATTAAGAGGTAACGCAAAGTTCGTTGAAGGAACTAAAGAAGATTAATCTTCATTAAATATTAAATTACAAAAATGAGTAGCAGATGCATAGCTTATGTATCTGCTACTATTCTTTAAGCAAAAAGTTTGTATGTTAATATGTTGCATTGTAATATCCAATCTAGTATAGTCTTTAACGAATAGGGGTGTAAAAAGAATGTTTAAATTCAATGAAGATGAAGAAAATTTGAAATGCTCTTTCTGCGGAAAAGACCAAGATCAAGTAAAAAAACTTGTAGCAGGAAGTGGTGTATATATTTGTAATGAGTGTATTGAATTATGCTCAGAAATCGTCGAAGAAGAATTAGCTCAAAACACTTCTGAAGCGATTACAGAATTACCTACTCCTAAAGAAATTATGGATCATTTAAACGAATATGTTATTGGTCAAGAAAAAGCTAAAAAATCTTTAGCTGTAGCTGTTTATAACCACTATAAGCGTATTCAACAATTAGGACCAAAAGAAGATGATGTTGAATTACAAAAAAGTAACATTGCATTAATTGGGCCAACAGGTAGTGGTAAAACATTATTAGCTCAAACATTAGCCAAGACGTTGAATGTACCATTTGCAATTGCAGATGCGACAAGTTTAACTGAAGCTGGTTATGTAGGCGATGATGTTGAAAATATCTTGTTGAGATTAATTCAAGCAGCTGACTTTGACATTGATAAAGCCGAAAAAGGTATTATTTATGTAGATGAAATTGATAAAATTGCACGTAAATCTGAAAACACATCTATAACACGTGACGTTTCAGGTGAAGGTGTTCAACAAGCATTGCTTAAAATCTTAGAAGGTACGACTGCAAGTGTTCCGCCACAAGGTGGACGCAAACATCCAAACCAAGAAATGATTCAAATTGATACAACAAATATCTTATTTATTCTTGGTGGTGCCTTTGATGGTATTGAAGAAGTGATTAAGCGCCGTCTTGGTGAAAAAGTTATTGGTTTCTCAAGCAATGAAGCTGATAAATATGACGAACAAGCATTATTAGCACAAATTCGCCCAGAAGATTTGCAAGCCTATGGTTTGATTCCTGAATTTATCGGACGTGTGCCAATTGTAGCTAATTTAGAAACATTAGATGTAACTGCGTTGAAAAACATCTTAACGCAACCTAAAAATGCACTTGTGAAACAATATACTAAAATGCTGGAATTAGATGATGTGGATTTAGAGTTCACTGAAGAAGCTTTATCAGCAATTAGTGAAAAAGCAATTGAAAGAAAAACAGGTGCGCGTGGTTTACGTTCAATCATAGAAGAATCGTTAATCGATATTATGTTTGATGTGCCTTCTAACGAAAATGTAACGAAGGTAGTTATTACAGCACAAACAATTAATGAAGAAACTGAACCAGAACTATACGACGCAGAAGGCAATTTAATTAATAATAGTAAAACATCAGCTTAATCATTGATGTGTTATAAAAGTGAAAAGCTCCAATCAAAGTTGACGCTCAAATAGTTTAACTTTGATCGGAGCTTTTTTATAATGTATACCGAAAGGTTCAAATATTATATAATGGTAGAGTTGAAAGAGAATATAAAAAAGTGAGGATATAAAATGAAAGTTAATCCTAATAATATAGAATTAATCATTAGTGC
Organism: Staphylococcus sp. SM3655; assembly: GCF_016917315.1. Classification (NCBI taxonomy): domain Bacteria; kingdom Bacillati; phylum Bacillota; class Bacilli; order Caryophanales; family Staphylococcaceae; genus Staphylococcus; species Staphylococcus sp. SM3655. The sequence continues at coordinate 2,479,562 of NZ_CP070305.1, read as the reverse complement.
AGTAAAAGAAGAACAATATCCAGAAACAGAATTGTCTGAAGTTGCACTGAGCGGTCGATCTAATGTAGGTAAGTCTACATTTATCAATAGTATGATTGGCAGAAAAAATATGGCACGTACATCACAGCAACCCGGCAAAACGCAAACGTTAAATTTTTATAATATAGATGAACAACTTATTTTTGTGGATGTTCCAGGGTATGGATATGCTAAAGTAAGTAAAACACAACGTGAAAAATTTGGGAAAATGATTGAGGAATATATAACTAAGAGAGAGAATTTGCAATTAGTTATTCAATTAGTTGATTTAAGACATGATCCAACACAAGATGATATCTTAATGTACAATTATTTGAAACATTTTGATATTCCTACTTTAGTTATATGCACTAAAGAAGACAAAATTCCAAAAGGTAAAGTTCAAAAGCATATTAAAAATATTAAGACACAATTAGATATGGACCCAGACGATACAATTGTAAGTTATTCATCAATTCAAAATAATAAACAACAACAAATATGGAATTTAATTGAACCGTATATTTCATAGTTTTTGTACGACAAAACTTATACAAAAATTTTAAAAATAATGTAAGCACGAAACTTTTAATTAGTACACAATTGATAACATTTTTCAACGTTCATCATTTTGTCAAAAACTCAAAAGTAAATTAGAAAGATTATAATTTATTTAAGCATCGTACTTAATTGGATTTTAAATTATGTTATAATATTTGTATTGTTAGTATATATGGGGGCGTTTCAAATGCATTTTATTGCAATTAGTATAAATCATCGCACAGCTGATGTTGCACTAAGAGAGCAAGTTGCTTTTAGAGATGATGCCTTACGAATTGCCCATGAAGATTTATATGAAACTAAATCTATTTTAGAAAATGTCATATTATCAACATGTAATCGAACTGAAGTATATGCTGTTGTTGATCAAATTCACACAGGTCGTTACTATATTCAACGATTTCTAGCTCGTGCATTTGGATTTGAAGTAGATGATATTAAAGCAATGTCAGAAGTAAAAGTGGGGGACGAAGCAGTAGAACATTTATTGCGTGTCACTTCTGGTTTAGATTCAATCGTACTTGGAGAAACTCAAATTTTAGGTCAAATAAGAGATGCATTTTTCTTAGCGCAAAGCACAGGTACGACAGGAACAATTTTTAATCATCTATTTAAACAGGCAATTACTTTTGCAAAAAGAGCACATAATGAAACAGATATAGCTGATAATGCTGTAAGTGTGTCTTATGCTGCGGTCGAGTTGGCGAAAAAAGTATTTGGCAAATTGAAAAGTAAGCAAGCTATCATTATTGGTGCAGGGGAAATGAGTGAATTATCACTATTAAATCTTCTTGGTTCTGGAATTACTGATATTACAGTAGTAAATAGAACAATTGAAAATGCTATGAAATTAGCAGCAAAGCATCAAGTGAAATATGATGAACTATCATCATTACCAAATTTACTTGAAAGTGCAGATATTGTGATTAGTTCAACGAGTGCACAATCTTATATCATTACAAATGAAATGATAGAAAGAATTGCAGAAAATAGAAAGCAAGATTCACTAGTATTGATTGATATTGCAGTTCCTCGAGATATTGAACCTGGTATTAGTGCCATCACAAACATCTTTAATTATGATGTTGATGACTTAAAAGGTTTAGTTGATGCAAACTTACGTGAGCGACAATTAGCGGCTGCAACAATTTCGGAACAAATTCCTGCAGAAATACATGCACACAATGAGTGGATTAGTATGTTGGGTGTTGTTCCAGTGATTAGAGCTTTACGTGAAAAAGCTATGGCAATTCAAGCAGAAACGATGGACAGTATTGATCGTAAATTGCCAGGGTTAAGCGAAAGAGAACGTAAAATTATATCTAAACATACAAAAAGTATCATCAATCAAATGTTGAAAGATCCTATTAAACAGGCCAAAGAATTAAGTAGTGATAAGAAAAGTAATGAAAAATTAGAGCTATTTCAAAATATATTTGATATCGAAGCTGAATGTCCTTATGAGCAAGCGAAGCAACAAAAAGAAAGCAAGGTCAAGGAAATTTCAGCGCGACGTATCTTTAGTTTTGAATAAGCATATTAATATGGTGATAATATGCAAGAAAACCTGTTTATTCGATTCAATGAAATTATATTATTAATATACTTAATCAGTATCATTTGCTATTTTTATGATTTTGTCCAAAAAAGTCATAAGATTAGAAGTTTAGGCATATATTTATTGGGGATTGTTTGGGTTTTACAAACAATCTCTTTATCTATTTTTATTATACAAACTAGACATATTCCATTAGGGTCTATTTCAGATGTATTCTATACTTTAAGTTGGCTGATTATTTCAATCTCTTTAATTCTTAACCTTATCAAAGTATTGAATTTCTCTGTGTTTTTCTTGAATTTAATAGGGCTAACACTTTTAGGGATGAATACATTTCAACCGACACATTATACTAATAAGGTTCAGAAAATTGCTGTTGTAGACGAGTTACTGTTAGTCCATATCGGTCTAGCTGTGTTAAGTTATGTCTTCTTTGCCTTAGCTTTTGTCAATGCATTACTGTATATCATGCAATACCGTAATTTGAAGGAAAAACGTTTTGATCAAAAATACTTTAGAATAGGTAGCGTTGCTACACTTGAATCAATTGTGTTTTACTCAACGTTAAGTGGGTGGATAATTCTCATATTTAGTATTATTTTAGGTACACAGTGGGGTGTAATTTCAGTTGGTGAACGTATATTCATTGACCCGAAGGTAATACTCTCTTCAATTATTACAGTATTATATGGAAGTTATATTTTGCTTAGAATCAACAAATGGTTGAATTCAAGGTATTTAATATACTATAACATTATTTTATTTTGCTTAAATATGATTAATTTATTTTTTGCAACACATTTTGTGAATTGAGAAAATAATCTAGAGCAATCCGTTCCTAGGAGGAATTGAACATGCGTAAATTAGTCGTTGGCTCCAGAAGAAGTAAATTAGCTTTAACACAAAGCCAGCAATTTATTGATAAATTAAAAGCTGTCGAGCCAAATCTAGAAATTGAAATTAAAGAAATTGTCACGAAAGGCGATCGTATAGTAGATAAGCAATTGTCTAAAGTCGGAGGCAAAGGCTTATTTGTTAAAGAAATACAACATGAACTTTTTGAAAAAAATATCGATATGGCAATACACTCGCTTAAAGACGTACCAAGTGTAATTCCGGAAGGTTTAACATTAGGTTGTATCCCTGATAGAGAATTACCTTTTGATGCGTATATTTCTAAAACACATACACCACTATCCCAATTGCCAGAAGGCAGTATTATTGGTACTAGTTCATTACGTCGTGGTGCACAAATATTATCTAAGTATCCTAATTTAGAGATTAAATGGATTAGAGGTAATATAGATACACGATTAGAAAAGTTACAAACTGAAGATTATGATGCGATTATTTTAGCTGCAGCTGGTTTAAGAAGAATGGGCTGGTCAGATGATATTGTAACATCTTATCTTGATAGAGATACATTGTTACCTGCAATCGGACAAGGTGCTTTAGGGATAGAATGTCGTAGTGACGATGAAGAACTATTAACATTATTAAGCAAAGTACATAATGATGAGGTTGCGAAATGTGTGACTGCTGAACGAACGTTTTTAGCAGAAATGGATGGTAGTTGTCAGGTGCCAATCGCAGGATATGCTACAATCTCAGATCAAAAAGAAATCGAATTTACAGGTTTAATTATGACCCCAGATGGTAAAGAACGATTTGAATATACAATGAACGGAACAGATCCGGTTGAGTTAGGCAAAACAGTGAGTAACAAATTAAAAGAGCAAGGTGCTTATGAAATTATAAAACGCTTAAATGAACAACATTAAATAATGGAGTGACGTTTAAATATGAAGCCAGTTGTAGTTATGACACAAACAAATGACATGCAAAGTGATTTAGTATCAATTATTCACAAACCCTTTATTGATATAAAGCCACTAAATTTTGATATTCATTTGTTAAATCAACGCTATGACTGGCTTATTTTTTCATCTAAAAATGCTGTGAAATTCTTTTATAAATATCTAAAAGGAATTAATGTTGATAACATTGCTGTGATAGGAAGTAAGACAGCGCAATATTGTGAATCACTTGGCATTCGAGTTGATTTTATGCCAAACGACTTTTCTCAAGAAGGATTTTTAAAATCATTTAATCAAACTAACCAAAAAATACTTTTGCCTTCGAGTGAATTGGCGAGACCATTGTTATTAGCAGCGTTATCTAAAGATAATGAAGTTGTTAAAATAGATTTATATACTTCAGTGCCTAACAAACAAAATATACAAGATGTTAAAGAAATGATAGAACATCAACAAATCGATGCATTAACATTTTCAAGTTCGTCGGCAGTACGTTATTATTTTAATGAAGGATTTGTACCAAAATTCAAGTCGTATTTTGCTATTGGAGAACAAACAGCACGGACCATTAAATCATATCAACAACCAGTAACAATTGCAGAAATTCAAACACTCGAATCACTAATTGAAAAGATTTTAGAAAGTAGGGGCTAAAAATGAAATTTGATAGACATAGAAGATTGAGATCATCAGCGACAATGAGAGATATGGTTAGAGAGAATCATGTAAGAAAAGAAGATTTAATATATCCAATTTTTGTAGTTGAAAAAGACGATGTGAAAAAAGAAATTAAGTCATTGCCAGGTGTATACCAAATCAGTTTGAATTTACTTGAAAGTGAATTAAAAGAAGCTTATGACTTAGGCATACGTGCCATTATGTTTTTCGGTGTTCCAAACTCAAAAGATGATATAGGTACTGGTGCATACATTCACGATGGTGTTATTCAACAGGCAACACGTATTGCTAAAAAAATGTATGATGACTTATTAATTGTTGCAGACACTTGTTTATGTGAATATACTGATCATGGTCATTGTGGTGTGATTGATGACCATACACATGACGTTGACAATGATAAATCATTGCCACTACTTGTTAAAACAGCAATTTCTCAAGTGGAAGCTGGTGCTGATATTATTGCGCCAAGTAATATGATGGATGGTTTTGTTGCTGAAATTCGTCGTGGATTAGATGAAGCCGGCTATTACAATATTCCTATAATGAGTTATGGTGTCAAGTATGCATCAAGTTTCTTTGGACCTTTTAGAGATGCAGCAGATTCAGCGCCATCATTTGGGGATAGAAAAACGTATCAGATGGACCCTGCTAACCGTTTGGAAGCACTTCGTGAATTAGAAAGTGATCTTAAAGAAGGGTGCGACATGATGATTGTTAAACCTGCTCTAAGTTATTTAGACATAGTTCGAGATGTTAAAAATCATACGAATGTTCCAGTTGTTGCATATAATGTGAGTGGAGAATATAGTATGACTAAAGCAGCGGCACAAAATGGTTGGATAGATGAAGAACGTGTCGTTATGGAACAAATGGTTTCAATGAAACGTGCAGGTGCTGATATGATTATTACGTATTTTGCAAAGGACATTTGTCGCTATTTAGATAAATAAGGTTTTATATTTATGATTTTCCATAAACTATAGGAGGAATTTACTTTATGAGATATACGAAATCAGAAGAAGCAATGAAGGTTGCTGAAACTTTAATGCCTGGTGGTGTAAATAGTCCAGTACGCGCATTTAAATCAGTAGATACACCAGCAATTTTTATGGATCACGGTAAAGGTTCAAAAATTTATGATATCGATGGTAACGAGTATATCGACTATGTACTAAGTTGGGGACCACTTATTTTAGGACATAGAGACCCTCAAGTTATTAGTCATTTACATGAAGCAATTGATAAAGGTACAAGTTTTGGTGCATCAACATTACTTGAAAATAAATTGGCGCAGCTCGTTATTGACCGAGTATCTTCAATAGAAAAAGTGCGTATGGTGTCATCTGGTACAGAAGCTACATTGGATACTTTAAGATTAGCACGTGGTTATACTGGCAGAAATAAAATTGTGAAATTTGAAGGTTGCTATCATGGTCATAGTGATTCGTTATTAATCAAAGCTGGTTCTGGGGTGGCAACATTAGGATTGCCGGATTCTCCTGGTGTGCCTGAAGGTATTGCTAAAAATACAATTACAGTTCCATACAATGATTTAGATGCACTTAAAATCGCTTTCGAAAAATTTGGAGACGATATTGCTGGTGTAATCGTAGAACCTGTTGCTGGTAATATGGGTGTCGTACCGCCGATTGAAGGTTTTTTACAGGGATTAAGAGATATTACGACTGAATACGGCGCATTGCTAATTTTCGATGAAGTAATGACTGGTTTCAGAGTCGGTTATCATTGTGCACAAGGTTACTTTGGTGTGACACCAGATTTAACTTGCTTAGGAAAAGTTATCGGTGGAGGACTACCTGTAGGTGCTTTTGGTGGTAAAAAAGAAATCATGGATCATATAGCACCATTAGGAAATATTTATCAAGCGGGTACGTTATCAGGAAATCCTCTTGCAATGACAAGTGGTTATGAAACGTTAAGCCAATTAACGCCAGAGACATATGAGTATTTTAATATGTTAGGCGATATACTTGAAGACGGTTTAAAGCGTGTATTTGCTAAACACAATGTACCAATAACTGTAAATAGAGCAGGTTCAATGATTGGTTATTTCTTAAATGAAGGACCTGTAACCAATTTTGAACAAGCGAATAAAAGTGATTTGAAATTATTTGCAGAAATGTATCGTGAAATGGCAAAAGAAGGTGTGTTTTTACCACCATCTCAATTTGAAGGTACATTCTTATCTACGGCACACACGAAAGAAGATATTGAAAAAACGATTCAAGCATTTGATACGGCTTTAAGTCGTATTGTAAAATAAATATACGGACAAATTGAGAGCCTGAACTTTGTTCAGGCTCTTTTTAAATGTATATCAGGCATGGGCGGCGACTTGATAGTGAAAGTCCATATATGCTTTGTAGTCAAAACTGCTAGCGGATATTGTTATCTTAACAAACGTGAAGCTCAAGCAGCAATTTAGTCATTTTATTTTTTATTGAAAGAAGTGGAAAACATGACAATGATATATAGAAATAATTTCATTGTGTTCGTTTTATCATTTTTTATTAGTATTCTACTGTATTCATCACACGTATTACTCCCATTTATGTTTGGTCCTATTATCGCATCAATCATTTGTGTGAAAGTTTTCAAACTTGATATTAAATGGCCATTCTTACTGAGTGAATTAGGTATTGTACTATTAGGTGTGCAAATCGGATCAACGTTTACGAAAAATGTCGTTATGGATATTAAAGACAATTGGCTTTCGATTATTGTTGTATCTATTTCGATATTATTAATTGCAATAGTAATGGCATTTATTTTTAAAAAAATTGCACGTATTAATACGGAAACAGCTATTTTAAGTGTTATACCAGGAGCACTAACACAAATGCTGGTCATGGCTGAACAAGACAAACGTGCTAATTTGTTAGTTGTTAGCTTAACGCAAACATCACGAATTATATTTGTTGTTGTTTTAGTACCGTTCATTTCATATTTTTTTCATGATGGTAACATGCATGCGAATGGAAAGTTAACAAAAGTCTTGCCTTTATCACAAGTATTAAACATAGGGCAAATAGTTATTTTAGCGATAGCTATCTTTATAGTTTATCTAATTATGTCTAAAATAAAGTTTCCAACATTTCAATTATTAGCACCACTCATTGTATTAATTGTTTGGAATTTTTCTACAGGTTTAACATTTACACTAGATCATTGGTTGTTGAACATGGCACAACTAATATATATGATTAGAATTGGAGTTCAAATTGCGCATTTATTGTCAGATTTAAAAGGTAGACTAGCAATCGCAATTACAATTCAAAATATTATGTTGATAATTGGTGCGCTAATCATGGTTTATGTCATACATTTCTTTGATAATAATCCTATTAATGAATTGTTTCTTGGTGCAGCACCAGGAGGGGTTAATCAGATAGTTTTAGTTGCATTAGCTACTGGTGCCGATGTTGCTATGATTACGAGTTATCATATTTTCCGAATCTTTTTCATCCTATTTATTATTGCACCAGGAATTAATTACTTTTTAAAATATCGTTCGAATAAGCGTGAAGATTAGAAACTATCATCCATTTAAGTTGATTTATGCTTAGGATAGAATTCATTATTAAGGTTTAAGCAAAGGTTGTACATCTATTTTTAGATTAAGATATCTAATATTAGCAGTGCATTAACTTGGAACTTTAACTTATGATTTGAATAAATTTTCACATCAAAAAACGAGACAGTCTATTAGTTAAAAATAGATGATGTCTCGTTTACTTTATGATGCTATAGCAAATTAATTGTGTTTAGGCTTTGATGGACAATCTTTTAAATGTGCATCATATAAACCGGCTGCTTCTAAAAACGAAAATACTGTTACTGGACCTAAAAATTTAAACCCGTATTGTTTTAAATCTTTAGATAGTTGTGTTGCAGTATCATCAACTGTGATACGATCAGAAGCATGTTCATACTGCAAATCTTTAGGCTTACCATTTACATAAGACCATAAAAATTTACTAAAACTACCATATGCTTGTTCAATTTTTAAATACCCTTGAGCTTGATTAACAATTGCTTCTAATTTTTTACGATGATGAACGATATTTGGAAAAGTCATTAAGCGGTCGATATCTTGAGCGGTCATTTGTGCTACTTTTTCTGGTTCGAAATCATAAAATGCTTCTTCATAGGCTTCTTTCTTTTTTAAAATAGTTAACCAAGATAGCCCAGCATGTTGTGATTCTAATGCTAAAAGTTTAAACAATGCCTTGCTATCATAGAGCGGTTGTCCCCATACATGATCATGATAGTCTAAGTAGACTGGATCTTTAGTTCCAAATGCGCATTCATTCATTTTATTCCCACCTATACATTGACTTATTTTGTCAATCATTATACTATAAGTTAAGAGTTTAATATAGGATTTGGGAAGAGTAAGTTCAAATTATTTTAAAGAGAGCATATGATTTGGTGTGAGTATGTAAATGATTTTTACTGAAGGTAGCCCACAGAGTATCTTAGCTGAACGTGATTAATAGTAGGCTAAGACGTGTTTGAGCGTTAATCATAATCTAGAGTGCTTGAAGAGATGAAGCATTTCAAATTTCACGATGATAGTATTGGTATGATTATTCCAATTATGTTAAAAGAGTGAATTTGATATTAATCATCCTTCTTGAATATAGGTGGTACCACGGAATATCCGTCCTATTTGTATATAGGATGGATATTTTTATTTTTTTAGGAGGTATAGCAAATGGAAATGAAACCAAAATATGATCCTCGTGAAGTTGAAGCGGGACGTTATGAAGAATGGGTAAAGAATGGTTATTTTAAATCGTCAGAAGATAAATCAAAAGAAACATATACTATTGTTATCCCGCCACCAAATGTGACTGGCAAATTACATTTAGGACATGCATGGGATACAACTTTACAAGATATCATTACACGTATGAAACGTATGCAAGGATACGATACGTTATACTTACCAGGTATGGATCATGCTGGTATTGCGACACAGGCAAAGGTAGAAGCTAAATTAAATGAACAAGGAATAACTAGATATGATCTTGGTCGTGAAAAGTTTTTAGAACAGGCATGGGATTGGAAAGAAGAGTATGCGTCATTTATTCGTGCGCAATGGGCTAAATTAGGTCTAGGTTTAGATTATAGTAGAGAACGTTTTACTTTAGATGAAGGTTTAAGTAAAGCAGTTAAAAAAGTTTTTGTTGATTTATACAATAAAGGAATTATTTATCGTGGCGAACGTATTATAAATTGGGATCCTAAAGCACGTACAGCTTTATCTGATATTGAAGTAATACATGAAGATGTTCAAGGTGCGTTTTATCATTTTAAATATCCTTACGCTGATGGTGAAGGTTTTATTGAAATTGCAACAACAAGACCAGAAACGATGTTAGGTGATACAGCGATTGTTGTTAACCCTAATGACGAACGATACAAAGATGTAATCGGTAAAACTGTTATATTACCAATCGTAGGACGCGAACTGCCTATTTTAGCAGATGAGTATGTTGATATAGACTTCGGTTCTGGTGCTATGAAAGTGACACCAGCACATGACCCTAATGATTTTGAAATTGGTCAAAGACATCAATTAGAAAATATTATCGTTATGGATGAAAATGGTAAAATGAACGACAAAGCGGGTAAATACGAAGGTATGGACCGTTTTGATTGTCGTAAACAGCTAGTTAAAGATTTAAAAGAACAAGATTTAGTTATCAAGATTGAAGATCATGTTCATTCTGTAGGTCATTCAGAACGATCTGGCGCTGTTGTTGAACCATATTTATCAACACAATGGTTTGTGCGCATGGAAGACTTAGCGAAACGTTCATTAGATAACCAAAAAACAGATGATCGTATTGATTTTTATCCGCAACGTTTCGAACATACATTTAACCAATGGATGGAAAATATTAGAGATTGGACGATTTCAAGACAATTATGGTGGGGTCATCAAATTCCGGCTTGGTATCATAAAGAAACAGGCGAAATATATGTTGGAGAAGAAGCGCCAACTGATATTGAAAATTGGCAACAAGATGAAGATGTATTAGATACGTGGTTCTCAAGTGCTTTATGGCCTTTCTCTACGTTAGGTTGGCCTGATTTAGAAAGTGAAGACTTTAAACGATACTACCCAACAAATGCCTTAGTTACAGGTTACGATATTATCTTTTTCTGGGTAGCACGCATGATATTCCAAGGCTTAGAATTTACAGATCGTCGTCCATTTAATGATGTATTATTACACGGTTTAGTTCGTGCTGAAGACGGGCGTAAGATGAGTAAATCATTAGGTAATGGTGTGGATCCAATGGATGTTATTGACGAATACGGTGCTGATAGCTTGCGTTACTTCTTAGCAACAGGTTCATCTCCAGGACATGATTTAAGATACTCAACTGAAAAAGTTGAGTCAGTGTGGAACTTTATCAATAAAATCTGGAATGGGGCACGTTTCAGTTTAATGAATATCGGTGAAGACTTTAAAGTTGAAGATATCGATTTAAGTGGTAACTTATCATTAGCAGATAAATGGATTCTAACACGTTTAAATGAAACGATTGCAACAGTTACTGATCTAAGTGACAAATATGAATTTGGCGAAGTTGGACGTGCATTATATAATTTCATTTGGGATGATTTCTGTGATTGGTACATTGAAATGAGTAAAATTCCAATGAATGGTAATGATGAAGAACAAAAACAAGTTACACGTTCAGTATTGAGTTATACTTTAGACAATATTATGAGAATGCTACATCCATTCATGCCATTTGTAACAGAGAAAATATGGCAAAGTTTACCACATGAAGGTGACACAATTGTTAAAGCTTCATGGCCAGAAGTGCGTGAATCATTGATTTTTGAAGAAAGTAAACAAACAATGCAACAACTTGTTGAAATCATTAAATCTGTAAGACAATCACGTGTAGAAGTAAATACGCCATTGTCTAAAGAAATACCTATTTTAATTCAAGCTAAAGATAAAGAAATTGAAACAACTTTATCACAAAACAAAGATTATTTAATCAAATTCTGTAATCCTAGTACCTTAAATATTAGCACTGACGTGGAAATTCCTGAGAAAGCAATGACATCAGTTGTAATTGCAGGTAAAGTGGTATTACCATTAGAAGGGCTAATTGATATGGATAAGGAAATCAGCCGTTTGGAAAAAGAATTAGCTAAACTTCAAAGCGAATTAGATAGAGTAGATAAAAAGCTCTCTAATGAAAACTTTGTAAGTAAAGCACCTGAAAAGGTTATAAATGAAGAAAAACGTAAAAAACAAGATTATCAAGAAAAATATGATGGTGTGAAGGCAAGAATTGAACAATTAAAAGCATAGGAGTTAGTAACAATGAATTACCTAGAGAGCTTGTATTGGATACACGAAAGAACTAAATTTGGCATCAAACCAGGTGTTAAACGTATGGAATGGATGCTAGCACAATTTAATAATCCTCAAAATAACATTAAGGGTATTCATGTAGGTGGCACAAATGGTAAAGGCTCTACAGTTGCTTACCTTAGAACAGCTTTAGTTGAAAATGGTTATGAAGTAGGTACATTTACGTCGCCGTTTATTGAAACATTTAATGAACGAATTAGTCTAAATGGTGTGCCAATATCAAATGACGCTATTGTAGAATTAGTATCACGTATTAAACCAGTAAGTGAAATGATGGAACGTGAAACAGATTTAGGTGTTGCAACTGAATTCGAAATAATCACAGCGATGATGTTTTTATATTTTGGTGAAATACATCCTGTTGATTTTGTCATTGTTGAGGCTGGATTGGGTATAAAGAACGATTCGACAAATGTCTTTACACCGGTTTTATCAATCTTAACTAGTATCGGTCTAGACCATACAGATATTTTAGGTGGTACTTATCTAGATATTGCTAGGGATAAAGGCGCGATTATAAAGCCTAACGTTCCAGTGATATATGCTGTTAAAAATGAAGATGCATTAAAATATGTTCGTGAACGCGCAATTGAACAACATGCGAAGCCAATTGAATTAGATAGAGAAATTGTTGTTGTATCGCAAAATGATGAATTTACTTACCGTTATAAAGATTATGAATTAGAAACAATCATTTTAAGTATGCTAGGTGAACATCAGAAACAAAATGCTGCATTAGCCATAACAGCTCTTATTGAATTAAATGAACAAGGATTAATTGAATTAGATTTCAATAAGATGATAGACGGTATTGAATCAGTTCGTTGGACTGGACGTATTGAGCAGGTGCATGACAAACCTTTAATCATTTTGGATGGCGCACATAATTCAGAGAGTATAGATGCTCTAATTGATACAATTAAACAGTACCATGATAAAGAAAAAGTAGATATTTTGTTCTCAGCAATAAACGGAAAACCGATTAACGAGATGGTCAAACATTTAAGTTTAATTGCGCATACGTTTTATGCAACTGAATTTGATTTTCCGAAAGCGTTACGCAAAGAAGAAATTGTAGGTAGTATTGAAAATGATGAAATACAATTAGTAGATGACTACGTTGAATTTATAAAAAATTATCAAGGTGATACATTAGTAATTACCGGTAGTCTGTATTTCATAAGTGAAGTTAAATCAAAATTAGACTTTGAAGCATTATAAAACTAAAACTAAAATAGCCATGAAGAATCTATTTAATCAATAGGTAGAGCTTCATGGTTATTTTTTATGCTCTAAATCGTATGTGTTTATAAGGTTCAATTTCTTGCCATTATTAATTTTGCCGAGCAGTAATGGGCTGTTAAAGTATCCATCAATTACGCTTAGCAATATTGAAAAATTTAAATGAAAAAGCGGTTCAATTCTTGAAAAATAGTGTATATTTACATTTTGATAATAAGTGACTATACTTTACGTAAGGAGGTTGTCATTTGGTAGTATTGTTATCTTATAGTTGCAGTTGTATTTTTAGTTTTCTATATCAATTTATATCTATAGAAGAAACGTCATTTGATTATTTACATAGAAGATCGAAATGTGATTATTGTAATTCGTCACTTAAATGGTATGAATTAATGCCGATTATTAGTTTTTTATTATTAAAAGGGCGATGTCGAAACTGTCGAAAGCGTATTTCCCTAACACATTTCTTAGGGGAAACCTTTGCTTTAATACCTATCGTCTTTATTAAGTATGATTTCACATACGTAAATGCTACGCTATTTATAACTACATATGTTTTTCTGCTTATTTTTACTATGACCGATATCACTTCTTTAATGTTAGATTGTCGTTTAATTATAATTTATTGTATCGTTTCTCTCTCGTTAAGTATGATTTATCCAGTAGCTTTTCTCATTATTAGTATGACCACGCATATATTCTACTTTTTATTTCGGGCATATATTGGTTATGGTGACGTTTTACTAATATCTGCACTTTCTTTGTTTTTCCCTCTCCAATTCACTATTTATGTCATTTTATTTACATTTGTCATTGCTGGTTTAGTTGCTTTAATTACCATGATATTTAAGCCGATTAAACTATTACCCCTTGTTCCATTTATATTTATTTCCTTTTTTATCAATTCACTTTTTTATAATGATATCCATCAATTTTTAGGAGGCGTATATTTTTGAAAATTAAAGAAATGGTAACTTCAGAAATGCCAAGAGAACGTTTGTTAAGCCATGGTGCAAAAAGTCTTTCGAATACAGAATTATTAGCTATATTAATTAACACCGGAAGAAAAGGATTCTCGAGCATAGACATTAGTAATGAACTGCTTAAATCTGCTTCGAATCTGAATGAATTGAAAAAATCTTCAATTAACGATTTGATACAAGTTAAAGGGATTGGATTACAAAAAGCAATTACTTTAAAAGCAGCATTTGAGCTAGGGGAAAGGATGGGGAGAAGAGCTGAAAATAATCGTATAAAAATAACGCAACCAAGTGATGTTGCTGATTATATGATTCCAACAATGAAAGATTTAACACAAGAACATTTTGTCATTTTATTGTTAAATTCAAAAAATGTAGTGATTAAAGAAACCTGTGTTTTTAAAGGTACATTAAATAGTTCGATTGTACATCCACGTGAAATTTTTAGTATTGCGGTGAGAGAAAATGCCAATGCAATTATCGCAGTTCATAATCATCCATCCGGTGATGTAACGCCCTCACAAGAAGATATCATAACAACAATGAGGTTGAAGGAGTGTGGTTTGATTTTAGGGATAGATTTGTTGGATCATATTATAATCGGTGATAATAGATTTACCAGTCTTGTAGAAGCGGGTTACTTTGATGAAAATGATTGAAGTTGATAGAATTAATGACGTATCTTGTGTATAATACCTACGAAGTACTTTCATTGGAGGAAAAATAGTGACTCTATTTATTATTATCGGGGTTCTCGTGCCAATGGTTTATACCATGCAGTTAAATATTAAAAATGAACCTGTAACAAAGCGCAATCTATTAATAACATTAGCTTTATCTACGTTAGGTATTTTAGTAACAGCGTTAGCAGGTGTGATCGTTACGAAACAAGCTTTTCCTTTATTAAGTGTAGCAATTGGCTCAATTTTTACTGGAATCGTTTGGGGCCTTTTACTAAGTGGTAGCTACGCGCTGATACGATTTTTATCTAACGCATTTGGGCGTAAGTAATAGTGATCTGTTCATCAAGTAGTATCCGTGCTTGAAAACAAATTAAAACTCCTAATGTGGAGCTAGTTAAAAAATTCTAAACTAGTACATTAGGAGTTTTGTTATGCAGAATAAATTTAATTGTTAAATTGAAAGTGCGGTAAAAACCCACTATTTATTTGAAAAAAATCGAGCAACCATATTAAACCTTGATATCCTAAGTAAATACATAATAAAACAAGTCCGACATAAATTAAAAATCGCAAAATAGAAAGTCCAACTCTAAAAAGGAGGATGACTAATAGTGCTATTAAAATAATTGTTAGTATACTCAATGCTACAAACCTCCTCATACGCTTTTAAATCATAACAAAATTATAAGCTATTTTAAATGAACGTGCATCAGTCCTAAGATATATCATGATTAAGGCTGAAGACTGAGGAAAATATACATAATAAAATATATAATTAGATGAAGACATTGGAGGCGAACTATGAGATTGATATTTAGTATGATTAAAAACATTATAGCAGTAATAGCAATTGTGATAATTGTTTATATCGCCTTGAAATACGCACCTTTTTTAAAAGAACAAGATTGGAATCCTGTAAATCACGATAATGATCAAATGAATCAAGTTACGCAACCCACTAATGATGCCCAACATGTTTATGTAAGTGGTGAGAAATATTCATTAAAAGAAAATGATTTAATAAAGAATGTACCATTAAGCCAAATTAAAAATGTATTTAAAATGATAGATAAACAAGAGTTTATGGCTGTGTCTGGAATGAATCGCATGGCTTATAATGATCAATATATTATAGGTCAAAGAGGAGACGAATTTATTCTTTATAAATTTGGAGATGAGTCAATGCGTGTTTACAATACTGAATTTGAAATGCAACAAGACTTAAATGAATTAGGGCAAAATTTACAACTAAAACCTGAAAATGCTTATCAATAGGAAATTATTGCATAAGAAATATATTTTAGTTATCCTGTCACTAGAATAAATTTAAAAGGTTGGTGTAGTTCAAATGGCAGAACAATCAAAACAGAAACAAGCTAATGAACAACAAAAGGCCCAGAACTTATTCGCACGTTGGAGACAACTTCAGAATTCGAACAGTGAATCCTCGAACGATATAAACAAATAATTTTAAAATTTAAATCGATTATTTAAACTACTAGTGACTGGAATGTTTGCTAGTAGTTTTTTTGTTTTTAAAATGCCACAAATTTTTTACGGAGTTGTTCATTTTCAAAGTAATTCGTAGTTAGTGCTTTATTTCATAATGGGAGTAATATAAAATAGAAAAGGATATACAATATTTTGACATAATAGAGGTGTTCTGGGTGCTTAAGTTTTTTAAAAATAACAAATTAATTGTTGTTTTATGTGCAATTATCGTTTTTATTGCATTAATTGGGCTGTCCATACGTTCACAATCTCAATCACCTCCTGAACAATATATAGGTGATTCTGTGTCTTTTGGACAACGAGTTGTGAGTTATCCAGTTAATTTTGTTGCTGGTACGATTGGGGACTTTTTTAAAAAAGGAGATTCTAAAGAATCTAAAAATAAGATTAGCCAGTTAGAATCTAAGAACCAACAATTAGAAGCGGAAAATGAAAAATTAAAAAAAGAGCTTGATTTAAAAGATATTTCAAAATTTGATCCTATTTCTACTACAGTTTTAGCAAGAAATCCGGATCAGTGGATGAATACAATTGTAATTGATAAGGGATCTAAATCAGGTATAACTTCAAATATGGCTGTGATGACATCACAAGGTTTTGTTGGAAGAGTTACTAAAGTTAATAAATTTTCTTCACAAGTTGATTTAATCTCAACTAATACACGTGCGGGTAAATTATCTGTAAATATACAACACGGTTCTAAAAATATATTTGGTTTAATTGATCGTTATGATGAAAAGAACTCAGAACTTGTAATTAGTGACATTAATAATAGAGATAATATCTCAAAAGGTGATAAAGTCGTTACAAGTGGATTAGCTGATCAACTACCAAGTAATTTATATATAGGAGAAGTGACTAAGGTTCAAAATGATCAATACGGCTTAGCTAAAGAAGTTAGGGTTAAGACTGGTGCAGACTTAACAGATTTGAGTCATGTTTATGTTGCAAAAAGAGATCCTAAAACAATTCCTGATGATGAAAGCAGGGATAAATAATGCGTACACTGTATTATTTTTTGATAGGTATTTTACTATTTTATATAGATACTGCAATTGGGCTTCTTATTCCAATGCACATAGGTAAGTTTGAACTTGTATTTGTACCACACCTTACATTTATGTATATTTTAATGATGGTAGTGTATCGTGGCTTTGGCGTATCATTATTGCTCAGCATATTTTTAGGCGTAATGACTGATGTATACTTTGGTAGTATTTATGGAGTGTACTTATTTGGCTATATATTGTTTTTAGCACTTATAGATCGATTCTTTAAAATTTTTTACAAAGATCATTCGATGTTATTCATTATTATATTAGCCAGCACCTTATTATTAGAAGTCTATGTGGCATTAATATACGGTATGTTAGGATTCATTCAATTTGATATTATTCATTTTGTAGTCTTTAGATTATTGCCAACATTAATTATGAATTTTGTACTGTTGATTATGCTTTATCCGTTGATTATAAAGTTCCTTAAAAAAACAAACAATGACATTGACATGAAACGTCGTCAATGGTAAGATGCAATAGTTGAGTAGTTATAAGTAGCTACATACAACCGCTCAAATATAGGTTCAAGAACATTTTTAATGAAGAAAGCGATTGTCAATCAAGGCGTTGAAGGAAGAAACGAGAAGAGTTTATGTTTATAAATGACTCGAGTTGCGACCGAAACAACGTAGAGTGCAAACGCTTGACTCAATAACGAAATGTCACCTATGTATGGCGTGACTTATTATACAGGAGGTGCAAAGTATGTTTGCTATTATTGAAACAGGTGGAAAACAAATCAAAGTAGAAGAAGGTCAAGAAATCTTCGTTGAAAAATTAGACGTAAACGAAGGAGATACTTTTACATTTGATAAAGTATTATTTGTAGGTGGAGATTCAGTTAAAGTTGGAGCGCCAACAGTTGAAGGTGCAACAGTTACTGCTACTGTTAATAAACAAGGTCGCGGTAAAAAAATCACTGTATTCACATACAAACGTCGTAAAAATTCAAAACGTAAAAAAGGCCATCGTCAACCATACACTAAATTAACAATCGATAAAATCAACGCGTAATTATTATGATTACTGTTGATATTACAGTTAATGATGAAGGCAAAGTAACAGACGTTATTATGGATGGCCATGCTGACCATGGTGAATATGGTCATGATATCGTTTGTGCTGGAGCTTCAGCTGTATTGTTTGGTAGTGTTAATGCGATTATAGGATTGACATCTGAGAGACCAGATATCAATTATGACGACAATGGTGGTCATTTTCATATAAGAAGCGTTGATACAAATAACGATGAAGCGCAACTAATTCTTCAAACAATGCTTGTGTCTTTACAAACTATTGAAGAAGAATATAATGAGAATATTAGATTAAATTATAAGTGAGGTGCATTCCGATGTTAAAATTAAACTTACAATTCTTCGCATCTAAAAAAGGGGTAAGTTCTACAAAAAACGGACGTGACTCTGAATCAAAACGCTTAGGTGCTAAACGTGCTGACGGTCAATTCGTAACAGGTGGTTCAATTTTATATCGCCAACGTGGTACTAAAATTTACCCTGGTGAAAATGTAGGTCGTGGTGGCGATGATACATTATTCGCTAAAATCGACGGCGTTGTTAAATTCGAACGTAAAGGTCGCGACAAAAAACAAGTTTCTGTATATGCAGTAGCTGAATAATTTTGTCTAGTTAACACCAGAAGTGAATCTTCTGGTGTTTTTTACTTTTTATAAAAGGTTTTTCATTATTATTTTAATTATGTTATTAAAAAATGGGAATTTTAGACGTTATACTAAATGTACAACTGCATAAGAGCCCCTAATTATTTACAATATATAAGGGGCTAAAAGGATTACAGTTGCAGTATAAAAAGCAAAAAAGTATCATGTTTGGTACTTGGAAATATCAGCAATTTGAGTAAAGTAAACTTAAAAGCAACTGCATAAGAGCCCCTAATCGCTAAACTATAAGGGGACAAAAGAATACAGTTGCAGTATAAAAAGCAAAAAAAGTATCATATTTGGTACTCGGAAATATCAGCAATTTGAGTAAAGTAAATTTAAAAGCAACTGCATAAGAGCCCCTAATTATTTACAATATATAAGGGGCTCTAATATGCTATAATTATTGGGAAAATGAAAATTATATGTAAAAGAGGTGAGATATATGTTTGTCGATCAAGTCAAAATATCTCTTAAAGCCGGTGATGGTGGTAATGGTATTACCGCATATAGAAGAGAAAAATATGTACCATTTGGTGGACCAGCTGGCGGTGACGGTGGTAAAGGTGCTTCAGTCGTATTTGAAGTGGATGAAGGTTTAAGAACGTTATTAGATTTTAGATATCAACGTCATTTTAAAGCAAGCAAAGGTGAAAATGGCCAAAGTAGTAATATGCATGGTAAAAATGCGGAAGATTTAGTATTAAAAGTTCCACCTGGTACAATTATTAAAAATGTTGAAACAGACGAAGTGTTAGCAGATCTTGTTGAAGATGGTCAAAGAGCTGTAGTAGCGAAGGGCGGTCGAGGTGGCCGAGGTAATTCACGTTTTGCAACACCTAGAAACCCTGCACCTGACTTCAGTGAAAAAGGTGAACCAGGTGAGGAATTAGATGTATCTTTAGAATTGAAATTATTAGCTGATGTAGGATTAGTAGGTTTCCCTAGTGTGGGTAAATCGACTTTATTATCTATCGTTTCAAAAGCTAAGCCTAAAATTGGGGCATATCATTTTACAACGATTAAACCAAATCTAGGTGTTGTTTCAACGCCTGATCAACGTAGTTTTGTTATGGCAGATTTACCAGGTTTAATTGAAGGTGCATCTGATGGCGTTGGATTAGGACATCAATTTTTAAGACATGTAGAGAGAACAAAAGTTATTGTTCACATGATTGATATGAGCGGTTCTGAAGGTAGAGAACCTATTGAAGATTATAAAGTCATTAATCAAGAATTAGCTGCGTACGAGCAACGTTTAGAAGATAGACCTCAAATCGTAGTAGCTAACAAGATGGATTTACCTGAATCACAAGATAATTTAAACTTGTTTAAAGAAGAAATTGGCGAAGATGTGCCAGTTATTCCAGTTTCAACAATAACGCGTGATAATATTGATCAATTATTATATGCAATAGCAGATAAATTAGAAGAATATAAAGATGTTGACTTCACAGTTGAAGAAGAGGAGTCAGTTGGCATTAACCGAGTATTATATAAACATACACCGTCACAAGATAAATTTACAATTTCAAGAGATGATGATGGTGCTTATGTGGTAAGTGGTAATGCTATTGAAAGAATGTTTAAAATGACTGACTTTAACAGTGATCCAGCAGTACGTCGATTTGCTCGTCAAATGCGTTCGATGGGTATTGATGATGCGCTTAGAGAACGTGGTTGTAAAAATGGTGATATCGTTAGAATTCTTGGCGGAGAATTTGAATTCGTTGAATAGGAGCGTAACATGATGGACAATAAAGATTATAAAAAGTTTTATTTAATTAGAGAAGATGTCTTGCCTGAATCCGTGGTTAAAACATTGAAGATTAAAGATGCCTTAAAAAGTGATCCGACATTGTCCATTTATGATGCCGTTAAACAGTTTGATCTATCTAGAAGTGCTTTTTATAAATATAGAGAAACGATATTTCCAGTAGACGATAAAATGCTTGACCATCGAGAATTTACATTAATTTTATATGTAACTGATATTGTGGGTATGTTGGCACGTGTACTAGATGTTATATCAAAGTTAGAACTATCTGTATTAACGATTCATCAAAGTATTCCAATGGAAGAAAAAGCAACAATAACATTATCACTGAATGCTAAATCTAAAGAAACTTCAGTAGAAGATGTTATTGGTGCTTTGAGAAATTTAGATTATGTATCAAAAGTAGAATTAATTAGTATGAGTATGTAAGGATGTGCCTATAATGTACGCGTATGTCAAAGGTAAGTTAACACATTTATATCCTACACACGTAGTTGTTGAAACTGCTGGTGTTGGTTATGAAATTCAAACACCAAATTCTTATCGTTTTCAAAAGCATCTAGATCATGAAGTTTTAATTCATACATCTTTAATTGTTCGTGAAGATGCACAATTATTGTATGGATTTAGTAGTGAAGAAGAGAAAGATATGTTCTTGAGTTTAATTAAAGTTACTGGTATTGGTCCGAAATCAGCTTTAGCTATTTTAGCGACAAGTACGCCTAATGAAGTAAAACGTGCCATTGAAAATGAAAATGATACGTATTTAACTAAATTCCCAGGAATTGGTAAGAAAACGGCAAGACAGATTGTCTTAGATTTAAAAGGTAAAGTGAAAATCACTGAAGAAGATAGCGATTCATTATTACAAGTAGACGCTACTTCGACGGTGCAAGATCAATTCGTGCAAGAAGCAATGTTAGCGTTAGAAGCATTAGGTTATTCTAAACGAGAGCTTGCAAAAGTTGAGAAAACGTTAAATAAAAATAAATATGACTCAGTTGATGAAGCTGTTAAGGCAGGTCTTCAATTAGTTGTATCTTAATTTTAAATAGATTAATAGGGGAAGTGTTGTCATGAATGAGCGTATGGTTGATCAATCAATGCATAGTGAAGAAACTGATTTCGAATTGTCGCTTAGACCTACGAGATTACGACAATATATTGGTCAAAATTCAATAAAAAGTAATTTAGAAGTATTTATTAAAGCGGCTAAACTTCGTCATGAACCATTAGATCATGTATTGCTTTTTGGCCCCCCTGGATTAGGTAAGACAACATTATCTAATATCATTGCCAATGAAATGGAAGTTAATATACGTACAGTATCAGGGCCTTCATTAGAAAGACCTGGTGATTTGGCTGCAATTTTATCAGGACTTCAACCTGGAGATGTTTTGTTTATTGATGAAATACACAGACTGAGTAGTGTTGTTGAAGAAGTGTTATACCCTGCAATGGAAGATTTCTTTTTAGATATTATCATTGGTAAAGGCGATGAGGCTAGAAGTATCCGTATCGACTTACCTCCATTCACTTTGGTAGGTGCAACAACGCGAGCTGGCAGCTTAACAGGTCCACTAAGGGATCGATTTGGTGTGCACTTAAGATTAGAATATTATAATGAATCAGATTTAAAAGAAATCATTATTAGAACAGCTGAGGTTTTAGGCACAGGTATTGATGAAGAAAGTGCCATTGAACTTGCTAAACGTTCTAGAGGGACTCCAAGAGTAGCAAATCGACTATTGAAGCGGGTAAGAGACTTCCAGCAAGTGAATGAAGATGAACAAATATACATTGAAACAACGAAGCACGCATTAGGTTTACTTCAAGTTGATCAACACGGACTAGATTACATTGATCATAAAATGATGAACTGTATTATTAAGCAGTATAATGGTGGACCTGTTGGTTTAGATACGATTGCCGTAACAATTGGTGAAGAACGTATTACAATTGAGGACGTTTATGAGCCATTTCTTATTCAGAAAGGCTTTTTAGAACGTACGCCACGTGGCAGAAAAGCAACACCATTAGCTTATGAACATTTTGCAAAGTCGAATGAGGAGAGAGGATAACGTGAATATTGAAGAATTTGACTATGACTTACCAGAATCATTAATTGCTCAAACGCCTTTAAAAGATCGTGATCATAGTCGTTTATTAGTCATGGATAGAGAAACTGGTGAAATGAAACATTTACATTTCAAAGATATCATTGAGTATTTTAGACCTGGTGATACATTAGTGCTTAACGATACGCGAGTAATGCCAGCTAGACTTTTTGGTTTAAAAGAAGAAACTGGTGCAAAAGTTGAAATGTTAATGTTAACTCAAATTGAAGGTAATGATTGGGAAGTCTTACTGAAACCAGCTAAGCGTATTAAAGTTGGTAATAAATTGAATTTTGGTAATGGCAAAATTATAGCTGAGTGCATAAAAGAAATGGATCAAGGTGGACGCATCATGCGTTTACATTATGAAGGTATTTTACAAGAAAGATTAGATGAATTAGGGGAAATGCCACTGCCACCATACATCAAAGAACGTTTAGATGATCCAGATCGTTATCAAACAGTTTACGCTAAAGAAAGTGGTTCAGCGGCAGCACCAACAGCAGGATTACATTTTACTGATGAGTTATTAACTGAAATTAAAAATAAAGGCGTTAATATCGCATTTGTTACATTACATGTTGGGTTAGGTACGTTTAGACCGGTGAGCGTCGATGATGTGAATGACCACGAAATGCATAGTGAATATTATCAAATGACACAAGAAACAGCTGATTTATTAAATGATACTAAGTCCAAAGGACATCGCATTATATCAGTTGGTACAACTTCAACACGTACACTTGAAACAATTCGACGCGATCATGATAAATTTGTTGAAACGAGTGGCTGGACTAATATATTTATTTATCCAGGATTTGATTTTAAAGCAATTGATGGACAGATTACTAATTTTCATTTACCAAAATCAACATTAGTTATGCTAGTATCAGCGTTTAGTACTCGTGAAAATGTTCTGAATGCTTATAAAACAGCAGTAAATTTAGAATATAGATTCTTTAGTTTTGGCGATGCAATGTTAATTATATAAAAAGAATGTGAGGATTTTGAATATGCCTGCAGTAACATACGAACACATTAAAACTTGTAAACAATCAGGTGCGCGTTTAGGTATCGTGCACACACCACACGGTTCATTTGAAACACCTATGTTTATGCCAGTTGGTACTAAAGCAACCGTTAAAACAATGAGTCCAGAAGAGTTAAGACAAATTGAAGCAAAAATCATTTTGGGCAACACATATCATTTGTGGTTACAACCCGGAAATGATATTATCAAACACGCTGGGGGATTACATAAATTCATGAATTGGGATGGTCCGATTCTTACAGATTCAGGCGGTTTCCAAGTGTTTAGTTTAAGTAATTTACGTAAAATTACAGAAGAAGGCGTGGAATTTAGACATCATACTAATGGGTCTAAATTATTTTTGAGTCCTGAGAAATCAATGCAAATTCAAAATGATTTAGGATCTGATATTATGATGGCATTTGATGAATGTCCACCGATGCCTGCTGAATATGATTATGTAAAAAAATCTATTGAACGTACAACACGTTGGGCGAAAAGATGTCTAGATGCACACCAAAGACCTGAAGATCAAGCATTGTTCGGCATTATACAAGGTGGCGAATATGAAGATTTAAGAGAACAAAGTGCAAAGGATTTAGTAGAATTAGATTTTCCTGGTTATGCAATCGGCGGTTTGTCAGTTGGTGAACCTAAACCGGTTATGTATAAAATGGTTGAACATACAGAGCAGTTTATGCCTAAAGATAAACCAAGATATTTAATGGGTGTAGGATCTCCAGATGCGTTAATCGAATGTAGTATTCGCGGCATGGATATGTTTGATTGTGTCTTACCGACACGTATTGCCAGAAATGGTACTTGTATGACATCGCAAGGTCGTTTAGTTATTAAAAATGCAAAATTTGCAGATGATTTAAGACCGTTAGATGAGAATTGTGACTGTTATACATGTCAAAACTATTCAAGAGCGTATATACGTCATTTAATCAAGGCAGAGGAAACTTTTGGTATTCGTCTTACTACTATTCATAATTTACATTTTCTGCTAAAATTAATGGAAGATATAAGACAAGCCATTCGAGAAGATCGTCTTTTAGATTTCAAAGAAGAATTCTTCGAGCAATATGGATTAAATGTTGAGAACCCAAAAAACTTTTAAGCAAGAGGAGCGTATAAAATGCAATTTTCATTACTAATATATATAGTCGTAATTTTTGCGGTTATGTATTTCTTGATGATCAGACCACAACAAAAACGTGCGAAACAGCATCGTGAGTTGATTAATAACATTCAATCTGGTCAAAGAATTACAACTATTGGTGGTATTAAAGGTACTGTTAAAGCAGTAGATGAAACAACTGTTGTTATTACAGTTAATGGTCATGGTACTGAATTAACTTTCGAAAAACCTGCTATTAAACAAGTTGACCCTTCATAATGAGAAGTGGTATTAAAAAGGATGAAACGAATAGCGTTTCATCCTTTTTAAGTTATAAGTAGTATGTAGAATAGCTTATTTTTATTCCAAAAAAAGAAATTGTGATACATAATAATTGTTAAATTTAAATTAAATATATCTATGACTATTTTTACTCCCTGCTCTAGTATGTTAATATGTATAAGGCTAATAAATTTTGTAAGAAAGATTTAACTTGCGTTATAAAATAGTATTCAAGTATTCTAAATACATACGTAAATAATGAGGTGTTCATGTGAAGAAAAGTAGTAGAATAATTGCGTTCTTGCTTTTAGTCGTATTGTTGTTTGCCGGAATGGCTGCAACTTATAAAAGTGTTATAAAGAATGTCAATTTAGGACTTGATTTGCAAGGTGGATTTGAGGTGCTTTATCAAGTCGATCCTTTAAATAAAGGCGACAAAATAGATAAAAAAGCCTTACAATCAACAGCGCAAACATTAGAAAATCGTGTTAACGTTTTAGGTGTTTCGGAACCTAAAATTCAAGTTGAAGAACCTAATAGAATTAGAGTTCAACTTGCTGGTGTAACAGACCAGAATGAAGCACGTAAAATTTTATCTTCTCAAGCTAATTTAACAATTCGCGATGCAGAAGATAAAGTAAAATTAAGCGGTTCTGATATTAAACAGGGATCTGCCAAACAAGAATTTAAACAGGAAACAAACCAGCCTACAGTTACTTTTAAAGTAAAAGACAAAAACAAATTTAAAAAAGTAACGGAAGAAATCTCTAAGAAACGTGATAATGTCATGGTTGTTTGGTTAGATTTCAAAAAAGGTGACAGCTATAAAAAAGAAGCACAAAAGAAAAACCCTAAATTTATTTCTGCAGCAAGTGTTGATCAACCAATCAATTCTGATAGCGTAGAAATCTCGGGTGGATTTAAAGGACAAGAAGGCGTTAAAAAAGCAAAACAAATCGCCGAATTGTTAAATGCAGGTTCTTTACCAGTTGACTTGAAAGAAATTTATTCAAACTCAGTAGGTGCCCAATTTGGTCAAGATGCATTAGATAAAACTGTGTTTGCATCGTTTATTGGTGTAGCATTAATTTATTTATTCATGCTTGGATTCTACCGATTACCTGGTTTAGTAGCGATTATTGCATTGACAACTTATATCTATCTAACGTTAGTAGCATTTAATTTCATTTCCGGGGTTCTAACTTTACCAGGATTAGCGGCGTTGGTATTAGGTGTAGGTATGGCTGTAGATGCCAATATTATCATGTATGAGCGTATTAAGGATGAACTTCGAATAGGTAGAACGATAAAGCAAGCCTTTTCTAAAGCAAACAAAAGTTCATTCCTAACAATTTTTGATTCTAACTTAACAACAGTTATCGCCGCAGCAGTATTATTCTTCTTCGGTGAAAGTTCAGTTAAAGGTTTCGCGACAATGTTATTATTAGGTATTCTAATGATCTTTGTTACAGCCGTGTTCTTATCAAGATTCTTATTATCATTACTTGTTTCATCAAATATATTCAAAAATCAATTTTGGTTATTTGGTGTTAAAAAGAATAAACGACATGATATTAATGAAGGTGTAGATGTTCATGACCTTAAAACTTCATTCGAGAAATGGAATTTTGTTAAATTAGCTAAGCCATTAATTGGAGTAAGTATTTTAATTGTAGTTGTCGGTTTAGTTATTCTTTATATCTTCAAGTTAAACTTAGGAATTGATTTCTCAAGTGGTACACGCGTAGATTTCCAATCTAAACAAGCAATTACTCAACAAAAGGTAGAGCAAGTTGTAAAAGATAGTGGACTTAAAGCGGATCAAATTCAGATCAATGGTAAAGACAATAAAGTAGCAACTGTTCAATTTAAAGACGATTTAACGCGTGCTCAAGATAATAAATTGAGTGATAATATTAAATCGAAATTCGGTGACACACCTCAAATTAACACTGTATCACCAATTATTGGACAGGAATTAGCAAAAAATGCAATGCTTGCATTAATCTATGCATCGATAGGTATCATCATCTATGTATCATTACGATTTGAATGGCGCATGGGTCTTTCATCTGTATTGGCATTATTACATGATGTATTCATTATAGTAGCGATTTTCAGTTTATTTAGAATTGAAGTAGATTTAACATTT
The DNA here is from genome assembly GCF_016917315.1 of Staphylococcus sp. SM3655. NCBI lineage: Bacteria > Bacillati > Bacillota > Bacilli > Caryophanales > Staphylococcaceae > Staphylococcus > Staphylococcus sp. SM3655. Next base: position 2,451,861 of record NZ_CP070305.1, on the reverse strand, counting down.
ATCGCCGCTGTATTAACAATTGTCGGTTATTCAATTAATGATACAATCGTAACGTTTGACCGTGTACGTGAAAACTTACAAAAGGTTAAAGTGATTACGACAACAGAACAAATTGATGATATCGTTAATAGATCAATTAGACAGACAATGACACGTTCAATTAATACAGTATTAACAGTTATTGTAGTAGTAGTTGCTATACTATTCTTCGGTGCTCCTACGATATTCAACTTTACTTTAGCATTATTTATCGGATTGATTTCTGGTGTATTCTCTTCAATCTTCATTGCCGTTCCGCTATGGGGAATAATGAAAAAACGTCAGTTGAAAAAATCGCCGAAACACAAATTAGTTGTATATAAAGAAAAGAAATCGAACGATGAAAAGATTTTAGTTTAAAATGAATTAAGCGGTATGTGAAACAATAAAGAGTTCACATACCGCTTTTTACTTTATTTAAATTTAACAAAATATATATAAATAAGTTCCCGCATTCATTTTTAAAAAATGGTATAATTAAAGTCTTGATTATTTAGATAAGTGCTTTTTATTTAAAGTAATTTTAGATATAATGTCTTTTGGAAATGAGGCGTAAATATATATGATTAAACCGAAGTATAAGTGGAAATTAACTAAACCAGCTGAATACATAAGTGATGAATTAACATCAAAATTAAAGTTAACGCCAATCGTAAAAAAAATATTAGAAAGTAAATCGATTATTGATGAACAAGCAATAGAATCCATCATTTCAGATACAGATATCAATCATGATGCACTGCAATTGAGCGATATGACTAAGACTATTGAAAGAATTAAAAGAGCGATAGCGAATGATGAGAAAATCCTAGTTTATGGTGATTACGATGCCGACGGTGTTACCGCAACTACAATTTTAGTGATAACATTACAACTTTTAGGTGCACAAGTAGGATGGCATATTCCTAACCGCTTTACCGAAGGATATGGACCAAACGAACTAGCATTTAGAAATGCTCATGATGAAGGCATAACATTAATCATAACTGTTGATAATGGCATACAAGGTCATAATGAAATTAAAATGGTTCAAGATTTAGGAGTTGATGTCATTGTAACTGATCATCATGAAATTGGTAGTACATTACCAGAAGCATATGCAATCGTACATCCAATGCATCCATCGTTTAATTATCCGTTCCAACAATTGTGTGGTGCAGGTGTTGCATACAAATTAGCACAAGCATTGATTGAAAATGTACCTGATTATTTTAAAGCATTAGTTGCGATAGGTACCATTGCGGATTTAGTATCCTTAACTGATGAAAATCGATCATTAGTGAAACAAGGATTAAAAGTCTTAAATGATCAATGTCCGACCTCTGTTAAAGCATTGCTAAAAGAAGCGGGATACAATGACAATATTGATGAAGAAACAATTGGTTTTATTATTGGACCTAGACTTAATGCTGTAGGTCGTTTAGATGACGCATCATTAGCTTGCGAATTGTTGATGACTGACGACGAAGAAGAAGCTGCATTTTTAGCAGAACAAGTTGAACATTTTAACCGTGAAAGAAAAGATATTGTAGCAACTATCACAGAAGAAGCAATGGCTATGGCAGAAACGAAAGTTAAAAAGGGAGATTTATTTTTACTTTTAGCAAAAGAAAATTGGCATGAAGGTGTCTTAGGTATTGTTGCTTCGAAAATTGTCGAAACATTTGCTTTGCCAACATTAATTTTAAATATTGATAGGGAGCAAAATCATGCAAAAGGCTCCGCCAGATCAATTGATCAAGTGTCGATGTTTGAAATACTATCAGCACATCAAGAGTTAATCGCTAAATTTGGCGGCCATCATATGGCTGCAGGTATGACGATGGATATTGAAAATATAGAATCGTTAGCTGAAGGTTTAAATAAATGGATGAAAGAATTATCTAAAACAACTTCGTTAGATCCCGTAAAGCAAGTAGATGTATTATTAACAGAAAATGATATAACGATTAAAAATATTCGTGATATGAATCGTTTAAGACCCTTCGGAACAGATTTTTCTAGACCTATTTTTGAAATGGATGATTTATCAGTTTCTTCAGTTAAGGCGATAGGTCAACAAAAAAATCATCTAAAATTGACACTTGGTGAAAGTAATATCGCCGCGCTATTTTGGCAAAATGGACACTTAGAACCTGAGTTACAAGATGAACAGCCAATTAATATATTAGGATCTGTTCAAATCAACGAATGGAATGGTAATCAATCACCGCAAATAATTATTCAAGATATTGCGATGAATGAACAGCAAATATTAGATTATAGAAGTAAGCGAAAAAGTTTACCTTTTACAGAAAATGATGAAAATATTGTCGTGCTTATTCATCCTAAAAGTGATAAAGTAAATGCGAATGAATATTATTATGGTGAAGAAATTAAACAACAAACTGATAAAGTAGTATTAAGAGATTTACCAACGTCAATGGAAGACTTGTCTAATTCCTTGCAACAACTGCAATTTTCTCAACTTTATATAGTTTTGCAACATAATCATTCGATTTACTTCGATGGTATACCTAATATGGATATTTTTAAAAAGTGTTATAAAGCATTAATAACTAAACAAGAAACAAATATCCAGAAAGAGGGTATGTTATTGTGTCAACATTTAAGTGTGAAACCAGATACACTTAAATTCATGTTGAAAGTTTTCTTAGACTTAAAATTTGTAACACAAGAAGATGGTTTAATTCGAATCAATCAACAACCTGATAAAAGATCGATTGATTCCAGCAAAGTATATCAATTAAGACAACAACGTATGGATGTTGAAAAGCAATTATTATATCAAGATTTTTCAGAAATAAAAAATTGGATAAAGTCACAATTGTCGTGAGCAATTTAGGAGGAAATATTAATGGATTTAAAGCAATACGTATCAGAAGTTCAAGATTGGCCGAAACCAGGTGTTAGTTTCAAGGATATTACTACAATTATGGATAATGGTGAAGCATATGGCTATGCAACAGATAAAATTGTAGAATACGCAAAAGACAGAGATGTTGATATCGTTGTAGGACCTGAAGCGCGTGGCTTTATCATTGGCTGTCCTGTAGCTTATTCAATGGGGATTGGCTTTGCACCTGTTAGAAAAGAAGGGAAATTACCTCGTGAAGTCATTCGTTATGAGTATGACCTAGAATATGGTACAAATGTTTTAACAATGCACAAAGATGCAATTAAACCAGGTCAACGTGTGTTAATTACAGATGATTTATTAGCTACTGGTGGTACGATTGAAGCAGCAATAAAATTAGTTGAAAAATTAGGCGGTATTGTAGTAGGTATTGCATTTATAATTGAATTGAAATATTTAAATGGTATTGAAAAAATTAAAGATTACGATGTTATGAGTTTAATCTCATACGACGAATAATAAATAATATAATTTTATCAAATGAAATCCTTCATCAAATGTATAAGAACCCATGACTTAATTAAAAAAGTTGTTTAAGTTTTCTTAACATGAGATGTTAGGATTTTTTATTTACTGAAAATGTTAGATGATTGAGCATTATACCTTAATAACATCGTTTATTTATTTCATAAATTGTAGTATCATAGAACTAATATTTAAAAAATGAAACAGTAGATTTAGGTCGAATTTTTGTAAAAGTTTTAAAAGTAGGAATAGTATACAAATTAAACTCGCTCAAGTAAAATTAATATTACGATTAATGACGACAGGATAAATATTTATCGTCGACGGACGTATGATTGGTGTGGGACAAATACTATTCAACAAGAGTACCTAAATCATTGTTTAAGGCGAAGTAATAAATATGAATGGGGTGTATCATATAATGAACAACGAATATCCATATAGTGCAGACGAAGTTCTTCACAAAGCAAAATCATATTTGTCAGCAGATGAATATGAGTATGTTTTAAAAAGCTATCATATTGCTTATGAAGCACATAAAGGTCAGTTCCGAAAAAACGGATTACCATACATTATGCATCCTATACAAGTTGCAGGTATTTTAACAGAAATGCGATTAGACGGACCGACGATTGTCGCAGGTTTTTTGCATGATGTAATTGAAGATACACCGTATACATTTGAAGATGTAAAAGAAATGTTCAATGAAGAAGTTGCTCGAATTGTTGATGGTGTGACGAAGCTTAAAAAAGTAAAATACCGCTCAAAAGAAGAACAACAAGCTGAAAATCATCGCAAGTTATTTATTGCGATTGCCAAAGATGTACGCGTAATTTTGGTGAAATTAGCAGACAGATTACATAATATGCGTACCTTGAAAGCCATGCCGCGTGAAAAACAAATTAGAATTTCTCGAGAAACATTAGAAATTTATGCACCTTTAGCACATCGTCTTGGTATTAATACAATTAAATGGGAACTAGAAGATACGGCTCTTCGTTATATTGATAATGTGCAATATTTTAGAATAGTCAATTTAATGAAGAAGAAACGTAGTGAACGTGAAGCGTATATCGAAACGGCTATTGATAGAATACGTACTGAAATGGACCGAATGAATATCGAAGGCGATATAAATGGTAGACCTAAACATATTTACAGTATTTATCGGAAAATGATGAAGCAGAAAAAACAATTTGATCAAATTTTTGATTTGTTGGCGATACGTGTTATTGTCAATTCTATTAATGATTGTTATGCGATACTTGGGTTGGTGCATACGTTATGGAAACCGATGCCAGGACGTTTTAAAGATTATATTGCAATGCCTAAACAAAATTTGTATCAGTCATTGCATACTACAGTAGTAGGTCCAAATGGAGACCCGCTCGAAATCCAAATACGAACGTTTGATATGCACGAAATTGCTGAGCATGGTGTTGCAGCACACTGGGCTTACAAAGAAGGTAAAAAAGTAAGTGAAAAAGATCAAACTTATCAAAATAAGTTAAATTGGTTAAAAGAATTAGCTGAAGCGGATCATACATCGTCTGACGCTCAAGAATTTATGGAAACCTTAAAATATGACTTACAGAGTGACAAAGTATACGCATTTACCCCAGCGAGTGATGTTATTGAGTTGCCATATGGTGCTGTGCCGATTGATTTTGCTTATGCGATTCACAGTGAAGTAGGTAATAAGATGATTGGTGCCAAGGTGAATGGCAAAATTGTACCAATTGACTATATTTTACAAACAGGCGATATTGTTGAAATACGTACTAGTAAACATTCATATGGACCAAGTCGTGATTGGTTGAAAATTGTTAAATCGTCTAGTGCCAAAGGTAAAATTAAAAGTTTCTTCAAAAAACAAGATCGTTCATCTAATATTGAAAAAGGCCGAATGATGGTTGAAGCTGAAATAAAAGAGCAAGGATTTAGAGTCGAAGATATTTTGACAGAGAAAAATATTCAGGTTGTTAATGAAAAATATAACTTTGCAAATGAAGATGATTTATTCGCAGCTGTAGGATTTGGCGGCGTGACATCCTTACAGATTGTTAATAAATTAACTGAAAGACAACGTATTTTAGATAAACAACGTGCTTTAAATGAAGCACAAGAAGTTACGAAATCATTGCCTATTAAAGACAACATCATTACTGATAGTGGTGTCTATGTAGAAGGTTTAGAAAATGTACTTATCAAGTTGTCAAAATGTTGTAATCCTATACCAGGTGATGATATTGTAGGTTATATCACCAAAGGTCACGGTATTAAAGTACATCGCACTGATTGCCCAAATATTAAGAACGAAACTGAACGACTAATTAATGTTGAATGGGTAAAATCAAAAGACGCAACTCAAAAATATCAGGTTGATTTAGAGGTAACTGCGTATGACCGAAATGGCTTGTTGAATGAAGTACTACAAGCTGTTAGCTCGACAGCCGGCAATTTAATTAAAGTTTCAGGACGTTCAGATATTGATAAAAATGCAATAATAAATATTAGTGTCATGGTGAAAAACGTGAATGATGTTTATCGTGTGGTAGAAAAGATCAAACAACTTGGTGATGTTTATACAGTAACAAGAGTTTGGAACTAGAGGTGCAAAATATGAAAGTAGTTGTACAAAGAGTTAAAGAAGCATCGGTGACGAATGATACATTAAATAATCAAATCAAAAAAGGATATTGTTTATTAGTCGGTATCGGTCAGAACTCTACAGAGCAAGATGCAGATGTAATTGCAAAGAAAATTGCTAATGCAAGATTATTTGAAGATGACAATAATAAATTAAACTTTAATATCCAACAAATGAATGGTGAAATACTATCAGTTTCACAATTTACTCTCTATGCAGATGTAAAAAAAGGTAACCGTCCAGGTTTCTCAAATTCTAAAAATCCTGATCAAGCGGTAAAAATTTATGAGTATTTTAATGATGCGCTACGAGCGTATGGTCTTACTGTGAAAACAGGTGAATTTGGAACACACATGAATGTTAGCATAAATAATGATGGTCCAGTCACTATTATTTATGAAAGTCAGGACGGCAAAATTCAATGAAAAAAATAGAGGCATGGTTATCTAAAAAGGGTCTTAAAAATAAACGTACTCTAATAGTAGTGATTGCCTTTGTCTTATTTATCATCTTTTTATTTTTATTGCTGAATAGCAATAGTGAAGATAGTGGGAACATCACGATAACTGAAAATGCTGAATTACGTACAGGTCCAAACGCTGCGTATCCAGTCATATATAAAGTTGAGAAAGGTGACCATTTTAAAAAGATTGGTAAAGTAGGTAAATGGATTGAAGTTGAAGATACATCCAGTAATGAAAAAGGTTGGATAGCTGGATGGCACACAAATTTAGATATTGTCGCGGATAATACGAAGGAGAAAAATCCTTTGCAAGGTAAAACAATAGTGCTTGATCCTGGTCATGGAGGTAGTGACCAGGGTGCTTCAAGCAATACTAAATATAAAAGTTTAGAAAAAGACTATACGTTGAAAACAGCAAAAGAATTGCAACGTACTTTAGAAAAAGAAGGCGCAACTGTTAAGATGACAAGAACAGACGATACATATGTTTCACTAGAAAATCGTGATATCAAAGGCGATGCCTATTTGAGTATACATAATGATGCATTAGAATCATCTAATGCAAATGGAATGACAGTTTATTGGTATCATGATAATCAAAGAGCTTTAGCAGATACGTTAGACGCTACGATTCAGAAGAAAGGTCTACTTTCTAATCGCGGTTCAAGACAAGAAAATTATCAAGTGTTAAGACAAACAAAAGTTCCTGCTGTTTTATTAGAATTAGGTTATATTAGTAACCCAACTGATGAAACGATGATTAAAGATCAATTACATAGACAAATTTTAGAACAAGCAATTGTTGATGGCCTTAAAATTTATTTTTCTGCGTAGGGCTTGCAAAAATATGTGAAAGTAGTTATCATTGATATTGAATTTTATAACTAAAACCGTTAGTATTCTTGAAATGGTAAATGAAATAGGTAGCAATCTAACTAAGATTGTGTAGGAATATAATCCATAGACTGAAAGATTATGCTGAGTAGTTTATATACATTGAACACAAGAAGAGGTGCTTTATGAAAAGTAAAGCCGTTAAACGTACGTTAAACGTTTTGAGTGGGTTTATTTAATGCACGCTTATAAAAAGTAATGATGATTACAATTAGGCATGTTTTTTAAACCAATGAGGGTGGCAACACGGATATTCGTCCCTTGTGCAGTTTCAGGCTGTGCAAGGGCTTTTTCTTTTGCTTTTAAAATTATGATTTATCATGCAAAGTTAAGTGATCGTATATAGTTTTAGTTTTAAAAAGGTAATTAAATAAAATAGTTTGCCGAGGGAGATGTCAAAATGATTAAAATACCTAGAGGGACGCAGGATATTTTACCTGAAGATTCAAAGAAATGGCGTTACATTGAAAATCAATTAGATGAATTAATGACATTTTATAATTATAAAGAAATAAGAACACCAATTTTTGAAAGTACAGATCTTTTTGCAAGAGGTGTTGGTGATTCAACCGATGTCGTACAAAAAGAAATGTATACATTTAAAGATAAAGGCGATAGAAGTATTACATTAAGACCTGAGGGAACAGCTGCAGTTGTGCGTTCATATATTGAACATAAAATGCAAGGTAATCCAAACCAACCAATTAAACTTTATTACAATGGACCGATGTTTAGATATGAACGTAAGCAAAAAGGGCGCTATCGTCAATTTAATCAATTTGGTGTAGAAGCTATTGGTGCTGAAAATCCTAGCGTAGATGCAGAAGTATTAGCTATGGTTATGCATATGTATCAATCATTTGGATTAAAACACTTAAAGCTTGTTATTAATAGTGTAGGGGATATGGCGTCTCGAAAAGAATATAACGAAGCGTTAGTGAAACACTTTGAACCAGTAATTCATGAATTTTGTTCAGATTGTCAATCACGTTTGCATACAAATCCGATGCGAATTTTGGATTGTAAAGTAGACCGTGATAAAGAAGCGATTAAGACTGCACCTAGAATCACTGATTTCTTAAATGAGGAATCTAAGGCATATTATGAACAAGTAAAAGCTTATTTAGATGATTTAGATATTCCATATATTGAAGATCCTAACTTAGTTCGTGGATTGGATTATTATACACATACAGCATTTGAATTAATGATGGATAACCCTAACTATGATGGTGCCATTACAACGCTTTGTGGTGGTGGCCGTTATAATGGTTTATTAGAATTGCTAGATGGTCCAAGTGAAACAGGTATTGGTTTTGCGCTAAGTATAGAACGATTATTGCTTGCACTTGAAGAAGAAGGTATCGAATTAGATATTGAAGAAAACTTAGATTTATTCATTGTTACAATGGGTGATCAAGCAGATCGATATGCTGTGAAGTTATTAAATCATTTGAGACATAATGGTATTAAAGCAGATAAAGACTACTTACAGCGTAAAATTAAAGGACAAATGAAACAAGCAGACCGTTTAGGTGCCAAGTTTACAATCGTTATTGGTGATCAAGAATTAGAAAATAATAAAATCGATGTTAAAAATATGACAACTGGTGAATCTGAAACAATTGAATTAGACGCATTAGTCGAATATTTTAAGAAGTAGAGAGGGCGTTAAAATATGAGTAAGAGAACAACTTATTGTGGATTAGTTACTGAAGCATTTTTAGGACAAGAAATTACATTAAAAGGATGGGTTAACAATCGTCGTGACCTAGGTGGATTGATTTTCGTTGATTTAAGAGATAGAGAAGGAATTGTACAAGTCGTGTTTAATCCTGCATTTTCAGAAGAGGCATTGAAAATTGCTGAAACAGTACGTTCTGAATATGTTGTAGAAGTTCAAGGTACAGTTACGAAGCGTGACCCTGAAACAGTTAATCCTAAAATTAAAACTGGCCAAGTTGAAGTACAAGTTACAAATATTAAAGTGATTAATAAATCTGAGACACCACCATTTTCTATAAATGAAGAAAATGTTAACGTTGATGAAAATATTCGATTAAAATACCGTTATTTAGATTTACGTCGTCAAGAGTTAGCGCAAACATTTAAAATGAGACATCAAATTACACGTTCTATTCGTCAATATTTGGATGATGAAGGGTTCTTTGACATCGAAACACCAGTACTAACGAAGTCAACACCTGAGGGTGCACGTGACTATTTAGTACCATCTCGTGTTCATGATGGTGAATTTTATGCATTACCACAATCACCACAATTATTTAAGCAATTATTGATGATTAGTGGATTTGACAAATACTACCAAATCGTAAAATGCTTCCGTGACGAAGATTTACGTGCAGATCGTCAACCTGAATTTACACAAGTCGATATTGAAATGAGTTTTGTAGATCAAGAAGATGTGATGCAAATGGGTGAAGAAATGCTTAAAAAAGTTGTTAAAGAAGTTAAAGGCGTTGAAATTAATGGCGCTTTCCCACGCATGACATATAAAGAAGCGATGCGTCGCTATGGTTCTGATAAACCAGATACACGTTTTGAAATGGAATTAATTGACGTTTCTCAATTAGGACGTGATATGGACTTTAAAGTATTTAAAGATACTGTTGAAAATGATGGTGAAATTAAAGCAATTGTCGCTAAAGGTGCAGCTGAACAATATACTCGTAAAGATATGGATGCTTTAACAGAATTTGTAAACATCTATGGTGCTAAAGGATTAGCGTGGGTTAAAGTTGTGGAAGATGGTTTGACAGGTCCAATTGGACGTTTCTTTGAAACAGAAAATGTTGAAACATTACTTACATTAACTGGTGCTGAAGCTGGTGACTTAGTAATGTTTGTTGCAGACAAACCAAATGTCGTTGCACAAAGTTTAGGTGCATTACGTGTCAAATTAGCTAAAGAATTAGGTTTAATCGATGAAACAAAATTAAACTTCTTATGGGTGACAGATTGGCCATTATTGGAATATGATGAAGATGCGAAACGTTACGTTGCAGCACATCATCCATTTACATCTCCAAAAGAAGCTGATATTGCTAAGCTTGGCACTGCGCCAGAAGAAGCTGAGGCAAATGCTTATGACATAGTATTAAATGGTTATGAATTAGGTGGCGGTTCAATCAGAATTCATGATGGTGAGTTACAAGAAAAAATGTTCGAAGTTCTTGGATTTACTAAAGAACAAGCACAAGAACAGTTCGGCTTCTTACTAGATGCATTTAAATATGGTGCACCACCACATGGCGGTATTGCATTAGGATTAGACCGATTAGTCATGTTATTGACTAATAGAACAAACTTGAGAGATACAATCGCATTCCCTAAAACAGCATCTGCTACATGTTTATTAACGAATGCGCCTGGTGAAGTTTCTGATAAACAATTAGAAGAACTTTCTTTGCGAATTCGTCACTAAATTTTAAAAAATCAATAAACTTTGGTTTGTTATAATTTCATTAATTTTAATTATGTGGTAATATAACATCATAAGATAGTCATCTGAGTTGTTCGTAAGTTTGCTTTTTAATTTGGGCCTAACACTCTTTGATCAAGGGAGCCCAATGGGTTTTCTTGCAGCGTACACGCCTTATATGAAGGACGTACAAAACAAGAAACAGGGCACCCACCTGTATATAACAGGCCGAATGATCAAGCTATTATAACTACGGCAATACGGACTCTATCGATACGCAAGACTTTGTCTTGCGTATTTTTATGCGTTTCTTTAAGTTTTTAATAAAGAATTAGTTGGGTTTTATAGCGTTTAATAAATGTTTCCTCGTTGAATTTTGGGAAAATAATCAAAGCGATAATGCTAAATATAAAATTTTAAGTTACTATGTACTTATGTATAAATCAGTGAAAGAGGTAAAATAATGAAACATCAATTTTCAAGAAATGAACTAGCGATTGGACAACAAGGTTTAGATTTATTGAAGCAACAAACTGTTGTCATACTTGGCGTTGGAGGTGTTGGTTCATTTGCTGCTGAAGCATTAGCAAGAACGAATATTGGTCATATTATATTAATAGATAAAGATGATGTTGATATTACAAATGTAAACAGACAATTACACGCTTTAACTACAACGGTAGGACAAAGTAAAGTTTCTTTGATGGAAGAACGTATTAAATTAATTAATCCAGATTGTAAAGTCACGCCCTTACATATGTTTTATACAGAAGAGACATATGAAGAAATTTTCGATAACTACGATATAGATTATTTTGTAGATGCAAGTGATACAATAATGTACAAAGTACACTTAATGAAAGAGTGTCTTGACCGAGGGATTAAAGTGATTTCCAGTATGGGTGCTGCAAATAAAACAGATCCAACACGTTTTACAATTTCAGATATCTCTAAAACACATACCGATCCAATGGCCAAAATTATTCGTCAAAAATTGAAAAAACTAGGAATTCGTAAAGGGATTCCAGTTGTATTTTCAGATGAAAGTCCAATTGTCATAAGAGAAGATGTAAAAGATATAGTTGGAGATAAAAATGCTATCAATCGAAAAGGACAAATGCCACCTTCTTCAAATGCCTTTGTGCCAAGTGTTGTTGGATTAATTTGTGCTAGTTATGTGGTGAATGACGTATTAAAAGATATTCCAGTTCGTCGCATTAAAGACAAAGGGCAATAATTCATTTTGAAAGTCATAATTTTCAACGTAAGGCAAGTGTAACCACACCATAAAACTAAAACTGACTAGTTCGCAAGCATAGTAGAATATGCCTCGTATACTAGTCAGTTTTGATTTGATTATAGCTAAAATATCAAAGGTAATCGATTTAATCTTATTTTTACGGCCTTTGTTTAAGTAAGTTGTTATATATTTCTTTGAGTTGTTGTTCACTTTTAGATGTCGTTTTTGGTTCATAATAAATTTTGTTTTTAAGTTTATCAGGTAAATATTGCTGTGAAACATAGCCATTAACATATTGGTGTGGATATTTGTAACCAATAGATCGGCCTAGATCTTTAGCACCTTGATAATGTCCATCTTTTAAATGGTTTGGAATTTGGCCCACATGACCGTTTCTAATATCGGACAATGCACTATCAATGGCACTCATTGCTGAATTTGACTTAGGTGATAAGCATAGTTCGATTACTGCTTGGCTTAGTGGAATTCTAGCTTCTGGTAAACCTAGACGTTCTGCTGATTCAATAGCAGCAAGTGTTCTCTGACCAGCATTAGGTGAGGCTAAGCCTATATCCTCATAGCTAATTACAAGTAATCGTCGAACTATTGTAGGTAAATCTCCAGCTTCAATTAATCGTGCTAAATAATGTAAAGCGGCATTGACGTCGCTACCACGGATAGATTTTTGGAAAGCGCTCATAACATCGTAATGCATGTCACCATCCTTATCACTTACAAATGCACCTTTTTGTAAACAGTCTTTAGCATCTTGCAATGTAACATGTCGATAACCGTCTTTGTCATTATCTGCGCTTAATACAGCTAATTCCAATGCATTTAACGCACTACGAACATCACCTTGACTTTGTGTAGAAAAGTAGGTCATGGCATCTTCATCAATTTTGGGTTGATATGTTTTCAAACCATTCTCTTCATCTTCTATTGCACGAGTTAACGCTTGGCGCACATCTTCATCATTTAAAGGATATAACTCAAAAATTTGCGCTCTTGAACGAATCGCTGGATTGATAGCATGATAAGGATTTGAAGTTGTAGCACCGATCAAGACGATTTTGCCATTTTCTAAATGAGGTAATAAAAAGTCTTGTTTAGCTTTATCTAGTCGATGTATTTCATCTAATAACAAGATAACTTGACCAGACATTTTAGCTTCTTCAACAACAAGTTGCATATCTTTTTTAGTGTTAGTTACAGCATTCAATTGTCTGAATTTATATTGCGTACTGCCCGAAATTGCTTTGGCAATACTTGTTTTGCCTATACCAGGTGGACCATAAAAAATCATTGAAGTTAATTTTTTTGTATCAACCATTCTTCTGATAATGCCTCTTGGTCCAACTAAATGTTGTTGGGAAATGATTTCATCTATATTTTTTGGGCGCATTCTCGATGCTAATGGTTCTGTACTCACATTTGTCACACCTTTCTTATACTATCTTAACTCAAAAAATGCTAAAATGGGAATATCAATATTCGAATTAAGTGAGGTTATACAATGAAAATTTCTACTAAAGGGAGATATGGACTTACATTGATGATTTCTCTTGCTAAAAAAGAGGGGCAAGGATGTATATCATTAAAGTCAATTGCTGAAGAAAATAATTTGAGTGATTTATATTTAGAACAGCTTGTAGGTCCTTTAAGAAATGCGGGGTTAATTCGAAGTGTACGCGGTGCTAAAGGTGGATACCAATTAAGAGTGCCAGCGGAAGAAATCTCAGCAGGGGATATTATAAGACTGTTGGAAGGTCCAATTACATTTGTTGAAAGTATTGAATCAGAACCACCTGCGCAAAAACAACTATGGATTCGCATGAGAGATGCAGTGAGAGATGTTTTAGATAATACAACATTGAAATATTTAGCGGAATATGTAGATACAAGCGAAGATTTAGACGGATACATGTTTTATATTTAATCGTATAAATACTATACTATAACATAAAAACTTCATATTATAATGTTTAGCGAACCTCCTTAGTGGTATATAAATATATACATCCAAGGAGGTTTCACTATGGCAGACGAAAGTAAGTTCGATCAATTTAAAGGAAATGTTAAAGAAACAGTAGGTAACGTTACTGATAACAAAGAATTAGAAAAAGAAGGTCAGCAAGATAAAGCGACTGGTAAAGCAAAAGAAGTTGTTGAAAATGCTAAAAACAAAATAACTGATGCAATTGATAAACTTAAAAAATAAGTTCAATTAAACTAATTAAATATAAGAGGAGCGATTAATATGAGTTTTATGGATAAAGCTAAAGACGCAGTAGAAAAATTTAAAAATAGCGATAATGAACAAGTTAAAAATGTAAAAGATAAGATAAATGAATATACAGGATCGAATAACGAAGAGAAAAAAGAAAATGAAGATAAAGAGAAATAAATTTCTTTAAATTTTGGATATGCTTTTCAATATTTTGAAAGCGCCCCATCAAATAAACACTAACACAGTGTAAAGTTGAAGGGGCGCTTTCATATTTGCTTTAGAATTTTAAGTGAATTTGAATCATTACTAAAATAAATGATTGAACAATAAAGACATCTTTTATTCAAAATGCTGTTACTGTTTATTTTTATTAATATTATGGATACATACTTTCACTTAGTTTATTTATCACATTATAAAGTGTTTTTTTCATTTATCTGATTTATAACATTCTTGAACCGACGATAAGAGTCTAATTGCATATCTTTATCATAAATATAACTTATTGCCATAATTTCGTTGACTTCACCATAAGTTTCCATAAAATCTTGAATTTTTTGTTGAACAGTATTTTCTGAACCTATTAATGATATTTTCTGTCTTTCCATAGCCATCGCATATTCTCTCGGCGTTAATATATTTTGTAGTTCATGTGTTGGCGGTTGAACGGGCTGCATTCTGCCACGAGTGATACTAACCATTACTTGTGCCATAGATGAAGCTAAATATTGTGCTTCGTCATCATTTTCAGCAACGATTGTATTTAAACATACAATAACATAAGGTTCGTCTAATACATCAGAAGGTTCAAATAACGTTTTGTAAATTTCGATAGCTTCTTTCATTTGTTGAGGTGCAAAATGTCCAGCGAACACATATGGAAGCCCTTTACGAGCAGCTAAATGTGCAGAATCTGTTGAAGAACCAAGAATATATAAAGGCACATTTTTACCTACTGCTGGATAAGCACGAACATATGCTTGTTGGTGAGCGGGACCGAAATATTGTTGTAATAATGAAACTTCTTCCGGAAATTTATAAACACCATCATGTTGATCTCGTCTTAATGCACTTGCGGTCATCATATCTGTTCCAGGTGCACGTCCTAATCCTAAATCGACACGATTTGGAAATAATGTTGCCATCGTGCCAAATTGTTCCGCAACGATTAATGGAGCATGGTTAGGTAACATGATTCCTCCAGAACCTACACGTATGTGTTTCGTATGTTCTAACGTATGTTGAATCAATAAAGCAGTCGCTGAACTTACTAGGTTGGGAGCGTTATGGTGTTCAGCAATCCAATATCTTTCATATGATAATTCGTCTAAATGTTGTGCGAGCTTAACCATATCATTAATTGCTGTTCGTTCATCTTCACCTTCTCGAATAGGGACAAGGTTTAATGCTGAATATTTAATCGCCATTTTTGTATCGTCCTTCCTTTTGTATGATATAAGAAGTATACCAATCGAATAACCAGATAAATATTAAATTGCTCATAACCAAAATAATAGTACGTTACATTTTACGAATGAAAAAATATCTGCAAATACTAAAATTTATAAAAAAGACAAGAATAAAGCGATAAACTTAAAAAAGCCTATCGAAAAGCATGTGTAGAAAATGGTAAAATATAATTAAAAACATTATAAATAAAGTTAAACAGAAAAGTAGAAAAATAGTATGTAAGGTGCTATTATTGGAACATTGATAAAATTGTGAGGAGTGTCCAAACATGGAAATTTATGCAGATTATGCTGCGACCACACCAGTAAAACCTGAAGTAGTAGATGCGATGATGATGATTTACAATTCGCATTATGGTAATCCATCATCAATACATGCTAAGGGAAGAGATGCGCGTAAATATTTAGATGAGTCAAGACGTCAAATTGCACAATTACTTGGTGCAGATACACATGAAATTATATTTACGAGTGGTGCAACAGAATCGAATAATACGGCAATTAAAGGCATAGTAAAAGCAAATGAACAATTGGGTAATCACATTATCACATCGAAGATTGAACATCATTCTGTGTTACATGTTTTTGAACAATTAGAGCGAGAAGGTTTTGATGTAACATATCTAGATGTTGATGATACAGGTGCTATTGATTTAGACCAACTTGAAGAAACAATTACAGATAAGACGATTTTAGTATCTATTATGTTTGTAAATAATGAAGTTGGCACAGTGCAACAAATTTATGATATTCAAGATATTATTGCTGAGACAAATGCATATTTCCATGTTGATGCGGTTCAAGCAATTGGACATCTTGATGTTAAGTTTGACGAATTTGAGATCGACGCAATGAGTATTACTGCTCATAAGTTTGGAGGACCAAAAGGTGTCGGTGCATTATTAGTTAAAGACCATGTCACATTAGATTATCCTCAACTTGGCGGTGAACAAGAATTGAAACGCCGTGCAGGTACTGAAAATCTTGCACAAATTGTCGGGATGGCTAAAGCATTACAATTAGCAGAAAAGAATCGAGACGATAACAATATTCATTTAATGAATTTAAAAGAACAATTTTTAGTTAAATTACAAGAAAGAGCGATTCCATTTGAATTAAATGGTTCAATGACGGATGCTACAGGCCATATTGTAAATCTATATTTTCCGTTTGTTGAAGTTGAAACGATGTTAACATTGTTGGATATGGCACAAATCTATGTGTCGTCTGGATCTGCATGTACAGCAGGCTCTACACAACCGTCGCATGTTTTAGATGCAATGTTCGAAGATGAAGAGCGATCAAATCATTCGATTCGATTTAGTTTTAACGAATTGACTACTGAAAATGAAATTAATGCAATTGTAGCTGAAATTCATAAAATATATTTTAAATTTAAGGAGGAGTCATAATTGTCAAATAAAGATATACGTGTTGTCGTTGGTATGTCAGGCGGTGTAGATAGTTCTGTAACAGCCCACGTCTTAAAAGAACAAGGTTATGATGTCATTGGCATATTTATGAAAAACTGGGATGACACTGACGAAAATGGCGTATGTACTGCAACTGAAGATTACAACGATGTTATTGAAGTGTGTAATCAAATTGGCATTCCATATTACGCTGTTAATTTTGAAAAAGAATATTGGGATAAAGTCTTTACGTATTTCTTAGATGAATATAAAAAAGGTCGTACTCCAAACCCAGACGTTATGTGTAATAAAGAAATTAAGTTTAAAGCCTTTTTAGATCATGCGATGAATTTAGGTGCAGATTATGTAGCAACAGGGCATTACGCACGCATACATCGTCATGAAGATGGTCATGTTGAAATGTTACGTGGTGTAGATAATAATAAAGATCAAACATACTTCTTGAATCAATTATCCCAACAACAACTTTCAAAAGTGATGTTCCCAATTGGCGACATCGAAAAGATTGAAGTGCGTCGAATTGCTGAAGAACAAGGACTAGTTACTGCTAAGAAAAAAGATTCTACAGGTATTTGTTTTATCGGCGAAAAAAACTTTAAAACATTTTTATCTCAATATCTACCTGCGCAACCGGGTGATATGATAACACTTGATGGTAAGAAAATGGGTAAACATAGTGGGTT
The DNA here is from genome assembly GCF_016917315.1 of Staphylococcus sp. SM3655. Taxonomy (NCBI): domain Bacteria; kingdom Bacillati; phylum Bacillota; class Bacilli; order Caryophanales; family Staphylococcaceae; genus Staphylococcus; species Staphylococcus sp. SM3655. The sequence goes on along the minus strand of NZ_CP070305.1, from coordinate 2,433,936 downwards.
GATGTATTACACAATAGGACAAAGACATGGTTTAGGTATAGGTGGAGATGGCGATCCTTGGTTTGTTGTCGGTAAAAATCTAAAAGATAATGTTTTATATGTAGAACAAGGATTCCATCACGATGCATTATACAGTGATTACTTAATTGCTTCAGACTATTCATTTGTAAATCCAGAAGATAATGACTTAGATCAAGGTTTTGAATGTACAGCTAAATTTAGATATCGCCAAAAAGATACGAAAGTTTTTGTGAAACGTGAAAACGACCATGCACTACGTGTTACTTTTGCTGAGCCAGTAAGAGCAATCACACCTGGACAAGCAGTTGTTTTTTATCAAGGTGATGTGTGTCTTGGTGGAGCAACAATTGACGATGTGTTCAAAAATGAAGGTCAATTAAATTATGTTGTATAAACAATGGCAACAATAAATTACTTATTTGAAGTTTCAACGTCGAAAATGACGAAAGACAGTTTTTGATGAGAATAATTCATGATGATAGAGTCTGGGACATCACAATGTCCTAGGCTCTACAATGTTATATTGGCGGGGCCCCAACACAGAGAAATTGGAACCCCAATTTCAACAGGCAATGGAAGTTGGGGACGGGGCCCAACACAGAAGCTGACGGAAAGTCAGATTTCAATAATGTGCGAGTTGGGGTAAACGAATTTAATTTTGTTAAAATATCATTTCTGTCCCACTCCCTATGCATGAGTCTAATTATGTATTCCTATTTTTAAGTACATAATAGTAGTGGCTAATGTGGAAGAACCATTACATAATAAACCGTTAATGGTTCTTAATCATTTCTATTCCATTCCCGCTTTTTCATGAATGAAGATGATATTAGATTATATTTTATTCGTTGTTAAGTGATTCGAGACATACAATTTATCAAGATGTTATAATTGATGAGAAATGAGGTTCGTAAATGATAGATCAACAAACAATTTATCAATACATACAAAATGGAAAAATAGAAGAAGCGTTACAAGCATTGTTCGGAAATATCGAAGAAGATCCTACAATTATTGAAAATTATATTAATGCTGGTATCGTACTTGCTGATGCGAATGAGATTGAAAAGGCAGAGCGCTTTTTCCAAAAAGCTTTAACAATAGATCCGAAGAATGGCGTCGTATTTTATAATCTAGCAAATGTATATTATAATCAGCAACGTTATCAAGAAGCTATTAAATTATATCAACAAGCATTACAAACAGAGATTGAACAAGTTGATTGTAATTATATGATCGGTATGGCGTTTAATCAGTTAGAATCATTTAAGCTGGCATTGCCGTATTTAATGACTGCTGCGGAACTAGATAAAGACAAAGATGCAGAAGTTCAATTTCAATATGGTCTTGTATTATGTCAATTAGAAATGTTTAATGAAGCCATAACTCAACTTAAACATGTATTAACGATTGATAAAAATCATGTTGATGCAAGATACAATTTGGGCTTAGCGTTATTTATGAAAAATGAAGATATTGATGAAGCCATAACTCATTTTAAAGAAGCTGTGACTATCGACCCTAAACACTTATTAAGTCAGCATGCGCTGAAAACATTCACTAAAATGAAAGAGGAGGAGTAACATGTCAGACCCTACACTATTTGATTATTCAATGATCAAAGGTACTGTTGAAGCGATATTGTTTCAAAACAGTGATAATTTTTATACAGTGCTTAAAGTAGATACTATTGAAACAAATGAAGACTTTGATACAATGCCAACTGTTGTAGGGTTTCTTCCGAATATTGTTGAAGGCGATGTCTACACATTTAAAGGGCAAGTTGTTGATCATCCACGTTATGGTAAACAATTAAAAGCAGAGACTTTTGAAAAAGAAATGCCACAAACGAAAGAAGCAATTATAAGTTATTTATCTAGTGATTTGTTTAAAGGTGTAGGTAAAAAGACAGCTCAAAATATTGTTAATACATTAGGTGACAATGCGATAAATGATATATTAGATGACCATTCAGTGCTTGAAAAAGTTTCGGGATTATCTAAAAAGAAACAGAAACAAATTGCAGAACAAATTTCAGCAAATCAAGAATCTGAAAAAATAATGATTCGTTTACATGATTTAGGGTTTGGTCCTAAACTTTCAATGGCAATTTATCAGTTTTATCTCGGCGATACACTGACTATTTTAGATCGAAATCCATATCAATTGATTTATGATATTAAAGGTATTGGTTTTAATAAAGCAGATCAACTTGCTAGAAATATTGGTATCGCTTATAACGATAATGAACGATTAAAAGCTGCGTTGCTCTATACGTTAGAAGAAGAATGTATTAAACAGGGACATACATATTTGCCTATCAATGTTGTTATAGATTTAACGGTTGATGTATTAAATTATCAAGATGAAGAGGTCATCGAACCTGAAAAATTAGACGAAATGTTGCAATACTTAAATGAGGAAAAACGACTAATTATTGACAATGAACAAGTTGCAATTCCAAGTTTGTATTATTCTGAAATCAAAAGTGTTCAAAACTTATTCAGAATAAAGACGCATACAAATAAACTTACAGAAATTGAACAGTCAGATTTACAAATGCATATTGGTGAAATAGAAGATGCGAATCAAGTGAACTATGCAGCTTCACAAAAAGAAGCTTTGCAAACGGCTATCAATTCTAAGGTGATGCTATTAACCGGTGGACCGGGAACAGGAAAGACGACAGTAATTAAAGGCATTGTAGAATTATATGCTGAGATTCATGGCTTATCATTAGATTATGATGATTATGTCAATGATGATTATCCAGTTGTATTAGCAGCGCCAACAGGAAGAGCGTCTAAGAGACTACAAGAGTCAACTGGATTAGAAGCAATGACGATTCATCGTTTAATAGGTTGGAATCAAGACACAAAGCCAGAGGATATATTAGAAAATGAAATAAACGCACGACTCATAATCATTGATGAGATGTCTATGGTAGATACTTGGTTGTTCCACCAATTTTTAAGTGCAGTTCCTTTAGATGCACAATTGATATTTGTAGGTGATGAGGACCAATTGCCTTCTGTAGGTCCTGGTCAAGTATTTAAAGATTTAATTGAATCGAAAGCTATACCACGAGTTAATCTGACTGAAGTATATCGTCAACAAGATGGTTCAAGCATTATAGAATTAGCACATCGAATGAAATTGGGTCAGAAAATTGATATTACACAGCGTTTTCATGATAGAAGTTTTATTAACTGTCAGGCAAACCAAATACCAACAGTTGTTGAGAAGGTAGTTACTAGTGCTGTTAATAAAGGGTATACTATGGCTGATATTCAAGTGCTTGCACCAATGTATAAAGGAAATGCCGGTATTAAACGTTTAAATCAAGTTTTACAAGATATTTTAAACCCTAAAAAGAAAGACACACGAGAAATTGAGTTTGGAGATGTAGTCTTTAGAAAAGGTGACAAAGTATTACAACTTGTTAATAGGCCAAATGATAACATATTCAATGGTGACATAGGAGTTATTGTTGGTATTTTTTGGGCGAAAGAAAATGCCCTTAATAAAGATGTGCTTGTTGTGGATTTTGAAGGTAATGAAATTACATTTACGAAACAAGATATGATGGAATTAACACATGCTTATTGTACATCAATCCATAAATCACAAGGTTCAGAATTTCCTATTGTTATCATGCCTATTGTTAAACAGTATTTTAGAATGTTACAAAGACCGATATTATATACTGGTTTAACTAGAGCGAAAACGAGTTTAGTTTTACTTGGTGATCCGGAAGCATTTGATATTGGATTAAAAACAAATGGTCAAGCGCGTTTAACACAATTATGTACATTGTTGAAAAATTATTTTAATTCAGAAGATGAAGAAATGCTGGAAAACACAGCAACTAATGATACAGGAGCTTCACAAACGACAATAGATGATCAAGTAGAAGCGCCAATGTCATCGAATGATAGTGGAGAAGTTACGTCTGATTCAACAAAAACAGATATAAATGTATTAACGGAAGCTACAATGTTTAAAATTGACCCAATGATTAATATGGGAGAAATCACGCCGTATGACTTTATAGAACGTTGACAACAAGCGTAAATGTAACTAAAATAGAATTAAATTCGTATAAAGATGAGTAGTTAATGATTTGTTTATCAGAGATGTACTGGTTGGTGAAAAGTACAACAAACATTAGTGAACGCTACTTTATGCACAACTGTATAGTCGATTTAAAGTGATAAATGTGTTGAATTGCATTTATAACTAGGGTGGTACCGCGATAACGTTCGTCCCTTTTGAGGATGGGCGTTTTTTATTTTTTAATAATAAAAAATGATATTGATTTATACTAGTTTTTCAAATCGACTATCTGTGTCATCAATTTTTATGGAATGGTAATTTAAAAACAGTAAATAGGATGTGTAAATGATGAAAAAGTTAAAAGCGAGTGAAATTAGACAAAAATATCTAGATTTCTTTGTTGAAAAAGGACATATGGTTGAACCTTCTGCACCATTAGTGCCAATTGATGATGATACATTATTATGGATTAATTCAGGTGTAGCAACATTAAAGAAATATTTTGATGGACGTGAAACACCTAAAAAGCCAAGAATTGTAAACTCTCAAAAAGCTATTCGTACAAATGATATTGAAAATGTTGGTTTCACAGCGCGTCACCATACATTCTTTGAAATGTTAGGTAACTTCTCAATTGGTGATTATTTTAAACAAGAAGCGATTGAATTTGCTTGGGAATTTTTAACGAGTGATAAATGGATGGGTATGGAGCCAGATAAATTGTACGTTACGATTCATCCGGAAGATATGGAAGCATACAACATTTGGCATAAAGATATTGGGCTTGAAGAAAGTCGTATTATTCGCATTGAAGGTAACTTCTGGGATATTGGTGAAGGGCCTTCAGGACCAAACACTGAGATTTTCTATGATCGCGGAGAAGCATATGGACAAGACGATCCGGCAGAAGAAATGTATCCAGGTGGAGAAAATGAACGCTATCTTGAAGTATGGAACTTAGTATTTAGTGAATTCAATCATAATAAAGATCATAGTTACACACCATTACCTAATAAAAACATTGATACCGGCATGGGGCTTGAGCGTATGGCCTCAGTTTCTCAAAATGTACGTACTAACTATGAAACAGATTTATTTATGCCTATAATGAATGAAATCGAAAAAGTATCAGGTAAACAATATTTAGTAAACAACGAACAAGATGTGGCATTTAAAGTAATTGCTGACCACATTCGTACGATTGCATTTGCAATTTCTGATGGTGCATTACCTGCCAATGAAGGTAGAGGATATGTATTACGTCGATTGTTACGTCGTGCCGTTCGTTTTAGTCAAACGTTAGGAATCAATGAGCCATTTATGTACAAACTTGTTGATATTGTTGCAGACATTATGGAACCATATTATCCAAATGTTAAGGAAAAAGCAGATTTCATTAAGCGTGTTATAAAGTCTGAAGAAGAACGATTCCATGAAACATTAGAAGATGGCTTAGCGATTTTAAATGAATTAATTAAAAAAGCTAAAGCGACAACAAATGAAATTAATGGGAAAGATGCATTTAAATTGTATGATACGTACGGGTTCCCAATTGAATTAACTGAAGAAATAGCAGTGCAAGCAGGATTGAAAGTTGATATGACAACATTCGAGTCAGAAATGCAACAACAACGTGATCGTGCACGTCAAGCACGTCAAAATTCTCAATCAATGCAAGTTCAAACTGAGGTATTGAAAAATATTACATCTGCAAGTACTTTTGTTGGTTATGATACTGCGACAGCTCAAACAACACTAACACACTTGATATACAATGGTGAAGAAGTTTCACAAGTTGAAGCGGGTGAAACAGTATACTTCATGTTAACGGAAACACCATTTTATGCAGTCAGTGGTGGACAAGTTGCGGATACAGGTATTGTTTATAATGACAATTTTGAAATTGCTGTTAGTGAAGTAACCAAAGCACCAAATGGTCAAAACTTGCATAAAGGAGTAGTACAATTTGGCCAAGTAAATGTTGGCGCTACAGTGTCTGCTGAAGTGAACCAAAATGATCGACGTGACATTCAAAAGAACCATAGTGCAACACATTTATTACATGCAGCGTTGAAATCAGTACTGGGTGATCATGTTAACCAAGCTGGTTCACTAGTAGAAGCAGATCGTTTACGTTTTGATTTCTCTCATTTTGGTCCAATGACTAATGATGAAATTGATCAAGTTGAACGCTTAGTAAATGAAGAAATTTGGAAAGGTATTGACGTTAACATTCAAGAAATGGATATTGCTTCAGCTAAAGAAATGGGCGCAATGGCATTATTCGGTGAAAAATATGGTGATGTTGTGCGTGTAGTAAATATGGCACCATTTTCAATTGAATTATGTGGTGGTATTCATGTCCGCAATACTTCTGAAATTGGCTTATTCAAAATAGTAAGTGAGTCAGGTACAGGAGCTGGTGTGCGTCGTATTGAAGCATTAACAGGTAAAGCAGCTTTCTTATATTTAGAAGATATTCAAGAGAAATTTAATACGATGAAATCACAGCTGAAAGTGAAATCTGATGATCAAGTAGTCGATAAGTTAACACAAATACAAGATGAAGAAAAAGCATTATTAAAACAATTAGAGCAACGTGACAAAGAAATCACATCACTTAAAATGGGTAATATTGAAGATCAAGTTGAAGAAATCAATGGCTATAAAGTATTGGTTACTGAAGTGGATGTACCAAATGCGAAAGCAATTCGCTCGACAATGGACGATTTTAAATCTAAACTACAAGATACAATTATCATTCTTGCAAGTAATGTTGATGATAAAGTATCGATGGTTGCAACTGTCCCTAAATCTTTAACAAATAACGTTAAAGCCGGTGATCTTATCAAACAAATGGCACCAATCGTTGGTGGTAAAGGTGGCGGTCGTCCAGATATGGCTCAAGGTGGCGGTACACAACCTGAAAATATCTCAAAATCATTAAGCTTTATTAAAGATTACATTAAAAATCTATAATTTAAAGCCATAATATTGTATGATGATAGTGAGTTATATTTGTAATTAAAGGAGTGTCGCAAATGGAAAACTTTGATAAAACAATGAAATTCGACTATGAAGAACTTCCAACGCAAGATGTAAGAGATGTTTTAAATAATGTTTATCGAACATTAGATGAACGAGGATATAATGCCGTAAACCAAATTGTAGGTTATTTATTATCAGGTGACCCTGCGTATATTCCACGCCAGAATGAAGCAAGAAATCAAATTCGTCATATTGATAGAGATGTTATTATGGAAGAACTTGTTTCTTACTATTTAAAAGAGCAAAATAAATAATTTATGTTACAATATAAAATTTTAGGACTCGATGTCGGTAGTAGAACGGTAGGAATTGCAATTAGTGATATAATGGGTTGGACGGCACAAGGATTAGACACACTCCGAATCAATGAAGAAAATAATGAATTAGGTATTGACCAATTAGTAGACATTATTAAAAAACATAATGTGGGTACAGTCGTAATAGGACTACCTAAAAACATGAATAATTCAATAGGATTTCGAGGCGAAGCTTCGTTAACATATAAAGAAAAATTATTAGAAGCTTATCCTTCTATTGAGATTGTGATGTGGGATGAAAGATTAAGCACAATGGCTGCTGAACGATCATTATTAGAAGCAGATGTTTCAAGACAAAAAAGAAAACAAGTGATTGATAAAATGGCAGCGGTATTTATTTTACAAGGCTATTTAGATTCACTACATTAAAAGGAGATTTTACTATGACTGAACATAATCATGATTCACAACTAGAAATTAATAACGAAGAAGAATTATTAACTTTATTCGATGAAGAGGGAAATGAAGTTTTATACCGAAAAGTTTTAGAATTTTATCATCCTGAATTCAAAAAAGAGTATGTTATCTTAGCTGAAGAAGGTGCTCAATCAGATGAAGACGATATGATTGAGCTTGTACCAATGATCAATGAACCAGATGAGTCAGGTGACGGTGGTAAGTTAGTACCAATCGAAACTGATGAAGAATGGGACATGATTGAAGAAGTTGTAAATACTGAAATGGAAGAATAATTAAAAAGATTTTACTCTTGCTAACCTTAAGATGGGTAGGCAAGAGTATTTTTTTAAGTCAAGCAATGTATAAATAATTAACGCTTATAATTTTATTGAAAATATGGTAAAATATCTAAAGTTAAATTTTATATGAATGATTCGCTTCTATAAATAAAATAGCTTTGCGTCTAACAAGAAATCAGTCATTTAATTGGTTGGCAAAATTATAATCAATTGTGAAGGCTGATTTATTTTATTGTCATAATCATATTGACTTATTTTACATAAAGGAAGTTTAAAACATGGATGACCTAAATAAAAAATATTTAATAGATTTACATCAACATCAAAATAGTTCAATCGAAGTTTTGCGTGAATTTGCCGAAGTAAATGAAGTGCCAATCGTAGATCGTTTAACATTAGATTTAATTAAGCAATTAATTCGTATGAATAATGTTAAAAATATTTTAGAAATTGGTACAGCAATCGGCTATAGTTCTATGCAATTCGCTTCTATATCTGATGACATTCATGTCACAACGATAGAGCGTAATGAAACGATGATTCAATATGCTAAACAAAATTTAGCTACTTATCATTTTGAAAACCAGGTTCGAATTATTGAAGGTAATGCTTTAGAGCAATTTGAAAATGTAAATGACAAAGTTTATGATATGATATTTATTGATGCAGCAAAAGCGCAATCAAAGAAATTTTTTGAAATATATACACCACTTTTAAAGCACCAAGGTCTCGTAATTACAGATAATGTTTTATATCACGGTTTTGTATCGGATATTGGGATTGTTAGATCGAGAAATGTAAGACAAATGGTTAAAAAGGTTCAAGATTATAATGAGTGGTTAATAAAGCAACCAGGATATACAACGAATTTTTTAAATATAGACGATGGATTAGCGATTTCAATTAAAGGAGAATGACTATGACAGAATTACTTGTCACACCCAAGTCATTAAGCCATATGGAAACACTTATTGATTTAGGTGCAGATGCTTTTGTAATTGGCGAGCAAAAGTTTGGTTTAAGACTTCCAGGGGAATTCAATAGACAACAAATGACAGAGGCTGTCGCATTAGCTCACAAAAACGATAAAAAAGTATATGCGGCGGTGAATGGATTATTTCATAATTATCATTTAGATGCTGTAGAAGATTATATTAATTTTTTACATGAAATACGAGTTGACAGAATTATTTTCGGGGATCCAGCAGTAGTAATGTATGTGAAGGCGCAAGAAAATCCAATACCACTTCATTGGAATGCAGAGACGTTAGTAACTAATCATTTTCAATGTAATTACTGGGGGAAAAGAGGCGCATCAAGAGCTGTCTTAGCACGTGAGCTGAATTTGGATGAAATTATTAATATAAAAGAAAATTCAAATGTGGAAATTGAGGTGCAAGTTCAAGGAATGACTTGTATGTTCCAATCAAAGCGTATGCTACTAGGCAATTATTATACGTTCCAAGATCGTCAAATGAAAATTGAACGTCGCAATGATGAACAATCTTTATTACTTTATGATGAAGAAAGACAAAATAATTACCCAGTTTACGAAGATTACAATGGTACGCACATTATGTCACCAAACGACATTTGTTTAATTGAAGAATTAGCACCATTTTTTGAGGCGGGTATAGATTCATTTAAAATCGATGGTATTCTACAAACGGAAGAATATATTAATGTGGTAACGGAACAGTATCGTCAAGCGATAGATTTGTACAATGAAGATCCTGAAATCTATGAAGATGAGAAATTTATGTTGATGGATCCAATTGAAGAAATTCAACCTGATCATCGACCATTTGACGAAGGTTTCTTATATAAACAAACAGTATATTAAGGAGGTTAATCATGAAGACAATAGAAGAGATTAAATCAACTCCTAAAACAGTTATGAAGAAACCAGAATTATTAGCACCTGCTGGAAACTTAGAAAAGTTAAAAATAGCAGTACATTATGGCGCTGATGCCGTATTTTTAGGTGGTCAAGAATATGGATTACGTTCAAATGCTGATAATTTCACGATGGAAGAAATAGCTGAAGGTGTTGAATTTGCGAACCGTTACGGTGCCAAAATTTATGTTACGACAAATATTATTGCACATGATGAGAATATTGAAGGTCTAGAATCATATTTGCGTAATTTGGAAAAGACTGGTGCGACAGGTATCATTGTTGCAGATCCTTTAATTATCGAAACATGTAAAGAAGTTGCGCCAAAACTTGAAATTCATTTATCTACTCAACAATCACTTTCTAATTACAAAGCTGTAGAATATTGGAAAGAAGAAGGATTGGATCGTGTTGTATTAGCACGTGAGACCGGCGCGATGGAAATGCGTGAAATGAAGGAAAAAGTAGATATTGAAATCGAAGCATTTATTCATGGTGCTATGTGTATCGCCTATTCAGGTAGATGTACATTAAGTAATCATATGACTGCAAGGGATTCCAACAGAGGCGGTTGCTGTCAAAGTTGCCGTTGGGATTATGAATTATTAGAAGTTGATGATAATGGTGAACTTGATGTTTTTTATAATCAAGGTGAAGTTACACCGTTTGCGATGAGTCCTAAAGATTTAAAATTAATCGAATCAATTCCTCAAATGATGGATATTGGTGTGGACTCATTAAAAATTGAAGGACGTATGAAGTCAATTCATTATATTGCAACAGTTGTCTCAGTATATCGTAAAGTCATTGATGCGTATGCGGCAGATCCTGACAACTTTAAGATTAATCCGGAATGGTTAATAGAGTTAGATAAATGTGCAAATAGAGACACTGCACCAGCATTCTTTGAGGGAACACCTGGTTATGAAGAACAGATGTTTGGTCAACAACAATCTAAAAAATCACCATTTGATTTTTGTGGTTTGGTATTAGACTATAATGAAGATACAAAAATTGCGACTATTCAACAACGAAATAACTTTAAACCAGGTCAAGAAATAGAATTCTTTGGTCCAGAAATTGAAACATTTACACAAGTAGTAGAAGCAATTTATGATGAAGAAGGTAACAGCTTAGACGCGGCGCGCCATCCATTACAAATCGTTCAAATTAAAGTGGATCGCCCGATATATCCAAACAACATGATGAGAAAGGAAATTGGCTAATGAAAGCTACTACAATCATTGGCATAGCTGGTGGATCTGGCTCAGGAAAAACAACTGTAACTAACGAAATTATGAAAAACTTAGAAGGTCATAGTGTCGCTTTACTTGCTCAAGATTACTATTATAAAGATCAAAAGCACTTGACTTTCGACGAGCGCCTAGAAACCAATTATGACCATCCATTTGCATTCGATAATGATTTATTAATTGAAAATCTTAAAGACTTGAAAAATGGTAAAGCAGTAGAAGTACCGACATATGATTATGCTAGTCATACAAGAAGTGACATTACCATTGATTTTAAACCTAAAGATGTTATTATCGTAGAAGGCATTTTCGCTTTAGAAAATAAGGTATTACGTGATATGATGGATGTTAAAATATATGTTGATACAGATGCAGACTTGAGAATATTACGCCGTTTAACACGAGATACTAAAGAGCGTGGGCGTTCAATGGACTCTGTTATCAATCAATATTTAAGTGTTGTTAGACCTATGCATGACCAATTTATTGAACCGACTAAGAAATATGCTGATATAATTATTCCTGAAGGTGGGAGCAATAAAGTTGCAATAGATATTATGACAACAAAAATTCAGTCTTTAGTTAGCAAGCAATAGTATAATTCAGTAAAGGAAGATGACAATATGGAAAATCAAAAGCAATATCCAATGACTCAAGAAGGTTTTGAAAAATTAGAGCGTGAACTTGAAGAATTAAAAACAGTTAAGCGTCCTGAAGTTGTAGAGAAAATTAAAGTTGCACGTTCATTTGGTGACTTATCAGAGAACTCTGAGTATGATGCAGCAAAAGATGAACAAGGATTCATCGAACAAGATATTCAAAGAATTGAGCATATGTTAAGAAATGCATTAATCATTGAAGATACTGGAGATAACAACGTTGTTAAAATTGGTAAAACAGTAACGTTTGTAGAATTACCAGGTGATGAAGAGGAAAGTTATCAAATCGTTGGTTCAGCTGAATCAGATGCATTTAATGGTAAGATTTCAAATGAATCACCAATGGCTAAAGCGTTAATTGGTAAAGGTTTAGATGATGAAGTTCGTGTTCCACTACCTAATGGTGGCGAAATGAACGTAAAAATTGTTAATATCCAATAAATGATCAAATAGATTGTTTAATTGCGCGATTGAAGTGTGTTAATGATACTTCGGTCGTGCTTTTTTATATTCAAAATCAAAAAATCGGACAGATGAAAAGTAAAAATTTTCCATCAGACCGAATGATAGCAGAACCTAAATTAGTGTAAGAGTTACAATATTAACTACTCCATTTTAAAAAAGCAAAATATTTCCGAGAAAACAAATTGATTATCATTTGTTATTGTATGCGATTTGAATTACTTATTAAACAACTTGTGCTTCTCAATGATACAATGAAAAGGTATTCAATACTGGTTTATTGCAATACAAAGGGGGATTTAAAGTGGATGTAAGATTTATTAACGAGCAGACAATTATGATTTATTTTGAAAATAAAATATCCGAAGAGACATATCGTAATGTCACAGCAATGGTACGGTGGATACGAGAAAAAGAAATATTAGAAATTCAAGATATTGTCCCTTCGTATCGAGCAGTTCTAATATATTTTGATGAACAAGCTATAACATCTTCTAAATTAATTGAAAATTTAGAACTTAACAAATTTAATGAAAAAAATGTTCATGCTGTGAATCAAACCAATCGTATTATTAAAATACCTGTTCAATATGGTGGTACATATGGACCAGATATTGAAGAAGTAGCAAAGCATAATCGAATAACTGTTGAGCAAGTTATTGAAAAACATACAAGTAAACCTTATTTAATATATATGCTAGGATTTATGCCAGGATTTCCATACTTAGGCGGACTTGATGAACAACTACATACACCTAGACGTAATCAGCCAAGGTTAAAAATTCATGCAGGTTCTGTAGGTATTGCGAATAATCAAACAGGACTATATCCATCAGATTCTCCTGGCGGATGGCAAATTATTGGACGCACACCGTTAAAAGTATTTAGCAGCGAGCGTGAACCAATGTCAATGTACGAAGCAGGAGAATGGATACAATTTTATGCAATAGATGAACAGAAATTTATACAAATCGAAAGGGATATATCAGATGGCAACTTTAATGTTGATGACTGGGTGGTGATTGAAAATGTCAATTAAGATTTTACAACCAGGTCTCTTTTCAACGGTACAAGATCTAGGAAGAATAGGTTATGAACATATTGGATTTTCAGGCGCAGGTGCCATGGATCAATTTAGTTTTAAGGTTGCGCAGTCATTAATTAACAATGATGGTCCAGCGATTGAATATACTTTGATTGGTCCTACCATTCAATTTAATACGCAAAATACATTTGTTATAACCGGTGGTAGTATTAATGCTTCGCTAAATAATAAAACTATATCAATGAATTCTGTCATATTAGCTGAGAAAGGTGACATTTTAAAAATAGGTGCTATAACCAAAGGTGCACGCGGTTATCTTACTTTTGGTCATTCTATCAACGTACCTTCTATTGCTGAAAGTTATGCAACACATACCCGAAGCAGTATAGGAGGATTCAAAGGTAGAAAGTTATTAGCTAATGATGTAATAACAGTGAAAATAAATAATGACTTTAAAGAAAACATTGGAAAGACTATTCATTTACAGGACGATTTATTGCCAGAAAATAATATTATACACATTCTTCAAGGACCTCAATTCGAGGCATTTTCTGAAGAGGCTAGAGCGAAAATTGTAAATCATCCATATTTAATTACTGAACAATCAGACCGTATGGGCTATCGTTTGGAAGGTGACAGCGTTGCACCAATTAATCAAGCAGATATCATTTCTGAACCGGTTGCTCTTGGTAGTGTTCAAGTACCAAATGATGGTCAACCTATTATTCTGCTTAATGATAAACAAACGATAGGTGGTTATACCAAAATTGCAACTGTATGCAAATTTGATCTGCCAAAGTTAGCACAGATGAAACCAAAAGATACAATTCAATTTAAATGGATATCATTCCAAGAAGCTGTAGATAAGAATCGGGAACAAATGTCTCTGTTTAATGAAATTCTTAAGAGTCATCAAAAGACTCCAATTTTTGATACATCTAGCTTGCGACATACTTCGAAAAAATTAGCAACAATTTTAAAAGGGGATTTGTAAAATGAATATTGAAAAAATCGAACAAATAATCAAATTAGTGAAGGAAAATGATGTTAAGAAATTTAAATATAAAAATTTTGAAGATGAAATAGAAATTGACTTCACTGACTCGAATCATTTGGCTGCACACAGTAATCAATCAAATCAAAGTATGAACAATAATGATTTGACAGCTTCAAAAGCGAATGATAACTCCGATGTTTCGACAAATGATTATCATGACATTAAATCACCAATGGTAGGTACATTCTTTTTACAAGATAGTAAAGAATTAACTGAACCAATTGTGAATGTCGGTGACAAAGTTAACAAGGGAGATATTATAGGATATGTTGAAGCGATGAAAGTATTAAACGAGGTAACAACAGATGTTGCTGGAGAAATTACTGAAATAGTAGCTGATCATGGCACAAATGTTGAATACGACCAAGTTTTGGTACGTATTAAGTAAAGGGGGTAAGTAAATGCTTCGTTGTTTAATTGCGAACAGAGGTGAAATTGCTGTAAGGATTATAAGAGCTTGCAGAGAATATGGGATTGAAACTGTAGCAGTTTATGCAAAAGGGGACGAGCAAAGCTTGCATGTACATTTAGCAGATCAAGCTATATGTATTGGGGAAGCTAATGCTTTAGATAGTTATTTAAATATTGACCGCATCATATCTGCTGCACAAATCACTGGTGCTAATGCAATTCACCCAGGATATGGCTTTTTATCAGAATCAACAAAATTTGCTCAAACCGTTGAGGAACAAGGCATAGCGTTTATAGGGCCTACTAAAAAAACGATGGAAATGATGGGGGATAAAATAACAGCAAGACAAACAGTTCATCATGCAGGTGTTCCTGTGATTCCAGGATCAAATGGTGCTGTGAATCATGTGTCTGAAATTGAGAATCTTGCCAAAGACATCGGTTATCCAGTTGTTATCAAAGCTGCCAGTGGCGGTGGTGGTAAAGGTATACGTATTGTAAAGAAAGCTGAAGATTTAGAAAAGGCATTTAAAGAAGCTAAAAGTGAAGGAAAAAAATACTTTGATGATGATCGTGTTTATGTTGAGGCTTTTATACCTGTTGCAAAACATGTTGAAGTTCAAGTTATGGGAGATGGGCAGGATAATTATGTACATTTAGGGGAACGTGATTGTTCTGTACAACGTAAAAATCAAAAATTAATCGAAGAATCTCCTTGTGCAGCATTAACTGAAGAACGACGACAACAAATATGTAACGATGCTGTTAAAGTTGCACGTGCAGCAAATTATAGAAGTGCAGGTACGATTGAATTTTTAGTAACTGATACCGCACATTACTTTATTGAAATGAATGCTCGAATACAAGTTGAACATACTGTTACAGAGATGCGAGCAGAACGTGATTTGGTTGCAGCACAACTGTATTTATTGGAACATAATCATTTACCTTTTTCACAAAGCGATATTCAATTTAATGGTCATGTGATAGAAGCGAGAATAAATGCCGAAAATCCTGAAAAGAAATTTCAACCAACACCAGGTAAAGTGACAGCGTTACATTTACCTCAAGGCTTTAATGTGCGAGTCGATTCTTTACTATATCACGGTTATCAAGTTTCACCATATTATGATTCTTTAGTAGCTAAAGTAATTGTAAAATCTCATGATAGAGCTTCAGCAATTGATAAGTTGAAAGTCACCTTAGATGAAATGGTGATAGATGGATTTTCTACAACTGCCGATTTTTTATATGCAGTTTTAAATTATCCACTATATCGTGATGGAGATGCAAAAGATGTTGATATTAAATTTTTAGAAAAACATCAAATTGTTAAAGGGGTGGAATTATAATGCGAGTTGATTTGAATTGTGATTTAGGCGAAGCATTTGGAAATTATTCCTTTGGTGGTGATCATCAAATTATTCCGTTAATTACAAGTGCGAATGTTGCTTGTGGTTTTCACGCTGGTGATGAAAATGTAATGAATGAAACGGTAAAACTTGCCAAAGCACATAATGTTGCAGTAGGTGCACATCCTGGTTTACCTGATTTGAAAGGCTTTGGCAGACGAAATATAGATATCTCTAACGACGAGATTTATAATTTGATGATTTATCAATTAGGTGCATTACAAGGGTTTTGTCGCATTCATCAAGTTAAAATTAATCATGTTAAACCGCATGGTGCATTGTATCAGATGGGTGCAAAAGACAGAGAAATAGCAAACGTTATAGCACAAGCTGTTTATGACTTTGATCCATCACTAGTGTTAGTAGGATTAGCAAATTCATATCTAATTTCAGAAGCAAAGAATGTCGGATTAATTACAGCTTCTGAAGTGTTTGCTGATAGACGATACGAAGATGATGGGCAGCTCGTTAGTAGAAAAGAAAGTGATGCTGTGATTACTGATACTGACGAAGCACTTAAGCAGGTTTTAAAGATGGTGAAGGAAAATAAAGTTATTTCAAAAAACAATAAGGAAGTAACGTTACAAGCAGATACAATTTGTGTGCATGGTGATGGAGAACATGCATTATTATTTGTTTCGAAAATTAGAGAAATTTTAATGAAAGAAGGCATTGATATTCAATCCTTATAGGGGGCTAAAAAAATGGGGAGAAATTTAAAGTTTAAAAAAGAAAGTGACTTTGAATTCACAAAAAATCATAAAAGGTTATTATTAGGTTCTGTATTTTTGATGGCAACTTCTGCAATTGGGCCAGCATTTTTAACGCAAACAGCAGTATTTACATCACAATTTTTTGCAAGTTTCGCATTTGCCATATTACTGTCTATCATCATTGACATTGGTGCACAAATTAATATATGGCGCATATTAGTTGTAACTGGTTTAAGAGGTCAAGAAATATCAAATAAAGTTGTTCCTGGGCTTGGTACTGTTATCTCAATATTGATTGCATTTGGTGGTCTAGCTTTTAATATTGGTAATATTGCTGGTGCCGGTTTAGGTTTAAATGCAATTTTTGGATTAGATGTAAAATGGGGCGCAGCTATTACTGCAATCTTTGCAATATTAATCTTTGTAAGTAAAAGTGGCCAAAAAATTATGGACGTTGTTTCAATGATTCTTGGTATTGTGATGATTTTAGTTGTGGCATATGTGATGTTTGTTTCTAATCCACCTTATGGTGATGCTTTTGTGCATACATTTGCGCCAGAACATCCAATGAAATTAGTCTTGCCAATCATTACGTTAGTTGGTGGAACAGTAGGTGGTTATATTACCTTTGCAGGTGCACATCGTATATTAGACTCTGGCATTAAAGGTAAGCAATATTTACCATTTGTAAATCAATCAGCAATTGCTGGTATTTTAACTACAGGTATTATGAGAACGTTACTATTCCTAGCGGTATTAGGAGTTGTTGTAACAGGTGTGACACTAAGTTCTGAAAATCCACCAGCGTCAGTTTTTGAACACGCAATTGGACCAATTGGAAAGAATATTTTTGGTATTGTGTTATTTGCTGCAGCTATGTCATCAGTAATTGGCTCAGCATACACAAGCGCAACATTTTTAAAAACACTTCATAAATCACTTAACGAAAGAAGTAATTTAATTGTGATTGTGTTTATCGTTATTTCAACAATGATTTTCTTATTTATTGGAAAACCAATCAGCCTTTTAATTATAGCAGGCGCGATAAATGGATGGATTTTACCTATTACGTTAGGTGCAATTTTGATTGCAAGTAAAAAGAAATCAATTGTTGGTGATTATAAACACCCAAATTGGATGTTCATCTTTGGTATCGTTGCAGTACTTGTTACAATATTGACAGGTATATTCTCATTCAAAGAAGTACTTCAGTTATTTTAAAAGACATTTTGACTAATAGCATCACTGTAAATGTTGTTAGTATTAGGCAAGATGTATTTTGATTTCCGGTGATTCATTTATAAAGCATAATTAGATATATTTGTTGAGAGTGGTGCATGACAAATGTACTGCTCTTTTTGTTGTGTATCAGTATTGTGATGTTTTAATGCGAATATTATATGAATCATTATGAAATTTAATAAAAATAAAAGAAATGATTATCATTTTTTCTGATATACTGTTAAACGGTTTGGAATTTTTAAGTATACACTGTATTGGTTGATATAACTCAACTAATAATTGCGAACATGGTATTTCAAATTGGAAAGTATTATGAGTGTGATACATAAATCAAAATTGTAGGCTCAAGAACCACTACATAATAAACCATAAGCGGTTCTTTATCATTTATGTCTCGCTCTCAAATGTAAATTAATAATTGTTTTGGGGGAGTTTGAAGTTAAATATTTAACAGGATTTATTTTAATATTATTGTTAGAAGGAATTTTTACAAATTCAGCAAGTGCAATCGAATATTCAGACTTACATCATAAAAGTAAACTAAATTCAAAGCGTCTATATAATGCTAAGGTGTCATTTGCTAATCCAACTGATCTTGAAAATAAAAACACAAACGATAGACTGTTGAAGCATGATTTGTTATTTCATGACATGTTCGTAAATGTTGCTTCGAAAAAGGATTTTAAAGTTGAATTCGAAAATGAGGCACTTTCAAAGAAATTTATAAATAAGAATATCGATATATATGCTGGAAGCTATAGCTATGAATGTCATGGGGGAGCAACCAATAAAACGCAATGTAGTTATGGTGGTGTTACTTTAAGTGACAATAATAAATAAGATGATTATAAGAATATACCTTGTAATTTATGGATTGACGGACATCAAACAGAAATAGAACTAACTGCAGTAAAAACGAAAAAGAAAATTGTTACCATTCAAGAATTAGATGTTCAATTAAGAAATTATTTGAATGAGAAGTATAAGTTGTACGAACAAGGTGGCGACATTGTTAAAGGGTATGTTAAATATCATAATGATGATGAACAAAATGTAGAATATGATTTTTATAATTTAAATGGTGAGTATGGTTATGAGGTATTAAAAATGTATGCTGATAATAAAACTATCAATAGAGACAAATTGCATTTAGATATCTATTTATTCAAATCATAATTTAATTAAGTTAATCATTAATAATCTTTGACAGTGAAATATAAAGTACCTGACATTATATTGTTACAAATGAAAACAGCAGTAAGGATGCTAACACTTAGAAAAGTCTTACTGCTATTTTCTATTAGAATTATCTTTAATGCACACAGGAATTCGATACGAAACAAATATGATTAACTGTGTAATTACAAAATAAAACTACTATAGTAAAAAGAAGATAAAGACGATGATAATAAATGCATCGAATATAATTTTCTTGATGTTTTTATCAACAACATCAGGTAAGGACATAAGTATAAATCCTAGAATTAGAGTGTAGCGACATATGTTCATAATTGTTGCTGTAAACTCGATATTAAATGAAAACTTTAAAAATATACTTATAAATAAAATGACAAACGACGCAATTGCAATAAAACTGCCGTATGTAGCTATCTTTGTTACGAGACTATTTTGATTATTTTCAGCCATTGTAAAATCCTCTTATTTCATCATTATTATTTTAAACATATCATTTTCCTGTTATTTAATAAAGTTTCTTGACACGATTGGTTGATGTAATTGATATGATTAGTTTTTGAAAAATAGACAAATTAGAAGCATCGAATTCACTGTTATGAGTTCAAAAATAATTATTTATGATACCAAGTTATTGAAAGAGCTTTTTATAAAAATAAAGCAAAAGTTTTATACAGTAATGAAAATCATGATACTTGTCGTTGTAGTGATTAAAATGTGATAAAATAACAAATGCTAGGATTTTTTAAAAGAGGTGAATCAAAAGATGATTGGTATAATTGGTGCCATGGAAGAAGAAGTAACAATATTAAAAAATAAATTAACACAATTAAGCGAAATTTCAGTTGCACATGTTAAATTTTATACTGGCATTTTAAAAGATAGAGAAGTAGTGATTACCCAAAGTGGCATTGGAAAAGTTAATGCTGCAATTTCTACGACATTATTAATTAATAAGTTTAAACCGGACGTCATTATTAATACAGGTTCTGCTGGAGCTTTAGATGAAAGTTTAAATGTAGGTGACGTTCTTATAAGTGATGATGTAAAATATCATGATGCAGACGCAACAGCATTTGGTTATGAATATGGACAAATACCACAGATGCCGGTAGCATTTCAATCAAGTAAACCTTTAATAGAAAAAGTATCTCAAGTTGTACAACAACAACAATTAACAGCTAAAGTAGGCTTAATTGTAAGTGGTGATAGCTTTATCGGTAGTGTTGAACAACGCCAAAAAATTAAAAAAGCATTTCCAAATGCGATGGCGGTTGAAATGGAAGCAACTGCAATTGCACAAACATGTTATCAATTTAATGTACCATTTGTTGTAGTTCGTGCAGTTTCAGACTTAGCAAATGGAGAAGCGGAAATGAGCTTCGAAGCATTTTTAGAAAAAGCAGCTGTATCATCAAGTCAAACTGTTGAAGCATTAGTGTCTCAATTATAAAAAGGTAAAGGTGAGTTAAATGGGTTTAGTTCGCAAGTTTTTTATGCCGAATTCATATGTTCAATCAATATTTCAAATTGATTTAGACAAGTTAGTGGACAAAGGCGTTAAAGGTATTATTACAGATTTAGATAATACGCTAGTAGGTTGGGATGTTAAAGAACCTACAGAACGTGTTAAAGCATGGTTTAAGGAAGCTAATGAAAAAGGAATCACTATTACAATCGTGTCTAATAATAATGAGTCTCGTGTTGCTAGTTTTAGTCAGCATTTAGACATCGATTTTATTTTTAAAGCGAGAAAGCCAATGGGGAAAGCGTTTGATAAAGCAATAACTAAGATGAATATCAGACCAGATCAAACTGTTGTTATAGGTGACCAAATGCTTACTGATGTATTTGGTGGTAATCGTCGAGGTCTATATACAATTATGGTTGTTCCAGTTAAACGAACTGATGGCTTTATTACTAAGTTTAATAGATTAATTGAAAGACGATTATTACGTCATTTCAGTAAAAAAGGTTATATCACATGGGAGGAAAATTGATTGTCTGACATTTTAAAATGTATCGGTTGTGGTGCACCACTTCAATCTGAAGATAAAAATAAACCTGGTTTTGTACCAGAGCATAATATGTTTCGTGATGACGTGATTTGCAGACGTTGTTTCCGCTTGAAAAATTATAACGAAGTTCAAGATGTAGGATTAGAAAGTGAAGACTTTTTAAAATTATTATCAGGACTTGCGGATAAAAAGGGTATTGTCGTCAATGTCGTGGATGTATTTGACTTTGAAGGATCATTTATTAATGCAGTTAAACGTATTGTCGGAAACAAAAAAATCATTTTAGCAGCAAATAAATTGGATTTATTGCCGAAACAAATTAATAAACGTCGAGTTAAAGAATGGTTAAAACGAACAGCAAGAAAATATGGTTTGGAAGCTGACGATGTCGTATTAATTTCAGCTGAAAAAGGCTGGGGCATAGACGACTTATTATCATCAATTGCGAATATTCGAGATAATGAAGATGTGTATATTGTAGGGACAACGAATGTTGGGAAATCTACATTGATTAATAAACTGATTGAAGCTAGTGTTGGTGAAAAAGATGTAGTAACAACTTCAAGATTCCCTGGAACAACTTTAGATATGATAGATATTCCTTTAGATGAATCATCATTTATGTATGATACACCAGGTATTATTCAAGATCATCAAATGACGCATTTAGTTAGTGAAAAAGAATTGAAAATTATTATGCCTAAGAAAGAAATAAAACAACGCGTATATCAATTAAATGAGGCGCAAACATTATTCTTCGGCGGTCTAGCGCGCATAGATTATGTATCAGGTGGTAAACGTCCGTTAGTTTGTTTCTTTTCTAATGACTTGAATATACATCGTACTAAAACGGAGAAGGCTAATGATTTATGGCGTAATCAACTTGGCGATTTATTAACGCCACCTGGAAATCCACAAAATTTTGATCTTAATGAGATAAAGGCTGTTAGACTTGAAACAGGCAAAGAGAAACGCGATGTTATGATCTCTGGTCTAGGCTTTATAACTATAGGGCCAGGAGCTAAAGTAATCGTTCGTGTTCCTAAAAATGTTGATGTTGTATTAAGAAATTCTATTTTATAAGGTGATTAAAAAAATGAAATTTGCAGTTATCGGAAATCCTATTTCACATTCCTTGTCGCCCGTTATGCATAGAGCAAATTTTAATTCTTTAGGATTAGATGATACTTATGAAGCTTTAAATATTCCAATTGAAGATTTTCATTTAATTAAAGAAATTATTTCGAAAAAAGAATTAGATGGCTTTAATATCACAATTCCTCATAAAGAACGTATCATACCGTATTTAGATCATGTTGATGAACAAGCGATTAATGCAGGTGCAGTTAACACTGTTTTGATAAAAGATGACAAGTGGATAGGGTATAATACAGATGGTATTGGTTATGTTAAAGGATTGCACAGCGTTTATCCAGATTTAGAAAATGCATACATTTTAATTTTGGGCGCAGGTGGTGCAAGTAAAGGTATTGCTTATGAATTAGCAAAATTTGTAAAGCCCAAATTAACTGTTGCGAATAGAACGATGGCTCGTTTTGAATCTTGGAATTTAAATATAAACCAAATTTCATTAGCAGATGCTGAAAAGTATTTAGCTGAATTCGATATCGTTATTAATACAACACCAGCGGGTATGGCTGGAAATAACGAAAGTATTATTAATTTAAAGCATCTTTCTCCCAATACTTTAATGAGTGATATTGTTTATATACCGTATAAAACACCTATTTTAGAGGAAGCAGAGCGCAAGGGAAACCATATTTATAATGGCTTAGATATGTTTGTTTACCAAGGTGCGGAAAGCTTTAAAATTTGGACTAATAAAGATGCTGATATTAATTCTATGAAAACAGCAGTTTTACAACAATTAAAAGGAGAATAACATATGCTTACTGGCAAACAAAAAAGATACTTAAGAAGTTTAGCACACAATATTGATCCTATTTTTCAAATTGGAAAAGGCGGTATCAACGAAAATATGATTAAACAAATAGATGATACGTTAGAAAACAGAGAATTGATTAAAGTACATGTACTACAAAATAACTTTGATGATAAAAAAGAATTAGCTGAAACATTAAGCGAAGCTACGCATAGTGAATTAGTGCAAGTGATTGGATCTATGATAGTGATTTATAGAGAATCTAAAGATAATAAAGAAATTGAATTGCCATAATAATGAAAAAGATAGTACTTTACGGCGGTCAGTTTAACCCTATCCATACTGCACATATGATAGTAGCTAGCGAAGTATTTCATGAATTACAGCCAGATGAATTTTATTTTTTACCTAGTTTTATGTCTCCATTGAAAAAGCACCATGATTTTATAGACGTTCAGCACAGATTAACAATGATACAGATGATTATCGACGAGCTTGGTTTTGGAGATATTTGTGACGATGAAATTAAACGTGGTGGTCAAAGTTATACCTATGACACGATCAAGGCATTCAAGGAGCAACACAAAGACAGTGAGTTGTACTTTGTTATTGGGACGGATCAGTATAACCAACTAGAGAAATGGTATCAAATTGAATACTTAAAAGAAATGGTTACTTTTGTAGTTGTAAATCGAGACAAAAATAGTCAAAATGTTGAAAATGCTATGATTGCAATTCAGATACCTAGGGTAGATATAAGTTCGACAATGATTCGACAAAGAGTTAGTGAAGGGAAATCTATCCAAGTTCTTGTTCCTAAATCCGTTGAAAACTATATTAAGGGGGAAGGATTATATGAACATTGAAAAAGCAAAACAGCTTGCAAAAGAGAAACTGCCAGAGAAACGTTATAATCATTCTTTAAGAGTTGCAGAAACAGCGATTAAATTGGCAGAAATTTATGATGGAGACACTAGTAAAGTAGAATTAGCAGGTGTATTACATGATTTCTGTAAATATGATGATTTAGGTAAAATGTATCAAATTGTTCGACAATACGAATTAGGTAATGATCTACTGAGTTATGGTAGTGAAATATTGCATGGCCCTGTGTGTGCAGCAATCATGGAACATGAATATGGTATCAATGATGAGGAAGTATTAATGGCTATCAAATACCATACTACTGGACGTCAACAAATGACAAAAACTGAAAAACTGATTTTTATTGCTGATTACATCGAACCTGGAAGAACAATCCCAGGAGTTGATGATATTCGAGATATGGCATACAATCAAGGTAGTTTAGATAAGACAATTTATGAAATTTCTAAACGCACAGTATTATTTTTAATACAGAAAGATATTACGGTATATAATAAGACGATTGACTGTTTAAATTATTATAACTATAGTGACGAAAGAATAAAGGATGATTAAATGAATTCACAAGAATTATTAGCAATTGCTGTGGATGCAATTGACAATAAAAAAGGCGAAGATACGATTTCTTTAGAAATGAAAGGTATCAGCGATATGACAGATTATTTTGTTGTAACGCACGGAAATAATGAACGACAAGTTCAAGCGATTGCTAGAGCGGTGAAAGAAGTAGCCAATGAACAAAATATAGAAGTAAAACGTATGGAAGGATACAATGAAGCGCGTTGGATATTAATTGACTTAGCTGATGTTGTGGTACATGTTTTCCATAAAGACGAAAGAAATTATTATAATATTGAAAAGTTATATCAAGATGCACCATTAGAATCATATGGTCAGGTTGCGTATTAATTATGTCGCAATATGCAGAAATGAGCCTAGTGTACGATCAATTGACTCAAGATCAACCATATGAAAAATGGTTTGAAATTGTAAAAAATCACTGCAAAGATGAATCAAATATTTTAGATATTGGATGCGGTACTGGTAGTTTAACAGTTCAATTAGAAGCTTTAGGTAATGTTACTGGTATGGATTTAAGTGTTGATATGTTGACTGTTGCAGCTCAAAAATCAGCAAATGTAAATTGGCTTGAAGGAGATATGACATCTTTTGATTTGCAACAACAATTTGATATCATCACTATTTTTTGTGACTCTCTAAATTATTTGCAAGATGAAACTGCAGTGATTGAAACATTCATCAATGTTTATCATCATCTGACTGATTCAGGTGTATTTATTTTTGATGTACATACTGTTTATAAAATGATGACTTTGTTTAATAATCAAAGTTATATTGATGATAAAGGGGACATTTTTTTAGCATGGGATGCTGTGCAAGGAGATTTACCTTTAAGTGTTTATCATGATATGACATTTTTCATTCGACATGAAGATGAAACATATTCAAGATTTGATGAGTCTCATTTTCAGAGAACATTTGATGAAAAGACATATTTGTCTTGGTTAGCTCAAGTTGGTTTTAAACATGTTGAAACATTTACTGATTTTAATATAGATGAACATAATGAAGATGCAGAAAGATTGTTTTTCATTGCGAAAAAATAAAAGTAAAACCACTCGCTCAGACGTGTATAAAGTTGAGGAGTGGTTTTATTGTATCAATTTTTATTACGCTATAAAGATTTTTTAACTCAATGGAAGTTATATATTATAAGTGCTGTTGTTTTAATTATGGTATTAATTGGTTTTATATTCTGGAGACAAGATGATTATACTTCAAGAAATTTTGAAAATAAAGATACTGCTCTGAAACAAAGCACTAGTGAAAATAGTAGTTTGTCCAAAGTAGAAGATGTCCAGGTCAAAGATGGAGATAATTCCAAAAATAAGGGTCCTGTATATGTCGATGTAAAAGGTGCTGTTAAACATCCTAATGTTTATAAAATGACATCTAAGGATAGAGTAGTTGATTTACTTGATAAAGCACAATTATTGGAGGATGCAGATGTAAGTCAAATTAATTTGTCTGAAAAATTAACAGATCAAAAAATGATTTTCATACCTCATAAAGGACAAAAGAATGTTGAACCACAAATTGGAGTAAACAGTGTGCATGTAAAAAATGGGAACACAAATAATACTAAAGTAAATTTAAATACCGCATCTGTATCAGAATTGATGTCTGTTCCTGGAGTAGGGCAAGCTAAAGCTAATGCAATTGTTGAATATCGCAACCAACAAGGTGCATTTCAAGAAATTGACGATTTGAAAAAAGTAAAAGGTTTTGGAAGTAAAACTTTTGATAAACTGAAATCTTATTTCACGATATAATGGATTATTTTAATTGCAAATTTTATTTTTTGTGATTAATCTTATATTATTAGAAAATGTTACTAAATTTTAAGTATGGAAGGTGAATATCTTGGAAAGAATCAAATGGGAAGAATATTTTATGGCACAAAGTCATTTGCTAGCATTACGTTCAACTTGTCAAAGATTATCTGTAGGTGCAACGATTGTTAAGGATAATCGTATTATTGCTGGTGGTTATAATGGCTCTGTAGCTGGCGAGGTGCATTGTATAGATGAAGGATGTTTAATTGAAGATGGACATTGTATCAGAACGATACATGCAGAAATGAATGCTTTATTACAATGTGCAAAACAAGGTGTATCTACTGAAGGTGCAACAATCTATGTTACTCATTTTCCATGCCTAAATTGTACAAAGTCAATTATTCAAGCAGGTATAAAGCGTATCTACTATGCAGAAGATTATCATAACCATGAATATGCAACTAAATTACTCAAACAATCTGGTATTGAATTTAAAAAAATTCCATTTTCACCAGAATATGTTGCTAAATATCTGACTAAAGGTTAATGTTTTGCTGTATGTCGCGTTATCAATGATTGTAGGAGTGCTTTGGAATTCTAGCAAAGTGCTCTCTACATTTCTTTTCATTTTACTTTTGTATATTACTTATCGTAAAAATAAAATCGTTTATGCCCCTATTTCTCTCTTTTTAATCATTTTCTCCTCATGGTATTTACATTATTCACAACAAGCAATATTTAATTATATCAATTATATTGAACGTAATTCTCAGTTTAATGAGCGTGCTCAAGTAATCCAAATTCAACGTCAAGGTAGTGACACATATAAAGGTAGGTTGAGTTTAAAAAATGAAATATATCCTTTCTTTTTAACAGATAAAAAGAATTTTGATTTAAAGAAAATTGAAAGTCGTAATTGTATTGTTAAAGGACAATTCAAAGTTAATGACAATAAGTTTGTAACTCTTAAATTACAAAGTATAGTTGTACAAAGCTGCCTAGAATCGAACCGGTCTAATTTAATTGAGAAACATAAACAGTTTATAATGAATCGAATTTATGATTCGGGTATTAAGTTTCCGGATCGTATTATGGCATTGATTACTGGTGACGTAAAAGAAATTAATGAGCAATTTAAGGAACGTGTTAAAGAGATAGGTATATATCATTTGCTGGCAGTTAGTGGCTCGCATATAGCTGCAATTGTATTTTTAATTTACCAACCTTTAAAACGATTAAATTTACCTTTATTTGTCATTAAAGGAATTACAATTATTGTATTAGCTTTATTTGCTCAATACACAAATTATGCACCTAGTGCTGTAAGAGCTATAATAATGACAACTCTTGTACTGCTTATTACTAAGCAAATTAAAATAAAGGGTATTCAGCTATTAGCATTTGCATTTATAATTATGTTTATTTTAAATCCACTAGTTGTTTATGATATTGGATTTCAATTTTCATTCATCATTTCATTTTTTATTATGCTACTTTTTCCTTTTTTACAGCAATTGTCAAAGTTACAATCATTATTCATAATTACGTTTATTGCACAATTAGCTTCATTTATCGTTGCCATTCCAAACTTTCATCAACTTCAATGGGTGGGATTTTTATCTAATTTGATTTTTGTACCGTACTATTCGATTATATTGTTTCCGCTATCTATTTTATTCTTTATTACAAGTCATTTTATTGTGGGATTAACGCCGCTAAATTACTTGGTTGACCTAAGTTTTAATTTTCATGACTGGTTACTAGACCTATTCACAAGAATCAAGCAATCACATTTTTCTGTTCCCAAGTTTAATGATTGGATATTTATAATATTTATAATTTCTGTTTATTACATATTTTGGTTATTGGCTAAACGTAAATATATATTGGTTACGTTTTGGACTATAATTATTCTGACATTATTAATAACGTTTCCAACAAATTCACATCACAAAATTACAATGTTAAATGTGGGGCAGGGAGACAGTATTTTATATGAAGGTGGTAAGAACCAAAATGTCTTGATTGATACAGGTGGGAAAGTGATTGATGATACTAAACAACCTAGTTATTCAATTTCTAAATATCATATTTTACCAACGCTAAATGAAAGAGGGATAAATGAATTAGAGTATCTAATTTTAACTCATCCACACAATGACCATATTGGTGAAGTGGAATATATTATTAGTCATATTAAAATTAAACATATAGTGATATACAATAAGGGATATAGTAGTAATACATTGATGTTATTATCGAAATTAAGCCATAAGTATAACATTAAACTTATGGATGTAAGACAAGTTAGTAGTTTTAAACTTGGAGATAGTAGTTTTCTATTTTTTGATAGTTTTATTCCAAATAGCCGAGATAAAAATGAATATTCTATTATTACTATGATTACATATCAAAATAAAAAAGTTTTATTAATGGGCGATGCTAGTAAAAATAATGAATCTTTACTACTAAAAAAATATAACTTGCCGGAGATTGATATTTTAAAAGTAGGACATCATGGGAGCAAGACAAGTAGTTCTAAAGAATTTATAGAGATGATTAAGCCTAAAATAAGTTTGATTTCTTCTGGGAAGAACAATATGTATCATCTTCCTAATATAGAAGTTGTTAAACGATTGCAAAGGATTCGCAGTCGCATTTACAATAGTCAACAAAACGGTCAAGTTACAATTGACTTAGATGATAATTTAAAAGTTGATTCAAACTCTTATGGAAATGCAAGTGGTTTATAGATACAGAAACATGATATAATCTATTGATGTGTCAAACGAATGAAAGGGTGTAATGAATGAGCGACAATATTGTAGCTATTTATGGAGATGTGCCTGAATTGGTTGAAAAACAAAGTGCAGAAATCATATCACAATTTTTGAAAAGTGATAGAGATGACTTTAACTTTGTGAAATATAATTTATACGAAACAGAGATTGCACCAATTGTTGAAGAAACATTAACATTGCCTTTCTTTTCAGATAAAAAAGCAATTTTGGTTAAAAATGCATATATATTTACAGGTGAAAAAGCGCCAAAAGATATGGCTCATAATGTAGATCAATTAATAGAATTTATTGAAAAATATGATGGCGAAAATTTGATTGTCTTTGAGATATATCAAAATAAACTTGATGAAAGAAAAAAGTTAACTAAAACTTTAAAAAAGCATGCAAGGCTTAAAAAAATAGAGCAAATGTCTGAAGAAGAAATAAAAAAATGGATTCAAAGTAAATTAAATGAGAATTTCAAAGATATCAAAAGAGATGCATTAGATTTATTTATTGAGTTGACAGGTATTAACTTTAATATTGTCTCACAAGAGATAGAAAAGTTGATTTTATTTTTAGGCGATAGACCAACAATTAGTAAGCAGGATGTTAACCAAATTATTAATAGAAGTTTAGAGCAAAATGTATTTTTACTGACTGAATACATTCAGAAAAGAAAGAAAGAACAAGCAATTCATTTAGTAAAAGATTTAATAACTATGAAAGAAGAACCAATTAAATTACTTGCACTAATTACAAGTAATTACCGATTATTTTATCAATGTAAGATTCTGAGTCAAAAAGGATATAGTGGACAGCAAATTGCTAAAACAATAGGAGTACATCCATACAGAGTAAAATTAGCGTTAGGACAAGTAAGACATTATCAACTTGATGAATTATTGAATATTATAGATGCTTGTGCGGAAACTGATTATAAACTTAAATCATCATATATGGATAAACAGTTAATACTGGAATTATTCATTCTATCTTTATAAAAAATAAAAGTTCAAGCATGCGCTTGAACTTTTATTTAAAAAGATTATTTATTTGCAGTCATTAATTGTGATTTAATACGGTCAGCTTTGTTTGAATGTATTAAATTACTTTGAGCAGCTTTGTCTACTAACTTAACTGCTAAGCTTACTAATTCATTTTTATTATCAGCGTTATTTGAAACAGCTGTTTTAGCGTTTTTAACTGCTGTACGCATTGCACTCTTTTGTGAAATGTTGCGTGCTTCAGCTTTTTCAGTTGTTTTTACACGTTTAATTGCAGATTTGATATTTGCCATTTCTGTCACCTCCTAAAAGTGAGTTCATCTTATCAAAATTTTATTTGATTACAACAAGAAATATTTTAACAAAAGTCTAACCGTTGTGCAATCATTTATTTGATGGGGTGAGCTTAAAATTTTGCAGATTTAATAAATTGTGTTGGAAACACAATCAATACGTTTTATAATTATAAGTACGTAATTAACATATTAACATATCGCAAGTATGTATTTAAATAAAGATTGTTATAATTTCAAAGTTCATCCAAGATTATGGCGTTTGCATTTACCTATTAAAAACGTTATTATATCAAAGATGCGAAAGATAATACGGGTTTATTTTATGAAAGTGAGAAGGATAAAATGGATAATGAGCAACGCTTAAAAAGAAGAGAGAATATAAGGAATTTCTCGATTATAGCACATATTGACCACGGAAAATCTACATTGGCTGATAGAATTTTAGAAAATACCAAATCAGTTGAAACAAGAGATATGCAAGATCAGTTACTAGATTCAATGGATTTAGAAAGAGAACGTGGTATTACAATCAAATTAAACGCAGTACGTTTAAAGTACGAAGCTAAAGATGGAAATACTTATACATTCCATTTAATCGATACGCCTGGACACGTCGATTTTACATATGAAGTGTCACGTTCTTTGGCAGCTTGTGAGGGCGCGATTTTAGTAGTAGATGCGGCTCAAGGTATCGAAGCACAAACATTAGCAAATGTTTATTTAGCATTAGATAATGAGTTAGAGTTATTGCCTGTTATTAACAAAATTGATTTACCTGCTGCAGAACCTGAACGCGTGAAACAAGAAATTGAAGATATGATAGGTTTAGACCAAGACGATGTTGTTTTAGCAAGTGCTAAATCTAACATTGGAATTGAAGAGATACTAGAGAAAATAGTTGAAGTTGTGCCAGCTCCAGATGGTGACCCAGAAGCACCACTAAAAGCGTTAATATTTGATTCTGAGTATGATCCATATAGAGGGGTAATTTCATCGATAAGAATTGTGGACGGTGTTGTTAAAGCCGGAGATAAAATTCGAATGATGGCCACTGGTAAAGAGTTCGAAGTAACAGAAGTTGGAATTAATACACCTAAGCAGCTTCCAGTTGATGAATTAACAGTTGGTGATGTTGGTTATATTATTGCAAGTATTAAAAATGTTGATGATTCTAGGGTTGGTGACACCATCACATTAGCTAGTAGACCTGCATCAGAACCATTGCAAGGTTATAAGAAAATGAATCCAATGGTATATTGCGGACTGTTCCCAATAGATAACAAAAATTATAATGATTTAAGAGAAGCATTAGAAAAATTACAATTGAATGATGCATCATTAGAATTTGAGCCTGAATCGTCACAAGCATTAGGTTTTGGTTATAGAACTGGTTTCTTAGGTATGTTACACATGGAAATAATTCAAGAAAGAATTGAAAGAGAATTTGGTATTGAATTAATTGCAACTGCACCATCTGTAATTTATCAATGTGTTTTAAGGGACGGTTCAGAAGTGACGGTTGATAACCCAGCACAAATGCCAGATCGTGATAAAATTGATAAAATATTTGAGCCATATGTTCGAGCAACTATGATGGTTCCAAATGACTATGTCGGTGCAGTAATGGAATTATGTCAACGTAAACGTGGACAATTTATAAATATGGACTATTTAGATGATATTCGTGTAAATATTGTTTATGAATTACCTTTAGCTGAAGTTGTATTTGATTTCTTCGATCAACTTAAATCTAATACTAAAGGATATGCATCATTTGATTATGAATTCATCGAAAATAAAGAAAGTAATTTAGTCAAGATGGATATTTTATTAAACGGTGATAAAGTGGATGCGCTAAGCTTCATAGTTCATAGAGATTTTGCATATGAACGTGGTAAAGCATTAGTTGAAAAACTTAAAACGTTAATTCCAAGACAGCAATTTGAAGTACCTGTACAGGCTGCAATAGGACAAAAAATTGTAGCGCGTACAAATATTAAATCAATGGGTAAAAACGTTTTAGCTAAATGTTATGGCGGTGACATAAGCCGTAAACGTAAATTACTTGAAAAACAAAAAGCAGGTAAAGCTAAGATGAAAGCAGTTGGTAATGTTGAAATTCCACAGGATGCTTTCTTGGCTGTATTGAAAATGGATGACGAATAATTTTTTGAAAATCAATCTACAATTTACAATGAATAAAGTTTAATAACTAAAAAGAGGGAGCCTAGGATAAATTAACGTCCTGGGCTTTACAATGTTATATTGGCAGCCATCGACAGAGTTAAAAATGAGCTTATAACAATGGGGCCCCAACATAGAAGCTGACGAAAAGTCAGCTTACAATAATGTGCAAGTTGGGGTGGGACGACGAAATAAATTTTGCGAAAATATCATTTCTGTCCCACTCCCTTATGCATGAGTTTTACTCATGTAATTCTATTTTTAAGTACATATTACCTCTGGCTAATGTGTAAGAGCCACTACATAATAAATCATTAGAGGTACTTTATTATTTCTATCTCACTCTCTCTTAACATTTATAAATATCAAAATGAATCGATATATTAGACAATCATTGATTAAACGTTAAAGTTAAAAGTAAGAATAATTGCAGATAGTCCAACAGGATATAGCCGATTGGATAAACAGTCTGAGAAGCGGGGCATTAAAATGACGGTACAAAGTGCATATATACATATTCCATTTTGTGTAAGAATATGTACATATTGTGATTTCAATAAATATTTTATACAGAATCAACCTGTAGATGAGTACTTAGATGCACTAATAACAGAAATGTCTACAGCAAAATATAGGAACTTAAAGACCATGTATGTAGGTGGCGGCACACCAACGGCCCTTTCTATTAATCAGTTGGAAAGATTACTTAAAGCAATACGTGATACGTTTACAATCACAGGCGAGTATACATTTGAAGCAAATCCTGATGAGTTAACTAAAGAGAAAGTCCAACTATTGGAGAAATATGGAGTAAACAGAATTTCAATGGGCGTTCAAACATTCAAGCCGGAGTTATTGTCTGTTTTAGGTAGAACGCACAATACTGAAGATATTTACACTTCGGTGTTAAATGCTAAAAACGCAGGTATTAAATCAATCAGTTTAGATTTAATGTATCATTTACCGAAACAGACGATTGAAGATTTTGAACAAAGTTTAGATTTAGCTTTAGATATGGATATTCAACATATTTCGAGTTACGGCTTAATACTTGAACCTAAAACCCAATTTTATAATATGTATAGAAAAGGGTTGCTCAAACTTCCTAATGAGGATTTAGGTGCTGACATGTATCAGTTGCTGATGTCTAAGATAGAACAATCTCCTTTCCATCAATACGAAATATCTAATTTTGCATTAGATGGCCATGAATCAGAACATAATAAGGTTTACTGGTTTAATGAGGAATATTATGGATTTGGAGCAGGTGCAAGTGGTTATGTAGATGGTGTGCGTTATACGAATATCAATCCAGTGAATCATTATATCAAAGCTATAAATAAAGAAAGTAAAGCAATTTTAGTATCAAATAAACCTTCTTTGACTGAGAGAATGGAAGAAGAAATGTTTCTTGGGTTGCGTTTAAATGAAGGTGTGAGTAGTAGTAGGTTCAAAAAGAAGTTTGACCAATCTATTGAAAGTGTCTTTGGTCAAACAATAAATAATTTAAAAGAGAAGGAATTAATTGTAGAAAAGAACGATGTGATTGCACTTACAAATAGAGGGAAAGTCATAGGTAATGAGGTTTTTGAAGCTTTCCTAATAAATGATTAAAAAAAATTGAAATTTCGAGTCTTTAACATTGACTTACTTTGACCAATTTGATAAATTATAATTAGCACTTGAGATAAGTGAGTGCTAATGAGGTGAAAACATGATTACAGATAGGCAATTGAGTATATTAAACGCAATTGTTGAGGATTATGTTGATTTTGGACAACCCGTTGGTTCTAAAACACTAATTGAGCGACATAACTTGAATGTTAGTCCTGCTACAATTAGAAATGAGATGAAACAGCTTGAAGATTTAAACTATATCGAGAAGACACATAGTTCTTCAGGGCGTTCGCCATCACAATTAGGTTTTAGGTATTATGTCAATCGTTTACTTGAACAAACATCTCATCAAAAAACAAATAAATTAAGACGATTAAATCAATTGTTAGTTGAGAATCAATATGATGTATCATCAGCATTGACATATTTTGCAGATGAATTATCAAATATATCTCAATATACAACTTTAGTTGTTCATCCTAATCATAAACAAGATATTATCAATAATGTACACTTGATTCGTGCTAATCCTAATTTAGTTATAATGGTTATCGTATTTTCATCAGGTCATGTTGAGCATGTACATCTTGCTTCAGACATACCGTTTAATAATGACAAACTAAATACAATATCAAATTTTGTTACAAACAAACTAACTGAGTTTAATCAGAATTTACAAGATGATATTGTCTCTTTTGTTCAATCAGAGCAGGAAGAAATATTTATCAATAAATTGTTAAATACGATGAATAATCATATTTCTAATCAAAGTAATAGCATTTATATGGGTGGAAAGGTTAAACTTATTGATGCATTGAATGAAAGTAATGTATCTTCAATTCAGCCCATTCTACAATATATAGAATCAAATAGAATTGCAGAATTATTACAAGATATATCTTCACCAAATATTAATGTAAAAATTGGTAATGAAATTGATGACAGCTTAAGTGATATTTCAATTGTAACAAGTCAATATCATTTTGATGAAACGTTAAAAGGTCAAATCGCTGTTATTGGACCTACAGCTATGCATTATCAAAATGTCATTCAATTATTAAATAGAATTTGGTAATGATGGATTAGAAAGTATTGGAGGACAGAAAATGACAAATAAAGACGAATCAGTTGAAAAAAACACTGAATCAACAGTTGAAGAAACAAACGTCAAACAAAATATTGATGATTCAGTTGAACAAGCTGAAGAAAGTAAAGGTCATTTACAAGATGAAGCAATAGAAGAAACGTCTGACGAGAATGTTATTGAAGAAATAGATCCAAAAGATCAAAAAATTAATGAACTTCAACAATTAGCAGATGAAAACGAAGAGAAATATTTAAGGCTCTACGCTGAGTTTGAAAATTATAAGCGTAGAATTCAAAAAGAAAATGAAATAAATAAAACATATCAAGCACAACGTGTGTTAACAGATATTTTACCAGCAATAGACAATATAGAACGTGCACTTCAAATTGAAGGTGATGATGAGACTTTTAAATCTCTTCAAAAAGGTGTACAAATGGTGCATGAAAGTTTGATTAACGCACTAAAAGATAATGGTCTTGAAGTTATTAAAACTGAAGGTGAAGCATTTGATCCAAATATTCACCAAGCTGTAGTTCAAGATGATAACCCTGATTTTGAATCTGGCGAAATCACTCAAGAACTACAAAAAGGATACAAGCTTAAAGATAGAGTATTAAGACCATCAATGGTCAAAGTAAACCAATAACTTAAATTTGGCGAAAAGACATTGTTTAAAATTAAATTAATTTAATGATTAAATGGAGGAATTTTATTATGAGTAAAATTATTGGTATAGACTTAGGTACAACAAATTCATGTGTAACAGTATTAGAAGGCGATGAGCCAAAAGTAATTCAAAACCCTGAAGGTTCACGTACAACACCATCTGTTGTAGCTTTCAAAAATGGAGAAACTCAAGTTGGTGAAGTAGCTAAACGTCAAGCTATTACAAACCCAAACACTGTTCAATCTATTAAACGTCATATGGGTACTGATTATAAAGTAGATATTGAAGGTAAATCATACACACCACAAGAAATCTCAGCTATGATTTTACAAAACTTAAAAAATACAGCTGAAAGCTATTTAGGTGAGAAAGTTGACAAAGCTGTAATTACAGTACCTGCATACTTTAACGATGCTGAACGTCAAGCAACTAAAGATGCTGGTAAAATTGCTGGTTTAGAAGTTGAGCGTATCATTAATGAACCAACAGCTGCAGCATTAGCATATGGTTTAGATAAAACTGATAAAGATGAAAAAGTTCTTGTTTTTGACTTAGGTGGCGGTACATTTGACGTATCTATCCTAGAATTAGGTGACGGTGTATTCGAAGTACTATCAACAGCCGGTGACAACAAACTTGGCGGTGATGATTTTGACCAAGTAATTATTGACTACCTAGTTGCAGAATTCAAAAAAGAAAATGGCGTAGACTTATCTCAAGATAAAATGGCATTACAACGTTTGAAAGATGCTGCTGAAAAAGCTAAAAAAGACTTATCAGGTGTATCACAAACTCAAATCTCATTACCATTTATCTCAGCTGGTGAAAACGGTCCATTACACTTAGAAGTAAACTTAACTCGTTCTAAATTTGAGGAATTATCAGATTCATTAATTAGAAGAACAATGGAACCTACACGCCAAGCAATGAAAGACGCTGGCTTAACAAACTCAGATATCGATGAAGTTATCTTAGTTGGTGGATCAACTCGTATTCCAGCAGTACAAGAAGCTGTCAAAAAAGAAATCGGTAAAGAACCTAACAAAGGAGTAAACCCGGACGAAGTAGTGGCAATGGGAGCTGCAATCCAAGGTGGCGTTATCACAGGTGACGTTAAAGACGTAGTATTATTAGACGTAACACCACTATCTTTAGGTATTGAAATTTTAGGTGGACGTATGAATACGTTAATTGAACGTAACACTACGATTCCTACATCTAAATCTCAAATCTATTCAACAGCAGTAGATAATCAACCATCAGTAGATGTACACGTATTACAAGGTGAACGTCCAATGGCTGCGGATAATAAAACACTTGGTAGATTCCAATTGACTGATATTCCACCAGCTGAACGTGGTAAACCTCAAATTGAAGTAACGTTTGATATCGATAAAAACGGTATTGTAAATGTAACTGCAAAAGACTTAGGTACAAATAAAGAACAAAGAATTACAATTCAATCAAGTTCTTCATTATCAGACGAAGAAATCGACCGTATGGTAAAAGATGCTGAAGTTAACGCTGAAGCAGATAAAAAACGTCGTGAAGAAGTAGACTTAAGAAACGAAGCTGACAGTCTAGTATTCCAAGTTGAAAAAACTTTAACTGATTTAGGCGAAAATATCGGTGAGGAAGATAAAAAATCTGCTGAAGAGAAAAAAGACGCTCTTAAAACTGCTTTAGAAGGTCAAGATATAGAAGAAATTAAATCTAAAAAAGAAGAACTTGAAAAAGTGATTCAAGAATTATCAGCAAAAGTATATGAGCAAGCGGCTCAACAGCAACAACAAGCACAAGGTGCTAATGCTGGTCAAAACAATGATAGTACTGTAGAAGATGCTGAATTTAAAGAAGTAAAAGACGACGACAAAAAATAATTAAACAATACAATTAGAATGTTGTCATGATCTGAAAAGTCAAAGTCAATAGAACATTGGCTTTGGCTTTTTATTTGGATAGTATGACATATTACGTTAAACTATATGAGTTAATTAAGAAAAGGAGAGATAGCTGTGGCCAAAAGAGACTATTATGAAGTTTTAGGCATTAGTAAGGATGCTTCAAAAGATGAAATCAAAAAAGCGTATCGAAAGCTTTCGAAAAAATATCATCCAGATATTAACAAAGAAGAAGGTGCAGATGAAAAGTTTAAAGAAATTTCTGAAGCCTATGAAGTTTTAAGTGATGATAATAAACGCGCAAGCTATGATCAATTTGGACATGACGGGCCACAAGGTTTTGGTGGACAAGGATTCAATGGCTCTGACTTTGGTGGTTTTAGCGGCTTCGGTGGCGGCGGTTTTGAAGATATCTTTAGCTCTTTCTTCGGTGGCGGCAGACAAAGAGATCCAAATGCACCGCAAAAAGGTGATGATCTTCAGTATACAATGACATTGACATTTGAAGAAGCGGTATTTGGTACAACAAAAGAAATTTCAATCCGTAAAGATGTAACATGCGAAACATGTCATGGTGATGGTGCAAAGCCTGGAACAAGTAAAAAGACTTGTAGTTACTGTAATGGCGCTGGTCATGTAGCTGTAGAACAAAACACAATTTTAGGTAGAGTTCGTACTGAACAAGTTTGTCCTAAATGTAATGGAAGTGGTCAAGAATTTGAAGAAGCTTGTCCAACATGTCACGGAAAAGGTACTGAAAATAAAACAGTTAAATTAGAAGTGAAAGTACCTGAAGGTGTCGACAATGAACAACAAATTAGATTAGCTGGTGAAGGCTCTCCAGGCGTGAATGGAGGACCTGCTGGTGATTTATACGTAGTATTTAGAGTTAAACCATCTGAAACATTTAAACGTGATGGTGATGATATTTATTACAAATTAAATGTTAGCTTCCCACAAGCAGCTTTAGGCGATGAAATAAAAATACCAACATTAAATAATGAAGTTATGTTAACAATCCCTGCTGGTACACAAACAGGTAAGCAATTCCGCTTAAAAGAAAAGGGTATAAAAAATGTTCATGGCTATGGATACGGAGATTTATATGTTGATATTAAAGTAGTAACGCCTACTAAATTAACAGATAGACAAAAAGAACTAATGAAAGAATTTGCCCAATTAAATGGTGAAGAAATTAATGAACAACCTTCGAATTTTAAAGATAGAGCAAAAAGATTCTTTAAGGGAGAATAAAGTATGAACTGGACAGAGCTTTCAATTATTATTAATCATGAAGCAGTAGAATTGGCTACCAATATACTTGAAAATCATGGATCAAATGGTGTCGTGATAGAAGATTCAGATGATTTAATTAACCAACCAGAAGATAAATACGGTGAAATTTACGCTTTGAAAAAAGAGGATTATCCAGATAAGGGAGTAAGATTGAAAGCCTATTTTAATGAAATGACTTATGATGATAAGTTGCGACAGCAAATTAAAGATGAGTTATTAAATTTAGATGAACTTGATCAACATAACGTTCAATTCAGTGAGCAAATTATTGCAGAGACGGATTGGGAAAATGAATGGAAAAACTATTTCCATCCATTCCGAGCGTCGAAGAAGTTCACAATAGTTCCTAGTTGGGAAACATATGCTAAAGAAGCGGATGAAGAGCTTTGCATTGAGCTCGACCCAGGTATGGCTTTTGGAACAGGCGATCATCCGACTACAAGTATGTGTTTGAAGGCAATAGAAACATATGTATTGCCACAGCATTCAGTAATTGATGTTGGTACTGGCTCAGGTATATTAAGTATTGCAAGTCATCTAATCGGTGTAAAACGTATTAAAGCGTTGGATATTGATGAAATGGCAGTGAGTGTAGCTAAAGAAAACTTCAGAAGAAATCATTGTGAAACGTTAATTGAAGCTGTTCCAGGTAACTTATTGAAAGACGAAACA
This sequence comes from Staphylococcus sp. SM3655, assembly GCF_016917315.1. Lineage (NCBI taxonomy): Bacteria > Bacillati > Bacillota > Bacilli > Caryophanales > Staphylococcaceae > Staphylococcus > Staphylococcus sp. SM3655. Next base: position 2,393,778 of record NZ_CP070305.1, on the reverse strand, counting down.
GAAAAATTTGATATTGTAATAGCAAATATTTTAGCGCATATTATTGATGAAATGATTGAAGATGCTTATAATACTCTAAATGAAGGCGGTTATTTTATTACTTCTGGTATTATAAAAGAGAAGTATGAAGGTATACAGTCACATATGGAGCGTGTAGGTTTTAAAATTATTTCAGAACAACATGACAACGGTTGGGTTTGTCTTGTTGGCCAGAAAGTGAGTGAATAATGTGCAACGTTATTTCATAGACCAAAACGCTGATGTAAGTCAGCGTTTTTTTATTACAAAAAAAGAAGATATTCATCATATAACAAATGTAATGAGATATGATGTTGGTAGTAAAATTATTTTAACTTTTAATGATCAAACAGTTTATTTATGTGAAATTGCTGACATAACAAGTGATAAAATTGCAGTTGATTTAAAAGAAAAACAAAATATTAATACAGAATTGCCAGTTGATGTTACGATTTGCAGTGGACTAATCAAAGCTGACAAATATGAGTGGTTGCTACAAAAAGCTACTGAATTGGGTGCTTCATCATTTATAGCTGTGAGCATGGAACGTTCAATTGTTAAATTAAACGAGGCAAAAGTTGCCAAAAAGATAGAGCGTTGGCAAAAAATAATTAAAGAAGCTGCTGAACAAAGCTATCGTTTAGTGATTCCATCTATTCAATTCGAGTCGAATTTAAAATTAATTTGTGATACTATTGATAATTATGACTATATTCTTATTGCATATGAAGAGGAAGCAAAAGATGGTGAGTTAAGCAATTTCAAGCAAACTTTACAACAATTCAAGGCTCAGGATAAAGTGTTGATGATTTTTGGTCCTGAGGGTGGTTTGTCAGAAAATGAAATTTCATTATTTAGTAATACTAGTACAGTTGTTGGTCTTGGACCGAGAATTTTACGGGCAGAAACTGCGCCATTGTATGCGTTAAGTGCAATAAGTTATGAAAAAGAATTAATGGGGTGAATATTTATGTCAACAGTTGCGTTTCACACATTAGGTTGTAAAGTAAACCATTATGAAACTGAAGCAATCTGGCAATTATTTAAAGAAGCAAACTATGAGCGCGTTGACTTTGAAGCGAATGCTGATGTATTTGTTATTAATACTTGTACAGTAACGAATACAGGTGATAAAAAAAGTCGTCAAATAATTAGACGTGCAATAAGACAAAATCCTGATGCTGTAATCTGTGTAACAGGTTGTTATGCGCAAACTTCATCAGCTGAAATTATGGAAATTCCTGGTGTCGATGTAGTAGTTGGTACACAAGATAGACATAAACTATTAGGTTACATTGATGAATTCCGTAAAGAACGCCAACCAATTAATGGTGTTGGAAATATCATGAAAAATCGTAAATATGAAGAATTAGATGTCCCATATTTTACAGATAGAACACGTGCGTCATTAAAAATTCAAGAAGGTTGTAACAACTTCTGCACATTCTGTATTATTCCATGGGCTCGTGGCTTAATGCGTTCAAGAGATCCGGAAAAAGTAGTTGAACAAGCGACGCAACTAGTGAATTCAGGATATAAGGAAATTGTATTGACGGGAATTCATACAGGTGGATATGGTCAAGATTTAAAAGATTATAACTTGGCCCAATTATTACGTGATCTTGAAACGATTAATGGATTAGAACGAATTCGAATTTCTTCAATTGAAGCAAGTCAACTTACAGATGAAGTAATTGACGTTTTAGAACGTTCAACAAAAGTTGTGCGTCATTTGCATATTCCATTACAATCTGGTTCAGATACAGTATTAAAACGTATGAGACGTAAGTATACAATGGATAGATTTTCAGAACGATTAACAAAATTGCATAAAGCTTTACCAGACTTGGCAGTTACGAGTGATGTAATTGTTGGTTTCCCAGGTGAAACTGAAGCTGAGTTCCAAGAAACATATGATTTTATCGTAAAGCATAAGTTCTCTGAACTGCATGTTTTCCCTTATTCTCCTAGAATTGGCACGCCAGCTGCAAGAATGGATGATCAAATTGATGAAGAAATTAAAAATGAACGCGTGCATAAGTTAATTACGCTAAGCAATCAACTCGGAAAGTTATATGCGTCTAAATTTGATCAAGATGTGCTTGAAGTAATTCCTGAGGAACAGGGTGACACAGAAAGTACATTAGTTGGATATGCAGATAATTATATGAAAGTACAATTTGAAGGTGACGAATCACTCATAGGTCAAATTGTAAAAGTTAAAATTACGCAAGCAAATTATCCATTAAATGAAGGGCAAGCAATTAAAGTTGTTGATTTTGCAACAAATAAATCTGATAGAGAAGTTTTAGTTTAAGTATTCCTTGATTCATACCATAAGGTTCCGTATTAAAGATATAGGTTTTGTAACGTTGTTTTAACGGCTTCACAATTTACTATATAAGCAACTCTTCTCATTAAATAAATTATTAAGAGATTTTTAGAACAAAATCTAAAAGTCTTTGTGATTTTGATGTGAAATATGTTTCAAATAAAAAACAATTTACTAATTGACCATAAATTACAGATATATTATACTTATAAATGCATAGTTTTACTGTGCAATTGACTATAAAGTTCCGTTGATATTTGGAGGGAGGGAAATACAGATGTCTAAAACAGTAGTACGTAAAAATGAATCACTTGAAGATGCGTTACGTAGATTTAAACGTTCAGTTTCTAAAAGTGGAACAATCCAAGAAGTACGTAAACGTGAATTTTACGAAAAACCAAGCGTAAAACGTAAAAAGAAATCAGAAGCTGCACGTAAACGTAAATTCAAATAATTAATACCTCTGTTGACTCCCTCAACACGAATATTAATTATATAAAACAAACATCACAAGTTAGTGTCTTACACTAATATGTGATGTTTTTTTGTTGTCAATTTTTAATTAAAAAAGTTATATAGTTTATAAATAATCAAATTGATATTCTATAGGTTCTTATAACTATAAAGTATATTCAATTTCATGTATAATTAATGTGAGGGCGAGGTGAAATTGTGAGTTATAATAATTTTTTACAAATGACAACTATCTTGGAATCAACGGCTGGAGATACTTGGGTTGAACAAGTTAGTAATATAATTGTTCAACCTATTTTTACGTTAATATTAACCTGTTTGACATTCTTAGGATTTGTATATCAACTTTACTCTAAAAAAATCAATGCAGCTGGTATTATCGCCACATTATCATTACTTATTTTATTTTTGGGATTTCTAATCCAAGGAAATGTCAATATGCATTCTATCTTAATATTCTCAATTGGCGTTATATTAGTTGTAATTGAATTATTTGTAGTTGGTGCAGTAATTGGTATTATTGGCATGATACTGATAACTATAAGCATAACAACGCTCGGTGATAATTTGCTATTTATGCTTGCGAATGTTATCGTTGCCTTGATTTTAACGATTGTAGAATGGGTGATATTAGTGAAGATTTTCAACAGAAAGATTCCGTTTTTGGATAAAGTTATCTTAAAAGATTCAACTAATTCTGAGTCAGGTTACAATTCTCATGATAACCGCTCGCACCTCGTAGGAAAGACTGCTCAAACAGTTACAGATCTTCGACCTGCAGGGATTATTTTTTGTGAAAATGAACGTATTGATGCTGTTTCAGATGGCAACTTTATTTTACGCAATAAAACGGTAAAAATCCTTGAAGTTGAAGGAACAAGAGTAGTTGTGAGGGAAGTAGATTAATTAAAAGGAGCGATACCATGTTTAGTTTAAGTTTTATCGTAATAGCAGTTATTATAGTAGTTGCATTACTTATTTTATTCTCATTTGTACCCATTGGTTTATGGATTTCAGCGTTAGCAGCTGGCGTTCATGTTGGTATAGGTACATTGGTTGGTATGCGTTTACGTCGTGTATCTCCAAGAAAAGTTATAGCGCCATTAATTAAAGCGCATAAAGCAGGACTAGCATTAACAACAAACCAATTAGAATCGCATTATCTAGCAGGAGGAAATGTTGACAGAGTTGTTGACGCTAATATTGCTGCACAACGTGCTGACATTGATCTTCCTTTCGAACGTGCTGCTGCAATTGACCTTGCAGGACGTGACGTATTAGAAGCGGTTCAAATGTCTGTTAATCCTAAAGTCATTGAAACACCATTTATCGCAGGTGTAGCAATGAACGGTATTGAAGTGAAAGCCAAAGCTCGTATCACAGTTAGAGCTAATATTGCTCGACTTGTTGGTGGTGCAGGTGAAGAAACAATCATCGCACGTGTTGGTGAAGGTATCGTTTCAACAATTGGTTCTAGTAAGCATCATACAGAAGTACTTGAAAACCCAGATAATATTTCTAAAACAGTTTTAAGCAAAGGTTTAGATTCAGGTACTGCATTTGAAATTTTATCAATTGATATTGCTGACGTTGATATTAGTAAAAATATTGGTGCAGACTTACAAACTGAACAAGCATTAGCAGACAAAAATATTGCACAAGCAAAAGCTGAAGAACGTAGAGCTATGGCTGTAGCAACTGAGCAAGAAATGAAAGCGCGTGTACAAGAAATGCATGCTAAAGTAGTTGAAGCCGAATCTGAAGTACCATTAGCTATGGCTGAAGCATTACGTTCAGGTAATATCAGTGTTAAAGATTATTATAATTTGAAAAATATCGAAGCTGATACAGGCATGAGAAATGCAATTAATAAACGAACTGATCAAAGTGATGATGAGTCACCTGAACATTAAGTCGAGAGGTGATTAAATGAGTGTCGGTATTCTAATTTTTGTCATATCAGTGATCATTTCTATCATTACTACTATGCGCGAAAATAGTCATAAAGATAGACAAAATCAAAAGCCACCTCAAAAAACATCTACCGATAATGAACCAAAAAAAGGTGGCTTTTTTGAAGAAATTGAGCGAACGTTTAAAGAAATAAGTGAAGAATTAAATGAAGAAGAAAAGAAATCATCGAAACGAAAATATGATGATACGTTACCACCTTTATTCGATGAACTTCCAAAGGAAGAGCCTAAATCGAAACCTGTTGTAGAACCTATGGCACCTAAAAAACAACAAGAAACAAAACCGATGACAGAGAAACCAATTACAGTGCCTAAAGCAGAACCGGTGGAGCAGAAACATAGACCTTCTAGACAAGATAATTCTGACGAAATTAGACGTCAATTAGAAAAATCACTTAGAGATGATATTAAAACGATTCGTACTGACATTGATAGAGAAAAAGAAAAGCAAATTGCTAAAATGGAAAAACGTGCTAGAGATATTATTGAGGATAAATACTTATCTGAACGTACAAAACGTTTGAAATTAAAGCAGCTGCTTAATTCTCAAAATGTCGAAAAAGATTTGACTAAATCAGCGTTCCAATTTGATAAAGATGAAGTAATCAATGGTATGATATGGTCAGAAATTTTAGCTAAACCAAAACAATTATAAAATTTTTTGAAAACAAGCACTATCGTAATGGTAGTTGCTTGTTTTTTTACGTTAAGAAAAATTGAAAAACAAAGAGAATCTTTCGAGAAATATTAGTTATTTAAATACAACAAAAAATTGATTAGTCTAAAATTGAATCTGCTTTTATGACAAGGTGAAAAGTATAAATGATTATTTTAAATTAAAGAAAAATGAGTAAGTCAATGCAAAGATGTTTAAATCAATCAATTGCATGATATAATTAAGTAGATATTAAAGCATCATAGAATGAATATAAATGATATATGAAAAGGAGCGCGTGTATGCCTGGAATTATACAAATAGACGATATGAACCAATCTCAAGCTTTAATTGGAAATAATGATGAACATTTAAAAGCAATTGAAGAGAGTTTCGATGTTGTCATCCATGCAAGAGGACAAGAAGTTGCCGTTAAAGGTACAAAAATAGAAAACGTAGAAAAAGCGGAATCAGTATTAATCAATTTGCTGAAGGTTATTGATTTAGGTAATAATATTACAATTAAAGATGTTGAAGCAGCTATTAAAATGGCGCATAATAACACAATTCAACATCTGTTAGATTTATATGATGAAGAGATAACTAAAGATGCATTTGGTAAGACGATTCGTGCGAAAACGATGGGGCAACGTATATATGTTAATGCCATGAAAAATAATGATTTAGTATTTGGTATAGGTCCTGCTGGTACAGGTAAGACATTCTTAGCTGTAGTTTATGCAGCAAAGCAACTCCGTAAAGGTGCTGTTAAACGTATTGTATTAACAAGACCTGCTGTTGAAGCAGGAGAGTCACTTGGATTTTTACCAGGAGATTTGAAAGAAAAGGTAGATCCATATTTAAGACCTTTATATGATGGTCTATATACTGTTCTTGGGCGTGAACAAACAGAGCGATTTATTGAAAGAGGCATTATCGAAATAGCGCCACTTGCATATATGCGCGGACGAACATTAGAAGATGCATTTGTAATTCTTGATGAGGCGCAGAATACGACACATGCGCAAATGAAAATGTTTTTAACAAGACTAGGTTTTGGCTCAAAAATGGTAGTTACTGGTGACCAAACTCAAATCGATTTACCTAAAGGTGTTAAAAGTGGACTTAAGGAAGCGGTCAGTAGGTTACACAACGTTAAAGGTATAAGTATATTGAAATTAGATCAGAGCGATGTAGTAAGACATCCATTGGTAAGTAAGATCATTGAACATTATGAAGGAGAGAATTAAATGTTTACGATAGATTTTAGCGATCACACAGGCTTAGTTAAAGATGCTTGGTATAAACAAATTGAAGATTTATTAGAATTTGCTAAAAAAGAAGAGCATATAGAAGACGATGCTGAGCTTTCTGTTACATTTGTAGATAAACAAGAAATACAAGAAATTAATCGAACATATAGAGATAAAGATAAAGTTACAGATGTAATCTCATTTGCTTTAGAAGAAGATGAGCCAGAGATTGATTTTAGTGGTCTTGATATACCACGTGTTTTAGGGGATATAATTATCTGTACGGATGTAGCGCAAGAACAAGCAAACAATTACGGACATTCTTTTGAACGAGAATTAGGATTTTTAGCATTACATGGATTTTTGCATCTATTAGGTTATGATCATATGACTGAAGCGGATGAAAAGGAAATGTTTGGTCGACAAGATACAATATTAAACGCATATGGATTAACACGAGACTAATTATGAAAAGGTTTAAATATGCACTTGATGGGCTGAAAATCTTAATTCAAAAAGACTATAAATTTCTTTTACATGTGTTTGCAATGATTGTTGCTATTGTCTTTGGTCTCGTACTAAATATTAATCGGATTGAGTGGATATTTATACTCATTGCTATTGCATTAGTTCTCACTGTTGAAGCTTTAAACACTGCTATTGAATATGTTGTCGATTTAGTGACCGTTGAATATCATGATTTAGCTAAATACGCTAAAGATATTGCGGCTTTTAGTGTACTTATAGTTTCAATATTAGCATTTATTATAGGTTTAATAGTATTTTTACCACATTTTATAGCGTTATTTTAGGGAGGCATATATGAGTTATCAACCTCATTATTTTCAAGAAGTTAGAAAAGCACAACAAGAATCATATTCGCCATACAGTCAATTTAAAGTAGGGGCTTATTTAAAAACGAAAGACGGTAGAACTTTTTATGGTACCAATGTAGAAAATGCTTCTTATCCATTATCGATATGTGCTGAACGAGCTAGTTTGGTATCGGCAATTTCTCAAGGATACAGACCAGGTGATTTTGAATCAATAACTGTAACCGTAGATGCAGATAAACCGTCATCACCTTGTGGTGCATGTCGTCAAGTTTTGAAGGAATTATGTGATGATGATATGCCTGTGTATATGACAAATCATAAAGGAGATATGGTTATGATGACAGTCGCAGAGTTACTACCATTTGGATTTTCAGGAAAGGATTTAGAATAAATGACAGAACATAAATCAGGATTTGTTTCAATTATAGGTAGACCAAATGTAGGGAAGTCAACATTTGTTAATAGAGTGATCGGCCATAAAATAGCAATCATGTCCGATAAAGCTCAAACAACTAGAAATAAAATTCAAGGTGTTATGACAAGAGATGACGCGCAAATTATATTCATTGATACGCCAGGTATTCATAAACCTAAACACAAATTAGGTGACTATATGATGAAAGTCGCTAAAAATACATTATCTGAGATAGATGCAATCATGTTTATGGTTAATGCCAATGAGGAAATTGGACGAGGCGATGAATATATTATAGAAATGTTGAAAAATGTTAAGACACCAGTATTTTTAGTATTAAATAAAATAGATTTAGTGCATCCAGATGAATTAATGCCAAAGATTGAAGAATATCAAACTTATATGGACTTTACAGAGATTGTACCTATTTCAGCATTAGAAGGGCTAAATGTAGATCATTTTATTGATGTTTTAAAGACGTATTTACCCGAAGGACCTAAATATTATCCAGATGATCAAATTTCAGACCATCCTGAACAATTTGTAGTGGGTGAAATCATTCGTGAAAAAATCCTTCATCTTACAAGTGAAGAAATCCCTCATGCGATTGGTGTTAATGTGGACCGTATGGTTAAAGAAAGCGAAGATCGTGTTCATATCGAAGCAACTATATATGTTGAAAGAGATTCGCAAAAAGGAATTGTCATTGGAAAAGGCGGTAAAAAGTTAAAAGAAGTAGGAAAACGTGCGAGACGTGATATAGAAATGCTTCTAGGCTCTAAAGTTTACTTAGAATTATGGGTCAAAGTTCAAAGAGACTGGCGAAACAAAGTTAACTTTATTCGCCAAATCGGTTATGTTGAAGACCAAGATTAATCTTAAAAGTGGTGAAGATAATTGTTAATGCGCCAAAAAGGGATTATCATCAAAGCAGTTGATTATGGTGAATCTGATAAAATTATCACGATTTTAAATGAGCATGGTGCAAAAGTACCACTTATGGCAAGGCGTGCTAAAAAAGTTAAGACGGGTTTACAAGCGCAAACGCAATTGTTTGTTTATGGTTTGTTTATTTACAATCAGTGGCGAGGTATGGGAACGTTAAATTCTGTAGATGTTATTAGTCAACATTATAAATTACAAATGGACCTTTACGTAAGCAGTTATGCCTCTCTGGCAGCTGAAACTATTGAGCGCTCAATGGATGAAGGTGACATTGCACCATATAACTATCAATTATTACAATTTGTTCTTGAAAAAATAGAATCAGGTACATCTGCACAGTTAATGTCAGTCGTAGTTATGTTAAAGTGTATGAAACGATTTGGTTTTACTGCATCATTTAATCGCTGTGCTGTGAGTGGTAATGACACACAAGCAGATTTAATAGGTTATAGTTTTAAGTTTGACGGTGCGATTTCAAGGCAAGAGGCTTCTAAAGATGTACATGCAGTTATATTATCGAATAAAACACTATATTTATTAGATGTATTACAAAAATTACCGATAGATAAAATGAATTCATTGAATATCCATCAAGAAATTATTGATGAAATGTCAGATATCATTTTAATGTTATATCGTGAATATGCAGGTATGTTTTTTAAAAGTCAGAAACTAATCAACCAATTAAAAAGATTGGAACAATAACATAAAATAATAAAAGGTATTCAAGTAGCCACATAGATGTGTTTATTTGAATACCTTTTTCGAATAGAAAAGAGATACTGGCAATTTTACTAACCAGTATCTCTTTTTATAAATTATATAGCCACCACATATGGTGGAGAGTCTTTTTAATTAGAATTTTGTTTTTTCAGTTAAGAAAGCTTCTAACTCTGAGATTGGCATACGAACTTGTTCCATTGAATCTCTGTCACGTACTGTAACTTGATTATCTTCTAATGAATCAAAGTCGAATGTTACACAATAAGGTGTACCGATTTCATCTTGACGACGGTATCTTTTACCGATAGATTGTGATTCATCGAAATCGATTGAGAATTTAGAACTTAATTGCTCAAAAATCTTAATCGCTTCGCCAGATAATTTCTTACTTAAAGGTAAAATCGCTGCTTTATATGGTGCTAATGCAGGATGGAAGTGTAAAACTGTACGTGCATCTTTACTACCTTCAACGCCTTCTTCATCATATGCATCACATAAGAAAGCTAATGTTACACGATCTGCACCAAGTGATGGCTCGATACAATATGGAATATATTTTTCGTTCGTTTCTGGATCATGGTATCTGAAATCTTCACCAGAGTGTTCAGCATGTTTACGTAAGTCGAAGTCTGTACGACTTGCGATACCCCATAACTCACCCCAACCAAATGGGAATTTATATTCAATATCAGTTGTTGCATTTGAGTAATGAGATAATTCATCTTCATCATGATCACGTAAACGCATATTTTCACTGCTCATATTTAAGCTTGTTAACCAGTCACTTGCAAAAGTTTTCCAATAATTTTGCCATTCGATTTCTTCGCCAGGTTTACAGAAGAATTCAAGTTCCATTTGTTCAAATTCTCTTGTTCTGAAAATGAAGTTACCTGGAGTGATTTCATTACGGAATGATTTACCAATTTGACCGATACCAAATGGTAATTTTTTACGCATTGAACGTTGCACGTTTTTATAGTTTACAAAAATACCTTGTGCTGTTTCAGGACGTAAGAAAATTTCATTTGTAGAATCTTCAGTTACACCTTGGAATGTTTTAAACATTAAATTGAATTGGCGAATTTCAGTCCAGTTAGCAGTTTTACTTACAGGACAAACAATACCTTCATCGTCAATAATTTTTTTCATTTGTTCAAAACTTAAACCATCGGCAATGAAGTTTTCATCACCTTTAACATCTTGCATATAATCTTCAATTAATTTATCAGCGCGATATCGAATTTTACTATCTTTATTATCAATCATTGGGTCGTTGAAGTTGTTTAAGTGTCCTGAAGCTTCCCATACTTTTGGATTCATTAAGATTGCAGCATCGATACCAACGTTAAACGGTGATTGTGTAATGAATTTTTGCCACCAAGCTTTTTTAACATTATTCTTTAATTCAACACCTAAAGGACCATAATCCCATGTGTTTGATAAACCACCGTAAATATCACTACCAGGGAACACAAAACCTCTGTGTTTTGCTAATGAAACAATTGTATCCATATCTTTTGCCATAATTACCTCTCCTCATACATGAAAACGCCCCATGGAAAATAACAGCATAGTAAATATGCTTTACTTCCATGGGACGAGTTAATATTTTAAATTGTATATAATACAAAATAAGTTACGTATTTAACCCGCGGTTCCACCCAAATTAGTGTAGTCACTCGCTTTTATTTTAAAATGATTCGTTGCGCCAATCTTATTGTTAAGCTTACACTATCCTTAACTCGCTGTACGTTTATTCTAATTGATAGATTATTTAAAGGCAAGTAAAATTAATGTGTTTGTGACATGAAAGAAATATCGGTATAATAATAAGTGAATAAAAAAGGGGTGAAGACCTATAGAACTCAGTCAAAGACAAGAACGAATCATCGAAATTGTTAAAACTAAAGGACCCATTACTGGTGAACAAATAGCAGATAAGTTGAATTTAACAAGAGCAACGCTTAGACCAGATTTAGCGATATTAACAATGTCAGGTTTTTTAGAAGCGCGTCCCCGAGTTGGATATTATTATTCAGGTAAATCAAAAGGTAAATTTTTTAATGAAAAACTTCGACAATTTGAGGTTAAGGACTATATGTCTCAACCTGTTGTGCTAAGAGAGAATACAACAGTTTATGACGCTATTTGTACAATTTTTTTAGAAGATGTAAGTACATTATTTATTATTAATGAAGATAACGATTTTGTTGGTGTGTGTTCAAGAAAAGATTTATTAAGAGCTTCAATGATTGGAGCAGATATTCATACAGTACCTATCAGTGTAAATATGACACGTATGCCTAATGTCACTTATTTAGAGGAAAGCGAATTAGTCATATACGCAGCAGATAGAATGATTGAAAAAGAAATTGATTCGATTCCAATTGTAAGAAAAAAAGATAATCAAAAGTATGAAGTAATTGGAAGAATTTCCAAAACAACAATAGCTAAGTTATTAGTAGCATTATATAAAGAATAGGTGAGAAGTAATGGAAAAAATTAAAATTATCGTAGCTTCAGATTCTATAGGTGAAACGGCAGAGTTAGTTGCTAGGGCAGGTATTTCACAATTCAATCCTAAGCAATGTAAAAATGAATTATTAAGATATCCATATATTGAATCTTTTGAAGATGTTGATGAAGTGATTCAAGTTGCAAAAGATACAAATGCTATCATTGTTTATACACTTATTAAACCTGAAATGAAGCAATATATGAGTGAGAAAGTAGCAGAATTCCAATTGAAGTCTGTCGATATCATGGGGCCATTAATGGATTTATTATCAGCATCGGTTGAAGAAAAACCTTATAATGAGCCAGGTATCGTTCATAGATTAGATGATGCATATTTCAAGAAAATTGATGCGATAGAGTTTGCGGTTAAATATGATGATGGTAAAGATCCTAAAGGATTACCTAAAGCTGATATTGTTTTACTTGGTATTTCGAGAACTTCAAAGACACCATTATCTCAGTATTTAGCGCATAAGAGTTACAAAGTTATGAATGTACCGATTGTACCAGAAGTGACACCGCCAGATGGCTTATATGATATTGATCCAAAGAAATGTATCGCACTTAAAATAAGTGAAGAAAAATTAAATCGCATTAGAAAAGAGCGATTAAAACAATTGGGACTAGGTGACACAGCTCGATATGCAACAGAAGCACGAATTCAAGAAGAATTGAATTACTTTGAAGAAATCGTAAGTGAAATTGGATGTCCTGTCATTGATGTTTCTCAAAAAGCAATCGAAGAAACAGCAAACGATATAATCCATTATATTGAACAAAATAAATCGAAATGATTTCATTTTTGTCGAAAATTAGGTATAATAGTATAACTAATGCTTAATAGGTGATTTAATTTGCGAATAGATCAATCGATCATTAATGAAATAAAAGATAAAACCGACATTTTAGACTTGGTAAGTGAATATGTAAAACTAGAAAAGAGAGGACGCAATTATATAGGTTTGTGTCCTTTTCATGATGAAAAGACACCTTCATTTACAGTTTCTGAAGATAAACAAATCTGTCATTGTTTTGGTTGTAAAAAAGGTGGCAATGTTTTTCAATTTACTCAAGAAATTAAAGACATATCATTTGTTGAAGCGGTTAAAGAATTAGGTGATAGAGTTAATGTTGCTGTAGATATTGAGGCAACACAATCTAACTCAAATGTTCAAATTGCTTCTGATGATTTACAAATGATTGAAATGCATGAGTTAATACAAGAATTTTATTATTACGCTTTAACAAAGACAGTCGAAGGCGAACAAGCATTAACATACTTACAAGAACGTGGTTTTACAGATGCGCTTATTAAAGAGCGAGGCATTGGCTTTGCACCCGATAGCTCACATTTTTGTCATGATTTTCTTCAAAAAAAGGGTTACGATATTGAATTAGCATATGAAGCCGGATTATTATCACGTAACGAAGAAAATTTCAGTTATTACGATAGATTTCGAAATCGTATTATGTTTCCTTTGAAAAATGCGCAAGGAAGAATTGTTGGATATTCAGGTCGAACATATACCGGTCAAGAACCAAAATACCTAAATAGTCCTGAAACGCCTATCTTTCAAAAAAGAAAGTTGTTATATAACTTAGATAAAGCACGTAAATCAATTAGAAAATTAGATGAAATTGTATTACTAGAAGGTTTTATGGATGTTATAAAATCTGATACTGCTGGCTTGAAAAACGTTGTTGCAACAATGGGTACACAGTTGTCAGATGAACATATTACCTTTATACGAAAGTTAACATCAAATATAACATTAATGTTTGATGGGGATTTTGCGGGTAGTGAAGCAACACTTAAAACAGGTCAACATTTGTTACAGCAAGGGCTAAATGTATTTGTTATACAATTGCCATCTGGCATGGATCCGGATGAATACATTGGTAAGTATGGCAACGACGCATTTACTACTTTTGTAAAAAATGACAAAAAGTCATTTGCACATTATAAAGTAAGTATATTAAAAGATGAAATTGCACATAATGACCTTTCATATGAACGTTATTTGAAAGAACTGAGTCATGACATTTCACTTATGAAGTCATCAATTCTGCAACAAAAGGCTATAAATGATGTTGCGCCATTTTTCAATGTTAGTCCTGAGCAGTTAGCTAACGAAATACAATTCAATCAAGCACCAGCCAATTATTATCCAGAAGATGAGTATGGCGGTTATGATGAGTATGGCGGTTATATTGAACCTGAGCCAATTGGTATGGCACAATTTGACAATTTGAGCCGTCAAGAAAAAGCGGAGCGAGCATTTTTAAAACATTTAATGAGAGATAAAGATACATTTTTAAATTATTATGAAAGTGTTGATAAGGATAACTTCACAAATCAGCATTTTAAATATGTATTCGAAGTCTTACATGATTTTTATGCGGAAAATGATCAATATAATATCAGTGATGCTGTGCAGTATGTTAATTCAAATGAGTTGAGAGAAACACTAATTAGCTTAGAACAATATAATTTGAATGACGAACCATATGAAAATGAAATTGATGATTATGTCAATGTTATTAATGAAAAAGGACAAGAAACAATTGAGTCATTGAATCATAAATTAAGGGAAGCTACAAGGATTGGCGATGTAGAATTACAAAAATACTATTTACAGCAAATTGTTGCTAAGAATAAAGAACGCATGTAGCATGTGATTTTAAAGAATAATACGAATAATGATTATGTCAAAATGTATAAGGGTAAATGATAGTTACCGCATTTAAACAACACTATTGAAAAATAAATATTGGGATTAGTTCCAATTTGTAAAATAAAATTAAAAATATGGATGAATTAATTAAGAATTTAGTTTAAAATAGCAATATTGAATAAATTTCGAATGTTCATATTTAAAATCGGGAGGCCGTTTCATGTCTGATAACACAGTTAAAATTAAAAAACAAACAATTGATCCGACATTAACATTAGAAGATGTTAAGAAGCAATTAATTGAAAAAGGTAAAAAAGAGGGTCATTTAAGTCATGAAGAAATTGCTGAAAAACTTCAGAATTTTGATATCGACTCTGATCAAATGGATGATTTCTTTGATCAATTAAATGATAATGATATTTCACTAGTTAATGAAAAAGATAGTTCAGATACTGACGAGAAACTGAATCCAAGTGATCTTAGTGCCCCTCCAGGTGTTAAAATAAATGACCCAGTTCGTATGTACCTTAAAGAAATTGGGCGTGTTAACTTATTAAGTGCACAAGAAGAAATCGAATTAGCCAAACGTATTGAACAAGGTGATGAAGTAGCAAAATCAAGACTTGCAGAAGCGAACTTACGTTTAGTTGTAAGTATTGCTAAAAGATACGTAGGTCGTGGTATGTTATTCCTTGATTTAATCCAAGAAGGTAATATGGGTCTTATTAAAGCTGTTGAAAAATTTGACTTTAACAAAGGATTTAAGTTTTCAACATATGCAACATGGTGGATTAGACAAGCAATCACTCGTGCAATTGCTGACCAAGCACGTACGATTCGTATCCCTGTGCATATGGTAGAAACAATTAATAAATTAATTCGTGTTCAACGTCAATTATTACAGGACTTAGGTCGAGATCCAGCACCAGAAGAAATTGGTGAAGAAATGGATTTACCAGCAGAAAAAGTTCGTGAAATTTTAAAAATTGCGCAAGAACCTGTTTCATTAGAAACGCCAATTGGTGAAGAAGATGATAGTCATTTAGGAGACTTTATTGAGGATCAGGAAGCACAAAGTCCTTCAGATCATGCTGCTTATGAATTATTAAAAGAGCAATTAGAAGATGTGCTTGATACATTAACTGATAGAGAAGAAAATGTATTACGATTAAGATTTGGTCTTGATGACGGCAGAACAAGAACACTTGAAGAAGTTGGTAAAGTTTTCGGTGTTACACGTGAACGTATTCGACAAATTGAAGCAAAAGCACTTAGAAAATTAAGACATCCAAGTCGTAGTAAACGTTTGAAAGACTTTATGGATTAATTTATATCAATTTTAATGATTGATACCAAGACATGAATAAGCGCTTATTTATTTTTAGATTAAGATTTAACTTGAGTGAGGTTGGTACATTGAATAATGTTCAACCTCTTTTTTCATAAAGGAGAATAAAATGATTTCGTTAAATAACCGATTAACGACGGTAAGTCGATTTTTAAAACAAGGTACAATCGCGGATATTGGCTCAGATCATGCTTATTTGCCAATCTATGCAATTCAAAACCATTTATGCGAATGCGGTATTGCTGGAGAAGTTATTCAAGGCCCTTTTCAAGCTGCTGTAAAAAATGTAGCTGCAAACCAATTAGTAGATAGAATTGATGTACGTTTAGGGGATGGCTTAAGTGTTATTCAACCTGAGGACGTAATCGATAATATCACAATTTGTGGTATGGGCGGACCACTTATTGCTAAAATTTTAAAAGATGGGCAAGATAAGTTAAGTCAACATCCAAGGTTGATTTTACAAAGTAATATCCAAACTGAAAATTTAAGACAAACATTACAACAATTGAATTATGAAATAATTGATGAAATAATAATGGAAGAAAAAGGCCATATTTATGAAATTGTTGTAGCAGAACATTCTACACAATTAATAGAGCTATCATCTGATGAATTGAAATTCGGACCAAAATTGCTGAACAACAAAAATGAATATTTTATAAAAAAATGGCAAAGAGAGTTAGAAGCACTTTATCATATTAAATCGAAACTCAATACTGAACAACATCATCAACGTTTAGCTCAAATTAATGACGAAATTGCTGTAATTGAAAGGGTGTTATAGTAATGAAAATAGCTGATTTAATGACATTGTTAGATCATCATGTGCCATTTAGTACTGCTGAATCTTGGGATAATGTAGGATTGTTAATAGGTGATGAAGATGTTGAAGTTACTGGTGTTTTAACAGCATTAGACTGTACGTTGGAAGTAGTAAATGAAGCAATCGAAAAAGGTTATAATACTATTATTAGTCATCATCCTCTAATCTTTAAAGGCGTAACATCATTAAAAGCTAATGGTTATGGTTTGATCATTAGAAAACTAATTCAACATGACATTAATTTAATAGCGATGCATACAAATTTAGATGTAAATCCGCATGGTGTCAATATGATGTTGGCGAAGACGATGGGTTTGAAGAACATTTCAATAATAAATAATCAACAAGATGTATACTATAAAGTTCAAACATATATACCTAAGGATAATGTTGGACCATTTAAAGATAAGCTTAGTGAAAATGGATTAGCACAAGAAGGTAATTATGAATATTGTTTCTTTGAAAGTGAAGGAAGAGGGCAATTCAAACCAGTTGGTGAAGCTAATCCAACAATAGGACAAATTGATAAAATTGAATATGTAGATGAAGTTAAAATTGAATTTATGATAGATGCATATCAAAAGTCAAGGGCTGAGCAATTAATTAAACAATACCATCCATATGAAACACCGGTATTTGATTTTATTGAGATAAAACAAACATCCCTTTATGGACTTGGCGTTATGGCAGAAGTGGATAATCAAATGACATTGGAAGATTTCGCAGCTGATATTAAATCTAAATTAAATATCCCAAGTGTCCGTTTTGTTGGTGAGTCTAATCAGAAAATTAAACGTATTGCAATTATTGGTGGTTCAGGTATTGGATATGAATATCAAGCTGTCCAACAAGGCGCAGATGTCTTTGTTACAGGTGATATTAAACATCATGATGCCTTAGATGCTAAAATTCATGGTGTGAACTTAATTGATATTAATCATTACAGCGAATATGTGATGAAAGAAGGTTTAAAAACGTTACTAATGAATTGGTTCAATACAGAAAAAATAAATATAGATGTTGAAGCATCTACAATTAATACAGATCCATTTCAATATATTTAAACTAAAATCTCGGGATTTCTAAATTTTGAAATTTCGAGGTTTTAATATTTTTATTTAAAATAGCACATTTATACTTTATAATAGTAAAGATGAACATATAAGGAGGCCAAATCATGGCAAAACATCCATTCGAACAATTTAATCTAGAATCTAGTTTAATTGACGCTGTGAAAGACCTTAATTTTGAAAAACCAACTGAAATTCAGAATCGAATTATTCCAAGAATACTAAAGAGAACAAATTTAATTGGTCAATCTCAAACGGGTACAGGGAAATCTCATGCATTTTTATTAACATTAATGCAGTTAATTGATAGTGAAATAAAAGAACCACAAGCAATCGTAGTTGCACCAACAAGAGAACTTGCACAACAACTATACGATGCAGCGAACCATTTAAGCCAATTTAAAGCTGGTGTTTCAGTTAAAGTTTTTATTGGTGGTACAGATATAGAGAAAGATAGACAACGTTGTAATGCACAACCACAATTGATTATAGGCACCCCTACTAGAATTAATGACTTAGCTAAAACGGGACATTTACATGTGCACTTAGCATCATATTTAGTTATTGATGAAGCGGATCTTATGATTGACTTAGGATTAATTGAAGATGTAGATTACATTGCTGCAAGATTGGAAGATAATGCAAATATTGCGGTGTTTAGTGCTACAATTCCACAACAGTTACAACCATTTTTAAATAAATATTTAAGTCATCCAGAATATGTAGCTGTCGACAGTAAAAAACAAAATAAAAAGAACATCGAATTCTTTTTAATACCTACTAAAGGTGCAGCTAAAGTTGAAAAAACTTTAAATTTAATTGATATACTAAATCCATACTTATGTATTATTTTCTGTAATAGTAGAGATAATGCAAATGATTTAGCACGTTCACTAAATGAAGCTGGTATTAAAGTTGGTATGATTCATGGTGGTTTAACGCCACGTGAACGTAAACAACAAATGAAACGTATACGTAATTTAGAATTCCAATACGTTATTGCCAGCGATTTAGCATCTCGTGGTATTGATATTGAAGGTGTTAGTCATGTCATCAATTTTGATGTGCCAAATGATATTGACTTCTTTACGCATAGAGTTGGACGAACTGGTCGTGGGAATTATAAAGGTGTAGCAATTACGCTTTATAGTCCTGATGAAGAACACAATATTTCATTAATAGAAGATCGCGGTTTTGTATTCAATACTGTTGATATTAAAGATGGTGAGTTAAAAGAAGTTAAAGCGCACAATCAGCGTCAAGCAAGAATGCGCAAAGATGACCATTTAACTAATCAAGTGAAGAACAAAGTTCGAAGTAAAATTAAAAACAAAGTTAAACCAGGTTATAAGAAGAAATTTAAACAAGAAGTTGAAAAAATGAAACGTCAAGAGCGTAAACAATTTAGTAAGCAGCAAAATAGACAAAAACGTAAGCAAAACAAAAAAGGTTAGGTGTGTTTTATGTTATTAGGATCACATGTTTCAATGAGTGGTAAAAAGATGTTAGAAGGTTCTGCTATAGAAGCGTATGAATATGGTGAAACAACATTTATGATTTATACTGGTGCACCTCAAAACACGCGCCGTAAAAGTATTGAAGATTTAAATATAACTAAAGGTCATGAAGTGATGGAAAAATATGGCTTATCTAATATTGTTGTTCATGCACCATACATCATTAATATTGCAAATACAACCAAACCAGAAACGTTTAATCTTGGTGTAGATTTCTTGCAACAAGAAATTGAAAGAACGCAAGCTATAGGCGCTAAAGATATTGTATTACATCCAGGTGCGCATGTTGGAGCTGGTGTTGATGCCGGAATTAATAAGATTATTGAAGGATTAAATGAAGTTTTAACGAATGACAATAATGTACGTATTGCGCTTGAAACGATGGCAGGTAAAGGTACAGAGATTGGTCGCTCGTTTGAAGAGTTAGCACGTATTATTGATGGAGTTCATAATAACGAACGTTTATCAGTATGTTTTGATACATGTCATACGCATGATGCTGGATATAATGTGAAAGAGGACTTTGATGGCGTATTAAATGAATTTGATAAAATTATTGGAGTCGACAGAATCAAAGTTGTTCATGTCAATGATTCTAAAAATGACCGTGGCGCTCAAAAAGACCGACATGAAAATATTGGCTTCGGTTACATTGGTTTTGATGCATTAAATTACATTGTGCATCATGATAGTTTTAAAGATATTCCGAAAATCTTAGAAACACCTTATGTTGGTGAAGATAAGAAAAATAAAAAACCGCCATATAAACTTGAAATTGAAATGTTAAAACAACAGCAATTTGACCCAGAATTAAAAAATAAGGTTATGCAACAATAAAATGATAATGCTCTCTTCAAGAAATGCGATAAATAAAACTTGAAGGGGGCATATCTCTTTATTTTGTCTAATTTTGAGTCGTAAACATTACTGTTTACATATGTTACTAGGAGTTGTATAGTTGAATGCGAGGTGAGAATACGATGACACCAGTCTTTGAATTGAAAAATGTCAATTACTACTATGATCATAAAAAAGTGTTAGAAAATATAAACATTAAAATAAATAAAGGTGAATTTTTAGCGATTGTTGGACCAAATGGTGCTGGTAAATCAACATTATTGAAGTTGATTCTAGGGTTATTACCTTTACAAAGTGGTGAGATTTTTGTTGAAGGTATTGATTTTAAAAATAAGAAAACATCAATTAAATTAAGCTATGTATCACAAAAAGCAAATGCCTTTAATTCAGGTTTCCCAGCAAGTGTTAAAGAAGTTGTTTTAAGCGGATTAACAAAGACAAAACGTCTTTTCCAAACATTTAATAGCAAAGATAATGAAAAAGTGATTAAAGTACTAGAAAGACTGAATATAAGTGATTTAATTCATAAAAATATAGCAGAATTATCAGGTGGTCAACAACAACGTGTAATGATTGCCCGAGCATTGATTTCAGAACCTGCAGTATTAGTACTTGATGAACCAACGAATGGTATTGATGCAAAACATGTAAGTGAATTTTATAATACTTTAGATCAATTAAAACAAGAAGGTATCACCATTATCTTAGTTACTCATGATATCGGTGTTGTAGCAGATACTGCTACTGAAGTAGCATGTTTAAATAAGCATTTGCATTTCCATGGTACAACTGATGAGTTTAAATCACTTGATGAAGTTGAAATTTCAAAAATTTATGGACATCCTGTACGTTTTGTCGATCATCAGCATAATCGAGAATGTTGTAATTAATAAAGATTTGAGTTTATTTAAAATGGAAAGGCGTGTCACAATTGATAGATGCATTATTGAATTTTGATTTTATGAGGTACTCTTTAATTAGTGGTATCTTGATAGGTTTTATTGCGCCTCTAATCGGTGCTTTTATCGTTGTTAGACGACTATCACTTATAGCTGATGCTCTAAGTCATGTAACTTTAGGTGGTATATCCTTCGGTATGTTTTTACTTACTATTATGCCAACACTAGTATTTATTAATCCAATGTGGTTTGGAATCTTATTCGCAATAGTAGGTGCGCTTCTAATTGAAAAATTAAGAACGTCATACACTGCTTACCAAGAAATTGCTATTCCAATTATAATGAGTGCTGGTATCGCCTTGAGTGCAATCTTCATTTCATTAGCTGATGGGTTCAATCAAGAAATTGTTGGATTGCTATTTGGCTCAATAAGCGCAGTGAATATAAGTGATTTAACAACGATTATTGTCATTGCCATCATAGTTGTTCTGTTTATTACATTGTTTTATAAAGAATTATTTATATTGTCATTTGATGAGGAATATAGTAAAGTCATTGGCATTCCTAAATGGATTCAATTTTTATTTATTGTTATTGTAGCGATGGTTATTTCTGCCTCAATGCGTGTTGTAGGGATACTGTTAGTAAGTGCGTTAATCACGTTACCAATTGCAATAAGTATGCGAATAACAAAAAGTTTTAAGCAATTGATATTACTAAGTGTATTTTTAGGTGAATTATCAGTAATATTAGGCTTAGTCCTAGCTTTCTATATGGACATTTCTCCGGGTGGTGTAATTGTAGTTCTACTTGTTATTTTACTTATGATTACAATGGCTTATCAGAAAATGCGAATGAAGTTTAAAAAGGGAGCTAATATCAATGAATACAAATGATGCTATTAAAATTTTAAAAGAGAACGGTTTAAAATATACAGATAAACGTAAAGATATGTTAGATATTTTTGTCGAAGAAGATAAGTATATAAACGCAAAGTATATACAGCAAGTTATGGATGAAAATTATCCTGGAATTTCATTCGACACAATATATAGAAACCTGCACTTATTTAAAGATTTAGGGATTATTGAAAATACAGAACTTGATGGTGAAATGAAGTTTAGAATCGCTTGTACAAACCATCATCATCATCATTTTATCTGTGAAAAGTGTGGAGATACAAAGGTAATAGATTATTGTCCAATAGATCAGATAAAGTTATCACTACCTGGTGTTAATATTCACAAACACAAACTTGAAGTTTATGGTGTATGTGAGTCTTGCCAAGATTAATATAAAGAAATGAGATTTATGCACATTTGGTCAGATGTATGCATAAATCTCATTTTTTAAATTATAGAAGATAATGGTTCATTTCATACTCCGTTCGTATGATTTTATGGCAAATCTGTTAACTTTTTATATACAAAATGTTTAATTATTTTTGATTTGAGTTATATTAAATGAGTAGAGAAAATAATAAGTAGTAGAATTTAAGCAAATTCTTTGTTGAACCAGTCACTGCTTGTTATTATTTACTTACAGACATTTTAGGAGGATGATTATTTATGGCTTTTGAATTACCAAAATTACCATACGCATTTGATGCATTAGAACCACATTTTGACAAAGAAACTATGGAAATTCACCATGACAGACATCATAACACGTATGTTACGAAATTAAATGCTGCAGTAGAAGGTACAGATTTAGAATCTAAATCTATTGAAGAAATTGTTGCTAATTTAGACAGTGTACCAGCTAACATCCAAACTGCTGTACGTAATAATGGCGGTGGACATTTAAACCATTCATTATTCTGGGAGTTACTTTCACCAAACTCAGAAGAAAAAGGTACTGTAGTAGAAAAAATTAAAGAACAATGGGGTTCTTTAGAAGAATTTAAAAAAGAATTTGCTGACAAAGCAGCTGCACGCTTTGGTTCAGGTTGGGCTTGGTTAGTAGTAAACAATGGCCAGTTAGAAATTGTGACTACACCAAACCAAGATAATCCATTAACTGAGGGTAAAACACCTATTTTAGGTTTAGACGTATGGGAACACGCTTATTACCTAAAATATCAAAACAAACGCCCTGACTACATTGGCGCATTTTGGAATGTAGTTAACTGGGAAAAAGTTGACGAATTATATAATGCAACAAAATAAAGTATGATTACTTGTTCGGTCTCTTAAATGAGACCGTTATTTTTTTGTCAAAAAGATAGAAATAATTTCTAAATTCATATATGATTTAAAGTGAAAGACTTTGAATAGAGGTAGGTAGTTTTGTTAAAAAGACTAAAAGAAAAATCAAATGATGAAATCGTTCAAAATACAATTAACAAGAGAATTAACTTTATATTTGGTGTGATTGTATTTATTTTTGCAGTACTAGTACTACGTTTAGGTTATTTACAAATCGCACAAGGCTCACATTATAAACAAATTATAAAAAATGATGAAAACATTACAGTGAATGAGTCTGTGCCAAGAGGTCGTATTTTAGACAGAAATGGGAAAGTTTTAGTTGATAATGCTTCTAAAATGGCTATTACATATACTAGGGGTCGAAAAACAACACAATCGGAAATGTTGGATACGGCTGAAAAGTTATCAAAGCTAATCAAGATGGATACTAAGAAAATTACAGAACGTGATAAGAAAGATTTCTGGATTCAGTTGCATCCTAAAAAAGCAAAAGCAATGATGACAAAAGAACAAGCTATGTTAGCAGATGGAAGTATTAAACAAGATCAATATGATAAACAACTGTTATCGAAAATCGGAAAATCACAATTAGATGAATTGTCTTCTAAAGATTTACAAGTTTTAGCTATTTTTCGAGAGATGAATGCAGGAACAGTTTTAGATCCACAAATGATAAAAAATGAAGATGTCAGTGAAAAAGAGTATGCAGCAGTTTCTCAGCAACTTTCCAAATTACCAGGTGTTAACACGTCTATGGATTGGGATAGAAAATATCCATATGGCGATACTTTAAGAGGTATATTCGGAGATGTATCGACACCTGCTGAAGGTATTCCAAAAGAATTGACAGAACATTACTTATCCAAAGGATATTCACGCAATGATCGTGTTGGAAAATCTTACCTAGAATATCAATATGAAGATGTATTGCGTGGTAAGAAGAAAGAAATGAAATACACAACGGACAAATCTGGTAAAGTTACATCTTCAGAAGTGTTAAATCCTGGCGCTCGCGGTCAAGATTTGAAATTAACGATCGATATAGATCTTCAAAAAGAAGTAGAAGCATTATTAGATAAACAAATTAAGAAGCTTCGCAGTCAAGGTGCCAAAGATATGGATAATGCAATGATGGTTGTACAAAATCCTAAAAATGGAGACATTCTTGCGCTTGCCGGAAAGCAGATTAATAAGAGTGGTAAAATGACTGATTATGACATTGGTACGTTTACTTCTCAATTTGCGGTTGGATCTTCTGTAAAAGGTGGAACATTATTAGCTGGTTATCAGAATAAAGCTATCAAAGTTGGAGAAACAATGGTCGATGAACCATTACATTTCCAAGGTGGTTTGACAAAACGATCATACTTCAATAAAAACGGGCATGTAACTATTAATGATAAGCAAGCTTTGATGCATTCATCAAACGTATATATGTTTAAAACAGCATTAAAATTAGCGGGAGACCCTTATTATTCTGGTATGGCTTTACCTTCAGACATAAGTTCACCTGCCCAAAAGCTAAGAAGAGGATTAAATCAAGTAGGCTTAGGTGTGAAAACAGGGATAGATTTACCAAATGAAACAAGAGGTCAAATCGAACCATTAACAAATAATCCAGGTAATTATCTAGATTTATCAATTGGTCAATATGATACCTATACACCATTACAATTATCACAATATGTTTCAACTATAGCGAATGATGGTTATAGAATACAGCCACACATTGGATTAACGATTCATGAATCAACTAATAAAGATGAGGTTGGTCCACTCAAGAAGAAAATTAATGGCACTGTCTTGAACAAGGTTAATAATACTGAAAAGGAAATCAAACAAATTCAAGAAGGATTCAAAATGGCATTTAATGATAAAGATGGTACTGGATATGTTAGTTTTAAAGATACAGTAGTACCTACTGCTGGTAAAACGGGTACCGCTGAAGTGTTCCAAAACGGAGAGCCAAGAGTTAACTCTACTTATATAGGATACGCGCCAATTGATGATCCAAAATTAGCGTTTTCAATTGTATATACAAATCAGCCTGTACCACCACCATGGTTAACAGGTGGAGACTTAGGTAGAGATGTAATTAACTACTACTTTAAGCAGTTAGGTAAAGATGATAAAAATAAAGACAAAGACAAATAAAATTTAACCTGACGATTGTGTAGCGCATGGTTGTAAAATTTTAACTTTGCAAATATTATAGATGTTGGTATAATAATAAAGTCGTATTTAGAAATGATAAGGAGGAATAACCATGCGCGTAAACGTAACTTTAGCTTGTACGGAATGTGGTGACAGAAACTACATTACAACTAAGAACAAAAGAAATAATCCAGAACGTGTTGAAATGAAGAAATTCTGTTCACGTGAAAACAAACAAACTTTACACCGTGAAACAAAATAATCATTAAAATTAAATTTAAATTAACAATAAAAAAGGTGAAATCTCAAAATAAGAGGTTTCACCTTTTTAATTATGCACACGTATGAAATGATAAAAGATTTTCAATTGAAATAATAAATTTTAGAATTGTCGCATAATTCATCATGACAACATAATGACATGTATTGTTATTAACGATATAATAGAATTGAATAAAGTGGGTGATAATGTGACTAAAAATGAGATTAGAAAATACATTTTACATAAAATGAAGAATTTTAATAAAGCTGAAAAGCGAAAAGCAGACACATGGTTAAGAAATCAATTTTTTGCAACTGAAGAATACAAAGAAGCAAACGCAATTGCGCTAGTTCTTTCTTTTAATCATGAAGTAGATACTTTTTCTATTATTGAACAAGCCTTAATGGATCATAAACGTATTTTTGTACCGAAAATGGATTATTTAAATCATCAAATGACTTTTAAAGAAATATTTAATCTCAAAGATATTGATGTCGATAATAAGGGGATTTACTATCCAACTTCAAAAGGTGAAACAACGAATAACCTAGATTTAATTGTTGTTCCTGGTGTTGGATTTCAAGACGATGGATATAGAATTGGGTATGGTGGTGGCTATTACGACAGGTTTTTAGCTAATTATCAGACAAAGACAATAAGCTTATTATACGATTTTCAAATAACATCATTTGAACCGGAATCATTCGATCAACCAGTCGATAAATTGATTATATATCAATCAGCATAGTGGAGGACTAAATGAACATAGACAAACAATTTTGGAAAACAATATATTATTGGATTAGGTACTTGAATTTTGATATTGTCAGTAGGGAAAAAGATGACCAAGAAATTTGGTTAGCCCATAAAAGAAAAAAACAAGTAGTCATTTTTAAACAACATATCAAGTCTACCCAAGAAATACGTTTTGACAAAGCGAAAGTGCTTGAACACAAAGATGAAATAGCAAATTTTATTTCTTTCGAACCACAAAGTTTTGAATTTTATTATTTTACAGAATCGGAATTTTCAGAAGAACAATTAAATGAAGTTTCGCCAATTAGAATTAAATTCAATGTTATAAGACACACAAAAGATTTGATAAAGCATATGCCGAATATATTTTTGGCTAGACTTATTTCAGAAGATAATGATAAAAAGACATATATGTTCTATAAACGCAAAGTATTAACCGATAACTTTTTAGATAAATATATGCAGAAATTTTCACCGGCAACATACACAATAATATTTGTAAATGTCTTAATATGGTTATGTATGATTTTATATTTAAATAATTTTTCGGATGTAAAATTATTAGATGTTGGCGGGTTAGTGCATTTTAATGTCGTACATGGTGAATGGTATCGAATTGTTACATCGATGTTTTTACATTTTAGTTTTGAACATATACTTATGAATATGCTTTCATTATTTATTTTTGGTAAAATAGTCGAAGCAATTATTGGTTCATGGCGGATGTTAACTGTATACTTTATTGCAGGGTTGTTTGGAAACTTTGTATCACTATCATTTAATACGACTACAATTTCAGTTGGGGCTAGTGGTGCTATATTTGGTCTGATTGGATCAATTTTTGCGATGATGTATGTTTCAAAAACATTTAACAAAAAAATGTTAGGACAGTTATTAATTGCATTAGTGATATTAGTTGGTGTTTCTCTGTTTATGTCAAATATAAATATTGTGGCGCATATTGGAGGATTCATTGGTGGTTTATTAATAACTTTAATTGGCTATTACTATAAAGTGAATCGTAATATTTTTTGGATTTTACTAATTGGTATGCTTGTTATATTTATTGCACTTCAAATTAGAATTTTTACAATTAAAGAAGATAATATTTATAATAAATTGATCAAAGATGATATGACTAGTGGTAATTATGATAATGCTCAAAATATTGTGAAGCAGACAATAAATAAAAATTATGCCGATGATCAAACATATTATTTAAGTGGTATGATTATGGCTACTATCAATTCTAAGTCTGAAGGTATGACAGAATGGGAGCGAGGACTTAGAATGTTTCCTAAATCAGGTTTATTAAATTTTGAGTTAGCGATAGCAAATCGTTCATTAAATGATGATGAAAAAGCATTAAAATATGTGCGTAAAGCATTAAATGCAGACCCTAAAAATACAGATTATATTAACTTAGAAAAAGAGTTGACTAAATCAAATGAGTCGAAAAATAAATAACTTTTATGATGTACAACAGTTATTGAAAAGTTACGGATTTCTAATATATTTTAAAAATCCAGAAGATATGTACGAAATGATTCAACAGGAGATTTCATCATTGTATCAATATGAACTGTTATCTAAGGAAGAATATTTGAAATGTACGTTGATAATTAATCAGAGAAGGAATGAACAGAAATGACAAAAATTATTTTAGCAGCTGATGTAGGCGGGACGACTTGTAAATTAGGTATTTTCACACCTGAATTAGAACAATTACATAAATGGTCTATTCACACTGATACATCTGATAGTACAGGATATACACTTTTGAAAGGAATTTATGATTCGTTTGTTGAAAAAGTAAATGAAAATAATTATAATTTTTCAAATGTACTTGGCGTAGGTATTGGTGTACCAGGTCCTGTTGACTTTGAAAAAGGTACAGTAAATGGAGCAGTAAACTTATATTGGCCAGAAAAAGTTAATGTACGTGAGATTTTTGAACAATTCGTTGATTGTCCAGTGTATGTAGATAATGATGCTAACATAGCTGCTTTAGGGGAGAAACACAAAGGTGCTGGTGAAGGTGCCGATGATGTTGTTGCCATCACACTTGGTACAGGTCTAGGTGGAGGAATTATTTCAAATGGTGAAATCGTACATGGTCATAATGGCTCTGGC
Source organism: Staphylococcus sp. SM3655 (assembly GCF_016917315.1). Lineage (NCBI taxonomy): Bacteria > Bacillati > Bacillota > Bacilli > Caryophanales > Staphylococcaceae > Staphylococcus > Staphylococcus sp. SM3655. The sequence continues at coordinate 2,364,929 of NZ_CP070305.1, read as the reverse complement.
GCAGAAATAGGTCATTTTAGAGCAGACTTCGATCAACGATTTAAATGTAATTGTGGTCGTTCTGGATGTATTGAAACAGTTGCTTCAGCGACAGGCGTTGTTAACTTAGTTAACTTCTACTATCCGAAGTTGACGTTTAGATCTTCTATATTAGAATTGATTAAAGAAAATAAGGTTACAGCAAAAGCTGTTTTTGATGCGGCAAAAGCTGGTGACCAATTCTGTATTTTCATTACTGAAAAGGTTGCAAACTATATTGGATATTTATGTAGTATTATTAGTGTTACAAGTAATCCGAAATATATCGTTCTAGGTGGAGGAATGTCTACTGCAGGACCTATTTTAATTGAAAATATTAAAACAGAATATCATAATTTAACATTTGCACCTGCTCAATTTGAAACTGAAATTGTACAAGCGAAATTAGGTAATGATGCAGGTATTACAGGAGCAGCAGGATTAATCAAGACCTATGTATTAGATAAAGAGGGGGTAAAATAATGGCTATTGTTGATGTGGTTGTTATTCCAGTTGGAACGGAAGGTCCGAGTGTTAGTAAATATATTGCAGATATTCAGAAAAAACTTCAAGAATATAAAGCAATGGGTAAAATTGATTTTCAATTAACACCAATGAATACTCTAATTGAAGGTGAATTAAGCGATGTATTAGAAGTTGTGCAAGTGATACATGAATTACCTTTTGATAAAGGTTTAAGTAGAGTTTGTACAAATATCCGTATTGATGACCGACGAGACAAATCTAGAAAAATGAATGATAAACTAACATCAGTACAAAAACATTTAGAAAATAGTGGTGAAAACCTATGAGGATTTCAAGCTTAACTTTAGGCTTAGTTGATACTAATACGTATTTCATCGAAAATGACAAAGCTGTTATTCTGATTGACCCTTCAGGTGAAAGTGAAAAAATTATTAAAAAATTAAACCAAATAAATAAACCGTTAAAAGCTATTTTATTAACACATGCACACTTTGATCATATCGGAGCAGTCGATGATATAGTTGATCGATTCGATGTCCCGGTTTATATGCATGAAGCAGAGTTTGATTTTCTAAAAGATCCCGTTAAAAATGGGGCAGATAAATTTAAGCAATATGGATTACCAATTATTACAAGTAAGGTAACTCCTGAAAAGTTAAACGAAGGTAGCACAGAAATAGAAGGATTTAAGTTTAATGTGTTACACACACCTGGACATTCACCAGGAAGTTTAACATATGTGTTCGATGAATTCGCAGTTGTTGGAGATACATTATTTAATAATGGAATCGGACGTACAGATTTATATAAAGGTGATTATGAAACGCTAGTTGATTCTATTCAAGATAAAATATTTGAATTAGAAGGCGATTTACCTTTATTCCCTGGACATGGTCCATATACGACGGTTGATGATGAACAATTAAATCCATTTTTACACGGTTAAATTGAAGTAATAAAAACACCTCCTACGTGATTATATGTAGGAGGTGTTTTTTTGAAGATTCTATTTCAAGAAATAATTAATAAAGCGATAGAAATGAAAGCGAGTGATGTACATTTTATTCCAGTTAAAAATGAAGTAAGTATTAAATTTAGAATTAATGATAACTTGGAGCAGTATGAACAAATTGGGAATAGCATTTATCAAAAGTTATTAGTTTATATGAAGTTTCAAGCTGGGCTTGATGTTTCTACACAGCAAGTCGCACAGAGCGGTCGATATAGTTACCATTTCAATAAAATATATTTTTTGAGAATATCAACTTTACCATTGTCACTTGGCCAAGAAAGTTGTGTTATCAGAATTGTACCTCAATTTTTTCAACAACAGAAATCAACTTATAAATTCAATGATTTTAAACACCTCATGAATAAGAAACAAGGATTACTATTGTTTAGTGGGCCAACTGGTTCAGGAAAGAGTACATTAATGTATCAAATGGTCTCATACGCGAATAAAGCCTTGAATTTAAATGTAATTTCTATAGAGGATCCTGTAGAGATGCAAATTCCTGGTATCGTCCAAATTAATGTGAATGATAAAGCTGGTATTAACTATGTAAATTCGTTTAAAGCTATTTTAAGATGTGATCCTGATGTTATTTTAATAGGTGAAATCAGAGATAAAGATGTTGCCAAGTGTGTTATACAGGCTAGTTTAAGTGGTCACCTTGTTCTGACTACATTGCATGCAACTGATTGTAAAGGTGCTATTTTAAGGCTATTAGAAATGGGCATTTCTGTACAAGAATTGATACAGGCAACTAACTTAATTATAAACCAACGACTTGTAACTACTATTAAGCAACAGCGACAATTAGTATGTGAAATTCTATCTCAGCAACAACTCCGATATTTCTTTTCCCATAATCATTCATTACCATCATCATTTAAGAACTTAGAAGATAAACTTGATGATATGACAAAAGCAGGTGTCATTTGTGAAACTACAATGGATAAATACATTTAAACTACATTCTAAGAAGCGACAATTAAGTAAGGCCCAACAAATCGATTTACTTTCAAATTTATGTAATTTGTTGAAATATGGTTTCACTCTGTATCAAAGTTTTCAATTTTTAAATCTTCAAATGACATATAAAAATAAGCAATTAGGTACCACCATTCTAAGTGAAATTTCAAATGGTGCACCATGCAATCAAATATTATCACTGATAGGTTATAGCGATACTATCGTCATGCAAGTATATTTGGCAGAAAGATTTGGCAATATTATAGACGTTCTAGAAGAAACCGTAAATTATATGAAAGTGAATAGAAAGTCAGAACAACGATTGTTAAAGACACTGCAATACCCCTTAATACTAGTTTCTATCTTTATTGCTATGATTATTATATTAAACCTCACAGTAATTCCACAGTTTCAACAATTATATACTTCTATGAATATTCAACTATCTTCTTTTCAAAAAACATTGTCTTTTTTCATTACCAGCTTACCTACTATAATTGTAGTAATGCTCATAATAGTATCTATGTTGGCTATTATTATGAAATTAATTTATAACAATTTAAATATGCTCAATAAGATAAACTTTGTGATGAAACTACCGCTAATATCAGGCTATTTCCAATTATTTAAAACTTATTTTGTAACTAATGAATTAGTGTTGTTTTATAAAAATGGTATTACACTTCAATCAATAGTAGACGTTTATATTAACCATAGTAGTGATCCATTTAGACAGTTTCTAGGTAAATACTTATTAACTTATTCAGAAATGGGATATGGTTTGCCTCAAATTTTAGAAAAACTAAAATGCTTTAAGCCTCAATTAATTAAGTTTGTGCTACAAGGTGAAAAGAGAGGGAAGCTAGAAGTAGAACTAAAGTTATATTCGCAAATATTAGTAAAACAAATAGAAGATAAAGCGATAAAACAGACTCAGTTTTTACAGCCTATTTTATTTTTGATTTTAGGTTTATTTATTGTCGCAATTTATTTAGTAATTATGTTACCAATGTTTCAATTGATGCAAAGTATAAAATAATGGAGGTTAATATATGTTTAAATTTCTTAAGAAAACTCAAGCGTTTACATTGATAGAGATGCTATTAGTGTTATTAATCATCAGTTTATTATTAATTTTAATCATTCCAAATATTGCTAAACAAACTGCTCACATACAATCAACAGGTTGTAATGCACAGGTAAAAATGGTTAATAGTCAAATTGAAGCGTATGCATTGAAACATAATAGAAATCCATCGTCTATTGAAGACTTAATTGCAGATGGTTTTATAAAAGAAGCACAAAAGACATGTAAATCAGGAGAGACAATAACAATTAGTAATGGAGAAGCAGTTGCAAATTAGAAAGCTGTCAGCATTTACTATGATTGAGATGCTTGTGGTAATGATGTTAATCAGTATATTTCTACTTTTGACAATGACATCTAAAGGATTAAGCAATCTTAGAGTAATAGATGATGAGGCAAATATCATTTCTTTTATTACTGAATTGAATTATATTAAGTCGCAAGCTATAGCAAATCAAGGATATATCAATGTTAGATTTTATGAAAACAGTGACACTATTAAAGTAATAGAGAATAATAAAATACGATTTCTAAAATTAAAAGTAGGCAAAATAATTAATGTTGCAAAAGTTGATATTATTGCCTTTGATAAAAAAGGGAATATCAATAAATTTGGTAGTATAACAATTGACAATAACAATTCAATTTATAGAATAATATTCCATATTGAAAAAGGCAGAATTCGTTATGAAAAGCTATAAGTGTAAAGGATCATTCTTAATAGATAGTATGGCTGGATTTTTGCTAATTGGATTGATTACATTACTATTGATACCAATGATGAATCAAATGCAAGCGAGTATAAACCATAAACTACAAACAATTGATGCTTCTAAAGTAATTTTGACGACTGTATCTAAAATTAATAAAGAAGAACTTAAGAAGGGGGTAACTATAGGGAAGTATGATATTAAGCAAAGTGACCAACAAATTTGTGCTATTTCAAAAAATACCACTTCTTATCAAAAGACATGTATACAGTATTAATGTCAAAGCTTTTTCGCTCATTGAAATGTTAGTAGCGATGATGGTTATAAGTATAACTTTACTAATTGTTCCAGACTTAATTAGACTTAGCAAAACTTTTCTAATTGAAAGTAGGGAATTAACAACTGTAGATTTCGAATTTTTCTCAAGAGATATTCTAGAGGATTTTAAAGGAGTAGATAGAAACGATATTGAACTTAGGCAACAGCGTATCATTTTACATAAAGGTGAAGAAATGATCGAATACAAATTAATAAATAATAAAATTATTAAAGTTGTAAATGACAGAGGAAATATAACAATGATTAATAATGTTACTTCATTTACTGCAAATATCTACTATAAATCCATTATTAAAATAACGATAACAGTTAAAGTCGGTACAAATGTGCAGACTAAAACTATTTATGTATAACTTACTAGTATTTAAATGAGTACTATTAAAAAGGATGTGAAATAATTTATTAATTTTGATTTATATAAAGAAAAAGGATATGTTACGCCGTTCTTATTGATGCTAACAGCAATTTATTTTTCCATTTTCACTTTTTATATCAGTCAATATAGTTTAAAATTAAAGACATTATATAATATTGAAACTGACTATAACTATAAGATTGTTTTGTTATTGAAAGAAGGGAAAACGCATGAATCATGACAAATCACCAATAATTTTAATTGGTTTCATGGGTACCGGTAAATCTACGATTGGTAAATACGTTGCAGATGAGCAAAATTTATCATTTATTGATATAGATTCATATATCGAAGAGAAGTATAAGTTAACAATACCAGAAATATTTAGTAAACATGGTGAACAATATTTCAGGAATTTAGAGTTCACATGTTTGCAAGAATGTATTAACACTGCAGATATAATTGCTACTGGTGGTGGTATTATTGAGAGTGAAGAGGCATTTAATTTTTTGAAAAATCAAAAAAACATTATTTGGTTAGATTGTAATATTGATATTATATATAGTCGAATCAATGATGACCCACATCGACCTAATGCAAATAATAAGACAATCAAGCAGTTAAATGACTTGTATTGCTCGCGGAATTTAAGATATAATGAAATCGCATTCAAGAAATTTGATAGTCATTTGCTATCAATTTCAGAAATATATTATGAATTGCTAAATTTAATAAAAGCGAGTGATCAGTATTAGAGAGAATAGAGCGTTAAGACTCTATCGCCGAAGGTGCAAGTAATTTATTACGAAACTCTCAGGCAAAAGGATAATACTGTAACGCGTTCCTGAATTGGTGATTTATAAACAGGGTAGCGATTGCTATCCTGTTTTTATAATTTTAAGGGGGTATTTCAATGTCAAGTGATTTAAAACAAACACCTTTATATCAAAATTATGTTGATAGAGGTGCAAAAATTGTGGAATTCGGAGGATGGGCGATGCCTGTTCAATTTTCAAGTATTAAAGAGGAGCATAATGCTGTTCGATACGAAATTGGCCTGTTTGATGTTAGTCATATGGGTGAAATTGAAGTAACAGGTAAAGATGCTAGTCAGTTTGTGCAATATTTATTATCAAATGATACTGATAATTTAACTACTTCAAAAGCATTATATACTGCTTTATGTAATGAAGAAGGCGGTATTATTGATGATTTAGTAATATATAAATTAGCTGACGACAATTATTTATTAGTTGTTAATGCTGCTAACACTGAAAAAGATTTTAATTGGATTTTAAAACACAAAGAGAAATTTGATGTTGAAGTACAAAATGTATCAAACCAATATGGTCAATTAGCAATACAAGGACCAAAAGCTAGAGATTTAATTAATCAATTAGTTGATGAAGATGTAACTGAAATGAAAATGTTTGAATTTAAACAGGGTGTCAAATTATTTGGAGCAAACGTCATTTTATCTCAGTCAGGTTACACAGGTGAAGATGGGTTTGAAATTTATTGTAATATCGATGATACTGAAAAAATTTGGGATGGTTTATTAGAGTATAATGTTATGCCATGTGGGTTAGGCGCTCGTGATACATTAAGATTAGAGGCTGGATTGCCATTACATGGACAAGATTTAACTGAATCAATTACACCATATGAAGGTGGTATCGCTTTTGCAAGTAAACCATTAATTGATGCTGATTTTATTGGTAAATCTGTATTAAAAGATCAAAAAGAAAATGGTGCACCAAGAAGAACAGTGGGATTAGAATTACTTGAAAAAGGAATTGCAAGAACTGGTTATGAAGTTATGGATTTAGATGGAAATATTATTGGAGAAGTAACTTCAGGAACACAGTCTCCATCATCAGGAAAATCAATTGCACTTGCAATGATAAAAAGAGATGAGTTTGAAATGGGTAGAGAGTTGCTTGTTCAAGTTCGTAAGCGTCAATTAAAAGCGAAAATTGTTAAGAAAAATCAAATTGATAAATAATTAAAAAGGGGTGTGCATTGTGAGTCATCGTTATATACCTTTAACTGAAAAAGACAAGCAAGAAATGTTACAAACAATTGGTGCAAAATCTATAGGAGAATTATTCGGTGATGTACCAAGTGACATTTTATTAAATAGAGATTTAAATATTGCTGAAGGCGAAGCGGAAACAACGTTACTTAGAAGATTAAATCGCATTGCAAGCAAGAATATCACTAAAGAAACGCATACATCATTTTTGGGTGCTGGTGTTTATGATCATTACGCGCCATCAGTTGTGGATGCTATGATTTCAAGATCAGAATTTTACACAGCATATACGCCATATCAACCGGAAATTTCTCAAGGTGAATTACAAGCCATTTTTGAGTTCCAAACTTTAATTTGTGAATTAACAGATATGGATGTAGCAAATTCTTCTATGTATGATGGGATGACTAGCTTTGCTGAAGCATGTATCTTAGCATTTAGTCAAACAAAGAAAAATAAAATTGTAGTCTCAAAAGGTTTACATTATCAAGCATTACAAGTACTTCATACTTATGCTAAGACGCGTAAGGAATTCGAAGTAGTGGAAATCGATTTAGATGGCACTGTTACAGATTTGAAAAAATTAGAAGCAGCAGTGGATGATGAAACAGCAGCTGTTGCAGTACAATATCCAAACTTTTACGGTTCAATTGAAGATCTTGAAAAGATTCAAAGCTTTATTGAAGATAAAAAAGCATTATTTATCGTATATGCAAATCCATTAGCATTGGGATTACTTACACCTCCAGGTTCATTTGGTGCAGATATTGTTGTAGGTGATACTCAGCCATTCGGAATTCCTGCTCAATTCGGTGGGCCACATTGTGGATATTTTGCAACGACGAAAAAGTTAATGCGTAAAGTGCCAGGTAGATTAGTCGGTCAAACACAAGATGATGAAGGTAATCGTGGCTTTGTATTAACATTACAAGCACGTGAACAACATATTCGACGCGATAAAGCGACATCTAATATTTGTTCTAACCAAGCATTAAATGCTTTAGCGTCATCAATTGCAATGTCAGCACTTGGTAAACAAGGTATCTATGATATTGCAGTTCAAAATATAGAACATGCTAACTATGCTAAACAACAATTTATTAAAAAAGGTTTTGAAGTATTAGATGGTACATCTTTCAATGAGTTTGTAGTCAAATTTGACAAACCAATTCAACAAGTTAACGAGGAATTAGTGAAGTACAATATTATCGGTGGTTTTGATTTAGGTGTTGTTTCAGACGACTTTAAAAATCACATGTTAATAGCTGTAACTGAATTAAGAACAAAAGATGAAATCGATACATTTGTAGAAAAGGCTGGTGAGTTAAATGACTAGTAAATCAAGTCCATTAATTTTTGAAAGATCTCGTGAAGGCAGATATGCATATTCATTACCAAAAAGTGATATTAAAACAAATTCTGTTGAGTCATTGTTAGATGATAAATTTATTCGTAAAAACAAAGCGGAGTTTCCTGAAGTTGCTGAACTAGACTTAGTACGTCATTATACTGAACTTTCAAATAAAAATTTCGGTGTAGACAACGGATTTTATCCATTAGGTTCATGTACGATGAAGTATAACCCTAAAATTAATGAAAAGGTTGCTAGAATACCAGGATTTAGTGAATCACATCCATTACAAGATGAAGACCAAGTTCAAGGTTCATTAGAAATTATTTATAGTTTGCAAGAAGAATTAAAAGAAATTACTGGTATGGATGAGGTGACATTACAACCAGCTGCTGGCGCACATGGTGAATGGACTGCATTGATGATATTTAAAGCTTATCATGAGAATAATGGTGAAGGTCATCGTGATGAAGTCATTGTGCCAGATTCTGCGCATGGTACGAATCCAGCCTCAGCTTCATTTGCAGGATTTAAATCAGTTACTGTAAAATCAAACGAACGTGGCGAAGTTGATATTGATGACTTGAAACGTGTTGTAAATGAAAATACAGCAGCTATTATGTTAACTAATCCAAACACTTTAGGTATTTTCGAAAAAAATATTATGGAAATCCGTGAAATCGTCCATAATGCTGGGGGTCTATTATATTATGATGGTGCGAATTTAAACGCTATTATGGACAAAGTTCGCCCAGGAGATATGGGATTTGATGCTGTTCATTTAAACTTGCATAAAACATTTACTGGTCCACATGGTGGTGGCGGTCCTGGTTCAGGTCCAGTCGGTGTAGTAAAAGAACTAGCAAGTTACTTACCAAAGCCAATGGTTATTAAAGATGGCGACAAATTTAAATATGATAATGACATTAAAAATTCTATCGGACGTGTAAAACCATTTTATGGTAACTTTGGTATTTACTTAAGAGCTTATACGTATATTCGAACTATGGGAGCAACTGGACTTAAAGAGGTTTCTGAAGCAGCGGTTCTTAATGCAAATTATATTAAAGCACGTTTATCTGAACACTTTGAAATACCTTATAAACAATATTGTAAACACGAGTTTGTATTAAGTGGTGTGCGTCAAAAAGAATTTGGTGTACGTACTTTAGACATGGCTAAGCGATTATTAGATTTCGGTGTACATCCACCAACAATATACTTCCCATTAAATGTTGAAGAAGGTATGATGATTGAACCGACTGAGACAGAGTCTAAAGAAACACTTGATTATTTTATCGATACATTAATTAGTATTGCTGAAGAAGCTAAAAATGATCCTGATAAGGTGCTAGAAGCACCACATACAACTGTGATTGATCGATTAGACGAAGCTACAGCTGCTCGTAAACCAATATTAAAGTTTGAAAATCTTAAACAGGAAAAATAAAGTATTAAACACATATTCCGAGAATTATTATTCTAACTTTGTATGAAGATTTAAGGATAATGGTTTCAAAATCAATTGAAAAAGACAATTTCTATTTGAACAAGAAAACTAAACCGAAGTAATAACTCTTAGGGTTTGGTATTATTCTTTCATAGAAATTGTCTTTTCATTTTTTAGATTGCGGTAATTGAATCGTATTGAAAATGAGCTGAACTTTCTTTATTATGCTGAAACTAAGTTTAATGATCAGTGAAGCTAGAGAAATATAGTAACAGACTTTGTTAAAAAATTAAAATCTGAGTATTGTTATTGATGATCAATTAACACTCAGATTTTATTAAATCGTATATTAAATTTACAAAACTATTTTTTAGACTTTATTTTTCCAGTCCATTTTTTATAGCCGCCTTTTAACATATAGATATCTGTATATCCATTCTTTTTCAAAATACGAGCAGCTCTATAGCTAGCAATCCCATTGGCATCACATAAGTATACCGGTTGGTCTTTTCTTAATCCTTGGAATCGTTGCCTGAACATTGTCATAGGAATATTGCGAGACCCATTAATGTGACCGTAGTCATAGTCAACTTTCTCTCTAACATCGATGACTTGAGCTTTTCTAATCCCATTATGGAATTCATTTTGATCTAATTCTTTAACAGCTCGCTTGTTAAGAATTTGTTGAACAATCATATAAGCAATAATTGCTATAACTAAAATTATTGCGATGTACAAACTAGCACTCATCTTGCATCCTCCCTAATTAAACGATAATATAATTATAAGACTGTTAGGTCAAATTATCAAAATATTTCACTAAAGAATTGCAATTATTATTCATTTAGTTAAATTGATTAATTAGCGAATCAAATATTATACATTTTGCTGATAGGAGTTCTTGAATATGACTGAAACTTGGAATTTTATTAATACAGGAAGTAAAGACCCATATTATAATATGGCAATGGATGAAGCGTTATTAAATTTTGTCTCTAGAGGTGAAATTGATCCAGTTATACGTTTTTACACATGGAATCCTGCAACATTATCAATAGGGTATTTCCAAAGGCTACAAAAAGAAATTGATATTGATAAGGTTAAAGAGAAAGGTTTTGGTCTCGTAAGGCGTCAAACTGGTGGCCGTGGGGTGCTACATGATAAAGAGTTAACTTACAGTGTGATTGTGCCTGAATCGCATCCGAATATGCCTTCTACAGTTACAGAAGCGTACAGAGTGATTTCACAAGGATTATTAGAAGGATTTAAAAACTTAGGATTTGATACTTATTTTGCGGTACCTAAAACGCCTGAAGAGCGTCAAAAATTAAAACAACCTCGAAGTTCAGTGTGTTTTGATGCACCAAGTTGGTATGAGCTAGTTGTTGAAGGCCGTAAGATTGCTGGGAGTGCTCAAACGAGACAAAAGGGCGTAATCCTCCAACACGGTTCGATTTTACAAGATATTGATATTGATGAACTGTTTGATATGTTTATTTATAAAAATGAAAGATTAAAATTAAAAATGAAAGAGGCATTCGTTGAAAAAGCAGTTGCCATCAATGATATTTCAGATGAACACATTACTATTAGTCAAATGGAAGAAGCTTTCGAGAAAGGTTTTAAGAAAGGTTTAAATATAGAATTAAAGCCACTTGAATTAACAGAAGCTCAATTGGCAGAAGTGGAAGAATTAACTGAAAAATATCGTTCAGATGAATGGATGTTTAGAAAGTAGTTTTTAGAATAAAAAATGGAAGCACGTAGACTATTTTACCTACAAGTGCTTCCGTTTTTTTATCTATTTTCTTCTTTGATTTCTTTTATACTTACGCATTGCTTTGCGATATTTGCGTTGGTCTTCAGTTAAGATGAAGAAATAATAAATCAGATAAATAATACCAGCTATTACAGCAAAGCTGACTAACATTCTGACGATTGAAAAAATAAAGGCATCTAGATTCATTACTAATCCAATCGCAGCAATAATAAGTACAAGATAAAATATTATATTACGCATTAAAAGACTCCTATCATGATTTTGCATTTAAGTTTAATTTTGACAACGCTTGTTGTCCTTTTGTAAGTTGTTTTTTATCTTTATTTTGATAGCCATTTTTAATATCATCAAATGCATGATTCAAATCAGAGTTTAATTTATCGATATTTTTAGACGTTTTTTTATCATCATCACTAAGTGATAAACCATCGATAGCATCTTTGTAAGAAGTGTGAGCACTTTGAATATCATTAGAAATTTGATTTAATTTCGATTGAACATTCTTATCGCCTTTGTTTTTACTTACATCTTTCTCAATATCGTTATAGGATTTCAAAGCTTTAGCAACTTTGTCGTAGTATGTTGATGTAACATTCATCAATTTAATTTTCGTATTATTAGATGCAGTTTTTTTACTGTTTTCTTTATCCTTTTCAAGCCCTTTAATTTTAGATTTAGAATCACTAATTTGTTGATTAAGTTCTTGAATATCTAGTTTGAGTTGATGATTATCTTCTCTTAAATCTGTTGTTTTTTCTTCTAATGGTGCTAAATTTTGTGATCCACATCCAGCTAACAATAATGTTACGCCAACAATTGAAACCAATTTTTTCATTACTATCTCCCTAAAATCAATATCTATTATTTTTTATCCTTATTATGATATTATTTTAATGTATAAAGTTGAAATGCACAAACGTTTCACTAGGAGGTAATAAGATGAGCAGAATAACACAAGTGCATCGTATTTTAGAACAAAAACATTTAGATGCGATTATCATTCTTTCGGATTACAATAGAAGATATTTATCAGGTTTTACTGGTACCAGTGGAGCACTTATCATATCTAAAGATAAACAATATTTGATAACAGACTTTAGATATATTGATCAAGCAACTAAGCAGGCGCCAAATTATGAAATTATTAATCGTAAATCTACTATTATTGGTGAGATTAAAGAATTGCTACACCAAGAAAATTTTGAAAATGTAGGTTTTGAGGGGCATCATGTAAGTTATGATACATACCTTGAATTAAATAAAAGCCGTATATCATTAATAAGCATTTCTAATACTGTAGATAAAATTAGAGACGTCAAAGATGCTGACGAAATTGCTTTAATTCAAAAAGCAGCTAATATTGTTGATGAAACATATGAATATATTTTAACTGTTGTAAAAGCAGGTATGACTGAAAAAGAATTAAAGGCAATATTAGAAAGTAAAATGCTAGAATTAGGAGCAGATGGACCATCATTCGATACGATTGTAGCATCTGGTCATAGAGGTGCATTACCACATGGTGTTGCAAGTGACAAAATTATTGAAAAAGGCGACATGATTACATTAGATTTTGGCGCATATTATAACGGCTATTGTTCAGATATTACTAGAACATTTGCTATTGGAGAACCAGATCCTAAACTGAAAGAAATATATCAAATAGTACTTGAATCTCAAATGAAAGCAATTAATGAGATTAGACCTGGCATGACTGGTGCAGAAGCTGATGCCATTTCAAGAAACTATTTAGAGTCAAAAGGGTATGGAAAAGAATTTGGACATTCACTAGGACATGGTATTGGTTTAGAAATCCATGAAGGGCCAATGCTGGCTCGTACGATACAAGATAAACTTCAAGTTAACAACTGTGTTACAGTAGAACCTGGTGTTTATATAGAAGGTTTGGGCGGTATAAGAATAGAAGATGATATTTTAATTACAGAAAATGGTTGTCAAGTCTTTACTAAATGCACAAAAGACCTTATAGTTTTAACATAAGCGTGTAAAATGAGGAGGAAACTGAATGATTTCGGTTAATGATTTTAAAACAGGTTTAACAATTTCTGTTGATAACGCTATTTGGAAAGTTATAGACTTCCAACATGTAAAGCCTGGTAAAGGTTCAGCATTCGTTCGTTCAAAATTACGTAATTTAAGAACTGGTGCAATTCAAGAGAAAACGTTTAGAGCTGGTGAAAAAGTTGAACCAGCAATGATTGAAAATCGTCGCATGCAATATTTATATGCTGACGGAGATAATCATGTATTTATGGATAATGAAAGCTTTGAACAAACAGAACTTTCAAGTGATTACTTAAAAGAAGAATTGAATTACTTAAAAGAAGGTATGGAAGTACAAATTCAAACATACGAAGGTGAAACTATCGGTGTTGAATTACCTAAAACTGTTGAATTAACAGTAACTGAAACAGAACCTGGTATTAAAGGTGATACTGCAACTGGTGCTACTAAATCGGCAACTGTTGAAACTGGTTATACATTAAATGTACCTTTATTTGTAAACGAAGGTGACGTTTTAATTATCAACACTGGTGATGGAAGCTACATTTCAAGAGGATAATCTCTAATTTGTTAACAAATAGCTTGTATTCACTATACTGATTTAACGTAAGATATTCTAAATAAGTCTCATAAAGCTATTGCCTAAAATGATTATAGGTTATATGCTGATATGAGGCTTTTTATTTTTAAAATAATTTTTAAAATATAAAACGAATCGTCTAATTGGTAGTGAAAAAACATAAACATAAGTAAAGGTATATATCTACATATCATATTGTTGAGGATAAAACATAATAGCTAATAAAAATAACATTGATATGTTTAACTGAATGCATAAAATTTTTAATCAAGAGTTAAGATGAGTCAATGTTAAGTAATAAATACACAAGTGTTTTTAATTTAAAATGTGTTTTTATTATAACTTTGGGATAGACTTATAATGTCGCCAGCAATATGAACATGCTTGAATTGAAGAGTTGTCTCAAGTAAAATAGACGGGTAGATGAAAACAAACTGAAGGAGTCAGTAATAATGAACTTTAAAGAAATCAAAGAATTAATTGAAATTCTGGATAAATCAACTTTAACGGAAATCAATATTGAAGATACTAAAGGCAAAGTGACGCTTAAGAAAGAAAAAGAAACTGAGATTATCACGCCACAAATCTCACAAATGCCAGTTGAAGCGGCGGCAATGCCTATGCCTCAAGTACAATCAACTGATAGCAATAAAACTGAAGCTCCAAAGCCAACTTCAGATAATCACAAAACAATTAATGCACCTATGGTAGGTACATTTTACAAATCGCCATCTCCAGACGAAGAAGCATATGTGCAAGTTGGGGACACTGTTTCAAATGAAACAACAGTGTGTATTTTAGAGGCAATGAAACTATTTAATGAAATTCAAGCAGAAATTTCAGGTGAAATTGTTGAAATCTTAGTAGAAGACGGACAAATGGTAGAGTATGGCCAACCGTTATTTAAGGTGAAATAATGAAAAAGGTTTTAATTGCAAACCGCGGTGAAATTGCAGTTAGGATTATTCGCGCTTGTCGTGATTTAGGCATCCAAACTGTTGCAATCTATTCTGAAGGGGATAAAGATGCGCTACATACTCAAATTGCTGATGAAGCATATTGCGTAGGTCCCACTTTGTCTAAAGATTCATATTTAAATATTCCGAACATCTTATCTATTGCAACTTCTACAGGTTGTGATGGCGTTCATCCGGGTTATGGCTTTTTAGCTGAAAATGCTGACTTTGCAGAATTATGCGAAGCATGCCAATTGAAGTTCATTGGACCAAGTTATCAATCTATCCAAAAAATGGGTATCAAAGATGTTGCTAAGGCAGAAATGATTAAAGCCAATGTTCCAGTTGTTCCTGGTAGTGACGGTTTAATGAAAGACGTCTCAGAAGCTAAGAAAATCGCCAAAAAAATTGGCTATCCGGTCATCATTAAAGCTACTGCTGGCGGTGGCGGAAAAGGTATCCGTGTTGCTCGTGATGAAAAAGAACTTGAAACTGGCTTCCGAATGACAGAACAAGAAGCTCAAACTGCATTTGGTAATGGTGGACTTTATATGGAGAAATTCATCGAAAACTTCCGCCATATTGAAATCCAAATTGTTGGGGACAGCTATGGTAATGTAATTCATTTAGGAGAACGTGATTGTACAATTCAAAGACGTATGCAGAAATTAGTGGAAGAAGCACCTTCCCCAATTTTAGATGATGAAACACGTCGTGAAATGGGAAATGCCGCAGTTCGTGCAGCGAAAGCTGTAAATTATGAAAATGCGGGAACAATTGAGTTTATATATGATTTAAATGATAATAAATTTTATTTTATGGAAATGAATACACGTATTCAAGTAGAACATCCTGTAACTGAAATGGTAACAGGAATTGATTTAGTTAAATTACAATTACAAGTTGCTATGGGTGACGTGTTACCGTATAAACAAGAAGATATTAAATTAACAGGACACGCAATTGAATTTAGAATTAATGCTGAAAATCCTTACAAGAACTTTATGCCATCACCAGGTAAAATTGAGCAATATCTTGCACCAGGTGGATATGGTGTTCGAATAGAGTCAGCATGTTATACTAATTATACGATACCGCCATATTATGATTCGATGGTAGCGAAATTAATCATACATGAACCGACACGAGATGAAGCGATTATGGCTGGCATTCGTGCACTAAGTGAATTTGTGGTTCTTGGTATTGATACAACTATTCCATTCCATATTAAATTATTGAATAACGATATATTTAGAAGCGGTAAATTTAATACAAACTTTTTAGAGCAAAATAGCATTATGAATGATGAAGGTTAATAGGAGGTCAATCCATGGTCAAAGTAACTGATTATTCAAATTCAAAATTAGGTAAAGTAGAAATAGCGCCAGAAGTGCTATCTGTTATTGCAAGTATAGCTACTTCGGAAGTCGAAGGCATCACTGGCCATTTTGCTGAATTAAAAGAAACAAATTTAGAAAAAGTTAGTCGTAAAAATTTAAGCCGTGATTTAAAAATCGAGAGTAAAGAAGATGGCATATATATAGATGTATATTGTGCATTAAAACATGGTGTTAATATTTCAAAAACTGCAAACAAAATTCAAACGTCAATTTTTAATTCAATTTCTAATATGACAGCGATAGAACCTAAGCAAATTAATATTCACATTACACAAATCGTTATTGAAAAGTAATGTCATACCTAATTCAGTAATTAAATAAAGAAAAATACAAACGTTTGAAGGAGTTAAAAATGAGTCGTAAAGAATCCCGAGTGCAAGCTTTTCAAACTTTATTTCAATTAGAAATGAAGGACAGTGATTTAACGATAAATGAAGCGATAAGCTTTATTAAAGACGATAATCCAGATTTAGACTTCGAATTTATTCATTGGCTAGTTTCTGGCGTTAAAGATCACGAACCTGTATTAGACGAGACAATTAGTCCTTATTTAAAAGATTGGACTATTGCACGTTTATTAAAAACGGACCGTATTATTTTAAGAATGGCAACATATGAAATATTACACAGTGATACACCTGCTAAAGTCGTAATGAATGAAGCAGTTGAATTAACAAAACAATTCAGTGATGATGATCATTATAAATTTATAAATGGTGTATTGAGTAATATAAAAAAATAAAATTGAGTGATGTTATATGTCAGATTATTTAAGTGTTTCAGCTTTAACGAAATATATTAAATATAAATTTGATCAAGATCCACATCTCCAATCTGTATTGATTAAAGGTGAGCTTTCAAATTTCAAAAAGCATTCAAGTGGTCATTTATACTTTAATGTGAAAGATAAAGAAAGCGTTATAAGTGCCATGATGTTCAAAGGTAGTGCTTCTAAATTAAACTTCGAACCTAAAGAAGGAGATGAAGTCTTATTAGAAGCACGTGTTTCTGTTTTTGAACGTCGTGGAAACTATCAAATTTATGTAAATAAAATGCAATTAGATGGTATAGGGAACTTATATCAAAAATTAGAAGCATTAAAGAAAAAATTAACTGAAGAAGGTTGTTTTGATAAAGCGAATAAGAAATCAATACCTAAGTTTCCTAAAAAAATTGCAGTTTTAACAGCGAGTACAGGTGCCGCAATTCGAGATATCCATTCAACGATAAATAGTCGTTTTCCATTAGCTGAACAAATACAAATTAGTACTTTGGTTCAAGGTGAAAAAGCAAAAGACGACATTATTGAAAAAATTGAATATGCAGATAGTTTAGGTGTAGATACCATTATTGTAGGTCGAGGCGGTGGATCCATAGAAGATTTATGGAATTTCAACGAAGAAGCTGTCGTCCGTGCAATATATAATTGTAAGACACCGATTATATCAGCAGTTGGTCATGAAACAGACTTTACATTAAGTGATTTTGCTGCAGACATCAGAGCTGCGACTCCAACTCAAGCTGCTGTTATTGCAACACCAGACCAATATGAATTGCTGCAACAAATACAGCAATATCAGTTTACATTGACTCGTTTCATCAAGAAACATTTAGAACAACAACGTAAACATGTTGAACATTTGTCATCGTATTACAAGTTTAAACAACCAACTTTATTGTATGATCAACAGATACAACGTCGAGATGATTTAGAAAAGAGACTGAAACAACAAATTCAGGCAACTTTTGAACAACAGAGACATCGATTAATGCTGTTGCAACAACGTTATAATTTAAAAGCATTACTAAGTAGTGTTAATCAAGAACAACAAAATAATCTTCAATTGACAAACCAACTTGTTAAATTATTGAATTCTAAGATATTAAGTTATAAAAATGATTTGAAAAATAAAGTAGAAAACTTAAACAATTTAAGTCCAACTAATACAATGTTGCGTGGATATGCAATTGTTAATAAAAAAGACGAAGTCATTACGAGTACTAAAGATTTAACAGAAAATGATCAATTGACGTTAACAATGAAAGATGGCTTAGTAGATGCAAAAGTTACGAAAGTAAGGTGTAATAATGACTAAAGAAACGCAAAGTTTTGAAGAAATGATGCAAGAATTAGAGCAAATTGTTCAAAAATTAGATAATGAAACAGTATCTTTAGAGGAATCATTAGATTTATATCAACGTGGTATGAAACTATCAGCAGCTTGTGACACAACTTTAAAAAATGCCGAAAAAAAGGTGAATGACTTAATAAAAGAAGAAGCTGAGGATGTAAAAAATGACGAATCTACCGATGAATAAATTAATAGATGAAGTCAATAATGAATTATCGGTTGCGATAAATAAATCAGTAATGGATACTCAGCTAGAAGAAAGCATGTTGTATTCATTAAATGCTGGAGGTAAACGCATCCGACCAGTTCTGTTATTACTCACTTTAGATTCACTAAATACCGAGTATGAGTTAGGTGTGAAGAGCGCAATTGCACTAGAAATGATTCATACATATTCACTTATTCATGATGACCTACCAGCGATGGATAATGATGATTATCGACGAGGGAAATTAACAAATCATAAAGTATATGGTGAGTGGAGTGCGATATTAGCAGGTGATGCTTTATTAACTAAAGCATTTGAACTTATTTCAAGTGATGATAGATTAACTGATGAAGTAAAAATAAAAGTTCTACAACGGCTGTCAATAGCAAGTGGTCATGTTGGAATGGTCGGCGGTCAAATGTTAGATATGCAAAGCGAAGGCCAACCAATTGATCTTGAAACTTTGGAAATGATACACAAAACAAAAACAGGAGCATTATTAACTTTTGCGGTTATGAGTGCAGCAGATATCGCTAATGTCGATGATGCAACTAAAGAACATTTAGAAAGTTATAGTTATCATTTAGGTATGATGTTCCAGATTAAAGATGATTTATTAGACTGCTATGGTGATGAAGCAAAGTTAGGTAAAAAAGTGGGCAGCGATCTTGAAAATAATAAAAGTACGTACGTGAGTTTATTAGGGAAAGATGGCGCAGAAGATAAATTGACTTATCATAGAGACGCAGCAGTGGATGAACTAACGCAAATTGATGAACAATTCAATACAAAACACTTATTAGAAATCGTTGATTTATTTTATAGCAGGGATCACTAAAAGCAAATATATCGATTAGCAACAATTGTAAAGTTTGAAATGTCTCAAAAGGCATATTCAACTGACGTTGTTTGTTAATCGATTTTTCTCATGTTGAAACTTAAAATTATGTTGAAGACTTTCATTTAAAAAATAGAATTTTCAATTTCTATACGACAATATTCGTATCTGTGATATCAATGTGATTTTAATTAAATATGTTCAAACAATTGACGCTTATTAAATCTAATAATTAGCAAGTTTATTACACATATATTCATTTTTATACATATTTTAAGCAATTGTTATGCGTAATATGAAAAATATTTATAAATAGATAACCAAGATAGATAAACCATGTTTACCCTTTTTACGTAAAGGTGTTTAGTAGTCGTAAATCAGTGCATGTGTTAAAATAAATGTATAAATATTCGTAATCAGAGGTGTTTACTGTGCCCAAAAAATCGGTTAGGCATATTAAAATTAGAGAAATTATTTCAAATGAACAGATAGAGACACAAGATGAATTAGTTAAACGATTAAACGATTATGATTTAAATGTCACTCAAGCAACTGTTTCTCGTGATATTAAAGAACTACAACTTATTAAAGTACCTATACCTTCAGGTCAATATGTTTATAGTTTACCAAATGATAGAAAATTCCATCCTTTAGAAAAATTGGGACGTTATTTAATGGATTCCTTTGTTAATATAGATGGTACTGATAATTTACTTGTTCTAAAAACATTACCTGGCAATGCACAATCTATTGGAGCTATATTAGACCAAATCAATTGGGAAGAAGTACTAGGCACAATTTGTGGTGATGATACTTGTTTAATTATTTGTCGAAGCAAAGAGGCAAGTGATGAAATCAAGTCAAGAATTTTCAATTTGTTATAAGGATGCGATGAGTTTATGTTACAAACCTTATCAATCAAGCAATTTGCTATTATTGAAGAGTTAGAAATTCAATTTTCTGATGGTTTAACTGTTTTAAGTGGTGAAACGGGTTCAGGTAAGTCAATTATTATAGATGCAATTGGACAATTAATTGGAATGAGAGCTTCATCTGATTTTGTAAGACATGGTGAAAAAAAGGCTGTCATCGAAGGTATATTTGATATTGACGAGAGTAAAGATGCTATACATATATTGAAAAATATGGATATTGATGTAGATGAAGATTTTTTATTAGTTAAACGGGAAATTTTTAGCTCTGGTAAAAGTCTTTGTAAAATTAATAATCAAACAGTTACTTTACAAGATTTACGAAAAGTTATGCAAGAATTATTAGATATTCATGGCCAACATGAAACGCAGTCTTTGTTGAAACAAAAATACCATTTAACATTATTGGATAATTACGCAGAATCACGTTATCAAGATTTGTTGGATAAATATCACCAAACTTTTCAAAATTATAAAGCCAAAAAGAAAGAGTTAGAAGATTTAGAATCAGCAGACCAAGCATTGCTGCAGCGTTTAGATTTAATGAAATTTCAATTAGAAGAATTGTCTGAAGCACATCTAAAAGAAGGCGAAATAGAGCAACTTGAAATAGATATTAAACGCATTCAAAACTCTGAAAAATTAAGCTTAGCGCTTAATAACGCACATATGACATTAACGGATGAAAATGCTATCACTGATCGTTTGTATGAACTAAGCAACCATTTGTTAACAATAAACGATATAGTTCCAAACAAATATGACAAATTAAAAGAAGATATTGATCAATTTTATTACATTTTAGAAGATGCAAAACATGAGTTATATGATGAAATGGCTAATACAGAATTCGACGAACAAGTGTTAAACGAGTATGAATCTCGTATGAATTTGCTGAATAATTTAAAACGTAAATATGGAAAAGATATTTCAGAATTAATCGCATATCAAGAAAAGCTTAATAATGAAATCAATAAAATTGAAAACTATGAACAAAGTACATCGCAGTTACGAGAAGAAATAAATGCATTGTATAATCAAGTTATAGAGGTTGGACAAGCGTTATCAAAGCAGCGTCGTATAGTCGCTAGGGAGTTAAGAGACCACATTGTATCGGAAATTCAAAACTTACAAATGAAAGACGCAAATCTTGAGATTTCATTTAAAAAATTAGAAGAACCGAATATTGATGGAATCGAATTTGTAGAATTTTTAATCAGTCCTAATAAAGGGGAACCATTAAAAAGTTTAAATAAAATTGCGTCAGGTGGAGAACTTTCTAGAATTATGTTAGCGTTAAAAAGTATTTTTGTTAAATCGAGAGGTCAAACTGCAATTTTATTCGATGAGGTTGACTCAGGTGTATCTGGACAAGCTGCACAAAAAATGGCAGAGAAAATGCGAGATATAGCAGAATATATACAAGTTATTTGTATTTCTCACTTGCCACAAGTTGCATCGATGAGCGACCATCATTTATTAATTTCGAAATCATCAAAAGATGATCGTACAACAACACAAGTTCAAGAGTTAATTGGCGATGATAAAGTAGATGAAATTGCACGAATGATTTCAGGTGCAAGTGTTACTGATTTAACTCGTGAAAATGCAAGAGAAATGATACAACACAATCAAAGACATAGATAATTTCCAAAGTGTGTTGACTACTCATTTGTGGATTTATTTATGTGCATTCAAACTAAATAGACAATCATGTAAAATAGGTAATTAATGGACATGAAAACTATGTATTAATAAATTTTCAATGGATATATATCATTAGTTAGGAGTAAGAACATGTCAGAGAAACAATATGATTTAGTCGTTCTCGGAGGAGGTACTGCAGGATATGTTGCTGCGATACGTGCGTCTCAATTAGGTAAGAAAGTGGCAATAGTAGAACGACAACTATTAGGAGGTACTTGTCTCCATAAAGGTTGTATTCCTACTAAATCGCTGCTTAAATCTGCTGAAGTATTTCAAACAGTAAAACAGGCAGCAATGTTTGGCGTTGATGTCAAAGATGCTAATGTTAATTTTGAAAATATGTTGGCACGAAAAGAAGACATTATTAATCAAATGTATCAAGGTGTAAAGCATTTAATGCAACACAATCACATTGACATTTATAACGGCACGGGACGTATTCTAGGTACATCTATATTTTCACCTCAAAGTGGCACAATTTCTGTCGAATATGAAGATGGTGAATCAGACTTATTACCCAACCAATTTGTATTAATTGCAACTGGTTCTTCGCCTGCAGAGTTGCCATTCTTATCATTTGATCATGATAAAATTTTATCTAGCGATGATATATTATCATTAAAGACGTTACCATCAAGTATTGGTATTATTGGTGGTGGTGTTATCGGAATGGAATTTGCATCATTGATGATAGATTTAGGTGTTGACGTAACAGTTATAGAAGCTGGTGAAAGAATTTTACCAACTGAAAGTAAACGAGCTTCACAACTATTAAAAAAATCATTGTCAGCACGTGGTGTTAAATTCTATGAGGGAATAAAACTTTCTGAAAATGATATAAATGTTAACGAAGATGGTGTTACATTTGAAATTTCCTCAGACATAATTAAAGTAGATAAAGTGTTGCTATCGATTGGTAGAAAACCTAACACATCAGATATTGGTTTAAACAACACTAAAATAAAACTTTCAACATCAGGACATATTTTAACGAACGAATTTCAACAAACTGAAGATAAACATATTTATGCAGCTGGTGATTGTATTGGAAAATTACAATTGGCACATGTTGGATCAAAAGAAGGTGTTGTGGCCGTCGATCATATGTTTGAAGGGAACCCAATCCCAGTAAACTATAACATGATGCCTAAGTGTATTTATTCACAACCTGAAATTGCTTCTATCGGTTTAAACATTGAGCAAGCAAAGGCAGAGGGAATGAAAGTTAAAAGTTTTAAAGTACCATTTAAAGCAATTGGTAAAGCAGTGATTGATAGCCATGATGCAAACGAAGGGTATAGCGAAATGGTGATTGATCAATCAACTGAAGAAATTGTGGGTATTAATATGATTGGTCCACATGTAACAGAATTGATTAATGAGGCATCACTGTTACAGTTCATGAATGGCTCGGCATTAGAATTAGGACTAACAACACACGCACATCCTTCCATCTCTGAAGTGTTGATGGAATTAGGATTGAAAGCAGAAAGTAGAGCTATTCACGTATAAATAGGAGGATTTAACATGATTGATTATAAATCATTAGGCCTTAGCGAAGAAGACCTAAAAGTAATATATAAATGGATGGATTTAGGTAGAAAAATAGATGAAAGACTGTGGTTATTGAACCGTGCAGGTAAAATTCCATTTGTTGTAAGTGGTCAAGGACAAGAAGCAACTCAGATTGGGATGGCATACGCATTAGAAGAAGGTGATATTACTGCGCCTTATTATAGAGATCTAGCTTTCGTTACTTATATGGGTATATCAGCGTATGATACGTTTTTATCAGCGTTTGGAAAGAAAGACGATGTTAACTCTGGTGGAAAACAAATGCCATCACACTTTAGTAGTAGAGCTAAGAATATTTTGTCACAAAGTTCACCGGTAGCAACTCAAATACCCCATGCTGTTGGTGCTGCTTTAGCTCTAAAAATGGATGGTAAGAAGAAAATTGCAACAGCAACTGTTGGTGAAGGTAGCTCAAACCAAGGTGACTTCCATGAAGGTTTAAACTTCGCGGGTGTACACAAACTTCCTTTTGTATGTGTCATTATAAATAATAAATATGCAATTTCAGTACCTGATTCATTACAATACGCAGCTGAAAAATTATCGGATAGAGCACTTGGTTACGGTATACATGGTGAACAAGTAGATGGTAATGATCCATTAGCAATGTATAAAGCGATGAAAGAAGCAAGAGATCGAGCTATTTCTGGTCAAGGTTCAACTTTGATTGAAGCAGTAACAAGTCGTATGACAGCTCATTCATCAGATGATGACGACCAATATCGTACGAAAGAAGAGCGTGAAGCGCTTAAAAAAGCAGACTGCAATGAAAAGTTCAAAAAAGAGTTGCTTTCAGCTGGCATTATCGATGATGCTTGGTTGGCAGAAATAGAAGCGGAGCATAAAGACATCATCAATAAAGCGACAAAGGCTGCTGAAGACGCGCCATATCCAAGTGTCGAAGAAGCCTATGCATTTGTGTACGAAGAAGGGAGTCTTAACTAATGGCTAAATTATCTTATTTAGAGGCGATACGCCAGGCACAAGACTTAGCATTACAACAAAATAAAGATGTGTTTATTCTTGGTGAAGATGTTGGTAGAAAAGGTGGCGTATTTGGTACTACTCAAGGACTGCAACAAAAATATGGTGAAGACAGAGTTATCGATACGCCATTAGCTGAGTCAAATATTGTTGGAACTGCCATTGGTGCAGCTATGGTAGGTAAAAGACCAATTGCAGAAATTCAATTTGCAGATTTTATTTTACCTGCGACAAATCAAATTATTAGTGAAGCTGCGAAAATGCGTTATCGTTCAAATAATGATTGGCAATGCCCATTAACGATTCGTGCACCATTTGGTGGCGGTGTTCACGGAGGACTATATCATTCACAAAGTATTGAAAGTATATTTGCTTCATCACCAGGTTTAACAATTGTTATTCCTTCCACACCGTATGATGCTAAAGGGCTTTTATTATCATCTATCGAATCAAATGATCCAGTATTGTACTTTGAGCATAAAAAAGCTTATCGTTTCTTAAAGGAAGAAGTGCCAGAAGAATATTACACTGTACCTTTAGGAAAAGCAGATGTTAAACGTGAAGGTGAAGATTTAACAGTATTTTGTTATGGATTAATGGTCAATTATTGTTTACAAGCAGCGGATATTTTAGCTGCAGACGGTATCAACGTTGAAGTCGTAGATTTACGAACTGTTTATCCATTAGATAAAGAAACAATTATTGATCGTGCTAAACATACAGGTAAAGTTTTACTTGTAACTGAAGATAATTTAGAAGGTAGTATTATGTCAGAAGTGTCAGCGATTATTGCAGAGCATTGCTTGTTCGATTTAGATGCACCAATCATGCGTTTAGCTGCTCCAGATGTACCATCTATGCCATTTTCTCCTGTATTAGAAAATGAAATTATGATGAATCCAGAAAAAATCTTAAATAAAATGCGTGAATTAGCAGAATTCTAGGGAGGGAAAGTCATGGAAATAACAATGCCTAAGTTAGGTGAGAGTGTTCATGAAGGTACCATTGAACAATGGTTAGTTTCTGTTGGTGATCATATTGATGAATATGAACCATTATGTGAAGTTATTACAGATAAAGTGACAGCTGAAGTCCCTTCCACGATATCAGGAACAATTACAGAAATTTTAGTTGAAGCGGGGCAGACAGTAGCTATTGATACAATTATCTGTAAAATTGAAACTGCTGATGAAAAGACAAATGAAACAACTGAAGAGATACAAGCAAAAGTGGATGAGCATACTCAGAAATCTACTAAAAAAGCTAGTGCAACAGTGGAACAGACATCTACTGCTAAACAAAATCAACCACGTAATAATGGTCGCTTTTCACCTGTTGTATTTAAACTCGCTTCAGAGCATGACATTGATTTATCACAAGTTGTAGGTAGTGGATTTGAAGGTCGTGTAACTAAGAAGGATATAATGTCAGTTATTGAAAATGGTGGTACCACAGCTCAATCTGACAAACAAGTTCAAACACAATCAACATCAGTAGATACATCAAGTAACCAATCATCTGAAGACAATAGTGAAAACAGCACAATACCAGTAAATGGTGTGCGTAAAGCAATTGCGCAAAATATGGTTAATAGTGTAACAGAGATTCCACATGCATGGATGATGATTGAAGTAGATGCTACAAATCTTGTGAATACGAGAAATCATTATAAAAACAGCTTTAAAAATAAAGAAGGATATAATCTAACGTTCTTTGCTTTCTTTGTAAAAGCTGTAGCAGATGCTTTAAAAGCATATCCTTTATTAAATAGTAGCTGGCAAGGAAATGAAATTGTCTTACATAAAGACATTAATATTTCAATTGCTGTTGCTGATGAAAATAAATTATACGTACCTGTGATTAAGCATGCAGACGAAAAGTCAATCAAAGGTATAGCTAGAGAAATTAATACTTTAGCAACGAAAGCGCGTAATAAGCAATTGACAGCTGAAGATATGCAGGGCGGTACATTTACGGTAAATAATACTGGTACATTTGGTTCAGTATCATCAATGGGTATTATAAATCATCCTCAAGCAGCGATTTTACAAGTAGAATCAATCGTTAAAAAGCCAGTAGTAATTAATGATATGATTGCAATTCGTAACATGGTTAATTTATGTATTTCAATTGATCATCGTATTTTAGATGGTTTACAAACAGGTAAATTTATGAATCATATTAAACAGCGTATCGAACAGTATACTTTAGAAAATACAAATATATATTAGTGATAACATAGATGCATCTATCGACAACTTGTTTTATCTTGTTCTTGTCGATGGATGTATTTTTTGGGGCAATAAAATATTTGCAATATATTCAAAAAAGATAAAGAACAATAATCAACATGGTTGAATGCATTTTTGCAGTAAAGTCAAAATAAGACATCATACTTGAAACATATTAATGAAAACAGGTGAACAAATTAGTTTCCATGATTTTAAGCACAATAATGTTTGGTATATTGTTAAAATTGTGTCTAAATATAGGTGTGATTCAGATTAGTTTATTGAACAATATGTTATTAATTAGTAGAATGAGGATAGTTTAAATATAAAGGGATAGGTGATTGAACTTATGGACATGAATTTCGATTTATATATGAACGGTGTTGTAGAACAAGCAAGGAATGAAATTGAATCTGCGGGATATGAGCAATTAACTACTGCAGAAGATGTTGACAAAGTTCTTAAACAAGATGGTACAACACTAGTTATGATCAATTCTGTATGTGGATGTGCAGGTGGTATCGCAAGACCAGCAGCATCACATGCTTTACATTATGACGTATTACCTGATCGTCTAGTGACAGTATTTGCTGGACAAGATAAAGAAGCGACACAAAGAGCGCGTGAATACTTCGAAGGTTATGCGCCTTCAAGTCCGTCATTTGCATTAGTAAAAGATGGAAAGATTACAGAAATGATTGAAAGACATCAAATCGAAGGTCATGATGTGATGAACGTAATTAATCAATTACAAACATTATTCAATAAATATTGTGAAGAAAGATAAGAGGCGCTAACCCATGTTAAAGTTAAATCCTTACAAGATTGGATTTAGAACAATAAAAACAGCAGTGGGTATGACTTTAGGTGTAATTATTAGTAAGCTGTTAGGTTTAGATAATTATGCTTCAAGCGCCATATTAGTCGTATTATGTATTAAACATACAAAAGTACATTCGCTACAAGCGATTATTTCAAGATTAGTATCATGTTTTTTAGTATTGTTTTTAGGTTCAGCAATATTTAGTTTATTAGGCCAGAGTCCAATTGTACTCGGTATTATCGTATTGTTATTTATACCATTAACTGTCGTATTAAAAGTACAAGAAGGTGTCATTACGAGTTGCGTTATATTACTTCATGTTTTTAATGCAAAATCAATTGATGCACATTTAATTGTTAATGAAACATTATTACTGTTAATTGGACTAAGCATTGCATTTACAATGAATTTAATGATGCCAAGTTTAGACAAACAACTAGACGAATACAAATGTAAAATTGAGCAACAAATTGCTGATATTTTTAGTAAATATAGTTATATTTGTGAAAAATATGAAGATACCATTGCGATTGAATTTGAAGCGTTACTTTTAAATATTAAAAAGGCGAAGTCTATCGCGTTCCGAGATGTTAAAAATCATTTTGTTAGAAACGAAAATTCATACTATCATTATTTTGATATGCGAGAAGAGCAAGTGGAATTGTTAATGAGAATGAAACCGCTCATCGAAAGTATCTGTCATAAAGATCCACTTTTAAATGATGTTGCGTCACTGCTGAAAGAAATTGGTCTAAATGTGAATAGTAATGACTATACAGCAATGCGTTTACACAATTTGTATGAGACGCGTTTGAAATTGGATGAACTGCCATTGCCAACAACACACAAAGCGCTTAACTCGAGAGCAAGTATTATTCAAATATTAAATGAATTAGAAGAATATTTACAAATCAAATCGCAATTTGGTTCATTGAAAATGCATAGTGAAGTAGCTTAAAAAATAATCCATCCGTATGACCCATGTTTGAAAGTAATCGTTGCAATACGATAACTTATTAATACATGCGTTTATAACGGATGGATTTTTAATTGTATGATTTTGTATAGGTAGTTGAGATATAGTTTATAAAATTGGAATGATACTCGTTAATAACAATGCTAATACAACTGATACAAGCATAACGATAATGATAATTCTTAAAACTTTATTTTGCATTTTGTGTGCCTCCAAATGAATAACCTTTGTATTAATAATTACGACATAAGATATAAAACTTTTAACTTGAGACGATATAACTAGCAATCATCATAAAGGAATATAATAAAAAACATGAGTAAGTTTGCTTATGTCATTTTCCTCATTATACGATATCTTTGAAAAATCAATCAATATATTTTTGACAAAGCTTAGTTTGAGTTACAATAAATATATATAATAAATTGAAAATAATATGACACAATTTACAAGCCTGATAAATCTGTGTAACGTCAATTACTGTAACATTTTATTTCATCAATTTTTACCGTTTGGCGTACTTGAAAATTTTGATAAAAGGGGTTCCATTATGATTAATGAGCAAAGATTACTTAATACGTTTTTAGAACTTGTACAAATCGATTCTGAGACAGGGAATGAATCAACAATCCAACCTATTTTAAAAGAAAAATTCATATCATTAGGGTTAGATGTTAAAGAAGATCAAGCGGCTAAACATCCTAAATTAGGTGCCAATAATCTAGTGTGTACAATGAATAGTACTATCGAAGAAGGCGAAGTACCTAAATTATATTTGACGAGCCATATGGATACTGTTGTACCCGCAATTAATGTAAAGCCAATTGTAAAAGATGATGGCTACATATACTCTGATGGTACGACTATTCTAGGTGCAGATGATAAAGCAGGATTAGCAGCGATGCTTGAAGTTTTGCAAGTGATAAAGGAACAACAAATCCCACATGGACAAATTCAATTTGTGATTACTGTTGGAGAAGAATCAGGTTTAATTGGTGCTAAAGAATTAAATTCAGAGTTGTTGGACGCGGACTTTGGTTATGCTATTGATGCAAGTGCTGATGTCGGCACTACGGTTGTAGGTGCACCGACGCAAATGTTAATTTCAGCTAAAATTATTGGCAAAACGGCTCATGCAAGTACGCCAAAAGAGGGTGTTAGTGCTATTAATATTGCGGCTAAAGCAATTAGTCGAATGAAATTAGGACAAGTTGATGAAATAACTACTGCCAATATTGGTAAGTTTCATGGCGGTTCAGCTACGAATATTGTTGCAGATGAAGTCATTTTAGAAGCAGAGGCACGTTCTCACGATCCAGAAAGAATAAAAACACAAGTCAAACATATGACTGATGTGTTTGAAACTACTGCATCAGAATTAGGTGGGAAAGCAGAAGTTACAGTGGAGCAAAGTTATCCAGGATTTAAAATTAATGATAATGAAGCGGTTGTTAAAATTGCACAAGAAAGTGCTCGTAATTTAGGATTATCTGCAAATACAATTATTTCTGGTGGCGGTTCAGACGGCAGTATTATTAATACATTTGGTATTCCTTCAGTCATTTTAGGAGTGGGTTATGAAAAAATCCATACAACAAATGAGAGAATGCCGATTAAATCATTGAACTTGCTTGCAAGTCAAGTGTTAGAAATAATCAAAATAGTTGCGCGACAATCGAAATGATTTAGTGTAGTGTATGTCTATTTTGTGATACAATACTAATGAAAAATCAACAAGTGAGGTAAGTAATATGACACAACAAATTGGAGTTATTGGTTTAGCCGTTATGGGTAAAAACCTAGCTTGGAATATTGAATCACGCGGATATAGTGTATCTGTATTTAACCGCTCAAGTGAAAAAACTGATTTAATGGTTGAAGAATCAAAAGGGAAAAATATTCATCCAACGTACTCATTGGAAGAATTTGTTAATTCTTTAGAAAAACCACGTAAAATTTTATTAATGGTTCAAGCAGGTAAAGCTACGGATGCAACGATTGATAGTTTGTTACCTTTATTAGATGATGGAGATATTTTAATTGATGGTGGTAATACAAACTATCAAGATACTATCAGACGTAATAAAGCATTAGCACAAAGTGCAATCAACTTTATTGGTATGGGCGTTTCTGGTGGTGAAATTGGAGCGTTAACTGGTCCGTCATTAATGCCGGGTGGACAAGAAGAAGCTTATAACAAAGTTGCAGATATTCTTGATGCAATTGCTGCTAAGGCAAAAGACGGTGCTTCATGTGTTACTTATATTGGACCAAATGGTGCTGGACACTATGTGAAAATGGTACATAATGGTATTGAATATGCTGACATGCAATTAATTGCAGAAAGTTATGCTATGATGAAAGAATTATTAGGTATGTCTCATGAAGACATTGCTCAAACGTTCAAAGACTGGAATGCTGGTGAATTAGAAAGTTATTTAATTGAAATCACTGGTGATATTTTCATGAAGTTAGATGAAAATAAAGAAGCATTAGTTGAAAAAATTCTTGATACTGCAGGTCAAAAAGGTACAGGAAAATGGACTTCAATTAACGCATTAGAATTAGGTATTCCATTAACAATCATTACTGAATCTGTATTTGCACGTTTTATCTCTTCAATCAAAGAAGAGCGCGTAAATGCTTCTAAAGAATTAAATGGTCCAAAAGCATCATTTGATGGTGACAAGAAAGACTTTTTAGAAAAAATTCGTAAAGCATTATATATGAGTAAAATTTGTTCTTATGCACAAGGTTTCGCGCAAATGCGTAAAGCAAGTGAAGATAATGAATGGAATTTAAAACTTGGTGATTTAGCTATGATTTGGAGAGAAGGTTGCATTATCCGTGCACAATTCTTACAAAAGATCAAAGATGCTTACGATAATAATCCAGGATTACAAAACTTATTGCTAGATCCTTACTTTAAAAACATCGTTACTGAATATCAAGATGCGTTACGTGATGTTGTCGCAACTGGTGTTCAAAATGGTGTACCAACACCTGGTTTCTCTTCAAGTATTAATTACTATGATAGTTACCGTGCAGCTGATTTACCTGCAAACTTAATTCAAGCACAACGTGACTACTTCGGTGCTCACACGTACGAAAGAAAAGATAAAGAAGGCGTATTCCATACACAATGGATTGAAGAATAATATTGACCATTGAGCCTGAGACCTTATGAATTTAGGTAATGTTAAAGAGACAATTTCTATTATTTATTTGATAGAAATTGTCTCTTTCCTTATGTATTTATCGAAATTTACTACGCATGATATATTCAATGATTTTCTTTCTCTTGTCAAATTAAAATTTTTAACTTTTATAAATTAACGATATCTATCCTCATAGAATTTGTCCGTTTAAGTGTAGACGTTTTACTTACATACTATTAAGATAGCATTAGTTAATAATTTTAATATTTAGATAAATAGATTACGTTTTATTATTTGATGAAGAAGAGGGATAGAATGTCATATACTTCTGTATTGTTTAATAAGAACTTTACTTTTTATTTAATAGGGATAGCTTTTTCTAACATAGGCAGTGCTTTTACTACGTTTGTTTTTCCGTTAATGATTTTAAAGCTTACTGGCTCTGCATTTCAAGTTGGCATAGTTTCTGCACTAAGTTTTATACCTTATGCAATTTTAGGACTGCCAGCAGGTGCTTTAATTGACAGATTGAATAAGAAGACCATAATGAAATGTGCTGATATAATTAGGTTCATTTCATATTTAAGTATACCAGTATTAAGTTTTTATAATATGTTAAGCATCTTTCAAATTTATGTAGTTGCAATCATTTCAGGTATTGGATTAGTATTTCACAGTATTTCTGAGGTTTCGATAATCCCAAGTATTGTAAAAGAAGAAGATTTGGCGAGCGCAAACAGTTATATATACGCTACTCAAAATGTTTCGGAATTTTTGGGCCCTATAATTGGAGGTTTACTTTATACATATATGGGATATTCAATATTGATTTTTATAGATTCTATGACTTTTTTACTCTCATTTTTCAGTTTGATATTAATTAAAATTGAAACAAAGAGTATATTCAATCAAGAAAAGTTGAGTGGAAAAAATTTTTTGAGCGATGTTAAAGTTGGATTTGATTATCTATTATCTAATTCAACTATTAGAGTAATGGCTGTTGTTGTAAGTTTATCCAATCTAATTATCTCACCTTATTATATTTATATAGTAATGTTTGTAAAGGAAGTCATGAATCAATCATCTCAAGCATTGGGGTTAGTTTTAGGTATCTCATCATTAGGTGCGCTAATCGGTTCATTATCTGCAAGTTTTCTCTTGAAATTATTTAATTTCGGAAAACTAATTGTAATTATATTATTTTTAGATACAATTTTTAGATTAATGTTACCATTTAGTACTTATATTTTTATACTCATCCCACTTTTAGGGTTGACATATATGACACAATCCATTTTAAATATAGCGATAATCACACTGAGGCAAAAGAAATGTTCAGAACATATGTTAGGACGTGTTAATAGTGTTTTTAAAACAATGGTTTTTGCATTCAGACCTATAGGCCTTTTTTTAGGCGGCATATTACTTGAAAATAAAGGTGGATTTTATGCACTTACGATCAGTGCTGTGTTATTTATACCATTAGTGTTATATATACTGAAAAATAGATTTTATCAAGATGTACGTTTAATTAATTTAATTATGTTAGTTATACATTCTAATGGACAATGTGAGCTACACCCAGTTAAGTTGACATAGAAAATACGAAAACTTTGAACGAAGTATTTCATTGATATATGTCCCAGACGACATGTTTGATTAATGAAGTTCTATGTGGCTACAAAATTTTAAAAATTACACAAGCAATATCTATTACCTTAAAAGCATCCCGCCATATTTTTAAGCATTTTGTGAAGTAATAAAATATTTACTGTGCTATGATAGCATGTACTATAGAGAAATAGAGGTACTATTTTATGGAAAAGTTAAATCAAGTTATGTTATATGTTGATGATGTTGAAAAAGCGAAAGCATTTTGGACAGAAACTTTAGAATTTGTTGTTGTAAGTGAAACACCGTTAGCTGAGGACTATGTTGCAGTTGAAGTATCACCTACGAAAGATGCTGAAACGTCATTGACGATTATGGCAAAAGAATTTATTGAAAAGTATAGCCCGGAAGTGAACCTAGGAACACCATCTTTAATGTTTAAAGAGAAAAACTTTGATGCATTATACTCAAAATTAAATGATTTAGGTTTAACTGGGCATGATATAGTAGAAATGAATGGTCAACGTGTATTTAATTTTCAAGATGGCCAAGGTAACTATTTTGCAGTTAGTGACTAAACAATCGATTTTAATATTTATATAAACCTTTATATTGATTTTCGGATTGAATTTCAGTATGAAGGTTTATTTTTATCGTTTTATGCAATCGTTTGCACAAATCTTTTGACTTTTTTAGAAAGTGTGACTAAACTGGTATTATACAGTAGTTGGAAGCGTTTTCTGATGCAGAAATTAACAGGAGGTGATTAAATGGTTACGATTAAAGATGTTGCACTAAAAGCCGGTGTTTCTCCTTCGACAGTTTCAAGAGTTATAAAAGGAAATCAACGTATTAGCGAAGCGACAATTTCAAAAGTGAAGAAAGTTATGGAAGAATTGAATTATTTTCCTAATACCGCTGCTAGAACTTTAATTACAAACCAAACATATAAAATTGGTTTAGTGTTAAAAGGGTCTGAGGAGCCTATTCGACTGAATCCATTCTACATCAATGTATTGCTAGGAATTTCTGAAACGTGTAACCAGCATGGCTATGGTACACAAACGACAGTCTCAAATAATATGAATGATTTAATGGATGAAGTTTATAAAATGATTAAACAACGAATGGTTGATGCGTTTATACTGCTTTATTCAAAAGAAAATGATCCAATTAAACAAATGTTAATTGATGAAAGCATGCCATTTATTGTGATTGGTAAGCCTACATCGGATATAGATCATCAATTTACACACATAGATAATGATAATATATTAGCTTCTGAAAATTTGACACGACATGTTATTGAACAAGGTGTAGATGAATTAATATTTATTACAGAAAAAGGAAATTTTGAAGTTTCAAAAGATAGAATTCAAGGATTTGAAACGGTTGCATCACAATTTAATCTGGATTATCAAATTATTGAGACTAGTAATGAAAGAAAAGTTATTTTTAATTACATGCAAAATCTACATACGCGCTTGAAGGACCCAAATATTAAACAGGCAATCATTTCGTTAGATGCTATGTTACATTTAGCGATTTTAAGTGTGCTATATGAACTTAATATTGAAATTCCAAAAGATGTAATGACAGCAACATTCAATGATTCTTATTTAACCGAAATTGCGTCACCACCTCAAACCAGTATTGACATCAAGCCTCGAATGTTAGGTCAACAGGCTGGTTCAGCAATTTTAAATATATTGAAAAACAAAGCACAGGATGTTATTGAACTCGTCATTATAGATACAGAATTAAAAATAAGAAAATCAACACAGCGATAGCAAAGGAGTTTTAAAATGAATAAGCAATGGTGGAAAGAAGCAGTAGCATATCAAGTATATCCAAGAAGTTTTAATGATAGTAATCACGATGGTATTGGGGATTTACCTGGAATGATTGATAAATTGGACTACTTAAAAGATTTAGGTATCGATGTCATTTGGCTCAGTCCAATGTTTAAATCACCTAATGATGACAATGGTTATGATATTAGTGACTATCAAGAAATTATGGATGAATTTGGAACGATGGAAGACTTTGATTGTTTATTAAAAGGTGTTCATGATAGAGGCATGAAGCTTATTTTAGATTTAGTTGTAAATCATACATCTGATGAACATCCTTGGTTTATAGAATCTAAATCTAGTAAAGACAATCCCAAACGTGATTGGTATATTTGGCAAGATCCAAAGCCAGATGGCTCTGAACCTAACAACTGGGAAAGTATCTTTAATGGATCTACATGGGAATATGATGCTAATACTGAGCAATATTATTTCCATTTATTCAGTAAAAAACAACCTGATTTGAATTGGGGTAATCCAGAAGTTAGAGATGCTGTATTTGAAATGATGAACTGGTGGTTTGATAAAGGCATTGATGGATTTAGAGTAGATGCAATTACGCATATTAAGAAGACGTTTGAAGCGGGTGACTTACCTGTACCTGAGGGTAAAACATATGCCCCAGCATTTGATGTAGATATGAATCAGCCAGGTATACAAACTTGGTTACAAGAGATGAAAGATCGCTCATTAAGTAAGTATGACATTATGACTGTCGGTGAAGCGAATGGTGTAAGCCCTGATGATGCTGATGACTGGGTCGGGGAAGAAAATGGTAAATTTAATATGATATTCCAATTTGAACATTTGGGACTGTGGAATAGTGGTGATTCTCACTTTGATGTAAATTCGTATAAATCTGTATTAAATAGATGGCAAAAACAACTTGAAAATAAAGGTTGGAATGCGTTGTTTATTGAAAATCACGACCAACCACGACGTGTATCGACGTGGGGTGACGATGACAAGTATTGGTATGAATCAGCAACAAGTCATGCAGCTGTTTATTTCTTGCAACAAGGTACGCCATTCATTTATCAAGGTCAAGAAATTGGTATGACGAATTATCCATTTGAAAGTATTGAAACGTTTAACGATGTTGCTGTTAAAAATGACTATCAAATAGTGAAAGCTCAAGGTGGAGATGTAGACGCTTTACTTGCGAAATATAAAGATGAGAACCGAGATAATTCTCGCACACCAATGCAATGGGATGATACGTTAAATGGAGGATTTACAAATGGTGAACCGTGGTTCCCAGTGAATCCGAATTATAAAACTATCAATGTTGCACAACAATTAGAAGATGAGCATTCAGTATTACAATTTTATAAAGATTTAATTCAATTAAGAAAGTCTAATGATGTATACGTATATGGTCAATTTGATTTAGTAGATGCTGAAAATTCACAAGTTTTTGCGTACACGAGAACATTAAATGAAAAGCAAGTTCTTATTGTAGGTAATCTTACTAACCACGAAGCAGAATTAACTGTACCATTTGATTTAAGCCATGGAGAAGTAAAGCTATTTAATTATGATGCCAAAGTTAATTTAAAACAGTTACGTCCATATGAAGCATGTGTTATCGAACTAAATTAACATATTAATATGCCCCCTAATAGAATCTAAGGCCATTTGTAGACCTATAGATATATTAGGGGGCTTCTTTGTTTTTAATTTTTAAT
The DNA here is from genome assembly GCF_016917315.1 of Staphylococcus sp. SM3655. Lineage (NCBI taxonomy): Bacteria > Bacillati > Bacillota > Bacilli > Caryophanales > Staphylococcaceae > Staphylococcus > Staphylococcus sp. SM3655. Next base: position 2,327,666 of record NZ_CP070305.1, on the reverse strand, counting down.
CTTCGTCATAAGGACTCTGTTTAACAGGAATCCAAAGCTGAATTTTAGTGAATGGGTCATTAAATGAAATATCGAGAGGGTACACTTCAACATATAAATCATTTCGTTCATATGGCAATGTTAACTGCAAACTTGATTCAATATAGTACCAAGCTTCATTAGTTGCATAATCAATTTCACCTTGTAAATTGAATTTCGCACAATGTTTGCCAGGTAAAAATCGGCTTTCTAAGTGTGCAGGATAACGTTCACTTGGTACACCTACAAATATTTCTAAACCATTTTCAAGAGGACAACTAATAACAAATAGTTCAAATGGACTAACGTCATTATATCGTCGTAACTCTTTAATTTTACCATCAATGAGCAAGTCTTCTAAAAAATCCGGAACATTAAAAGGATGTGACAAATACTTAGTGTCTATAAATCGTGCATATCCAACCAATGAAATATCATCTGTCTCTTCTAATCTGTATGGATAGGGTGCTCTCTCAGTAGTTGATAATTTGATATATAATCGCTCTTGAATTTGTAATTCATCTTTTTTAGTAGAAGCTTGAATAGGTGATACGCCGTGAAAATCACTAAAATCATTTGCAAAATCATTTGAATTTGCATAGTGATATTTTTTAGCGATATCTACAAGTCGTGTAGCACCATTAATCACATCATTTGCAGCGAGTGTCATTTTACGCGCGCGTGCATAAGCTTCTGGAGATAAGCCGACAATCATTTTAAATGATTGATCAAGATGGTATGGCGAAAGACCAACGTAATCACTTAATTCTTGCAAATGGAAAGGCTCTAATAAACGATCTTCAATATAAACAATTGCCTGTTGTATTTGCTTGATAACGTCCAAAACTTTCACTCCAATTAATTCAATCATTTATTTTTATTCTACATTATTTCTATAAATTATACACCCATTTGTTCAATGATTATTAAAATAGTTTTGGGCATTGTAAAATATAATTTCATAATATAGTCTAGAAAAAAAGCGAATGATAGAACAATTGATTTACTTGATTCGTAATCAATCCTTGTCATTCGCTCATTTATTTTTGTTTAACATGTGCGTTTTAATTCAATTATTGAATATCGTCCCACCAATGGTTACCATCACGAGCAAGTAGTAAATCACTTTCTAATGGACCATTAGTACCTGATTCATAGTTAGGGAATTCTGGATCAACCATATTCCATTCATCTTGAATTGCATCAACAAATTTCCATGTTGATTTTAATTCTTCCCAGTGCGTGAAGTTAGTGGCATCACCTTTAAGACAATCGAATAATAGATTTTCATATGCATCTACAGTATTCATTTTATCTTGAGCGCTCATTGAATAAGACAATTGAACAGGTTCAGTTTCGATACCTTGTGTATTTTTCTTAGCATTTAGATGTAAAGATACACCTTCATTAGGTTGGATATTGATTACTAATAGGTTTGAATCTAATAGTTTATCAGTTTCATAGTATAAGTTCATTGGTACTTCTTTAAATTCAACGACAACTTGAATTGTTTTAGATTTCATACGTTTACCAGTACGAATATAGAATGGTACACCAGCCCATCTAAAGTTATCAATTGTTAATTTACCTGAAACAAAGGTAGGTGTGTTAGAGTCATCTGCAACGCGATCTTCATCACGGTATGCTTTAACTTGTTTACCATCGATATAGCCTTCGCCATATTGACCACGAACAAAGTTCTTTTTAACATCTTCAGATTGGAAATGACGCAGTGATTTAAGTACTTTTACTTTCTCAGCACGGATATCTTCACTATTTAAACTAATAGGTGCTTCCATAGCTAATAATGCAACCATTTGTAACATGTGGTTTTGCACCATATCTTTTAGCGCGCCACTTGATTCATAATAACCACCACGATCTTCAACACCTAGTATTTCAGAAGATGTAACTTGGATGTTTGAAATATATTTGTTATTCCATAATGGTTCAAACATCGCATTCGCAAAACGTAATACCTCGATATTTTGAACCATGTCTTTTCCTAAATAGTGGTCAATACGATAAATTTCTTCTTCTTTAAATGATTTACGAATTTGATTGTTTAATGCTTCGGCTGATTTTAAATCACTACCGAATGGTTTTTCGATAACAAGGCGTTTAAATCCTCTTGTATCAGTAAGACCAGAAGATTTTAGATAATCAGAAATAACGCCAAAGAATTGTGGTGCCATTGCTAAATAGAATAGTCGATTACCTTTTAATTCAAATTGGCTATCTAATTCATTACTAAAATCTAGTAATTCTTGATAGCTTTCTTCATTACTAACATCATGTCTATGATAGAAGACATGTTCCATAAACGCGTCAATTTTGTTTGTATCTTTTACGTGCTTTTGAATTGATGATTTTACTTGATTACGGAAATCATCATTAGTAATGTCACGACGTCCAATACCGATGATGGCAATATGTTCATCTAAATTGTCTTGTTGGTAGAGATGGAATATTGATGGAAACAACTTACGATGGCTTAAGTCACCAGTTGCACCAAAGATTGTGATTAAACAAGGGATGTGTTTGTTTTTAGTACTCAAGATTAAAACCTCAATTCTTAATTAGATATATGATTTATTATTATAAGATAATCCATTCAGCAGGTCATTCAATATGCTCGACAGTATGCAGTGTCTTAAATGAAATATCGATTCATGTATCATGTTTAATGTGATACTTATTAATGATAAGTATAACGTAATTATCAAAATTTATATAGTTATGTCTACGTTAAAGTTAGAAAAATTAACTAGCAAAGACGAATTTTTAACAGATTTTGATTCAAGTATAAATTAAAACTAAATTGATACAAATTTTATGATAAAATGAATTGAAGAAAAGGAGGGGCATATATGGAAGTTACATTTTTTGGAACGAGTGCAGGTTTGCCTACAAAAGAGAGAAATACACAAGCAATCGCCTTAAATTTAGAACCATATTCCAATTCCATATGGCTTTTCGACGTTGGTGAAGGTACACAGCACCAAATTTTACATCATGCAATCAAATTAGGAAAAGTGACACATATATTTATTACTCATATGCATGGCGATCATATTTTTGGTTTGCCAGGATTACTTTCTAGTCGTTCTTTTCAGGGCGGTGAACAAAAGCCGCTTACATTAGTTGGACCAAAAGGAATTAAAGCATATGTGGAAATGTCTATGAATTTATCAGAGTCACATTTAAACTATCCAATTACATATATTGAAATTGATGATCATCTGACATATCATCATGATGGTTTTACTGTAGAGGCGCATTTACTTAATCATGGTATTCCATCATATGGATATAGAGTAATGGCACCTGAAACTACAGGTACAATCAATGTTGAAGCGTTAAAAAACATTGGTCTTGAACCAGGTCCTAAATATCAAGAAGTAAAATCTCATGATACATTTGAACATAATGGTCAAGTTTATCAATCAAAAGATTTTAGAGGTGAGTCCAAACAGGGTCCAGTTGTAGCAATTTTTGGTGATACAAAACCATGTTCTAATGAACGTGTGATTTCTAGAGATGCTGATGTGATGGTACATGAAGCGACCTATATAGATGGTGAAAAGCATTTAGCCAACAATTATCATCATAGCCATATTGAAGACGTATTTGCATTGATAAAAGAAGCCAATGTTAAACGTACGTTGATTACACATTTGAGCAATCGCTATAATACAGAAGATATAAATGAAATTTATCAAACATTGATACAAAATGAAGATACACCTAATTTTAATTTTGTAAAAGATTTTGATAGTTTTAAAGTCTAATGACAAAGTAATAAACAATGCTTGCCAAATAGTAATAATTTATAAAAATAACCCGTCAAACACAATGCTTGCGATGATGCATACATGTGTTGGCGGGTTTGTTTTTATATTAATCTTCAATATTTGATAATTCAATGCTTCGTTCTACGGCAGCATTTAGACAATCTTCGAAAATAGATACTAAATCATATTGTGACAATGTATCAAGGCCAGCTTGTGTCGTACCACCTTTAGAGGTAATATTTTTTCTTAATTGAGCCATGCTCAAATCTGAACGTTCAATCATCTTACTTGTACCTATAATAAGGTTGCGTATAGATTCTTCAACTTGTTCTTTTTCTAGACCAAGTTTCGTACCAGCTTTAACGTATTGCTCGAATACATGATATAAAAATGCTGGGCCACTTCCGGTGATAGCTGTTACTTGATGTAAATGATCTTCTGATACTTCAATTACTGAACCAAATGCTTTAACTAAATCGTTAATTTCATCTTTAGATTTAGGGTCAAAGTTGTTTGAAAAACTAATGCCAGTAACAGAGTGTCCGACTTGCGCATTTGTGTTTGGCATAATTCTAGCAACTGGATTTTGGCATTCTAATTGTTGTTTAATATAATCAATCGGAATACCTGCCATAATTGAAATGAAGCAATTGTCTTTTGTGATATGTGGTTTGATGCGTGTTGCTAGAGCATCAAAGTCATGTGGTTTGGTACCTAAAAAAACATAATCTGCATCTTTTAATAATGTCGCATCATCATAACTATAGTTAACACCTAGTTTTTCAGCGAATGCTTTTAAAGCTTGTTCATTAGATTTATTTGTTAAATATATATCATTGGCATCTAAGTTGCTTGAGTTAATAATTCCTGTAAATATAGCTTGTGCCATATTACCAGCTCCATAAAATACGAGTTTCATTAACGTCACATCCTTTTAGTTTTTGATTTGTATGTTATATTTTCTTATTATTGTATATATATTAGGAAAGATAATCAACTTGTCTCAATTATACAGAGACGATAAATTGCATTCTATATAATTGAAAAGGAAGGTTAATTGATGAAAGGACAACATTTTATAGTGACTGGTGGTACGAGTGGTTTAGGTTTATCGATTGTCCGAAAGTTACTAGAAAATAAAGTGCATGTAACGTTGTTGGTGCGTGATGTTGATAAAGCAACTAGAATCTTTGAACAAGAATTGGGGAAAACTATAAATGTTATTCCTTGTGACTTAAATGATTTGAAGTCGATACAGGCACTGCAATTTGAAGACAATACATCATTCGATGGATTCATTTATAGTGCAGGTTTAGGTTATTTCAAATCTATTTCAGACCATAGTTTTTCAGAAATGATTGAAACGTATCAGCTTAATTTAATTAGTTTTAATGTTTTATATACTGTGTTGAGACCATATTTAACATCTAACGCACATATTGTAGGTATTTCAAGTCAAGCTGCATTTTCCACTCAAGCAAATGCTGCACATTATGGGGCATCGAAAGCAGGGTTTTATGCATTAATGAATGCTTTAAGACTAGAGTCACCAAACATACATATCATGACAGTTAATGTTGGCCCGATTGATACACCTTTTCATCAAAAAGCCGATCCATCAATGAAGTATGCTAAAAAGATGGGAAAAATTATGCTTGATGCTAATCAGCTTGCAGAAGATATCATTTATGGCATTAAAACAAAACAATTGGAAATTAATCGCCCTAAATGGATGCACCATGCGTTGAAAATGTATCAAATTGCGCCTAGATTTTTTGAACGATGTTTTCCTAAATTATTTAAAAATAAAGCATAGATAGGTGGGATGGCAATGAACTGTCAATCGGAGAGTGTGGTAAGACTTTGTGTACGATATGCGGAACAACTATCAGTGTTTGAAGAATTTACAGTGCTGGATATTTTAGGCGATATTTCTGTAGACCAAATTTCAGACAGTACATTATATTATACTTGTGAAAAATTCAAACTACTTGTGTTGCAAGGAAATGTGCTGGGTGTACAAATAATAACTAATAATGATGAATCAACATGCGAAGTGAAATATAGAAAGATGTTTTAATAAAATTATTAAAAGATGAAGTGGCAGAAGTTTGCTTAAGGCACTGCCGTAGGGCGAAATTACTAAATACTGATGCGTGAGGACAACGCTTTAATTTCTATCATAAGTGAGTAATCTTAATCATAAATTATAGCGAATTGTACATAAACAACAGCAGTAAGGCATTTTTATAATGAAACGCCTCATGCCGCTGTTTTTATTACTGAAAATGACTTCTACACTAAATGATTGGTATATTCCAAATCCTTTACACGAGCTCTTGCTGTTTTAATCTGATCTAAACTAACTTTAGTATGATAGTTTTCAATATTTTCTTTTAATTGGTCGACGCTACTTGCACCTACAATGATGGAACCAAGCACGTCATATGATGTTAAATAACTAAATGTCAATGCAGATAAATTACTTTCAATTTCTTTAATAGAGGCTATTGTTTCACCCAATTCATCATGAGAATAATCAAAAATACCATCTTTAAATTTATTGTCGAGCACATTAACACTGTTTGAAGTTAATAATCCTTTAGACACAGGTCCTCTTGCCAATACTTTAACATCATTGTTGTGGATTGCATCTAATAATGATTCTGGACGATTATCAATCAAATTGAATTGAGACATTATCGTTTCGATTTGACTATGTTTTAAATAATAATCAATTACATTTGGGCGAATAGAAGAAATACCGTAAGCACGTATAATTCCTTCTTGTTTCAATTCATCAAATGCGCTTATTGTTTCGTCTAATGGGTCATCAATAGTTCCACCATGAAGTTGATATAAATCGATATGATCGATACCTAAACGCTTTAGTGAACCTTTAACTGCCTCTTTAATATAGGATTTACTCGGATCCCATGTTGTACTGCCATCTTTTGTTAAACGATTGCCTACTTTTGTACCAATGACAATATCATCCCGTTGTTGATATTTAAGAAGTGCCTTACCAACAACTGATTCATTTATACCTTTATCGTACATGTCTGCTGTATCAAAATAAGTGATACCATTTTCAACAGCACAATCTATAATTTGTTCGGCTTTTTTTAAATCTGTACCTAAACTCATGCAACCTAGACCTAATTCAGATAATGCAATACCACTTTTTAATATATTTTTTTGCATGTCTGTTCTCCTTTCGATACACTTTAGCTAACAAGCATAGTGTATCAATATATAATATGAATTTAAAGGAACGTGATTATAATGGATTTAAATGAAAAAACAATTGATCGAACAGTTATTTATAATGGCAAAATTGTAGATGTAGAAATTCATACAGTGACATTACCAAACGGTGAAACGTCAACAAGAGAATTAGTTTATCATAATGGTGCAGTTGCTGTTTGTGCAGTGACACCTAAAAAAGAAGTCGTATTAGTGAAACAGTATCGTAAATCAGTAGAAAAACCATTGCTAGAAATTCCAGCTGGTAAATTAGAAGATGATGAAGATAGAGTCGAAGCGGCAAAGCGTGAATTAGAAGAAGAAACAGGATATATTGCCAAAGAGTTAACACATGTTGTAGATATGTATGGTTCACCAGGTTTTTGCGATGAACAATTATCAATTTATTTTACTGATAATTTAGAAGAAGGTACAGTTCACTTAGATGAAGATGAATTTGTCGAAGTCATTAAAGTTCCGATTGAGAATGTTAAATCGATGCTAATGAATAAAGAAATAGAAGATGCGAAGACTATCATTGCATTGCAACACCTATTATTAAATTATAATCATTCTAAATAACAAATGAGAAAAGCTTGCATTTTATTGAGAAAACTGTTAGTTTTAATTGTGAAGTTTGAAATAATTTGTAATGATTTTAATTATTAGTAGGGGAGTGGACATCGTTGGAAGAACGATTAAATCGCGTTAAGCAACAATTACAACAATCATCATATAAGCTAACGCCACAACGCGAAGCTACTGTTAGAGTTCTAATTGAAAATGAAAAAGATCATCTAAGTGCTGAAGACGTATATCTGAAAGTAAAAGACAAAGCGCCTGAAATTGGCTTGGCGACAGTATACAGAACGTTAGAGTTGTTAGCTGAACTAAAAGTTGTCGACAAAATTAACTTTGGTGATGGCGTCGCTCGTTTTGATTTAAGAAAAGAAGGCGCAAAACATTTCCACCATCATTTAGTATGTATGGAATGTGGTCGTGTAGATGAAATCGATGAAGACTTGTTACCAGAAGTTGAAAATCGAGTTGAAAATGAGTTCAATTTTAAAATTTTAGATCATCGTTTAACTTTCCATGGTGTGTGTGAAACATGCCAAGCTAAAGGTAAAGGATAGTAAATTGCGTAGGTTAAATTAACCTTCGCTTTTTTTAGAGGTGTGGTTATGGAAACAATTATTGAAGAATATTTGCGTTTTATACAAATTGAAAAAGGACTAAGTTCTAACACAATTGGTGCTTATAGACGTGATTTGAAAAAGTATCAAGATTATATGACTGAACATCATATCTCGCATATTGATTTTATAGATCGACAATTAATTCAAGAGTGTTTGGGGCATTTAATAGACCAAGGGCAATCTGCTAAATCTATTGCGCGATTTATTTCAACAATCCGTAGTTTTCATCAATTTGCTATAAGAGAAAAATATGCGGCGAAAGATCCAACGGTATTATTAGATTCACCAAAATATGACAAAAAATTGCCTGACGTTTTAAATGTTGACGAAGTGTTGGCTTTATTAGAAACGCCGGATCTAAATAAAATTAATGGTTATCGTGATCGTACGATGTTAGAACTTCTGTACGCAACGGGAATGCGTGTATCTGAATTGATACATTTAGAGTTAGAGAACGTGAACTTAATAATGGGATTTGTACGCGTATTTGGTAAAGGCGATAAAGAAAGAATTGTACCATTAGGCGACGCAGTCATTGAGTACTTAACTACTTATATTGAAACGATTAGACCGCAACTTTTAAAAAAGACTATTACCGAAGTCTTATTTTTAAATATGCATGGTAAACCTTTATCGCGACAAGCAATATGGAAAATGATTAAACAAAATGGTGTAAAGGCAAACATTAAAAAGACGTTAACGCCACATACGTTACGCCACTCTTTTGCGACACATTTATTGGAAAATGGCGCAGATTTAAGAGCAGTGCAAGAGATGTTAGGTCACTCTGACATATCTACTACCCAACTCTATACACATGTTTCGAAATCTCAAATTAGAAAAATGTATAACCAATTTCATCCTAGAGCATAAAGTGAACCATAACTCAAAAGTCACAATACACATGACTAAAAATGTCTGTGCTATTGTGGCTTTTTTAAATTGGTTGATTAATTACGTCTATGTTTTCTTAATTGAATCGCTTCTTCTTTTGCTGCAATCACTTCTGAACGATCACGGCGCATGTGATGGTCTACAATAAAAGGATCTGTTGCTGTTTCCTGATTATAATCATAGTCTGGATAGTTGGCCTTGATGATGCGTTCAAAGACTGGAGTTATTGGTAATATAACAGATGAAAAAGGCTTTGCTGCATTCAATTTTGCAATCTGTTGCTCAATTAACAACTGATAATCATTTAAATTAAGGTATAACACATCTCTATCTTTAGCATTTTGTATTATTTCTTTAGATTTATTAAAAGACTTATAGGCGCCTTTTAAATTATTGCGGCGATAATGGTAACAAGCAGTTGCAAACAAGATTAAACTAACGACTGCATCTTGCTTACTGTAGTTATTTTCAGCTTTCCATGCATCTTCTAAAATGTCATGACATAGGAAATAATGTTGCTTAGTATGAAATTGATAATAGAAATTTATCAGTGCCTGTTGCATTTTGTTATCACCCCAATTTAAAAGTAAGTTATTTTCATGCTATAATATTTTAGAGAATTATGCACATATGACGCAATACGAGGTAGATATTATGTATGAAGTTAAATTAGATGCTTTCAATGGACCATTAGATTTATTACTGCATCTTATCCAAAAATTTGAAATAGATATTTATGATATTCCTATGCAAGCATTAACAGAGCAGTATATGCAGTACGTTCATGCAATGAAACAGCTTGAAATTAATATTGCAAGTGAATACCTAGTATTAGCGTCAGAACTCTTAATGATTAAAAGTAAGATGCTATTACCACAATCAACATCAGATATGGATGTTGATGATGACCCACGGGAAGATTTAGTTGGGCGTTTAATAGAATATCAAAATTATAAAGAATATACTGCTATTTTAAATGACATGAAAGAAGAAAGAGATTTTTATTTTACAAAAAGACCGACAGATTTATCTCATTTGGAAACAGATGAATCTTGGGATCCAAATCATACGATTGATTTAACTGAATTAATTGTAGCTTATCAAAGAGTTAAAAATAGAGTTGAGTTAAATACACCTAAATCTGTTGAAATCCGGAAAGAGACTTTTACCATTCAACAAGCTACAGAACAAGTGACATCGAGATTGAAAGATAAAGATCATTTTAACTTCTTTAGTCTGTTTACGTTTTCTGAGCCAATTGAACAAGTAGTCACTCACTTTTTAGCTATTTTAGAGATGTCAAAAGCAGGAATAATTAATATTGAGCAACAACGTAATTTTGAAGATATTAACATTATTAGAGGAGTGAACTACCATTTTGGATAATCATGGTATATTAGAGTCGCTTTTATTTACAGCTGGCGATGAAGGTTTAGATGAAAAACAACTATTAGAAATATTAGATATGTCGAAAGACCAACTCGTTGAATTAATTGAAAATTATTCATCACATGGATTAATGATACAACGATTTGGAACGACGTATGTTTTAACGACTAAAAAAGAAGCGGCAACGTATATTGAACAATTAATTGAACAAAAGTCACAAATGAAATTATCACAAGCAGCAATGGAAGTACTATCAATTATTGCTTATAACCAGCCATTATCAAGAAGTGATATTGAATTAATTCGTAGTATCAATTCAGATGGTGCAGTTAAGACATTGATTGCCAAAGGACTAGTTGAGGCTAAAGTGGTTAATGAACAGCGTAGCCAACAGTTAATTACTACTGATTTATTTTTAAATGTATTTGGTATTTCCAATATAGAAGATTTGCCGACAACTGAAGAAGACGATGAAGAAATGGATGCTTTTTTCAGTAATCTAGTCAATCAAAAAGGAGAAAATAATGACTAAAGAATTAGAACGATTACAAAAACGTATAGCTAATAGCGGTTATACTTCAAGACGTAAAGCAGAAACTTTAATTTCTGAAGGAAAAGTGAAAGTGAATGGTACGACTGTCACTGAATTAGGAACAAAAGTGAAGCCATCAGATACGATTGAAGTTGAAGGTATTAAAATAGAACTAGAAGACAAAATTTATATTTTATTCCATAAACCAACTCAAGTGATAACAAGTGTATCTGATGATAGAGGACGTACAGTGGTTACAGATTACTTTAAAGATATAGAAGCACGTATTTATCCTGTTGGTCGTTTAGACTATGATACTTCTGGATTGTTATTACTCACAAATGATGGTGAATTTACTAATTTAATGACACATCCAAGATATCAAATTAAGAAAAAATATGTTGCGAAATTAAAAGGTTATTTAATGAGAGAAGAAGTGAAAGCGCTAGAAAAAGGTATTGAATTAGAAGATGGTATGACGCAACCGGCTGAAGTGAAAGTTAAGAAACAAGATAAAGATAAAAACACAACATTGGTTGAAATTACAATTACAGAAGGTCGTAATCGCCAAGTCAGAAGAATGTTCGAACATTTTGGTCATCAAGTGACGAAACTGTCTCGTATTGAATATGGGCCTTTAAATGTTGTCGGTTTGAATGCTGGTGAAGGACGTGTATTGACGCCTCATGAAGTAAAAGTGATGCGTCATTTAGCAGAACATGGGAAATAATTAAATAAAATATGTATTTATCACAAAGTTTGAGAATTTTTTCACAAAATTTTAGGTTTTTAATAACTGTATGCGCTTTCCTGTGATATAATACTTTTGTAAAGAAAAGCATGTGTGGGAGGTATGACCTGTATGTCGAACGAAATACTTATCGTAGATGATGAGGATAGAATCAGAAGATTACTTAAAATGTATTTAGAAAGAGAATCTTTTGAAATCCATGAAGCAAGTAATGGCCAAGAGGCTTATGAACTTGCAATGGAGAATAATTATGCTTGCATACTACTAGATTTAATGTTGCCTGAAATGGATGGTATCCAGGTGGCAACTAAATTGCGTGAACATAAACAAACACCGATTATTATGTTGACTGCTAAAGGTGAAGAAACAAACCGTGTTGAAGGTTTTGAATCTGGTGCAGATGATTATATCGTCAAACCATTTTCACCAAGAGAAGTAGTCTTAAGAGTTAAAGCACTTCTAAGAAGAACGCAATCTACAACTGTAGAACAAAGCGAACCTCACGCACGTGATGTGATTGAATTTAAACATTTAGAAATAGATAATGATGCACATCGCGTACTTGCTGATAATCAAGAAGTTAATTTGACTCCTAAAGAGTACGAATTATTAATATATTTAGCTAAAACACCAAATAAAGTATTTGACCGTGAACAATTATTAAAAGAAGTTTGGCATTATGAATTCTATGGTGATTTAAGAACAGTTGATACTCATGTTAAACGACTTAGAGAAAAGTTAAATCGTGTGTCTAGTGAAGCTGCGCATATGATTCAAACAGTCTGGGGCGTTGGGTATAAATTTGAGGTTAAATCTAATGATGAGCCGGCTAAATAGTGTCGTAATTAAACTGTGGTTAACTATTATTTTAATAGTGACGACAGTTTTAATTTTATTAAGTATTGCTTTAATTACCTTTATGCAATACTATTTCACACAAGAAACCGAAAATGCCATAAGAGAAGATGCTAGACGTATAAGTTCACTGGTCGAACAATCACATAATAAAGAAGAAGCAATAAAATATAGTCAAACATTAATTGAAAATCCTGGTGGGTTGATGATTATAAATAATAAACATCGTCAATCAACGGCTTCACTTTCTAATATTAAAAAGCAAATGTTGAATGAAGTAGTCAACAACGACCATTTTGACGATGTGTTTGATAAAGGTAAATCTGTTACTCGAAATGTAACGATTAAAGAAAAGGGCTCATCTCAAACATATATTTTGTTAGGCTATCCAACAAAAGCACAGAAGAATAGTCATAGCAAATATAGTGGAGTCTTTATATATAAAGACTTGAAATCAATCGAAGATACAAATAATGCTATTACGATTATCACCATAATTACGGCTGTTATTTTCTTAACAATTACAACAGTCTTTGCGTTTTTCTTATCGTCAAGAATTACAAAACCTTTAAGACGTTTAAGAGACCAAGCTACACGTGTATCTGAAGGGGATTACTCTTATAAACCTTCTGTCACAACGAAAGATGAAATTGGTCAATTATCGCAGGCATTTAATCAGATGAGTACAGAAATCGAAGAGCATGTCGACGCATTATCCACATCTAAAAATATTAGAGACAGCTTAATTAACTCTATGGTAGAAGGTGTCCTAGGTATTAATGAGAGTCGACAAATTATCTTATCTAATAAGATGGCGAATGATATTATGGACAATATTGATGAAGATGCTAAAGCTTTCTTATTAAGACAAATTGAAGATACTTTTAAATCAAAACAAACTGAAATGCGCGATTTAGAAATGAATGCACGATTCTTTGTTGTGACCACAAGCTATATCGACAAGATTGAACAGGGAGGTAAAAGTGGTGTTGTTGTGACAGTTCGTGATATGACTAATGAGCACAATCTAGATCAAATGAAGAAAGATTTCATTGCTAATGTATCACATGAATTACGTACACCGATATCATTACTTCAAGGTTATACTGAATCAATTGTAGATGGTATTGTTACAGAACCGGATGAAATAAAAGAATCGCTTGCCATTGTCCTTGATGAATCGAAACGTTTAAATCGTTTAGTTAATGAATTGTTAAATGTCGCACGCATGGATGCTGAAGGGTTATCCGTAAATAAAGAAGTTCAGCCTATTGCAGCGTTACTAGATAAGATGAAAATTAAGTATCGCCAACAAGCTGATGATTTAGGTCTAAATATGACTTTTAATTATTGTAAGAAGCGTGTTTGGAGTTATGATATGGATCGCATGGACCAAGTACTAACGAACTTAATTGATAATGCATCACGTTATACGAAACCTGGAGATGAAATTGCAATTACTTGTGATGAAAATGAAAGCGAAGATATTTTATACATTAAAGATACAGGCACAGGCATTGCACCAGAACATTTACAACAAGTATTTGATCGTTTTTATAAAGTTGATGCAGCGAGAACGCGAGGTAAACAAGGTACCGGTTTAGGTTTGTTCATTTGTAAAATGATTATCGAAGAGCATGGTGGTTCCATAGATGTTAAAAGCGAATTAGGAAAAGGCACAACATTTATTATTAAACTACCAAAACCAGAATAAAACTGAATATAGTTATTTAAGAACGCATGTTATTGATTAGAGACTCTAATTTATAGCATGCGTTTTTTGATTGATGTGGGGAATTTTGTATGTGGATTAGGATTTAGGATTTTTGTGAATAACAACTATTAAATATATTACTAATTTATACAAAAATATAAAGTTTGATAAAGTTATTTATTTGATTATAAAAATAGGGTAAAATATAGATATATTGTAATAATTAAATTATTCGAGGTGTCATATGAAAAAATTCATTGGATCAGTTTTAGCTACGACATTAATTTTAGGGGGATGTTCCACGATGGAAAATGAATCAAAAAAAGACACGAATACAGAAACAAAATCAGTGCCAGAAGAAATGGAAGCTTCAAAATATGTAGGACAAGGCTTCCAACCACCTGCAGAAAAAGATGCGATTGAATTTGCGAAGAAGCATAAAGATAAAATTGCCAAACGAGGCGAACAATTTTTTATGGATAACTTCGGTTTAAAAGTTAAAGCTACCAATGTTGTAGGTAGTGGGAAGGGCGTAGAAGTATTCGTGCATTGTGATGACCACGATATCGTATTTAATGCGAGTATTCCATTTGATAAATCAATTATTGACAGTGATAGCTCATTAAGAAGTGAGGATAAGGGCGATGATATGAGTACTTTAGTTGGTACAGTACTCAGTGGATTTGAATATCGAGCGCAAAAAGAAAAGTATGATAAATTATATAAATTTTTTAAAGATAATGAAGAGAAATACCAATATACAGGATTTACAAAAGAGGCAATTAACAAGACACAAAATAGTGGATATGAAAATGAATATTTTTATATTTCGACTATACCATATAATTTAACAGAGTATAGAAACTATTTTGAGCCATTGTTAAACAAAAGTAACAGTGAATTTTCAAAAGAAATGTCAAATGTTAAGAAGCAATTAAAGGATAAGTCGAAAGTATCGGTAACTACTACTCTATTTAGTAAAAATAAGAACTATACTAAAAAAAGTAACAGTGAAAATGTAATAAAAATGGCAGAAGAAATAAAAAAAGAAAAAGATTTACCAACTGATATAGATTTTAGTATACAATTTTCAGACAATAAAATAAATACGATTAAACCAAATTATAGCAGTAAAGATAATTCGGAATATGGGGTATTTGATAATGAATAAAATAAATGATAGAGATTTAACAGAGCTTAGTGGATATTGGGTATATCAAGATTTAAAAGATAATTCTACTATTAAAGTGAATGGAAATAAGTATAAGGTTTTAAGCACAATTTCAAATAATAAAAATAAAAATATAAATGGAAGTGCAGATATAAAAATTTTTGAACTATTAGATTCTAATAATTCACCAAGTGGACAGCAAATTATTTCTTTTGAAGGAACAAATAATAATGAATCTATAAATCCGAAAAATCCACTTAAAGGAAAAGTTGGAGATGATTGGTTAGAAAACATCAAATTAATGGATAACGAAAAGACAACTACACCTTTATTAGAACAAAACAATAAATTTTTAGAATTATATAAGAAAAAATTAGATGATGCTAATAAATTAAGCAATAGTAACTTTTATAGAAAATATGGTGAAAAAGTTGCCAAATACAAAAATAAAGAAGTAGTTTCTGAAGATGGAAATTCACAAGGTGGGGCAAGTGCAATTCATCAAGGTGTTGAACATCCTGAAAAACATATAGTTTCAACAAATCCTGCTATGTTGCCTGAAGCGATATGGAGAAATTTAAAACAGTCAAATTTTGAAAATATTATAAATTTTCATAGTACAAATGACGTACTATCATGGTTACAAGATCCATTTGCGAAAGAAATGCCAGGTAAACGAATTAATATAAGAGATGGTGTTCCAACTTTAAATGGATTAATTGATAGTCATCTTGGTTTTAAAAGGGAATTCAATTCGAAAACTAATGAATATAAGGATATACCTGTTCATAAAATAGAATCGGTCAAGGATACAGAGATTAAAAACGGAAAAGAAGTGAAAAAGGTTATAAATATAAATCTAGACATGGATGGTAGAATTCCAATAAATGTTTGGACAGGGGATTCAATAGCGAGGTCAGGTAAAGGGAAAAATATTAAGTTAGATATTGAGAAATTAGGTGATTTATACCAACTTGTTACAGGGGAAACAAGCACTATGTTACAAGAATGTGTGACATTTTTAAATGAAAGTTTTAATATATCTCAGTCGGAAAATTCTTATTTTGGAGATAGAAAGCATAAATTAAAACAAAAATTTAAGAATGTAATTGAAATTGATGTTTTAGAAAATATGAGTAGAAACATTACATCTAAAAAGAATGAGTTATTTGAAAGTATAGATTCTTTTATGGATAAAATTGGACCTATTGCAATTTTAGTTCCAGCTTTGAACTTGAAACCTTTAAAGTGGGGTATCAATAAGGTCGATAGTCAATTCCAGAGAGGAATAGAAAGAATTCACGACTCAATCGATAAAATATTAGTAAAAATGTTTAAAAATTTAGACCATGATTTACAAGATGGTGTGACTGAAGAAATGATGAAACATTTAAAAATCGTTAGAGAAAATATCATTCTAATTAAAAATCAAAATGACATTTATGGTAATCAAATTGCTGATATAAAAAGTATTATGTCCTATCAAGATGCTACTATTATGGATGGAAACCTAAATATCAATTATAATGGTCAACATATGGTTTCGGGTAAAGTTAACCTTTCAAAATATTTATCAAGAAAAATGACTATTTTAAAAAATCATATTGATAATGCTGTTGAAGAATTATCTGATTATATTCAAAAAGTTTATAATGAAAATTTCAAAGAGTTAGTAAGAAATATAAATAACACAACAGAAATTATAAAAGGAATTATAGATGGTCTTAATTTATTAATTACAATGTTATACGAAAAAAGAATCATTGATGGTTTAAAAGAATCCTCTATTGATCGAAAACAATTTGAAAATTCAATAGAAGAATTAAAAATAAACCTAACAAAATGGACAGATTTTTTACATGATTTAAAGGCAGCATCGCCGATTTTAGAAAATCACTTAGATGATATTGTTAAGAACATGAAGCCTTTGATAGTACAAATGATATTTGAACCATCGCATTATGACGATATGTTTATTTTGAACACACAAGCTCATGCGCGTCTTGATCAAATGGCAAAACAGTTTGAAGTTGTTTGTAATGGTTTGAACGAAAATGAAGGACAAGCTATTCAAACAATGGATCAATCTGCCTCGTTAATTCGTTCAAACTTAATTCAAGTTAAAGAACAATTAGAAAAACTAGCAGTATACTAATTAATTTATTAAAAGCTACTTGTTTTCATTGAGAATAAGTAGTTTTTTCAAACATAAAAGTTTTACAAACACATAAATGGGTGATGAGATATGCTTAAAAAAGCAAAATTAATCTTAATAGCAACACTATTGCTATCAGGATGTTCCGCGATTGAAAATGAATCAAAAAAAGACAGAAATACAGAAACGAAATCTGTACCAGAAGAAATGGAAGCTTCAAAATATGTAGGACAAGGCTTCCAACCACCTGCAGAAAAAGATGCGATTGAATTTGCGAAGAAGCATAAAGATAAAATTGCTAAACGTGGCGAACAATTTTTTATGGATAACTTCGGTCTAAAAGTTAAAGCTACGAATGTTGTAGGTAGTGGCGACGGCGTAGAAGTATACGTGCATTGTGATGACCACGATATCGTATTTAATGCGAGTATTCCATTTGACAAATCAATTATTGACAGTGATAGCTCATTAAGAAGTGAGGATAAAGGCGATGATATGAGTACTTTAGTTGGTACAGTGTTGAGTGGCTTTGAATATCGAGCACATAAGGAAAAGTATGATAATTTATATAAATTTTTCAAAGAAAATGAAAAGAAATACCAATATACAGGATTTACTAAAGAGGCAATTAACAAAACACAAAATAGTGGATATGAAAATGAATATTTTTATATAGTTGCTAATATACCGACGCTCCAAGAATATAGAAAATATTACGAACCCCTAATAAAGAAAAATAATCTGAATTTTAAAAAAGGTATGAAACAAGCAAGGAAAGGAGTAGGCTATAAAGCTGCAATAGAAGTACATACAACATTGTTTTCGAGAAGTAGTAACTTTTCAAAGGACAAAAAATTAGATGATGTTTTAGATTTGTCTGAAAGTACGAAAAAGTTACACCTTAATTTTGAAAATACGAAAATATTTTTACAACTAGCAAAATCTACTATTAGTACTAATCGAGTTAATTACAGTGATAATGAGTCTATAAGGATTGAGGTCGAATGACTTGAAATCAGCTAATTTCTCTATATTCTAAACAAACACATAAATGGGTGATGAGCTATGTTTAAAAGAACTAAACTAATCTTAATAGCAACATTACTGCTATCAGGATGTTCAACTACCAATAACGAATCCAACAATGAAACAAAATCAGTACCAGAAGAAATGGAAGCTTCAAAATATGTTGGACAAGGCTTCCAACCACCTGCAGAAAAAGATGCGATTGAATTTGCGAAGAAGCATCGTAAAGAATTTGAAAAAGTAGGTGAACAATTCTTTAAAGACAACTTTGGACTGAAGGTAAAGGCTACCAATGTTGTAGGTAAAGATGATGGTGTAGAAGTTTATGTGCATTGCGATGATCATGGCATTGTATTTAATGCAAGTCTACCTTTGTACAAAGATGCCATCCATCAAAAAGGATCAATGCGTAGTAATGACAATGGTGATGATATGAGTACGATGGTGTGTACAGTGCTGAGTGGCTTTGAATATCGAGCGCAAAAAGAAAAGTATGATAACTTATATAAATTTTTCAAAGAAAATGAAAAGAAATATCAATATACAGGTTTTACTAAAGAAGCAATAAACAAGACGCAAAACGTCGGGTATCAAAATGAATACTTTTATATTACATATTTATCAAGAAACTTAAAAGAATATCGTAAATATTACGAACCATTGATTCATAAAAATGATAAAGAATTTAAAGAAGGTATGCAAAAAGCTAGAAAAAAGCTAAACTATACTGCTAATACAAATACTGTAGCAACGTTATTTAGTACGAATGATGAAAGGAATAGAAAAGAAAAGATAAATAATGTAATAGATTTATCCGAGAAAATTGAAAGAACAAAAGATATGCCAATCAAGAATACTATAACTACTCAATTAGGAAATAAACTTATTGGCACAAAAAAAGCTCGTTTTGATGATAAGAAAGTAGTGTCGTTTGGAGCATTTGAAGATGAATATAATAAATGATAGAGATTTAACAGAATTGAGTAGCTATAGGGTTTATCAAGACATCAATAAAGATAATAACTTTACAGTTAACGAAAAACGATTTAAGCAGGCAGATGTATTTGAAGATTTATATAGAGAGAAACTATAAGACGCAAATAAATTAAGAGAGTATAATTATTTACAAAATGAAACTTTTAAAAGCGCATAAATGGGTGATGAGATATGCTTAAAAAGGCGAAATTAATCTTAATAGCAACGCTACTGTTATCAGGATGTTCAGCGATGGAAAGTGAATCAAAAAAAGACACAAAAGCAGAAACAAAATCTGTGCCAGAAGAAATGGAAGCTTCAAAATATGTAGGTCAAGGTTTCCAACCACCTGCAGAAAAAGATGCGATTGAATTTGCGAAGAAGCATCGTAAAGAATTTGAAAAAGTAGGTGAACAATTTTTTATGGACAACTTCGGTCTAAAAGTTAAAGCTACCAATGTTGTAGGTAAAGATGATGGTGTAGAAGTTTATGTGCATTGCGATGATCATGGCATTGTATTTAATGCAAGTTTGCCCTTGTACAAAGATGCCATCCATCAAAAAGGATCAATGCGTAGTAATGACAATGGTAATGATATGAGTATGGTGGTGGGTACAGTGCTTAGTGGCTTTGAATATCGAGCGCAAAAAGAAAAGTATGACAATTTATATAAATTTTTCAAAGAGAATGAAAAGAAATATCAATATACAGGATTTACAAACGAGGCAATTAACAAGACACAAAACGTCGGGTATCAAAATGAATACTTTTATATTACATATTTATCAAGAAACTTAAAAGAATATCGTAAATATTATGAACCATTGATTCGTAAAAATGATAAAGAATTTAAAGAAGGTATGCAACGAGCCAGAAAAGAGCTAAATTATACCGCAAATACTGATGCAGTTTCTACGCTTTTTTCTACTAAGAAAAACTTTACTAAAGATAATACAGTAGATGATGTGATTGAATTGAGTAATAAATTAAAAGATAAACCCAATATGCCTCAAAAATCTCAAGTTACTATTCAATTAGGAAAATCTAGTATAAATACTAAAAAACCATTTTATGACGATATAAATCCAATTGAAGGGTAAGTGAATATAAAGTGAATAAAATAAATGCTAGGGACATAGCAGAATTGAACGGTTATTGGGTTTGTCAAGATATAAATGAATGATAGATTTTAAAGTAAATGGAAAAAGGTTCAAACAAATAGAAAATTATAATATGAAAGGTACACCTTAATATAGTAATATACGAGTTTCTTGATGATCAGTGGAATCTAACTGGTCAACAGATAATAATCTATTAAGGAACTTCAAATGAGGCAGTAAATACTAATAACCCATTGAAATCTTTAGGTAATGGAGATGATTGGCTTCAAAACACTAAATCAATGGATAATTAAATAAAATTCAGAGATTGTTTAACGCAAGAAGATGTATTTGAAGATTTATATAGAGATAAACTAAATGAAGCAAATAAATTAGGTTAGTATAATTATTTGTAAAATAAAACTTTTACAAACACATAAATAGGTGATGAGATATGCTTAAAAAAGCAAAACTAATCTTAATAGCAACACTTCTACTATCAGGATGTTCAACTACCAATAACGAATCCAACAATGAAACAAAATCAGTACCAGAAGAAATGGAAGCTTCAAAATATGTAGGCCAAGGATTCCAACCGCCTGCAGAAAAAGATGCGATTGAATTTGCGAAGAAGCATAAAGATAAAATTGCTAAACGAGGCGAACAATTTTTTATGGATAACTTCGGTCTAAAAGTTAAAGCTACGAATGTTGTAGGTAGTGGCGACGGCGTAGAAGTATACGTGCATTGTGATGACCACGATATCGTATTTAATGCGAGTATTCCATTTGACAAATCAATTATTGACAGTGATAGCTCATTAAGAAGTGAGGATAAAGGCGATGATATGAGTACTTTAGTTGGTACAGTGTTGAGTGGGTTTGAATATCGAGCACATAAGGAAGAGTTGGATAATTTAACAGAAGTTTTAAAAGAATATAAAAGTAAATATAAATATACTGGTTATACTGAAAATGCAATTATGAAAACGCAGAATAGTGGTTTTAGAAATGAGTATTATTATTTGACTGCAATTCCATATACTTTAGATGAATATAAAAAGTATTTTCAACCCTTAATCAAAGAGGATGATAAGTCTTTTAGGGACGGTATGAGAAACTCAAAAAAACAACTTAAAGATAAATCACGTCCATATGTTGTTACAACTTTATTTAGTACTAAAGATAATTTTACTAAAGATAATACAATAGACGAGATGATTGATTTTTCTGAAGTACTAAAAAAGAAAAAGAATATTCCTCATGATTTGAATGTTTCTCTTCAAATTTCTAATAAATATATAAATACAACAAGACCTAATTATAGTAAGAAGGATGTAATAGAAGTAGGTGTATTTAATCATGAAAAAGCTAACACGAATGATTAAACTAATAACAACAAAAAGCCGTCCCAAAAGCCATCTGAAAAATTAATCAAACAAACAACATTCCAACCAATGCTCGCAAATCGCAAATTCATTATACATCACCAACTTAATTAATTTTCATTTTAAGCATAGTTATTGAGGTTTTGTGATATATAGTATAAAATTAATGAGAATTAAATTTAATAATGTAAAATTCATCTTCGGGGTCGGGTGTAATTCCCAACCGGCAGTAAATAAAGCCTGCGACCTGCTAGTATGTATCATATTAGTGGCTGATCTAGTGAGATTCTAGAGCCGACAGTATAGTCTGGATGGGAGAAGATGGAGGTTTTTTGTTGTGCAATAATCCTCCTATTCTTACGAGATGAATGGAAGGAGAAAATTGAATATGCAACAAAATAAACGTCTTATCACAATAAGTATGTTGAGCGCGATTGCGTTTGTGTTAACTTTTATCAAGTTTCCTATACCATTTTTGCCACCATACTTAACTTTAGATTTTAGTGATGTACCGTCACTACTAGCTACATTTACGTTTGGACCAGTTGCCGGTATCGTAGTTGCACTGGTTAAAAATTTATTGAACTACTTATTTAGTATGGGCGATCCAGTTGGACCATTTGCTAACTTTTTAGCAGGCGCAAGTTTCTTATTAACTGCTTACGCCATCTATAAAAATAAACGTTCAACAAAATCTTTGATTACTGGATTAATCATTGCAACAATCGTTATGACTATCGTGTTGAGTATTTTGAACTATTTCGTTCTATTACCTTTGTACGGTATGATATTTAACTTAGCTGATATCGCAAATAATCTTAAAGTAATCATTGTTTCAGGAATTATACCATTCAATATTATTAAAGGTATCGTTATTTCTATTGTATTTATTTTACTATATAGAAGGCTTGCGAATTTCTTGAAAAGAATTTAATCAAATTAAAGCAAAATAATATACACATAATAATAAAAAGCAGGTGACTATCAATAAACGATAGCTTGCCTGCTTTTTCTATAGAACATTTGTCTAAAAAATCAATTATTCAAATTTTAAAGCGTCCCCATCAAATGATTCGTCTGCAATTTTAATAGAATCTGTAGGGCATCCATCAATTGCATCTTCCATATCTTCATATAATTCCTCAGGTACTTCTGCAGTACCTTGGTTATCGTCAAGGATTACGAAAGCAATACCTTCGTCGTCGTAATCATATATATCTGGCGCTGCTGCACCGCATGCACCACATGCAATACAAGTATCCATATCAACGATTGTATATTTTGCCAATGTCTTCGCCTCCTTTGATAAAAATGCTAAAATAGTAATGTGACTAAAATTTTAGACAGCATCATTTTTATTTTCAAATTATCCGTTTTACAGAGTGAGGGTTAAATTTGCAACACATTATAAAAACAGCATTACAACAAACATTTAACTATAAAACAAATAAAAGTATTTACAATATCTTAGTTGGTAAGAAATCTCACCAAACCTTTTTTGACGCTTGTAGTCAACAACAGTTGTCATTATATCACAGTTTACCACTATTAAAATATCCGTCTTTTGAGCTATTTTTAGAAAAAATCAATGAATTTAATGCTGAAATGGAAATCATGTTGCATCCTAGATATACATTTGAAAGCATGGGGCAAACATTTCAAGCAATTCAACTATTAGTGCAAACCATGTCTAATACCAAACAACATGTTTTTCATTTTGTACCAATCTCTCAAAATAATAAGATACAAGAAACTGTAAAGATTGTCTATAACTACATTAAAGAAAACCAATTACAAATTGATTTTGAAAATGAACTACATAACTTGTTTAAAGCAATAACTTTAAAAGGGCCATGTTACTTACATTATTATTTGCAAGGCTATGATGAACCAATGTATACGAGACAGCAAGTTAGTTTAATAGAAAAGCTATCTCAACAGCAATTGTTTGAATACGAAATGAATAATTTAGTGACAATGATGTTTGAATTAGAAAGTGGAGAATATACTATTTTATCAAAAATAATAATGAAACCTACATTATTAAATCAAACTTATATTACTTATACAAAATTGCTTGAACAATTCACGATGGAAGATATAGCGGCTCAACAACAAGTTAAAATCAATACTATCGAAGATCATGTACTTGAAATCTTAATCAAAGGTTACATGTCTAATTACGATGATTATGTTGAACTAGAAGATCAACTCCAGTTTTTGAATTTTTATCAACAGCATCGTGGCGAACGATTAAAATTTTACAAAGAACAATTTGACACGTTATCATATTTTCAATTAAAAGTATTAATCGTTGGATTTGAAAGAGGTGATCTGAATGTTGCATGATATTTTACGAAACAAATTTGGATTCGAGAGTTTTAAACCGGGACAACAGGAAATTATAGAAAGTATAATGTCTCAACAACACACTCTAGGTATACTTCCAACTGGAAGTGGAAAGAGTTTGTGTTATCAAATACCTACGTATTTATCAGGTAAGCCGACATTAATTATCTCACCGTTAATATCTTTAATGGATGACCAAGTTATGCAGTTGAAAATAAATGGAGAAAAACGTGTAACATGTATTCACTCTGGTATGGATGAAATTGAGAAAAAGCATAATATTAAATGTTTACGACATAGCCGCTTCATCTTTCTAAGTCCAGAATTTCTCCTGCAACCGTCAAATTTTAAATTAATATCTATGATAGACTTTGGCATGATTGTTCTAGATGAAGCACATTGCCTATCTGAATGGGGATATGATTTCAGACCACATTATGCTCTAATAGGAAAAGTAACAAAGCATTTTAAAGAAGCGGTTGTCTTAGCATTGACAGCAACTGCACCACCGCATTTACAAGATGATTTGACGGAAATGTTAGCGATTCAATTCAATGTTATTAAAACTACAATGAATCGCCCAAATATAAGCTTTAAGCATCTTAATTTTCATGATGATGAAGATAAAATTGAATGGTTGCTGCCGTTTCTACAACAGTCGGGACCAACGATTATTTATGTCTCATCGAAAAAGATGTGTCTGAATTTAGCGCAACTTATTTATGATTCAGGTTTTCTTACAGGTATTTATCATGGTGATATGAATTATCAAGAGCGACACACAGTTCAACAACAATTTTTAAATAATGATATTCCGATTATAGTCGCAACGAGTGCTTTTGGTATGGGAATTAATAAAAAAGATATTCGCACAATCATTCACTTTCATCTTTCAACAAGTCCTTCTAACTACATTCAAGAAATTGGCCGTGCGGGTCGCGATGGTGAACTAAGTCAGGCAATTAGTTTATTCCAACCGGACGATAAATATATTTTAGAAACGTTATTATTTGCAGATATGATAACAGAAGAAGATGTACAAAATTTCGAAATAGGAGAATTTTTAGCTCCCGATAAACAAGCCGTTTTGACAACGTTGCAATCATTCTATAGTATCGGCGCCTTGAAACAGATATTTAAGCAATCATTTAAACGAAAGCAATTAGGATTCTTTCGCATGATTGGCTATTGCAAATTGGATCAATGTAGACGGAAGTATTTATTAGAATTTTTCGGTGAATATCCACCGGCACAAGATCGATGTTGTGACAATGATTCTAATATAACTGATATCGCAATTTTAAATAAGAAGAAGGTAATTAGAAGTATTGGATTTGATGAAAAGTTGCAAAATTTATTTCTCAGATAGTATTACTTTACTAAAAGAAAATTGACAAGCTATAATTAGTGTATACACAATTGAAAAATGATTGAAATAATTTTGAAAAATATACATAAACATATGTCATGTGGGTATATTTTATGTAAAATCATTGTAATAGAATAGAAAGGAAGATGGCTATGTCTAATAATTTTAAAGATGACTTTGAAAAAAATCGTCAATCGATAGACACAAATTCACATCAAGACCATACGGAAGATGTTGAAAAAGACCAATCAGAATTAGAACATCAGGATACAATAGAGAATACGGAGCAACAGTTTCCGCCAAGAAATGCCCAAAGAAGAAAAAGACGCCGTGATTTAGCAACGAATCATAATAAACAAGTTCACAATGAATCACAAACATCTGAAGACAATGTTCAAAATGAGGCTGGCACAATAGATGATCGTCAAGTCGAATCATCACACAGTACTGAAAGTCAAGAACCTAGCCATCAAGACAGTACACCTCAACATGAAGAGGAATATTATAATAAGAATGCTTTTGCAATGGATAAATCACATCCAGAACCAATCGAAGACAATGATAAACACGAGACTATTAAAGAAGCAGAAAATAACACTGAGCATTCAACAGTTTCTGATAAGAGTGAAGCTGAACAATCTCAGCAACCTAAACCATATTTTGCAACAGGTGCTAACCAAGCAAATACATCAAAAGATAAACATGATGATGTAACTGTTAAGCAAGACAAAGATGAATCTAAAGATCATCATAGTGGTAAAAAAGGCGCAGCAATTGGTGCTGGAACAGCGGGTGTTGCAGGTGCAGCTGGTGCAATGGGTGTTTCTAAAGCTAAGAAACATTCAAATGACGCTCAAAACAAAAGTAATTCTGACAAGTCGAATAACTCGACTGAGGATAAAGCGTCTCAAGATAAGTCTAAAGATCATCATAATGGCAAAAAAGGTGCAGCGATCGGTGCTGGAACAGCAGGTTTGGCTGGAGGCGCAGCAAGTAAAAGTGCTTCTGCCGCTTCAAAACCACATGCCTCTAATAATGCAAGCCAAAACCATGATGAACATGACAATCATGACAGAGATAAAGAACGTAAAAAAGGTGGCATGGCCAAAGTATTGTTACCATTAATTGCAGCTGTACTAATTATCGGTGCATTAGCGATATTTGGAGGCATGGCATTAAACAATCATAATAATGGTACAAAAGAAAATAAAATCGCGAATACAAATAAAAATAATGCTGATGAAAGTAAAGACAAAGACACATCTAAAGACGCTTCTAAAGATAAATCAAAATCTACAGACAGTGATAAATCAAAAGAGGATCAAGACAAAGCGACTAAAGATGAATCTGATAATGATCAAAACAACGCTAATCAAGCGAACAATCAAGCACAAAATAATCAAAATCAACAACAAGCTAATCAAAATCAACAACAGCAACAACAACGTCAAGGTGGTGGCCAAAGACATACAGTGAATGGTCAAGAAAACTTATACCGTATCGCAATTCAATACTACGGTTCAGGTTCACCGGAAAATGTTGAAAAAATTAGACGTGCCAATGGTTTAAGTGGTAACAATATTAGAAACGGTCAACAAATCGTTATTCCATAATATAACTATA
This sequence comes from Staphylococcus sp. SM3655, assembly GCF_016917315.1. NCBI lineage: Bacteria > Bacillati > Bacillota > Bacilli > Caryophanales > Staphylococcaceae > Staphylococcus > Staphylococcus sp. SM3655. The sequence goes on along the minus strand of NZ_CP070305.1, from coordinate 2,300,118 downwards.
TAAATTGTAACTGAACTGCTATATACAAACGTGCATATTATAAGTATCTCTAAATATTTTGGAGAACTTAAATTGCGCTTATAAGTATGTAGCGGTTTTTTCATTTTTCAAAGTTTGTTATTTAACAAGGTCTTGTCTCGAATATTGGCATATCAATTAAACTTTTTAAATAGTCATCAAAAAGATAAAACACCACAATCAACAAATTTAACGAGGGAGAATAAAAAATAAATCAACATATTAAATTGTAGTGTTATTCAACTCCGTAGCTAACAATTCTCTATGCACATTAAACAAATTGTCAAAAATATATCATAAATCTTCAAGCACAGACTTAGCGCATCAATCACTGAACTGTTATAATAGTTTGGGATTAAAGGAGGCCGAAACAATGCAAAAAGTTGAAAGTATCATAATTGGTGGAGGGCCATGCGGATTAAGTGCGGCTATTGAACAAAAAAGAAAAGGTATTGATACCTTAATTATTGAAAAGGGGAATGTCGTTGAATCAATCTATAATTATCCTACTCACCAAACATTTTTCTCATCAAGTGATAAATTAAGTATTGGGGACGTACCATTTATCGTTGAAGAAAGTAAACCAAGACGTAATCAAGCGCTAGTTTATTACCGAGAAGTTGTAAAACATCATCAATTAAAAGTAAATGCATTTGAAGAAGTATTAACTGTTAAAAAAATGAATAATAAATTTACTATTACTACGACGAAAGATGTTTATGAATGTCGATTTTTAACAATCGCGACAGGCTATTATGGTCAGCATAATACATTAGAAGTTGAAGGAGCGGATTTACCTAAAGTGTTCCATTATTTTAAAGAGGCACATCCGTATTTTGATCAAGATGTTGTTATTATTGGTGGTAAGAATTCGGCTATCGATGCTGCTTTGGAGTTGGAAAAAGCTGGTGCTAACGTGACGGTTCTATATCGTGGTGGAGATTATTCGCCTTCAATTAAACCGTGGATACTTCCAAATTTCACAGCATTAGTAAATCATGAAAAAATTGACATGGAATTTAATGCTAATGTTACCCAAATAACTGAAGATACTGTGACTTATGAAGTAAATGGTGAAAGTAAAACAATACACAATGATTATGTATTTGCGATGATTGGTTATCATCCCGATTATGAATTTTTAAAATCTGTAGGCATTCAAATTAATACAAATGAATTTGGAACAGCGCCTATGTATAATAAAGAAACATACGAAACAAATATCGAAAATTGCTATATTGCAGGTGTAATTGCTGCAGGGAACGATGCGAATACCATTTTTATTGAAAATGGTAAATTCCACGGTGGCATTATTGCTCAAAACATGCTAGCTAAGAAACAAACGCCGTTAGAATCATAAAAATAAAGGTCTATGTACTAAATAACTTAGTTTTACAACGACTGACATTCATGATATGTCAAATGAGGTTGATGACTAATTATTGTACATAGACCTTTTTATGTTACGTATTCATTATAATTCAAAATATGATTTGATTTCAGCTTTATCTAAATTGTTGCTTAACGCAACTAATAATTTTAATCTTGCTTTTGGACCATTCAAACCGTTAGAAAAAATAAAACCTTGTTGTGCGAGTTGGTAACCACCACCATCGTATGCGTAAGTTGGACTCACAATACCATTAAAGGAACGTGAAACTAGCACAATAGGTATATTTAAAGATACTAATTGTTGAATGCCTTCTAATGCGCTTGGAGGTATGTTGCCTTGTCCTAACGCTTCAATAACCATACCATCGATACCTTCACGACTATAAAAACTAAAAATGTCACCTGGCATACCCATATATGCTTTTACTAATGGTACATTTAGTTTGTCATTGACATTTTCCAATGCTTGTTGGCGATATGGCATATGATGGAATTGCACACGATCCTTTGTCAATACACCTAGCGGACCATGATTTGGACTTTGAAATGTGTTTGTATTAGACGTATGTGTTTTGGTAACATTACGCGCCGTATGAATTTCATCATTAAATACAACCATCACGCCTTTATGACGGGCCTTTTCATCAGAGGCAACGCGAATAGCGGAAATATAATTATATAATCCGTCAGAACCAATTTCATTAGACGAGCGCATTGCGCCAGTAATAACAACAGGTTGCTCGATACCTAATATTAAATCAAGTAAAAAGGCAGTTTCTTCTAACGTATCGGTACCATGCGTGATAACGAAACCATCATAATATTTATTTGTTACTGCTTCTAAAATAATATCCTTTAATTGTTTAACATGTTGGATTGTCATATGAGGTGATGGTACATTAAAAGGATTTAATTCATCTATTTGTGCATATTGATTTATGACATCTTGATGCATTGAAATAGGGTTGATATCATTTGTTACTACTTTATTAGATTGGTCTTGTGACATACTAATGGTGCCACCAGTATGAATAACAAGTAGATGTTTCATATATTTCCTCCTATATTTAATTTACCTAATTATGATAAAATATTATTCATAAAACGACAAGGAAGGGAAATGACGCATGAAAGCCATTAATATTGCATTAGATGGTCCAGCTGCTGCCGGAAAAAGTACAATTGCGAAACGTGTAGCCAGCGAACTATCAATGATTTATGTCGATACAGGAGCAATGTATCGTGCATTAACATACAAATATTTAAAATTAAACAAAACTGAGGACTTTGCAAAACTAGTTGACCAAACAACATTAGATTTAACTTATAAAGCAGATAAAGGTCAATGTGTCATTTTAGATAACGAAGATGTAACAGACTTTTTAAGAAATAATGATGTGACGCAACATGTTTCATACGTTGCATCTAAAGAGCCAGTACGTTCATTCGCCGTTAAAAAACAAAAAGAGTTAGCTGCAGAAAAAGGTATCGTAATGGATGGTCGCGATATCGGAACTGTAGTGCTACCAGATGCAGATTTAAAAGTATATATGATTGCATCAGTTGAAGAGCGAGCAGAAAGAAGATATAAAGATAATCAATTAAGAGGTATCGAATCAAATTTTGAAGATTTAAAACGTGATATTGAAGCTCGTGATCAATATGACATGAACCGTGAAATATCACCATTAAGAAAAGCAGATGATGCAGTGACATTAGATACGACAGGCAAGTCGATTGAAGAAGTTACTGACGAAATTTTAGCGATGGTGAGTCAAATTAAATAATTAAGAAGCTAACATTAATAAAATTTATAATTACTTGATGAACGGAAAAGGCTGTTTTTATTCTAATCGAATAGAAATGGTCTTTTGTTAATTTATAAACGAATAACGATAATACTAGAAATAAAAGTGCGTAATTAAACCAAGCATATTAGTAATTCAACTGATTTATAAACAACCTATGAATTGTATTAACAAAAAAGCTAAAATAGCATGTTATTTAAATTTACTTTTTTAAAATTAAAGAGATGCTTTAAAATACATCAATATTAAAGTGCTATTTAGCAATGACTTATTATTACGATTAACAAATATAATGATTAAAGAATGATGCCTAATATACACACTTCTTACTAACAAAATGTAAAAGTTTCTCAATTACGTGGCTTTTTGTTTTATAAAAGTATAAAATTTTACTATAATATATCTTGTAGAGAACAATGAAATGACAGACTTATAAAACAAAATAGTAAGCTATGCTAATTTTTATACAAAAAATATGTATAAACATAGCAAACTGTATTACTTTGATACAAAAATGGTTGTAATAAATATTTATCGATATGACGACTTGAATATGATAAAGTGACATATTTATGTATATGACTATTTCGCAAAATGTAATCGAGGTAGAATTTCTTGACAATTCTGTCAGTTTATAAGATGTTATAAATATGTAGTGTATAAGGAGGCAAACAAGATGACTGAAGAATTCAATGAATCAATGATTAACGATATTAAAGAAGGTGACAAAGTCACTGGCGAGGTACAACAAGTTGAAGACAAGCAAGTTGTTGTTCATATCAACGGTGGTAAATTTAATGGGATTATTCCTATTAGTCAACTATCTACGCATCATATTGATAGCCCAAGTGAAGTTGTAAAAGAGGGCGACGAAGTTGAAGCATATGTCACTAAAGTTGAGTTTGATGAAGAAAATGAAACTGGAGCTTACATCTTATCTAGAAGACAACTTGAAACTGAGAAGTCTTATAGTTATTTACAAGAAAAATTAGATAATAATGAAATCATCGAAGCGAAAGTAACAGAAGTTGTTAAAGGTGGTTTGGTTGTTGATGTAGGACAAAGAGGTTTTGTTCCGGCTTCACTAATTTCAACAGACTTCATTGAGGATTTCTCTGTGTTTGATGGACAAACAATTCGTATTAAAGTTGAAGAATTGGATCCTGAAAATAATAGAGTCATTTTAAGCCGTAAAGCAGTTGAACAAGAAGAAAACGATGCTAAAAAAGATCAATTATTACAATCTTTAAATGAAGGCGATGTTATTGATGGTAAAGTAGCGCGTTTAACTCAATTTGGTGCATTTATAGACATTGGCGGTGTTGATGGTTTAGTGCATGTATCTGAACTTTCTCACGAACATGTTCAAACACCAGAAGAAGTAGTTTCAATTGGTCAAGATGTTAAAGTTAAAATTAAATCTATTGATAGAGATACAGAACGTATTTCATTATCAATCAAAGATACGTTACCAACACCTTTCGAAAATATTAAAGGTCAATTCCACGAAAATGATGTCATTGAAGGTGTCGTAGTAAGATTGGCAAACTTTGGTGCATTTGTTGAAATTGCACCAGGTGTACAAGGACTTGTACATATTTCTGAAATTGCACACAAACACATTGGTACGCCAGGTGAAGTGTTAGAACCTGGTCAACAAGTAAATGTTAAAATATTAGGTATTGATGAAGAGAATGAAAGAGTATCACTATCTATTAAAGCAACATTACCAAACGAAGATGTTGTTGAAAGTGATCCTTCTACGACTAAGGCGTACTTAGAAAGCGAAGAAGAAGATAATCCAACAATTGGCGATATGATTGGTGATAAACTTAAAAATCTTAAACTATAATTTAATATTTAATAGTCAACTCCACATGTTTATGATTGCATGTGGAGTATTTTTATGTAACAAAATATACTCGGAATGATAACGTGGACAAATTTAACTAAGTGTTTAAAAAGATAAAGTTTTAAGTGCTGATTTTTATCATTACAGTAATAAACTCATTTTGAATACACAGTCTCATGTGATATTATTAAAAAGATATAAGAAAGAGAGGAAGTTAGCTTATGACTAAACCTATAGTAGCTATTGTAGGTAGGCCTAATGTAGGTAAATCTACAATTTTTAATAGAATAGTTGGAGAACGTGTTTCGATTGTGGAAGACACGCCAGGTGTAACACGAGATCGTATTTATTCTTCAGGTGAATGGTTAACACATGATTTCAATATTATTGATACAGGTGGTATTGAAATTGGTGATGCACCATTCCAAACACAAATTAGAGCGCAGGCAGAAATCGCCATAGATGAAGCGGATGTTATTATTTTTATGGTTAACGTGCGTGAAGGATTGACACAAAGCGATGAAATGGTCGCTCAAATTTTATACAAATCTAAAAAACCGGTCGTATTAGCGGTTAACAAAGTAGATAATATGGAAATGCGTACAGACGTGTATGATTTCTATTCATTAGGATTTGGTGAACCGTATCCGATATCAGGGTCACATGGTTTAGGTCTTGGTGACTTGTTAGATGCAGTTGTTTCTCATTTTGGTGAAGAGGAAGAAGATCCTTATGATGAAGATACAATTCGACTATCCATTATTGGACGACCAAACGTAGGTAAATCAAGTTTAGTAAATGCTATTTTAGGTGAAGATCGCGTTATCGTTTCTAATGTTGCAGGGACAACGAGAGACGCTATTGATACAGAGTATAGTTATGATGGACAAGATTATGTTTTAATCGATACTGCTGGTATGCGTAAAAAAGGAAAAGTATATGAATCAACTGAGAAATATTCAGTATTAAGAGCTTTAAAAGCGATTGAACGTTCAAATGTTGTTTTAGTGGTCATAGATGCAGAACAAGGCATCATTGAACAAGATAAACGTGTTGCAGGATATGCACATGAACAAGGTAAAGCAGTCGTGATTGTCGTAAATAAATGGGATACTGTGGAAAAAGATAGTAAAACGATGAAGAAATTTGAAGATGAAGTACGTAAAGAATTCCAATTTTTAGATTATGCACAAATTGCTTTTGTGTCTGCTAAAGAACGCACAAGATTACGTACATTATTCCCTTACATCAATGAAGCAAGTGAAAACCATAAAAAACGTGTTCAAAGTTCAACTTTAAATGAAGTTGTTACTGATGCAATTTCCATGAACCCTACACCAACAGACAAAGGTAGACGTTTGAATGTCTTTTATGCAACACAAGTTGCTATAGAACCACCGACATTTGTTGTATTTGTTAATGATGTAGAATTAATGCATTTTTCTTATAAACGCTATTTAGAGAATCAAATCCGTGCCGCTTTTGGTTTTGAAGGTACACCAATTCATATTATAGCTCGAAAGAGAAATTAACGATTGGGGGATAACAATGACTAAAATTACCGTTTTTGGTATGGGAAGTTTTGGGACAGCCCTTGCCAATGTTCTTGCAGAAAATGGACATGATGTTTTGATGTGGGGTAAAAATCAAGATGCTGTTGATGAATTAAATACATGTCATACAAATAAAAAGTATTTAAAATACGCGAAATTAAATGTTAACATCATCGCTACTTCAGATATGACCAAAGCAATTCAATTTGCAGATATTTACTTAATGGCTTTACCTACTAAAGCAATGCGAGAAGTTGTTACTCAAATTAATGATAAGCTGACATCTAAAAAGACTTTTATACATGTTGCTAAAGGTATTGAAAATGGGACGTTTAAACGTGTGTCAGAAATGATTGAAGATTCTATTTCACCCGAATATAATGCAGGTATTGGCGTGTTGTCAGGGCCAAGTCATGCGGAAGAAGTTGTAGTCAAGCAACCAACTACAGTTGCTGCATCATCAAAAGATAAAAGTGTAAGTAAATTAACGCAAGATTTATTTATGAATGATTATTTGCGTGTGTACACGAATGATGACTTGATTGGTGTTGAACTTGGTGGTGCATTGAAAAATATCATCGCAGTAGCAAGTGGTATCGTAGCTGGAATTGGCTACGGTGATAATGCAAAAGCTGCGTTAATGACTCGTGGTTTAGCGGAAATTAGTAGATTAGGTGAAAAGTTAGGTGCCGATCCTATGACATTTCTAGGTTTAGGTGGTATCGGTGACTTAATCGTTACTTGCACATCAACACATTCTCGAAATTTCACATTAGGATATAAACTTGGACAAGGTGAATCAATGGATCAAGCATTATCTGAAATGAATATGGTTGTTGAAGGTATTTATACAACTAAATCAGTTTATCATTTAGCTAAAGAAAAAAATGTGGATATGCCAATTACAAATGCATTATATAGAGTATTATTTGAAAATATCTCAGTAAAAGAATGCGTAAAAGATTTAATGGAGCGCGATAAAAAATCTGAATAAAATGTGTATTATTACACATATACGGCTAATAATTACGTAAAATGAATAGAAATGGCTTAAATTCAACGTTTTTGCCACATAAATGATTGCGATTTATGTAATGCTTGTGTTAAAGTTTTACCATAATGATATAAACATATCATTATCAAACCTCAGGAGGTGAATGTCTAATGAACAAAACAGATTTAATCAATGCAGTTGCAGAGCAAGCTGATTTAACTAAAAAAGAAGCTGGTTCAGCAGTAGATGCTGTATTCGAATCAATCCAAAACTCACTTGCTAAAGGTGAAAAAGTACAATTAATTGGTTTCGGTAACTTTGAGGTACGTGAACGTGCTGCACGTAAAGGTCGTAACCCTCAAACTGGTAAAGAAATTGATATCCCAGCAAGTAAAGTTCCAGCATTCAAAGCTGGTAAAGCATTAAAAGATGCTGTAAAATAATTTTACTTAAAAAGCCCTGAATAAGGGCTTTTTATTTTGCTTTTAATACTTACAACCTGTACATAATTTGTAATGTTCTTCTAAGTTTTTAATCTTTGGAACATTCATTGTTTAAGCGTTCAAAATATTACATGACATAATAGTTTTGATAAAAATAGCAACTACAAAATATACATATGAATAATGAGATTAATTGTTAGCGTTGAATTTACTTAAAAGGTAACCATGTCTACTATAGTATTTTACGTTATTTAAAAAGATGAATAATGTAAATGAAGTAAAGGTTATTATGAGAATTACAAAAGCTACATAAATTACTGTTAGTTTAAATTGAAATTTAAAAATGATAAGTAATCTTAATGCTTCAAAAGATTTTAATTTCTTACATATAATGTTAATATGAATAGTGATAATATCGTGAGGTGTAGACATGGAAACAACTGTTAGCAAATTGGAAAGACAAATAGAAGAAAGATTAAAGGGTGTATCAGAATATGAATCCATTAATATTAATCATCGGTTAGGTAAGTTACTTGATTCATATGATATTCCAGATGTTGCCAAAGTAGCATGCCTCACAATTGACACATCAATGAGACACCTTGATGACATTACATATAATCATTTGTCTAAACATTCCATTTTGATTGGAGATTTAATTAGTGCACATTTTTATACGCTACTAGCAGAAATCAATGATTTATCATTTCAAAATGAAATTAGTAAAGCAATTGTTGAAATTAATGAATTGAAATCTTCATTACATCATCAAGCTTTAAATGATTATGAAATTTCTCAAGCAATAGTAAAAATTGAAACACTTTTCCCATATATTACGTTATCTCATTTCGGTATCAATATTGATGAGTCGGAAATATATAATTATTTATTTGAAGATATGTCTGATTACTATCCATCATACTTCAAGAAATATAATCAAAGTGAAGTAAAGCATTACTTACACGATATCCAAAAAAGTTATTTAAAAAGTAGAGGTAATTAAGCATGGCTGACAATAAAGCAAATAAAGAGCAAGTACATCGCGTTTTTCAAAATATTTCAAAAAAATATGATAGATTAAATAATATTATTAGTTTTGAGCAGCATAAAGTATGGAGAAAACACGTCATGAAAGACATGGGCGTTAGAAAAGGGACGAAAGCATTAGATGTTTGTTGTGGTACTGGTGATTGGACAATCGCATTAAGCAAAGCTGTAGGACCAACAGGTGAAGTTACTGGTATTGACTTTAGTGAGAATATGTTAGAAGTAGGAAAAGAAAAAACTGCTTCAATGGAAAATGTTAAACTTGTTCATGGTGATGCAATGGAATTGCCGTTTGAAGACAATTCTTTTGATTATGTAACAATTGGGTTTGGATTAAGGAATGTGCCAGACTATTTAGTCGCGTTAAAAGAAATGAATAGAGTACTTAAACCAGGTGGTATGGTGGTATGTCTTGAAACGAGCCAACCAACTTTGCCAGTCTTTAAACAAATGTATGCATTATACTTTAAATTTGTTATGCCTATTTTTGGGAAATTATTTGCAAAATCAAAAGAAGAATATGAATGGTTACAGCAATCTACGTTTAATTTTCCTGGAAAAGAAGAGTTGAAGCGCATGTTTGAAGAAGCGGGTTTCATAAATGTAAGAGTACGTAGTTATACAGGGGGCGTTGCTGCAATGCACCTTGGCTATAAAGAAAAAGATAATACCAAAGGTGATTAACGTGGCAAAGTTAAACATGAACAATGAAATTAAGAAAGTGGAACAACGACTTGAAAAGGCAATAAAAAGTAAAGATTCTGTATTAGAACAGGCATCATTACACTTATTGTCTTCTGGTGGTAAAAGAGTACGCCCAGCATTTGTAATTCTGAGTAGCCAATTTGGCAAAGATGAACAAACGTCTGAACAAACGTATCAAGTTGCAGTCGCATTAGAGTTAATTCATATGGCAACACTTGTTCATGATGACGTTATTGATAAAAGCGACAAGCGTCGAGGCAAGTTAACCATATCAAAGAAATGGGATCAGACAACTGCTATTTTAACTGGGAATTTTTTATTGGCATTAGGACTTGAACACTTAATGGCCGTTAAAGATAATCGTGTACATCAATTAATATCTGAATCTATCGTTGATGTTTGTAGAGGGGAACTTTTCCAATTTCAAGACCAATTTAACAGTCAACAGACAATTATCAATTACTTACGACGTATCAATCGCAAAACAGCACTGTTAATTCAATTATCAACTGAAGTTGGTGCAATTACATCTCAATCTGATAAAGAGACTGTACGAAAATTGAAAATGATTGGTCATTATATAGGTATGAGCTTCCAAATCATTGATGATGTATTAGACTTCACAAGTACCGAAAAGAAATTAGGTAAGCCGGTCGGAAGTGATTTGCTTAATGGTCATATTACGTTACCGATTTTATTAGAAATGCGTAAAAACCCAGACTTCAAATTGAAAATCGAACAATTACGTCGTGATAGTGAACGTAAAGAATTTGAAGAATGTATCCAAATCATTAGAAAATCTGACAGCATCGATGAGGCTAAGGCAGTAAGTTCGAAGTATTTAAGTAAAGCTTTGGATTTGATTTCTGAGTTACCAGATGGACATCCGAAATCACTACTTTTAAGTTTGACGAAAAAAATGGGTTCAAGAAACACGTAGTATTTATGAAAAGTATTGAAAGCGCTTTACCAACCTGTTAATATATAATAGTAATATACATAAACCTATTAAACACAGGGGGATACATAAAGTGGAACGTACATTTTTAATGATTAAACCAGATGCAGTACAAAGAAATCTAATTGGTGAAGTAATTTCAAGAATTGAAAGAAAAGGACTAAAACTTGTCGGTGGTAAATTAATGCAAGTACCAATGGAACTTGCTGAAACACATTATGGTGAACACCAAGGTAAACCATTTTATAATGATTTAATTTCATTTATTACATCAGCACCAGTGTTCGCAATGGTAGTTGAAGGTGAAGATGCAGTTAATGTATCTAGACATATTATTGGCAGCACCAATCCTTCAGAAGCTTCACCAGGATCAATTAGAGGTGATTTAGGTTTAACTGTTGGTAGAAATATCATTCACGGTTCAGATTCATTAGAGTCTGCTGAACGTGAAATTAATCTATGGTTTAATGAAAATGAAATTACTAGCTATGCTTCACCACGTGATGCATGGTTATATGAATAAAATATAAACTGTAAACCTTTACGATTTATTTATAAAGGTAGAAAGGGTTTTGTTATGTGGTTAGTCATTATGATTATACATAACAAGGCCCGTTTTTTATGTTGTAGTAAATTACTTGAAAAATTTTATAGTTTTTTGGTAACACGTATTAAAAAGAGAGGAATATTCTTTATCAAATGAAACTAAACAGAGAGAAGGGGTTGTTAAAATGAAGAATATTATTTCGATTATTTTGGGGATTTTAATGTTCTTAAAATTAATGGAATTACTATATGGTGCTATATTTTTAGATAAACCACTTAATCCTATAACAAAAATTATTTTTATACTGACTCTCATTTATATTTTTTATGTATTAGTAAAAGAATTGATTATATTTTTGAAGTCAAAGTATAACAAAAGCGCTTAACATATGTATATTTTAATATCATAATTTTTTTAAACGGACTGATTAACTTTATTAATAATTAACAGTTCGTTCTTTTGTATTAAGAAATGTAGTCAGTATATTATTTGCTAAAGTTGCGATACGATTATATTAAAACGGCTAATCATTTTTAATTAATGATTATATGATGCAACTGTTTAGAAATTCATGATACTTTTCTACAGACGAATATATTATAATTAATTTTAGTTCGTTTAATATTAAGATAATTCTGACATTTAAAATGAGATGTCATCCATTTTCTTAATTGAGCTTGAAAACAAACATTTATGAATGCACAATGAATATGATAAGATTAACAACATATTATAATGTTATTGTGGAAGTATGAAAGGAGCGAGTGTGTATGAGATACCTAACATCAGGAGAATCACATGGACCTCAATTAACAGTTATTGTTGAAGGTGTACCTGCAAATATAGAAATTAAGGTTGAGGATATTAATAAAGAAATGTTTAAGCGTCAAGGCGGTTACGGACGTGGACGTCGTATGCAAATTGAGAAAGATACAGTAGAAATAGTATCAGGCGTTAGAAATGGTTATACATTAGGTAGTCCAATTACTATGGTTGTAACCAATGATGACTTTACGCATTGGAGAAAAATTATGGGAGCAGCTCCAATAAGTGAAGAAGAACGTGAAAATATGAAACGTACTATTACAAAACCAAGACCTGGTCATGCAGATTTGGTTGGAGGTATGAAATATAATCATCGTGATTTACGAAATGTGCTAGAGCGATCATCTGCTAGAGAAACAGCAGCTCGAGTTGCAGTCGGTGCCTTATGTAAAGTGTTATTACAACAGTTAGATATCGATATATACAGTCGTGTTGTTGAAATAGGTGGAATTAAAGATAAAGATTTTTATGATTCAGAAACATTTAAAGCAAATCTTGATCGTAATGATGTTCGTGTAATTGATGACAGTATCGCACAAGCAATGCGAGATAAAATTGACGAAGCTAAAAATGAAGGAGATTCAATTGGCGGTGTCGTTCAAGTTGTAGTTGAAAATATGCCTGTTGGTGTTGGTAGTTATGTGCATTATGATCGTAAGTTAGATGGTAAGATTGCACAAGGTGTTGTCAGCATAAATGCTTTTAAAGGTGTAAGCTTTGGTGAAGGATTTAAAGCAGCTGAAAAGCCAGGTAGTGAGATTCAAGATGAAATTCTATATAATAGTGAAATTGGTTATTATCGTGGATCTAATCATTTAGGTGGTTTAGAGGGTGGTATGTCAAATGGTATGCCAATTATTGTAAATGGTGTAATGAAACCTATTCCTACGTTATATAAACCATTAAATTCAGTTGATATAAATACTAAAGAAGACTTTAAGGCAACAATTGAACGTTCTGATAGTTGTGCTGTACCTGCAGCAAGTATAGTGTGTGAACACGTTGTTGCATTTGAAATAGCGAAAGCATTACTTGAAGAGTTTCAATCAAACCATATTGAACAACTTCAACAACAAATTGCTGACCGCAGACAATTAAATGTTGAGTTTTAACAACGAGAACAATTGAGGTGTGATCATGAAATTACAAACAACCTATCCTTCAAACAATTATCCAATATTTGTTGAACATGGTGCAATTGACCATATTAGCACGTATATTGATCAGTTTGATCAAAGTTTTATATTAATTGACGAGCATGTAAATCAATATTTTGCTGATAAATTTGATGATATTTTATCATATGAAAATGTGCATAAAGTCATTATTCCAGCTGGTGAAAAGACGAAAACATTTGAGCAATATCAAGAAACATTAGAATATATTTTGTCACATCATGTAACGCGTAATACAGCGATTATAGCTGTTGGTGGTGGTGCGACAGGAGATTTTGCAGGATTTGTAGCAGCAACACTATTAAGAGGTGTCCATTTTATACAAGTTCCTACAACGATTTTGGCGCATGATTCTAGTGTTGGCGGTAAAGTGGGTATTAACTCAAAACAAGGTAAAAACCTTATCGGTGCATTTTATCGTCCAACTGCTGTGATTTATGATTTAGATTTTTTAAAGACGTTACCATTTGAGCAAATATTAAGTGGCTATGCAGAAGTTTATAAGCATGCGTTATTGAATGGTGAATCAACGACGCAAGATATCGAACAGCACTTTAAAGATAGAGAGATATTACAGTCATTAAATGGTATGGATAAATATATTGCTAAAGGTATTGAAACGAAGCTGGATATTGTTGTTGCAGATGAAAAAGAACAAGGTGTACGTAAATTTTTAAATTTAGGTCATACATTTGGGCATGCTGTTGAATACTATCATAAAATACCTCATGGTCATGCCGTAATGATAGGCATAATATATCAATTTATTGTTGCGAATATATTGTTCAATTCTAATCACGATATCCAACATTATATTAATTATTTAACGAAATTAGGTTATCCTTTAGAAACAATAACCGACATAGATTTCGAAACGATATATCAATACATGCTAAGTGATAAAAAGAACGACAAACAAGGAGTTCAAATGGTATTGATTAAACATTTTGGCGATATTGTAGTGCAACACATTGATCAAACAACACTGCAACATGCGTGTGAACAACTAAAAACATATTTTAAGTAGGTGAATGAAATGGTAAATGAACAAATCATTGATATTTCAGGTCCGTTAAAGGGCGAAATAGAAGTGCCGGGCGATAAGTCAATGACACACCGTGCAATCATGTTGGCGTCGCTAGCTGAAGGTGTATCTACTATATATAAGCCACTACTTGGCGAAGATTGTCGTCGTACGATGGACATTTTCCGACTGTTAGGTGTAGAAATCAAAGAAGATGATGAAAAATTAGTTGTGACTTCCCCAGGATATCAATCTTTTAACACGCCACATCAAGTATTGTATACAGGTAATTCTGGTACGACAACACGATTATTAGCTGGTTTGTTAAGTGGTTTAGGTATTGAAAGTGTTTTGTCTGGCGATGTTTCAATTGGTAAAAGGCCAATGGATCGTGTCTTGAGACCATTGAAACTTATGGATGCGAATATTGAAGGTATTGAAGATAATTATACACCATTAATTATTAAGCCATCTGTCATAAAAGGTATAAATTATCAAATGGAAGTTGCAAGTGCACAAGTGAAAAGTGCCATTTTATTTGCAAGTTTGTTTTCTAAGGAACCGACCATCATTAAAGAATTAGATGTAAGTCGAAATCATACTGAGACGATGTTCAAACATTTTAATATTCCAATTGAAGCAGAAGGGTTATCAATAACTACAACCCCTGATGCCATTCAACATATTAAACCTGCAGATTTTCATGTTCCTGGCGATATTTCATCTGCAGCGTTCTTTATTGTTGCAGCACTTATCACACCAGGAAGTGATGTAACAATTCATAATGTTGGAATCAATCCAACACGTTCAGGTATTATTGATATTGTTGAAAAAATGGGCGGTAATATCCAACTTTTCAATCAAACAACTGGTGCTGAACCTACTGCTTCTATTCGTATTCAATACACACCAATGCTTCAACCAATAACAATCGAAGGAGAATTAGTGCCAAAAGCAATTGATGAACTGCCTGTAATAGCATTACTTTGTACACAAGCAGTTGGCACGAGTACAATTAAAGATGCCGAGGAATTAAAAGTAAAAGAAACAAATAGAATTGATACAACGGCTGATATGTTAAACTTGTTAGGGTTTGAATTACAACCAACTAATGATGGATTGATTATTCATCCGTCAGAATTTAAAACAAATGCAACAGTTGATAGTTTAACTGATCATCGAATAGGAATGATGCTTGCAGTTGCTTCTCTACTTTCAAGCGAGCCTGTCAAAATCAAACAATTTGATGCTGTAAATGTATCATTTCCAGGATTTTTACCAAAACTAAAGCTTTTAGAAAATGAGGGATAATATAAAATGGAAGATATCTATAAATTAATAGACGATATCAATCTACAAAAACTAGAAAATTTAGACTCTCGTGTTAATGAAGCAATAACTACTGACAACGATGACGCATTATTTATTCTAGGAGAGACACTTTACAATTTTGGATTAATGCCACAAGGTTTGGAAGTATTCCGCGTGTTATATCACAAATATCCAGACGAAAGTGAATTGCTGATTTATTTTATTGAAGGTTTAATGTCTGAAAATCAAACTGACGAAGCGTTAGAATATTTAAGTTATGTTGAACCATCACCTGAAAAGTTGATGTTAGAAGCAGATTTATATCAACAAATTAATATGATGGAAGTTGCTATTGATAAATTACAAGAAGCACTTGAACTAGAGTCAAATGATCCAATAATCCATTTTGCATTGGCTGAAATGTTATATTATGATGGTCAATATTTACGTGCTACCTCTGAATACGAAACCGTTTTAGAAACTGGTGAATATCAAGTTAATGGTGTAAACTTATTCTCTCGTATGGCAGATTGTAGTTTACAAAGTGGTAACTATAGTGATGCGATTCGCTTATACGATGAAATTAATGAAGATGAAATGACTTCAGAAGATTATCTCAAAAAAGCCATTTCTTACGATAAAAATGACATCACTCAAGAAGCAATTAAAATAATGACTACATTACTTTCTAAAGATCCTGATTATATTCAAGGCTACTTGTATTTACAATCATTATATGAAAATGAAAAAAATTATCCAGATGCCATTGAGACGGGTAAAGAAGGATTACGACTAAGTCAATTTTATAAAGAGTTAATGTATACAACTGGATGTTTGGAAATAGAACACGGCGATGCTAATGAAGGTGTATTATTGTTAAAACAAGCATTAGAGGTTGATAATGCTTACCAAGAACCTTTATTGATTTTAAGCGATTTATATCGTAATGAAGAAGATTATGAAGCAATCATTGAATTATTAACATATGTAGATGAAGAAGATTTGGACCCTACATTCATGTGGCATTTAGCGTTCGCCTATGGTCAAGAAGAGCGAGATAAAGAAGCTCAACATTTCTTTGAATTAGCATATCCAACGATGAAAACAAATATTGATTTTATGAGTGATTATTATTTCTATTTAATTGAAATTGGTCAAAAGGAACAAGCAATTACTATTTTAAATCAATTGTTGGAACTAGAGCCAAGTAACGAAAATTGGCATGACGAATTATCAAGATTGCAATCTTAAAATGGGGTATTTGATGTCAGAGACACTCAATCAAATTAAAGAAAGTTTTATTGAATATTTACTTTTTCAATATCGATTTAAGTCGCGTATTGCAGTTTGGGTGCTTAACTATATAAAAGTGAATGAGGCGAAATTGGCAAACATTCATTTTGTAGATACAAAAATTAATCATCATGAAACATTAGAAATTGCAGAAGTGGGAAGTCACGCTTCTGCAATTCAATTTACTAAGCGTAATATAAAGTTAATGAATACAAATGAAATATTTGATTATATCGCTAATCATAACTGTGCTTTTGATATTCAAATTCACTTCGCAAACGTGTCAAAGCGTGAGCAAAGGCTAGATGATTTAATAGTTGCTCAACTAACGGAATCGCCCAGTTATCAAACTTATCTTCATGACTTAAATAGTATGGCTATAGATCGGCATAAACATGCGTTATTAATAGATTACTTGTTACACAATATTGATTTAAGTTTACAGATGAATGAAAAGCAACGTTTTTATCAACTAACGCAAATTTTAAATACACTCAAGCTAGTAAATAAACATAATCAATTTGAGGACTTAGCAGATGACGATTAATACATTTTGGCAATATACACTTTATCAACGTTCTTGGTTAATGATGCTACTCATTTGTAATATATTAGGGATGATTTATGGTTATATATGGTATGGTGAACAATTAAGTCATACGCCGTGGCATTTTAAGATTTTTGTTCCAGATAGCCCAACTGCAATATTATACTTAGTTATTTCTATCTCATTGATATTAATTCAAAAACAAAATAGTATTATCGATGCACTGGCATTTGTAACATTATTCAAATATGGGATTTGGGCAGTTATAATGAATATATTATTTATTATTGAACAAGGTGATATTACAGTAAATGGTTTGGTATTAATGTTTTCCCACAGTATAATGGCTGTTCAGGCAATTTACTTCTATCCTAGGTTTAAACGTTCTATGATTGGAATCAGTGTAGCGATGATTTGGGTGTTTTTGAATGATTATATTGACTATTTTCACCTTCAATTTCCATATTATGATTTTATAACTACACATGTGTGGCAAATTGGTGTATTATCATGTTGTCTAAGTGTTTTTGGACTTTTGCTTTATATTGAATTAAACAAATTATTAAAGTGTAAATGATTTGATAAAAACGGCAAATGACAGTAAAATATTTATAAAGGAGAGTGAGTTTATTGTCTTCAATTTTTACTATGATAATTTATTTCGTAATATTAATGGTGCTTCCTTTATGGGCACAACACAAAGTTAAATCTAACTATGAGAAATATTCACAAGTTAGATCAACTAGTGGTAAAACGGGTCGTGAAGTTGCATTAGAAATTTTACATGCAAACGGTATTTATGATGTCGAAGTTGTTAAAGGTGAAGGATTCTTAACAGATCATTACGATCCTAAAAAGAAAGTTGTTTCACTATCTCCTGCAAACTATGACAGACCATCAGTTGCTGGAACTGCAATTGCAGCCCACGAAGTTGGTCATGCCATTCAAGATCACCAAGGATATTGGTTCTTAAGATTCAGAGCAGCATTAGTACCTGTTGCAAACCTAGGGAGTTCATTAAGTTATATGATCATCATGTTAGGTATTATCTTAACAGCGATAGGTAGTGCATTTGGTTCAACTGCTTTATGGATTGGTGCTGGTTTAATGTCATTAGCGGTATTATTCTCAATTGTTACGTTACCAGTTGAGTTTGATGCGAGTTCAAGA
The DNA here is from genome assembly GCF_016917315.1 of Staphylococcus sp. SM3655. Taxonomy (NCBI): domain Bacteria; kingdom Bacillati; phylum Bacillota; class Bacilli; order Caryophanales; family Staphylococcaceae; genus Staphylococcus; species Staphylococcus sp. SM3655. The sequence goes on along the minus strand of NZ_CP070305.1, from coordinate 2,281,456 downwards.
GCGATGAAACAAATTACGGCATTGAACATTGTAAATGAAAAGGAATACAAACATGCGCGTAAAGTATTATCTGCAGCAGCAATGACTTATGTTGCAGCAACTGCTGTCGCTGTAGCAGAGCTTGTACGTATTATTTTGATTGCGCGTTCAAGTGATTAATCTTATAGATTAACAATTAACTTAAATTAGACACTTATTAACTAGCTAATCACATTTTGTGTGGTTGCTAGTTTTTTTGTGCTTATTTTTCTAATGGTAGATTATTCACTATATTATTTTATTGTAGTAGTACGTATCATAAAGTTATAATCCCATTTTCAATTGATTTAATTTAGTTAGGAATGCATTACATTTATATAAACTGAATTATTAAACTACTAAAATAAACAACTTGTCATCTAGTTTAGCTAGAGTCAGTAGATTGCACTAAACATGCATGAGACTTCAAATTGATATATACTATATTAGAAATGCAATATAAGGAGAACGTAGAAATGAAATCAATGGTAGAAATGCAACGTGAAGTTGATGAATATATTGGACAATTTAAAACAGGATATTTTTCACCATTAGCTAACTTAGCTAGATTGACTGAAGAAGTGGGCGAACTTGCACGTGAAATAAATCATTCCTATGGTGAAAAAAAGAAGAAAGATTCAGAGGAAGCAAATACGATTAAAGCAGAATTAGGTGATAATTTATTTGTGTTGTTATGTTTAGCGAATTCAATGGGAATAGATATGACAGAGAGCTTTAATGAAACAATGGAAAAGTTTAATACAAGAGATAAAAATCGATTCGAAAGAAAGTGAATTTAAAAATATATGCTTTATTTGGATTTGATTAAGATTAAAAACATAGACCAATGAATTGCATCGCATGAAATTATATTATTTTTAAAGTAAGTAGAACTAGATAAATGATTATATATACAACACCTGTTTTTTAGATATTTGAAATTATAAACTCAACATTACTATAAACTTAAATTTAAACAATTATCTACGCATCGAGAATAATAGAAAGAGAAATAGAAAGAAAGGATGGGCAAGCGAATGAAGATAGGTATAACATGTTACCCGTCCATGGGTGGTTCTGGAATTATTGCCACAGAATTAGGAATTAAATTAGCAGAGCGAGGTCACGAAGTACATTTTATCACTTCAAATATCCCGTTTAGAATAAGAAAACCATTACCGAATATGATTTTTCATCAAGTTGAAGTGAATCAATATGCAGTATTTCAGTATCCACCGTATGATATTACATTAAGTACTAAAATCGCTGAAGTTATTAAAGAATATGATCTTGATTTGTTGCATATGCACTATGCTGTACCTCATGCAATTTGTGGGATTTTAGCTCGTGAGATGTCAGGTAAAGATATAAAAATTATGACAACGCTACACGGTACTGATATTACTGTTTTGGGCTATGATCATTCACTCCAAGGTGCAATTAAATTTGGCATTGAAAAAAGTGATATTGTGACAAGTGTGAGTAAATCTTTAGCACAAGAAACACATGAAATTATTGAAACTAACAAAGAAATTATACCGATTTATAATTTTGTACGTGAAAATGAGTTTCCAACTAAACATAACACAGCACTAAAATCACAATTTGGTATAGCACCAGATGAAAAAGTGTTAATACATGTATCGAATTTTAGACAAGTAAAACGCATAGATACTATCATAGAAACATTTGCAAAAGTACGTGAAAAGATACCTAGTAAATTAATTTTACTTGGAGATGGTCCTGAATTAGTGCCAATGCGTCAATTGACGAAAGAGTTAAACGTAGAAGAGGATGTTTTATTTTTAGGGAAACAAGATTGCGTAAGTGAATTTTACCAATTATCTGACTTAGTATTATTATTAAGTGAAAAAGAAAGCTTTGGACTAACTTTACTTGAGGCTATGAAAACAGGCGTCGTTCCAATTGGTTCAAATGCCGGTGGAATTAAAGAGGTTATTAAACATGGTGAAACTGGATTTGTCGTAGATGTGGGTGATTGTGATTCAGCGAGTGACTATGCTATCCGATTACTTGAAGATAAGGTGTTATACAACAAACTTCAGAAAAACATGCTAGCAGATATTGCTGAACGTTTTGGATCAGAACTCATTACAGATCAATATGAGTATTATTATCAAAAAATGCTAAATGAGCATAACAAAAGTAAAGGCGAGTAATAATATGGATAAATCATTATTTGAACAGGCAAGGCCTATATTAGAACAAATTCAAGACAATGGTTTTGAAGCATATTATGTAGGTGGCTCTGTAAGAGATTATGTCATGGGAAGAAATATTCATGATATAGATATCACAACAAGTGCAACGCCGGATGAAATAGAATCTATCTTTAGTCATACGATACCTGTAGGTAAAGAACATGGCACGATAAATGTAGTTTTTAATGATGAAAATTATGAAGTGACAACATTCCGGGCTGAAGAAGATTATGTCGATCACCGTAGACCAAGTGGTGTTACATTTGTTCGGGATTTATACGAAGATTTGCAACGAAGAGATTTCACGATGAATGCGATAGCAATGGATACAGCATACAAATTGTATGATTATTTTGATGGTCAACAAGATATTAATAATCGAATAATAAGAACTGTAGGTATAGCTGAGGAACGATTCCAAGAAGATGCTTTACGTATGATTCGATGTTTAAGATTCCAGTCACAATTATCATTTGATATTGCAACGGAAACATTTGAAGCGATGCGTACACAAATGGCAGATATTAAATTTTTATCAATTGAGCGTATAGTGATTGAACTAACTAAATTAATGCGAGGTATTAATGTTGAAGAGAGTTTTAATCATTTAAAATCGCTGAAAGCATTTAATTATATGCCATATTTCGAACAACTTGATATGAATCAAATTAATGTAACAGAACCAATTGATTTAGAATTGTTGATTGCTATAGTGTCAGTTAAATTTGATATTAATTACTCATTGAAGCCTTTAAAGCTAAGTAACCGACAAGTAAAAGATATCAATCAATATATTCAAATTATGAATGCATTACCAAGTATTATTACAAAAGAACAATTAAAAATGTTTGTTTATGATTATGATACGAATCTCATTAAAAATGTAATGGTTGCAGCAGACGTGTTAAAGGCAAATGATATTCAAGGACATGAACCATTAATCGTTAACCTTCAAACGATTGATGAAACATTGCATCGTTTACCTATGCATAATAGAAAAGACATGATGGTTAATGGCGGTGTACTTATGGCACATTTAAATGCCAAAAGTGGTCCGTGGTTAAAAGATGTGCTAAGACAAATTGAGATAGCGATTGTAACAGGTAAAGTAAGCAACGAAGAAACTGAAATTTTGAAATGGGTGGATAATCATGTCAAAATATAGTCAAGATGTACTTCAATTACTCTATAAAAATAAACCGAATTATATATCTGGACAAAGCATTGCGGAATCACTTAATATATCGCGCACTGCAGTAAAAAAAGTGATTGACCAATTAAAGTTAGAGGGATGTAAAATTGATTCAGTAAATCATAAAGGGCATTTATTACAACAACTCCCAGATATTTGGTATCAAGGTATAATAGACCAATATACAAAAAGTTCTGCTTTGTTTGATTTTAGTGAAGTATACGATTCAATAGATTCTACACAACTTGCTGCGAAAAAGTCACTTGTTGGAAATCAATCTTCATTTTTTATCTTGAGTGATGAACAAACGAAAGGTCGTGGGCGATTTAATAGACATTGGAGTTCTTCAAAAGGGCAAGGACTTTGGATGTCTGTCGTGTTAAGACCTAACGTTGCATTCTCAATGATATCTAAATTTAATTTATTTATTGCATTAGGGATAAGAGATGCGATTCAACATTTTAGTCAAGATGAAGTCAAAGTGAAATGGCCGAATGATATATATATTGATAATGGTAAAGTGTGTGGTTTCTTAACTGAAATGGTTGCTAATAACGATGGTATAGAAGCAATAATATGTGGTATAGGTATTAATTTGACGCAACAACTAGAAAACTTTGATGAAAGTATTAGACATAGAGCAACAAGTGTACAATTACATGATAAAAATAAATTAGATAGATATCAATTTTTAGAGAGATTACTTCAAGAAATTGAAAAAAGATATAATCAATTTTTAACGTTACCTTTTTCTGAAATTCGTGAAGAATATATTGCAGCTTCTAATATTTGGAATAGAACGTTGCTATTTACAGAAAATGATAAACAGTTTAAAGGACAAGCAATTGATTTAGATTACGATGGCTATCTAATTGTTAGAGATGAAGCGGGTGAATCACACCGTTTAATTAGTGCAGATATAGATTTTTAACACTAAAGCAAGGAGAGATAGCTATGGGTATGGCAACCTATGCCGTTGTGGATTTGGAAACAACAGGCAACCAATTAGATTTTGACGATATCATTCAAATTGGTATAACGTTTGTGCGCAATAACCAAATTATTGATACATATCATTCTATGATTAGAACAAATTTAGAGATTCCGCCGTTCATTCAAGCGTTAACATCCATTGAAGAAAATATGCTACAACAAGCGCCATATTTTAATCAAGTTGCACAAGAAATCTACGATAAGATAAAAGATTGCATTTTTGTCGCTCATAATGTAGATTTTGATTTGAATTTTATTAAAAAGGCATTTAAAGATTGTAATATTCAATATCGTCCCAAAAAAGTTATAGATACACTAGAAATCTTTAAAATAGCTTTTCCTACAGATAAAAGCTATCAATTAAGTGAATTAGCAGAGGCACATGGTATTACCTTAGCAAATGCCCATCGAGCTGACGAAGATGCCGCTACTACTGCTAAATTGATGATATTAGCTTTTGAAAAATTTGAAAAGTTACCGTTAGATACTTTAAAGCAATTATATTATTTAAGTAAACAGTTAAAATACGATTTATATGATATTTTCTTTGAGATGGTTAGGCAATATGATGCAAAGCCATTGGATAAATCGTACGAAAAGTTCGAACAGATTATCTATCGTAAGCAAGTTGATTTTAAAAAGCCGACAACAAATTATAATGGCAGCTTGAAGTCTTTATATAGCAAAGCTGTAGATCAACTTGGCTTAACATATCGACCGCAACAATTATATTTAGCGGAAACTATATTAGATCAGCTCATGCATAGTGAAAAAGCAATGATTGAAGCATCACTAGGCAGTGGTAAATCATTAGCATATTTACTTGCGGCCTTGATGTATAATATTGAAACTGGGAAGCATGTCATGATTTCTACCAATACTAAATTACTGCAAAGTCAATTGTTAGAAAAAGATATTCCAGCAATGAATGAAGCGTTAAATTTTAAAATTAATGCACTATTGATTAAAAGTAAAAGTGATTACATTTCATTGGGACTTATTAGTCAAATTTTAAAAGATGACACAAGTAATTACGAAGTGAATATCTTGAAAATGCAATTGTTAATTTGGATTACAGAGACGCCGTCCGGAGATATACAGGAATTAAATTTAAAAGGTGGTCAAAAGATGTATTTTGACCAGAAAATTGAAACATATGTACCGGCACGTCACGATGTTCATTATTATAATTTTATTAAGCGAAATGCACAGAACATTCAAATTGGTATTACAAATCATGCACATTTAATTCATTCTGATGTTGAAAATTCAATATATCAATTGTTTGATGATTGTATAGTGGATGAAGCACATCGCTTACCAGACTATGCCTTAAATCAAGTGACAAATGAGTTGAGTTATGCTGATATTAAATATCAGCTTGGTTTGATTGGTAAAAACGAAAATGAAAAATTGTTAAAGGCAATCGATCAACTGGAAAAGCAGCGAATTTTGGAAAAATTAGATATTGCACCAATTGATATTTTTGGCTTGAAGGCTAGTATGAATGAGATTCATGAGTTAAATGAGCAATTGTTCTCAACGATATTTACGATTATCAATGATTCTGATGTTTATGATGATGATATTCATCGCTTCCATAATGTATTTACTTTTGAAACAAAAGACATTTTGAAGGATTTACATGCGATTATCGATAAGTTAAATAAAACGCTAGAAATATTCAATGGCATTAGTCATAAAACAGTTAAATCATTACGGAAACAGTTGTTGTATTTAAAAGATAAATTTAAAAATATCGAACAAAGTTTAAAAGCTGGACATACTAGTTTCATTTCAATTAAAAATTTATCTCAAAAATCAACAATACGTTTATATGTGAAAGATTACGCTGTAAAAGATGTATTAACGAAACAAGTATTGGAAAAATTTAAATCACTCATTTTTATATCTGGTACTTTAAAATTTAATCATTCGTTTGAAGCTTTTAAACAGTTATTCAACAAAGATGTTCACTTTAATACATTTGAAGTTAACACGTCGTTACAAAGTGCAAAAAATACAAGTGTATTTATACCGAGTGATGTAGCATCTTATCAATATAAAAATATAGATGAGTATGTAGCATCGATTGTAAGCTATATTATTGAATATACGACTATAACGTCATCAAAATGTTTAGTCTTATTTACGAGTTATAAAATGATGCATATGGTACAAGATATGCTAAATGAATTGCCAGAATTTGAAGATTATGTTGTATTAACACAACAGCAGAACCAAAATTATAAAATAGTACAACAGTTTAATAATTTTGATAAGGCCATACTGCTTGGTACGTCAACATTTTTTGAAGGTTTTGATTTTCAAGCAAATGGTATTAAATGTGTGATGATAGCGAAGTTACCGTTTATGAACAAGCATAATGCAAAATATTGGCTTATGGATTCTGAATTCACTTCAACTTTCAAGGAATATGTATTACCTGATGCAGTTACACGTTTTAGACAAGGACTTGGAAGATTAATTAGAAATGAAAATGATCGCGGCATAATAGTTTCATTTGATGATCGACTCATAAACAGTAATTATAAAAACTTTTTTGAACAAACACTTGAAAATTATCGTCAGAAAAAAGGCGACATTCAACAGTTTGGAAAATTATTAAGACAAATTCAAAAAAAGAAAAAGTGAAATACAAAGTAAAATTCTTGTGACATGACATGTGCTATGTTCTGTTACAAGAATTTTTGTTTGGTCGTCAAAATTTGAGTTTTATAATTAAACTTGAATGTTAGCACAAAAAACGACCTTCATACTAATAATATTGAGGCTTTATTATATATTTTGTCTGAAACTGATGATTGTATTGTCTTAATATAAATTAATGTTCAAATCTGTGCGTAAATCATTACCATTTACACGTTATCTTTTAGTCTAGTTCTAGAACTTGAAAGCGGATTTTGTTAAAATGAATGAGTATTGTATAACGAAAAAATAAATAGGAGAATGGTTATGAAAACAACGATTAAACAAGCGAAAGATCATTTAAACCAAGACGTTACAATTGGTGCTTGGTTAACAAATAAACGTTCAAGTGGTAAAATCGCCTTTTTACAATTACGTGATGGAACAGGCTTTATGCAAGGCGTAGTAGTTAAATCAGAAGTTGATGAAGAGGTATTCAAACTTGCGAAAGAAATTACTCAAGAATCATCTCTATACGTTACAGGCACAATTACAGAAGATAATCGTTCTGACTTAGGATACGAAATGCAAGTGAAATCAATTGAAGTTATTTCAGAAGCGCATGACTATCCGATTACACCTAAAAATCATGGTACAGAATTCTTAATGGATCACCGTCATTTATGGTTACGTTCTAAAAAACAACATGCTGTAATGAAAATTAGAAATGAAGTTATTCGTGCAACGTATGAATTTTTCAACAAAGATGGATTTGCAAAGGTTGATCCACCAATTTTGACAGCAAGTGCACCAGAAGGTACAAGTGAATTATTCCATACTAAATACTTTGATCAAGATGCGTTTTTATCTCAAAGTGGTCAGTTATACTTAGAAGCTGCAGCAATGGCACACGGAAAAGTATTTTCATTTGGTCCAACTTTCAGAGCTGAAAAATCAAAAACACGTAGACACTTGATCGAGTTCTGGATGATTGAAGGGGAAATGGCTTTCACAAATCATGCTGAAAGTTTAGAAATTCAAGAACAATATGTAACACATGTAGTAAAATCAGTTTTAGAAAATTGTAAACTAGAGTTGAAAATTTTAGAGCGTGATACATCAAAACTTGAAAAAGTTGCGACACCATTCCCTAGAATTTCATATGATGATGCAATTGAATTCTTAAAAGCAGAAGGCTTTGATGATATTGAATGGGGTGAAGATTTTGGTGCGCCACATGAAACTGCCATTGCTAATCATTATGATTTACCGGTGTTTATTACTAATTATCCAACTAAAATTAAGCCTTTCTATATGCAACCAAATCCTGAGAATGAAGAAACTGTCTTATGTGCAGACTTAATTGCACCTGAAGGATACGGTGAAATTATCGGTGGATCTGAACGTGTGGATGACTTAGAATTGTTAGAACAACGCGTTAAAGAACATGGATTAGACGAAGAAGCATATAGTTACTACTTAGACTTACGTCGTTATGGTAGTGTGCCACACTGTGGATTTGGTTTAGGTTTAGAGCGCACAGTAGCATGGATTTCTGGTGTTGAACACGTTCGTGAAACTGCGCCATTCCCAAGATTATTAAACCGTTTATATCCATAAGTTTTAGGATCGTTACTTAAAATTTATATTATGATAATAAAAAGAATCGTCCAGCCTATATTAATAGCTGGGCGATTTATGCTTGGAAAATGAAGATTGATAACGGCTTATATTAATCATGAACAAACTTTTGTTTAGTAACTATATTTGGAAAATAAATAGTTCATCTGATTATACATAAAGTTCATTGTTAAAATCTAGTGTTAAAAAATACTGTTATTTAAAATTTGTTTGCTACTAGTTAAATATATTAAGCATTTTAGTCGAAAATTAAAGAAAATGATTTATACTATTAAGTAATGGTTAAATTTAAAAGGGGGCACGAACATGGATAAATATCAATTAAAAGCAAGACCTGTAGTGATACGAAGAGAATTATTAGACCATTACAGTGACTTAGGTTTAGATGAGCAAGATTTAGTCATTTTGCTTAAATTGATTTATGCTTCCGAAACATCAAATAAACAGCCTTCAATTGAATTACTTCAGAAGGGCTCAACTATGCAACCACGCGATATTACAATGGTTATTCAAAATTTGATACAACGTGAATTGCTAGAATTACAAGTTCAAAAAGATGAAGAAGGTAGATTTACCGAATATATGAATCTAGATCCTTTTTTCGAAAAATTAAGTCATATATTGAAGCAACAAAGTATGGAAACGAAAGAGCAAAATAGTAAAGAAAAATTTAAACAATTATTTAGAGTTTTAGAGGATACATTTGCAAGGCCGTTATCTCCATATGAAATAGAAACGTTAAATCAATGGATTGATGTTGATAAACACGATAGTGCAATTATACAAGCGGCATTAGACGAGGCGAATAGTTTGAATAAACTTAGCTTTAAATATATGGATCGTATTTTACTTAATTGGAAGAAAAACAATGTCAAAACAATTGACGATTCTAGAAAAATAAGAGAAAAATTTAATAAACCGAAAATGACGCACACAGTTAAAACGGTACCTAAATTTGATTGGTTAAACGGGGAGAACCTTGATGGTAAGTAAGAAAAAAGCATTAGAAATGATTGATGTTATAGCAAATATGTTTCCGGATGCAGAATGTGAATTAAAACATGATAATCCGTTCGAATTAACTATTGCTGTATTATTGTCAGCGCAATGTACAGACGTTCTAGTAAATAGAGTAACAACTGAGCTGTTTAAAAAATACAAAACGCCTGAAGATTATTTGGCAGTCAGTGATGAAGAACTTATGAATGATATTCGTTCTATCGGTCTGTATCGTAACAAAGCTAAGAATATTAAGAAACTTTGTCAATCTTTGATTGATCAATTTAATGGAGAAATACCACAAACACATAAGGAATTAGAAAGTTTAGCAGGTGTAGGACGTAAAACTGCTAATGTAGTCATGAGTGTAGCATTTGATGAACCTTCATTAGCTGTTGATACGCATGTAGAACGTGTTTCTAAACGCTTAGGTATTAATCGTTGGAAAGATAATGTGAGACAGGTAGAAGACCGTTTATGTTCTGTCATACCTAGAGATAGATGGAATAGGAGCCATCATCAACTCATTTTCTTTGGAAGATACCACTGTTTAGCCCGAAAACCTAAATGCGATATTTGTCCACTATTAGAAGATTGTAGAGAAGGACAAAAACGTTATAAAGCTAGTTTGAAAGAAGCGTGATAACATGACAAATATTACAAAAGAGGTATTTGATAATTTAGAACAAGAGATTGATGTATTTGCCAAAAATAAGACATTAGGTTCTAGTGAAGCAAAGCCCTACTTGGATGAATACCATAGTAAAATTATTGATTATTTTAAGCAGGTTAATGACATAACTGGCAATATTGATTTTGATAAATTAAATCAATATCCTGTTGTGCCAATGAATTTTAAAGAAAGATATGATTATATGATTGAACGTAAATATCATTTTATGGGCTATCGACAAATGAAGACCTTTAAAACTGAATTGATTAAAATGAATGCTAGTTATCAAACAAGGTTAAAGAATAAGCAGGTATAGACAAGATTGATCATTTCCTAATGTTGAAAATATATAAAACTAATTCATGCACACATATTTGTATTTATGTTAGGTGTCGTGTCATTACAACGTCTTAATATAAAAACTGTCCATCTACATCATAATGGATATCTTGAGATATGCTTTAAGATACCTATTTCGAATCGTAGGTGGATTTCTTATATCTATGATTGTGAAAATATGTTGCAAACATCTTGATATTTCACTGATTAACGTACACAGGGAATTGATAAACATTTCAATTTAAAACAGCGTCTAAGATGACTATGAGAAAAATAATCATAATTTTAAAAATGGGAACAACCACTTTTGCAATGTCAATAATTTTAAATAGCTAAAGATGTGAATATGAAAAACTATTTAGATGTTTCAAAATGTATGTGAATGACTGATTTTAAGGTTTCTACTAATATAGCAATAGCGTATGAATACTTATAAAAAAAGCAGGAAGTTTTACCTTCCCACCATAAAAGATGAAGAACCTAAAAAATCCTCAGCTACGCCATAAATATGGTATAACTGAGGATTTTATGTTGTGTGGATTAGTTGAATATACCTGTTAATCCACCGCTGTTTCTAGATTGTTGAGATCTAGTATTGTTATTTGATTGTGCAGTACCACTGCTGTTTGCTGATGTGTCACTACCACCGTGTGTACTACGATTTGTAGTGTTGTTATCTTGACTACCAGAAACATTGATTGATGGGATACTACCACTTACTGAGCTAGGACGTTTAAAGTCTTCGCCATCTCTAGATGAAATTTTTGACATCACATTTTCATATAAGAACTGTGGATATTCTTGTTGGCTATGTCCCACAAATGAGTTTTCACCATATTGTTTAACTTTACTGAAGCCCATCCACACTGACATAGTGTATTGAGGTGTAAAGCCGTTAATCCACACGTCTTTCGCTGCATTATCAGGTAAATTATATTGTGAATAAGTTTCAGCACCGTAAGTACCAGTACCTGTCTTAGCACCCATATTTACTCCAGCTACACCATGGCCATATGCAGAACCATATGGTTTAAATGTACCTTTTAGCATCTCAGCTAACATGTATGCAGTGTAATCACTCATCGCTTTATGGCTAGTATGATCGTATTCGATTGTTTCACCGTCACGAGTAACTACTTTTTGAATTGAATGCGCGTTGTTATAAGTACCACCGTTAGCGATTGCAGCAAATGCTGATGCTAATTGTGTTGGTGAGAATTCTGAAGCAGAACCACCAAGTACTTCAGATGGACCAATATCGCCTTCGTAGTTTAAGCCAAGTTTGGCAGCGAATTTCTTAGGTGCATCGTTACCAGCATTTTGCTTAACTGATTGCCATGCTTTTAAAGCTGGGATATTGAAACTTTGTCGTAAAGCATCATAAATAGATACAGTACCGTGACTCTTCGTATCATAGTTTCTAAATGTAGAACCATCAACTTGATATGAAGATTCATCTTGAATCGCATGGTTTGTTGCCCATTTCATATTTTCAATGGCAGGTCCATACGCTAAGAAAGGTTTTAAAGATGAACCAGTAGGGTGAGGATCTGTTGCTTGGTTTCTGTTAACGACGTCTTTGAAATCACGTCCACCAGATATAGCAACTAAACCACCAGTTTTACTATCAAGAATCGTTGCACCAACTTGTTGGTCTTTATTCTTGTAGAAGCTACCATTATCAACATCATTTTGTAATGTTTTTTGAACATCTTTATCCATGTTTGTATAAATTTTAATACCACTTTGTAATACATTACCTAAATTTTCATCTTTGAATTCTTTATTATTCATTAATTCAGATTTTACAAAGTTAACGTATGAATTATACTCAGAATCTTGATTTGTATCAATGTTTTGACGTTCTTCAGCAGTACGATTTACTAAGTTCGCTTTTAAATCGATTTTCTTAGCATCTTCCCACTGTTTATCTGTAATGCGTTTATGATAATGCATTAAGTATAAAACAGTGTTTTTACGATCTTCAGCAGCTTTTGGATGATCATAAATATTATAGTTGTTTGGAACCTGAGGTAAACCGGCTAAATAAGCTTCTTCCGCTAAGTTTAAATCTTTTAAATCTTTATTAAAGTAATACTTAGCAGCAGCTTTAATACCTGTTACGCCATCAGAATAGTAAATTTTGTTTAGATATACTTGGAAGATATCATCTTTACTATACTCTTGTTCTAAACGATATGATAAGTATGCTTCTTGAGCTTTACGTCCAATAGATTTATGTTGTGATAAAAATGCATCTTTAACAACTTGTTGTGTTAATGTTGAGGCACCTTCAGAACCAAATCCACCAGTCAAGTTCTTACCAATTGCACCGAATAAACGTTTATAATCAAGTGCGCCATGTTCGTAGAAACGATTGTCTTCAGTTGCAAGTACTGCGTCTTTCATTGATTTCGGCACGTCTTTTAAATTTACATGCTCATGTCTTTGGCCATTATCTAATGTTTTAACAAGTTCTCCGTTCTTGTCATATATCTTTGCAGGAATCGGATCTTGTAATTTAGCTTCGGTAAAAGCAGGTGCTTTCCAAGCATAATAAGCAAACAATAAGATACCTAGTAAAAGAACAACAAAAAATGCAATAATCATGAAGCCAATAATCTTAATAATCGTTCTCTTCACATTTCTATTCTTTTTTGAGTTGGATTTCCCACCATTATTACCGTTTTTCTTAGGCTGAGAAGATCCTTTGTTTTCCGTCATACGCGGTCCTCACTTTCATCTAATATCAACTTATCAACTGCTTTTAGATAGTCTAATCTTGGTTGATACTGATAAGGAATATGGTAACCATTTTTTCGTATTTCATCAACTGTTATAGACTTTTTAATATTATCTTTATATCTCTTCCAAAATACTTCGAATTTTGAATAGGGTAAAAGATAAACTTCATCTAGCGTTTTAAAACGAATCATTAAAAACACAATACCTTTTTGTTGATATGCATTTTTCATATGTTCGACTTGATGGTCATGAATATTATTTAAAGGAAAGGACGTCTTGTTTTTAGTTTCCTTTGCTTCAAAATCAATATAATAACCTTGATAAACGCCGTTGTAATCAGTTGTTGAAGGTGTACGAAAATAAGCTTCGTTAATCACAGCTTTACTCCGCTTAGGATAGTTGACATTAACTATTTGTACTGGCGTAGGCTTTTTGTGAATAACTGCAATGTCGCTTTTAAGATAAAACGTATTTGAATGTTCGATATCTTTTTCAAGTGACATACCACGTCCACCATACTCAATATTACTAAAGGCAGCGGTCTTTTTCCCTCCGTCTATAGCACTATTTTTACGATATGGTTTACCATTTGGATAATTCATAAATTTCACCACACAAGTTTGGTAGTAAACGTTGTTTATTATACACAACATTATAGTGAAACACCAAACTTAAATTAGTATAAATGCGAAAGACACAATACACCAAAGCTTATTTTAACGTGATTTCAGCATTAACACAATAATATTATAATACATTTACTGTTAATGTTGGAATTTTACACACAATTTTAATTAATTGAAAAGTTTTGCTTATAAAAATGAATACTCATTACAATATTTTTGAATTTTGTTATAAAAGTCAAATCATGATCAGTAATTTTTATTTTTGAGGCAAGTACAAGTATGTGTTGTTAATCAGCAGAGGTGTATTTGATTTAAATGATTTTATTAGATTAAAAATATTTTCATCGTATAACAACATACACGATAAAATTTTGTATTTATATAGGAAGTTTTTAGATTTACTTGATTTAACAGATAACACATTTGAAAAAATAGTTAAATCAAATTATATAGAGTGTTAAAACATGACGAATACAGTATATTGTGATAAATTAAAAAATGTAGGAGGCGTCCTCATGAATGATGTAGTCGAATCACTAATTTATGAAGTTAACAACATGCAACAAAATTTTGAAAATGTGAAATCACAACAACAAGATCATGATTTTTACCAAACTGTAAAGCCATATACTGAACATATTGATAGCATGCTCAATGAGATCAAATTACATCGTGAATTTATTATAGAAGTACCTTATATGAATTCAAGGAAATTTGAGCTACTGATTGCTAACATTGAACAACTTTCTGTCGAATGTCATTTTAAGCGAACAAGTCGAAAGTTATTTATAGAAAAGCTTAAAAGCGTTCAATATGATTTACAAAATATATTAGATGGCGTAACAAAAGAGGGTACTTATGGTTAAAACAGTTTATGTAACAGGTTACAAATCATTCGAATTAAACATTTTTAAAGATGACGCACCTGAAGTACATTATTTAAAACAATTTATAAAACATAAAATTGAACAACTGTTGGATGAAGGATTAGAATGGGTGTTAATACAAGGGCAAATGGGTATAGAATTATGGACTGCAGAAGTTGTTATTGAATTACAACGAACATATGATTCGTTAAAGTTTGCTGTAATTACACCGTTCCAAGGACATACAGAAAAGTGGAATGAACATAATCAAAGTAAGTATGCCAACATAATTAAGCATGCAGATTATGTTGATAGTATTTTTCATACGTCGTATCAAGGTCCTTTTCAATTTAAACAAGCAGATCAATTTATGCTTGAACATTCGGATCAAACATTGCTCATTTATGATGAGGAACAAGAGGCGAGTCCTAAGTTCTTCAAGCAGATGTTAGTTGATTTTATGGATAAAACAAACTATACTTGTGATATTGTGACGTTCGATGAATTAACAGCATTCATCAATGACTTACAGTGGTCTGAAGATCAAAGTTTCTAATGAGGTGGAAAAAATGTCAGATGTTTCATTGAAATTATCAGCAAAAGATATTTATGAAAAAGATTTTGAAAAAACGATGGCTCGTGGCTATAGAAGAGAAGAAGTAGATGCATTTTTAGATGACATTATTGCTGATTATCAAAAAATGGCCGATATGAATAATGAAGTTGTGAAATTATCAGAAGAGAATCATAAACTTAAAAAAGAATTAGAAGAATTAAGACTACGTGTAGCAACATCAAGACCTCAGGACAATAAAAGTTTTTCTTCGAATAATACAACAACAAATACATCTTCAAATAATGTAGATATTTTAAAACGTATTTCAAACTTAGAAAAAGCTGTATTTGGTAAATAATTACTAAATACAAAAGTTTAACTGTCTTACTAATAATGACTATGTTATAATTTTAAAAGTGATATTTTGGGTAATCGCTATATTATATAGAGGAAAGTCCATGCTCACACAGTCTGAGATGATTGTAGTGTTCGTGCTTGATGAAACAATAAATCAAGGCATTAATTTGACGGCAATGAAATATCCTAAGTCTTTCGATATGGATAGAGTAATTTGAAAGTGCCACAGTGACGTAGCTTTTATAGAAATATAAAAGGTGGAACGCGGTAAACCCCTCGAGTGAGCAATCCAAATTTGGTAGGAGCACTTGTTTAACGGAATTCAACGTATAAACGAGACACACTTCGCGAAATGAAGTGGTGTAGACAGATGGTTATCACCTGAGTACCAGTGTGACTAGTGCACGTGATGAGTACGATGGAACAGAACATGGCTTATAGAAATATCACTACTAGTTTAGCTCTCCTAGATGATGGAGAGCTTTTTTCATGAAAAGAACACTTAAAATTAACGCCTTGTCTTGATATAATGACACTGCCTTGTTTTAAAATAGTAAGCGGATGCGTTAATGTATCAGCGATTAAATTTGTTGGAAATGTATAAAAAACACAAGCTAAGAATAAAATACCTGTATAAAAGGAGAATCATATATGTTTCAATTACTTGCAGTTTGTCCGATGGGATTAGAAGCTGTTGTTGCTAGGGAAATTCAAGAATTAGGCTATGAAACAAATGTTGAAAATGGTCGTATATTTTTTGAAGGAGACGCAAGTGCAATTGTAAAGGCAAATTTATGGTTGCGCACAGCAGACCGAATCAAAATTGTTGTTGGACGTTTTAACGCAACAACGTTTGACGAATTATTCGAACAAACCAAAGCGCTCCCTTGGGAATCTATAATTGATAAAGAAGGTAACTTCCCAGTTCAAGGTAGAAGCGTTAAATCAACACTACATAGTGTGCCAGATTGTCAGGCGATAACTAAGAAAGCTATTGTTGAACGATTACGTCGCGCATATAACGAAAAAGGTTGGTTAAATGAATCAGGTGCCAAATACCCTGTTGAAGTTGCCATTTTAAAAGATAATGTATTATTGACTATCGACACATCAGGTTCTGGTTTGAACAGACGTGGTTATAGATTAGCACAAGGTGAAGCACCAATTAAAGAAACGTTGGCAGCAAGTTTAATCCGTCTTGCAAACTGGAAAGGTGATACACCTTTAATTGATCCATTTTGCGGTTCGGGTACAATAGCTATAGAAGCTTGTTTAATTGCTCAAAATATCGCACCTGGTTTTAATCGCGAGTTCGTATCAGAGCAATGGAACATCATGCCAGCAAATATTTATGATGATTACCGTGATGAAGCGGATAAGATGGCTGATTATGATAAAGAAATCGAAGTATATGCTTCTGATATCGATCCTGAAATGATAGAGATTGCTAAGCGTAACGCTGAAGAAGTTGGGTTGTCTGATATTATTAAATTTAGTGTAAAAGATGTCAATACATTAACAATTGATACAGAAGAACCGGTGGCGTTAATTGGAAATCCTCCATATGGTGAACGTATTGGTGATCGTGAAGAAGTTGAAGAAATGTACCGTTATATTGGTAAACTAATGAAACAACATCCATTTTTATCTACATACATTTTAACAAGTAATAAAGAATTTGAATATTTAGTAGATCGTAAAGCAACGAAGCGACGTAAGTTATTTAATGGATATATAGAATGTACTTATTATCAATACTGGGGTAAAAAGACAGAACGTAAAACTATCGAAAACTAAAGTGTTTCTAATGCGTGACTAAAATTAGTATTAATTATGTTCTCATGATAATAGGTGTTTTTGAAAAATGGAGGAGTCTATAAATGGGTAAAAAAATGGGTCTAGGTTTATCTATTGCATTGATTGTTATTGGTATTGCCGTTGTATGTTTAATGATTTTTTCTAGTCAAAAAACGACTTATTTTGGTTATATGAATAGTAATACAAATGCAGAAAAAGTTGTAAGTGAAAAAGATGGATTAGTCAAACATAATATCAAAGTAGAACCATCTAATGATTTCAAGCCGGAAAAAGGAGACTTTGTAAAATTAGTTTCTAAAGATGATGGGAAGACATTTTATAAACAAGAGATTGTTAAACATGATGACGTCCCACACGGTTTAATGATGAAAATTCACGACATGCATATGAATTAATAAAAAAGCATCTATAACGTAATTTTGAAGAAGTAGAGTTATCTTCTTATGCGTTTTAGATGCTTTTTTATCTTCAAATTCAAAAAATCGGACAGATGGGAGTGGGACAGAAATGATAAAGAGCCACTAATGATTTATTATGTAGTGGTTCTTACACATTAGCCACAGCTAATGTGTACTTAAAAATAGGAATACATGAGTAAAACTCATGCATAAGAAATACTAATTTCTATAGAAAAAGTATTTCTTTATCGTTGTCCCACCCCAACTTGCATTGTCTGTAGAAATTGGGAATCCAATTTCTCTGTGTTGGGGCCCCGCCAACTTGCATTGTCTGTAGAAATTGGGAATCCAATTTCTCTATGTTGGGGCCCACACCCCAACTCGCATTGCCTGTAGAATTTCTTTTCGAAATTCTCTGTGTTGGGGCCCCTGACTAGAGTTGAAAAAAGCTTGTTGCAAGCGCATTTTCATTCAGTCAACTACTGCCAATCTAATATTATAGACCCTAGGACATTGATTTATCTCCCAAGCTCCATCAGTACGATTTATTATAGAACCCGTTTTAAGTAATTAGAGAGTCGAGAATCATTTTGTAAATTTCGTCAGTTCAAAACTTTAAGTGTATGATTATTTAGCACGACGGTCTTTAACATATAATATTAATTCAATTATGAATACTAGTATAAGTGATAATCCAAATAATGGCATTAATAGTCCTAATACAATTAAACATATGATGAGTGATATAGATGCTGGTTTTTTTACGCGATGTGGTACTTTTACTGCAGTATTTTTTGTACGCTTTATCCAAGAGACAAATCCCATACCAATGGCTACTAATAAAGCGATACATACAAATAAATTAATGATTTTGTTTAAAATACCGAATAAATGACCTTCGTGAAGCGGTATGCCCCATGTAAACCATTTAGCAATAATACCGTAGTCATCATATTTAATCGTACCTAGCTTTTTACCGCTATATTGGTCGAAATAAAGTGTTTGTTCCTTGTAAGGTGATACATCTAGCCCAGTAACACCTGAATTACTAGTATTAGATACAATAAAGGTACCATTTTTATCACTTGGATATACGATTGAAAACGGCTTTTTAATACCAGCTTTTTGCGCTTGTACAACGACCTTATCAATAGATATTTGATAATCTAATTTGGTTTGAGGCATTGCTGCATTACCATGATGACTACTTGAACCTTTTTCGGATGAAGCTGGCTGTTTATTTTTACGTGTAGCCCAAGGTAATTCGTTCAAATCTGATTTAGGTGGATTAATCGCTAATTCACCTTGACCAAGGTCACCGTTTGTGTCCATCATACCGGCAATTTTACTGCCCATAAAACCAGACCATGGCAATCCAGTTAAAACTAATACAAATACTGGAATTGCAATGATAACTCCAATCATTGCGTGCCACTTTTGCCAACGAAGTGCCTTACTTTTGTTAGAAATTAAATGCTTCTTAATGAGTAAATAAGTACCAGATAAAATCATGAATATCGTCCAACATGCGGTTAACTCTACTAAATAATTAATAATAGTATTTTCAGTAAACAAAGAACTATGTATACTTCGCATCACATTAGAATACGTATGTTTCGCATTTTGATCTGCAACAAATTGATTGTTATGATCTAGAAAGACGTAACGTTGATTTCCTGCCATATCACTCAGTGTAATTCGTTTGTTATATGGTTCATCAAGTATGCTAACTTTACTTACAAAGAATCCTTCATATTGTTGTTCAACTTGATGTACTGCATCATTTAATGTTTGATGCGTTTTTACATCACTGTCACCAAAAAACTCATTCTTATAAATATTATTTTCAACTTCTGGAAAGAACAAGTAACCAATGCCCGAAATGGTTAAAGTGATTAACAGTGGAGCAATAAAAATTGCTGCATAGAAATGTAATCTTTGTAATGGATTAAATGTATTTTTCATATTTCCCTCCCAATTGGCTATTATACGGTGTCAATTCTGTGACGTGTGTGAACAAACTGTGACAATATTTATTTTCTAGAAAAATTTAACGATGATTTGTGATTTTTAGAAAAATGAACTTTTAAGTTGGAATGTTTGAAGAAAATTGATTATTCGTATGTTTTATCAAGCAGCTATGATAAAATTTAAACATAATACAATGCGAGCCATTTAACGATCTATGTTTAAATGGACATCGATATTGTATGAATTCGTTGTAACAAGCAAGCATTTCTATGTGAACGAACCAAAGGGGAAAGTAACATGATTAATAAAGAACAATTAGATCTTTTATATAAATTAAAAAAAGAAGTTGAAAAGTCGCGAAATGAAGCACTTTTACATACAATTAACCAAGTAATTAAGAAAG
The DNA here is from genome assembly GCF_016917315.1 of Staphylococcus sp. SM3655. Taxonomy (NCBI): domain Bacteria; kingdom Bacillati; phylum Bacillota; class Bacilli; order Caryophanales; family Staphylococcaceae; genus Staphylococcus; species Staphylococcus sp. SM3655. Next base: position 2,260,990 of record NZ_CP070305.1, on the reverse strand, counting down.
TATATTTGCAGCAATATACATGTTCGTTCGTTGGACATTTTTCTGCAGGTAAATCGACACTGATAAATTTATTAATTGAACAAGATATCTTACCAAGTTCACCTGTACCAACGACAAGTAATACTGCTATTGTGTCAGTTTCAGACAATCACGATATTATTGCTAATTTGCCGAATCAAACGTATGCCAAATTATCTAATTATGATGAAGTAAGGGAAATGAATCGCCAAAATGTCGACGTTGAATCTGTAGAAATTAATTTTCAATCAGCTAAATTTGAAAATGGGTTTACGTTGCAAGATACACCAGGTGTTGATTCAAATGTTGCATCACATCAGTCAATAACAGAACAATATATGTATACAAGTAATATGATATTTTATACGGTTGACTATAACCACGTTCAATCTGAACTTAACTTTAAGTTTATGAAGCATATAAATGATGTTGGAATACCTGTTGTGTTTATCATTAATCAAATTGACAAGCATCAAGACGATGAATTGTCATTCTCTACGTTTAAATCTCGAGTTGAAAAATCAATTGCAGATTGGGGTATTAAATTAGAACGCACCTTTTATGTATCTAAATTTGATCACCCTGAAAATGAACTTGAAGTATTATCAAGTTATCTAATTTCATTAGATCAACATAGAGAGGCAATAGAGGATTATACATCAAGAACGGTTGAATACATTACCGAAGCTCAGCTAGATTACATTCAGTCTGAAATTCAGGAAGTACTAGAAGATTTAGGTATCGAAGAAGCGGAGTTTGAACAAGCATTTTTAAATAGTCAACAACATCAAGCAATTAGTGAAGAGGCACAACTTTTAAATAATCCAGATGAATTAATGGCATTTTTAAAGAATAAGCGTAAAAATATTTTAGAAAATGCATACATTATGCCGCATAATATGAGAGAAATGTTACGAAGTTATTTGGAAAGTATGTCTCAAGACTTTAATGTTGGCGGATTTTTTAATAAAAAGAAGAAAAAACTACAAATTCAACAACAGCGATTATTAACAGCGACAGATGCGTTACAAGAACATGTTAATCAACAAATTCGTCAACCAATGCGAGAAGATATGTCATTTGTTACGCGTTTTATCAATAAAAAAGAAGCTTCAGATAAAGTATTAAATCAGCATTATGACGTTAAGCCAGAAATGATTGAAGGTTTATATCAACCACAAACATCAATCAGCAATACTTATGTACTTACATTTTCAGACGAAGTGGTTAAAGCCATTAAGAAATATGTTGAACAACAATCAACACCAATTTTTAAAGAAATAATAGAAAATGTGCAGGCAGATGAATTACCAACAGAAGAAAGTGATGATTTAAAAGAATATCAACGTTATACAGAATTAAATGAGCTGCGTCAGTCATTGACGACTAAGAATTATCGTCACTACTATATTCATTTAGATGAATCTCTAGATAAATTAATAGGTCGACAAGAGACAACATATCAAGTGGCTACTGATAATGCTCAGGATAATCGTGATAATCAGCAGCTAAATCAAAATACAGCTACAACAAATATGTCTATAGATATTCAAAAAGCGCTTGATATAATTTCGGATGTGCCTTTGTTCAAGCGTACAAAGCAAGATATCCACGAAACATTAACACGTATAGATAATAAATTAATAAAAATAGGTGTATTTGGAACATTTAGTGCTGGTAAAAGTAGTTTGATAAATGCATTATTAGGCGAGCATATTTTAGTCAGTTCTCCAAATCCTACTACAGCAGCTACTACAGAAATATCTTATGGAGACGAGAGTTATATAACGCTAAAATCACAATCGCAATTATTAGATGAAATTAATGCAGTAGTTGAATACCAAGATATGTCTTATTCGACTATAGAAGACTTTATTAATTCAGATTTAGAAAAGTTAAAATCACATTTAAATAAAAATCAACTCGCTTTTATTCAGGCAGTTGAAAAACATTATAAATTGTATGTCAATATGTTGGAAAATGGAGAAAAACATGCCATTAATCAACAGGAATTGAAAAAGTGGAGTGCAGAAGATGAATATGCAACATTTGTTAAGACAGTACACATTGCATTAATGCATGATTGGTTAAAAGGTAAAATAATTGTTGATTCATTAGGGCTACACTCAAATAACCAAAGGCATACAAATGAAACCGAACAAATTTTAACTTCTTCAGACTTAATATTGTATGTAAGTTATTTTAATCATTCATTTACTGATAATGACAAAGCGTTTATAGAACACATGAAAGATATGAACCAGTTGAATGAAAACCAAGCATTTAAAATGGTAATTAATGCTGCTGATTTAGCAGAAAGTCAAGATGATCTTGAAGCAGTTGAAACATATGTATCAGATGCATTAAGACAAGTACACTTACAATCAGACATTTTTGCTGTATCAAGTCGAAATGCATTGCAAGCTGAAGATAAGGGCATTGATCAATTAAAACAAAGCATACAACAATTTGTTGATGTTGAATCTAAATCAATTTTAGAACAACAAATGATTCATCAGCTTCAACAAATGGATCGTTCTTATGTAGAGATGATTACAGAATTTGAAACAAATAAAGCTGATATTTCACGTCGCCAACAAAGGTTAACAGATTATAAAGATAAACAGCGTTTACAACATCAATTAATTGATGCGTCGTTACAACATACAGACAACGAAGTTGAAGAACAAGTTTATCATTTAAATGCCCGTTTAAAACTACAACTACTTGACGATGTTAAATCAGTGTTTAATTCTCAAATGACGCAAAATAGTGATTTTAATGAAGAAAAGAAAGTGTCTACGAGAGTATACTTAGATCAAATTCATCAACGATTGTTTTTAGAGCAATCTTTAATTACAGAACGTATAAAAAAATACTTTAATAAGCAACTCACTGAGCAAATTGCACCAATCGTTCAACAATTAGCAGATTTACATGTCATTATTAATCCTCAGTTTAACTTTGAATCAGCTAATATAGAGCAACCATTATTGCACATCGATTTCAACGATATGCTAAATGCATTGCCTAAACAATTAACAAAACGTAAAATTTTGAATCCAAATGGGCAAAGAGATATACATGAATCAATTTGTCAAAGTACGTTAGGATTATTACAACCACAAATGGGATTATTGAGGCAACAACTTGAATTATATGTTAAGCAAATGGCTGTAGAAGCTGAATCGCAATTTGAAAGTTTTGAAGCTAATATTCAAACGCAAATAAACGATTTATTAGCATTTGATTTAGATACAACACTTATCAATCAATTGAAAGATAAACATCAACAACTGAAAACTATTTTATATTAAGAAAGAAGGAACGTTTTAAATGCCTAATAAAATATTACTTGTAGATGGTATGGCACTATTATTTAGACATTTCTACGCTACAAGTCTTCATAAACAATTTATGTACAATTCACAAGGTGTACCTACAAATGGAATACAAGGGTTTGTGCGTCATATCTTTTCGGCAATACATGAAATACGCCCTACACATGTAGCTGTATGTTGGGATATGGGACAATCAACTTTTAGAAATGATATGTTTGATGGTTATAAGCAAAATCGTTCTGCACCACCAGAAGAATTGATACCACAATTTGATTATGTTAAAGAAATTTCAGAGCAATTTGGCTTTGTAAATATTGGCGTTAAAAACTATGAAGCGGATGATGTTATAGGTACATTAGCACAACAATATTCAACTGATAACGATGTCTATATTATTACGGGCGACAAAGATTTACTGCAATGTATTAATGACAATGTTGAAGTTTGGCTAATTAAAAAAGGTTTTAACATTTATAATAGATATACATTACATCGTTTTAACGAAGAATATGCCCTTGAACCACAACAACTAATCGATATTAAAGCGTTTATGGGTGATACAGCAGATGGATATGCGGGTGTTAAAGGTATTGGCGAGAAAACGGCTATTAAGTTAATTCAGCAATATCAAAGCGTTGAAAATGTGGTTGAAAACATTGATGCATTATCAGCTGGTCAACGTAATAAGATAAATGACAATTTAGATGAACTATATTTATCGAAGCGACTTGCTGAAATTCACACACAAGTACCAATTGATAGTGAATCGCTTTTTGAGAAAATGTCATTTGCAACAACACTTAATCATATTTTATCAATTTGTAACGAACATGAATTACATGTTTCAGGAAAATATATTTCATCCCATTTTTAAAAAGTATAAGATTTTATGAAAAATTAAACCAATTAAGTATAAAAAGACTATTTCTATCGATACAAGGTAGAAATAGTCTTTTTGCGTATTTGGATATGTCAGAGTGAATAAATAAGCCGAATTTTGATAGATACATATTTGATTAATCAATAGAGTATAAAGAATTATATTTCATCCAAATAAATTACCATACACTACAAAATAGTACAGTTACAACTTTATTAATCTAAAAAACATATTTAATTAATTAGTTTTTGAGTCAATGTATTAATACAACTATAAATCAAATGGAGTATAAGAAATAAATATAGTGGTATAATTGCACATAATATTTAAGGATAAGAATAATATATTAAATATTTATTAACAAATTATAGATAAAATATGAATAATTAATTAATGGTATTTACATATTCATAACCAAAGGATAAAATAATTGTGAAATTATTCACAAATGAAAGAGGAGTGTTGCAAATGTTAGTTGCAGTAGTCAAAGAATTAAAACAAGGTGAAGGACGTGTAGCTTGCACACCCGAAAATGTGCGTAAGTTAACGGATGCAGGACATAAAGTAATTGTTGAAAAAAATGCTGGCATTGGTTCAGGATTTTCTAACGATATGTATGAAAAAGAAGGCGCTAAGATCGTAACTCACGAACAAGCATGGGAAGCTGATCTTGTTATCAAAGTAAAAGAACCTCATGAAAGCGAATATCAATATTTCAAAAAGAATCAAATTATCTGGGGATTTTTACATCTAGCATCTTCAAAAGAAATAGTAGAAAAAATGCAAGAAGTTGGTGTAACTGCGATTAGTGGTGAAACCATTATAAAAAATGGAAAAGCAGAATTATTAGCGCCAATGAGTGCTATAGCAGGTCAACGCTCAGCAATTATGGGAGCTTACTACTCTGAAGCACAACATGGTGGTCAAGGTACTTTAGTGACTGGTGTACATGAAAATGTGGATATACCTGGTAGTACATATGTGATTTTCGGTGGTGGCGTAGCAGCAACAAATGCAGCAAATGTTGCCTTGGGACTAAATGCTAAAGTAATCATTATCGAGTTAAACGATGACCGCATTAAATATCTTGAAGATATGTATGCAGAAAAAGATGTCACAGTAGTCAAATCAACACCAGAAAATTTAGCAGAACAAATTAAGAAAGCAGATGTATTTATTTCTACAATTTTAATTCCAGGTGCGAAACCGCCAAAATTGGTTAATCGTGAGATGGTTAAATCAATGAAAAAAGGTTCAGTATTAATCGATATAGCTATTGACCAAGGTGGAACTATTGAAACAATTAGACCAACTACAATTTCTGATCCAGTGTATGAAGAAGAAGGTGTGATTCATTATGGTGTACCAAATCAACCAGGAGCAGTCCCAAGAACTTCAACAATGGCATTAGCACAAGGAAATATTGATTATATATTAGAAATTTGTGACAAAGGCTTAGAACAAGCAATTAAAGATAATGAAGCCTTAAGTACTGGTGTAAACATTTACCAAGGACAAGTGACAAATCAAGGATTAGCTTCATCACATGACCTAGATTATAAAGAAATATTAAATGTTATCGAATAGATAATAATTTAAATGAAATTGAGTGAAATGAATATTTTAAATATAGCATTATAGTTTGGACTAAAAATTTACAAAACGGAAGGATGTAATTATTATGACAACCAACACAGTTACATTACAAACAGCACATATTGTAAGTTTAGGAGATATCGAAGAAGCTAAAGCAAGCATTAAACCATTTATTCGTCGAACACCACTAATTAAATCTATGTATTTAAGTCAAAATATCACTAAAGGTAACGTATATTTAAAACTTGAAAATATGCAGTTTACAGGTTCATTTAAATTTAGAGGTGCTAGCAATAAAATTAATCATTTGTCAGATGAACAAAAAGCTAAAGGTATTATTGGCGCATCAGCCGGAAATCATGCACAAGGTGTAGCTTTGACAGCAAAACTATTAGGTATTGATGCAACGATTGTGATGCCAGAAACAGCACCAATTGCTAAACAGAATGCTACCAAAGGATATGGTGCAAAAGTTATTTTAAAAGGTAAAAACTTTAACGAAACTAGACTTTATATGGAAGAATTAGCGAAAGAAAATGGCATGACAATCGTTCATCCATATGACGATAAGTTTGTAATGGCAGGCCAAGGAACAATTGGTTTAGAAATTTTAGATGATATTTGGAATGTGAATACAGTCATCGTACCAGTTGGCGGTGGAGGATTAATTGCAGGTATTGCCACCGCATTAAAATCATTTAACCCTTCAATTCATATTATCGGTGTTCAATCTGAGAATGTTCATGGTATGGCTGAGTCTTTCTATAAGAGAGATTTAACTGAACATCGAGTGGATAGCACGATAGCAGATGGTTGTGATGTAAAAGTTCCTGGTGAACAAACATATGAAGTAGTTAAACATTTAGTAGATGAATTTATTCTTGTTACTGAAGAAGAAATTGAACATGCTATGAAAGATTTAATGCAGCGTGCCAAAATTATTACTGAAGGTGCAGGCGCATTACCAACAGCTGCAATTTTAAGTGGAAAAATAAACAATAAATGGCTTGAAGATAAAAATGTTGTTGCTTTAGTTTCAGGCGGGAATGTTGACTTAACTAGAGTTTCAGGTGTCATTGAACATGGACTGAATATTGCAGATACAAGCAAGGGTGTGGTAGGTTAAAACATTTAATCTTAAAAATGAGGTGTAATTATGTCAAATGGTAAAGAATTACAAAAAAATATAGGTTTCTTCTCAGCGTTTGCTATTGTTATGGGGACAGTTATTGGTTCAGGAGTATTCTTTAAAATATCAAACGTAACAGAAGTAACAGGAACAGCAGGAATGGCCTTGTTTGTATGGTTCCTAGGCGGCATCATTACCATTTGTGCGGGGTTAACAGCAGCAGAACTTGCTGCTGCAATCCCTGAAACAGGTGGCTTAACGAAGTATATAGAATATACATACGGTGATTTCTGGGGCTTCCTATCAGGTTGGGCGCAATCATTTATTTATTTTCCAGCTAACGTAGCAGCATTGTCTATCGTATTTGCGACACAGCTAATTAATTTATTCCATTTATCTATAGGTTCGTTAATACCAATAGCAATCGCATCTGCGTTATCTATTGTGTTGATAAATTTCCTAGGTTCAAAAGCAGGCGGAATTTTACAATCAGTTACTTTAGTAATTAAACTGATTCCAATCATCGTTATTGTAATTTTTGGTATTTTTCAATCTGGAGATATCACTTTTTCATTAATTCCAACTACAGGTAATTCAGGAAATGGTTTCTTTACAGCAATTGGTAGTGGTTTATTAGCAACTATGTTTGCATATGATGGTTGGATTCATGTAGGAAATGTTGCGGGGGAACTTAAAAATCCTAAACGCGATTTACCTTTAGCGATTTCAGTTGGTATCGGTTGTATTATGGCTGTGTATTTATTAATTAACGCTACATTCTTATTAACGTTGCCAATAGAACTACTTGCTGGTAATTTAAATGCAGCTTCAGATACATCAAAAATATTATTTGGTGAAAATGGCGGTAAGATTATTACAATCGGTATATTAATTTCTGTTTATGGTACGATCAATGGCTATACTATGACTGGTATGCGCGTACCATATGCAATGGCTGAAAGAAAATTATTGCCATTTAGCCACTTATTCGCAAAATTAACAAAATCTGGCGCACCATGGTTTGGCGCAATTATACAACTTATAATCGCTATCATCATGATGTCAATGGGAGCATTTGATACAATTACAAACATGTTAATCTTTGTTATTTGGTTGTTCTATTGTATGTCATTTGTTGCGGTAATAATTTTAAGAAAACGTGAACCAAATATGGAGCGACCATATAAAGTACCGTTATATCCAATCATACCTTTAATTGCTATTTTGGCAGGATCATTTGTATTAATTAATACACTGTTTACACAATTTATATTAGCAATCATTGGAATTCTAATAACAGCACTTGGTATACCAGTTTATTACTATAAGAAGAAACAAAAAGCAGCATAAGGTAAGATAACTAGCATTGAGAATAAATGGATGGACTACTAATAAATTTAAAGTTTTACACATTAAAATTAAAACCATTCAATTATTCTAACGAACAGACAAATTTCTGTTATGGAATTTGTCTGTTTTTCAAAAGTATAGGGAGGCAAATAGAGATGGAAAAGCCGTCAAGAGAGGCATTTGAAGGCAATAATAAGTTGTTAATAGGAATTGTTTTAAGTGTAATAACGTTTTGGCTATTTGCACAATCATTGGTTAATGTTGTACCAATACTTGAAGATAGTTTCAATACAGATATTGGAACGGTTAATATCGCCGTTAGTATAACTGCTTTATTTTCAGGAATGTTTGTAGTAGGAGCAGGTGGTCTTGCTGATAAATATGGCAGAATTAAACTCACGAACATTGGTATTATCTTAAATATATTAGGTTCATTATTAATCATTATTTCAAATATTCCTTTATTACTTATTATAGGAAGATTAATTCAAGGACTTTCAGCAGCATGTATTATGCCTGCAACTTTGTCTATTATTAAGTCATATTACATTGGGAAAGATAGACAACGCGCTTTAAGTTATTGGTCAATTGGCTCATGGGGCGGCTCTGGTGTTTGTTCATTTTTTGGAGGTGCAGTTGCAACGCTTTTAGGTTGGCGTTTTATTTTCATCCTATCAATTATAATTTCATTAATTGCACTGTTTCTTATTAAAGGCACACCTGAAACTAAATCTAAATCGATTTCTCTAAATAAATTTGACATTAAAGGTCTGGTTCTTTTAGTCATTATGCTCCTCAGTTTAAATATTTTAATTACTAAAGGATCAGAATTAGGTGTAACCTCACTTCTTTTTATTACTTTATTAGCTATTGCAATTGGATCTTTTAGTTTATTTATAGTTCTTGAAAAGCGTGCTACAAATCCTTTAATCGATTTTAAATTATTTAAAAATAAAGCTTACACAGGTGCAACAGCTTCAAACTTTTTGTTAAATGGTGTTGCAGGAACATTAATAGTAGCCAACACATTTGTTCAAAGAGGTTTAGGATATTCTTCATTGCAAGCAGGAAGTTTATCAATCACTTATTTAGTAATGGTACTAATTATGATTCGTGTTGGTGAAAAGTTACTTCAAACACTCGGATGCAAGAAACCAATGTTAATTGGAACAGGAGTTCTTATTGTCGGAGAATGTCTCATTTCATTAACTTTCTTGCCAGAAATATTGTATGTCATTTGTTGTATTATAGGTTATTTATTCTTTGGTTTAGGACTAGGGATATATGCTACACCATCAACAGATACAGCAATTGCAAATGCACCGTTAGAAAAAGTAGGCGTTGCTGCAGGTATCTATAAAATGGCTTCTGCATTAGGTGGAGCATTTGGCGTCGCATTGAGTGGTGCAGTATATGCAATCGTATCAAATATGACAAACATTTATACAGGTGCAATGATTGCATTATGGTTAAATGCAGGTATGGGAATATTATCATTCGTTATCATTTTGTTACTTGTGCCTAAACAAAACGACACTCAATTATGATAATTGAGAATTAAATTGAAATCATACAAGTCGCTACAATATTAAACAAAAATATAAACCGATTCTTATGTGTCATTATTTTAAATGAACATAGGGATTGGTTTTTTATTACTCTTTTACGCTACTTTATTTATAATTATTATAAATTGTCACAAGTTCAATTTACCTTACAATATATTTTGTGTTATTATATTCTGGAGCATAATAAATTGTTCAACACATAGTTGTAATGTGTTTCAATACTATTTGGATAGATTGCGAAATTGTATTGAATCGTCATCGTTTTAAATTTTTAAATGAGAATGGAATGAGCATTACAATATACAAGCAATCAAAAGTAAATACATTCACAACACAACAGAGACATAACAACAAGATAAGGAGTGAACAATAGCTGTGAATTATCGTGATAAAATTCAAAAGTTTAGTATTCGTAAATATACAGTTGGTACATTTTCAACTGTCATTGCGACATTGGTATTTTTAGGATTCAATACATCACAAGCACATGCTGCTGAAACAAATCAACCAGCAAGCGTGGTTAAACAGAAACAACAAAGTAATAATGAACAGACTGAGAATCGAGAATCTCAAGTACAAAATTCTCAAAATTCACAAAATGTTCAATCATTATCTGCTACTCATGAAAATGAGCAACCAAATATTAGTCAAGCTAATTTAGTAGATCAAAAAGTAGCGCAATCATCTACTACTAATGATGAACAACCAGCATCTCAAAATGTAAATACAAAGAAAGATTCGGCAACGGCTGCGACAAAACAACCAGATAAAGAACAAAGTAAGCATAAACAAAACGAAAGTCAATCTGCTAATAAAAATGGAAACGACAATAGAGCGGCTCATTTAGAAAATCATGAAGCAAATGTAGTAACAGCTTCAGATTCATCTGATAATGGTAACGTACAACATGACCGAAATGAATTACAAGCATTTTTTGATGCAAATTATCATGATTATCGCTTTATTGACCGTGAAAATGCAGATTCTGGCACATTTAACTATGTAAAAGGCATTTTTGATAAGATTAATACGTTATTAGGCAGTAATGATCCAATAAACAATAAAGACTTGCAACTTGCATACAAAGAATTGGAACAAGCTGTTGCTTTAATTCGTACATTGCCTCAACGTCAACAAACTAGCCGTCGATCAAACAGAATTCAAACGCGTTCTGTTGAGTCTAGAGCTGCAGAGCCTAGATCAGTATCAGACTATCAAAATGCAAATTCATCATATTATGTTGAAAATGCTAATGATGGTTCAGGATATCCTGTAGGTACATATATCAATGCTTCTAGTAAAGGGGCGCCATATAATTTACCAACTACACCATGGAATACATTGAAGGCCTCTGACTCAAAGGAAATTGCTCTTATGCCAGCGAAACAAACTGGAGATGGCTACCAATGGGTTATTAAGTTTAATAAAGGACATGCTCCACATCAAAATATGATTTTCTGGTTTGCATTACCAGCAGACCAAGTGCCAGTAGGAAGAACTGACTTTGTAACAGTTAATTCAGATGGAACAAATGTACAATGGAGTCATGGAGCAGGTGCAAATAAACCACTTCAACAAATGTGGGAATATGGAGTAAATGATCCTGATCGTTCACATGACTTTAAAATAAGAAATAGAAGTGGCCAAGTAATATATAGCTGGCCAACTGTCCATGTTTATTCTTTAGAAGATTTATCTAGAGCGAGTGATTATTTTAGTGAAGCTGGAGCAACAGCTGCTACTAAAGCATTTGGTAGACAAAATTTTGAATATATTAATGGTCAAAAACCTGCTGAATCACCGGGTGTTCCTAAAGTTTATACTTTCATCGGTCAAGGTGATGCAAGTTATACAATTTCATTTAAAACACAAGGTCCAACTGTTAATAAATTGTACTATGCAGCAGGTGGGCGTGCTTTAGAGTACAATCAATTATTTATGTACAGTCAACTATACGTCGAATCAACGCAAGACCATCAACAACGTCTTAATGGTTTAAGACAAGTGGTTAATCGTACATATCGCATAGGTACAACTAAACGTGTAGAAGTGAGTCAAGGAAATGTACAAACGAAAAAGGTATTAGAAAGTACAAACCTAAATATAGATGATTTTGTTGATGATCCATTAAGTTATGTTAAGACGCCGAGTAATAAAGTGTTAGGTTTTTACCCAACTAATGCAACTACTAACGCTTTTAGACCGGGGGGCGTTCAGGAATTAAATGAATATCAATTAAGTCAATTATTTACTGATCAAAAATTACAAGAAGCAGCAAGAACTAGAAACCCAATAAGATTAATGATTGGTTTCGACTATCCTGATGGTTATGGTAATAGTGAAACTTTAGTTCCTGTTAACTTAACGGTATTACCTGAAATCCAACATAATATTAAATTCTTTAAAAATGACGATACTCAAAATATTGCTGAAAAACCATTTTCAAAACAAGCTGGGCATCCAGTTTTCTATGTATATGCAGGTAACCAAGGGAATGCTTCCGTGAATTTAGGTGGTAGCGTAACATCTATTCAACCATTACGTATTAATTTAACAAGTAATGAGAACTTTACAGATAAAGATTGGCAAATTACAGGTATTCCGCGTACATTACACATTGAAAATTCGACAAATAGACCTAATAATGCCAGAGAACGCAATATTGAACTTGTTGGTAACTTATTACCAGGGGATTACTTTGGTACGATACGTTTTGGACGTAAAGAACAATTATTCGAAATTCGTGTTAAACCACATACACCAACAATTACAACGACAGCTGAGCAATTAAGAGGTACAGCATTACAAAAAGTGCCTGTTAATATTTCGGGAATACCGTTGGATCCATCGGCATTGGTTTATTTAGTTGCACCAACAAATCAAACTACGAATGGTGGTAGTGAGGCAGATCAAATACCATCTGGTTATACGATACTTGCGACTGGTACACCTGATGGGGTGCATAATACAATTACTATACGACCGCAAGATTATGTTGTATTCATACCACCTGTAGGTAAACAAATTAGAGCAGTAGTTTATTATAATAAAGTAGTTGCATCTAATATGAGTAATGCTGTTACTATTTTGCCAGATGACATTCCACCAACAATCAATAATCCTGTTGGAATAAATGCCAAATACTATCGAGGCGACGAAGTCAACTTTACAATGGGAGTCTCTGATAGACATTCTGGTATAAAAAATACAACTATTACTACTTTGCCGAATGGTTGGACATCAAATTTAACTAAATCCGACAACAAAAACGGCTCATTAGCTATTACAGGTAGAGTCTCTATGAATCAGGCGTTTAACAGTGATATTACATTTAAAGTATCAGCGACAGATAATGTCAATAATACGACAAATGATAGTCAATCTAAACATGTGTCAATTCATGTAGGTAAAATTAGTGAAGATGCTCATCCGATTGTATTAGGAAATACTGAGAAAGTTGTAGTAGTCAATCCGACTGCTGTATCTAATGATGAAAAGCAAAGAATAATTACTGCCTTTATGAATAAAAACCAAAATATAAGAGGATATTTAGCATCAACTGATCCAGTAACTGTCGATAATAATGGTAATGTCACATTACATTACCGTGATGGCTCATCGACAACGCTTGATGCTACAAATGTGATGACATACGAACCAGTTGTGAAACCTGAATACCAAACTGTCAATGCTGCTAAAACAGCAACGGTAACGATTGCTAAAGGACAATCATTTAATATTGGTGATATTAAACAATATTTTACTTTAAGTAATGGACAAGCTATTCCAAATGGCACATTTACAAATATTACATCTGATAGAACTATTCCAACTGCACAAGAAGTTAGTCAAATGAATGCAGGTACGCAGTTATATCATATAGTTGCTTCAAATGCATATCATAAAGACACTGAAGATTTCTATATTAGTTTAAAAATCGTTGATGTGAAACAACCTGAAGGCGATCAACGTGTATATCGTACGTCAACATATGATTTAACTACTGATGAAATCTCAAAAGTAAAACAAGCATTTATTAATGCAAATAGAGATGTAATTACGCTTGCCGAAGGTGATATTTCAGTTACAAATACACCTAATGGTGCTAATGTAAGTACTATTACAGTAAATATTAATAAAGGTCGATTAACGAAATCATTCGCGTCAAACCTAGCTAATATGAATTTCTTGCGTTGGGTTAATTTCCCACAAGATTATACAGTGACATGGACGAATGCAAAAATTGCAAACAGACCAACAGATGGTGGTTTATCATGGTCTGATGACCATAAATCTTTAATTTATCGTTATGATGCTACATTAGGTACTCAAATTACGACGAATGACATTTTAACAATGTTAAAAGCAACAACTACAGTGCCTGGATTGCGAAATAACATTACTGGTAATGAAAAATCACAAGCAGAAGCTGGCGGAAGACCTAACTTTAGAACGACTGGTTATTCACAATCAAATGCGACAACTGATGGTCAACGTCAATTTACGTTGAATGGTCAAGTGATTCAAGTGTTAGACATCATCAACCCTTCAAACGGTTATGGTGGGCAACCTGTTACAAATTCAAATACTCGTGCAAACCATAGTAATTCAACTGTTGTTAACGTAAACGAACCGGCAGCTAATGGTGCTGGCGCATTTACAATTGACCACGTTGTAAAAAGTAATTCTACACATAATGCAAGTGATGCAGTTTATAAAGCACAGTTATACTTAACGCCATATGGTCCAAAACAATATGTTGAACATTTAAATCAAAATACAGGAAATACTACTGACGCTATTAACATTTATTTTGTACCAAGTGATTTAGTGAATCCAACAATTTCAGTAGGTAATTACACTAATCATCAAGTGTTCTCAGGTGAAACATTTACAAATACGATTACAGCGAATGATAACTTTGGTGTGCAATCTGTAACTGTACCAAATACATCACAAATTACAGGTACTGTTGATAATAACCATCAACATGTTTCTGCAACGGCACCAAATGTGACATCAGCAACTAGTAAGACAATCAATTTATTAGCAACTGATACAAGTGGTAATACAGCTACAACTTCATTCAATGTAACAGTGAAACCTTTGCGTGATAAATATCGAGTTGGTACTTCATCAACGGCTGCTAATCCTGTGAGAATTGCCAATATTTCGAATAATGCGACAGTATCACAAGCTGATCAAACGGCAATTATTAATTCATTAACGTTTACTGAAACAGTACCAAATAGAAGTTATGCAAGAGCAAGTGCGAATGAAATCACTAGTAAAACAGTTAGTAATGTCAGTCGTACTGGAAATAATGCCAATGTTACAGTAACTGTTACTTATCAAGATGGAACAACATCAACAGTGACTGTACCTGTAAAGCATGTCATTCCAGAAATCGTTGCACATTCGCATTACACTGTACAAGGCCAAGACTTCCCAGCAGGTAATGGTTCTAGTGCATCAGATTACTTTAAGTTATCTAATGGTAGTGCCATTCCAGATGCGACGATTACTTGGGTAAGTGGTCAAGCGCCAAATAAAGATAATACACGTATTGGTGAAGATATAACAGTAACTGCACATATCTTAATTGATGGTGAAACAACGCCGATTACGAAAACAGCAACATATAAAGTAGTAAGAACTGTACCGAAACATGTCTTTGAAACAGCCAGAGGTGTTTTATACCCAGGTGTTTCAGATATGTATGATGCGAAACAATATGTTAAGCCAGTAAATAATTCTTGGTCGACAAATGCGCAACATATGAATTTCCAATTTGTTGGAACATATGGTCCTAACAAAGATGTTGTAGGCATATCTACTCGTCTTATTAGAGTGACATATGATAATAGACAAACTGAAGATTTAACTATTTTATCTAAAGTTAAACCTGACCCACCAAGAATTGACGCAAACTCTGTGACATATAAAGCAGGTCTTACAAACCAAGAAATTAAAGTTAATAACGTATTAAATAACTCGTCAGTAAAATTATTTAAAGCAGATAATACACCATTAAATGTCACAAATATTACTCATGGTAGTGGTTTTAGTTCGGTTGTGACAGTAAGTGACGCGTTACCAAATGGCGGAATTAAAGCAAAATCTTCAATTTCAATGAACAATGTGACGTATACGACGCAAGACGAACATGGTCAAGTTGTTACAGTAACAAGAAATGAATCTGTTGATTCAAATGACAGTGCAACAGTAACAGTGACACCACAATTACAAGCAACTACTGAAGGCGCTGTATTTATTAAAGGTGGCGACGGTTTTGATTTCGGACACGTAGAAAGATTTATTCAAAACCCGCCACATGGGGCAACGGTTGCATGGCATGATAGTCCAGATACATGGAAGAATACAGTCGGTAACACTCATAAAACTGCGGTTGTAACATTACCTAATGGTCAAGGTACGCGTAATGTTGAAGTTCCAGTCAAAGTTTATCCAGTTGCTAATGCTAAGGCGCCATCACGTGATGTGAAAGGTCAAAATTTGACTAGTGGAACGGATGCGATAAACTACATTACATTTGATCCAAATACTAACACGAATGGTATTACAGCGGCTTGGGCAAATAGACAACAACCAAATAATCAACAAGCTGGCGTTCAAAACTTAAATGTCGATGTAACATATCCAGGCATTTCAGCTGCGAAACGTGTTCCTGTAACTGTAAACGTATATCAATTTGAATTCCCTCAAACTAGTTATACGACAACAGTTGGTGGCACTTTAGCAAGTGGTACACAAGCCTCTGGTTATGCACATATGCAAAATGCTACAGGTTTACCAACAGATGGATTTACGTATAAATGGAATAATGCAGCAACAGGTACAAATGACGCAAACTGGGCAGCTATGAATAAACCGAATGTGGCTAAAGTCGTTAATGCAAAATATGACGTCATCTATAACGGACATACATTTGCAACATCTTTACCAGCGAAATTTGTAGTAAAAGATGTCCAACCGTCGAAACCAACTGTGACTGAAACAGCGGCAGGAGCGATTACTATTGCACCTGGTGCGAACCAAACAGTCAATACACATGCTGGTAATGTTACGACATATGCTGACAAATTAGTTATTAAACGTAATGGAAGTGTTGTAACGACATTTACACGTCGTAATAATACGAGCCCATGGGTGAAAGAAGCATCAGCAGCTAATGTAACAGGTATTGTTGGAACTAATAATGGTATTACTGTTGCAGCAGGTACTTTCAATCCTGCTGATACAATTCAAGTTGTTGCAACACAAGGTAGTGGCGAAACAATCAGTGACGAGCAACGTAGTGATGATTTCACAGTTGTCGCACCACAACCGAACCAAGCGACTACGAAAATTTGGCAAAATGGTAATATTGATATCACGCCTAATAACCCATCAGGTCATTTAATTAATCCAACTCAAGCAATGGATATTGCTTACACTGAAAAAGTGGGTAATGGTGCAGAACATAGTAAGACACTTAGTGTTGTTCGTGGTCAAAATAATCAATGGACAATAGCTAATAAACCTGACTATGTAACGTTAGATGCACAAACTGGTAAAGTGACGTTTAATGCCAACACTATCAAGCCGAATTCAACAATCACAATTACACCGAAAGCAGGTACTGGTCACTCAGCAAGCAGTAATCCAAGTACATTAACTGCACCGGCAACACATACTGTCAATACAACTGAAATTGTGAAAGATTATGGTTCAAATGTAACAGCTGCTGAAATCAACAATGCAGTTCAAGTATCAGAAAAACGCAATGCAACGATTAAAAACGGCACAGCAATGCCTACAAATTTAGCTGGTGGTAGTACAACGACGATTCCTGTAACAGTAACTTACAATGATGGCAGTACTGAAGAAGTGCAAGAGTCAATTTATACAAAAGCGGATAAACGTGAGTTAATCACAGCTAAAAATCATTTAGATGATCCAGTAAGCACTGAAGGTAAAAAGCCAGGTACAATTACGCAGTACAATAATGCAATGCATAATGCGCAACAACAAATCAATACTGCGAAAACAGAAGCACAACAAGTGATTAATAATGAGCGTGCAACACCACAACAAGTTTCTGACGCACTAACTAAAGTTCGTGCAGCACAAACTAAGATTGATCAAGCTAAAGCATTACTTCAAAATAAAGAAGATAATAGCCAATTAGTAACGTCTAAAAATAACTTACAAAGTTCTGTGAACCAAGTACCATCAACTGCTGGTATGACGCAACAAAGTATTGATAACTATAATGCGAAGAAGCGTGAAGCAGAAACTGAAATAACTGCAGCTCAACGTGTTATTGACAATGGCGATGCAACTGCACAACAAATTTCAGATGAAAAACATCGTGTCGATAACGCATTAACAGCATTAAACCAAGCGAAACATGATTTAACTGCAGATACACATGCCTTAGAGCAAGCAGTGCAACAATTGAATCGCACAGGTACAACGACTGGTAAGAAGCCGGCAAGTATTACTGCTTACAATAATTCGATTCGTGCACTTCAAAGTGACTTAACAAGTGCTAAAAATAGCGCTAATGCTATCATTCAGAAGCCAATAAGAACAGTGCAAGAGGTACAATCTGCGTTAACAAATGTAAATCGTGTCAATGAGCGATTAACGCAAGCAATTAATCAATTAGTACCTTTAGCTGATAATAGTGCTTTAAGAACTGCTAAGACGAAACTTGATAAAGAAATCAATAAATCAGTAACTACTGATGGTATGACACAATCATCAATCCAAGCATATGAAAATGCTAAACGTGCGGGTCAAACAGAATCAACAAATGCACAAAATGTTATTAACAATGGTGACGCGACAGACCAACAAATTGCCACAGAAAAAACAAAAGTAGAAGAAAAATATAATAGCTTAAAACAAGCAATTGCTGGATTAACTCCAGACTTGGCACCATTACAAACTGCGAAAACTCAGTTGCAAAATGATATTGATCAGCCAACGAGTACGACTGGTATGACAAGCACATCTGTTGCTACATTTAATGAAAAACTTTCAGCAGCTAGAACTAAAATACAAGAAATTGATCGCGTACTGGCATCTCATCCAGATGTTGCAACGATTCGTCAAAACGTGACAGCAACAAATGCTGCTAAAACAGCACTTGATCAAGCACGTAATGGCTTAACAGTCGATAAAGCACCTTTAGAAAATGCGAAAAATCAACTACAACATAGTATTGACACGCAAACAAGTACAACTGGTATGACACAAGACTCTGTAAATGCTTATAATGCGAAGTTAACGGCTGCACGTAATAAGGTTCAACAAATCAGTCAAGTATTAGCAGGTTCACCGACTGTAGATCAAATTAATACAAATACGTCTGCAGCAAATCAAGCTAAATCTGATTTGGATAATGCACGTCAAGCTTTAACACCAGATAAAGCGCCGCTTCAAAATGCGAAAACGCAATTAGAACAAAGCATTAATCAGCCAACAGATACAACAGGTATGACGACCGCTTCGTTAAATGCGTACAACCAAAAATTACAAGCAGCGCGTCAAAAGTTAACTGAAATTAATCAAGTGTTGAATGGCAATCCAACGGTCCAAAATATCAATGATAAAGTGGCAGAGGCAAACCAAGCTAAGGATCAATTAAATACAGCACGTCAAGGTTTAACATTAGATAGACAACCAGCGTTAACAACATTACATGGTGCATCTAACTTAAACCAAGCACAACAAAATAATTTCACGCAACAAATTAATGCTGCTCAAAATCATGCTGCGCTTGAAACAATTAAGTCTAACATTACGGCTTTAAATACTGCGATGACGAAATTAAAAGACAGTGTTGCGGATAATAATACAATTAAATCAGGTCAAAATTACACTGACGCAACACCAGCTAATAAACAAGCGTATGATAATGCAGTTAATGCGGCTAAAGGTGTCATTGGAGAAACGACTAATCCAACGATGGATGTTAACACAGTGAACCAAAAAGCAGCATCTGTTAAATCGACGAAAGATGCTTTAGATGGTCAACAAAACTTACAACGTGCGAAAACAGAAGCAACAAATGCGATTACGCATGCAAGTGATTTAAACCAAGCGCAAAAGAATGCATTAACACAACAAGTGAATAGTGCGCAAAATGTTCAAGCAGTAAATAATATTAAACAAACAACTCAAAGCTTAAACACTGCAATGACAGGTCTAAAACGTGGCGTTGCTAATCATAACCAAGTCGTACAAAGTGATAATTATGTCAACGCAGATACTAACAAGAAAAATGATTATAACAATGCATACAACCATGCGAATGACATTATTAATGGTAATGCACAACATCCAGTTATAACACCAAGTGATGTTAACAATGCCTTATCAAATGTCACAAGTAAAGAACATGCATTGAATGGTGAAGCTAAGTTAAATACTGCGAAACAAGAAGCGAACACTGCATTAGGTCAATTAAATAACTTGAATAATGCACAACGTCAAAACTTACAATCGCAAATTAATGGTGCGCATCAAATCGAGACAGTTAATACGATTAAGCAAAATGCAACAAACTTAAATAGTGCAATGGGTAATTTAAAACATGCTGTTGCAGATAAAGATCAAGTCAAACGTACAGAAGATTATGCGGATGCAGATTCATCTAAACAAAATGCATATAATAGTGCCGTTTCAAGTGCCGAAACAATCATTAATCAAACAACAAATCCAACGATGTCTGTTGATGATGTTAATCGTGCAACTTCAGCTGTTACTACTAATAAAAATGCATTAAATGGTGATGAAAAATTAGCACAATCTAAAACAGATGCTGCAAGTGCAATAGATGCATTACCACATTTAAATAATGCACAAAAAGCAGATGTTAAATCTAAAATTAATGCTGCATCAAATATTGCTGGCGTAAATACTGTTAAACAACAAGGTACAGATTTAAATACTGCGATGGGTAACTTGCAAGGTGCGATCAACGATGAACAAACGACATTAAATAGTCAAAATTATCAAGATGCGACACCAAGTAAGAAAACAGCATACACAAATGCGGTACAAGCTGCGAAAGATATTTTAAATAAATCAAATGGTCAAAATAAAACGAAAGATCAAGTTACTGAAGCGATGAATCAAGTGAATTCGGCTAAAAATAACTTAGATGGTACGCGTTTATTAGATCAAGCGAAGCAAACAGCGAAACAGCAGTTAAATAATATGACGCATTTAACAACTGCACAAAAAACGAATTTAACAAACCAAATTAATAGTGGTACTACTGTCGCTGGTGTTCATACGGTTCAATCAAATGCCAATACATTAGATCAAGCCATGAATACGTTAAGACAAAGTATTGCCAACAAAGATGCGACTAAAGCAAGTGAAGATTACGTAGATGCTAATAATGATAAGCAAACAGCATATAACAACGCAGTAGCTGCTGCTGAAACGATTATTAATGCAAATAGTAATCCAGAAATGAATCCAAGTACGATTACACAAAAAGCAGAGCAAGTGAATAGTTCTAAAACGGCACTTAACGGGGATGAAAACTTAGCTACGGCAAAACAAAATGCGAAAACGTACTTAAACACATTAACGAGTATTACAGATGCTCAAAAGAACAATTTGATTAGTCAAATTACTAGTGCGACAAGAGTGAGTGGTGTTGATACTGTAAAACAAAATGCACAACATCTAGATCAAGCTATGACTAACTTACAAAATGGTATTAACAACGAATCTCAAGTGAAATCATCTGAGAAATATCGTGATGCTGATACAAATAAACAACAAGAGTATGATAATGCTATTACTGCAGCGAAAGCGATTTTAAATAAACAACATGGTCCAAACACTGCGCAAAATGATGTTGAAGCAGCATTACGACGTGTGAATACTGCGAAAAATGCATTGAATGGCGATGCAAAATTAATTGCAGCTCAAAACGCAGCGAAACAACATCTAGGTACTTTAACGCATATCACTACAGCACAACGTAATGATTTAACAAATCAAATTTCACAAGCTACAAACTTAGCTGGTGTTGAATCTGTTAAACAAAGTGCGAATAGTTTAGATGGTGCAATGGGTAACTTACAAACTGCTATCAACGATAAATCTGGAACATTAGCAAGCCAAAACTTCTTGGATGCTGATGAGCAAAAACGTAATGCTTACAATCAAGCTGTATCGGCTGCCGAAACCATTTTAAATAAACAAACTGGACCGAATACAGCGAAAACTGCAGTCGAACAAGCACTTAATAATGTTAATAGTGCGAAACATGCATTAAATGGTACGCAAAACTTAAATAATGCAAAACAAGCTGCGATTACAACAATCAATGGGGCATCTGATTTAAATCAAAAACAAAAAGATACATTAAAAGCACAAGCTAATGGTGCTCAACGCGTTTCTAATGCACAAGATGTACAGCGCAATGCGACTGAACTGAACACAGCAATGGTCTCATTAAAACAAGCCATCGCAGATAAGACGAATACGTTAGCAAGCAGTAAATATGTTAACGCCGATAGCACAAAACAAAATGCATACACAACTAAAGTTACCAATGCTGAACATATTATTAGCGGTACGCCAACGGTTGTTACAACTCCTTCAGAAGTAACAGCTGCAGCTAATCAAGTAAACAGCGCGAAACAAGAATTAAATGGTGACGAAAGATTACGTGAAGCAAAACAAAACGCCAATACTGCTATTGATGCATTAACACAATTAAATACACCTCAAAAAGCTAAATTAAAAGAACAAGTGGGACAAGCCAATAGATTAGAAGACGTACAAACTGTTCAAACAAATGGACAAGCATTGAACAATGCAATGAAAGGCTTAAGAGATAGTATTGCTAACGAAACAACAGTCAAAGCAAGTCAAAACTATACAGACGCAAGTTCGAATAACCAATCAACATATAATAGCGCTGTGTCAAATGCGAAAGGTATCATTAATCAAACTAACAATCCGACTATGGATGCTAGTGCGATTACCCAAGCTACAACACAAGTGAATAATGCTAAAAATGGTTTAAACGGTGCTGAAAACTTAAGAAATGCACAAAACACTGCTAAGCAAAACTTAAATACATTATCACACTTAACAAATAACCAAAAATCTGCAATCTCAACACAAATTGATCGCGCAGGTCATGTGAGTGAGGTAACAGCTGCTAAAAATGCAGCAACTGAGTTAAATACGCAAATGGGCAACTTGGAACAAGCTATCCATGATCAAAACACAGTTAAACAAGGTGTTAACTTCACTGATGCAGATAAAGCTAAACGTGATGCGTATACAAATGCGGTAAGCAGAGCAGAAACAATTTTGAACAAAACGCAAGGTGCAAATACGTCTAAACAAGATGTTGAGGCGGCTATTCAAAATGTTTCAAGTGCTAAAAATGCATTGAATGGTGATCAAAACGTTACAAATGCGAAGAATACAGCTAAACATGCATTAAATAACTTAACGTCAATTAATAATGCTCAAAAACGTGACTTAACAACTAAAATTGATCAAGCAACAACAGTAGCTGGTGTTGAAGCGGTATCTAATACAGGTACACAATTGAATACAGCGATGGCTAACTTGCAAAATGGTATTAATGATAAAGCGCATACTTTAGCGAGCGAAAACTATCATGATGCTGATTCAGATAAGAAAACTGCTTATACTCAAACCGTTACGAACGCAGAAAATATTTTAAATAAAAATAGTGGATCAAATTTAGATAAAGCTGCCGTTGAAAACGCGTTGTCACAAGTGACAAATGCGAAAGGTGCCCTAAATGGTAACCATAATTTAGAGCAAGCTAAATCAAATGCAAACACTACTATAAACGGCCTTCAACATTTAACAACTGCACAAAAAGATAAATTGAAACAACAAGTGCAACAAGCACAAAATGTTGCAGGTGTAGATACTGTTAAATCAAGTGCCAACACATTAAATGGTGCTATGGGTACGTTAAGAAATAGCATTCAAGATAACACAGTTACGAAAAATGGCCAAAACTATCTTGATGCTACAGAAAGTAACAAAACAAACTATAACAATGCTGTTGATAGTGCTAATGGTGTCATTAACGCAACAAGCAATCCAAATATGGATGCTAATGCAATTAACCAAATCGCTACACAAGTGACATCAACGAAAAATGCATTAGATGGTACACATAATTTAACGCAAGCGAAACAAACAGCAACAAATGCCATCGATGGTGCTACTAACTTAAATAAAGCGCAAAAAGATGCGTTAAAAGCACAAGTGACAAGTGCGCAACGTGTTGCAAATGTAACAAGTATCCAACAAACTGCAAATGAACTTAATACAGCTATGGGTCAATTACAACATGGTATTGATGATGAAAATACAACAAAACAAACTCAAAAATATCGTGACGCTGAACAAAGTAAGAAAACTGCTTATGATCAAGCTGTAGCTGCTGCGAAAGCAATTTTAAATAAACAAACTGGATCAAATTCAGATAAAGCAGCAGTTGACCGTGCATTACAACAAGTAACAAGTACGAAAGATGCATTGAATGGTGATGCGAAACTGGCAGAAGCGAAAGCGGCAGCTAAACAAAACTTAGGTACTTTAAACCATATTACAAATGCACAACGTACTGCGTTAGAAGGTCAAATCAATCAAGCGACGACTGTTGATGACGTTAATACTGTGAAAACAAATGCCAATACATTAGACGGCGCAATGAATAGCTTGCAAGGTTCAATCAATGATAAAGATGCTACATTAAGAAATCAAAATTATCTTGATGCGGATGAATCAAAACGAAATGCATATACTCAAGCTGTCACAACAGCTGAAGGCATTTTAAATAAACAAACTGGTGGTAACACATCTAAAGCAGACGTTGATAATGCATTAAATGCAGTTACAAGAGCGAAAGCGGCTTTAAATGGTGCTGAAAACTTAAGAAATGCGAAAACTTCAGCAACAAATACGATTAATGGTTTACAACACTTAACACAATTACAAAAAGACAACTTGAAGCATCAAGTTGAACAAGCGCAAAATGTAGCTGGTGTAAATGGTGTTAAAGATAAAGGTAATACGTTAAATACTGCCATGGGTGCATTACGTACAAGTATCCAAAATGATAATACGACGAAAACAAGTCAAAATTATCTTGATGCATCTGATAGCAACAAAAATAATTACAATACTGCTGTAAATAATGCAAATGGTGTTATTAATGCAACGAACAATCCAAATATGGATGCTAATGCGATTAATGGCATGGCAAATCAAGTCAATACAACAAAAGCAGCGTTAAATGGTGCACAAAACTTAGCTCAAGCTAAAACAAATGCGACGAACACAATTAACAACGCACATGACTTAAACCAAAAACAAAAAGATGCATTAAAAACACAAGTTAACAATGCACAACGTGTGTCTGATGCAAATAACGTTCAACGTACAGCTACTGAATTGAACGGCGCGATGACAGCACTTAAAGTAGCTATTGCTGATAAAGAAAGAACAAAAGCAAGCGGTAATTATGTCAATGCTGATCAAGAAAAACGTCAAGCGTATGATTCAAAAGTGTCGAACGCTGAAAATATTATTAGTGGTACACCGAATGCGACATTAACAGTCAATGACGTAAATAGTGCGGCATCACAAGTCAATGCGGCTAAAACAGCATTAAATGGTGATAACAACTTACGTGTAGCGAAAGAGCATGCCAACAATACAATTGACGGCTTAGCACAATTGAATAATGCACAAAAAGCAAAATTAAAAGAACAAGTTCAAAGTGCAACTACATTAGATGGCGTTCAAACTGTTAAAAATAGTTCTCAAACGTTGAATACAGCGATGAAAGGCTTAAGAGATAGTATTGCGAATGAAGCAACAATTAAAGCAGGTCAAAACTACACTGACGCAAGTCCAAATAATCGTAACGAGTACGACAGCGCAGTTACTGCAGCAAAAGCAATCATTAAACAAACATCGAACCCAACGATGGAACCAAATACTATTACGCAAGCAACATCACAAGTGACAACTAAAGAACATGCATTAAATGGTGCGCAAAACTTAGCTCAAGCTAAGACAACTGCGAAAAACAACTTAAATAACTTAACATCAATTAACAATGCACAAAAAGATGCGTTAACGCGTAGCATTGATGGTGCAACAACAGTAGCTGGTGTAAATCAAGAAACTGTCAAAGCAACAGAATTAAATAACGCAATGCATAGTTTACAAAACGGTATCAATGATGAGACACAAACAAAACAAACTCAGAAATACCTAGATGCAGAGCCAAGTAAGAAATCAGCTTATGATCAAGCTGTAAATGCAGCGAAAGCAATTTTAACAAAAGCTAGTGGTCAAAATGTAGACAAAGCAGCAGTTGAACAAGCATTACAAAATGTAAACAGTACGAAGACGGCGTTGAACGGTGATGCGAAATTAAATGAAGCTAAAGCCGCTGCGAAACAAACGTTAGGTATATTAACACACATTAATAATGCACAACGTACAGCGTTAGATAATGAAATTACACAAGCAACAAATGTTGAAGGTGTTAATACAGTTAAAGCCAAAGCGCAACAATTAGATGGTGCTATGGGTCAATTAGAAACATCAATTCGTGATAAAGACACGACGTTACAAAGTCAAAATTATCAAGATGCTGATGATGCTAAACGAACTGCTTATTCTCAAGCAGTAAATGCAGCAGCTACAATTTTAAATAAAACAGCTGGCGGTAATACACCTAAAGCAGATGTTGAAAGAGCAATGCAAGCTGTTACGCAAGCAAATACTGCATTAAACGGTATTCAAAACTTAGAACGTGCGAAACAAGCTGCTAACACAGCGATTACAAATGCTTCGGACTTAAATACAAAACAAAAAGAAGCATTAAAAGCACAAGTAACAAGTGCAGGACGCGTATCTGCAGCAAATGGTGTTGAACATACTGCGACTGAATTAAATACAGCGATGACAGCTATAAAACGTGCCATTGCTGATAAAGTTGAGACAAAAGCTAGTGGTAACTATGTCAATGCTGATGCGAATAAACGCCAAGCATATGATGAAAAAGTGACAGCTGCAGAACATATCGTTAGTGGTACATCAACACCAACGTTAACACCGTCAGATGTTACAAATGCAGCAACACAAGTAACGAATGCGAAGACGCAGTTAAACGGTAATCATAATTTAGAAGTAGCGAAACAAAATGCTAACACTGCAATTGATGGTTTAACTTCTTTAAATGGTCCGCAAAAAGCAAAACTTAAAGAACAAGTGGGTCAAGCGACGACGTTGCCAAATGTTCAAACTGTTCGTGATAATGCACAAACATTAAACACTGCAATGAAAGGTCTACGAGATAGCATTGCGAATGAAGCAACGATTAAAGCAGATCAAAACTACACAGATGCAAGTCAAAACAAACAAAATGACTACAACAATGCAGTCACTGCAGCAAAAGCAATCATTGGTCAAACAACTAGTCCATCAATGAATGCGCAAGAAATTAATCAAGCGAAAGACCAAGTGACAGCTAAACAACAAGCGTTAAATGGTCAAGAAAACTTAAGAACTGCGCAAACAAATGCGAAGCAACATTTGAATGGCTTAAGTGACTTAACTAATGCACAAAAAGATGCAGCGAAACGCCAAATCGAAGGTGCAACGCATGTTAATGAAGTAACACAAGCGCAAAATAATGCGGACACATTAAATACAGCTATGACGAACTTGAAAAATGGTATTCAAGATCAAAATACGATTAAGCAAGGTGTTAACTTCACTGATGCAGATGAAGCGAAACGTAATGCATATACAAATGCAGTGACGCAAGCTGAACAAATTTTAAATAAAGCACAAGGTCCAAATACTGCAAAAGACGGTGTCGAAACTGCGTTACAAAATGTACAACGTGCTAAAAACGAATTGAACGGTAATCAAAATGTTGCGAACGCTAAGACAACTGCGAAAAATGCATTGAATAACCTTACATCAATTAATAATGCACAAAAAGCAGCATTGAAATCACAAATTGAAGGTGCGACAACAGTTGCAGGTGTAAATCAAGTGTCTACAATGGCATCTGAATTAAATACTGCAATGAGCAACTTACAACGTGGTATTAATGACGAAGCAGCTACAAAAGCAGCTCAGAAATATACTGATGCAGATAGAGATAAACAAACTGCATACAATGATGCTGTAACAGCAGCTAAAACGTTATTAGATAAAACAGCTGGTTCAAATGACAATAAAGTAGCCGTTGAACAAGCATTACAACGTGTGAATACTGCTAAAACAGCATTAAATGGTGACGCGCGATTAAATGAAGCGAAGAACACAGCTAAACAACAAGTAGCGACAATGTCACATTTAACTAATGCTCAAAAAGCAAACTTAACAGAACAAATTGAACGCGGTACAACTGTTGCTGGTGTTCAAGGCATCCAAGCAAATGCTGGTACTTTAAATCAAGCAATGAATCAATTAAGACAAAGTATTGCTTCTAAAGATACGACTAAATCAAGCGAAGATTATCAAGACGCGAATGCAGATCTACAAAATGCATACAACCATGCAGTATCTGATGCTGAGGGTATTATTAGTGCAACGAATAATCCTGAAATGAATCCAGATACGATTAATCAAAAAGCGAGCCAAGTTAATAGTGCGAAGTCAGCATTGAACGGTGATGAAAAATTAGCAGCTGCAAAACAAACTGCGAAAACAGATATCGGTCGTTTGACAGACTTGAACAATGCACAACGAACTGCGGCAAATGCTGAAGTGGATCAAGCACCAAATCTTGCAGCTGTCACAGCGGCTAAAAATAAAGCAACATCGTTAAACACAGCGATGGGTAATTTGAAACATGCACTTGCTGAAAAGGATAATACGAAACGTAGTGTCAATTACACAGATGCGGATCAACCAAAACAACAAGCGTATGATACTGCAGTTACACAAGCAGAAGCAATTACTAATGCAAATGGCATTAACGCGAATGAAACACAAGTTCAAGCAGCGCTTAACCAATTGAATCAAGCTAAAAACGACTTGAATGGTGATAATAAAGTTGCTCAAGCGAAAGAAACAGCAAAACGTGCATTAGCTTCATATAGTAACTTGAATAACGCGCAATCAACTGCAGCAACTAGTCAAATTGACAATGCAACGACAGTAGCAGACGTAACTGCTGCACAAAATACTGCTAATGAATTAAATACAGCAATGGGTCAACTTCAAAATGGTATTAATGACCAAAACACTGTTAAACAACAAGTGAACTTTACAGATGCTGACCAAGGTAAGAAAGATGCTTACACAAATGCTGTTACGAATGCTCAAGGTATTTTAGATAAAGCAAACGGTCAAAATATGACAAAAGCACAAGTTGAAGCTGCATTAAATCAAGTAACGACTGCTAAGAATGCTTTAAACGGTGATGCAAATGTAAGACAAGCAAAATCAGATGCGAAAGCAAACTTAGGTACATTAACACACTTAAATAATGCACAAAAACAAGATTTAACATCACAAATCGAAGGTGCAACAACAGTCAACGGTGTAAATAGTGTTAAAACGAAAGCACAAGACTTAGATGGTGCAATGCAACGATTAGAGTCAGCAATCGCAAATAAAGATCAAACTAAAGCGAGCGAAAACTACATTGACGCAGATCCAACTAAGAAAACAGCATTTGATAATGCCATCACACAAGCTGAATCTTACTTAAATAAAGATCATGGTACGAATAAAGATAAGCAAGCTGTTGAACAAGCAATTCAAAGTGTAACGTCTACTGAAAATGCTTTGAACGGTGACGCGAACTTACAACGCGCTAAAACTGAAGCTACACAAGCTATCGATAACTTGACACAATTGAATACACCGCAAAAAACAGCATTGAAACAACAAGTGAATGCTGCACAACGCGTATCAGGTGTAACTGATCTGAAAAATAGTGCTACATCACTTAATAATGCGATGGATCAATTAAAACAAGCAATTGGTGATCATGACACAATTGTAGCTGGTGGTAATTACACTAACGCAAGTCCTGATAAACAAGGTGCTTACACTGATGCATATAATGCTGCGAAGAATATCGTAAATGGTTCACCTAATGTGATTACAAATGCAGCAGATGTTACTGCGGCAACACAACGTGTCAATAATGCTGAAACAAGTTTAAATGGTGATACAAACTTAGCAACTGCGAAGCAACAAGCTAAAGATGCATTACGTCAAATGACACATTTATCTGATGCACAAAAACAAAGTATTACTGGTCAAATTGATAGCGCGACACAAGTAACTGGTGTACAAAGTGTGAAAGACAATGCAACAAATCTTGACAATGCAATGAATCAACTTCGAAATAGTATTGCGAATAAAGATGAAGTAAAAGCGAGTCAACCATATGTTGATGCAGATACAGATAAACAAAATGCATACAATACAGCAGTTACAAGTGCTGAAAATATCATTAATGCAACGAGTCAGCCAACACTTGATCCATCTGCAGTAACACAAGCAGCTAATCAAGTGAACACTAACAAAACGGCGCTTAATGGTGCGCAAAACTTAGCAAATAAAAAGCAAGAAACAACTGCTAACATCAACCGATTAAGTCATTTAAACAATGCTCAAAAGCAAGATTTAAATACACAAGTGACAAATGCACCAAATATTAGCACAGTAAATCAAGTGAAAACTAAAGCTGAACAATTAGATCAAGCAATGGAACGTTTAATCAACGGAATCCAAGACAAAGATCAAGTGAAACAAAGTGTTAACTTTACAGATGCAGATCCAGAAAAACAAACAGCATACAACAATGCGGTAACTGCTGCTGAAAATATTATTAATCAAGCAAATGGTACAAATGCGAACCAATCACAAGTTGAAGCAGCACTTTCAACTGTAACAACTACTAAACAAGCGTTGAATGGTGATAGAAAAGTAACAGATGCTAAAAACAATGCAAACCAAACATTATCTACGTTAGATAACTTAAACAATGCACAAAAAGGTGCTGTTACTGGAAACATCAATCAAGCGCACACTGTAGCTGAAGTAACGCAAGCCATTCAAACCGCTCAGGAACTGAATACAGCGATGGGTAACTTGAAAAATAGCTTGAATGATAAAGACACTACACTTGGCAGTCAAAACTTTGCAGATGCAGATCCAGAGAAGAAAAATGCATACAATGAAGCGGTTCGTAATGCTGAAAATATTTTAAATAAATCTACAGGTACGAACGTGCCTAAAGATCAAGTTGAAGCAGCTATGAATCAAGTGAATACTACAAAAGCAGCGCTTAATGGTACTCAAAACCTTGAAAAAGCGAAACAACACGCAAATACAGCAATTGACGGTTTAAGCCATTTAACAAATGCACAAAAAGAGGCATTAAAACAATTGGTACAACAATCGACTACTGTTGCAGAAGCACAAGGTAATGAACAAAAAGCAAACAATGTTGATGCAGCAATGGACAAATTACGTCAAAGTATTGCAGATAATGCGACAACAAAACAAAACCAAAATTATACTGATGCAAGTCCGAATAAAAAGGATGCGTACAATAATGCTGTCACAACTGCACAAGGTATTATTGATCAAACTACAAATCCAACTTTAGATCCGACTGTTATCAATCAAGCTGCTGGTCAAGTAAGCACAACTAAAAATGCATTAAATGGTAATGAAAACCTAGAGGCAGCGAAACAACAAGCGACACAATCATTAGGTTCATTAGACAACTTAAATAATGCGCAAAAACAAGCTGTTACTAATCAAATTAATGGCGCGCATACTGTTGATGAAGCAAATCAAATTAAACAAAATGCGCAAAACTTAAATACAGCGATGGGTAACTTGAAACAAGCGATAGCTGACAAAGATGCTACGAAAGCAACAGTTAACTTCACTGATGCAGATCAAGCCAAACAACAAGCATATAACACTGCTGTTACAAATGCTGAAAACATTATTTCAAAAGCTAATGGTGGCAATGCAACACAAACTGAAGTTGAACAAGCAATCCAACAAGTTAATGCAACAAAACAAGCATTAAATGGTAATGCCAACGTTCAACATGCAAAAGACGAAGCAACAGCATTAATTAATAGCTCTAATGACCTTAACCAAGCACAAAAAGACGCATTAAAACAACAAGTTCAAAATGCAACTACTGTAGCTGGTGTAAACAATGTTAAACAAACAGCACAAGAGTTAAACAATGCGATGACACAATTAAAACAAGGCATTGCAGATAAAGAACAAACAAAAGCTGATGGTAACTTTGTCAATGCAGATCCTGACAAGCAAAATGCATATAATCAAGCAGTAGCAAAAGCTGAAGCATTAATTAGTGGTACGCCTGATGTAGTCGTTACACCTAGCGAAATTACTGCAGCTTTAAATAAAGTTACGCAAGCTAAAAATGATTTGAATGGTAATACGAACTTAGCAACGGCGAAACAAAATGTTCAACAAGCTATTGATCAATTGCCAAACTTGAATCAAGCGCAACGTGATGAATACAACAAACAAATTACGCAAGCAACTCTTGTACCAAACGTCAATGCTATTCAACAAGCGGCGACAACGCTTAATGACGCGATGACACAATTGAAACAAGGTATTGCGAATAAAGCACAAATTAAAGGTAGCGAGAACTATCACGATGCTGATACTGACAAGCAAACAGCATATGATAATGCAGTAACAAAAGCAGAAGAATTGTTAAAACAAACAACAAATCCAACAATGGATCCAAATACAATTCAACAAGCATTAACTAAAGTGAATGACACAAATCAAGCACTTAACGGTAATCAAAAATTAGCTGATGCCAAACAAGATACTAAGACAACACTTGGTACACTAGATCATTTAAATGATGCTCAAAAACAAGCGCTAACAACTCAAGTTGAACAAGCACCAGATATTGCAACAGTTAATAATGTTAAGCAAAATGCTCAAAATCTGAATAATGCTATGACTAACTTAAACAATGCATTACAAGATAAAACTGAGACATTAAATAGCATTAACTTTACTGATGCAGATCAAGCTAAGAAAGATGCTTATACTAATGCGGTAGCAAATGCAGAAGGTATTTTATCTAAAGCAAATGGCAGCAATGCAAGTCAAACTGAAGTGGAACAAGCGATGCAACGTGTGAACGCAGCGAAACAAGCATTGAATGGTAATGACAATGTACAACGTGCAAAAGATGCAGCGAAACAAGTGATTACAAATGCAAATGATTTAAATCAAGCGCAAAAAGATGTATTAAAACAACAAGTTGATGCTGCGCAAACTGTTGCAAATGTAAACACGATTAAGCAAACAGCACAAGATTTAAATCAAGCAATGACACAATTGAAACAAGGTATTGCAGATAAAGACCAAACTAAAGCAAATGGTAACTTTGTCAATGCTGATACTGATAAGCAAAATGCATATAACAATGCGGTAGCGCATGCTGAACAAATCATTAGTGGTACACCAAATGCAAACGTGGATCCACAACAAGTGGCTCAAGCGTTACAACAAGTGAATCAAGCTAAGGGTGATTTAAACGGTAACCATAACTTACAAGTTGCTAAAGACAATGCAAATACAGCCATTGATCAGTTACCAAACTTAAATCAACCACAAAAAACAGCATTAAAAGACCAAGTGTCGCATGCAGAACTTGTTACAGGTGTTAATGCTATTAAGCAAAATGCTGATGCGTTAAATAATGCAATGGGTACGTTGAAACAACAAATTCAAGCGAATAGTCAAGTACCACAATCAGTTGACTTTACACAAGCGGATCAAGACAAACAACAAGCTTATAACAATGCAGCTAACCAAGCGCAACAAATCGCAAATGGCACACCAACACCTGTATTGGCGCCTGATACAGTAACACAAGCAGTTACAACTATGAATCAAGCGAAAGATGCATTAAACGGTGATGAAAAATTAGCGCAAGCGAAACAAGATGCTTTAGCAAATCTTGATACGTTACGTGACTTAAATCAACCACAACGTGATGCATTACGAAACCAAATCAATCAAGCACAAGCTTTAGCTACAGTTGAACAAACTAAACAAAATGCACAAAATGTGAATACAGCAATGGGTAACTTGAAACAAGGTATTGCAAATAAAGATACTGTGAAAGCAAGTGAGAACTACCACGATGCTGATGTCGATAAGCAAACAGCATATACAAATGCAGTGTCTCAAGCGGAAGGTATTATCAATCAAACGACAAATCCAACGCTTAACCCAGATGACATTACTCGTGCATTAACTCAAGTGACTGATGCTAAAAATAGCTTAAACGGTGAAGCTAAATTAGCCACTGAAAAGCAAAATGCTAAAGATGCCGTAAGTGGAATGACGCATTTAAACGATGCTCAAAAACAAGCATTAAAAGGTCAAATCGATCAATCGCCTGAAATTGCTACAGTGAACCAAGTTAAACAAACAGCAACGAGCCTAGATCAAGCAATGGATCAATTATCACAAGCTATTAATGATAAAGATCAAATATTAGCGGACGGTAATTACTTAAATGCAGATCCTGACAAACAAAATGCGTATAAACAGGCAGTAGCAAAAGCTGAAGCATTATTGAATAAACAAAGTGGTACTAATGAAGTACAAGCACAAGTTGAAAGCATCACTAATGAAGTGAACGCAGCGAAACAAGCATTAAATGGTAATGACAATTTGGCAAATGCAAAACAACAAGCAAAACAACAATTGGCGAACTTAACACACTTAAATGATGCACAAAAACAATCATTTGAAAGTCAAATTACACAAGCGCCACTTGTTACAGATGTCACTACGATTAATCAAAAAGCACAAACGTTAGATCATGCGATGGAATTATTAAGAAATAGTGTTGCGGATAATCAAACGACATTAGCGTCTGAAGATTATCATGATGCAACTGCGCAAAGACAAAATGACTATAACAAAGCTGTAACAGCTGCTAATAATATCATTAATCAAACTACATCGCCTACGATGAATCCAGATGATGTTAATGGTGCAACGACACAAGTGAATAATACGAAAGTTGCATTAGATGGTGATGAAAACCTTGCAGCAGCTAAGCAAGAAGCGAACAACAGACTTGATCAATTAGATCATTTGAATAATGCGCAAAAGCAACAGTTACAATCACAAATTACGCAATCATCTGATATTGCTGCAGTTAATGGTCACAAACAAACAGCAGAATCTTTAAATACTGCGATGGGTAACTTAATTAATGCGATTGCAGATCATCAAGCCGTTGAACAACGTGGTAACTTCATCAATGCTGATACTGATAAACAAACTGCTTATAATACAGCGGTAAATGAAGCAGCAGCAATGATTAACAAACAAACTGGTCAAAATGCGAACCAAACAGAAGTAGAACAAGCTATTACTAAAGTTCAAACAACACTTCAAGCGTTAAATGGAGATCATAATTTACAAGTTGCTAAAACAAATGCGACGCAAGCAATTGATGCTTTAACAAGCTTAAATGATCCTCAAAAAACAGCATTAAAAGACCAAGTTACAGCTGCAACTTTAGTAACTGCAGTTCATCAAATTGAACAAAATGCGAATACGCTTAACCAAGCAATGCATGGTTTAAGACAGAGCATTCAAGATAACGCAGCAACTAAAGCAAATAGCAAATATATCAACGAAGATCAACCAGAGCAACAAAACTATGATCAAGCTGTTCAAGCCGCAAATAATATTATCAATGAACAAACTGCAACATTAGATAATAATGCGATTAATCAAGCAGCGGCAACTGTGAATACAACGAAAGCAGCATTACATGGTGATGTGAAATTACAAAATGATAAAGATCATGCTAAACAAACGGTTAGTCAATTAGCACATCTAAACAATGCACAAAAACATATGGAAGATACGTTAATTGATAGCGAAACAACTAGAACAGCAGTTAAGCAAGATTTGACTGAAGCACAAGCATTAGATCAACTTATGGATGCATTACAACAAAGTATTGCTGACAAAGATGCAACACGTGCGAGCAGTGCATATGTCAATGCAGAACCGAATAAAAAACAAGCCTATGATGAAGCAGTTCAAAATGCTGAGTCTATCATTGCAGGATTAAATAATCCAACTATCAATAAAGGTAATGTATCAAGTGCGACTCAAGCAGTAATATCATCTAAAAATGCATTAGATGGTGTTGAACGATTAGCTCAAGATAAGCAAACTGCTGGAAATTCTCTAAATCATTTAGATCAATTAACACCAGCTCAACAACAAGCGCTAGAAAATCAAATTAATAATGCAACAACTCGTGATAAAGTGGCTGAAATCATTGCACAAGCGCAAGCATTAAATGAAGCGATGAAAGCATTAAAAGAAAGTATTAAGGATCAACCACAAACTGAAGCTAGTAGTAAATTTATTAACGAGGATCAAGCGCAAAAAGATGCTTATACGCAAGCAGTACAACACGCGAAAGATTTGATTAACAAAACAACTGATCCTACATTAGCTAAATCAATCATTGATCAAGCGACACAGGCAGTGACTGATGCTAAAAACAATTTACATGGTGATCAAAAACTAGCTCAAGATAAGCAACGTGCAACAGAAACGTTAAATAACTTGTCTAACTTGAATACACCACAACGTCAAGCACTTGAAAATCAAATCAATAATGCGGCAACTCGTGGCGAAGTAGCACAAAAATTAACTGAAGCACAAGCACTTAACCAAGCAATGGAAGCTTTACGTAATAGCATTCAAGATCAACAGCAAACGGAAGCGGGTAGCAAGTTTATCAATGAAGATAAACCACAAAAAGATGCTTACCAAGCAGCAGTTCAAAATGCAAAAAATTTAATTAATCAAACTAACAATCCAACGCTTGATAAAGCACAAGTTGAACAATTGACACAAGCTGTTAACCAAGCTAAAGATAACCTACACGGTGATCAAAAACTTGCGGACGATAAACAACATGCGGTTACTGATTTAAATCAATTAAATGGTTTGAATAATCCGCAACGTCAAGCACTTGAAAGCCAAATAAACAACGCAGCAACTCGTGATGAAGTAGCGCAAAAATTAGCTGAAGCAAAAGCGCTTGATCAAGCAATGCAAGCATTACGAAATAGTATTCAAGATCAACAACAAACAGAATCTGGTAGCAAGTTTATTAATGAAGATAAACCGCAAAAAGATGCTTACCAAGCAGCAGTTCAAAATGCAAAAGATTTAATTAACCAAACAGGTAATCCAACACTCGACAAATCACAAGTAGAACAATTGACACAAGCAGTAACAACTGCAAAAGATAACCTACATGGTGATCAAAAACTTGCTCGTGATCAACAACAAGCAGTAACGACTGTTAATGCATTGCCAAACTTAAATCATGCACAACAACAAGCATTAACTGATGCTATAAATGCAGCGCCTACAAGAACAGAGGTTGCACAACATGTTCAAACTGCTACTGAACTTGATCACGCAATGGAAACATTGAAAAATAAAGTTGATCAAGTGAACACAGATAAGGCTCAACCAAATTACACTGAAGCATCAACGGATAAAAAAGAAGCAGTTGATCAAGCGTTACAAGCTGCTCAAAGCATTACAGATCCAACTAATGGTTCAAATGCAAATAAAGATGCTGTAGAACAAGCATTAACGAAGCTGCAAGAAAAAGAAAATGAGTTGAATGGTAATGAGAGAGTCGCTGAAGCTAAAACACAAGCGAAACAAACTATTGACCAATTAACACATTTAAATGCTGATCAAATTGCAACTGCTAAACAAAACATTGATCAAGCGACGAAACTTCAACCAATTGCTGAATTAGTAGATCAAGCAACGCAATTGAATCAATCTATGGATCAATTACAACAAGCAGTTAATGAACATGCTAACGTTGAGCAAACTGTAGATTACACACAAGCAGATTCAGATAAGCAAAATGCTTATAAACAAGCTATTGCTGATGCTGAAAATGTATTGAAACAAAATGCGAATAAGCAACAAGTGGATCAAGCACTTCAAAATATTTTAAAAGCAAAACAAGCATTAAATGGTGATGAACGTGTAGCACTTGCTAAAACAAATGGTAAACATGACATCGACCAATTGAATGCATTAAACAATGCTCAACAAGATGGATTTAAAGGTCGCATCGATCAATCAAACGATTTAAATCAAATCCAACAAATTGTAGATGAGGCTAAGGCACTTAATCGTGCAATGGATCAATTGTCACAAGAAATCACTGGCAATGAAGGACGCACGAAAGGTAGCACGAACTATGTCAATGCAGATACACAAGTCAAACAAGTATATGACGAAGCGGTTGATAAAGCGAAACAAGCACTTGATAAATCGACTGGTCAAAACTTAACTGCAGAACAAGTTATCAAATTAAATGATGCAATCACTGCAGCTAAGAAAGCATTAAATGGTGAAGAAAGACTTAATAATCGTAAAGCTGAAGCATTACAAAGATTGGATCAATTAACACATCTAAACAATGCTCAAAGACAATTAGCAATCCAACAAATTAATAATGCTGAAACGCTAAATAAAGCATCTCGAGCAATTAATAGAGCAACTAAATTAGATAATGCAATGGGTGCAGTACAACAATATATTGACGAACAGCACCTTGGTGTTATCAGCAGCACAAATTACATCAATGCAGATGACAATTTGAAAGCAAATTATGATAATGCAATTGCGAATGCAGCACATGAGTTAGATAAAGTGCAAGGTAATGCAATTGCAAAAGCTGAAGCAGAGCAATTGAAACAAAATATTATCGATGCTCAAAATGCATTAAATGGAGACCAAAACCTTGCAAATGCCAAAGATAAAGCAAATGCGTTTGTTAATTCGTTAAATGGATTAAATCAACAGCAACAAGATCTTGCACATAAAGCAATTAACAATGCCGATACTGTATCAGATGTAACAGATATTGTTAATAATCAAATTGACTTAAATGATGCAATGGAAACATTGAAACATTTAGTTGACAATGAAATTCCAAATGCAGAGCAAACTGTCAATTACCAAAACGCTGACGATAATGCTAAAACAAACTTCGATGATGCCAAACGTCTAGCAAATACATTGCTAAATAGTGATAACACAAATGTGAATGATATTAACGGCGCAATTCAAACAGTCAATGATGCAATCCATAATCTTAATGGTGATCAACGACTACAAGATGCTAAAGACAAGGCAATTCAATCTATTAATCAAGCTTTAGCTAATAAGCTAAAAGAAATCGAAGCTTCAAATGCGACGGATCAAGACAAGCATATTGCGAAAAATAAAGCAGAAGAATTGGCAAACAGCATCATCAACAACATTAATAAAGCAACAAGTAATCAGGCTGTATCTCAAGTTCAAACAGCAGGCAAGCACGCGATTGAACAAGTGCATGCCAATGAAATACCAAAAGCTAAAATTGATGCCAATAAAGATATTGATAAACGTGTACAAGCTTTAATTGACGAAATCGATCAAAATCCAAATCTAACAGATAAGGAAAAACAAGCACTTAAAGATCGAATTAATCAAATACTTCAACAAGGTCATAACGACATTAACAATGCGCTGACTAAAGAAGAAATTGAGCAGGCAAAAGCACAACTTGCGCAAGCATTACAAGACATCAAAGATTTAGTGAAAGCTAAAGAAGATGCGAAAAATGCAATAAAAGCCTTAGCTAATGCGAAGCGTGATCAAATCAATTCAAATCCAGATTTAACACCTGAG
This sequence comes from Staphylococcus sp. SM3655, assembly GCF_016917315.1. Taxonomy (NCBI): domain Bacteria; kingdom Bacillati; phylum Bacillota; class Bacilli; order Caryophanales; family Staphylococcaceae; genus Staphylococcus; species Staphylococcus sp. SM3655. Next base: position 2,221,231 of record NZ_CP070305.1, on the reverse strand, counting down.
CAAAAAGCAAAAGCGCTCAAAGAAATTGACGAAGCTGAAAAACGAGCACTACAAAACGTTGAGAATGCTCAAACTATAGATCAATTAAATCGAGGATTAAACTTAGGTTTAGATGACATTAGAAATACACATGTATGGGAGGTTGATGAACAACCTGCTGTAAATGAAATTTTTGAAGCAACACCTGAGCAAATCCTAGTTAATGGTGAACTCATTGTACATCGTGATGACATCATTACAGAACAAGATATTCTTGCACACATAAACTTAATTAATCAGCTTTCAGCAGAAGTTATCGATACACCATCAACTGCAACGATTTCTGATAGCTTAACAGCAAAAGTTGAAGTTACATTGCTTGATGGATCAAAAGTGATTGTTAATGTTCCTGTAAAAGTTGTAGAAAAAGAATTGTCAGTAGTCAAACAACAGGCAATTGAATCAATCGAAAATGCGGCACAACAAAAGATTGATGAAATCAATAATAGTGTGACATTAACACTGGAACAAAAAGAAGCTGCAATTGCAGAAGTTAATAAGCTTAAACAACAAGCAATTGATTATATTAACAATGCACCTGATGTTCATTCAGTTGAAGAAATTCAACAACAAGAACAAGCGCATATTGAACAATTTAATCCAGAACAATTTACGATTGAACAAGCAAAATCAAATGCAATTAAATCGATTGAAGATGCAATTCAACATATGATTGATGAAATCAAAGCTCGTACTGATCTAACAGATAAAGAGAAGCAAGAAGCTATTGCTAAGTTAAATCAATTAAAAGAACAAGCAATTCAAGCGATTCAACGTGCGCAAAGCATCGATGAAATAAGTGAGCAATTGGAACAATTTAAAGCTCAAATGAAAGCAGCTAATCCAACAGCAAAAGAACTAGCTAAACGCAAGCAAGAAGCAATTAGTAGAATTAAAGACTTTTCAAATGAAAAAATAAATAGTATTCGAAATAGTGAAATTGGCACAACTGATGAAAAACAAGCAGCAATGAATCAAATTAACGAAATTGTGCTTGAAACAATTAGAGATATTAATAATGCGCATACATTACAGCAAGTTGAGGCTGCATTGAACAATGGTATTGCTCGAATTTCAGCAGTACAAATTGTAATATCTGATCGTGCTAAACAATCGTCAAGTACTGGAAATGAATCTAATAGCCATTTAACAATTGGTTATGGAACTGCAAATCATCCATTTAACAGTTCGACTATTGGACATAAAAAGAAAATTGATGAAGATGATGACATTGATCCACTTCATATGCGTCACTTTAGTAATAATTTCGGTAATGTTATTAAAAACGCTATTGGTGTGGTGGGTATCTCTGGCTTACTAGCTAGTTTCTGGTTCTTCATTGCCAAACGTCGTCGTAAAGAAGATGAAGAGGAAGAATTAGAAATAAGAGATAATAATAAAGATTCAATAAAAGAGACTTTAGACGATACAAAACATTTACCACTTTTATTTGCGAAACGTCGCAGAAAAGAAGATGAAGAAGATGTTACTGTTGAAGAAAAAGATTCGCTAAATAATGGCGAGTCACTCGATAAAGTTAAACATACGCCGTTCTTCTTACCAAAACGTCGTCGTAAAGAAGATGAAGAAGATGTGGAAGTTACAAATGAAAACACAGATGAAAAAGTGTTGCAAGATAACGAACATTCACCAATCTTAATCGCAAAACGACGCAAAGATAAAGAGGTAGATGTTGAAACAACAACTAGTATTGAATCTAATGAAGATGACGCACCTTTATTATTGGCTAAAAAGAAAAATCAAAAAGATAACCAATCCAAAGGGAAAAAGTCGGCATCAAAAAAACCTTCTAAAAAGCTAGCAGCTAAAAAGAAGAAAAAGAAATCTAAAAAAAATAAAAAGTAATTTGTTTCTTCGATAAAAAGAGGAGCACCGATTGAAATTATGTCAGTCGGTGCTCCTTTTATTTGTTCTTTTTAATTAATTTGTACAATGCTTGCTGTGCGTGTTGATTCGCTTCTTTGTTTTGTTCTCTCGGAATCCATTTAACAAATAATAAATCAAAATCTTGTTCAAATATTTCCAATTGATCAAAATAAGGTTTAAATTTTGCATTTTTTACATAACCAGCGTTAACACTATCCGCAATTAACTTAGAGTCAGTGTACAACAACGCATTGCTAACGTTTAATTCACGGGCGTGTTTCAATGCATAGATACAAGCAGCCCATTCTGCAGTGTGGTTATCCATTTCGCCTAACTCATGTGTATATGTATAATGCTGCTCATCTTCATTGATTACAATGGCACATGTACTTATGCCTGGATTTCCTTTCGTCGCAGCATCAAAATTTATTTTCGCCATAATAAACCTACTTTCTATTCAATACTTAGTTAAAGTTACTATTACTGTAATACAAAATATGTTGGGTAATCCATTAAAAAACACGCATCACTTAAATAAGTAACACGTGTTTAAAATACTCGCTGATTCAAAGATGATTTTCTAATACGTAGTACTGTAATATACTTCCTAAAAAAATCATCTTCAGGCTGGGACATAAATCAATGTTCTATGCTCTACGATGTTATATTGGCAGTAGTTGACTGAACAAAAATGCGCTTGTAACAAGCTTTTTTCAATTCTAGTCAGGGGCCCCAACACAGAGAATTTCGAAAAGAAATTCTACAGGCAATGCGAGTTGGGGTGTGGGCCCCAACACAGAGAATTTCGAAAAGAAATTCTACAGGCAATGCGAGTTGGGGTGTGGGCCCCAACACAGAAGATGACGAAAAGTCAGCTTACAATAATGTGCAAGTTGGGGATGGGCCCCAACAAAGAGAAATTGGATTCCCAATTTCTACAGACAATGCAAGTTGGGGTGGGACGACGAAATAAATTTTGCGAAAATATCATTTCTGTCCCACTCCCTTAAAACTTATTCTTTTGTGTAGTAAGTGCGTTAATAGCCTTGATCTAACTTATCAATCTTACCTTTACGATAAAATGATTTAGCAATATATCCAAATGGTACATTGAAAACTGTTGAAGCTAATTTTAATACGTACGTTGTAATAAATATTTCAAATACAACTGTACCAGGTAAACTTCCGATAAATGCGATAGCTACAAATAAAGCTGTATCAATTATTGAGCTTAAAAATGTACTACCATATGCACGGATGAAAAACGTTTTATCAGAACTAAATACTTTTTTAATTAGTGAAAAGATAAATACATCAATATGTTGACCAATAATATATGCGACGATTGAGCCTAAAGCAATGCGTGGCACAACATCAAAGATTGCGTGTAATGCTTTTTGTGCCATATCTTCTGGTGCAGGAATAAAATGTAATGACAATTGCATAACAATAATCATAATTAATGTTGATGAAAAGCCTAACCAAACTGCTCTTTTTGCAACTCTACGCCCATAAATATCGTTTAATATATCTGTTGCTAAATAAATAGAAGCAAACATGACATTACCTAAAGTTGCTGAAATACCAAAGATTTCTACAGTTTTAATCACTTGTATGTTGGCAATGATTGTGCCAATTGCAACCCATGCAATTAAACCTTGTTTACCAAAAAAGCGATACATAAGTACCATAAGCACGAATGTTGCAATAAACGTAACTAGTCCTAAAATTTCATTATACATATTAAAATGTCCTCCTAAATTTTGATCATGCGGGTGTTTAGAAACCGCTCAATAAATAACTAACTCATTTTACTGAAAAATCGTTTGCGATGCAATAGCATTTGAATATAAATACATTTTACGTATAGAATTGTAAAAGGTTTCATTCAAATCTTAGGGTCAAAAATGTTATAATATTTTTATGTCAAATTTAAAACAGTAACACTTATTTACAAGGTTGCAATATTTTGAAGTAATAAAGGAAGTGTCGCGTATTTTAACTTTTTCAGAGCAAAATGCACTCGCGAAAATAGATGATTTAATGAATACTTATTGCAATCAATGTCCAATCAAAACTCGTCTGCGTAAATTAGAGGGGAAAACGAAGGCGCATCATTTTTGTATCAATGAGTGTTCAATAGGGAAAGAAATAAAACAATTAGGAAATGAACTTCAATAGGAGGAAGTCAAATGAAAATTATATCTATATCAGAAACACCGAACCACAACACAATGAAGATTACACTTAGTGAAAGCAGAGAAAGTATGACATCAGATACGTATACTAAAGTTGATGATTCACAGCCAGCATTTATTAATGACATCTTAAAGGTTGAAGGCGTTAAATCAATTTTCCATGTTATGGACTTTATTTCAGTAGATAAAGAAAATGACGCAAATTGGGAAACAGTATTGCCAAAAGTAGAGGCTGTATTCGAATAAATTTTTCATCAACTAGTATTCGGGGGGAATAAAGTATATGGAAATTTTACGTATAGAGCCAACACCAAGTCCAAATACAATGAAAGTTGTTTTGTCATATACAAGAGAAGACAAGTTATCTAATACTTATAAAAAAGTAGAAGAAACACAACCAAGATTTATAAATCAGTTGTTATCTATAGATGGTATCACTTCCATTTTTCATGTCATGAACTTCTTAGCTGTTGATAAGGCACCAAAAGCTGATTGGGAAGTCATATTACCTGATATTAAAGCTGCTTTTTCTGATGCGAATAAGGTTTTAGAATCTGTAAATGAACCTCAAATTGACAATCATTTTGGTGAAATTAAAGCTGAATTATTAACTTTTAAGGGTATACCGTATCAAATTAAGCTAACTTCTGCTGACCAAGAATTAAGAGAACAATTACCACAAACATATGTTGATCATATGACTCAAGCGCAAACAGCACATGACAATATTGTTTTTATGCGTAAATGGCTAGATTTAGGAAATCGCTATGGAAATATTGAAGAAGTAATGGATGGTGTCCTAGAAGAAGTGCTAGCTACCTATCCAGAATCACAGTTACCCGTATTGGTAAAACATGCTTTAGAAGAAAATCACGCAATTAATAATTATCATTTCTATCGACATGTCTCTTTGGATGAATATCATGCAACTGATAATTGGAAGACTCGATTACGAATATTAAACCATTTTCCAAAGCCGACTTTTGAAGATATACCGCTGCTTGATTTAGCTTTATCTGATGAAAAAGTACCGGTTAGACGTCAAGCGATTGTATTATTAGGTATGATTGAAAGTAAAGAAATTTTACCGTATTTATATAAGGGGCTTCGTGATAAAAGTCCTGCTGTAAGAAGAACAGCAGGGGATTGCATAAGCGATTTAGGGTATCCAGAGGCACTACCAGAAATGGTGCTACTATTAGATGATCCACAGAAAATCGTTAGGTGGCGTGCTGCTATGTTTATCTTTGATGAAGGTAATGCAGAGCAGCTTCCCGCACTAAAAGCCCATATTAATGACAATGCGTTTGAAGTTAAATTACAAATTGAAATGGCCATATCTCGTATTGAAAACGGAGATGAAGCACTTGGTTCAGTATGGAAACAAATGGCAAACAGAACAATTTAATTGGAGGAATTAAATATGAATGCATATGATGCTTATATGAAAGAAATTGCGCAACAAATGCGTGGCGAATTAACTCAAAATGGTTTTACAAGTTTAGAAACGAGCGAAGCAGTATCGGAGTATATGAACCAAGTAAATGCTGATGACACTACTTTTGTAGTTATTAACTCTACATGCGGCTGTGCAGCTGGATTAGCAAGACCAGCTGCAGTAGCAGTTGCAACACAAAATGAACATAGACCTACAAATACAGTTACAGTTTTTGCTGGGCAAGATAAAGAAGCAACTGCTACAATGCGAGAATTCATTCAGCAAGCACCATCTAGTCCTTCGTATGCTTTATTCAAAGGTCAAGATTTAGTTTATTTTATGCCTAGAGAATTTATCGAAGGTAGAGATATTAATGACATTGCAATGGACTTAAAGGATGCCTTTGACGAAAATTGTAAATAGTACACATAAATAAATATAAAGGTTAACACATTTTATAATATTAAAAATGGTGTCTGTCATTGAAAATAGAGAATATAGTTGTATTCTATTTGTTAAATAAAGTCCGTTTTTACCAACTATATTTTCTAGAAATTTAACTGTTTTAATAGGACATCAAACATAATATTCAAATCATGTGTTAACCTCTTTTTTAAAATTTTTTAGCATTAAAGTTATAGATTTGGGTAAACAATTACCAATTGGAAACATATATCACGTTACGATGGGGTAGGTACTTAATCAGCATTTTATAAATAAAGTAACGGAATTCATGATATTAATATCATATTCCTAAAATGAGTGATAACAAAATGCTACATAAAGTTAAGTTATATCAAACTAAATATACATACTATAAATAATGAAAATGAGGTGTTATCGCATATGTTGAATTCATTTGATGCAGCATATCACAGTCTTTGTGAAGAAGTTTTAGAAATAGGAAATACACGAAATGATCGCACAAATACAGGTACGATTTCGAAATTTGGTCATCAACTTCGCTTTGACTTATCTAAAGGATTTCCACTATTAACGACAAAGAAAGTTTCTTTTAAATTAGTAGCAACCGAATTATTATGGTTCATTAAAGGAGATACAAACATCCAATACTTATTAAAATATAATAATAATATATGGAACGAATGGGCTTTTGAAAATTATATCAAATCAGACGAGTATAAAGGTCCAGATATGACAGATTTCGGGCATCGTGCATTGAGTGATCCTGAATTTAACGAACAATATAAAGAACAAATGAAACAATTTAAGCAACGTATTCTTGAAGATGATACATTTGCGAAGCAATTCGGGGATTTAGGAAATGTTTATGGTAAACAATGGCGAGATTGGGTTGATAAAGATGGTAATCATTTTGATCAACTTAAAACAGTAATTGAACAAATTAAGCATAATCCAGATTCAAGGCGACACATCGTATCTGCATGGAATCCAACAGAAATTGATACAATGGCACTTCCGCCTTGTCATACCATGTTCCAGTTTTATGTCCAAGATGGTAAGTTAAGTTGCCAGTTATACCAACGTAGCGCAGATATCTTTTTAGGTGTGCCATTTAATATCGCAAGCTACGCTTTATTGACACACCTTATTGCCAAAGAATGTGGACTTGAAGTGGGTGAATTTGTGCATACATTTGGAGATGCACATATTTATTCAAATCATATTGATGCGATTCAAACACAATTAGCACGTGAAAGCTTCAATCCTCCAACATTAAAAATTAACAGTGACAAGTCTATTTTCGACATAAATTATGAAGATTTGGAAATTGTTGACTATGAATCACATCCAGCAATAAAAGCTCCAATAGCAGTGTAGTCATTGCATAGTTAGCTAACCATATAGACATCAAAATGACATCATAGTATTTTCAAGTGCAAAAAAGTACTTTTTTGTGTTAAACGTTTTCATAAATTATGCAAAATCATTATTTCTATCACACTTTATGATAAAAATTGTGTTAAATTAAAGATAACTTAGTAATAAAAAATGAAATGATAGAAGAAGGAGGATAATTATGACTTTATCCATTCTAGTTGCACATGACTTGCAACGAGTAATTGGTTTTGAAAATCAATTACCTTGGCACCTACCAAATGATTTGAAGCATGTTAAAAAATTATCAACAGGTCATACTTTAGTAATGGGTCGTAAGACATTTGAATCGATTGGTAAACCACTACCGAATCGTCGAAATGTTGTACTTACTTCAGATACAAGTTTCAACGTAGAGGGCGTTGATGTAATTCACTCTATTGAAGATATTTACCAACTACCGGGCCATGTTTTCATATTTGGAGGGCAAACATTATTTGAAGAAATGATTGATAAAGTGGACGACATGTATATTACTGTTATTGAAGGTAAATTCCGTGGTGATACGTTCTTTCCACCTTATACATTTGAAGACTGGGAAGTTGCCTCTTCAGTTGAAGGTAAACTAGATGAGAAAAATACAATTCCACATACCTTTCTACATTTAATTCGTAAAAAATAAGGGGGAAAACGACCATGACAAAACAGATTATAGTAACAGACTCAACATCCGATTTATCTAAAGAATACTTAGAAGCAAACAACATTCATGTAATTCCTTTAAGTTTAACTATTGAAGGAGCTTCATACGTTGACCAAGTAGATATTACATCAGAAGAATTTATTAATCATATTGAAAATGATGAAGATGTAAAGACAAGTCAGCCAGCCATAGGTGAATTTATATCTGCTTATGAAGAACTAGGAAAAGATGGCTCTGAAATCATAAGTATTCATCTTTCTTCAGGATTAAGTGGTACATATAACACTGCTTACCAAGCAAGTCAAATGGTAGATGCTAATGTAACTGTTATTGATTCAAAATCTATTTCTTTTGGTTTAGGGTATCAAATACAACACCTAGTAGAGCTTGTAAAAGAAGGTGTCTCAACTTCTGAAATAGTTAAAAAGTTAAATCATTTAAGAGAAAACATTAAATTATTTGTAGTTATAGGGCAATTGAATCAATTAATTAAAGGTGGCAGAATTAGTAAAACAAAAGGTTTGATTGGTAATCTTATGAAAATTAAACCAATTGGTACACTAGATGATGGTCGCTTAGAGCTTGTGCACAATGCGAGAACTCAAAATTCTAGTATCCAATACTTGAAAAAGGAAATTGCTGAATTTATAGGAGATCATGAAATCAAATCCATTGGTGTCGCACATGCTAACGTCATTGAATATGTTGATAAATTGAAGAAAGTTTTTAATGAAGCTTTTCATGTGAATAATTACGATATAAATGTAACTACACCAGTTATTTCTGCACATACTGGTCAAGGTGCGATTGGCCTCGTAGTCCTTAAGAAGTAAATTTAATCTTTTCAGTGTTAATTACTTCCATTTCAATCCTTTATAGACTAAATTTATAATTAGATAGATAGAGGAGGTAATTCATATGACAAAAGAATATGCAACATTAGCAGGAGGATGTTTCTGGTGCATGGTTAAACCATTTACATCATATCCAGGCATCAAGTCAGTCGTATCTGGTTATAGTGGCGGTCATGTTGACAACCCAACTTATGAACAGGTATGTACGAATCAAACCGGCCATGTCGAAGCAGTACAAATTACGTTTGATCCAGAGGTTACTTCCTTTGAAAATATATTAGACATATATTTCAAAACATTTGACCCAACTGATGATCAAGGGCAATTTTTCGATAGAGGCGAAAGCTATCAACCAGTCATTTTCTATCATGATGAACATCAGAAAAAGGCTGCTGAGTTTAAAAAGCAACAATTAAATGAACAAGGTATTTTCAAGAAACCAGTGATTACACCTATTAAACCATATAAAAATTTCTATCCAGCTGAAGACTACCATCAAGATTATTACAAAAAGAACCCGGTACATTATTACCAATATCAACGTGGTTCAGGTAGAAAAGCGTTTATAGAATCACATTGGGGGAATCAAAATGCTTAAAAAAGATAAAAGTGAACTAACAGATATAGAATATATTGTTACACAAGAAAACGGCACTGAACCACCATTTATGAATGAATATTGGAATCATTTTGCTAAAGGAATTTATGTAGATAAAATTTCTGGTAAACCTTTATTTACATCTGAAGAAAAGTTTCATTCTGAATGTGGATGGCCTAGCTTTTCCAAAGCGCTTGATGACGATGAAATTATAGAATTAGTCGACAAATCATTTGGTATGTTGAGAACTGAAGTGCGTTCAGAAGAATCAAATAGTCATTTAGGACATGTCTTTAATGATGGACCTAAAGAAAGTGGCGGCTTAAGATACTGTATCAATTCCGCTGCAATTCAATTTATTCCATATGAAAAGTTAGAAGAATTGGGTTATGGCGATTTAATATCACATTTTGATAAGTAGGAGTGGAAAGTATGTTTAAAAAATTATTCGGAAAAGGCAAAGAAGTTCAGAAAGATATCGCAATTTATGCACCATTAACTGGAGAATTCGTGAAAATTGAAGATATTCCAGATCCTGTATTCGCACAAAAAATGATGGGCGAAGGTTTTGGTATTAATCCAACTGAAGGAGAAGTTGTGTCTCCAATTGCAGGACGTGTTGACAATGTCTTTCCAACTAAGCATGCGATTGGGTTAAAAGCAGATAACGGATTAGAATTATTAGTTCATATCGGTTTAGACACAGTTCAATTAGACGGTGAAGGATTTGAAGTGTTAGTGTCTAGTGGTGACGAAGTTAACGTCGGAGATCCATTAGTAAGATTCAACCTTGAATATATTAATAATAACGCTAAATCTGTAATTTCACCAATTATAATTACTAACACTGATCAAGCAGCTTCAATTAATATTTATGATGAAAATGCTGTGATTAAAGGTGAAACAAAAGTGATTGATGTGACAATGAACTAATGAAAAACTATTCGTTTTATCAATTTGTCATGACAGTTCGTGGTCGACACGACGATAAAGGTCGTCTAGCAGAAGAGATATTTGACGATCTTGCTTTCCCAAAACACGATGATGATTTTAACATACTGTCTGATTATATTGAGACACATGGTGATTTCACATTGCCAATGTCTGTATTTGATGATTTATATGAAGAATATACGGAATGGCTAAAATTTTAATATAATTTTTAATAATAATAGTTAGAACCAGGGTGATGCAATTCGTTATCCTGGTTTTAATTTAAAATAAACTAAGTTGTGACTAAAAATTAATCAATTATAGTGAAATATGGTGCGCTATCTTGCATAAATTGATATGATTAACTACACAGAATTTAAAAGTACATAATACATAATAAGGAAGTGATACAATGGATGATAAGCAACACACATCTTCATCCGATGATGAACGCGCTGAAATTGCAACAAGCAATCAAGACCAAGAAACTAATTCATCGAAACGCGTTCACTTAAAACGTTGGCAATTCATATCAATATTAATTGGTACAATCCTAATAACAGCTGTCATCACAGTTGTTGCATATATTTTTATAAATCAAAAAATAAGTGGTTTAAACAAAACTGATCAAGCAAACTTAAATAAAATTGAAAATGTGTATAAAATCTTAAATAGTGATTATTACAAAAAACAGGACTCTGACAAGTTAAGTAAAGCTGCAATTGATGGCATGGTCAAAGAATTAAAAGATCCTTATTCTGAATATTTAACAAAAGAACAAACGAAATCCTTTAATGAAGGTGTTTCAGGTGATTTTGTAGGTATTGGTGCAGAAATGCAAAAGAAAAATGATCAAATTATGGTTACTAGTCCTATGAAGGGATCTCCAGCAGAACGTGCTGGCATTCGTCCTAAAGATGTCATTACTAAAGTAAATGGAAAATCAATTAAAGGTAAAGCATTAGATGAAGTTGTCAAAGATGTTCGTGGTAAAGAAAACACTGAAGTCACTTTAACTGTTCAACGAGGTAGTGAAGAAAAAGACGTTAAGATTAAACGTGAAAAAATTCATGTTAAAAGTGTTGAGTATAAGAAAAAAGGTAAAGTTGGAGTTATTACTATTAATAAATTCCAGAATGATACATCAGGTGAATTGAAAGATGCAGTTCTAAAAGCTCACAAAGATGGTTTGAAAAAGATTGTTTTAGATTTAAGAAATAATCCAGGTGGACTACTAGATGAAGCTGTTAAAATGGCAAATATTTTTATCGATAAAGGAAAAACTGTTGTTAAACTAGAAAAAGGTAAAGATACTGAAGCAATTCAAACTTCTAATGATGCGTTAAAAGAAGCGAAAGACATGGATATATCCATCTTAGTGAATGAAGGTTCAGCTAGCGCTTCTGAAGTGTTTACTGGTGCGCTAAAAGACTATAATAAAGCTAAAGTTTATGGGTCAAAAACATTCGGCAAAGGTGTCGTACAAACTACAAGAGAGTTTAAGGATGGTTCATTGTTAAAATATACTGAAATGAAATGGTTAACGCCAGATGGTCATTATATTCACGGTAAAGGCATTAAACCAGACGTTACTATTGACACACCTAAATATCAATCTTTAAATGTCATTCCTAATACGAAAACATTTAAAGTTGGAGACGATGATAAAAATATTAAAACTATTAAAATTGGTTTATCAGCTTTAGGTTATAAAGTTGATAATGAATCAACGCAATTTGATAAAGCTTTAGAAAATCAAGTTAAAGCTTTCCAACAAGCGAATAAACTTGAGGTAACTGGTGAATTTAATAAAGAAACGAATAATAAATTTACTGAGTTATTAGTTGAAAAAGCTAATAAACATGATGATGTTCTCGATAAGTTGATTAATATTTTAAAATAAGCGATACACACTACTAAAATTGTATTATTATTATGTTAATGACACGCCTCCTAAATTTGCAAAGATAGCAATTTAGGAGGCGTGTTTATTTTTATTGACGTCTAACTCTAAAAGATATAAATTAGACATTTACAAATGATGTAAATAACGCAATTTCTATCATCGCTGATAACAATTCATGGTTTAATATGCAATGAGCATATACTTTTTAAATAGTATTATTCACTAGTTTTAACAATCAATTAATTGGTATATGATACTTTTATTGGTTATTTTTATCCCATAGTGTGATAATTACTATTTTTCATTCATAATAAAGGTTTAAAGCATGTTAATAGTGTGTAAGATTAACATGTACTGAAAAACATGTTTAACATAATGATATAAGGAGTGACGTACATGATCCGTCTAGGTAAAATGTCAGATTTAGATCAAATCTTAAATCTAGTAGAAGAAGCAAAAGAATTAATGAAAGAACACGACAACGAGCAATGGGACGATCAGTACCCACTTTTAGAACATTTTGAAGAAGATATTGCTAAAGATTATTTGTACGTATTAGAGGAAAATGACAAAATTTATGGCTTTATTGTTGTCGACCAAGACCAAGCAGAATGGTATGATGACATTGACTGGCCAGTAAATAGAGAAGGCGCCTTTGTTATTCATCGATTAACTGGTTCGAAAGAATATAAAGGAGCTGCTACAGAATTATTCAATTATGTTATTGATGTAGTTAAAGCACGTGGTGCAGAAGTTATTTTAACGGACACCTTTGCGTTAAACAAACCTGCACAAGGTTTATTTGCCAAATTTGGATTTCATAAGGTCGGTGAACAATTAATGGAATATCCGCCATATGATAAAGGTGAACCATTTTATGCATATTATAAAAATTTAAAAGAATAGAGGTAATATTAATGACGAAAATCGCATTTACCGGAGGGGGAACAGTTGGACACGTATCAGTAAATTTAAGTTTAATTCCAACTGCATTATCACAAGGTTATGAAGCGCTTTATATTGGTTCTAAAAATGGTATTGAAAGAGAAATGATTGAATCACAACTACCAGAAATTAAGTATTATCCTATTTCGAGTGGTAAATTAAGAAGATATATTTCTTTAGAAAATGCCAAAGACGTATTTAAAGTATTGAAAGGTATTCTTGATGCTCGTAAAGTTTTGAAAAAAGAAAAACCTGATCTATTATTTTCAAAAGGTGGATTTGTATCTGTGCCTGTTGTTATTGCAGCCAAATCATTAAATATACCAACTATTATTCATGAATCTGACTTAACACCAGGATTAGCGAATAAGATAGCACTTAAATTTGCCAAGAAAATATATACAACATTTGAAGAAACGCTAAACTACCTACCTAAAGAGAAAGCTGATTTTATTGGAGCAACAATTCGAGAAGATTTAAAAAATGGTAATGCACATAATGGTTATCAATTAACAGGCTTTAATGAAAATAAAAAAGTTTTACTCGTTATGGGTGGAAGCTTAGGAAGTAAAAAATTAAATAGCATTATTCGCGAAAACTTAGATGCATTATTACAACAATATCAAGTGATACATTTAACTGGTAAAGGATTAAAAGATGCTCAAGTTAAAAAATCAGGATATATACAATATGAATTTGTTAAAGAGGATTTAACAGATTTATTAGCAATTACGGATACAGTAATAAGTAGAGCTGGATCAAATGCGATTTATGAGTTCTTAACATTACGTATACCAATGTTATTAGTACCATTAGGTTTAGATCAATCCCGAGGCGACCAAATTGACAATGCAAATCATTTTGCTGATAAAGGATATGCTAAAGCGATTGATGAAGAACAATTAACAGCACAAATTTTATTACAAGAACTAAATGAAATGGAACAGGAAAGAACTCGAATTATCAATAATATGAAATCGTATGAACAAAGTTATACGAAAGAAGCTTTATTTGATAAGATGATTAAAGACGCATTGAATTAATGGGGGGTAATGCTTTATGAGTCAATGGAAACGTATCTCTTTGCTCATCGTTTTTACATTGGTTTTTGGAATTATCGCGTTTTTCCACGAATCAAGACTTGGGAAATGGATTGATAATGAAGTTTATGAGTTTGTATATTCATCAGAGAGCTTTATTACGACATCTATCATGCTTGGGGCTACTAAAGTAGGTGAAGTCTGGGCAATGTTATGTATTTCATTACTTCTTGTGGCATATCTCATGTTAAAGCGCCACAAAATTGAAGCATTATTTTTTGCATTAACAATGGCATTATCTGGAATTTTGAATCCAGCATTAAAAAATATATTCGATAGAGAAAGACCTACATTGCTGCGTTTAATTGATATAACAGGATTTAGTTTTCCTAGCGGTCATGCTATGGGATCAACTGCATATTTTGGAAGTGGTATCTATCTATTAAATCGATTAAATCAAGGTAATTCAAAAGGTATTCTTATAGGGTTATGTGCAGCTATGATTTTATTGATTTCCATATCACGTGTATATCTAGGTGTACATTATCCAACAGATATTATTGCCGGCATTATTGGTGGATTATTTTGCATTATTTTATCAACGTTATTACTTAGAAATAAATTAATAAATTAAATAGTAAAAAAACAAAAGCAGTAAACCTAAAGTGTCGTAAGGGTTTACTGCTTTTATAAAACGTTGTTATAACGTATATTGTCTTTTACGGGCATATAAAAGGGGAATATTTGAAAATGACCAATCCAACAAGAACGAAACGTTGTGGGGGGGATGTTCTATGTGGTATTGATAATCATTTTCAACTACTATTATACATTAGTGAGAATCATTGTCAATTAGAAACTAAAACTTTTTTTGAATATTTTTTAAGAATAGTAAATAAAACGCATGATTACGCTATTTTAGAAAATAAAAAAATTTGTATTTCTCATTAGAATTAGAATATTTAAAAGTGATGAGGTTTAAACATTATATTGTTTACATACTCCTTTTGAATTCATACATTATGAAATGTTACTTCCAAGTTCAAAATCGCACATTGAAATGATGTGTGAAATGTTTAAACTACGGTCATTTTGTGAAAATAAAGATAATAACTATTCATTTTACAATAGTGAAAAGTCAGTATATGACAACAATTAATATTGCGGTAAGGCCTTGTGTTACAGTATTCTATATTTAAGTACTGCAATCAGAATTAACAGAATGCCATTAACTGATTATTAAATATTTGAGTTAATAAATAATTAATGATTGTAGCTTGAAAAATTTAAAACATGGTTATTGATTTGTGATAAAATTTAAACGTAAACAAACTAATTTAAAAAGCAACTATTGTATAGAAAAATACAAAATTTAAAATATATTACCTTATTAGAAAAAGTCGTAATATGAGGTGTACAAATGACGCAAATTTTAATAGTAGAAGATGAACAAAACTTAGCAAGATTTCTTGAATTGGAACTCACACATGAAAATTACAATGTGGACACAGAGTATGATGGACAAGACGGTTTAGATAAAGCGCTTAGCCATTACTATGATTTAATCATATTAGATTTAATGTTGCCGTCAATTAATGGCTTAGAAATTTGTCGCAAAATTAGACAACAACAATCTACACCTATCATTATAATTACAGCGAAAAGTGATACGTATGACAAAGTTGCTGGGCTTGATTACGGTGCAGACGATTATATAGTTAAGCCGTTTGATATTGAAGAACTTTTAGCAAGAATTCGTGCAATTTTACGTCGTCAGCCACAAAAGGATATTATCGATGTCAACGGTATTACAATTGATAAGAACGCTTTTAAAGTGACGGTAAATGGCGCAGAAATTGAATTAACAAAAACAGAGTATGATTTACTATATCTTCTAGCTGAAAATAAAAACCATGTTATGCAACGGGAACAAATTTTAAATCATGTATGGGGTTATAATAGTGAAGTAGAAACAAATGTCGTAGATGTTTATATAAGATATTTACGAAACAAGTTAAAACCATACGATCGTGACAAAATGATTGAAACAGTTCGTGGCGTTGGGTATGTGATACGATGACAAAACGTAAATTGCGCAATAACTGGATTATTGTTACCACGATGATTACGTTTGTCACGATATTTTTGTTTTGTTTAATTATTATTTTTTTCTTGAAAGATACACTGCATAATAGTGAGCTTGATGATGCAGAACGAAGCTCAAGCGATATTAATAATTTATTTCATTCTAAGCCTGTTAAAGATATATCTGCATTAGACTTGAATGCATCTTTAGGTAATTTTCAAGAGATAATTATTTATGATGAGCATAATAATAAATTATTTGAGACATCGAATGATAACACAGTGAGAGTTGAACCAGGTTATGAACACCGTTATTTTGACCGCGTAATAAAAAAACGCTATAAAGGCATTGAATATTTAATTATTAAAGAACCAATTACAACGCAAGATTTCAAAGGGTATAGCTTGTTAATTCATTCACTAGAAAATTATGATAACATCGTAAAATCATTGTATATCATTGCGCTGGCATTTGGAGTGATTGCAACAATTATAACTGCCACAATCAGTTATGTATTTTCAACACAAATTACTAAACCGCTTGTCAGTTTATCAAATAAAATGATTGAGATTCGACGAGATGGTTTTCAAAATAAATTGCAATTAAATACAAATTATGAAGAAATAGATAATTTAGCAAATACGTTTAATGAGATGATGAGCCAAATTGAAGAATCATTTAATCAACAAAGACAATTTGTTGAAGATGCGTCACATGAATTACGAACACCATTACAAATTATTCAAGGTCATTTAAATTTGATTCAGCGATGGGGAAAAAAAGACCCAGCAGTATTAGAAGAATCGTTAAATATTTCTATTGAAGAAATGAATCGTATCATAAAATTAGTCGAAGAATTACTTGAATTGACTAAAGGAGATGTAAATGACATTTCTTCTGAAGCGCAGACCGTGCATATTAATAATGAAATTCGCTCGCGAATACACTCATTAAAACAATTGCATCCTGATTATCAATTTGATACGGATCTGACATCTAAAAATCTAGAAATTAAAATGAAACCTCATCAATTCGAACAATTATTTTTAATCTTTATTGATAATGCAATCAAATATGATGTGAAGAATAAGAAAATTAAAGTTAAGACAAGGTTAAAAAATAAGCAAAAAATAATTGAAATTACAGATCATGGAATTGGTATTCCAGAGGAAGATCAAGATTTCATTTTTGATCGCTTTTATCGAGTGGATAAATCTCGTTCAAGAAGTCAAGGCGGTAATGGACTCGGATTATCTATTGCTCAAAAAATCATTCAATTAAACGGAGGATCGATTAAAATTAAAAGTGAAATTAACAAAGGAACAACGTTTAAAATCATATTTTAATCATGACTGAGACGTCAATCAAAGTCATAGGATCAATTTTTTAAGTACACACTAGCTGTGACTAATGTATAAGAACAACTATAAAACAAATAAACAGTGGTTCTTTATCAATTCTGTTGTACTCCCAAAATTTACAATAAAATACATCTATAAACCTAGAAGAATCAACGCTTTTGTTGATTCTTCTTTTTAGCAGATAAATAGGTAAATCTACTTTAACAAATAACTAAATAGTGATATTATTACATTGTAAGCGTTTCAACATTTTTGTGGAGGGTGTAAAATGACTAACGAAAGAAAAGAAGTTTCAGAGGCTCCTGTAAACTTCGGTGCGAATTTAGGTCTAATGTTAGATCTATATGATGACTTTTTACAAGATCCATCATCTGTACCAGAAGATTTACAAGTCTTATTCAGCACAATTAAGAATGATGACTCAATTGTACCAGCTTTAAAAAGTACAAGTAGTCAAAATAGCGACGGCACAATTAAGCGTGTCATGCGTTTAATTGATAATATTCGCCAATACGGGCATCTTAAAGCCGATATTTATCCTGTAAATCCTCCAAAAAGGAAACATGTACCTAAATTAGAGATTGAAGACTTTGATTTAGATCAACAGACTTTGGAAGGTATATCAGCAGGAATTGTTTCAGATCACTTTGCCGACATTTATGATAATGCTTATGAAGCAATTTTAAGAATGGAAAAACGTTACAAAGGACCAATTGCATTTGAGTATACACATATTAATAACAATACCGAACGTGGTTGGTTAAAAAGAAGAATTGAAACGCCATATAAAGTAACGTTAAATAATAACGAAAAAAGGGCACTATTCAAACAATTAGCGTATGTTGAAGGGTTTGAAAAATATCTTCATAAAAACTTCGTTGGTGCAAAGCGTTTTTCAATTGAAGGGGTAGACGCACTTGTACCGATGTTACAACGTACTATTACGATTGCTGCGAAAGAAGGTATTAAAAATATACAAATAGGCATGGCTCACCGTGGACGTTTAAACGTTTTAACGCATGTCTTAGAAAAACCGTACGAAATGATGATTTCAGAATTTATGCATACAGATCCAATGAAATTCTTACCTGAAGATGGTAGCTTGCAGTTAACTGCTGGATGGACTGGTGATGTGAAATATCACCTTGGTGGCATTAAAACTACTGATTCATATGGTACAATGCAGCGTATTGCACTGGCTAACAATCCAAGTCACTTGGAAATTGTTGCACCTGTTGTTGAGGGGCGTACGAGAGCAGCACAAGATGATACACAACGTGCTGGGGCTCCGACGACTGATCATCATAAAGCAATGCCAATTATTATACATGGCGATGCTGCTTATCCTGGTCAAGGAATTAACTTCGAAACAATGAACTTAGGAAACTTGAAAGGCTATTCTACGGGTGGTTCATTGCATATTATTACTAACAATAGAATTGGATTTACTACAGAACCAATTGATGCACGTTCAACAACTTATTCTACAGATGTGGCCAAAGGTTATGATGTGCCAATATTCCATGTCAATGCTGATGACGTTGAAGCTACTATTGAAGCAATTGATATTGCAATGGAATTTAGAAAAGAGTTTCATAAAGACGTCGTTATTGATTTAGTAGGTTATCGTCGTTTCGGTCATAACGAAATGGATGAACCATCAATTACTAATCCAGTTCCTTATCAGAATATTCGCAAACATGACTCTGTTGAATATGTGTTTGGTAAAAAGCTTGTTAATGAAGGTGTCATTTCAGAAGATGAAATGTATTCATTTATAGAACAAGTCCAAAAGGAACTAAGACAAGCACATGATAAAATTAATAAAGCTGATAAAATGGATAATCCAGATATGGAAAAACCTGCAGAACTTGCATTACCGTTACAAGCAGACGAACAATCATTTACGTTTGATCATTTGAAAGAAATAAATGATGCATTGTTAACATATCCGGATGGCTTTAACATTTTGAAAAAGTTAAACAAAGTTCTTGAGAAGCGTCATGAGCCGTTTAATAAAGAAGATGGTTTAGTTGATTGGGCACAAGCAGAACAACTTGCATTTGCGACAATTTTACAAGATGGTACACCGATTCGCTTAACTGGTCAAGATAGTGAACGTGGTACATTCAGTCATAGGCATGCCGTGTTACATGATGAGCAAACAGGTGAAACATATACACCTTTACATCATGTTCCTGATCAAAAAGCGACATTTGATATACACAATTCTCCGCTTTCAGAAGCAGCAGTAGTTGGTTTTGAATACGGCTATAATGTGGAAAACAAAAAAAGCTTCAATATTTGGGAAGCGCAATATGGTGATTTTGCAAATATGTCACAAATGATTTTTGACAACTTCTTATTCAGTTCTCGCTCAAAATGGGGAGAACGTTCAGGATTAACATTATTCTTACCTCATGCATATGAGGGTCAAGGACCTGAACATTCATCAGCAAGATTAGAGCGATTTTTACAATTAGCTGCTGAAAATAATTGCACAGTTGTCAACTTATCTAGTTCAAGTAATTATTTCCACTTATTGCGTGCACAAGCAGCTAGTTTAGATTCTGAACAAATGCGACCATTGGTTGTTATGTCACCAAAAAGCTTATTGAGAAATAAAACAGTTGCCAAACCAATTGATGAGTTTACTTCTGGTGGATTTGAGCCAATTTTGACAGAATCATATCAAGCGGATAAGGTTACAAAAGTTATTTTAGCAACTGGTAAAATGTTCATTGATTTAAAAGAAGCATTAGCTAAAAATCCAGACGAATCAGTGTTACTCGTTGCGATTGAAAGATTGTATCCATTCCCAGAGGAAGAGATTGAAGCATTACTAGCACAATTGCCAAACCTTGAAGAAGTGTCATGGGTACAAGAAGAACCTAAAAATCAAGGTGCATGGTTATATGTCTATCCATATGTTAAAGTGCTAGTTGCAGATAAATATGATTTAAGTTATCATGGCAGAATTCAAAGGGCTGCTCCAGCTGAAGGCGATGGAGAAATTCATAAACTTGTTCAAAATAAAATTATAGAAAATGCATTAAAAAATAACTAGGGGGAAATAAGTCATGCCAGAGGTTAAAGTTCCAGAATTAGCAGAATCTATTACAGAAGGTACCATTGCAGAA
Organism: Staphylococcus sp. SM3655; assembly: GCF_016917315.1. NCBI lineage: Bacteria > Bacillati > Bacillota > Bacilli > Caryophanales > Staphylococcaceae > Staphylococcus > Staphylococcus sp. SM3655. Next base: position 2,200,303 of record NZ_CP070305.1, on the reverse strand, counting down.
TGGTTGAAAAACGTAGGGGATAGCGTAGAAAAAGGTGAAGCTATTCTTGAATTAGAAACTGATAAAGTTAATGTCGAAGTTGTATCTGAAGAAGCAGGTGTATTATCTGAACAACTTGCAAGTGAAGGCGACACTGTAGAAGTTGGACAAGCAATTGCTATCATCGGCGAAGGTAGTGGCAATGCTTCTAAAGAAAATAGTAACGACAATACTCCACAACAAAATGAAGAAACAAATAATAAAAAAGAAGAAACAACAAATAATTCGGTAGATAAAGCTGAAGTCAATCAAGCAAATGATGACAATCAGCAACGTATTAATGCTACGCCTTCTGCGCGTCGATATGCTCGTGAAAATGGTGTGAATCTTGCTGAAGTAAGTCCGAAAACAAATGATGTGGTTCGTAAAGAAGATATTGATAAGAAACAACAGGCACCGGCATCAACACAAACAACACAACAAGCACCTGCAAAAGAAGAGAAAAAATACAATCAATATCCTACAAAACCAGTGATTCGTGAAAAAATGTCACGCAGAAAGAAAACAGCTGCCAAAAAATTATTAGAGGTATCTAATAATACAGCTATGTTAACAACATTTAACGAAGTTGACATGACAAATGTTATGGAATTGCGTAAACGTAAGAAAGAACAATTTATGAAAGATCATGATGGTACTAAATTAGGATTTATGTCATTCTTTACTAAAGCTTCTGTAGCAGCTTTGAAAAAGTATCCAGAAGTTAATGCAGAAATCGATGGCGACGACATGATTACGAAACAATATTATGATATTGGTGTAGCTGTTTCTACAGATGATGGATTATTAGTACCATTTGTAAGAGATTGTGATAAAAAGAATTTTGCAGAAATCGAAGCAGAAATTGCTAATTTAGCAGTTAAAGCACGAGAGAAAAAACTTGGCTTAGATGATATGGTTAATGGTTCATTTACGATTACAAATGGCGGTATTTTTGGATCAATGATGAGTACGCCAATTATCAATGGTAATCAAGCTGCAATCTTAGGCATGCATTCAATTATTACAAGACCAATTGCGATTGATCAAGATACAATCGAAAATCGTCCAATGATGTATATTGCATTAAGCTATGATCATAGAATTATTGACGGTAAAGAAGCAGTTGGATTCTTAAAAACAATTAAAGAATTAATTGAAAACCCAGAAGACTTATTATTAGAATCTTAATCCACAACACAAAATAGTTTACTATTCCTAAAAACGTAATCAAATCAATAACAAACAGCAGTAAGATTATTTTCTAGTCGAAATATCTTACTGCTGTACTTTATTTTTATAATGCTTCGTATTAAAATGTGAGTTTAATTTTGACAACTTAAAAAATATATCATTTTTATTGAAATAGACTCACAATAGAAATATAGGTGGAATGGCGTGTTTCAATATGCTAATGAAATCATTTTAGATAATAACAAGCGATGAAATTTATGAATTCTATAAGCGCCTTTAGTTAATTTAAAATCATCTGAACAAGATGTAAATTCACTTTATGGATACGACATGTATATGTTTTTTATGTACTACATAAAACGAAATATTCAATTGCTATATACAGATACTCATTAATGACATACTCAATAGCAACCATAACAATATTATGTTACCTATTTAAATGAAATAGTTCTTTTAAAGAAATACATTTTTCACATATTAATCTATAATCAAAATCAACTGACCGATATTCTATAATTTATGATTAAAATAAGTTATAATATAATAGTAAAGATAAAGATAGAGGTGGCTATAATGTGTGGACTTAGAAGTATAACATTAGGTACAACAAATATAGAACAGACAAAACATTTCATGGTTGACATATTAGGATTAAATTATGAAGAACTTCTTGAAAACTCAATTCGTTTCGGCGATGCAGATATAAGCCCAGGAACAAGACTTCAATTTATACAAGTTCCAAGTGAGCAATTAGAAGAATCTCACTTTGTGGGTATTGGATTACGTACACCAACTGACTCAGGTTTAGAGGAGTATGCGGAAATATTATCGAATAAGGATATTCCATTTACAACAGTTAAAGAATTAAATGGCAATAAATATTTCAGTCTCGAAGATAACAATGGTCATATTTTCTCAATATATTCAAACGAGAATAATTATGGCGTTGGTTTAGGTATGCCTTCTTTTGAGAGTGCGGTCAATCCGTTACATCAAGTGCAAGGTTTAGGACCAGTGATTCTTAAAGTGAATCATGTAGATATTACAGGTCAAATTTTAACAAATATATTCGGACTTGAAGTATTTGCAGAATACCAACCCTTCGACAATGCTGACTATCATGTCCAAGTATTCAAAGTTGGAACGGGTGGTCTAGGTGGCGAAATACATTTAATGCCTGTAGAAACAGAAATGACAATGCCGGAATATGGCGCAGTCGATCAAGTTGAGTTTGAAACGAAAGATGCAGATTTCTTTAATCAAGCGAAATCGCGCTTAGATGAAGTGGAAATACCATATCAAACGCTTGAGCAAGATGATATTGAATCAATTAGAATTACTGAAAACAGTGGATTATCGTTTATATTCACTTTACAAAAATAATTTTTTTACGATAGTGAGGACAAAATTTATGTTACATGAAACTTGGAAAGAACGTACACCAATCAAGAAAGTAGAAGTCATTAATACAGATGCAAAGAAATTTACAGTTTCTGACATGTTAACGGTTGGCAAACAATATGATGTTATCAACGAAACTGAAGAATATTATCAAATAATAGATAATTCTGGATTAGTTGGCGGTTACTATAAAACATATTTCAAAGAAGTTTAAACGCATAATTATTGAAATGAAGCCTAATATGAGATTTTCAATTAGTAAATTTGGTAAAATATAAACAATTCGCATACTAAGCATTGCGTTTTATATCAGAATAGAATAGTAAACTAAGGCATTTGGAGAACTTATTCCATGTCTTAGTTTTTTAATTTATTTAAAGGAGAACGTTTTAAAATGGCACTAAAACATTATAAGAATTCAGATTCAACAGTTTTCAATGATGCGAAGGCATTATTTGATTTAAATAAAAATATTTTACTTAAAGGTCCAACAGGTTCAGGGAAAACAAAGTTGGCAGAAACATTAAGTGAAGTTGTTGATACACCCATGCATCAAGTCAATTGTTCTGTTGATTTAGATACAGAAAGCTTATTAGGCTTTAAAACAATTAAAACAAATGCGGAAGGTCAACAAGAAATTGTCTTTGTAGATGGTCCAGTTATTAAAGCTATGAAAGAGGGGCATATTTTATATATTGATGAAATAAATATGGCTAAACCTGAAACATTGCCTGTATTAAATGGGGTCTTAGATTATCGTCGTCAAATTACGAATCCATACACTGGTGAAGTAATCAAAGCTGTACCAGGATTTAACGTTATAGCAGCGATAAATGAAGGTTATGTTGGTACTTTGCCAATGAATGAAGCACTAAAAAATCGCTTTGTTGTTATTCACGTTGATTATATTGACGGGGACATTTTAAAAAATGTGATTAAAGAGCAAAGTTTATTACAAGATGATAAACAAATCGAACAAATTATTAAGTTTAACGAAGATTTACGTACTATGTCTAAGCAGGGACAAATTTCTGAAGAAGCCGCTAGTATCCGTGCATTATTAGACTTGTGTGATTTAATCACTGTAATGCCAGTTGAACGTGCAATTAAACGTACAATTATTGATAAATTGGAAGATGAACGTGAACAACAAGCAATATATAATGCTGTAGAACTAAACTTTTAAAGAGGGATAAAACATGAGTGATCGTTTCATAAAATTTAACGACGAACAGTTAGATGCCAAGCAAGTAATGATGTTGCAAGACTTAGCTCGACTCTTATTAAAAAATGAACAAACACAAGTTAAAATCCAAAAATTCCCTTACTATAATCCTGTTCAAAATGTTTTGATTACGAGTTGGTTTTGGTCACATCGACCAAGCCATATCGAAATGGCTGGTTTAAAAACAGATGTTATGTTAGCTGCTTACGGTTATCATATGATGGATGTACAAATTGTAAATGAAGTAGTACAAGATAAAACTTTTAAACACCCTAAATTTTATCAACAACTTTTTAAATTATTAGAAGATATGCGCGTATTAAATTCTATTAAAGTTGAGCGCCCAAGTACTGCTAAATTAATTGATCTTCGCTTAGATACACGGGTATCATATACGGAATCTCAAATTAAAGTGTATCGTACTAAAACACAATATACAGATTTATTATTTTTGTATTTAGAACATGCATTTTTAAGTCAAGATTTCTTTGATATACCATCTATACATTCAGATTTAGATGATGTTGTAGTTAATATGTTCTTATATTTACCTAATTTTTTCCAAAATCAAAATTCTGAAGATAATATGTATCTGGCTCAAAGAATTATGTATCAAGTAGATGATATTTTAAAAGAAGATATGCTAAACGAATATTATTACTTACCTAAAACACTATATAATACATTAGCTAGTCCAGAGTTTGATGATTTAAAGAGAACTGATGCAAGTCAAGTCGATGGGCAAGATGATACTTCAGAAGATGATGATAACGAAAGTGAAAAAGCTGACTCTAAATCTGCAGATAGTGAGTCAAAAGGTGGCGCCTATTTAGAAATGGAGCTTCACGAAGGACAAAATAGTGAAACATTAGGTAATGATGAAGCACGTGAAGGCGATGCTACAGATGATATGACTGATATGATGACCAAAAAGGGCAAAGGATCAAACGATACGCTAAATCGTGAAGAAGGCGATGCTGTTGGTCAAAGCCAAGCATTTCAACTTGATGGTGTGAACAAAAATGTAGAAATAAAATGGCAAATTCCTGAAATTGAGCCACAATATGTTTTAGAATATCAAGAATCGAAACAAGACGTACAATATGAAATCAAAGACTTAATTCAAATTATAAAGAAAACGATTGAACGAGAACAACGAGATGCACGTTTTAATTTAACAAAAGGGCGATTACAAAAGGATTTAATTAATTGGTTTATCGACGATCAATATAAATTGTTTTACAAAAAACAAGATTTAAGTAAATCATTTGATGCGACATTTACATTGTTAATTGATGCGTCAGCAAGTATGCATGATAAAATGGCTGAAACGAAGAAAGGTGTAGTGTTATTCCACGAGACGTTAAAAGCATTGAACATTAAACATGAAATTTTATCATTCAGTGAGGATGCCTTTGATTCAGACGAGCATGCACAACCAAATATCATTAATGAAATTATTAACTATGATTACTCAACCTTTGAAAAAGATGGCCCACGTATTATGGCACTTGAACCTCAAGATGATAATCGTGATGGTGTTGCTATTAGAGTTGCAAGTGAACGATTAATGCGTCGAAATCAACATCAACGATTTTTAATCGTATTTTCAGACGGCGAACCGTCTGCATTTAATTATAGTCAAGATGGTATTATTGATACGTATGAAGCTGTAGAAATGTCACGTAAATTTGGTATTGAAGTATTTAATGTATTTTTGAGTCAAGATCCAATAACTGAAGATGTTGAACAAACAATTCATAATATTTATGGTCAATATGCTATTTTCGTTGAAGGTGTTGCGCATTTACCTGGACATCTCTCTCCATTATTAAAAAAATTACTACTTAAATCTTTATAAATAAATTTAAAATATGAGTTTATATGAAATTGTGAATAAAAGTCATCAGTTACTATTTAAAAAGTGGATTTGAAGAATTTTATTTTCTGACATAATTTGATTTAAACAACACATGTGTTTTGTTTCTGCTATGTACAACATATTTCATATAGACTCTTTATTATTTTTTGTGCTAAAATATTTACTTGTAAATTATTTCGTGTTTTAAAAAAAGGAGTAACTCTATGAATAAAAATACATGGGTCATTGGGTTTACGCTCTTCGCTATGTTTTTTGGCGCAGGCAATCTAATTTTTCCTCCTAATCTCGGATTGGATAGTGGTCAATTTTTCTGGCCCGCCATTTTAGCGTTTGTTCTAACTGGGATTGGTTTACCATTATTAGGTGTGATTGTAGGTGCACTTGATAAAGAAGGATATATTGGCGCATTAAATAAAATTTCACCTAAATTTTCAATATTGTTCTTAATCATCATTTATTTGACTATAGGACCACTTTTTGCAATACCTAGAACTGCATCTACATCTTTTGAAATGACAATTACACCAATTATACATAGCAATAGTAGTATCGCTTTATTTATATTTACGATTATCTACTTCATAGTCGTTTTGTATATTTGTTTAAATCCATCTAAGTTAATCGATCGTATTGGTTCATTATTAACACCATTATTATTGATTACTATTTTAGCGATGATTATTAAAGGATACTTAGACTTTAGCGGTAATAGTGCTGGAAAGGGCAATGAAGCACTATATCATTCTAATTTTTCAAGTTTTGCTGAAGGCTTTACACAAGGCTATTTAACAATGGATGCCATTGCAGCAATTGCTTTTTCAATGATTGTTGTTAATGCAGTAAAACTAACAGGCATTACTAAAACAAATCAAATATTCAAACAAACTTTGACTGCTGGTTTAATTGCAGCCGTAGCTTTAATTTTCATATATATTTCATTAGGTTATATTGGTAATCATATGCCAGTAAGTGACATGACGTTAGATCAATTGAAATCCAAAGATCGAAACATTGGGACATATTTATTAACGACAATGGCTTCAACAGGATTTGGTTCATTCGGAAAATATTTATTGGGCATCATTGTGGCGCTGGCATGTCTAACTACAGCATGCGGGCTTATTGTTGCAGTTTCTGAATATTTCCATAGAATCGTACCTAAAGTATCATACAAAGCATTTGTATTAGTTTTCATTTTAATGAGTTTTATTATTGCTAACCAAGGTTTAAATGCTGTTATCTCAATGTCAATTCCGGTATTAAGCATTGTATACCCAGTAGCAATAACTGTTGTATTATTAATTTTAATTGCCAAATTCATACCGACAAAACGCATTTCACAACAAATTCCAGTTATTATCGTATTTATATTGTCGATTTTCAGTGTTATTAGTAAGTTAGGTTGGCTGAAAATTAACTTTATAGAATCATTGCCTCTAAGAGCGTATTCTTTAGAGTGGTTCCCAGTAGCAATTATTGCAACGATATTAGGCTATCTAGTCGGCATATTTGTAAAACAAGATCCAATTAAATATCAACAGGAATAACGAATAATATAAAAGGAAGCATCTCCAATTTAATCGTAGGATGCTTCCTTTTTGTTATATCTAATTCGTAATTTATGATTGTTTATTCGGTCCTTTGATGTTCACTAAATGTGACTTTAAATCTTGTTCTAATTGTTGTAATTCTTTTTCAGCTAATTGTCGTTCTTCGCGACCGTGTTGTTGAATAATTAATGTTTCTTCAATTGTCTCAATAATGTTACGCTGTGTACGTTTCAATGTATCAAGATCAACAATGCCACGCTCATTTTCTGTTGCAGTTTCAATCGCATTTTGTTTCAACATTTCAGCATTTGCTGTTAATAAATCATTAGTTGTATCAGTGACAGCTCGTTGTGCAGCAACTGCATTACGCTGTCTCATTAATGTAAGCGCAATGGCCATTTGATTTTTCCATAGTGGAATACTTGTCAAAATTGAACTTTGTATCTTCTCGGCAAGTGCTTGATTAACATTTTGAATCATACGAATTTGTGGCGCAGTTTGCAAAGCTATTTGTCTTGAAAGCTGTAAGTCATATATGCGTTTATCTAGTCTATCTATAAATTGCTGCATATCTGCAACTTGTTGAATATCCATTTGATTAGTGGATTGCTGCGCTTGCTGTTGCAATTGTGGTAGCTTTTCATTTTCTAATTGCAACTTTTTTTGCTGTGCAGCAATGATATGCAATGATAAGTCATCAAAGTATTGTTTGTTTTTATCATATAGCGTATCTAATAATTCAATATCTCTTGTTAAATGTGTTTGATGTTTCTGCAGTTGAATCGTTATGCGATTGACTTGAGCACTAACTGATTGCATTCTTGAAAAGATTTCATTGATAGACGACTTTGCTCTGCTAAAAATTCTTTTTAACATAGATGGTTTATCAGTATTTAACTCATTTGGATTAACTGACTTTAGTTTTGACATTAGATCTGACAAAGTATCTCCAATAGGACCAACATCTTTACTTTGTACTTCATCCAACATTTGATGTGAAAATTGAGACATTTGTTTCTGTAAATCAGAACCAAACGCTAATAAACCTTCATTGTCTAAAGGGTTAATTTGTTTACTGATTGTGTCTACCTGTTTTTGTTGTTCAATTGTTAACTTTTCTTTTTGAATAGTAGTATTCGATAATTCTTTATCGCTTATAAAATCATCTAGTGGATGGCTTTCTTTGAAACTTTTATTTTCAGTCATCAATCATCTCTCCAATAGTTGCTATTTTACATCAATCTTGATGATGCTTTTGATGTAACTTATTTAATTCCATTTCAATATCTAAACGTTCATAATCATCTTCGTTGAGACGCTTTAAATCAGCGATTAATGTTCGTTTGACCTCATCCAAAGTAATTCGTGTTTGTTCTAATTTTTGCTGTTCATTAATTGATTTTTTGGGCATTTTTGCTAGACGTGTATATGCATCAACCAAATTTAAAGCATTATCAATATGAGAATAAAAAAAGCCTTCAACTTTATAAAATGATGCAGGTCTCTGTCTAACTGTCGTATAAATAGAACGTGAAATTTGGTATATATCATTAATCTGCCTAAAATCTTTAATTGATCTTATATTGACATACGTTTTTAAAATACCTCTAAGTTTTTGGTGTGTATGATTTAACTGATTTCGAATATAGCGATAGTCTTTTCTAGTCAAACCAATTTCGTTTAAATATTTGCGTGAAGTGAGTTTTTGTATCGGTAGGTATGTCATTAAAAAGCCAACAATACCAATAGACATATCAATTAAAAAAGATACATCAAGTGCAATCATCCCAAATATGCTTGTTAAAAACGCTACAGGAATTCCCACTAACACCCCAAATATATGAGAAATATTATATCTCACTGTCATCTTCCTTTATTTAGCATTTTATATTGATCGAAAATCCGATAATTTTTGATTTAGTTCTAACTCTTCAAGTTGATGGCTTGTTACATTTGATGCTGGTGAGGCACCTTCAATTACACCTTGAATAAATCTCTCTATATCTGCGTCATCCCCTTGTGCATATATCTCTACATAGTCATCTACATTTTGAACAGTACCGACAATGTTATAGTTCATTGCAATGCGTTGTGTAAAATATCTAAATCCGACGCCTTGAACGCGTCCGAATACTTGTAAATGTATATGTCTCATTTTTACCACCTCATAATGTTATTATACGTAGTTTTACTTAAAAAAACTAATAATTACTATAGTTACTACTTTGTTTGTTTCAAGTCGTCAAACTTGATTTTCAGAGGATAAAGGTATAAAAATAAGTATAGAGTTTTTGAAGTATGGAAGGGGTCTTTAATAATGTGGACAGTTACCAAAATTAGAGCCGATTATGAGGGATGGTGGTTATTCAGTGACTGGCCAGAAAACATTGTTGAAAAATATCAATATCAAGATTTTGATGACATGTTTAAGCACTATCAACAATTGATTAATCAATGTAAAGTTCAGTTCGATAACTATGTCACAGGCAAATATAATATTTATGCATTTTATAATAATTGTGACATGAACTATTGCGAAGATTGTGAAGAGGATTTACAAATATTTTATAGTTTCATTGTTTTACAAAATAATGAAGTATATTATAAACTACCAATAATTGATTAAATGAATATTTTTTATTATTGTATTGCAATTTGGTAATAACTGCACTATAATACAAGTTAAGCAGATGATTATTCCATATTGCAAAGAATATTTGAGTGAAATTTGCATGTATTTTTTGTAATATGCGAATAAGCATATTGAATGAATTTTAGTCTTGGAGGTTTCAGATTATGAAACAAGGTACAGTTAAATGGTTTAACGCTGAAAAAGGATTCGGCTTTATCGAAGTTGAAGGAGAAAATGACGTATTCGTACATTTTTCAGCAATTAACCAAGATGGTTACAAATCATTAGAAGAAGGTCAAGCTGTTGAGTTTGAAGTAGTTGAAGGCGACCGCGGTCCACAAGCTGCAAACGTTGTTAAACTATAATTCTTAGATTTGAATCATTGATTTTAACTAACACCTTACCAAGAAGTAAGGTGTTTTTATATGCTTATTACAAATACTTAACGCGATGAGTTTCTCAACCAAATTGAGAACTCTTTTTTTATATCACCAACATTGTTTGCAATAGAAAAATATATTTATATAATATAATTATGGTGTACAACGACGAGGTGATTTTATGAAATATCTTATCCTTAGTTTAGTTGCTAATTTATTAGTTTTCGGTGTATTATCTGCAATTGGATTAAATATTAATATTTTAGCAGCAATGATGATTGTATTAGTGATTCCGATAATGATTTCTGGGATACTATTTTTCAAAACTAATATTGATAAAACATACATATTTTTTAACATCATATTTATCGACTTTTATTACTATATTTACAATGTACATTTAATGACTTTGCCAAAGTTTAATAATTATATTAAAGCAGAGATGATGGAATTAGAAGATATTGATGTATTAATTACAAGTAAAGATTTTGGATTTGATGAAATTCTGTTTTATACATTATATTTGTTGTTAATTCTTATCGTTTTATATTATTTGAAAAAGCAAGTAAAGCATAAAATCTAATTTCATGATGCTTGTTTAAAGTGTGGTATGTATATGATGCTTTAAATTAGTTGAATAGGGCTAACTAAATATAAAGGATTAATGACAAAAAGAAATAAATACTTTCTAACTAAAAATGTGCTGTTCTTCCTTTTTTAGAGTATATGTCCAAGCATGTTTTCTACAGTCATCTATAATGCATAAAAATTCCCCGAGTCACAGTATAATTTTCTGTGCTTCGGGGATTACTTTGTTTATTTTTATTTTGTATCATTAATAATGAGTTGTCTTAACGATTGTCGCTTTATAACTTCACGTGCTTTGCCATCTTTTAAGAAAAACACAGAAGGCTTTTGCATTTGATTGTAATTGGATGCCATAGAGTAATGATATGCACCAGTTGATAATATAGCAAGATAGTCTCCACGTTTGACTGATGAAGGTAATTTAGCGTCTTTAATAATGATATCACCAGACTCACATAATTTTCCAGCTATAGTTACACTGTCATCTGCTTCTTCATTTCTATTAACAAGCAATGCTTGATACTTTGCGTCATAAAGTGCAGTTCTGATATGATCACTCATACCGCCATCGATTGAAACATATTTATTAATCTCTGGAATTTCTTTAATGGTTCCAACTTCATATAAAGTAACGCCAGCTTCACCTACAATTGATCGTCCCGGTTCAATACCTATTTCTGGTGCATCTATACCTAGAACTTTAATTTCGGATTTTATTGCGTCTGTAATATCTTTAATACCACTTTCGATAGGGAAACTTTCGTCACCTTCAACATATTTAATACCAAAGCCACCACCAAGGTTTAATAATTCAACTTGAATGCCTTGCTCTTTAAGCCAACGTAAAACAATTTTAGCAGTTTCAATAAATGCTTCTGTACCTTCAATCTGTGAACCAATATGACAATGTACACCTTTTAATTTTAAGTGTTTAGATTGTTGGACTTTGTCAATTGCTTTTTTAGCTAAGCCATATTGAATTGATAATCCAAACTTACTATCTTCTTGCCCAGTTTGAATAAATTCGTGTGTATGTGCTTCAACACCTGGATTAACTCGTAATACAACTTGAACCGTATCATTAGCATAGCGGTCTATTAATTCAATTTCTTCTAATGAATCTATAACAAAATAACCGATATTATTTTCTAAAGCATACCTAATTTCATGTTTCGTTTTATTGTTACCATGGAAATGGATGCGACTCGGTTCAAAACCTGCTTCTAAAGCTGTATATAATTCACCTTCAGAAACAACATCTAACTGTAAATCTTCCTCAGCTACAAGTTTGACCATTTGAATGCAAGTAAATGCCTTTGAGGCGTATGAAATATTGTATTTTAATCCACTATCTTTAAATGCGCGATGGTAACGGCGCATCTGTTCTCTAATTTGTAGTTCATCATAAACAATGGTAGGTGTACCAAAGCTTTGTGCAATCGTTTTTAAACTAATACCATCCATTGTTAATTCGCCATTTTGATTATATTTAACAGTCATTTGAAATGTACTCCTTTTTTAAAGAATCATGATTCATAGCACTTAATTGTTCAGAATTTGCACCAACACCTTTAAAGGTATATTCATCGATGCGGATATCATTATTATAAAGAATAACTTCATCTTGTGCATGTACATTGCCATCTACTTCAACAAACATATGGCTCATCATTAATGCACGTATCGGGTAGCGTTTACCATTGATAAGTGCTTCATGTTTAGCACGAGTTCTTAAAATTCCATCGCCATAACCGATATCAACTACAGCTAATTTTGTATTGTTTTTAGTCACTTCAAAGGCAAAGCTATAACCGCAATAATCACCAGCTTGTACTTCGCGCACTTGAATAACATGTGCTTTTAAAGTTAATGACTGAACTATATCATGTTGATTCAGTGAACTATATGGTCTTGAACCGTATAACGCAATACCTACACGCGCATGTGTATGGTGGGGTAGTAATATTTGTCCTTCCCGATAAAAACTCGCACTATTTTGAGCATGGATTAGGTCGAACTGATAACCTTCAGATAAAAGTGCTTCAACAATTTCCATCCATTGTGAACGTTCAACATTATAATCTGACACATCGAATTCATCAGCATATCCAAAATGGGTCCATAAACCACTAATAATCATTTTTGCATTTTGATTATGATGGTGATCTTTCAATACTTCTTTAATTTCGTTTAAATCTTTAAATCCAGACCGATGTAATAAATTTTCAAATTCTAAGTGAACATGAATACCAGCTAAATCATTTTTATGGTTATAGTAATATGTCAACGACGGCAAAGTCATGTGTATTTGATGTTCACGGACTAAATCAAACTCGTAAACTGCATTCATTAAAAAGATTGTTGCATCTGGAGCAAGTTGTCTAATTTGAATTGCTTCTCGTAGTGATGTTGTGCTAAATGTATCTATACCTGCATGGATAAACTGAGTTACAGCAAATTCTAGGTCATAGTGATATGCATTATTTTTAACAACTGCCATTAATGGCTGATTGTTTTTGACTGTGATTGCATTTTGTAAAAATATTTTCTTATTTACAGACCATGTTGCTGTCAATGTATTACACCTCTTTGTAATTATTTAATAAATTTTCGTAAAAATTAACCACGTTTATTAACACTTTTTCATCAAAATTTAAATGTGATGTGTGCAAACCGGTTACAAAACCTTTATCTTCATTTCGTGTTCCTATAAAAACAAAGTAAGCTGGAGCTAGTTGTTGACCATAAAAACTAAAATCTTCCCCAAATAAGAATGGCGTTGGTTTGTCATAGACATTTAAATCAGCTTTTATTAAGGCGTCCTCTATTTGAGTACGTAATTTCGGACTATTGATTGTAGGGGGATAACCTTCTGCAAATTTAACTTCACAATCTACATTAAACAGAAGCTTGACACTTTCTGCTATCTTGTGCATTTGATTTTTAACGATTGTTAAATCATCAATATCATATGTACGAATAGTACCTTCTAAATAGCCATTACTTGGTACAGTGTTAATCGCTTCACCAGCTTTAAAATGACCAATATGAACAATATTTCGTTTCAAACCGTTAAGGTGAAATTGTTGAATTTGTGATATTTGAGTTAATACATGTTGTAATGCTTCACCACAAGAATGACCTTGTTCTTTATCAGCAACATGACTTGACAGGCCTGTTAAGAAAAAGCGATACTCTGTTGCGCTGGCCGTAATTTCTTCATCTCTTATCACTGCAATGCCTTCATCAGCAAATGGGTTAACATGAATACCAAATACCGCTTCAATTGGATACTTATCAAAGGCACCGGCTTTTATTAATCGATTTGCACCGCCACCAGTTTCTTCTGCAGGTTGGAAAATGAAAACGACATTTTGCGGTAATTGACCTGCATCTTGCATGTCTTTGCAACGTTGTACAAAAAGCATTAATGCAGTTGTATGACCATCATGTCCACAAGCATGCATCACATGATCAGATTGACTGCGATAAGGCACATCATTTTCCTCTAAAATAGGTAACGCATCAATATCAGCTCTATACGCTATCGTATGTGAGCCATTACCTTCTAAGTATGCAATGACGCCAGTTTCCAATGGGCAATCGTATTTAATATTTAAACTATCTAAAAACGCTTTAATATAAGCAGTTGTTTCAAATTCATGTAAGCTTAATTCAGGATGTTGATGTAAATGACGGCGATGTTTCGTAACAAATTCTAATTCATTCATAATTATCAATCCTTTGTGTTAAATTACTATATAAATAGTGTAACGTATTTCGAAATTTGTGATCATAAGTTTATTCAATGATAAACAATAAGGTTGAGACATAATCGTATCTCAACCTTGAAATTATTATACGTTGACGTCACTAGTCATTCAGTTTTCTTAATGCTGCTACAATCTCTTTTTTAGTATCTTGTACTTCAGAAGCTTGCTTAATCACTTTTGCAGGTGTACCAGCAACAACTGCACCAGCTGGTACATCTTGTGTCACAATCGCGCCAGCTGCAACAATAGCACCTTTACCAACACGTACACCTTCTAAAATAACTGCATTTGCACCGATTAATACATCATCCTCGATTATAACCGGTGATGCACTAGGGGGTTCAATCACACCTGCTAATACTGCGCCAGCCCCTACATGTACATTTTTACCAGTTGTAGCACGACCACCGAGAGTAGCATTCATATCAATCATTGTACCTTCGCCAACGACTGCGCCAATATTAATTGTTGCGCCCATCATAACGACAGCACCATCTTCAATAATGGCTTGTTCTCTAATAAACGCACCTGGTTCAATTCGTGCATTCGTATTTGTTAAGTCTTTTAATGGAATGGCAGAATTGCGACGATCCATTTCAATTTCTATATCTTCGAATTGACTACCATATGCTTCGTAAAAAGGTTTCCAATCATCCGCTTCACAAAAGATTACTTTAGATTGTTCTGAACCAAATACTTTAAAACTTTCTGGATATGTGATGCCTTCAAAATTACCATTTAAATATACTTTTATTGGTGTAGACTTTTTAGCATCACTTATATATTGAATAATTTCTTCAGCTGTTAAATGTTGTACCATAAAATAATCGATCTCCTTTAATATGTTTATAAGTTGTCAAACGTATAAAAGCCGTTTGGTTTATTAACTAAGCGTTCTGCTGCTTGTATTGCACCATTCGCAAAAATATCTTTTGATTGTGCACGATGCGTGATTTGAATCGTTTCATCAGTGCCAGCAAATAGAACTTCATGTTCACCGACAATCGTACCTCCACGAATAGAATGTATACCAATATCTTGTGGCTGGCGTTTTTCATTTAATTCATGTCTATCATACACAGGTGTTACATTTTCTTTCAAAGATACGATCACATCATACAATTTTTCTAACGTACCACTTGGTGCATCTACTTTTTTATTATGATGTGCCTCAGTCAATTCGATGTCGAAATCATCAAGTAGGGGAACAGCAGCTGCTAAAATTTTAGTCAATGCATGAACGCCATAACTCATGTTCGCGCTGAAAAATACAGGCATATTTTGACTCAATTCATCTAACTTATTAAGTAGTTTTTCTTTCTCGCCAGTTGTTGCCACAACTAATGGCAAATGAAACTCTTCATCTAATAAAGGGAACAGCAGATTTGGATTTGAAAAATCTATTGCAACATCGGCATCTTTAACATCTGCAATATGTTGATATTGTTGATATGGCGTTGTTGCTTTCGGTGTATTTTCAATGACCCCAACGATTTCATGTCCTTTTTCTTCTGCTAATCTAGCAACGCGTTGATTCATTGCACCATAGCCAATTAGTAATATTTTCACTCATTTTCACCCGCTTTAAATGTGTCATATGCTTCACGAAGCACTTTAGTATCTGTATCTTCTAGGCTAACCAATGGTAAACGTAATTCATAATTTCCAAATCCTAAATAACTTGTTAAAGCTTTAATAGGAATTGGGTTAATATCAACTGATAGGGCTGATAACAGTGTGCCGATTGGTTTAAATTGATCTTGAATATCTAATCCACTTTGTTGAGCATCGTATAACGCTTGAAATTCTTTAGGAATGACATTGGCAATAACAGAGATAACCCCTTGACCGCCACGTTGATAGTATTCAACGACGTTGTCATCATTGCCACTATATAATGCAAATGAATTTGTATCAATTCGCTTTTTCACTTCTTCTAAATACTCAAAATCATTCGTAGCATCTTTTAAAGCAACTATATAAGGATGTTGACTTAATATTTCTACAGTTTCTGGTTCAATTGTCATGTTCGTTCTTGAAGGAACATTGTACAGCACGACTGGTAATTTCACAGCATCTGCAATCGCTTCAAAGTGTTTGACTAAACCACGTTGATTCGTTTTGTTGTAGTAGGGCGTAATTAACATAATTGCATCAGCCCCTAAGGCTTTAGCTTGGATTGAAGCTTGGATTGACTTTTCAGTATCATTAGTGCCAGTTCCTGCTATGACAGGAACACGTTTATCTACAAGATCAATAACTGTTTTTAGAATGCGTTCTTTTTCATCTGTTGTTAAAGTAGGGCTCTCAGCAGTAGTTCCATTAACGATGATTGCTTGGGCATTATTTTCTAGTAAAAAATTAACGTGTGTTTTCAAAGCTTCAATATTAATTTTGTTATTTGTAAAAGGGGTTGTAAGTGCAACGCCAACACCCTCAAATAAATGTGTCATTTTAATTCGCTCCTTTTAAACGCATAACTTGTTCCAATACTTGTACAGCATTTAATGCAGCACCTTTTAATAAATTGTCTGATGTACACCATACATGGAAAGTATTTTCTAATGAATCATCTCTACGTATACGGCCAACAAACACTTCATCTTTATTAGTAGAATTGATTGCCATTGGATATTCATTGTTCTCTGGATTGTCTACTAAAACAACGCGGTCATCTTGATCAAATAACGCTTTAATATCTTCTGCTGTTGTTTCTTTGTCAAGCGTTACATCAATTTCAACACTATGACTATCTTGAACAGGCACACGTGCGCATGTTGCTGTTACTTTTAAGTCTGGCGCATTTAAAATTTTTCTCGTCTCATCAATCATTTTTTGTTCTTCTTTTGTATATCCGTTTTCTAAAAACACATCAATATGCGGTAACACATTATTATAAATTGGATGTGGATATGCTTCTGGTGCTTTACCATTTACACCTTCAGCTAAATCTTTCTTACCTTTCATCCCTGAACCTGATACAGCTTGATATGTTGTATATGCCACTCGTTTTAAACCATAAGCATCTTGCAATACTTTTAGAGGTACAACAGATTGAATCGTAGAGCAGTTTGGATTGGCAATGATACCTCTTGTAAATGTAGGTTCATTGACTTCCGGAACGATTAAATCAATATCTTCTGCCATACGCCATTGACTTGAATTGTCTATAACGATTGCACCAGCTTTTTCAAAAAGTGGGGCAAAGTGTTCGCTTGTACCGCCACCAGCACTCATTAATACATAATCGAAATGTTCACTTGCACGAGCATCAGTTAATTCTTGAACTGTATATGTTTTTCCTTGAAATTCAACTTCTTGCCCTGCAGAACGTGCTGATGAAAATAATACTAATTCATCGAAAGGAATATTTTTACGATTTAATGTCTCCAACATTTTTGTACCTACTAATCCTGTTGCACCCACAACTGCTAACTTTGTCATAACTTGTCACTCCATTTTATAATAATTTCCATTTTTTAGAATATTTTAACAATCATTTTACCATTAAATGTTAAATGCGTCATATAGTTTTTCTACCGCTTGTTGCCCATTAAAATCATCAATGACGTATGAAATACTTATTTCAGATGTTGTTGTTTGGTAGAAAGGTATATTATTTTCAATTAATGTCAAAAATGCTTTTGATGCCACACCTGACATATCACGCATGCCTGAGCCAATTAATGAAATTTTGACATAATGCTCATTGATTTTATAAGCTAATGCTTCATATTGATTCTTTAATGTTTCAAGAATCATAGAAATTTGATGAAAATCACTATCTTTAATCGTGAAGGATAGTTGTAGCCCATCCAAGTTGACGATTTGTGAAATCATATCAACATTTACAGCACCTTCTTCAAGTTCCGTAAATAGTTGGGTAAGTAGCTGATTGTCAGGTAGGGGATAACTAATTGTTACATGCATCATATGTTTATCCAAAGCCACACCAGTAACTGCTTTTTTCTCTAATATTTCTTCATTTGACATAATCCATGTTCCTTTCACGTTCGATAAAGTTTTTCCTAAATATAAAGGGATATTATAGTTTTTAGCTAATTCAACACTTCTTGTTTCAAGTACACCAGCACCTAAAGCGCTCATTTCCATCATTTCTTCATATGAGACGATGTCTAGTCGTTTAGCCTTTGGTAAAAGTCTTGGGTCAGTGGCATACACACCATCAACGTCGGTATAAATTTCACAAGGTATTTGATTACTAACAGCAAGTGCCACAGCGGTCGTATCAGAACCACCTCTGCCTAAAGTTGTTAATTCCTGATGTTCATTGATGCCTTGAAATCCAGCAACTACTAAAATATCGTTTTCTTGAAAGGCTTGTTCAAATGTTTGAGGATTAATTTGAGCAATTTTACTTTTTAAATGATGGCCAATGGTTTTAATACCCGCTTGATAGCCAGTCATTGCTTTGGCATTCATACCGATATCATTTAATACCATTGATAAATAAGATACAGTTTGTTGCTCTCCGGTTGTCAATAATAATGCCAGTTCTTGTTGTTTTGGTGCTTTAGTCAAGGTCGATACATTCGTCATTAATTGATCTGTTGTGTTACCCATAGCACTTACAACGACAATTAATTGTTCATCTTGATTGACTCGCTCCTTTAACATTTCAGCGATCCTTTTTATTTTTGTAAAATCACTGACGGATGATCCGCCAAATTTCAACACACTTCTTGTTACCATATAATCCTCCTAATTGTTAGGAAGGGCACACAATAATAAAAAAAGAACAAGTTCGGAATGCGAACTTGCTCTTAATCTATATACAAGTGATGCACTCCATTATTTTTAAATAATGACAAACTCTCAGCTCTTAACCAAAAAGTCCAACAAATTATAACTGCTATTATAATTGCTTCGGCATCGCACCCTTTCAAATTTAGCTGTTAGCAGACAGTAATCTAAACTTTACTCATGATTGATGCGCCTCATCAAAATATTATTAAATTGGTATGTGTTCATTATACATATGACAAATATGAATGTAAACCGATAATTTAGATTTTTTGGAATAACCTGAAAATTCAAGTTATAGCGTTGCTTATATTTTAAAAGGTGGTGATAATGAGACTTTTTGAAAAATAAAATTCAAAATACTTATAGCATAATCAATATGCACATTAAATAAATGTACTCTTTTAATGCGTTGATAACTGTATTTGTAATTTAGAGAAGGGGTGTTCACTATGCTGATGTGTTAAAAAATAAAATAAAAAGGACACCTCGATGCTATAAATATTAGCATCGAGACGCCCAGTTAATGTCTATTAAATTGAATATAGTCTCGGACATGAATCAATGCCCTAGGCCCTGCAATGTTATATTGACAGTAGTTGACTGAATGAAAATGACTTTGTAGCTAGCTTTTTTCAATCCTTGTCGGTGCAACACATAGAGAAATTGGATTCCTAATTTCTACAAACAATACAAGTTGCGGAATAAGTCCCAATATAGAAGGTGACAGTAAGCCAACTTACAATAATGTGCAAGTTGGTCGGGCCTCAATACAGAGATTTTCGAAAAGAAATTCTACATATTATGTTTATTTTAAAACGCCGATTTCTTGTAAATATTCTTCATATGGAATTTCTTTTGAAACGCCACCTTGTTTATTTAAATCGATAACACGGTTTGCGATTGTATTGATAAATTCAAAGTCATATGAAGTAAAGATAATAGAACCTTTGAATGATTTAAGTCCATCATTAACAGCAGTAATACTTTCTAAGTCTAAGTGGTTTGTTGGTTCATCAAGTAAAAGAACGTTTGCACTTGATAACATCATTTTACTTAGCATACAACGTACTTTTTCTCCACCTGAAAGTACACTAGCTTTTTTCTTAACTTCTTCTCCACTAAATAGCATACGGCCTAAGAAGCCGCGTAAAAATGTTTCAGTTTGCTCATCTTCTGGTGCGTATTGTCTTAACCAATCTACAAGGTTCATATTAACGCCCTCAAAGAATTCTGAGTTATCTTTAGGGAAGTAACTTAATGACGTTGTTACACCCCATTTATATGAACCTTCGTCTGGTTCCATTTCACCGGCTAATATTTTAAGCAATGTGGTTTTCGCAATTTCACTATCCCCAATTAAAATTGCTTTATCATTTGGATTCATTGTGAATGAAATATTATCTAATACTTTTTCACCGTCAATCGTTTTAGATAGATTTTGAACGATTAGTAAGTCATTACCGATTTCGCGCTCAGGTGTGAATTTAACGAAAGGATATCTTCTTGATGATGGTTGAATATCATCTAATTCAATTTTCTCGAGTTGTTTTTTACGACTTGTTGCTTGTTTAGATTTAGAAGCGTTAGCTGAGAAACGAGCAATAAAGTCCTGTAACTCTTTCATTTTTTCTTCTTTTTTCTTGTTTTGTTCTTGAGCCATCTTTTGAGCTAACTGACTAGATTGATACCAAAAATCATAGTTACCAACATAAACTTTAATTTTACCGAAGTCTAAATCAGCGATATGAGTACATACATTATTTAAGAAATGACGGTCATGCGATACTACGATAACAGTATTATCAAAGTTAATTAAGAAATCTTCTAACCAACTGATTGCTGGAATATCGAGACCGTTAGTAGGCTCATCCAGTAATAGTACGTCTGGTTCACCGAATAAACTTTGCGCTAATAATACTTTAATTTTTTGGTTGTTTTCTAATTCAGCCATTTTTTTATCGTGTAAAGTTGGATCGATACCTAAACCAGATAAAAGGTTAGCAGCATCAGCTTCAGCATTCCAACCATTCATTTCTGCAAATTCACCTTCAAGTTCAGCAGCACGGATACCATCTTCATCACTGAAATCTGGCTTCATATAGATTTCATCTTTTTCTTTCATAACCTCATAAAGACGTTCGTGACCTTTAATTACAACATCAAGCACGCGTTCATCTTCATAAGCATAGTGGTCCTGTTTTAAAACAGCTAGACGTTCATTTTTCCCTAATGAAACATGTCCTGTTTGAGAATCTAATTCACCAGATAATATTTTTAAGAATGTTGATTTACCTGCACCATTCGCACCAATTAATCCATAACAATTACCTTCTGTAAATTTAATATTTACATCTTCAAATAGTTTACGATCTCCAAAACGTAAACTCACATCAGTTACTTGTAACATGCATTTTCTCCTTTTTTTCATTCGATATTCTAACGGAAGAATTATATCATATTATCGTCACAGTTTCGACCTCATATAAGTTGTAATGATAGAATGACTCACACATGTTATAATAATAAAGAATACAAGAATCGAAGGAGAATAACATGGCATTAGACAAAGATATAGTAGGTTCTATAGAATTCCTTGAAGTAGTAGGGTTACAAGGTTCAACTTACCTTTTAAAAGGACCAAACGGTGAAAACGTAAAGTTAAACCAATCAGAAATGAACGATGATGATGAATTAGAAGTAGGTGAAGAATATAGTTTCTTCATTTATCCAAACCGTTCAGGTGAATTATTTGCAACTCAAAATATGCCTGATATTACGAAAGATAAATATGACTTTGCTAAAGTACTTAAAACGGATCGCGATGGGGCACGTATAGATGTTGGATTACCCCGTGAAGTGTTAGTACCATGGGAAGATTTACCAAAAGTGAAATCACTATGGCCACAACCTGGTGATTATTTGCTAGTTACATTACGAATTGACCGTGAGAATCATATGTATGGACGTTTAGCGAGTGAATCTGTTGTAGAAAATATGTTTACACCTGTACACGACGATAATTTAAAAAACGAAGTCATTGAAGCCAAACCTTACCGCGTATTACGAATTGGTAGCTTTTTATTAAGCGAATCAGGTTACAAAATTTTCGTACATGAATCAGAACGTAAAGCTGAACCAAGATTAGGTGAATCTGTTCAAGTTAGAATTATCGGGCATAATGATAAAGGTGAGTTAAATGGTTCATTTTTACCACTTGCACATGAACGTTTAGACGATGACGGCCAAGTCATCTTTGATTTACTAGTTGAATATGATGGTGAATTACCATTCTGGGACAAATCAAGCCCTGAAGCGATTAAAGAAGTATTCAATATGAGTAAAGGTTCATTCAAACGTGCAATCGGTCACTTATATAAACAGAAGATTATTAATATAGAAACAGGTAAAATCGCTTTAACTAAAAAAGGTTGGAGTCGAATGGACTCAAAAGAATAATCATTTTTACACGTGTCGTAGGATGCGTGTTTTTTTTTTCAATATTAAATCGGACAGATGAAGTAGTTTTTTAAACATTCCTTTCAAAGTAAAAAATTAAATAATTCAAACGAATAGGCTGGGACATTAAGTTCTTAGGCAATGTAAAAAAGCTGATTTCTATTAATTATTTGATGGAAATCAGCTTTTTTGATATGTATTTTATAATGTACAGCTCGTTGAGCTGCTATTTTCCTTATATTAAGTGCCATTAATACAAAACCTAGCTCTCGTTTAACTTTATTTATTCCTCGAACTGACATTCGAGTGAAACCCAAAATAGCCTTCATAAATCCAAAAACAGGCTCTACATAAATTTTTCTATGACTATAGATTTTTTTCGTTTCTGGTTCAGAAAGCTTTTGATTAATTTGGGCTTTAATGTATTTCAAAGTAAAATTACATGTTAATACGTAGTATTAATGGCGAGACTCCTGAGGGAGCAGTGCCAGTCGAAGACAGGGGCCCCAACACAGAAGCTGACATATAGTCAGCTTACAACAATGTGCCGGTTGGGGTGGCTGAGACGGCACCCTAGGAAGGGACCCGTCATCAAAAATTCTATTTATAGAATTTTACAGTAATGTGACAGACGGGCAAAGCGAAGCCATTCAATACGAAGTATTGTATAAATAGAGAACAGCAGTAAGATATTTTCTAATTGAAAATTATCTTACTGCTGTTTTTTTAGGGATTTATGTCCCAGCCATTTTTGTATTCATATTTAAATTTCGATAATTCTTCAGGAAGCATTTTAATTTTACTAATGAAGCAATATTTTTTAGATTAACAAAAATTAATATTTACATTTTCTTAACAAATTTTTATGTAACATTTACAGTTTCTAAAAATGAGGTTAATAATTCAAGGTTAAGATAAAGATGTAATCAATACAAATACTATTTGTTGTTCATACAGGGAGGATATTTCAATGAAAAAATGGCAATTTGTTGGTACTACAGCTTTAGGTGCAACACTATTATTAGGTGCTTGTGGTGGCGGTAATGGTGGCAGTGGTAATAGTGATTTAAAAGGGGAAGCTAAAGGTGATGGCTCATCAACAGTAGCACCAATTGTGGAGAAATTAAATGAAAAATGGGCTCAAGATCACTCGGATGCTAAAATCTCAGCAGGACAAGCTGGTACAGGTGCTGGTTTCCAAAAATTCATTGCAGGAGATATCGACTTCGCTGATGCTTCTAGACCAATTAAAGATGAAGAGAAGCAAAAATTACAAGATAAGAATATCAAATACAAAGAATTTAAAATTGCGCAAGATGGTGTAACGGTTGCTGTAAATAAAGAAAATGATTTTGTAGATGAATTAGACAAACAGCAATTAAAAGCAATTTATTCTGGAAAAGCTAAAACATGGAAAGATGTTAATAGTAAATGGCCAGATAAAAAAATAAATGCTGTATCACCAAACTCAAGTCATGGTACTTATGACTTCTTCGAAAATGAAGTAATGAATAAAGAAGATATTAAAGCAGAAAAAAATGCTGATACAAATGCTATCGTTTCTTCTGTAACGAAAAACAAAGAGGGAATCGGATACTTTGGATATAACTTCTACGTACAAAATAAAGATAAATTAAAAGAAGTTAAAATCAAAGATGAAAATGGTAAAGCAACAGAGCCTACGAAAAAAACAATTCAAGATAACTCTTATGCATTAAGTAGACCATTATTCATTTATGTAAATGAAAAAGCATTGAAAGATAATAAAGTAATGTCAGAATTTATCAAATTCGTCTTAGAAGATAAAGGTAAAGCAGCTGAAGAAGCTGGATATGTAGCAGCACCAGAGAAAACATACAAATCACAATTAGATGATTTAAAAGCATTTATTGATAAAAATCAAAAATCAGACGACAAGAAATCTGATGATAAAAAGTCTGAAGACAAAAAATAATAAGACGCAATTTCAAATGTGTCTTGAAACATGATTTTGATGGTGAATCATTATTTAGAGTACAAAGCTTGATTTATCGAGACGCTGATTTTGACATTCAGTTAGTCTACAAGCTTATCAACTTAAAATAGTGGTTCATCATTATTTTACAAATCTAATTATTTTGGGAGTAATAGAAAGAGGTTTGATTATGACTTCATCTACTAATGTTAAAGCTTTAATCGAAAAAAATAATAATAAAAAAGGGAAGCATAATGACAAAATTATACCAGTTATTTTAGCCGCAATTTCAGCGATTTCCATTTTAACAACACTAGGTATATTAATCACATTGCTTTTAGAAACCATCACTTTTTTCACCAGAATTCCAATAACTGAATTTCTATTTTCTACTACTTGGAATCCTACCGGTTCAGACCCTAAGTTTGGTATCTGGGCATTGATAATAGGGACTTTAAAAATCACAGTTATTGCGACTATATTTGCAGTTCCAGTCGGGCTTGGTGCAGCAATTTATTTAAGTGAATATGCAAGTGACCGTGCACGACGCATAATTAAACCGATATTAGAAATTTTAGCAGGAATACCAACAATTGTGTTTGGTTTCTTTGCATTAACCTTTGTTACACCAGTATTAAGATCTTTCATACCAGGTCTTGGAGAGTTTAATGCTATAAGTCCCGGCTTAGTTGTCGGTATTATGATTGTCCCTCTCATCACAAGTTTGAGTGAGGATGCAATGGCATCTGTACCAAATAAAATTCGAGAAGGTGCCTATGGACTTGGAGCAACTAAATTAGAAGTAGCAACTAAAGTCGTACTTCCCGCAGCAACATCAGGTATTGTAGCTTCAATCGTTCTCGCGATTTCAAGAGCAATTGGAGAAACGATGATTGTATCATTAGCGGCAGGTAGTTCGCCAACAGCTTCATTAAGTTTAACAAGTTCGATTCAAACAATGACTGGATATATTGTTGAGATAGCGACAGGTGATGCAACATTTGGATCAAATATTTATTACAGTATTTATGCTGTAGGGTTCACACTATTTATCTTTACCTTAATCATGAATTTACTTTCTCAGTGGATTTCTAAGCGTTTTAGGGAGGAGTATTAATATGGAAACGACAGATAATAATAGACAATCACTCGTCGATCAACAACTTGTCCAAAAACATTTATCATCCAGAACGGTTAAAAATAAAGTGTTCAAACTCATATTTTTAGCATGTACATTATTAGGACTTGTCGTACTTATTGCGTTGTTAACTCAAACATTGATTAAAGGGGTAAGTCATTTAAATTTACAGTTTTTCACTAATTTTTCTTCTTCAACACCATCTATGGCTGGCGTTAAAGGCGCGTTAATCGGTTCACTTTGGTTAATGTTAAGTATCATTCCATTATCAATCATCCTAGGAATAGGTACAGCTATATACTTAGAAGAATATGCGAAAAACAACAAATTTACTCAGTTTGTTAAAATCAGTATTTCCAATTTAGCTGGTGTACCATCAGTTGTATTTGGGTTATTAGGTTACACTTTGTTCGTTGGTGGTGCGGGGATTGAAGCCTTGAAAATGGGTAACAGTATATTGGCAGCAGCGCTAACAATGACCTTACTGATATTACCAATTATTATTGTTTCAAGTCAGGAAGCAATTAGAGCTGTACCTAACTCAGTACGCGAAGCTTCTTATGGTTTAGGTGCTAATAAATGGCAAACGATAAGACGTGTTGTCTTACCAGCAGCGTTACCTGGTATTTTAACTGGATTCATTTTGTCTCTTTCAAGAGCACTGGGAGAAACAGCGCCACTTGTGCTAATCGGTATACCGACTATATTATTGGCAACACCTAGAAGTATATTGGATCAATTTTCAGCATTACCAATCCAAATATTTACTTGGGCGAAAATGCCTCAAGAAGAATTCCAGAATGTTGCATCGGCAGGCATTATCGTTTTACTAGTTATCTTAATCTTAATGAATGGCGTTGCGATTATTTTACGTAACAAATTTAGTAAAAAATTCTAATTTAAACAATCAATCTCATTTATCTATTAAAAAGGGAGTTTTAAATATGGCGCAAACACTTGCACAAACTAAACAAATATCTCAAAGTCATACGTTTGATGTCTCACAAAGTCATCATAAAACACCAGATGATACAAACTCACATTCTGTTATATATTCAACACAAAATTTAGACTTATGGTATGGCGAAAATCATGCATTACAAAATATTAATTTAGATATTTATGAAAACCAAATTACTGCCATTATAGGTCCATCTGGTTGTGGCAAATCAACATATATTAAAACTTTGAATCGAATGGTTGAGTTAGTACCTTCTGTGAAAACAGCTGGTAAAATATTATATCGAGATCAAGACATTTTTGATCAAAAATATTCTAAAGAACAATTACGTACAAATGTGGGCATGGTCTTTCAACAACCTAATCCATTTCCAAAATCAATATACGATAATATTACTTACGGTCCAAAGATTCACGGTATTAAAAATAAAAAAGTTCTTGATGAAATCGTTGAGAAATCATTACGTGGCGCTGCAATTTGGGATGAATTAAAGGATAGGTTGCACACAAATGCATATAGTTTATCCGGTGGGCAACAACAACGTGTTTGTATCGCGCGTTGTTTAGCAATTGAACCTGAAGTCATTTTAATGGATGAACCGACATCAGCATTAGATCCAATCTCAACATTAAGAGTAGAAGAGTTGGTTCAAGAACTAAAAGAAAAGTATACAATTATTATGGTTACACATAATATGCAACAAGCAGCTCGTGTATCAGATAAAACTGCATTTTTCTTAAATGGTTATGTCAATGAATATGATGATACTGATAAAATTTTCTCTAACCCATCAAACAAGAAAACAGAAGATTATATTTCAGGAAGGTTTGGTTGATATATAATGGCAATAATTAGACAGCGATATCAGGAGCAACTTGATGATTTAATAAAGGAATTACGTCGGTTAGGTGCAAATGTCTATGTGAGTATTGAAAATGGTATAAAATCATTAAGTATTGACGATAGAGGCTTTGCACGACAAACAGTTAAAAACGATAAACATATCAATCAATTAAATTATGATATTAATGAGCGAGTTATCATGTTAATTACAAAGCAACAGCCCATTGCGAGTGATTTGCGTATGATGATTTCTTCATTAAAAATCGCCTCCGATTTAGAAAGAATAGGAGATAATGCATCGAGTATTGCCACTATTCGATTGCGTACAAAGATTACAGATGATTATGTGTTAACCTGTTTAAAGACAATGGGTAAATTAGCTATGTTAATGTTAAAGGACTTAGATCAAGCATTTAAAAAGAAAGATACCGTATTAATAAGAGAAATAATTGAGCGTGATGAAGATATCGATGACTTATATAGTCATATTATTAACGCAACGTATCTTATTGATAACGATCCATTTGTCGCTGCACAAGCTCATTTAGCAGCAAGACATTTAGAACGTATTGGTGATCATATTATTAACATCGCTGAAAGTGTTTATTTTTATTTAACAGGTACACATTACGAACAATAACTTAAAGTTATTACTATAAAATCCCTTACGATAAATATATATTTCTATCATTCATAAACCCTCAAAAAAACCAAGATTCTCACAATTAGTAATGTGAAAATCTTGGTTTATATTGTTCTACTATAAATTGTCTCGCATCTTAGTTATTTGCTTGCTCAATTTCATCTGTTAATTTTTCAACTTCATCGACTAAATCAGAAATATATTGAATTGTAGATTTAAGTGGCTGTTCTGTAGTAATGTCTACACCTGCAATGTTTGCAAGTTCGACAGGTGATACACTACCACCTTTTTTCAATGTTTCTAACCAAGCATCAACAGCTGGTTGGCCTTCATTTTTAATCTTTTGAGAAACGACAGTTCCGATTGTTAAGCCAGCAGAATACGTATACGAATATAATCCCATATAGTAATGAGGTTGACGCATCCATGTTAATTCAGCACCCTCAGTCATGTCTACTGCATCTCCAAAAAATTGTTTATAAACATTTAGCATTATTTCATTTAATGTCGGCGCATTTAAAGATTCACCTTGATCTACTTTGTGATACACTTCACGTTGATAAGCAGCTTCTAATAAATGGGTAACCATATTATGATAATATGTTCTAGATAAAATTGAGCCAATAACCCAACGCTTAAATCTTGGATTATCACTTGTGTTAAATAAATAATTGGCCATCAACATTTCATTCATTGTAGAAGGGGCTTCAACAAAGTACATTGATGCTTCTGATTCAAGATATGGTTGATGTTTTTGAGCTAATGTAAAATGACCTGCATGACCTAATTCATGTGCTAAGACAAATGCTTCAGCCATTTTACCAGTCCAAGAAATAAACACATATGAATGTGTAAAGTATGGACTTGCACAAAATGCGCCTGTATCTTTACCTTTATTTTGTGCAAAATCAATCCATCGCTGATCGTATGCTTCACGTAACATGTTTGTATAGTCATCACCTAAAACACTTAACGCACCGAAAATATAATTTTTTGAGTCTTCAATTGAAATCTCTGGTTCATAATCAGGGTCTACAGAAATCTTCAAGTCTTCAAAACGCATGTTATCTAATCCGTGAATACGTTGTAAAAGTTTAGCATATTTCTGCATAACTGGTGCCAAGTCACGCATAATCATATCGATTTGACGGTCAAACATATCACGCGTTACTTCTTGACTATGTAATAAATAATCGATGACTGATTCAAATCCACGTAAATCAGCTTCAATTTTTTCTTGTTGTACTTGCATATTATATGTAGCCGCGGTAGTATGCTGATATTTTCGAATCCCATCGCTAAACGATTTGAAACTTTTACGTCTAAACTCAGGATCTTTATTATCTTCATAATCATTTTCAAACGTAGCATAGTCGACAGGGTACGTTGTACCATCATGTTCAAATGAATCGAATGTAATATCTAGCATTTTTGTCGTGCCGTATAAATCGTAAGGACTGTTTAGCGTAGGTGATAAAGTTGCTAATACTTGTTCTACCGACGCAGATAATTGGAATGGCTTTTGTTTTATTAACTGTTTAATATAGTGTTGATATGGACATGATTCTTCTAATTGTTGAAGTATTTCTTCTGGTAATTCAAGTATTTCTGACTCTACAAATGATAATTGGCTAACAATTTTACCGTATGTAGTAGATAATTTAGCGCTCAATACTTGTGCCTCGATATTACTAGTATCTACACTTAAACGTAGTTCTGCATAATTACTTAAGCGATCTAAGGCAATTAAAATATTTTCTAATTCAGCTAAAGCAGTATTAATTTGTTCGATTGAATTTAATGTTGTTGCATATGTATGATGAAATTGATTTGCTTGTTGTACTAGAGCGTCAATACTTTCATAATATTGTTGATCATCTTTAAATAAGTCTACTAAATCCCATGTTTCTGAAACAGGAACATCTTCTCTTAAAGGTAAACCTTGAGACATATAATCACTCCTTTGGTATAATACATTCATTATACATAATTTTGTCTCCTAAACGATAATGTTACGATTTCCATGTCGCAAGGAACAATGATTTTTCTAATAGTAGATAGAATATTGCTTGAAACTGACTGCTATTGTTTAAGTTTTTAAAAATTTATAATAAAATGTATACAAGGAAAGTAATGAAATAAAAGGAGAATGAATATGACATTATTCGATATGCCTAATTATTTATGGATCACAACATTAATAATGATTTTATTAACAATATTCTGTTGCTTAGTTTTAAATAAATGGTTTGTATCTGCAGTAATTACATTTGTTATATTAGGTGTGCTTGCATTTTTTATTCCAAATTTTCAAGATATAAAATATCAACCATTATTAGGATACGCTGCATTTTTAGCGATCATGAGTTTATTAATTAGTTTTCTATTATGGTATTTTACTAGAAATTGGCGTAAAGAAAGAAAAGCGCGTAAATTAGAAAAGCAAATTGAAAAATACGGCTATGAGGGCGCTGAACTTCGCCGTAAAGATAAAAAATAATATTCGACAACTATATGCACAAAATCATCGACTTTTAAGTTACACTGCAGTAACAATTATTTCGAAAGAGATGGAATACAGTGCTATAGTTGTTTTTGTTTTGACTTTTTTATATTTTACATGGTTGACTTGATTCAAAATATTATATTTTATAATGATTTTGTTAAAAAATTAAATATACTTCAATTTCTTTATGGATAATACTATAATGAACGTTGGTTCTTAATATGTAAGTTGCATATACATGCGCCATTCTCATGTAAAAAGAAAGTGTTAGTAACTTACACAAGGAGGGGGACTATTATGTTCATAATAAAGTCTATGTTGTATAGACTGATGCAAATGATAGTTGTTTTATTTGTTATTTCTACACTTACATTCATTTTAATGAAATTATCACCAGGCAATCCTGTTGATAAAATATTACATCTTGATGTAGCACAAGTGTCGACGGAACAAATAAATGCAACCAAAGATAAATTGGGATTAAATGATTCTTTATTGGTACAGTGGTGGCATTGGATGAATCATTTATTACATTTTAATTTAGGAAAAAGTTTTGAATCAAAAGAACCGGTAACACAGATATTATTCAACTATGCACCCATAACATTACTCATATCATTTTCAACATTAGTAGTGTCGTTATGCATATCTATACCGCTCGGCATTATAGCAGCCAAACGATTTCATAAGTGGACGGATAAAGTGATTAGAGTGATCTCAACACTATCGATTAGTTTACCAGCGTTCTTTATCGGTATTATTTTATTATTTATTGTCACAAATTTAATGAATATAGATAGCGTTATACTAAGTCAGTTTATATTACCTGTAATCACGCTATCTTTAGGTATGTGTGCATACATCATTCGTTTAGTGCGTTCTAATTTATTGATGTTATTGCAAAGTAATATCGTACAAGCATCAAGATTACGCGGTATGAATGAACGTTATATTTTAATTCATGATTTACTAAAACCAACAATTTTGCCGATTATCCCATTACTAGGGATTTCACTTGGCAGTCTAATAGGTGGTACTGTAGTGATTGAAAATTTATTTGATATACCTGGTATTGGTTATCTATTAATGGATAGTATTAAATCTCGAGATTATCCTGTTATTCAAGGATGCGTGTTATTTATTGGCTTCTTCGTTGTTATTATCAATACGATTGCTGATTTATTAACGTTATTACTTGATCCGAAGCAGCGTTTACAATTAGGAAATCCAAAAAACAAAACCAATACACCATTGATATCAGAAAGTAGTGACCGTCATGCATAAAATATTTTCAAAGAATAACCTGATATTTTTTGTATTCGTTGCATTTATTTTTGTGGTAATTGTACTGCAATTCTTTGTCAGTAGTGAAAATGCAACCAAAGTCAATTTATCACAAACTTTTGAACCTATTAGTTGGTTGCATTTATTAGGAACTGATGATTATGGGAGAGATTTATTTACCCGAATTATTATCGGTGCACGTTCAACATTGTTTGTTACTGTTTTAACATTAATAGCTATCGTTGTCATAGGTGTTACACTAGGTCTATTTGCCGGATATAAAAAAGGGTGGATTGAACGATTAGTGTTAAGGTTTATTGATGTTGGTCTAAGTATTCCAGAATTTATCATCATGATTGCTTTAGCAAGCTTTTTTCAACCATCTTTGTGGAATTTAGTTATCTCAATTACAGTAATAAAATGGATGAATTACACAAGGTTGACTAGAAGTATAGTTAATAGCGAAATGAATAAGCCTTATATAAAAATGGCACAATTATTTCATGTACCTACAAGAACAATATTAATACGTCATTTAACACCTAAAATTATACCGGCTATTATCGTTTTGATGGTCGTTGATTTCGGTAAAATCATTTTATATATAAGTTCACTATCATTTATTGGGTTAGGTGCACAACCGCCAACACCAGAGTGGGGCGCTATGTTGCAACAAGGTCGTGATTTTATTTCGTCTCATCCAATTATGTTGATTGCACCTGCTTCAGTCATTGCTATAACTATTTTAATTTTTAATTTAACCGGAGATGCGCTAAGAGATAGATCGCTAAAACAACGAGGTGAATATGATGAGTCTCATTGATATACAAAATTTAACAATAAAGAATACTTGTGAGAAATATCTTATTAAAGGGATTGATTTGAAAATTTTTAGTCAACAGATTAATGCCTTGATTGGAGAGAGCGGCGCTGGGAAAAGTTTGATTGCTAAAGCCTTACTTGAATATTTACCATTTGATTTAAGCTGCACGTATGATTCGTACCAATTTGATGGAGAAAATATTAGTAGATTGAGTCAATATTATGGTCATACAATTGGTTATATTTCTCAAAATTATGCAGAAAGTTTTAACGACCATACTAAATTAGGTAAACAGTTAACTGCGATTTATCGTAAGCATTATAAAAGTAGTAAAGAAGAGGCTTTGTCAAAAATTGACAAGGCTTTGTCGTGGGTTAATTTACAAAGCAAAGATATATTAAATAAATATAGTTTCCAACTTTCTGGGGGCCAACTTGAACGCGTTTACATAGCAAGCGTTCTCATGTTGGAGCCTAAATTAATCATTGCAGACGAACCAGTTGCATCATTGGATGCTTTGAACGGTAATCAAGTGATGGATTTATTACAGCATATTGTATTAGAACATGGTCAAACATTATTTATTATCACACATAACTTAAGTCATGTATTGAAATATTGTCAGTACATTTATGTTTTAAAAGAAGGTCAAATCATTGAACGAGGTAATATTAATCATTTCAAGTATGAGCATTTGCATCCGTATACTGAACGTCTAATTAAATATAGAACACAATTAAAGAGGGATTACTATGATTGAGTTAAAACATGTGACTTTTGGTTATAATAAAAAGCAGATGGTGCTACAAGATATCAATATTACTATACCTGATGGAGAAAATGTTGGTATTTTAGGCGAAAGTGGCTGTGGTAAAAGTACGCTCGCTTCATTGGTTCTTGGCTTGTTTAAACCTGTTAAAGGAGAAATTTACTTAAGTGATAATGCTGTGTTAACGATTTTCCAACACCCTTTAACTAGCTTTAACCCTGATTGGACGATTGAGACCTCATTAAAAGAAGCGTTATATTATTACAGAGGCCTAACTGATAATACTGCTCAGGATCAATTATTATTACAACATTTATCTACTTTTGAGTTAAACGCGCAATTATTGACTAAATTACCAAGCGAAGTGAGTGGCGGACAATTACAAAGATTTAATGTCATGCGTTCGTTATTAGCACAGCCTCGCGTTTTAATATGTGATGAGATAACTTCAAATTTAGATGTTATAGCTGAACAAAATGTAATCAATATATTAAAAGCGCAAACGATTACGAACTTAAATCATTTTATCGTTATTTCTCATGATTTATCCGTGTTACAACGCTTAGTTAATAGAATTATCGTTCTTAAGGATGGCATGATAGTCGATGATTTTGCAATAGAGGAATTATTTAATGTTGATAGACACCCTTATACAAAAGAATTAGTGCAAACATTTTCATATTAGCTATTTAAGAATGCGATAATTCTAGACTTGTTATAAAATATAGATGAATCAAGTATATTAATCTAGACACTTATCGATTTTATTTTCTTTATTTAAAAATAATAATAAAAAGGAGTATCATTAATGGGATTACTTGATATTGCAAGTATTCGTTCTATAGAAAGAGGCTTTAATTATTATCAAAGTGAATGCGTCATTAACTTAAAATCATTTTCAGAAACGCAGCATGAGGCTGAAGTAAAGGGCAGTGGCAACAAAGTATATCGTTGTTATATTGATATGGAACATCCTAGAAAATCCAAATGTAATTGTCCTCATGCTGATGGAAGACGAGTGATATGTAAACATATGATTGCATTACTCTTTACAGCTAGTCCAGAAGCAGCAAATAAACATATAATGATGTTAAACGAAGTTGAAGAAGACTATCAATTACGCAGAAATATGTGGATTGATAGTCTTAAAGAAATGATTAATGATATGAGTGAAGAAGAACTCCGCGATGCATATTTAAACATGTTAATTGAACATGGAGAAATGGCAGAATTATTTGGATTAGATGAAGAGGAAGAAATGTTCGAGGACGAATTTTATTAAAATAGCCCCTATCGATTGATAATGATTATCATTTGATAGGGGTGCTTTTATTTATATGATTTTAAGACTTTGCAAATAGCTTGTGTATTATTATTGATGTGTTTGATTTTATCAAGTTTCAATATTGCGTGTGTGTATGCTTCTGATGGTCCTATAATATAGCCACTACTAGCATGTTGTAACATGAAAATATCATTGTGGTCATTACCAAATGCTATATATTTAACATCTGCATCAAATATATATTGTAATGCAGTATATTTATTAATATTTTGCGCTGTTATATCAATGTTATACTCATTTGAATGGTGAATCATTTCCAATTCTTGATGGTATTTATTTAGCTCGTCTAATATAGTTGTAATTTGTGCCGGGTCTATATTTAATAAAATGATCTTGATTGGTGTGTCGATATTTGCAACATCAATACAACTGGCCAGCTTATGTGGATCTAAACGCTCAAAAATCGCGTTCTCAGCGTCAAGTTGTGCAGCATAATTCCAATCATCATCAATAATATAATCTAACTCATACTTTTGAATTATTTTTAAGATATGGTGATATGTATCTGTATGAATTGGTTTGATAACAGAAATCTTTGATTGCTGTGAAATCATAGCACCATTTGCGCCAATTAATGTGTGCTGATGAAATACTGATGGTAAAACTGGCAACAAATCACGAATCGGACGTGCTGATGCAAATATAAGTTCATGACCATCATGTTGTAATTGTAACAATGTATCAATAATAGTCTGGTCAATTAATCGGCCGTCAAAACAAAGCGTACCATCAATATCAAAGACAAATCTCATCAAATCACTCCAAACAATATAATACCATGATTATAGCATAAGTAAGTTATGTGACGATATTAGATAATGATTATGATGTAGGGTACCTTTTGCGTCACACACATTACTTCCTATAATATATATTATGTAAACTAGAATGTGAAATTCCATAAGGGGACTTATATAACTGTATGTTTGTGTAGTGTTTATGTCAGTAAGCTAAATTTACATTCATGTTATGTTTCATTAAACCAATTACTCACGTTTTGGTGCATATTAAATCTTTTATATCGATCATACATCTATCATCATTTTTATTTCTAAAATACAAACTGAATACTTTGCTAGAATTTGTTACAGCAATCATTGCTCATGCATTTTATAAATTACAATTAGACAAATATGACATTTGATATCACACACTTGCAAACACACACATATATAATCAGACATAAATTGTTATGCTAAGGTTTATTCACCAAAAATATAATACATATTGGCTTGTTTTGAGTCATATTGAATGAATTAAAAAGTATACTCAACTCAATCATTTACAAATAGGTTGTGCAATTCATATTTATATTTATTGCAATCACTTGTTAAACTTGTCATTTAATATATCATTAGAGGCTTTATTAAAAAACATATAAAAAAGAGCCTATAGTATCAATAACTATAAGCCCTAACATCATTTACATCTATTTCTTTAATTTTTTACGTAATTTATCCAATGTTGTGAACAACCAATATTTCACTTTATGAATTGGTTTATAGAAATCCCCTATTAATTCTTCGATTTGTACATTAAATCCACGTTTAAAGCGGTATACGCCATAATCTTCACTGTTTTCCGTAAAATCACCTGATAAACCATAGAAATTATAACGATCATAGCCATTATCGAAGCAATAGTTAATCATAAACCAATGCATCATGTATGGTCCCATAAATTGATTATATTTTTCTGATGAACCACCAGAGAAATAATTCACTTCATATGCATTTGCAAAATAAACGCCAGAAGCAAGGTTTAGAATTGGGCCGTCCGTTTTGCTCAATTCACTTGCATTCAATAATTCATGCTGATCATGATCAATTTGCTTATCTAATTCTGCAATTTTCTTCATTTGCTTATCTGATTTGTTTTCTTTCGCCATCATTTGATCACGACGATTTTCTTTGTCATTCAATTCCTGTTGCAACTTTAACACATATTCATCAAGGTCAATATATGCTAATGGTACTAATACTTTATCTCCATATGTGTCAATAAAGTTATAAAAATAATCATCTGTTTTTGATACAAATCCAGCACGCTCTTCAGTTTCACGATATAAATCTAAGAAAAGATTGAACTCATCACGTTCAAGGAATCTGACTTTAACACCATAGTTTATCGCTTTATTAATATTACGTTTACGTTGACTATCAAATGTCTTTTTCAATGTTTCGGGTGTTTTACCTTCAAGGTTTAATACGCCCATCCATCGTACTTGGCTCGATGTATCATACTCAGTTGTAAAGCCATGATGCTCGTAACCATGTGATTTAAACAAGTTTACTAAGGCATCATTTTTCTCGCGACCTTCAAATGGCACGATATCTTTATCATATAGATGATATAACCAATACGGATCTAATTTAACATATAAACATTGATGTTGCTGTAAATATTTATCTAACTCTTTTAAATAATAATCAACTAATCCTAAATCTGAAAAATCCATTACTGGACCACGATTCGAATAGTAAACATAACTTCCCATAGTAGGAATTTTAGAGAAAAGGCTTGCTGCAATTACTTTGTTATTGTCGTCTTTAATACCTAATAAAACTACTTCAAAGCCATCATTCTCACGGGTAACTATATTTTCTTTTACTTGGAAATAATGACTTTCCAATGATGGATTTTGTACAAAGTTGTCAAATTCGGTAACAGTTAACTCTGTAAATTTCATGTTTTGATAATTCCCTTCCTAAAAAATTCTGTCTTTAACTTTTTTAAGTGCGGTATATGCTGCGTAAACAGGTTTATTAATTGGTTTAATAAAGTCACCAACATATTCAATAATTTCAGCATTGTAACCTTTTTTGAATTTAACTACACCAGCATCTTCAGCATCTTCTGTAAATTTACCACTAACACCATAGAAATTATAGCGGTCAATGCCATGATTTAATGCATAATTAATCATTTCCCATTGCACTGCATAACTTCCGGCAAAATGACGGAATGCATTTGATGTACCACCAGCATAATAAACAACTTCAAATGGATTGATAAAGAAGAAACCAGCAGAGATAGGTAATTCATTACCATGTTCTTCTTGTAGACGTTTACCTTCTTCAATCTTTTGCTCATTTGCATCAAGTTGTTGTTGTAAGTTATCTCGCTTGTTATGCGCTTTTTTGTTTTCAGGACGTTTTTCAATATCCTTTAATGCTTTATTTAAATCTTTATTTAAAATATCACGCTCTTCATTTAGTTCTTTAATATATTCATCAAAATTGATATACGCTAAAGGTACTAACACACGATCTTTGTAGTATTTTAAGCGATTGTAGTAAAATTTGTCATCACGATCAGCAAAAGCTTTTGATTCTGACGTATCTTCCATAAATGATCTAAAAATTGGCAGTTCTTCTTCAGATAAATATCTTACTTTAACACCATTCTTTTTAACTTTTTTCGTGTTTCTTTTTCTAAGTCCATCCATATTTTTAATGATGTCATCTGCTGTTTTATCTTTTAAATCTAACACTGAGTGATAACGAATTTGTAGCACAGGATCAAACCCTTTATGGAATCCAGTATGTTCAAATCCTAAGTTACTCATTTTATCAAAGAACCAATCATTACCAGCATTACCTGTAATCTCGCCATCATGATTCAAGTATTGATATGGTAAATATGGATCGATATGTAGGTATAGACAACGATGTTTTTTAACATATTTTGATAATTCATTAAAGAAAAAGTGTACGAGTTCTTGATTTTCATAATCGATCACTGGACCGCGATTTGAATAAAAATACTTGAACACTTTCATAACAGGTACAGCAGTAAGTAAGCAAGCTGCAATAACCTCGTTATTATTGTTTTTTATTCCCACTAAATGTGTTTCATAACCTTCAGCAAGTTTTAACTCATAGTGGCCAACAGTTTGCGTGAAATGACTGTATGGCATGCTATCTGTAAAGGCACCAAACTCTTTAGCTGTTAAATTTGTAAACTTCATTATCATTACTCCTATTTGTCTCTCGTTAATTAATTTCATTTCCGTATTTGCAGTTTTTCTATTTCCCCTCTGCAAATGTCAAAAATAATAAATCTAATCTAAATAAGTATACAATAGTTAATGTTAAAACTAAAACATAAACGCTTTAATTGCGTATACTTTTATAGTAATATTTAGATTTTTGCATACAATTTCAAAAAAAGTAATATGAACGTTTGGGTTTGCTCATATTACTTTTGTATCATTTCTATTCAATTTTATAATTCACCGTTTTTCACTTTTTCAAACAGTATTCGCCTAATTTTTTTAAATCAAGTAAACTTAATTATTCAATGTTTGTTGGATAGATTGTAAATATCTAATGATTTCCTCACGCGTGTTAGATTTAAATCGCTTAACGATTTCGCTACCAATGACGATGCCATCTGCAACCTCTTTTATATCTGCAACATGTTGTGGTGTTCTTATACCAAATCCTGCGACAACTGGCACATTGGCTATCGCTTTAATTGACTCAATTTTTCGTTTTAATTCTGGATGAAACGCACCGTTTTGTCCTGTTGTCGCATTCATCGTCACAGTATAAATAAAGCCTTCCGCATGAGATACGATATCTTTTATACGTTTGTCATCAGTAGTCATCGCAACTAACGATATGATTTTGACGCCATAGTGACTAAATTGTTGTTTTAAACGCTGCGATAATTCATATGGTAAATCAGGAATAATTAAGCCGTAGACACCAGTATCTCGACATTTTTCAAAAAACGCTTGTTCTCCATAATGACAAATAATATTATAATACGTCATTAATACATAGTTACACTTAATTTGATCACCATGTTTTTCTAATTGATTGAAAATATAATCTATCGTGATGCCTTGTTTAATCGCTTGTTGACCTGCTTCCATGATAACTGGACCATCAGCAACCGGATCAGAGAAAGGTACACCAATTTCAATTATATCTGCACCATTTTCACTCAACAATGTTGCATTTTCAATCAAATCTTTATTGCCCATAATATAAGGTATAAATAATTTAGTCATTTGCAAGACCTCGCTCTGCCATATATTGTCTAATTGTTTCCATATCTTTATCGCCACGTCCAGAAATAGTTACTACAATAATATCTTCTTTCGACATCGTAGGCGCTAGTCTTTCAACATAACTCAGTGCATGTGCACTTTCAATTGCAGGTATAATACCTTCATGTTTTGTAAAGTTGATTAAAGCATTCATTGCTTGTGTATCACTTGCATTTTCAAAAGTTACTCTACCAATGTCGTGGTAATAAGAATGTTCAGGCCCAATACCAGGATAATCAAGTCCTGCTGAAATAGAATGTGCTAGTTGCACTTGCCCACCTTCATCTTGAATTAAATACATTTTAGTACCATGTAATACGCCAGGTGATCCTTTGCCAATTGCAAGTGCATGTTTATCAGTATCCTCGCCTTGACCTGCGGCTTCAACACCGTATAATGCAACATCATCTTTAATAAATGGATAAAATGTACCGATTGCATTTGAGCCACCACCGATACATGCTACAATTGCATCCGGAAGTCGACCTTCTTTCTTCAATATCTGTGATTTTATTTCTTTACCAATGACACTCTGAAAATCTCTAACAATCGTTGGGAATGGGTCTGGACCTAATGCAGAACCTAATAAATAATGTGTATCATCTACATGACTTACCCAATATTGCAATGCTTTATTAACTGCATCCGATAAAGTCCCTTGACCTTCTTCAACTGCCACAACCTTTGCACCAAGTAATTCCATTCTAAATACATTAAGTTGTTGTCTTTTAATATCTTCACTTCCCATAAAGACAACAAGTTCCATATCAAATAATGCAGCAACCGTAGCACTAGCTACACCATGTTGACCCGCACCAGTTTCAGCAACAAGCTTCTTCTTGCCCATTCTTTTAGCAAGCAACGCTTGACCTAACGCATTATTAATTTTATGGGCGCCTGTATGATTTAGACCCTCTCGTTTCAAATATATTTTAGCGCCACCTAGGCTTTCAGTATATGATGCAGCATATGTAAGTGGTGTCGCGCGTCCTACATACTCTGATAAATAGTATTCCAGTTCTCTTTGAAACTCTGGGTCTGCTTTTGCCTCTTTATAAGCTTTTTTCAACTCAATAATTGCTGGCATTAATGTTTCTGGAACATATTGCCCTCCATATTCACCAAAGAAACCTAATTCATCTGCTTCTGTTTGTATTTGTTTATTCATTGTCTCTATCTCCTTTCACAATATTTACAATTGCTGTCATTTTTTCTATATCTTTTCGCCCATTTACTTCTATACCTGATGCAAGATCATAACCTTGATGTGATAATTTAAGTTGATTAACTGTTTGAATATTTTCAGAGTTAATGCCTCCTGCTATCAAATAAGGTATGTCTTTTATGTGCTTCAAAATAGTCCAGTCATATGTTTGACCGGTACCACCATACGACACTGAGGGTGTGTCGATAATAAATAAATCTACGAACCCTTTATATTTATTTATGTTTTGGATTATGTTTTCATCTGCAGCTAAAGCTTTAGTGATTTTAATGCTTGAATATTTCTTTTTAATTTCCTGTATAAAATCAATAGATTCTGTGCCGTGTAACTGTATTGTGTTAATTGACGTATTGCTTAATACGTGTTCAATTGTTGTTAAATCAGGATTTACCATGACACATACTTTATCGATATGATTTGGAACAGCAGACGCTAACTTTTTTATTTGGGTAATTGTTTGATGCCTTTTACTTTTTTCATAATGGATGAAACCTATCGCATCAATAGGTAATTGACTGGCCGCTGTAACATCCTTTATTGATGTAAAGCCACAAAATTTCAATTTCATCATGACTTCACCTTTTGCATTTTCAGTTGTGGTAAAAATTCAGATAGATTGTCACAACGCATAAGCGCCTCACCTATTAGTAAGCCATCGATACCACTATGCAAGATTTTTCTTACATCAGATGCATCGTGAATACCACTTTCAGAAATATAATAATGATTTGGTTTTTTATTTTCTAAAATAGTATTTGTATGTTCCACATTTGTAACAAATCGTTTTAAGTCCCTGTTATTTACACCAATCAATTTAGCATTAACCTTATAGGCACGTTCTAATTCATGGCGATCATGTACTTCAACTAACACTTCTAGATTTTGCGATATAGCGTAGTTATATAAATCTTTCAATTGTTTATCAGATAAGATGTTAACGATCAATAAAATCATAGATGCACCAGCTTGTTTAGCAACATCAATTTGAAGCGGGTCTATAATAAAGTCTTTGCATAATACGGGTAATGTTGTTTTTGTCGTCAATGCTTGTAATCTTTCAAAACTACCACCAAAGTACTTTTCATCAGTTAAAATGGACACGGCATTTGCACCGTACTTTTCATAATCTGAGATTTGTTGCGATAAATCTCGTTCAGGTAAGTCATTAACTGTAGGACTCTTCGATTTGATTTCTGCAATAATTGCTAGCTTTGGTTCCTGTTCAATTGCGTTTATAAAAGTTTTTTTATTCTGAATCTTCACACTTTTCAAGGTATTAAGTTTGTCTTGATAATAGCCATTTTGTAAAAGTGACTGTTTATATTTAACAATTTCTGCTAAAATCGTCATATTATTCACCTCTCATTTGATGGTATTTTTTCAATGCTTCACCATTATCAATCAATGTAGTTGCAAGTTCTATGCCTTCTGCGATGGTATCCACTTTCTCTGCAACATAAAGGCTTAAACCCGCATTTAGTAAGACAACATCACGTCGACTTGACTGATCTTTACCATTCAAGATATTAAGGGAGATTGCTAAATTTTCTTCAGGTGAACCGCCTTTAAAATCACTATTCGGCGCATGTTTCAAACCATAATCAGTCGCATTTAATGTGTAATTTTTGATTTCTCCATCTTCAGTCAATTCATATATCAAATTATCACCAGATAGTGTTGCTTCATCCATACCATTTGCACCATGTAAAACGATTGCACGTTTTCTACCTAAATCTTTAATCGTTTTAGCAACTAACTTTAACTTTGTAGGATCAAAGACGCCTACCATTTGATACGTTAAGTGATATGGATTAATTAATGGACCCACAAGGTTTAATATTGTAGGCTTTCCAATCATTTTTCTAACTGGTTGCATATACTTCATGATTGGATATGATTCAGTTGCACCAATGAATACAAGGTCTTTTTCATTTAATTGGTTAGGTGTATCATCAACAGTTGTTGTTTGTATGTTCATTTGATTTAACAAATCCGTACTACCTGAATTTGAGGTAATACTTTTATTACCATGTTTTATAACTTTTACGCCAGCACTTGCTACAACAAAAGCAACAGTCGTTGAAATGTTGAAACTATTTGACTTGTCACCACCTGTGCCGCACACACACATAGCCCCTTCATAACATGGTTGATGTGGATACATTGTATTAATTAAGCTACGTACAATATATGTTAATTCTTGTTGTTGGATTTCTCGCTCCGAATAGGAACTAAGTAATTCATATTTAATATCAGTTCCAATACTAGGAGAAATAAGTATATCGATTAGCTCTTTAATGTCGCTTTCAAGTAATATAGTTTCAGTTTTTATTCTTGTTAGTAATGTCATGGTTTTCATCCTTCCTTCACTAGATTAATAAAATTTGTAATTATTTTGACACCATAGTCTGTAGCAAATGATTCAGGATGGTACTGAATACCGTAATGCGGTCTTTCTTTATGCTCAAATGACTGTATACAATCTTCGGTACGTCCAGTAATTTTCAATTCTTCTGGAAAATTGTCAGGGTTACTTATTAATGAATGATATCTCATAATTGAAAACTGTTCTGGTATATCTTGATATAACAGATGTTGATGATGCGATATAACCTTTAGTGTATCAACTTTTCCGTGCATAACCTTGTCGCCTTTAATGACTTCTCCACCGTAATAACAAGTCAGTGCCTGAGCACCTAGGCAAATACCTAAAATGGGTTTGTGTTGATAGGTTGATATGATTTTCATTAACTGTTGATCGTCTAATGGATGCCCTGGACCAGGAGATATAATAACAGCGTCCACCGATTGATTCAGCACATTATCATCATCAGGATATTGAACAATGACGTCAGTATGTTGAGCAACAATATCCACTAGGTTATATGTAAAGGAATCATAATTATCTACAACTAAGATCATGGCCTCACCTCCAATAAGCTTTTAGCTTTCAATTTCGTTTCATTCAGTTCTTTTTCAGGAATAGAATCATATACAACGCCACAACCAGCTTCTACGTTGATATACTGCTCATCTATCATCATCGTTCGAATTGCTAAAGCAAAATCTAAGTTATGATTACAATTTATGTATCCAACACCACCACTATAAACGCCTCGTTTATGTGGATATTGTTCATATATTCTTTCAATTGCACGTAATTTTGGTGCACCTGAAACGGTACCTGTTGGTAATAAATTCGCAATAACTGTCATTGGTGATAAATTTTGATTTATTTTACCTGTGATTTCACTTACGATATGCATAACATGTTCATATTTTTCAATAACCATTAATTTAGTAATTTTTGAGGTACC
The DNA here is from genome assembly GCF_016917315.1 of Staphylococcus sp. SM3655. Taxonomy (NCBI): domain Bacteria; kingdom Bacillati; phylum Bacillota; class Bacilli; order Caryophanales; family Staphylococcaceae; genus Staphylococcus; species Staphylococcus sp. SM3655. The sequence goes on along the minus strand of NZ_CP070305.1, from coordinate 2,155,567 downwards.
GATTTTACTTACTCTATGAATATCATTACGTCCTAAATCAACTAGCATACGATGTTCGCTGCATTCTTTTGGATCATTAAGTAGTTGTTTCATATTCTCATTATCTATTTGTGTCGTCTCACCACGTTGAATCGTACCTGCAATAGGATTAGTTGTTACAATTTGATCTTTGACACTTACGAAACTTTCGGGAGAACTACCGACAATATATGGTTGATCGATATTAAGATAATACATATATGGACTTGGGTTTTGTCGTTTTAAATTTTGATACAGTTGAAACGAAAGTTGATTTAAATGCTGACTAGCATGATGCGCATATTTGTAAATTCTTGATGGCACAACTTGGAACATATCCCCTTCTGTTATTTTCTCTTTGAAATACTGAATCATTTCGATAAATCTTTCTTCAGAAATGTTTGATTGAATTTCTTTAGTTTTAAAATCAAAATCTTGTGTAGGCATGAATGGTTGGATTTTAGTTAAGTCTTCGATAGACTTAATAACTCGATTCTCAAGATCTGATTTTGTTGAATTTGAAAATTGATTCGTCGCGATGATATATAATTCATCTTTGTAATGGTCAAATACATAAACTTGTTCAACCATATATAACCTTACATCGTGCTGCTTGTGATCTTCTAATTGTATTGATTGCAATTTAGGAAATTCATGTCTTACTAAATCAAAGCTACACGTCCCAACATATCCAGATATAAATGGTAATGACTTAAGTTGCTCATCTTGAATATTATGGTAGTCTTCATTTATTTTAGTCGTTAAATAATGGTACGGTCTTTCAGTGATTTGATACGATTCTTTTAAAGTACTTACTGATAATACATCATTATCTAAAGTTAAAGTGCCATAAATATCAAAAATAACAACTGAATAGCGACCTTTAGTTTGTTGTTGATTTGTACTTTCCAAAATGATCTTCTTGGAATGAAGTTGTGCTAAAACTTCGGGCGTTACATTTGCTTTTATTTTTTTATAAAATATATCCATTCTATACGCTCCTTTCAAAAAAGCGCCAGCATCCTTATCAATATAAAGGACGCTGACGCGTGGTACCACCTAAATTAACCGAATATTCGAAATATTCATAGTTCACTCTTTACTATATATAATTTTTCTGTTGCAGACAAAACCCAATTTCATTAATCTCGGTGTTAGTTCACATCATCCACTAACTTTCTGTTGCTACCTTTAATTAACTACTACATTTTGTCTAAATAAAAAGACACCACATAACGCATATACCTGTAAGGACGCGTTACCGTGGTGCCACCTTAGTTAACATAATTCATGTTCACTTTCAAAACTCATTCAATTGTTTTCCAAAGTCCAATTCACAAGATATGGCGTGCTAATTCCCATCACCCATTAGCTTTCTATTTGCTACGTTTCATATCTGCTACTATTTCTTTAGAAAATTCTAATTATTTTTATAGTTCATTATATTACATAGGTCGTTCACATTTGTCAACACTAATTGTTTACTCAATTGGTGATAAGCAATATGCATATAGTAATTTCTCTGTCGCTTTAATAGAATCAATATGTGTTCGTTCCATTGCATGAGATGATTCAATGCCAGCGCCAAATAAACCATGTCTGATATCCGCACCAGCATGTAAAGCTGCTGAAGCATCTGAACCATAATATGGATATATGTCTACTTTATATGGAATGTTATTTATTTTGCAAAGATTAACTAGGTGCGATTTCAATTGCTTATGATATGGACCTGAAGCATCTTTGGCACAAATAGAAACTGTATATTCATCCGATGCTTGACCGTCTCCCAACGCGCCCATATCTAATGCAATATATTCTTTGATTTTCGAATCAATTGATGCATTTGCACCGTAACCTATTTCTTCGTTATTAGAAATATAAAATTGCGTTGTATGTGGTAATATTATTTGCTCTTCTTTTAATTTCTTTAGTAATTGTAGTATCATCGCTACGCTAGCTTTATCATCTAAATGACGAGATTTAATAAAACCTGATGACGTGATAACTGTACGTGGATCAAAGCTAACAAAATCACCTACTGAAATACCTAAACTCTTTGTATCTTCTTCTGATGTAGTTACTTCATCAATTCTTATTTCCATATGCTTTTGATCTCTAGGTATTTCATGATTATTTCTATATACATGAACACTTGTTTCATGCAGACAAATTGTTCCTGTATATATTTGACCAGCATCAGTTTTAATTTGGCAATATTCACCCTCAATCGCGTTATACGTGAATCCTCCAATTAATTCTATTGCTAAGCGACCATCTTCTTTAATTTCTTTAACCATTGCACCTAAAGTATCAACATGAGCAGTAATACAGCGTTGTACTTCATCATTTTTGCCTGGCACTGTTATTAATAACGCACCTTTATTTGTTAGTGTTGTTTGATAACCCAAGTCTTTTGCATATTTTTCGACAAATTGAATTGCTTCTTCTGTGTCTCCTGAAGGACTATTAATACCTGTTAATGTTTTAATCATTTCTAATATTGGTTCCATTGATTTACCCCTCCGTTGCCATTGTGTTACTATACTCTTTATTGTAGATGATTTATCTCCGTTTATCTATTAATGCTATTATCGATTTTTATTTACTATTGCACTGTGTCAACAGCTCATTTACAATGTTATTATTCTGAAAATTTCGAAATAAGGTGATTTATATGACAACAGTTTTATTTGTTGGGCTTGGATTAATTGGTGGAAGTCTTGCTAGCAATATAAAATACCATAACCCTAATACTAATATTATTGCATACGATGCAGATACTTCTCAGTTAGATAAAGCTAAATCAATCGGCATTATTAATGAAAAATGTTTAAATTATAGTGAAGCTATTAAAAAAGCCGATGTAATTATTTATGCAACACCTGTTGCTATCACAAATAAATATCTTAGCGAGCTTATAGATATGCCAACTAAACCTGGTGTTATTGTTTCTGATACTGGTAGTACTAAAGCAATGATACAGCAACACGAATGCAATTTATTAAAGCATAATATTCATTTAGTCAGTGGTCATCCAATGGCTGGTAGTCATAAATCTGGTGTACTAAATGCTAAAAAGCACTTATTTGAAAACGCTTATTATATTTTAGTCTACAATGAGCCAAGAAATGAGCAAGCAGCAAACACGTTAAAAGAACTGTTATCACCTACTCTTGCTAAATTTATTGTAACTACTGCTGAAGAACACGACTACGTAACAAGCGTCGTAAGTCATTTACCTCATATCGTTGCATCTAGTTTAGTTCATGTTAGTCAAAAGAACGGTCAAGAACATCATTTAGTTAATAAACTTGCAGCTGGTGGTTTTCGTGATATCACTCGTATAGCTAGTAGTAATGCACAAATGTGGAAAGATATCACCTTGAGTAATAAAACGTATATTTTAGAAATGATTCGACAGCTAAAAAGTCAGTTTCAAGATTTAGAAAGACTAATTGAAAGCAATGATTCTGAAAAATTGTTATCATTTTTTGCCCAAGCTAAATCGTATCGCGACGCACTACCCGCTAAACAACTAGGTGGACTAAATACTGCGTATGATCTATATGTAGACATTCCGGATGAATCAGGTATGATAAGTAAAGTGACTTATATCCTGAGTTTACATAACATATCTATAAGCAACTTAAGAATCTTAGAAGTACGCGAAGATATATACGGTGCTTTAAAAATTAGTTTCAAAAACCCTACTGACCGAGAACGCGGTATGCAAGCATTGAGTGATTTTGATTGTTATATCCAATAATTATTAAGTCTCTTTTGATAAATTCCATGTATTCTTAGATATTATTGTGAAAATCTATTGTGATATATGAAATATTTATCTTTAGAGACTTATTTTATACGAATCACAGTTATATATTACTTAAACCGTATAGTCATTACATTTTATGTCCAGCCATTAAACCTAATCTGCCGTGTTTTGTACCTGCTTCTGTAAACGATACTGCTTTGGACACAATACCTTTGCCGTATTTCAAATGTAATTGGTCTATCGTTTTAGCTAGACATTCGTCACGTTTGCGTTGGTATTCATCTTCAAACAGACTTAACTGTCGCTCATCCTCATTAATAAATTGACTCAAAGATATACTTAGCGTACGATATAGTGCTTGTTTATTACATAATTTATCTGCGAAATGCATTACTACTTTATAAATATCTTTTTCTAAGTTTGTTGGATCTTTCAAAGTATATTGCTTATGTACACCGCCTTCATCACTATAGCCAAAGGCAAAATGTATCGTTCTTGCCACTTTTTTTCTTGCTCGAACTCTGCTAGCAACATCTTCAATTAACTCTTGCATTACTACTTTTGCTTCATCAAAATGATAATCTCTCATTAATATTTGACTTTTGCATATCGATGGATTGCTGATCTTGTGCTTTTCACGTACTTTACTCTGATCTATCCCATTCGCATGTAGATGCATATCAACACCTAAAATACCGAACTCTTTTTTTAAAAATTTATATGGATATTTCGCTAAATCTCCTATAGTAAAAATTCCTCTTTTATTCAATTTGGCTTCTGTTCGACGATTAATACCCCAAAAATCTCGCAAGGGCTGAATTGGCCATAATTTCGTTGGTACATCTTGATATCGCCATTCAGCTATACCATTTTGACTATGCTTCGCTTCAACATCCATAGCAATTTTACTTAATAACATATTAGAACCAATGCCCACAGTACAATAAATGCCTGTTTCTTCATAAATTTCACGTTTAAGTCTTTCGCAAAATGCATGTACTGTAGAACTAAATCTATGATAGCTATCAGTAACATCCATAAAAAATTCGTCAATACTATATTGGTGTAAATCTTCAGGTGGAATATAACGCAATGCAATCTTAGAAATAGCAACTGAAACATTAAGATATTTACGCATACTTGGATTGATAATGTAAATATCATTTCTATGTGGTATTTCAAACAATCGCGACCCTGTCTTGATGCCTAATTCTTTTAATTTAGGTGTCGCAGCCAATATTACAGAACCCTGACGCTTAGTATCTGCAACAACAGCTAGCTTTGTTTCTAATGGATCTAGCCCCTTTTCAATACAAGAAACACTCGCAAAAAAACTTTTTTGGTCAATACATAGAACATCCCTATCTTCTAATAAATGATAATTATACACTGTTATTCCTCCCTTACTTGAATCTTATTATATACGAACACGTGTTCTATTTCAACTATTTTAGAACAAATGTTCTGTTATTTTGCAAATGAATTTTTAAGTATTACATGATATACTCAAATTAATAATGATTAGGAGGTTTGGATGATGCCAATCGTCAATGTAAAATTATTAGAAGGTCGTTCGGATGAACAATTAAAAAATTTAGTTAGCGAAGTAACTGACGCCGTAGAAAAAACAACGGGGGCAAATAGACAAGCAATTCACGTTGTTATAGAAGAAATGAAACCAAACCATTATGGTGTGGCTGGCGTAAGAAAGTCAGATCAATAATTCTTCATAAGATGCATGCCAATTAATTCTTTGAAAACGAACAAGGCGACTTCTATCTGAGTATGATAGAAATCGCCTTGTTTATTTTTAATCTTCATCTAAAAAGTCTTTAATAGCTTGTTTATTTGTGTTTTTATTAATCTGTAATGCACTACCATCAGTATTTGTATTGACATCTTCGTATGAGTTCTTGATTGGCACAGTCAATGACTTAACATCTTTTTCACCTCGGATACCAAAACTCAAACCTGTTTGGAAAATCCCTGAATCAGGAATGTTTGTATTCACATAGCCTCTTAAAATACCTGCAACTTTTGGTAATTTAACAACTGTTCTAAAATTAACCATTTCTTTTTTCAATGTTTGCATCACTTGTTGCTGACGTCGCACGCGTCCGAAGTCACCTTCAGGGTCGTGACGGAATCTTGCATAACCAAGTAATTCTTTACCATTCAACCTATGGTTACCCTTTTTCAAAGATACACCAATATTTTTCGACATATCTTTTTCGACATTAATTGGTACACCTTCAGGCATTAATTCATCAATCATTTTCTCAAATCCAGTAAAATCAACTACTGCATAATATTCAGGATTAATTCCTAAATTTTTATCAAGTGTTTTTCTAAGTAGCTCTGGACCACCTAAAGCGTATGCTGAATTAATTTTGTGTTTTCCATATCCTGGAATATCTGCATAAATATCACGCATGACAGACATCATTTTCATCTTTTTATTGATAAAGTCATATTGAACAACCATGATAGAATCTGTTCTTGATTGTCCACCTTGTGCTTTATCTGCACCGAGTACAAGAATAGAAATTTTACCATCATTTTTTACTGGTCCATTAAATTGATGTACTTTAACATCTTTCGCATGTTTCTTGGCATATTCTACACCGCTATTGTAACTATGTACAATATATACAACTAATGCGATAAGTAAAATTACAACAATCAGAAGAATGATAGGTAATTTCCTAATTTTCTTCTTCTTTTTTCGCTTAGGCGCCGAAGTGCGATATTCACTTTGACGTCTATATTCGTTGTCATTAGTTTCTTTATCCATATTTACCTACCTTATATCTTCAAAAATAGATTTTTGTGTACTATAATAATCACATATTAACGTTATATAAAAACAATTCAAAAAGCAAGTGATTTCTTAATAAATCGTACTAAGGTCTAATGAAAGGATGTCAAAAATGAATATTAATACAGCTTATTTTGCCGGAGGTTGCTTTTGGTGTATGACGAAACCATTTGACACCTTTGACGGCATAGAAAAAGTAACTTCTGGATATATGGGCGGACATATTGAAAATCCTACTTACGAACAAGTAAAATCAGGTACGAGTGGTCATTTAGAAACTGTTGAAATTCAATATGATGTTGCATTATTCTCATACAATAAGTTATTAGAAATATTTTTCTCAGTCATTGACCCATTAGATACAGGTGGTCAATATCAAGACCGTGGTCCTCAATATCAAACAGCTATTTTCTACACTAATGATCATCAAAAAGAACTCGCTGAGACTTATATCGAGCAGCTTAAAAATACGATTAATGCTGATAAGGCAATTGCAACAAAAATATTACCAGCGTCACAATTTTACAAAGCCGAAGACTATCACCAAGATTTTTATAAGAAAAATCCAGAGCGCTATGCAGAAGAACAAAAAATACGCCAAGAATACAAAAATAAGCAATAACATTTATACTTGATGAAACTGATTGGACTGATAATAAAAGTTAGGCGACTTAACTTTAGCTCATTTCAATATTAAAATACGGTACAGATAGGAAACTTAAATATTCTTATCTGTACCGTTTTTTATAAATCATTCTTTATAGAAACCAAAAAATCCAAGCGCATCAGGCATAACTGTATACCTCTTAGCACTTGGATTTTAATTATTTGTGACGTATTACACGCATTACTTTAGAAAGTGATTCCCAAAGCGAATTATCTTTACGATAAACTAAAAAGCGTGGTTCCCAATTCGGATTATATTTAGATTTATAACGACGTAATCCTTGGAAACGATATAGACCGTTGAAATGTTCAAAGACACGGCCTGCAAGTCGTTCTCTTAAATATGAATAATGCAATTGACCAACGTTCGATAACGTTGCCATACCCATATTAAATTTTGTATAACCTTGTTCTTTACTCCAAAGTAACATATGCAAGTATAGACCATCCATTAATGGTGAATCTAACTCTGGCAACCATCTAATTAAATCGACTGAAATGGCATCATTAAAGTATGTTGGAATTAAACTACAAAATGCAATTACTTCATTTTCTTCATTTCGCATTACACCAATTGGCGCTTTAGATAAGTATTCTTCATTAAATTGACCAACAGAGAAATGCATTTCCTGACGATTATCTAGCCATAAATCACTTACATGTTGAAGTTCATTTATAAATTCAGTTGAAAACGGTGGTTCAATAATTTCGAACGAAATATTAAGTTCATCGAATTTATTTAAAGTCGCTCTAAATCCACGGCGTTTTTTACCTGAAGTTGAAAATTGCGTTAAATCAATAATTGCTTCTTCACCTAATTTGAAAAATTGGTTACCGAAATTATGATATAAAGGCATGTGTTGATCTGTAACTTGATAGAATATAACATCATAGCCTAAATACTCAGCGTAATTATAGAATGCTTCTAACAATTCATCAAAGGCATTTTCATCACCTAACGGATCTCCAAGAACCACTAATGAACTTGCTTTATAACGATACATTAAAAATGCTGTTTTATTTTCATTAGTGAAAAACTGCTTGTCACCACTATATATCAAGTGACTCAAATAATTACCGCCGTACTGATTAATAATCTCCTCGCAATCTTCAATTTTAGAAGAAATACGTACTTTGCTAAATTGATAATCAAACAACCATGCAATCATACCTATGATGATAGCGATGATTAAAATCGTAAGCCAGAAGTAATAGCGCAATACAGATGTATGCATTTCAATCGTATAAATATCTAATGCATATAACGTTCCAGCAATAAATATATGGTTAACATATAAAATAAATAAACTGAATAAAAGCATTGCAACTATATTTCTCATTCTTACTGGGCGTTTCAACCTACGTGCTCTACGGAAAGCTACAATAAGCAGAACAAAAATAATAGCTAACCATGTTATTAAAATATATGAAGCGTAAGTGAAGAATGTCGCCACTGTGATTAATAAAATTGAAATCATAGCAAAGATAATGGCACGTCTACTTTGCTTATAAATACCAACTACATTCAGTAAAAGTAATAAACAAGCACTAGTATGAATTGCCAATAGAATATAATACGTTAAGTGATTTCCATCATATAAAGCATCGTAAACAATCGTTAAGTTATTTACAAAAAAGATCATACTTGTAAAGAATACTAAAATTGCTAATGATAATGATGGAATTTTAGCAATAATATCCTTTTGATAAGACATTAAAAATGACGTAACATCTTTAGCAGGAATAAAGTATTTAGATCCCTCAATGTACTTCTTAGCTGATGTACCAAATTCAAATGATGATAAAATTAATGCAATAATTACCGGTACAAAATAGTACGCAAAACGATATAGAAGTAGCATTAATAATACTTTTTCCTCAGGGACACCTAAAGTTTTAAATCCTAGTAATACAACTAAATCGAAAGCGCCGAAACCACCAGGAATAAAGCTGACTAAACCTGATAATGCAGCAATGATAAATATTGCAATAAAGGACATGAATGATACATGAGCGTCAACAATTACACCACAGAAATATAATACAACTGCAGCTGCTAACCATTCAACACACGACACTAAAGTGCAGTACAATCCTACAAAACGATTGTTTTTATCGGGTGGTCTAACCATTGAATAAATAATGAATAATGGTAAGAAAAATGACACTACATATAATATCCATCTTACCCATGTAATCTTATCTAAGATTAAAGATGCATCGAAAACATGGAATACAATTAGCAATGATAATAAGCTTAAACCTGTCAACATTGAAATAAGTATTAAGGATATAAAGTGAACTAATTTCTTTTTATCATGCGTATAGTTTTTATAAACCATTGCTCTAACGCCTGCACCAATAAAGCCACCGAAACCTACAATCGCATTCAATGCATTGATGATATAACTTACTCTTAAAACTTTGCCTAAGGATATATCCATTTTTAAAGCTCTAGATAAAATCACATCATACATTGATAGAATAACAAGCGATGCCCCACCACCAATAAATAGTAACACTAAGGACATACGGTTAATCTTACTAAATTCAACCAACGTATCTTTAAAGTTAATACCAGATAACTCCCGATACAATGTGATTGCTACAAAAATAAATAAAGCTGTAGCAAACGTAATTTTTAAGATTGAAAATATTTTGTTTTTAACTTCCTGATTCATTTTTTCACATCAATTCTAATTATTTCTGTTATAAATCAAAATATATCATATAAACCATAAAAATAGCATATCATTTACCTTTGATTTATATAACACTTTTGTCATATTGATATCTGTATTAAGAAGTAAATAGAAAATATTTCTATCTCAAACAGAACAATATGGTTATCTATACTGATTCATATTTAACATAAAGAAAATGATGAATCAATACTTATGAAAAATATTATTAATTAACAGCCGATTATGAGTGCTTCTTAATATATTAAAAATACCACTTATTTTTATTTTCGACATAATAATGAAGTACTAATCAAGTGGCAAATACTCGTTTCATTATGCATGTGCTTTATAAACGGCTAAACTTTCGTAAAAATTTATAAGCTAAACATGTGCTGATAATCATAAATGTAACTGCCCAACATTATAAGCACCATAAAAAATACCAACAAACATATAGTCATTGGTATTTTTTATTACTTATTCAACTATTTTATTACTTTCTTTAATATCATATTCACCTACATCATTACCATAGAAACGATTGTATCGACGTTTAAATAATTGGAATAAATGAGTAACTAATACTTTTAAAATAGCATATCCCGGAATACCTAAAATAACGCCTACAATACCAAGCAATTTGCCTGCACACAGTAAAATGAAAATGATTGTAAGTGGATGAATCTTAAGTGTTTTACCCATGATATTTGGTGAAATGAAGTGCCCTTCAACAAATTGTACTAAAGTCCATACTACTGCTAATTTTAAGAGCATCCACGGCGATGTTATAGCAGCTATTACAATAGCTGGAGAAATCGCTATAGTAGGCCCTAAATATGGTACAACACTTGTAACTGCCGCAATACTAGCTAATACTAAGCTATATTTCAACCCGATAACCGAATAACCGATAAACAACAGTATACCGATACAGAATGAAACGATAATTTGTCCTTGAATGTATGAACCAACTTGAACACTCATTTTTTCAAGTAGATCATGAAAATCTTTTCGGAATTTCGGTGGCATAATATTCGTTGAAAATTCTTTGAAGTGATGTCCATCTTTAAGCATAAAGAATAGTACAAATGGTGTTGTGACAATCACAACGCCAATATTAGCAATCGTTTCTGCAAACGTTGCAATTTTAGACCCAAAGCCATCTGTAAATTCACTTAACATAGATGGTATTTTCTTAGGTAAAGAATTTAACCAATCATTAATTTGACTATAATACGAAGAGAAAAACGTATTATTTGCTATTTTATCAATAGAATTAATTAATTTTTCTAGATATTGCGGTGAATTTTTAACTAAACTATCTACTTGCGAACCAATAATAGGGATTAATAAATTAACAATTAACGTAATAACACCTACTACAGCTAGATAAATAATAGAAATACCTGCAACTCTTGGTATTCTATAACGTTCCATCATATTTACGATTGGGTTAAATAGATAGAATAGAATTAAAGAGACGATGATAGGTGCTGCTATCGTCTTAAAAACGATGATAAAAGGATCAAAAACGTATGATACTTTTTCGAAAATAAAAATAACAATACCCAACAATACTAGCGCTATTAATGAGAAGACTAAATCATTCCCACCAACAAACTTCATATACCGTGATTCGGTAAATTTTAAAAAATTCTTTCTTATATTCTTTTCATTTTCATTCAATTATAGATTCACCACCACTTAAAATATTCATAAGATGTTGTATAAAAACAGTCCACTTATGTAAAATTACTAACATCAATGATACCATACAAATACCCTTTACAGTAACGAAACGCCCGTGTAATACACTTAATTTAGGATTGATTAATCCTTTCTTCAAAATGATGAATGTGTAATGTTAAATATATAATTTCAGACTCACTGATATTAACATCAAATTGTTTTTGTATCATAGTTAAAATTTTATATGCTGTGTTATAGCAAATCGGATAGTGATTTTTAATCATAGACACAAAATCATCTTGTGCATGTATATATTCTTTTCTTCTTAATCGGCGAATTAAAAATTGTACGTGTCTTATAAAACGTTGGTATTGTAATGATTCCTTATCAACAGTTGTCACAAGGTCTGATTCAATGATATCTATACCTTTTTTAATAACATTATTGATCAAGGTCATCTCATGCATAGATAAATCTTCTGTATTAGATGCAGTATGTAATGCAATAAATCCTATCTCATCTTCAGGAAAATGTACATCTAATGCTGCATTTAACTGATCAATCACCTGTTTAGCAATATGATATGCATCACTATATAACTGCATAGTTTCCATAACAAATGGATTGCTAATAACTTGATTTTGTTTTAAGCGTTTATAAGCAAATATAATATGATCCGTTAATGAAACTACAAGTTGTTTTGAATCAACATTCATCGCAGTATTAGAAATAAAATTCAACGAATCAATAATTACTTGTAATACATTATCATCAGCGATTTCAACTAAACTTTTATAATGTGCTTTTTGTTGCTCACTCTCTAATTTATAAATTTTCTCTATTGTAATAGTTTGGTCGTTTAACGCCATTCCCTCTTTTTTGTTAAAACCAATACCTTTACCGATTAAAATAACTTCTTGATCATTATTAGTACATACTACGACATTGTTGTTCAATGTTTTAGTAACAATATATTCTCCCATTATCATCACCTATTTTTCTATTATTAAGATTATATATCGGAAATGTCTAACTTGAAAGTATAATAATTTAAATACTTGTGTTCTATTACACGCCTATCCTATATGATATATCTTAATTTAATTTCGATGCCTCTCAAAGTGGAATAACTATAATAAAAAAATCTGACTCCCATATTTACAAATAATTCTATTTATTTATATATTATCTGAATTAATACTCAATACAAACTAAAACGTACTATTAAATTGTGCAAAGCTAAAATAAATTTATATTCATCTATCCAACAATATGTCTTATCAATGGTATAATCTTTGCACACCAATGGAGGAAATAAATCTCAACCTTACTATTTTAATATATAATCAAATCTTAGATTAACTAGTGTAATGATACAGATGATTATTGAGTACAAATTTAAAACCCTGAGATTTTCGCTTTAATTTGAAAACCTCAGGGTTTATTTGATTTTTATATAATGAATCGTTACATTAAAAATATTTATTTATCAGAGTTCTTATATTTGTTAGCGCCCCAAGCACTAATTCCAAATAAGTTAATTTCTAAGTTTTCAGGTTTAAAGACAGGGTTCTTGCCTTCTTTTTTCTGCTTTTGATAATCTTTCATCAATGCAAAAGCTACATTGGACAGTCCTATAATGGAAATAATGTTTACAATTGCCATTAAGCCCATAAATAAGTCTGCCGTATTCCATACTGTTTCTGTTTTTACAACTGCACCGACAAAGACAAGTACTACAACAAGACACCTAAAGATAAATAATATTACACGGTTTGTTGATAAAAATTCAATATTAGATTGACCGTAATAGTAATTACCTACAACAGATGAAAATGCAAACAGTGTAACTGCTATTGTTAAGAAAATACCTCCAGCAGAACCTAAATGCTCATTAAGTGCTGATTGAGTAACTGCAACACCTTGAGGTGCGTTATCACCAAATTTCAATCCTGAATATAGTAAAATCATGATTGCAGTTGCTGTACAAACCAACATTGTATCAAAGAACACACCTAATGATTGGATTAAACCTTGCTTAACAGGGTGTGGTACGGCAGCAGTTGCCGCTGCATTCGGCGCAGAACCCATACCAGCTTCGTTAGAGAATAAACCACGTTTGATACCTTGAAGAACCGCAGCACCTACAGCGCCACCAGTTACTTGTTCGATACCAAATGCACTTTTAATAATCGTACCTATCATAGGAACAATTTGATCTAAATTAAATAGCAATATTACTAAAACCATACCAATGTAAATGATAGCCATAATCGGTACAATTAACGAAGATAACGTAGCAATACTACGTACACCACCAAATATAATAATAGCTGTTACGATTGCTAAAATAATACCTGTGATTACTGGACTAATATTATATTGCGTATTTAACGACTCCGCAATTGTATTAGATTGCACTGTGTTAAATACAAATGCAAATGTAATTGTAATTAAAATCGCAAATACGATACCTAGCCATTTTTGATTTAAACCTTTAGTAATATAGTAAGCTGGACCACCACGGAATCCACCATCTTTATCATGTACTTTATAAACCTGAGCCAAAGTCGCTTCTATAAATGCACTCGCTGCACCTATAAATGCAATAACCCACATCCAAAATACTGCACCTGGACCGCCTAAAACAATCGCAGTCGCAACACCAGCAATATTACCAGTACCAACTCTCGAACCAGCACTAATCGCAAATGCTTGGAATGGCGAAATACCCTTCTTACCATCTTCTAAAGTTTCTGGACGTTCTACTAAAGCTCTAAACATTTCAGGTAACATTCGTAATTGAACGAATTTAGAACTAATCGTAAAGAAGAATCCAGCTGTCAATAATAGACCAATTAAATATTGAGACCATATTAAATCGGTACCAACATGGACAAATTCTTTAAACCATCCAGGTATTAAACTATCGAAATCTTTCAAAATAAACCCCTCGCATCCTCTACATGAATCATGTACCTTCTATAAAATTAGACTGAATTGAACCTTCAGTAAATATAGAGATACATCATCATTTCTTATACAATACAAGAGATTTATATTAGTTTGGTCAAAGTATATCGCTAATTTAACGATAAGTACTTGGTCAGCATTTAATATAAATCCCTTGAATTTAGTCAAAATTTAACATTACTGTATTTTATCATTTAATTTCGTGATTGCATATAGTTTTTAGCTAATATACATGTCTATTACTTCACCAAAATCATCTGTATCTACAATGAATGAGCCATTTGTATATTGTTCAGATTTATGAATATCATTAATTAAACCATGTTCTTCATTTGATTTTGAATATAATGTATATTGACTATGTTCACCTGTCACTACATGTGCAGCTACAATACGATGTGGATTTTTCTTTAATTCTTTTAATAAAGTTATTCCACGTTGTGCTCTTTTAGCAACTTGTAAGATTTTAAAACTAATACGTTTTAACGAGCCGCGTTGTGTGGCCATCAATATAGTATCATTTTCAGAAACACCTTCTGTCATAACAACGAAATCTTCAGCTTTAAGATTTATTGATTTAACACCAGCTGCCCTTAATCCGGTATCTGATAGTTCACTTGTATTATACGTTAATGACATACCTTTATTAGTAATGACGGTAATTAATTGATCTTTTTCAAAGCGCATAACACTAATCAAATCATCATTTTCTTTAACTTTAGTAGCAATTAAAGGTTTATTAAAACGCGTTGTTTTAAATAGAGGCACTGTACTTTTCTTAATCATGCCATTTTGAGTCGCAAAAACATAAAATGCATCTGTATTAAAGTCCTTTTCATTAAAGACATTAATAACCACTTCATCTTCTTCGATAGGAACTATTTGTGATACATGTTGTCCCAATTCTTTCCAACGAATATCTGCTAATTTATGAACCGGTATAAATAGATAACGACCTTTATTTGTAAATACTAGTACGGTATCTTGCGTATTTACTTCTTGATGTTTAAGTAAACTGTCACCATCTTTTAAACCAATATCTTCAACACCGCTAGCATTAAAGCTACGAATAGAAGTACGTTTAATATATCCATGACGTGTCATACTTAAAATAACTTCTTCACTAGGCACCATAACTTCTTTGTCAATTTTAATTTCTTCAATTTCTGCTTCAATTAAAGACAGTCGTTCAGATTTGAATTTCTTTTTAATTTCATTCAATTCTTCTTTTATGACATTCAATAATGCATCATGGTTATCAAGAATATGACGTAATTGTTTGATTAATGCTTCAAGTTCTTTATGTTCACCTTCAAGCGCAACTATGTCAGTATTTGTTAAACGATATAACTGTAACATTACAATTGCTTCAGCCTGTTCTTCTGTGAACTCGAATACTTCGATAAGGTTTTCTTTAGCGTCACGCTTGTTTTTAGAGCTACGAATCAATTCGATTACTTTATCTAAAATTGACAACGCTTTAATCAAACCTTCAACGATATGCATACGTTTTTCTGCATTATCTAATTCAAACTTCGTTCTATTTGCAACAACCTCAATTTGGTGATTCAAATAACTATCTATAATTTGACGAATACCCATCAATTTTGGACGACCATCACTAATAGCGACCATGTTGAAATTATATGAAATCTGTAAATCAGAGTTTTTATAAAGATAATTTTTGATTGATTCACTGTTCACATCTTTTTTCAATTCAATTGCTATTCGTAAACCAGTTCTATCAGTTTCATCACGTACTTCAACGATACCATCGACTTTTTTGTCAGCACGTAATTCATCGATACGTTTTACTAAGCTACTTTTGTTCACTTCATATGGAATTTCAGTAATAATTAACTGTTTACGTCCATTGCGTAAAGTTTCTTCTTCAACTTTAGAGCGAACTATAATTCTACCTTTACCTGATTCATAAGCTTTTTTAATACCATCAATACCTTGAATAATACCACCAGTTGGAAAATCAGGACCTTTAATATATTTCATTAATTGATTGACTGTAATATCCGGATTATCAATATATTTAAGTGTTGCTTGAATCACTTCAGCTAAATTATGTGGTGGTATATCTGTCGCGTAACCTGCAGATATACCTGTAGAACCATTCACTAGTAAGTTAGGAAATCTTGATGGCAATACCATTGGTTCGAGTGTCGTATCATCATAGTTTGGAATGAAAGAAACTGTCTCTTTATTAATATCACGTAATAACTCTTCAGCTAGTAAGCTTAACTTAGCTTCAGTGTAACGCATTGCCGCTGGCGGATCATTATCGATACTACCATTATTACCATGCATTTCTATTAAGACATGTCGTAACTTCCAGTCTTGACTTAAACGGACCATTGCTTCGTACACTGAGGAGTCTCCATGTGGATGATATTGACCAATAACATCACCGACTGTTTTCGCACTTTTACGGAAATTTTTATCGTGTGTATTACCACTTGAATACATTGCATATAAAATACGACGTTGTACTGGTTTTAAACCATCACGAACATCTGGCAATGCACGCTCTTGAATAATATATTTACTATATCTTCCAAAGCGATCACCTAAAACATCTTCAAGTGATAAATCTTGAATTATTTCACTCACTAGATTTCCTCCTCATCAAATTGATCATTTTCAAGCACTTGTACTTCAGAATTATCTAAAATACTTTGGTCCTCTTGCATACCAAACTCAACATGCTTTTCAATCCATTCACGTCTAGGTTGTACTTTGTCACCCATTAATGTTGTTACACGTTTAGATGAACGCACTTCATCTTCAACTTGTACACGAATTAAAGTTCGTGTTTCTGGGTTCATCGTCGTTTCCCATAATTGTTCAGGGTTCATTTCACCCAAACCTTTGTAACGTTGTAACGTGAAGCCTTTACCAAGTTCTTTTTGCAATTTATTAAGCTCTTCGTCTGTCCAAGCGTATTCAACTCGCTTTGTTTTGCCTTTACCTTTTTCCAATTTATAAAGTGGAGGTAAAGCAATAAATACACGACCTGCTTGAACAAGCGGTTTCATATATTTGAAGAAGAATGTTAACAATAGCACTTGAATATGCGCACCATCAGTATCAGCATCAGTCATAATAATTACACGATTATAATTACTATCTTCAATTTTAAAGTCAGTACCAACGCCTGCCCCGATTGTGTGGATAATTGTATTAATTTCTTCATTTTTAAAAATATCTTCTAGACGTGCTTTCTCTGTATTAATTACCTTACCACGTAATGGTAATATCGCTTGGAATTTGCGGTCTCGTCCAAGTTTTGCTGAACCTCCCGCAGAATCACCTTCGACTAAATACAATTCATTTTTTTCAGTGTTTTTACTTTGTGCAGGTGTTAATTTACCAGATAGCAAAGTGTCTTTACGCTTGTTTTTCTTACCTGAACGAGCATCTTCACGAGCTTTACGTGCAGCTTCCCTTGCTTGTTGTGCTTTAATCGCTTTTTTCACAAGTGATTTAGACAATTGTCCTTTTTCTTCTAAATAGAATGGCAATTTGTCTGCAACAACTGAATCAACAGCACTTCTAGCTTCAGAAGTACCCAATTTAGATTTCGTTTGTCCTTCAAATTGCAATAATTCTTCTGGAATACGAACAGACACAACAGCTGTTAAACCTTCACGAATATCATTACCATCTAAGTTTTTATCTTTTGTTTTAAGTTCATTAATACGACGTGCATAATCATTAAATACACGTGTCATTGCTGTTTTAAAACCAACTTCATGTGTACCACCATCTTTAGTACGTACATTATTTACAAAACTTAAAATACTTTCTGAATATTGATCATTATATTGGAAAGCTACGTCTACCTCTATACCATTTGCTTCACCTGAAAATGTAGCCACGTCATGCAAAACTTCTTTTCCTTCATTGACATAACTAACAAACTCTTTGATTCCTTCTTCATAATGGTAATGCTCTTGACGCTCTTTACCACTGCGTAAATCATTAAGCGTTATTTTTAAATTTTTCAATAAGAACGCAGACTCTTGTAGTCGTTCGCTTAAAACATCAAAATTAAATGATGTAGATGCTTTAAAAATTGTGTCATCAGGTTTAAATGTTACTTTGGTACCTGTTTTCTTAGTTTTACCTTTTTTCACTAAACCAGAAGATGGCGAACCACCGTTTTTAAAACTTTGATGATATATATTACCATCTCGATGGATTTCAACTTCAAGCCATTCACTCAATGCATTTACAACTGAAGCACCAACACCGTGAAGACCACCTGAAGTTTTATAGCCGCCTTGTCCAAATTTACCTCCTGCATGTAAAACAGTAAAGATAACTTCGACTGTCGGTTTACCTGATTTATGTATACCTGTTGGCATACCACGTCCATTATCTTCTATAGAAATACTACCATCTTTATTAATTGTTACATCTATTTCGTTACCGTAACCATTCAATACTTCATCGACGGAGTTATCGACAATTTCATATACTAGATGATGTAATCCCCGTTTATCAGTTGATCCAATATACATACCAGGTCTTTTACGAACTGCTTCTAACCCCTCTAAAACCTGTATTGAATCATCTGAATAATTATTTTGTTTATTCATTGCCAATGATTTCGCCTCCTGCAAACGTACGTTCGTTTTTAAAACTATACAATAGTTATTCTTATATAAATCAGCGTAAAATGCAAGTATCAATTAACTTTCATAGCTTAATTCCATATATTAATCTCCGTTTTTAAAATTTTTAGCCGTAATTTAAACGAATATGATAAAATAGTCCTAAGATATTAAAGGATGTGTAATATTTATGATGATAATCGTCATGTTACTACTAAGTTATCTTATCGGCGCTTTCCCAAGTGGATTCGTAATTGGAAAATTATTTTTCAAAAAAGATATTAGACAATTTGGTAGTGGTAATACTGGCGCTACTAATAGCTTTAGAGTATTAGGTCGTCCTGCAGGATTCTTGGTAACATTTCTAGATATTTTCAAAGGGTTCATAACTGTTTTCTTCCCTTTATGGTTACCAGTTCACGCAGATGGCCCTATTAGTACTTTTTTTACAAATGGTTTAATTGTTGGCTTATTCGCTATACTTGGACACGTTTATCCTGTTTATTTAAAATTCCAAGGTGGCAAAGCGGTTGCAACTAGTGCAGGTGTCGTCTTGGGAGTCAATCCGATACTTTTACTAATACTTGCAATTATCTTCTTTATTGTATTGAAGATTTTTAAATATGTTTCTTTAGCAAGTATCGTTGCAGCAATTTGCTGTGTGATTGGCTCGCTTATCATTCAAGACTACATTTTATTAGTCGTTAGTTTCTTAGTTTCAATCATATTGATAATTAGACATCGCTCTAATATCGCAAGGATTTTTAGAGGCGAAGAACCTAAAATAAAATGGATGTAACAATTTTTTGACATTAGTCCATCATTGCATATTTTTTTGCAGTTGATGGATTATTTTATTTTTGCAAAAACAATTTTTTTAACTTAAAATTCAACTATACTTAGTTTTTTTACAAGAACATTTGATACCGAGACATAAATCAATGTCATAGGCTCCACAATGTTATATTAGCTGTAGTTAACCGAACGAAATGCGCTTATAACTAGGTTTTTTCAATTCTGGTCGGGGGTCCCAACATAGAAGCTTATGGAAATTCAGCTTACAATAATGAGCAGGTTGGGGTGGGCTCCAACACAGAGAATTTCGATAAGAAATTCCACAAATAATACAAGTTGGCCCACTCCCATTCTGTAATAAATATAGGAGGTCATTGTTATGCAAATAGAACTTACTGATGCAGCAGTAACTTGGTTTAAAAATGAACTTGAGTTGCCTGAAAATAATAAAGTGCTCGTGTTTTTTGTAAGATATGGTGGCGAATTCCAACTCAAGCAAGGATTTAGTCCTGCTTTTACAGTTGAACCAAAGGAAGATGTTGATATTGGCTATGAACAACAATATGACGATTTAAATGTTGTCGTAGCGGAAAAAGATTTGTGGTACTTTGAAGATGACCACATTATTGTAAATGTAGTTGATCACGAAGATGAAATTTCTTATTCCACAAAATAACTAAAATAAAACGAACTTGTTTACACATTCTGATGTGTCCTGAACCTCGGAAGTTGTACTTTGGTTTAGCACATCTGATGTTGTATGAACAAGTTCGTTTTTGCTATATATTAGCTTATCTTCACGCTAATTACATTAATGTTAACGTATTGGCTATTTTTTATAGATTAATTGTTAATATTGCCTCTCCAAACATTTACAGTAACTTATAAAGAATCAATACCATCCATTATCTCTACTGTTTTCCCTTCATTATTGAGCGTTTGCACTTTACTATAAGCTTCATGCCAATCTGGGAAATAACGATCCAACCGTATAGGCTTAAAAGTATCTTCTTTAATGCAAATCAATTCTGTGGAACCTGTAGTTGCAAGTTCACCTTTTTCATTAAAAATCTCATATTTATACACTGAACGTAATCTCGAATATTTTTCAACCCAAGTTTTAACTTTAACTTTTTCTGGATAAAAAATAGACTTTTTATAATTGACATTGAGGTCAGTCACAGGTGAAATGATTCCTTGTTTTTCCATATCAGCATAACTAAAACCTAACTTCGATATATAATCCAACCGCGCAACTTCAAACCAAGTTGCATAATTCCCGTGATAAATTACACCCATCTTATCAGTTTCAGCATAACGCGCTTCTATTTCTGTAATACTATATATCATTTTAAGCCTTCTTTCAGTTTAACTTTATATCTCATTCTAACATAAAATACAAGAAGAGGCCGGCCAAGAACACAAAGGTTTTGAACCGACCTATTATATCATAAAGTTTATAGAAGTATTTTTGAGCACTATCAAAGTGCCTCAAATACCGATTAAAATTTTACTGTGATATCTATTTTTTATTGCGCTAATTTATTTCTTAAAACCATTTGTAAAATTCCACCGTGACGATAGTAATCCATTTCAACAAGTGAGTCAAAACGAACCATAGCGTCAAATTCTACCAAATCACCATCTTGCTTCTTAGCAGTAACTTTGACGTAGTCATGTGGTTGAACATTTTCATCAATATTAACAGAAATTTCTTCTGTACCATCTAGACCAAGAGAATCAGCTGATTCACCTTTTTTAAACTCTAATGGTAATACACCCATCATAACTAAATTTGAACGATGGATACGTTCATAACTTTGTGCAATAACTGTTTTAACACCTAATAAGTTTGTACCTTTTGCTGCCCAGTCACGAGATGAACCCATACCATAATCGTTACCAGCTAATACAACTAAACCTGTACCATCTTCTTTATATTTCATTGCAGCATCAAAGATAGGCATTACTTCATTTGTTGGCCAATAAGTTGTAAAACCACCTTCAGTACCTGGCGCTAATTGGTTTTTAATACGTATATTAGCAAACGTACCTCGAACCATTACTTCGTGATTACCACGTCTTGAACCATATGAATTAAATTCACGAATAGGCACTTGATGATCTTGTAAATATTTACCAGCTGGCGTATCTTTACCAATTGCACCTGCTGGAGAGATGTGGTCAGTTGTCACAGAATCACCGAATTTACCCATAACACGTAAACCATTTAATGGAACAATCGTACCCGGTTCTTTAGATAATCCTTGGAAGAATGATGGATTTTGAATGTATGTTGAATTAGGATCAAAGTCATATAGAGGTTGATCAGTTACATCAATCTCATTCCATAATTCGTTGTTATTGTATACGTTATTATATTCTTCAATAAATAATTCAGGTGTTACAACACTATCAACGGTATCTGAAACTTCTTTAATTGATGGCCAAATATCTTTCAAATATACATCTTCACCGTCATTACCTTTACCAATAGGTTCATTCTGTAAATCAATATCAACCGTTCCAGCTAATGCATAAGCAACAACTAACTGTGGTGAAGCTAGGTAATTGGCTTTAACAAGAGGATGGATACGACCTTCAAAGTTACGGTTACCAGATAATACAGATGTCACTAATAGGTCCTCATCAGCAATCGCTTTTTCAATTTCTGGTAATAAAGGACCTGAATTACCGATACAAGTTGTACATCCATAACCAACCAAGTTGAAGCCTAAATCATCTAAATAAGGTTGTAAGCCAGCATCTCTTAAATATCCGGTAACAACTTTTGATCCTGGTGCTAGAGAAGTTTTAACGTATTCAGGAACTTTCAAGCCTTTTTCAACTGCTTTTTTAGCAACTAAACCTGCACCTAACATTACATAAGGGTTAGATGTATTTGTACATGATGTAATTGCTGCTATTGCAATATCACCTGTTTTCATTGTAGCTTTTGATCCATCTTTAAAGTTAATTTCAGCTTTCTTATCAAATTCACTTTTATCTAAACCGTGTCCTTGGTTGCCTGCTGGAGCTGTTACAGAATTTTCAAATGATGATTTCATATCACTTAAGAAAATTAAATCTTGAGGACGTTTTGGTCCTGAAAGCGATGCTTCAACTGTTGATAAATCCAATTCGATAACATCTGTATAATTAGGATCTTCTTTTTCAACATCAAAGAACATATGGTTTTGTTTCAAATATTCTTTTACTAGCGCGATATGTTCGTCTGATCTACCAGTTAACTTCATATATTTAAGAGATTCATCATCAACCGGGAAGAATCCGCAAGTTGCTCCATACTCTGGTGCCATGTTTGCAATTGTAGCACGGTCTGCTAGTGGTAAATGTTGTACACCTGGACCAAAGAACTCTACAAATTTACCAACAACACCTTTTTTACGTAGCTCTTGAGTTACTCTTAACGCTAAATCAGTTGCTGTTGCGCCTTGTGGTAATGAATTTACTAGTCGTACACCAATAACCTCTGGAATTGGGAAATAAGAAGGTTGTCCAAGCATTCCAGCTTCAGCTTCAATACCACCAACACCCCATCCTAGTACGCCAATACCATTTATCATTGTTGTATGTGAATCAGTACCAACTAATGTATCCGGAAATGCAGTTTTTTCACCATCTACATCACGAACATGTACAACACTTGCTAAATATTCTAAGTTAACTTGGTGAACTATTCCAGTTGCAGGAGGAACTGCATTGTAATTATCAAATGCTTTCGTTGCCCAATTTAAAAACTGATAACGTTCATAGTTACGTTCAAATTCTAATTTCATATTACGTTCAAGAGCTTCTGGATTTGCATAGCTATCCACTTGAACTGAGTGGTCAATAACTAAATCCACCGGTACTTCTGGATTAATTTTAGTAATATCTCCCCCAACGTCATCCATTGCTTTACGTAAAGAAGCTAAATCAACTACGGCTGGTACACCTGTGAAATCTTGTAAAATAACACGAGAAGGTTTAAATGGTACCTCGCCTTCATTTCCATCTTTTCCAAACTGACTTAAAGCTTTAATATGATCGTCTGTAATTACAAAATCATCTTCTTGACGAAGTAAAGATTCTAACAAAACACGAATTGAATAAGGTAAATTGGAAACTTTAGTAATACCTTGCTCTTCTACAGCTTTTAAATCATAGTAAGTATAACTTTGGCCATTCAAGTCAAAATGTTTTTTTGATTGCTCTTTAAAATTTGCAGCCATTTAATGATCCCCCTTGATACATTTTTATATTTATATGCCTTGATTAAATTGTATTATTATATTTATTGATAAACAACTCATCATGCTTAGAAAACGCTTAATTTAGGTTTTGACTTTTTAATCAGAGTATATAAGAAAAACTTATCATGCGGGCAAGGTGTAATAAGTATTTTTTATTAATTGAGAATAATTATCAATTTCGTGAATGATTCAATTCAATTTTCAAACGTATTATTTCATTGAGCAGAAAGAAAATTATGGCACCAAACTTTAATATTTCTTTTCAATGTCATTCTTTTGATGGGAGTGGGACAGAAATGATATTTTCGCAAAATTTATTTCGTCGTCCCACCCCAACTTGCATTGTCTGTAGAAATTGGGAATCCAATTTCTCTTTGTTGGGCTCCATCCCCAACTTGCACATTATTGTAAGCTGACTTTTCGTCAGCTTCTGTGTTGGGGCCCTCACCCCAACTCGCATTGCCTGTAGAATTTCTTTTCGAAATTCTCTGTGTTGGGGCCCCTGACTAGAATTGAAAAAAGCTTGTTACAAGCGCATTTTCGTTCAGTCAACTACTGCCAATATAACTTCGTAGAGCATAGAATATTGATTTATGTCCCAGTCTGAGTTAATTTTCTATAAAAGTATAGTTAATTTTTTATACCGTCGTACTTCACTTTAGCTTTGTCAAACCCCTTTCTATTAAGTTGTCAGAAATAAACCTATCTTAAAATATAAAAAAAATCGAGAATTCGTAGTTTAATAACGAAATTCTCGTTCTTATCCTTTTGAATATACTCAATTTTCCACAAAAACAAACAAGTAGTATATCTGTTCTAGCTACTAGAATGACATACTACTTGTTATTTAAATACTTAACTAAATTTTATTAGTTATCTTTTTTCTCTATATTTCTACGTGACTGACGCTTTTCAAGAATGTCAGATTCATAATCTTCTTGTTGACTCTTGATATATTCTTGTAAGCGATGTTTATTCGGAGTCAATGTTAAACCTAGGAATTTACGTTCCTGGTTCGCATCCTTGTAGAAACTTACCATCATGAGTATGACGACAAAGGAGAATGGGAATGCACTTATAATTGCAGCACTTTGAATCGCATTTAAAGCTTCAGCGCCGTTACCGCCACCAGCTAATAAAAGTACAAATGCTATTAAGGCCTGTGAAATTCCCCAAACAACTTTTACCATACTAGATGGATTTAATGAACCAAATGTTGTTTGCATTCCTAATACAAATGTTGCTGAGTCAGCAGATGTAATAAAGAATGATGCAATTAATAATAATGCAATCAACGATAAAACAATGCCAAATGGCACATGATTAAACACTCCAAATAGCTGTGTTTCAGGAGTCATATCAAAAATTTCTTTGTGTTTCTTACCTGTCTCGATGCCTAATACACCAAAGACACTAAACCAAACAAAACTAACAATTGCTGGAACTAGCAAGACACCAGAAATGAACTCTCTAATTGAACGTCCTTTTGAAACTCGTGCAATAAACACTCCAACGAATGGGCTCCAACTTAACCACCAACCCCAGTAATAAAGTGTCCATGAAGACATCCATTCACGTTTTTGAGGATTTAAAGCTGCTGTATCAAAACTATTAAACAAGAATGTGTTTAGTAAACTACCCGTAGAGCTAGTTAACATATTTAAAATAAGAACAGTTGGTCCAACAATTAAAGCAGCTACCATTAAAATAGTACCTAAACCAATGTTCAAGTTACTTAAGTATTGAATACCTTTACTTAATCCAGACCATGCACTTGCTATAAATAAGATAGTAACAACAATGATGATAATCGCTTGTACAAACGTATTATTTGGAACATTGAACAAGTAATGTAAACCACCATTAATTTGTAGAGCACCCATACCTAACGAAACGGCTACCCCAACGATTGTCGCAAATACAGATAAAACGTCAATAAAAATCCCAATAGGACCTTCTACTTTATCACCTAAAAGAGGACGTAAAGTTCTAGATAATAAACCTGGTTCACCTTTACGGAATTGCGAATATGCCAACGCTAACGCAACAACACCATAAACAGCCCAAGCATGGAATCCCCAATGGAAAAATGTTGAACGTAGAGCTTCAGTATAAGCTTCAGTAGTTTTGGGATCTGCTGTAGGTGGCGTAGCAAAGTGCGCCATCGGTTCAGCTGCACCATAAAACACCAAACCTATCCCCATACCAGCACTAAACAACATAGCAAACCATGAAATTGTATTAAACTCAGGTTTGTCATTTGGTTTACCTAGTTTAAGTTTTCCAATAGGACTAAAAATAAGGAATATACAGAAGAACACGATAATCGTAGTAAGAATAAGATAATACCAACCTAACTTTTCTGTAATCCACATTTTAATATTATTGGTAACATAGTTGAATTGTTCAGGTAAAAATGCACCAAGTAATACGACTATAGCAACAACAATTGCACTATAGATGAAGACTGGTGAATACTTCTTTCCATTTGGATTCTCTGGTGAAGAAGAATTCATAATTAATTACTCCCTTCAATTCTATATTTAATTTTATGTAGTAGAATAAAAAGATTATCTAAACATTTTATTCAATAACTCACGCACCTTTATAGGATAACAAAGGTCTTTGCGATAATCAAATTTTCTTGAATAATCTATTTTCTAATTTTTTTATTTGTTGTATAATTGAGGTTACATTTAAAAAAGAGAGGTTGAGTGTAATGTTAAAAGAATTCAAAGAGTTCGCCTTAAAAGGTAACGTCTTAGATTTAGCAATTGCTGTTGTGATGGGTGCAGCTTTCAACAAGATTATATCTTCATTAGTAGAAAATATCATCATGCCATTAATTGGTAAAATTTTCGGATCAGTTGATTTTGCTAAAGAATGGTCATTCTGGGGTATTAAATACGGTTTATTTATCCAATCTGTTATCGACTTTATTATCATCGCGTTTGCTTTATTCATCTTTGTTAAGATTGCAAATACATTAATGAAGAAAGAAGAAGCCGAAGAAGAAGCAGTTGTGGAAGAAAATGTTGTGTTATTAACTGAAATCAGAGATTTATTACGTGAGAAAAAATAATTTTTAAATAAAAAGAGATGGGCTAAGGTTGTTCTATACATTCCAAAGTACCATCTCTATTTTTTATGTTTTAATTTCTTTTGAATCTTGTTGAACTCTGATATTGATCTGATTTCACTTCTAAAACTAAAGGTATTCTATTTTTCAATTCGCTCACATGTGAAATAATCCCAACCATTCTACCAGTTGATTTAAGATTTAATAAAGTGTCTAACGCTGTTTCAAGCGTTTCTTGATCTAATGTACCGAATCCTTCATCAATAAATATTGATTCTAGTGAAATACCTCCTGATTGCTGCTGTACAATTTCGCTTAACCCTAAAGCTAATGCAAGCGACGATTGGAAAGTTTCTCCACCTGATAACGAGCTAATATGTCTAGACTTATTTGAATGCAAATCAAATACATCAATTTCTAGGCCACTAAGACCATGAGAAACCGCTTCTCGCCTAATTAGTTGGTATCGATTATCTGACATTGTTGCTAATCTCAGATTTGCTTGGGCAATAATTTGATCTAAATAGTAAATTAAGACAAAGTTTTCCAATGTAAGATTTTTGTTATTCTTACCACTGACAATTTCAGCCAATTGAAAAATTTCTTGTTGATCCTTTAATTCTTGATTTAAGTAATTAATATGCGAAACTATAGATTGTGTTTTATTAATATTATTTTGACATTGATAATGAACAGCAGAGTATTCATCTATCAGTGTATTCATCTTTTCTTTTTTTTGCTCATATTCATCTTTTAATTTATCAGAGTCCAATAACTCTTTATCCTTGGTTAATGATTCTAACCTAGCTATTTCCATTTCAAATTCATGATAACGTTTTTTATAAGTATCCCTTTTCTGCTCTAATTCCTCTTGCTCGCCCCTCCAGGCTATTATTTCATTTATATCATTGTCGTCAGTTAAATTCAGCCTCGACATTTCCATTTCAATAGATTTTTCATTCAATTCTAAGTCATTATTGTAAGTTTCTAGTTGATTTTCATAGTGATTTAGATTATTTTGCTCAATTAACTTTCTTTGAGACAATTGCATTGACTTATCTTCAATCTCCTTTGAGTGTTCTTGATGTTGGTTCACATCTTGAATATACTTCTTATAATCCACCTCAAAATTAGTGATATTATTATATTTCGAGAGTGTTTCAAATTCAGTGATGAGATCTCGACATAATTTCAACTCAGATTCATTTTTATTTAGTCGCAATTGTTTATTATGAATTTGCAACGTTAGATTATCTTTTTCTTCTTTCATTTGTTCTATAAATTTATTAAGATCTCTTTGATTATTCAATGCATTTTCATTTTCTAGCAGACGCTTATTCAATACTTCGAGTGAAAAATCACTTTGCGTTTTAATATTAATATTCGATATTTTTTCATTAACAAATTTAATTTCAGAATTATGCACAGCAATATTCGATTTTATTGCGTGGATATTTGCTTCAATTTCTTTAATTTCATTTTGACGTTTAGCAATACTGTCAAAATCAATATGATGCCCTAAATCCTGAATTTCATTACCACATATCGGACATTGATCTCCAATCTTTACAGCAGATTTAATTTCACTTATAAAGCTTTCTTTATCATTTAAGTCCAATTTTGATTTATCGTAGTGATCTAATTTTATTTCGAGATTCTTCATTATAGTTGTTTCTTCATTAATTTGATTCTCTAACTCTTGCTTACTACCTAATAGTTTATCTAATTCAGCTTTAGCTTTTTCATTTTCTTTAATTATATTAATTTCATTATTTATGTTAGTTATCGCATTATTTAGTTCGATAATTTTCTCGTAATCACTTTCGTTATTACCTATTGAATCTTCGACCTTTTCTAAACCTTTAATTAGATTATTTAATTCATCACCTAATTGTTCACCCTCAGTTCTCAAGCTTTCAATATTGAGATAACTTTGTTGATACTTATTAATATCGTTAAATAATACTCTAGTTTTATCAATAAAAGAGATTTTACTTTCAATTAAATCTCCGTTTTCTTCTAACATTTTTTTCTCTTTGTCTATGTTTCGCTTATCACAATCAAGATTCAATATTTTATTATTGGTTTTAGAAATATCTTTTTTGCTATTAGCAATTTTAGTTTCAATTTTTTCTCTATTTTCAATATAATTCAATAGGTTTGTAATATCTTGTAACAACTTTAACTTAGCTTCAATTCCCTCTATTTCAGGTTGTTGTTCTTTCAATTGAACGAAATCAATTTTATTTTTGTTGAGTTGATTAATATTATCTTTTAATATATTATTTTCTAATGTTTTCTTTTCTATTATTTCAAATTCTTTAATAGCAGTTTCTTTACTTTCATTTACAGATGCTAGTATTTCTTTCGACCTAGCTTGTAAAAGTGGTATATTTTCAATCAATTTGTCTATCTGTTGAGTGGCAACCTCTAATAAGCCTTTTATATTGTCATCATCAAATGATTCAATTTCTTGCCATAAAAGGTCAATTTGTTGATATCTATTCTCGATTTGAGCTTTTTCTTTTTTTACTTCTTCTTTTAATATTTCTCGTATAGCTTCAAATTTTTCACTGTCAAACAGTGTTCTTAATATCCCTTGCTTTTCACGACTGTTTGATATTAAAAAGCGTTTGAATTCACCTTGAGGCAAAATAAACAATTGTCGGAATTGATCTGCATTTACTCCTAATAATTCAATAATGAATTGGGTACCTGAAATTACTTTACTTTCTCTAATTTCATACTTGCCATCCACCATCTCAAATACATCAAATTTAGCGTTCGTTTTTGTTGTATTACCTTCTTTGATATAAGGGCCTTGTCTATGCACTTTATAAATTCGATGATTTAATTGAAATTCAAATGTTACTGACATCGGCTGTTTACCATCAGCGAAATGACTTCTCAAATCATTTTCTTCTCTTTGTTCAGTTGATGCTTTACCAAACAAGGCATAAGTCATTGCATCAAAAATCATTGTTTTACCCGATCCAGTCTTACCACTTATTAAAAACAATTCATTATTATCAATTTTAGAAAAATCAATTTCTTCTTTTAAAAAGGGGCCGAAATTATTCAACTTTAAATGTAATGGTTTCATTCATTAATCCTCCTTTCTCAATTCGTTTTCTAAAATATTTTTTATCTTTTTAGATTGGATATCCGATAATTCTTTATCAGTTATATGTTTATAAAACATTTCGATAATTGACATGTCATCTTTTCCACTTATTTCTATAGCATTATTTTCTTCATTGTAATTAAAAGTTTCATTCGTCAGCGCTAAAGTATTAGGATAAATTTGTTTTAAACTCATCATTGGATCAGTAATATGAGACATATTTTTAAGTTTAAAATGTAAATAATTATCTTTATTTTTCACATGAACTTTTTCATTAATAACATCATTATATTCGCCTGAGATAATTTCCAATTGTCTAAGTGGCTTAAGAGGAATAAATACATCGTTAATAATGCCATCATTAATTGTTACACGTCTATACCCTTTAGCTTGACCCGCTTCCGAAAATGAATACTGCAATAAGGAGCCACTATATTTAATTTTGTCGTCTTCTATACTAAATGGATGATGCAAGTGACCTAGCATGACATAATCAAATATATCAAAAACACCTTTCTGAACTGATTCAACCGTTCCAATAGTTAATGGTCTTTCAGAATCAGATGTCTTTCCACCTTGAACAGTCAGATGACTAATTAAAATATTGACGGCATCTTCATCAATTTCCGGTGCTATTGTTTCAATACAGCGCGTAATTCCCTGTTGATGTGTTTCAATGGTGTCATCTTCAAAGTAGTGTTTCATTTCGCTCACAGTAGCATAAGGGAGTGTATAAAAATTAACCCCATTTATCTCTATTGGTGAATTAATCGATGTAAAATCTGTTCTTATAAATAACTGATTATGTTCAAACCAACTCGCCCCATAGTTTAACCTCTCTTTACCATCGTGATTTCCACTAATCATAATTATTGGTATACGCAGTTCTAAATTTAACTTTCCAATCGCTTGTTCTAATAACATGATTGCATCTTTACTTGGATATGTTGTGTCATATAAATCTCCAGCTATCACAATGATATCGGGTTCTTCTTCTTTCATTTTTTCTACGAACATATCTAAAATATACGCTTGATCTTCTAAAAGCTGTTTGCCATTTAATATTTTCCCTAAGTGCCAGTCTGCTGTATGTATAATTTTCATTACTGCCTCCATATAGAACATTTGTTCGCTTTTATTTTAATATAATCATTTCACCTTTTCAAGTAAAATTAAAACCACTCATCGACTGATTTAGAAGTCGATCACAAGTGGTTTTAAAAGTAATTAATTGATTAATGTTTTCTTTAGTTTTTTGTATTTATATAGCATTGCTGCTCTCCAAGGAACAATCATACAGAATGCTAATAAAAAGAACATGCCGCCTAATTCTCCAGGATCTATTTCATTACTAATGAATATTTTCATCACAGTACGAATGATAAGTAATGAAATCAAAATAACTGGAAATGCTTTAGATCGTTTCATATAAATTTCTGTACCTTTGACTTCAAATCGAGAAGTCCAAATTAGAACTGTAGAAAAAAGCAAACCAATTATAAAGGCTTCTAGCATTTCCGATCCTGTTAGCCTAAAATATGGAACGACGTACATCAATGCACCGGTCGCCATAAAAAACGGTGGCAAAACTATTTTTTTCTCATTTACCGGATAATTTTGAGCTTTCATACGAATAACTATAACTATAGTTCCCATAAATAAAGCTACAATGATTGAAAATATTAAATAGAGCACGCAGACACCTTCTCGTTAAATAAACTCTCTGTAAATCATACAAAATGAATTATAGCATTTCTCAGTCTATTCGTCATTTTGTTAACTTTAATTTTAATAAACATATTTGTTTTTATTAATTTGATTATAAAAAGAGGCCATTTCCATATCTGGAAAATAGCCTCTATCAATTGCGAATTTACTTTTTCGCACTCTTCATATTTTGATCCATATTTTTATTCATCATCGTCATCATTTGATTAATTTTCTTCTGAGAAGGTTTTTGACCCATTTGCATCATCATCATACGAAGCATTTCTTCGTTGATTGGTGGGTTTTTCTTCAAGTAGTCCATCATATATTTTCTAGCTAAAAGGAAACCTCCAATTAAACCTAAAATTAATGCAGCTACTATAAAAATAATTGCTAACCAAGTTGCCATTGTTTCACCCGCTTTCTTTATCCTACTGAATTTTACTAAATTCATCACATTATTTCAAGAACTAGTTTATTCAAGTATTTTAATATCGATACTAAAAATAATATCAAAAATCATGCTGTTATAACAGAGCTTTTAAAGATTAATCTGAAATAGTATACTTTCATAACTTATCACTTATGATGTAGTTTAAGTGCTATACTCTAAATTTCAACACTTTAAAAGAAGCCTAAGATTATGCATCCTAGACTTCTAAACATACTCGCTTTATAAATTATTCTTATAAGCTCATAACTTGGTTTAAGATATTTTCTTTAGTAAATCCATATTTTTCAACTACTAAATCGCCAGGTGCACTTGCGCCAAAGCCGTCAATAGCAATAACTTTACCTGCAGTACCTACATATTTATGCCATCCAAGCGGTGAAGCCATTTCAATCGCAACACGTTTTGTTACGCTTGATGGAATAACTGATTCTTTATATTCTTCAGATTGTTGTTCAAATGCATTCCAGTTAGGCATTGAAACAACACGTACTGATTTACCTTGTTTTTCAAGATCTTTAGCAGCTTCAACTGCAAGACTAACTTCTGAACCTGAAGCTAATAATAGGAATTCTGGTGTCTCTTCAGAGCCATAAACTGTATAGGCACCTTTTCGAACGCCTTCTTCAACTACATCTTCTGGTACATCTAATACCGGTAAGTTTTGACGTGTCAATACTAATGAAGTAGGTGTAGATTCAGATTCTAAGGCAACTTCCCATGCTACTCTTGTTTCATTACCATCAGCAGGACGGATAACATTCATATTTGGAATGGCTCTTAATCCAGCTAATTGCTCAATTGGTTCATGAGTAGGACCATCTTCACCTACTGCAATTGAATCATGTGTGAAGATGAACGTTGCATTTAATCCCATAATTGATGATAAACGTAACGCTGGTTTTAAATAATCACTAAATACAAAGAATGTTGCACCATATGGATGTAAACCTCCATGTGCAGCCATACCATTTACAGCAGCACCCATAGCAAATTCACGTACACCAAACCACACATTTTTACCTTCAGGTGTTTCAGAACTATAATCAGTTGCATCATTTACATTGGATTTGTTTGAACCAGCAAGGTCTGCTGATCCACCAAAGAATGAAGGGACAGTTTTACTGATTGCTTGAATAACAGTACCAGAATCAGCACGAGATGCACCATTATGACCAAGTTCAAAACGTGGTAATTCATCCTTATAATTTTTAGGCAATTTACCACTAATTGCTAATTTAAATTCTTCTGCTAATTCAGGATATGTTTCTGCATATTTTTCTAATAATGAATTCCATTGAGATTCATCTTCATTAGCACGTTTTAACATAGTATTTTGGAAAATTTCGTATACTTCTTCTGAAACATTAAAACGTTTTTCAGGATCTAAACCGTAATTTTCAAATGTTAATTTTCTTTCATCTTCACCTAAAGGTGCCCCATGAACACCATTAGTTCCTGCTTTATTCGGTGAACCAAATCCGATTGTTGTTTTAACTTCGATAATTGTTGGTCCTTCTTGAGATTTAGCAGTAGTAATCGCATTATCAATTTCTTCTAAATCATTACCATCTTTAACTAGTAAGTAATTCCAACCATATGCTTCAAAACGAGCTTTTGTGTTTTCAGAAAAAGCTTTGTTTAATTCGCCATCTAATGAAATATCATTTGAATCGTATAAAACAACTAATTTACTTAATTTATTATGTCCAGCAAATGAAGCTGCTTCATGCGAAATACCTTCCATTAAATCACCGTCAGAAGCTAATACATATGTGTAATGATCTACAACATTATATCCTTCTTTATTAAATTTCCCTGCTAGGTGATCTTCTGCTAAAGCTAATCCTACTGACATAGCAAAACCTTGTCCAAGTGGTCCGGTAGTAACTTCTACACCATCTGTATGTCTGTATTCAGGATGACCTGGTGTTTTAGAACCCCATTGTCTAAATTGCTTTAATTCTTCTAATTCTAAACTACCAGAAACATGTAACAAGCTATACAATAATGCTGAACCATGCCCTGCAGATAATACGAAACGGTCTCTATTGAAGTAATCTTTAGATTGTGGATTAAAATTCAGATGACGTGTCCACAAAGTGTAAGCCATTGGGGCAGCTCCCATAGGTAATCCTGGATGACCAGAATTCGCTTTTTCGATTGTGTCGATACTTAGTGCACGCAGCGTATCAACAGCTAATTGATCTTTTTCATTAAACATCTTGTGTATCTTCCCTTCTTCAATTTTATCAAATACATTATAACTTATTTTAAAATAAAAAGATAAGTAAAATACTTATTTCAAGTTATAATGTCAGAAAATTCTTTACAGATTTGTGATTTAATTTTTATTATCTCTTTTTTGTTGTATCTCTTTAATTTTTTCAGGTGTTACATCATTACCTTCTGGATCAATTACTTTAGTATTTTCAATTTGTTGTTTAAACCCTTTTCTAAAACTCTCAAGATAAGCTTTTCTTAAGGCTGTTTGCTCCTTTGCTTCTTCTTGAGTTAATCCTACTTCTTTTTTCTTTTTAGCTAACTCGTTAATTCTTTCGATATTCAAATCAGAATTACTCAATTAAAAAACCTACCTTCAATTTGTTTATTCAATCATTATAATACTTTAACAAAATATAACAAATTTAAGATCAGTAAAAAAGTAATAAAAAACGCTATTTCGCAAAAATAGGCAAAATAACGTTGTGACAATGTATCAATTTATTAAAGCGAACACTTTCCCATCTCTTTGTTCGCTATTGTTTGTAGGGTCTTTATGTTCGTATGCTTTATTTATCGTATTGTTCTTAATTTGATGGTCAGTCATTTCGTACACTTGTTCCGAGTGAGCACTAATGTTCGCACTTAACAAGAATATTGCAAAGGCTGCACTTGAAACTAAAAATATGATGATATATGTTGATACGTTTTTATATTTATTGTAAAACATCATTTCCACTCCTAGAACATTTGTTTGTATTAGTAATTTATCAGAACTTATGTTCTCTGTCAATATTTTAACGAACAAATGTTTGTTTTGGTTGTGAATTAATGATATACTGTATATAAATTAATTTAGGGAGTGCCTATATATGAGAGAATTAACAAAACGACAAAGCGAAATATATAACTATATTAAACAAGTTGTTCAAATGAAAGGTTATCCGCCTAGTGTTCGCGAAATTGGTGAAGCAGTTGGCTTAGCATCCAGTTCAACTGTTCATGGTCACCTTTCACGTCTTGAAGAAAAAGGCTATATAAGAAGAGATCCGACGAAACCACGTGCTATAGAAATTGTAAGTGATCAAACAAATGATAATATTAATATGGAAGAAACGATTCATGTGCCAGTTATTGGTAAAGTCACAGCAGGTGTTCCTATTACCGCAGTAGAAAATATTGAAGAATATTTTCCATTACCTGAACACTTAACATCGACACACAATAGCGACATATTCATATTAAACGTCGTAGGCGACAGTATGATTGAGGCTGGTATATTAGACGGAGACAAAGTAATTGTTCGCAGTCAAACCATAGCAGAAAATGGAGACATTATTGTTGCTATGACTGAGGAAGATGAAGCAACTGTCAAACGCTTCTATAAAGAAAAAAATCGTTATCGATTACAACCTGAAAATAGTACAATGGAGCCAATTTACCTCGACAATGTTGCTGTAATTGGGAAAGTAATTGGTTTGTACCGCGAAATGTAATATTTTAAACCGTTATATATTATCGTAATTGTTAAGCCCTCATTTTTATAAATTTTGGACCTCTTGAAAAAGTTACGTTTTCAAGAGGTTTTATTTATTCTAATCTAAATTCAGTTCAAACAGAAATTGCGAATTGTTAGATAATCTCATTCTTTAATATAAATTTTGAATTACAGATTCCTGCAAAATGTTAAACAAATTAAAACTCGCCCCCGTAATAATTTACAGGAGCGAGCCATTATTATTTTTTTCTTTCTTTTTTATTAAGTATATCTTTGACGCGTTCAAGTATATCCGCATCTTTTGGTTTATCTGTTGTCATCATGTTTATCTACTTCCTTACAGACAAACATTACCCTTTAAACTCATGCCAAAAACATTAACCAGTATAATTTTCTGTCCAAAAAGGTTGTTTTTCATCATTAAAATCAACACCAACACCTAATATTTTAAACGTATCATTTAAAATGTTTTTTCTGTGACCAATAGAATTCATTAATCCTTGATGTGCATAGATACTACTAACTTGACCATATGCTAAATTCTCTCCGGCTGAGTTAAATGTAATACCATCTTTTTTCAATCGATCAAATGGTGATTGATCTTTTAAATTTGTATGATCAAAATAATGATTGTTGGCCATATCTTTACTATGCTTACGTGCAGTTTCAGAATTCTGTTTAGAATACTTCAATGTAGATAATTGATGTTGTTTTCTTTCAGCATTAACTAAATCAAAATTTTGTAGTTCAAAACTATCTGCAAGCGATTTCGAAGGTGCTCCATATTGTTCTTTTAATCTATTTTCCATAGCATCACTTACTTGTAAAACAGCTGTTACATTATTACGTCGATGCTTATCATAAAATACCGTCGTATAAATGTGATTTTTATGGAAAACATCATATTCTTTATTATTTTGTTCGTAACGCACTCTACCTTTAACAATCTCTGTTTCTGGTTCGCCTAATCTTTGCCTTACAACCGATTTCGGTGTATTGTATTTAATTTTTGATTTTGAAGTGATTATATTTTGATTTGTATATAACGCATTAACTTTATCTTTAATGTAACTTATCATTATAAAATTATTGTAATCGTCATCATAATACGTATACCACTTCGTACCATATTCATTAAATGTCACTCTTTTTGGTTTATTTAATGTTTTCTCAACATCTGATTTTGACATGTTCATTTGTATATTGTTAAAGGCAAATTGTTGTTTCTTCGGCGTATCCAATTTATTTTCCGCAGAAATTGTTTCTTTATTGATGTGAATGTCAATATATTGTCTTACTTCATTTTGTAAATGAATGAATGGTTTAAATTCTGTTATTGGCGCAATGATAATAATTGATAAAAACGCAACAACAGTTACTATGAATTTTTTAATTTACATCACCTACTATAAATATTAATCTCTATCACCGTTGAAAATAGAGTTTCTAACAATAACATAATCTACAGTACGTAATGATTTCAAGTCTTTTCCACCGGCATATGAAATTGAGCTTTGTAAATCTTGTTGCATTTCTTTTAAGGTATCCATTAATGAACCCTTATGTTCTACAAACATTTTTTTACCTTCTACATTTTTATGTTCGCCTTTTTGAAATTCAGATGCACTACCAAAATATTCTTTATACTGTTTACCATCAAGTTCTACAGTTTCACCAGGTGATTCTTCGTGTGCCGCAAATAATGAACCAATCATGACCATTGATGCACCAAATCTAATTGATTTAGCGATGTCGCCATGCGTTCTTATACCACCATCAGCAATCAAAGGTTTACGAGCTGCTTTACTACATATGTTTAATGCCGCTAACTGCCAACCACCAGTACCAAAACCTGTTTTAATCTTTGTAATACAAACTCTACCAGGACCTATACCGACTTTGGTAGCATCAGCACCAGCATTTTCTAATTCTCTAACACCTTCTGGCGTACCAACATTACCAGCAATAACAAAACTATCAGGTATATGGTTTTTTATATGTTTAATCATGTTTATCACTGAATCTGAGTGACCATGCGCAATATCTATTGTAATATATTCGGGGATTAATTTTTCTTGAGCTAACTTTTCAATAAAATCAAATTCCGCTTTCTTTACACCAACTGAAATAGATGCAAATAAGCCTGAATTTTGCATATGTTTTATAAAAGGTATTCTTGCTTCTTCATCAAAACGATGCATGATATAAAAGTAATCATTTTCAGCAAACCATTTCGCTAATTTCTCATTCATAACTGTTTGCATATTTGCAGGAACTACAGGTAGCTTGAATTTTTTCGGACCAAATTGGATAGTTGTATCACATTCAGACCTACTTTCAACTATGCATTTATTAGGTATTAATTGAATATCTTCGTAATCAAATATTTTCACTTTAAATAGCCCCTTTAAAAACTAATTATTTTTAAATGCAAATTAAAAACCGAATGTTTCCTTATTAATATGAGAAAACATTCAGTTTATAGCATTCGTATATACTGTACATTGTTTTATTGATATTGTAAATGGGCTAAAGTACGAAATTTGATTTTACCAACTTGATTTTTTAACACCTGGAATTTGTCCTTTGTGCGCATGTTCTCTAAACGCAATACGAGACATTTCAAATTTACGTAATACACCTCTAGGTCTTCCAGTTACTTTACATCTTCTAGTTAAACGTGTAGGTGATGAATCTCTTGGTAATTTTCTTAACGCTTCGTAATCACCTTTTGCTTTTAACTCTTTACGTAATTCGTAATATTTATTTACTAACTCTTCTCTTTTTCTCTCTTTTGCTATTTTAGATTTCTTAGCCATATATAGTTACCTCACTTTTTATCAAATCGTAATTATTACGATTTATATAATAACACAATCCTCACATAATTCAACAGTAAAGTTTCATTTCTTTGTTAAATCATTTTCTAAACCATCATATTTAAGATTAAAGTGTATTATCGAACATTTATAAAACATACCCAGAATTACTTCGTACTTATTAAATTCCGCTTTGAAATTTTAAATTCTACTATATTAAATACTCTTTCAAGCATTCGCTAACAAAGTGACTTTATAAAATCAGTAATCTATTTCCTTCTATAAATATTCTCAAATTTTAATAAAGTAACAACTAATACAATCATATATTGTTCTACCGATGAAACTCAATCCATTAATCACTCTTCACAAAAATTTCATAAAAAAGCGAGCTCCCCAATATAATAGGTAAGCCCGCTTTATTTTCAAATCGTCGTATTTGAATGATAAGAATTACTTAGTTTCACGATGTAACGTATATTTGTTTAATCTTGGGCAATATTTTTTCATTTCAATACGCTCAGGATTATTACGTTTATTTTTAGTAGTGATATAGTTACGATCGCCACATTCTGTGCATGCTAATGTTACGTTTACGCGCACGTTAAACACCCTCTCTTGTTAGGAATCTTTACGATTTATTATGATATCATAAACTGCTCAACTACGCAATATAGAAACTACATATCAAATTTATTTTTCAAAGTTTTCGTATGTTTCATCATTTTCAGTTTCAAGATCAATAGAATTTATATCAATACCTAATGCTTTTGCAACACCTTTACCATATTCTGGGTCAGCTTTGTAACAATGACGAATATGACGTCGTTTAACATCATCCGTTACGCCTTCCATTGCATTTGCTGTATTTGTAAAAATTCTTTCTTTAGCGTCCTCTGATTGTAATCTAAACAATTTACCTGGTTGTTCAAAATAATTATCATCATCTTGACGTTGATTATATTCATAGCCATATCCATCAGTTGGGAATGGTGGCTTTTTATATTCAGGTTGAGAATCAAATTTACCATGGTTATTTGGATAATAATGTGTTCCTCCACCTTGATTATTGTCAACTACGCGCATTTGACCATCTCTACTAAAAGGACAAATATTTTCAATACCAACACCTTTAGGTTGGTTTACAGGAATCTGCCAATGATTAACTCCTAATCGATATCTTTGCGCATCGCCATATGAGAATAAACGCCCTTGCAGCATTTTGTCTGGAGAAAAATCTAATCCTGGAATAATATTAGTTGGTGCAAACGCAGCTTGTTCAACATCCATAAAGTAATTATCTGGATTTCTATTTAATTCAAACTCTCCAACTTCAATTAGAGGATACTCATCGTGATACCATACTTTTGTTAAATCAAATGGATTATCTTTATGGTTTTTAGCTTGTTCCTCAGTCATTACTTGAATATACATTGTCCATTTTGGATAATCACCTTTTTCAATGGCTTCGAATAAATCGCGTTGAGATGAATCACGATCTGTAGCTATAATTTCAGCAGCTTCTTCATCAGTTAAGTTTTCAATACCTTGTTGCGTTCTAAAATGGAATTTAACCCAAACACGTTCACCAGAATCATTATACATAGAGTATGTGTGAGAACCGAACCCATGCATATGACGTAAATCTTTAGGAATCCCTCTATCTGACATTAAGATCGTTACTTGGTGCAATGCTTCTGGAAGACCCGTCCAGAAATCCCAGTTATTTTGTGCATCTCTCATATTTGTTCTAGGATCTCGTTTCACCGCACGATTTAAACTAACAAATAACTTTGGATCTCTAAAGAAGAATACTGGTGTGTTATTCCCTACTAAATCCCAGTTCCCTTCTTCAGTGTAGAACTTTAACGCAAATCCTCGAATGTCACGCTCCGCATCAGCAGCACCACGTTCTCCTGCTACAGTAGAGAAACGGGCAAACATTTCGGTTTGCTTACCTATTTCAGAGAATATTTTAGCATTCGTATATTTTGTTATATCTTTAGTTACAGTAAATGTCCCAAATGCACCAGAACCTTTGGCATGCATTCGACGTTCTGGTATTACTTCTCTATCAAATTGAGACATTTGCTCTAAAAAGTAAATATCTTGCATTAAAAGAGGTCCCCTAGGCCCTGCTGTCATACTATTTTCTCGGTCTGATACTGGATGCCCAAAAACACCAGTTAACTTTTTGTCTTGTTGTGACATAGTCATCCCTCCACAATTTATAATAATTATAATTTAATACATATTATAATTTAACCCCATCAAAATTACAATTAAACATGCTCAAGATGATTAAAAAATCAGAAAATTTTAATTTTTTCGCTTTACAGTACTAAATAGTTATTGAATAGTACACTTAAAAAGCTTACAATAATGGGTATATTTAAATAGATGGGAGACTAAATATGGAAGATAATAAAATGAACCGTAGTCTTAACTCAAGACACATTTCCATGATTGCTATAGGTGGTGCAATTGGGACTGGTCTATTTGTAGCTACTGGTAATATCATTTCTCAAGCTGGTCCTGGAGGCGCTATACTCGCTTATCTTGTTATTGGTGTCATGCTATATTTCTTAATGTCATCAATTGGAGAGTTGGCAACATTTTATCCAGTATCAGGTTCATTCAGCTCTTATTCAACACGCTTTATTGACTCATCTCTTGGCTTTACCATGGGATGGTTGTATTGGGCATTGTGGTCATTAGTTACAAGTGTTGATGTCATAGTAGCGTCAAATGTGCTTTATTTCTGGGACACATTTAAATTTTTCCACCCCATTACTTGGAGCTTAATCTTTATTACAATTTTACTATTATTAAACATTTTTTCTGTAAAATCATTTGGAGAAACTGAGTTTTGGTTATCATTGATTAAAGTGTTAACAATTATCGTATTCGTTATTTTTGGCTTTTTAATGATTTTCGGTATCTTAGGTGGTCATACATATGGATTTGAAAACTATACAAAAGGCCAAGCACCGTTTGTTGGTGGTATCTCTGGTTTCTTAGGCGTATTATTAGTCGCCGGATTTTCGGTTGGTGGTACAGAAGTAGTAGCAGTAACTGCTGGTGAATCAGATGACCCTAAAAAGTCTATGCCTAAGGCAATTAAACAAGTATTTTGGCGTATTCTTTTATTCTATGTCTTATCAATTGCAGTAATTGGTGCAATTATTCCGTACACAGATCCATCATTATTAAGAGCAAGTAGTTCAATAAGTCAAAGCCCATTTACAATTGTATTCGATAGAGTAGGCATAGCCTTTGCAGCATCAGTAATCAACGCGGTTATTTTAACTTCATTATTATCCGCTGCAAATTCAGGTGTTTATACAACAGGCAGAATGTTGTATTCCTTAAGTTCAGACAAAAAAGCACCCCAATTTTTAAGTAAATTAAACAAGACAACTAAGTTACCTTTAAGAGCATTATTAACTACTTATGCAGTCGTTGTTATTGTTATTATTTATGCAAACTTTAATTCAAATGCCGTTTTTAATTTACTTGAAATTATTGGTTCAATGATTATAGTTGTTTGGGGATCAAGCATTTGGTCACAAATACGATTGCGACAAGCTATTAAAAAACAAGGTCAAGACCCTAATAAGGTCCTACCATATAAAGCACCTTTTTATCCATTAGGACCAATCATTGTCATCACTACACTATTATTCTTGCTATTTGGTGGCTCAGTTGAATATATTTTAAAAGATCAATGGTTAAATGCTTTTAAAAACTTTTTACCTTTAATCATTCTAGCGTTGATTTACTTTATTCATAAAATCATTCACAAAACAAAATTTGTAAAGCTAGAAACAATTAATTTAAAACCACACGATTATGACAATCAAAAATAAATAAATTCTCATACGGCAGATGCTTTAGATTATCTATAGCATTTGCCGCTTTTTAATGGTGTAAAGCAGATATACTTTAATATCTTTTTCTAGTATAAAGTGTATTAACTAGTATTCTGTTTATATTTTATTATTACCATGTTACCATTCTTTATTTTAGATATTTTGCATATCGTGTATAATATAGATAACAATAACTTTTCAGGGGTGAAATTCAATGATTGGACAAACAAATTTATTTGATGATGTACTAAAGCAAGATGAAAGATTTGTTATTGTAGTTCAAGCATTAGAAGAAAAGAACGGACAATTATTAAAGAGAACTTTAAGGGAATATCCCGGTTTAAACCATAAACAAATGAATGATTTATTTATGCACTTAAAGGAATTATTTTCCGAAGAATCATTTGCTGAAAACCAATCAGCGTTCAGTATTACAGTTTATACAAATTTAGATTATACTGCTGACCAAATATATGCTCATGTAAAACGTTTCAGAGGTAAGCATGACTGGACACAAACAGCTAAATAAAATCAAGATGCTTGCAGTGATTTTAACAATTAATGTTAGATTGTCACTGCATTTTTTAATGCATTCGTTATTATTCAGAATGATCAAATTTATTTATCTACCTTCAGTGACTAGTTAATACTTGATTTATTCAAAAAATATACATTTACTCTATTCGTTTGATATCATTACTAATCTAAAATATGTATTTCAAATCCTCCATAGTATAACTGAAGTCATTTTCACAAAAATAAAAAGCCTTAACCACAAGATATCTTATTCAAATATCATGTGTTAAGGCTTATTTTAAAATTTATAACAATTTTTTGAGCGCATGTGGAATACCATTTTCATTATGATCCAACGTAACTTCATTTGCATATTGCTTAAGTTCATCTGATGCATTCCCCATAGCAATAGCTAGACCTGCGACTTCAAACATTGATTTATCATTCATACTATCACCAAAAGCAATGACTTGATCCACCGAATATCCCAATTTGTGACATAACGCTTTAATTGCATTACCTTTTGAAACGTCTTTGGCCATAAATTCTAAGAAGAATGGCTTACTTGTCGTAGCATCTACATTATCATTGAACACACCATTCAAATCAATTCTAGCTTCTGTAATATTCGCTACATAATCTACACCCATGACCTTGGGTACATCGCCTTGAATATACGCTTTG
This sequence comes from Staphylococcus sp. SM3655, assembly GCF_016917315.1. Lineage (NCBI taxonomy): Bacteria > Bacillati > Bacillota > Bacilli > Caryophanales > Staphylococcaceae > Staphylococcus > Staphylococcus sp. SM3655. The sequence continues at coordinate 2,111,289 of NZ_CP070305.1, read as the reverse complement.
ATATCATCAACACGTTTCATCGGTAAACCTGTTAATTCTGCTTCAATATTCATATACTCATGTTCGCTGTCGTAAATAATTTGACCATCATGATATGTAAGAACGAAAAAGCCTCTATCTCGACAATAATCTACAATTTCATCGAAATCTTGCTTACCAATCGATTTACTTACTTCTACTTCTTCATTAGTCATGTTAATCGTTTTACTACCGTTATAACTAATAATATAGCTATGATGTTCAGGTAATTTTAAATCTCTAGCAGTTGGAATCATACCTTCAGTAGGTCTACCAGATGCTAAAACAACATAATAACCTTCATCTTGAATTGCTGTTAAATAATTTGCAGTTTCTTCTGATATCACATTATCTGAATTTAGCAATGTGTCATCCATATCTAAAACGACAACTTTATAATTTGTCATATCGCATTAAATCTCCTCTCTATTCTGCATTTAATACTATTTTACAATATAAAGCGTCTATTGGTATACAATTCGTTCTTTAACACCACTGATATTAATATCGACCAATTCAGAATGGCATGATACTACCTGACTATTTAAAGAGCGAACCAATTCCCCACTATTTTCTTTACGACTAAATATTAAAATAGTTGGTCCAGCACCACTAATTACAGTTGCATAGGCATTATGTTGAATAGCAATTGTTTTCACTTCATCAAATTCAGCAATTAAATGCTGACGATACGGTTCATGAAAGCCATCTTGTTGCATGAGTTTACCTGCTAATTCATAATTGTGCTGTGCTAATGCACAAATCATTGTATTACTAATTGCACTACTTTTAACCGCTTCACTATGTGTTAATTTTTGTGGTAAAGCACGTCTTGATGCTTCTGTTTTTAGTTCATAAGTTGGTATCGTTACAATCACATCCACGTCTGGTATGTCGATATGTGCAACTGACGTTTCTTTCGAGACATCATTATAATATCCAGCGATTAAACCACCATAAATGGTCGGCGCAACATTATCAGGATGTCCTTCGATTTCAGTCGCTAATTGTAATACCTCATGTTTAGACAGTTGGATATCACCAAAATAATTTGCGATATATATAGCTCCTACTAAAGCAGAAGCTGACGAACCTAACCCTCTTGCCAATGGAATATCACTTCTCATTTCGATACATAAATTAGGCAAGTCAACACTATATTTAGAAGCAACTTGTTGTGCTACATGATAAATAAAGTTTGTTTCGTCAGTAGGCAATTGCTTAGATGCATCATCATGGAAAATATATTCCCATTTTGTCCCTGATGTTTCCTTTACAGACAGATGCAAAAATTTATCTAAAGCCATACCTATAGAATCAAAGCCAACTCCAAGGTTGGCTGTTGATGCAGGAATTGTTAACTCCAAAACATTCGACATGTTATAAAGCTCCTTTAATATAATCGATAATGCTATCTTTATCATTTGGCAATGGCTTTATCGGATTATCTAGTAGTGAAATAGCAGTATCAGGATCTTTTAATCCATTACCAGTTAAAATAGCAACTACTTTTTTACCTTGAGGTAATTTACCTTGTCTATGCAATTTAATTAAACCTGCAATAGAAGCATTACTCGCTGGTTCACTAAAGACACCTTCTTTAGTTGTCATTAACTGATATGCTTCTAGAATTTCATCATCAGTAACACTATCTATTAATCCATTTGATTCTTTAAGAGCATTAGTCGCCTTATCCCAACTAGCAGGATTACCAATTCGAATAGCAGTTGCAATCGTTTCAGGATTTTTAATGACTTTATTTTGAACAATTGGTGATGCGCCTTCAGCTTGGAAGCCAAACATTTTCGGCAATTGTGAACCTTTAGCTTCATGATATTCTTTAAAGCCTTTCCAATATGCAGTAATATTACCTGCATTACCTACAGGAATCGCTAAAATATCAGGTGCTTCACCGTCTAATTGTTGTACAATTTCAAATGAGCCTGTCTTTTGCCCTTCGATTCTAAATGGATTGACAGAGTTTACAAGCTCTATTTCGCCACTTTTTGCAATTTCTTTTACAATTTCTAAAGCTTCATCAAAGTTTCCTTCAATAGAAACGATTTCTGCACCATACATTACTGCTTGCGACAATTTACCTAATGCAATTTTACCTTCTGGTATTACGACGATAGCTTTTAAACCTGCTCTCGCTGCATATGCTGCTGCAGACGCTGATGTATTTCCAGTCGAAGCGCATATTACAATTTTCTTACCTTGCTCTTTTGCTTTTGTCACAGCCATTACCATACCGCGATCTTTAAATGAACCTGTCGGATTGGCACCTTCATACTTCACATATAAATCTATACCTAGTATTTTAGACATATTTTCACAATGAATGAGTGGTGTATTTCCCTCGTTCAATGTTAATTTTGGTGTATTTTCATTTACTGGTAAATGTGCTTTAAACTCTTCTACTAATCCTTGCCATCTTCTCATTATAATTAAACTCCTTCTACTGGGTATACTTTGTCAACTTCGTATCCATGCTTAGTGATTAATTCTTCCGGTGATGATTCCAATCCAACTATAACAGCGGCATATGATTGATTATCGTAATTTGCAACTCTTAATGATCGGTGAAATGGTAATATTGCCTTTAACTCATTTTCAAAATTTTCAATTGAACCTTTGACATGATTCACTACTACAAAGAAATTGGATTTTTCTTTAATATTAATTTCTGCATCTGAATCCATCATTTCCCGTGTTTTATCTGTCTTTATTTCAAAATGTGGTGGCAATGTGTGTAAATCTGATTCAAAGAATAATGCTACATTCAATAAATCACTGACAACGGCACTACCTGTTGCTAAACTGCCTGCTCCTTTTCCATAAAACATCGTGTCACCAACGGCATCACCAATGACATAAATCGCGTTATATTCATCCTCTACAGCTGCTAATTGATGCTTTTTATCAATTAACGTTGGTTCTACCGATGCATTAACTTTGCCATTTTCATATATTCCCTTACCAATCAATTTAATTTTATACCCCAGTTGATCGGCTACATTAATATCAGTTAAAGTTACGCCACTAATTCCTCTTCGTTTAACGTCGTTTAATTTAATGACTTGGTTAAATGATAAATATGATGTAATGACAACTTTACGCGCTGCATCTACCCCTTCTACATCATCAGTTGGATCCGCTTCAGCAAAACCAAGTCTTTTCGCTTCATCAAGTGCTTCCTCAAATGTCGTTTGCTCTTTAGTCATTTTAGATAAAATAAAATTAGAGGTACCATTTAAAATTCCCATAAATTTTGAAATATTATTCGCATTCAAACCATTATTTATGGCATTTACGATCGGAATACCACCTGCTACACTCGCTTCAAACTTTAAAGCTACACCATTTTCTTCTGCTAAATCTTCTAAAAGTTTAAGATGTACTGCTAATAAATCTTTATTTGCGGTAATAACATGTTTTTTATTTTTAAGTGCTGTTCTTAACCAATCTACAGTTGGTTCAATTCCTCCCATGACTTCAACGATAATATCTAATGAATCATCATTTAAAATTTCATTAACATCTTCAGTTAAATGATATTGGCTAATATTTAGCGGTCTCTTTTTAGATTTATCTCGAACAAGAATATGCTTTATGACAATATCTTTATTTAATGTATCTTGAATTTGCTGTCGGTTCTCTTCGATGATTTTAACAACACCAGATCCGACAGTACCTAATCCTAATAATGCTATATTTAATTTTTTCATTTTATGTACCTCCGTTTGTGCTTTTGAGAAAAACAAATGTATTATTGAAAAACACTAGATGATAGTATAGTATAGAATTATTCTTTATTTTTGTAAAGTTCGTAATATTCAAAATATAAATACATAATATCATTCTTACTTACAAAACTGAATACAATTTTCTGATTTTTTAGAAAGGTTGGCATGCACTATGAAAGTTTCCAAATTCGGTGGTAGCTCCGTCTCCAATGCTACTCAAATTAAAAAGGTTTTAAATATTGTTAATTCTGATCCAGAGCGAAAGATTGTTATCGTTTCTGCTCCAGGTAAAAGACATGATAATGATATTAAAACAACTGATTTGTTAATCAGATTATATGAAAAGGTCATTAATCATCTTGATTATCATGATAAAAAAAGAGAAATTATTCAGCGTTATGATGATATTGTAAAAGAATTGCAAATGGATGAAAGTATTTTACGGACGATAGATGTGACTTTGGAACATTATATTAATCAATTAAAAAATGAACCAAAGAGACTATTAGATGCATTACTTTCTTGTGGTGAAGATTTTAATGCGCAATTGATAGCTTTATATAATAATAGTCAAGGTATACCAACAAAATATATATCACCGAAGGAAGCGGGTATTTTTGTTACTGACGTCCCACAAGAAGCACAAATATTAGATAGTGCTTACTCTGAAATTAAAAAATTAAGAGATTATGATGAGAAACTAATTATCCCAGGATTTTTCGGCGTATCTCATGAAGGATATATAGTTACATTTCCACGTGGCGGATCAGATATAACTGGCGCCATCATATCAAGTGGTGTTAGAGCTACAATTTATGAAAATTTCACCGATGTGTCTGGTATTTATAAAGCTAATCCAAATATCATCAAAGATCCTGAATTAATCGAAGAAATCACTTATCGAGAAATGCGTGAATTATCTTATGCTGGTTTTAGTGTTTTCCATGATGAAGCCTTACAACCACTTTATAAAGATCGCATCCCTGTGGTGATTAAAAATACGAACCGCCCTCAAGATAAAGGTACATTTATAGTGCATGATAGAGAAATAAATGCGAAAAATGTGATTAGCGGTATAAGTTGTGATAAAGATTTTACCGTTATTAATATCAAAAAGTATTTAATGAATAGACAAGTCGGGTTTACTAGAAAGATATTAGGTGTCTTAGAGGATAATAATATTTCATTTGATCATATGCCTTCAGGTATTGATACTATCAGTATCGTTATGCGTTCAAAACAAATTCAAAATAAAGAAACAAAAGTATTAAATGAAATTCGTCAAAAATGTGATGTTGATGAGCTAAGTATTGAGCATGATTTAGCAATATTAATGATTGTCGGCGAAGGTATGAATAAAGTCATCGGTACTGCAAATAAAATTACACATGCCTTAGCTGAATCAAAAATTAACTTAAAAATGATTAACCAAGGTGCTTCGGAAATCTCGATGATGTTTGGAATTCATGTAGATGATGCTGAAAAAGCTGTATTATCTACATATGAGTTTTGCTATCACGGGGTTGCATTAAAAAACTTGTGTGATAAAAACTAATATAAAAGCAATTCGTAACACATGTATTCAACTGCGTTATGAATTGCTTTTTCTTAATTATTTATTGTTCTCTGGATTGCATCCTTAATACGTTGCTCACCTACTACAAATTTTAAAATAAAAAATTGATAGTAGCTTAATGCATCTATGACTCGTTTATAATTGGAATAATGATGATACTGATGGTGTTGCATTAGATCATACATTAGAACGATCTCCGGTTTAATATAATCCACATCCCAATTTAAACTATGGAAGTATATGTTACTCTTAGGTATACGTATATTCGGATCCAATCTAAAAATCCATTCATCGTTTACTACATCATAAACGAAAATACTCATTATTGTTGTATCATCATATTGCACATAAACTTTTGCAATTTTTGAAAGTGATAAATCTTCTTTAGCTATTGCTTGATCTTGCTTATCTATGTATAGTAACGCATATGATTGCGGAATAACTTTCACAATATCACTTAAACGCTTACGTTCCACGCATATTTCAACAATAGAAGGTAATTTTAATTCATCATTTAAGAAAAGCTGCATGGCAACTTCACCGTGAAATTTAAATAATTGCGATGATGTTTTCATTAAATTGTCCACTAATTGTTCTTTAGCATTCATTTCATTCACTCTCAAATACACCTCCTAAGCAAGCGCTTTCACAAATATCATTATACATTTTAAAATTAATGAATTCAATCTTCAAAATACTATGAGTGACCTAATTCTGTCATTTAAATGACCGTTATAACATAAATTCGACATAAACTTGAATTCACGAATCTTTCACGTCATATTCATTGAACATCAATATCTGTCAGTTTATAATTTGATTATAACAATGATGAACTAAAATCAACTAATAAAAATGTGGGAAATTGAATAACAATTAATCTTTATTAATTATTATTGTATACAAAGTTAAAGAAGTCAAAAAGGATTGGTGAAAAAATGTCTTTTTATGTTGTACTTATCATTATCATTGTAGCATTAATTGGTATATTAGTTTTAAATCAAAGGTATAGTAATAGTAAAATAGATACCGAAGTTTATGCAAGAAAGCAACTTATTAAAAAGAACAAAGCATTAAGTGCAGAAAATGCTGAATTAAGAAGTCAAATGCTGAGTTCTAATAATGATGTTGGCCACCATGCATACAAAAATGCTAAAAGAGAATTACGCAAGATTTTAGATAGCTATCTCGAAAATGGTAAATTAAAATATTACGATATTATCGTTACAAGCAATTTAGCTACTAAACATCCGTTTTTCGAGTATGCACGTTCATTTGATTTTATCATTGTTTCAGATATCGGTTTAATAAACGTTGATGTAAAAAGCTGGGGTGAAAAAACATTTTATCACTTTGATGTACCTGATGAGCATGATACAGAAATAAGCAATAGTAATATTGAAAAAGTTGTCGGTCATTACATTAGCCAGCAATATCATGATCAGTTTAATTCATCAAGAAAGTCTATCTATACTTTTACAGAAACAGTTCAACCAAATCGTGTTATTTATGATTTTTATGATTATGATCCGTATCAATTAGCAGCAAATAATGCGAAAGCATTAAAGGATCATATTGAACAAAACTTTAACTTTAAAGTCCAAAGTACCGGTGTTATTTACTTTAGTGATGGTACAGTTAATATCATTCAAGGTTCTGAAGAAAGAGATAAATATGTTGATACAGTTTCAACAAAATCTTCGTTACGACGTATTATTAGCGAAGCCATAGAGCTATCTAAACACCCTTTAAATAAAGAACAGGTTGATCAAATCACAGCTATATTCAAGTAAAATCAAAGGCATAATAATCCATTACGCTCGATACGCACTATGGTTATTATGCCTTTAAATTATTTCTATATATAAATTTATGGTAATAATAAATCGATGCTTCAAGTATATTTTACTTTAATATATATAATCACCTATTTAATTATTTACTCCAAATATTTAATTTCTGTTGTTTAGCTTTATTTTGTGCTTCTATAAATACATTTCTATATTTGCCATTTGGTGAAAAATACTTCTCTCTAGCAAGTCCCTTTTCCACTAATTCCTTATTGTACATACGATCTTTACTTATCCATACATACGCCAATGTTCTACCATAGCGATCTTGTTTTTCTTTATCATATTCTAAATAAACATCTTGATTTGTTAATGTCTTCTTACTATAATTTGATGCTTCTTTGCCAAATGGTTGTACAGGCGTATTCGGTTTCACCGTTTCTGGCGTATCAACCCCTATAAGCCTAACTTTAATTTCTTTACCATTTTGATTTGCAATAAATGTATCACCATCCACAACTCTTTGAACATGTACTTTATCTTTACCATTTAAATCTTGTACAGTTTCATGATTCGTCCCCTTTTTGAAAGGACCCGTATGATTCATAAATTGAAATGCTAATACACCTACAATAATGATGGCTACCACAATCATAGCAAGCGATTTATTTGACTTCATATTGCCACCTACTTCTCTTTTTTCATTCCGATTAATCATATAAAAGTTAAGAAATATCGTCAATAGCCATATCTACATATTTCAATATTTTGGAAAGCTATAGCATGATATAATGTTATTGTTAAGGAGTGAAAATAAATGAACATTTCAAATGAAAATACAGTCACATTAATTGCAGTAATTATCGCAATTATCATTGGTATTTTCCTACAAATATTTTTCAAATTACCATTAATAGTGACGGCAGTACTATCTATTTTATTGGGTATCTTTGTAGGCTTTATCGTTTACTTGATTGTTTCGTTTTATAATAAGCGAAAAAATTAGTTAACAAATCTAAATTGCGAGTACCAAAATAAAAGTATTGAGTAAGATTTTGATTATTGACTCACTTTCCAAGTCTCTTAAATCAAAACACTCAATACTTTTTTGTTTGTATTTAGATCCAGCCTTTTTCATTTGCCTTTTTCCAAGCATCAAAACGATTATCTGCAAATAATTTATCAATTATAACAGATGTATAATTTCTAACTGTTCCATCTGTCAAAAATAATTTTTCACTTATTTCTTTACTACTTAAACCATTGCCAATTTCCCTTAATACAATTTGTTCTTTGGGCGTTAATGGGTTTTTATCTACAAAAAATGAAGTCATCAATGTGGCGCTATATTCTTTCTCTCCGTTATTTACTTTATTAATGGTTTCCACCAATTCTTCTATAGAACGTTCTTTTAAAACATATGCATCCACATCATTCACAACTGCTTTTTCAAAGTATCCCGGTCTTTTAAAAGTTGTTACAATAATCACTTTAATATTCAAATGCTTTTTTCTAATTTCCGCTAAAACTTCAAGTCCAGTCATGCCTGGCATTTCTATATCTAAAATAACAACGTTAGGATTATATTCTTCAATAAGTTTCATTGCATCGAGACCATTATCAGTATCTGCTAAAATTTCAAAATCACCATGTAGTTTAATTAATTGAACCATTGCCTGTCGTAACATATTTTGATCTTCTGCAATAATTAAAGATGTCATGCTATTCCTCCTGTTGAGATTTCAATGATTATTTTAGTTCCATTTGTTGAGTCGACTGCTAAAGTTCCATTTAAATGTTGTACACGCTGTGAAATACTTTTCACCTCACAATCACTATCGATACCTTTGCCATCATCTTCAATCATAAGCAGTAATTTATGATTGTTTACAGTTTTTAATTTACCATGAACTTTTGAAGCATTTGCATGTTTAATAACATTATTTATCGCTTCACGCGTAATCATAACTAACATAGATTGTTTAGTAGGACTTAATACTTGCGCTAATTCTTTATTTTCAAATGTAAAATCAATATCAGCATCTTTTAAAACTTTACGTATACTATCAATCTCTTCAATAAATGATGGTAATTTTACATCATCAATAATTTCTCGAACTTTGTTCAATGATTCACGAGATAATTTATTAATTGCTAATAATTCAGCTTTTACTTTTTCTACATCAGCATCTATTAGTTTATAAGCTAATTCTGATTTTAATGATAAACTTGCAAACACATGCCCTAACGTATCATGTAAGTCTTGACCAATTCTATGTCGCTCTTGTTCAGCAATTAATGTATTAATATGTCTATTTTTTTCTGCTATTTCTTTTTGATATTCACGGTTTTTCATTTTTTTAAAATTATCTAGCATTATTAACGATATAACGACATAATAAACCATCATTGCAACAAAATAGTTGTTATACAATAAGTACGTTATTATTGTACATATAATCATTGTTAGTATGAAAAGATTAGTTGCCGTTTTTTTAACATTATTTTTAAAAGTAAATGGAACGGCAAAAGCACTATAAAAGAAAAACAAACTTAGCATTGGATGTACACTGAAAACAAAATAACAAATAATAAAATAATGAATAATCAACAAAATGTAAAACATTAATGTATTAAGTCTATTATTTACTATAACTAATATAAGATACGACAACGAAAAGACAATGACTGATATAATATACAACCATTTGGGACCATATACTTCATTAAAAAATATACCGGCAATAGGAAAAATCAGATAAAGTATAGACGATATTTCAGCAATTGAAGTATCTTTTAAAAATTTCATATTTTATTCCGCCCTTTTAAAATGACTAATACAATATACTGCTAATATACTCCCTAAAGCATACAAGAGTATTATAGCAAATGATATTAAATTGATATGATGATTTGAAGCAATATCTACACCTAGTTTACGCAAATGATAGCTCGGTAAAACATGAGCAACATGTTGAAGCCAATTTGGAAATGTGTTTATCGGAAACCACAATCCACCTAATACTGCTAAACCAATTGTTACGATATTAGCTAAAGCACTTGTTTTTTGAATATCATTTAACAAAGAAAATAATATGCCAAAAGTTATTAATAGAGACGCACCTAACCATAAAAATATTCCTGACTCTAACCATTGAACTGCACTCATTGCAACACCTTTATAAAAATGTCCAACCATAAAAATAACTAATATCGCTATTGCAAATTGCAGCATAGTTTTCACTACTTTTGAAATATAATAACTAGTAAAAGTAAATGGTGTTACCATTAATCTTTGGCGCCATTCATTTTGTTTTTCATTAATAATATCTAATGGAAAAGTTAGTAAACTAAAACTTAACAAACTATAAACCGTCATACTATACATATACTCTTTATAAAATTTAGGTTTAACATCTTCCGGCAATTCCAATATCGAAGTAAATAATATATAGAATATAACAGGAAATAAAATAGATAATATTAATGTTGTTTTTTTACGCATTATAACTTTAAATTCGATTTTCAAGTAACTTAGTATCATAATTAGATCCCCTTTGCTTTTTATTGTTGAAGTATGAATCAACAATTGAGACTTTTTGTATTTCAATATCATCCAAATTAATATGAAGTTGTTGAAGATATAAAATCGTATCATTTACATTTGAAGTAATAATTTTGATAGTGCCATTATGATTTTTTTGAATAACTAAATCATCTTTATCTAGTTTTAACTTTCTTATATATTCATCGGATAACGTAATCTGAGATTGCTGATTGGTTCTAATATGTGACGTTGAATCATTAAGTATTATTTCTCCATTTTCAATGAGAATAATTTTGTCTGACATACGTTCGACTTCTTCAATATAGTGCGATGTATAGAGTATCGTTCGATTATCTTCTTTTAAATTTTCAATAATTGACCAAAAATATTCTCTAATTTCTATATCCATAGTCGATGTTGGTTCATCTAATAAGATCAATTGTGGTTGTCCGATTAAAGATAATACAAAATCGAGTAATCGTTGTTGACCACCAGAAAGTTTATTTACAAATTGGTTCAGTTGACTAGAATCAAATTTCGTCAGTTCTATTATTTCTTCCAATGGTAATGGATTTTCGTAAAATGATTGATATAAGTTGATAATCTCAATAACTTTTAATTGATCTGGAAACATCGTTTTTTGGAACATTATACTGCGATTTTCACTTTGTAATAACTTGTCTTTATCAAATATCTCACCAGAATTAGCATTAACATTACCAATTAATATATCAATTAACGTTGACTTTCCAGCACCATTTTTTCCAATTAAAGCGATACATTTACCTTGTTCAATATCGAACGAAATATTTTTTAGAACACATCTTTTATTAAATGACTTGTTGATATTAGATATTTGAATCAATTTAATCACCTCTATTTTTTCCTTAATTTAATATTAGTAAATTTATTAGATTTAAAATAGAACACTTTGTCATAGATTTGAAATGACAAATGTCATTATTAGGTTCACATAATATATTTATCGTTATTTTAATTTTGGGCAAAATAAAAAGAGCCTCTATAATCGAGACTCCTTACAAATAAATTATAAAATTGGCGAAACTAATTTAGCTAACGATTCTTTAAACTTAACAGACAGCGGTCTATTGGCATATGATTCTTTGGTTAGTTGTTTTGATTTTGTAATATCATGTTCATAAGCCACCCTTAAATCTTTAGCAAGCTTTTCATCATATACAAAAGCATTGACTTCGAAATTCAATTCAAAACTTCTAAAGTCCATATTAGCAGTTCCGACTGAAACCATTTCATCATCTATTAAACACATTTTAGAATGTATAAATCCATTTTCATACGTGTAAATTTTTACGCCACTAGATAGTAAATCTGAAGCATTTGAATATGTCGCCCAATAAACTAAAGGATGATCTGGCTTACATGGAATCATTAGATGAACATCTACCCCTGATTTAGCTGCAATTTTAATGGCATTTATATATGAGTTATCCGGAATGAAATAAGGCGATTGCAAATATACCGACTTCTTAGCGCTCATAATCATTTTTGTATAACCATATTCAATTTGATGCCAGTCACTAGCCGGACCACTTGCAGCTATTTGAATTGGTGAATTGCCCAATGGTCCGTTCTTTTTAGGGAAATACTTAACATCATATTCAAACTGTGGACGGTGCGCTTGCGAATTCCAGTCTAAAATAAATCGCAACTGCAGTGCATCAACCGCATCCCCTTGTATACGTAAATGCGTATCTCTCCAATACCCTAGTTTACCTAATCCTAGATATTCATCACCAATGTTAAATCCTCCGACATAACCTAGTTGACCATCGATTACGATGATTTTTCTATGATTTCTGTTATTCATTCTGAAATTCAATAACGGTAATTTAGAAGCAAAAAATGCTTCAACTTCTCCACCTAACGATTTAAAATGATCAAAATTAGCCATCTTAACTTTCTTTGAACCAACGTCATCATATAAAATTTTCACTTCTAGACCTTGTTTCAATTTCTCTTCTAACGCTTTTAAAATTCTTTGGCCCAAGCCATCTAGAGCGAATGTATAATACTCTAAATGGATGTATTCTTTAGCATTTTTAATATCTTGTAAAACTTGATCATATAAATCATTTCCATCAATGAAATGATCAACTTTATTATTTTCAGTTAAAAAACCATCTTGATCCATCAAAAGCATACGTACTAAATCATGATGTTTTTGAACTTGTTTGTTATCAGTACCATAATTACCTTTATCAAAGCTTTCTATTTGTTGTTTTAAAAGTCCATCGAAATCCGTTAACACGTTACCATTGTTTTTATTCAATTTACGTGCCGAAACGGTTCTACCAAAAAACAAGTAAAGAATAAAACCAATCAATGGTAAGACAAAAAGTACAAATAGCCATGCCCAAGTTGAACTCGCTGTACGTCTATTTCTTTCTAAAAAGATAATAATAAAAGCCAATACTAAATTAATGATGAATCCAATGGCTAAAATAATGGTAAAAAGTGTTCCTAAATCATTTGAAAATGTATATCGCATAGTCTTTTCTCCTATAAAGAAAGGCACAAAAAACATTTTGCACCTTTCACATCATATTATTTATTCACAGATAAAGTTAAAATTGCATTGAATTCTTCTTCATTATTTGGGAATGTTCTTTCTTCTATTTCTTTAATAGTAATATTTACTAATTTTAAATTTGTAGCTTCTTCAGAACTTAAAAAAGCATTAATGTTTTTTTCTAATAACTCTAAAGTCTCAGCTGTAAAAGTTTTAAGTTTAATTTGTTCCATTTAAATCCCCTCTTTTCTCTATTTCCTAAATCATAGAACTTTTAACAGTAAAATTCAATCATTAATATATGTGTTCCAGCATGAAAAGTCGCTATGATTAAAAATTAATTAATTTTCTTAATGTATTGTTTGATGTATAATATATTTATTCAACTTCGCGATAATGCGATACAAACTTTAACAATTCACAATACATTTTAAATATCGAACTAGTTTTGAAATTAGTTTATCTTATTAAAATGCTGATATTAGTTTTAGGGGGAAATGTAGTGATCTCATTTGAAAATGATTATTTAGAAGGTGCTCATGAAAAAGTATTAAAACGATTAGTAGATACAAATCTTGTACAAGCTTCGGGATATGGCTTTGATCAATTCACAGCTCAGGCAATTGAAAAGATTAAAGATACAATTGATTGTCCAAATGCTACTATCCGTTTTTTAGTAGGTGGAACGCAAACCAATCAGGTTGTTATTAATTCAATGTTAGAAAGTTACGAAGGGGTTATTTCAGCAGACACTGGTCATGTTGCTGTGCATGAGGGCGGTGCAATTGAATATAGTGGACATAAAGTAATTACTATACCCTCTAAGGAAGGAAAAGTTAGTGCTTCAGATGTTGAAACTTACATGGAGACATTTAAAAGTGATTTTAAAAAGGACCATATGGTATTCCCAGGAATGGTATATATTTCTCATCCTACAGAATATGGCACATTATACTCTAAATCAGAATTGGAAGAGTTATGCAAAGTATGTAAGCAATATCAGCTTCCATTATTTATGGATGGTGCACGATTAGGGTATGGATTGATGAGTGATCAATCAGATATGACTATTAAAGACATCGCTAAATATTGTGATGTATTTTATATAGGTGGTACGAAGATAGGTGCATTATGCGGAGAAGCAATTGTTTTTACGAAGAATAATGAACCGAAACAATTTACCACTCGAATCAAACATCACGGTGCACTTTTAGCAAAAGGACGGTTAACAGGCATACAATTTTTAGAATTATTTACGGATAATTTATATTTTAATATAAGCAGACATGCTATCGAAATGGCAAATAAGATGAAAGACGGGTTTATAAATAAAGGCTATCGTCTTTACTTTGATTCTCCAACCAATCAACAATTTTTTATTTTAAGTAACGAGAAAATAGCAGAGTTAGAACAAAAAGTTAAATTTGCTGTTTGGGAAAAATACGATGATCAACATCGTGTTGTTAGATTCGCAACCAGCTGGGCGACAACCGAAGAAAATTTAAATAAACTATTAGAATTAATCTAATAATGCTGTTATATTTCGTCTGGCAAATCATTTATTAATTAAGCCAGTTCAGTTGAGTAGTTGTGTTTATTGATTTATATATGAAACTACTCATTTGAAGCCGTTGATGTTATAAAATTACATCATTCCAAAACAAGATACTACAGATTATTGAGTATCTTGTTTTATTTTATATATTTAAAAATGTTAATTTGTGCTGTATTTACTTTAATTTGACGAGATTTGAAAAGTATTATGATGGTTGTAGTTATTTTATGAAAGTGATGTAATATCATTTGAATTACTAAATCTATTTTGGTAGGAATATCGATGTTTAGTTTAAATGGAATGCACTATTTAAGTTTTTAATATGGAGATGTTTGTGACATTTCGATGATTAAGATTTTTATAGGTGTGCATCTTTACAAATAAACTTTGTGTTTAAAATTGAACTTAGGAAATCGATAGGTTTAGATGAAGATTTTGTTGAAGGTATGTGTCTTGTATCCTTAGTTGTTATAAAAGCGCAAAAAATGGCATCACTTTATCTTTATCTGTGTAGAAAGGATGCTATTTAGAAATTATTTTAATAATCTAATACTTTTTATCTCAGTTTCATCAAACGAATAAACAGCAAAATCAGTCTGTATATCTACAACAAGATTTCCTGTTTCACTCTCAAATTCATTTTCATAGTCAGTTACAAACCCTTCGTATTCTTCATTATTCAAAAGCGTGATAATAACATCTTTACGATATGCATCTTCAATTCTCAATACTTTTCACCTACTTATCAATATAAGGTACTATATGAGCACCTGTCTTCGAATAATGCACTTTTCCTTTTCTGGTTTCAATATACACATTATCGATATGTACTTTTCCAATAATTTGATTAAAATTAATAATCTCTTTCATATCAAATAGCTCATCACTTAATATTAGATTGCCTGTTGACATTTTTTCTCTTAACAATTCATTCAATAAATCTATAGAAAGTATTGTATAGCTAGGCAATTTCTTATTATTTAAAATGGCTCTTTTTTTATTTTCATTATATAGATGATGACCTAACATATGTCCATTTTGTTTTTCACAATTTATTTCTATTTTCATTTTACAACTTTCAATCATTTCTTTCATCTGGTTTTTAGCTTTTTCTTGTAATTTAGCTTCTTTTACTTCTACCTGATATTTACCTTCACGCTCTTTAAAGAACTTGTCTCGCCAACTGCCAACATGTGGCACTGTGGTACTTCTACACTAAGGATGCATAGGTGGCGCATTCACACCTGGTATCATATCTTTAACTTTAAATATTTTTCCGTTGAGTGAATGACATAATTTAGATGTTTTACTATCTATTTTGGCAACATATTTATATTCGCCATCTTCACCAAGTTCTTTTAAATATGTTAACTTTTGTGATTCTGCATTTTCAGTAAATAGTTAAAAAAGCGTATAAAAATAGCACCACCTTCTCTTTATCTGTGTAGAAAGGATGCTATTGATATTTAGACTTTGATTGATTAATTTCTTTTTCTAATTCTTCTTTCTTCGATAATTCATCCATATGCTTAAAAAAATCTTCTATAGAAATGTAACCATCTAATTGTTGAATTGACATAATGTATTACTCCTATTTGTCCTTTCGTTTTATATATGTTTTATTATAAAGTTGCTTTAGAATATTATCAACTATCGCTTCATTATTTCTCATAGTTATAGATTGTTTTATATCTTTCATAATTTTATAAACTTGAGACTGATTATATAATGAAGTTTTACTTATATGTTTTACTACACTATAGTTAGTAACAATAGTCGTTGTTTGGATAGATTTATTTCCAATAAACATCTTTAAACCATTCAATGAAAATCCTGATTGTCCAGGATGGTTATGTAACATAACAATTGAATTCGGTTTACTGTTAAATAATAATTCGGTTGCTTGTTACCCTGGCACAAAAGATACACTATCTTGATCGCCATATACTTTTGTAACTTTAGCACCTTTTAATAAATAAGCTACTTCATTTTAGCTAACTTCTCAGCTTCTTGAACCGCATCTTTAATACGTTCATCTGATTTTTTGCGTTCTCTAGCTATACGCTCTTTAATCAATTGTGATACTTCTTCTTGAGAAAATGTTTTCTCATTCTGTTGTGATTGTTCATCACTGTTGTCTAGTTGCTCTTCGTTCTGAGTTACGTCAGTAATATTACTTTCATTTTTCTCCATGAGACATACCTCCGTTTATAGTCTGTCGACTGATATTCCATACTTGCTTTTAAAATGTCATCAGCACGTTTTGGACAATAAAAAATAACCTTCACATTGGAAGGTTAAAAAAGTGTATAAAAATAGCACCACTTTCTCTTTATCTGTGTAGAAAGGATGCTATTTTTCTAATTTTTGTTCTTTATTCTTATTTTCTAATTCTATTGCTTTCTTGTATTCTTTATCCAATAATTCTTGTGACTGTTTATTAGTTATTTCACCATCTAACTGTGCAAAATACATTTTAATCACCTAACTTTATATATTATGTTACCACTATTATATAATCTCTTTAGAATCATATCAATATCCTTATGATTGAATTTTTTTATATTCTTATTTTTATTATATTTTTTAATACAATCAATACAAGTTGATTTGCAATATTCTTTTGTCTTAGTTAAGTACTTTGTTTGACCTTTATTTGTAACAATTGTCAGTGTTTTAATAGAATTATTAAATATAAATAAATACAAGTCTGTAAGAGAAAAACTAGACTGCCCAGGATGGTTATGTAACATAACAATTGAATTCGGTTTACTGTTAAATAATAATTCGGTTGCTTTTTCCCCTGGTACAAAGGATACACTATCTTGATCACCATATACTTTTGTAACTTTACCATCTTTTAATAAATAAGCTACTTCATTGCTATCATTATTTTCTTTGGCATCTTTAAGCAAGGCTTTATGTTGTTCTTGTATAAATTGATTTTCTTCTTTGGTATGTGTTGGAATATCAACATATCTGACTTTATCAATTGCTTGATCAGTAATATATATTTTCTTTCCTAATACTTTAGCTTGTTGTAATTCATCTTTAGTTGTGTCATCTTCTACTTGATATTTACCTTCACGCTCTTTAAAGAACTTGTCTCGCCAATTGCCGACATATGGCACTGTGGTACTTCTGCACCAAGGATGCATAGGTGGCGCATTCACACCTGGTATCATATCTTTAACTTTAAATATTTTTCCGTTGAGTGAATGACATAATTTAGATGTTTTACTATCTATTTTGGCAACATATTTATATTCGCCATCTTCACCTAAATCTTTAAGATAAGCTATCTTTTGTGATTCTGTTTGTACACGTGCTGATTCGGTTACTAACAATCTACTGGCGTTATAAGAAGTAGAATTGGTTTGCTTTTTAAACTCAGAAACAAATTCATTAGGATGTCGACCTCGAATAACGACATGACTTGTTACCCTCTCAACTTCCTTTTGAACAAGTTCCATATCATTCCATAATCTAGTAGACCATTTAGCACCTTTGAAATTACTATTAACAACTGCTTTCACTTCAGTGTCATCAATTTGAACATGTTCACCTAGAATATGTGCTTGTCTCTTTACTTCTCTATTAACTGCGTCACTTAGCTTATCCTCAATTTTATTTTGAAGGTTTAAACTAGTATCTTTCACAATCAAATCTAGCTGCTGCTTTAACAGTTTTTCTCTAGAGATTTTCATCGTTAAGTTGTATTGTTTGAGCGATTGATTCGCCTCTTCACTGAAATCTTTACGCTCAACAAATTGTTTCGCTTTGTTACTAAATGCTAGTACATCAAATGAATCAGCCATTTTCTTAACTTCTTGAATACTCAGTCCAGTATCTTTGGCATATTTTGCATAAAAGGCTAATAATTCTTTTGTAATTTCAGCATACATCAATAGAATGATACGTTCAATTTCAATTATTGCTTGTGCATCAACTAAAGATTCAGCGTCCATGACGTTTTTAGCACGTTCTAGCCAATATTTTAAATTATCTGACATTTATATCAGTCATTTCATTTTCGTGGCTAAATGGTGCCTTAAATGATGAATTATCACTAATTTTTTTTACCTTATTTTGTTCATCTTCCATTTTCTTGATTTCTTCAAGTGGATTATCAATAATTGGTAACAATTTCAATCTGGTTTGTTCAGATACTCCACCATTTAATGAATTAAAAGCTTCAATTGATTCATTTAAAGACTTAGGTAAATTAGGAGTAAAAGTAATATCAATGGTTGAATAATCATACTTATGTACACCAGTTAAATTAAGAATATGGAATAATAGTTTATATCTTTTCATTAAACCTTTTTTAAACAAACGTTCTTTAATAGCTCTAACTTGTTCTAAACCAAACAATTTATATTTCATTGATTCACCAGATTGAACTCCACTGAAATTCTCATCGCTTAAATCAGGCGTATTCGTATATTTGTGAATATCTTTTTGTAATCTAGTTTTATATGCTTCTGAGCCATTAACATCATATTGTTTATAAATGTACTTAACATCTGCATTACCTTCTGAACCATTGACATTGATACTTGGTTTGACATGAACCATATTAGCTTGTCGAAACTTCTTAGCTTCATCACCATCTATTTCAATATTTCCAACGATAGCTAACATGGCATCATTTAAATCGGTCATATAATTAGCAGTATCTGATTGTGCTTGATCATACAAATCAATTAAAGAAATGACATTTTCAAAGTCACCTTGTTTAAATTGATCGTTTAAATATTCAATGATTGGCACATCATTATAGTAATGAGGTATTTCATCGATAGAATTGAAAGAACCGCCTCTTACTTCGATGTAATAAATTTTATTTGTTGTATATATTTCAATTTTCTGTATTGGTGTATTGTCAAAATCTTTAACATTAAAGTATCTAACACCTGCTATCATATTTTTATCTAGTGAAGTGTCATATACAACAAATGTACTTTTACTATCTAATAATTTGAATGTATCTTTATCATCAGTATCTCTATAAACAATTTCATACGCTCGACCATAAATAGATAGATTAAAAGCTAAATCACTATTTGTAGCATCTGCATCATTGATTTTATTAAGGTCAACTAATTTTTCATTTGTGATTTCGTCTTTATGTGTAATTGTTATAGGATTACCAGTTAAATAACCGACTATAAAGCGTGTGACATACTTAGCATAATTATGTACTGCTCTATGGTCAGCTTTATCACTATAATCATTTATTCTTCGGTTATCAGTTAAAATATCTGTATTCCTATTCAAATAATAATCTTCTAACATTTCTAATCTTGGTACTTGTTCAGTTTTATGCTTACTTATCAAACTAAGTAATACTTCTTCTTTTAATAACTGTTCTACATTACTGATTAAAAAATCATTATTTGCTGTTTTAGAGAACTTTGTGTTGTTAATTTCTTGGGTGTAAATCGTCATCAGTTCACTTCCTTAGAACATGTTTCTAATCCTTGTTAAATCATCTATTTTATTTTCAGTTTTCTTATCTTTAAAAATTAAATTACATACAGAATAGCGAAGCGCATCTATGCAATGATTATATGTATCTACAGGTTCGTTATAGTATTCGCCGGTATTTTTATCTTTTTTCCATGTATAGTTATCTAATTCTTCAATAGTTTTAAAACATCGTTCATCAACTATAATTTCAAATTGACTAATAAATTGAATTCCGGCCATAATGCTATCTTTACCTTTGATTGCAGGTTTAATTCTTCCTATACCATGCTTTCTAATCTCAGCTATACTTTTTTGTTCAGCTGAATCAGCACTTATCACTTCTTTACTAAATCCTAAATTTTTAATAAGTTTAGCTATTTCATCGTTCAACATTCCTTTTTTCACATATTCTGAAATAATATAGAGCTTCTTATTTTCAATATCAATTTTCAAATGTATCAATGCACTAGGATCATTAATGTACCCAAAATCTAAACCAAAATAAGATGGTAAGTGCCTAATTTCATCAGTATTAATGATTCGTTTTTCATATTTTGGAAAAACTAATTTATCTAATGTAGCGAACTCTCCTAACGCATATATTTTGTAATAGGCTGGATTTCTGTTCGCTAATTCTTCTAGATTATTCTTAGTCATTTTGTCCAAAAATTTATTATCCTTATAACTTGATTGCCTAATCAAGACCCCATCCATTTGTACACCATTTGCAAAAAAGTATTTATAAACCCAATTTAATTTAGAAACAGGGTTAAACATCAAAAATATTTGTTTACTCTCATGTTTACGTTCCCTTAAACGTAATGTTAATTGTGTATAATCATCTAATGTAAATTCAGATGCTTCTTCCATCACAATATCTGAAACAGCTTTAATGGACTTTATTTTCTCAGGATTATCTAAACCTTTAAATAAAAAAGTAGCGCCATTTGGTAGCACTACTTTATTATCGGTTTTATTCCATTTGCATAAGTCCCATATTTTGAAGGAAATCAAACAACTTCTCACATCTTCAAATAAGCTATCAGTAATAGTTGCTTGTACTTTTCTAAGCCATAATACTTTCCTAGGATATTTCCATTTTTTTAATGCTTTTAATACTACTTTTTGTACAACTCCATGTGACTTACCACTGGATCCACCACCATAATGAACTTCAGTAAAATGTGAGTAATCATTGATAATTTCAAATATATTTTTATTAAATATCTTATTTGGTTCCTTAATATTAATCTTAATCGTCGTCAACGTAGTCACCTATGTTTATTTCGATATTGCGATTTGTAATTTCTTGTTCAACCTTATCTCTATATTTATGGGGTAATCTATTTTTGAGAGCGAATATTAGTGATGTAGGATTAGCATGTTCATATTTCTTGATTTTTACTACTTCACCTTTATTAGTAACTGTTTCTTCTTCGTAATAATAGCCAACCGCTCTTTTATGAAGTGCATTCTCTAATTCATAATCTGATACCTCTTTGCCCTTTTTTATGGCGTCTAGAAAGTCTGGTATATTCTTTTTCCATTTAATTAAAGTATGTTTGGAAACACCTAAATTTCTAGCAATTTGCTCATCTGTTAAACCATCGCGCTTCCAACCTTCTACTAAACCTAATTTATTTACTATATCCAACTTTTCATAAAGTTCTATTCTAGCCAACTATTATCACACACCCTTACGCTAATTGCTTTAAAATTAAATTTAAAAAGCCTATCTAAGACATAGCTCAGATAGGCAATAAAAATTGGAGGAGACCAAAACAAAGATTAATTAATCTTCTACATATGTATCAAACATAAGACAAAAAATCACTATATAAATAAATTTGTTTCAAGTTCATTTTTTATTTTAATTTCAGCTCTTTTAATATAGTTTTGCACACTACCTATTTTCAAATTTAATAAACTAGCAGATTCTTTATAAGTAAGCCCCTCACATTTGACCATAATAAAACACTCTAGTTCTTTAGGTGTTAACTTCATCAGTGCGTAGCTCACTTTATTATTAACATTATTAATTATATCATTGTATTCAATATCTGAATTCTTTTTATACATTGATTCGCTAAAAGCCTTATTGATCACATCATTATCTACTAAATAGCATTGACTTCTATCTATTGCGTTATAATTGCCTGGTTCGTGTCCACATTTTAACCATTCAATTGTATAATCAATGTCTTTTAATATATCTTTGTAATTACTTAATTTATCCTCTTCATCTACTTTATATTCAAGTGATTTTATTTTATTGAGTACGCAAAGTCTCGTTTTCCTATATTCAATTAGCAAGTCTTTCATGATGTATCTCCTCGATGTAAGCATTAATAAAAAGTCTAATGGCTAATTACGTTTTAAATAAATATCGAGTTCTATTAATTCAATAAATATAATTATTAAAAATATTGTTAATATATACTCGATAAAATTAAATCCAAATCCTAATGTGATTGCGAGACTTAAACAAACAGTAAATAATAGAATTGCAATCATTCTGATATATTTATTAACGATATATTTGCATGTATAAAATAAAATTATTGTCAAAATCATAAATGTTAAGTTTAATAAAATCATTCATGATAACCTCTTTCCTCTTCTAATCTTTACATTCTCTCTATTTAACGCGCAGTTCAAACTATCCATGAGCATAACGTTATCTCCCATTGTTAATGTTTTTCTACCAGATTTACGTATAATGCCCTCACCTATAATGACAATGCCTACATTTTCTTGTTTAAGAATTGAACTCAAATCTGTGTATTTTACTTCTTCATATAGGTTTCTCGGTAAAACTAAGTAATTATAATGACCTACAAAAGACAATTTAGCTGAACTCTTTAAATCTGCTTTTGATACTTTAATTTCATATGCCCTAAAAATATTTCTAGTATCATAGGTTAAAAAGTCCACGATTTCACGCCCATGTGTGAGAGGCTTACGCCCAATGACTACCTCATGACATCCACACATTCCCATTTTGTCTATGATCAGTGAATCATATAAATACTGTTCCGCTTCTATGGTTGCTATTGATTTCACTTTTGCAACACCTCATTAAATCTTTGATTGCTCTTAGCTCTAGTTATGTGTGTATGTTTACGTCCTGTAGAATCTTTGAATGTTGTGATTAAGTATTGTGCCACTTACTCGACACCTCTTTCACTTGCATGTTACTTGCATTTCACTTAAATTCTGCTTATATTTCGGGGTTATATCACTTGCACGTTACTTGCAAACTCTATTGACTTCATTTTTGCAACACCTCATCAAATCTTAGTAGCATTTTAATCGCAATTTAAATCTGAGTCTTTTACGAATTTACCATCAATCATTTCGCCTTTCCTGTTTTTGATTTCATCATAGGCAAGTGCTAAACATGTTCTTAAATCGGAACTATTTTTATATGCCGTTTCTTTAAGTAAATAGGTAATGTTTGTAATCAATGTTTGAATTTCACTAAACAAATTGCCATTATTATTATCAGACATAAAATCTTCTAGTTTTTCACCTAAGTAAAATAGTGATTTAATATAATTTAAAGTATTAACCTCACCTTCACCGAAATCAGATAGGCTTAACGCTAATTTAATATTGCCTTTAATTTGTTGCATCATGATTATTAATACAACAAACATGTCACCTATACTATCTTTAATTAATTGCATATCTTGTTTATTTAATCCTCGTACTAGTTCTCCATGTTCTTCGACCAACTTATCAAACTGCTTTAAGGGACTTGCATGATTTATATTACGGTCAACACTCCATTGTTCTACTTTTCCAATTAATTCATCAATAGTTAATGAATTAGTCATTATTAAGCAACTCCTTAAATTTTTCTTCACTAATTTCAACATCTACTAAATTACATGTTTTAAACCATTCACTTGGTCTGTAATTTTGAATTGCATCTTCTCCGTAACGTTCCTTTAAGATATCACTCAAATTTTTTTCTTCCCTCAAAAAGATTTCTTTAGCTTTCTTTTTATCCGGTTTACTTCCGTCTTTATTTGCAAATAGTATTGCCTCATCTAAATCTTGGCACCACCCTTCAAATTCACCAATGTATACGCCTGATTCGTCTTTATGTTCAAATGCTAATGCTGGATATGTTTTCATTATTCATATTCCTCCTCTACATTAATTTCATATTCATCACAATCAAATGGCACTTCCATTCTCGCAAAATCATGCGCCTCATTTTCTGCTTCGTCTAAACTTTCAGCCTCGATAGTCTCTTCAATCATGCCAGTATATGTGATTTGAACATTAAATTTTTTCATCTTCTTGCTCCTCCTTAAAACAAACTGAGTTGTTTTGCCTTTTCGAAATACAATTCGTTACTTTCAATGTAGCTAGCAAATTCTAATTTGTTATTGAATTTCTTTTTCACGCCTTTAAACATCGTTTTGTGATGACCGTGAATAAGATATATGTCATTCACTACATGAACATGAGCAACTTTTCTATCTGCTTGGTATAAATATTGTTTGCTGTCGAAAAATTGTTTAATCAGACTTTTATTTTTTCTAAGCGTATATTGTCGATTTGTTGATGCATCGTCACAAATATTATTTTGTCTTAACACCTAATCACCCCAATGAGCATTTAATTTTTTTAAAAATTCAGCCCTGTCTTTTTCAAATTCTTCATCAACTTCGACAGCTGTATTTTGATTTTGATTGGTTAACCAACTTGGCGTTTTTTCTTTAGACTTATAATTTTCTTTTTGCTTATTCTGCATTTTTTTCGTGGCTTTATATTGAGCTTCATAAGCTTTAATTTGATCGTAGTTGCTTAAATTCATTTGTAACCAAGAATTTAAAATACTTTTAGCGTAACCCCAATTAACTTTATTTCTGTCTTTAGCTATCTTCAGTGCAGCAATCAAAATTTCATCCGAATCTTGACAAAAAGCATCTAGATAATAATTTATGTCTTCAAGAATATACTGAGTGATAAATCCAAATCCATTTTCTTGAAAGAAGTCGAAGACTTTATAATTCTTCTTCTCCTTCTTCATATTCTTCACATTCTTATCATTCTTTATATTCTTTAATTCTTTAGTCTTGTTCATTGTTCTGTTCAGTCTGTTGTCTTTCTTTTGTTCACTCTGTTGTTCACACTGTTGTTCACTTAGTTGTTCAGTCTTTTGTTTTTTATAATCATCATTATCTTGATAAATACCGTAGTTATGCACTATTATAGTTGTTCCGTTTTTTGTCTTTTTAGTGGTTATCATGGTGTCTTTTTCTAACGCATTCAAATAATTTCTAACTGTGTTTCTAGATACGTTCCATCGTTCAGATAATTTTAATTCTGATGTATGAAAAGAACCACGCTTTAAAACAACTAATTTCCCACCTAACATTACCTTTTTATCTGAATGATTGGTTAATAGTAATAAATCCATCCACCATTTTAGTCTCTTAGAATCCGTCCAAATCCAATGGTCTATAATTTTACGATGTATTTTTATCCAGCCAGCCATTTAAACCACGTCCTAGAACGGTAAATCATTGTCATTTATTTCTATAGGTGCATTAGCAAACAAGTTACTTTGCTGGCTCATTGGCGTCTGTTTCCCATTTGCTTGCTGTTCTATTTGTTTCATCTCATCAGTTTTAGGTTCTGGTTTATTAACTACTTCATCGCCCTTATTCCAAACTTTTACATATGAAAGTCTTACAAAGTATTTACCTTGTTCCTCGTTAAACTTATTTTTAAGTACAATAGTACCGATTTTGTTAATTAATTGATTAGTGTCAAAAGTTAAATCAGGTAAGTTCAATTTAATTCCTAATCTACTAAGTAACTCGATATATTGTTTTTCTTGAAAATCTTGTTGGAATGGTGGGACAAATTGGTTGTGTTTGTATTGTTTACCTTCGTTGTTTTCAAAAATAATTGTGAAGTATCTGTTTTCTCTGTCGTTAAACTCGACATTTGCAACTTTCACTGTGAATTCTCCAGCGCCTAAAAACTCCCCGCCTTTCATGAATGCCTCTTGATTAGTTTCTTGAATGTATAGTGCTCTACCTCTAATTTTCATGATTTTTTACCGCCTTTAGTTAATTTCTAGTTTCCATTTCTGATTGCTTGAACTACATCATTAATACTAGGATTAACGAATTTTTTACTTGAAATTGTTATATTGCTAGCATGTCTTATCTTAGTCTCAAATAAATCTGATGGTTCTGCGTTAAGTACATATTGATAAGATTTTTCGCCGTCTTGTTCATTCTCTTCAATTGTCATTCTTGCTAACACGTCAGATTGGCTAATAATTGCTTTTCTAATTTGATCTTGTGCCTCTATAGTGATTGTTGGATTGATAGTGCTACCCTCATCATCTTTATCTTTATTGATGCCCTCATGCCCGCTTATAGCAAGATGAAATTGGTACTCCTCTTGTAATTTAGAAATATATCGATAAATACTTACAATTCGCGAAGCACACTCGCCCCAATCATTAAATGTCGGTTTTTTAATCTTACCTTTCATAACATTCTCAATCGTAATATCTCTCAACTTCTGAATAGTCTCTATTACTACAACATCGATTTGTTTGCCATTTTCCCTAAGCTGTTCTATAACTTTTGGTAATAATTGAATTACTGTCCTAAAATGCTCATAATTTTTGATTTGTACAACTGCACCATCTTCAGTTACCGTTGTCCCATCTTCGTTTATATCTAGTACTAAAGCATTATTATCTTTGGTTAAAAATGTAGTTTTACCAGTCCCGAATCTTCCGTAAATAGCGAATTTATAAAACTTATTAGCATTTTGTTTGCTGATATCTTTCACACCTAGTTGCCTTAAGATATCGACGCCTTGAATAGTTTTTCCAGCCATCTATTCTCCCACCTTAACTGTGTAAGATGTTGGTTTTTCGATAATTCTAACGCCCTCTAAAATCTCGCCATTCACATCAATCAACGTGCCATTTTCAGTTACATTGAAATCTTTCTTAATCTCTGATTGACTAAGTTTTTTTGTCAATTTTACATAGTCATTCAGTCCACGTTGTTCAAGCTGTTCAATAACTTTGTTTTCGTTACTAACTTGTATCACTTTTGCCCCTTTTCGAGAGGTTACTTTGCCGTATGGCGTATTTAACTTAAATTTTTTATCTTTCTCTTTTTCAATTCTGAAATACTCAATCACAAGACTTTGAAGGTATTCCTTATTACTTTGTAATTTCTCAATTTCTTTATCGCGCCATAAATTTATACGTTCGATTTCACTGCTTGCCAGTTCATTAATTTCATTCTCTTTTGTTGTAATTGCGTCTAACTTTTTAAAAACCCAGTTAGCGCTATTTAAATCTGTGACTTGAAACCGGTCATCTTGTTCAAATGTTTCTAGTTCTCGTGCTTGTAATTCATTCATAAAACTAAACACCTTTCTTAACTAATATCTGCCCACGCATTACCGATATAATATAGTTCTTCATCCGTTCATGTGACTCTGGATATACTTCTAATATCTGTAACAACTTGTTATTTGTTTTATAACTATCGTGATAATGTAAAAAATTAATAATAATCTGTGAGGTTGGTGTCTGTTCGATTTCCAACAAGCAGTTTTCATTCGTTTTCTTAAACTCATCAAATAGTTGTTGATATAGAACAAACATCTTTTCATTAGCATCATTCTTCATTGTTATCATCATCCTTGTCGTCATCTATACCTAAAAATTTTTTTAATTTATACATTTCGATAACATTTGCGATATCGTGGTAATCATTTTCGTTATTCAATAAATTAGCAAGACCTGCAATATCCCCAAGCGCACAATGTGACGATGATGTAGTATGTCCATTACTAACCCCTACAGTTGAAAAAAGTAAAGCGTCAAATTCAGTTTCTTTATTGATTTCATTCACTAATTCAAACAATTCTCCATTCTTTTCAGCCAATAAATCTCTTAATTCTTGTCTGCTCATGTTTTTAAATTCATTTTTCATTGTTGTCTTCCCCCAAAATTGATATACTTTATTTGTTAATTGTTTTTTAATTTCTGATTGCTAATTGTCGTTAGCAGTCAGTTTTTTTATTCTCTAAAAAAATACTCATCATAGAAAATGAATATTGCAATGCCAGTACTTGCAGCAATTACCCATGCTGTTGTGAAGTACAAAAATGGCATTAAACAAATTGCTAAAATTGTTATACACATTACTGCTATGATGTAACTTTTATATGTGTTAGACATTCGCATCCTCCCTGCCTTAATACTTCGTGAATAATTCCTAGTTGATACATTTTGTTAAACTAATAAGTTGCCATTTCTTCACTCATTGTGACCCCTACCTATTCTGTTAATTTCATTTCTAATTGGTACGTTGTTTCATATGATGGTTGCCATCTCTCTACAAATCTAATCGCTTCTTGATATCGTCCTCGAGGTATACAGTTGTAACTCGGTACGTCGAAAATTTTTTTAATACTTTTATATATTTCAGCGAATAACTTTCTTGATACCTGGTCGTAGAAACCGTTAAATTTGTTTCTCACAATTTCCGCAACTTTTTGAGCAACTAACCTTTGAATATGTTTCGCTTCTCCATGCATAATTGGATATGTTTCTTCGATTTTAGTAACACGTTCATCTAATTCTGTGTTGCCCTGTGCTATTAATTGAATTTGTTCCGATGTAGTTAATGGTTTTGTTTGGTATGTTCCTGTTCTTCTTAGTGATGGTAAAACTTCCGAAGTTACCCAACGTTTGAACCTTTTCGCATTTTCTAATTTGCTAGAAAAGATTAAACTGTATAATCCAGATTCGTTGATGATCGTTACATTTCTGTTTTGACCTGACGTAACGATTCGTGACGTCAGCTTATCTTCCTCATCTACATGGTCAGATAAAGTTTTTCTTGAATTTGTGTAACCTAAAATGTCAGCAACATCTTTTCCTATAAAATATGGTTCGCCGTCAACTTCTAATGTCCTTACTGGTAATTCTTCAAAATTAAATGTTTGTAATTCTTGCAAATTGTTTTTGCTCCTTTCGTGTATAATTTAGATATCTCCTAATGGAAGGAGGTGATAGATATGAAAAACGTTTACGCTTGTTTACTTGGTGAATGGGTTAATTTGTCTAATACAGAAAACGTAATTATCGATAACTCATATAACGATGTAAATCATTGGTATAAAGAAAAAATCGATACACTGTTTGATTACGATTACATCAATATTGAGATTGATAATGTTCACTACCGTATTCATCCAAGTTTCATCCAAGTTTTAACTAAGTGATTTCTTAAGTACTTCACAGCTGTGACTGTCAAGCTCCACCTTGACGGTCATATGGCTGTATACTCTTTCAACTTCTTGCACAATTCTGTCCCATTCATATTTGGGCATGCCATTGATACCTTCTAAAATTTTGTTCAAACGATTTTGTGGTTCTTCCATTTGAATTTCCTCCTTGATTCTTTATTATTTAAATTTATTGCTATTGACACGATTGAAAGAATCATTGCTAAAATACTTACGATTAACCAAACCATTTATCATTCCTCCTATTAATTTATTTTTCTTCATCTCACACCTTTTAAATCCTTAATTTGTATAACTTTCTCGTTCTCTAGTTTTATTTTCAGTTGATCATTTAGAATTTTTTTCATACAATCAGCTCGTTCTGTTTCGTTTTTGAATAATTGACTATTACTCATGTGGTTAATGTCCTCCAATTCGATTGATTAGCGTTTGATAAGCCTCTAATACTTGCGGATAAAGGTATAACACTCTAGTGCCTACTCGTCTTGTCACTGCTACAATTTCAGGTTCATAGACTATCTTTTGTATTAGCGTTGCTTTACTTAAACCAGTAATCTCCACTAAATCTTTAATATCTACAGTTGCAACTTGCCTCTTGTAGGTACTTAAGATTTCATCAACTTTCTTTTGTACTAAATCGTTAATCATTGCTTCATTCAGTTGAATATTTAGCATGTTTTTCACTCCTTTATAATTCAATTCTATTGAACTTCTGTGTTAAAAAAATAAATTGGAATCTCTGACTCTTTAATTTCTAACAAGTTTACAGCTTTAAATATTTCTCTGTCTTTCCAACCAACTTTATTATTAAGTTTTAACGATATACTCCTTTCCGACAATTGCATTGCATGAGCAAAGCTATATCTGCTACCAAATTTCTCAACTATTTTCCCATTTAAACTTGAATAATCAAAACGCATAAATACCCCTCCTTTTTAGTTCAATTTTTTTGAACTTTATGAACTTAATTTATCACATTAAAAATTAATACGCAATACTTTTGTTCATATTTTTTGAATGTAGTTATTGAACTTTTGTTCAAAATTGTCTATAATTTATCTATAAGTTGCATTGGAGGTTTCTTAAAATGAAAGAATCATTTAGTTCTAGATTGAAGAAAGCAATGTTAGATAAACAAATGAAACAAATAGACATTATAAATAAATCTAAATTACTAAGTGATAACGGTGCTAAAATAACCAAAACCGATTTAAGCCAATATGTAAATGGTAAAACTAGCCCTGGACAAAAGAAACTTTATGTTTTATCTAAAGTTCTAGATGTTAGCGAAGCTTGGCTGTTGGGTTATGATGTATCACCTAAACGTCCTACTGATGAGGAACGTCATTTAAATCAAAATGAACAAATCATCGCAGCACATATAAAAGATGATGTCACAGATGAAGAGATGAAAGAAATCGTGAACTTCATCGAATATATTAAAAGTAAAAGAAATACAAATTCAAATAGCGATAAATAAAGAAAGACGCTCATTTTACTAATCATTGTATTAGTATTACTACGTCTTTCTTTTTTTATATATCAAATTATGCATAATTAAACTTCTGTTAATTGGAGATGATAACAACCGAAATATAAATCAAAATTTAATAAAGGAGTGAAATTATGCATCAATACAAGGAGTTGATGGATGATATAAAGATTAAATATATTGAGATGCCGGATAAATTAGAATGTCTGATTATAGGTAATGATTTATATATTAATAAGAATTTATCATCATCTACATCAACGAGTGAAATTAAAGAACCCATGTCTTTATATCACTGTCATTGTCATGATTTTGAATTATTAATCCCCTTAAATCAAATTAAACAAGCGATATATCTACATGACTGCAAAACCATACCTCAGTTAAGCGCTTATTTTAAAGTGCCTGTAACAGACATCTTACTAACAATATACTTCTATAAAGTTAAGTACTCAGATTTACATTTTCTCAATATGTTCAAAACCGATGTGTTAAGTATTCATCAAGAAATTATTTAGGAGGCGTTTAAATGCAACAAGAATCAACATCATGGTACAAACAAGAGTGGTGTATTGTTTTATCACTTTTATTCCTATTTCCTTTAGGCTTATTTTTAATGTGGAAATTCAGCAAATGGCCGTCTTTAGTTAGGACAATTATTACTGTAGTTATAGCGGTTATTGCTTTAGCTAGTATAACTTATATTGGACAAGTTCAGATGATTAAACCTTATGTAGCGAATTTAGATTCAAGTAGTGAAAGCGATAAATCTGACAGTATCACTGATAAAGATGAAGAGAATCACGAAAAAGCAAAAGAACAAACAAGTGGTAAATATCAAGAATCGTTTGACACGATTACAAAAGGAACATCTGATAGTTCAACTACAAGCTCTAGTTCTAGCATAGATGATAGTATGACACGTGACCAAAAATCAGCTTTAAAACAAGCAGAGTTTTATTCAGAACACTTACATTTATCAAAACAAGATATATATCATCAATTAATTTCGGAATATGGAGGCAAATTTCCAAAAGATGATGCGCAATACGCAATAAATCATTTAAAAGCTGACTATAATAAAAACGCATTAGAAAGTGCTAAATCATATGCCAAAAGTTTGAATATGTCTACTAGAGAAATTTATGATCAATTAATTTCAGAATACGGAGGACGATTTACACCTTCAGAAGCACAATACGCAATCGACCACTTAGACAAATAATTTAATTGGGCAGAATTCCTGCCCTTTCATTTATTTTAGGGAGGTAACCAATATGGCATCATTTGAAAAAAGAGGCAATAAATGGCGGTATAAAGTTCAATATAAAGATTCATTGGGAACAAAAAAAATTATAAGTAAATCTGGGTTTAGAACAAAAGCGGAAGCAAAAAAAGCAGCTTTAGAAGTTGAGTTAAATATTAAAAATGGTTATAAGGAAAACATGAATTATACACTTGAAAAATGGCTCGACTATTACTTAGAGACTTGGCGAAAAGATAAGGTTAACGATAGCACCTATAATATTGAATTATATTCAAAAAAACGATTATTAGACATCTATGACCCTAATATAAACATTAAAAATATTACACCATCGATGCACCAAAAATTCATAAACACTTTAATTCAACGTGGCTACAGTAAATCAACGCTCTCAAAAACACATCATTTGATGAAACGTGCAATGGAACGTGCTAAATATGATAGAATCATTTATTTTAATCCATGTGATGGTATTTCATTACAACATAAAAATTTAAAAGAAAAGGTTAAAGCTAAATATTTACCTAGCGATAAAATTAATCTTTTTTTAGAAATGGTTAAAAAGCGGGATATTTATCAATATTTCTTATTTAGAACACTTATAGAAACAGGTATACGAATCGGTGAGGCAAACGCACTCAATTGGAATGATTATGACAAAAAGCTTAAAACATTATCAATTACAAAGTCGTATGATCAAAAAAGAAAAAAATTTGGCACTACCAAAAATAAGGAAAATAGAATCATATTTATAAGTGACAAATTAGGAAAGGAACTATTCAAGTTGAGAACACTTCAAAATGCAAACAAAATAGCAAATAGTGAATTATATTATACTGATTATGATTTTATGTTTTGTAATGAATTTGGAGACCCACTTCCACGTTCTACCACCCACAATACAATGAAATATGTAACAGGTAAAATATTAGGAAAGGGCAATGAACTAAGTATACATAAATTAAGACATACGCATGCAACATTGTTACTAGAAAGTAATGTGCCCATGAAAGTAATTCAGGAGCGATTAGGTCATAAAAGTGAATTCATAACAAGCAACATTTATAGTCATGTCACTGAGAAAATGAATAATACTGCAAAAGAAAATTTCGAGAAATATATACGTGATATTTTTTGATTAAGGTTCCCAAAAGTTGCCCAATCGTAACAAAAGACGCATTTTACACCTCGAAAAGTTGCCCAGTTAAATCAAAAAAGAGCTAAAGCAAAACGCTCTAGCCCTTGATATTACTGATTTCCCATCATTGTTTAGCGTATTAATATTGCTTCATGTACTGATCTCTTTCCCATTCAGATACTTGAGTTCTGTAGTAATCCCATTCAATTGATTTTGAATTAATAAATTGATTATAGATATGATTTCCTAAAGCTTTTTTAATAACTTCATTTTCACGCATTGCTTTTAATGCAGTATAAAGTGTTGAAGGTAAGTCTTGAATGCCTACTGCTTCACGTTCTTCACGGTTCATTTCGTAAATATTTTGGTTAACTGGTTCTGGAACTTTTAATTTATTTTTAATACCATCTAGTCCAGCTTCTAAGATTGCAGCTAACGCCATGTATGGGTTTGCAGCTGGATCTACTGAACGTACTTCGATACGAGTAGATAATCCTCTTGAAGATGGTACACGGATTAATGGTGAACGGTTTTTACCACTCCATGCAATATAACATGGTGCTTCATAACCAGGTACTAAACGTTTATATGAGTTTACTAACGGGTTACATACAGCAGTAAATCCGCGTGCATTTTTAAGCACACCTGCTGTAAATTGATATGCAGTTTCCGTTAAGCCCATTTCAGTATTTGGATCAAAGAATGCATTTTCTTTACCTTTGAATAATGAAACGTTAAAGTGCATACCGCTACCATTCACACCGAATAATGGTTTAGGCATAAATGTTGCGTGTAAATTATGTTTACGTGCGATTGTTTTAACAACCAATTTAAATGTTTGGATATTATCACATGCTGTAACAGCATCTGCATATTTAAAGTCAATTTCATGTTGACCAGGGGCAACTTCATGGTGACTAGCTTCAATATCGAAGCCCATATCCTCTAATTCTAAAACAATATCACGACGACAGTTTTCACCTAAATCTGTAGGTGCTAAATCGAAATATCCACCATCATCATTAAGTTCTAAAGTTGGTTCCCCTTTTTCATCCAACTTAAACAAGAAGAATTCTGGTTCAGGCCCTAGGTTAAAGTCTGTGAAGCCTAAATCTTCCATTTCTTTTAATACACGTTTTAAGTTTGCACGAGGATCCCCTTCAAATGGTGTTCCATCTGTTTTATATACATCACAAATTAAACGTGCAACTTTACCTTGTCCAGCAGTCCATGGGAAGATTACCCAAGTATCTAAATCTGGATGTAAGTACATATCTGATTCTTCGATACGTACGAAACCTTCGATAGAAGAACCGTCAAACATCATTTCGTTATCAAGTACTTTTTCTAATTGGCTTACAGGCACTTCAACATTTTTAATTGTTCCTAAAATATCAGTGAATTGTAATCTTAAATATCTTACATTTTCCTCTTCTGCAAATTTACGAATGTCGTCTTTAGTGAAAGTACGTTTTGGCATTTTAAAATCCTCCAAATTTTATTTAATAAATCGGGATAAATCACCACGATTTATTGGCAAAGTTTCTCCAATAGGCTTTTGCGTGGCATCTACAATCATCTTTTTTCTTATCTCTTGTTCATCTGTTGTTAAATGCTCTTGTGAGTCATAAATGATTTGTTTAATCCCTTTGATATTAAATCCTTTTTCTAATAATGATTTAATTTCTAGTAATCTTTCCAAATCATTGAGTGAGAACAGACGTTTTTGACCTTCTGTTCTTTCAGGTTTGATGAGTTCATGTGTTTCATAGTAACGTATTTGCCTTGGCGTTAAATCCGTTAACTTACTTACTACACTCATAGAGAAGACAGCCATATTTCGTCTGATTGCATCATTCGATATCATTGTTCCTCTCCTCTACTTTTGAACTTGTTAATAACTTATCATAATTTTTTTAGGATTTCAAAAATATGTCAGGTTTTCTAACATAAAGCTTAAAACATTGATATAACTGCGATTTCGACTTCTAAAACGACATAAAACAATCTACAGCTAAAATATTTTTTCAATTTTTAAAAATAATCTGATAAATCTCCGCAAAAAATTTCACCCAAAACACATTATCATTTAGGGTGAAATTTAATCTATTATATAAGTCCTTGTTCTTTCAACTGATTAACAGCTCTTGTCACAGCAATTTTAACGTGTTCATATGTTAATCCTCCTTGAACATATGCTTCATAAGGAGGACGAATAGGTCCATCTGCAGATAATTCAATCGATGAACCTTGAATAAACGTACCAGCTGCCATAATAACATCATCTTCGTAACCAGGCATATAACTAGGTTCTGGACTAAAATGTGCATTAATTGGGGATGCGTGTTGAATACTTTGACAAAATGAAATCATTTGTTCTTTCGTTTCAAATTTAACTGTTTGAATTAAATCAGTTCGTTTTTCGTAGTACTTCGGCGTTGTGTTCATATTCATTTTTTCTAAAAATAAACTAGTAAACAATGCACCTTTAAGACTCTGACTGACAACGTGTGGTGCTAAAAAGAAACCTTGATACATTTCAAGCAATGCATTTAATGATGCACCCGCTTCTTTACCAATACCAGGTGCTGTCAATCTATAACCACATCGTTCAATTAAATCTTTTCTACCAGCAATGTATCCACCAATCTTAGCTAAACCACCGCCAGGGTTTTTAATTAATGATCCTGCTATTAAATCGGCACCACATTCTATAGGTTCACGTCTTTCAACAAATTCCCCATAACAGTTATCCACAAATATTAAAATATTAGGATGCACGTTTTTCAACCTAGTAATTACCTTTTCAATTTCATCTAGCGGAATTGAAGGTCTTTGATCATAGCCTTTCGAACGTTGAATCGCTATTACTTTGGTGCGCTCAGAAACCCCATCTAACACACTTTCAATATCGATCTTACCTTCTTTAAGTGCAATATCTTTATACGATACGCCGTGCTCCATTAAACTTTCAATACCATTTCCGTTTACGCCAATGACTTCAAGTAAAGTGTCATATGGACTACCCGTTATATAAATTAATTCATCACCATGTTTTAATAAACTTTGTAATGCAATAGTAATCGCATGCGTACCTGAAATAATTTGCGGACGAACAATTGCATCTTCTGCTTTAAATGCCTGCGCATATATTTCTTCTAAATGATCACGTCCAAAGTCATCATACCCGTATCCTGTTGATCCTTGTAGATCACTTTCGGTTGCTTTGACATGATGAAATGCATTTAATACTTTTTCTTGATTAATATATGCTGTTTCTTCAATTTCTTTAAAATATGGTGCTAACGTTGATTCGACGTCAGCTACTATCTTACTTATATCTTTCATTTGAATTTCGTCCTTTTATTATTTTTTAAATCCTTTTATACGATAAACATTTTCAATTTCATCATATTTAAGTTCAGTCACTAATGTATGTTGTTTTAGAAAATATAATCGATCTGCATTATTCGTCGCAATTGTCTCATCATAATAAGTTAATTGCCTTTTGATTTCATCAATAAATAACGTCTTAACAAGTAATTTATCACCATCATTTTTAGAAGAAACAAAAACATTAGGCAAATCACTTGCTGGACGATTTGATGCATGATCACATAAGTCCTTTTTATTAAAAATAACTATTTGAGAAATATGACTCATATCTAATTGTTTGATTAAATCATTAACTGTGTCATACTGCGTACGGTATTCAGGATGGCTACTATCTACGACATGTACTAATAAATCTGCACCTTTAGCCTCTTCTAAAGTTGATTTAAAAGCTGCAATTAACGTCGTAGGTAGTTTCTGTATAAAACCAACAGTATCTGAAATAATTAAATTAAATCCATCATTTATTTGAATTTGTCGTGTTTTAGGATCTAACGTTGCAAATAATTGATCTTTTTCATACGTCTCTTCATTTGCTAAAACATTAAACCATGATGATTTACCAGCATTTGTATAACCAACTAAAGCTACTTGAAACACCTGATTTTGATTTCTTTTATTTCGATATCTTTCGCGATGTTCTTCTACCGTCCGCAATTGATGTTTAATTTCATTCATACGAGTTCGAATATGTCTGCGATCCATCTCTAACTTCGTTTCACCAGGGCCTCTAGTTCCAATACCGCCACCTAAACGAGAAAGGCTTTTACCATGGCCTTGCAATCTAGGTAATAAATAATCAAGTTGTGCTAGCTCTACTTGCAATTTACCTTCTTTACTTCTTGCTCTTAATGCAAATATTTCAAGAATCAACTGAGTTCTATCAATAATTTTTACACCTAAAGCTTCATTTAGTGATTTGGATTGTGCAGTCGTTAATTCATCATTTGTGATGACTACATCAATATCTTTGAACTCAATAAATGCTTGAATTTCTTCAATTTTACCTTTACCAACATAATATTTGCGATCTACACGATCTCTGTTTTGAGTAATTTGACCCAACACTTCAAGTTGGCAAGTCTCTGATAAAGATGATAATTCCTCCATTGTAGACTCAAAATTAAATTGCTTATCATCTTGAGCATGTACACCGACTAAGACAGCTTTTTCTAGTTTATTTTTAGTATCATGAATTTGTTGCTGAGCCATGTTATACATCTCCTTAATAAAATCCTACTCAAAGTATTCTATCATAGAGTTTTAGTAAAGACTATTACACGATTTTGTGGTACATTTTAAGTAAATCGAAAGGATGATACAATGGAGACAATTTATGATTTTGTAGTAGAAACAAATAAAGGTGTTACTTACAAATTAGATGCATATAAGGGTGACGTTATGCTAATTGTTAATACAGCTAGCGAATGTGGCTTTACTTCACAATTTGAAGGTTTGCAATCATTATACGAGAAATACAAAGATCAAGGGTTTGTAATTCTAGGTTTCCCTTGTAATCAATTTGGTGGCCAAGAACCTGGTTCAGGCGAAGAAGCAGCTCAAAACTGTAAATTAAACTATGGTGTTACCTTCCCTATGCATCAAAAAATAGACGTAAAAGGGGAACATCAATTACCTTTATTTAGATATTTGACTGCGGCACAACACGGATTCTTTAATGAGAAAATCAAATGGAATTTCACTAAGTTTTTAGTGGATCGCGAAGGTAACGTTGTTAAACGAATTGCACCTCAAAAAAAACCTGTTCAAATCGAAAGAGAAATAGAAAAATTATTATAAAATATACTAGCTCATAGCAAATAAAACGCTTCATATAAAGTCGTATCATATATTGACTCGACCTTTATATGAAGCGTTTTTATTACAAACATTCCTCTATTGTATCTTGTCATTTGAACATCATTTAATTGATGTCACATATGACTTTATTTCTATATCTATTTATCATACTTCAAACGTTATGTACACGAGTCATTAAATCGTGCCCATATGATTACAACTTATTCTTCACTTTCAGTAGATGCTTGACCTTCAGTTTCTACTGTATAAGTGCTGATCGCATGTTTGTAAATCAAGTGTTGTTTGCCTTGAGAATTTAAGCTTACGACATACTTGTCGTATTCTTCAATAACACCTTTCATTTGGAAACCGTTTAGAAAGAATACAGTTACTTCAGTTTGGTTTGCTTTAAAATTCTCTAGTGCTTTGTCTTGGATGTTTTCGTTTGCAATCATCTGTCGGACTCCTTTTACTTAATCTGGGTTGTAATCTCATCTAACATCATTTGAAGTGACATATTTTCTTTATCTAACCAATGAACACTCATTTTATTCTTGAACCATGTCATTTGTCGTTTTGCATATTGGCGTGAATGTTGCTTTAAATCATTGACAGCATCTTCATAAATCATTTGTCCGTTAATCACAGGTATTAATTCTTTATATCCAATAGCTTGCATACTTTGGCAAGATTCATAGCCTTGTTCAACAAGTTGTTGCACTTCTCTAAATAATCCGTGATCCAACATAATATCAACACGTTTATTTATTCTTGAATATAATGTTTTACGCGACATTTCAATCCCTAATAATAATGTATCATAATTTTCAGTAAATTGTTGCACTTTCTTGCGATTACTCAAAAGTTTTTTTGTTTTTAAATAATATTCAATAGCGCGCAACACTCTTTGGCGGTTGTTAGGGTGAATATTTTCTGCAGAAACCGCATCAAATTGAGCTAAATAATCGTGTAGTTGCTGATTATCTAAATGTTCTAATGCAGATAACTTTTGTTTAACTATGGATAATTGTGCAGGTGTAACTGTTTCATCTTCTAATTCATAATTATATATTAATGATTGAATATATAAGCCTGTTCCACCTGCTATGATTGGAACTTTACCTCTATTCGTTATATCAGTAATTAAATCTTCTGCTAATCGCTTGAATTCATATGCTGAAAATGTATCATCAGGATTCAAGATATCAATTAAATGATGTGGAATACCATCCATTTCTTCAGGTGTTACTTTTGCAGTTCCAATATTCATATGTTTGTAAACTTGCATAGAATCACCGCTTATGATTTCACCATTGATACGCTTCGCGAGTTCTATGCTAAGCTCTGTTTTACCTGAAGCAGTTGGCCCCACAATTACTACAATAAAAGGCTTATTTTTATTCATATTTAATTCCACTTTCTTTATTTTTTATAAAATTGATTCAACCATTTAAACAAGTCTTCCCAAATTTTGTCATGATCTTTTTCAAATAACACTTCATGACGTTTATGATGATAAAGATTCACTTTAACATTTTTAATGCCAGCTTTTCTATATATATTCGCCAATTTTAAAATCCCTTTACCATAATCACCTAAAGGATCGTCATATCCTGAAACTAATAATATAGGCATGGCATGATTTAACATTTTCATATTTTTTAATTGTGATGTATGTAGCATATAATAGGCTGTTTGATATAATAATTGATTTGACACATTAAATCCACTATATGGATCTTTAATAAAGTTATCTACTTCAATTGGATTACTAGAAATCCAATCACTTTGTGTACGTAATGGACGTATTTTTTTATTAAAACTATTTGATACTAACTGGTTAACCCATTCAACTCGTTTCTCAGCACCATAAATTTTTGTAATCAGTTGTAACACTTTAACGGTTGGTAAACCTTTCCATAATGAATACATACCAGTACCACTTAAAATTAGACCATCAACATATTGCGGATATGTTTCTACAAACAATCTAGCTATAACGGATCCCATTGAATGTCCGATTATAATGTATGGTTTATCAACATTGCCTCTCACTGTTTGCGCTACTTCAAAGGCATCACCGATAACTCGTTTCATATCATCGTAATGCCCTCTTGTTGATTCATCAATATTAATACCATGTCCTCGATGATTATGACGTATCACATCGAAGCCATGCTTTGAAAGTGCATGTGCTAATTTATCGTAACGTTCCATATGTTCAGCCATACCATGAAATATATGAATAATTCCTTTTGAATCTACATCTGTAAAATTCACTTTAACTTCAATATTCGTATTATCTTGTACAGTTAATTTAAATTGTTTTTCAGTCATCATCTCACACCTTTAATAACAACGCTTTTATATTCGCTTTTATTATTATCATACATTTAGTGATGCATAGTTTCAATTGACTAATGTATCTCGTATAAAAAAACTGATGCCCTTAAAACAGGACACCAGTTTATGATTGTACAAATTAATTATTCTTTAACTGCTGGTTGATTATTTCCATGTTGCGCTTCTTTAATTGCTTGCTCAACTTCTTCAGTATATGCTTCAATTTGAGCTGGAGAGTAATCAAGCATATCTGCCATAATATCGATGACAGCATCTTTATAATCTAATACATCTTTAATATTGAAATACATTTTACCAGAACGACGAACTAAGAAATCGTTAGGTTTGTATACCATTTCTTGTTGAAT
Organism: Staphylococcus sp. SM3655; assembly: GCF_016917315.1. Taxonomy (NCBI): domain Bacteria; kingdom Bacillati; phylum Bacillota; class Bacilli; order Caryophanales; family Staphylococcaceae; genus Staphylococcus; species Staphylococcus sp. SM3655. Next base: position 2,069,915 of record NZ_CP070305.1, on the reverse strand, counting down.
ACTATAAACAAGTTCTACATAAATTTCTAATGGTAACTTGCTATCATGGTATTGAGATGTTTGCGCAATGTTGAACAATTCATCAACATTTGAACCATATTTAGATGCTAAACGTCTTGCAACATCTTCATCAATGCCGAATCCTTTAGCTACATCTACTTTTTGCTCTACAAACGCATCAAAGTTCTTGCTACCACCTACATCGCCACCTGAAATTGCCAGACCTTTTGTATTACATGGACTAAATGTTAAACCGTAGTCTTTTTTCAAGCGTTTAGATACTAAATCAACAATGTCTTGAGCCATGTGACGATAGCCTGTTAATTTACCACCTGCAATAGTTAATAAACCTGATTTACCTTCCCAAATTTCATCCTTACGAGAGATTTCAGAAGGGTCTTTGCCTTCTTCGTAAATTAATGGTCTAATTCCTGCCCATGTTGATTCAATATCTTCATCTGTAACATTAACACTAGGGAACATGTAATTAATCGCATCGATTAAATAGTCTCTGTCTTCTTGTGTAGTTAATGGTGAAGATTTGATATTGTCATAGAATGTATCTGTAGTACCTACATACGCTTTTCCTTCACGTGGAATTGCAAAAATCATTCTTCCATCTTTTTCAGTATCAAAGTATACTGCTTGACCTAATGGGAATTTTGATTGATCAATAACAACATGTACACCTTTAGTTAAACGTAATTTTTTATTATTGCGTGCATAATCACCACTTCTAACATCATCAACCCATGGACCTGCTGCATTAACCACTTTTTTAGCCTTAATTGTATAATTTTCATTAGTTAATTTATCTATAACTTTAACACCATTTACTTGTTGATTTTTATCATAAGTGAAGTGTTCAGATTTAGTATAGTTGATAATTTCTGCGCCTTTTTCAGCAGCACGCTTCATAACTTCAATAGTTAAACGCGCATCGTCAGTACGATATTCAACATAGTAACCGCCGCCTTTTAGACCTTCTTTTTTAACTAATGGTTCTTTAGCTAAAGTTTCTTTTTTAGATAACATTTTTTTACGTTCAGACTTCTTAACACCTGCTAAACGATCATACATTCCTAAACCAATTGATGTTGAGAATTTACCAAATGTTCCACCTTTATGCATTGGTAAAAGCATCCACTCTGGAGTCGTAACATGAGGCCCATTTTCATAAACAATCGCACGTTCTTTACCAGTTTCGGCAACTACTCCAATTTGGAATTGTTTTAAGTAACGCAAACCACCATGGACTAATTTTGTAGATCTTGAGCTTGTTCCTTGTGCAAAGTCTTGCATTTCAACTAATGCAACTTTCATTCCTCTTTCACTCGCGTCTAGTGCAATACCTGCACCTGTAATACCGCCACCAATAATTACTAAATCATATTCATCATTTCTTAAATTCTTTTTAATATGTTCTCTCTTAAAAGTAGACAATGCCATTCCAAAACGCCTCCTAAAAAATGTAAAAACGAGAGACTTGTCCCACATAAACAATCCTTCAATTGTACATGTTCGAACAAATCTCTCGCTTCTCGATTCAAATATTAACTTAAATTGATTGTATCACAATGTTTATACAAAAGTCTAATCTACAAGTTTATTCTGTTTTAAAAACTTGTGTTGCTTCAACAGCTTTTTTCCAACCTCTATATAATTTTTCTCTTTCGCCTTCATCCATTTTCGGATCGAATTTTTCTTCTAATTTCCAGTTTTTAGCGATATCATCTTTACTCTCCCAGAATCCAACTGCTAAACCTGCTAAAAATGCAGCACCTAAAGCTGTAGTTTCTTGAATTTCAGGTCTTTCAACAGAAGTATTAACAATGTCTGCTTGGAACTGCATAATAAAGTTATTTTTAACTGCACCACCATCGACACGTAAACTTTGGACATCAATACCAGAGTCTTTTGACATTGCTTCCATAACGTCACGAGTTTGGTAACATAGTGATTCTAAAGTTGCACGGATAAAGTGCTCTTTTTCAGTTCCACGTGTTAAACCGAAAATCGCACCACGTGCTTCAGAATCCCAATATGGTGTTCCTAAACCTACAAAAGCTGGAACAACATAAACACCCTCAGTAGAGTCAACTCGTGTCGCATAACTTTCTGATTGTGGTGCTGAATTAATCATTCTTAATCCATCACGTAACCATTGGATTGCTGAACCCGAAACAAAGATGGAACCTTCAAGCGCATAATTTACTTTTCCATCAATACCATAAGCAATTGTTGTTAATAAACCACTTTCAGATTTAACCGCTTTGTCACCTGTATTCATTAACATGAAGCCACCAGTTCCATATGTGTTTTTCACGTCACCACGTTCGAAGCAAGCTTGTCCAAATAATGCTGCTTGTTGATCACCAGCTACTCCAGCGATTGGTACTTCTTGACCATAGAAGTGGTAATCAATTGTCTTACCATATACTTCACTCGAAGCTTTAACTTCTGGCAACATATTTTTAGGTACTGTAAGTAGTTCTAATAACTCATCGTCCCATTCTAAATCATGGATATTAAACATTAATGTACGACTCGCATTTGAATAATCAGTAATATGCGCAGCTTTTCCTGATAATTTCCATACTAACCAAGTATCAATCGTTCCAAATAATAGATCGCCATTTTCTGCTTTTTCTCGTGCACCTTCAACATTGTCTAGAATCCATTTAACTTTTGTACCTGCAAAATACGGATCTAAAAGTAATCCTGTCTTATCTCTAAATGTTTGTTCATATCCTTGTTGTTTTAACTCTGAACAAATTGATTGTGTTTGACGTGATTGCCAAACAATTGCGTGATAAATTGGGCGGCCAGTATGTTTGTCCCAAACAACCGTTGTTTCACGTTGGTTTGTAATACCGATTCCTGCAATTTGATCAGCTCTAACATCATTTTCATTAATTACTTCCGTCATTACAGCTAACACAGATGTCCAAATTTCATTTGCATCATGTTCAACCCAACCTGATTGTGGAAAATATTGCTTAAACTCACGTTGTGCTACCCCTGCAATTTCCCCTTTTTGATTGAATAAAATCGCTCTTGAGCTTGTTGTTCCTTGGTCTATAGATAAAATATATTTTTCCATTAGTAGTATCTCCTTTATTAAAAAATAATCGCTAACCCATTGTACAAAATCTGTTAAATTTTGGCGAAAAAATAGCATAATCCATGAATCAAACATGTTAAATTATGCTATTTACGTTTCTTTTTATTTTAGTAAATTGATTCGATATCACCTTTTTTTGATGATTTATTTAAAATGTAACCTAAAATCAAAGTAATAATAACTACAACAATTGCAATTGCACAACCAATATTAAATGTATGTTTATAAAATACAGCGTATACCACTGCACCTAATAAACCACCGGCAATTGGTCCTAAGATAGGAACGATTGCATATGACCAATTTGAACCACCTTTACCAGCTATTGGTAAAATCGCATGTGCAATTCTCGGACCTAAATCACGTGCTGGGTTGATTGCATAACCAGTAGCACCGCCTAAACTTAATCCGATTGCAACAATTAATGCTCCGACAATTAAAGGATTTAAACCATCGGCAATTTTGTTTACACCGATAAATAAAATACCTAAAGTTAATGCCATTGTTCCGATAATCTCACTTAAAAAGTTGGCAAAGTAATTCTTAATAGCCGGTGCTGTAGAGAAAACACCTAATTTCGCGCCAGCTTCTTCTGTCGCTTTCCAATGTGGCAAGTACATTAACCATACAATTGTTGCTCCGACAATTGCACCTAACATTTGAGCAACAATATAACCAGGAACTAATGACCAATCAAAACTTCCGTCTAATGCAAGAGCTAAAGACACCGCTGGGTTTAAATGTGCACCTGAGAATTGACCGACAGCAAACACACCCATTGTAACCGCTAATCCCCATCCAGCTGTGATGACAATCCAATCAGCACCATTCGCAGCACTTCTCTTTAAATTGACATTGGCACAAACGCCACCACCAAAAAGGATTAAGATTGCAGTTCCTAGGAATTCTGCTAAATATACATTCATATTAAATGTCCTCCCAAAAAGACAAAGAGATTCCTACACTAGCAGTTTGGCTCGTAGAAATCTCCCGTCTCTATTCTATGTATTAACTTTTATTATATTTGTTATGATACTATCGATATGAAAGCGTTGTCAATGGTTTTTGTAAAAATTTTGTCAAATTTAATTTTTCAAGTCTTTATAAAAGTAGTTTAATTTGAAAACTAGAAATATCAATCCGCACTAATTTATTTATGACGCCATTATGTTTAATTGACATTCTTCAGCCATATTTTTTATGACTAGTTGCATTTTTTACTAATAAACACCTCTAAAACTTTAATGATTTTAATCGTTTTAGAGGTGCTAATTATGTTATTTAATTATTCTTTGTATGATACCTTAAATACCTTATTACATATCCCATATGAAAACGGCTTTTTTAATATGTTATATGACTAAATCTCGTGAAAAATGAAATTTTTGCAGACTTATGATTTACCAAAGTTTATCATAACTAGTTGTTACATATTTCGCTCCATTTTTAACAGCTTCATTGACTTCATCTATTGTATTAATTAGGCCACCTGCAATGACTTGTGTGTTTGTTTCTTTCTGAATATGATGAATCGCTTTACTCGCAACACCTGGAAGTACTTCAACAAAATCAGGTTCAACTTTTTTTATCAAATCTATACTGCGTTTCAATGCTTGACTATCAATAATAAATACTCTAAAAATCGTTAAAGTATTTAATGATTTAGCTTTTTTTATTACTTTAGATTTAGTCGATACGATACCTTTTGGCTTGTATTGCTGAATAATAAATTCACTTGCAAATTCATCGTGGCTTAAACCTTTTATCAAATCTATATGAATAAAACACTCTATATGATTTTGCTTCAGCAATTCCATAATACTTTTTATATGTCCTATATGCATATCTAGAAGCACACACATTTTATAATCTGTTTTAATCAGTTTCTCTAAATCTTTAATGTTTCTTATGGCAGGCAATATGTTGTTATTCACTTGATTCATCCTCTCTACATCACACGCTTAAATAATTTTTCTAATTCGTATTTTGAAAAATTAATGATAATTGGACGACCATGTGGACATGTAAATGGATCTTCCGCTTCTCTTAATTGATCAATTAAATCAGACATTTCATGTTTTTGTAAATAATGATTCGCTTTAATAGATTTTTTACATGACATCATGATTGCTACATCTTCACGTAATTTTTTGATATCTACTTTTTTCTCTTCCAAAATTAGCTCAATCATATCTTTAATAATTTCTTCTACTTCATCTTTAGGGAACCAAACTGGATAGCTACTTACAATATAATCATGACCACCAAAATGTTCTAACATGATACCTACTTGTTGAAGCTCATTTTTATATTGATCAATGACTAATTGTTCATCTTTTGAAAAATGAAATGTTAACGGGATTAATAAATCTTGTACTTCATTGGTAACTTCACCTATTTTATCTCGAAAATATTCATATTTTATTCTTTCTTGAGCTGCATGCTGGTCAATCATGTACATGCCAAATTCATTTTGAGCAATAATATACGTTCCATGTACTTGGCCAACAATTTCCATATATGGAATTCTTCGTTTAGGGTCTTTACTTTTTGTTCCTTTAATATCGTTTACATCATAATAATCATCAGACGCTTTATTCTCATAATTTTGCACAGATGTATCGTCATTCGAATCAAATGTTTGATCCATTTCTTGTAGAATTTCTTGTTGCTTTTTGAAGTAGTCTTCATCTTTTTCACGTGTATTATTATAACCGGAAGATTCATCATCAGCTATTAAACTTTCAGACGTTTTCGTTACGAATGGATTATATGAATCTTCTCTTATAACTATTTCATCGTTTTGATTTTCTACCATAAATGGCTTACTGTTACTTTCTTCAGATGAAAACGTCTTCTCTTGATTATTCTCTGTGTTTTGTCTTTGTTCAAATTCGATTTTTTGTTGTTCGAATGAATGTAACACTTTATTTTTTTTCGGCACATAATCCAAGTTATTTTTAGGAATTAATATACGGTCTTTAAATGCTTCTTGTATTTTGCTCACAATCAATTGGTATAGTTGCTCTTCTTTTGATAAACGCACTTCTAGTTTTGTTGGATGAACATTTACGTCTACTAAGATTGGATCCATTTCAATATTAATATAACAAATCGGGAACCTACCTATTGTTAAGAGTGTATGATAGCCTTCTAAAATCGCTTTATTTAGCATAAAGTTTTTAATGTATCGTCCATTAATAAAAATAGAAATATAGTGCTTATTACTTCTAGAATGTTCAGGCTTTGCAACAAAACCTTCAATGTGATAATCACTTGTATCTCCAGATATATGTACTAAATCTCGTGCAACTTTCATCCCATAAATCTCTGCCATCACTTCATTAGTTCGTCCTGAACCATTTGTACTTAACATTGTTTTGCCATCTGAAATGAGTGCTATTCGAATGTCCGGATGGCTCATTGCCATTCTGTTGACAATATCTGTTATTTTACCTAGTTCAGTGTATAAACTTTTAATATATTTTAAACGTGCTGGTGTATTATAAAATAATGATTCTACAAGTATATCTGTTCCTTTTTTCGCTTTTGCAGGCTTATGATTTAATATTTCACCATTTTCTACATATATTTCATTTCCATTAGCATTATCCGTGCAAGTCTTCAATGTTACTTTAGCAACTGATGAAATACTGGCTAGTGCTTCACCACGGAATCCTAATGTCCTAATATGAAATAAATCTTCATCTTGATCTAATTTACTAGTCGCATGTCTATGAAATACTAATCCTAAGTCTTCCGCTTCAATTCCGCTTCCATTATCGACTACGCGAATAGATTGGACGCCAGATTCCTCTACTTCAATGCTTATTTCTGTAGCGCCTGCATCTATAGCATTTTCCAACAGTTCTTTCACAACAGAACTCGGTCTTTCAACTACTTCACCTGCTGCGATTTTATTTGCTAATGAGGTTTGGAGTTCTTTAATTTTCCCCATTTTGCAACACCTCTATTTTAATTGATTTTGTAATTCACTTAACTTCACCAATGCCTCAATTGGTGTCATATTAGATAAATTCAAATTTTTAATTTGTAGTTCAATCTCGCTTTCTTGATCATTTTCAAACAAATCAAATGATGCTTGTTCAAAGTCTTTTTGAGATAAAGTATCAGTTGTTTCTTCAACACTTAAGTTTAAATTTTCTTGATTAATTTCAGGTTCATTTTCGACCATTTTTAAATTTGATATCGATGATTTTTTACCAGCAGACGCTTCAAACTCGCTTAGGATCACTTGTGCTCTGCTAATAACTTTTTCAGGTAAATCAGCTAATTTCGCAACTTGAATACCATAACTATCGTCAACTGCACCATCTTTGACTTTATGCAAGAATATAAGTTCACCTTTATATTCATTAGCAGCGACGTGAACATTTTTTAGACTTGGTAATGCTTGATCTAATGTTGTCAATTCATGATAATGTGTTGAAAATAACGTTTTAGCATGCGATGTTTCAGCTACATACTCTATCATTGCCTGCGCTAAAGCTAAACCGTCATACGTTGAAGTACCACGTCCAATTTCATCGAAAATAATCAAACTATCCTCTGTTGCATAAGTTAATGCCTTTTGTGCTTCTAGCATTTCTACCATAAACGTACTCTTACCTGAAACCAAATCATCTGCCGCACCTATTCTAGTGAATATTTGATCAAATATAGGTAACACTGCCTCTTTACAAGGGACATAAGCTCCCATTTGGGCCATTATACTAATTATGGCAACTTGTCTCATATATGTCGATTTACCAGACATATTCGGACCTGTAATTAAATATATAAATGTTTCATTATCTAATCGACAATTATTAGGCACATAGTCATTATAATCCATTACTCTTTCCACTACTGGGTGCCTAGATTCCACTAATTCTAATGTTTTATTTTCACTAAATGAAGGCCTAGTGTAATTATATTTTTGAGCAATTTCTGCAAAGCTCTGTAAACAATCTAGCTCTGAAATAATTTTAGCTTGTTGTTGTAAACGTTCAGTATATTTTTTAACTTCTTCACGTAGCTGAACAAATAATTGATATTCTAATTCGATGGCTTTGTCTTCCGCACCTAAAATGATATCTTCTTTTTCTTTAAGTTCATCAGTTATAAAACGTTCAGCATTCGATAACGTTTGCTTCCTCATATAACCAAATTCACTTGGTTCAAAATTTTGCAAGTTGGCACGTGTTATTTCTATAAAATAACCAAACACTTTATTAAAGCTTATTTTCAATGATTTTATTCCTGTACGTTGTCTTTCTTTGGCTTGTAATTCTGCTAACCATGTTTTTCCGTTTTTTGAAGCTTCAAGATATTCATCTAATTGCGTATTAAAACCAACTTTGAATAGTCCGCCATCTTTAACTGAAATTGGTGGTTCTTCTACTAAACTCTGTTCTAATATATCAAGTAAATCATCAAGGGGTTCTAGTTGATTAACTTGTACAAGCGTATTCTGATTCATAGAATTTAGTAATGCTTTAATATTCGGTATTTCAGAAATGGAATGTTTAAGTTGAATTAAATCTCTCGCATTAACATTTCCGTAACTAACACGCCCAACAAGACGTTCAATATCATACACTTGATTAAGATATGTTCTTAAGGTGTCTCTTTCTATGAAATGAGCACTAAATTCATCAACGATATCTAATCGTGCTTCAATTTGTTCTTTACTTATTAGTGGTCTATCTATCCATTGTTTTAAGCGGCGTGCTCCCATTGGTGTTTTCGTTTCGTCCATTAGCCAAAGTAGCGTTCCTTTTTTTGATTTTAATCGAATGCTTTCCGTTAACTCAAGGTTTCTCTTAGCATAAAAATCCATTTTCATATAATCTATAGCTGCATATTGAACAACATCCTCGATATGCGATAAATCACGTTTTTGTGTATGATGAATATAATCTAGCAATAATTGTGTCGCTTGATACATTAATTTATGTTCAGTTTGATTCACACTATAGATTTCTGATGATAACGTTTCCCTGACTGTTATTGTTTCTGTCACCATATTAATTTGTCTTTTTAAATTATCGGAAATATTGTCATTGATAACAACTTCGTTAGGGTTTATCGTCGTAATTTCATTTAATAAAGTCGCTTCATCATTAAAATGTGTAACCTTTAATTCGCCAGTAGAAACATCACAGTAACTAAGCGCAATTTCAGGTTGATTCATAACAAAACTTAAAATATAGTTATTTTGTTTATCATCTACACCACCTTGCTCCATCACAGTTCCTGGAGTCACAATTCTTACTACCTCACGTCTAACCATACCTTTCGTTTGTTTCGGATCTTCCATCTGTTCACAAATAGCTACTTTATATCCATTATTAACAAGTGTATCTATATAACTATCTGCAGAATGATACGGAACACCACACATCGGAATTGGATTTTCTTTTTTAGCATCTCTTTTAGTCAAAGTAATTTCAAGTACACGTGATGCCTCCTTGGCATCTTCATAAAACATTTCATAGAAATCACCTAGTCTAAAAAATAATAAGCAATCTTGGTATTCTGATTTTATTTTTAAATATTGCTGCATCATTGGTGTAACATTAGACATATTATTTCTTCACAACCCTTGTCTCTTTTTAAAATTTGTCTTTACAATATATTCGTTTGTAAGCTTTTTAATTATTAATTATTTAACTTATACATTTTAACATACTTACTTTTACAAACCTATTCATACCATATAATCACGAAGCATCTTAAATGTATAAGAAAACGCCTCAAACCTAATAAAATGTGTCAATAGCATGTTTAGAATTAAATTAAAATTCTAACATTCAAGACATTTAATTAAGTAAGGGCGTTCAATATTAAAATGAACAATGACTCTGTTTGAAATCATATATCATAAATTTATTTTATAAACCTTTGAAGAATACCACGTTTTTTTAGAGTAATTAATAAGAAATAACTTATAATAGATCCGATAGCACTTGAGACTATGAACGTAATCATTAACGGTTTAATGAAGAAGTCTTGAAGCCCGAGGAAATATGCTAATGGTATACAAATTAAACTTCCGATGACACCAGTTCCAAGTACTTCACCGACCGCGGCCATGAATATATGTTTACGATATATGTAAAACATACTAGCCAATAAAACTCCAATCATACTACCTGGAAATGCAAAAGCTGTACCAGTACCAAAAAGAACTCTTAAAATTGATGATATAAGCGCTTGAGCTAATCCATACCAAGGACCTACTATGACCGCACTTAATACATTTACAAAATGCTGTACTGGTGCTGCCTTAACTGGTCCTAGAGGAATGATGATAATACTGCTTAATACAACATTTATTGCAATTAAAAGTGCAGTTATAGCCAGTTTTCTTGATTTCATATGATTGTTCTCCTTTTTGTTTGTAATTAATCACTATGTTTGGCTTTATTATGGTCATTTAAACGTGTTTCCATTGTTGATACAAACATTTTCAATAATTGATTCGCTTCATATTGTGAAGTTTGAAACTGTTCAACTATGGGCAATGTATTTATTTCTGCTTCTATACTTTGAATGGTATGTTCCGACTGTTCTAGCGCATTTTGTTTCCCGTAATTTTGAAAGTTTACTGCTTGTTTTTGATGCTTTTTTAACATATCCATTTTAGTCTTTATCGTTTGGTTCTGATGAATCTGTGCTTCAATTTGTTGATATGTTTTGATAGTATCCAAATTTTTAATTTTATTTGCAATATTATCCGCTTGTTTCAACACGTCATCTTTATTATACATTTATTGAATCACCATTTCCGGCTCTACTTCCTTTACAAAACTGCCATTTAATGAATACTGTTTAGCTTCATCTATTCGTACTTCCACTAGTTTACCAATCATTTCTTTAGGCGCTTTGAAATTAACTAGCTTATTTTTATCAGTGTAGCCAGCAAGAACCTGATCATCTTTTTTACTACTACCTTCACAAAGTACTGTTACAGTTTGTCCTTCGTACTTACTCATAGCTATTTGTGAATAATGACCAACTTTTTTATTCAAACGTTGCAATCGTTCCTTTTTGACATCTAATGGTACATTATCTTTCATTTTAGCAGCAGGCGTACCATCACGTTGTGAATACAAGTACGTATATGCATGTTCAAAACCAACTTCATCATACAGAGTTAAAGTTTCTTCAAATTATTCCTCTGATTCATTTGGATACCCTACAATAATATCTGTAGTTAATGCTACATTAGGAATTCTATCTTTGATTCGTTTTACTAAATCCAAATAACTTTCTCGTGTATATTTTCTACCCATTATTTTTAATACTGCATTATTTCCAGATTGAACTGGCAAGTGGATATGCGGAACGATATTACCACCCTCTGAAATAACATCAATCATGTGATCTGTAAAGTCCCAAGGATGACTTGTTGTGAAACGAACTCTTGGAATCGCTATTTTAGAAATTGCTTGTAAAAGATCTCCTAAGTCATATTCTATATCCTGTAAATCTTTACCATAAGAATTTACATTTTGACCTAAAAGCGTTATTTCTTTGTAACCTTCACGAGCAAGTTCACGTACTTCATCTATAATGTCTTCAGGTCTACGGCTTCGTTCTTTACCTCTTGTAAATGGAACAATACAATATATACAAAACTTATCACAACCATACATAATATTGACCCATGCTTTAATGTTGCCTTCACGGACTTTTGGAAGATTTTCAATAACGTCTCCTTCTTTAGACCATACTTCAACAACCATTGCTTTAGATAAGTATGCTTCTTCTAAAATTTCTGGTAAATGATGAATATTATGTGTACCAAATATCATATCTACATTTTGATACGATTTTAAAATTTTATTCACTACTGACTCTTCTTGTGACATACAACCACAAACACCGATTAAAATATCAGGTCGTTCTTTTTTCAAATGCTTCAAATTACCTATTTCACTAAACACTTTGTTCTCGGCATTTTCTCTAATCGCACATGTATTAATTAAAATAACATCTGCAGTGTTAATATCAGTCGTTGCTTGATAGCCTAATGCTTCAAGTATACCAGCAATGACCTCAGTGTCATGTGCATTCATTTGACATCCATATGTTTTAATTAAAAATGTACGCTCGTTCCCCATACCGCGATATTTTTCATCAATTTGGAAATCTCTATTATAACGAACTTCTTGTTTACCTCTTTTTTTCGCTTCTTTTAAATTAGGCGGCTGATAAACATGTTCAAAATATTTACTATAATCTTTTTCTGCTTTCTTATCTCTCTCAGCTAAAACATCTACAGAACTTGCTTTTCTTTGTTCTTCGTTCACTTTACAAAATCCTTTCTATTTGCCCGTATCATTTAATAATTATATTAAATTTAACTATAAAGTGCAAAAACAGTTAAAGTTATACGTCATCTCTAACAAGCCAATTCAAATCCAGTTTACTTCACTTTTAATGTTATTCATCATATTTTTCAGTTAAAGTTTCAATAGTGATGCCATCTGGCACATGATAAAACTTAACTTGGCTAATAATACTTGGACATTCAAGTTCCACCATTCGTTCATTTAATGATTGTATTAAAATTAAACATTCATTCATATTTCCTTGTACTGTCGTTTCTAACGGACCTACTCTAAAATGCATACCAGATTCGTCAATTATTTTAATCGCCTCGTCTACATAAGGTATAACATTGTCATTGTTTGGTGTTTTAGGAATTATTTGTATACTCATTAATGTGTCTTTCATTTTTAAAAACTCCTTTATTTTTTGTAATAGTAAAAAACTGAGTAGCATAAATGGATCTGTTATAAATACATTTATACGACTCAGTTTTAATTATTAAATAAATTGTTCAGTTAATGCATTGAAGGTGTCTTCAGTAATTTTGATATCTCTTTTAGCAAGTGGTGTATCATCTAACTCTTTAATTTGAGATTCATATGATGGTGTTTCTTTATCTTGATAAACAATACCAGTTACTAAAGATTCATGTTCAATAACAGTTCTAGTCGCTAATTGTTTATCTGTAGAATCATAATTTTCAATGTCATCAACACTTGTTAAATGTTCTTTAAACCAATCGTATGTGTTAATTTTATTATAAGTCACACATGGTGAAAAGACATTAACGAATGAAAATCCATCATGATTAATTGCATCTTCAATTAGTTTTGTTAATCCTTTAATATCACTTGAAAAACCTTGGGCTACAAATGTGGCACCAGATGATAATGCTAATTCTAAAGGCGCAACATTTTTTTCTATATTACCTTTTGGCGTTGTTTTAGTAACAAATCCTACTGCTGATGACGGCGATGTTTGTCCCTTTGTCAAACCATAAATTTGATTATCCATGACTATATACGTCATGTTCATATTTCTTCTTAAAGCATGGATTGTATGCCCCATACCTATAGCATAACCATCACCATCTCCTCCAGATGCAATAACAGTTAAATCTTTATTCGCCATTTTTACACCTTGAGCTAAAGGTAATGCACGTCCGTGAATAGAATGAACGCCATAAGAATTAATATATCCTGAAAGACGGCCAGAACATCCTATACCGGTGATGATAGCTACTTCTTCAGGTTCTAACCCTATATTTGCGGCTGCTTTTTGAATTGCAGCTTGTACTGAGAAATCGCCACATCCAGGGCACCAGTTAGGCTTAACATTATTTCTAAAATCTTTAAATGTCGCCATCTATACCATCTCCTTTATTTCAGTAGCAATTATTTTGCCTTTTTCTTCGATTTCATGTGGTAGGAAAGGTGTCCCATCATACTTTGTATAATTTTCAATCTTATCATGAATATTGACATTCATTTTTATAATACTAGCCAATTGTCCTTGATAATTGTGCTCCACTACAACGACTTTCTTCGCTTTATTAACTGCATCTTGAATAACGCTTGTTGGGAATGGATGCAATTGTCTAATTTGTATAGTGTTAACTTTTATGCCTTGTTGATTCAAACGGTTACTACCTTCTTGAATTGCACCTTTTGTAGAAATAAAACCGATATAAAGAATATCTGCATCCTCATGTTGTAAGTTAGCTTCTACTGGCGATTCAATTAGTAACTGCTCAATTTTACGCATTCGTTTTTCCATTTGTTGTTGTCTATTTGACGCAGATTCACTAGGTTTACCTTCTTCATTGTGTTCCACACCAGTTATATGATGAATACCTCCTTTAACACCGGGGATAGGTCTAGGAGAAACACCATTGGATGTTAACGCATAACGCTTGAAATAACCTTTATCATCTTCTTCACGTTCAATATCAGATTGAATGATTTCACCACGTTTAATTTCAATGCGATTATAATCTAATTTTTCAACAGTTTGTTTACCTAAAGATAATTGCAAATCACTTAAAACTATAACAGGGCATTGATATTGTTCTGCTAAATTAAAGGCTTCCATAGTTAAATAAAATGCATCTTCTGCATCAGTTGGTGCTACAACTATTTTTGGAATATCACCATGTGTACCATAAATCATTTGCATTAAATCTGACTGTTCTTGTTTCGTAGGTAATCCAGTAGAAGGTCCACCTCGTTGAGTATTAATAATGACTAATGGCGTTTCAGTCATACCAGATAATCCAATTGCTTCCATCATTAAAGATAAACCTGGACCAGCACTAGCCGTAAACGCTCTGACTCCACCATAATTTGCACCAATAGCCATAGTTACAGCAGCAATTTCATCTTCTGTTTGAATAACCGCTCCGTTTACTTTAGATATATTGGCAATCATATATTCCATAACTTCAGACGCAGGTGTAATAGGATATGCCGCCATAAATTGTGAACCTGCAGCAATTGCACCTAATCCAATGGCATCGTTACCAATCATATATAGATGTGGTAGTGCATCTGTTGACTCTAATTCAAAGTCCCCGTCGATTTCAGGTAAGCGGGATTGCATTAATTGATAACCTTCGTTTAATGCTTGGATATTGACTTCAACTACCTTGTCACCTTTTTTAGAAAACATATTAGTAATAAGTTCTTCAAATGTATTTGTATTCAAATTCATCAATGCGCTAGTAGCACCTATTGCAACCATGTTTTTCATTAATGCTGTACCTAATTCTTTAGCGGTTGCTGTAAAAGGTAATTCAATAAGCTGTGCATGACATCCTTCTGGTTTCACAGGTTTAGCCTTGGCATCAGCTAAAATAATACTGTCTTCTCTCATTTCATGATGGTTAACATCAATTGTTTCTTGGTCAAATGCAATCAAAATATCTAAATCATCACTAATTGCATGAACAGGCGTCGTAGAAACTCTAATTTTATTATTCGTATGTCCACCTTTGATACGACTTGAAAAATGTCTATATCCATATAAATAATATCCTTTTCTATTCATAGCCGTAGCGAAGATTTCCCCAGTTGATTCAATACCTTCGCCTTGTTGACCGCCAACTTTCCACGATAATTGTGGTTTCATAGTTATATGCCTCCTATGGATATATTTCATATTAAATGATAACAAAAAGAACCACCGATTTACTATGTAAACAGTGGTACTATATTAAATTCATACTAATGGACGATAGGGTCCAATTCGAATGTTTACTTACGTAATTTTAAAATGTTGAAAATGGATGGTCATCATTTATCAATATACGTTCGATGTGCTTTGTTTTACCTTCTTTGTCTAAATCAATAACAACACCAGATAATACACTTCTACCTTCATTTGGAACAACATGTCTTTGTGGCAAACTAGTGATAAAACGCTCAATTACCTCTGTTTTATTTATTCCTAAAATGCCATCATAAAAACCTGTCATACCAACATCCGTTATATACCCTGTCCCCTTTGGTAAAATACGTTCATCTGCTGTTTGAATGTGTGTATGCGTTCCAACAACAGCGCTAGCTCTACCATCTAAATGCCATCCCATTGCATACTTTTCAGAAGTTGTTTCTGCATGAAAATCAACAAATATAAACGGAGTTTGTTCTTGTGCTTCCTTGACTAATTGATCTGCCTTTTTAAAAGGATCATCAATATCTGGCATAAACGCTCTTCCTTGCAGATTAATAACTGCAAGTTTAATATCATTAATTTGTATAAATCTCATACCAATTCCCGGCGCTTCATCCGGAAAATTCGCTGGTCTTACTAGTCGTTTTGCTTCATCTATAAAATCATAAATTTCACGTTGACCATATGTGTGATTACCCATAGTCATGAAATCTACACCATTTCTTAGTAATTGTTTATATATTTTTTCAGTCAAACCTTTACCATGTGCTGCATTTTCAGCATTTACAATTGTAACTGTTGGTTTATACTTTTGCTTCAGTTGAGGTATGTACGTTTCAATTGCGTCTCGTCCAATTTTACCTACGATATCCCCTATAAACATTATTCTCATGTTTTGTTCATCCTCTCATAAATACTAGTTTAATTCATACGTTCTAATATTTAAAGTAAATATTAAATTCTTTGAATTATTTTTCTTCAATTATAGAGAGACATTACTTTGTCTGAAAACTTCAATATGTTAGTATTAAGACATCAAAATAAATAGGAGTTGTAAATAAATACATGTCTATTAATATTGATCCAGAAAAATTTGCAGAATTAGTGGTTATGTCTAACCCATCAAAATTCGAAGATGCAGAGGATATAGCTAAAGAAAGTTTAAAGCTTTACATTAATGCATATCGTTTAGCAGAGAGATATTCAACAATTGCAACAAATTGTTATGATACTGCAGAAGTTATAAAAGAATTAAAGAAAACAGATTTACAATTAAAATAACTCAACTTAGAAATAAATCCTAATTAATATTGCAGAAGAGAAGATGTGTTACATCTCCTCTTCTTTTTTATTGGATAGAAAAGCAATCATCTTTATAGGTTTACATAATATAAATATAGTAATTACGAAGCCTAAAACATTTTTATTAAAAGCAATAACTTCTTATTTAATATAAGGTCCGTCTTACTTTCAAATAACCACTGTTTACTATAGTTATTACCGATAAAGTGCTGTCTAATTAGATTGAGACTACAACTTAAAAAAGCTCCCTCACTAATTTGTGAGGGAGACAAAAATTATTTCGCATATTCTACTGCTCTAGTCTCTCGAACAACTGTCACCTTGATATGACCAGGATATTGTAATTCATCTTCAATCTGATTTTTAATATCTCTAGCCAATCGATAAGATTTTAAATCATCAATTTCTTCAGGAGATACAATCACTCGGATTTCTCTACCTGCCTGAATCGCAAATGCTTTTTCTACACCATCATAACTTTCTGATAACGTTTCTAAACGTTCTAATCGACGAATATAATTCTCTAATGTTTCTTTTCTTGCACCTGGACGAGCCGCAGACAATGCATCTGCAGCAGCAACAAGGATAGATATAATAGATGTAGGTTCAACATCACCATGATGAGAATGGATTGCATTAATAACTGTTTCATTTTCACCATATTTTTTCGCTAATTCTACACCGATTTCAACATGACTACCTTCTACTTCATGATCAATTGCTTTACCAACATCATGTAAAAGTCCAGCTCGTTTCGCTAATGTCTCATCTTCGCCTAGCTCAGCAGCTAACATACTAGCAAGATGCGCAACTTCAATTGAATGTTTAAGTACATTTTGACCGTAACTCGTACGATAGTTTAAACGCCCTACAATTTTTACTAAGTCAGGATGCATATTATGTGCGTTCACTTCAAATGTAGCTTGTTCACCTGCTTCTCTAATAATATCGTCTACTTCTTTTCTAGCTTTTTCGACCATATCTTCAATTCTACCTGGATGAATACGTCCATCAGATACTAAGTTAACAAGTGCTGTTCTAGCAATTTCTCTTCTTATTGGATCAAAACCAGATAATATAACCGCTTCTGGTGTGTCATCAATAATTAAATCAATGCCAGTTAAAGTTTCAAGTGTGCGGATGTTTCGTCCTTCTCGTCCAATGATTCGACCTTTCATCTCATCATTAGGTAAGTTAACTACTGATACCGTTGATTCACTTGTGTGATCTGCTGCTAATCTTTGTACTGCTGTAGCTAATAATTCTTTTGCTGTTTTATCAACTTTTTCTTTAGCTTCTTTTTCTTTTTCTTTAACAAGTACTGCAATATCTTGTGACAGTTCTTCCTCTACTCTTTGAAGTTGCTCATTAATAGCTTCTTCTTGAGTGAGACCGGAGATGCGTTCTAATTCTTGTTCATGCTTCATTATTAACGTTTGAACACTACTCTCTTTTGCATCTACTTGTTGTTGTTTTTCTTCAATTTTTGATTCTTTTTGCTCTAAAATCTCATCTTTTTTATCTAATAGATCAGATTTGCGCTCTAAGTTTTCTTCTTTTTGAAGAAGTCGGGTTTCTTGTCTTTGAAGTTCGCTACGTCTTTCTCGTAGTTCTGCTTCAGTTTGTTCTCTTAGGATTTGGTTTTCTTCTTTTGCCTCAAGTAATTTCTCTTTTTTGATATTGTCAGCTTCTTTATGTGCTTGATTTACAATATCTTCGGCAGTTTGTCTAGCTTGTGATTGCTTTTGAAGCAACAAATTTCGGGCAACAACATACCCTCCAACAACTCCTAGAATGATCCCCAGCAAAATGAGTAGGAGGCTTAATAAATTCACACAAACACCTCCTTTTCTAGGGTTTGCTCTTTATATGAAATTCAATATGACTTTATGAAATTATATATAAATCATACAAATTAATTGTACGGTTTATAGGAGATAAGTGTCAAGTTATCAATTTGCACTTTTGCACTATATTGAATGCTATTTCTACTATTTTCTAAAGTTTTGAAGCTCGATTATAAAACTATTGATAATGTAATAATAAATAAAATAAAAAACCTTATAGTCTCGATTTGTAGTGTATCCCATAAAGTTAGATATTATTCTAGCTTTATGAGATGAATATCACTTTCAATCAATCCTATAAGGATATTTGCTAAGTTTAACTATAGATATAAATTTGTGTACTATTCTTCGTCAAATAATGACTTTGGTGCATCTTCTGTTTCTTCAACATCACCATCAGATATACCTAATTTTTCTCTCAATTTACGATCAATTTCTTCTTTAATTTGTGGATTTTCTTTCAAGTACATTTTAACATTTTCCTTACCTTGACCCATTCGTTCGCCATTGTAAGAATACCATGCTCCTGATTTATCAACGATGTCGTTTTCAACACCTAAATCAATAAGTTCACCCTCTTTAGAAATACCTTGTCCATACATAATATCAACTTCAGCTACTCTAAATGGTGGTGCCACTTTATTTTTAACGACTTTAATTTTAGTTCTATTACCTACAATTTCTTGTCCTTGTTTAAGCTGTTCTGCACGACGTACTTCTAGTCTTACTGAACTATAGAATTTTAATGCACGTCCACCTGGTGTAGTCTCTGGATTACCGAACATAACACCAACTTTTTCACGAATTTGGTTGATGAAAATAGCAGTTGTATTTGATTTAGAAATAGCACCTGAAAGTTTACGTAACGCTTGTGACATTAAACGAGCTTGTAAACCAACGTGAGTGTCTCCCATTTCTCCTTCAATTTCAGCTTTAGGTGTTAAAGCAGCAACTGAGTCTACAACTACAATATCAACTGCACCACTTCTAACAAATGCTTCGGCGATTTCAAGACCTTGTTCACCATGATCCGGTTGCGATAAATATAAATTATCGATATCTACACCTAATGCTTGAGCATATTCTGGATCTAAAGCATGTTCAGCATCGATAAATGCTGCCACCCCGCCATTACTTTGTACTTCAGCAATAGCGTGAAGCGCTACTGTTGTCTTACCAGAACTTTCAGGACCATAAATTTCAATAATTCGTCCTTTAGGATAGCCACCTACACCTAGCGCATTATCTAATGTAACTGAACCAGTTGATGTAGTTGAAACTCGGCGACCTATATTGTCACCCAACTTCATTACGGCACCTTTACCGAAAGATTTCTCCATATTTTTAATTACTGTATCTAAAGCTTTTTGACGATCGTTATCCAAAGCGAGACCTCCTAATTGAAATTGCTATCTTTTAATTATCTTACCAATACTATACAAGGATTCAAAATAAAATACAAGTGTTTTGCGAATATTTGTTCGTATAAAATCTTGAAATCAAAACGCAAAAACGAACAAACGTGCTTATATTTTTATCGATAATACAATTAATTTGTTGTTCTAAGCCAATTTAATAATCTTATGAGCGCATAATTTTGACTTCTGTTCTTTAATAAATTTCTAGATTTAGACATTTTAAATTGCTCAGTTTTAAATTCAAAGTTATTATCATAGCCTATATGGACTACACCATCATACTCTAATAGAATAATTGCTGATGACACATTAAACAATTTATTAACAAATTGCACTGCATCTTTTAATTGCTGCTCAATAGGTTTATTAATATCAACAAAGTTTTCATTGTGATTAATCATACCCTTTAGAACATCGTTTAAATCCACTTCTTTCAATCGATGATATAAAGCACCATTAGTAATACCATCATATATTACAAAAGGTTCATGAATTTTCTTTATTACAGCTTGCTCAATTAATGTGTCATCTGAACCATAATAATATTCTCCAATACGATCAAGAATTTCTTGTTTAACAGGTTGAATCAATGATTGTGCTTGTTCTTTTGAGTCGGCATTTGCAGTCAATCTAATATATACTTCATGACTTCCCGCCAAAGGCGCAATCGTAGGATTAGTCTGTTTATCGATAAGATCTATTAATATTGTTTCTACTTTAGATTCACCTATTCCCGCAAATCTTAATAGTTCAGAATGTATAATTCGATTATGGTTTATAAAATGTGACAACAATTCATTTTTCACCATTGGTTGCATTTCTTTCGGTGGACCTGGTAATAAAATAATTTGTTTGTTTTCAAAATTCACCATCATTCCTGGAGCCATGCCATGATGATTTGCCAATACAGTTGAACCTTCAATTACTAAAGCCTGTTGTTTATTATTAGGTGTCATTTCTTGTCCTTGTTCCTCAAAATAGCTTTCAATATATTTTAAAGAAGGCTCATCAATAACTAAATCTTTACCAACAATCTGGGCCACTGTATGCTTCGTTAAGTCATCTTTCGTAGGACCTAAGCCACCTGTTAAAATAACAGTATCATATTTTTCTAGCGCATGACGTACACTTGATTCTAAACGTTTTTTATTATCTCCAATAACTTTATGTTCTAATACATTTTGTCCAATTTCATTAAATACTTTAGATAGAAATTGTCCGTTGGTATTAGCGATTTGACCTAGCAATAGTTCTGAGCCTACAGCAATAATGGCAATTGACATTTATATCCCCCTTGTATCGTTTAATTCATTTTTTCATGTATTTCATTTAAAAATTCACATCAATTTTAGATTCAATGTATCAGATGCTACAACAGATTTTCCCTAAAAAAATGAACAAATATTGTTTTACAATATATCATTATAAACAATTGCGTGGCTAATTTCTAAAATTGGGATTAAAAAAACTAGATTCCATATGAAAATGAAATCTAGTATAAACAAATATTTATTTTTGTTTAAAAACATCTCTACCTTTATAAAAGTATTCAAAGCCAGATAAGATAGTAAAAATAACGCCAATGTATAATAAAATTTGTCCTAATGACAAACCAATCAATGTTGCCAATGGATCACCTAATAACAACCAAGTAATTGCTACCATAGTAACTGCTGTTTTAATTTTACCTAATTGACCAGCTGCACTTACAAATCCTTGTTCAATTTGTAGTAAACGTAAACCAGTTACGGCAAATTCTCTGGCAATAATAATGATTGCTACTACAGAATTTGTTAGTCCTAGTTGCACAAGTACAATTAAAGCACTTGCAACTAATAATTTATCCGCTAATGGATCCAAAAATTTCCCCATATTTGTAACTAAATTCCATTTTCTAGCTAAATAACCATCAACAAAATCGCTAAGGGAAGCCAATATAAAAATAAAACCACTGATTAATAACTCAATTCTTATTTCATATCCTCCTAGAAATGACACATTGCCAAATCCAAAATCAACTAACGCAAACAATATAAAAACTGGTATTAACACTACTCTAAAAACCGTAATCTGGTTCGGAATATTCATTATACACCCTCATTTCTCACTAATTTATTTCTGTTAAAATATTAAAACTAACATGATCCATAACAATAAAGTTATTAAAACTGTAATACCCATGATTACTAATAATTGTATTGGCTCTTTTGATTTACTCTTATAATCTAAGTCTTTATTATTATTGAAAACTGTAATTACTTCGTCCCATTCGGCTTGGTTCGATGGAATTTCATCTTGATGAGCTTGAATTAATTGGTTAGGTTCAATATTTACTACGCTTGCATATTTTCTAATAAATCCTTCGCTGTAATTTTTATTCGGTAGTTGATCGAATTCATTATTTTCAATATGCACTAGCATTTCACGTTTAATTCCAGTACGTTGCTCTAATTCTGTTAAAGTCATTCCTAACCTTTCACGTCTACCTTTTAGCGCTTCACCGACCGTTTTCAATTCATAGCCTCCTTACACTTACTCGAAGAAACCAAAACCACCACCAAACGGATCTCCAAAATCTAAATTATTCTTACTTTGGACTGTCTGTTTCTTCATTTCTTCGTAATGTATTTCTTGATTTTCATTTTCTCTCAATTCGATAATATAGTCAAAATCTTCCATTGTACAAGTACTTGTTTCAACAAATAAATCTGGATGTTCAACGACTTTGATTGATGGTAACGTCATAACTTCGTTAACAAGCTCTTGATGTTTTGGATTAGATTCTCTGGCAGTAACTGCACCATCAATAATGTATACATGATTGGCATCATATTCCCCTTTAATTAGAGAGCTACGTACAGTTTGTTTTATTAAAGTAGAACTAATAAATAACCATCTCTTATGTGCACAAACACTTCCCGCAACAATTGATTCAGTTTTACCAACCCGTGGCATACCTCTAATGCCAATCAACTTATGACCTTCTTCTTTGAACAATTCAGCTAAAAAGTCTACTAACAAGCCTAAATCTTCACGCTCAAATCGAAAGGTTTTCTTATCTTTTGCATCTTGCTCAATATATCTTCCATGTCTTACTGCAAGACGGTCTCTTAATTCTGGTTTTTTAAGCTTTGTTATTTCAATTTCATTTATACCACGAGCTATTTGCTCAAAACGTTCAACTTTTTCAAGATTGTCTGTTTTAATTAAAAGGCCTCGTTTACCTTGATCAACACCATTAATTGTAACAATACTTATACCTAACATACCTAATAAACTAGATACATCACCTAAAAGACCCGGTCTATTAATTTCAATTTCGTATTCTAGGTACCATTCTTTTTTCTCTGCAACTGTCATGGTGAACCTCACCCCTTGTTTAATTAACAAATTATGATTCATTGTAATATTCATATTATAACATCAATCATAAAAACATTTGCTCATAAAAATAGTTCTATATTTTAAATATACCAAGCACCATTAACTTTCTGTATAGTTCCAGTAACACTTCTAGCATTTGGGTGATATAAATAGGCGCATGTATGAGCAACCTCACTCGGTAAAACCAATCGCTGTTGTGGTAATTCAGTTATCATTGCTTGAAGTTCATCTTCTTGCCACTCACTTGCCATATTACCGGCTACAAATCCAGGTGCGATAGCATTTACTGTCACTGATGTTAGTGCAAGCTCTTGACTAAGCGCCTTAACGAAACCTAATTGTGCACTTTTCATCGCCGAATAAATAGTTTCCATACTAGCTCCTGTCTCACCCCAAATTGATGAAATTACAATAATTCTTCCATTGGCACTTTGACGTAAAACATCAACGAAATATCTACATAATCGAATTAATTGCAAGACATTTAACTGATAACATGCATCAATATCATGGTCTTTCATATCTTGTAAAACACCATATAAAGACTGACCACTTGCATATATTAAACAGTCTAATGATTTAATGTCACCAAATGTCTTGTCAATATCAATTGTTTGAGATAAATCCGCTTGTATAAAACGAACTTTATCATCATTAAATTTGCTAGTTAATTCATTTATATCAGTACGATAATATTGCACATAAACTTCAAATCCATCAGTTAATAATTGTTTGACTATCTCAGAACCAATTGAACCAGAACCACCTAATACTAATGCTTTCATTACTTTTTAATCTCCAAACGACTATCGACTTGCTGATCTAAATTTAAATAGAACGATGACGTTTCGTTAATACTATCTAAGGTGATATTTTCAACAATGTCTAACATGTCAAACACGCTAACACCTTCAAAATACAATTTAGTATATTGATTAGCAATATATTCAGGTGAGTTTAAACTTGATATGAATTCACCTATAAATTGCTTTTTCAAAAGTTCAAATGCTTCTGCATCTTGGAAATTGCCTTTTTTATCACGCAACTCATCTAATAATAATTTTTTTAATTTATCTGGTTCTTCAGTAGCGCTTGTCACGATTGAAAAACTATAAGTCGGCTCTAGTACAAATTGATAACCAAATGTATCATCGATAAGTCCTTCGTTTAATAAATTCTGATAAAAATCTGTTTCTTCCCCAAAAATTAACTCAAAGAATAATGACATTTCTAAATCACGTTGTACATATTTTTGAGGCGCTTCTTGTAATGGTTTATTTTTAAAACCAAGCATTAGTCTTGGTGATTGAATTTTCATAGATTCAGTAACAAATGCTTCTTTAACATCCTCCGGTTCATCAACAAGTCCTCGTTCGATTTTGGGTTGGTTAACTTTATTACGAGCATCCTCGTGTTGTTTTACTATTCGACATATTGCTTCAGGATCCACATCGCCAACAACAAATAAAACCATATTTGATGGATGATAAAACGTTTCATAACATAGATACAAATCATCTTTTGTAATATCGTATATACTTTCTACACTACCGGCAATATCAACACGTATTGGATGTTGTTGATACATTGCACGCAATGTATTAAACATTAATTTATATCCAGGTTGCTCTTGATACATTTTTATTTCTTCTGCAATAATACCTTTTTCTTTATCAACAGTTTCTTTTGTAAAATAAGGCGTTTCAACCATTGTAAGTAAACGTTTAATGTTGTTTTCAATATTATCAGTTGCACTGAACAAGTAGCTTGTACGATCAAAGCTTGTAAACGCATTTGCTTGTGCGTTATCTTCAGCAAACGCAGTAAATAAGTCTTCTTCTTCTTTTTCAAATAATTTATGTTCTAAAAAGTGAGCAACTCCATCAGGTACAGTAACAAATTGGTCTTGTCCGAGGGGTTTGAATTGATTATCTAATGAACCAAATTGTGTAGTGTAAGTGACAAATGTCTTTTGAAAACCTGGTTTAGGGATAACAAATAATCGTAAACCATTTTCTAATTCTTGTTCGAATACTCTTTCGTCTATTAATTCATAATAACGCTCTTTCATTATTTACCCCCTCCTTTTGTCAACACATAGATTGTATCTAAAAATGCTTTTTCAGCAACAGAAACAATATCTTCGCGACTTACCTTCTGTATATCATTTATAAATGTTTCTTTGCTTTGTGGTTGCTCTAATAATATTTGGTTATGCATAATCTCTATAATACTTTTCGGACGATCTTCAGATTCATATCGATGAGAAATGATTACTTTTTTAGCTAACTCTAATTTTTCTTCAGTGAAATCTCCTGCTTTTATTTTTTCAAATTCACTTATAATAGTGTCTTTTGCAGTTTCGTACTTATCACTTGAAACCCCACTCAAAACAAATAAATAGCCATTTTTGCCATCAATTTGTGAATGTATAGAGTACGCTAAACTTTGCTTTTCTCGCACTTCATTAAATAAAACAGATGAAGGATCTCCTCCAAACATCATGTTAAATACAACAAAAGCAGCATATCCACTTTGTCCATATTGTGTTGGAAAACGATATCCCATATTTAATTTAGCTTGATCCACGTCATCATATTCAACAATATAATCAACTTCTTCATCGTGTAAATGATGTGTAGAATGTTGGAATTGATGTTTATCGAATGGTTTAAGTGCAAATTTTTCACGTATTTGTTTCTCAACACTTTCAGGTTCTACATTGCCGACAACATAAACAGAACATTGATCATTATTAATCATTGATTGATATGTATGATATAGTGTTTCAGCAGTAATATGTGGGATTTGTTCTAGTTGTCCTGTAGATAGGTATTTGTATGCTTCATTTTCAAACATATGGTCGAGTAATTTTAAAAACGAATATTGTGCTTTGTTATCTACCATTGCTTCTATTTTTTTGGCTAATAATGTTTTCTCTTGGTTAACAAAATTATCATTGAATGCTTTATTTTCAATTAATGGATTCCAAATGATTTCTTGTAATAAATCTAATCCTTGATTAAATAATGATTCACCGTTTCTTAAATAACGTTCATTTACAATTTCTAATGAAAATGTAATGACATGCTGATCTTTGAATTTTGAAATTGTACTATTCACATATGCACCATATAAATCGGCTAAGTGATTATTAAACGACTTATCGGTTGGCCATTTCTTAGTTGCTCGAACTAATAATTTGCTTAATAATGATCTAGCTGTAATTGTGTCATATTCTAAAGGTGCCATAAATTTAAAAACTATAGTAGTTGTTTTAAATTTAGTTGTTGGTGAAACTTTGATATGTATATTTGGTTGAGATTGTCTACTCAAATATATAGCCTCCTCTATAGCTTCTTACATCTATATTTTTCTAGTGATTTTAAATTGAACTAAGCTATTTTTCATATAATTTAATGAATACAAAATAGGTTCATCTGATTCATTATAGTGCGTAATTTTTAATAAAATCAAACCTTCGTGTGGCGAAGCATTCAGTACTTCGGATATTCGAGGTTCATAATTTACCGCTTCAATTTCTGTATCAGCATAACAAATATTATGATTACTTTGTTCTTTTATCGCACTTAGAATCGATCCATTGCTCATTTGATACTCTGTACATGTTAATTCTTTTTTAGCAATTTTATCTAAACAATAGACGACCGGTTCTCCATCGGCAGTTCGTAATCGTTCTATAATGGTTACTGGATATCCTTCTTCAACGCTCAACAAATTTGCATCTAACATAGTTGCTGGTTGCTCATCAAAATTTAAGTATTCAGTTCCGCATTCAAATCCTGCATTTTTAATCATTTGCCCAATACTTATAAGTTCATTCAATGGATAAAAGAAAGGGGGCAGTGACTTAACACTTGTGCCCTCTTCAAAATTATCTTTAATGACTTGTTCAGTAATCAATGCCTGAATTGCTTCATAAACATCGTCGGTTTTTACATTTAATTCTCTGGCAATTGATAAATTACTTGGAAGTTGGTCACCATATTCCAATTTATTTTGCTTAATCAAATTTAAAATGTATTGTTTAACGTTATATACCGCATTCATTTCTGACATTTTTTTACACCTCGTCATTATTAAGATCTATTAAAACTTGTCTAGGCTTGCTTCCTTTTTGTGGACCGATTACCTGATTGCGTTCTAAATCATCCATCAACCTAGATGCTCTATTATAACCAATTCTAAATTGGCGTTGTAACAATGATGTACTTGCCTTTTGTTGTTCAACAACAAACAAATACGCTTCATCATATAAAGCATCTTCACTTTTCATTTCCGATTTATCCACTGGTGCATCTGGTTCCATTTCTTTTACATAATTTGCCTGTTGTTGTTCTACTACATAATTTACAACATCTTGCACCTCTTGGTCACTTAAAAACGCCCCTTGAATACGTGTTTGTGATGAGTCACCATTTCCAACGTATAACATGTCACCTTTACCAAGTAACTTTTCTGCGCCGCCAGTACCAATAATAGTTCTTGAATCTGTTTGAGAACTCACAGCAAAAGCTATTCTAGATGGAATATTATTTTTAATGATACCTGTAATTACATCCACAGAAGGTCTTTGTGTCGCTACAATTAAATGTATACCTGCTGCACGTGCCATTTGTGTAATACGTTGAATCGCATTTTCAACTTCTTTACCAGCTACCATCATTAAATCTGCAAGCTCATCTACAATAACAACGATATAAGGTAATTCTGGTTGCTTCTCATCTAATTCTTGATTTTGCTTACGGATTAATTCGTTATAACCTTTAATGTTTCTAGTTGATGAATGTTGGAATAAATCATAACGTCTTTCCATCTCAGCTACAATTTTTTCTAAAGCTTGAGCAGCTTTATGAGGATTTGTAACAACCGGAATTAATAAGTGTGGAATTCCGTTATAAACATTTAGTTCAACCATTTTCGGATCGATTAACATAAGTTTAACTTCATGCGGCTTAGCATTTAATAAAATACTTGTAATAATACCATTTATACAAACAGATTTACCACTACCCGTCGATCCTGCCACCAATAAGTGTGGCATTTCATTTAGTGGAACAGTAATTGGATCACCTGATATATCTCTTCCTAATCCAACTTCTAGTTTATTATTAGACGGGAATTTTTCATCTAAAACTTCTTTTAGTGAAACTAATGAAATTTTCTCATTTGGCACTTCAATACCTACTGCAGAACGACCAGGTATTGGCGCTTCGATTCTAACATCTTTTGCTGCTAAAGCTAATGCAATATCATTATGCAAGTTTACAATTTTACTCACTTTAACCCCTTGAGCTGGTTGAATTTCATATTGAGTTACTGCAGGACCAATTTTAATTTGTGTCACTTTTGCATTTACCCCAAAATCTTTTAATGTATTCTCTAGTACTTGTCCTTTACGTTGCACTTCAGCTTTAGATGTTGCTTTTTGTTTTGCAGGTTGATTAAGTAAAGTTAACGGTGGAACAACATACGATACATTCGTAACTTCACCAGCTTCTTCAATAGTGTTTTCACTTTCAACACTGTTATGAGTTTGTTCTGTTAATTGTTCTTGCTGATCTGCTTGATGATGATTTACGATGTTATTCGAACTATTCTCTGCATCAAACACTCGTTTTTTTCGACTTGGTTGACTCTGGCTTTTACTTTCATTTTCAGTATGCCCATAAATTGGAATATCTCTTTCTTGAGGCACTTCCGTAAAATCACTCACATCTTTTATTTGTGGCTGTTCATTTTGACGTGCCTTTTGTTCTTCTTTAAGTCTTGCTTTTTCTTCACGCTTCAATTGTTTTTCTTGGTTTCTTTCCGACATTTTTTCATTAAATGAACCAAACCAAGCTTTTATATTTTCCAGTGCAACTTTTGCAACTTCACGATGTTGATGGTTTGTTAATAAAATAACACTTGAGCATAATAATAAAATAGTAATAATACATACACCAAATAATGAAATTAAAGGTACGCTTAACTCTAATAAATAAAAGCCTAATACACCGCCACCAAAATTTGGGAAATGACTGTGTTGGTATGACTGATACACATAAGAAAGTACAGGTTCTCTTTCAGCTTTGATACCACTATTAAAATGAAAAACTAACTGTGATACAAATAGCAATGCAATTTGCAATACAATCGAACCAGCCGTTCGTCTAGTTTTAGGAATACGTTTAGAGTATGTAATAAAACCAGTTGCTAAGAGTACTAAAATATATGTTAAATATCTACTGTACCCAAATAAATAATTAAAGAAGCTGTCAATTAGACGACCTATTATTCCTAATTGGAAAACACCCAACACCATTAATACAACTACTAAAATAGCTATGACATAACGTATCGGATTATCATTCTTCTTTTTCCTCGAATTTGTTCTTTTTTTTGATGTTGTTTTTTTCTTAGCTGTCGATTTCTTTTTTGCTTGTGCCAATTGACGCACCTCCTTATGTTGCCTTAGTTAAAACGACGTTATTATATATAATTTCCTATTTGATGTTTAGAATATGTAGTCCAAACAGACGATGAAAGAGGTTAGAACAATATCATCTATGTATCAATTTACTTAAGATAACAGATTAATCGTTACCCCTTCAATTGACCATCATAAAATATAAGTAAATTGTCCATGACAACCATTATATTTCAGTGACTTGTTCTGACCTCTTTTATGTTAATGACTTTTTGATTAAATTTCAGAAATTACTGGAATAATCATAGGACGACGTTTTGTACTTTCGAATAATAGTTTACTAATTTGATCACGCATATTTTGCTTAATTTCAGACCATTCTATGCGTTTTTCTTGTAAACCAGCCTCTACTATTTCACGTACTTTCTCTTCTGCTTCACGTAATAAGTCTTCACTTTCACGTACATATACAAACCCACGAGATTGAATTTCAGGTCCCGCAGCTATACGTCTATTTTTAGGATCTAACGTTACTACAGCAATAAAGATACCATCTTCTGCTAAAAGATGACGGTCTCTCAACACGATATTTCCTACATCCCCAATACCAATACCATCTATTAAAATATTTCCTGAATTTACCTTTTCATTTAATATCATATCTTTACCGTTGTAATTAATGACATCTCCTTTTTCCACAAGGAAAATCTTTTCTGGTGCAACACCTGCTTCAGCTGCTAGCTTCGCATGTGCTATCTGCATTTTAAATTCACCTTGTACAGGAATAAAGTATTCAGGTTTCATAATATTAATCATCATTTTTAATTCTTCCATGCAACCATGACTTGAAGCATGAATCTTCTTGTTATTTGGAATAATATGTGCGCCAGCACGTACAAGCTCATTTAATGTATTCGCAATGATAACTTCCATATTAGCAGAAGCCGTAATTGCTAAAAATACAGAATCGCCTTCTTCGATATTCATAATTTTATGCTTATGTTGCGCCATTTGACTTAAGGCTTCTACAGGTTCTCCTTGCATACCAGTAGCTATAATTATCACTTCATTTTTAGGATAATTATCAACTTCTGTTATAGGAATTAGCAAATCTTTAGGAATGTCGAAATACCCCATTTTACGAGCAATATTAAATGAACTTTCAAGTGATCTTCCTAAAAATGACACTTTACGATTTAGCTTGCTAGCAATATTTAAAACTTGCTGAATACGTATAAAGTTCGAAGCATAACATGAAACAATCAAGCGACCTCGCACTTTTGCAAAAGCGTCATACATATGATGTTCAATCACATTTTCCGGAGTATTATATCCAGGTTTCTCTGCCTCAGTAGAATCACTGATTAAGACAAATACGCCTTCTTCACCAATCTCTGCCATACGTTTAATATCTGGTGCATAATGTCCATGTAAACTTTGGTCAAACTTAAATTCACCTGTATACACAATGGCACCATATGAAGTATGAATACAAACACCTAGACTATCAGGAATACTGTGTGTCGTATTAAAGAAACTAATATTCACGTTTTTGAATCTCATAATTGAATCATTATTAACTGTGTAGTAGCGAACTTTTTTATCAATATTACGGGCTTTCATATTTTCTTTAATTAACGCTATTGTCAATTTAGATCCATATACTGGTGCATCTAATTGTTCTAAAACATAACTCACTGCACCAATCGCGTGCTCATGTCCGTGTGTAAGGAATATACCCTTCAATTTATCTTTATTTTCAAGTACGTATGAAATGTCTGGTATAACAATATCAATACCTAGCATTTCGTCTTCTGGAAACATAAGTCCAGCATCTAACATAAACATTTCATCGTCTACTTCAACGATATACATATTTTTAGCAATTTCGCCAACACCGCCTAATGGTATAATGCGAATATCTTTATTCTTTTTCTTTATTAAACTCAAAATCTTACCTCCTAAATTTGTTACCCGTCCATATATAAACTCACTATTCATTATAAGTTAAAAAACACTTGATGTACACTATTAATCACTATACATACAGGATAATTAACAGTTGCACACAAAAT
Organism: Staphylococcus sp. SM3655; assembly: GCF_016917315.1. Classification (NCBI taxonomy): domain Bacteria; kingdom Bacillati; phylum Bacillota; class Bacilli; order Caryophanales; family Staphylococcaceae; genus Staphylococcus; species Staphylococcus sp. SM3655. The sequence goes on along the minus strand of NZ_CP070305.1, from coordinate 2,037,819 downwards.
AATAAAGCGTTTTAAAATGTTCAATACAACAAATTCAAAATGGATCACTTCGTAAAAAATGGCATAAAAAAATCACATGACGATACATTGTCGTCATATGACTTTAAATATTATTCTTCTAATGCTCTATGTGAAGCATTTACTCGACCTTGTTTATCAATTTCAGTAATCTTAACTTCAATTGTGTCACCGATTTTTAATACATCTTCCACTTTTTCAATTCTATTTTTTGAAATTTGTGAAATGTGAAGCAACGCATCTTTACCCGGGAATAGGCCTACAAACGCACCGTATTTTTCAATACGTTTAACAGTGGCTTGATAAGTTTGACCTACTTCCGCTTCACGTGTAATTTCCTCAATGATTTCACGAGCACGATTTATCATAGCTTGATCAACGGCCCCAATAAAGATAGTACCATCTTGTTCAATATCTAATTTAACGCCTGTTTCATCAATAATTTCGTTAATTTTTTTACCACCAGGTCCGATAACATCTCTAATCTTATCTGGTTTAATTGTCATAGTTACAACTTTTGGCGCGTAAGCACTTAATTCAGTACGTGGTTGATCAATTGTTTGTAACATATGATTCATTATTTCTAAACGACCACGTCTCGCTTGTTCTAGAGCCTCTTCGATAATTTCACGCGTTAAACCGTCAATTTTAATATCCATTTGGATTGCTGTAATACCTTCTTTAGTACCAGCGACTTTAAAGTCCATATCACCTAATGCATCTTCCATACCTTGGATATCAGTTAAAATCGTATAGCTATCTTCACGTGTAACAAGGCCCATAGCAATACCAGCAACTGGTGCTTTAATCGGTACGCCCGCATCCATTAATGCTAATGTTGATCCACAAATTGACGCTTGAGATGATGAACCATTTGATTCAAGTACCTCACTTACAATACGAATTGTATATGGGAAATCAGCAGTATCAGGAATAATATATTTTAATGCTCTTTCACCTAACGCACCATGTCCAATTTCACGACGACCTGGCGCACGTACTGGACCAGTTTCACCTACTGAAAAATTCGGGAAGTTGTAATGATGCATGAATCTTTTTTCTTCTTCAGGTCCTAAACCATCAATTAATTGATAATCGCCTAAAGCACCTAATGTTAAAACTGAAAGTGCTTGAGTCTGACCACGTGTAAATAGACCTGAACCATGCGTTCTAGGTAAAATACCAACTTCAGAATCTAATGGACGGATTTCATCAGGTTTACGGCCGTCTGGTCTAATTTTTTCATCTGCAATTAAACGTCTAACTTCTTCTTTCACTAATTCATTTAAAATTGCATAAACTTCTTTAATAAGTAATTCATTCTCTGGATCTTCTTCATCGATAAATTCATTGACGATTTCTTCTTTTAAGTTATCAAGATTTTCATCTCGTTGTTGTTTATCAAATGTTAAAACTGTTTCTTTAAGTCCTTTTTCTTCGGTTAAAGATTTTACACGTTCAACTAGCGCTTCATCACGCTCTGCTGGAATAAATTCTTGTTTAACAGGTTGAATGTGGTCGACGATTTGTTGTTGGAAATCAACTAAACGTTGAATCTCTTCATGACCAAAGAAAATCGCCTCTAACATTTCTTGTTCAGTAATCTCACAAGCGCCTGCCTCTACCATGTTTACTGCATCTTTATGACCAGCTACTTCAAGGTCTAAACGAGAAACTTCTTTTTCTTCTACTGTTGGGTTAATGATATATTTACCGTCAATATAACCCACATTTACACCGGCGATTGGCCCTTGGAATGGAATATCCGACACACTAAGCGCCATAGATGAACCAATCATTGCAGCCATTTGTGGTGAACAATCAGGATCTGCACTTAATACCATGTTCATAATTTGAACATCATGCTTATATCCTTTAGGGAATAAAGGTCTAATTGGTCTATCAATTAATCGCGCAGTTAATGTTGCATCGTCACCAGGACGTCCTTCTCTCTTTTTAAATCCACCAGGAATTTTACCCGCAGCGTACATTTTTTCTTCATAGTTCACTGTTAATGGGAAGAAATCTCCATCACGAGGTTCTTTTGATGCAGTTGCCGTCGATAACACGACTGTATCTCCATAACGAACCAATACAGCGCCATTTGCTTGTTTAGCTAATTGCCCTGTTTCAATCGTTAAAGATCTTCCTGCCCATTCAGTTTTAAAAACTTTCTTTTCTTGAGACATTATAAATCTCCTCTCTTGAATCTAATAGTTATATCATATCATTTATTATCGTATTTTAATATTAGTTATAAAATATTGAATTGGAAAAAAAGAGAGCGGGATATCCATCTATTATTTACAAAATAGACTTATCGTCCCACCCTTATCAGTATAAATATAAGTTATATTTTTTAAAAAAACATACTTTATTTTTAATATCTTGATTATTACTCTAGGTGTACTTATATCATCTTTATCTCATTATAACCTTATTATTCACTCAATATTAGCTTAACATATAATAAATGTTAATATTTGTAAAAAGCTTTTTTAATATAAATTAAGGTTGGAACATAAATATGCCCCAACCTCAAAGACGTTATATTAAGATTAACGACGGATACCAAGTGATTTAATTAATTCACGGTAACGTTGAATATCTTTACTACGTAAGTAGTTTAATAAATGTCTACGACGACCTACCATTTTTAATAATCCACGACGTGAATGGTGGTCTTTTTTGTGTGTACGTAAGTGTTCGTTTACTGCGTTGATTTCTGCAGTAAGTACAGCGATTTGTACTTCTGGTGAACCAGTATCAGTTTCGTGTACACGGTATTCTTTAATGATTTCGTTTTTACGTTCTTGTGAAATTGCCATAATCAATTTCCTCCTTAAAATGTTTGAATACTCCTTAATCCGAGTTAGGCGTTGGAGATTCGACCTACTAAGAAAAAGGTGTGGTATAGATTGTTTATATAACTATACGCAACTCTAAATATTATAAGCTACTTCATCACCAAAATCAACTGCTAATAAATATTTAGCACGCGATTTATCATCGCTCATTTGTTTAACTAATGGGTCGATACCATCAAATTTAATCTCAGGACGTAAGAAATGATGCCAATTCACGGTCACTCGTTCACCATAAATATTATCCTCAAAGTCAAAGATATTCACTTCGATGACAACTTCTGCTTTGTTAGGATCATGAAATGTTGGCTTTACACCTATGTTAGCTACCCCTCGATATAATTTATTTTCAGTGCCGATTTCAATACTAACAGCATAAACACCTTTACGAGGTAACAAATAATCATCACTAGGTTGAATGTTAGCCGTTGGGAAGCCAATAGTTCTTCCTCTTTTTTCACCTTGCACTACAGTGCCTTTAATAGAATATATATAGCCTAAAGCATCATTCGCTTTTTGCAACTCACCATTGATTAAATCTTGACGAATAGAAGTTGTAGAAATTTTTTCATTTTCAATTTCTTGCTTACTCACAATTGTCGTATTAAACGCATCATATTCTTGAAGAACAGTCATATTACCTTTTCCAAATTTACCAAAAGTAAAATCAAAACCAGCAATGACTTCTTTTACATTATTTTTAATTATATAATTTTCAACAAAATCTTCAACGCTCACATTAGCAAACCTAGATGAAAAATTAACCACTATACAATAATCAATATCATGTTGGCTAATTTTTTCGATTTTATCTGAAAGTGGCGTTAAATACGTTGTTCGTTTTCTTTTAGGATTCAACACGACAGATGGATGCGGATCAAATGTCATCACCGCTTTTTTTAAACTGCGTGCCTCAGCTATTTCATTTAATATATCAAAGACTTTGTCATGACCTTTATGCATGCCATCGAAAAATCCGAATGCCATTGCAACATCCTCTGTAATATACTGTTTAGATTGTATAGGATGTGTCACTTCTATGACTTTCATAAATTCTATCTCCTTTAATTAAAGACTTTTTTAGGTTTAATTTCTGATTCTTTTGTAGGGTGTACCATATAAATTGCTAATACTTTTTCTGAATCATCATCAATAAATACAATTTGGTCTTTAATTTTGTTATCAAATTCATTTTTATTAAATTTCTGCCCATTTAAAATACGTTTTTTTATGTGCGAATCTTTAATTTTAATGCTTGGCAAACCCTTTAATCCATATTCTAAAGGAAACAATTTATTTTGCAATGAATCCTGCTCATGAAGTTCTTTTATTTGTTCTAATGTAAGGCTATCTTTCAACACAAATCCACCAGACTCGATTCGTGTTAATTTCGACATATGTGCCGGAAAGCCTAATTTCACACCAATATCAGTTGCTAGCGTTCTAATATATGTACCTTTACCACAGATGACGCGTATTTTAAAATGACACTCATTTTCTTTAAAATCTAATTCAGATATACGCCCAATGTCTTTAATATTAACTTTACGCTTTGGTCTTTCAACTGTTTCATTATTACGCGCATATTCATATAATTTTTTACCATTCACCTTGACTGATGAATACATTGGCGGAATTTGTTCAATAACACCTTTAAAATTTTCTAACAATCGGTCAATATCGTCCTTATTAAAATCTGCTGAGTGTACACCTTTTGTTTCCAATGTATCACCCGTTTGATCTTCAGTCGTTGTACTTCTTCCTATCGATACAGTTGCTTCATAAGCTTTGCCCATATCCATAACATAATCACTAACTCTCGTTGCATTACCTATACATACCGGTAACACGCCTGCAACTTCGGGATCAAGCGTACCCGTGTGACCTATTTTTTTAGTTTTTAATATTTTACGCAATTTGAATACAACGTCATGACTTGTTAAACCGCGCTCTTTATATACTGGTAATATCCCATTATACATATAGTCACCTTCTTTTTTAAAATATATTTTAATAGCGTATCAACTGAATTTATTCATAAAAAAACTGGAAAATGTTAACTATTTCTACACATCTATGTATTAACTGTTTAATGTTAATATACCGATATTAAGAAATTATCAAACATTTTCCAGATACCTAACACTAAATTATCTATCTTGTTTGTGTAAATCTTGAATCATTCGTTCAATTTTATTACCATATTCGATTGATTGATCATATTCATACATTAATTCCGGCATAATACGTAATCGCATTCTAGAACCTAATTCAGACTTAATGAAGCCTTTTGCTTTATCAAGTGCTTTAAATGTATTTTCTACTTCTTTATCGTTACCTAATACAGTTAAAAATACTTTAGCCTGCGATAAATCATTTGTTAAAACAACATCTGTAATTGTAATAAAACCAACTCGAGGATCTTTGACTTTATTGTTGATGATATCCATTAATTCCTTCTTCATTTGTTCACCAACACGCTCTGCTCTCATACTGCTCATTCTTGTCACCTCTTTATCTTTAAGTTCAATTGTTATTTGCATTTTTTAGTGTAACAATGCTTAAACAATTATTTTAGCTCACACGTTATTTTAATAAATTAAGCCTATAAAATCAAATAAAGTTTGCCGTAAGATAGGCATTTCAACAGAAAATTTTCCAATAATAGTCGACATTATATTTTGTCATTAAAAATCATTCTAGGCCACCACAAAATTTTATACAAAATCATGTCCATATAACGTAACTTTTAATAGGTAATCTATTCTAATAAAAAACCAAAAGCTAGTATCAAATATGCTCCCTATAAAGTAGACACTTAAAAAGTGCAATATTTATAGGGAGCATATCAATCTTAACTATACTTTTAGCTTGTAATTTATTTAATTAACGCTTAATTTCAACCATTTCAAATGCTTCGATAACATCGCCTTCTTTAAGGTCATTGTAGTTTTCAATTGTAATACCACATTCATAACCTTTTGCAACTTCCTTAGCATCATCTTTGAAACGTTTAAGTGTATCTAATTCGCCTTCATATTGAACAATACCATCACGGATAATACGTACACCAGCATTTCGCGTAATTTTACCTTCAGTAACATAACATCCAGCAATAGTACCAACTTTAGAAACTTTGAATGTTTGACGAACTTCAGCTTGTCCGATAACTTGTTCTTCAAATTCTGGATCAAGTAAACCTTTCATCGCTGATTCAATTTCTTCGATAACATTATAAATAACTCTGTGTAAACGCATATCAACATTTTCAGCTTCTGCAGCACGTTTTGCACCACTGTCTGGACGAACATTGAAACCAATGATAATACCATTTGAGGCATTAGCAAGTGTCACGTCTGACTCATTAATTGCACCAACCGCTGTATGAATGATACGAACATTTACGCCTTCAACATCAATTTTCATTAATGATGCAGCTAAAGCTTCAACAGAACCTTGAACATCACCTTTAATAATAACGTTTAAACCTTTCATTTCACCTTGTTTCATTTGTTCAAACAGGTTATCTAATGAAACATTTTTACTTTCTTGACGTTGTTGTACAATGCTAGCTTCGTGTCTTGATTCACCAATACGACGAGCTTGTTTTTCATCACTAAATACAACAAAGCGATCCCCAGCTTGTGGCACATCATTAATACCTGTAATTTCAACAGGCGTTGATGGACCAGCCGTTTTGATTCTTTGACCTAAGTCATTAACCATTGCACGGATACGGCCGTAAGTATTACCAACTACAATCGCATCACCAACATTTAATGTACCGTTTTGTACTAATAATGATGCAGAAGGACCACGTGATTTATCTAATTCAGCTTCGATAACTGTACCAACAGCACGGTTTTTAGGATTTGCTTTAAGTTCTTGAACTTCTGCAACTAATCCTATCATTTCTAATAAATCGTCGATACCATCACCACTTAATGCAGAAAGTGGAACGAAAATTGTTTCGCCGCCCCAATCTTCAGGAATTAAACCATATTCAGTTAATTCTTGCATAACTCGATCAGGATTTGAAGTTGGTTTATCAATTTTATTTACTGCAACAATAATTGGTACTTCTGCTTCTTTAGCATGGTTAATTGCTTCAATTGTTTGTGGCATAACACCATCGTCAGCTGCAACTACTAAAATTGTAATATCTGTTACTTGTGCACCACGCGCACGCATCGTTGTAAATGCAGCATGTCCCGGTGTATCTAAGAAAGTGATTTTTTTGCCATCGTTTTCAATTTGATATGCACCAATATGTTGAGTGATTCCGCCTGCTTCACCTGCTGTAACTTTTGTATGACGAATTGAATCTAATAAAGTAGTTTTACCATGGTCAACATGTCCCATAATTGTTACAACTGCTGGTCTCTCAATTGCTTCTGGATCATCTTTTTCGTCTTCGAAGTAGATTGATAAATCTTCTTCATTAATCACAACTTCTTCTTCAACCTCAACGCCATAATCATCGGCAATTAATTCGATTGTTTCTTGATTTAATGATTGATTGATATTAGCAACAATACCAAGTAAGAATAATTTTTTGATAATTTCTGATGATTCAACATTTAATTTATCCGCAAATTCGCCTACTGTAATACCTTCTTGATATGTCACTTTTGATGGTATTTCTTTTGGAGCAGCTGGTTGATTTTGTGGTTTATTATTCTTGTTATTTTTCTTATTATTTCTATTATTCTTTTTATTGCCTTTGTTGCCTTTATTATTTTGTTGTTGATTCTTTTTGTTATCTTTTTGTTGCCCTTTATTTTGGTTTTGATTGTTTGATTTTTGGTGATTATTTTGAGTGCTTTGTTTATTGTCGTTCTTTTGTTCTTTTTTGAACTTTTTATCTAATGCTTTAATTTGGTCATCTTCCAAAGCTTGCATATGATTTGAAACCTCAATATTCATGCTTTTTAACTCATCTATAATCTCTTTACTCTTTAGATTTAATTCTTTCGCATATTCGTAAATTCTTTGTTTACTCATATAATCACTCCTTATGATATTCATCTATCATTGATAGCAACTTTTTAGCAAAGCCTGGGTCAGTAATCCCTACATTAACACGCTCACCTTTTCCAAGTGCTATTCCCAATTCATTTCGATTTCCAAACTTTCTGAATGGAACTTTGTAACTCTTACATTTATCTGTAATTAATTTAGCTGTATTATCAGACGCATCATTTGCAACAATAACGAGCTTCAAATTTCCTTTTTTAATCTCATTAACAATGACTGATTCACCTGTTTTTACTTTACCAGCTCTCATTGCTAATCCTAAAAAGTTTAATATTTGATCTATACTCATTTTGGGATCTCTTCTCTATAAATTAATCTAATAATTTCTTTGTAAACAGGATCCAATTGCTCTTTAGATGCTTTAAAATATTTTTCTAAAATTTCTTTTTGTTGTGCTTTTTCAACCATAGCAACATCTTTAGAAACATATGCGCCACGGCCTTGTTTCTTTCCAGTAACATCCGCAAAGATTTCGCCTTCTTTATTAACAACAACACGAATCATATCTTTTTTGGGATGCATTTCATTTGAAAGAATACATTTTCGCATCGGAATTTTTTTCTTTTTCATAGATACTTCACTCCAACCTATTATTCAGATTCTTTCTCTACATTTGTTTCAACTGAAACATCATTTACCTCTTCGGTTGATTCTGTTGTGTCAGCATCTTCTAAAGCAATATCTTCTTCAGTTACTTTTTCTGCTTCAACTACTGGATAGATACCCGCTTCACGCGCATCTGTTTCTGATTTAATATCAATTTTCCAGCCGGTTAATTTAGCAGCTAGACGTGCGTTTTGTCCTCTTTTACCAATCGCTAATGACAATTGATAATCAGGAACAACAACTACTGTAGATTGATTTGTTTCATCAACAATAACTTCTAAAACTTGAGAAGGGCTTAAAGCATTTTTTACAAATACTTTTGGATCTTCATTCCATTGAACGATGTCGATTTTTTCGCCACCTAGCTCTTCAACAACAGCTTCAACACGTGCGCCTTTAGCACCAACACATGCACCAACAGCATCTATATCATTGTTTTCAGAGAAGACACTAATTTTAGAGCGATCGCCAGCTTCACGTGCTACTGATTTAACAATTACAGTACCATCGTAAATTTCTGGAACTTCTTGTTCAAATAAACGTTTTAATAAACCTGGATGGCTACGAGAAACATAGATTTGAGGACCTTTTGTCGTTTGTTCCACTTTGTTAACATATACTTTGATACGTTCGTTAGGAATATATTTTTCGTTAGGACTTCTTTCTGCTTCAGATAAAACAGCTTCGATACGACCTAAATTCACATATACATAACGATGGTCAACACGGTCAATAATTCCAGTAAGTATGTCTTCTTCTTTGTCTATAAATTCTTCAAATAAAATTTCACGTTCAGCATCACGAAGACGTTGCATTACTGCTTGTTTCGCTGCTTGAGCACCTACACGACCAAAATCTTTAGGTGTTACATCTTCTTCGTATATATCACCAATTTCATATGCAGGGTTTTTAACAAGCGCTGTACTTAAATCCACTTCATCTCTGTCGTCAAATACTTCTTCAACAACATCTTTACGAGCGATAACTTTGAAAGTACCTTGATCCATATTTAATTCCACACGGACATTTCTTGCACTATCATAATTCTTTTTGTATGCAGTAATTAAAGCTGCTTCAATAGCATCAATTAATACTGCTCTAGGAATCTTCTTTTCTTTTTCTAAATACTCAGTAGCTAATAATAATTCATTACTTGACACGTTTTTTCCTCCTCATCACGTTAAATCATAACTGCGTGACGTGCTTTTGCTATTTTGTCTCTCGGTATCTCTATATCTTTCGTTCTTGCTTTGATTTTAACTTGTACTACAATTGTTTCATTATTGACTTCTTGTAAAATGCCTAACCATTCCTTTTCACCTTCAATTGGTACATATAAAGAAACAAATACAGGTTTAGTTATTGCATTTTGGAAATCTTGTTCTTTTTTAATTGGACGTTCTGCACCAGGTGACGCTACGTCTAAATAATACATTTCAGGAATAGGATCATTTGCATCCATAGCTTCACTTATTTTTTCAGAAGCTAGCGTACAATCATTTAAATCTACGCCACCTTCTTTATCAATAGAGATTCTAAGAAAATGATCTCTACCCTCTTTGACATATTCAACGTCTACAAGTTCAAAATTCAAGTCTTCCATAATTGGTTGAACAATCACTTCTACTTGTTCTGTAATTTTACTCATACAGGCCTCCCTTTTTGGCAAATAGAAAAGAGCGGGAATCTCCCACTCTTCTGCCTGAGTTCACTAATTTTTAAGCAACTTAATTATAGCATAAGTTTATGCTTGAAACAAATGACTTCACTATTAATCAGAGATTCTTGTAAAAGTTTGTTCATTTATTTCACCATTACATTCGAATAGACTCGTAAGACGTTGAAAAGAAATACAGGCATAATTTTATGTCCAGCAACAATTTTGTATTTCTTTAACTACGCCATACGCATTAAATAAATACCTTGATTATTTCATTTTACATATCGAATATCGAAAGTTGAGCTTTATCTGGTAAATTCGGTAATGAGCCTAACTCATCTAAATACTCAATAATTTTCTGAGATAATCCAGCTTTTTTGTTTAAATCTTCTTTTGATAAAAATGGTCCATCGTCACGAGCTTCAACAATTCGTTTCGCAACGTTTTCGCCAAGCCCAGGCACTGATATGAACGGCGGAATAAGTGTATCGCCTTCAATGATAAATTCGAACGCCTGACTCTTTTCTAAACTAATCGGTTGCATGCGATAACCTCGATGCGCCATTTCATTCATAATTTCCAAGACTGTTAATACGTCTTTTTCTTTTTTACCTAGATCCATATAGCGAGAATACATGTCTTTTACAGTATTTCGAATGCTTGTTTTATCTTTAATCATCGTGATTAAATCAAAATCTGACGCACGAATTGTAAAGTAAGATGCATAGTAATAAAGTGGATGATGTACTTTGAAATATGCGATACGTACTGCCATTAAAACGTATGCTGCTGCATGGGCTTTAGGGAACATGTACTTAATTTTAAGACATGAATCTAAATACCAATCCGGCACTTCATTTTCTTTCATCGTTTCAACCATTTCTTCAGTTAAACCTTTACCTTTACGTACTGACTCCATTATTTTAAAAGCCATTGATGGTTCTAAACCAGCATACATTAAATAAACCATGATATCATCACGACAACCAATTACACTTGATAAATCACATATACCGGTTTTAATTAATTCTTGAGCATTGCCTAACCACACATCTGTACCATGAGATAATCCTGAGATTTGAACTAATTCAGAAAATGTTGTTGGCTTTGTATCTTCTAACATTTGACGCACGAACCCTGTACCGAATTCTGGAACCCCAAACGTACCTGTTTTACATAAAATTTCATCTTCAGTAACACCTAAACTTTCAGGTGTACTAAATATTTGCATGACTTCTTTGTCATCTACAGGTATCGTTTTTGGATCAATGCCCGATAAATCTTGAAGCATACGAATCATTGTTGGATCATCGTGTCCAAGTATATCAAGTTTTAATACATTATCATGAATAGAATGGAAATCAAAATGTGTCGTCATCCATGCTGAATTTTGATCATCGGCAGGATATTGTATCGGCGTAAAATCATAAATATCCATGTAATCAGGTACTACAATAATACCCCCTGGATGCTGTCCAGTTGTACGTTTAACACCTGTACATCCTTTAACGAGTCGATCTATTTCAGCACCTCTTTTGTGGATGCCTTGATCATTCAAATAACCTTTAACATAACCAAAAGCAGTCTTTTCAGCAACAGTACCAATTGTACCTGCACGGAATACTTTATCCTCACCAAATAATACTTTTGTGTAGTTATGGGCATTCGGTTGATATTCACCACTAAAGTTTAAGTCGATATCAGGAACTTTATCTCCCTTAAATCCTAAAAATGTTTCAAACGGAATATCTTGTCCTTCTTTAATAAGTGGCGCTCCACAAGTTTCACACGTCTTATCAGGTAAATCAAATCCTGATCCTACTGAACCATCATTGAAAAATTCACTCGTTTTACAGTTCGGACAAATATAGTGTGGCGGTAACGGGTTTACTTCAGTAATCTCAGTCATTGTCGCTACAAAACTAGAACCTACTGAACCACGGGAACCAACTAAGTATCCATCATCTAATGATTTTTTAACTAAACGTTGCGAAATTAAGTAAATTACCGCAAATCCATTACCGATAATACTTTTTAATTCTTTTTCTAATCGATCAATTACGATTTGAGGCAGGTCTTCACCATACAGTTTACGCGCATTTGCATAACTTAGTTCTCTAATTTCTTCGTTAGCACCTTCCATACGCGGTGTGTATAATTCATCTTTAATAGGAACAACACGTTCAATTCGATCTGCTAATTCGTTTGTATTTTTCACAACAATTTCATGCGCTTTTTCTTCACCTAAAAAATGAAACTCGTTTAACATTTCATCTGTAGTTCTAAAATGTGCTTCCGGTAAAGTTGAGCGATTAAGTGGATTGCCGGGTTGTGATGCTATTAAAATTTTACGTGCGATACCATCATGTTCAAACAAATAGTGTGCATTTCCTGTCGCAATAACAGGTATACCCGCTGTGTCACCTGCATGTATTAAACGTTGATAAATTTCATGTAATGTTTCAGTATCTCTAATAAGCTCTCTATCAATTAAATCTTGATAAAGTGCCGGTGGTTGAATTTCAATAAAATCATAATATTTGGCAATTTTTTCAACTTGGCTCTGGTCCTTCTGCATAACTGCCGTAAATAATTCACCTTCATCACACGCTGTACCTACCAATAATCCCTCACGATATTCATCTAACAATGAACGTGGAATTCGAGGTGTACGGTAGAAATACTTCACCAATGATGCACTTACAATTTTAAATAGATTTTTAAGACCTTGTTGGTTTTGTACAATTAATGTGACATGACTAGGTCTTGCACGTTTATATGCATCTTCATTACTGAGTTTTTTGTTGATTTCGTTATGATTTAATACGCCTAATTCTTTCATTTGTTGAACCATTTTTATGAAAATGTAAGCTGTTGCTTCTGTATCATAAATGGCACGGTGATGTTGCGTTAATTCTACGCCATATTTTTTAGCTAAGAAATTCAAACCATGTTTACCATATTCAGTATTAATCGTACGAGATAATTCTAAAGTATCGATAACACCATTCGTTGATGGTCCAAACCCAAGACGTTCATATCCCGTATCGATAAAGCCCATATCAAACGAAGCATTATGCGCTACGAATATCGCATCGCCAACCCATTCTTTAAACTCTGTAAGTACTTCTTCAATCTCAAGGGCATCTACTAACATATCATCAGTAATATGCGTCAAATTGATAATCGTTTCCGATAATCGTTCATGCGGATTACTAAACCTTTCAAACTTATCGATGATTTCACCGTTATGAACTTTCACAGCTGCAAGCTCGATGATTTTATCATACTGATTTGATAAACCAGTTGTCTCAACGTCGAACACAACATAAGTAGCATCTTTTAATACGACATCTTGTGGTTTGTATGCAATCGGAACACCATCATCAACTAACATACCTTCCATACCGTATATCATTTTAATGCCATGTTTTTCCGCTGCTGCGTGAGCATCTGGAAATGCTTGCACAACATTATGGTCTGTAACCGCAATGGCTGGATGTCCCCAGTCTGCTGCCTGTTTAACATACGCACCAATATTGGGTATACCATCCATTTGGCTCATTGCAGTATGCAAGTGGAATTCTACACGCTTTTCTTCAGCTTTATCTTTTTTTGTCGCTTTTTTAATCTCTTCAATATCAGACATCATCATAACTAAATCTCTAATAAATGTATCTTCTTCAATACGACCTTGAGCCCTAACCCATTTACCAACACTTAGCGCTTTAAAATGTTCTAAATCATCTTTGTTTTTACGAGTAAACATTTTTAAAACTAAAGAGTCCGTATAGTCAGTCACTTTAATTTCTACGATATGGCGACCACTTTTAAGTTCTTTTAAGTTTATATCAAAAATGACACCCTCTATTGCAACTTTAAACTCTTCCTCAATAATAGATTCAATTGGTTTAATATTTTCAATTTGAATCGGCTTACCAATTTGACACTTATCGACAGCACTTTCGTTGTTATCTTGTTGTTTCGCTTTTTCAGCTTTCATTTTTTCAAGTTTCTCTGTTGCCAATCGTGCACTTTGTTCGTCTTCTTCTTGAATATGTGCTTCTAAAGAAGCTAAGTTTTGTTCTTGATCATTATCATTTGTTTCGAATATGATTTTATCGATATCAAAACCACAATTTCTAAACGCTTTGATAAGACTTCCATTACATGCCTTATCAAAATGATTACGTTCAATGTCATTTGATACCATTACTTTTAATACTTTTCCAGACATAATAAGCTTTTTCTGTTTCAATTGACCTTTAACTTTTGGAGATAAAGCTGTTTGGTCAATACAGTGCCCAAAGTATTTAATTGCATGTTCATCTTGATTCGTGCCATTTGTTACCGTAAAACGACATGTAACGTTGGCGATATCTTTAAACTCTTGCTCTATTGCATTTATAAATAATAAATAATCTTCATGAGCTAAGAATTGTGGTAATGTAATATGAAATTCCCATGTTCTGTTTTTGTTAGAAACATCTATACGTGTCAGTTCACCTGAATTTAAAATTTCAGCATCTAATTGATTTGAAATTTTAATTTGATCAGCAAGCACTTTAAATTTTTGTTGCTCTGTCATTGCCAAGACAATTACCACCTTAAATAGAAATTACTTTTACGTGTTCGAACAATATTTAGATTATGTAGGCATAGTAATGATAGAAAATTAAATGCTTTATATTTGGCTAATCATAATATTGTTAAAACAAATTTATCTTTAATTATACTATGTCTTCAGTCATTTTTCATCGAATAATCATTATATCAAAAATAATAAGAGCAGGACATAAGCATCTGATTTCTTTCAGCTTTTTCCTACTCTTATAATTCATTCGATCTTAATTATTTTAAGTTATCATATTTATTTGTAATGACAGTCATTAAGTCATCAATGTGAACTTCTTCGCTATCACCTGTTAAACGTTCTTTAACTTCTACAATACCTTCCGATGCACGTTTACCAACAACAATTCGCAGTGGTAAACCAATTAAATCGGCATCATTAAATTTGACACCCGCACGTTCCTGACGATCATCGTACAACACATCAAATTTAGTATTAAATTCAGCATATAGTGCATCCGCTAGTTCTCGTTGATCATCTTTCTTAGGATTAATAGAAATTAAATGTAAATCAAATGGAGTAACTGATTTAGGCCAAACAATTCCATTATCATCGTGATTTTGTTCAACAATCGCACTCAGCGTTCTAGAAATTCCAATACCGTAACAACCCATAATTAAAGGTTGGGCTTTTCCTTGGTTATCTAAGAATGTAGCATTCATTGATTCTGAATACTTAGTACCCAATTTGAATACTTGACCAACTTCAATACCTTCAGCAAAATGTGCAACGCCTGAACCATCACTTAACTTTTCGCCTTCTAAAATAAAACGGAAATCGCCATATTCATCAACGTTGAAGTCTCTACCTACATTTACATTAATTAAGTGATAGCCATCTTCGTTAGCACCGACAACTAAATTATTTAAATCTTGCACAAAATTATCTGCATAAATTTTGATTTCTTTATCAATAACAGGACCTAGTGAACCCGGATTTGCACCAACTAAATTAACAATTTCGTCTTGTGTTGCTAATTCAATATTATCTGTGCCGAAATAAGATTTTAATTTAATGTCATTAATTTCATGATGGCCACGCACTAAAACCATAATATATTCGCCATCAACTTTGAAAATCATCGTTTTAACGATTTCATCTACTGGTCTACCTAAGAAGTCTGCCAATTCTTGTGCAGTCTTAACATTTGGTGTTTCAATTTTTTCTAAAGGTTGCACAGTAGAATGCTTATGATTTGGTTCGTAAACGACTTCTGCTTTTTCGATATTAGCAGCATAGTCACTTTCTTTACTGTAAACGATTGTATCCTCACCGATAGCACTTAATGCCATAAATTCATGTGTATGGCTACCGCCTATAGCACCTGAATCTGCTACAACTGGTCTAGCATTAATGCCAACTCTCTCAAAAATACGGCTATACGCTTGATACATATCTTGATACGTTTGATCTAATGATGCCTCGTCAGCATGGAATGAATACGCATCTTTCATAATAAATTCACGCCCACGAAGTAAACCAAAACGTGGTCTCTTTTCATCACGGAATTTAGATTGAATTTGGAATAATGTCATCGGTAATTGTTTGTATGATTTCAATTCATTTCTTACTATTGATGTAACTAATTCTTCATGTGTTGGACCTAATGCAAATTGTCTTCCATGTCTATCTTGTAAACGCATTAATTCCGGGCCATATGCACCCCAACGTCCTGATTCTTCCCATAATTCAGCTTGTTGTAACGCTGGCATTAAAATTTCAACAGAATCGATACGTTCCATTTCTTGTCGCACAATTGCAGTAATATTATTTAACACACGTGTTGCTAGCGGTAAATAACTATAAATCCCACTTGTACTTTGTTTTATCAAACCCGATTTCAATAATAAACGATGACTTTGTGCTTCTGCTTCTGATGGCACATCACGCATCGTTGGTATAAAAACTTTGGATTGCTTCATAATTATTTATCCTCCTAAATTATAAGAAATATCGTCGAATATCATTCCACGTTACTAATATCATAATAACGACCATGAAAATGGCACCAATAGCAATAATCGTTGTTTCCGCTTTTTTATTAACTGGTTTTCTGAAAATCGCTTCATATATAACAAATAAAATACGACCACCGTCTAGTGCAGGAATAGGAATTAAATTCATAATACCTAAGTTTACACTTAATAACGCAGTGTAACCAATTAAGCTAATGATACCCGCTTTAACAACTGAGTCGACGTTATGATAAATACCAACCGGACCATTTAACATATCAAATGAGAATCCGCCCGTAAATATACTAGCCAACATACCGACTACAGCTGTAAAAATTAGTGTACTACCTTTCAAAAAGCTTTCAAATCCATATACAATTGGTTTGAAGAGCGTACGTTCACTCGCTGGTTGGAATCCGAGAACATACTTCGTCTCTGAACTTACTTTAGTCAGTTTTCTTTCAGTCTTTTTAGGTGTTAATTCAACTGACTTTGTTTTACCATCACGTTCAAATTTAACAGTCGTCTTATTATCTTTAACTTTATCTAACGCCTTATCAACATCATCAAATTCAGATATTTTATATTTGCCAATTTGGACGATCTTATCACCTTTTTGTAATCCTGCTTGTTGAGCTGGATACTTATCTGCGACTTGTTCTACAGTAGACGTAGGCGTGCCTTGATAATATGCAAGACCAATAAATAGGACTAAAGCTAATATAAAGTTAAATAACGGTCCCGCAAATAATGTTAAAAATTTCGGCCATGGCTTTTTATGTGCAAATTGTCTGTCTCTCGGAGCAATTTGAACTAAGCTACCATTTTCAACAAAGAAAGACTTTCTAGCAATTTTAAAATGATGTCTTTCATTATCATAAGCAGTGATACCTTCTATGAATAAGTCATCCTTAAAATCACATTTTTTAACTTCGATCGCTTCAATTTGTTGAAACTTATGATGATCATCTAATATGATATGTGTTATTTCATTTTCTTCATTCAGTTTAATTTTAACGTTCATACCGGGCTCGACTGGTGGCTCTTCTAAGCCATCTCCTGCCATACGAACATATCCACCAACAGGCAATAACCTAATAGTGTAAAGTGTTTCATTTTTTCTAAAACTAAAAATTTTTGGCCCCATACCGATCGCAAATTCTGGACACATAATGCCTGCTCTTTTCGCAAAAAACATATGGCCATATTCATGAACAGTTACTAGTACACCAAAAACAATAATAAATGCAATTATTGTAACTAAATAGCTCACTCGCTACACCTCGATTGTTTATAAATTTCTTTTATTTTAAAATTGATTGCTGTATACGTAACATAAGTCATTATAATATGATACTGACAAATCACAAAATATAACGTCTAATTTTCAAAAGGAGTTCTGAGATTCATTAAATTATCTCAGCAACTCCTCTTTACGTTTATTGATTTTTTCTCAGCATTAAGATTGTATTAATAAAATATTTAATAATGGTAACACAAACATAAAGCTGTCAAATCGGTCTAAAATACCACCGTGTCCAGGTAGTATACGACCTGAGTCTTTAACGCCGAAATGACGCTTAAATCCTGATTCCACTAAATCACCTAATTGACCAAATAAACTTAAAATCAATGTCACTCCAAGTAATATCCATACATTCATATTGAAATCTACAAAATATAACATTGCAAGAGGCACTATCAAACTACAGAACAAGCCACCTATGAATCCTTCGATTGTCTTATTCGGACTTATTACTGGCCAAAGCTTATGTTTACCCATCATTTTACCAAACAAGTAAGCCCCTGTATCTGTAAGCCAAACAATTAAAAAGGCATATAATATGTAATGTAATCCTTCTGATCTCGTTTCATAAAAGAACATAAAACCAATGCCTACATAAGCCACAGACATTAAGCAAAATGCAGCATCCATAAAACTAAATCTGTTTTTAGATAAGACAGTATAACTTAATACAATAAAGCTCATTGCAATTAAACTTTTTAATTGAATTACTTGTACCCATGGCCCTGCATGTTGTGGCAACATAATGATGATAAGACCAACTGCACTAATTAAACCAGGAACTGAAACAAATTTAATCATATTCATATTCAACAATTCTTTTAATGCAATCAATGCTAATATATTAGCAAATATCATTAACACAAGGCCGCCTTTTAACAAGATAGGCAAGAATACGATTAAGGCAATAATAGCTGTCAGCGTTCTAACTTTCATACTATACTACTCCTCACTCAATCCGCCAAAGCGTCTTTGACGTGACTGATAAATTTTTATACATTTAATTAATTCATCTTCGTCAAAGTCAGGCCATAATTTTTGATTAAAGATAAATTCACTATACGAAACTTGCCAAATCAAGAAATTACTTATTCTTTGTTCTCCTGAAGTACGAATTAACAACTCTGGATCAGGATAGTCTTTTGTCATTAAATGATTGTTTATATATGTTTCATCTATGATATCACTATTTAAACCTTGTTGATGAAGCTCGTCAAACATATTTTTAATACTATGAACAAGTTCTGCTCTGCCACCATAATTAATTGCAAATATTAATTTTAAGCCGGTATTATTAGCTGTCTTTTCTTTAGCATTATTAATTGCTTCTATCGTTGATTTTGGCAACTTATCAGTAAATCCAATTGTTTCAACTTTGACATTTTTTTCAATTAGTTCCGGTAAGAATGTCTTTAAGAAATTGACAGGCAAATTCATAATATAATTTACTTCACTTTCAGGTCTTGACCAATTTTCAGTGGAAAAGGCGTATAAAGTTAAGTACTTAACACCAATATCACTAGCTACCCTAGTAATTTTTTTTATTGTTTGCATACCTTCGTAATGACCTTTAATTCTAGGCATTTTTCGCTTCTTAGCCCATCGCCCATTACCATCCATAATAATAGCGATATGTTCAGGTATATTAGACGAGTCTAATTCTTCATTATAATTATTTATAGTGTTCTTTTTATTTATTAGCTTTTTAAACATGGTCTTTCCTCCGAGCCTGATCATCTCTGTCATATAGTATAAGTTACTAAACAATCATTATCATTTTATCATACTCATTTAATGCATTGAATAAGCAAATAAAAAAACTGTACCAAAGTCTGACTCGGTACAGTTTACACCAGAAATGTGACATACATACTGAGGTTAAAAATTACATAACTTTATTATAGCAATATACCTAATGCCTATTATTTATAAAGTATATGTTTAATTAACTTGTTTAAACACCATTTTTATGCTCATTGTGAATTTAAATTATCACATGCATCTTTGATTTAATTAAACATGCCCATTTTAAATGTTACATTATCGTTTAATACTGGCATTTTAATATGTCATTGTATATTAGTTTTATACTGACATAATATCTTTTTCTTTATCAGCAATCATTTGATCAATTTCTTTTATTGAATTGTCTGTTGCTTTCTGAACATCTTCAGTACCACTTCTCAACTCATCTTCAGTAATGTCGCCATTTTTTTCATCTTTTTTCAACTGATCATTCATATCACGACGAATATTTCGAACAGATACTTTAGCTTCTTCACCAATTTTCTTAACATCTTTAACGCGCTCTTTTCTACGTTCTTCTGTTAAGGCAGGTACAGCAATACGTATCACTTCACCATCACTTGTTGGGTTAACACCTAAGTTAGCTGCTATTATCGCTTTTTCGATGTCAGCTACAGAAGTTTTGTCGTATGGAGAAATAACAAGTAAACGTGCTTCTGGAACATTGATGCTTGCTAATTGTTGTACAGGTGTTGGTGCACCATAGTAATCAACTGTTACGCCGTTTAATAAATTTGAATTAGCTCTTCCTGCACTGATGTTAGCTAATTCACGTGATAAGCTTTCGATTGATTTTTGCATTCTTGATTTAGTTTCATTAATAATGTCACTCATTATTTTACACCTCTAAATTTATTTTGTAATTAACGTACCTATCTTTTCACCCATAACAGCACGTTTAATATTTCCTTCTTCCATAATAGAGAAAACAGTTAACGGAATGTTATTATCCATACAGAATGAGGATGCTGTTGAATCCATTACTTGTAAACCTTCTTGAAGCATTTGAATATGCGTTAAATGTTCATATTTTACCGCATCTTTGTTTACTTTAGGATCTGCAGAATATACACCATCTACATTATTTTTGCCCATTAAAATAACATCTGCTTCAACTTCTGCAGCACGTAATGCCGCTGTAGTATCTGTAGAGAAGTATGGGTTTCCAATACCTGCAGCAAAAATAACTACGCGTTTCTTTTCTAAGTGTCTAATTGCACGACGACGAATATAAGGTTCAGCCACTTGCTTCATTTCAATAGATGTTAATACTCGTGTATCACAATCCAATTGTTCTAAACTATCTTGTAATGCTAAGGCATTCATTACAGTTGCAAGCATACCCATGTAATCAGCAGTTCCACGGTCCATACCTAAGTCACTACCTGTTTTACCTCTCCAAATGTTTCCGCCACCAACGATTACTGCGATTTCACAGTCCATTTTAGCAACTTCAGCCACTTGCTCAGCAACACTTTTAATAATTACTGGATTTATGCCAAATCCTTTTTCTCCAGCTAACGCTTCACCACTTAGTTTCAAAACTACACGTTTATATTTAGAAATTTGAGCCATTTTCTTATCCTCTCTATCGTGAATATATGTAACATATACAAGTAAAGAAGACACAGTTGTCGTTTTATTAGAATGATTTACATTTTAATAAAGCAACATTAAAGGTGTCTTCTTCCTTGTTTTACTTTATGACAGATTATTTCATTTGTCCTTTAACTTCATCCGCAAAGTTTTCTTCGCGTTTTTCCATACCTTCGCCTACTTCATAGCGTACGAAGTCAACAAGTTTTCCACCTTTTGTTTTTAAGAAAGCTTCAACTGTTACATCAGGGTTTTTAACGAAGTCTTGATCTACAGCACAAATTTCTTGTAAGTATTTACGTAAACGTCCTTCCACCATTTTTTCAACGATGTTTTCTGGTTTACCTTCATTTAATGCTTGTTGTTTTAAAACTTCTCTTTCGTGGTTGATTTCTTCTTCGCTAACTTGTTCAGAAGAAACATATTTAGGGTTGATTGCAGCGATATGCATAGCAACGTCTCTTGCTGCTTCTTCGTCAGTTGAACCTTCAACAACTGTTAATACACCAATGCGTCCACCCATGTGTAAGTAAGCGCCGAAAGCATCGTTATCAGTTTTAGTTCTGATAGCAAAACGACGAACACTTAATTTTTCACCGATTGTTGAAATTGCTTCTTTAATTCTTTCATCAACTGATTTACCATTTGGTAAAGTTGTTTCCATTAAAGCTTCAACAGTTTCAGCTTTTGTATCTAATACTTGATTAGCGATTTCTTTAACTAACTCTTGGAAACCTTCGTTACGAGCAACAAAGTCTGTTTCAGAGTTGATTTCAACGATAACTGCGTCGTTACCTTTAGTTTCTACATGTACTAAACCTTCAGCCGCAATACGGTCTGCTTTTTTAGCTGCTTTAGCAATACCTTTTTCACGTAGGTAGTCAATCGCTTTATCGATGTCACCATCAGTTTCAGTTAGCGCTTTTTTACAATCCATCATACCCGCGCCAGTTTTTTCACGTAATTCTTTAACAAGTTTTGCTGAAATAGTTGCCATTCATTATTCCTCCAATAAGTTATCATTTTATATATTATGATTTTAGCATTATTATAGGCAAGATTGCCAATACTCTAATTGAATATTTGTAATTTGCCTCGATTTTCTTTTTAAAAAAGGTGATAAGCATTAATATCTTATCACCCATTTAAACTATATCTAAGTCAGATTCAACAGTTGATTATTCTTCAGTTGCTTCTGTTTCTTCTGATTTTTCTTTTTCATCTAAATCGATGTTTTGTTCTGCAGCTACTTCTTCATTAGAAACGCCTTGTTGACCTTCTAAGATTGCATCTGCCATTTTAGCAGTTAATAATTTAACCGCACGGATAGCATCGTCGTTTGCTGGGATAACGTAGTCAATTTCGTCAGGATCACAGTTAGTGTCAACGATACCTACGATAGGAATATTTAATTTACGAGCTTCAGCAATTGCATTACGCTCTTTACGTGGGTCAACTACGAATAATGCTTGAGGCATTGATTTCATATCACGAATTCCGCCTAAGAATTTGATTAAACGGTCGTATTCTTTTTTAAGTTCTACTACTTCTTTTTTAGGTAATACTTCGAATAAACCATCTTCTTCCATTTTTTCAATTTCAGAAATACGTTTGATTCGTTTTGAGATCGTTTTATAGTTAGTTAATAATCCACCTAACCATCTTTGGTTAATGTAGAATTGACCAGCACGTTCTGCTTCAGATTTAACTGATTCTTGTGCTTGTTTTTTAGTTCCTACGAATAAGACTTGTCCACCATCTTCTGAAACTTGTTTCAAGAAGTTGTATGCCTCGTCTACTTTTTTCACTGTTTTTTGTAAGTCGATGATATAAATACCATTTCTCTCAGTGAAGATATATTTTTTCATTTTTGGGTTCCAACGACGTGTTTGGTGACCGAAGTGAACACCCGCTTCTAGTAATTGTTTCATTGAAATTACTGCCATTATAAATTCCTCCTATTGGTTAATTACCTCCATAGCAAACTATTGTAAAGACAATATACAAATATTGCACCCTTTACACAATCACGTTTGATATGTGTGTATTGGCTTTATAGCCGAAAATAAATATAACATAATGCCGTGTCTAAAGCAAATGTTTTTCAAGCATTTTTTCATAAATTTAAAGGTAATTCTATCAAGTTAATGTGAAATATCAATTTGATTGAAAATTAGACAAAAATAAAGAAATGACTTCAACATAATCATCAAAGTCATTTCGTTGACTACCGCCAAGATAACATCGTCACGACTAGGACATTGAATTATGTCCCAGACTCATCGACTTATTTACTTTTTTCTAATTCATCTAAGAATTTTTCTTTTTTAACTTTAATGAAAGTACCTTTCATTCCTAAAGAACGTGATTCAATTACACCAGCACTTTCTAATTTACGTAGTGCATTTACAATTACAGATCTAGTAATACCAACTCTATCTGCAACTTTTGATGCGATTAATAGGCCTTCCGTACCGCCAAGTTCTTCAAAGATATGTTCAATCGCTTCTTTTTCAGAATAAGATAATGAATTAATTGCCATTGTAATAGCAGCTTTATCGCGCGCTTCTTTTTCTACTTCACTATGCTTCTCACGTAAGATTTCCATACCAATAACTGTAGCAGCATATTCACCTAGTACCAAATCATTTTCATTAAAATCATCATGTACTCGACCAAGTACTAATGTAACTAATCTTTCCCCTCCACCTAAAATTGGGAAGATAGTTGTACGACTATCTATGAATAATTCTCTGTTTTCAGGTGGGAATACTGTTAATACATTGTCGATATCAATATTTGATTCTGTTTGTTTAACTTCCATTAATCGTTCTGTATATTCACTTGGAATATGTCTTTCTTCCAACATTTGAATAATTCTTTGACTTTTTAATAATTCATTTAGACTCGATCCTAAAATTTTACCTCGACGCGATACAATAAATACATTTGTTACAGTTACGCTACTAATCGTTTGTGCTACATCTTTAAAATCAACCGCAATACCTTTGTGTTTTTGAAGTAACGTGTTTAACTCTCTCGTTTTAGATAATAAGCTCATGAATTTTTCTCCTTTTGTATATTTTTATAGAATAAATGCACTTAAATCTTTATTTGTTGAAATTGATTTTAATTTATCATCAACATATTGTGGGGTAATATCTACAACTGCATTCGGCATACTTGGTGCTTCGAATGATAAATCTTCTAGCATCTTTTCTAAAATTGTATGAAGTCGACGTGCACCAATGTTGTCTGTATCTTGATTTACTTGATAAGCAATCTCAGCTAAGCGAGTAATTGCTTCATCGGTAAAGTTTACAGTAACTTCTTCTGTTTGAAGCAATGCTTCATATTGTTTAATTAATGACAATTTTGGTTCTGTCAAAATTCTTACAAAATCTTCTACCGATAAACTATCAAGTTCAACTCTAATCGGAAAACGACCTTGCAATTCTGGTATCAAGTCACTCGGCTTAGATACATGGAAAGCTCCAGCACCTATAAACAGCATATGTTCAGTATTCACAGTACCATATTTGGTTTGAATAACGCTACCTTCAAGTATAGGTAAAATATCTCTTTGAACACCTTGTCTTGAGACATCTTGACCACTATTATGATTATTCGTCGCAACTTTGTCGATTTCATCTATAAAGATGATACCCATTTGTTCTGCTAATTCAAGCGCTTCTTGGTTAGCGCTTTCTTGATCAATTAGTTCATCCGCATAACTATCAGCTAAGATTTTCCTTGCCGTCTCAACAGCAACTTCTCGCTCAACTTTCTTTTTAGGCATTAATTGATTCATCATCTCTTGCATTTGCTGATTTTGATTTGTACCTAGCATACCTAAAGCACCAGGATCTTGTTCGACTTTAATTCTTACCTTTTCTTTTTCAAGTTTGCCTTCTTCTAGCTGTCTCTTAATTTCAGAACGTTTTGTTTTAATTTCCTCAGTAGGTGGTTCTTCTTCATCTTCGTTATTTTGTCCGAAATTTGGAATTGCACCTCCGAAAAGTGACTCTAAAGGATTATTCGTTTGAGACGCTTTCTTTTTCATACTTGGAACTAATAACTTAACAAGTTTTTCATTGGCCTTAGCTGTTGCTTCATCTTGTACCAATGATTTTTTCTGTGCCTTGACTAATCTTACTGAAACATCAACAAGATCTCTAACCATACTTTCAACATCTCGTCCTACATAACCTACCTCAGTAAATTTAGTAGCTTCTACTTTTATAAATGGCGCGCCGACAACTTTGGCCATTCTTCTTGCAATTTCAGTTTTACCAACGCCAGTTGGTCCAATCATCAAAATATTTTTAGGTGAAATTTCTTGCTTTGATTCCTCATCTAATAAACTTCTTCTGTATCGATTACGTAAGGCAATTGCCACTTTACGTTTAGCATCATTTTGTCCAACGATGTATTCATTTAATTTAGATACGATTTCTTTTGGAGTTAATCTTATTCCAGCTGTATCCATTAATTTCATTCCTCCGTCTTTTAACTAAAATTAATTGCTCGTAATTATTTATCGTGCTCTGATTATTATAGTGTTTCAACAACAATATTATCGTTGGTAAAGACACAAATATCAGCCGCTACTTTCAAGCTCTCATATGCCATTTCTTCAGCAGACAAATGCGATGCATGGCGTTTCAATGCACGTCCTGCGCTTAATGCGTAGTTGCCTCCTGATCCAATAGCGATAAGGTCATCATCTGGGGCAATAACTTCGCCAGTTCCACTGACAACTAAAATAGCATCTTTATCCATTACAATTAGCATAGCTTCTAATTGACGTAATTGTTTATCGCCTCGCCATTCTTGTGCCAATTCAACAGCAGCTCTTTCTAAGTTACCACTAAACTGTTGTAATTTTGTTTCGAATTTTTCAAATAACGTAAACGCATCTGCTACACTACCTGCGAAACCAGCTAACACTTTACCTTCATATAAACGTCGCACTTTTCTTGCCGTTTGTTTCATGATGACTTGTTGACCAAGCGTTACTTGCCCATCTCCAGCCATAGCTGCTTTCCCATTATGTCTTACAGCATAAATTGTTGTTGCATGTAATGTTGTATTACTCATGTTTCATTCTCCTTTTTCGCTCGAGGATGTGCATTTAGATACACTTTTCTTAATTGTTGGTTAGATACGTGTGTATATTTACCAGTTGTTGACAAATTAACATGACCTAATAACGATTGTACTGTTCTTAGGTCTGCACCTTGATTCAATAAATGCGTTGCAAATGTATGTCTGAGCTTGTGGGGATGAATCTCACTTACGCCTGCTGTTCGTTTAACAATATCATTTAAAACATATCGTACACCGCGTTCAGTGATTGCTTCACCCTTCATATTTACAATAAGAAAATCATGATTGCATGACTGAATTGGTTTGAAATGTTCTAAATAATTTTCGATGCTTTGTCTACAATAAGCACCAAACGGTACAAAGCGCTCTTTGCTCCCTTTTCCTAATACGGTAACACCATTCGCGTAAAAATCTATATCTTGTTTTTTAATATTTACTAATTCCGAAACACGGATGCCTGTAGCATACAACAATTCAAGAATAACTCGATCCCGTAAATTTTTTGAAGTGTCCTCTTCTACAGTTTTGAATAACGCTTCCATTTCTTCTTCGTAAAAGAATTGCGGAAGATATTTTTCTTTTTTCGGATGTACTAATTGAACAAATGGATTAATAATGTTCTCATCAAGCGTCATCCAATATTCATAGAAAGTTCTTAACGTTGAGATTTTACGAGAAACAGATGTTCTTTTCAAATGATTTGAATATAAATAGCTCAAATAATTTCTAGCATCTCTGTATTCAAAAGTATTCAACTCTAAATGTTCTTGTTCTAAAAATTGATTAAACTGAATTAAGTCATCTTGATATGATTTCAATGTGTGTTCCGAAAAATTCCGTTCAACTTTCAATGTATTTAAAAACGCATCTTGAATATGATTCAATACATTTACCCTCCATCAATAAGAATTGTAGCATATACAGCAAAGGGCTTACAGTAATTTGATAATCAATTCTAAATCTTTTGAGAATTAAATAATTGTAACTAATCGGAAAACCCGTTAATTTGAATACCTCTTTTTTAAATTAATTACTAAAAGTCTTTATTAATAGCCTTGCCATTTATTATTTCATTGTCTTTTAAATAAAGTTTATTTAAAACATTCTCTTACATGTTACATCAATCAACTTATTGCGTGTTATTTATTCAGATATTTTTTGAATGCGAATGCTAAATTGTCAGAAATACGTAACAATTCCAAAATTAAAAAGACTAGGATAAGTATTTTCCATTTAGAAAGTCATTACTTACTCGTTGATGACTTAAGAATGAATAGCATATCTAGTCTTTCTAACTATTTTATAAAGTTTTTTTGAAATTTTCTAAGTAATCCAAAGCTCTATTAGCTTGTGCTTCATAGCGTTCTTTTTTATCTTTAATTCTAGTTTCTAAAGATGGTAATAACCCGAAGTTAGCATTCATAGGTTGGAAATTCTTATTGTTTTTAGCATGAGAAATATAGTAAGCCATACTTCCAATCATTGTTTCTCTCGGAAATACTACCTCACCCTTGCCTAATATTTTATGCGCAAGATTGATGCCTGCAACTAAGCCGCTAGCTGCGCTTTCTACATAACCTTCAACACCAGTCATTTGTCCCGCAAACTGTATGTTTGGTTGTGAAATCAATTCATATTTCTCGTTTAATACGTCCGGTGAATTAATGAAGGTATTTCTATGCATCACACCATATCTAACAATATCAACATTTTCTAAGCCTGGAATTAATTTAATGACTTCTTTTTGAGCTCCCCATTTTAAATGCGTTTGGAAGCCAACAATATTGTAGAGTGTACCAGCAGCGTCATCTTGTCTTAATTGAACCACTGCATAAGGACGTTTCCCAGTCTTTGGATCTTCTAATCCTACTGGTTTCATTGGTCCAAATAGTAATGTCTTGCGTCCGCGTTCTGCCATTACTTCAAAAGGCATACAACCCTCGAAATATTTTTCTTTTTCAAATGAATTTACAGGCGCAACTTCAGCTTCTAATACTGCATCATAAAAGCGATTAAATTCATCCTCAGTCATAGGACAATTTAAATATGCAGCTTCACCTTTATCATAACGGGACTTTAAGTAAACTTTATCCATATCAATAGATTCTTTTTCAATAATTGGAGCAGCCGCATCATAGAAATAAAGTTGATCTTTACCAGTAATGTCCACTATTTCTTGCGCAAGGGTTTCTGTAGTAAGTGGTCCTGTTGCGATAATTGTGTATCCATCTGGAATGGCATTAATTTCTTCATTAATAACTGTGATATTTTCATGATTTTTAAGTGTTTCAGTAATATAACCTGAAAAATCGTGTCTATCAACTGCTAATGCACCACCAGCTGGAACTCGTGCCTTATCAGCCGCTTCAATAATTATAGAATTCAATCTTCTCATTTCTTCTTTTAAAACACCCACACCATTAGTTAAAGCATTTCCGCGTAATGAATTGGAACATACAAGTTCCGCAAATTTATCAGTATGGTGCGCTGGTGTTTGTTTAACAGGTCTCATCTCTATTAGATTAACTTTAATTCCTCTTTCAGCTAATTGATATGCCGCTTCTGAACCGGCAAGACCAGCACCTATTACATTTACAGTTTGAGTCATTTCTATACTCCTTTTATTGTCATTTATGTCTTTTAATTATGTTGTTATGTTTATATTATCCGCACTTATTTAGATTAATCCATTACTATCTTTAAAATAAGATTCACTAATGATTCTATTTAACAATCTTAAAATGTCTCTAGGAAATAAAAATATTATTTCTGCGCTGCCTCTTTATAATCGCAATTTGAACATATTACTTGTGTTGTCTTGCCTTTTTTATTTTCAACAAGATATTGGTTACATTTTGGACAATCTCTTCCAATCGGCTTATCCCAAGAGATAAAGTCGCATTCAGGATATTTCGAACATCCATAAAAGACACGATTCTTTTTAGATTTTCTTTCTACGACGTCACCATCATTACATTTTGGACATTTAACACCAATAGACTTAACTATCGCTTTTGTATTACGACAATCCGGGAAGTTTGAGCAAGCCATAAACTTACCATAGCGTCCCATTTTTATAACCATAGGAGAACCACAAACTTCACAGTCTTCACCGGCTGGCTCATCTTTGATTTCAATCTTTTCCATCTCTTCTTCAGCACGTTCAACATCTTGTTTAAAGCTACTAAAGAAACCGTCTATTACTTTTCTCCATGTAATGTCACCTTCTGCAATCTTATCAAGTAACGTTTCCATATTCACTGTGAATTCCACATCAATAATCTCTGGGAAGTATTCTTTCACTTGTTCATGAACTATTTCTCCCAACTCAGTAGGAACAAAACGCTTACTTTCTAATTTGACATAGTTACGCTTTTGAATCGTATCTATTGTCGGTGCATAAGTTGATGGTCGCCCAATTTTCAATTCTTCTAGTGTTTTTACTAATCTCGCCTCAGTATATCTTGGAGGTGGTTGTGTATAGTGTTGAGCTGGTTCAATTTGAGTTGCTGTGACTTTATCACCTTGCTCTAATTTAGGCAGTTTATTTTCCTTTTCGCTATCACTATCATCTTTAGTTTCTACATAAAGCGTCATAAATCCTTTAAACTTGATTGTTTGACCATTCGCTCTAAATTTAATGTCACCTTGTGTTATGTCTAATGAGACTGTATCAAGTATTGCTGGAGCCATTTGACTAGCAACAAATCGTTCCCAAATTAATTTGTATAATCGGTATTGGTCTTTCGTCAAAAATGACTTCATATCATCTGGCGTACGCATAGTACTTGAAGGTCTAATAGCCTCATGGGCATCTTGGTCACCTTGTTTCCCTGATGCTTTACGTTTAGAAGTGTAAGATTCACCGTATTTATCAGTTATATACTGTTTTGCTTCAGCTTTGGCAGTATCTGAAATACGTGTAGAATCGGTTCTCATATATGTTATTAAACCAATCGTACCTTGTTTTTTCAAATCTATACCTTCATATAATTGTTGTGCGACCATCATTGTTTTTCTTGCTTTAAAGTTTAATTTACGTGCCGCCTCTTGTTGTAATGTAGAAGTTGTAAATGGGTTTGCTGGATTACGCGTTTTTTCTTTTTTAGTCACGTTTGTAATTTCGAATTGATCTCCATCTAGTGCAGCTGTAATTTTCTCAACATCTTTTTTCGTTTTTAATTTAAAAGGTTTATTTTTATAATGAAGGAATTTAGCATTGAATTTTGATTTTTTGTATCTAAATTCTCCTTCAATAGTCCAATATTCTTCTGGTTTAAAGTTTCGAATTTCATTTTCACGGTCAATGACTAAACGAAGTGCAACAGATTGAACTCGACCCGCTGACAAACCTTTTTTTACTTTTTTCCATAGAACTGGCGAGATGTTATAGCCAACCAATCTATCTAATATTCGACGCGCTTGTTGTGCATCGACTAAGTTCATTTCAATTTCTCTAGGATTTTTAAAACTTTCTTTAACAGCGTCTTTAGTTATTTCGTTGAAAACAACGCGATTTTCTTTAGAATCTTCAAGCTCTAAAATTTTTGATAAATGCCAAGCAATTGCTTCACCTTCACGGTCGGGGTCACTTGCGAGAAAGACGTTTTTCGCTTTTTTTGCATGTTTTTTCAATTCTTTTACAACAGGACCTTTTCCGCGTATTGTTATATATTTTGGTTCGTAATTATCTTCAGTGTCGACACCCATTTGACTTCTTGGTAAGTCTCTGACGTGTCCCATTGAAGCTATAACTTTATATTTCTTACCTAAATACTTTTCAATGGTTTTTGCTTTTGCAGGCGATTCAACAATGACTAAATTATCTGCCAATGTCATTTCCCCCTCGCTAATCTAATTACTAAAGATAAATGATAAACGCTTAATTTTGCTTTTGTCAACGTTTTATATCTAAACAAATCATTTTCCCTGTCTATTTTTTATAGATTTTATTAAAAAATAAATTACAAAGGGTAACAAAAGAAATATGAAGCAACTCGTTATTTTTAGTTTTAAATATAGTAGTCTTCAAATATATCATTAGCGTTTAATACTACCTTAGCACCTTCTTGGATACGTAATAAATTACCTTTTGTCATAGGATTAAACATAGATCCAGGTAAAACATAAACATTTCTATTTTGCTCTAATGCAAAATCTATCGTGATGTGACTGCCACTTTGTTCCTTAGCCTCAGTAATTAAAACCCCTTTTGACAAACCGCTGATAATTCTATTGCGCTCAGGAAATCTATATTTAGCAATTGGTGTATGTGGTGGATATTCGGATATAACTAAACCTTTTTCTTCTATTTTATTTCTTAATGCTGATGTACTTTTGGGATAATGTGTTTGATGGCCAAAGGCTAAAACTGCAATTGTAGGGAGATTGTATTTTAAAGCTATTTGATGTGCCATTGCATCAGCTCCTTGAGCAAGCCCGGAAACGACACAAAAACTCATTTGTTGAAATGAAACGAAGAGATGATTCAATGCCTTTAAAGTATAGTCGCCTGATAATCGTGACCCAACGACAGCTAAAGTGTGCGGATAACTAAGGAGGTTAATATTCCCTTTATAGAACAAAATGATAGGATAATTGTAAGTTTCTTTTAATAAATAGGGATAATTATGATCAAAACAAGTTATATAATTTAATTGGGTTTTCTGAATTGTTGTTTCAATTTCATCAACAGAAATTTCCTTGTAACGGTTAACTTTAGCATCTATTTTTTTATCCGCTAAAAGCTTACAAAAATTTTCTAGAATATGCATTCGTTCATATTCATCTACTTCACAACAACTCGGAAAAGTTTTTAAAAGTAGATGTATTTGTGCAGTAGTAAAACGACTCCAAATTAATTTAAGTAAAATGTGATTTAACATATTTATTACTCCTTTGTCATAGATTATAAACTACTATCTACACATTTGATTTTTCATTTCGTTAACAAAGGGGCTCTATTTGTTACCAGAATTTAAGGAGTAAAAAGAATCTTCAAACTTTTGAATACTAAAAATATATAACATACGAATTACTGACAAAAAGCCTATTGAAAATTGATTTGATTGAAAGGTTGTCCAAAAACGATACTTGCCTTTCCGAAATATGAAAAGTGGACTAAAATTCATCGCACGACAAATAGCCCATTTCCGATACTTTTATAAAGTATGGAATGGGCTATAGCCATTTATATCATCTTTTAACTTTATTTATTAACTGTTAATAATGCTTCATAAATACCTGCTTCTTTAGCAGCTTCAATTAATGTTGAACCAATTTCTGAAGGTGTTGCCGCTGTTTTCACACCACAGCTATTTAATGTTTTAATTTTTTCTTCAGCAGTACCTTTACCACCTGAAATGATTGCACCAGCATGTCCCATACGTTTTCCAGGAGGTGCTGTTTGTCCACCGATAAAGCCTACAACTGGTTTTGTCATATTCGCTTTAATCCATTCAGCAGCTTCTTCTTCAGCTGTACCACCGATTTCACCAATCATAACAACTGCTTTCGTTTCGTCATCTTCATTGAATGCTTTTAAAACATCAATAAAGTTTGTGCCATTAACTGGGTCTCCACCAATACCAACAGCTGTAGTTTGACCAATACCTTCTTCAGTCAATTGGTGCACTGCTTCATATGTTAGTGTACCTGAACGTGATACTACACCAACATGACCTTTTTTGTGAATATAGCCAGGCATAATACCAATTTTACATTCATCTGCTGTAATCACACCTGGACAGTTCGGACCAACTAAACGTGTTTTTCTACCTTGTAAGTAGCGTTTAACTTTAACCATGTCTAATACAGGAATATGTTCAGTAATACAAATAACCATATCTAAGTCTGCATCTGCTGCTTCTAAAATTGAATCTGCAGCAAATGGTGCTGGAACGTAAATGACTGAAACCGTTGCCCCGGTTTCATTTTTAGCTTCTTCAACAGTGTTGAAAACAGGAACGCCTTCAACAACTTGACCACCTTTACCAGGCGTCACACCTGCTACTATTTTCGTACCATAATCAAGCATTTGTTTTGTATGGAAAAGGGCAGTAGACCCTGTAATACCTTGTACCATTACTTTAGTATTCTTATCTATAAATACACTCATCTTAGTGCTCCCATCCTTTCCTTATGCTTCTTTGACTAGTTTAACAATTTTTTGTGCACCTTCAGCCATTGTTGCTGCTGGTTCAATTGCTAATCCTGAGTCTTTTAAGATTTTTTTACCTAACTCAACATTTGTACCTTCTAAGCGTACAACTAGTGGTAAAGTTAAATCTACTTCTTTTACAGCTTCAACGATACCTTCTGCGATAACATCACATTTCATAATGCCACCGAAAATATTTACAAAAATACCTTTAACATTTTCATCACCTAAAATGATTTTAAATGCTTCAGTTACTTTTTCTCTAGTAGCGCTTCCGCCTGCATCTAAGAAATTGGCTGGGTTTCCACCGAAATGATTAATCGTATCCATTGTTGCCATGGCTAAACCTGCACCATTAACCATACATCCGATGTCACCATCTAATGCAATGTATGATAAATCATGTTTAGACGCTTCAATCTCTTTCGGATCTTCTTCTTCTAAATCACGTAATTCTACAACATCTTTATGTCTGAATAATGCATTATCATCAAAATTAATTTTAGCATCTAATGCCAATACATCACCATCAGCTGTTGTAACTAATGGGTTGATTTCTACGATTGAACAATCTTTTTCAATGAATACATTATAAAGTGCTAATAAGAATTTAGCAGCTTTGTTAACAGATTCTTTAGGAATATTAATATTAAACGCAATTCGTCTTGCTTGGAATGGTGAAAGTCCGATTACTGGATCGATAGTTTCTTTGAAGATCTTTTCAGGAGTCTTCGCAGCAACTTCTTCAATCTCAGTACCCCCTTCTTCAGACGCCATCAATGTTACTTGGTCAGTCGCACGATCAATAACGAATCCAACGTAATATTCTTTTTGAATAGCACAACCTTCTTCGATATATAAACGCTTAATTTCTTTACCTTCTGGACCAGTTTGATGTGTCACCAAAGTTTTCCCTAATAATTCTTTTGCATATGTTTCTACCTCAGATAAAGATTTAGCAATTTTTACTCCGCCTGCTTTACCTCTACCTCCAGCATGAATTTGTGCTTTTACAACATAAACATCAGAATTTAATTCTTTTGCTTTCTCCACCGCTTCTTCAGCAGTAAATGCTACTCGTCCTTCTGGAACTGCAACGCCCATTGAACGAAATATTTCTTTACCTTGATACTCGTGGATATTCATCTTCCATCCTCCTGTTACTTAGGTTAAGTTCCCTTACAATTATAAAAAATGTAAGCGCTATTGTAAACTTAAATGCTACTTTTTTATCATTTAATTGAATTTTACGATTTACAGTAACGATTTTATAGGTTCAAAGCTTTTTCTATGCTCTTTCATAATGCCAATATCATCGATTGCTAGTAAATGTTGTTTGGTACCGTAACCCGCGTTTTTTTCAAAACCGTATTCAGGATAATCTTTAGATAACTGTGTCATATAATCATCACGAAAAACCTTTGCCATGATACTTGCAGCTGCAATGGACACACTTCTTGCATCACCCTTGATTAAAGATACTTGAGGCAGTGCATTATCAAGCGTCATCGCGTCTATCAATAAATGCGTTGGTTGTACTGATAATCCATCAATAGCTCGCTGCATGGCGATTTGAGTAGCTTTATAAATATTAAATTCATCTATTTCTTCAGCTGTCGCGATACCATATGCAAAAGCAGTAACTTCATTTTTTAGTGCTTCATTTAATTCTAGACGTTTCGTAAAAGGTACTTTTTTTGAGTCATCAAGGCCCAAATAATTGTGATTTGAATTTAAAATTGTTGCGCATGCAACGACTGGTCCTGCTAAAGGCCCTCTTCCAACTTCATCAATACCACAAATAATAGCATTAGGATGCTCTTTTAATATTTCATTTTCAAAGTAAGTCATTTCAACATACTTTTCTTTTAAAGCTTGTTCTTTTTCTAACGCTTTTCTGCGCCTAGCTATGGCATTTCGAACACCTTTTCGCTCATCTAAAAAGCATTCATGATTTTCTAATTCTTCTATTGTATTAACCGCATTAATCAACTGCGTAACTTCTTTAATTGTTAGCGTCATTTGCTAATTCCTCAGTCATATCTTTAAAAATATCAAAACAATAATTTCCTATTTTAGCATTTCGAATATCATAAATAATCAGTTCAATGACTGCTTCGTAATCAATTTCATTACCACGTCGAATTAAGCCACGTTTTTTCCCTATCGCATCAAACCACGCTATGATTTCTGCATCTTCAGGAACTTCAATATTATAATGTGACTTTAATCGCGCTAAATCATTTTGAATTAAAAAGTTTAATCCATAGATGGCAACTTCATCTAAGTGCACAATACTATCTTTTATCGCACCAGTTAAACTCAACTTCTTACCGACTTCTTCATCTTCAAATTTAGGCCAAAGTATCCCTGGTGTGTCTAATAGTTGTAATGCATTACCAACTTTAATCCATTGTTGTTGTTTGGTCACACCTGGTTTATTACCAGTCTGTGCAATACTACGCTTTGCCAGTTTATTTATTAATGTGGATTTACCAACATTTGGAATTCCAACAATCATCGCTCTTATCGCTCTAGGTTTAAGTCCTTTCGCTTTTTCGCGTTCAAATTTTTCAGCAGTCGCCTTAATTGCTGCAGCTTCCACTTTCTTTAAATTTTTACCGTGCTTAGCATCCACTGATACAGGATAGTATCCTTTATCAATAAAAAATTGTTCCCATTTTGACATCTCATTTAAATTAGACATATCTTTTTTATTTAATATAACAACACGTGGTTTTTGGTTAATAACTTCATCTATCATAGGGTTTCTTGAACTATATGGAATTCTTGCATCTACTAGTTCAAACACTACATCTACTTTTTTTAATTGTTCACTTACTTCTCTTTTGGCTTTCGCCATATGTCCTGGATACCATTGAATAACCATTCAATTCACCTTACTTTCGTCAATTCTTTTCTCATTATTAAAATCTATAACCTGTTAATTATAGAACAAATTCATTAATTCAACTATATTTATTTTAACATTGTCACACTTCTTAACAATGCTTTAGATTTAGGTATAAGTGATTATTTCAAGTTTTCTACAATTAAAAATCATCATTTGTTAAATCTAAGTTACTTATTAAGTGACATTCATCTTTATCAGTATGACATTTTTATTATTCAATATATTTGTTTAATGATAAACTGAAAATGATCCAAAGTTTAAGTAACTATGATAAGGTATCTGTTCCACAGTCATCTTCGTCTTTACCTATCAAGAACCTCATTAACTTTAGTTTCAGTTAAACTTAATTTTAAATTTGAAAGTTGAGGATAATGTTGTGTTAAAAAAGTGGCTAAATTCAAACGTCAAACAATTCTTTGTTATAACTTTCATTAGTGTAATATTAACGCTTATTTTATTTTCTACTCATATCTATGATTATATTGTGAATGGTACTGTTTTTAGTGGGGCTGGAGATGGATTCCGTCAAATGATGCCATTTCAAATGTATTTGTATGAACATTTAAGTAGTTTTTCTAGTTTATATGATGCATCGTTTGGATTAGGTGGCGATTATATGAAAGGACTATCATATTATTATTCGCTGTCACCTTTAATGTGGCTAAATTTTCTATTCATTAAAATAGGAGAAACGGTTGGTATATTTAATCCGACAACAATACATTTTTGGCCGACAAACCAACTTATTATGGCCATGATACGAGCTATCATAACATTTGTCGTGACCTTCTACTTATTTAAAATATTACACTTTAAACGCTCAACAAATATGATCGCTACGATTTTATACGGCATGTCAACTGTCGTTATATACTTTAATTTTACTTGGTCATTTTATGGAAATTTATTATATTTATTGCCATTATCGATTCTTGGTTTGGAAAGATATTTTCAACAACGCAAAATCGGTATTTTCATTGTTGCGATAGCCTTAACACTATTTAGCAATTTTTATTTCAGTTATTATCAAGCTATTATTATAGGTTGCTACTATTTATATCGACTCATTTTCACTTACAAATATGACATTGTCTCTAGAACACAAAAATTTATTTGCGTCATATCTGCTACAGTTTTGAGTGTGTTATCAAGTGTATTTGGTTTATTCACTGGCATTTCTGCGTTTTTGGAAAATGACAGAAAGCAAAATCCCAATGTTGATATACCGTTTTTGACACCACTTGATTATCATTATTTTTTCTTTAGCGATGGATTTTATATTACGATTTCAATTCTTACTATCGTTGCATTATTGTCATTCAAACTGTATCGTTTTTACTTTTATAGACTTTTCGCAATAGTAACATGGATATTATTTATTGGTTCATTATCACAGTATTTCGACAGTGCTTTTAATGGTTTTTCATTTCCAGAAAGGCGTTGGGTGTATATCTTAGCACTATCATCAAGCGCTCTTTGCGGATTGTTTATTCAACATTTATCAACATTAAATATGAAATATTATTTAATCAGAACAATACCAGTAAGTATCATCGCATTACTTTATGTATTACTATCACCGACACACCCACTTGCACTTATAGTAGGTATTATCCTGCTAATGGTGCTTGCCGTTATTTTAAAATTTAGTTTATGGCGTTATAAAAAATTAACCGTTGCAATATTAGTATTAATCGTTATGATTCAACAAATCGTCATTTTAGATAACAACAAAAATATGGCAATCAAACCTTATCAACAATCAATATCAACGTTGAAACAACATGATTATCATAGTAACTATGTAAACCAGCTAATAAAAAAGATAAATCAAAATGCAACAGGCCCATTTAATCGCATTGATTATATGTCAGACTATGCATTAAATTCACCATTTATATATCATTATAATGGCATTTCATTATATTCTAGTATTTTTAATGGAGACATTTTAAAATATTATGACAAGACACTCCAAATTAATATGCCAATCGATAAAAACAGCACTTATAGATTACTTGGCAATCGTCAAAATTTACTATCGCTTTGGAATGTGAATGATCGAATTAGAGTAAATCATGATGACAACTTACCATATGGATTTAAAATTAACTCTGAACACAAAGACAATAAAGTTCGTTGGATTCATTCTAAAAATACCATCCATTATCCAAGTGCACATATTACAAATAAGGTCTTTTCCAATAAAGAATTAAAATCTCCATTAGATAAAGAACAAGCAATGTTGCAAGGGATTGTTTCTAACAATACTAAAGATGTTAATACACATTTTAAAGCCAATAAAAATTTACTATCAGATTCAACAATTAAATTAAATAGTGCAGCCTGGCAATCTCCTACAAAACATTTATTACAAGTTAAACAAAATAATGGTGGTCTAACTGTACAGTTGCCAAAATCAGTTTCTAATCAATTTAAAGATTTGTATTTTGAAATGGATTTAGAATTACTTTCGCCGGATAAAGCTCATGATGTTAAAGTGAATGAATATACACAAGAAAGAAATAAACTCACTTATAAATATCGACGCTTTGTAACACCCGTAACGATACGCATTAAAGCTTCAGATAGAATTAGATTATCATTGCCTAAAGGTAAGTATCGAGTAAATTTAAAAGGGATATACGGCGAAGATTATACCACGCTTAAAGACGCTTCAAATTCATTAGAGTCTGTCAAAGTTAGTAAGACAAAGCAAGGTTATACTATTACTAAAAATAAAAATTCATCTGGGTATATTGTTTTGCCAACAGCATATAATCAAGGTATGAAAGCGACATCAGGTGATCAAAGTCTTAAAGTTGAACAAGTAAATGGTGTTATGACCGGCATTAAAGCACCTAAAAATATAACAAAGATTCAATTGAGCTATACCCCACCATACTATTATTTACTTATAACAATTACTATATTTGGCATTATATGTAGTATTATTTTCACGAGATGGGCAAGACAAAAATAATGTTGCTACGCATATATTTAATGGGAGTGGGACAGAAATGATATTTTCGCAAAATTTATTTCGTTGTTCACCCCAACTTGCACATTATTGTAAGCTGACTTTCCGCCAGCTTCTATGTTGGGGCCCCGCCAACTTGCACATTATTGTAAGCTGACTTTCCGCCAGCTTCTATGTTGGGGCCCTGCCAACTTGCATTGTCTGTAGAAATTGGGAATCCAACTTCTCTTTGTTGGGGCCCATCCCCAACTTGCATTGCCTGTAGAATTTCATTTCGAAATTCTCTATGTTGGGGCCCACACCCCAACTCGCATTGCCTGTAGAATTTCTTTTCGAAATTCTCTGTGTTGGGGCCCCTGACTAGAATTGAAAAAAGCTTGTTACAAGTGCATTTTCGTTCAGTCAACTACTGCCAATATAACTTCGTAGAGCATAGAACATTGATTTATGTCCCAGCCTTTTGTTTATATAACCATTTTGAGCAAACACGTTATGAATAGAGAAGGAATAAACAATTACATTATCAACTTTACATTAACTAAACAGCAAAAAAAGCCATCTATATCACTCCATAAAAGTGACCTAGATGGCTTTATTGTTTAAGTCGAATTTGACTCATACATAGCTTTGTTTAAATGCTGATTAACGAATTTCTTGGATTCTAGCAGCTTTACCACGTAAACTACGTAAGTAATATAATTTAGCACGACGTACTTTACCACGACGTTTAACTTCGATTTTTTCAATTTTTGGTGTGTGTAATGGGAATGTACGTTCCACGCCAACACCTGATGAAATTTTACGAACTGTAAACGTTTCAGAAACGCCACCGCCACGACGTTTAATTACAACGCCTTCGAATACTTGGATACGCTCACGAGTACCCTCAATGATACGTACGTGTACACGTAAAGTATCACCAGGACGGAAACTAGGTAAGTCTGTACGTAATTGTGATTTAGTTACTGCTTCGATTAATTTGTGATTTGTCATTATAAATTCTCCTCTTCAACCTATGTTCTTGCCTCGACAAATATATAGCAGCGGATCATAGTGATTTTTGTGTTTCCACACTCAGATTATGTTAGCACAATACTAACCTTTTTTCAATCCTATTTTATATCTTTCTAATATTTGCTTATCTGCATTAGTTAATGGATATTTTTCAATTAAGTCAGGTCTTTTATTATATGTGCGGATCAACTTTTGCTCATGTCTCCATGCATCAATATTGGCATGATTTCCAGACAATAAAACATCCGGAACTGTTAGACCTTTAAATTCACGCGGACGTGTATATTGCGGAAACTCTAATAACCCATCTGAAAATGAATCGTCTTGATGTGACTGTTCATTACCTAAAACACCTGGAATCAGTCTAACAATAGCATCAGTCATGGTCATCGCTGGCAATTCTCCACCTGTTAAAACATAGTCACCCATTGATATTTCATCTGTGACAAGATGCGTTCGGATACGTTCATCGTAACCTTCATAATGTCCGCATATGAAAACGATGTGGTCAGCCTTGCTTAATTCAACAGCTTTCTGATGTGAAAATGGCTCGCCTTGTGGACACATTAAAATAACGCGTGTTTGTTCTGTGACATCTAAGTCTTCCATTGCATTAAAAACAGGTTCAGGCTTTAACACCATACCTTGTCCGCCACCATACGGATAATCATCTACTTGGTTGTGCTTGTTAATTGCATAATCTCTAAAATTAACCGTATTGATTTGTAATTTATTGTTTTCTTGGGCACGTTTCATAATTGAATGATTTAAAACACCATCAAACATTTCAGGAAATAAAGTTAAATAATCAATTTTCATTAATCCAACAATCCTTCCATCGGTGTAATGATGATTTTTTTATTTTCAACATCCACTTCTTTTACCACTTCAGCAATGTATGGAATTAAATATTCTTTCGAACCTTTTATTACCCATACATCATTTGCACCTGTTTCAAAGATGTTGATAACACGACCGATTGGTGCTTCTTGATCATCAAAAACTGTACATCCTATAATATCTGAATAATAAAATTCATTTTCCTCAAGTACGATATCTTCATGATCACGCTCTTGATAAATAGAACTCCCTTTTAAATGCTCAATATCATTAATATTATTAATACCTTCAAATGTGAGCATATGAAGCCCTTTATGCACTCTATGTGACTTAACAGTATATTCAAGGTCGTTATTGTTATGCACAACTGTCAGCACTTGACCG
Organism: Staphylococcus sp. SM3655; assembly: GCF_016917315.1. Lineage (NCBI taxonomy): Bacteria > Bacillati > Bacillota > Bacilli > Caryophanales > Staphylococcaceae > Staphylococcus > Staphylococcus sp. SM3655. The sequence goes on along the minus strand of NZ_CP070305.1, from coordinate 1,995,938 downwards.
GGTTGAAAACGAACGTCTGTAAAGTCTGAATTGGATTTTACTTTAATTTCACCTTTAATACCATGTGTGTTAACAATTTGACCAACTTCAACTCTCATTCTATTACCTCCAACTCTATGCTTTGAACACTTCTATTTTAATTGAAAATAATTCAAAGAAAAAGGGCACCATTATGGTACCCAATACGTTCTATATTACTAACATGTGATATTCCCAACGTATCATTGAGTAATAACTGTCAGTGTAAACGAGTTATTCTTATTGTTAGAACAATTTTACGCTAAATTACTTAGCTTTCTTTTGTTCGTCAAATTTTTTCATAATACCTTCTTTTGATAAGATATTGTGAACTGTATCAGTTGGCTTCGCACCATCATTTAACCATTTTAAAGCTAACGCTTCGTCAACTTTAATTTCTGGAGCATTAGCGCTCGTTGGGTTATAAGTACCGATTTGTTCGATGATACGTCCGTCACGAGGAGAACGAGCATCTGCTACTACGATACGATAGAATGGATTTCTTTTTGAACCTAAACGTGTTAAACGAATTTTAACTGCCATTTATAAAATCTCCTTTAAGTCATGTTTTAATTTTTATTTTCTACAAGAAATAATATTAACAGGTGTGTGAATGTTTGTAAAGAGTTTTTTCTTTACCTAGAAAATTATTGAACCTTTTTCTTACAATAATAACTATGTGATTACTAAATTAGACTGTTAATAGGTTATAAAAATTCATAGTAGCCTTCACCACATACGTGTTTAGTTAATTTATCCCGTAAGGACATGAATGGTACCACTTCTACCGCACACGTTCCCCCAATATAACTTATTAATATTAGCAACAATAACCTCATGTTCTAGCAAATCAGCAATTTCAGTTTTTAATTATTATTGTGTATCTAAAAATATGCACCCCATAAAGTTATATTCTTTAGTATAACTTTCGGGATGCACATCTCATTGCAACAAAAATCAGCGTGTTATATTAAACATTAAAACGGCAAATTCATACCTTTTAACATATTTTGCATTTGATTGCGTTTACCTTTTTTACCTTTACCGCCACCAGTGAATTGTTTCATCATTTTCTTCATATCGTTAAATTGTTTCATCAAACGATTGACTTCTTGTAATGAACGACCAGACCCTTTAGCAATACGCTTTTTACGTGATACATTCAATGTGTCTGGATTGTTTCTTTCAGCCGGCGTCATTGACTGGATAATCGCTTTAATATGATCAATTTGCTTTTCACTCATATTAAGCTTATCTAGCCCTTTCATTTTATTCATACCTGGAATCATTTTCATAATATCATCCAGTGGTCCTAGATTTTTCACCTGATCAAGTTGTTCTAAAAAATCATCTAAAGTAAACGATGACTCACGCATCTTTTTCTCTAAATCTTTTGCTTTTTCTTGATCCACATCTTGTTGCGCTTTTTCAATTAAACTTAACACATCACCCATACCTAAAATACGTGATGCCATACGTTCAGGATGGAATAGCTCTAAACCATCTAACTTTTCACTCATACCAACAAATTTAATTGGTTTTTGTGTCACCGAACGAATAGATAAAGCTGCACCACCACGTGTATCACCATCTAATTTAGTTAAGGTAACACCTGTGACATCAAGTTGATCGTCAAAAGATTCTGCAACATTGACAGCATCTTGACCCGTCATTGAATCGACAACTAACATAATTTCGTTTGGTTTAGCAATGTCTTTTACTTCTTTTAATTCGTTCATCAATGCTTCATCGATGTGTAATCGACCTGCTGTATCAATGATTACAAAGTCTAAATGTTCTTCTTTAGCATGTTTTAATGCATTAGTTACAATTTGTTGTGGCTTTACTTGATCTCCTTCACTGTATACAGGAATATCAATTTGTTTCCCTACTGTTTGTAATTGATTTATCGCTGCTGGACGATAAATATCTGCTGCAACTAACATAGGTTTTTTGTTGTATTTTTTACGCATCAATAATGCTAATTTACCTGCAGTTGTTGTTTTACCAGCACCTTGTAAACCAACCATCATAACAACAGTAGGTGGTTTATTTGACATATTAATCGACGTATTTTCTCCACCCATCAACTGCGTTAATTCATCTTGAACTATTTTAATAACTTGTTGCCCTGGTGTTAATGATTGCATTACATCGGAACCTAATGCGCGTTCTGATACTGTTTTAATAAATTCTTTTACCACTTTAAAGTTTACGTCAGCCTCAAGTAACGCTAATCTTACTTCACGCATCATTATCTTTATATCAGCTTCAGTAAGTTTACCCTTACCACGCATTTTTTGCATCGTCGCTTGCAAGCGTTCTGATAACCCTTCAAATGCCATATCGATGTCCTCCCTCAATTTATATCTATTCTAAGTCTTCTAATTGTTGAATATAACGTTGTATTTGTTCTGGATTACTTAAATGTTGTTTCATTTCATCATATATTTCTCGGCGTTGCTCAAATTTCTGGTATAATTCCAATTTCTTTTCATAATCTTCAACTAAATCGCCAGTTCTTCTTATATTATCATAAACTGCTTGTCTACTCACATTAAAAGTATCTGCGATTTCACTTAAAGAATAATCTTCAAGATAAAATAATTCCAAATAATTACGTTGTTTATTCGTCAATAAGGATTGATAAAAATCAAACAAATAATTCATTCGTAACGTTTTAACTAAATCATTTTGACCCATGATTATCGTCCTTTTCTTCTGTTACAATTTGATCATTTTCAACTGTTGTTATTTCTTCATTTTGTTCAATCATATCAGCGAATAAGCCGTAGACATAACTTTCAGGGTTAAATGGTTGTAAGTCATCTAATTGCTCACCTAAACCTACATATTTAACTGGAATGTGCAATTCATTACGAATGGCTAATACGATACCACCTTTGGCTGTACCATCTAATTTCGTTAATACAATACCTGTAACATTTGTTACTTCTTTAAAGTTTCTAGCTTGTGACAACGCATTCTGACCAGTTGTAGCATCTAAACATAGTAATGCTTCATGAGGCGCATCTGGCACTGCTCGATTAATTACACGCTTAACTTTTTCTAATTCTTGCATTAGATTTGTTTTATTTTGTAAACGTCCAGCGGTATCACAAATTAAAATATCAACACCTTTGTTTTTAGCGGCATTAATCGCATCATACATAACAGCAGCTGGATCAGAACCTTCACTTTGGCTAATTACGTCTACACCAACACGTTCGCCCCAAACTTTCAATTGATCAATAGCACCCGCTCTAAAAGTATCGCCCGCAGCTAACATTACTTTTTTACCTTCCATTTTATATCGGTAAGCTAATTTTCCAATTGTTGTTGTTTTACCAACACCATTCACACCAACCATTAAAATGACATTTAAACGACCATCTTCTAAGTTCATAGCTTCTGAATTATCATCTTCTTGATGGTAAATCTCTACGATTTTTTCAACAATGACTTCACGCAAATCTTCAGTATCTTGAATATTACGTCGTTGTGCTTCCATACGTAATTCTTCAGTTAACGTCATCACTGTATTAAAACCGACGTCTGCAGTGATTAACATTTCTTCTAAAGCTTCAAAAAAGTCTTCATCTACTTTACGATATCTCGCTATCAAATTATTTAATTGTTCTTGGAAATTTTGACGAGATTTTTCGAGTCCTGCTTTAAATTTAGCACCCATTTTTTGAGCTTCAATTTCTTCAAAATCTTCAATTGATATTAAGCCATCGTCATCAAAATCCGCTTCACTCAACTTGCGTGGCTTCTTTTTCACTTCAGCATTTTCTGCTAAATCATTTGCGTCCTGCGTTGAACCTTCAGAATGTGTATCTTCTAATTTGTCTTGACCTTGTTCTTCTGTTAAGGATTTAACTTCTTCATTTTCTTTATTTGTTGCAAACTTATCTTTTAAGCGTTTAAAAAAGCTCATTATTGCTCCTCCTTCAACACATCATCTATTGTATTTAAATTCACACTCACAAGTTTAGTAACACCTGATTCTTGCATTGTTACACCGTATAACCTATCTGCAAATTCCATTGTTCCTTTACGGTGTGTAATAACAATGAATTGTGTTTCGTCTGATAACTCATTTAAATATTTTGCGTATCTAATAACATTTGCTTCATCTAGTGCAGCTTCAACCTCATCTAATATAACAAAAGGTGCAGATCTTACTTTTAAAATTGCAAATAGTAAAGCAATAGCAGTTAATGCACGCTCACCACCACTCAGTAACGATAAATGTTGCAACTTTTTACCCGGTGGTTGTACCACAATATCAATACCAGCTGTTAAATAATCGGCTTCAGTTAATTGCAATTCTGCATCGCCTCCACCAAACAATTGTTTGAACACAGCTGTAAAATGTCCTTGAATAGCATGGAAAGTTTCTTTAAATCTTTCAGTAACCTCTTGATCCATTTCACTTATAATTTGCTCTAATGTTTCTTTAGCTTTACGAAGATCTGTACGTTGTTCACTTAAAAATGTATAACGTTCATTTAACTCTTCAAATTGTTCAATTGCATTTAAGTTTACAGGACCTAGTTCATCAATCGACATCTTCATTAACTTAACTTTTTTACGTAATGCGTCAATCGATTCATCACTCGTATATTCAGATTTCGCACGTTCAACAGTCAATTGATATTCATCATTTAAATGATCTATCGCATGATGAATTAATACATCTAGCTTTGATTGTTCAGCTTTAATATCTTGGTAGTGATTTTCGATAGCTAAAATATCTTGGTGACAAACTTGTAGTTTAGCTTCTTGCGCATCGATTTGTTCATTCAACTCAATACGTTGTTGTTTCAATTTATCTAATTCATCAGATAAGCGTGTTCTCGTTTCTTGTTGACCATTAATTTGATCTTTAATATTTTGAAAAGCTTGTTCGCCCATCACTTCATCCGAATTAAAGAATGCAATTTTTTCTTTAACATCTTTTAATTGATGTTTAGTTTGTTGATTTTGATTATTTAATCGATCTATTGTCTGTTGTTGTGTTTTAATACGCTCTTTAACCACAGCAAGATCAGATTGTTTCTGATGTAAGGTTTGTTGTGTTTTAGTAACGCTTTCCTTACCTTCTTTAGAAAGTTTTGTGTAGCGTTCAATTTCATCTTCTAGTCGTTTTAAAGATGCTTTAATACTTTCTAGATGAGTTTCTTTTTCACTCAAAGTTTGTCGACTTTTGTCACTCGTATAACCATCATTTTTTTCAAATTCGAATTCTTCATGATCATTTTTTATTTGTGTTTCTTGTGTAATAAATCTATCGAGCTCCATTTCAAAATGATGCACTTGCTCTTTAAGTGTATTATGCTTTTGACTTTTTTCAAAATACAGTTCACTTAATTGATCACTTTTTATCTTCAACTCTTTAAATTGTTGTTCAAATGATTCTGTTTGACGCAAGTAATCTTCTAATTGGTGTCTCATTGTTGTCAACTCGTCTTTTTGAGACAGAATACTTTTTGACTTACGAGCGCCACCACCAGTCATAGAACCACCAGGATTTACAATATCACCTTCCAAAGTAACAATACGAGTTCGATATTTAATCGCACGTGCCAATTCATTTGCATGCTTTAAATGATCAACGATAATCGTATTACCTAATAAATTCCCGATAATATTTTGATATTCTGGTGCTACTTTAACTGCTTCCGAAGCAATACTAATAAATCCGTTTGCCTCTTTAGCAATAGACTTAATATCAGTCGCTACCACTCTACTCTGTATAACATTTAATGGTAAAAACGTCGCACGACCTAAATTACGTTCTTTTAAAAATTGAATAGCCTGGCGTCCATCTTTTTCTGAATCTACAATGACATGTTGTAATGAAGCACCTAATGCTGTTTCAATTGCCTGAGTTAATTTAGATGGCACATCAATAATTTCCGCAACTGCACCATGAATACCCTTTAATTCTTTATTTTTAGCTTTCAAAATATGTTTGACGCCATTGAAAAAATAAGTATATTCTTCCTCTTGCGTTGCCAAACTATCAATACGTGTTTTCATTTTTTCGGTATATCGATATGCTTGATACAATTTCTCTTCGTATTCATTTTGTGCTTTTTTTGTATCAGTGAGGTCTTTTTCTATATTTTTAATTTCTTTATCCACAGCAGAAAGGTCTTTGTTGGTCTGTTGATATTCTTTTTTTGTCGTTTTTATTTGACCCTGAATATCTTTCAATTGCTCAAAAACTTCAACTAATCGAGAATCTAGTCTTGATTTTTTAGCCTCATTCTCTTCTATAGTATGCTTTAAAAAACGAATATCATTGTTAACATCTGATTGCTCTGACATTAATGTATAGTATTCGTTTTTAATTTCTTCCAATTTTTCATCATGTGCTTCGCCTGAAACATATAGTTGTTCTTCAAGTTCACGAATGACAGCATTGAGTTCTTTTTGTTTACTTTTCAGAGACTTATAAGTATCTTGAGCTTCAGAAATCTCATTTGATATATTTTCTAAAAGCTCCATTAAATTTTCTTGTTCTTCTTCATATCGTGCATTTGTTTCAGATTGATTTTTCTTACGTTCTTCTAAAACATTTAATTGTCCCGTATATTTTTCAAAGGCTTCCGTAGCTTTTACTAATTGATAATTAAGCGATTCAACATCATTATCAAGTTGATGACGTTTACCTTTATATTGTTGAATTTGTTGGCTTAAACGTTGCTTGTCAGCTTCTTTATTTGCTTGTTGGCCTTGTAAATCATTTAAACGTTGATCTAATTGTCTATTGTCATTTGTATATTGATCAATATCGTGCACTGTAACTACAATGTCACTATGTTTCATTTGATGTGAAAGTGTCTTATATTCTTTAGCTATAGCTGCCTCCTCTTTTAGAGGATCTACGCGACCTTCCAAATCATATAAAATGTCTTCTACTCTCGTTAAATTATCTTCTGTTTGGTCAAGTTTATTTAATGATTCAGCCTTACGTTTTTTATATTTAAGTACACCAGCCGATTCTTCAATAATTTGACGTCTATCAATTGGTTTAGCATTTAGTATTTCATCAACTCTACCTTGCGAGATAATGCTATACGCTTCTTTTCCCAATCCAGAATCTAAAAATAAATCGGCAATATCTTTTAATCTTGCACGGTCATTATTTATGTAGTACTCACTTTCACCACTTCGATACAATCTTCTTGTTACAATAACTTCGTTTTCATCAACACTGAGCTTTTTAGAATGATTATCTAATCTTAACTGTACTTCAGCATAATTTTGAGCTTTGCGATGTTCTGCACCTGAGAAGATAATATCTTCCATTTTTGAGCCACGTAATGATTTAGCCGATTGTTCACCCAACACCCATTTAATAGCATCTGTAATATTACTTTTACCGCTTCCATTTGGACCAACAATTGCAGTTACACCTTTATCGAATTGAACATTGGTTTGATCTGCAAAAGACTTAAATCCAATGGCATCTATTGATTTTAAATAAACCATCCTAAACTCCTTATCACAATTTTAAAGAACACATGTATACGATATTTTAGTATTTGTATATTAAATTTCGAAGTTGTTCCATAAAATATTAAAAATTCTTCCTTAAATCCTAAATCGAACACCTATATGTCGTATCATATAAATTTCTATTTAATTTGTTTTAATTGCTTATAGGCACTTTCAGCAGCACGTTGTTCTGATTCTTTTTTCGTTTTCCCTTTACCTTCAGCTATTGCTTCCCCTTGCAGAATAACTTCTGAAGTGAATAGACGATGATGTGCCGGTCCCTCTTCTTTTATTAAATTATAGGTTACATCACCTTTATTTTGCTGGTGCACATATTCTTGGAATTGTGTTTTAAAATCTACCACGCCTAATAACTCATTTTGTTCTACATGTGGGAAAATGACTTTCTCAGCAAATTTCCAAACTATATCTAGTCCTTGATCCAAATACAATGCCCCAATAAATGCTTCGAATGCATCTGATATTAATGATGGTCTTGTACGTCCCCCTGTTTTCTCTTCACCTTTACCAAGTAAAATCATTTCGTTCAATCCAATTTTATTCGCAAATATTACAAGTGAGGGCTCACATACAATAGTGGCACGCATTTTTGTTAAATTCCCTTCTGGCAAGTTGGGATGTTTATCAAATAAATATCGTGAAACCGTCAATTCTAATACCGCATCACCCAAAAACTCTAAACGCTCATTATGGTCTAAACGATTCATATTAAAATCATTAATAAAACTCGAATGCGAAAATGCTTGTTGGTATAAATCAATATTTTGATAAGTAAAGCCTAACTCTGTCATTTTAGTATCAAAGCGCTTTCTAAAACGATTAACTATCTCACTTTTCTTTTGTTTAGACATTATTTTATCTCCTTTATGTGTTGCTCTTGAATCATCTTTAATTTTACGTTAAAACTATTGATAATTAAAGAAAAAAACTGAGTCGACAATACTGACGACCCAGATGTAAGATTTATTATTTTTCAAGACTGTTAATAAATTTAACAGCATCACCAACAGTGTTGATTTTTTCAGCTTCTTCATCAGGAATTTCAGTACCAAACTCGTCTTCTAATTCCATTACTAATTCAGCGATATCAAGTGAGTCAGCGCCTAAATCATCTTTGAAAGATGCATCTTCAGTTACTTTATCAGCGTCTACACCTAAACGGTCAACGATGATATCTTTTACTTTATCGAAATTTTCCACGTCGATTCACCTCCTTTAAAAATGCCTATACATAGACTACTATATTTTCCCATTTTAAATTCTAAAAAACAAGTAGAAATTTTAGAAACACTTATCAATTTATTGATTAGTGTTTCTTATGCATGAGCTTTAGCTCAGGTGTACCTCTATCCCAGTTATCAATTTATTGATTACTGCGTCTTTATCTTGAGCTTTAGCTCAGGCGTACCTCTATCCCAGTTATCAATTTATTGATTACTGCGTCTTTATCTTGAGCTTTAGCTCAGGCGTACCTCTATCCCAGTTATCAATTTATTGATTACTGCGTCTTTATCTTGAGCTTTAGCTCAAGCGTTCCTCTAATCTTCTTATCAATTTATTGATTAGTGTTTCTTAGGGAGAAATTCTGGAACCTTATCTAGGTTGCTTAGAATTTCCCCCGCAAAGTTGACTAGGTCAGGCAATTCTCCATTGGATGACCAGTCAACCACTGCGTCAATGAGCTTTAGCTCAAATATATTACATGTACATTCCACCATTTACATGGATTGTTTGACCTGTAATATATTTTGCTTTGTCTGATGCTAAGAACGCTACTGTATTAGCAATATCTGTGTCTTGACCAAAACGTGCTAACGGAATTTGAGTCAACATTTGTTCTTTAAGCTCATCACTTAAAGCATCTGTCATATCAGAAACAATAAAACCAGGTGCAACTGCATTTACAGTGATACCACGAGATGCTAATTCACGCGCCGCAGATTTAGTTAAACCAATAACACCTGCTTTTGTTGCAACATAGTTTGCTTGTCCCGGATTACCTACTGCTCCAACAACACTTGATAAATTGATGATAGCACCACTACGTTGTCTTAACATTTGTGGTGTTGCTTTTTGGATACAGTTAAATACACCTTTTAAGTTTGTGTCAATAACATCATCCCACTCTTGTTCTTTCATACGCATTAATAAATTATCGCGAGTAATACCTGCATTATTTACTAAAACATCTAAAGAACCAAATTGGCTAACTACTTCTTTAATCATTGCTTTAACTTCATCAGCATCGGCAACATTTGCTTGAATCGCAAAACTGTCAACACCTTTAGCTTTGATTTCTTCGACTACTGCTTCAGCTTTCTCTTTGCTGCCTGCATAGTTTACTGCTACATTATATCCTTCTTCTGCTAATTGTAACGCAATACTACGTCCAATTCCTCTTGATGCACCTGTTACTAAAGCACTCTTAGTCATTTTCATTCCATCCTTTCACATCTTCTAAAGTTTGAATTGATGTTAACTTAACATCTCTATTTATTTTTTTAATTAAGCCAGATAAAACTTTTCCAGGACCAATTTCAATAAAATGATCAACACCTTGGTCTATTAGCCATTCTGTTGAGTTAATGAATTGTACTGGTGAATATAATTGCTTGACCATATTAGATTTAATTACTTCTTTGTCAGTTTCACCTTGCGCATTTACATTTTGAACTACAGGAAACTTAGCATCACGCCATTCAAATTGATTAATATAACTTGAAAAATCTTCTTCAATCACTTTCATTAGCGATGAATGGAATGGCCCAGATACTGCTATAGGCATGACACGTTTTGCACCTAATGATTTACCTTTTTCTACTAGCTCATCAATTAAAGCTTTGTGACCTGAAACAACAATTTGACCTGGGCAATTAATGTTTGCTGGTTCAATTATTTTGTCATCAGATGATAATGACTTACAAATTTCATCGACTTTATCAAAATCTAAGCCCAATACTGCAGCCATGCTTCCTACACCAGTAGGAAATGCTTGCGCCATTAATTGACCACGTTTTCTAACAATTTTAACTGCATCTTCAAATGATAATACGTCAGCTGCAACTAAACTTGAATATTCACCTAAACTATGCCCCATAGTAAAATCAGGATTCAAATTTTTTAGCGCTGCTAATAATGCCGAACTATGCGTCAATAAAGCTGGTTGCGTGTTTTCAGTTTCACCCAATTTACCTTCTTCATCAGTAAACATTGTCTCTAAAATATCAAAGTCTAACGTGTTTGCTGCTGAAGTTAAAATTTCAGTTGCTTGATCATTGTTGTTAAACAAATCTTGTGCCATACCAACTTTTTGGGCACCTTGTCCCGGAAAAATAATTGCTGTTTTACTCATTTGATTCACCTACAGTCTCTTTCATTGTTTGTACAATATTTTGTTCTCCTGCGATTTTCGCTTGTCTAATTGCAGAATAAAAAGCTTTAGCATTTGAACTACCGTGTGCTTTAACTACAGTACCTTCCAATCCTAATAATACTGAACCACCGTATTCTGAGTAATCCATCTTTTTAGCGAATTCTGCTAAATCTTTCTTCAATATTGCACCTGCTAATTTATTTTTAGTACTACTCATAATCGTATCTTTTAACATTTTACCGATTGATTTTGCAGTACCTTCTAAATTTTTAAGGACCATGTTCCCAGTATAGCCATCGGTAACTACAACATCTGTATCGCCATCCATTAATGTCTTCGCTTCAATATTCCCAACAAAATTCAATGAATGATCTTGATTTAATAACTCAAATGATTTTTTCGTTAAACTATTACCTTTAGCTGGCTCGGTACCTATATTTAATAATGAGATTTTCGGATTATCAATACCTCTAATTTTTTGAGCATAAATATCCCCTAGTTGCGCATACTGTAATAAGTGTTCAGGTTTAGCATCAGCATTTGCACCAACGTCTAAAAAGACAAAACCTTTTCCATCAATCGTTGGCAATGTTACTACTAAAGCCGGTCTAGCTACACCTTTAATACGTCCAACAATGAATAAACCAGCTGACATTAAAGCACCAGTATTACCTGCTGACACACATCCATCTGCTTCACCAGATTTCACAGCTTCAGCCATTTTTACCATTGAGCTATCTTTTTTACGTTTAATCGCTCTAACAGGCTCATCTTCCATTTCAATCTTTTCAGAACAATGTCTAAATTCGATTCGTTCATGGTTCAGATTATACTTTTTTTCGTCACCGAAAAGTATAATTTCTAGATCTTTAAAGTCTTCAACAGCCTTTTGTACGGCTTCTAATACGATATCAGGCGCATTGTCGCCACCCATCATATCAATTGCTAATTTAACCATAATTTTATCCTCGCTTATCATAAAACATTTTAAAATTTCCTTTGAAAACTAATGTATGTTTAACATATGACTTTACTTCGACGTAATAATGTTTTGCAGTTTGATTTACAACTCGTGCTTCTGCTCTTACCGTATCATTTAATTTTACTTTTTCAATAAATTGAATGCTACTCTCATGAGTTAAAACTGTTGGTTGCTTAATTAGCGCAACACATAACGAATTTGCCTGAGCAAACAGCACATGACCACGCGCAATTCCAGTTTTATGAAAAACAGAATCCGATGTAATATCTAAAATTGATTGCGCTTTAACATTTGGATTGACTTGAATCAAATCACCAATAAATTCTTGTTCTTCAATAGAACTTATTTGGTCATAATTCTTTTCAGCAACTAATTTAATACGCTTCCTTAATTCTGGTATGTTTAAATAAGTGCGATCTAAACGAATTGTTTGTATACTCACTTGAAATAAGTCGCTTAGTTCATGGTCTGTGATGAAGGGATTGCTATCAATTTGTTGTCTGATTGCTTCTCTACGTTTATCTTTCTTTAGTTTCAACGTCTCACCCCTCATTTTTTAGTACCTAGTCTTAAACATTCCTCACATATCATAACACTTTCTATTTAACCGACTCAACAAATAACTGTATTATTTAGCTATTATTTAGTCGGAAATTTATAAATTGTTAAAATACCACTTTACATTTAAATAGTTCAAGTGTCATATCACTCAATTAACGAAGTGTTGCACTCAAATTGACAAATCAGCATGGTAATTAGTCAAAACTGCGATGTAATAAATTTTCTTCAACAAAATGACGTAAATGTTGATACGTATTTTCAAAGAATACGCCAGATTGAATAAGTTCAGCTGCTTCATCACGAGCAACTTCTAACATACGATAATCTTCAACTAAATTGGCAACTAAGAAATCTGGCAACCCACTTTGTTTAACACCAAAGAAATCTCCAGGACCACGCATTTCTAAGTCTCGTTCACTCAATTCAAATCCATCCGTTGTTTGTGTCATAATTGTCATTCTTTCAATTCCTGTTTCTGTTTTAGGGGATGCAATTAAAACACAGTAACTTTGCTGGTCACTTCTACCTACACGACCGCGTAACTGATGTAAAGTTGATAATCCAAAGCGATCCGCATCATAAATCATCATAAAAGTTGCATTCGGTACATTAACACCTACTTCAACAACAGTAGTAGAAACTAAAACATCTATCTCATGATTACTAAACTTTTGCATGACCTCATCTTTTTCATCGGCAGATAACTTACCATGCAATAACCCTACACGGGAAACACCATAATACTGTTGTAAAGACTCGTACAATGCGACAACATTTTGAACATCTTCGAGATGCTCAGAACTTTCTATTAGCGGGCAAATGACATATGCTTGACGACCTTTTTTCAACTCTGAGGTCATTTGCATCAAAACTTTATCGTATTGCTCATGCTTTGCCCAAGTAGTAATAATAGGTTTACGACCTTTTGGTAATTGTTTAATTGAAGACACATCCATCTCACCAAAAACTGATATTGCTAGTGTTCTTGGTATCGGCGTTGCTGTCATAAATAACACATTCGTCATTGCACCTTTTTCTCTTAAAAGCTGGCGTTGATTCACACCAAATCGATGTTGTTCATCTGTAATTACTAAACCAACATTATGGAAAATCACATCATCTTGAATCAAAGCATGGGTTCCAATTAAACAATCAATCGTACCATTTTCAAGTTGTTCTAAAAGTATCTTTCGTTTCTTACCTTTTACTGACCCAGTTAACAATGCAACGTTCATAGAATCTCCAAATAAAGCCATTAAACTTTCAGCATGTTGCTCTGCTAAAATTTCAGTTGGTACCATCAATGCTGATTGATAACCAGCCGTTTTTAACGCATACATACAAATTGCAGCAACTACTGTTTTTCCTGAACCTACATCACCTTGAAGTAATCGATGCATACGTATTGGTGCTTTTAAATCTCTAAAAATTTCATTAACACTGGATTTCTGTGCTTCAGTTAGTTCAAAAGGTAAACAATCAATAAATGATTTAACTCGGTCTATGTCATAATCAATTTCAATTGCTTCGTCAGATGACTTTTCTAATCTATTTAGCCATTGCATACGTAATTCGAATAAAAACAGTTCAGTAAATGCATAGGTTCTACGAGCACGTAATAAATCCTCTTTACTTTTAGGATGATGTAACGTGTTCAAAGTAAAGTCCAAGGTCTCTAATTTATATTTTTCTCTTAGTTCATCAGTTAACCATTCATGAATTGTCACATCATTTAATGCTTGTCTAATTTGGTCTCGTATTTGATTTTGTTTAATACCTTCCTTAATACGATAGACTGGTTCTAATTGAACATCTGCGTTTTCTTGATTTTGTGTACCTTGTGAATTAAAGAAAACCCTATTACCAGTAATTTCCTGTTTAACTCTATTCCACTTACCTTTAACAGTTATAGTTTGATTTAATTCGATTTTCTTTTTTAAATACGGTTGATTGAAAAAAATACATTTGACAGCAATATTATTTACCATTAAATGAACGGTTAATTTTGATTTATTTCTTCCAAAAAATGCAACAACTGGAGCTGTATATACTTGTCCTTCTATCGTAACGTTAGATTGATCTTCTGCTTGATTCAAATCAATCACTGTATTATCTTCATATCTAGTTGGCAAATAAAGAACAAGATCTTCCACTGTATGAATATTTAGTTGTTGCAATACTTCTATTTTCTTAGGACCTATACCTTTTAATTGTAAAAGAGAATATGGACTTTCTATTAAGTTTACTTTAGCCAAAATAAATCACCTATGTTTTATTTGATTTTACGTATCATTTAGTATGTTATTTATTTTAACATGACTAAGTTGAACATGACATTGTTAGCAACTCGAGAACGATACTTTTAACCCGCAATATCACTAAAATAGCAAAATAAAAAACTACCAACTGATGATTTATCATTGGTAGTTTTTTATTTTAAATTTTTATTCTACTGAAAAGAAATATTGATAAATTGGTTGTCCACCTTCATGAACTTCCACTTCTACATCTGGATATTGCTCTTCGATCCAGTTTATCATGTTATCTGTAACTGCTTGCTCTGCATCTTGACCAATAATCACAGTCAATATTTCACTATCTTCTGCTAACATCTCATTTAACAACTCAGTAACCGTTGTTAATTGATCACTTTGGCTGCTTACAATCTTATCTTCAATCAAGCCCATAAACGCGTCTTTTTTAATCTCAACGCCATCAATTTTCGTATCACGAACAGCGTACGTTAATGAACCAGATTTAACGTTATTTACTGAATCAGCCATTTGCGCTTTATTTTCTTCAAGTGTTGCGTCCACATCATATTGGAATAGTGCGCTTATACCTTGAGGAATAGATTTCGTTGGAATAACAACAGCTTCTGCATCAACAATACTCGCTGCTTGTTCACTTGCCATTAAAATATTTTTATTATTCGGTAAAATAATTGCACGTTTACATTTTGATTGTTCAATGACTTTAACGATATCTTCTATAGAAGGATTCATCGTTTGTCCACAACTAATGATATGTGTGGCACCCATTGATTTAAATATCTCTGAAATACCTTCACCCATAGAAATAGTAATAATCGCTGTTTCAACCGTTTCCATTTTCGGTTTAGCTGTGTGCTGTTCTTTTCGAATCACTTCACGGTGCTGTTCTCTCATATTTTCAACCTTAAGTTTAATTAATTCACCATATTGTTGACCATAATTAAACACTTTACCTGGGTATTCGGTATGCACGTGAACTTTCACAATTTCTTCATCATTAATGACTAATAAAGAATCACCAAATTGACTCATATCTTGCCTGAATTCTTGTTCATCAAAGGCTTTTTTATTCTTTCCAAAACGAACCATCATTTCAGTACAATAGCCATAAATAATATCTTCAGTATTAATTACACCATGGAAATCATGTTCATCATGTACAAATTCATCTTTATCTATCTTTGCAACTTTGGCTTCAACTTTTTCACCTTTAAGCGCTTTTAAGAATCCTTCGTAAACGCATAACAAACCTTTACCGCCACTATCAACAACACCAACTTCTTTAAGTACAGCTAATAAGTTTGGTGTGTTTTCAAGTGATTCATTGGCTTTTACAATAATGTACTCCATTAATTCTATACAATCTTCAGTATTATTTGCTTTTTCTATTGCAGCTTGCGCAGCATCTTTTGCAACTGTAAGTATTGTACCTTCAACTGGTTTCATAACAGCTTTATATGCCGTTTCAACACCAGCTTGAAAACTTTCAGCTAACAATTTTGAATTAATTTCAGATTCACTTTCAATATTTTTACAAAATCCTCTGAATAATTGTGACAAGATGACACCAGAGTTACCTCTTGCACCCATTAGTAAACCTTTCGAGAATGTTTTACCTAATTCGCCGATATTTTTCGACAAATTATTCTCTACTTCTTCGCGACCTGAAGTCATAGTAAGATTCATATTTGTTCCTGTATCACCATCTGGCACTGGATACACATTCAAAGAATCTACCAAATCTGCATTGTTAGATAAATTTTGTGCCCCTTGTATAATCATATCGGCAAATAATTTACCATTAATTTTGCTAATCATTTCAAGTTGTCCTCCTAAGCTTTCTTGCCTGTATTATTCACACGTACACCTTGTACATATATATTGATTGAATTTACTGATACATTAAGTGATTTTTCCAAAGTATATTTCACTGTTGATTGTACATTATTGGCAACTTCAGATATTTTCACACCGTAACTTACAATAATGTACATATCTATATCCACTACGCCATTATTTTCAGTTACTTTGATGCCTTTAGCATAATTTTCATGTCCTAGTATTTCCGCAATACCATCTCTAACTTGTTGTCTAGATGCCATACCTACAATACCATAACATTCAACGGCCTTTCCACCTACAACCGAAGCAATCACTTCGTTTGAAATATCAATTTTACCGTAATCATTTGAAATCTCTAATGTCATATCTTTGTCCCTCCTAAATTTCAAAGTTTATTATTCGTTTTCCCTAATCACTTTTAAAATTTTACCACTTAGTGTAGTCATAAACGCTTTAAGTTTCATTGATTATTTTTATAAAATATCAATGTTACAACTTATCAGAATGACTTACGCTTAAATCACCTATTATATTTTGAGTAAACTGAATTTACACTCATGACGATTATCTATAGGCGTTTTCTTTTAATAGATGTAGTATCATTAAATAAAAATTTTAAATGTTTCATTCACTTATTTCTCTAAAATATCATACTACATAACTTCACAGTCTACAATTATATCACAAAACTCAGTATTTTTGACTTTTATGTGAAAATTATTCATTGTTTTTCAAATGAAACTATGCTATCTTAATTAAGTATATAAGTAGTTATGTGTATTTATATTTATTAAAGGAGGTACTCATATGGGTAAACAATGTTTCGTAACAGGTCGTAAAGCTTCGACTGGTAACAGACGTTCACACGCTTTAAACTCTACTAAACGTAGATGGAACGCTAACCTTCAAAAAGTTAGAATCCTAGTTGACGGTAAACCTAAAAAAGTTTGGGTTTCTGCACGTGCTTTAAAATCTGGTAAAGTAACTAGAGTTTAATAAATATATTGCACATAAAAAATGTGACCTTATGTGGAGGACGCATTTACTTAAGAACTAAGAGCTCAACCTCTTAGTTCTTTTTTTGTTACCATACAATACATAATGGTTCATAGTGAAATTCGAACTATCAATATAATTTGGTTAATACGTTTAATAATGGTTCTCTGTCAAATTGGACTTATGGGTTCAATATCGATTTTGGCACATAAATCAATGTACTAGGACCTACAATTTTCCTTTCAATAATAAATCACGCCATAATCTTCATTAATTACAGCGTGATTCATCTATTATTATGTTATAAATTCTATCTATAAACGTCACTTTATTAAATAACTCATGCACTTTATTAAAAATCCTCACAAATTTGAATATACTTAATTTAAATCTGTACTTCTAATTTGCAAAATCAACCCATCATGTACAGTTACTTTCGCTTGCAAAGACTCAATTTCATTTGAAATAGTTAAAGTAGAACCTATATTAAGCATTTGTCTAGCTAAATTATATTTAAAACCTGCTAGAGAAAGTTCTACATCATCAGTCATCGGTATAAATGAAATGTACGGATAACTCTTATCTTTTTCAACTGTATGTTGACCTTTAGGCAATAATTCAATTTTATTTTGTTGATCGATAACTTCTATATGAACATCATGTTTATAATATGCTTTTTTCAATAATAACTGAATTGCCCCAAAAAAGTGATCTAATCGTCCGCCTGTTGCACCATAAATTGTAATACTATCAAATCCAAGTGCAACAGCTTTATCAACCGCTAAAGCTAAATCCGTATCAGCTTTTTCAGCTTGAACTAGTTTGATTTGTAACTGTTCTGTTAGAAGTTGGCGTTCTTCTTTACTGACTGAATCAAAGTCTCCCACTGAGAAAAAAGGGATAATTTGATGCTTCAATAAAATCAAAGCACCTCTATCAACGCCGCCCCATTTACCTTCATTACTTTTGGCCCAAATATCTTGCGGCAAGTGTCGATCAGAACATAATAAATTTATATGCATATACACTCAACCTTTCAATGCTTGTGTGACTTTTTTATAATCCTCTTGTTTAAAGAAAAATGAACCTGTTACTAGCATTGTAGCACCATTTTCAACACAAACTTTCGCTGTATCGGTATTTACGCCTCCATCAACTTCAATATCAAAGTTTAATTGACGTTCCATTTTAATAGCATTAAGACCCGCTATTTTTTCTACGCATTGATCAATAAATGATTGACCACCAAACCCTGGGTTAACTGTCATCACTAGTACATAATCAACAATGTCTAAAATAGGTTCAATTTGTGATATTGGTGTACCAGGATTAATTACTACACCAGCTTTTTTATCTAAATGTTTAATCATTTGAATAGCACGATGAATATGAGGCGTTGATTCGACATGAATTGAAATCATATCGGCACCATGTTCTGCAAATGATGCAATATACTTTTCTGGATTTTCAATCATCAAATGTACGTCTATAGGTAATGTTGTGCCTTTTCTTACTGCATCTAATATTGGTAAACCAATAGATATATTAGGCACAAATTGACCATCCATAACATCAAAATGAACTCCGTCGACACCTGCTTCTTCAAGTCGTTTTAATTCATGTTGTAAATCCAAAAAATCAACAGATAATAATGATGGATATAGTTTTGTCATTTAATATCTAACCTTTCTATTTGAAATTTCATTAAATAGTTGTAAATAATGGTCGTATCTAAATTGCGCAATATTCCCTATCTCTAATTGATGCTTAACATTACAATTAGGTTCTTTGATATGATTACAATTTCTAAACTTACATGTTTCACCATATCGATTTAATTCAAGAAAATAATCTTTTATTTCATCTTTATCTATATGATCAAAATCTAAAGCACTGAATCCAGGTGTGTCTGCAATATAACCGTTTTGACGTTCGAATAGTTCGACATGTCTTGTAGTATGCTTTCCTCGATTTAATGATTTTGATATATCATTTGTCTCAAGATTAAGTTCTGGACGATAATGATTTAAGAAAGTGGACTTACCGACACCTGATTGACCACTAAGTACTATAAGTCCAGCTGGCCAAGCTTCTACAATTTTTTTTCGATCATCATCATTTCCAATAAATTCAGTCTCATAGCCAATATTTTCATATATTTTCAACAACTCATTAATTTCGAACTGCTTTTCAATTGGTGTTTTATCTTTTTTAGTCACCAAAATTCTCGCATTTAACTGATACGAATGTGCAATAACTAAAAATCGATCTAATAATTGCGTTGAAAAATTTGGCTCGACAGCACTCATTACAATTACTAGTGTATCTATATTACTTACAGGTGGTCTTTTCAACTCATTTTTCCGCTCAAACACTTGATGAATATAGCCTTCGTTAATGTTTTGAACTTCAAATTCCACTATATCACCAACTACCGGTGAAAATTTTTTCTTTCTAAATAATCCTCGTGGTTTTGTATTGAAACGTTCGCCATTAACGTCTACTTGATATACCCCACTAATTGATTTCACTATTCGACCTGTCTTCAAAATGGCACCTCTCGATTAATTTTACTGCATTTATTATATCAAAGACTGGAAAATTAATATATAAATGATCATTTCAAATGATATAAATATTGTGAGAGTGATACAGAATTGATAGACAATGCTCACCTGTATATGATGACATGAAGCATTTTAAAACTACCGCAATCTCAACATAAAAATACCGAGACTTCCAAATAGAAACCTCGGTACATTTACTTCAATTATATTTATACATCATCATAGCTGACTTCTTTTTCAGCTACAGTTTTACCGTCAACTTTAACAATATAACTTGCTGTTTTTCCTTTTTCAATTCTTAAAGGAATGTCTATACGTTGATCACTAGTAATGTCGAAACTACCTTTTTCAGTTGAACCGTCATTATCTTTATCTTTAATATAAACTTTAACTTTTTGTGACTTATCATTTTTACCAGTGTATGGTACATCTACCGATTCAGTTGTCGTTTTGACATCTGATGAGTCACTTTTTTTACCTTTAGAAACAACAAATGAAATCGTTGACCCCTCATCTACTGATTTTCCTTTAGGAGATTGAGAAATCACATCACCCTCATCAATATCGTCACTATACTCTTCCTTACTTTCAACTTTAAACCCTTTTTCTTCTAAGGCTTTTTTAGCTTTGCTAAAGGATTTATGCTCAAAGTCTTCTACATAAACTTGCTTAATGCCTAAAGATTCATATAGTTTAATATTAGAATCATGAATAGCGATTTCAGTATTTGCGGTTACACTTTGATTTGCAATGTATCCTTTTGGCGCTTGATTATTATATACTTTTTCAATCGTAACATCTTTAAGACCTAACGATTTTAATTTCTGCAAGGCTTCCTCCTTAGGTAAACCAATGACATTTGGCATTTTAACCTTTTCAGGGCCTTTTGATATAACAACATCAACACTGTCACCACGTTCAACACGTTCACCTGTATTAGGAGTTGTCTTAATAATTTCATTTTCAGGATATTTATCACTATAACTTCTAGAAATTTTACCCAATTTCAGGTTGTTTTTATTGAATATTTGCTCTGCTTCTTTTACAGATTTCCCGATTACATCAGGTGTCTCTTCGTATTTATTACCAAACATTGCCATTGCCACAAAAGAAACAAGTGCAATCATTAACAACGAAAAGATTAGTGATAAGAGCACAATCTTTCGTGTTGATTTCTTTTTAGGTTTTGGTTCGTAAACCGTACCTTCTGGCTTTTGGAATTGCTGATGATGAGCAGGCCCATTTACAATAGGTACTTGCGTCGTTTCACGTTTAGGTTGATTCGACTTATGTTCACTAATATGCTTTGCTAGATCTTCTTTTTTCAAAGGTACCGCTATCGTTTTCATTTTATCGAGTTCATAGACATCTTCATTCGCTCGATTTTCATGTAAAACACTACTCAAATCATCTTTCATTTCTTGAATTGTTTTGTAACGATTCGCTTTGTCTTTTTCTGTAGCGCGTAAAATGACATTACTTAAAGATTGCGGAATATCCTTACGTACATCTGTTGTCACATTTGGCACAGAATCCTGAATATGTTTAATCGCAATGCTAACTGCAGTTTCTCCATTAAAGGGTGGTTCACCAACAAGCATTTCATATAACACAATACCTATAGAATAAATATCTGTACATTCATCCGTTGCCTCACCTTTTGCTTGTTCTGGCGAAAAGTACTGCACAGTACCTAACACATGATTAGTCTGAGTTAAAGACGTCTCACTTAAAGCTTTAGCAATTCCAAAATCAAATATTTTCAACGTTTTATTGCTGTCAATTAATATATTTTGTGGCTTAATATCTCTATGTACAATACGCATATCATGCGCATGTTTAATACCATCCAATATTTGATTCGTAAAATTAATCGCCGTGTCAACACTTAATGGCCCATGACTTTCAATATACTCAGACAAAGTCGGACCTTCAATATATTCCATTACTAAGTAGTAACAGTCATCTTCTTCATCAACATCGATCATACTTACTATATTTTGATGTGATAGCTGTGATGAGTTATGTACTTCTCGTTCAAAACGTTTTAATGTTTCTTCTTTTTCTCTAGGTGGTATAAAAATCGCCTTAATTGCAACTTTAATGTTAAGTATCGTATCTTCAGCAAGATAAACGGTACTCATGCCACCGCCGCCAAGCTTATCTACAATTTTATATCGTTCATTTATTATTTTACCTATCATACTTTATCACCTTCAATAGCCGCGAGTATGAAAGTAACGTTATCTTTCGAATGGTTATCTAATGCCAATTGCATTAATTGATCACCATGATCTTCTATTGTACCTTCTTTTACTAACAAACGCTTAATTTCATTGTCTTTAACATAATCAGTTAATCCATCTGAATTTAATAATAAATAATCATAAAAATTTAATCGCTTAATAAACAAATCTGGACTCACACGTTTATCTGTGCCCATCACCTTCGTAATAATATTACGTTGTGGATGTGTAAATGCTTCTTCCGGCGTAATTTGACCCGTTAAAACAAGATGATTAACAAATGAGTGATCACTAGTAATTTGATCAATTTGTCGACTATTAATAACATAGGCTCTAGAATCACCGACATTTGCTATCACAACTGATTTTTCAAAAACAAGTGCACAAACACATGTTGTACCCATACCTTTATATTCTGCATTTTCTTGTGCATAGTGATATAACTGAAAATTTATATCTTTTATATTATTACGCAACCAATTTTCAGCTTGATGTTGTTCTATAAGATTTTCCGCTTCAAAACGGGATTTCAACTCATCTGTAACAAATTTACTTGCAACTTCTCCTGCTTTATGGCCACCCATACCATCACACAGAACTAAAAGTTGTTGATTAGTTTGATTATAAAAAATACCACCCGCATCTTCATTCTTATCTCTATGTTGTCCAGTATCAGTAAAAAATTGTGCCTCTAGCATTTGTCTTTACCTCGTTTCTACTTGTCGTTCCTTTGCTCTTAATTGACCACAAGCTGCGTCAATATCCGAACCTTGTTCACGACGTATTGTGGCATTAATTCCTAGTCTCTTTAATTCTTTTTCAAATTTAAAGATATCATTTTTAGCCGTTTTCACATAATTTCTTTCTGGAACATGGTTGACAGGAATTAAGTTAACATGGCAGTTTAAGCCTTTTATTAAATGTGCTAATTCTCTTGCATGTTCTAGTTGGTCATTCACACCACCAAACAGACCATATTCAAAAGTAACACGACGATTTGTTTTTTCTTGATAATATTGAATTGCTTCGATTAACTTCTCAACATTATATGCACGGTTAATTGGCATCAAGCGTGATCGCACTTCATCTTTTGCGGCGTGTAAGCTTACAGCAAAATTAATTTGAATATCTTCATCCGCAAAGTCATATATTCTAGGAATGA
The DNA here is from genome assembly GCF_016917315.1 of Staphylococcus sp. SM3655. Taxonomy (NCBI): domain Bacteria; kingdom Bacillati; phylum Bacillota; class Bacilli; order Caryophanales; family Staphylococcaceae; genus Staphylococcus; species Staphylococcus sp. SM3655. The sequence continues at coordinate 1,972,385 of NZ_CP070305.1, read as the reverse complement.
TACCTGATGTTGATACTGTAATGTGACGTGCACCAATATTTAAACTATTATCATCATTGACGATTCTTAAAAAGTCCATCATTTCATCATAATTTTCAAATGGTTCACCGATACCCATTATGACAATTTGAGATACGCGCTCTTCTGTAGCATCAAGGGCTTTTTGAACTGTTAAAACTTGTGAAACAATTTCGCCAGCTTCAAGGTTTCTTTTTAAGCCGCCAAGTGTAGAAGCACAAAACGTACATCCGATACGACAACCTACTTGTGTCGTTACACATACTGAATTTCCATAATCAAGTCTCATTAAAACAGTTTCAATTGTATAGCCATCTTGTAATTCAAATAAGAATTTAATTGTACCGTCTTTACTTTCTTGTTTTACTACAGTTGTTAAAGTTGTAACAGTAAAGTTATCTTTTAAAAGCTGTCGTAAGTCTTTCGATAAGTTCGTCATTTCATCAATCGAATCTACTCTTTTTTGATATAACCATTCAAAAATCTGTTTCGCTCGAAATTTTTGTTGCCCTTGTTCAACGAGCCAGTTTTGCATTTCGTCAAATCGCAATGAATATATTGATTGCTTGTCAAAATTTGGAAGAAATTTATTCTTCTTTTTCTTTTCAGCAGTTATCATTCCTAATTGTCCTTTCTTTTTATCTTAGTGATAAAGAATCCATCTGAATTAAAGTCTTGCGGCATGATTTGTAACGTTTTGACCAACTCTCCAGTTATCGGATGTTGAAACGGTTCAAATTCGAAGTTTTTATTATTTTTCAAAAACGTATAAATCACGTTTTCATTTTCTAGTTGCTCTATTGTACATGTGGAATAGATGATTTCGCCACCTATTTTTACATTGTTTTTTACATTTTCCAATATTTCAAGCTGTAAATCAACTAGTGACTCAATATGTTGTTTGCTTTGAGTATACTTAATCTCCGGCTTATGTCTCATTACACCTAATCCGCTACATGGTGCATCAACAAGTATCTTATCGTATGTTTTATCATAAGGTTTTGTCGCATCATGTTGAAAGGCTTTAATATTTGTTAATCGTAATTTTTTTATATTAAAATTAATTAAGTCTATTTTGTGATCATGTATATCTGAAGCGTCAACTTGCCCTTCTGGCATTAAAACTTCAGCAATGTGACAAGCTTTACCGCCAGGTGCACTACATGCATCTAATACGTGATCATGTCGGTCTACATTCATAATGTGTGCAACAAACATTGAGCTTTTATCTTGAATTGAAACGAATCCATCTTTAAATGAACGAGAATGAATAATTGGTTGTCCTCCTATATGGAGACAATAAGGTAAGTCATGATCTTTTTCAACGTCATAACCTTCGTCTTGCAACTTTTCAATAATATCATCTAATGATGCTCGCGTCAGGTTGGCACGCACAGTTGTTGATGTCGTTTCTAAAAATGACTGTAAAATTGTTTCAGTTTTTTCGAGACCATAATGTGTTGCCCAATGATCTATAATCCACTTCGGCATACTATACTCGATTGCCATTCTTTTTTTAGGATCTGCAATTTCATTAAAATCAGGTAAGTCACTACGCATCATTGTACGTAAAATACCATTTACGACATTACCATTATGATAACCACCACGTTCTTTTGCTATTTCAACTGCTTCATTAATGATGGCGTGATTTGGAACTTTATCTAAATAAACATATTGATAAATACTCATCCATAATAATTGCCTAACCCATGCCTTAATTTTTGTTTTCACAAAAGGCTTTAAATAAAAATCTAACGTATATTTTCTTTTAACGGTTCCGTAGACAATTTCTGTAAATAAAGCCTTATCCATTGCATTTAATTCATTTTCTGACAACACTTCATTGATACGCAAGTTACTATACGCACCTTCATTTAATATATCTTGAATCGTGTCAAAAGCAAGACTTCTCACGTTTTCTATCATATAAGTTTCTTCCCTACTAGTGTGTTTTGCGCACCACTTAAATAATTGGCAGCTAACATTCTCTTTTTCCCAGCTAATTGCATATCTTTAATTGCAACAGCTTCATTATCATTTGTAGCAACAATAATGGCTTTTTTAGTCGTTTCTATAATGGTTCCAGGCTCGTTTATCTTATTAGTCTCAACGAGTTCAGCATCGTATATTTTCAAGTTAGTGTCATCCATAGTTGTATAAGCAACTGGCCATGGTGATAATCCACGAATTTGATTAAACACTTGTCTTCCTGGTTTATTCCAGCTAATTCGCTCATCTTCGCGTCGAATATTGGAAGCAAATGTTGCTTGCGTATCATCTTGAGGTACGCTTTCATTTGTGCCCTCTATAATAGATGGTAAAGTTTCTTTTAATAAATCTGCCCCTAATACACTTAATTTATCATGCATCGTACCGACATTATCATTTTCTTCTATTTTAATTGCTTGTTGCGAAATAATATTACCCGCATCTAATTTTTTAACCATATACATAATTGTTATGCCGGTTTCTTGTTCACCATCGATAATTGCCTGATGAATTGGTGCACCACCTCTATACTTCGGTAACAATGATGCATGTACATTAATTGCCCCAAGTTTTGGTAATGCCAACAATGATTCAGGTAATAATTGTCCAAAAGCAGCAGTTACAATTAAATCTACATCTAATTGAAGCAATTGTTCTAATTCTTCTGATCCACTTAATTTTTCAGGCTGATATACAGGTAAATCATATTTCATTGCAACTTTTTTAACTGGTGGTGGTGTCATAACACGTTTACGTCCAACAGGTCGATCTGGTTGCGTTACGACTGCAATGACATCATGTTCTGCAATAAGCATTTCTAAAACAGTTGTTGAAAAGTCTGGTGTACCCATAAATATTATTTTAGTCATTTATAAAATATGCCTCCACTTCTTTATCTGTTAAAATACGGTCCGCACGTTCTGTAAAAGGGATACCGTTCATTTGATCTATAATATGCAAAATCATTCTTGCTACATCTTCATGTGCAGTTAGTTCAACTTTGTTCCCATTGACGTCATAACTTTCGACAACTATCATTTTACTTCTTGTCACTTCGCCGTAAACATCTGGCAATGTAATTGAACCTTCTAAGTCTGTTATTGTTTCATTTGATTGACTAATAATTTTCGGATTAACAAGTTGTAATAATCCTTCCATTTCCATATCAATAATTGCCACTTGCAATGACTGATTAATTTGAGGTGCACATAAGCCAGCAGCTTCTTGTGCATACATTGTATCTTCTAAATCTTGTAATAATCTTTTTAACGAATCATCAAATTTTTTAACTGCTTGCGCTTTTTTCGTTAAAATAGGATGCGATGCTGGTACTAACTTTTTAATCGCCATAACTCTTACTCCTCAATAAAATTCATCAAACTATTATAACGTAAATATATTAAAAATGCGACCTTACATCATAGAATGTATATTTTTCAATTTGAAGATTGTCATGTGATTCATTACGTATATTTCACACGTAAAATAATACAATGCAACTGAAATGTAATCCTAAATTTATTGTAAGGATTGAATAACTGAAATTTAGATGATTGGGAATGCTTAAACTAGAATGTTTGAACTAAAAGTGGGTATAATAAAAAGAGAAGCTAATGTCATTATAAGCAATTCAACTGGAGGGAAAGAAATGCAAGTAAACAAAGTTATTTATATTTTATTAGCATTGTTCTTAGGTAGTTTTGGTATTCATAAATTTTATGCCGGCAAGAATATGCAAGGTATTCTACACTTAATATTCTGTTGGACAGGTATCCCACACATTTTAGCAATTATTAGTGCAGTGATTACTGTTTTCAAACCTGCTGATGAACAAGGTAATGTCACTTTATAAATTGATAAAAATAAATTCCGATGACAATCATTTATTATTTGCGAATCATAGAGTTATAGTTATTACGAACTCTATGTGATAAGCAGTAATGCTGATTGTTTATCGGGATTATTATTGCGATTATTTAATGTAGTACACTATTTATTTTTCACACAGTAAATACTATTTTAAAGAATCATCTGACGCTGTTTCATAGTTTGATTCATACTCTTTAATATATTTACTTAAAACAACAAAATGTGCGTTACCAAAATCACTAGATGCATTTAAGAAATCCATATCTACTAAATTTAAAACTTTTGGATCTGGATTAGACTTGTCTTCATAATTTTTTGGTGAAAAAGTGAAATAGGCCAATGCCGGCAACACTTCATCTTTAGTATCCTTTGATCCATGTGTCATAAATGAAACGCTTGTTAAAGGTACTCCGAAAGATTTGATTTGAGCTACGCTATATGGAACTGGTTTTGGATGATCAAGTTTAGTTAGCTGACTTAATTTTTTTAACTTAGAATAATCGTCATATTTAATTGCATCATCTTTATGTATTACGTAAGATCCTGGTTCGACTGATGCATAAACTAACTTTCCATCTTTATATTTTGTCATAATTTCTGCGTAAAAAACAGGTGTGTTTGAATTGCCAATTTTCTTTCCATCTGGATCTACATACCAATAATCAACTTGTTTTACATCATCGTGTGTTTCAATCACTTTCCTTTTTATACCTTTCTTACCTTTAAAGAATGCATCAACATCTTTTATAGAAGATCCTTTTGAATCTTTTGTAAATCTATAATCTGCAAGTTCCACTTTACCCATTAATTCTTTGTAATCTTTCCATCCTTGAATCCCTTTACTATTCGTAAACGACTTTTCTGTCATTAATGGATCCAACTTATCTAAAGATGGCGCATCTTTAATTCCTTTCATTTTCTTCTCTATTTCTTCAAATTTCTCTAAATCTGGGTCTTTCTCTTCTTCCGATTCTTTTTTTACAGTTTCTTGTTTTGATTCTTCTGATTTCTTTGATGATAATTTATGATTCCCACCAAAAGAACAACCTGCTACGACTAAAAGCATAATTAAAAGTAAACATCCCAGTGTCTTTTTCATAAACTTTCTCCTCTTAAGTTATTTTGTTTGAATCAAATAAACTTACATAAATTTAAAAAACTTATTTATATTGATATTTTACATTAACCGTCAATATTTTTAAATACTTTAATTGATAATTTAAGAAAATTGTTTTGTCTAATAATTTAAGTAGTTAAAACATAGATAGATATAAAATAGTTTATGACCATTAATTTATAGTTGTAAAATTTGCACTATTTTAATTTGCTATTTTAAAAATAGTTTGTTTAATCATTAGTACTTTTGTTTATCAGTAAGTATGGCACCTACATTAAAATCAGAATTCGTAAATGAAAATACTAATAAATTCCTAATCAAATCAAAATCACGTAAGTTATAAAGCCATATAAAAAGACAGAATATAAACTGCTAATTTAAATGGTTAACAGTTGTATATTCTGCCCTTTTTCTGTACTTAAAGTAAATATTCAAACACTGGTTCAAATACTCGTACATACTGAACTTGTTTCTAATAATTAGTAATGTTACATCATCATCTGTGGATCAATATCAATCTTCAATGCTAATTTTTCTTTTATAAATTTTTCATGGTAATAGTCATCTAAAAACTGAATGGCTTGTAATAATCCAGGTTCACTTTTATATTTCACTAAAATTTGGAATCTAAATTCATTGTTGATTCTCGCAAGTGCTGCCGGAGATGGACCTAGTACAAGCGCTTTTTCTGTTAAATGCTGTAATAAAATTTTATGAACATGCTGCGATGCTTCCATAACCTTCTTCATTTCTTTATGTGAGATTGTGAAATTAATCAAATAATAATACGGTGGATACTTTCCTAATTTACGATATTCCATTTCCTGACGATAAAATGTTAAATAATCATTTTTTTGAACATCCAATATTGAATAATGATCTGGATTATACGTTTGAATGATGACTTGACCTGCCTTTTCATGACGACCAGCTCTACCAGCCACTTGCGTTAATAGTTGATAAGTACGTTCGCTCGCCCGAAAATCAGGTAAATTTAACATTGTATCTGCATTCAGCACACCAACTAAAGTAATATTTGGATAATCTAATCCTTTCGCAATCATCTGAGTACCTAGTAAAATGTCACCGTTACCTTTTTCGAATTCAGTCAATAACTTTTCATGTGCACCTTTCTTTGAGGTTGTATCTATATCCATCCTAATTATGCGCGCATCTTCAAATTCTCGTTGCAATAGTTCTTCAACTTTCTGAGTACCAGTACCTACTTGTCGAATGTGTTCACTCTCACAATTTGGACATTGATTCGGTGGCGTCTCTTGGTAACCACAATAGTGACATTTTAATAAGTCTGTCGTTTTATGATACGTTAATGAAATATCACAGTTTGGACATTGCGGTACATATCCGCAATCCCGACATAACATAAACGATGCATAACCACGTCGATTTAAAAATAAAACAACTTGTTCCTTTCGATTTAATCTTAATTGTATGGCTTCACGTAAATCTTTTGAAAACATTGACCGATTACCTTCACTCAATTCTTCACGCATGTCTACTATATCAATTTCAGGTAAAGCTTGTTGGTTCACTCTGTTTGGTAATGATAGCAAATGATAAACGCCTTTTTCAGCTCGTGCATAACTTTCAAGACATGGTGTTGCACTTCCTAAAATGACTGGGCAGTGATGATATTCACTTCGCCATTGGGCAATTTCTCTAGCGTGATATCTCGGATAATCTTCTTGCTTATATGTAGATTCATGTTCTTCATCAATGATGATTAACCCTAAATTTTTGAAAGGTGCGAACACACTTGACCTTGCACCAACACTTACTCTCGCACGACCATCCCTAATTTTTTGCCACTCATCATAACGTTCCCCATTAGATAAGCCAGAATGTAATACAGCAACGTCATCACCAAATCGACGTTTGAAGCGTAAAACCATTTGCGGTGTTAGAGCGATTTCAGGAACTAACATCATCGCCTGTTTTCCTTGGCTTAAAACATCTTCTATCGTTTGTAAATATACTTCTGTTTTACCTGATCCCGTCACACCATGAAGTAAAAATGTTTCTTGCTCTTGGCTTACAATTTTAGCTTTAATCGCTTCATATGCTTTATATTGGTCTTCTGTTAATTGCTGTTTTGATTCTTGTTCGAAAACACGATCTTTAAATGGGTCTCTTTCAACAACCGCGTCATATTTTTCAACATAACCTTTTTTGATAAGTCCATCTAAACTGGATTTTGAAAAGCCCATATCCTCAATATCAGTTAAAAATATTGTTTTATGTTGTTCTTCAGACAAGTAAGCATACAAATCGTATTGTTTAATAACTTTCTCCAACTTAGCTAATACTTCATCAGGATGATACCCTTCAATGACACGAACAGCACGCTTGGTTTTTTTAGTTATATTTTGTGTGAGAATCGTTTTTTCTTCAACGATATCATCTTTTAACAACTTCATAAGCAATTGAATATCATTATTTTTTTGCGCATCTTTATAATAATAGTAACCATGCTTATCAAATTTTTGTAATAAAGCTGAAGGTACCTCTTTGTCATCTTTCATCTTAAATGCTTTTTTATACTTCGCTTTAATAGCACTCGGAAGCATCACTTCTAGCATAGAAATACGTTTAATGACATGAGTTGAACCCATCCACTCACTTAAAGCTATTAATTCTGATGTTAATTCAGGTTGTATATCTTTCACTTCTATGATTTTTTTTAACTTCGAAACGTCAAGTTGTGCATCAGGTTCTGCTGTTACTTCCATTACATAACCTTGAATCGTTCTTGGTCCAAAAGGTACAATCACACGCACACCAGGTTGGATGACAGATTCGAGTTGTTCAGGAATTATATAATCAAATTTATAGTCAACGCTCTTCGACGCGACATCGACTATGACTTTCGCTATCATTATTGCCACCTAGTTTCTAGTTCATCTAAAATTTGTGCAGCTAATACTACTTTTTTTCCTTTCTTGATATTTACCTTTTCATTATTTTTAAAATGCATTGTCAATTCATTATCATCAGAACTAAATCCGATAGACATATCCCCAACATTATTTGAAATAATCACATCTGCATTTTTCTTGCGTAATTTTTGTTGTGCATAATTTTCAATATCTTCAGTCTCTGCTGCAAAGCCTATTAAATACTGTGATGTTTTATGTTCACCTAAATATTTAAGAATGTCTTTAGTACGTTTAAAAGATACTGACAAATCACCATCCTGCTTTTTCATCTTATGTTCTAATACATCAACCGGTGTATAGTCAGATACGGCTGCTGCTTTTACAACAATATCTTGTTCGTCAAATCGGCTTGTCACTTGTTCAAACATTTCTTCAGCACTTTGAACATGAATAACTTCAATATCTTTTGGATCCTCTAGTGTTGTAGGACCAGCAACTAACGTCACGATAGCTCCTCGATTTCGCAATGCTTCAGCTATTGCATAACCCATTTTTCCAGAAGAACGATTGGATACAAATCTGACTGGATCGATAACTTCAATAGTTGGTCCTGCTGTAACCAATGCGCGTTTATCTTGAAATGAACTATTAGCTAAACGATTACTATTTTGAAAATGAGCATCAATAACAGAAACGATTTGAAGCGGTTCTTCCATACGTCCTTTAGCAACATAACCACATGCTAGAAATCCGCTTCCTGGTTCGATAAAATGATACCCATCTTCTTTTAAAATATTAATATTTTGCTGCGTACGTTTATTTTCATACATATGCACATTCATAGCAGGCGCAATAAATTTCGGTGTCTCTGTTGCTAGCAACGTTGATGTCACCAAATCATCAGCAATACCTACACTCAATTTTGCAATTGTATTTGCCGTTGCAGGTGCAACAATGATTGCATCTGCCCAATCACCTAATGCAATATGCTGTATTTCTGAAGGATTTTCTTCTATAAAAGTATCTGTATAAACAGCATTTCGACTTATTGCTTGAAATGCTAATGGTGTCACAAATTTTTGTGCGTGATTCGTTAACATAACGCGAACTTCATACCCAGATTGTGTTAACTTACTTGTCAAATCAATCGCTTTATATGCCGCAATGCCACCTGTAACGGCTAATAATATTTTCTTCATATTCAATCTCCCTTAAATATCACTATGACATTTACGCTTTACATCATCATATGCGCACAAATGCTCATTACTTTTTTATAGATACAAATTTAGTATTATTATAACATCAATCATTGGATAAACTAAAAAAACACACCTACATAGGTGCGTTTGATTTGGATATGCCTTGACGTATTTGATGTACGTCTAGCTTCACATATTTTTAATGGTCGAAACTATTCTTTACCATAATAATCACTTGAAATAACAGGGCGAATTTTACCGTCAGCAATTTCTTCTAACGCTCTACCAACTGGTTTAAATGAATGATATTCACTTAATAATTCAGTTTCAGGTTGTTCATCAATTTCACGCGCTCTTTTCGCTGCAGTTGTTGCAATTAAATACTTTGATTTAATTTGTGACGTTAATTGGTTTAAAGGTGGATTTAACATTATTTTTTAGCCTCCAAAATCATTTTTCTATACTTAGCTTCTACGCGCTCTCTTTTTAAGTGCTCAGCTTCTACAATACATTGAATTCTATTCTTCGCAAGTTCTACTTCATCATTAACTACAACGTAATCGTATAAATTCATCATTTCAACTTCTTTACGCGCTTCGTTAATACGACTTTGTATTTTCTCATCAGATTCTGTTCCTCTACCTACTAATCGCTCTCTCAAGTGTTCTAAACTTGGAGGTGCTAAGAAAATAAATAGCGCATCTGGAAATTTCTTTCTAACTTGCTTTGCACCTTCTACTTCAATTTCTAAAAATACATCATGACCTTCGTCCATTGTATCTTTAACATATTGAACTGGTGTACCATAATAGTTGCCTACATATTCAGCATATTCTATAAATTGGTCATCTTTGATTAAAGCTTCAAACGCATCCCTAGTTTTAAAAAAGTAATCTACGCCATCAACTTCACCTTCACGCATTTGACGTGTTGTCATTGAAATAGAATACTTATATGATGTACTTGGATCTTCAAATATTCGTTTTCTAACAGTACCTTTACCTACTCCAGATGGTCCTGATAAAACGATTAACAATCCTTTTTCATTATCCATGCCTTACGACCTCTCTAAGCTAATCTTCTATTATTTAAATATGATATCACATTGTTCTTTATATTGTATAGCATATTTGAAATTGCATGCCATAATTTCTATTAAGTCTAACAATATCGTTATATTGCACGATTAATTTTAATTAAATAAATTGAATTGCAAACTTTTAGATAATGTAAAATGTATGGCATAATGTATGGTTCAATAACTATACCGAAAAGTTACAATCATGTTAAAATGAAACGAATGATATGAAGAAGGTGGAAGATAAATTATGGCTTATGATGGCTTATTTACAAAGAAAATGGTTGAGTCTCTACAATTTTTAACAACAGGACGCGTTCACAAAATCAATCAACCTGATAATGACACGATACTAATGGTTGTACGTCAAAATAGACAAAACCATCAATTGTTATTGTCAATCCATCCAAACTTTTCAAGATTACAATTGACTACTAAAAAATATGATAATCCATTTAATCCACCCATGTTTGCGCGTGTTTTTAGAAAACACTTAGAAGGTGGTATTATCGAATCGATTAAGCAAATTGGTAATGATCGTCGCATTGAAATCGATATAAAGAGTAAAGATGAAATTGGCGATACTATTTACCGCACTGTCATCCTTGAGATTATGGGTAAACATAGTAACTTAATTTTAGTAGATGAAAATCGCAAAATAATTGAAGGATTTAAACACTTAACACCAAATACGAATCACTATCGTACAGTAATGCCAGGATTTAATTATGAAGCACCACCTACTCAGCACAAAATAAATCCGTATGATATTACAGGTGCAGAGGTGTTGAAATATATCGATTTTAACGCAGGTAATATTGCTAAACAATTATTGAATCAGTTTGAAGGATTTAGCCCTTTAATTACGAATGAAATCGTTAGTCGTCGTCAATTTATGACTTCATCAACATTACCAGAAGCATTTGACGAAGTAATGGCAGAAACCAAGTTACCACCTACTCCTATTTTTCATAAAAATCATGAAACAGGTAAAGAGGATTTCTATTTTATAAAGTTAAATCAATTTAATGATGATACAGTTACATACGATTCATTAAATGATTTACTTGACCGTTTTTATGATGCGCGTGGCGAACGTGAACGCGTTAAACAACGTGCGAATGATTTAGTTCGATTTGTTCAACAGCAGTTGCACAAATATCAAAATAAATTAGCGAAGTTGATTGAAGAATATGAGCAGTCTAAAAATAAAGATACTGAACAGTTATATGGTGAATTGATCACTGCTAATATATATCGAATTAAGCAAGGCGATAAAGAAGTGACGGCATTGAATTATTATACGAATGAAGAAGTTGTCATTCCTTTAAATCCTACAAAATCCCCATCAGCAAATGCTCAATATTATTATAAACAATATAATCGTATGAAAACGAGAGAACGTGAATTACAACATCAAATTCAATTGACGAAAGACAATATAGATTATTTTTCAACAATCGAACAACAATTACATCATATTTCTGTCCATGACATTGATGAAATTAGAGATGAATTAGCAGAACAAGGCTTTATGAAACAGCGTAAAAATCAAACTAAGAAAAAGAAAGCGCAGATTCAATTACAACATTATGTATCAACTGATGGCGACGATATATATGTTGGTAAGAATAACAAGCAAAATGATTATTTAACAAATAAAAAAGCTAAAAAAACTCACACATGGTTACACACAAAAGATATTCCTGGTTCACATGTCGTTATATTTAATGATGCACCAAGTGATACGACAATCAAGGAAGCGGCTATGTTAGCAGGATACTTTTCAAAAGCTGGTAATTCTGGACAAATACCTGTTGATTATACATTAATTAAAAATGTGCATAAACCATCAGGTGCAAAGCCTGGATTTGTAACATATGACAATCAAAAAACTTTGTATGCTACACCTGATTATGAACATATTAAAAAAATGAAACAATCATAATCAAGTTGTCGACAAATAAACACCTCACCATAAGAATGGACTACTTTCTTTTGCGAGGTGTTTATTTATTATTTAATGCGTTCATTGAAACGAAGTATCGTGTTTTTAAATAACGTATCATCATTTAAGTTACAAATTATCTTTGTGATTTTAAAAATGAGTGAAACTAAAATGCTAATGTGTACTTAAAATAGAAATACATAGGTAAAACGCATGCATAAGAAAAAGTGTTTCTTTATCATTCAACGCTGTGCGAATCCTTTTACTCAGGTAATGCTAATTGAAAACTTACTCCAAACTTATCTTGAACCCAAGCAAACTCTCTGTATGGTGGCATATTCGTTTTTGGCATTAAAATGGCACCTTCATCTTTTAATCCATTAAATAGTCGTTCCATTTCAATAGTATCTTTTACTGTAACAAATAATGAAATCGCAGGATTCATTGGTAATTCTGTGCCACTATTAGCATCAATCGCCATGAATACTTGTCCATTTAATGTAAATATTGAGTGTTGTACAGTCCCGGGATCACCAGGTCCATTTTCACCATACTTAGCCATTGTTATAATCTCACTATCTTCAAATAAGCTTGTGTATAGTTTAACAGCTTCTTCAGCTTGGTTATTAAACATTAAAAATGTCGTGATTTTTGGAATATCCATGCTATGCCTCCTATAGATTGAACTTCTATAACTACTATTATCTTAACATAATTAAAATGACAAAAGCGCGTCGTACCGTTATGTGCACGAATGACAAACGTCTTATTGGCCTGTTGATTAAATCACATAGTTAACGATAAAAATTACGCAAGATTAAAAATATGATACATATGTTAATAAATGATACTTATCATAGGTATTAATGTTTTGACTTATTGTCAAATTTGATTACAATTAAAATTAAGTTAAAGGAGGGACGTTATGTTACATTATGTGATTCCAGTATTAGTCCTATTACTCGTATTCTTAATTGGTTGGATTTTAATAAAGTTAATTATCCGCTAATAAATTTTTTATATAATAAAAGCTATAGTGTTTGTAATATTCGGATGCGGTTAAGCAGCCCCTGATATTAAACACTATAGCTTTTTTGTTTTTAAATTTGTCCTTGTTTACGTAATATATCCTTTACATGTTTAAATAAATCATCATTATTATCTATAGTTGTTTTATTTTTTATATGTTTTTGCTTCGTTGAACTTTCGTCGACATCGTGACTACTAGATAGATTGGAATCATTTGAATGATTGATAAATTCGTTACAATGTTTTATCTTCCCATATAAATCATTAGATGTTTTGTCATTCATTTGTTGAATTCCTCCTTCTAGTGTCTATATTATGCTAAGTTGTCTCTCCATTCAACTAATGTTTGGATATCTTCACTAGAAATTTTACCTTCATTTTCAGCTACTTCAATTAATTCATTGTAATCACTTAAAGTGTAAAAAGGTAGTTGAATATTGCTAAATGTATCATCTGCTTTTTTCAAACCGTAAGTAAAGATAGCTACAACACCTAATACTTCTGCACCTGCTTGTTTTAAGGCTTCAACTGCTGTGACTGAAGATCCCCCTGTCGAAATTAAATCTTCTATCACAACTACTTTTTTACCTTCACTTTTAGCACCTTCGATTTGATTTTGCTTACCATGACTCTTATTTGATGAACGAACATAATTCATTGGTAATTTTAATTTTTCAGCAATAAAAGCTGCATGTGGAATACCAGCTGTTGCAGTACCAGAAATAACTTCTACTTCAGGAAAGTGTTCTTTAATTAAGTTAATTAAACCATCGCGGATTGCGCCTCGAACTAAAGGATAACCTAACGTAACACGGTTATCACAGTAAATCGGTGATTTAATACCTGAACTCCATGTATATAAATCATTTGGTGATAATGTTACAGCTTCAATATCTAATAATGATTTTGCAATTTCTTTAGCCATTATACTAACCAACTTTCTTTAATTTTATGATAACTTTCGACTGGATTGTCACTTTGTGTAATCGGTCTACCGACTACAATATGCGTCGAACCAAGCTGTCTTGCTTCTTCCGGTGTCGTAATACGGTGTTGGTCATCTTGAGATGCACCTTTAGGTCTAATACCTGGTGTTACTTTTAAAAATGATGTACCTAACTTTTCAGTCAACATACGACTTTCAAGAGGTGAACAAACAACGCCATCTAAACCAGCTGCATTTGCTAACTTGGCATAATTTAAAACGGCCTCTTCAATCGATGTTTGTATATTTTGTTCGTGTCGTAACATGTCTTCTGTTGTTGACGTAAGCTGTGTTACTGCAATAATTTTTGTATCTTGATTATGTTTTCTTAATCCTTTAATAGCCTCAGACATCATTTTTACGCCACCAGCAGCATGAACATTTACCAGATCAACATTCAATTTAGCTAGTCCTTCCATCGCCTTACCTACTGTATTAGGAATATCATGCAATTTTAAATCTAAAAATACATCATGGCCTCTTTCTTTTATCTCATTAATTAATTGAGGACCTTCTTGATAAAAAAGTTCCATACCTACTTTTACGAATAATGATTCATCAAATAAATCTAAAAATTGATTTACTTTTTCTTTTGATTCAAAATCTAATGCAATAATTGGTAAATCTTTCATCATATATGTCTCCCTTTATATTAAGAAATTCATTAAAATAATGAGGCTGTAATATAAACTTCTTTAAGTAAATGGTTAATTACAGCCCCACCGATACAGTTTGATTGATTTACATTTGACGCATTGTAAATGTCATACTTTCAACTACATTCGTTAAGGCATTAGCTGTATCTAAAGATGTCAAACATGGAATACCATTTTCAACTGTAGTACGTCTAATTTGGAAGCCATCCCTTTCTACTTCTTTACCTTTAGTCATTGTATTTATAACGATTTGAACATCACCATTTTGAATACGTGTTAATAAATCATTTTCGCCACCGATTTTGCCTACTACTTCTGCAGGTATGTCATACTCAGCTAATTTATTAGCTGTTCCAGACGTTGCTAAAATTTTATAGCCAACTTCATTTAAGCGTTGTGCCAATTTAACAACTTCCTCTTTATCTTTGTCACTGACGGTCATTAATACTGTACCGTGATCTTTAACTTCAACACCACTACCTGTTAACCCTTTGAATAACGCCTTTTCTAATGTAGTATCTTTCCCCATCACTTCACCTGTTGACTTCATTTCAGGTCCTAAAGTAATATCAACATTTTTCAATTTATTGAAACTAAATACCGGTGCTTTCACAAAGACACCCTCAGCATATGGTTGAACCCCTTCTTGATAACCCATATCTGTTAGTTTTTCCCCAATGATTGCTCGCATAGCTAATTGTGCCATTGGAATATCAGTAATTTTACTTAAGAATGGTACCGTTCTACTAGAACGTGGATTTACTTCTAAAACATACACACCATCGTGAGCTATAACGAATTGAATGTTGATTAAGCCAATGATGTTTAAACCTTTAGCTAATTTTATAGTATAGTCCTCAAGTGTTGCTAACTCGTCTTCTGTCAAAGTTTGTGGTGGATATACAGCGATTGAGTCACCACTATGCACACCAGCACGTTCAATATGTTCCATTATTCCTGGAATAATGACCGTTTCTCCATCACAAATCGCATCAACTTCAATTTCTTTACCAGTTAAATATCTATCGACTAGTACCGGATGTTCCGGACTCGCTTTTACAGCCTGGGTCATATAGTTTTCTAACTCTTTGTCATTGTCTACAATTTCCATTGCGCGACCACCTAATACATAAGAAGGTCTTACTACAACCGGATATCCGATTTCTGCAGCATTCGCTAATGCTTCCTCAGGTGATGTAGCTGTTTTCCCTTGTGGCTGTGGCACGTTAATTTTTCTTAATAGTGCTTCAAATTCTTTTCTATCTTCAGCACGATTTAGATTTTCTAGTGAAGTACCAAGTATTTTAACACCATGTTTAGCCAATTTGTCTGCTAAATTAATCGCTGTTTGTCCTCCAAATTGTACAACGACACCTTTAGGTTTTTCTAAATTAATGATATTCATCACATCTTCTTCAGTTAAAGGTTCAAAGTATAATTTGTCAGAAATTGAGAAGTCTGTTGAAACTGTTTCTGGATTGTTATTCACAATTATCGCTTCGTACCCTGCTTTTTGAATTGCCCAAACGGCGTGAACTGTCGCATAGTCAAATTCTACACCTTGGCCGATTCGAATTGGTCCAGAGCCTAATACTAAGATTTTTTCTTTGTCAGTAACTATGGATTCATTTTCAGTTTCGTATGTACCATAATAATATGGTGTTGAAGATTCAAATTCAGCTGCGCAAGTATCAACCATCTTGTAAACAGGTTTAATATCATTTTCCATACGCAATTGATATACTTCTTCTTCCGTCATATTAAAGCGATGCGCTATTGTTTTATCACTAAATCCATAATCTTTTGCATATTTAAGATATTCTAAATCACCTTGATGCTCTTTTAGTTGATGCTCAATATCAATAATGTTTTGGAACTTGTGTAAGAAGAAGTAATCAATCTGAGTCATATTATGAATTTCTTCTAATGTTGTGCCTCTTCTAATTGCTTCGCCGATGAAAAATAATCGTTCATCATCTTGGTGTGAAATACGTTCTTTAATATAATCAAGATCGAAGCTTTCACCATTTGGTAATCCTAAGTGATGCACACCATACTCAAGTGATCGAATTGCTTTTAACAATGATTCTTCGTAAGTTCGACCAATGGCCATAACTTCACCTGTTGCTTTCATTTGTGTGCCAAGCTCTCGTTCTCCTTTTTCAAATTTATCAAAAGGAAATCTTGGTATTTTTGAAATCACATAGTCTAAAGTTGGTTCAAACGCTGCATAAGATGTTCCTGTAATTGGATTTAACATTTCATCTAATGTTAGACCAACCGCGATTTTAGCAGCTAATTTTGCAATAGGATATCCTGTTGCTTTTGAAGCTAACGCTGATGAACGTGATACACGCGGATTTACTTCTATAATATAATAATCGAATGAATGGGGATCTAATGCTAATTGAACATTACAACCACCTTCGATACCTAAAGCTCGAATAACTTTTAATGAAACATCACGTAACATTTGGTACTCAACATCTGATAATGTTTGACTAGGAGCCACAACAATTGAATCGCCTGTATGAATACCAACTGGATCAATATTTTCCATGTTACATACAACGATGGCATTATCGTTTTTATCACGCATTACTTCGTATTCGATTTCTTTAAAACCTGCGATAGATTTTTCTAATAAACATTGCGTTGCTGGACTATAATGAAGACCATTTGAGACGATTTCATGTAATTCTTCATCATTATGACAAATACCGCCTCCGGTACCACCCATCGTAAATGCTGGTCTAACAATTAGCGGGTATCCCACTTGCTCTTTAAATTTAAAGGCTTGCTCTACTGTATTTACAATGTCACTCTCTGGTACAGGAACGTTTAAATCATTCATTAATGTTCTAAACATTTCACGGTCTTCTGCTTGTTGAATTGATGTTAGCTCAGTTCCTAATAATTGGACGTTATTATCTTGAAGCACACCACTTTCGTGTAGTTGAATCGCCATGTTTAAACCTGTTTGACCACCTAAAGTTGGAAGTAAAGCGTCAGGTTGCTCTTTACGTATAATTCGCGCTATAAAATCATGAGTTAACGGTTCGATATATACTTTATCCGCAATTTCCTTATCAGTCATGATTGTCGCTGGATTTGAATTTACAAGAATAACTCGGTATCCCTCTTCTTTTAAAGCTAGACATGCTTGTGTTCCAGCATAATCAAATTCAGCTGCTTGACCTATGATAATTGGCCCAGACCCTATTACTAAAATTGTTTTGATATCATTACGTTTAGGCATTGATATGACGCTCCTTTTCTTTAAAATTAGTCATCATTGCTACAAAATCATCAAATAGATAGTTTGAATCTGACGGTCCTGGATTTGCTTCAGGATGGTATTGAACAGAAAATGCTGGTAATGTTTTATGTTTTAAACCTTCTACAGTACCATCATTTAATGCAAGATGAGTAACTTCTAAATCAGTACTTTTTAACGAATCTATATCTATTGCATATCCATGGTTTTGACTCGTAATATCAACTTTTCCAGTCTCTAAATTTTTAACTGGATGGTTCGCACCACGATGACCAAACTTCATTTTAAATGAGCTTGCTCCTTGAGATAATGCAAAAAGTTGATGTCCTAGACAGATACCAAAGAACGGAATTTTCCCTAAAATTCCTTGAATCATTGGAATCGCACATTCTACAACTTCAGGATTACCTGGTCCGTTTGATAGCATAACGCCATCTGGAGCCATTGCTAAAATTTCTTCGGCAGTAGTTGTATATGGTACAACTGTGACGTTACAACCTCTGACGTTTAATTCTCGAACAATATTTTGCTTCTTACCAAAGTCAACAAGTACGACACTTAGATCCTTACCTGTCGAAACATACGGTGTTTTAGTCGAAACGATTTCTACTTCGTTTTTAGGTAATTCTACTTGTTGTAAATATTTGACAAGTTGATCAATATCTTCTTTTCGATCAGTAAAACCAGCTTTTAACACACCGTGTTGTCGAATTTTACGCGTAATACTTCTTGTATCAACACCTGCAATACCTGGAATTTGATGCAATTCTAAAACGTCATGAAGTGTCTTTTGTTGTCTAAAATTACTTGGATGCGCACTCGCTTCTTTCACTACAATACCGTTTAATGTAGGTACTAATGATTCAAAATCGTCTCTATTGATACCATAATTACCGATTAATGGATACGTAAAAGTAATGATCTGACCTGTATATGATGGATCTGAAATAGTTTCTTGATAACCTGTCATCGCTGTATTAAATACAATTTCTCCTACAGTTAAGTTATCAGATCCTAAACGGTAGCCTTCGTAAAAAGAACCGTCTTCTAACACTAGATAACGTTTGCTTTGCATATTATTTATCCCCCTCAAATTTAACTTCGCCTTCAACCATTGTTAAGATCGGATTTCCATAAACTTTATAGCCGATAAATGGTGTATTATCTGCTTTTGATAAGAAATCTTCACCTTTAATTTCTTGTTCACTATCTAAATCAATGTTTGTTAAATCTGCATAACCATTTTCTTTTAATGTGCCATATTCTAAATTAAATGTCTCACATGGTTTAATTGTTAAGTAATCTACTAATTGTTGTAATGTCCAATCACCATTTTTTACAAAATGCGTATATAATAATGGGAATGCTGTTTCACTACCAACAATTCCGAATGGTGCTTTTTCCATTGGTTGCGCTTTTTCATCACGTGCATGTGGTGCATGGTCTGTTGCGATACAGTCAATTGTACCGTCTAGTAACCCTTCTAACAAAGCCTCTCTATCTTCAGTACTTCTCAATGGTGGATTCATTTTATAAATGGCATTATTACCAGGAATATCATCTTCTGTTAACAATAAATGGTGTGGTGTAACTTCAGCTGTAACATGAATGCCTGCGCGTTTAGCATCACGAATGACTCTAACACTTTCTTTAGTAGAAACATGACATACATGATAATGACAACCTGCTGCTTCAGCTAATAGTACATCTCTTGCGATTTGAACAGATTCACAAATGTTTGGAATACCTGGTATACCTAACTCTTTACTGCGTTTCCCTTCATGCATTGCACCACCATAGATTAATGAATTATCTTCACAGTGTGCTACGATGGCTTTGTTTACTTTTGCAGCTTCAATCATGCCTTCATACATCATGCTTGCAGTTTGTACTCCTACACCGTCATCTGTAAACGCAAAGGCACCTTCTTTTACTAGTGCTGGGAAATCAACCAATTCTTTACCTAATTGACGTGTTGTAATTGAAGCATAAGGTAATACACGTACTTGAGCATTGTCATCGATTAATTTTTGTAAAGCTTCAAAATGTTCTACAGAATCTGGTACCGGTCTTGTGTTAGGCATTGGACATACAGTTGTAAATCCGCCTCTAGCAGCAGCTTTAGTACCAGTTTCAATTGTCTCTTTATATTCACCACCAGGTTCGCGTAAATGAACATGAACATCGACAAATCCAGGTGACACAAAGTGACCTTTCGCATCTATGATGTCAACACCATTGCTTGGTTCAATTGCAGGTGCAATTTGTTTAATTACCTTACCATCAATTAAAATATCTGCTTGTTGTAATTCGCCATTTTGTAATACTTTACCGTTTTTAATTAATTTCATCATTTTCGTCCCCTTACCTATTTTAATAATTCATCAATGACTGCCATTCTTAAGTAAACGCCATTTTCCATTTGCTTAAAAATTCTTGATTTTGAAGCTTCTACTAAATCGCTTTGTATTTCTACTCCTCTATTCACAGGTGCCGGATGCATAACAATAGCATGTTCTTGTAATTTGTTATAGCGCACTTCATTTAAGCCATGCTTTTGATGATAATCATCTGCTGCAAATCTAGTTTCTTCTGCAAGCCCATGTCTTTCATGTTGAATTCTTAATAACATAACTATATCTACTGTTTCTATAACATCATCTATATTTACATAAGGTGCTTCTAAAGAATCATCAATCCAAGCATTTGGGCTATTAAACATTACGTTTGCACCTAATGCTTTTAAACTATGGTAATTACTACGTGCGACACGTGAATTTTTAATGTCTCCACAAATCAATACATTCAATCCTTCAAAATATCCATATTCTTCATATATCGTCATTAAATCAAGTAAACTTTGTGTTGGATGTTGTCCACTACCATCGCCAGCATTCGCAATTGGGATGTTAATATTCGCTAATTTTTCATAGTAGTTATTAAACGGATGTCTAATGACTAATAAATCACAGCCAATACTTTCTAAAGTTTTACATGTGTCATATAAAGATTCACCTTTTGAAACAGATGATGTTGATGTTTCAAAGCTAATCGTTTT
Organism: Staphylococcus sp. SM3655; assembly: GCF_016917315.1. Lineage (NCBI taxonomy): Bacteria > Bacillati > Bacillota > Bacilli > Caryophanales > Staphylococcaceae > Staphylococcus > Staphylococcus sp. SM3655. The sequence goes on along the minus strand of NZ_CP070305.1, from coordinate 1,951,259 downwards.
TAACCCTAGCTTAAGTTCTGCCATTTCAAAACTACATTTTGTTCGAGTAGAATTTTCAAAGAATAAATTTGCGACATATTTCCCTTCAAAGTTTGGTAGTTGACGTTCACCAGATTTAAATTGACTTGCCTTTTGGATAAGTTTGTATATTTGATCTGTAGATAAATGTTCCATTGATAATAAATGATTCATAAAAGCGCCCTCCTTAATTTGTAAATCTTAATTGTTTTGTTTTTTCTCTTTAGGTAAGATTAAGTTCAAAATAATTCCTGAAAGTGCAGCTAATGCCATCCCCTCAATTTGAAGGTTGATACCAATTTCTTTTAAGTTAAATACTAAATTACCGATACCTACAACTAAAATTACTGAAGCTATAACTAAATTTCGATTGTTCGCAAAATCTACTTTGCTTTCAACTAACATTCTTAAGCCACTTGCTGCAATAATACCGAAAAGTAATATAGATACTCCTCCCATAACTGGTGTAGGTATAGAAGAAATTAATGCAGTGAACTTACCAATGAATGCTAAAACAATTGCTATAACTGCTGCACCACCAATGACGTAAATACTGTATATTCTGGTAATCGCTAATACACCGATATTTTCACCGTATGTTGTACTTGGTGGTCCACCAATAATACTGGCAAACATTGTAGAAACACCATCACCAATGATTGATTTATCAAGTCCTGGCTTTTCAAAGAAGTTTCTACCTACGATTTTATTCAATACCATTTGGTGCCCAATATGTTCACTTACTGTTACAAACACAATCGGAATCATTACAAGTACAAGTCCTAAGTGAAATGAAGGTACATAATCTTTAAATGGCAGATAAATATGAGGGAAATCTATCCATTTTGCTGACATAATTGCATCAAATTTCACAATCCCCATAAAAATCGCTACCACATAACCTACGATAATACCTACAAGAACTGGAATTAAAGATAGGAATCCTTTAAAAAATCCTTGAACGACTATTGTTACAAGCAAGGTTATCATTGCAACAATTAAGAAACTGATATTGTAACCTTTCATATCTCCAGGATTTTCATACATTGCCATATTGACTGCAGTAGGCGCTAAGCTTAAACCAATTACCATGATGACAGGTCCAACAACAACTGGTGGTAATAATTTCATTAACCATGCTGTCCCACTTAATTTGATTAGAATTCCGATGATGACGTACATAACACCACTCATGAATAATGCTACAAGCATGTCTCCTAAGCTACGCGTACTTAATCCCGTGATAATTGGTGTGATAAATGCAAAGCTAGATCCCAAGTATGCTGGTATTTGCGCCTTCGTTATTAAGATATAAAGTAATGTACCGATTCCCGAAGCTAGTAACGCTGCTGATATTGGTAGTCCTGTTAAGAATGGTACTAGTACTGTTGCGCCAAACATCGCAAATAAATGTTGTAAGCTTAAAAATGCCCATTGCGCTGGTTGTGGTTTTTCATTTACATCTAGTACGGGTTTTACTGTTCGTTCAAACATTTCATCATTTTGCATAATATTCATTTCCTCCGATAATAAAAAAATCTCTTTACATCAGTATATGTAAAGAGACAAAAAGTGTGACAAGTTGCTACAAGTCATTTTCGTCCATAGAAATTGACTTATAGTTGTCGAACATGAGGGTATTATTAGATAAACAAGCATATGAAAACTTATTTATCATTCAACTCCCCCACCTTTTTCAGTCTCTCGTACTGAATTAAAAGGGGTATTATTTAATTATAACTGCATTTCTTTGATCCATTTCTTCTAAATAGACACTTACCGTTTCCTCTTTAGAAGTAGGTATATTTTTACCAACAAAATCTGCTCGAATTGGTAACTCACGATGTCCTCGATCAACCAAAGCAGCTAAACCAATTTTAATAGGTCTAGCATTTAGCAAAATAGCATCAAGTGAAGCACGAACCGTTCGACCAGTATACAGCACATCGTCAATAATGATGACTACTTTATCTGTAATATCTGTGTCGATGTCTATTGCGTCTTTTGTCGTAAGTGATGACATGTGCTCTATATCATCTCTAAAGTATGTAATATCAATTGTTCCAGTAGGTATACGTTGTTGCTCAATTTGATGAATTTTATCTTGTATACGATTCGCTAAATATTCACCTCTTGTTTTGATACCTAAAAGAATTAAATTATCAGTACCTTTGTTATACTCCAAAATTTCGTGAGCGATTCTCGTCACTGTACGTTGTATTGCGGCATCATCCATTATGATACGTTCAGACATATTCTCACCCTTTCAAAATTTAGAAACAAAAAACCTCATGTCTTTAATATCGACATGAGGTTTAGTATATACAATCAGCCTATTTACATAGAAGAATCGTAGTATTACTACTTATTCTTGCATATGTGAAAGTGTTATGATCATTTTAGTATATATCTATATTTTCATGTCTTTGACGTCTCTCTGGACGCTCAATTAAAGACTCTTTATGTTGTACTTAAACTGTTATAAGGATAATACTAATCAGGCGCTTTGTCAATCTATATTGAAAAATTAACCGATCTCAGTAAAAATGTTAACCTTAATCTATTTTATAATGTGTTTTCATTTTAAAAAAACGAAAACGATAAATACTTATAGTTTACATAATAATGTTATCGTAATTATAGCACGACACAATTATGCATCTCTTTTTCGAATTGTATCTAATAAATCTTCAAAGTCTTGTGGTAATTCAGCATGTCTTTCAATATATTCACCTGTTACTGGATGTTCGAATCCAATAAGTCCAGCATGTAGAGCTTGACCACCAATATCCAATGTCTTTTTCGGTCCATACTTTGGATCACCAACTAATGGGAAGCCAATATATTTCATGTGCACACGGATTTGATGCGTACGTCCTGTTTCAAGTTGACATTCAACAAGCGTATAATCTTTAAAATGTTCTAGTACGTTAAAATGTGTCACTGCTTCCTTACCATCATCAACAACAGCCATAGATTGACGATCATTTTTGTTTCTACCAATTGGCGCATCGATTGTACCGTAATCATGAGGAATATTCCCGTGAACTAAAGCGATATATTTTCTTTTAACAGATTTATCCATTAATTGTTCTACAAGCCCACGATGAGCAATATCATTTTTAGCAACCATTAATAAACCAGAAGTATCCATATCTATACGGTGAACAATACCTGGACGAATTTCTCCATTAATACCTGACAAATTTTTAATTTGATACATTAAACCATTAACTAATGTATTGGTATAATGCCCTGGTGATGGATGAACTACCATGCCTTTCGGTTTATATACAACTGCAACATCGTCATCTTCATAATAAATATCTAAATTTAAATTTTCAGGTAGAATATCAGCTTCAACCACTTCTTTTTCAGTGACAACTATATGATCATTAAGTTTCACTTTATAATTAGATTTAACAACTTTATCGTTTGCAACGACTAAACCTGCTTTAATCCAATCTTGTATCTGGTTACGAGACCAATCACTATTTAATTCAGGCAGCAACTTATCTACACGCATACCTGTTTGTTCTTTATCTGTAATGTTAAATTCATAAGTCTCCATTACTTAACCTCCTTCTCCTTTTTATTGGAAGTATCCTTTAATAAGGCAATAATAATTAATATTACACCAATTGTTAAACTTGAATCTGCGATATTAAATATTGGAAAATCATAACCAAAAATATTTGTATCAATAAAGTCAACAACTTCTCCTGTTAAAATTCTATCAATAAAGTTTCCAAGTGCACCTGCAAAAAGTAAACTAATAGCAACTTGCATAAACAAATTATATTGAGCATCTTTAATAAAGAAATATACTAAGGCTATTAATATAATAATGGTAATAATAAAGAAAAATGTCATTTTTCCACTCAATATTCCCCATGCAGCACCATTATTTCGATGTGATGTTATGTTTAAAAAGTGCGGTATCACTTCAAATGAATCTCCAATTTTCATTGTAGTAGCTATAATATATTTAGTAACTTGGTCAAATATAACGACAAATACTGCTATTAAAATGGAAGTGCCAATAAAATATTTTTTGTGCATTTTCGTTCCTCCAATCAATCGTCCATGAGACAACTCTTTATATTATAGCTTACACCTGCTAATAAAAAAAGTAAGCATATTACATTAAATCTAATGTTACTCACTCAATACTTGATAAACTACTATGTTTTGACATTAAATATGAACTTATTTATTCATTTATCATATATACGATGACATTAAAAATTAGGAAACAGGCTGGGACATTAAGTTCTTAGGCAATTTAAAAAAGCTGTTTTCTATTAATTATTTGATAGAAATCAGCTTTTTTGATATGTATTTTATAATGTACAGCTCGTTGAGCTGCTATTTTCCTTATATTAAGTACCATTAATACAAAACCTAGCTCTCGTTTAACTTTATTTATTCCTCGAACTGACATTCTAGTGAAACCCAAAATAGCCTTCACAAATCCAAAAACAGGCTCTACATCAATTTTTCTTTGACTATTGATTTTTTTCGTTTCTGGTTCAGAAAGCTTTTGATTAATTTGGGCTTTAAAGTATTTCAAAGTAAAATTACATGTTAATACGTAGTATTAATGGCGAGACTCCTGAGGGAGCAGTGCCAGTCGAAGACAGGGGCCCCAACACAGAAGCTGACATATAGTCAGCTTACAACAATGTGCCGGTTGGGGTGGCTGAGACGGCACCCTAGGAAGGGACCCATCATCAAAAATTCTATTTATAGAATTTTACAGTAATGTGCCAGATGGGCATAGCGAAGCCATTCAATACGAAGTATTGTATAAATAGAGAACAGCAGTAAGATATTTTCTAATTGAAAATTATCTTACTGCTGTTTTTTAGGGATTTATGTCCCAGCCTCCTTCATAACTTGTATAAAAAGATCATTAAAAACGATTCATTATATGGTTCGTCCATTCAAAGTATATACTAATCTTCAACTTCGATATGATTAAAGCGATAATAGATACCATCCGGACCTTGTAAATTTAAGTGTGTTGTTTCAGGATAATGAAAGTCAACAATTGCTAATCCATACGTATCAAAATTTTCTACACGTTTCGTTGCTGATACCCAATCATTCATGGCCAAATGTTGATAATAGCCATTCGATGCTAAAAATATTGAATAATCATCCATATATGCCGATTGCTCTAATCCAAAATAATCGAGGTAGTACTCTTTTACCTCTGATAAATGAATTGTCTTAATATGCAATGCACCTATAATAGCGTCATCTGGAATACCTAACCATAACAATTTTGTTGCATGACTCACTAATCTCGGTACATTTAATGGTCTAATATCAATTTTTACTAAATTATTTTGCCTCGTCCATTGCGCTTCGTCTTTATCAACATAAAATTTAAAACCGTTTCCTTCCGGGTCTTCAAAAAATAATGATAACGAAGCAGGCTGTATACCTCCGTTAACTGGAATATCATATTCGCTTAAATGAATTAGTAAATTAGCTAAATCACTAATTTGAGGTAGTTTAATTGCGATATGAAACAGTCCCGCTTCGGACATTAAAGGTTCACGTCCATTTTGTAATTCAACAAGTGTAATGACATGATTATTTTGACCTACTTCATATTGTATCGATGTTAATGTCTCATTTATAATATTTAATCCTAATATGTCCTCATAAAATGGCTTTAATTCATTCTTATCTCTCACATTTAAAGTGATACCATTGACAAAGTTTGCGTTACTGTTATGATACATTCAATTAACTCCTATCAAATTCAATATCTGTGCTTACTTTTACTTAAAATTATCGCGAACATAATTGAGAATAGCAACTATAACGCATTTATATGCCTCAGAGAATTTGTATCATTCCTGAATAATTTTTATTTTAGTAAATCGCACATTTTTTACATATATGACCGGTAACTTGGTCATTTTTTTATTCACAAAAAAACTCTCTTCATCATGTCAACAAAAACTACAACATGATTATGAAGAGAGCTTTAATTTATATCATCTGTATGAGTACTTTATACAATTTCAATTATACAAGTGATTTTACAACTTGTTGGCATCGTGGACATAGATGCGTCAATTCATCAACAGCACCAAGATCCTCTGAATAGTTCCAACATCTTTCACATTTTTCACCATCTGCATGTTCGATGACAATATCACCATGTTCATAAGCTGTTGCCTGATCGTCTAACTTATCTACAACTTTAACTTGTGACACGATAAATAATTGATGTAATGCATCAAATGAAGTTAAGAATTCAGATGCATTAAATTTATCGTTACTAGCAATCGTAACTTTAGCTTCTAATGATTTACCAATAACTTTTTCATTACGAGCAGTTTCTAATGCACGGTTCACATCATCACGTAAATTCATAAATGTACGCCATTTATCCAATAAAGCTTGATCTACTTCTACAACTTTAGGCATGTCTGCTAAGTGAACACTTTCTTCTTTAACATGTGGTGTATGAGACCAAACTTCTTCAGCTGTATGCACTAAGATTGGTGCTAACAACTTCGTCATATCAACTAAAATTTGATATAACACTGTTTGCATACTACGACGGATATGAGAATCACGTTGTTCAATATATAAAATATCTTTACCGTAATCCAAATAGAAATTACTTAACTCAACATTGATAAAGTTTTGAACTTCTTGATAAATATTTAAGTAGTCAAAGTTTTCATAGTTGTTAATCGTACTTGCAGTAAATTCACGTAAACGATTTAGCAAGTAACGATCCACTTCTAATAACTCTGATTCAGGAATGCTATCTGTGTCAGGATTGAAATCGTTAATGTTACCTAACATAAATCTTAATGTATTTCTGATTTTACGATAAACATCAGATGTTTGTTTTAAAATTTCATCAGAAATTCTAACATCAGCTAAATAGTCCGTACTACTTACCCAAAGTCTCGCAATATCAGCACCTTTTTGTTTAACCACTTGGTCAGGTACAATCACATTACCTAAAGATTTACTCATTTTCTTACCTTCACCGTCCATAACAAAACCATGAGAAAGTAAGAATTTATAAGGTGATACTCCTCTTGTAGCAACTGAAGTTGTGATAGAAGAGTTGAACCAACCACGATATTGGTCACTACCTTCTAAATACATATCCGCTGGGAAACTTAATTCCGGTCTTGTTTCCAACACGCCACGGTGTGATGAACCAGAATCAAACCAAACGTCCATAATGTCTGTTTCTTTAGTAAATGTACCGTTAGGGCTGCCTGGATGTGTAAATCCTTCTGGTAGTAAGTCTTTCGCTTCTCTTTCAAACCAAATATTTGAACCGTGTTCTGCAAATAAATCAGCAACATGATTCACTGTTTCTTTCGTCATGATAATTTCGCCATTTTCAGCATAAAATACTGGTAACGGTACACCCCAAACACGTTGACGAGAAATAACCCATTCGCCACGGTCACGAACCATATTGTAAATACGTGTTTTACCCCAATTTACTTTGAAGTTTGTATTTTCGATTGCATCTAAAATATCTTGTCTTACTTTACTGATTGAGGCAAACCATTGTGGTGTAGCACGGAAGATTACAGGTTTTTTTGTTCTCCAGTCGTGTGGATAGCTATGTGTAATAAAGTCTAATTTTAATAGTGCACCTTTTTCTGTTAATAAATCAGTAACGGCTTTATTAGCTTTATCATAGAACATCCCTTCAAATTGGCCGCCTTCTTCAGTAAATACACCCTTATCATCGATTGGACTAATTACTGGCAATTCATATTTTTGACCAACAATATAGTCATCTTCCCCGTGACCTGGTGCTGTATGTACACAACCTGTACCAGCATCTGTAGTAACATGATCACCATTAATCACTAACGATTCTCTGTCTAAGAATGGATGTTGTGCTACAACATACTCCAATTCTTTACCTGTGTATTCTTTTTCTAATTTGATTGATGCTTTATCCCAATCCAGTGCTTCTGCTACAGCGTCAGATAAGGCTTCTGCAATAATATATTTTTCGCCATTTACATTGTATTGACCATATTTTAATTCAGGATGAACGGTAATCGCAACATTTGATGGAATTGTCCATGGCGTTGTTGTCCAGATAATAAATTTAGCATCTGCATCAACGACACCTTTGTCATCTTTAACGTCAAATGCAACGTAAATTGATGCTGAACGTTTATCGTGATATTCAATTTCTGCTTCTGCTAATGAAGACTCACTTGAAGGAGACCAATAAACTGGCTTTTTACCTTTATAAATTAAACCTTTATCTGCCATTTCTCCAAAAATACGAATTTGTGCAGCTTCGTATTCAGGTTTTAATGTAATATATGGATCATTAAAGTCACCACGAACACCTAAACGTCTAAAATCTTTTTTCTGTAATTCAATTTGTTCTAAAGCAAATTCTTTACATTTCTCACGGAATTCAGCTGTTGACATTTTCTTTCGGTCAACACCTTTTTTCGTTAATGCTTGTTCAATTGGTAAACCATGTGTATCCCAACCTGGTACGTATGGTGCATAGAACCCTTGCATAGTTTTATAACGTACAATAAAGTCTTTTAAAATTTTGTTCAAGGCATGTCCCATATGTAAGTTACCATTCGCGTATGGTGGGCCATCATGTAAAATGAATGTTTCGTTACCTTTATTTTTTTCTAACGCTTTATGGTATTGATCTTCTGCATCCCATTTTTCTTGAATTTGCGGTTCCTTGTTTGGTAAACCACCTCGCATTGGGAAATCTGTTTTAGGCATTAATAACGTTTCTTTGTAATCCATTTTTTTCACTCCTTAAAAATTTAAAAAACTCTAAGTTAAATTAAAAGGGACGATTGCTCGCGGTACCACCCTTATTAACTCAACTTAGAGTTCTCTCATTACATTATTTAAATATTAAAAAGCCAGTGATATAACATACATGCTTTTACTAGGCTCTCACCATTACCTAATTCGCTGTGAAAAGTTAAATGTATATTACGCGTCTGTCTTTATTTAATTCTTACTTCTTAGTTGTTTCTGAATCATTGGATTGTTGATTATTGTCTGATGTATTTGATGCATTATTTTGTGCATTTGCTGCAACTTCATCTGGCTTTAAATCATTTTCATGCAAATGATGAATATTTTCAAGCGTCACTTGTTCAGCGTCTAAATCATAATTCAACAAGTAATCCCAATCTTCGTTTTTTAATAAGTCTAATTGCGCTTCAACTAACATACGGAAACGCGATCTAAATACTTTTGATTGACGTTTCATATCTTCAGTCTGGAATGCTAAACGGCGTGCTTTTTCTACCGCGTCACCAACCATTTGATTAGCTTGCGCTTCTGCCTTAGCTATAATCGCTTCAGCTTGTTTTTCTGCAGCTTGCTTAGTTTCTTCACCAGCTTTTTGAGCTTGTATCAAAGCATCACTTACAGATTGATGCACGTCTTGATAAGACTTAATATTAGTATCTCTCTCTTCGATTACTTTTTCAAGTTGTTTTTTATCTTCTTTAAGACGTTCAATTTCAGTGCTTAGTTGCTCCAAAAAATTAGCAACTTCAGTAGGTTCTAAACCATTCTTTACACGTGAAAACTCTTTATTCTTAATTTCATTTGGTGTAAAAGGCATTTGTTATCCTCCTTAAATCATTACTATTTGAATAATGTTCTATAGGTAATGTGCGTTTTATCTTTTTTAGTTTTACCACCTAAGTCAGTAATGTGTGCTCTACCAAAACCTTGGATGGATATTAAATCATTTGCTTGTAATTGAAAATCTGCTGAATCAACAATAGTGTGATTCACTTTAACACGTTTTTTTTCAATTAGTTGTTTCGCAATCGTACGTGATTTACGTATCATTTCTTTAATAACAACATCTAACCTTAAAGAACTAACTGTTGCACTTTCATTTTTCCAATTCTCATTAGATTGTATCATATCTGTTACTGGAATAGTATAAAGTTTAACTGATGCGCCTTTAATACGTTGTAATTCTAACATAATAAATGATTCCAATCTACTTGTCAAAACAAATTGAATTCGTTCATTCACAATTATATCTCCAACTTGTTCGCGTTCGATACCTAAAGACATTAATGTCCCTAAAATATGTTGATGTTTTAAAGTGACGAATTTTTCAGGATACTCTATTTCCATTAAAGTTAATTCAAAGTCACTTTCTTTAGGTTCATAATAGTTCGGCGAAATGATTGCTCTTTTTCTTTCAGCATTAGGCCCGCCATAAAAAGAGACGTTTAAATCTTCATAACTGCCACAAATCACTTCCAATATATATTGCCCTCTTGAATCTAAAAAATGCGTTAATACTGGTGCATAATGCTGTTCCGCTTGATCACATTTATCCGTTAGCTGATCAATTAATTCGTATTCTTCCTGTCTAAAGTGTTGATAAATATCTATGTTAATCACTACCTTAAAAAAATTATAAAATACCATCTATTGCCCTTATATTCAGAAAAATACATATCAAAAACGAGGCTAAAGTATCATGTACCCTTGCCTCGTTATGTCGCTTAATTTATTGTAATTGAATTAAAATCCAATTAAAGATTTGGAGTAACCCTTTTTGGAATAATACTAAAACGATAATTGCAGCGATTGATGATATGTCGATAATTCCAATAGGTGGAATTACTTTTCTAAATGGTTGTAAGAAAGGTTCATATATTTTCGCTAAAAAATAACCTACCTTAGTTTCTCTAATACTTGGTACCCAAGATGTAAAGAAATATATAATCATGCCGAAATAATAAATTTCAACAACAAAAAGGATAAATTTAAATATTGTAGCTAGCACATTTATATCCATATGTTAACTCCTTAGTCGAATGAATGTTCCATATTTTCAATATGGTCTGTAATGCTTCCAGCTACTTCCACATTATCAGGCGTACATAAGAAAATATCAGTACCTACACGTTGGATATCTCCACCGATTGCATAAACAGTACCGCTTAAAAAATCAATAATTCTTTTCGCTGATACTTTATCAATACGTTGTAAATTGACAAGTGTCGCACGGCGGTTTTTAAGCTCATCTGCAATATCTTGTGTATCTGAAAAAACACGTGGTTCGAATAAACACATTTTTGAACTTTCTTGTGATGCATTGTTTGGTGTAGCATTGTTCATAGTTACAACATTACGTGAATTATTTTTTGAATAATTAGACATACGGTTATTCCTTTCTTCTGACGTTGTTGTATATCTTGATGCAGATTTTTGAGGGACTGATTTGATTGCGTTTTGTTTTGTTGTTTGTTGTGACTGCTCTTTTGCTGGCGCTTCATTTACCTGTTGTTGTTTGTCAGGTACTTCTACTTCCTCTTCATCATCTATTACAAAAAATCCACTAAATAAATCTTTTAAAGCCAAGTGGCTCACTCCTCTTCTCCTACAAGTTTAGTCCCAATTCTAACAAACGTCGCACCTTCTTCAACTGCAATAAGATAGTCATTACTCATTCCCATTGATAATTCATCACAAGGCGCATATTCTAAATTGAGTCGTTGTATTTCTTCTTTTTTCAAACGTAACTGTTTAAATAACGATCTAATATATGCTTCATCATCTGTCAATGGTGCCATCGTCATTAAACCTACAATTTCGATTTTGTCATATTTTTTAAGATCATCTATAAACTGATCAACATCTTCTAAAGCAATACCATGTTTAGAAGCTTCTCCCGAAACGTTCACTTGCAAGAAACATTTAATTTTATGTTCTGCACGTTTGTTAATTTCTTTGGCTAAGCTCAATCGATCTAAAGCATGGAAATAATCTACGTCGTTTATAACGTCCTTAACTTTTCGAGATTGTAATGATCCTATAAAATGAATCACCGCATCTGATGGTAATGCTTCTTTCTTTTGAAAAAAGCCTTCCAATCTATTCTCACCAAAATGTCTTATTCCAGCCTCATACGCTTCTTTAGCTCGCTCTATTGTAACATATTTTGTAACTGCAATCACGTTTGGTTTTGTTGAAAAATTATTTTTTTCACTTTTGTCATTAATTTGTGTTGAGATTTGTTGTAAATTATCTTTCACACGCAAACATATCTCCTCCTTGTTTACTGTTGACCAATGAATGCTAACATGCGTCCTGTTTGACCTTTTTCTAATCGATAAGAGAAAAATAATTCTAAATGTTCAGATGTAGCATACGCTGTCGTATAAATATTTTCTTTAGGAACACCATAATAATTTAATAATTCAGCATTGGCTTTTTTCAAATCAATACCATGACGATCTCGTCCTCTAGTTTCAATATAGTTGGCACTATCAATTGGCAATGTTTCAAATTTATTTTTAATATCATCATTAATTTCATAACTTGATGATGTAGATGGTCCAATAACGACATGTAAGTCTTTCAAATCAAAGTTCACATGTTTTAGCACTTCTTTTACAATTTCAGTATAGGTACCACGCCAACCTGCATGCGCCAATGCAATAAAATGATGTTTTGTACTATAAAAATATACTGGTACACAGTCTGCATAACACATCGTTAATAAGACATTACTATCATATGTGTACATCGCATCAATACCATGAAGCGCATCAGTTAAAGTGTCTATATTTGTGCCTATATCATCCTTTGTAATACAAGCGACTTTATTTTCATGTGTTTGGATGGGAAACACCCAATTTTTTCTATCAAACGCAATTTCTTCAGCTAATTGCAATTGATGTTGAGTAATATTATATGGGCGATCATCAATATATCTCGCCATATTAAAAGCATTTTTAGGATAGTCGCTTAAACCATCTCCTCTAGTTGTAATACCTAGAGTAATACCTTGTTGTAATAATTCTTCATATATTAAATGATGCGGTTGCTTTTTAAAATTATCATTCACTCGATCGTCACCATCATTTCATTTAAATTATCTTCGTCTAACTGTACAAAGTTAATAATTATATAATATAACATTTATGTTTAAAGTTAAAATGTTGCGCAAATAATTTTTGACTTAATTTTGACACGATACTTAAACACTTTTAATGACTTCGAAAAACTTAAATGTCCTTCTACATGTTCTAAAAATTAGTAAAAAAATCATCAGATATGTTATCTGATGATTTGTGTTGAATTATTTGTGTATATATATTAACCGATTAACGTCTTGTTCTTCTTGAACGTCTTTCTTCTCTATTTCTAATGAAGCTTGGAATATCATCTTCTTTAGTTGTATGCGTTCTTTCACTTACACTATCAGTTGCTTGTGCATTTGATGAATTTGAAGTGAATGATTCATCTTTAGAAGTTGCATTGCTAGAAGTATTTACGCTTGTTCCGAATCCAGTGCTACCAGATTTACGACCATGTGATGTTGGTTTGTCATCAAAACCAGTTGCAATAACTGTTACAACAATCTCATCTTGTAATTCAGGATTAATAACTGTACCGAAAATCATATTAACGTCTTCATCTGCAGCATCTTGGACAATATCAGCAGCCTCTTGTGCTTCAAATAATGACAATGACTCGCCACCAGTAATATTCATAAGCACACCTTGTGCACCAACGATAGATGTTTCAAGTAATGGAGAAGAGATTGCTTTTTTAGCAGCTTCTACCGCTCTATTTTCACCAGAAGAAACACCAATACCCATTAATGCAGAACCTTGGTTAGACATAATTGTCTTAACGTCTGCAAAGTCTAAGTTTACTTCACCAGAAACAGCGATTAAGTCTGAGATACCTTGTACACCTTGGCGTAACACGTTGTCAGCTTCTTTAAATGCTTCCATCATTGGCGTAGATTTGTCAACGATATCTAATAAACGGTCATTTGGTATAACGATTAATGTATCTACTGCAGCTTTCATAGCTTCTACTCCAGCAGCAGCTTGAGTTTGACGTTTACGTCCTTCAAAACTAAATGGACGAGTTACAACACCAACAGTTAATGCGCCCATTTCTTTTGCAATTTTAGCAACGACTGGTGCTGCACCAGTACCAGTTCCGCCACCCATACCAGAAGTAACAAATACCATGTCTGCACCTTGGATTGCATCTTCAATTTGTTCACGAGATTCCTCTGCAGCTTTTTTACCGATTTCAGGGTTAGCTCCTGCTCCTAAACCACGTGTTAATTTTTCACCGATTTGGATTTTAGATTCAGCTTTAGATAAGTTTAAAGCTTGACCGTCTGTGTTGATAGCGATAAATTCAACATTATTCATTCCGTGGTCAATCATTCGGTTTACGGCGTTGTTACCGCCACCACCTACACCAATGACCTTTAAAGTCGCTAAATGATTAAATCCTTGTTCAAATTCTAACATTTAAATTTCCTCCTAGTTTTATTGGCCAATAATCATTCAAATAGAGATTTCATTAGTTTTTTGAATTTACTTTCTTCTTTATCTTTGTCTTGAACATGTTCATGATTCTGTTTATGTTCCTGATGATTATCTTCTGATTGATAAATTTCTTCATCTGTTGACTCTACTTCATTTTCATGAGTATCTTTTTTGTTTGTTTTACGTTTAAACCAATCAAATCCGCCTAATTTAGATTCGTTATCTTTGTCTTTCACATCAATAACATCTTCTTCAGTTTCTTCATTATCATGATAATTAATTGTAACATAATCTAATAACTCATCAAAAGCGATACTACTAGAAATTGTAGAAATTGCTGAAGAAAATTCAGGTTTTCTAATTCCCATTTGTGATGGCGTGTGAATTCTAACTTTTTCACTTACCATATCTGATAATAATTCTTTTACGCCAAGTAAGTTTGCAGATCCACCAGTTACAATAAACCCACCATTTACTTTTGTTAATCCTAAATCTTGTAAAACATCAAATACTTCGAAGAATATTTCTTCTACACGCGCTTCAATAAAGTCACTCAAATCTTTTTGTGTATACTGTACTGTTTCATCACTATCAACCTGTTCAACAGTGAAGATATCTTGATCTGAAGCAGAATCATAGAATGCATGACCATATTGGTGTTTAACTTTTTCAGCAGTTTCATAAGAAGTGTTTAATCCTTGTGCAATATCGTCTGTAATATCACGCCCTGCCATTTCGATAGAATCAGCATCTACTAATTCACCGCGTTCATAAAAAGCAACTTGCGTAACGTCTTCACCAATATCAATGACACATGCACCTAACTCTTTTTCAGTAGCTGTTAGGATTGAACCATAGTTATATGCATCAGAGTAAACATCTAATACATCAACACCACATGCTTCTACGCATTTAATCATATTAATTAAAATCGATTTTTGAATAGCAATTACGCCTGCTTCAACCTTTAATGAATGTCTGGCAATTAATTCTTTAGGGTCTGAAACCTCATTTTCTTTATCGACTATAAAACGAATCGGGAACACATTAATTACTTCTGTTTCTTGCACATCATTTTTTTCTCTAATACCTTCTAATACTTTTTCGATATGTGAACCGTTGATTTCTGTATCCTCATAAAAGTCGATTTCATTTGATTCATCATAAACTTCCGTTCCAATGATAGGTAATTTCAGGAAAACTTCTTTAATATCAACACCCGAAGCGATTGATGCCTTTTTAATTGTGTCTTTGATTGCTTGTCGCGCAATATCAAAATCATCAATTAAACCATTTTTTATACCGCTCGTGTAGGTTTGTCCTGTACCTATCACATTTATACCATTGTGAAATTTCTCGCCTACTATTGTTTTTACGCTTGATGATCCAATATCAATACTTACGTAGTAATGTTCTTCCATAGATAGGCACCTCCTGACAAATTACTATTAAAAAAATACACTATCCTTAGTTTACAATACGTTGAATGGCTTGTGAACTATAAACATAGACAATATCAAAATTTTTTAATTATTCTTACTTGATTGTTTGTTAATTTTGTTTAAAACGCTTTGTAATTCTTCTTTTGCTTGATTTTCCTCTTGAGATGATTTAGTCACATTTTTATCGCTTTCTGATTGACTAGACGTGTTTCCACGGTATGGGATAAATGAAGCACCGACTGATAAATCAATATAGCCTCGTGTTTTTAGTTTACCCGAACTATCCCTTGATAATGATTGTGACATCTGCGGATAATATTTCATTTTCTTAGATATCGTCGAAATATCACCGATTACTTGAAGTCCATCTGTCGTAAACAATTCAATTCTGCTTTGTTTGTTTTTACTTGGGGCGTATGTCACTTCGGCAATATATCGTCTAACTTCAGGTGTCATTTCAGATAACGCCTTAATCATATCATCTTCTTTTGTACCTTTGAAACCATCCATGACAGGTGCATCATTAATTTTGACATCATTTGAACCTTTAAGCAATTTACCATTTTCTAATAAAGGTAAATATTTACCTTTATATTTCACTAAAGCAATAATTTCATTTTCTGTGATATCTACGTTTAATGTGTTTGGTAATTGCTTGTGTATCTCAACACTTTTGATTAATGGATTCTCTTCGAGATCATTAATAGCATTTTTTTTACTAAACGTATACATCCTTGAATCATTTTTAACACCTAAAACTTTGTTTATCTTTGAAGTACTAACGTGATTATTTCCATTTATATTTACATGCGCAATTTTACTAAGTGGTGAAAACATGTAAATTAATATAACACCAATCAACAATACCAATATTGTAATAACACTGTATTGGATTCGCTTTTGTCGCTTACGTCTTAACTTCCGCTTTTCTTCAAGTGTTAATGGCTTTAATTGTGTTACTTTACTTTTTCGTTCTTTTTTCGTTACTGTTTCCTCATCAATCGAGTCGCTATTTTGTTCTTTAGGAGCTGATTGAGGTTGTTCGTTGTCGACTGAAATTACATTCGATTCATTTTGGTCGTCAATTTCTTGATTATATCTATAATCCTCATTTTCAATATTAGAGTCTGTAGAATCATCGATATTATTATCATTCGCATGACTAGAAGCAGAATCATTATTTTTATCATTGCTTTCTTCTTTTTTGAAGTCTTTATTTATCAAGTAAATTTCTTCATCAAAATCAGCTTGTTGAGATGTATCATCTTTATTTTGATTAGAAAAATGTGTAGCCTTTGATCTTTTTCTTTGCCGTCTTTTCTTAGATGTATTCCTCGTAAATAATTCTAATTCATCTTTATCTTCATTTGATTCTTGTTGATCGTTCTTCGTTTTATCATCCATCAATACTCACACCCTTTAATAAGATGGTAAATGGGCACGGAATCTTTCAATAAATTTCTCTCCACGCTCTTCAAAAGTACTATATTGATCCCAACTCGCACAAGCAGGTGACAATAATACAACATCATTTGGTTCTATAATATCTTGTACTTTATCAACAGCGTCTTCGACATTGTTCGCTTCAATGACCGATTTCCCTTGACTATTACCTAGTTTAGCAAACTTAGCTTTCGTTTGTCCGAATACAACCATCGCGCGAACATTTTCCATATAAGGAATGAGTTCGTCAAATTCATTCCCTCGATCCAAACCACCACATAACCAAATGATTGGTTGATTAAATGAATTTAAGGCAAACTGTGTTGCTAGCGTGTTTGTTGCTTTGGAATCATTATAATATTTATTAGTTCTATTAGTACCAACATATTGCAATCTATGCTCTATTCCTGAAAATGTAGTTAAACTATCAATAATTGCTTTAATAGGTACACCAGCTAAAATACAAGCAAGCACAGCTGCTAATATATTTTCTAAATTATGTTCACCAGGCAATACTAGATCTTCAGTGTTAATAATACGAACACCTTTATAAACGATAAAACCATCTTTAATATAAATACCATCAACTTCTTGTTGAGTTGAGAAATACAATGTCTTAGCTTTTAATTCTTCCGACTCTATCACTTGTCTTTGATGATAATTACAAATCAAATAATCCTCTTCCGTTTGATTTTTATATATTTGCTTTTTAGCATTTTGATAGTTTTCTAAATTTTCATGGTAATCTAGATGCGCCGAATAAATGTTAGTAATTATAGCAATGTGTGGTTTATACTTTTCGATTCCAAGTAACTGGAATGACGACAACTCTGTAACTAAATAATCTGTAGGCTTTACTTCTTGTGCTACTTTAGATGCAACATAACCAATATTGCCGGATAATCTTCCAGTTAAGCGACTTTTTTTAAACATATCTCCAATTAGAGAAGTAACTGTCGTTTTACCATTTGTACCCGTTACAGCTATGATTGGTGCTTCAGAGATTAGATAACTTAACTCAACTTCTGTTAAAATTTTCAAACCTCGTTTCACTGCTTCATCAATAATAGATACTGTATAAGGTATTCCAGGATTTTTAACAATTATTGGATTATTATCAAGCAACGTTAATGGATGACTTCCACTTACAACAGAAATGCCCATAGATTCTAAATCTTTTGCATGAGCATCTTGTGATAAGTCTTTTCCATCATTGACAGTTACATTCGCACCTAATTTACTTAATAATTTAGCTGCTTCATAACCACTTTTTGCCAAACCGACAACTAATACATTTTTATTTTCTAACCCTGTATAATTAAGCATCTTAATGCACTCCAATCCATAAACCGATTAAACCTGAAATCAGACCAACAGCCCAAAATACTGTAACTACTTTCCATTCGCTCCATCCTATCAATTCAAAATGATGATGAATCGGACTCATTTTAAATATACGCTTTCCAGTCAATTTAAAGCTAGCGACTTGTAACATAACAGATAATGTTTCAATTACGAATACTAAACCTATAAAAATTAATGATAATTCCTGATTAAGCATGATTGAAATGGTAGCAAATATACCACCTAAAGCTAAGCTACCTGTATCTCCCATAAACACTTTAGCAGGGTTAATGTTATATGGTAAAAATCCTAAAAGTGCAAACAACATAATGATACAGAAAATACCAATTGCCGTTTCTCCTAACACAAAGCTCATGATGGCATACATTGTAAATCCGATAATTGACAGTCCAGTTGCTAATCCATCTAAACCATCTGTTAAATTTACTGCATTAGAAAAACCTACTTGCCAAAAAACAATGAAAATAACATATGCAAATGATAGTGGGATTGCTACATTCGTAAATGGAATATGTATGCTCGTAGAAAAATTCACCAAATGAAACACATTACTTAAAACAAAGAATATAATCGCAATACCAATTTGCGCCAAAAACTTCTGTTTACTTGTTAAACCTTGGTTATTCTTTTTAACAACAATAATATAATCATCTATAAAACCAATTAACCCAAAACCAATCGTCACAAATAATAACAGTATGATTGGATTAGCTTGATCTACAAATATAATAGCCACCAAAGACGTTATCACAATACTTAATAGAAATGTTAGTCCACCCATCGTTGGTGTACCAGTCTTCTTCATATGGCTTTGTGGACCTTCTTCTCGAATACTTTGACCAAATTTCATCCTTTTTAATGTAGGTATTAAAACAGGTACCAAAACAAATGTAATCACTAGCGCTAATAACGCATATACAAAAATCATAACTATCTCCTCTTCTTAATCCAGACTTTTTTAACCACTAATATATTATCAATTTTTCAATTAAATAAACAAAGTTGTAATCAAAATTTATAATTTTTCTTTTTTACGGCATAAGAGGCCAGTATAAAAAGTTTGCCTATAACAAACAAGTTAATCTGACCTCGTCTACCTTAAAATTCTCTATCAACACTTATTTATAAAGATTAAATGAAGATGTTGTTTTCTATCACAGCATTACTTTAGTAAAAACAAATAGTGACAATACATCCTAATTTAATGTAGCCATTCTTGTTAGTCCGACTTATCCTTGTCAGTTTTACTGTCAGATTTCTTCTTATCATCTGAATTTGAATCAGAATTATTCGTCGAATTGCTGTCTACATTCTCTGATGAAAATTCTACGTCTATTTTATCTTTTTCAGTAAGTTTTTGTCCCTTACTAATTGATTGGTGGGACACAAAACCGCTACCTTTTAAATTTACTTTAATATTTGTTAGGTTTTCAAAAGCAATGACATCTTCTTTCGTCCATCCTGACATGTCAGGCATAGTTAAGTCTCCATCTGTTAATAACAGTACTTTACTATGAGGTAAGACTTTATTCCCTGCTTTTATAGATTGTGCTTTTATTTGTGTGCCAGAACCAATAGTAACTGGTTCTAATGATTTTGCACTCACATTATCAATAGCTTTTTGTTTGTCTTGACCTTCAACATCTGGCACTTTACTATACTCTGCATTAGATGTGTCATCTTTTGATTTACCTACATTTAAATATTTCAAAGTATTTTCCATTATTGGTTTAAACGCTTTACTAACACCTAATTCATAAGCTTCTTGGTCATTTTTTTGTGCCAAGCTCATACCAGCGTATACAATAACTTTAGGATTTTTCTTCGGCGCGTCACCCATAAAACTTACAAAATATGGGTTTGGACCTTTAACGTATCCACCACCATTAGGTGCAGCGACTTGTGCTGTACCAGTCTTACCTTCGACCTCATAACCATCAATACGATAGTTTGCAGCGTGACTCTTCTTACTATTCACAACTAAATCCAATTGCTTTTCAACTTTTTCAGCAGTATCTTTTGTTATTGGTTTGCCTGCGATTTGTTTTTGCCCTTTATAAAATTGTCTTTTACTAACAGGATTTTCAACGCTATTCACAAACCATGGTTTTAACATATTACCATCATTAAAGAACGCTGATTGCGCTTGTAACATTTGAACAGGTGTTACTGTTGTCGATTGACCAAATGATGACGTTTTTTGTTGCAACTCATTACTCCATCCAATTTGACCAGGTGCTTCTCCATCAAACATACCTTTAGTTGATTTTCCAAATCCAAATCGTTCATACCAAGATTTCATTTTGTCTGCACCAACTAAATCTTGTAAATGCATCATCAATGTATTAGATGAATAAGTAAATCCGAGTGACATTGGGATTTCACCCCAACCGACTCTATTCCAGTCTGAAATACGTGAACCCATAATATCTCTATGTCCAGATTTATATTTCTTATCAGGATCAAAAGCACCTTCTTGAATAGCAGCTGCTAACCCATATGATTTAAATGTTGATCCAGGCTCGTATGTGTTTTGATAAAGGTCATTTGCCCACTTTTTACCAAAGTCTTTACCAGTTTCAGGATTAAATGTTGGTCGCTGACTGTATGCTAAAATTTCTCCAGTTTTGGCATCCATGACAACCGCAAATAAATCTTTCGGCTGGTATCTTTCAACCATGCCATCTAAAGCTTCTTCAACAAATACTTGAATATTTGAATCGATTGTTAAATGGACATCATCACCACGTTTAGGCTGCTTCTCTTTTTTAGTATTTGGTGCGATATATCCCCAAATATCATGAATATATCTCAATGATCCTTTAGATCCACTTAAATAACTATCAAAAATCTTTTCAACTCCAAGTGCACCTTTAAGTTCACCAGTATCCGGATTTTTCTGAGCTCTACCAATTAAGTGTGATGCAAAATTGCCATTTGGATAAAAGCGTTCTGTTTCAGGCAATAAAGAAATACCAGGCAAATTCATTTTCTCTATTTTCAATTTGTCCTGATACGTTAAATTTGTTCCTTTGCGTCCAAATTCAATTTGGAAAGCTTTCTTTTGACTAAGTCTCTTTTCAATTTCCTCTGGCTTCATATTAATGACTGTAGATAATTTCTTTGCAGTCTCTTTTTTATCAACTACATGCCTAGGTTTTTTAGAATTGGCACTCGCCTTTTTATCTATTACTGCAACAAGTTTATATCTTTCTACATCTTCTGCTAGCACTTTACCATTACGATCATATATCTTTCCTCGTTCTGGTTGTTGTGCATTCTTAACTAAATACTTTTCATTTGCCTTCATGACTAAATCTTGACCATTAGAATGTCCAGTAATCATGATATATGAAATTCTTAAAACCAATATAAAAAAGAGCAGTCCGAATAAACCAACAAGTAGGACTGCCCCTATTTTATTTTTTTTAATTTTAATTTTTTGCTTCGCCATTACTACGCACTACCTTTACATTATCGTTCTCAAGGCTCATCCCCTGTTTCTTAGCCTTTTCGTATATGCGTTCATAAGAAGAATTCTTTTTGATTTCAGATTGTAAAGCACTGTTTTCACTTGATTGTTTATCTATTTTATAATCTAAATCTGCAATCTTTCCTCGCGTATCATACGCATCCATTTTTAAAGATAGCATATAAATACTTAACATAGCAATTACAGTAATCAAAGTTATGTATAAAACTTTTTCAAATTTAGTTAATTGTACAACCACTTTTCTCGAAACAGTCTTCTTTTCGGGCTTAGTTTGTGGTTGTTGCTTCGGTATACTATTATAAACTTGTTCGTCATATGGTTGGTACACTTTTTCTACAGCCATTATAAATTGCTCCTTATTTAAGTATTTCAGCTACACGTAATTTCGCGCTTCGTGCTCTGTTATTGTCATCTAAATCTTCTTCTGTAGCGGTAATCGGTTTACGATTAACACGCTTTAACTTAGGTGTATATGCTTCTGGTATAACTGGTAATCCTCTTGGTACCTCTGGACCTTTTTCATATTCTTGGAACACCTGTTTACATAAACGATCTTCTAAAGAATGGAAAGTGATTACCGAAATCCTGCCATCTACTTTCACTAATTCAATCGCTTGTTCTATTGAATCTTCAAAAGCTGACAATTCATCGTTTACTGCAATTCGTAGTGCTTGAAATACTCGTTTTGCAGGATGTCCGCCTTTTCTTCTTGCTTTTGCAGGAATACCTTCTTTTATAATGTCAACTAATTCTAATGTTGTTGTTATTGGTTGTTGTTCGCGATGTGCTTCGATTCTTCGAGCTATCTGTTTTGAAAATTTCTCCTCGCCATAGCGATAAAAAATCTTCACTAACGCTTCATATGACCAATTGTTAACAATTTCATATGAAGCGTTAGTTCTTGTGTTTGGTCCATACGCATGTCTAATGTTGCGTCATGGTGATAACTGAATCCTCGTTCTGGAATGTCGAGTTGTGGGCTTGAAACACCCAAGTCGTAATAAATTCCATCTACTTTTTCAATGTTTAAGTCTTTTAATATTTGAGTTAATTCACGGAAGTTGCTATGAACAAAAGTCACCTTATGCAAATGATCCTTTAATACCTCTTTAGCATTATCAATTGCAGTTTGGTCTTGATCGATTGCTATTAATCTTCCGTCGTCATTTAATTGATTTAGTAAATAAAGGGCATGTCCCGCTCCACCTAGCGTACAGTCAATGTACACACCATTTTCTTTTACATTTAAATAATCAATGGTTTCGTTTAACATAACGCTGATATGATGAAACACTTCAATTCCTCCATTTTAAAAATCAAAATCTATTAAATCTTCAGCAATATCTTCGAAACTTTCTTCAGATTCTTCATAGAAATCATTCCAAGTTTCTCTATCCCAAATCTCAATACGATTTGAAACACCGATTACTGTACATTCTTTAGTTAAATTAGCGTATTTCCTCAAGTTTTGAGGGATGTTAATACGCCCTTGCTTATCAAGTTCTACTTCAACAGCACCAGAGAAGAACATACGCATAAACTTACGTGCGTCTTTTTTTGTCATAGGTAAGGTTTTCATTTTCTCTTCAATCTGTTGCCATTCGTCTAGAGTGTAACCGAATAAACATTTATCAAGGCCTCTTGTGATAATAAAACGCTCATTTAAGTCATAACGAAACTTGGACGGTATAATCATACGTCCTTTTGTATCTAATTGATGATCGTATTCTCCCATGAACATTTTTTATCACCTCACCTTATATATAATTTACCACATCTCCCCACTATCCACCACTATTTATACAAAATTTGTGAAATTTATTTTAAAAAACAAAAAAATGCCCGATTTATCATTAAGATAAATCGGGCTAAACCCTTGGTATATTAAGGTTTTATAATAATATGATCAAAAGTGTAAGAAAGTGGTGGATAGGTGGAGGGCTTGAACACATCTGTCCCAAAATCATTCAAAATTTGAAGTGGATTCCATATTCTTTCTTGTAATCCTCCCATTGGATGGAGTGTTTCTTGAATTTCTCTAAATTGCTTCATACTGATGTCGTTTTCTCTTTCAATGTTTAAAAGATAACGTTTTAACAAATAATCATACTGTTGTATATGAATTTCATTATTTTTATTCACAAGGTTAATATTATTTTGATTCCCCGCCACTTCATCTAATAAGTCTTTGTTTAGACGACGCTGTTGTTCAATCATACCTTCTACCTTTTCAATAAATTGATGTGATGCTTGTTCTCTAATAAACTTACTTCTTTCTCCTTCAACACCATCGACTAACACTTTTTCTAATGGAATATTGTATTTCGAAAGTAATTTTTCTATACGGTCATTTAAATAAGTAATTCTAAGCCTTGGCATCACGATAGGCATTTCAACATCAAATAGTTCAAATACATCTTTTAGTTCAGCCCAGTACTTAATTTCACTCGGTCCTCCAACAAATGCCACCGTGTTAAATAACCATTCTTCCATTAATGGTCTTGTCACTACATTATTAGAAAATAATTCAGGTTGATTTTCCGCAATATTTATAATTTCTTCCTTTATATATGTCTTATCTGTTTTATTTAATTTAAAATGCTTACCATCATACGAAACTAATTGACGCATATTTTCATCATGTAAGA
This sequence comes from Staphylococcus sp. SM3655, assembly GCF_016917315.1. Lineage (NCBI taxonomy): Bacteria > Bacillati > Bacillota > Bacilli > Caryophanales > Staphylococcaceae > Staphylococcus > Staphylococcus sp. SM3655. Next base: position 1,926,505 of record NZ_CP070305.1, on the reverse strand, counting down.
ATAAATGAACATTTGTATCTGTTTGTATCATCGCATTCAAGCCTTGATTTTGAGTACGTTGTTGTGTTGCTCTAAAAGCATCATCAAGCAACTGATGTTTTTTCAAAATCTTTTTAAACATAGGCGCTTCCATTTTTCTTAACGGCTCAAACTGCGCATCTATAAATAGAACGCCATATGCTTTAAATGTTTCATGCAGTAGTGCTTTAAACATATCAGTCCACGAGTCATATTGGTCAATAATTCTGTCACAAATCTCCAGTAGACCTTGTGTATGAACAGTTTCTTTCATATGAATGAACATCGTTTTTAAAGTTTGTTTCAACTCAGCCTTATCAGGATAATATCTAGAGACAGTCGTCTCTGGCATCTCCATTGTATGATATTTAACCTTATGCAGCGACCCATGATTTTCGTTATAAACAAATGTATGATTCACTTCATCGAAATCATGATCTTCTCCTGCAATCCAAAAAACTGGTACTACTTGTTGCTTATGTGTATCCGTTAATTCCTTAGATAAAGTAATGATTGAAAATATTTTATGGAATGTATACAATGGTCCCCCGAAAAGCCCTGCTTGTTGTCCACCAATCACAACTTTTGAACCATTAGCTAAATGTTGTATGTTTAATTCTTGTTCACTTGAAAGCTTTAAATCACTCATATATTCACGAATAACATTCGCTAATGCCGCTTCTCTTCCATTATTTTCTTTAGACATCCTTTTTTCAAAACTAGTTTGTTGAGCTGCATCATATTGAAATAATCCTGTTATTACAGGGTCACTGCTCTTTATTTTTGGTATAAACTGATCTTTTTCATTTAAACTAACTACTTTACAGTCCATGTTTTTTCTCCTTAAGTACGCGATTACAAACTATAGTATAAAGTCTATACCGGTGATTGACAATTTTACGGCTTGAAAATCAATTTAATCATGGAAAATTTATAATATTCATTGTTTTACATTTTCAAATCAATGAAAAACACAAGTGGTTTAATGTATAATAATAGTAGTAAACAAATAAGGGGTAGATAAATATGAGTGAAATCAAACGTCTTGAAATTAATTACAAAACTGACGAATTATTCGAAAACTTTAGAGCGTTTGGCAACAAAGACTTATACATGGTCAATGAGTTAAACGGTCAAATGATTGATGCAAGTTCAGATTCACCATTTTATGGCATATTTGTCGGAGATCAATTAGGAGCTAGAATGGCATTACTAAAAAAAGGTGATGTCGAAGAAATCTACTTCCCAGATTTTGAAGATTATATATTATTATGGAAGTTAGAAGTATTACCAAAATATCAAAACAGAGGGTACGCTTCAGAATTGATTGATTTTGCAAAGAGTTTCAATATGCCAATTAAAGCCATTGGCAGAAATGATTCTAAGGATTTCTTTTTACATCATGGATTTACAGATGTGGAAGCTAAAAATATAGAGGGACATGATGTCTTATTGTGGAAACCATAAGATAATAATATTCGACACTACGAGCATGAAAATGCATCTTTTCGTAGTGTCTTTTTTACAATTACTTTCTTAAGCTAATATAAGTAAATCATTTTCAAATTATTTGTCTTAACGTACAATATCATTTAGTTGTTTCCATGAATTAATTTCATAATCAGGTATAATTCCTGGATTATGATCAAATCCTCTAAAATTAAACCAGCAAGTAGCTATACCCGCATTGATTCCACCTAGAATGTCAGATGTTAAAGAATCTCCAACTATAATCGAGTGCTGTCTTTCATCCTCACCAATATCATTAAAAACATAATTAAAAAATTCCGGATTAGGTTTTTGATATCCTGTTTCTTCAGATATAAATATCTTTTTAATATATTTATGCAACGGCGTCTGATTTAACCTTCTCTTTTGCGTTTCGGTTACACCATTAGTAACAATATATAAATCATGTCTTTTCGATAATTCGACAATTGTTTCTAATGTTTGATCAAAGTATTTAACTTTAGCTTCTGCTAATCCATTTCTAAATAACACATCTGCACGATGCCCATCAACTTCCATTTGATGATGTTTGAAGTAATTCACAAATCGTTCTGATAATACTTCAGACTTCGTTAATTTATTTTGTTGAAAAGCTTCCCAATGTTGGTGATTGATTTTTTTAAATGTTAAAAAATCATCCTTTGTTGCTTTATGATTAAAAACATTCGCCATATAGTGAAACGCCCATTCTTCTGCATCATAAAAATCAACAATTGTATCATCAAAGTCTATCAAAATATTTTTATATCCCAATTTCCCCATCTCCTATATTGTCTATGTATCTAAATCTTAACAGAGGCTCAAATTTCTGCAAATAAAATAAACTGAGTGCATAACATTAAAGTATGCTCACCCAGTTTATTTTAAAGAATATTAGTTATTATATTAGAATCCAAATAATTTACCTAGTAAACCCACACCGTTAGCAACGATGTCTACGATACTTGTGCCTAATTTCACACTATCATGTTGTTGTGCAGCTTGCACAGTATTTGCGATTGCTTCTGCTAGTCCAGTCATTTAAATCTCTCCCTCACCTTTGAAATAATACTGATTACTTACATAACATATTGAAATTAGAATCCGAATAATTTACCTAATAAACCTACGCCATTTTCAACGATGCTCACAATGCTTGTGCCTAATTTTGCGCCATCATTATTAATTGCTGCAGTTACGGTATCTTTAATTGCGTTAAATAAACCTTCCATTGAAAACACTCCTTAAAATTTAAATTTGAAGATAACAAAAACGTGCGTAGCTTTTAAATCACCGAAATGTTATTCGCTTAACGTTTTGTTGTTGTTATTTTAAAATAAATTTGATGCAATTAGTTTGTTTATCCGCACAACATCTTATAATGTACTTAACTGTATTTTAAAGAGAAAAGAAATACAGTTAGGCATTCAAAACTGTATTTAACACAATTAAGTTGCCTGAATTCGTATTTAAGTCTTATTGAACCTTTTTAGATAAATAGCTCTATAATAGTGAAAAATATAAACATTTTTTATTTACAAGGTATTGCTAATTTAAGTTCATTTAGATATAATAATTCTTGTGTTGTTAAACGTGTCCTGGTAGCTCAGCTGGATAGAGCAATGGCCTTCTAAGCCATCGGTCGGGGGTTCGAATCCCTCCCAGGACGTTTATAGGTATTTTTATACGCATTACCAAACAAAAGAGTTCCGTGATTACGGGGCTCTTTTTGTTTTGAATTTCAGTAATATAGTATGATGCGTCACCAAAACGTCCCCCGCATAAGCCCCGAAAATACAGTAATTAAAACAAGCATGCTTATTCGTTATAGAATTTTTTGACACACAATTGACACGCGTCTGACACTTGTTTATACATTTTTAATTAAGTAATTTTGTGCTCAAATTTCATCTATACTGCACCTGAACTACACCAACACTACACCAAGATTTTTAACACTCACCATTTGCATGCGTAGAGATTTTTATTATTATATTATTCCTATAGATTTTGATACTATTCAAAATTTTAGGGACTTTTCAGGGGCCCGAAATCCTATAATTATAATTATATACATCTAAAAAAAATAACCACGTCCATCGAGACGTGGTTTTTTAATTATTTAACTCACTAATTATTCTTCTTAATTTTCATTGCTAAATATACTATTGGCAAATTTATAAAGTAGTTCAGCGTTTTTCAATGACATATTGTCTAATGATCTTTCATTTTTTCTCATTCTGTGTATTGTGCTTTGTGGAACTCCTGTTTGTTTCGATATATGTAAACTGCTCAAATCACTGTCTAATAGTTTTTGAATTTGATTTCTCATTTTGTACACCCCCTTGTAAATCTTCAATCATCATTTAAATTAAATAATTACTTTTCCACATATTCCAATATTTAGGTTGCAAAGCATACCTCAAATATCATTAATTTTGAGATTTAAATGTCAATTATGTGTCTATCAATCCAATATACATACTCTAATAACGTAATAGTACACACTCTTCTTATTAATTGGCCATAGCTATCATGATATAATTAGTGAAGAAAATCACATAAGAAAGGTTGTAAATCATGAGACTTCAAAAAGCACCTCTAGTAACGTCAGGACTAGTCTTAGGATTATTAGGCCTGGGTAATCTATTAAAAGACTTATCTCTTACTTTAAACGCTGTTTGCGGAATCTTTGCTTTCTTGATTTGGATTCACCTTTTATATACTATGATCAAATATTTTAATAATGTGAAAGAACAATTAAACAGTCCTCTAGTTTCATCAGTGTTCACAACATTTTTCATGTCTGGCTTTTTAGGTACTACTTATTTAAATACATTTTTTAGTAACATAACTTTTATCAATAGCTTAATAACGCCTATTTGGATTTTATGCCTTGTGGGAATTATGACGCATATGATTATTTTTTCAATAAAATATTTAAAAGATTTTTCACTTGAAAATGTTTATCCTTCGTGGACTGTACTTTTTATTGGTATTGCTATCGCAGGATTGACGGCACCCGTTAGCGGATATTTTTTCATAGGTCAATTAACAGTAATATATGGCTTTGTAGCTACTTGTATTGTCTTACCTATAGTTTTCAAGCGATTAAAAGCATTTCCATTGCAGACGTCAATCAAACCGAACACATCGACAATTTGTGCACCATTTTCTTTAGTCGCTGCAGCATATGTTATAGCTTTTCCTAAGGCGAATGCTTTTATCGTAATTATATTTTTACTATTAGCTCAAATATTTTATTTTTATATCATTATACAATTGCCTAAATTACTAAAAGAACCTTTTTCGCCCGTATTTTCAGCTTTCACATTCCCTTTAGTAATCTCAGCAACTGCTTTAAAGAACAGTTTGCCTGTACTTATGTTTCCAGACATTTGGAAAGGTCTTTTGTTTATCGAAGTGTTATTAGCCACTGTAATAGTACTTAGAGTCTTTATAGGATATCTTCACTTCTTTTTAAAAAAGGAAAAACAAGATAAATTTCTTCGTAATGCGTCTCAGTAACACTATTACCAAGAATTAACACGTATATTTAATAACTAAAAAGAGGCAGGTAATCTTGCCTCTTTTTAGTGTATATCAATGCCTCTTTGATTTAATATGATCTTATCAATGATACCTTCTGACTAAAGCTGTAGTAACTATACTAGAACGTCTAGTTCATAAACACGTTTCACTCTAACCTTTATTTAAATAATATATAAGCAGCAAACGCCAAGGCTAATATACCAATAAAATAATTAATAAAGATTTTTATTTTAGTCTTTGTAATAGTTGACAAATTTTATCACCTCTAAATATCGATAAATTAAACGCCGTTATTTTTCCTTTGCCTATCTTTTATCATTTCAGAAGGAACTCCGAAAATAAACATCAGAATAAATAATATAATTGGCAAATGTGGTATGTTTTCTAGCATATACCATCTTAAATTCCAATCAAATACCATATTTGCATACGCCACAAAATATTTACTAAATAATAATACTACGCATATTCCAGTTAGTGTAACTAAAACTTTTGTCAAATGTGTCATTTATAGCCATCCTTTATTTATGCTATTTTCACAACCATATGTATCATGCGTTACAAAAATTGTTTACAGCAAATACATTTTTACCACGATAAATATAATATACCATAGATCTAACATTACATTAAAAACAAATTTTAAAAATATCATTATTAAATAGAGCATTGTATCAATTACTTACTAGTGTTATCATTACCGTCATTATTTTCTTAATCAAAAATAATAATGCACCTCGCTTAGTTTAGTATTTCTACAAACCTACGAGATGCATAAAACCCCATTAGTATTTTTTATAATATAGCATTTCAAATTATGAATAAATTAGTACTTGCGTAATTAGTACTCCGCCACCGAAAATCAATACAAAAGCAACTACCGGCCATACAAATCGGAACCAATGTGAATATCGCATGTTTAACATTTGTAGTGTGGCCATAACAAGTCCAGTCGGCGCTAAGAATAACATCGCATATTGACCAAATTGATATGTCGTAACGATGACGAATCTTGGTATACCTACTGTATCAGCTAGTGGTGCAAAGATAGGCATTGATAATACCGCTAAGCCAGAAGATGATGGCACGATAAAACCTAAACAGAAGAAAATAAATAGTAATACGATGATAAATAATGGTCCACTCATATGTTGAACTAAAGATGATGAAAAGTGTAAGATTGTATCTGAAATCATACCTTCATTCAACACTAAATTAATACCTCGAGCTAAACCAATAATTAAAGATACACCTACTAAACTTGATGCACCATTGACAAATGCATCTACAGTTCCTTTTTCTCCCAATCCAGATTTACCTGTCCCAGCAATAAACATTATTATAATTGTAAATATTAAAAATGCTGAAGCCATAACTGGGAACCACCAACCTTGCGTCATAACTCCCCATACCATAATTGGAAATGGTAGTACAAATAATGTAAGGATTATCTTCTTACGCAAAGTAAAATGGGCACTATCGTCATCTTTTAATACAGACCATTGCTGTTCAAAAGCATCTTTGTCTTCATAAGAATATGACGCTTTAGGATCGTTTTTAATTTTTTTACAGTACCAATATAAATAACTAATAACAAAAATCGCACCGACAATACAAGCACCTATTCTCCAATACAAGCCATCCGTAAAAGTTGTACCAGCGGCATTAGAGGCAATTACAACCGAGAACGGGTTAATAGTTGAAAATGTACTACCGACAGAGCTGGCAAGGAATATGGCACCAACTGAAACGATAGAATCGTATCCTAACGCTATAAATATAGGGACTAAAATCGGATAGAATGCTACAGCTTCTTCTTCAATACCACATAACGTCCCGCCGATAATCATTAGTATTGATACAAACACAATTAGCATAAATTCATGCCCTTTTGTTTTCTTCGTTAAAGCTAACAATCCCGATTCAAAAGAACCACTGGCTTGAACTACGCCAATAAGTCCCCCTAGTACAAGAATGAATACCATGATATCGACCGCTTCTATCGTACCTTCAACCATGCTACTTGTTATTTGTTCTGGTCCAGCTGGATGTTGCTTTAATCTTTCATAAGTATTCGGAATTGATACCGGCTTATTAATTGCACCTGATTTAAATTGTTCAATCTTAATTTTAACTCCCATTTTGTCTAGTTCCTGTTGCGTACCCGGAACCTTTTTCACTTGGTTATGAGGGTTAACTATCTTTAGTTCTTGGGATGAAGGTTCGTAAGAAAGTTTAGAATATGCACCAGCAGGAATAACCCATGTTGCTATAACTGCAACAACCGTTAAAATGAATAAAATCATAAATGCACCTGGCATTTTTAATTTAAATCGTTTTTTCTTTTCACTTTCATTAATTGTATTTTCCACGGTTTCATCTCCTTCGACATTTAACCTAGCATTTCTACCTTAAAGATTTTATAAATATAAATTAAGAAAGTGCACCCCGCATCAAAATAGAGGCATTATTTTCAGGGGGTGCACATAAATAATAAAAATCATGCATTTGACATATAGTAATTGAAAAGCGTTTCAATTCAATTACTTTTTAATCACAGTACCTACTTTACCCTCTAAGGCAGCATCTAATTCATTTAATGATGTTATAAGCACGCTTCCTTTTGGATTGTTTTCAATAAATGATATGGCTGCTTCAATTTTTGGTAACATACTTCCTTTTGCAAATTGATTTTCGTCTATATATCGTTTTAATTCATCAACATTTGTTGTTTTCAAAGGCTGTTGGTTTTCAGTGTTAAAATTAATATATACATAATCAATTGCTGTTAAAATAATCAATTGATCGCATTGAATATTAGCACCCAACAATGCACTTGTTTTATCTTTGTCTATAACTGCATCAATACCTTTAAAACCATCATGTTGCTCTCTAATTACTGGTATACCTCCACCGCCAGCAGCAATAACGAGTGTATCATTTTTAATAAGTGTTTTAATACTCTCTAATTCAATAATAGAGATGGGTTGTGGTGAAGGAACAACGCGTCTATATCCTCTTCCAGCATCTTCAACAAATATAAATCCTTTTTCTTTTTGAATTTGTTCAGCTTCTTCTTTGTTGTAAAATAACCCAATTGGTTTTGAAGGATTGTTAAATGCCGGATCATTTTCATCAACTTCAACTTGTGTCACTAGTGTTACCACTTGTTTATCCATTCCAATAGAATGCAATTCATTTTGTAAGCTTTCTTGTAATTGATAGCCGATGTAAGCTTGACTCATTGCGCCACATTCAGCAAATGGAAATGCCGGACCTTGGTTATGTTCTGCAGCATAGTTAAGTCCCAAATTAATGCTTCCAACCTGTGGTCCATTACCATGACTAATAACAATCTCATGTCCTTTTGTTATTAATCCTACTAATGATTTCGCAGTATTTTTAACAAGCTCGAGTTGTTCTTGAGGTGATTTTCCTAAAGCATTACCACCTAATGCTACTACTATTTTCGCCATCATATTCACTTCCTTATATCATTTAAAATTCACCCAATGTAGCAACCATCACTGCTTTGATTGTATGCATTCTGTTCTCAGCTTCTTGGAATACAACTGAAGCTTTACTTTCGAATACTTCATCTGTAACTTCCATTTCTCGAATTCCATATTTTTCAAAAATTTGTTGACCAATTTTCGTATCAGCATTATGGAAAGATGGTAAGCAATGCTCAAAAATAACATTTGGATTACCAGTTTTATCCATCATTTCTTTATTTACTTGATATGGTTTCAATAATTCAAGTCGTTCTTTCCATACTTCATCAGGTTCACCCATTGATACCCAAACGTCAGTGTAAATTACATCCGAACCTTTTACACCTTGGTCAATATTATCTGTGATTAATATGTTGCCACCATTTTCAGCGGCAATATTTTTACAGCGATTTAATAATTCATCTGTTGGATTTAATTCTTTTGGACAAACTAAATGGAAGTTCATACCCATAATGGCAGCACCTTGCATTAATGCATTTGCAACGTTATTACGACCATCTCCAACATATGTAAAGTTAATATCTGCATAATCTTTTTTTAAGACTTCTTTTGCTGTTAAGAAATCAGCAAGAACTTGAGTAGGATGATCTTCATCAGTTAAACCATTCCACACTGGTACGCCTGAATACTCAGCTAAAGTTTCTACTGTTCTTTGTGAAAAACCACGGTATTCAATGCCATCATACATTCCACCAAGCACACGTGCAGTATCTTTAGTTGTTTCTTTTTTACCCATTTGTGATCCAGTTGGGCCTAAATAAGTTACATTTGCACCTTGATCATGCGCTGCAACTTCAAATGCACATCGCGTTCTTGTAGAATCTTTTTCAAATAACAGTGCAATATTTTTATTTTTTAACATAGGCTTTTCAGTGCCAATATATTTAGCACGTTTTAAATCTTCGGAGAGTGTTAATAAGAATTCTACCTCTTGTCGTGAAAAGTCTAATAAAGTTAAAAAACTTCTGTTTCGTAAATTTTTCATTAATAACAACTCCTTTTATTTTAGTTACACCTAAATTGTAAGCGCATACAAAATAAACACAACCTACTATTAAAATTTGTAATATTTTATCAATAATTAAATTAACATTTTATTAATATTAAATTTAAGTAGTAGGAAATAATTAAAATAAGTACTACATTTAAAGTATAACTATTTTTCAAGTAGTTAGAAAATTCAATTATCAAACAATTTAATACAATTGATTAGAGAATAATTCTAACGTATCGTTTTTAATATATAACTCCCGCCTACTTTATTAGATACTGTTTCTGTCCAAAACTTAAAAATGATAAGTTTTGCTTAAATAACACTACTAACTGTTTAAGTTTATTTAACATAGTTTTAGCTTTTATTTAATTCCGAATCGGTGTAATAGCTTATATACTTTGGGTAATTCACGCAAAGGAGATTTTCATATGAAAAAGAACATCATGAATAAATTAGTTTTATCAACAGCATTGTTACTTTTAGAAACTACATCAACACAACTTCCTAAAACACCAATCAGTTTTTCATCTGAAGCAAAAGCCTATAATATCAGTGAAAACGAGACTAATATCAATGAACTAATCAAATATTACACTCAGCCGCATTTTTCATTATCTGGAAAATGGTTATGGCAAAAGCCCAATGGTAGCATTCATGCAACATTGCAAACGTGGGTTTGGTATAGTCATATTCAAGTGTTTGGATCCGAGAGTTGGGGAAACATTAATCAGTTAAGAAATAAATACGTTGATATATTTGGAACTAAAGATGAGGACACAGTTGAAGGTTACTGGACTTATGATGAAACATTTACTGGTGGTGTTACGCCAGCAGCTACTTCATCTGATAAGCCTTATAGACTATTTTTAAAATATAGTGATAAACAACAAACTATCATCGGTGGACATGAATTTTACAAAGGAAATAAACCAGTATTAACTTTAAAAGAATTAGATTTCCGTATTCGTCAAACATTAATAAAAAATAAAAAGTTATATAACGGAGAATTTAATAAAGGTCAAATTAAGATAACTGCTGATGGAAATAATTACACGATTGATTTAAGTAAAAAGTTAAAATTAACTGACACAAACCGTTATGTTAAAAATCCTCGTAATGCAGAAATTGAAGTCATACTCGAAAAATCTAACTAACCTATTACCTTTTGTAAATGCGGATAATTTCAATTATCTAATTAACCCCTTTTTATAATTAAACATTCCAACAATACTCAAAGGAGAAATTCGAATGAACAATAACATCACGAAAAAAATTATTTTATCAACAACATTGTTACTATTAGGTACAGCATCTACACAATTTCCTAATACACCTATCAATTCTTCATCTGAAGCGAAAGCTTATTATATAAATCAAAACGAAACTAACGTTAATGAGTTAACTAAATATTACTCGCAAAAATATTTAACCTTCTCTAACAGTACGTTATGGCAAAAAGATAACGGTACGATTCATGCAACGTTGTTACAGTTTTCTTGGTATAGTCATATTCAAGTTTATGGACCTGAAAGTTGGGGCAATATCAACCAATTAAGAAATAAAAGCGTTGATATTTTTGGCATAAAAGACCAAGAAACCATTGATTCTTTTGCATTATCTCAAGAAACGTTTACTGGTGGTGTTACTCCTGCAGCAACATCTAACGATAAACACTATAAACTGAATGTAACATATAAAGATAAAGCAGAAACGTTTACTGGCGGATTTCCAGTTTATGAAGGCAATAAGCCTGTTTTAACTTTAAAAGAATTAGATTTTCGTATTCGTCAAACATTAATTAAAAGTAAAAAATTATATAATAATTCTTATAATAAAGGACAAATTAAAATAACAGGTGCAGACAATAACTACACAATAGATTTAAGTAAAAGGTTGCCATCAACTGATGCAAATAGATATGTTAAAAAACCTCAAAATGCAAAAATTGAAGTTATCCTCGAAAAATCAAACTAACAATAATAATGGAGTTAATAAAAATAATCGCAAATACTATATTGACTTCGCTCACATTTAAATTTCTTATTCCTCGTATCATGATTCCTCTGAAAGGAGATGTTCTAATGAGTAAGAACATCACGAAAAATATAATTTTAACGACAACATTATTACTATTAGGTACTGTATTACCTCAAAATCAAAAACCAGTATTTAGTTTTTACTCTGAAGCTAAAGCTTATAGCATTGGTCAAGATGAAACTAACATCAATGAATTAATTAAATATTACACACAGCCTCATTTTTCATTTTCAAATAAATGGCTATATCAATATGATAATGGAAACATTTATGTTGAACTTAAGAGATATTCATGGTCAGCACATATATCTTTATGGGGCGCTGAAAGTTGGGGAAATATTAATCAGTTAAAAGATCGTTACGTAGATGTGTTTGGACTAAAAGACAAAGATACTGATCAGTTATGGTGGTCTTATAGAGAGACATTTACAGGTGGCGTTACACCAGCCGCAAAACCTTCTGATAAAACTTATAATCTTTTTGTGCAATACAAAGATAAACTACAAACGATTATTGGTGCGCATAAAATATACCAAGGCAATAAACCAGTATTAACATTGAAAGAAATCGATTTCCGTGCACGAGAAGCGTTAATAAAAAATAAAATATTATATAACGAAAATCGTAATAAAGGTAAGCTTAAGATCACCGGTGGCGGTAATAACTACACTATTGATTTAAGCAAAAGATTACATTCAGATCTAGCAAATGTTTATGTTAAAAATCCTAATAAAATAACTGTTGACGTCCTCTTTGATTAGTATATGAAGGTGACTTATACTTCATGCACTTTAATTCCAAATCAGATTATTTAAATGATAATTTTTAAAGTGTATGATGTATATAATAGGTAAAATTTTCTATATATTTAAATGGAATTGGGAGTAGGAATGTGACAGAAATAGTATTTTATAAAATTTATTTCGTTGTCACTCCCCAACTTGCACATTATTGTAAGCTGACTTTTCGTCAGCTTCTGTGTTGGGGCCCACCCCAACTTGCATTGTCTGTAGAATTTCTTTTTGAAATTCTCTATGTTGGGGCCCCGCCTATAATTGAAAAATGCTTGTTACATGGGCATTTTCATTCGGTCAACTACTACCAATATAATATTGTAGAGCCTAAGACATTGATTTATTATGTCTTAGGCTCTATTCCTTCATTTAATGATTAAATTATTATAGCAATACTTTATTGTCCCATGATTAGTGTTCTTTTAATGAGACATAGTAACTATAAAGTTTAATAATCGTTCTAAATCTAGCATCTTCTAGTTTGGTTTTCCCATTTCTTAAATCTTGTACTGTTTGATATGGAACTCCTGAATTTTTCGAAATTTTATAGCCTGATTCAGACTCAAACAAAGATTGAAGAGAGTTTATAATATTATTCAACTCTGTCATTTTTAATCCCCTTTCTTGAATTAACAATATACAATGTTGTTATTAAAACAGTCAGTGTATGGATGATTTCATTTCCTAAAAATATATTCAGCCATATAATAATAAGAAATACGATATAAAATAGTTTCATTTTAATCCCCTTTCTTGAATTAACAATATACAATGTTGTTATTAAAACAGTCAGTGTATGGATGATTTCATTTCCTAAAAATATATTCAGCCATATAATAATAAGAAATACGATATAAAATAGTTTCATTTTAATCCCCTATCATATTTTTATTAATCAAATTTCAATAAGATTCATAATTAAAAGCTAACCTATACTCAAAATTTTCTTATAATGCCTCTAACTAAAAACCTACATTTTATTTTACATATAATATTTTACACTATATTAAAAATACATACGATACTTTTTCGTTATCTATTAGATATTTCTATGTAATGGCAAAATTTATTCCCGACGAAATTCCAAACATAATTAATACCCTTTTTCTCTATTTCTATTTATTAATTTACAGTAGTTAATATATAGTTAATTTTTATTTAATAGTTAATTAATTGATTTAATTCTAAGATATTTGTATTTTTATATTGTAATCGATTACATTTTTAAATCAAACAAATCATTAGTTTTAAAGAAATTAATCAATAGAATTAGCTATGTCTTTTCCTTGTTTCATAAAGAATTTATTCAACTTTGACTAACCCTCGAAATTGAAATGCTTCCTTTCAAATTTTAAATAAAAGTTAAAAACATATTCTTAAAATAATCACTCATCATCACTCAGTAATTTATCAGTTGCTATATTAAATATACTAATATAAACGATTATAAATATTTGATATGTCTCAACTGCAATATTCTAAATTGACATATTGATTATTGTTTCCTCAAATCGTTTAAAAAAATAGAAGGATGATGAAAATGAAAACACGTATAGTCAGCTCAGTAACAACAACACTATTGCTAGGTTCCATATTAATGAATCCTGTCGCTAATGCCGCAGATTCTGATATTAATATTAAAACCGGTACTACAGATATTGGAAGCAATACTACAGTAAAAACAGGTGATTTAGTCACTTATGATAAAGAAAATGGCATGCACAAAAAAGTATTTTATAGTTTTATCGATGATAAAAATCACAATAAAAAACTGCTAGTTATTAGAACGAAAGGTACCATTGCTGGTCAATATAGAGTTTATAGCGAAGAAGGTGCTAACAAAAGTGGTTTAGCCTGGCCTTCAGCCTTTAAGGTACAGTTGCAACTACCTGATAATGAAGTAGCTCAAATATCTGATTACTATCCAAGAAATTCGATTGATACAAAAGAGTATATGAGTACTTTAACTTATGGATTCAACGGTAATGTTACTGGTGATGATACAGGAAAAATTGGCGGCCTTATTGGTGCAAATGTTTCGATTGGTCATACACTGAAATATGTTCAACCTGATTTCAAAACAATTTTAGAGAGCCCAACTGATAAAAAAGTAGGCTGGAAAGTGATATTTAACAATATGGTGAATCAAAATTGGGGACCATATGATAGAGATTCTTGGAACCCGGTATATGGCAATCAACTTTTCATGAAAACTAGAAATGGTTCTATGAAAGCAGCAGATAACTTCCTTGATCCTAACAAAGCAAGTTCTCTATTATCTTCAGGGTTTTCACCAGACTTCGCTACAGTTATTACTATGGATAGAAAAGCATCCAAACAACAAACAAATATAGATGTAATATACGAACGAGTTCGTGATGATTACCAATTGCATTGGACTTCAACAAATTGGAAAGGTACCAATACTAAAGATAAATGGACAGATCGTTCTTCAGAAAGATATAAAATCGATTGGGAAAAAGAAGAAATGACAAATTAATGTAAATTATTTGTACATGTACAAATAAATATAATTTATAACTTTAGCCGATAACTTCAGAAATGATGTTTTTCGGCTAATTTTTATACTTAATTTAGTTTAATTAACTTATGATATTTTTAATTTAAACTATGTACTTGATTTGCTTTCCTGACTTAAAAATTAGACTAAACATGACACTATATGAGGTGATTTTTAAAATAAGAAATTTGAATTCCATGTTGTCAAACCCTTTATATAAAAGTTTTGAAATTGTTCAAAACTTTTTGAACACATTATGTGTTAATATATTTGCAGAATTATTTTAAAATCGTTTTAAAACTATACTGAAATAAGAAATTTAAAAGTATAATTAGTACATATAATTGAAAAAGATTTCTAGAAATACAATTAATGTTCATCTAGATATTGTACGAAGTTGTATGAATAAGTTAAACTTAAGTTGAATCAATTTAAATGTTCAAGGAGGTTAACAAATGGTTTTTAATGATTGGGAAATTAACGTTGTATACTCAGGAGAGCATGAGGTTGTAACAAATGAAAAGAGTTTATTTGTCATTGACGAATTTTACGATGTTGCAATCGCAATCTATTATTTAGATGGAAAATTAAAAGTAGCTCATGTCAACTATGGTTCTGATTTTACAATTGACGTAGCTAATAAAGTTTTTGAATTGAATATTCAAAATCCAAATGTTGATGAGCATTAAATATTAAAAAGCATTTAGAATCATAAAGAGCATACTATATATAGCCTTTTACATGTAAAGCAAATGAAAATTAGATAATCTAATTATTTCAACATTAAACAATATATCATTATAAAGAAGTTTTTAAAATAGAAGTATAAGGTGGTGAACAAAAATTAACATTGTGTATAACATTATAGTATATATAGCATGCATGATTAATTTCGGATTAATTATAGTCCCATTATTAACAACAAATGATGCGGATTTTGTATGGACTTCTTCATCATTAATATATATGATTCTTCTTACGTCGATTATCCTAATAGTTTATATTAAAACTAAAGATAGCTTACAGTTAACGATATTTATACTTAATATAGCCTTAATTATTCTATACTGTGCACCATTACTATTCATTTATGTATTCTAGTGCTTCATTAATATTTTAATGCATCAGTTTAAGGAAATTCCATTTGGAAAATAAAAAGCAAATATCATCATCAAATTAACATATTTAACGTTATACTTTCATAAAATTTGAAACAATTGAACATCCTTACTTTAGCTTTATATCTTTATTTCAAGTCATGTTTTCAACTATTTTAATGAATTAAACATATATTATAAGGAGTCAACATCATGAATAAACATATAAATAAAAAAGCCTCAAAACTACTTGAAGATTATAAAAAGGTTCAACAAAGAAAATCGGAAGAAACTGATAAAGGTTGTTTGAAAAGTGTCATCATGCTTATCGTCTTATTTTTCTTAATTATTTTTGGTATTGTGGCATGTTCTACAAACGTAAACTTTTTCTTCCAGTAAAAGAGTGAGATAGAAATGATAAAGAACCACTAATGATTTATTATGTAGTGGTTCTTTATCATTAGCTGTAGCTAATGTCTACTTAAAAAATGAATACATGAGTAAAACTCATGCATAAGAAATACTAATTTCTAAAGAAAAAGTATTTTTTTATCGATGTCCTACCCCAACTTGCATTGTTTGTAGAATTTCTTTTCGAAATTCTCTGTGTTGGGGCCCCACGAGTATTGAAAAAACTTGTTACAAGCGTATTTTCATTTAGTCAACTACTACCAATATAGCACTAGAACTGGAAATGATAATTTAATAATGTACACTTTTGATTGTTTAAACATGTACATATTTAAAAAAATAGGAGAGCAAAGTAAATAATTGATATAGTTATTTTGAGAGTAATCCTAGGAACTATTGTATTTATATTTGTCTCCCCTACTTTTAAATGTCATTCATTATACATAAGCATTTTGATATAGAATTTATCACATATGCAAATTGAAAACAGGTTAAGACCATTTTTTGTCTCAACCTGTTTTATTTATTATCTATTTATAATTTCATCAATTTCTTTGTAAATATTTTCTAATGCTACTTTAGCTTCAGCCATTTTTGCAAAATTATTACTTTTTAGTGCAGCTTTTGCTCTATATTGATTCATCATAATCGTACGTTTGTAGTATGGGTTTAAGCTACCTGCAGCTAAATCATTTACATAAGATTGATCAAGTAGTGATTTCAACTCTTCAGCAATTCGTTTATCATGAAACTCACTTTGAATTATATAGTCTTTCTTACTACTTGCATCTGCTTTATTTCCTTCTATAGTTGCTATCGCAGTTGATGATAAAAGTAATGCTAATGTTCCTGTTAATATATATTTTTTAAATTTCATTGTAAACTCTCCTTAAAAGTTGATACTTAACGATTATATAGTCAATTTTAGGAAAGTTACATTAACCTGGCATTAAATAGCATAGTCGTTTTATTAATAAAAAATAATATAATATTAAATTATTTTGAACTTAAAATAATGACAGAAGTATTATCTCACTAATCCTTGTTTTAATACATTATCAATTCGCTCTTGTAAGACCATTTTCTTAACTTTGTATTCAAACGAAACTAAGTTGACTGCCTTTTGTGCTTTTCTGTGTGCACTGACAGTATGTGTTTTTTCAAATTCTCTCACAAGATTTTGAGCTTGAATCAATTTTTGTTCTTTTTTAATAGTTGCATCAGTTTTCGCTGCTGGTTTATTAAATTGTGGACGCGCACCATATTCGAATGTACCATCGTTAAATTCTAAAATATTATAGTCATGTTTGAATTTAATATATTTAGGTGTTGAGTTAAATTTTGGTCTAGATTGATATTTAAAAGTACCATCATTGTACTCTACGATATTGTGATTAATACTCACTGGTTTCTTTTCTCTTGGACCGTATCCTTCGCTCGCATCTGCTGTTGACGCAATTGTAGTTGTAGTAATACCTATTGCCGCTATTGTTAATAAAGATTTTGCTATCAATTTATTTTTCATGTTAATTATCCTCCAAATTATTATCTTACATTTATTAAGTTATCCTATTTATACAACTTTTGAAATTAACTAATTATTAATTAACTATAAACACTTTATAATATAGACAAAATATAGTTATCTATCTTGTGTCTCATCAGCACTTATACACTAGTCAAAAAGTTCATGCCTCTACTTTTTCGAATTTCAAAAATAAAACCACACAACAAAAAAGACACCATTTGAATGTTGGTGTCTGATGGTATAATTTCATAGATTTTATTTGTAACTTCTCATTCTATAGTTAAATATTGTGACCCAGCTAATGATTAACGTTGGTAGAATTACTAAATTCAAATTAGACACGTCAAAAAAGACAGATTGAAAATTGTCGATATTAATATCATTAATGTCCATTTTTTCATTTACTGCTTGATAGATCGCAAAGTAAACTAAGAACCATTGAATTAAATGTTCTAAAACGACAATCTCTGTCAAATCGACATTCTTTTTTCTAAAAAGTAATCTAACTATAAATAATTGGAATATACTTGAAATCAAGATCAATATAATACCCATTAAGAAAAAACTACCAAAATCAATTGTGATAAATTGAATAATGCCATAAATAATTACGGCAGATATTGCCAGTGAAATATATCCTATAAAGATAAATACCACACCCATAAAGAGTGTTTTTAAGAACAGAAAAGGCTTCTTTCTATTTGTAACCAAATAGCTCAATATACAAAGTAGTAATAGAATTGTTAAAATTTTAATTATCATCGTTTGACCTCAATATATTTATTTATATCTTTATTATTGACCACGAAAAAATAACAATCACTTAAGTGATTGCCAATAATACTCAATGCCTACTCTATAGTAATCTTGGCACGTGATTTCACACTATTTTATCTATTTAAAAATGTAAGTGTTGAATTATGCTTACTTCGAAAATGCATAATTCAATTAAATAGTATAATTTTTAACTTATATATTAATCATAACATATCAACCTTAATTAGAATATATCTCTTATTTCTTTATAAGTAAAATTATACATATTAATTACTTCTCTACTATGTGTCATTTCTTTGTTTTATAAACATTAATTATCAAAAAAGCTATATGTATAACAATTTGGAGTGTTTGTCTATCCAACATTGCAAACAAAATGCAAAGAAATATATATCGTTTTAACAATAAAAATTATCCAATCATAGTTGAGTGACGTTTACTACTATTATTATACTATCAACAAATTCAATAATACCTCAAATAAAAATAATACCATCAAATTCATCATTATTCTTTTTCGATTGCATTAAACCTTATTAATTTGCACTTAATTTTAATTAATGAAGTGTTAACTGGTAAATGCATGAAACCGTTTGTAAAATAGCAGTGTACTCGCATTAGTAAGTACAAATTTATTTTACAGGGAGAACTTATTATGAAAAAAAATATCACAAAAACTATTATCGCATCTACAGTAATCGCTGCAGGTCTTTCAACTCAAACTAATGATGCTAAAGCTTTCTTTAGTTATGAATGGAAAGGTTTAGAAATCGCAAAAAATTTAGCAGATCAAGCTAAAAAGGACGATGAACGTATTGATAAGTTAATGAAAGAGTCTGATAAAAATCTAACTCCTTACAAAGCTGAAACTGTTAATGATCTGTACCTTATTGTTAAAAAATTAAGCCAAGGTGATGTGAAGAAAGCAGTTGTCAGAATTAAAGATGGTGGTCCTAGAGATTACTATACTTTTGACTTAACTCGTCCTTTAGAAGAGAACAGAAAAAATATTAAAGTTGTTAAAAACGGTGAAATTGACTCGATTTATTGGGATTGATTAACATACTGAATTAAATAGTTGTACGCCAAACGTTAGAAAACAATGCTAACGTTTTGGCGTGCTTTTTTTATTTTAAGTAACTTCTAATTTATTTAGCATCTTTACGACTGTTTAATAAAGCACGTATGATTAACACGGTTGCCACTATATCCGTTACAATTTTTATGATTGTTAATACATTCGATTTCCTTTTCACAATAGCCACCTCGCTTGTTCAAAACATAAACAACTATTGCATTCACTTTTAAGTAATTATTTATATTATTTATCCCAATAAGCTCACCATTCGAATAAACACAATATTATAAAATAATTATACCTTTGGATATAGCAAAAAGCCACACTCTATAGCATGGCTTCTATCAATTATTTTAAAGTATTATATTTTAAAACTAGATCGATTTGTCTTTGTAATTTTTTCTTTTCATAACTGTGTTGGAAATGAATTAAGTTAACAGCTCTTTGTGCTTTACGGTGTGTTGCAACAGTTCTAGTACGTTTGAACAAGTTTACAGCTTTTTGTGCATCCACTACTTTTTTATTTACTTGTTTTTTAAAGTTTGTTTGATACTCGTTATATTTTTTTACAGTTTCAGCGTTTTTAGTTTGTGCATGAGATTCACCGGCAAACGTTGATACCGTTAAACTAATAGCAGCTATGCTTAAAATTGATTTCCCAATAAAATTCTTTTTCATAATTAATAACACCTATCCTCAAATATTTATTTTGTATATATTTATAATAATAGACAGATACAAAAAACTACATTAACTATTTATTAACTAAACATTAATATTTGTGTCACTACATTTCTGAATTTCAAGAATTTTGCTACTCCATATTTTAACCATCAAATTATTGATATAATTTATGACTTTAGAAATCCTTTTAAATATGTATACGATTCATGATTTTAACTAAAATTTCAAATTTCCTGACTTCTTGGAATCTTAATTTTATACTTTTTAATAATACACTTTTAACCAAATAATTAACATGATTCAACCATATAGGGTCATCAACAATCACATTCTCCAAAATTACAATTCTTTTCATAACATAAATGTGTTATTCATTCCAATTATCTTATAAAATTGTCAGAAATACTTTTAAACAAACATTCATGACACGACCTCCTAGTTAAATCAGTCTATAAACTAAAAAAAGCCATAGCTACTTCTATTTAAAAAGTAGTATGACTGATTGTTTCGTGATGTCGATTTTTGAAATTGATGGTGCCATGTAAAGTTTGATCATCAATAATAACTTCAGCATATGTTTCTTCCATTGAACTTCTAGATTGAGATATACTTCCAGGATTAATAACATGAACACCATTAATATACTCATATTTTGCCACATGTGTATGTCCATAAAATGCAAACAAACAACCTAATTCAAGTCCTTTTTCAGCTAATAAATCTCTTGTTCGATTGACTTGATATAAATGTCCATGAGTATAAAATGCTTTCACGTCATTATATTTTGCGACCGCTTCATTTTCAAATTCTGGGTAAAAATCACAATTGCCTTTTACTCTATTAAATAAGCTAAGTTCCGTATCATCATACGCGAATTCTGAATCTCCTAAATGTAAATATACATCTGCATCTGGGTGCATTTCATAAATTTGATATAAAACGCCTGATTCAGTATGGTTATCACTCACAATAATCCATTTAGACATTTTTATCACCTTCAAAAAAAGCTTGAAGTAAATTAATCGCATTTCGTCTATGACTAATTTGTCCTTTTTGTTCTTTTGAAAGTTGAGCCATGGTTTTATCTAATTTCGGTACATAAAATATCGGATCATATCCGAAACCATTTTCGCCATATTTTCCATCTGCAATTTCACCTGAAACAGTACCTTTAAATACTTTTGTTTCCATATCAGGGCCACTCATACTTATGACACAAACAAATTGCGCACGACGATCAGTTGTATTACCAAGCTTATTTAATAATTTTTCAATATTTGCTTCATCGCTTTTATTTTCACCAGCATAACGTGCAGAGTATATACCTGGCTCACCATTTAATGCAAAAACTTCTAGTCCACTGTCATCAGCTATGACCGTTTTATTCAATGCTTTTGCAGCAGCTTCTGATTTTAATATAGCATTTTCTTCAAATGTTGATCCTGTTTCTTCCACATCAAAATCTGGTATTAGTTCTGAAATACCTATTACGTGGTAATCTGGAAATATTACTTTAAAGTCATTTATTTTCCCTTGATTATTCGATGCAATAACAATCTCTTTCATTAAAAATCCTCCTAGTCATTCACTGATATACGTTCCACATTGACAGATAAATTTAACCACTCTTTGATAATGTTAGTAATGTGAGTAAGATCACCTGTTGCAAAAAATCGATGATCTGGATGTTCAGTATAACTTGCATGTTCATTACTAAATGTTAGCAATGCACTAACTTCACGAGCCGTTTCTAATCCAGACGAAATCACTGTCTTTTTACCACCAAAATAATCATAGATAGGTTTATAGAGCAATGGATAGTGGGTACATCCTAAAATGACAGTATCAGACTCACTATTACGCCAACGTTTCAGTGTTTGATGAATGACAATGCTTGTAATTGTTGGATCACTATATCTCATTTGTTCTACAAGTGGCACAAAACCTGGACAGGCAACGCCATGTACCTCTACATGTGGATTGATACGTTTAATATGCGTACGATATGCTTCAGATTTAATTGTGCCTTCCGTTCCTAGTACTAATACATTTTGATTTCTAGTAGTCATTATTGCTGTTCTAGCACCAGGTTCAATTACGCCAATCACTGGGATTGATAAGGTCTTTTGTAAATATTCTAAAGCTACAGCAGTTGCAGTATTACATGCAATCACGAGCATTTTTATATCAAATTCCATTAATTTACGAGCGATTTCAACTGTATATTGTTTTACTTGTTCTCCTGGTCTTGGCCCATATGGACATCGCCCAATATCACCTAAGTAATAAATCGTCTCATTTGGCAACTGACGCATAATTTCTTTAGCTACTGTCAAACCTCCGACACCAGAGTCTATTACACCTATTGGTTTATTCATATTCGGTCATCCTTACTTTTAATTTAATTTTTAGTTTATCATAACTAAGCATTGGATTTTAGTATTATGCACTGTGTTTACCATTTTTGTCATTATAATATAATATTTATTTTAAATCAGCCCACTATCATATTGTCATGTAATCTGCTTATTAAAAAAATCCCTTCCAAGTTATTGTGTATCTCCATTCAATTTAATTTTGAAAGGAACATAACATTTTAACTCAAAAGGGATTAATTTTTATTCTACTTCATGGTCTGAACCAAAGAATGATTTAAACATGTGGAATGTTGTTTCTCTGTTCATTGCTGCAATGGATGTTGTTAATGGAATACCTTTAGGGCAAGCATTAACACAGTTTTGTGAATTTCCACACTGCTGTAAGCCACCAGTACCCATTAATGCATTTAAACGTTCATCTTTAGTCATAGATCCTGTTGGGTGCAAATTAAACAAACGAACTTGCGAGATTGCTTGCGCACCAACGAATTTATTATTTTCAGTAACATTAGGACAAACCTCTAAACATACACCACATGTCATACATTTAGATAATTCATAAGCTGTTTGACGTTTTTTCTCTGGCATACGTGGTCCCGGACCTAAATCATACGTTCCATCAATTGGGATCCATGCTTTCATACGTTTTAAGTTATCGAACATTCTAGAACGATCAACTTGTAAGTCACGGATAACTGGGAAAGTATTCATTGGCTCTAAACGAATAGGTTGTTCTAATTGATCAACAATCGCAGAACAAGATTGTCTTGCACGACCATTGATAACCATAGAACATGCTCCACATACTTCTTCTAAGCAGTTCATATCCCAGACAACAGGTGTTGTTTTTTCACCTTTAATATTAACTGGATTACGTCTAATTTCCATTAAACAAGCAATGACGTTTAAATTTTCACGATATGGAATTTCAAATGTTTCTTCATAAGGCTTAGAATCACTTGTATCTTGTCGTTTAATAATTAATTTTACTGTTTTTTGTTTCGGTTTAGATTGTGTTTCATGTTGTGGAGTGTTTTTCACTGATTGTTCAGTCATTATTTTTTACCCCCTTTAGACTTACTTGTGTAATCACGTTTACGAGGTGGTATTAAACTCACATCGACGTCATCATAAGTAAACTGTGGTTTTTCAAATGCGCCTTGGAATGAGGCCATTGTCGTTTTTAACCACTCTTCATCATTACGCTCTGGGAATTCTGGTTTATAATGGGCACCGCGTGATTCGTTACGGTTATATGCACCAATCGTAATAACACGTGCAAGTACTAACATGTTCCATAATTGACGAGTAAAGAATACCGCTTGGTTACTCCAAGTTTGAGTATCTTCCATATCAATATCTTCATAACGTTTCATCAATTCAACAATCTTTTTATCTGTTTCTAACAGTTTTTCATTTTCACGAACAACAGTTACATTTGCTGTCATAATTTCACCAAGTTCACGGTGTAATTTATAGGCATTTTCTGTACCGCGCATAGCTAATAATTTATCAAAACGTTCTTGCTCTTCAGCTTTACGTTTTTCAAAAATACTTTCGTCCATATCAGTATATGATCGATCAATATTTGAAATATAATCAATCGCGTTTGGACCTGCTACTGTACCACCATAAATCGCTGATAACAATGAATTGGCACCTAAGCGGTTACCACCATGTTGAGAGAAGTCACATTCTCCAGCTGCAAATAACCCTTTAATATTTGTCATTTGATCATAATCTACATATAGACCACCCATTGAATAGTGAACAGCTGGGAAAATCTTCATTGGTACTTTGCGTGGGTCATCACCAGTGAATTTTTCATAAATCTCAATGATACCACCTAGTTTTACATCTAACTCATGTGGATCTTTATGTGACAAATCAAGATATACCATGTTTTCGCCATTTATACCTAATTTTTGGTTAATACATACATCGAAAATTTCACGCGTTGCGATATCACGAGGTACTAAGTTACCATAATCAGGATATTTCTCTTCTAAGAAGTACCAAGGCTTACCATCTTTATATGTCCAAATTCGTCCACCTTCACCACGTGCTGATTCACTCATTAGTCGCAGTTTATCATCACCAGGGATTGCAGTAGGATGAATTTGAATGAACTCACCATTAGCATAAATAGCGCCTTGTTGGTAAACAATGGAAGCCGCTGATCCTGTATTAATCATTGAGTTTGTTGTTTTACCGAAAATAATACCAGGGCCACCCGTTGCCATAATAACTGCATCTGAACCAAATGTTTCAATCTCAGCAGTTGTCATATTTTGTGCAACGATACCTCTTGCACTATCATCGTCACCTTTAACTATGCCAAGGAATTCCCATCCTTCATACTTCGTAACTAATCCATCTACTTCATATGCACGAACTTGTTCATCCAATGCATATAATAATTGTTGTCCAGTTGTTGCCCCTGCATATGCTGTTCTGTGGTGTAATGTACCACCGAAACGTCTAAAATCTAATAGACCTTCATTTGTTCTATTGAACATTACGCCCATACGGTCTAATAAATGAATAATTTTAGGTGCTGCCTCTGTCATCGCTTTAACAGGTGGTTGGTTTGCAAGGAAGTCGCCACCATACACTGTATCATCAAAGTGAATCCAAGGAGAATCGCCTTCCCCTTTAGTATTGACCGCACCATTAATGCCACCTTGGGCACAAACAGAGTGCGAACGCTTTACTGGTACAACTGAGAACAAATCTACATGTGCACCTTTTTCTGCCGCTTTAATTGTTGACATTAAGCCCGCTAGGCCACCTCCGACAACAATAAGATGTTTCTCTGCCATAAAAATTTCACTCCCCTAAATTTTCAATCTATATTTGTTAAATGCGATGTATTACATAAAGGCAATAATTGCAGTAACACCAATATACGAAATAACTAAAAATACGATTAATGAAACCCATGTAAATACTCGTTGTGATTTTGGAGATTGAAGTCCACCCCAAGTAACTAAGAATGACCATAAGCCATTTGCAAAGTGGAACACAACAGCAATAATACAAATAATATAAAATATTGCCCATCCAGGATGTTGCAATGTTTCGTGCATTAAATCGTAATTCACTTCTTTGCCGTAAAATGCTTTTTGTAAACGTGTTTGCCATAAATGGATACCAATAAAGATAAATGTTAAGATACCACTCACTCTTTGGAAGAAGAACATCCAGTTTCTAAAAATCGAGTAATGTCCAACATTTTCTTTTGCTGTAAATGCAATGTGTATACCAAACAAACCGTGATATAACAACGGAATGTATATAAATAAAAATTCTACAATAATTAGAAATGGTAATGATTCCATAAAGTTAGATGCCTTATTAAACGCTTCAGCACCTTGTGTTGCTTGGTGATTCACTAATAAATGAACGACCAAAAATGCACCTATTGGGATAATACCTAATAACGAGTGAATACGTCTTAGATAAAATTCATTTTTTGATTGAGCCAAAAGGAGTCCCCCCTGTGAACGAATATTTAATTTATTGAGCTATTTATATTAAACGTACGCTTAACCCCCTAAAGTGATATCGTTTCTAGCGTTGTCATTATCATTAAGCGAAACATTTTAAAGACAAATACACACTGCACGATCACCAAACTGCATGTCGAACAATGTAACATTTGGATTCGATATTTTAGATTGCTTGTGATGATAAACTTTCTCATTTAGAAAACGCTTCCACGTACATTCAAAAAAATAACTTTGTTAACCATATTGTAACATTATTTCATATATTTTGGGGCATGAGAATGATTCTCACGCCCTGCAATTTATTTATGCAATTGTTCATGTAGGTTCTTTGCAACGTTTTCAGGAATACCTATATTTTTAAAATCTTCAAGTGTAGCTTCCTTCATTTTCTTGATTGAACCGAATGAACGCAATAATAATGTTTTACGTTTGTTACCGATACCATCTATATCATCAAGTATTGATTTCAAGCCTGTCTTTTGACGTGTTTGTCTATGAAATGTGATTGCGAATCTGTGAACCTCATCTTGGATACGGTGCAACAAATAAAATGCCTGGCTATTTTTCTTCAGTGGTACAATTTCTGCACTAGCGCCATATAATAATTCAGATGTTTGGTGTTTATCATTTTTCTGCAAACCTGCAACAGGGATATCAAGACCTAATTCGTTTTGTAGCACATCAATAACCCCGTTCATATGTCCTTTACCACCATCTACTATTATTAAATCAGGTAATGGTAATCCTTCGTTTAAAACGCGAGAATATCGTCGTCTTACTACTTCTCTCATTGATTTGTAATCATCTGGACCTTTAACCGTTTTGATTTTATACTTTCTATAATTTTTCTTATCTGGTTTACCGTCGATAAATGTAACCATTGCTGACACTGGATCCACACCTTGAATATTAGAATTATCGAATGCTTCAATTCTAATTGGTGTTTGAATTCCCATTTGTGTTCCAAGTTCTTCAATGGCTTTAATCGTTCTTGACTCATCACGTGATATTAATTCAAATTTATTATTTAATGATACTTTAGCGTTATGTGCAGCTAGGTCAACCATATCTTTTTTGGGACCTCGCGCGGGTTGAACGATTTTAGTGTCCACAACAGATTGAATCATTTCTTTATCCAAATTACGTGGTACATGAACTTCCTTAGGTAAAATATGTTGGTTTAAGCTATAAAATTGTCCAATAAATGTATAAAATTCTTCTTCTTCTGTTTGCTGTAATGGAATCATCGTTGTATCTCGCTTTATCATATTACCTTGTCGTATAAAGAAAACTTGGATACACATCCATCCTTTATCAACACTATAACCAAAGACATCACGAATCGTTTTATCTGATGACATAATTTTTTGTTTGTTTGTCAGATTTTGAATATGTTGAATTAAATCTCTATATTCTTTAGCCCGTTCAAAATCAAGTGATTCACTTGCAGTTAACATTCGCTCTTCTAAACTTTTTAAAATTGTTTTGTCTTCCCCATTCAGAAAATCAGTAATTTCCTTCGTCATTTGTGCGTATTTACTCAAATCAACGTCATATACACATGGTCCTAAACATTGTCCAATATGGTAATAAAGACATAATTTATCTGGCATCTTATCACATTTGCGATATGGATATATTCTGTCTAATAACTTTTTAGTTTCTTGAGCAGAATATGCATTCGGATACGGTCCGAAATATTTGCCAGTACCTTGTTTTACAGTTCTCGTCACTTGTAGTCTAGGATATTTTTCCTTCGTAATTTTAATAAATGGATAACTTTTATCATCCTTTAATAATATATTATATCTTGGTTGATATTGTTTTATCAGATTCAATTCCAGTAAAAGTGACTCTGTTTCACTTGACGTGACAATAAACTCAAAACGACGTATTTCACCAACCAGTCTCGTTGTTTTAGCATCATGAGCACCCGTAAAATATGATCTCAATCGATTTCTTAGCTTTTTAGCTTTGCCAACATATATCACTTGATCATTACGATCTTTCATTAAATAGCAGCCTGGTTCCATAGGTACGACATTTAATTTATTTTTAATTCGTTGCTTATAGTCTTCCAATAATATCCCCCCTTCTAATTTTAAAATGAATGATGCTACAAAAGTGCTTCAAATTTATCATCACTAATTCTAGCTCATAATCAACATCTTCGAGTATGACTTTTCATGCACATCATGTAATATTGAACATTGTTTTATCAAACCAACTGCTACATATCTATCAGCATGCTTGATTAACATTTAACGTTCATAGATTTTATTAATCCCACCATTCTCAAGTCGTAAACAATATGATGACTTATCATTCAACTTTTTATATTAAGAACACAAACAAAAACTGGAGCAATTCATTAAAGAAATGCCCCAGTCGTCATTGGTTGTAACTTATAAATGTTTATCTAAAACTTCAGCTAAGTTTTCTTTTGGTTGGAAACCAACAACTTTATCAACTGGTTGACCGTCTTTAAAGACGATTAATGTTGGAATACTCATCACTTCATATTTAGCTGCAGTTGATGGATTTTCATCAACATCTAATTTTAAAATGTCAGCTTTACCTTCATAGTCAGCTGCTAATTCTTCTAATACCGGAGCGATCATTTTACATGGACCACACCATGTTGCCCAAAAATCTACTAATTGTACACCAGATTCTACTTTTGAGTCGAAATCTGCATCTGTTACTTTTACGATTGCCATAAATGCCAATCCTCCTTAATTATTATTATGATGTTCAAATTATATCAGATAACATGCTTCATGTATTTCTATTTGCTCAATTTTTATGCTTATTTCAAATAACATGTTTGAAATGTATTCTTGTTGCTTTACATTATTTTAACTGCAGCTATTTAATTTATCAAATTATAATTTATTTTAGTGTTGCAACGGTAACGCCAAATCCACCTTCGCTTGGCATACCACCTCTAAAGTCACTAACACTTTTATGCTTTTTCAAATGTTGTTGTACACCTTTTTGAAGTGCACCTGTACCTTTACCATGAATGATATAAACTTGTTCGTAATTACTTAAAACAGCTTGATCTAAATATTGATCTAGTTCAATTAAAGCATCCTCATAACGATAGCCTCGTAAGTCTAGTTCAGTTTTAATTGTTTGACGATTTTGACGTGTAACCATTTTCGTTGGCTTAACTTTTTCTTTTTGTTTTTTCTCTAAATCTTCAATAGGTAACTTCATTTTAATAATTCCCATTTGAACAATTGCTTCTTCATCATTGACAATTTCTAAAACTTCACCCTTTTGACCGTAAGATAATACTTTTACTTCATCACCAGCAACAATTTTATCGTATTTTTGCTTTTGTACATTTTGCTTTATAGATTTCGCTTCATAATGATCATCTAATCGTTTCTTCTTATCAATCAATTCATGTTCTTTAACATCTGCACCTTTTTGTTCACGCAATTGTCTTAAGTCTTTAATAATATCGTCAGCTTCTTTTGTTGCAGCTTTAATCTTCTGATTTGCTTTTTCTTTCGCTTCCTCTATTAGAGACTTTTCATAATTTTGGAATTGTTGATACTGCTTAGATAAATCATCATGCACTTGCTCCGCTTCTTTTACAAGACGGTCCAGTTCTAACCTCTGTGTCTCTACACGTTTGTAATTATGCTCTAATGATTCAATCATTTCATTTATTTCTTTTTCATCAGTACCAATCATCGTCTTAGCCTTATTAATAATATTCAAACTAAGACCTAACTTTTTAGAAATATCAAAAGCATTTGAACGACCCGGCACACCCATTAACAACTTATACGTTGGACTCAAAGTATCTACATCAAATTCTACACTCGCATTCATAACGCCTTCTCGATTATAACTATATGCTTTAAGTTCAGGATAGTGCGTCGTTGCCATTACTAGAGAACCAATTTTTCTAACATGATCTAAAATGCTCATTGCTAATGCAGCACCTTCACTTGGATCTGTACCTGCACCTAATTCATCAAATAAAACTAAACTATGTTTGTCTGCATGCTTTAAAATTTCAACTATATTCGTCATATGAGATGAAAAAGTTGATAATGATTGTTCTATTGATTGTTCATCTCCGATATCGCAATATACATTTTTAAATACACTTAACTGACTACCATCAAGTGTGGGAATTAACAATCCTGATTGAGCCATAACAATAATTAAACCTAATGTTTTTAATGTTACAGTTTTACCACCTGTATTCGGTCCTGTAATAATTACCGTTTCAATATCTTCCATAAATTCGATGGTATTAGCTACAACAGTCTCACGATTTAATAATGGATGGTATGCTTTAGGTAAATATACAGTACGGTCCTCTTTAAATATCGGCTTTGTTCCTTTAATACTTCTACTATATCTCGCTTTTGCGATTAAAAAATCTAACTGCCCCATGACTTGTTCTGCCACAAGTAGTGCATCTTTGTCCGCAGCCACATAACCAGTTAGTTGCGTTAAAATGCGTTCTTTTTCAATTGCTTCATCATGACGTAATCGACTAATTTGATTATTCATTTCAACAACTGATGATGGCTCAATATACAATGTTTGTCCTGAAGCAGATTGATCATGTACAATCCCATTAAAATCTTGTCGATATTCAGCTTTGACTGGTATAACGTTTCTTTCATTCCTAACTGTTACAATAGCATCTGATAATTTTTTCTGATTTGCTTGGCTTTTAACAATACGGTCCAAATTTTGTCTAATACGTTGATTCGTGCTAGAAATTTTACTTCTAATCCCTTGCAATTCATAACTCGCATTATCATATAAATCATACGTATCGCATGTTTCATTTATTTGTTGAAAAAGATCAGTTAACACAGGTAATTGATTCATCTTGTCATCTAATATTGGGTATTTAACACCTTCATCTTCTTCAACCAATTGATTATAAAATGTCTTGAATTGATTTTGTACTTGAATTAATCTTTTTATCAAGTTAAGCTCTGATACATTTAAAACGCCGCCAATATCAGCGCGATGAATGAATGCTGATACTTTAGATAAGCCACTCAAGCTTGGTAAACGATGCTTATTATAAATTTGAGCAATCTCATCCGTTTCTTCCATTTGAAAAACAACCGTTTCAAAATTAGTAGCTGGCATCATTTGATTGACCTTTTCCAAGCCTAAGTCACTAATAGTTTCATTGGCAACGAGTGATTTTATTTTTTCAAATTCTAAGACGTCTAATGTTTTTTGTCTCATAAAATCCCTCTATTTCTTAAGTTTTGTATTATTTTCAATAAAGTCTTTAAAAGCTTCACGCGATAATGCGTTAATCACTCTATCTTTTGTTACAAATCCTTTTTGCGCAGTTGCTACGCCATAATTCATAAAATCTAAATGATTTGTATGATGCGCATCAGTGTTAATAGTTAATTTCACATTTGGATATTTACGAACGATATCAGCGTTCAGATCCAGTCGATGTGGATTGGCATTAATTTCTAATACTGTATTCGTTTCTTCAGCTAATGCCATTAATTGTTCAATATTCGGTTTATAACCATCTCTTCTACCTATAATACGCCCTGTTGGATGCGCTATATGTCGCACGTATGGATTGCGACATGCATTAGCTAATCGTTCCATAATTTGTTCTTCTGATTGGTTAAAGCTTTGATGAATAGCTCCAATTACATAATCAAGTTGTGCTAAAATTTCATCATCATAATCCAGCGAGCCATCAGGTAATATATCCATTTCTGTACCTGAATAAATATCAATTTCACTATATTCTTTATCTAAAGCCTTAATTTCTTCGTTTTGTCTTAAAAGTCTTTCTACTTGTAAGCCATTAGCAACACGTAAACTTTGTGAATGATCAGTAATTACCATGAATTTATAACCTTTTGCGATATTTGCTTCTACCATGTCTCGAATAGAAAACGCACCATCACTATACGTTGTATGCATATGAATATCACCATTAATATCATCTATTGTAATGATATTACTTAGATCTTTATCAAATTCGCTACCATCTTCTCGCATAGCAGGTGGTATAAAATTCACATTAAAATGTTCATATATCTTGGCTTCACTATCATATTGAATTAATGTACCATCAGCTTGTTCAATTCCATATTCACTTACTTTTTCATCACGTGCTTTAGCAAGTTGTCGAATTCTTATATTATGTTCTTTTGACCCAGTAAAATGCTGCAATGTATGATAAAAAGCACTTGGTTCAATTAATCGAAAATCGACACCAATCGTTTCATCATCATACGCTAATTCTAATGAAACTTTTGTGTTCCCCACTGCAACTTCTTTTACTTTATTGGGAATATTTAATAATTGCTGCTGCACTGCTTTTGGGTTATCGGTACTTATTATGAAATCTAAATCTTTGCTCATTTCTTTAAAACGACGGAAGCTTCCTGCAGATGAATATTGATCGATATAATTTAATGTATCTATATAATCAATGATTTCTTGATTAAGTCTTCTCATTTGATCAATTGGATATCTATCTTTCTTAGCACCAAGTTGTTTCACAGCTTCTAATATGTTTTGTTCCGTTTTCTTAGCAAATCCGCTTAATTCACTAACTTTTCCATTTTCACAAGCAACTTGAAGTGACGCTTTATCAACAATATTCAACTCTTTATATAGCTTAGCAATTTTCTTGCTTCCAAGTCCTTGAATTTTCAAAAGTGGAATAAGACCTTCCGGAACTTCTTCCTGTAATTGCTGTAAATACTGAGATTCACCGGTCTCACGGTAATCATTGATTACTTCTGCAACACCTTTACCAATGCCTTTTAACTCCGTTACATCAGATATTTCATCTAATGGTCGTTCATCTAATTCAAGACTTTGAGCTGCTTTTCGATACGCTGATATTTTAAAAGTATTTTCCCCTTTTAATTCCATATAAGTAGCAATTTGTTCTAATAGTTTGATAACATCTTTTTTTGTCATAATAACACTCCATAAAAAGAAGACCAGGACGTATCATTAATATATACCTTTGTCCTGACCTCTTATGATAATTTATAAATTAATGGTGAAAGCCGATAAATATGGGATGTGAAAAATCAATGAATGACTCACAATAGATATTTTAAGCTGATGTTGTAATGCTTCGTTAGGATATAATGCCAATAGATATAACGTAAAGTGTAAGACAATTATCGTCATAAACACACCAACTATCATTCCCATTGCACGACTGAAAATATGAATGTTTTGATACGCTATTATTTTATCAAAAGTTACGATAATTAGATATAAAATGAACTTACAAAACAATGTAATCATTAAAAAAGCTACAATCGCTTCAAATCGATTTTGTAGATGATTAAAATGAAACGCAAAAGTTGTATTAAATGCTGTTGTTTTAGGATATGGAATAAATACAATTAATCTTTCTACAATAGATTTGTAAAATTGACTGGCAATCCACAATGATACAATCGTTGCACTCAAATGTATCATAGATAACCAAAAACCTCGTCTGAATCCAACGATGACAAAATACACAAAGAAAATGATTATGATAAAATCAATGACCATTTATTGCTCACGCTGCTGCAATTTGTGAATTTGTTGTTTCAAACGTCGATTTTCTTCTTCTAGTAGTACTTTTTCATGCATAATATTCACAGCAGTTAGTATTGCTTTTCTTGAAGTATCTAAACCTGCTGCTTTATACCCTAATTCTTTTATTTTATCATCAACTAAATGTGCTACATATCGTATGTGCTCTGGGTTATCTTCCCCAACAATTGTAAAAAGCTGATCATTAATTGATACATTTACCTTGTTTTTAAACTGTGTCATTTATAATTTCTCCTGATCCTTTTTTTAAAATCTAAATTCACGTTATAAAATATGACTGGATAGTTTGTCTGAATTTGATACTAATATTGTTATATTGCAATTATGATAAAACAACAACACAATCTCTATAGATGACTTAATGTTCTTTTTATAATGAAATAATGTAAAGAATTTTCTATTCAATACTTTATCATGTTTAAATTGTGTCACTATAACATTTTCATAAACATTATACATGACCACTATGTATTTTGTAAGTATCCGCAATTAATTCTTTACAACATACATAAATGTTTCTGACGTTATTATCATTTATGATATGATTATTTTTGCTAATGATAATGAAATTATATGAAAGGATTTACACAAATGGCGAATATCGTTTTTAAATTGTCGGATAAAGACATAACGACATTAATGTCACGCATTACTTTTGATACTGAGAATTTACCTCAAGGTATGAAAGCACGTGCAAAGTATCAAAATACAACTGTAAATATTTACCAATCAGGTAAAGTCATGTTTCAAGGTAATCATGCAGAAGCTGTGTCTAAAGAACTTCTACCGCAGCATTCTCAATTGAATACTAATAAAACTAAAAAGAAAAATATGGCTAATTCTTTTCTTGAACAAACTTTAATGTATGATCAATTTAACTGTATTGGTAGTGATGAAGCTGGAAGTGGCGATTACTTTGGTCCATTGACTGTATGTGCTGCTTTCGTTACCAAAGAGCATGTCCCTATTTTAAAAACTTTGGGTGTAGATGATTCAAAAAAATTAACCGATACCAAAATTGTAGAACTTGCTGAGCAATTGGTTACTTTCATCCCACATTCATTATTAACACTACACAATGAAAAATATAATATTCAGCAAGCAAAAGGCTGGACTCAAGTAAAAATGAAAGCTGTTCTTCATAATGAAGCCATCAAAAATGTACTTGAAAAAATTGATTCGTCTCAATTAGACTATATCGTCATTGATCAGTTCGCAAAACGCGAAGTGTATAACCATTACGCATTATCCGATATACCACTTCCAAAGAAAACAAAATTTGAAACAAAAGGAGAATCGAAGTCATTAGCCATTGCAGTGGCAAGCATAATTTCTCGATACGCATTTGTTACATATATGGATCAAATATCAAAAAATATTAATATGACGATTCCTAAAGGTGCCGGTGCTAAAGTCGATGTAATCGCCGCCAAAATTATAAAAAAATACGGTCTTTCACGTTTAGATACCATTTCAAAAAAGCATTTTAAAAATCGTGAAAAAGCCCAAAAAATTTTAAAGCCTCTTTGATTTTTAATCATTAGAGGCTTTTATGCAGTTGTGCGAAGCATCAACTGTAATCCGCTGTGCCTCTTTGATTTTTAATCATTAGAGGCTTTTATGCAGTTGTGCGAAGCATCAACTGTAATCCGCTGTGCCTCTTTGATTTTTAATCATTATAAATTGGATCCTAATAGGAAATCCTATTAGGTAAGTCATACTAATTTGCTTTGCTCATAAGTATGACTTTATATGCAGTGATGCGAAGCATCATCTGTATTCCGCTGTTCCTCTTTGATTTTTAATCAAGATAAATTGAATCCTAATAGGTGATCCTATTAGGTAAGTCATACTAATTTGCTTTGCTCATAAGTATGACTTTATATGCAGTTGTGCAAAGCATCATCTGTATTCCGCTGTTCCTCTTTGACTTTTTAAATGAATTGGAACCTAATAGGTGAATCCAAAAATAAAACCCCATGTTAAGGATATCAATCTACTTCAGATATCCTTATACATGGGGTTTAAATCATTATCTAATAACAGCACCTTGTTCAATTAATGCTGCTTCAATTTCCGCTTGTACTTTTGAAACGCGCTCATCTGTCAATGTTTCTTCTGTGTCTAAATAATTTAAACGTATTGCAATTGATTTTTTACCTTTTTCTAAAT
This sequence comes from Staphylococcus sp. SM3655, assembly GCF_016917315.1. Lineage (NCBI taxonomy): Bacteria > Bacillati > Bacillota > Bacilli > Caryophanales > Staphylococcaceae > Staphylococcus > Staphylococcus sp. SM3655. Next base: position 1,890,347 of record NZ_CP070305.1, on the reverse strand, counting down.
GTTCGCCCTGATATACATCAAAGACAAGTGTATCTTTTAATATATTGCCACCGTGTGCATGAATCGTTGATAATAAATCAGCTGCTGGAATATTTTGATCTACTTCTAATGCAATGTCACGAGACATGCCTGGGAATCTCGGAATTGGCTGGTAATTAATGTAACCTACCGACACAGACATTAATGCATCAAAATTCAACTCAAAAACATACGTACGTTTTAAATCATTATCAGCTGCTAATGTTGGATGTAATTCACCAATAAAACCAACAATTTTATTTTCTAATAAGATTTCAGCTGTACGACCTGGATGTAATCCATCAATATCGGCACGACGATAACTAAATTCAAGGTTTAACTTTTCAGATACTCGATCCACGACACCTTTTGCTAAATAGAAATCAACCGTTTCTTTCTTACCTTGCCATTGATTGACTACATAATCTCCAGTTAAAATACCACTTAAATATTCAACTTGATCTGGTAGTTCACCTTCTCCATTAGCAAAGAAGACATTGCCGATTTCAAATAATTTTACATCTTTATTTTTGCGTGCCACATTATATGATGCCGCTTCGATTAAATGTGGTAATAAACTTTGACGTAATGACGCATGCGCTTCACTCATTGGCATCAATAAATCAATTGTTTGACGCTGTTGCATCGAAAATGCAGTAGCATCTTCTTTAGAAACTAACGAATACGTAATAGCTTGATCTAATCCAGCACCTTCTAACACTTCTTTAACCATTCTCGTTTTATATTGGCGATCAGTTAGCTGACCACTAGTAACTTTTTCGAAGACAGGTAACGTTGATGGAATATCGTCGTAACCATATATACGTGCAACTTCTTCAATTAAATCTTCTTTAATTGTAATATCTTTACGACGTGATGGTACTTGCACTGTAATAACATCATCATTTATTTCTGTATCAAACCCTAGTTGATTAAAAATAGTAACAATATCATTTTGTGACAAATCAAATCCAATAGTGCGATTAATTTTATCAGCAGTGATGTCGATTGGTGTAATAAATGCACCAAGTTCTCCTGAAGACACTCTATCTTTTAGCACTTTTCCGTTTGCATAAGTTTGTAATAAATAACATGCACGGTCGACTGCTTCATCTACAAATTCAGTAGCTATTCCTTTTTCAAAACGACTAGATGATTCACTGCGTAAATTTAAACGTCTTGATGTATGACGAATTGAAACTGGATCAAAAATAGCACCTTCAATCACTATATTTGATGTTTGTTCTTTAACTTCTGAAAAATCGCCACCCATAACACCAGCTAATGCAATTGGAGTTTGTCCATTAGTAATGACAATATCGCTTGTTAATAATTCACGTTCTGTACCATCTAATGTTGTCATTTTTTCGCCTTCATTAGCTTGACGAACAACAATTTGTTGTGAACCAATCGCATCTTGATCAAACATGTGCAATGGTTGACCGTATTCTAATAACACATAATTTGAAATGTCAACAACATTATTAATAGGACGTATACCCGCTTTTATTAAGCGTGCTTGCATCCAAATTGGCGAGGGTTCAATTGTCACGTCGTGAACAACACGTGCACTATAATATGGTACTTTATCTTCATTTTCTATTGTCACAGTCAGTTCATTATTTGCAGATAACTCAAGCTCATTTGATGTTGTGTCTGGCTTAGTCATTTTTGTATTATATAATGCTGCAACTTCATAAGCAGTACCTATCATACTTAAAGCATCAGCACGATTCGGCGTTAAATCAAATTCCATTACTTGATCATCTAAATATAAAGCTTGTAAGGCATCTGTTCCTGGAACTTGGGCTTCACTAAATACATAGATACCAGATTCAAACGTTTTTGGTACATAATTACTTGAAATACCAATTTCTTGTAACGAACAAATCATACCTTCTGAACGTTCACCGCGTAATTTGGCACGCTTAATTTTAATACCACCAGGCAATCTGCCACCTACTTTAGCAACAATGACATATTGTCCTGCATCAACGTTCGGTGCACCACAAACGATTTGTACAGGTTCGTCTTCTCCGATATCAACTTGGCAAACATTTAATTTATCAGCATCAGGATGTTTCTCTTTTGACTTAACGAAGCCGACAACTAAATTTTTGATATCTTTTGTGTAGTCAATTAAATCATCCACTTCAATACCTGTGCGCGTAATACGTTCTGCCAAATTACTTACAGAATCATCGATTGTTACATATTCTTTCAACCATTCATTTGATATCAACATTACATGTCACCTCTATCTTCTACCGCTTTAAATTGATCTAAAAATCTCACATCATTAGTATAGAAATGACGAATATCTTCTATACCATATTTCAACATTGCAATACGGTCTGGTCCCATACCAAATGCAAATCCAGAGTACTCTGAAGAATCAAAACCAGCCATTTCTAATACATTAGGATGTACCATTCCAGCACCTAAAATTTCAATCCATCCTGTGTGTTTACACACATTACAACCTTTTCCTTTACATTTAAAACATGACACATCAACTTCTACAGAAGGTTCAGTGAATGGGAAGTAACTTGGACGTAAACGAATTTCACGATCAGCACCAAATAATTTCTTAGCTAACAATTCTAAAGTGCCTTTCAAATCACTCATTTTAACGTTTTTATCAACAACTAATCCTTCGATTTGTGTAAATTGATGACTATGTGTCGCATCATCAGAGTCACGACGATACACTTTACCAGGGCAAATAATTTTAACTGGACCTTGACCATGACGTGATTCCATCGTACGTGCCTGCACTGGTGATGTATGCGTACGTAATAAAATTTCATCCGTAATATAGAAACTATCTTGCATATCACGTGCAGGGTGTGATTTAGGTAAATTCAGCATTTCGAAGTTATAATGATCTTGTTCAACTTCATATCCATTCACAATTTCATAACCTAAACCTAAGAATAAGTCTTCAATTTCTTCTATTGTACGTGTTAATGGATGCTTTGAACCGATTTCAATATGACGACCTGGTAATGATACATCAATTGTTTCTTCAGCCAATTGCTTATTTAATTTTTCTTTAACTAACATCTGTTGTCTTTCATCTAATTCATTTTGAATTGTTTGACGCAATTCATTCACTTTTTGACCAAACGCAGGTTTCTCTTCATTCGGCAAATCCTTCATCAATTTCATTAGTCCGCTAACTGACCCTTTTTTACCTAAGTATTTCACTTTAACTTCTTGCAGTGCACGTTCATCATTTGCTTCATTAATATCTACAAGCGCTTGTTGTTTTAACTCTGACATTGTTTGTTGTTCAGACATATGTCACTGACCTCCCTATTCGAACTATTCATTTTATATTTATCATATTTGTTGTTTAACTAAAAAAAGACTTTCATCCTCTTAAAAAATAAGGGACGAAAGTCATTTCCGTGGTACCACCCAAATTTATGCCTAAGCATACACTTGTTTAATATTGATAACGGATTGTCTTTCCGACTTAAATCTCTTTAAGTAACCAAAAAGGTGAAAAGACTTTAAATAATTGGAATAACTTGCAGTCACGATTATTCTCCCTAAAACAATTATTTATATAAATGTCCATGCCTTTTTATTGGTTTATATTCAATTGTGTATGCAATCACGTAGAAATGTTCTGTTAAACAATTAATTATAATTATATCGGAAAACTTTCAACACGGTCAACCTTTCAAATGATAAAGTAAAATACTACCTGCAATCGCTACATTTAAACTTTCAGCTTTACCATAAATAGGTATGATTAAATTTTGTGTAGTATGTGCTAATAATTCAGGATTAACACCTTCTCCCTCATTACCTAATAGTAATGCAAAAGAATCACTTGAAGTAACTTCTTTGTATGCCACTGCGTTTTCAAGTGCTGTACCATAAACAGGACCATTAAATTGAGTAATAAACGTATCGAGATCTTGTGTCATAACTGGCAAATGGAAAACACTACCTTGACTCGCTCGCAACACTTTATCTTGATAAGGATCTGTCGTACCCTTCTCCATTATTACAGCATCCATTCCAGCTGCATCCGCAGTTCTAATTAATGTGCCTAAATTTCCAGGATCTTGAACACGATCGATGAGCAATACTTGTTGTGCTTTAGAAATATCATAATGCGGCTTCTCAATGATTGCGAAAAACCCTTGTGGTGTCACTGTACCTGATAAAGATTCAGCAACTTTCATGTTTATTTCAAAAACTTCTTGCGCGTATGCGATAATTTGCTGATCTAATCTTACCGGTTCAATTGCAAATAATTGTGTAATTACAATTCCACTTTGATAAGCTTCTTCAATTAAATGCACACCTTCAATTAAAGCTAATCCAGTTTTATCCCTCTCACGTTTCTTTTTTAGCTTGTTCGCTTGTTTAATTCTATTATTTTGTGCAGAAGTAATTTGTTCCATTGATAGCTCCTCGCTTTATTTTTAAAAATAAAAATATTAATCATTAATAAGATGAAAACATTTGATTGTATAGTTAATATTAATTAATCGCTTTTATCACTCATAATATTTCAAATTGCATAAATTTCTTTTATCGATACTACTACTATAAATCATACGCCCCAAAATATCATTATTAATTCTTTTCTTCTTCAAAATAAATCAAAATGATATAATTGATGATTATTTTCAAAGCATATTCAAATCAAACTATGTTTTAGCAATTTGTTGTTAGCATGTTTGTGTTCATTAAAAAAACGACCATCATCGGTATCATGTATGGTCGTTACAAAAGCTAACAATACCAATTGTCATAACAAGTACTGCAACCTCTTTAAATTCAATTATTTCATGTAACTATAGCCTATATCATATGTAATTACTTTGTTATTGATAATCGGGCTACTTTCATCTTCATTTTTACTTCTAACATGTTTATGCGCTGCTTTAAAGACATCAGATTTTAACCAATCCGTAAAAGCTTGCTTTGATTTCCAAACTGTTAAAATTTTCACTTCATCAAAATCTTCTTGTTCTAAAGTTTGTGTAACAAACATGCCATCAAAGCCTTCTAATGTTTCAATCCCATGTCTCGTATAAAATCGTTCTATAATATCTTTTGCTGTTCCTTTTGTTAACGTCAGCCTATTTTCTGCCATAAATTTCATAATTATCCTCTTTTCTGTTTAACTTACCTTAATTATTTTTGCGACAACAACAATTCTTTTCGTTGTTTCACTATATGCATCTTCGCAGGTTGATAAAGTCATTATTTTATCTTTTACCGTTACATTAACATCTGAATTAATTACAGATTTACGTTTTGTCTCATCTAAAAATTGTTGATAATCTTGATCATTTTCAAAATCTGTACGTATGTAATTATCTTTAGTAGTAGTTTTATATGCACTAAATACTTGCAATTGATATTTACCATATTTATTGTCAAATTCAATTATCTTGTGTTTTTCATAAAACGATTGCTTTAAATAATCTTCTAACACATCAAACATCGTATTATCACCGACATGGTGCCCGTATAAAATAGTATTATGATTTAAATTCTTCAATTCATTTCTAAAATCCATAAAAATACTACCTTTACGTCGATGTTCTCGCTCAAAATCCAAATTTAAATAATCGTGATTTGTCTTACCTTGTAGTACTGGATAATTTAATGATGTTTCTGATAATTTTATCCATCCAACAATGTCTTTATTTATTTTTTCAAGTGATTCAAATTGTGGTCTCACATGTGCTTGATGTTTGCTCATCAGCATTTGAAATTTTTGTTGTAATTTCTCATAATTTGCGCGTTCTTGCTTGTCTTCAATATATGTTTGAACAATTTTGTAACCAAAAATGATAATAATTACAACCAATAAAATTTGTACAATAGTTAAAAATCGCTTCATTCTCATAAAAATCCTCTTTTATTAACGACGTTTCTTCAGTCATCACTAAACCAGTTGTTGTACCGTTTTAGATTCGATTTCGTTGACTTTGACAAATTAAGTAAATTAGCATTGGACCACCGACAATCATTAAAATAGCATTGGCTGGAATTTCTAAAGGAGGCTGTATCACTCGTCCTAATAAATCAGCCACTAACAATAGCCATGCACCAATAACTGTAGAAAACGGAATAAGTACTCTGTAATTGCCCCCAACTAGCTTTCTAACCACATGTGGCACAATAATACCTAAAAAGGCTAGTTGTCCAACAATCGCAACAGTTGCACTTGCTAAAAATACTGCTAATAAACCTGTTAACCATCTGTAACGATCAATATTAAAACCGATACTTCGCGCTTGTATGTCGTCTAAATTTAGTAAATTCAATTTAGGGGACAATAGTAATGTTAATATTAATCCCAATAATGCTGATACTGCTAATATGTATACGTCGCTCCATATTTTCATTGTTAAGCCTTGAGGAATTTTCATTAAAGGGTTTTGAGTTAAAATTTCTAAAACACCATTTAATAATACGAATAACGCAACACCTACTAATATCATACTTACAGCATTGAATCTAAATTTAGAATGCAACAATATAATTATTAAAAATGGTATTAAACCTCCAATAAAACTTAATAATGGTAAGTAAAAGTACAATTGTGGAATAAACAACATACAAAGTGCTCTCATTATAAGTGCACCTGAAGAAACGCCAATGATATTCGCCTCTGCCAAAGGATTTTGTAGTGCTGCTTGTAATAATGCTCCAGAAACTGCTAACATTGCGCCAACCATTAATGCAATTAATATACGTGGCAATCGCAAATCAATGATTGAATCCACTGCTTCATTGCTACCAGTTGTAAATTTTGTAATTAGGTCATTAAATGACAATTTAATTGTACCGGTTACAAACGAAATATAAGCAGTTGCGATTAAAATGACTAACAAACATAAAAATAGTAGTTTCTTTTTATTTTTTATCATCATATCAGCTCACTATTTTTTATCCTTATAAAATAAATCATATAATTGAGTCATTGCCTTATCAGCATCAACATTTGCTGTAATACCGAATGGCACTTCCTCTAAGTCATAAACATGATTATTTTTCACAGCTTTAAAATGTTTCCAAATATCATTCTGTTTAAATTCTTTTTGAAACATTTTCTTAACTTCTTCAGGCATTCCGTGTGGTAATCTTAAAATAATATCTGGATTGATATTCAACAAATTTTCAGTATTAGACGAAATATATTGACGATCTTTCACTTTAATAACATTTTCTCCACCTGCTATTTTAACTAAATCACCAATATATGATTTATCAGTTGCTACTAAATAGCTACCCGGTACACCCATTAATATTAATACTTTGGGATGTTTCTTTTGTTTAGCTGCTTTATTTTCAATTTTTTGCTTTACAGAATTTAAATGGTCATTTAATTCTTTTGCTTGTGCTTTACGATTAAATTGATCACCTAATTGTGTAATCGACTTTTGCATCCCTTTTAAACTATCAAAATCATAAAAGTAGCCTTTCATATTTAATTGTTTGTAAAATGGTTGCATTTCATCTTTAATCGTTGACACACTCAAAACATGTGTTGGTTTTAACTTTTTAACAGCTTCAACATTCGGCTCCATTGGTTGACCAATTTCCGGTACATCTTTATAACGATTAGGCAATGTCTTATATGACGTGGGTTTGCCGACAATTGGTAAATCCAATTTGTCCAATGTCATTGTCAATGCAACAGTTGTTGGTACGATTCTGAATTCGCCGGATTTAGTTGATTCTTGAGAACTGGAAGATTGACAGCTGGTTAAGATAACGACGCTTATCACTAAAATGGTTAAATACTTTATGATTCTCAAACTTGGTTACCTCTCTTTCTGCTGTATAAATGTGCCGAAATAAGTAAAATAGTTGCTAACACAATGCCAGCTGCAAATAAAATATATTGCTTTTTATGATTTGGTTCATCAAGTTCTTTAATATCACTAGATAATTGACTATTATTCTTGCTATCATCATCTCTATTAAAAGCTGGTAACGCTTTTTCTTTTTCAACTACTTTTTTCTTTTCCTTTTTTGATTTTTCATCTTTATGTTTCGGTTGCTCTTTGTGATTATTTTCAACCTTTTTTACTGTTGGAGGGCTATTTTCAACTTTTAATGTACCTGATGCTTTAGGTCGCTCATTTTCAATCTTTTTATTACTGTCTTGTTGCACTTTATCTTTTTGTACAGGAATATCATTTAATCCTTTTTCAGTTAAAAGGCTAGTACGTCTTTCCTTAATGTCTGATTTTTGACTATCTTTTTTGTCATCAATATCTTTTTTAAGCTGATCTTGATTATTTTCTTGATTTTGATGTTTTGAAGGCACTTCTTTTGCATCATCATGTTGAACTTTTTTCTCTTTAAAATGAATAGAATACACCATTTCTTTGTTATCTAGATCTTTCTTTTCAGCCAATGTTTTAACATGCATATCGATTTTATCCATATGCTGTTCAATTAAAATTCTTACTATTGTGTCATTCTTTTCATCTTTTATAACAAATGGAAATTCTTCATTTTTGTCATTTTGAAAAACAAGTTGTTCTTTATCAATTTGACCTTTTAGCTTTACTTGCAAGTAAATTTTACCAGTCATATCTGAAATCAATTGCGCCTTTTCGTCAACTAGTTGTTGTTCCTCAGTTACATTTTTATTTTCTTGATTAAAAATTAGTAACTCTAACGCTTTATTCTCTTTTATCTTTTCATCAAAAATTGATGTAGTTAATTCTGTTTTATCTTTTGCTTCAGGTTGATTAAATTTGGCTGATGGATATTTTATCTCATCAGCCAACACGCTACCAATCATTGTTGTATAAGTAAGTATACCTATGCTAATAATAGCTATAATAGATTTTGTAGCAATTTGTTTAACATTTCTCATTATTCCACATTGCCTTTAGATTTTTTTCTAACAAACAATGTGATTGCGATTAATAATGCTACGGATGCAACTGGTATTGCATATATATATGCAGGTGTACCAGCATTTGTTTGTGGATTTTCTACTTTGTCTTTATTCGAACTGTTAGATTCACTTTGACCAGTAGTCGTTCCATCAGATCCTTTGTCACTACCTGAAGCAGAATTTTTATCATCTTTACCTGGTGCATTAGCACCTGCTACATCAGTTGGTCCATTAAATTTATATGTAATGTTGTAATGATGGTCATATTTGAATGGCTTACCATTTACTTTTTCATCGATATAAACGTCAATTTTTCCATCTATTTTACCGTTCAACTTACTTACTTCAAATTCAGAAGTGCGTTCATCTTTGGCAGTGTTTTTACTAATAATATTTTCTTTATGTCCTTCGATACTCATTCCAGTAATCCAATGACTGTGGTTGACAGTTATTTGAACATACAATTTACCATTTTTCTTAATGTACTTTGCCGGTTTATTAAAATAGTCATTAGCAATTGACGTGTCATTGGTATTGTATTTGTAAACCTCATAATTCAAAGTACCGCTATCTGCGGCATTTGCAGAATTACTGAATGTCGCGATGATGATAATTAACGCTAAAATCGTTGTATTAAAAACTTTTAAAATATTTTTCAAAACATAATCCTCCTTTTTATGATTGCTTTTAAGTCTTTAGTAAAATCATAAATAATAATGATTATCATTGTCAATATTTATTTTATAATCAATTTATTATTGTTATACGAAAATAGATGTGCTAGTATAATTGATAACCATTATCAATTGCAATGGTTAATCATCTCATATAACAACACATAATTTGTATCCTTAGGAGGAAAACAACATGACAAAACATTATTTAAACAGTAAGTATCAATCAGAACAACGTTCATCAGCTATGAAAAAGATTACAATGGGTACAGCATCTATCATTTTAGGTTCCCTTGTATACATAGGCGCAGACAGCCAACAAGTCAATGCGGCAACAGAAGCTACGAACGCAACTAATAATCAAAGCACACAAGTTTCTCAAGCAACATCACAACCAATTAATTTCCAAGTGCAAAAAGATGGCTCTTCAGAGAAGTCACACATGGATGACTATATGCAACACCCTGGTAAAGTAATTAAACAAAATAATAAATATTATTTCCAAACCGTGTTAAACAATGCATCATTCTGGAAAGAATACAAATTTTACAATGCAAACAATCAAGAATTAGCAACAACTGTTGTTAACGATAATAAAAAAGCGGATACTAGAACAATCAATGTTGCAGTTGAACCTGGATATAAGAGCTTAACTACTAAAGTACATATTGTCGTGCCACAAATTAATTACAATCATAGATATACTACGCATTTGGAATTTGAAAAAGCAATTCCTACATTAGCTGACGCAGCAAAACCAAACAATGTTAAACCGGTTCAACCAAAACCAGCTCAACCTAAAACACCTACTGAGCAAACTAAACCAGTTCAACCTAAAGTTGAAAAAGTTAAACCTACTGTAACTACAACAAGCAAAGTTGAAGACAATCACTCTACTAAAGTTGTAAGTACTGAAACAACAAAAGATCAAACTAAAACACAAACTGCTCATACAGTTAAAACAGCACAAACAGCTCAAGAACAAAATAAAGTTCAAACACCTGTTAAAGATGTTGCAACAGCGAAATCTGAAAGCAACAATCAAGCTGTAAGTGATAATAAATCACAACAAACTAACAAAGTTACAAAACAAAACGAAACGCCTAAACAAGCATCTAAAGCTAAAGAATTACCAAAAACTGGTTTAACTTCAGTTGATAACTTTATTAGCACAGTTGCCTTCGCAACACTTGCCCTTTTAGGTTCATTATCTTTATTACTTTTCAAAAGAAAAGAATCTAAATAAATCATCGTCACACTCATAACTTAATATATTTTTTATTTTAAATTTTATTTAACCTATGTCATAGATATTTCATAATCTATAACATAGGTTATTTTTTTATAAAATAACGTTGCAATTAACTACCATTTCAATGTACAATACAAGTAATCAATTGATAATGATTATCAGTTGATAATATACAATTAGGAGTTGTTTCTACAACATGAACAAACAGCAAAAAGAATTTAAATCATTTTATTCAATTAGAAAGTCATCACTAGGCGTTGCATCTGTAGCGATTAGTACACTTTTATTATTAATGTCAAATGGCGAAGCACAAGCAGCTGAAGAAACAGGTGGTACAAATACAGAAGCACAACCAAAAACTGAAGCAGTTGCAAGTCCAACAACAACATCTGAAAAAGCTCCAGAAACTAAACCAGTAGCTAATGCTGTCTCAGTATCTAATAAAGAAGTTGAGGCCCCTACTTCTGAAACAAAAGAAGCTAAAGAAGTTAAAGAAGTTAAAGCCCCTAAGGAAACAAAAGCAGTTAAACCAGCAACAAAAGCCGATAACAATACATATCCTATTTTGAATCAGGAACTTAGAGAAGCGATTAAAAACCCTGCAATAAAAGATAAAGATCATAGCGCACCAAACTCTCGTCCAATTGATTTTGAAATGAAAAAAGAAAATGGTGAGCAACAATTTTATCATTATGCCAGCTCTGTTAAACCTGCTAGAGTTATTTTCACTGATTCAAAACCAGAAATTGAATTAGGATTACAATCAGGTCAATTTTGGAGAAAATTTGAAGTTTATGAAGGTGACAAAAAGTTGCCAATTAAATTAGTATCATACGATACTGTTAAAGATTATGCTTACATTCGCTTCTCTGTTTCAAATGGAACAAAAGCTGTTAAAATTGTTAGTTCAACACACTTCAATAACAAAGAAGAAAAATACGATTACACATTAATGGAATTCGCACAACCAATTTATAACAGTGCAGATAAATTCAAAACTGAAGAAGATTATAAAGCTGAAAAATTATTAGCGCCATATAAAAAAGCGAAAACACTAGAAAGACAAGTTTATGAATTAAATAAAATTCAAGATAAACTTCCTGAAAAATTAAAGGCTGAGTACAAGAAGAAATTAGAGGATACAAAGAAAGCTTTAGATGAGCAAGTGAAATCAGCTATTACTGAATTCCAAAATGTACAACCAACAAATGAAAAAATGACTGATTTACAAGATACAAAATATGTTGTTTATGAAAGTGTTGAGAATAACGAATCTATGATGGATACTTTTGTTAAACACCCTATTAAAACAGGTATGCTTAACGGCAAAAAATATATGGTCATGGAAACTACTAATGACGATTACTGGAAAGATTTCATGGTTGAAGGTCAACGTGTTAGAACTATAAGCAAAGATGCTAAAAATAATACTAGAACAATTATTTTCCCATATGTTGAAGGTAAAACTCTATATGATGCTATCGTTAAAGTTCACGTAAAAACGATTGATTATGATGGACAATACCATGTCAGAATCGTTGATAAAGAAGCATTTACAAAAGCCAATACCGATAAATCTAACAAAAAAGAACAACAAGATAACTCAGCTAAGAAGGAAGCTACTCCAGCTACGCCTAGCAAACCAACACCATCACCTGTTGAAAAAGAATCACAAAAACAAGACAGCCAAAAAGATGACAATAAACAATTACCAAGTGTTGAAAAAGAAAATGACGCATCTAGTGAGTCAGGTAAAGACAAAACGCCTGCTACAAAACCAGCTAAAGGTGAAGTAGAATCAAGTAGTACAACTCCAACTAAGGTAGTATCTACGACTCAAAATGTTGCAAAACCAACAACTGCTTCATCAAAAACAACAAAAGATGTTGTTCAAACTTCAGCAGGTTCTAGCGAAGCAAAAGATAGTGCTCCATTACAAAAAGCAAACATTAAAAACACAAATGATGGACACACTCAAAGCCAAAACAATAAAAATACACAAGAAAATAAAGCAAAATCATTACCACAAACTGGTGAAGAATCAAATAAAGATATGACATTACCATTAATGGCATTATTAGCTTTAAGTAGCATCGTTGCATTCGTATTACCTAGAAAACGTAAAAACTAATTAATCGTCTTTATATTTAATTATTAAATTAACAAATTTTAAATGGCGGATGAGGTATCCTGTTACCTCGTTCGCCAATTATTTTTCGCAATATAAAAAGTCCCACTTAAAACAATCATTTTAAGCGGGACTTTTTATATTGAGTAACTAAAATTATTTAGCTGCTACTTCTTCGCCATTGTAAGAACCACAGTTTTTACATACACGGTGTGATAATTTGTATTCGCCACAGTTTGGGCATTCAGTCATACCTGGTACTGAAATTTTGAAATGCGTACGACGTTTGTTTTTTCTAGTTTTAGAAGTTCTTCTTTTTGGTACTGCCATGATATATCCTCCTTAGATTATAAACGAAAAATACTAAATGTTAGTTTAATTAACAACATTATATCATTAATTAAACTACTTATTGCTCTTTATCATATAATTGTTGTAATTTTTGAAGCCTTGGATCAACTTGTCGTGATTCTGAATCATCTTGTTCTTGCTGTTTAGCAAGCTCATCTAATTGATCCTCATCGATTACTTCCCAACCATTACCTACTGTCAACATTTGGTCACTTTGCTCTGAATAAGCTCTCATTGGTTTCTCAATAATAACTATATCCTCGACAATATCCTGAAGATTAACCATACCATCTTTAATAATGTGATAGTGTTCATCTACATCATCTTGATCATCGTTATACTGATTGTACCCTTCTAAATCAAATACTTCTGTAGTAGTTACATCTAGTGGGACTTTTACTGGTACAAGAGTACGTGCACAAGGCATTGTATACGTTCCAGTAATGTGAATATCCGCAACGACTTCTGTTGACTTAATGGTTAACTGACCTTGGATTGTAATTGGAGATAAATCAATTAAATCTAATGATTCTTTTAAATTGTCAAAACTCACCGTTTGATCAAATTCAAATGGCTTACCTTGATATTTCCTTAATTGCGTAATTGACCATTTCATATGGCTTCACCTCTAACAAGCACAAAATTTATTTTAACTTTCTAAGAACAAGTTGTCAAGATTTTTTCTTAACATATCATGTTCTGTTACAATATTAATAATGAATACCGAAAGGACGAATTGCAAATGAAAAGCGTTGGCTTAATCACAGAATATAATCCCTTTCATAATGGGCATCAATATCATATTAATCAATCTAAAAAACTTACAAATGCTGACGTTACTATTGCAATAATGAGTGGTAACTTTGTCATGCGTGGCGAACCAGCAATCTATAATAAGTTTACTCGTGCAAAAATGGCATTATCAACAGCTGATTTAGTTATCGAACTACCAGCAACTGCCAGTTTATCATCTGGCGATCATTTTGCCGAACTAGCAGTTAAAGTCGCAGATTATATGAGTGTCGATACAATTGCATTTGGTAGTGAAAATAATGATATCAAAACATTAAAGCAATTAGCACACAGCATTAATGAAATTGAACAATCTGAATCCTTTTCACAAAAAGTAAAAGAAGGTAAAAGCTACCCTCGTATCATTAGCGAATTATTAGAGCATCATGAAGCACTAGCAAGTCCTAACAACATACTTGGTATTAGTTACCTGAAAGCAATTGCTAAAAATGCTAAAAACATCAATGCAATTTCTATCAAACGAGAAAATGCTCAACATCATGATTCATTAATTCAACACCATCAGTTTGCAAGTGGTACATCTATTAGAACATCAATCATTAGTCAAGATGATCATTGGCATCATGTGGTACCTAAAGATATTCAACACTTGTACGTAACACCTCATATAACATTAAATCAAATATTTCCATATTTGAAATATCAAATCATAGCTATGACTACAGATTCATTAAAAAATATTTATACTGTTACTGAAGGTTTTGAAAATCGTTTGAAATCTAACATTTATGAAGCAACTGATTTTCATCATTTTGTAAAATTACTAAAAACAAAGCGTTATACATATACGCATATCCAAAGACTGTTAATGAATGTATTATTAAACATTAAACCTACAGATGTTACGAGAAACATTCACGCAGTTAAAGTATTAGCGATGAACGACCGTGGCAGACAATATTTAAAGCATTTAAAAACAGCGTTCCCAGAAAGACAATATATAACCAATATTAACAAAAGCAATGCACATTACTTCACAAATGAAATCAAAGCAACACACATATACAATGCAATAAGCGGGCAACAACAAACAGATTTCAACACGCCTGTCATACAGCAATATCGTTAACAAATGAAAACAGTATTTTAGGATTGTAAACCATGATAAACCTAAAATACTGTTATTTTATTACTTAAATTTCTTCTTCAATGCCTTTTCAACATAAGGTGGAACGAATTCAGAAATATCTGCTCGATAAGCTGCAACTTCTTTAACAATACTTGAACTTATAAATGAATAATTAGTACTAGACATCATATATAACGTTTCAATTTCATTGTTCAACTTTTTATTCATTGAAGTTAAGCGTAATTCATATTCAAAATCACTGACTGCTCTTAAACCACGTATGATTGTTTTAGCTCCTACTTGTTCACAATAATCGACTAGTAAACCACTAAATTGATGAACCTTGACATTAGGTAAATGTTTAACAGATTGTTCAATTAAATCCATACGCTCTTCTAAACTAAACGTACCTTCTTTTTTACTATTTTTAAGAACACAGACATGAATTTCATCAAATCTATCTGTACTTCTCTCAATAATGTCTAAATGACCATAAGTAATGGGGTCAAAACTACCCGGAATGACCGCTATTGTATGTTCCATGCTATTCTCCCTTTTCTAATAACAATGTGTCTGTCAACCCATAATGGTAACGTTTAATCATATTAAACGGTTGATAATCTATTTCTTCATGATTGCTAAATTCACAAACGATGATACCATTTTCTTTCAATAAATTAAACTCTGAAATTAGTTTTAAAGCTTTATCAATGAGACCTTTATTATAAGGTGGATCTAAGAAAATGACATCAAATTGAATATCACGTTTTGACAATGCTTTTAAAGCTCTATCTGCATTATTTTTATAAACTTCAGATTGTGCCTCTAAATCCAAATTCGCAAGATTTGATTTAATAACTTTTACAGCTTTAAAATTTTGATCAACAAAGATTACCTTATCCATACCTCGAGAGAGTGCTTCTATTCCAAGCGCCCCGCTTCCTGCAAATAAATCTAAACCTATACCTGACACATCATATAAACTATTAAAGATACCTTCTTTAACTTTATCCATAGTTGGTCTCGTATTACGGCCTTCCATACTTTCTAAAGCTTTACTTTTATGTTTACCTGCAATGACGCGCATGTTGTTCACACTTCCAATTCATTTAGTTATTTAATATAATTTATTGAGAAAAAGGAGAATGATAAACCAATGAAACAAACATTTATTACACTTGGTGAAGGTCTAACAGATTTGTTCGAATTCATGACGATGATTGAATATAACCATCAACGTATTGATAAAATTATCTATTTTCATTCACCACAAGCTGAAAATAAAAAGTCATCTGTAGCAATCATTATGAACCCTACAACTGGCAATCATTTCCAAGCATTTTATATCATGATTAACGCTATTAAATATCCATATCCAGATTCAAATAAAAAGTTTCAAATGATTAATGATTGTGCTGAAAAATTCGACATACCTATTTTAGGTATCGATGTACAGCCCCCTCAAGCATTTCATGATTTATCGTTATATTATAATTATTTAATTAGTGTGTTAAGGCTCCAAAAATGGATACCAGAACTTCAATAATATTAATTATATATTTCGTGTTTCTCTTTTTCGTAAGTTTTCTTTAAGTATTTATATGGTGAGCCATCAATGTGTCTAACGTATTTAAGTTGCATTAGTTTATGTACAATTTGATCAACATCCTGCTCATTCACATACATAATTACAAATTTACGATCTCTATTTGAATGAACGATATGTCCATATTTTCGGATTTGTCGTTCATGTTTCATATGTTTTAAATAAACTACAATACTAGTTCTTGGGATTAAATTCATTTAAACCTCACTCCATTTATTTTCAGCATTAATCATATCATGTCTTTATTAATTTTAAAATATTAAGCTACCTTAATTATGTCTTATGTAATTGCTCGATAAATGTATTTAGATTATATTAAACATCATTATATTAATTCAATTTTCAAGAGCATCACTATATGATTAACCACACATTTCGCTGTAGTCAGAACTATGATTTTGTTAAGCTATAAAAGTAAACGAGGAGGAATTTTCTATGAAAAAAGTAAACAGAAACATTTTAAATGCGGTACTAGTCGGTGCTGGATTTTTAAGTAGTCTATTAATGATCAATAAAAATAAAGTGATTACTAAAAAGCAAACCATCCCTGCTTTTTTCAAAGGCAATGCACCATATATATTTGCGCATCGCGGTGGTATGGCTTTAAGACCAGAGCAAACGCAACTTGCATTTGACTATGCTAAACAATTAGGCGTTGATGGCTTTGAAACAGATGTGAGACTCACAAAAGATCAACAGCTTATCGTTTTTCATGACGCAACTGTTGATAGAACGACGAACGGCTCTGGAAAAGTTAGTGCCCATACATTAGCAGAATTAAAGAAATTAGACGCAGCTTATCACTTCAAAGATATCAATGGACAAACACCATATCGTGGTCATGCACACACAGCTATACTAACCTTCGATGAGTTGCTGAAGCAATATCCTGATATGTATATAAACGTAGACTTAAAAGATGCTCCTGAATCCTATGAAGGCTCAATCGCACCACAAATTATGTTTGATACAATTGCAGAAAATCAAGCATTTGACCGCGTTCTTGTGACAAGTTTTTATAAAGAACAAATCGTTCGTTTTAATAAAATTGCACAAGGATCCGTCGCAATTGGTGCTAGCCAACAGGAAGTTACAGAAGCATTTTTAAAATATCATTTATTAGGTGGTAGGTACTACCAACCATTAGCACAAACGTTCCAAATGCCTACTCATTTTAAAGGCATTGATTTGACTTCATCTCGTTTTATCAAATGGTTAAATGATATGAATATCATTCCAGGCTATTATGGCGTAAATAGTATAGATCTGATGAATGATTTATACCAAAAAGGTGCACACACGATTGTGACAGATCGACCAGATTTAGCACAACAATTCAAACAAACAATCCCGAATAAATAAAAACATCGAGTCAGATGCTAGTTAGTGGTTTCAATAACCACCTTTTTCTGACTCGATGTTTTTTATAATGAACAATTACAGGATCCGCCCGTCGCACAACCACTATGTGATGTTTGAAAGAATGGATTACCTGTTTCTATTTTGACATGTTCTGAAACAGCGTACGCAATTTTCGTAACAACTTCATCTATTAAATGTTGAAGTGCCATTTCCCTAGCTTTGTAATGCATCACAACGTCAAGCATCTCATATGCTCTTTTGCGTTGTCTTGTCTCTAACATAACTTTCTTATAATCAGGATGATATTTCCCGAATCGCATTACTTCATCATATTTCTCTTTTGATTTTAAAAATGATTGATAAAGTAAATGTGCTTCGTCATTGTTTTCGAGCGCCTGTTTAGCTTGCTCAAATGATGCATAAATATCTGATGCAACTATCATATCAGCTAGTTCATCAATATCATCTAATATCGCTAGTGAAGCTTCATTAATCATAAATACCCCTCATTGTTATTTTTCTAAGAAAATTAGTGAATAATAATCTCTCATTACATCTCCACCCATCTCATCGTATTTTGAATTTAATAGACGAGATCGATGTATATCTGAATTCATCCAACTATGGATTAATGTTGGTACATCATTAAACGCATAACCAACATTTTGAGCAGTTGTTTTATAAGTAACGTGATTTTTATCTAATTGCCCTCTTAATGCGTCCTCTGTAAATTCAACACTATCAGAACCATTAGAGGTCGCTTCATATAAGTTATTAGATGCAATATGTGCTAAATCGCTATTGA
Organism: Staphylococcus sp. SM3655; assembly: GCF_016917315.1. Classification (NCBI taxonomy): domain Bacteria; kingdom Bacillati; phylum Bacillota; class Bacilli; order Caryophanales; family Staphylococcaceae; genus Staphylococcus; species Staphylococcus sp. SM3655. The sequence continues at coordinate 1,871,370 of NZ_CP070305.1, read as the reverse complement.
TTTTCAATGGTTTTAATCCTTTTAATTTTCTCATTTCATTCGTTACTTCATAAAGAGAAATTAATTGATTTGGATTTTGCTCAACTGGACGCTTATTATGCTCTTCTGACGTAGAATTAGAATTTAATTGATAAGGTTCAATATCTGCTAACATTTCTTTTGTTAAAAATCGTACACTTAGCACCTTTTTCGATTGTTGATCAGAATACACTTGTGCATATATGTCGCCATATTTAATCAGTGTTTGTGTTTTTAAATCTTCATCTGAAAGTTCAAATTCATATTTTTTACCATCAACTTTAAAGGACGGTTCTGGATTAATACTTGTATGATTAAAAATTTCTGCAGAATGTTGTCCTATTTTTAACGGACTAACATTGACTTTCTCACCTGTAGCATACACTGAAACGATCTCTTCACGTTTAGTTGAAACAATGTAATAACTGTTTTTGTCTTTAAACACATAATTTTTGTAACCATCTCTAAAAGGGTAGACACGATCTGCTTGTCCAAATTTAGAAGTAAGCACTTTAATATCTTTACCTACCCATGTACCAACACCTTCTTTAGGCTTTGGATTTTCAGCATGGTTATTTGATTTATTCACCTGTTCAGATCTATTTACTTTATTACCTTTATTCGGGTTCTCTAATACATCAAATTTTAATCTCGGTGAATAAAAAAGATATATTAAAAATCCAACTAAAAATAATACACCGACGACTCTTATAATTAACTTTTTCATCAATCAACCACCTAAAAAGTATTAATACTATTGTAAAAAACAACACATTAATTAGCAAATTTTCAACACTGACATAACTGTGTCGTTTCGATAAAACAAAATCATCTTCAGGCATAATTTTAACGTCATAAAGATTTTCCCTACACTCTATATCATAACCTATCTTTATGTTTTCAGGTTGAATTTCATTATTAAGATTAAAATATGTATAAAAAAATGGACAGTTAAGGTATCAAATGAATACCATCAACTGTCCGACTATTCTTCATCAAAAAACCTGATAAAACAAATTGCCTTATCAGATTAGTATCATTTGTATAAGCATATTAATGACCAAATGTTGCTTTAATCAGTGATGTCGTTTCTCCACCTGGATATAATACATATAATAATAAGTAAACTGCTACACCTGTAATTGCAGTACAGAACCATATAACTGAAGCGAATGGCCCGAATTTGCGGTGTACATTATATTTATCTTTAAATGCAGTAATAATTTGAACTAGGCCTAGAATACCACCAATTGTTGCTAAATTAATGTGGAAAAATAAGAAAATCGTATAATATTTCTTAATTGATGCTGGTCCGCCAAATGCTGTATTACCGATAAAAATCGTTCTACTTGCATAGATTAAGAAAAAAGTTAAAGCAAAAACAGCTGCAGCTAACATAACATTTTTGTGTTTATTTATTTCCCTTTTCCAAATAAGTCTCCAACCAATGGCAATTAAAATTGCACTAATGACAATACATGTCGTACTAATCGTTGGTAAAATTGGAACGCCCATATTTTTCATCCTAACTTAATTAATCTAGATCAAAGTAAGTAATGAAACAATCACAGCTAACACGAAAAAGATCACTAAATAATTTAGTGAATATATAAACATTTGTGTTGCCCATTTTGTTTGATCTGAATTTTTCTTAAATGTTGTTAAACCTAATGCAATCCATCCTAAATTTAATAATGTAGCTAACACTACGAATACGACACCTAAATTTATTAGTAATAAAGGTACTGGCAATAAAATAATCAACCAGATAAACATACTGACACGTGTACGTTTAAAGCCCTTAACTGATGGTAACATTGGAATATTTGCAAGTGCATATTCATCTTTACGTTTAATAGCTAAGGCATAAAAATGAATTGGTTGCCAACAAAATACAACTAAAAACAGCGCAATCGCTGTTAAACTAATTTGTCCTTCAATTGCAACCCATCCAATTAGTGGTGGTACTGCTCCAGGAAAACTCCCAATCACTGTGTTCCATGTTGTATGTCTTTTAGACCATATTGAGTAATAAGACACATAACCTACAATCCCCATAAGACCAAGTACGCCTGATGGTATATTCAATAAAAACAAACAAATTTCTCCAACTAACATCATACCAAAACTTAATAGTAATAAATTTTGATCTGTAATTCTATTATTTACAGTTGGTCTATTTTGTTTACTAGGCATAATACGATCAATATCTTGGTCGTAATAATTATTTAACGCACATGCGCCACCCATAATTAAAGTAGATCCAAATAGCATTAATAAAATTTGAGGTATTGATGATAAGAAGGAATGATTTGTCATTACAACTGCTAGCCATGCGCCCGCAAAAGCCGGAATTAAGTTACCTTGAACAAGTCCCATTTTAATTATCTGTTGCAATTCTTTGAAGTTAACTCTGCTAATATTTTGTGACAAAGTATGCTCTTTGCTCATAATCCCCCTCCTTAAATTTGTTCATATAAGATTATGATATCATAGATTGCATAAAAAGACTAGGTTTAATAAAATTAAAATGTGACAAATTAACGACAAGAGAAAATGTCAATTTTGTGACACAAATAACATTTAATTTATTGCTATAATGTATATGTTAGAAAATTTTAATAAGTAGAATCATGCATCTAAAAGAGATTAATATTTAAGCTTCAAATTTGAGTAAACGTGGATTACATAATTATCCCAATAAAAAAATCATTACGATTAAGTTCTTTTTATGTCGTCCACATACAATACTTGTAAAATTAAATCATATTTCCTGCGTTGGATCCCATCTTTTCATATCCTACAATCAGGTCAATTTATAGTATCATCTCAAATCCGGCTATTAATTCTAATTCTCAGTGATGCGTTTTTTTATGATGGGGTGTATAAATTGTTTGGCAAAAAGAATTTAAAATGGTTAGGTGTCGTAGCAACGTTAATGATGACATTTGTACAACTTGGTGGAGCCTTGGTTACCAAAACCGGATCAGCTGATGGTTGTGGTTCTTCTTGGCCACTATGTCATGGTGCGTTGATTCCAGAATTCTTTCCTATTGATACGATTATTGAGTTAAGTCATAGAGCCGTTTCAGCTTTGTCTTTATTAATGGTCTTATGGTTAGTTATCACTGCATGGAAACATATAGGCTATATTAAAGAAATTAAACCTTTATCAATCATTAGTGTTGGATTCTTATTATTGCAAGCATTAATCGGAGCTGCTGCTGTTATTTGGCAACAAAACGATTACGTTTTAGCATTGCACTTTGGTATATCATTAATCAGTTTCTCATCTGTATTTTTAATAACATTGATTATTTTCTCTATAGATCAAAAATATGAAGCTGACGAATTATATATCAAAAAGCCATTAAGACGTTTAACATGGTTAATGGCAATCATCATTTATTGTGGTGTTTATACTGGTGCACTAGTGAGACATGCGGATGCAAGTTTAGCATATGGTGGTTGGCCATTGCCATTCCACGATCTTGTACCACATTCAGAACAAGATTGGGTTCAACTCACGCATCGTATCATGGCTTTTATAGTGTTTACGATTATTATGATTACTTATATTCACGCTGTTAAAAATTATCCAAATAACCGTACTGTTCATTATGGTTATACAGCTGCATTTATACTTGTTATATTACAAGTTATCACAGGTGCATTATCTATTATGACAAATGTTAACCTGATAATCGCACTTTTCCATGCATTATTTATCACTTATTTATTTGGTATGACAACATACTTTATCATGCTAATGTTACGATCAGTAAGAAGTGACAAGCAATAACAAAAAAGCAAACCGTAATTTTAATGGCACGCCCATTAAAATTACGGTTTTTTTATATCAATATTTAAAATTAAACCTAAGCCATGTAAAAACGAGATTACACGTCAATTGTTGTGTAATCTCGTTTTATTTTAATCATTTAAGTCAGTTGCTTTTTCAATTTCGATTAATAAATCGCCTGTCGCTATTGTGTCACCATTATTTACAGTTACTTGTTTAATCACACCGTCAAATGGTGCTTGAATTGTTGTTTCCATTTTCATAGCTTCAGTAATTAGCAACGGCTGGTTAGCTTTCACAGATTCACCTACACTAACCTTGACTTCAGTTACTGAACCTGGCATTTGCGCACCGATATGACTTGGATTACTCTTATCTGCTTTTGGCTTAACGTTCGCATTTGTATGCACATTTTCATCTTTAATGTAAATACGTCTCGCTTGACCATTCATCGCATAGTAAATCGTTCTATTACCATTTTCATCTGGTTCACTAATCGTTTCTAGTTTAATAATTAATCGTTTACCTTTATCGATTTCGATTTCTACTGTTTCACCATTACGCATTCCAAAGAAGAATGTAGGCGTATCAAGTAACGATAAGTTTCCGTATTGATTTCTAGTTTGAATATATTGTTCATATACTTTTGGATATAGTACATAACTAATAATATCTTGCTCCGTAACAGGACCTTGTTGCTCTTCTTCAAGCAACTCACGGACTTTTTCAAAATCAACTGGCTCTAGATATTCACCTGGACGAGCTGTTAGTGCTTCTTGGCCTTTTAAAATAACCGCTTGTAAATCTTTATTAAAACCATTTACAGGTTGTCCTATTTCACCTTTGAAGAACGACACTACTGATTCTGGAAAATCTAATTTATAGCCATCTGTAATCACGGATTGTTCATCAAGATCATTTTGTACCATATAAAGTGCCATATCACCAACTACTTTAGACGATGGTGTTACTTTTACGATATCACCAAATAAGAAATTCACTCTGCGATACATATCTTTAACTTCATCAAATCTTTCGCCTAAACCTAAACTTTTAGCTTGTTGGCTTAAATTCGAATACTGTCCACCAGGCATTTCATGTTGATAAATTTCAGTATTCGGTGATTTGATATCACTTTCAAAGTCTGAATAATAAGTACGTACAGTTGACCAATAATGACTAAGTGACTCCATACCTTCAATATCAGTTCTAAGGTGACGCGGGAAGCCATTTAATGCATAATATAACGAATTGGCGCTTGGCTGACTTGTTAAACCACTCATTGAAGCAACAGCAGTATCAATGATATCGACACCAGCATCTATTGCTTGTTTGTATGTTAATAAACCATTACCACTTGTATCATGAGTGTGAAGATGAATTGGTAAATCTACAGCTGATTTCAACTCACCAATCAATTCGTAAGCGGCTTTAGGTTTTAATAAGCCTGCCATATCTTTAATCGCTAAAATATGGAAACCTTCACGTTCTAACTCTTTAGCTAGTTTGACATAATACTCTAAAGTATAAATGTTTGATCGCTCAGGATTTAAAATGTCACCTGTATAACAAATAGTACCTTCAGAGATTTTGCCCGCTTCTTGTACTGCTTCATTGGCAACTTTCATTTGATCTACCCAGTTTAATGAATCGAAAATTCTAAAGACATCTATGCCTGCTTTAGCACTTTCTTGTACGAATTTATGAATAACATTATCAGGATAGTTTTTATAACCAACTGCGTTTGAAGCACGTAACAACATTTGGAATAATACATTTGGGATAGCTTTACGTAGACGTTCAAGTCGTTCCCATGGGTTTTCCTTCAAGAAATTATATGCCACATCAAATGTAGCACCGCCCCACATTTCTAGTGAGAAACCATCTTTAAATACGTCCGCTGTTTTGGATGCGATATTAATCATATCCTTAGTTCTAACTCGTGTAGCTAATAATGATTGGTGTGCATCTCTAAAGGTTGTATCTGTTAGTAAGACATCATCCTGCTTTTTAACCCATTCAGCTACACCTTTTGGACCTACTTCATCAAGCAATTGTTTCGTACCACTAAATGAAGCGATTTTACTTGAAGATACAGTTGGAATTGATGCTAATTCATAGTCTGGTTTCGGACGTTTCTCAACATTTGGGAAACCATTAATTGTTACATTACCTATATATTCTAATGTTTTAGTACCTCTAGCTAGAGACGGCTGAATGTCGAAAAGTTCTGGTGTTTCTTCAATAAATTTAGTTGTGTAATCACCACTTGTGAACTTTTTATTCTTCATTACATTAATTAAGAATGGAATATTAGTTTTAACACCACGAATACGCATTTCTCGTAATGAACGTACCATTTTTTCTTCTGCTTGTTTAAAAGATATCGCGTGTGTAGATAATTTTACGAGTAATGAATCATAATAAGGTGATATCTCAGCACCTTGGAAACCATCTCCAGCATCAAGACGTACACCAAAGCCACCGCTTGAACGATAAGCAATGATTGTTCCAGTATCCGGCATGAAATCATTTAACGGATCTTCTGTTGTAATACGACATTGGATGGCATAGCCTAATGTTGTAATATCTTTTTGTTGCGGCATATTAATCTCTTCACCAAATAAATCGGCACCTGCTGCAACTAAAATTTGTGTCTTAACAATATCAATTCCTGTTACCATCTCTGTAATTGTATGCTCTACTTGTACACGAGGGTTAACTTCTATAAAGAAGAATTCGTCACCAGATACTAGAAATTCAACAGTACCTGCATTGACATATTTAATATTTTCCATCAATTGAATTGCAGCATCACAAATACGTTGACGTAATGTTGATGATAATCCAACTGATGGTGCAACTTCTACAACTTTTTGATGACGACGTTGTACTGAACAATCACGTTCAAATAAGTGTACGATATTTCCATGTTCGTCACCTATGACTTGTACTTCAATATGCTTTGGATTATCAATGTATCTTTCTATGTAAACTTCACTATTACCAAATGATTTTTCTGCTTCTGATTTTGCTCTATGGAAAGCATCTTCTAATTCACTTTCTTCACGAACGATTCTCATACCTTTACCGCCGCCACCACTTGTGGCTTTAATCATTAGCGGGAAACCAGCTTCTTCTGCAAATTCTTTTGCTAATTCATATGATTTAATTGGACCGTCTGTACCAGGAATAACTGGTAAATCTGCCTTGATAGCCGTTGTACGAGCTTTAACTTTATCTCCAAACATATCTAAATGTTCTAAATGAGGACCAATAAATTTAATTCCTTCTTCTGCACAACGACGCGCAAATTGTTCATTTTCACTTAAAAATCCATAGCCAGGATGAATCGCATCCACATTCGCTTGTTTTGCTACATCAATGATACGCTCAATATTTAAATAACTTTCAGCAGGACCTAAATCACTTCCAACTAAATAGGATTCATCTGCTTTATATCTATGTAATGAACTTTTGTCTTCATTCGAATAAATTGCAACTGTGCTGATGTCTAATTCTGCCGCCGCTCTGAATATACGAATTGCAATTTCTCCACGGTTAGCAACAAGTAACTTTTTTATTTGTTTCAATAGCGATACACTCCTCAAACTATTAGAATTTTCTAACTAATTAGATAATAAAATTTTATCTTAAAGCGCTCTGTTTTGCTATAGTTATGTTTCAAATTTTCAAAATTTAACATTCTTGAGACAATTAAAACCTCCGCTTCAGAAATAATAATTTCAAAAATGACTATGCAACAACAGGTAGTTCACGTTTTTGTTGTGAAACATTTTCGATTTCTACAACTCTAAAAAATTAAAAATAAAATTGCAAAACATCAACATTTATTATCAATAGCGATAACTTTATCTTATCATCATGATTCTAATTTCGCCACCACATTTAGTAATTTTTAGTCATAAAATTTAGTTATAATTATACGTTGTTTTGTTTATAAAATTTGATAATCATGAGTAATCTCGTAATATCAAAACAAAAAGGAAGTTAAGCGTTGTTTGGTTGCCTAACTTCCGTTATTGAACTCATCAGTCCAATTTGACAAAGAGTATACAAATAGCCAATGTTTAGCATTGCTTAATGACAGAAGTCATCTCGTACTAAATATTGGCTAGTATTTTTTTAATTAAATTGTCTTCTTATATCAACTTTTTGTTGTTGTTTCTTTCGTTGCTGGTCTACTTTGATTTGTTTACCTACAATCAGAAGTAATCCCATAGCAATACTTAAACTAATCATTGATGATCCACCAAAGCTGATAAATGGCAATGGCACACCAGTTAATGGAATTGTTGCCGAAATACCGCCAATGTTTACAAACGTTTGACTTCCAAAGTATGTGGCAATCCCAACACACACAAGTTTATAAAAATATGATGATGTTTTATTTGCAAACTGGAAGGCACGATATACAATAAAGAACTCTAAAGTAATAACTAGCAATCCTCCGATTAAACCTAATTCTTCGCAAATAATTGCAAAAATAAAATCTGTATGTGGTTCTGGTAAATAGCCCAATTTCATTGCACTATTTCCTAATCCTTTTCCAAATACGCCACCGTTACCTATCGCAAGCAATGAATTGGAAATATGGTATCCAGTTCCTGATTCGAATTGGAATGGATCTGTTAGCGTACTAAATCTGGCTGTTAAATAACTTGGTAACCAACCAGCCATTAATGCAATGACAAATACTACTAAGAATCCTAGCACTGCTGGTATACCAAATCTTAGGACTTTGTTTACCCCAATTCCTGAATAAAAAATGATCGCAACTAAAATAATTAATATTAGTAATGTTTGCCCTACGTCTTTTTGTAGGAAAACTAAAAACGTACAACCTAATGCTAATACAATAGGACTTAAAATTAATTTTGGTTTACTTAATACTCTAGGCATTTTTTTACTGATCATAAATGGGATATATAATATGATTGCAATTTTTAATAACTCAGATGCCTGTAAGTTCATAAATCCTAAGTTTATCCAACTTTTAGAACCATTAATATCTTTACCTATTACTAACGTCAGTAATAATAGTGAGACGATAGTTATAATCATACCTTTTTGCACTTTAATATTACTCAGTAATTTAACATTCATTAAAAATGCAATAAAAAATACAATTATAAAACTCATTATGACATATGCTAATTGTCGGTTGTAAAAATACGTTCCTGGAACATCGATACCACCAGTCAATGTGCCTTTAGTTGCTGGAACCATACTTGCACTATATACCATAACTAATCCAATTAAACTCAATACAATATATGTAACTAATAACGGATAATCAATAAACTTTGAGGTTTTACCAATATACCGTAAAATACTTCTAAAATTCTTCATATATTCAGTCATCCAATTCTACAATTTATACTTCAAATGATTTCGTTTTATACTTTAATTTTAAAAATCCATGTTACTTATTATATACATGACACAGTCATAATCACAAATATTAACAGGTCTCTTGAGGTAATTTATAGAATATTTGTTTACTTAATATCGTGAATTGCTAAAACCCAATAAAAGTGACTGACATGTCATCAAGAAGACAACATAACAGCCACTTTAATCAGTAATTAAACTATAAATATAAAATCGGCGCAGCTCAATTGTCGATATCTCACGCCATTTTAATATGCTTATATATTAAACCTTAAACAAGTGTAAAAGCTTCATGTAATTTTGAAAGTTCTTTCTCAAGACGTAACATAATTTGTTTGCCATCTTCGCGGTCAATTAAACCTAATTTAACAGCAAAATCAACTTCTTTTTGAAGTCCAAACATTTGTGTATCTAGTACTTCTTCATATAATGGGCATGAAGGTAATGTTAAATTATCTAGTTGAACTTTAATCAGATGCAAGATTTCATCAGCATCTTTAGTCAATTGTTTCAAAGCTGCATTTTTCATTGTTGCTTGTTTCGCCATGACACGCTCCCCCTCTATATAAATTCTCAAGTCTTACTAAAAGTTTATCTTACTAAATATTAAAAAGCAAGTAGATTTAAAATGTGTCGTTAGCAATTTGTGTTAAAATAATGCTATATACATTGATAGGGAGTGGGAAAATGATACAAATTAAAGGAGCCGTAAAGTTTCCTATAACATTAGATAGTACGACTTGGATTTTCGATGATAGAAAAGTTAGCATCGAAGATTTAGAAAAAGGTGTATTTGATGGTTCAAAACCAATCGACTTTGAAGATAATCATGAATGGAATCGTGCTATCCTAGAAGGACAAACTAATCCGCCTACTTTAAATTCAGAAATAAAATATAAAAAACGTGCCATGTTAGAAGGTTCATTTGTCATTAATATGACACCATTTTTCAAACATTCCGAACCACATGACTCTGCAACTACTATTCGATTATCAAATGAGCATGATCATTTAGATATACCGATAGATCTATTACCCTATTTATTTTTCCAATTTGCAAAAGACGGTAAACGACTTTACAGCGATAATGGTGTAGATAGTTTTATTTACAATCAAGAAGATGGTTATTCATATCGAATCAACCATGTAACTCATATTGAGGTGATTTAATTTGAGACAAGTGCAATGCATTATCTGTGATGCAAAAGTATTTATAGATGAGCGCACAACTGAGTCTAAACGACTTAAAAACAATCCTATTCGAACATTTATGTGTGATGATTGTAAAAGTCGATTAGACACACCTAAACAACGTGCGCAACACTATCCGCTCGATTAATATCTGAATAAACAAGTTAGAAATTTGAAAATGTGAAAGTAACAGGAAATAATAGCATTTAAACACTTTTTCAAATATTATATGCCAAAAGAGAAGCTAAGCAACTTTCATCGCTCAGCTTCTCTTTTATTATGTTAAATTATTCGTTTTCTTGCATCATTTGTTTGATACGCTTTGCTTCTTTTTCACGAACATTTTTGTTTAAAATTTTCTTTCTTAAACGTATGCTTTCTGGTGTAACCTCAACAAGTTCATCATCATTAATGAATTGTAACGCTTCTTCCAATGTTAGAATACGCGGTCTATTCATTGTTTGTGTTTGGTCTTTCGTTGCAGAACGTACGTTAGTTTGATGTTTTGTTTTAGTGATGTTAACAGTTAAATCATTTTCACGATTATGTTCACCAACAATCATACCTTCATAAACTTCAGTACCAGGTTCCATGAAGTTTACACCTCTATCTTCAAGTCCCAAAATGGCATAAGTACTTGCAGAACCTTGATCCATTGAAATTAATGCACCATTACGACGACCGCCAATTTGTGCTTTAATACGTGGTCTAAATTCTTCAAATGTATGGTTAATAATACCGTAACCTCTTGTCATTGACATAAATTCAGTCGTATAACCAATCATACCACGAGCCGGTACATTAAAGATTAAACGTGTAAGTCCATTATCAGTTGTAGTCATATCAACCATTTCACCTTTACGTGCACCTAATGATTCAATAACAGCACCTGCATTTTCTTGTGGCACTTCACATTGCACACGTTCAAATGGTTCACACATTACACCATCTATTTCTTTAATAATTACTTGTGGTTTTGAAACTTGTAATTCATAACCTTCACGACGCATATTTTCAATAAGGATTGATAAATGCAATTCACCGCGACCAGCAACTACCCATGTATCTGGAGAATCTGTGTTAGAAACTTTCAAAGATACATCTGTTTCTAATTGTTGATTTAAACGTTCTTGAATTTGACGTGCTGTTACAAAGTCACCTTCACGGCCAGCAAATGGAGAATTGTTAACTTTAAATGTCATTTCAAGAGTAGGCTCATCAATACGTAGAACTGGCAATGCTTCTTGATGGTCATGTGGTGTTACAGTTTCACCAACATTAATGTCTTCCATACCTGAAACAGCAATTAAATCTCCAGCTTGTGCTTCTTCAATTTCTAAACGTTTTAATCCAAAGTAACCAAAGATTTTAGTTACACGGAAGTTTTTCACTGTACCGTCTAATTTAATTAGTGATACATTATCTCCGACACGCATTTTACCTCTGAATACACGACCAATACCAATACGTCCAACATAATCATTGTAGTCCAACAATGCTACTTGGAATTGTAATGGCTCATCACTGTTATCAATTGGAGCTGGTACATAATCAATAATTGTTTCATATAATGATTGTAAATTATCATCTTGCTTTTCAGGATCTAAGCTAGCTGTACCATTTACTGCTGAAGCATAAACAACAGGGAATTCTAATTGTTCATCGTTTGCTTCTAATTCAATAAATAAATCTAAAACTTCATCTACAACACCCTCTGGACGTGCTGATGGTTTATCAATTTTATTAACAACAACAACAGGTTTCAGGTTTTGTTCTAGCGCTTTTTTAAGTACAAAACGTGTTTGAGGCATTGTACCTTCATACGCATCTACTACTAAGACAACCCCATCAACCATTTTCATAATACGTTCTACTTCTCCACCAAAGTCTGCATGTCCTGGTGTATCCAAAATATTAATACGTGTACCTTTATAATCAACAGCCGTATTTTTGGCTAGAATCGTAATTCCACGCTCTCTTTCGATATCGTTAGAGTCCATTGCACGTTCATCGACATGTTCATTTTCTCTGAATATACCAGATTGTTTTAACAACTCATCTACTAAAGTTGTTTTACCATGGTCAACGTGAGCAATAATTGCTATATTGCGGACATCTTCTCTTTTATTAGTCATATAAATAGTTTCCTTCTTTCTTAAGTAAAATCCCACTTTTAATTACAACTTTTTTATTATATCATATAATTGAGAAAAGATAAGCAAAAGGTGGGGATAGGATGAAACAAAAAAAATCTAAAAATATCTTTTGGGTATTTTCTATATTAGCTGTTGTTTTCTTAGTATTATTTAGTTTTGCTGTTGGTGCATCAAATGTACCAATGATGATTTTAACATTTATATTACTCGTTGCAACCTTTGGAATTGGATTTACTACAAAGAAAAAATATCGAGAAAACGATTGGCTATAAGTTATATCGACAATAACACGCGTTGATTTAAGACCACACATGTTCATGATGAACATTTAACTGGTTTTATATTGGCGCGTGTTTTTATTATTTAAGGTATAAAAGCGTAATATGTTACCTAATTGTTAGGACTACATATTACGCTTTTGGTAATTATTTTGATTTTCTTTTAAATCGTTGTTCATGTAATTGTATTAACGCATCATGGTGGGGCTCTAAATAATCATTGCTAATTTCTTGATGGAGACCACGATTTCCAACTAAGATTGAATTTGGACCACTAATTGTTAATGGTTCTCCTAGTAAATTGGAAGCTTGTCCATTTACTTCATATAAAATAACCAATCCGCCAGCAAAATCCCATGGTTGAAGTCTTGGCGTCATATATGCTTCTAAATTACCTGTAGCAACTGAAACGATTTCAAGCGCTGCACTACCATATGCCCTTGCACTTCTAGAATCATTAACAATTTCTTTAAAGATTTCTCCTAAAATTGGTTTAGTTAACCAGTTCGGATTGATCCCAATAATGCTTTGTCTTAGATTAGAATCATTCAATGGTTTCAAGGGTTGGCTACCACGATATGCACCTTCCCCTACTTTAGCATGATATAAGACATCAGCCATAACATCATATACAAAACCTGCATAAGGTTTACCATCGATATAAATACCAATTGAAATTGCGAAATTTTCTTGTTGATGAACAAAATTCAATGTACCGTCTATTGGGTCAACAACCCATACCGTACCTTTGGAAGTATCGATGTCATGACCATGCCCTTCTTCACCTAATACTTGATGATTGGGATATGTTTCTAAAATTGTATCAAAAATGAAATCTTCTGTTGCTTTATCTACATTTGTAACAAGGTCATTCGGATTTGACTTTGTTTCAATTGTTAAATTTTGCTCCATCAATTGTTTAATTCTAATTCCTGCTTCTTGAATAAGTCCTTGGGCAAATCCATAAAGTGCCATAACATCATCTCCTAACATCTTTATTATACATCAACATTTTATAAAAATAACTTCTTATGATAAAAATGAAAATACTAATTTTAATGAGAGCGTCTTAAGCCGCAATTGATAAAACATATGCTACAATATTTTTAAACACTATACAGGAGGTACTCTATGACAAAATATACATTTAAACCTAAAGATTTCAAAGCGTTCAACGTAGAAGGCTTAGACGCACGAATGGAAGCTTTAAACGAATACATACGACCACAACTCCGTGAATTAGGAGAATATTTTAGTGACTTCTTTACAAGTCAAACTGGTGAAACATTTTATCCTCACGTAGCAAAACATGCTAGAAGAAGTGTGAATCCTCCTAAAGATACATGGGTTGCTTTTGCAACAAACAAAAGAGGCTATAAAATGTTACCTCATTTCCAAATTGGTATGTTTGAAGATCAACTGTTTGTTATGTTTGGAATCATGCATGAAGCAAAAGATAAAGCAACACGTGCAAAAGTTTTTGAAAGAAAATTTAAAGCTATTCAACAATTACCTGATGATTATCGTGTTTGCTTAGATCATATGAAACCTGATAAACCATTTATTAAAGATTTAACGGATGATGATTTAATAGAAGCGATACAAAGAGCCATCAATGTGAAAAAAGGTGAATTCTTTATAGCGCGTGCAATCACACCACAAGATAAAAGATTAAAAAGTGACAAAGCATTTATTGCATTTTTAGAAGAAACCTTCGATCAGTTCTTACCATTTTATTCTGCATAAATAACTTTGTTTAAATAATAGAGCACGTAATCACATCCATGATTTCGTGCTCTTTTTTCTTAATATTAAATCGAACGTTCAACATAATAATTCATACTTTTAAAAAAATTAAAATAAATTTAGGTTGACCTAAACGTTTTATTAGGTTATTATATTGTCCATAAGAAGTAGAGGTGAGTCAAAATGAATAATAAACGACATTCAACAAATGAACAATTAAGTTTAGACGAAATAAACAATACAATTAAATTCGATCATCGCAGTTCAAATAAACAGAAATTTTTATCATTTCTTGGGCCTGGGTTATTAGTCGCTGTTGGTTACATGGATCCCGGAAACTGGATAACATCAATGCAAGGTGGCGCGCAATATGGCTATACTTTGCTATTCGTAATTCTTATTTCAAGTTTATCAGCAATGTTACTTCAAAGCATGACAGTGAGATTAGGAATAGCAACAGGTATGGACTTAGCTCAAATGACACGACATTATTTATCAAGACCTATTGCTATAATCTTTTGGATCATTGCAGAACTAGCAATTATCGCTACAGATATTGCTGAGGTTATTGGTAGTGCTATTGCTCTTAATCTCCTATTTAACATACCTTTAATCGTCGGTGCACTAATAACTGTACTTGATGTATTTTTACTACTATTTATAATGAAATATGGTTTTAGAAAAATTGAAGCTATTGTTGGTACATTAATTTTCACAGTGTTATTCATCTTTATATTTGAAGTCTATATTTCATCACCACAGTTGAATGCTGTGTTAAATGGATTTATACCACATAGTGAAATCATTACAAATAACGGCATTCTCTATATTGCATTAGGTATTATTGGCGCTACAATTATGCCTCATAATTTGTACTTACATTCATCAATTGTACAATCTAGAACATACTCAAGACATAACAATGAAGAAAAGGCGCAAGCGATTAAATTTGCTACGATAGATTCGAACATTCAGTTATCAATCGCATTTGTAGTCAATTGCTTATTATTAGTGTTAGGAGCATCACTATTTTTCAACTCAAATGCTGACGATTTAGGTGGTTTCTATGATTTATATCACGCCTTAAAAACTGAACCTGTACTAGGTGCAACAATGGGTGCAATCATGAGTACATTATTTGCAGTTGCATTATTAGCGTCAGGTCAAAATTCAACGATTACTGGTACTTTAGCAGGACAAATTGTAATGGAAGGATTTTTAAGATTACACATACCAAATTGGTTAAGACGTTTAATTACACGTTCCCTTGCTGTCATTCCTGTTATCGTATGCTTAATCATTTTTAAAGGTAATGCAGCTAAAATTGAGCAACTACTTGTATTCTCTCAAGTATTTTTAAGTATTGCTCTGCCATTCTGTTTAATACCATTACAATTAGCTACTAGTAATAAAGACTTGATGGGACCTTTCTATAATAAAACATGGGTTAATATCATTTCATGGACACTTATTATTATTCTAAGTATTTTAAATGTCTATTTAATCGTTCAAACATTCCAAGAACTACAAAGTTAAAAATAAAACCATTAAAATGTTGGTTGTATCTAATAATTAACAACTTAACATTTTAATGGTTTTTCTTTTGCTATGAACATATTAATGATAAATATACTCATCGTCCTTATGTGTTGTTTCTTTTGATTCTTTTTTAGAAATCAACATAATCATCACGATAACCCATAAGACAATTGCAATTAAATTAAGAGCCATCAAACTTACAATTATCGCGATAACAAAAAGTATAATCGATAATTTTCTACGCCCTTTAATACAAATTGTCGCAAATATACCATAAAGTGTTGAAATTAATAAAATAATTGCTAATGCACCCATTGTTGTCTGAAGCATATCTAAAGAAACATTGCCACCGTTCTGAGATAATTGCTTCGCTAATTCTTCACGTTGTGATGCATTACCACTTTTTAAAGAAAAATAGGATAGCCCCATAACTAATAAATAAATAATACTAATACTATTTGCAATCCAAGCCATGATTAATTCAGGTTTTCTATTCATCTTAAAATCCTTTCTTTGTTTAATATTTTAATAAGTATACTACGAGCCTATAGATATACGCACATTAATTTACTTGTATATTAACATATTTTTCATCTAATTTTTATAATAAGCATCTGAATTCAGATTGATGGTAATTTAGGTGTATGGTAATGAGAAATCGTCATTTAAAATTATGACACCTAAACACTTTAATTAAACGTTATCGATAATTAACCTCATATAAAAACCCAGATTAATAAGCAAAAGACCTCTGCTTACTAATCTGGGTATCATCAATATTTATTCTTGCTCTTTTTTGTCCTTAACTTCACTTGAATTGCGTTCTTCAGAAATATCATTGTTGTAAATTTGACGTCGCTCTTCAAAATTCATTCGACGTTGACTAACTGCGCTAGGTTGATTTTTCCTACGTTCTTTCATTCGTTGGTTATAAGCTTTACGTTTTTCTTTTTTCTTAGCTTTAATTTCAGCTTTTTCTCGCTTTTGTTGTGCTTTCAATTCTTTTGGATCAACTTCAGGTTCTGCATAATAACCATCATCTTCAATACCTAGTTCTTCAGTACTTTTTTGTTTGTATTTAGCCTGTCTGGATAATACTGATGGTTCTTCCTCAGTGCGCTCATCATGATTATATTCACTTTCAACTGCACGTTTAGGAAATTGATCATATTTATCTCTTTCCTGTTCTTGATCATATACAGTATTTGATTTATCCAATTCTTTTTCATATTTAGGCACATCATAATAATCATCTTTCGGTTGGGGGCGCTCATACACAGGTTCACGATAATCATAAATCGGTCCGTTATACTCTTCATAATATTGTGGCGCAACCATTTCAACTTTATCTTTTCTTATAAATAGCATCATCGCAATAATAAAGAATAATATCGGAATGATTAAAGTAACGATAAGTAAAACTAAAGGAATCGTTACAATTGCTGATATTAAGAATAAGAAACCTGACAAGATTCTTATATTCATAGATATGAGAGCTAAAAATGAAATCAACAAACAAACAATAAAGTAAACGATAATAGCCCATATACCATTTTGTAACCATATTACAAATTGTGTTGTATTATAGCCATTTCCAGCTAATAATTGCTGGATAAATGCATTATTGTTTAATGTATTTTCAAGATTAGCAATCGATGTGTTATTACTGAATGAAACAAGTGCTATAAACATCGTAATGACAGTAAGCACTAATAACATCACCCAACATAACCAACCTAGAACTTTTTCAGTTAATCTACTTACTGGACGTTTAATTTGAGTAAATTGTTCTCCAGTCATTCGTTACAACTCCTTATAGTACTTATCCCGTTATTATAACTAAATATACAGTAAATAACTACTATTTATGATTTTATTTTAATGACATTTTGAAATTCAAAAAGTTTTCATTGTATTCACTTAAAACTTCAGGTCCTAAATCTTTATAAACTTCAAGGCGTTCTTGCTCTTTCTTAGTCGGATAAAAACGATGGTCGTCTTTAATCTCTTTAGGCAACAATTGTCGAGCAGCCTTGTTTGGCGTTGCATAGCCTACGAATTCTGTATTTTGCTTGTTATTTTTAGCATCTAATAAAAAATTCATAAATTTATATGCACCCTCTTTATTTTGTGCCGTTTTTGGAATTACCATATTGTCGAACCATAAATTCGATCCTTCTTTAGGAATAACATAATTATATTTATCCCCTTCTTGCACTAGAGGTGCTGCAACACCACTCCAAACAACCGCTATGTTACCTTCATTTTGTTGAAGCATCATGGTAATTTCATCACCTACGACACCTCTTACTTGTGGTGCTAGTTTGGTTAAATCTCGCTCTGCTTCTTTTAAATGGTGCGAATTACGGTCATTAAGATTATACCCAAGTTTATTCAAACTCATGCCTATAATCTCTCTAGCACCGTCAACTAGTAAAATTTGGTTTTTAAATTTAGGATTATACAATGACTTCCAACTATCAAATGATTCATTTGGATACTTTTCTTTATTATATAAAATACCTACAGTTCCAAAGAAATAAGGTAAAGAATATTTATTGCCTCTATCAAATGACATATTCATATAATCTGAATCTAAATTTTTAATATTAGGTACCTTATTATGATCTATTGGTAACAATAAATGATCTCTTTTCAATTTTTGAACTGTATATTCACTAGGAAAAGCAACATCATAATGTGTACCGCCATTGCGAATTTTGGCTTCCATCGCTTCATTTGAATCGAAAGTTTCATAAACGACTTGAATGCCAGTTTCTTTTTCAAATTTCTTAATTAACTCTGGATCAATATATTCGCCCCAATTGTATACGTAAATTTTTTGATTTGTATGCACTTGTTCTTTAGATTTAAACCAATGACTTAAAGTAAGACAAAGCATACCCACAACTAATGCACCTATAATGAGTTGTAAAAATCGTTTCATTATTTTACACCTCGCTTGATTAGTTTTTTCTTATTTATCACGTATTGAATCAAATAATATCCTAGTATTCCTAATACAATAACAGCAAACAATAATGTTGAAATCGCATTAATTTCCATACTAATTCCTTTTCTCGCCATAGCATAAACTTCAACTGATAACACACTAAAGCCATTACCAGTAACGAAGAAACTTACTGTGAAATCGTCTAGTGAATAAGTTAAAGCCATAAAGAATCCTCCTATAATAGAAGGTAAAATATTAGGAATAATAATGTTGCTTAATAATTGTGGTTCAGTCGCTCCTAAATCTCTTGCAGCATTTAACATATTATTATTCATTTCATACAGTTGTGGTAAGACGATAATCACAACTATAGGTATGCAAAATGCAATATGAGATATTAGAACTGTCCAAAATCCTAAACCAAGACCAGTAAAATGGCCAATCGTTGTAAACATAATTAAGAATGATGCACCTATGACAACGTCGGATGATACCATCAAGACATTATTCAATGTTAGTAAAGTTACTTTAAACTTTTTATTTCTTAAATAATAAATAGCAATGGCACCAAATGTACCAATAACTGTAGAAATTGAGGCTGCTAAAAGTGCTACAGCTATCGTATTAAAAATGACCGACATTAAATGATCATTTTGAAATAATGATTGATAATGCTCTAATGTAAAATGTTCAAAGTGAATCATATTACCAGCCGAATTGAATGAATAGAACATTAAAAAGAATATTGGGATGTATAAAATCGCTAAAAGTATCCCGATATACAGCTTTCCATACCATTTCATATGATTCACCCTCTCCCATTAGATGATTTTGTAATGATTAAAATGAATGCCATAAATACAATTAAGAATATAGCTATAGTTGATCCCATACCATAATTTTGAATTGTTAAAAATTGTTCCTCTATTGCCGTACCTATATTTATGACTTTATTACCTGCAATTAATCTTGTAATCATAAATAATGAAAGTGATGGAATAAAGGTTACTTGAATTCCAGTCATAACACCTTCTTTTGTTAACGGCATGATTACTTTTCTAAAAGTATAGAAAGGACTAGCACCTAAATCACTTGAGGCCTGCAATAAATTATTAGGAATTGCTTTCATGCTATTAAATATAGGTAAAATCATAAATGGTATATAAATATAACTTGCTACTACTAAAAACGCACCAGTTGTAAATAACAGATTAAATGATGGTAAATTAAATAAGTGGAAAAATTGATTAATCACGCCATCATGACTTAATAAACCTATAAAAGCATATGTCTTTAACAATAAATTTATCCATGTTGGAATAATCATTATCATTAATAAGATATTTTGAAATTTCGAACGAGTAATATAATAGGCAGCTGGATAACTGATAGCCAACGTAATAATTGTTATTAAAGCGGCATATAAAATTGAATATGCAAACATTTTCAAATATTTTGTAGTAAAAATTTGTTGATAATTCGTGAAACTAAAATGTCCATTGATATCTAAAAATGAAAAATAAATGAGTAATACAACTGGTACAATAATAAATATAACCATCCATAGTAAATACGGGATTAAGAGAAATTTATTAGTATTACGCATTGTCTACTTCCTCATAGCTTTCAATACGTTTATCAAATTCTTCTTCTGTTTCTCCAGGAACCATAATATGAATGGCTTCAGGATCAAAATAAAGACCAACTTCACTGCCTACTTCAGCTTTTTTAGTCGTTTGTATTACCCATTCATAACCTTTATTGTCTATACAACATATTTCATAGTGGACCCCTCTAAATAACATAGAATCAACAGTTGCTTTAAATAATCCTTCTTCAGCTTTGATTAATGATATATCTTCTGGTCGAATAACGACTTCTACTTTTTTATTTTCAGGAATACCCATATCGACACATTCGAAATCTTGCCCATAAATATTCACGACATAATCTCTAACCATGCGCCCTTCAACAATATTAGATTCTCCAATAAAATCAGCTACAAATCGATTCACTGGTTCGTCATATATATCTGTTGGTGTGCCAAATTGTTGAATTTTCCCATCTTTTAATACAAAAAGAAAGTCACTTAATGCTAACGCTTCTTCTTGATCATGTGTTACAAATATAAATGTAATACCTAATCTAGATTGCAATTCTCGTAATTCATATTGCATTTCAGTACGCAATTTCAAATCTAATGCGGATAAAGATTCATCTAACAATAATATTTCTGGTTCATTTACGATAGCACGTGCAATTGCAACACGTTGCTTTTGTCCGCCACTCATTTCATTAATATTTCTTTTTTCATAACCTGAAAGTTTTACTAATTTTAATGCCTCAGTTACTTTTTGATCAATTTCGGTTTTTGATAATTTTTTTAATTTCAAACCAAAAGCGATATTATCATAGACGTTTAAGTGTGGAAATAATGCATAATCTTGAAAGACTGTATTCACTTTACGTTTATTTGGTGGTAAATTACCAATTGGTTTGTTTTGATAAATCACTTCACCACTGTCAGGATATTCAAACCCTGCAATTAATTTTAAAATTGTTGTTTTACCACAACCTGAAGGACCTAATAATGTATAAAAGTATCCTGATTCAATATCAATATCTATGTCATCTAAGATATTAAGATCATCATAGCTTTTACTAACTGATTTTAATGATAATAACGGTTCCAAATAAGATCCCCCCTATAAATATGAAGCTGTCGCTACAATAAGTATTCGTGTTTCATTGTTTGATTCGTTTGACAAACGATGATTATCTCGTGCTTTAAAATACAAAACGTCTTCTTCTTGTGCTTGATATATCTCTTTGCCTAAATTAAGTGTTATCTGACCTGACATACAATAAATAAACGTATCAGACTCTGATGGATTAAAATTTTTATATGATGCTCCAGGCTTTAAAGTTAATATTAATGGCTCCATATCATATTCATTTGACTTTGAAACTAACCAATTTAATATATAACCTTCATCATACTCATCATAAATAACTTGTTCTTCCTTCTTGTATAATACTTTTTCATTTTCACTGTCTTTAAAAAATTCACTTGGCGTCGTTCCTAACACCTCTATAATATTTAAGAAAGTTTCCATACTTGGTGAGGCATGTTCACTTTCTATTTGTGAAATGTAGCCTTTCGATAAGTCTGTACGTTCAGCAAGTTCTTCTTGCGTTAAATTTTTAATTCTTCTAAGATTTTTAATTTTATTACCTATGTTCATTTATTTTTCCACCTAAAAAAGCTATATTAAGTTTACTTTTATCAAACATTTTGTTTAACACTTGATAAAGGTATCAAAATATAGCTTTATTAGCAATAGTTTTAAAGAAAAATTCCTATTAAATTGTGTTAATTTCGAACGAATTATTTTTTAGCTGTTACTCTTTGTTCTTCAGAGTGAGTTTTTACATCTTGAACTGCTTTGTAACTATTATAGCCACTACTTTTTTCGAAAGTATTAAAAATTTGTTTTTCCTCTGCTTTAGCAGGCACAATTTCTTTAAATCTTTTATATGCACCCATAAAGTCGCCTGCCGTCACGCCGGATTCATAATACTTCTCTACATGATTAAAGAAATTTATCACTGAAATCATCTCTTCATTACTCCAGTCTAAATCAATTGGATACTCATATTCCATTGTTGAACCCTCCATTTCAATTCTTTTGTTAGCATCGCTAGTATAACATGCATGTCACATGTTAACGATATCTCAAATCAATTTCCTTACATTACTTTACCTAAAACAAAAAAGCCGTAGCATATGCTACAGCTTTTAATGACTGAATCTTTATAGATAATCAGTTATTACATTGTATGGATTGGGTATCCGATAGCTTTTTCTGCTGCTTCCATAGTCATCTCACCTAATGTTGGATGTGCATGGATTGTTAATGCGATATCTTCAGCATTCATACCAGCTTCAATTGCTAAACCTAATTCAGAGATAATATCTGATGCACCAGTACCAACTACTTGAGCACCGATTAAAGTATCATCTTCTTTAAGTGTAATAAGTTTAACAAATCCGTTAGTATCATCTAATGATAATGCACGACCATTTGCTGCATATGGGAATTTAGAAGCTTTAATTGCTAAACCTTCTTCTTTAGCTTGCGCTTCTGAATAACCAACTGTAGCTAATTCTGGTTCAGTAAAGCATACTGCTGGCATACCAATGTAATCAACTTCAGCAGCTTGACCATCAATTGCTTCAGCAGCAACTTTAGCTTCATAGCTAGCTTTGTGAGCAAGTGGTAAACCTGGAACGATATCACCAATTGCATAGATATTGCTGATAGACGTACGGCTTTGTTTATCAACTTCTAATAATCCACGGTCAGCGAATTTAACACCTAATTCTTCTAGACCTAATTCGTCTGTGTTTGGACGACGACCTACAGTTACTAATACATAATCAGCTTCAATTGTTTTCTCTTCGCCTTTAGCTTCATAAGTAACTTTAACTCCGTTATCTGTTTCTTCAGCTGATTTAGCCATAGCTTCAGTAACGATTTCAACACCTTTTTCTTTCATACCTTTTTTAACAGGTTGTGTCATTTGTTTTTCGAAGCCACCTAAGATATCTTTAGCACCTTCAAGGATGGTTACTTCTGAACCAAAGTTAGCAAATGCTGTACCTAATTCTGATCCAATGTATCCTCCACCAACTACAACTAATTTACCTGGTACTTCTTGTAAGTTTAAAGCACCTGTTGAGTCGATAACACGTTTACCGAATTTGAAATTAGGAATTTCAATTGGTCTTGAACCTGTTGCAATGATTGCATTTTTAAAGTTATATGTTTGTGCGCTCTTTTCGTCCATAACACGTAAGCTATTGTTATCTACGAAATATGCTTCACCTTTAACGATGTTAACTTTGTTACCTTTAAGTAAGCCTTCAACACCACCAGTTAATTTATTAACAACTGATGATTTGAATTCTTGAACTTTTTGGAAGTTTAAAGAAACACTTTCAGCAATAACACCTAAGTTTTCAGAATGTTGTGCTTCAACAAAACGGTGAGAAGCATGTAGTAATGCTTTTGAAGGAATACATCCTACGTTTAAGCAAACACCACCAAGATTACCTTTCTCAACGATTGTTACTTTTTGTCCTAATTGAGCTGCACGAATTGCTGCAACGTATCCACCAGGACCTGCTCCGATTACTATAGTATCTGTTTCAATTGGGAAATCTCCAACTACCATGTTTTACCCCTCCATTAATAATAATTCTGGATTATTTAATAAACGTTTAATGTGATTCATTGCATTTTGGCCAGTTGCACCATCAATTTGTCTGTGGTCAAAGCTTAATGATAATGCTAATACTGGTGCTGCAACAATTTCTCCATCTTTAACGATAGGTTTTTGAGCAATACGGCCAATTCCTAAGATTGCTACTTCTGGGTGATTGATAACTGGAGTGAACCATTGTCCACCAGCTGAACCGATATTACTGATTGTGCATGTTGCACCTTTCATTTCATCGGCTGTTAATTTACCATCACGTGCTTTAACAGCTAATTCATTAATTTCATCAGAAATTTGGAAAATAGATTTACGGTCAGCATGTTTCACTACAGGTACTAATAAACCTCTATCAGTGTCCGCCGCAATACCGATATTCCAGTAATGTTTATGAACGATTTCACCAGCTTCTTCATTGAATGAAGTGTTAAGTGCTGGGTATTTTTTCAATGCAGAAACAAGTGCTTTAACAACATAAGGTAAGAATGTTAACTTAGTACCTTGTTCAGCTGCGATTTCTTTAAATTTCTTACGGTGATCCCATAATGCTTGAACATCAATTTCATCCATTAATGTTACATGAGGTGCAGTATGCTTAGAGTTAACCATTGCTTTCGCAATTGCTCTACGCATAGCAGGGATTTTTTCAGTTGTTTCTGGGAAATCGCCTTCTAATGATACTGCTGCAGGTGCTGCAGGAGTTTCAGCAACTTCTTCACTTGTAGCTGAAGCAGCTGATTCATTTGAAGCTGTTGGTGCACCACCATTTAAGTATGCATCTACATCTTCTTTTGTAATACGACCATTTTTACCAGATCCAGAAACTGCTTTAATGTTAACACCTTTTTCACGTGCGTATTTACGTACTGAAGGCATTGCTTTAACAGTTCTGTTTTCATCTACTTCTTCAGTTTGAGTAGCTACAGGTGCTTGCTCTGCTGGCGCTTCCTCTTTCGCAGGTTCTTCTTTAGATGATGAATCATCATCATGACCTTTAAATTGCATATCTTCTGCATCAGGTGCATCGATTTTAACAATAACGTCACCAACTACAGCTACTGTACCTTCTTCTACCATAACTTCTTCTACAGTACCAGATACTGGTGATGGGATTTCTACTACTGATTTATCGTTTTGTACTTCAGCTAAAACATCGTCTTCTTCAATAGTATCTCCAGCTTTAACAAACCATTTTACAATTTCACCTTCGTGGATACCTTCCCCGATATCGGGTAATCTAAATTCAAATGCCACGTTTTTGCCCTCCTAAGATTTCGTAAATTAAACATTTCATTTTAATCAATGAGACTAAAATACGCTAACTTCGTTAACTTTTAAAATGTATTAAAATTCTAAAGTTTCTTTTGCTTTTTCGATGATGTCATTTTTGTTTGGTAACCAAACATTTTCAGCTTGAGTGAATGGATAAATTGTATCTGCTGCTGCAACTCTTCCAATAGGTGCTTCTAATGAAAGGATTGCACGTTCACTTAATTCAGCTACAACTGCTGCACCAACACCAGCTTGACGTTGTGCTTCTTGAACTACAACTGCACGACCAGTTTTTTCAACTGAAGCTACAATTGTGTCAACATCGATTGGTTGAACAGTACGTAAGTCAATTACTTCAACAGAATAACCATCTTTTTCAAGTTCTTCTGCAGCTTTCATTGATTCTTGAACCATTGCACCGTATGTGATGATTGAAATGTCATTACCTTCTTTTTTCACATTAGCCTTACCAATGTCAATTGTATATTCTTCTTCAGGTACTTCTTCACGGAATGAACGATACAATTTCATATGCTCTAAGTATACGACTGGGTCATTACTTCTAATAGAAGAAATTAATAAACCTTTCGCATCGTATGGGCCTGAAGGAATAACAACCTTTAGACCTGGAGATTGAGCTAAAATACCTTCTAAGTTATCTGCGTGTAATTCTGGTGTGTGTACGCCACCACCAAATGGGCTACGAATTGTTACAGGTGCAGTTTTAGTACCGCCTGAACGGAAACGAGTACGTGCAATTTGTCCAGCAATCGCATCAAATACTTCGAATACGAAACCTAAGAATTGTACTTCCATAACCGGACGGAATCCTTCAACTGCAAGACCCATCGCTAAACCACCAATACCTGATTCAGCTAAAGGTGTATCGAATACTCTATCTTCACCAAATTCTTTTTGTAGTCCTTCAGTAACACGGAAAACACCGCCGTTAACACCAACGTCTTCACCAAAAATTAAAACATCTTGGTCATTTTTAAGTTCAGTTTTAAGCGCATCATTAATCGCTTGAACCATTGTCATTTGTGCCATGGCTTACTTCGACTCCTTCTCTTTGTAAATTTCATATTGTTCTGCTAAGTTTTGAGGCATATCTTCATACATAATTTCCATTAGAGAAGTAACAGTTTGTTTTTCAGTGTTATCAGCCTCTTTAATTGCTGCTTTAATATCAGCTTTTGCACGTTCAATAACTTCATTTTCTTTGTCTTCATTCCATAAACCTTTGTTTTCAAGGAATTTACGGAAACGTACTAATGGGTCTTTTTTCTCCCATTCAGCATCTTCGTCTGAAGTTCTGTAACGAGTTGGATCGTCACCAGCCATTGTATGAGGACCATAACGATATGTCATAGTTTCAATTAATGTTGGACCTTCACCTGCAACTGCGCGGTCACGTGCTTCTTTAGTTGCTTGATATACAGCTAACGCATCCATACCATCAACTTGGATACCAGGAATACCTACAGCAATTGCTTTTTGAGCTAATGTTTCAGCAGCAGTTTGCTTGCTTCTTGGTGTTGAAATTGCATAGTTATTGTTTTGAATAACGAAAATTGCAGGTGCTTTATAAGCTGCTGCAAAGTTAATACCTTCGTAGAAATCACCTTGTGAAGAACCACCGTCACCAATGTAAGTGATTGCAACTGCATTTTTACCACGTTTTTTAAGTGCAAATGCAACACCAGCAGCTTGAATGTATTGTGCACCGATAATAATTTGTGGGCTTAATGCATTAACGCCTTCAGGGAATTGATTTCCTTTGAAGTGACCTCTTGAGAATAAGAAAGCTTCAGTTAATGGTAAACCATGCCAAATAATTTGAGGAACATCTCTGTATCCCGGTAAAATGTAATCTTCTTTTTCTAAAGCGTATTGTGACACTAATTGTGATGCTTCTTGACCAGCAGTTGGTGCATAGAAACCTAAACGTCCTTGTCTGTTTAATGAGATAGAACGTTGATCAAGGATACGAGTCCATACCATTCTTTCCATTAATTCCACTAATTGTTCATCCGTAAGATCAGGTACTAAGTCTTCATTTACGACGTTACCATTCTCATCCAAAATTTGAACCATTTCAAATTTCGATTGAGTATCATTTAAAACTTTTACTGCATCGAATTGGGCTTGTAACTTAGGAGCCATTCAATTCACCATACCTTTCCCATAATTGTATAGAAATTCATTTTATCCTTACTAATTGTACCACAAATAAATGGGACTGTTAAACCATTTGAAAAAGTTCTGTTTTAATAAAAAAAGATACAGATAATAGGAACTGTATTAGTTGTTTCCTACCATCTGTATTATATTAATTATTTAAATTGATCAACGTCTTGCTTTTCTTTACCAACCTTATTTAGTACTTTTGTATACTTATCTGATACTTCTTTTAACTTTTTATAGTTCTGTTCTATTGCTTTTGATTTTTCGTTAACACCTTGTTGTGTCGCGTCATTTTGATTTAAATATTTAAATAATGTTTTCTCTGAGTTTACAGCCTTTTTATATGCTTTCGCGTAATCACTGTGTAACTTATATTTTTCTTTTAATACATCATCTAATTGTTTTACTTCTTTACGTTTAACATCATTATCAATGTTATCAACGTGACTTTTTGCTTTCTTAAAGTCTTGTTCAGACTTCTTAATTGCGTCTTCTTCTTTTTCAAATTCCTTTAGACGATCATCGGCATTTTTAATTAAATCCTTTACTGCTTTACCGCGAACTGCTGTATCTTTACTATTGACATCTTCAGTTAATTTTTTCTTTTTCTCATCTAATTCAGCAATTTTCTTACCAACAGTTTTAATTGGTTCTTCATCATCTTTAATTTTATCCACTTGCTTTAAATATGCCTTAATTTCTTTTTTATCCGTAGTACATCCTGCAAGCAAGACACTAGATGCTAATACTACTGCGATTGTTTTTCCAAATTTCATTACTTGTACCTCCACTTGCTATTTAAATTAAATGATAAATAAAATCTGCTTGGAAATCAATTTTAAACAATTACATTACACATCTTCATTACTAAGTATATCTGTTGACAGTTACGTCATTTATAATATAATTTTTAAAGTCAAGATGATAAATAAATTTCTAAAGTATCATTGCTTGAAACCAACACTTTAATCATTTTTTAAGCAATTAGCATATCTGAAAATTTACATATACTATCTAAAATAAACATTGGCAGTAGTTGGTTAACTTTGTAGATATTTACACATAAAAATGTATGAGTATCTTAACAACCTTTTTACTGTCATTCAACTAAAACAAATTAAAATAAGGAAGGTGCAATATATGTTAACAATGAAAGACATCATTAGAGATGGTCATCCAACTTTGCGTCAAAAAGCAGCTGAGTTAGAATTACCATTAACTAAAGAAGAAAAAGAAACATTAATCGCCATGAGAGAGTTTTTAGTAAATAGTCAAGATGAGGAAATCGCGAAACGATATGGTTTACGTTCAGGCGTTGGTTTGGCTGCACCTCAAATTAATATTTCTAAACGTATGATTGCTGTTTTAATACCAGATGATGGCAGTGGCAAATCTTATGACTATATGCTTGTGAACCCAAAAATTGTAAGTCATAGCGTTCAAGAAGCTTATTTACCAACTGGTGAAGGTTGCCTTAGTGTCGATGATAATGTTGCTGGTCTAGTTCACCGTCATAATAGAATTACAATTAAAGCCAAAGACATCGAAGGTAATGATATACAATTACGTCTAAAAGGATATCCAGCAATTGTTTTCCAACATGAAATTGACCATTTAAATGGTGTAATGTTCTATGATCACATTGACAAAGATCACCCATTACAACCACATACAGATGCTGTAGAAGTTTAAAGCACATTTTTACTAATTATCAAAGCTTAGGATAAATATGATGTCCTAAGCTTTTTCTGGTTCTTCATCTTTTATGGTGGGAAGGTAAAACTTCCTGCTTTTTTTAATACACAAAAAGCGCAATTGCCTCTATAATTTAAAGTGACCAAACCCAAACTAAAGGAGACAAGTGCGCCTATGTGTAATGATACCTTAGAATTACTAAGAATAAAAGATGAAAATATAAAATATATAAACCAAGAAATTGACGTCATTATCAAAGGAAAAAAAGCAACAGTGGTTAATGCTGTACTAACGTATAAGCCTTCGGCCTGTTATTGTTGTGGAGTTAAAAATGAAGGACAAATTCATAAACATGGTAAGCGTGTTTCTCGTATTACTTTACTTAAAACTCAAGGGTATAACACATACCTCAACTTAGCTAAACAACGTTTTAAATGCTTAGAATGCAATGGCACTTTTACTGCTAAAACATCAATTGTTGATGAGTCGTGTTTTATCTCAAGATGTGTTACTCAAAAAGTTATAGAAGAAGCTACTAAAGTTAAAACAGAGATTGATACTGCAGAAGATAACTGTATCTCTCCATCTACTGTAAGACGTATTAGAACTAAAGCGGCTAATTCATTACGAATTAAACCGTTTAATTGTTTGCCAGAAAACATCGCTATGGATGAATTTAAAAGCGTTAAAAATGTAACTGGATCAATGAGTTTCATTTTTATAGATAATGATACTCATGATGTTATAGATATTTTAGAAAATAGAACTACAAGATTCTTGCGTGCCTATTTCGAGCGATTCGATTTAAAAAATCGACAACAAGTTAAGACGGTTACTATTGACATGTATGAACCCTATGTCCGATTATTTCGCGACCTATTTCCTAATGCAGCTATTATTTTTGACAGATTCCATATCGTTCAACATTTAAATAGAGAACTTAATAAGTATCGTGTACAAGTTATGAATGAATACCGTAATAAAAAAGGACCTAATTATACAATTTTTAAGAATAACTGGAAAGTTCTATTGATGGATACTAGTAAAACCATATTTAGTAAATACAGATGGAATAAATCTTTTAAGGCTTATAAACGCTCATCTGACATTGTAGAATTCATGCTTTCAAAAGACGATATACTACGACACTCCTACGAACTTGTCCAAGGATTACGAAAAGACCTAAGGTTATGTAATTGGCCTAAATTTATTAATCGTTTAAATTCAGTTAGTAAAAAGTCTGTGAGTAAGGGTGTATGGAAAGTGGTTAAATATTATAGAAAACATCAAAGGATGTTAAGAAATACAATTTATTACCCAGCATTTAATAATGGTGCTATAGAAGGAATTAATAATAAGATAAAATTAATCAAGCGAATTTCTTTTGGTTACAGAAATTTCAACAACTTTAAAGCACGTATAATGATGATTTTCAGCTTATACAAAGGAGAAAAAAAGAAGACAACCAAGCCCAATAATGGACTGGCCGCCTAATAATAAAAACTCTAAAAGTTGTAATTTAAAATAGTTCTTTAAATTATATACCCACCACATTTGGTGGAGAACCCTTTTTCTTGTACAACTTTTTCGAATAAACAACAGTTAAATATATTCACCTTTCTACCAAACTTTTTATCCCCTCATTTAAATTTTACCGTTTCATATAAAATCCTTTAATTCTTTCTTAACATTAATTTATAATCTCTACATTTATTTTAATAAATAGAACTGCACATTTATTCGAAATACTTAGATTTCTAGTGAGATAAACTGCTTTATTTATTATCATTCATCATGTAAAATAAGATTTAACTGAAATTTTAGTGTTATTTCACTAATTTTTTAAAATGAACGACATGATGAACCTAGTTATTAACCAAATCGTTATTAAGTTAAATTATAGAGATGATTGGAATGAATTTATCGATATATACTCCAATACGATTTTACTAGGGTTAACAATAAATTAAACAAATATTCTTAGGAGGAATTTTTAACATGGCAGTATTTAAAGTTTTTTATCAACATAACAGAGACGAGGTAATTGTGCGTGAAAATACACAATCACTTTATGTTGAAGCTCAAACAGAAGAACAAGTACGTCGTTACTTGAAAGATCGTAATTTTAATATCGAATTTATCACTAAATTAGAGGGCGCACATTTAGATTACGAAAAAGAAAACTCAGAACACTTTAATGTGGAGATTGCTAAATAATGAAACAATTACATCCAAATGAAGTAGGTGTATATGCACTTGGAGGTCTAGGTGAAATCGGTAAAAATACTTATGCAGTTGAGTATAAAGACGAAATTGTCATTATCGATGCAGGTATCAAATTCCCTGATGATAACTTATTAGGGATTGATTATGTTATACCTGACTACACATATCTAGTTCAAAACCAAGATAAAATTGTTGGCCTATTTATAACACATGGTCACGAAGACCATATAGGCGGTGTGCCCTTCCTATTAAAACAACTTAATATACCTATTTATGGTGGTCCTTTAGCATTAGGTTTAATCCGTAATAAACTTGAAGAACATCATTTATTACGTACTGCTAAACTAAATGAAATCAATGAGGACAGTGTGATTAAATCTAAGCACTTTACGATTTCTTTCTACTTAACTACGCATAGTATTCCTGAAACTTATGGCGTCATCGTAGATACACCTGAAGGAAAAGTAGTTCATACCGGTGACTTTAAATTTGATTTTACACCTGTAGGCAAACCAGCAAACATTGCTAAAATGGCTCAATTAGGCGAAGAAGGCGTTCTATGTTTACTTTCAGACTCAACAAATTCACTTGTGCCTGATTTTACTTTAAGCGAACGTGAAGTTGGTCAAAACGTAGATAAGATCTTCCGTAATTGTAAAGGTCGTATTATATTTGCTACCTTCGCTTCTAATATTTACCGAGTTCAACAAGCAGTTGAAGCTGCTATCAAAAATAACCGTAAAATTGTTACGTTCGGTCGTTCGATGGAAAACAATATTAAAATCGGTATGGAACTTGGTTATATTAAAGCACCACCTGAAACATTTATTGAACCTAATAAAATTAATACCGTACCGAAGCATGAGTTATTGATACTATGTACTGGTTCTCAAGGTGAACCAATGGCAGCATTATCTAGAATTGCTAATGGTACTCATAAGCAAATTAAAATTATACCTGAAGATACCGTTGTATTTAGTTCATCACCTATCCCAGGTAATACAAAAAGTATTAACAGAACTATTAATTCCTTGTATAAAGCTGGTGCAGATGTTATCCATAGCAAGATTTCTAACATCCATACTTCAGGGCATGGTTCTCAAGGTGATCAACAATTAATGCTTCGATTAATCAAGCCGAAATATTTCTTACCTATTCATGGTGAATACCGTATGTTAAAAGCACATGGTGAGACTGGTGTTGAATGTGGCGTTGAAGAAGATAATGTCTTCATCTTTGATATTGGAGATGTCTTAGCTTTAACACACGATTCAGCACGTAAAGCTGGTCGCATTCCATCTGGTAATGTACTTGTTGATGGTAGTGGTATCGGCGATATCGGTAATGTTGTAATAAGAGACCGTAAGCTATTATCTGAAGAAGGTTTAGTTATCGTTGTTGTTAGTATTGATTTTAATACAAATAAATTACTTTCTGGTCCAGACATTATTTCTCGAGGATTTGTATATATGAGAGAATCAGGTCAATTAATTTATGATGCACAACGCAAAATCAAAACTGATGTTATTAGTAAGTTAAATCAAAATAAAGATATTCAATGGCATCAGATTAAATCTTCTATCATTGAAACATTACAACCTTATTTATTTGAAAAAACAGCTAGAAAACCAATGATTTTACCAGTCATTATGAAGGTAAACGAACAAAAAGAATCAAACAATAAATAATCAAAAAGCTACTAACTTTGAAGTGAAGTTTTAATTAAACTCACCACACATTGTTAGTAGCTTTTTCTTTATATATGATGAGCTTGAGACATAAATCAATGTTCAATGCTCTACAAAGTTATATTGGCAGTAGTTGACTGAACGAAAATGCGCTTGTAACAAGCTTTTTTCAATTCTAGTCAACCTTGCCGGGGTGGGACGACGAAATAAATTTTGAGAAAATATCATTTCTGTCCCACTCCCGATTATCTCGTCGCAATATTTTTTTCAAAGCGATTTAAATCATTATCATGTCCAATCATGATTAAAATATCACCTATTTCTAAATTAATATTTGGATTTGGTGAAATGATGAACTCTTTGCCTCGTTTAATTGCAATAATGTTAATTCCATATTGTGCTCTTATATCTAAATCAATGATAGACTGCCCCGCCATCTTTTCAGTTGCTTTCAATTCTACAATAGAATGCTCGTCTGCCAACTCAAGATAATCAAGTACACTTGCACTCGCAACATTATGCGCAATACGTCTACCCATATCACGCTCAGGGTGCACAACCGTATCTGCTCCAATTTTATTTAAAATCTTTGCATGATAATCATTTTGTGCTTTAGCAGTTACTTTTTTTACACCTAACTCTTTTAAAATTAAAGTCGTCAACGTACTTGATTGAATATTTTCACCAATTGCCACAATGACATGATCAAAGTTACGGATACCTAAACTTTTCATAACTGCTTCATCTGTTGTGTCTGCAACAACCGCATGAGTAGCGATATCACTATATTCATTCACTCTATTTTCATCATGGTCGATGGCCATTACATCCATGTCTAATGCATTCAACTCACGAACGATACTACCTCCAAAACGACCTAGACCGATGACTACATATTCTTTACCCATACTCGCCCTCCATTAAATGATTTTCATCAATTCATTGAAAATATAAATTTAAAATTATTATAAATGAGTACCCCAACTAAATTATCTAAATGCAGTAATGCAAGTAAATGAAAGTTGGGGTATCGTCTCAACTTATGATTTCTTTCCTTCAACATATTCTTTGTCGAAAACAAATAATCTTAATAATAATATTAACGATGGAAGTAATAAAAGTAAACCTAAAATAAAGACAATCACTAATGTCCAGCCCATTTCTGGATTAACATATGCATCTGTAATTTTTACAAACGGATATAAAAGGTATGGCAATTTACTAATTCCATAGCCAAAGAACGCGAACATCATTTGTAAAATAACAAATACAAAAGCCAAACCATGTTTTTTCTTAAAGAATGTTAACAATGAAGCTAATGCAAAGAATAAGAAACTTATACCAAACATCCACCAATAGTCAAAAACAGCTGAATAAAAATGTTCAGAATTTTGAATGCGTAATGATAGAAATACGAATAAACAAATGATAATCATCGGCGGCCCTAAAAATATGTGCCATTGTCTTGTTAAATTATATGCTGGTTCGTCATTTGCTTTTTTAGCATAATATGTCAAAAATCCTGATGAAATATATAAAACTGAAATAATTGCCAAGAATACTACAGACCAAGCAAATGGGCTTAATAGTAACTGCACCCAATCTAGATCGATAACATTGTTTCGAACATTAATATAGCCACCTTCTGTAATAGTTAAAGCAGTAGATAATGAAGCTGGAATTAATAATCCACTTACCCCATACATGATCATCCATGCTAATTTTGTATCTTGACCATAATTTTCAAATGCATAAAAACTGTTTCTCAATGATATCATAATCAGTGCTATTGAACCTGGTATTAACAATACCGTGCCTAAATATTTGATTGACTCTGGAAAGAAACCTACGAATCCTACGAAGAAGAAAACAAAGAATACATTCGTAACTTCCCAAACTGGGTTCAAATAACGTGAAATTAAGTGATTAATTTTCTTTTCATCACCAGTTAACTTTGAATGCAATGCGAAGAAACCTGCCCCAAAATCTATAGAAGCAATAATGATATAGCAAAATAAAAACAACCATAACACTGTTATACCTATAAATGCATAAATCATTTTTCTATTTCTCCTCCTTGCTTCTTGGCTAAACGATTTACATCTTCATACGCCGGTTTATTTTTAAACATACGAATTAATACGTATGCACATGTATACATTAAAATGATGTACAATATGCCAAATAAAATTGTAACGAAGGTTATTCCGCCTGCTTGTGTTGCTGCTTCTGCCACGCGCATATAACCACGAACAATCCAAGGCTGTCTACCCATCTCTGTTAAGAACCATCCAAATTCTATAGCTAGCATTGAAGCTGGTCCTGTTAATAATATTCCGTAAAGCATCCATTTATGAGTAGAAAATTTTCTAAGCTTTTTAAACATTAAAGTTAAGACATAAACACCTGAAATGACAAAACATAAAATTCCCATTGTTACCATTAAATCAAAGAAATAATGGACGATCATAGGCGGATGTAAACTTTTTGGAAAATCATTTAACCCTTGCACTTTAGTTTTGACACTATTATCTGCTAAGAAACTCAATAGTCCAGGTAATTCAATCGCACCTTTAACTTGCTGAGTCTTTTCATCTAACACACCAAATAATAATAATTTAGCATGGGAAGATGTATCGAAATGCCATTCATAAGCTGCTAATTTTTCAGGTTGGAATTTATGCAAAAATTTTGCAGATAAATCCCCTGCCAACATAGAAAGTAAAGTTGAAAAGAATCCAACAATCATAGACATTTTCAAAGCTTTCTTATGGTAGACAGTATCTTTAGGTTGACGATTACGCAATAATTTAAAAGCTGCTATTGATGCAATAACAAATGCCATCGTCATACCGGCTGTAGTAATTACGTGAAATGATCGAACTATAAACGATGGGTTAAACATCGCTTCTATAGGTTGAACATTGACCATCTTTCCATTCTTCAACTCAAAACCTGCAGGCGTATTCATAAATGAATTCACTGAAGTAATGAAGAAGGCTGAGAAAGAGCCACCAATAATTACTGGTATACTAATTAAGAAATGTGTCCATTTATTTTTAAAACGATCCCAAGTATATAAATATATACTTAAGAAAATAGCTTCAAAGAAGAACGCAAATGTTTCCATAAATAATGGAAGTGCAATAACGTGTCCACCCATTTCCATAAATGTAGGCCAAATCAATGATAATTGAAGTCCTATAATTGTACCTGTAACAACTCCCACTGCTACAGTAATTGTATAAGCTTTAGCCCATCTTTTGGCCATAGCTATATATTGAAGATCATTTTTGCGAATACCTAAAAATTCTGCAATTGCGAACATTAAAGGCATACCAACACCAATCGTTGCAAAAATGATATGAACTGATAAAGTCATAGCTGTCAAAAACCGACTGATTTCAACTGTATCCATTTAAAAACATCACCTTTTTCTTTTTTTTGATGACAACACAATGAACTTAATTATAATTGCTATAATGTGTATTTTTAAAACATTATGCGCTATGAAATTGTGTATAATTTATGTCAGTTCACAATGTGTTCACAAATTTGAATTTCAATGTATAATTGTGTATATTACATTAGAATAA
The DNA here is from genome assembly GCF_016917315.1 of Staphylococcus sp. SM3655. Classification (NCBI taxonomy): domain Bacteria; kingdom Bacillati; phylum Bacillota; class Bacilli; order Caryophanales; family Staphylococcaceae; genus Staphylococcus; species Staphylococcus sp. SM3655. The sequence goes on along the minus strand of NZ_CP070305.1, from coordinate 1,834,328 downwards.
AGCACGAAGGAGCATGATACATGTCAGAAATAATCGTTTATACGCAGAATGATTGTCCACCTTGTACATTTGTAAAAAATTATCTAAATGAGCATCAAATTGATTTTGAAGAGAGAAATATCAACAATCAACAATATCGAAACGAAATGATAGATTTTGATGCTTTTTCAACTCCGTTTATTTTGTTGAATGGCAATCCAATGTACCATGTTGATCTTGATGAAATCAACAAAGTATTAAATATCCAAGATTAATTTTCATCTAAATCAACTTCATCATTTATAGCTATCATAAATTAAATATCGATTTTTAAATTAACTAACATTAATTAAAGAACAACATTTTGTTAATGACACATAGTTGTTTAATTAGTTAGCAACAACATTCCATTGAAATTAACATAAATCATAAAAAAGAACCCGAAGTATTCATAATTACTCACAATGAATACTTCGGGTTTATTTATAATTCTGTCTTTCGAAAGAATTAATTATTTTACGTAGTTGTTAACTAATTCAATAACTTCTTCTTGCGTTGCACAGTCGACTGCACGGTTAGCAAGTTCAGTCATTTCATTTTTACTTAAACCATTAATTTGTCTTCTTGCTTTCAGAATAGACGTTGCACTCATAGAGAACTCATCTAAACCTAAACCAAGCAATAATGGAATAGCTGTTTCATCTCCAGCCATTTCACCACACATACCTGTCCATTTACCTTCTTTATGTGACGCTTCAATAACTTGTTTAACTAAACGTAAGATTGAAGGGTTATATGGTTGGTATAGATATGATACACGCTCTGACATACGGTCAGCAGCTAATGTGTATTGAATTAAATCATTTGTACCGATACTGAAGAAATCTACTTCTTTAGCAAAGACATCAGCTAATGCTGCTGTTGCAGGTATCTCTACCATGATTCCTAATTCTATATCATCCGAAATGTCATGACCTTCATTTTTAAGGTTTTCTTTTTCTTCTAATAATATAGCTTTTGCTTCTCTAAATTCGTTAATTGTTGCAACCATTGGGAACATGATATTTAACTTACCATAAACTGATGCACGTAATAATGCACGTAGCTGTGGTCTGAAAATATCTTGTTGCGCAAGGCATAAACGAATCGCACGGTAACCTAAGAATGGATTCATTTCTTCAGGCAAGTTTAAGTATGATAATTCTTTATCTCCACCTATATCTAAAGTACGTACAACAACACGTTTACCGTCCATTGCTTCTAATACTTCTTTATAAGCTTCAAATTGTTCTCCTTCTGTAGGCATTTGGTCACGACCCATATATAAAAACTCAGTTCTATATAAGCCGATACCTTGTGCACCATTTTCAATAACACCTGGCAAATCATTAGGTGTACCAATATTTGCAGCAAGCTCTGCGTGAACACCATCAACTGTAACAGTATCAGCATCACGTAGTTTTTGTAATTCTTTCTTGTCAGCAAAATAACGCTCACGTTTATCTTGATAAGCGATTAACTCATCTTCAGTTGGATTAACGATTACATCACCATTTAATCCATCTACGATAATCATGTCGCCTTGTTTAACTTCTTGAGTAATTGATTTTGTACCAACAATTGCTGGAATTTCTAAAGAACGACTCATAATTGCAGAGTGACTTGTTCTTCCGCCAATGTTTGTAGCAAAACCTTGTACGAATTCTTTATTTAATTGAGCAGTATCAGATGGCGTTAAGTCATTCCCTACAATAACAACGCTTTCATCAATCATACTCGGATTCGGTAATTCTACACCTAAAATATGTGATAACACACGTTTAGAAACGTCGCGAATATCAGCCGCACGTTCTTTCATGTATTCGTTATCCATAGATTCAAAAATTGTAACAAATTGTGTTGTTACATCCGTTAATGCTGTAGCAGCATTAGCGTTTTCATTTTTAATCTTATCTTGGATTGGTTGAATTAATTCAGGGTCATCTAAAACTAATAAATGTGCATCAAAGATAGCAGCTTTATCAGCACCTAGTTGAACCTCTGCATTATTTCTAATTTTAGTTAACTCAACTTTAGAAGCTTCGATAGCGCTATTGAACTTTGCAACTTCTCCTTCAACATCAGTGACTTTTTCATTTTTGTCGAATGTTAAGTCTGGCTCAACTAATAAATAAGCTTTAGCAATTGCGACACCATCAGATGCAGCAATACCTTTAATTAATTTAGACATGATTATTTAGTCAATCCTTCTTTTGATAAGACGTCACTGATTGCTTGAATGGCGTCAGATTCATCACTACCGTCAGCATAAATTGTAATTTCAGCATCTTTACCAACACCAAGGCTCATAACACCCATGATTGATTTTAAGTTTACTTTCTTACCGTTATATTCTAATTGAATATCAGAATCGAATTTTGAAGCTGTTTGTACTAACATTGTTGCTGGTCTAGCGTGAATACCAGTCTCGTCGATGATTACATATGAATTTTGTTCCATAATTACATTTCTCCTTCGTATAGTTAGAATCTTCAATATTATTACAATACTAACTTAGTTTTATACATTAACTTTACCAAAACCATGCTTTAAATTCAATTCGTTTAAAACCGGTTTCAGTAAAATTTGCAAATTGCAAAACTATTATAGCACCTACATGACATTTTTAATAACATTTTCGCATTTTTGAATGTGATCTTTTCCAATTTTATTCATAAAATAGTAACTAATAGATGCAGACACAGCTTGTCCTACAACAGGAAACCATTTTGTTTGTTTTGCAGCAGTACGTTTAGCTACATCTCTAATAACTATTTTTAAAAATGCACTTGAAATTCTTTTACCAATAAATTGACTACCTTGAATTGCTGCTGCAGACATAATTCTTTCTTTCACATCATCCCCAAGGCTATTAACTTGCTTATGATCTAATCCGTATATTTTATTTACATCTTCGATAATATCTTTCATTAATTTTAAATCAACACCAAAATCTAAACCCGGAATTGGAACAACGCTCATTGTTGATGACATTAAAGACTTTCTCTTTACAATTGCTTCAGCACGTTGTCGTCTTTCTCTCAATTCTTGAATCGTCGTTGGCATTGCACCTTTTCCGTCAACATTTTCTATTTTAAAGACTGAATTACCAATTTTATTTGTTAAATTTGATGTTAAATTGTTTTTGAATCCCATAATATTATCACCCTTCTTTTTCTCAATAAGTTACTATACCCCTTTTTATCAAATTAATGTCTAATATTTACAAAAACAGCTTTTAAATATTTAGATGGCTTATAATGTGGATGCGTTTTAAAATCTTTTGGTAAACCCATAACTTCAGTTAATTCATAATCAACGCCACTCTCTTCAAGCGTCTTTTTAATAGTATTTTTAAATTGCTTTAATGGATATACACTTGCATTTGTACATAACAATAATGTTCCTTCAGATGATAAAATATTTAAGGCGCCATTAATTAATTTGTCATAATCTTTTTGCACTGAAAATGTACGTTTTTTGTTGCGTGCAAAGCTAGGTGGATCAATCACGATCGTGTCATAACTATGTCCATGTCGTGCAGCATATTTATAGAAATCAAAAGTGTCCATGACATAAATATATTGGGATTTAGGATCAATAGCATTTAATCCAAAATTTTCTTCAGTTAAACTACGAGAACGATTAGCCAAATCTACACTTGTTGTTGAAGATGCCTCACTTGCTGCTATTACAGAAAAAGCACCTGTATAACTAAATAAGTTTAAAACATGGCGTTCTTTGGCATATTGACCCCTTAATTTCTTGCGCACTTCTTTTTGATCTAAAAAGATACCTGTCATCAAACCATCTTCAAGGTCTACATTATAAAATGTGAAGTTTTCTTCGATAACAATTGGAAACTCAGGTGCATCGCCTTCAACAAAACCACCACTATATTCGCTGTCTTTAAATCTTACTTTTTCGTAAATAGATTTATAATCAAATACTTTTCTAACCGCTTCAAGAATGGCATATTTAAATTTATAAATACCTTTTGAGTACCATTGAATCAACAAATGACCATCGTAATTGTCGATTGTTAATCCCCCAACACCATCACCTTCAGCATTAAATAATCTAAAAGTATTTGTTCCATCTATATTAAAATAATAATCACGTTCTGCTAATGCAGTATTAAACAATTTCACAAAGAAAGCTGTGTTGATTTCTTGAGCTTTATCGTATGTTAGAACCCAACCTAATCCTTTATGTTGGCGACCAACATAAGCCGTTGCAACATATTGTGATTTATCAGTCACAATTTGAAAAATATCTCCTTCTTTTAAATGATCTTGTGAATAGATATCCTCTTCTTCAATTAAAGGATATCCATTAAAATATTTTGTTTCTTTGCCTTTGTTCAGAGTTGCTATTTTCATCTGACAACTTCCTTTCTGTGTTTCGTTGTAGTTTTATATAGATTAAATTGTTTGCCAAATTTCAATATCATCTACTTCTAATCTTACTGTTGATTTTAACAAATTAGTAATTCGAATGATATATGTTAAATTTCTACAAAGGAAATACTATATATCGTTTCGCAAATTCCATATGTCGCTTCAACTATTTACTAGTTTTCTTGATTTTACAAATGGATAACTTTTCAACTATTTTATTTGCACTAAAACTTTGTATACAATTTTCAATACTTAATTCACATCACCTGAATCAATCAAATCTAGTTACAAAAAAAGTACTATCCATAAACTTCATTGACCTGTATCTAAATAAGTTAGAGATATATCTAACTTATAGCGTACACATCAAAATGTTTAATAGATAGTACTTTTATAATGCTTTTAATTATGGTCGCTCTCGTAATTGTAACGAATAAGAAATGATGATTGCCAATAACATTAATAGTAATGTTGGCGTAATGAACACTGAAAGTAGTAGTCCATGAATCATTATATTTATAAATTCCGTTAACAATTTAAAGAATAAAATGCTCCCCATAAATAGTTGTAAATAATAAAACTTACCTTTCAAGTGGAAAGTTAACGTTGTAGCGATATATGCGATAATAATGAATAACAGAATTAATAATGTAACCCATTCAATAACATATTGTGTCTGTGATAATTTCCAATCACCAGATACAAATAATGCATTACGATTATTAAATTCTAAAAATGTGAATAAAAAGATGACGACACCACAAAATAGTTCGACATACATTGGTTTAACCCATTTCGGTTTTCTCATCCAATCAGGAATATCGTCTTCTTGAATATCGATAATATCATTAACTTTCTTTTTGAATTTATCTCTTTTAGCTCTAATTTTATCTAAATCGACACTTCTTCTTGTCTTACGTGCATATTCTGTAGTCTTATCTTGGAGTTGTTTCAAGTGAATTTTAGTTTGATTCGTGACATTCCCTTTACTTGTTCTTGATAATTCTGGCTCCTCTTCACCTAATTCTTGCTTTGTTAAAGGTAAAGCTCGGCGCAAGAACAAGAAATTCCAAATAGCCATTTGACCAAGTAACCACATAATTATAAAGAAAGCATTGACACTTAAGATATCAATTGACTCTATTTCATTAGCATCAATTCTGCCATACAATGCAATTTGTGTAATTAAGTAACTTATACCATAACTCACAATTATCCACATGAAATGATTTTTTACATTTTCCTGATTCAATTCATCTTTATAGACGATATATCCTATATGAATTGTAAATGGAATAATGAAAATCACTGCAAAGAATCCATAAACTTGAGTCATTAATATAAGAGTAATAATAAAGTACATGATACCGATAACTAAGAAAAAGATAGAAATATCATAGTCATACTTAATAGTTCTAAGTAATGTATGACCAATCAACATAACTAAAATACCGAATATAATTATCACAATTGCACTAACTATAGGGAAATTACCTATAAATCGACTCATTACTTTAATAATTTCACTGAAAAATGCATTCAGAAATTCCCACACATTATGAACATGTGTATCAACTTTTTTACCACCATTTAATTGTTTAATTAATGGCAAGTTAATTAAAATAATGAGACCAGTGAAGAGTGAAACGATACCGATTAAATAGCTAAAAATAATTTCGGCGTGTTTCCTAAGAAAAGACATTATGTTCACCTCAAAATCATTATATATTAATCTAATGTTGTTGTCTTTAGATAAATGAATAAATAGTGCTATAGACTTAGAAAAGTTTAACGAAAGTACAACCGGGTAAGATTTATATATAAATAATTATCCAATTTGGGAGGAATTAATCATGTCTAATGAAAATCAAAATAAAAAAGCAGCAGAAAAAGCTAAAGAAGTTGAAGAAAAATTAAAAGATAAAAAAGAAGAAAAAACAGAAGATATTAATCAAACAAAACAAGATATCCAAGATACACTAAATTAATTTAAAGCCCCTTACAACCTTTAGTTGTTAGGGGCTTTTTTGCTTGCGCTCGGTGCATGTATCCCTCTTTTACCTTACAACTTTTAGTTGTTAGGGGATTTTATGCATGTGCTCGGTGCATGTATCCCTCTTTTACCTTACAACTTTTAGTTGTTAGGGGCTTTTTTGCATGTGCTCGGCGCATGTATCCCTCTTTTACCCTACAAACTATAATTCGTAAGCCATTATGCACGGGTTCTTCACTGTTGTTAAAGAGGTATGATTGATAAGTATCCCTCTTCATTTATCAGCTCAATCTTATTACATGTCACATATTTTTATATCTTTAATTACTAACATTCCTACTACATCTTCAATTTAAATCCAATGCTAATATTATAAATTTTAAATCGAATTAAACGAAATTTCATGAAGACAACCTATTGACATAAGTTTACAAACGTCTTACAATATAATTAATTAAATAAATCGCACACACTAGGGGTGTTTTATACTGAGATGAGGCTTGCCCTCAAACCCTTTGAACCTGATCTAGCTTGAACTAGCGTAGGAAAGTGTTACTATACATATGTTTTACTAATATATATTGTGAACGCATAACTTTCCTATGGATGGTTGTGCGTTTTTTTATTAGGAGGATGTAAAAATGTCAAAAGGTTTAAAGCTATCTGAAATACTAGTAACCGTACTTATTTCAGTAGTATTCGCAGTTATTTACAATTTATGGTGGTTTGTTTACAATGGTGTGCAAGCTACAGGCCTTCACCTCGAACAATTAACAAACGGGGTTTGGTTCATGGCAGCGATTGTCTGCTATCTAATTATTCCAAAACCAGGTATTGCTTTACTGGCTGAATTTGCTGCAGGTGCCGGCGAAACTATCATTATGGGTCGTTTCGATATTCCGACAATCGTTTACGCTTTCATACAAGGTTTAGCGTGTGAACTTGTCTTTGCAATTTTTAAATATCAATCTCGTTCAGTTATGGTAGCTATGTTAGCAGGTTTTTGTACAGCAATCGCGGCTTTCCCTATAGATTATTTCTATGGTTATTTAAATGAAGTTGCAGGTTGGAACTTAACATTATTCATCGTATTTAGATTAATTAGTGGTGCAGTAGTCGCCGGCGTCCTATCTTACCTTTTAGTAAAAGCTTTAGATAAGACAGGCGTAACAAAATTATTTAGACCAGCTGCTAAAGAAGATTACGACAACTTATAAGAGGAGCATTCAGAGTGTTAAAAGTAAGTGATTTACGATTAAAATATCCAAGTGGTCAGCGTAAAATTTTCGATCATTTAAATATCACTATTCAAGACAAAGAAAAAGTACTTTTACTCGGTCCTTCTGGTTGCGGTAAAAGTACACTTCTGAATGTATTAAGTGGTATTGTTCCTAATTTAATTGAATTACCTATGAAATATGATGAACTAATCGTTGACCCATTAAGTGGCGTTATTTTCCAAGACCCTGATAGCCAGTTTTGTATGCCAAAAGTATACGAAGAACTTGCATTCGTTTTAGAAAATAGACAAGTACCACGTGAAGACATGGATGCGTTAATTATCAATGCTTTAAATATGGTCAATTTAAATGTTACCCCTGAAACGTATATCAAAGATTTAAGTGGCGGGATGAAACAGAAATTGGCAATTGTTGAAACCATTCTTCAACAATCAAAAACATTGTTTTTAGATGAACCGACAGCAATGTTAGATGTTCAAGCAACAGAAGATTTATGGACTAAACTAATTGAACTTTGGGAAGATCAAACTGTTGTAATCGTTGAACATAAAGTTAAACACATCTGGAATCATGTCGACCGCGTCATTTTGATGGATTATAACGGAAATATCATTGCCGATGAATGTCCTGAAATCATATTACAGAAGTATGTTCATTTACTCAGTGAATATGGTGTGTGGCATCCACGTGCATGGGAATTCGCACCAAGTCGTGTTGACTTTCCAACAACAAACTCACACTTATTACAATTTAAAAATGGACGTATTATTCGCGGTAAATCAACCTTGCTCTCATTCTCAGATTTAGAAATTGGTCTAGGTGAGTGGATTACAATTACAGGGGCAAATGGTAGTGGTAAAACAACCTTGCTTGAATCAATTATGCAATTGATTAAATATCAAGGTGATGTTTATTTTGAAAATCAGCGTTTAACAAAAATTAAACATGCAGCAAAACACATGTACCTAGTTTATCAAAACCCAGAATTACAATTTATAACAAATTCGGTTTATGATGAAATTAACATTCATTTTAATCACCTTTCTAAAGATCAAAGTGATGATGAAACGATACAACTTTTAAAACTTTTAGATTTACAAAATGTAAAAGATCAACATCCTTATGAGTTGTCTATTGGTCAAAAACGACGCCTTAGCGTAGCTACCGCACTAAGTTCTAAAGCTGATATTATCTTTTTAGATGAACCGACATTTGGACTTGATAGCCATAATACATTCCAGTTGATCAAACTTTTCCAAAAGCGAATTAATTTGGGACAAAGTATTGTCATGGTTACACATGACGATGAAATAATTGAACGTTATCCATCAAGAAGACTTAAAATTTCAGATGGTGCGTTACTAGATTGTGATGGTGATACGAATGTATGAGCAATGGAAAGTTCGGCAATCATTTGTTGATGATGTCAACATTATAACGAAACTATTTCTTGGAATTATACTATTTTTCTTTATTATATTTGTGCATAATTTCGATTTTATGCTTTATATCACTATCTTAATGTTAGTTTTCTTATTGATGTTTAATGGTACTCAGTTTAAAATTACAGCAATTTTTATAACTATAAGTATTGGCTTTGCATTACTCTCTTCCCTGTTCATGATTTTATACGGGAATGGTAGCCATACAATTTTGAAATTCGGATTTATCCATATTACAACAGAAAGTTTAGTTCGTGGTTTACATGTATCATTAAGAACCATTGCTATTTCATTTTTCGGTATCTTAATCGCACTTACATCTCAGGTTGTCATGATATTTTATAGTTTAATGCAACATTTAAAGGTTAAATCAAAAGTTGCTTATGCATTCATGGCTGCCATTCGTATGATACCTTTAATGATTAGTTCTTTAATACAGCTTCGCAGATCTTTAAAAATGCGCTATCAGATGATAGACGCAGCAAATTATAGAGGGTTAAAGCGATTTAAGCATTTAATTATACCTCTATTAAGCCAAAATATTAGAAAGGCACATCAATTATCAGTTGCGATGGAGTCGAAAGGATTTAGAGATGGTCCTCGTACTTACTATTACAACGTACCTTTCTCATATAAAGATATAATCTTTATTATAGTTTTAATTGCCATTATTACTATGGCATATTATTGTTCAATCACCTTACCCATCACGGGCATAGATGATGTTCGTCTTGGTCGTGTAGGTTAAATTTTATCCATAATTGTATAGATACTAAATTAGAAATTCATTGTATAGAAAAAGAAAACCATTTATTCCATACTAAACAAAAGAGGTGCCACAAACATGTTATTTTGTTCATCCAAACATGTTGTGGCGCCTCTTTTGTATTACATATGCATAATCACAAATTTGGTACAGAAATCAATGTCCTAGACTCTACAACTAAAAAAGCTATGAAAAAAACTATCGTTATAGATTTCTTCATAGCTAATCTTAGTATTTTTTAAATATACTTATTTAAGTTGTAGTGCTTTATTCGCAATGTCATGACGATAGAATAAATGGTCACTTTGTATTTGAGATACTTTTTCGTATGCGTCTCGCTGTGCATCTTGTACATTGTCACCTTTTCCGATGGCAAGTATAACTCTACCACCTGAAGTAACAAAGGTATCACCTTGCTTCTTTAATCCACTAACAAAATAGTTTTCATTTAAATCAAAGCCACTTACTTTATGCCCTTTTTCATATGCATCAGGATATCCTTTTGATGCCAACATGACCCCTACAATAGATTCATTTTTCCATTTGAATTCAGTACGTTTTCCTTCATCTAAATCAATAATATGCTGCATTAAATCACTTTCCATGCGACTTAATAATACTTGAGCTTCAGGATCACCAAAACGGGCATTAAATTCTATTACTTTTGGACCATCTTTAGTTAAAATAGCACCAATGTATAATACACCGAAGAATTGATAACCTTCATTAAGCATTGCCTTTGCAATGGGTTGTGCAATTGTTTCATTTGTAAGTTTTAAAACATCGTCACTAATATGTGGTACTGGACAATAAGCCCCCATACCACCAGTATTTGGTCCTTCATCATGATCAAATGCGCGTTTATGATCTTGTGCAATACAGTCGAAAGGTACTGCTAAATCACCATTAACAAATGTCATTAGCGAGAACTCTTCACCTTCTAAAAACGTTTCAAATACAACAGTACCTTCTTCTTCATCACCATACATAATCTCAATAGCACTTCTGGCTGCTTCAATAGTATCTGCAATAATAACGCCTTTCCCAGCAGCTAACCCATCTTTCTTGACAACAACGGGCAATTCACAGTTTTCAATATATGTTAAAGCATCCTTTTTTCGCTCAACTTCTTTATAATCAGCAGTTGGAATATTATATTTTTTCATTATCTTTTTAGCAAATAATTTTGAGCCTTCGATTTGAGCTGCTTGCTTATTTGGACCAAACACTTTGAAACCATTCGCTCGTAAAATGTCTGCTAATCCATCAATTAGCGGCTGTTCTGGACCTATAACTACCCAATCAACATTTTGCTGTTTAGCAAAATCTAGTATCCCTTGATGATTAGATTCTGAAATTTCAGTGTGTACTTCAGCTATAGGTGTCATTGCCTCATTACCTGGAATGACAAACACTTGTTTAACTAGATTCGATTGATTAAGTTTATATGCAAGTGCATGTTCTCGTCCACCAGCACCAATTACTAATACATTCATTTATGTTACGCCCCTTTAAAATTAGTGTTTAAAATGTCGAGTGCCTGTGACTACCATTGCAATACCATGTTTATTAGCCATATCAATTGAATCTTGATCTTTAATCGAACCACCCGGTTGGATAATTGCCTTTATACCATGTTGTGCTGCAAGTTCAACTGTATCTCCCATAGGGAAAAATCCATCAGATACTAACGCTACATGATCATTGATTTCAATAGCTCTCTCTAACGCAATTTTAGCAGCACCGACACGATTCATTTGTCCAGCACCTATACCTACAGTTTGTTTATTATTACTTAAAATAATTGCATTACTTTTTACTGATGGTACAACTTTCCATCCTAATAACATTGCTTCCCATTGTTCATCAGTAGGTGCTACTTCTGTAACAACTTTCATTTCTTCTTTTGGCACGACATAATTGTCTTTATCTTGAACTAAATATCCGCCAGATACTGAAACAAACTCTTCTTCGTTACTGTCTATAGTCATATCAATTTCTAATAATCTTACATTCTTCTTTTGTTTTAAAATATCTAATGCTTCATCTGTAAATTTTGGTGCAATAATGACTTCCAAAAAGATACTATGCAATTGCTCTGCTAACTCAGGTGTTACAGCTCGGTTTAATGCAACAATTCCACCAAATATTGATTGACTATCCGCTTCATACGCATGTTGAAATGCTTGTTCAATCGTGTCACCGATACCAACACCACATGGATTCATGTGTTTAACCGCAACTGCAGCAGGTGTATCAAACTTTTTAACTAAAGCTAGTGTAGCATCTGCATCTTTAATATTGTTATAGCTTAATTGTTTCCCATGTAATTGTTTAGCGCCTGCAATCGTGTGCTTAGCATTCGAAGTTCTCACAAAATACGCTGATTGTTGTGGATTTTCTCCATATCTTAAAGTTTCTTTATCCCCTTTAAAGAAACGTACAATCGCTTCATCATATTCTGCAGTATGCTCAAAAACTTTAATCATTAATGGTTGTCTATATGACTCATCTAACGAATCGTTTCTTAATCGCGTCAATACTTCATGATAATCTGCCGGATGTACAATTGTTGTTACATGTTTATAGTTTTTAGCTGCAGCACGTAACATTGTTGGACCACCAATATCAATATTTTCAATTGCTTCGTCCATCGTCACATCAGGGTTTGCAACAGTTTGTTGGAATGGATATAAATTAACTACTACCATATCAATTAAATCTATATGTTGTTCTGATAATTCATTTAAATGCTGCGGTTTATTTCGATCAGCTAAAATGCCACCATGAACAGCCGGATGTAATGTTTTAACACGGCCATCCATTATTTCTGGAAAATGTGTTAAGTCTGAAACAGAACGAACTGGTACATTTGCTTCATCTAATATACGTTTAGTACCACCAGTTGAATATAATTCATAATTTAATTGCGTTAACGCTTTAGCAAACTCTACAATACCTGTTTTATTTGATACGCTCAAAATAGCTTTCTTCATCACATACATACTCCTTATTTTACAATTTTAGCAATAACACTTGGATATAACTCATATTCCAATTTTTTTACTTTCTCTTCTAATTGTTCTTTTGAATCGTCCGGTCTAATATCACATTGTCTCTGTTCAATAATTTCTCCCGTATCCATACCACAATCAACATAATGTACTGTCGAACCAGTAATAGTATCGCCACTATGATATGCTTGGCCTATTGCGTCAATCCCCTTATATTTCGGCAATAGAGATGGATGTATATTCAATATTTTACCTTCAAATGAAGCTAATAAATCTGGACCAATTAGACGCATGTAGCCAGCTAAAATAATCCACTCTACCTTATCTTTATTTAATAATGTTACTAAATGTTGTTCATACGCTGCTTTTGAATCAAATTGTTTTGGTTCATTAATATAAACAGGAATATCGTGCTTTTTTGCTCTATCTATACAAAACGCATTTTGATGATCCGTATATAGCGCCGTAACTTCAATATTTTCAAGTTTTCCTGATTCAACATGCTCAACTATATTTTCAAAGTTACTTCCTGAACCTGATGCAAAAATCGCAATTTTAACCATTGTTATACCCCCAACAATTCAATTGCAGTTGACTCATTTTTCACAATATGACCAATTTGATAAGCTTCCACATTTTGTTCTGCTAAAATCTTCAAAGCGCGTGATGCATCTTTTTCATCAACGATAACCGTATAGCCAATACCCATGTTAAAAATGTTATACATTTCATTTGTGTCTATATTGCCTTGTTGTTGTAACCAATCAAATATTTTTGGCGTTGGAAATGATGTAGTATCAATTCTAGCAGCATATCCGGCTGGCAATGCACGTGGAATATTTTCATAAAAACCTCCACCAGTAATATGATTCATTGCCTTAATAGAAACTTCTTTTTTTAAAGCAAGTACAGGTTTGACATATAATTTAGTTGGTTCTAAAAAGACATCTATAAATGGACGATTATCGAAGTTTGATGCCAAATCAATGCCTGATTCATTAATTAATTTGCGCACTAAACTGTATCCATTTGAATGAATGCCACTTGACGCAAGTCCTATAACAACTTGTCCCTCTTTCACTTCTGAACCATCTACATAGTCATCCTTTTCAACTGCTCCAACAGCAAATCCGGCTACATCATATTCACCTTCGTGATACATTTCACCCATTTCAGCAGTCTCTCCACCGATAAGTGCAGTATTCGTTTCAACGCATGCATCACTAATACCTTTAACAATTTGTTCAATAACTTCAGGAACAACTTTATTTGTAGCGATGTAATCTAAAAAATACAATGGTTCTGCACCTGTCGTTAAAATATCATTAACACACATTGCAACTGCATCGATACCTATCGAATCATGTTTCCCATAGTCGATAGCTAGTTTTAATTTCGTACCTACTCCGTCTGTTCCAGAAACTAAAACTGGCGCTGTCATATTTAATTGTGATAAATCAAATGTAGCACCGAATCCACCTAAACCACCGATAACTTCTTTACGCATCGTACGTTTAACATGACTAGACATTCTTTCTACAGCTTCATAACCAGCATGAATATTTACACCAGATTGTTCATATGCTTTAGACATTTAAATTTCCCTCGCTATCAAAAAAGTGTTTGTTTTTAGAAATATATTGCTTTTGTCGATGACTTAAATGTGCTTTATAATTTGCTTCATAATCATATAACCCTGCAGGATAATCTCCAGTGAAACTTTCTACACATAAGCCACTATATGGCGCGTCATAATCTAAACCAATTGATTCAATTAACCCATCTACAGATAGATATGCTAATGAATCAGCGCCAATATAATCTTTAATTTCTTCAGGTGATTTGCTTGCAGAAATTAATTCTGCCGTAGTTGAAACATCGATTCCATAAAAACTTGGGAACATAAATTCCGGTGATGCTATACGCACATGCACTTTATTTGCACCAGAATCTTTTAACATTTTCACAATGCGTCGAATTGTCGTACCGCGAACAATGGAATCATCAACAAGAATGATATTTTTCCCATCTACTATATCTTTTACCGCAGATAACTTCACTCTCACACCTTGCTCACGTAATTCTTGAGTTGGTTGAATAAATGTTCTTGCAACATATTGATTTTTAACTAGTCCCATTTCATATGGCAAACCTATTTCTTCAGCATAACCACTCGCAGCTGATAGCGATGAATTGGGTACACCGATGACCATATCAGCATTTACAGGGCTTTCTTGGGCTAATTTTTTACCAGAAGCTTTACGTACTGCATGGACATTTTTACCAGCTATTGTTGAGTCTGGTCTAGCAAAATAAATATATTCCATCGCAGAAATTGCAGTTGTCGTATGATGTGTATAAGATTTAACTGTAATACCTTTATCGTTAATCACGACATATTCACCTGCATGAATATCTTGAACAAATTCTGCACCTAACACATCTATTGCACATGTTTCACTTGCAAGGATGTATGTACCATCTTTCATTTTACCTACAACAAGTGGTCTGATAGCATTTGGATCTACTGCGCCATATAACGCATCTTTAGTTAATATCGCAAATGTAAAACCGCCTTTAACTTTTCGCAAACTTTCTTTCAACGCTTCCTCAAAAGTAGGAGCTTTACTTCGACGTATCAAATGCATAATGACTTCAGTATCTGAAGACGAATGGAAGATAGCACCTTGTTTTTCTAAATTCTGACGCAATGATTTAGCATTAATGAGGTTACCATTATGACAAATACCTACACTCATATCATAAAAGTGATACAGAAACGGTTGAATATTTTCAATACCTTTATTACCTGAAGTAGCATAACGGACGTGACCAATTGCATGTTGATATCCTTTTAATCGTTCCATTTGATCATCGTTAATCGCTTCAGTTAGTAAGCCTAATCCTCGCTCGCCTTTTAATTCATTTTGATCAGAAACAACTATACCTGCACCTTCTTGACCACGATGTTGCAAACTATGAAGTCCCATATATGTTAGTTGCGCTGCTTCAGGATGATTCCAAATACCAAACACGCCACATTCTTCGTTTAATCCTGAGTAGTTAAACATTGAGCAATTGCCCCTTCCCATATTTGTTTAATATCTGAAACATTTTCACTAATCTCTGTATATGGTGTTGTTACTTTGAAATTATCACTATCTGTTAAAAGTCCAATTTCTATTGCATTATCAATATTTAAAGTT
The DNA here is from genome assembly GCF_016917315.1 of Staphylococcus sp. SM3655. Taxonomy (NCBI): domain Bacteria; kingdom Bacillati; phylum Bacillota; class Bacilli; order Caryophanales; family Staphylococcaceae; genus Staphylococcus; species Staphylococcus sp. SM3655. The sequence continues at coordinate 1,818,248 of NZ_CP070305.1, read as the reverse complement.
TTACCTGATTTAACAGAAACAACATATCGGCCTTGTGTCTCACTAAACAATTGTGCATTTGTTATATCTATTGAAGATTTTAATCCTAAACCGTAATGCGCACTTAGTTTAGCTAAGGTAATCAGTAAGCCACCTTTACCAACTGTTTGAACATGTGATAATAGTCCTTCACGAATAGCGGTCTTGATTGATTCACCTTTTTCAACTTCTGAACTCAAATCTAATGACTCAAATTCATGATTAACTTTGCCATAAATTAACTTTTCAAGTTGACTACCACCAAAGTCGTCCTTAGTATCACCGATTAAATATAATTTATCTCCAACTTGAGGTTCAAAATCATTTAAATAATTTACATTTTCAATCAAACCTACCATTCCAACAACTGGTGTTGGGAAAATAGAAGTACCTTTCGTTTCGTTATATAAAGATACATTTCCAGAAACTACTGGTGTCTTAAGAATGTCGCATGCTTCTGCCATACCTTTCGTTGAATCTATCAACTGTTGATAGATTTCTTTCTTTTCAGGAGAACCATAATTTAAACAATCTGTCATTGCTAATGGTGTTGCACCCACGGCAATTAAATTTCGATAAGCTTCAGCTACTACCATCTTTCCACCTTCATATGGATTGTTATATACATAACGCGCTTCACCATCAATTGTTGAAGCAATTGCCTTATTTGTGCCTTCCACACGTACTACCGATGCTTGAAGTCCTGGCTTAATTATCGTATTGGCACCAACTTGTTGGTCGTATTGATCATATAAATAGTGTTTAGATGCTATAGTCGGATGCTTAAGTAATTTAAAGAAAGTATCTTTAACATCGATGTGTGTATAATCATTTTTAGAAGTATTATAATCTTTTTCTTCTCCTTCTAAAATATATACAGGTGCTTCATCAGCTAGTGGTTCAACTGGAATGTCAGCATAAACTTCATCATCATATGTTAAAACAAAACGATTTGTATCTGTAACTTCACCTATAACAGCACTATCCAATTCGTGCTTATCAAATAAATCTAAGAATTTTTGTTCATTACCTTTTTCAACAACTAGTAACATACGTTCTTGAGTTTCTGAAAGCATCATTTCATAAGGAGAAATACCTGGCTCACGTGTTGGCACTTGTTCTAATCTCAAATGTAACCCACTACCACCTTTTGCCGCCATTTCAGACGATGAAGATGTTAAACCAGCAGCACCCATATCTTGAATACCAACTAATTCATCAAATGTAATTGCTTCAAGTGTTGCTTCCATTAATTTTTTACCTACAAATGGATCACCGATTTGTACAGAAGGTCGTTTACTTTCGCTTTCTTCCGTCAATTCTTCAGATGCAAAAGTAGCACCATGAATACCATCTCGACCAGTTTTCAAACCAACATAAATGACCGAATTACCTACACCTTTTGCTGTGCCTTTTTGAATCATGTCGTGATTGATAACACCAACACACATTGCATTAACAAGTGGATTGCCATCATAACGTTCATCAAATTCGATTTCACCAGCAGTTGTTGGAATACCAATGCAGTTACCATAACCTCCGATACCCTTTACAACCCCTTTAAGTAATCTTTGGTTTTGTTTATTATCTAATTCTCCAAATCTAAGACTGTTTAACAAATTAATAGGTCTAGCCCCAATAGAAACAATGTCACGAATGATTCCACCAACGCCTGTAGCAGCCCCTTGATATGGTTCAATTGCTGATGGATGATTGTGAGACTCTACTTTAAATACTACGGCTTGATTATCACCTATATCGACTACCCCTGCACCTTCACCTGGACCCATAAGCACATGCTCACCTGACGTAGGAAATTGCTTTAAAAACGGTTTAGAATGTTTATAAGAGCAATGTTCACTCCACATAACAGAAAAGATACCTGTTTCTGTAAAGTTAGGTTGTCTGCCTAAAATATCGCAAACTTTTTCATATTCTTGATCACTTAATCCCATATCTTGATATACTTTTTCAAGTTTAATTTCTTCAACGCTTGGTTCGATAAATTTAGACATGTTGTTCCCTCCAACTTTTTACCATCGCTTCAAATAATTTCACACCACTATCAGTACCTAACAACGTTTCTAAAGCTCTTTCAGGATGTGGCATCATGCCACATACATTGCCTTTTTCGTTAACAATTCCTGCAATATCATCATATGAACCGTTCGGATTATTCACATATTTCAGAATAATTTGATTGTTAGCTTTTAATTGTTGATATATTTCATCAGTACAATAATAATGACCTTCACCGTGAGCTACAGGATATATAACTTTTTCACCTTGCTCATAAAGATTTGTAAATGCCGTTTGATTATTCACTATTTCTAACTCTTCATTTCTACTAATAAATAAATGTGAATCGTTATGCAATAATGCACCAGGTAATAAGCCTATTTCAGTTAAAATTTGAAACCCATTACAAACACCTAATACTGGCTTACCTTCAGTTGCAAGACGTTTAACTTCCGAAATAATCGGCGCTACACTAGCCATTGCCCCAGATCTTAAGTAATCCCCGAATGAAAATCCACCAGGAATAAGTACGCCATCAAATCCACTTAGTGATGTTTCTCTATAATCTACATATTCCGCTTCAACACCACTTTTAATAGCAGCATTAAACATGTCTCTATCACAATTCGAACCTGGAAAAACAAGAACCGCAAATTTCATTTTATGCATTCTCCTTTTCATCATCTAACACTTTATAGCTATATTCTTCAATCACTGTATTTGCAAACAATTTTTCACTTAGAGTTGTAATAATGTTGTGTACCTTTTCATCACTAACCTCATCCACTGTCATATATAATACTTTTCCTACACGAATATCATTCACTTGTGCATAACCTAAGTCATGTACAGCTCGAGTAAGCGTTTGTCCTTGCGTATCTAATACTTGTGGTTGTAATGTGATATGTAGTTCAATTGTTTTCATTATTTTAAATCCTCCAATTTGTTTAAAAATATTTGATATGTTTCAATCAGTGATCCAGTGTTATTTCTATATACATCTTTATCAAAGTTTGCATTGGTAGCTTTATCCCAAATTCGACATGTATCTGGAGATATTTCATCCGCTAACAAAATTTGACCAGTCTCAGTCTTTCCAAATTCGATTTTAAAATCTACTAATTTTAAATTCATAGCATCCATTAATTGTTTCAACACATTATTAATCTTTAATGCTTTGGATTTTAGTATTTCAATATCTTCATCTGATGCTATATTGAGCAATTTAACATGGTCATCCGTTATCAACGGATCATTTAACGCATCATTTTTATAGAAAAATTCTACAAGTGGTTCTCTAAAAACTTCACCATTTTCAAAACCTAAACGCTTTGTAATAGATCCACTAGCAATATTACGAACAACTACTTCTAATGGAATTATTTTCACAGGCTTAACTAATTGTTCTGTTTCAGATAATTGTTTAATAAAGTGACTTTCTATTCCATTTTCTTGTAAATATTTAAATATAATAGAAGTAATTTGATTATTTAATCGCCCCTTACCTGCCATTGTGTCTTTCTTAGCCCCGTTTCCAGCAGTAACTTCATCTTTATATTCAACTCTTAATTCATTTTCTTGATTTGTTGAGAAAATGCGCTTCGCTTTTCCTTCATATAATAATGTCATGCTTTAATTACTCCCCTCAAATTTAGCGTACATATCTTGTTCAGTTTGGTTTACATCATTCGTTAGTACAGTCATATGCCCCATTTTTCTGCTATCTTTACGCCCAGACTTACCATAAATATGTAAGTGCCACTCTGGATGTTCATTAAATTCATTTTCCAATAAATCTAAGTCTTTACCTAGTAAGTTCATCATGACTGCAGGCTTTAATAATTCAATTGAATTTGGTAATGATTGTCCGGTAACTGCTAAAATATGAGTATCAAATTGTGAATAATCACATGCTTCAATTGAATAATGTCCTGAATTGTGAGGCCTTGGTGCAATCTCGTTCACATACAATTGGTTGTTACTATCTATAAAAAATTCCACTGTAAATGTTCCAATGAAATGAATCGATTGGATAATTTTATTAACTTGCTCTTTCGCCTCAGCTGTTTTATCTATTCTCGCTGGAACAATTGTTTTGAAAAGTATTTGATTTCTATGCTCATTTTCTTGTAATGGGAAAAAAGTGATTTGATTGTTGTTTCCTCTTGTAACAGTAAGAGATACTTCTTTCTTGATATTCAAATATTTTTCAGCTACGCATTCACTAGTTTCAATTAATTTAAAACCTTCTTGTAAGTCTTTTTCGTTGTTAATTAAAACTTGACCTTTGCCATCGTAGCCACCAAATCTAGTTTTTACAATAAAAGGATATCCTAATGTTTCAATTGCTTTGTCAATATCTGTAGATTCTTTTACTGAAATGAACGGGACAACTTTGGTACCAGCACTTTTTAATGTTTCTTTTTCAGTTAAGCGGTCTTGTAATAACTGTATAGCTTGGTAACCTTGCGGAATATTGTACTTTTCACATAATAGTTTTAATTGTTGGGCTGAAATGTTTTCAAATTCATAAGTAATCACATCACATTTTTGTCCTAATTGATTGAGTGCCTTTTCATCGTCATACTTGGCTTGTATAAATTCGTGTGCAACGTATCTACATGGACAATCTTCAGCAGGATCCAATACAACCACTTTATAACCCATTTTTTGAGCTGATTGTGCCATCATCTTTCCAAGCTGACCACCACCAATAATGCCAATAGTCGCACCAAACTTTAATTTATTGAAGTTCATTTTGCATGTCCTCCACTTTTTGAATTAACGAAGATTCATACTGATTTAGTTTTTCAACTAAAGAAGGATTTTGAATACTTAACATTCTTGCTGCAAGTATACCTGCGTTTTTAGCACCTGCTGCACCAATTGCAGTCGTTGCAACCGGAATACCTCCTGGCATTTGAACAATTGATAATAAAGAATCTATACCCTTTAAACTTTTTGTTTCAATCGGCACTCCAATAACTGGTAGCGTCGTTAATGATGCAACCATACCTGGTAAATGTGCCGCACCGCCAGCGCCTGCAATGATAATGTTTATACCTCTTTCTCTCGCTTCAGAAGCAAATTGAACCATCATTTTTGGCGTACGATGTGCGGATACTACTTGTTTTTCGTACGGAATTTCAAAATAATCCAACATGTTACAACTCTCTTGCATAATTTTCCAATCGGAAGAACTGCCCATAATGACTGCTACTTTCACTTTGTACACCCTTTCAAAAGTTTGAATTGTGAATTACTTTAGTTGTATATTATAGATATAGCATAACAAGCAATTTCTGCTTTTTCAATCAAAAATCGAACTTTATTTTTATTTTTTGTTTGAATTTACGTCTTTTGCTATGTAAATTAGTTTTATGAACTAACAAAGTTAGGATATTGACAATAGGAGGAGAAGTTTTTATGGTTGCTAAAATTTTAGATGGTAAACAAATTGCCAAAGACTACAGACAGGGGTTACAAGATCAAGTTGAAGCGCTAAAAGAAAAGGGTTTTACACCTAAATTATCCGTTATATTAGTTGGTAATGATGGCGCTAGTCAAAGTTATGTTAGATCAAAAAAGAAAGCAGCTGAAAAAATTGGTATGATTTCAGAAATCGTACATTTGGAAGAAACAGCTACTGAAGAAGAAGTATTAAACGAACTAAATAGACTAAATAATGATGATTCTGTAAGTGGTATTTTGGTACAAGTACCATTACCAAAACAAGTTAGCGAACAGAAAATATTAGAAGCAATCAATCCTGAAAAAGATGTGGACGGTTTTCATCCAATAAATATAGGGAAATTATATATCGATGAACAAACTTTTGTACCTTGCACACCGCTCGGCATCATGGAAATATTAAAACATGCTGATATTGATTTAGAAGGTAAAAATGCATTTGTAATTGGACGAAGTCATATTGTCGGACAACCAGTTTCTAAGTTACTACTTCAAAAAAATGCATCAGTAACAATCTTACATTCTCGTTCAAAAGATATGGCATCATATTTAAAAGATGCTGATGTCATTGTCAGTGCAGTTGGTAAGCCTGGTTTAGTAACAAAAGATGTGGTCAAAGAAGGAGCAGTAATTATCGATGTTGGCAATACGCCAGATGAAAATGGCAAATTAAAAGGTGACGTTGATTATGATGCGGTTAAAGAAATTGCTGGAGCTATTACACCAGTTCCTGGTGGCGTTGGTCCATTAACAATTACTATGGTATTAAATAATACTTTGCTTGCAGAAAAAATGCGTCGAGGTATTGATTCGTAAAGAGCCTGAGACATAAATCAATGTTCTATGCTCTACAAAGTTATAATGGCAGTAGTTGACTGAACGAAAATTCGCTTGTAACAAGCTTTTTTCAATTCTAGTCAACCTTGCCGGGGTGGGACGACGAAATAAATTTTACGAAAATATCATTTCTGTCCCACTCCCTAATAACTGAGTTTTAATGAACTCTTTTAACCCACATTAAATATTATTTTGCAATTGCAATGAATAACAAGAAAAACCTGGGACATTAATCGATCAAATGCTCCCTTCAAAGTAGACATTGAATAAATGAAGGCTTTGAAGGGAGCATTTCACTTTGTTCTTGGCTCAACAATTTTATATAGACAGTAGTTAATTGAATGAAAATAAGCTTGTAACAAGTTTTCAATTCTAGTCAGGGGCCCCAACAAAGAAGCTGACGAAAAGTCAGCTTACAATAATGTGCAAGTTGGGGAGGGGTCCCAACACAGAGAATTTCGAAAAGAAATTCTACAGGCAATGCGAGTTGGGGTGGGGGCCCCATCACAGAAGCTGTGACTATGATAAAGTACTACTACATAGTTAATCATTAGTGGTTCTTTATCATTTTCGCCTCCCTTTTCTTATTGTTTTGAAACACAAAAATTTAAGTTCAAACTGTCGAATAAAGTTATATTTGATTTCAAATTATCCCTAAATTATTAATTTTACAATTGTGGCAGATTTTCAAAATAATAATTATTTCCTCATTATTTATAAATTTATATTTAAATTTCATTCTTTATAGGGTAAGATTAGGACTATAGTATGATGTGTAAATAATATAAATTAAGGTATAGTAAAGCTAACTCAGAAATGACTTATCATTCGGAGGTTACATTATGAATAAACTATTACAGTCATTATCAGCCCTCGGTGTTTCTGCTACACTAGTAACACCAAATTTAAATGCAGATGCAACGACGAATACTACACCACAAATTAAAGGCGCTAATGATATCGTTATTAAGAAAGGTCAAGATTATAACCTTCTAAACGGCATAAGTGCATTTGATAAAGAAGATGGAGATTTAACCGATAAAATTAAAGTCGATGGCCAAATTGATACATCTAAATCTGGTAAATATCAAATTAAATATCATGTCACTGATTCAGATGGTGCAATTAAAATTTCCACTAGGTATATTGAGGTTAAATAGCCCTCATCACTATACTGCAAATAAAATGGTAGCAAACGAACATGTTTTGCTACCATTTTATTTGTTATTCTAACTTCATCTGCAACTTTAACCCAAATATTGTATTTTTTCTGTATACCAAAGGACTACCTATCAAATTATTAAAACTTAACTGCTCTTTTTAAAAAAATGTTTTGATTTTGAACAAACAAATTTCCACTTTTCATTGTTTAACGATAAATTACTTTTGGCAAATTCCTTATTAAAATGTTTGCGCTTCCTTTCAATCAACTAGCCATCATTTTCAATTTATTAGACAATTTCAAACTTTTTTTATTTTCATTCAATTAACCTTTAATTGAAAGCTATTCTCAACTTTCCTTTTAAATATGAAGCAATTTTTTCAAAAACGCTATTAGTCACAAAATGTACACATAATTTTAACAAATGTGTGAACCCACGTCACACCTTGATTTATCAACATTTTTGATACAATTTTATTAATTTTTTTTCCATAAGCCCTTGTAAATATTGTGTAATAACTTAAAATTAATGTTAAGCCCTACATTTGTAGTATTAGGAGGTCAAAAAAGTGTCAAAATTTAAGTCTTTGCTTCTATTATTTGGCACACTAATTTTACTTAGTGGTTGTTCAAATATAGAAATTTTCAACGCAAAAGGGCCAGTAGCAAGTAGTCAGAAGTTCTTGATTCTTTATTCAATCGTCTTCATGCTTGTTATTTGTTTCGTTGTACTTGGCATGTTCGCCATTTTTATTTACAAGTATAGTTATAATAAGAATGCCGAATCTGGTAAGATGCACCATAATGCCATCATTGAAACAATATGGTTTGTAATACCTATCATAATCGTTGCTGCTTTAGCTATTCCTACAGTTAAAACTTTATACGATTACGAAAAACCACCGAAGAGTGAGAAAGATCCAATGGTTGTATATGCAGTAAGTGCAGGATACAAATGGTTCTTTGCTTATCCAGATGAACATATAGAGACTGTTAACACATTAACAATCCCTAAAGATCGTCCTGTTGTATTTAAGCTTCAAGCTATGGATACAATGACAAGTTTCTGGATTCCACAATTAGGTGGTCAAAAATATGCCATGACTGGCATGACAATGAATTGGACGTTAGAAGCATCTCAAACTGGTACGTTCAGAGGTCGTAACTCTAACTTCAATGGTGAAGGATTCTCACGTCAAACATTTAAAGTAAATGCCGTTAGTCAAAAAGACTACGACAAATGGGTGAAAGAAGTTAAAGGTAAGAAAACGTTAGATCAAGATACATTTGATAAACAATTATTACCAAGCACACCTAATAAAGCTTTAGAATTTAATGGTACACATATGGCGTTTGTTGATCCAGCAGCCGATCCAGAATACATCTTCTATGCATATAAACGTTTCAATTTCGAATTGAAAGATCCAAACTTCACTAGTGAAGAAAATATGTTTAAAGATGTATCAGACAAACCATTAATACCTGCTCGTAAAGCTCAAATTACAAATGCGAACTATAAACGACATGGTATGAAGTTGATGATTCTTGGAAATGACGAACCATATAACAATGAGTTCAAGAAAGATGAATCGAAAAATGCGAAAGAAATGAAGAAAATTTCAAAAGATGCGCAAGATCAAGACAATGATGATCATGGAGGTGGACATTAATGAATTTTCCATGGGATCAATTACTAGTTAAAGGTAACTGGATGATTACAATGGCACAAATTGGTGCCCCATTCTTAGTTATTGGTTTAATCGCAGTAATTACTTACTTTAAATTATGGAAATATCTTTACAAAGAATGGTTCACATCTGTAGACCATAAGAAAATCGGTATTATGTATTTAATCTGTGCCGTATTAATGTTCGTCCGTGGTGGTATTGATGCGTTACTTATTCGTGCGCAATTAACAGTACCTGATAACAAATTTTTAGAATCTAACCACTATAACGAAATTTTTAGTACACATGGTGTAATCATGATTATCTTCATGGCAATGCCATTTATCTTTGGTTTATGGAATATCGTTGTTCCATTACAAATTGGAGCACGTGATGTTGCATTCCCAGTATTAAACAACGTAAGTTTCTGGCTATTCTTTGCAGGTATGATTTTATTCAACCTGTCATTTATTATTGGTGGTTCACCAGCAGCTGGTTGGACAAACTATGCGCCACTAGCAGGTGAATTCAGTCCTGGTCCGGGTGTTAACTATTACTTAATAGCTATACAAATTTCAGGGCTTGGTACCTTAGCTACAGGTATCAACTTCTTTGTAACAATTTTAAGATGTAAAACACCAACTATGAAGTTTATGCAAATGCCAATGTTTACAGTAACAACATTTATTACTACATTAATTGTTATTCTTGCTTTCCCTCCTTTAACAGTAGCGTTAGCATTAATGACAACTGATAGAATATTTGACACAGCATTCTTCACAGTTGCACATGGCGGTATGCCAATGCTTTGGGCTAACTTCTTCTGGGTATGGGGGCACCCTGAAGTTTATATCGTTATCCTTCCAGCATTTGGTATTTACTCAGAAATTATCCCGACATTCGCTCGTAAGCGTTTATTCGGACATCAAAGTATGGTATGGGCAACTGCCGGTATCGCGTTCCTTAGTTTCTTAGTTTGGGTTCACCATTTCTTCACAATGGGTAATGGTGCGTTAATCAACTCATTCTTCTCAATTTCAACAATGCTGATTGGTATTCCAACTGGTGTGAAATTGTTTAACTGGTTATTAACATTATATAAAGGACGTATTACATTTGAGTCACCAATGCTATTCTCATTAGCATTTATCCCTAACTTCCTTTTAGGTGGTGTTACGGGTGTAATGTTAGCAATGGCATCAGCTGACTATCAATATCACAATACGTACTTCTTAGTAGCTCACTTCCACTATACATTGGTTACTGGTGTTGTATTTGCCTGCTTAGCTGGTTTAATCTTCTGGTATCCAAAGATGATGGGTTACAAATTAAACGAAACATTAAACAAATGGTGCTTCTGGTTCTTCATGATCGGATTTAACGTTTGTTTCTTACCACAATTCATTCTTGGATTAGATGGTATGCCACGTCGTTTATACACTTATATGCCATCAGATGGTTGGTTCTTATTAAACTTAATTTCAACTATCGGTGCATTATTAATGGCAATCGGATTCTTATTCCTTGTTGTTAGTATCGTATACAGTCACTTCAAATCTCCACGTGAAGCAACTGGAGATAACTGGGATGGCCTTGGTCGTACTCTAGAGTGGACTACTGCATCAGCAATTCCACCTAAATACAACTTTGCCATTACACCAGATTGGAATGACTACGACACATTTGTTGATATGAAAGAACATGGTCGTCATTACTTAGACAACCATAATTACAAAGACATTCATATGCCAAACAATACTCCTGTTGGATTCTGGATTGGTATCTTTATGACTATCGGCGGTTTCTTCTTAATTTTCGAAACTGTAATTCCAGCATTAATTTGTTTATTCGGTATTTTTGGTACTATGATTTATCGCAGTTTCCAAATCGATCACGGATATCATATCCCTGCTGCTGAAGTTGCTGAAACTGAAGCTAGATTAAGAGAAGCGCGTATTAAAGAAAGGGAGGCTGTAAGTCATGAGTCATGATACAAACACTATTGATTCACGCACACATGAAGGCGAATTAAATAAGCTTGGCTTTTGGATTTTCATTACAGCCGAATTTGCGTTATTCGGTACCCTATTTGCGACACTATTAACTTTGCAACATGGTGGCGATTATGCAGGTAAAATGACTACTGAGTTATTTGAATTGCCTCTTGTTTTAATAATGACGTTTGCATTATTATTCAGTTCTTACACATGTGGTATTGCTATTTACTACATGCGCCAAGAAAAACAAAAGTTAATGATGTTTTGGATGATTATTACGTTACTTTTAGGTTTAGTCTTTGTTGGATTCGAAATTTATGAATTCGCACACTATGCATCAGAAGGCGTTAACCCAACAATTGGTTCTTACTGGTCTAGTTTCTTTATCCTATTAGGAACGCATGGTTGTCACGTATCGCTAGGTATCGTTTGGGCCATTTGTTTATTAATCCAAATCCAACGACGCGGATTAGACAAATATAATGCGCCAAAATTATTTATAGTAAGTTTATACTGGCACTTCTTAGATGTTGTTTGGGTTTTCATCTTTACTGCCGTATATATGATAGGGATGGTGTATAGCGGATGAGTACAATAATGAAACATACTGTAGGATTTATCGCATCTATCGTATTAACGCTTTTAGCAGTTTACGTAACACTATACACGTCATTAACATTCCACGCGAAGTTGACAATTATCTTTGGCTTTGCATTCGTCCAAGCAGGACTTCAATTATTAATGTTCATGCATTTAACTGAAGGTAAAGATGGACGTTTACAAACATTCAAAGTTATCTTTGCTCTTGTAATTACACTTTGTTTCGTTGTCGGAACATATTGGGTTATGCAAGGCGGTCACTCTTCACACTTATAAACAACATTTTAATAATGTAAAGTTTAACCAGCTAACACTTTTGTTAGCTGGTTTTTATTTTCCTTCAATTTTTAAATGGTTAAGTCCCCTTCTATATCTTATAAGACAATCATTATAATCAATTCAATTAATACATTAACAACCACAACTAATAAATATAGTAACTTCAAAATCCATATTTATGTCTAAAGATAATCTCAATGTTGTTCACGTCAATAAAATTATCCCTAGGTTTTTAAAAATTGTACATGTTTAAACAATCAAAAGTGTACATTATTAAATTATCATTTCCAGTTAGATTTAGAAAACATTCACACCACGCATGGACCAACGTATTCGTCTTCATTCATTTTAGTCTGATGCCAACTCACCAAATGATTTCCCCTTTTATCAGTTAACACATATTTTTAAACTCATCCTTCTTCAACCTTATACTTTAAACTTTTTACCACTATAAAAAAGAAGATATAACTCGTATACTGGTCAGATAAGGTCGATGCCTTAATGCCATATACATGTTATATCTTCTATATTAATTATTGAACAATAACACCCTTCGTATTGTAAGGTTTATTTTGTTTTAAAATATCATTATAAATATGTTTGATTCGAACTTCATTGTTTCCTTTTACATTTAATGCAAGTACAACTACATACTTATCATTATAGTAAACAGTAAAGACTTGTCCAAAGAATCCCCCGTTAAGTCTATTCAATGTTGGCTTAGCATAGAAACCATATCGATATTCATCTGGATACTTTTTCGTACCAAACTCATGTAATAATGGATTGGTTATTTTAGGACTGAATAATTTATATTGTTGTATTTGAGTAATTAATTTACCCATATCTGTTGGTGTCATATATAAATTACCTGCACCATAGTATTGGTCCAAAATATTAGGTCTTAAGAATGAAAGTCCTGTACTATTATAAGCATAACCTTTTGCTAGATATTTTTTAAAAGGTTGTTCATCATAAAATGCTGTGTGCTGAAGTTTTAAAGGATCTCCTATTTTTGTATAATAATTCTCAGCATAAGATTTACCTGTAACTTCTTCAATTACTTTCGCAAGTACTAAATAATTCCCATCGTTATACATATGCTTTTTGTATTTCTTAGGATCAATACCACGTTTTTGAATCGCTTTAACTGCTTGATCTAAATTTTTATAATCTTTTGAGGATTTATATTTATATAATCCACTTTGATGCAACATTAAATCTTTCAATGGGATAGGCTTAGATGTTTTAAACCATGGAAGGTATTTACTTACTGGATCATTGATATTTATTTTATGTTCTTCTTCTAACTGTTTTAACAGTAACCCTGTTGAAAATTTTTGAGCTGAACCTATTAAAAACATCGTATTCGGTGTGTTTTTAATACCTTTTTCAAAATCTTGATATCCATAACCTTTACTCATTTTCAATTTGCCATTTTCATATATAGCTACTGAACCGTTAAATAATGAACTTTGTAAATACTTGTCAATTTTCTTATATTTAGGATCCTTGCTATTATATACCTCTTTTAGTTTAGACGGCGCAACCTTTTCCTTATTACGATCCACTAAATATTTTTCATTGTCTGATAATTTTGTTTCCTTATGTATTGGGTCTATAGAATGTGTCTTCGTCTGTAATCGATGAAAAATTAACGCTATAGAAATAATGATAAATAATAGTACACACGCATGAATAACTAGTTTTACTTTATTAAATTTCATTTGATAATTGCCTCACAATGTATTCATTTTATATATTTAAATCGTTAAAAATTTGAACCTAGATGCCTAATAATACAACTTACAAAAATTAACTTATCATTCATTTATGCTTTACGCTACATAGTAATAAGTTTTTCTAATATGTTATCTATACAACAAAATTAATTATACCTTATCACTTTGTATAAATCACTCGAATTTATATTACGCCTTTAAATTTTTTAAGACATCATACTAAAGTCGCATTATATTTTTAAAAATGCTTTTTGATTTTAACAAAACATTCAAATTACAAGGAACTTTGACATAACATTTGTATTTTTTACTATAAAGTACTACAATTTAAGGCTATAATGTATTAGTAATGAAGTTGTATAAATATCGTTCAACTAATTATATTTTAAAATTATGATTATGATTTAACAAAAATTTAATATAGGAGCATCAATCATGAATAAATTTTTAAAATACTTTTTGATCCTTCTAGCATTGGTTCTCATTGTTGTTCCAATAGTCTTCGCTACGTTACTTTTTAAAACGTCCCAAGATGCATTCGAATCTTCTCAAGACAGCAAAAATGCTAATCGTCAATCCAACTTAAGAGATAATAAAGTCAATCCCGAAGAACAACCTATCTCTATTCTTTTCTTAGGTATCGATGATAACGATGGAAGAAGAAAAAAAGGACAGGATGCTGAACACTCTAGATCAGACGCTATGATTTTAACTACTTTTAATCAATCAAAACATCAAATTAGAATGCTTAGTATTCCACGTGATACTATCAGCTACATTCCTAAAGTTGGCTATTACGATAAGATTACCCATGCACATGCATATGGTGGTCCAATTGCCGCAATGGATTCGGTAGAAGCTACCATGAATGTACCTGTTGATTATTATGTGAGAGTCAATATGAAAGCATTTGTCGAGGCTGTAAATGAGCTTGGTGGCATATACTATGATGTGCCATACGACTTAAATGAACCTAACACAGATGATACTGGTAAGATTAAAATTAAAAAAGGGTACCAAAAATTAAATGGTGATGAGGCTTTAGCAGTTGCTAGAACTAGACATCATGATTCAGACTTAAAACGTGGACAACGTCAAATGGAATTAATTAAGATTTTATTCCAAAAAGCACAGGAAGTTGATTCTATTGATAAACTTGATAACGTGATTCAAATTGTAGGTAAAAATGCAAAGCATAATTTAACTAACTCTGAAATTAAAGCTTTAGCAAAAATGTACTTAACAAATGATGTTGAAATTAAAACTGCGCAATTAAAAGGTAAAGATGATATGTTAAATGGTATTTACTATTATCATCCAAGTGTTGAAAGCATTCAAAAATATGCAAACTTACTTCGTAAAGACTTAGAATTATCACCTATTAATGATAAAAATGATTTCTTAGATCAACGTGTCATTAATCATTATGGTTCATTAATACCATTAACGCCTTTAGATAATAGTTTATTGAGAAAAGAACAAAATGATACGACAGATAAAGATAAGACATCTAACGAGAACAGTGATTCAACTAATAACAGTGATTCCAGCAATCAACAACAACCTGCTACAGATCAAAACTCAAATCAAAATCAAGGTGGCACACAACAAGCGCCACAAGCTTCAAATAACCAAAATGGTGTTGTAAATTAATATTATATGACGATTAACATTTACTATTTATGAAAGGAGCATCATACATGAGTAGAAAAACATACGAAAAGATTGCAAATATAAATGGCATGTTTAATATGTTAGAACAACAAATCATTCATAGCCAAGATATGGCTCATTTTAGAAGTGAATTTTTTTACGTCAATCATGAGCATCGAGAAAACTATGAAGCACTCCTAATTTATTACAAAAATAGTATCGACAATCCTATTGTAGATGGTGCATGTTATATTTTAGCCCTACCTGAAATTTTCAATAGTGTTGATGTTTTCGAATCAGAGTTACCATTTTCATGGGTATATGATGAAAATGGCATTACCGAAACAATGAAATCACTTAGCATTCCATTACAATATTTAGTTGCAGCAGCTTTAGAAGTAACTGATGTGAATATATTTAAGCCTTCAGGATTTACAATGGGAATGAATAATTGGAATATTGCTCAAATGCGAATCTTTTGGCAATATACAGCAATTATTAGAAAAGAAGCACTATAACATTAATAATTAATTAGCTATAAAGATGATTCACAACAATCATCTTTATAGCTTTTTTATGTCTAATTATTTTTGAGGAAAATAACAATCGTTATTCTATGTTATTATTAGTAAATTAAATGTAAATGATTTTGTTAGGATGTGGAGGAATTTTATGTTTTCAAAAGTAAACAATCAAAAGATGTTAGAAGATTGCTTCTATATAAGAAAGAAAGTGTTTGTAGAAGAACAAGGCGTCCCTGAGGAAAGTGAAATTGATGAATATGAATCTGAATCTATTCACCTCATTGGATATGATAATGGACAGCCAGTTGCCACTGCTCGAATACGCCCTATTAATGAAACAACTGTCAAAATAGAACGAGTAGCTGTGATGAAATCACATCGTGGACAAGGAATGGGTAGAATGCTTATGCAAGCTGTAGAATCATTAGCTAAAGATGAAGGTTTTTACGTAGCTACTATGAATGCCCAATGTCATGCTATCCCATTTTATGAAAGTTTAAACTTTAAAATGAGAGGTAATATATTTCTTGAGGAAGGCATCGAGCATATTGAAATGACAAAAAAGTTAACCTCGCTTAATTAAAAAAAGTTGTATCTATTTTAGAAACATTTGTAATAAACCAATTCTTAAATTGACATCAATTCTATTTGATTTGTCACGTCACCATTGAGATTCAAAATTTTTTTCATTTTTTTACAGTGAAAATGTAAATTAAGAGTATATTACAAATTGGTTAAATACGCACAGGTATATAAAACAGGTACTATAATGTTAGTAATAATTAATAAATGTTAGGAGTAATAAATAGAATGGCGAAAAAATTCAATTACAAACTACCATCAATGGTTGCATTAACGCTTGTAGGTTCAGCAGTCACTGCACATCAAGTTCAAGCAGCTGAGACGACACAAGATCAAACTGCTAATAAAAACGTTTTAGATAGTAATAAAGTTAAAGCAACTACTGAACAAGCAAAAGCTGAGGTAAAAAATCCAACGCAAAACATTTCTGGCACTCAAGTATATCAAGACCCTGCTATTGTCCAACCAAAAACAGCAAATAACAAAACAGGCAATGCTCAAGTAAGTCAAAAAGTTGATACTGCACAAGTAAATGGTGACACTCGTGCTAATCAATCAGCGACTACAAATAATACGCAGCCTGTTGCAAAGTCAACAAGCACTACAGCACCTAAAACTAACACTAATGTTACAAATGCTGGTTATAGTTTAGTTGATGATGAAGATGATAATTCAGAAAATCAAATTAATCCAGAATTAATTAAATCAGCTGCTAAACCTGCAGCTCTTGAAACGCAATATAAAACCGCAGCACCTAAAGCTGCAACTACATCAGCACCTAAAGCTAAAACTGAAGCGACACCTAAAGTAACTACTTTTAGCGCTTCAGCACAACCAAGATCAGTTGCTGCAACACCAAAAACGAGTTTGCCAAAATATAAACCACAAGTAAACTCTTCAATTAACGATTACATTCGTAAAAATAACTTAAAAGCACCTAAAATTGAAGAAGATTATACATCTTACTTCCCTAAATACGCATACCGTAACGGCGTAGGTCGTCCTGAAGGTATCGTAG
This sequence comes from Staphylococcus sp. SM3655, assembly GCF_016917315.1. Taxonomy (NCBI): domain Bacteria; kingdom Bacillati; phylum Bacillota; class Bacilli; order Caryophanales; family Staphylococcaceae; genus Staphylococcus; species Staphylococcus sp. SM3655. The sequence continues at coordinate 1,800,679 of NZ_CP070305.1, read as the reverse complement.
TTCATGATACAGCTAATGATCGTTCGACGATAAATGGTGAAATTAGTTATATGAAAAATAACTATCAAAACGCATTCGTACATGCATTTGTTGATGGGGATCGTATAATCGAAACAGCACCAACGGATTACTTATCTTGGGGTGTCGGTGCAGTCGGTAACCCTAGATTCATCAATGTTGAAATCGTACACACACACGACTATGCTTTATTTGCACGTTCAATGAATAACTATGCTGACTATGCAGCTACACAATTACAATATTATGGTTTAAAACCAGACAGTGCTGAGTATGATGGAAATGGTACAGTATGGACTCACTACGCTGTAAGTAAATATTTAGGTGGTACTGACCATGCCGATCCACATGGATATTTAAGAAGTCATAATTATAGTTATGATCAATTATATGACTTAATTAATGAAAAATATTTAATAAAAATGGGTAAAGTGGCGCCATGGGGTACGCAATCTACAACTACCCCTACTACACCATCAAAACCAACAACACCGTCGAAACCATCAACTGGTAAATTAACAGTTGCTGCAAACAATGGTGTCGCACAAATCAAACCAACAAATAGTGGTTTATATACTACTGTATACGACAAAACTGGTAAAGCAACTAATGAAGTTCAAAAAACATTTGCTGTATCTAAAACAGCTACATTAGGTAATCAAAAATTCTATCTTGTTCAAGATTACAATTCTGGTAATAAATTTGGTTGGGTTAAAGAAGGCGATGTGGTTTACAACACAGCTAAATCACCTGTAAATGTAAATCAATCATATTCAATCAAACCTGGTACGAAACTTTATACAGTACCTTGGGGTACATCTAAACAAGTTGCTGGTAGTGTGTCTGGCTCTGGAAACCAAACATTTAAGGCTTCAAAGCAACAACAAATTGATAAATCAATTTATTTATATGGCTCTGTGAATGGTAAATCTGGTTGGGTAAGTAAAGCATATTTAGTTGATACTGCTAAACCTACGCCTACACCAACACCTAAGCCATCAACACCTACAACAAATAATAAATTAACAGTTTCATCATTAAACGGTGTTGCTCAAATTAATGCTAAAAACAATGGCTTATTCACTACAGTTTATGACAAAACTGGTAAGCCAACGAAAGAAGTTCAAAAAACATTTGCTGTAACAAAAGAAGCAAGTCTAGGTGGAAACAAATTCTACTTAGTTAAAGATTACAATAGTCCAACTTTAATTGGTTGGGTTAAACAAGGTGACGTTATTTATAACAATGCAAAATCACCTGTAAATGTAATGCAAACATATACAGTAAAACCAGGCACTAAATTATATTCAGTACCTTGGGGCACTTATAAACAAGAAGCTGGTGCGGTTTCTGGTACAGGTAACCAAACTTTTAAAGCGACTAAGCAACAACAAATTGATAAATCTATCTATTTATTTGGAACTGTAAATGGTAAATCTGGTTGGGTAAGTAAAGCATATTTAGCTGTACCTGCTGCACCTAAAAAAGCAGTAGCACAACCAAAAACAGCTGTAAAAGCTTATACTGTTACTAAACCACAAACGACTCAAACAGTTAGCAAAATTGCTCAAGTTAAACCAAACAACACTGGTATTCGTGCTTCTGTTTATGAAAAAACAGCGAAAAACGGTGCGAAATATGCAGACCGTACGTTCTATGTAACAAAAGAGCGTGCTCATGGTAATGAAACGTATGTATTATTAAACAATACAAGCCATAACATCCCATTAGGTTGGTTCAATGTAAAAGACTTAAATGTTCAAAACTTAGGCAAAGAAGTTAAAACGACTCAAAAATATACTGTTAATAAATCAAATAACGGCTTATCAATGGTTCCTTGGGGTACTAAAAACCAAGTCATTTTAACAGGCAATAACATTGCTCAAGGTACATTTAATGCAACGAAACAAGTATCTGTAGGCAAAGATGTTTATTTATACGGTACTATTAATAACCGCACTGGTTGGGTAAATGCAAAAGATTTAACTGCACCAACTGCTGTGAAACCAACTACATCAGCTGCCAAAGATTATAACTACACTTATGTAATTAAAAATGGTAATGGTTATTACTATGTAACACCAAATTCTGATACAGCTAAATTCTCATTAAAAGCATTTAATGAACAACCATTCGCAGTTGTTAAAGAACAAGTCATTAATGGACAAACTTGGTACTATGGTAAATTATCTAACGGTAAATTAGCATGGATTAAATCAACTGATTTAGCTAAAGAATTAATTAAGTATAATCAAACAGGTATGACATTAAACCAAGTTGCTCAAATACAAGCTGGTTTACAATATAAACCACAAGTACAACGTGTACCAGGTAAGTGGACAGATGCTAACTTTAATGATGTTAAGCATGCAATGGATACGAAGCGTTTAGCTCAAGATCCAGCATTAAAATATCAATTCTTACGCTTAGACCAACCACAAAATATTTCTATTGATAAAATCAATCAATTCTTAAAAGGTAAAGGTGTATTAGAAAACCAAGGTGCTGCATTTAACAAAGCTGCTCAAATGTATGGCATTAATGAAGTTTATCTTATCTCACATGCCCTATTAGAAACAGGTAACGGTACTTCTCAATTAGCGAAAGGTGCAGATGTAGTGAACAACAAAGTTGTAACTAACTCAAACACGAAATACCATAACGTATTTGGTATTGCTGCATATGATAACGATCCTTTACGTGAAGGTATTAAATATGCTAAACAAGCTGGTTGGGACACAGTATCAAAAGCAATCGTTGGTGGTGCTAAATTCATCGGCAACTCATATGTAAAAGCTGGTCAAAATACACTTTACAAAATGAGATGGAATCCTGCACATCCAGGAACACACCAATATGCTACAGATGTAGATTGGGCTAACATCAATGCTAAAATCATCAAAGGCTACTATGATAAAATTGGCGAAGTCGGCAAATACTTCGACATTCCACAATATAAATAAGCAACATGAACATAGGATCAAAAGTCATCCCCCACTATCAATCATGGGGGATGACCTTTGATCCTTTTTTATACATACACAAGCAAAAATAGCGGTGATTGTTTACCATCAATTTTAACAATCACCGCTACTTTTGCTTGTAATTCATGATTCAATTTTTGTTGTGTGCACAATGACACTAAATTATGTGTTTGCTATTGTCATGTTACAACGATATGCGTCGTTGATTTAACTTATCAAGTAATTGATTTAAATTGTCTAATTCGACTTCCGATAAACATTGACATCTTGCTTCAATCAATTCGCAACGTGCATTATTTATTTGTGAAATTAATGTACGTGCTTGATCAGTCAAAATTAATTCTTTACATCTTAAATCTTCGCTAGATTGTTGACTTGTGATGTACCCTTTCAAAACTAATTTCTTAATCCACCTTGAAACTATAGATTGTTCCCTGCTAATCTTCATCGTCAAATCATACTGTGATAAGCGATCGTAATTAAATAAAATACGGAGAAGTTCTAGCTGTTCAGATGTGATATCCGTGCGTTGTCCAAATCTTCTATTCACTAAGTTTAAGTCATTGTTAGTCAGTGTAATAAGTTTTTCAAGTTGTTTATACATGTTGTTCTACTCCACTACATATTATTTATAATATTATATGCTTTTTTTATAATTTTTACAATACTATTCGACACAATAGACAAATTTGTTGCATAACTAATACAAAATATAATAAATTAGTAAGAGTCTTATGGACATAAAGGAGATAAAATATGACTTCATTAAAAGAGAGAGATTATTTTTTTGACAACGCAAGAGCAATTTTAATATTATTAGTCGTATTTGGACATATGTTACAACCCTACACTAGTGGCGATAAATATTTATCAGCATTATACCTAGTTATTTATAGTTTCCATATGCCAACATTTTTGTTTATATCTGGTTATTTCGCGAAAAATATTGATAAACCATACTATTTAGAAAAAATTTCAAAACGTTTGATAGTACCTTATATGATATTTTTTGCATTCTTTTCAATTTATTATTTCTTAACAGGTAAAAGTGACGAATTACAACTTGATCCTTTTAACCCAGTATTTGCGTTATGGTTTTTGATCACGCTATTTTTCTTTCATGTCATTTTAGTAATAGTTAGAAGATTTAATCCATATAAAGTGCTATCAGTTTCAATTATTATATCTATTGGAGCAGGTTTTTCAGATAACATCGATAGCTACTTGAGCATTTCAAGGACAATCGTATTTTTCCCAATATTTTACCTAGGTTACATTTTCACCAAAAAACATACGGCTATTTTTAAAAATAAAAAACTAATACCAGTATCTATCATTACCTTTATTTTGTTTTTTATCATTTACGTGATTCATCCTATCAATGCAGATTGGTTATTGGGAAGTTCACCATATACTTCACTTGAAAATGAAGGACAGAGTATATTCAGTCCTTTTAAACGACTTATATTATATGGAATTATATTAATCGCAATGACTGCGTTTCTAAATTTAATGTCAACAAAGAAAAAATTATATACTTATATTGGTAGTCGTACGCTATACGTATATTTATTACATGGTTTAATTATTGGCATTGTTAGAGGATTTGAATGGTACCCATTCGATAATCCTATATCATTAATGACTTATCTTTATTTAATAAGTATATCTGTAATCATCGTATATGTATTATCTACAAACTTTGTTTGTAAATGGACAAATCCAATAATTAATTTACAAAGACCATCACAGTTTAAAGATTCATAATTTTATACTGTCTAAGTACATTAACTGTAACCACTTTATTCATTTTGAAAAGTAGTTACTACAGTGTATTTAGACATTTTTCGTTTTTCAAATAAAGCTTAAGTAATTTACCCTTTTTTGCTTTAAAAGTATGTTATGATATTATTAATTTCTAAATTTTTAGACAATATTTGATTTATATTTGAGGTGTCACAAATGAAACTTTCTTTAAATTCTAATTCTAAATATTTAAGAGCACCAAGTATTCGCCAATTTTCAAATCGTATGAATAATTTGGATGATTGTGTTAATTTAACTATTGGCCAACCAGACTTCCCGATGCCTGATGTTGTGAAAAAGGCATATATTGATGCTATTAACAATGACAAGACATCATACTCTCACAATAAAGGGTTATTAGAAACTCGCGAAGCAATTAGTCAATACTTCAAAAATCGTTATCATTTTTCCTATGATCCTGAAGAAATTATTGTGACAAATGGAGCAAGTGAAGCAATAGACACAACGTTACGTTCTATCATAGAGCCTGGAGATGAAATTATAATACCGGGACCAATTTATGCAGGCTACATACCACTCATCGAAGTACTAGGTGGTAAACCAATTTATATTGATACAACAGCAACACAATTTAAAATTACACCTGATGCATTAGAAAGTCATATTTCTCCAAAGACAAAAGCTGTCTTGTTAAATTATCCGACTAATCCAACTGGCGTAGTTTTAAAAAGAAATGAAGTTTTAAATATCGTAAATGTATTAAAAAAATATCCGTTATTTATTATTAGCGATGAGATTTATGCTGAAAATACATTTAGTGGTAAACATGTATCCTTCGCTGAATTTGAAGACATTCGTGATCAATTAATATTAATTGGTGGTTTAAGTAAATCACACTCAGCAACCGGAATAAGAATTGGTTTTCTATTAGGACCTCAATATTTGATTGATAAATTAACATTTATGCACGCCTATAATTGTATTTGTGCCAATGTTCCAGCTCAAATAGCATGTATAACAGCACTTAACGAAGGATTAGAAGCTCCTAAATATATGAACGAAGCTTATGTAGAACGAAGAAATTATTTAGTATCTGAATTAACTAAATTAGGTTTTGAGATTACCGCTCAACCTGAAGGCGCGTTTTATATTTTCCCAAGTATTAAACATATCACCGATGACGATTTCGAATTTTGTGTCGATTTACTTGAATCAACACATTTAGCAATCGTTCCAGGCTCATCCTTTACAGAATTCGGTAAAGGATTTGTAAGGATTTCCTATGCTTATGAAATGGATGTTTTAAAAGAAGGTATGAAGAGACTTGCTAAATATTTAAATACTAAATAAAAATGATATGTTGAACTGGACGTCGTGAACTAAATTCATAGTACGTTCAGTTTTTTATATTCTATAAGTTTTAAATAATACTCTATAGAGACTGTAAATACTACCGAGTTATATTCCTCTCCTTTAAACACCTCACTCAAAATGATTCTATCAAAAGGTTTTAATATGCTAACTTATAATTGTTCTTCGAAACTTAAGCACTCAAATAATATATCACCATTCATATTAATCTACCTTTGGCCAAACAATTATTATTCAAAAGTTACTATTTATTATTATAAACAAATACTTTCCATTCGCTCTCAATTCCTTTCTTATTTATTCTTTTAGATAAATGCAAACAATTGACGATCTTATCAATTTAACTCAATTGAATAAAGTATAATACAATTCAATTTTAATTCCCTTAATGTTTTTGTAAACTCTAATCTTTACAAAAACATTTTAATTTATTTATATATTCTTATTGACTTAAAAATTTTTAGTGTTATATTTAACTTGTAAATAAATTTTTTGGAGGTTTTTAGATGAAAGGTAAATTTTTAAAAGTTAGTTCTTTATTCGTTGCAACTTTGACAACAGCGACACTTGTGAGTTCTCCAGCAGCAAACGCGTTATCTTCAAAGGCTATGGACAATCATCCACAACAAACGCAGTCAAGCAAACAGCAAACACCTAAGATTCAAAAAGGCGGTAACCTTAAACCATTAGAACAACGTGAACACGCAAATGTTATATTACCAAATAACGATCGTCACCAAATCACAGATACAACGAATGGTCATTATGCACCCGTAACTTATATTCAAGTTGAAGCACCTACTGGTACATTTATTGCTTCCGGTGTAGTTGTAGGTAAAGATACTCTTTTAACAAATAAACACGTCGTAGATGCTACGCACGGTGATCCTCATGCTTTAAAAGCATTCCCTTCTGCAATTAACCAAGACAATTATCCAAATGGTGGTTTCACTGCTGAACAAATCACTAAATATTCAGGCGAAGGTGATTTAGCAATAGTTAAATTCTCCCCTAATGAGCAAAACAAACATATTGGTGAAGTAGTTAAACCAGCAACAATGAGTAATAATGCTGAAACACAAGTTAACCAAAATATTACTGTAACAGGATATCCTGGTGATAAACCTGTAGCAACAATGTGGGAAAGTAAAGGAAAAATCACTTACCTCAAAGGCGAAGCTATGCAATATGATTTAAGTACAACTGGTGGTAATTCAGGTTCACCTGTATTTAATGAAAAAAATGAAGTGATCGGAATTCATTGGGGCGGTGTACCAAATGAATTTAATGGTGCGGTATTTATTAATGAAAATGTACGCAACTTCTTAAAACAAAATATTGAAGATATCCATTTTGCCAACGATGACCAACCTAATAACCCAGATAATCCTGATAACCCTAACAATCCTGATAACCCTAACAACCCAGATGAACCAAATAACCCTGACAACCCTAACAACCCTGATAATCCAGACAATGGCGATAACAATAATTCAGACAATCCTGACGCTGCATAAACTTCATCTTAATTTAGATTTAGTAAATAGAAGCAAAGTCTTAGCAACGCAAAATATTTTGATTTAAATGGAGGGTATTATATGAATAGTTCATATAAATCTAGAGTATTCAATATTATAAGCATCATAATGGTTTCAATGCTTATTTTATCACTAGGCGCATTTGCTAATAACAATAAAGCCAAAGCCGATTCACACTCTAAACAGCTAGAAATTAATGTTAAGAGTGACAAAGTACCTCAAAAAGTAAAAGATCTAGCACAACAACAATTTGCTGGTTATGCTAAAGCATTAGATAAACAAAGTAATGCAAAAACTGGTAAATATGAACTTGGCGAAGCTTTTAAAATTTATAAATTTAATGGTGAAGAAGATAATAGTTACTATTATCCAGTTATAAAAGACGGTAAAATTGTTTATACTTTAACACTTAGCCCTAAAAATAAAGATGATTTAAACAAATCAAAAGAAGACATGAATTACAGTGTTAAAATTTCAAACTTCATCGCTAAAGATTTAGACCAAATTAAAGATAAAAATTCAAATATCACTGTTCTTACTGATGAAAAAGGGTTTTATTTTGAAGAAGATGGCAAAGTTAGATTAGTAAAAGCTACGCCACTACCTGGTAATGTAAAAGAAAAAGAAAGTGCTAAAACAGTTTCAGCAAAATTGAAACAAGAGTTAAAAAATACAGTAACACCTACTAAAGTTGAAGAAAACGAAGCGATACAAGAAGATCAAGTTCAATATGAAAATACATTAAAAAACTTCAAAATTAGAGAACAACAATTCGATAACTCATGGTGTGCAGGATTTAGTATGGCAGCATTATTAAATGCAACTAAAAATACAGACACTTATAATGCACATGATATTATGCGTACATTATACCCTGAAGTAAGTGAGCAAGACCTTCCTAATTGCTCAACATTCCCTAATCAAATGATTGAATACGGTAAATCACAAGGCAGAGATATTCATTATCAAGAAGGCGTACCATCATATGAACAAGTTGATCAACTTACAAAAGATAATGTAGGAATTATGATTCTTGCACAAAGTGTATCTCAAAACCCTAATGATCCACATTTAGGACATGCCCTAGCAGTTGTTGGTAATGCTAAAATTAATGACCAAGAAAAACTTATTTACTGGAATCCTTGGGATACAGAATTATCAATCCAAGATGCAGATTCAAGCCTATTACATTTATCATTCAATCGTGATTATAACTGGTATGGTTCAATGATAGGTTACTAAAAAGTAATATAGATATTGATTAAAGGCAGGTAAAACTATGTATCAACTACAATTTATAAATTTAGTTTACGACACAACCAAACTCACACATCTAGAACAAACCAATATCAATTTATTCATTGGTAATTGGAGTAATCATCAATTACAAAAATCAATTTGTATACGTCATGGCGATGATACAAGTCACAATCAATATCATATTCTTTTTATAGATACGGCACATCAACGCATTAAATTTTCATCTATTGATAATGAAGAAATCACTTATATTCTTGATTATGATGATACACAGCATATCCTCATGCAAACGTCATCCAAACAAGGTATTGGCACTTCGCGCCCAATCGTTTATGAGCGCTTAGTATAACTAATTTAAATGATTTCACTTCATAAAGCGGGTTGGCGAGAATTCAATTTCTCACCAGCTCGTTTTTTCATTGTAATAATAATCTTTAACATTTATTCTTTCTCTATTAATTTACTCAAACCATCTTATCTTTATGATAATTAATTAAAATTCTCTTTTAAATTCTTATAAAATAAAAAAGCCACCTATCGTCGCTAATAAACGACGCAAGTGACTTAATATCATATTCAAAATAACTTATGGGAATTTAGGGAATTGATCGAAGTCAGGATCACGTTTTTCTTTAAACGCATCACGGCCTTCTTTCGCTTCATCAGTTGTGTAATAAAGCAATGTTGCATCCCCAGCCATTTGTTGTAAACCAGCTAAACCATCTGTGTCAGCATTCATAGCTGCTTTAAGGAATCGTAAAGCTGTTGGTGAGTGTTTCATAATCTCTTTACACCATTGCACAGTTTCATCTTCAACTTTATCTAAAGGTACCACTGTATTTACTAGGCCCATATCTAAAGCTTCTTGTGCATTGTATTGACGACATAAGTACCAGATTTCACGTGCTTTCTTATGTCCAACGATACGTGCTAAATATCCTGAACCATAACCTGCATCAAATGAACCTACTTTAGGACCAGTTTGTCCAAAAATAGCATTATCAGCAGCAATCGTTAAGTCACAAACAACATTTAGTACATTACCGCCACCTACAGCATAACCTTTTACCATCGCGATAACCGGTTTTGGAATAATACGAATTAAACGCTGTAAATCTAATACATTTAAGCGAGGGATTTGGTCTTCACCTACATAACCACCATGTCCACGTTTCTTCTGGTCACCACCAGAACAGAATGCTAAATCACCTTCACCAGTTAATACGATAACTGAAACGTTTTGATCATCACGTGCACGTGAAAATGCGTCAATCATTTCAGCAACTGTTTTAGGTGTAAACGCATTGCGTACTTCAGGGCGATTTATTGTTACCTTAGCAATCCCTTCGTAAAATTCATATTTGATTTCATCATATTCTCTAAGTGTTTCCCATTGTCTGTTAGTCATTTTGCTCCTCCTTTAAAAATCCTAATATCATTGTATCAAATTCATCACTATCTTCCACATGAATTGTATGACCTGTAGCAGAAATTAATTTACATTTACTATTAGGAATTAAATTTGCCATTTTTTTCGCAATCTGTACAAATTTTTCATCATATTCTCCAGCTAATATTAATGTTGGTACTTTAATTTCTTTCAGGCGCGGCCATAAGTTTGGCATTTGACCTGTACCATAATCTCTTAATGCTTTGGCCATTTTCTGTGGCGATTGAGACAATCGTTGTAGTCTTATTTGATGTTGTATTTCAACTGGTAATTCTAGTTGCGATTGAAATAATGGCAACTTTTCCCAATCATTAACAAATAATTCAATACCTGCTATGTCTAATACTTTAGCACGTGCATCATCAACAAGACGGCGTTCCAATTGATTTGCTTCTTCTTTAATACCTGGTGACGTACTTTCTAATATCAAATTAGATATAGGGATGTGACCATTAATTGCATAATATAATGCAACACGCCCACCCATTGAATATCCAAACAATGTTATTGATTTATCTTTATATTTATCTAAAATTCGGTCTAACAACGTCGTAATATAATCAAAATTCCACGTTTCATCCATTGAAGACTGATCTTCGCCATGGCCTGGTAAGTCTATAGTGATGACATGACAGATATCAGTATATTTATCGATGTGATTATAATAAGTACGACTGTCGCTAAGAAAACCATGCAGTAATACTAAAACTTGATTGGTCTCAACGTTTGCTTCATAGTATTTATAATGTGTCATGAATCATTTCACTCAATTTCTGATATAAAATTTGATGCTGTTTAAAGTTATCTTCGCGATTCGTTATCAATTCATAAATCGTCGAAGTTTCAGATAACAATGTGGCATTTTTAAATTCTGAAACACTGTTAAAACGTTTAAAATCGAATTGATATAACTTAGCTGTATACTCGAAATCCAATCCCGTCGGTGTGCCAAACAACCGTTCAAAATAGTCAGTTGCACTTTCTTTTTGTGGTAAATATGAAAAAATACCGCCACCATCGTTGTTCAATAATACAATATTCATCTGAATATTATTTAATTTTGACATTAATAGTCCATTCATATCATGATAAAATGACAAATCACCTATCAATAATGTTATTCGTTTATGCACAGCCATACCCAGTGCAGTTGAAACGATACCATCAATACCATTCGCACCACGATTCGCATAGACATCTATATTTTTATTCAATAACAAGTTATCTACATCTCTGATAGGCATACTATTACTAATAAATAATGCATCTTTTTCAGATGTTTTCTTAATCAATTCACCAACGAATGCACTCTCATCTGTAGCTTGTTCCAAATAACATTTAATTTCTTTACGCCCTTTTTTCTCTAAGCATTGCCATTTTTCTAACCAACTTACGCGATTGATGGTCGTGTCTTCCATTAATGATCTAAAGAAATCATTTGCAGAAATCTCATATGAAATATCTGGCGCTATAGGAAAGACATCAATCTTATCATTGTTTTGCACTAATATTTGAAATGCATCAGTTTTCTTTAACCATTGATTCAACTTTTTAGAAATCACTGGTTTCCCAACACGAATTACGAAATCCACATTTAAGTCTAAGCCGCTTCTAAACAGCAAATCATATGTACAGATAACATTCGGATGATCAAATTTTCTTAAATGACTTAAAGGATCAGCTAAAATAGGCAAATCATATATCGTTGAATACGTTAGTATTTGATCAACTTCTTGGTGCTGCATATCCCCTACAATAATTAAACCTTTTTTCTTATTTAAAATGTGTCTTAATGCCGATGCATCTATACTTTTTTGATAGTGCGGTAAAATCTTCATCTCAGAAGTTAACAATTCTGTTGCATTCAAATCAGGTGTTAACGGATCTCTAAATGGCAAGTTAAAATGAATTGGCCCTTTATGTGGTCCATATAAATATTGACTAGCAATTTGCATTTGATAATAAATTGCATTAATGGTCTCTTTACTATCATCCGCAATAGGCATATCGAACTCATAACTTACATAATTATTAAACATATTTACTTGATTAATCGCTTGTGGTGCGCCTACACTTCTTAATTCATGCGGACGGTCACTTGTTAAAACGATTAATGGAATTCTACTAATTTGGCTTTCAGCAATTGCAGGCGTATAATTCGCTGCTGCTGTACCTGACGTACATAATATAGCGACAGGTCTTTCACTGCCTTTAATTAACCCAACTGCAAAAAATGCTGCACTTCGCTCATCGGGGTGTATCCATGTTTTAATATTTGGATGTGCTTCAAATGCAAGTGCAAGTGGCGTTGAGCGTGATCCCGGACTGATAACTACTTCCCTTACGCCGTACGCATATAACTCAGATGCAAATGTAAAAACTTGCTTCGTTAAAGCTGCTTTATGATTTCCCATTCATATCGACTCCTAATGCATTCATCATAGGTGTGAACTTAAGGTTCGTTTCTGCCAATTCACTATCTGGATCAGAATCTTTAACAATGCCACACCCAGCAAATAAAGTTGCTTGTGCTTTCTTAATAAGCATCGAACGAATTGCAACAATAAATTCACAATCATCATATATATCTATATAGCCAACCGGCGCACCATATAATCCTCGTGTACCAAATTCTTTCTGTTCAATAAAATCCATCGCAAATTCTTTTGGATAGCCACCTAAAGCAGGTGTTGGATGTAAATGATCAATTAAACTAATATACGAATCATCCTTCAGTGGCGCCTTTATTTCAGTGTACAAGTGATATAAATGATCATTTTTTAGAATTTTAGGCGTCTTATCATAATGTAATTCAGTGATATAAGGTTTAATATCATGTAAAATACTGTCAACAACAAATCGATGTTCGATTAAGTTTTTATTATCTTTTAAAAATGCTTCAACATTTTTTGTATCTTCGTCCTCATCTTGTGAACGTTTAATTGTACCTGCTACAGCTTTAGTCGATAGTATTTTATTATTGACCTTTATTAATTGTTCAGGTGTTTGTGAAAAGAAAATAGAATCTTGTGATTCTAACAAGAATATATAACTGTTTTTTTCTTTAGAATATGCTTGCTTTAGAATATATGGAATACTGATATCTTTATCGAACTTTATTAACCGTCTACGTGCTAGTACAATTTTTTCTTCATTATTAATAGATTCTATAGCTTCTACTACAAGTTGACGCCAGTCATCTTTATAAATATCTTCATTTCTAGTAATTTCCCCAATTTGCTCGTCCACATCTATATCCGATATATTGTTGAACAAATCCATTAAATCGTTCAATGCCTCAACAGTAAAACTTTCCCTTTTAACTGTATAAGTTAAAAATGTCCCATTATTATCAGTTGAAATTAAAACTTCAGGTAATACAAAATGATTTAGTCCAAACTCTCGCCATTCATCATCTGATTTATGACTTGAAAATTGAAACCCTCCAACAACTCGAAGATGATGTTTCTCAGATTGCGGATGTATAAATGTGATGTTATGTTTTAATTTTTCCCAGTCTTTAAAAATAGATTGTTTATTTTTAGAATTATTTTTGAATAATTGAATTGCTTTGTAGCCAAAATATGACGTTCGATTATCATTCAAACGCATATAAAAGCGATCTCCTGCCTCATTGTCAGTGAGATGAAATAATGTGCTCGGGTCTAGTGACTGTGATAATTTCACTTCAACTGAAACCCATTCCTTTGAGCTGCCATATATCTCTTTGACAATATCGTCCTCTAATACGCCCGTAGCCATCCATTTCACTTCTTTCTTCGTCTTTTTTCACTCATTATTATATTGTATCATTTTTGGATAATTGTGTTACAAGAATTGCTTAAACTTATCTTGCAATTTTTCACGTCAATTGACCTTTATGCTACTTTCTATTAAAATATCTTTGTTATAAAAAATATGATTTAAAGAGGTTTTGTATTCAATGAGTAATCAATATCAGCAATATTCTACAGTTAAGAAATATTGGCATTTAATGCGTCCTCATACATTAACTGCTTCCGTAGTACCCGTTTTAGTTGGTACAGCAGCATCTAAAATATATTTTCTTGGTAGCGAAGATCATATTAAAATCAGCCTATTCATTGCCATGTTACTAGCATGCTTACTTATTCAAGCAGCAACTAATATGTTTAATGAATACTATGATTATAAAAAAGGCCTTGATGATCATGAATCTGTAGGCATTGGTGGTGCCATTGTTCGCAACGGTATGAGCCCAGAGCTTGTGCTACGATTAGCCATTGCATTTTACATCTTAGCAGCAATATTAGGTTTGTTTTTAGCTGCTAACTCTTCATTTTGGTTATTACCAGTTGGATTAGTATGTATGGCTGTTGGTTACCTATATACAGGTGGCCCTTTCCCTATTTCATGGACGCCTTTCGGTGAATTATTCTCAGGCGTATTTATGGGTATGTTTATTATCGTTATTGCATTCTTTATTCAAACTGGCAATATTCAAAGTTATGTAATTTGGTTAAGTGTACCTATAGTAATCACTATCGGTTTAATTAATATGGCTAACAATATTCGCGACCGTGTCAAAGATAAAGCAAGTGGTCGCAAAACTTTACCCATTCTATTAGGTAAAAATGCTTCTTTAACATTTATGGCAATCATGTACTTTATCGCTTATGCCTTTATTGTACTTACGATCATTATTAAACCTGGTGGCTCATTATTTTACTTACTTGCGTTGTTATCATTCCCAATGCCTGTTAAAGTTATCAGACGTTTCAAGAAGAATGATACACCGCCTACAATGATGCCAGCAATGGCTGCTGCTGGTAAAACAAATACATTTTTCGGTTTATTATATGCATTAGGTATTTATATTAGTGCATTATTTGCAGGCATTTAATAGAAAATGATACTACTCGGCAATCGACTTACATCGAACTGTCGAGTTTTTTTATTTAACAATTAAATGATGATACATGTGCTTGTATAATTCAATCTGTCCATCAGATATAAAGCCTACTTTTTTATATAACTTTAATGCTGCTTCATTATTAATATCGCAATTCAAACTCCATTTAACATGTGTATTTGATTCAAGTAATGACGTTAATAACTTTGTCGCGATGCCTCTACCTCTATATGCTGCAAATGTCGCAATTGTTTCTATATAATACTCATCGTCTTTAGCTTCTTTTACAGGTAATGGCGTGCCATATTGTTTTATTTCTTCTGGCAAGTCAAGTAGTTCCCATGCTTTTTCGTATTTCAATTCATTTTCACCACTATAGCTAATAATACAACCTGCTACTTTATTTTCTACTTCATAAACTAAAATATGCTGATAAAAAGTTCGATATGTTGCATCAACACAGCTTTTTTCAATTGCATCTAATACCATGTCTTTAGGTAGATGCTTTACCAATTCTAATTCCATATCATCCCAAACCATATAAACTAACTTCGCAATATCAAATCGGTCCTCTGGACGTGCTTGACGTATCACTATGTCATCATTCCCTTTTACGTTATTAACATTTATTATATAGAAATTCTAGCTTATTTTAAAAAGATATACTTATAATTTTAGAAAGTTTGAAAATTCTAAAGTTAGAAATATTGGTTTTCACAACGAATTTAAGTAGAATTATAGTTAAGGAGGATTTACAAATGAAAGTCAATAAAGCCATTTATGTTATTGTTGCATTATTTCTTGGAGGTTTAGGTATTCATAAATTTTATGCTGATAAATTTGGACAAGGTCTTTTTCACTTATTATTTTTCTGGACAGGTATCCCTACCATCATCTCAATAATACATGCAATTTTTGTCATTTTTACTAAAAAAGCAGATAAAGATGGTTATATTATATTCCCTAAAAATTAAATTGTGACAATGACGTTTAAAAAGCATATATGAATGGGTATATAGTTCGTAAGATATAGAGAAATGAGGTATGTAACGATGCGCCAATTCATTAAAAGAACTGTTAAAACAATCCTTGTCGGTTATGTAATTAAATTTATTCGAAATAAACTTTCAGGTAAATCATCACATCCGACAGATAATAAACATAATTAAAAATACAGCGCCACTCTTATATGATTTACGAGTAGCGCTGTATTTTTATTTTGCTTTTTCTGCAATTTTTTCTAAATCTTCTGCCATACTTTCACTTGCGATAATCCCCCTTGATTTCAACCACTTATTTCGGTCAACGTCATAAACTTTGTTATCTTTCACAGCTTTTAATGATTTCCAAACTGCAGGATCAATGAATTTCGTTCTATTTTTGTCCGTTTTTCCGTCAGTGGCTAAAATCATAACTTTTGGATTGATATTGGCAAGTTCTTCATTATTTAAATATATATAAGGACCACCCTTGCGTTCACCAACATGCGTAGTTTTGTCTTTTGTGACTTCAGGTTGAATACCCATTTTAATTAAGAATTGTCCCATAAATGTATCTTCATTATTAATAAACATACCTGCTCTTGAGATACCGAATGCAAATGCAGATTTTAACGTACTCTGTTCAATTTTCTTTCTAATCTCCGCTAATATTTTATCATGCTTTTCCAGACGCTTCTCGCCTTCTTTCTCTTTGCCTACTGCTTTAGCGACTGTTTTAAATGCTTCAATATTTGCATTATAATCTCCCGTACCGCTAACTAACATGATTGTCGGAGCAATTTTGCTCAATTCTGATTTGATTTTCTTATGTCTGCTAACATCTGCAATGATCAAATCCGGTTTTAATTTACTTATCACTTCCATATTCGGTTGCGGTCTAGATCCAACCGATTCATATGCCCCAATCTTATCTCTTACTGACTTTGTTATATTTTTAGTGCTGCCATCATCTGCAATACCAACAGGTTTCATATCTAATGCTGCTAAATAATCAGCAAAACTATATTCTAATACAACAACACGTTTAGGATTTTTCTTAATTTTTTCAGTTCCTAATTCATCTTTTATTGTCGTCATTTCAGTTTTCTCTTCAGTATCTTTTTGACCACAACCCGCTACTGCTACAACTAAGATTAGCATAAACACAACTAATTTAACGATATTCCTATTCACATATTTACCTCCAAACAACTTTAATAGAAAACTGCATTATTATTTTATCATTTAATTTGTTTATGATATATTTGGTATGCTATTATTTTTTCTTATCATAGTTTATTATCAAATCTTCTTATTATAAACAGCAAATGGCCTCTAATTTTGAAGATGACGCACTGGTTAATAATACTCATTTATCTCAAACCATCATTCTAATTATCCATACTACTCTCGCAATTTCATAATAGTGTTTACGATTCATAAATAGCGATGCAATAGTTAATTCATTTCCCTATAATCTTTGCACTATGCTGTACTAATCTTTATTTATAAATACAAAAAGTAACTGATGACTTAAACATCTTTCTACAACAATTGTTCAATACAATAGAATATTTAATAAATATTTAATAATT
This sequence comes from Staphylococcus sp. SM3655, assembly GCF_016917315.1. Lineage (NCBI taxonomy): Bacteria > Bacillati > Bacillota > Bacilli > Caryophanales > Staphylococcaceae > Staphylococcus > Staphylococcus sp. SM3655. The sequence continues at coordinate 1,782,825 of NZ_CP070305.1, read as the reverse complement.
AATCTTATAAAAAATCTTTACTTTCCACATGTTTACAAATATAATTTGGACTATGTTTTAAAAATATGAATGTTGGAGGTGACATGATGAAATTAGGTATGCTTTTAATTAGATGGATGTTAGCAACATCATTCTTAGTGCATGGTACTTTGAAATTTGTTGATTTAGATGGAACAATTCACTTCTTAGGCTCTTTAGGTTTACCACCTACCATCGCAGTATTGATGTCAATTGGTGAAGTTGTTGGAGGTTTAGCACTTATTATCGGCTTTTTAACGCCTTATGTTAATGTTTTTTATATTTGTGTTATGTTAGGCTCAATCTTCACACTTAAACTTACAAGAGGATATGTAAGTGGTTATGAATTTGAAATCATACATATCGTAATGAACTTAGCTTGTATTAGTAGTTACAGCTGGAAGAAATGGCTACAATTTTATTAACTATTATTTGAGAGGACTATCCTCTCTTTTTTTGTATATATCATGCGTAAAAATCCTAGGTACTCATGAATACCTAGGATTTTTTCATTTAGCTATTGAAAAGATTAAACCATTTTTCTAATATTGATTCCGTTGAATATTTTTCTATAATGTTTTCTCTCGCTTTCGAACCAAACTCCTCTGCTAAAACATCATTATTAACAAGCTTTAGTATTTTATCAGCCATGTCTTTAATATTATGTTTTTCTATTAAATAACCATTTTTATTAACTTCTATAAAATCACCTTTTAATCAAGCCAATTCAATTTAATTTCAAATTCTTCTACCGCACAATTTAATTTTATTGTATGATGTATTTAAAATGATTGTTTTACGCATGTCATTTTAAAATGAAAATTGGAGGTGTAATTTTGACTAGAACTTATAATATTATTGGTATCCTTTCTTGTCTTATATCTTTTATTATTATGGCGTTACCAATGATTTGGTACACAGCTTCAGCATTATGGTTCTTCCCAGGTGCAATCATGATATTGTTGTTATCTTTAGTCATTGTTTTTTGCTATATTAAAACGAAAAATCAATTACATTTATTACTAATCGTATTAAATATTATTATATTGCTTTTTTTCAGTTTACCGTTGTTACTTTCATAACTTAGTAACACATTATAAAAGCCAATCAAACGGAGTGTTGAAGTCAACATTTCCCATTGATTGGCTTTTAATTTTATCTTTTGGATATCACATAGATGCTACTTTACTATACTGTTCTAAATCTATTATTTCGTCACATTGATTTGCAATAGCCATATCATGTGTTGCTAAAATCAGCACTTTATTTTCATCGACCAAATCAAATAATGATTGAATAATCATCTGTCCTGTTTTAGGATCTAACGCACCCGTTGGTTCATCAGCTAACATAACAATCGGATCTTTTAACATCATTCTAATTAAAGCGACACGTTGTTGTTCACCTCCACTTAGCGTATGAACTTTTCTTTTTAAACTGTTTGACAGACCAAACTGTTCTATATAACGTATCTTTAATTGTTCTTTTTCTTTCTTACTTATTTTTTTATATGCTAATCCAATATCTAAATTTTCATTTACTGTCAAATTATCGATTAATCCATAATTTTGAAATAAATATCCTAATTTATCTCTGTAAAAATTAGATTTAAATTGTTCTAATTGACCATTAAAATAGACATATTGTTTCCCCGTTTTTTCAAGTCCAGCAATAGTATTTAATAATGTAGATTTACCGCATCCACTTTTACCAATAAGTGCATATGATTTTCCACATTGAAATTTCAAATTAAGTTTCTTCAAAATATGTATATTACCTTTTTGTATGGTTAAATCTTTTAATTCTATCATTCTTGTCTTACCTCTTTTGGTATATCCTCTTTTTCAACATATGTGATCGATATGACATATTGCCCTTTATGCTTTATTTCGACATACGTTCTACTAGGTGAAAATCCATTAAATGTTAATTTATAATCAAGCTTTTCCCCTCTTTCACTATAAGCCGTAATATTAACATATTGTTGCGTACCTTTTGGCACTTTGGCATAACTATACTCCGTTTTTAAGAAAGGATTAAAACGATCAAGTATAGGATGATGTATGATTGTAAAAGCAATAGTAATGGATACGATTAATCCTAATAATATTGCAATGATAAATTTCATAGTTAAAACTCCTTGATAACTTCATTAAAACGTCGGCCATGATAGTATAGGCTGCAAATCTGCAATAATATTTGAACGACAAGAATCGTTGCAAATATCATCATTATATACTGAGAGTGTAAAATTACATTCGTCAATATTCCAATAAAAACAACAACTATATTATTTATTAATAAGTATTGGTAATTGGCTCTTAATGTTGAATAACCATATAGCTTTTTGATTACGAGTAATTTTCGATGCTGTTCAAAATAATATTTCACATCAAATAAAATAATAATTATTAAAATGATTGCGATAATGATTTGTGAAAAGTTGAGTACTGTTAATTTCAAATTGTTTTCATGATACATTTCCATCACGCTATCTTTATAATTGGTTATTCCACTGATTTCCCCATCAAGATGATACTTTTCAATATTTTTTACTAGCGCGTCATAATTTTTGAATAAATACCCGCCTTGACTGATCATGGCATAATAAAAATCATTCGATAAATCTGATGCCTGAACATTCACAATGATTGGCGCCTCTATAAATGACAAATGGCGACTATCTCGTGCATCAAATGAAAAAATTCGATAATCATTTTTGTTGATAAACTGTATAGATAACTTATTCTCTTTATTATTTTTATTTTGTACAAATTCAAACCATGAATGATATGCTTGATTGATTTCATTACGCATTGCATGAAACTTTTGTGGAATAATTACTTCGACATTATTTTTTTGATTTTTTATCGGAATATCAGGTTGAAACTGCTTGTAATAAATCGACCAGAACTGATTATTTACTAATATTACATTCCCCTCATCAGGCGAAAAGTTGTCATTGTCAACGGAGTCACCCTTTGGTTTGAATAAAATCGCATTATTTTCTGCTTCACTAGCCTTTACTAATTGTTCTGATCGCAGCATATTATCAATCAAACTTTGTTTCGTTTCGTGATAAGGTGCAAATTCAATCGTGTAATAATCATCTAATACATTCCAATATTTCTCAGTTTCCTTTATTTTATTCAAATCTTTAATAACACTAGTATTTTCTATCATTACACTAGCTATTAGTACTAAGAGAATACTTTTACAAACTGTATTAATAAAACGAATTGTTTTAAAGTGCTGCTTACCTTTAATCATATTAGCAATATTTAAATTTAGTAACATTAAGAAAGTCCATAAATTAATAACACTAATCGTTAAAATGAAAAGACATGAAAGCAGAACTAATCTTAATATGAATAAATCTAAATTACCCGTGTAATTTAATATCCAAAGTACACTTGTAGTTAAAAGAATTTGACTTATGATTAACGTTACCCAATACGTGCATTTTTTTGAAAAATTTTCAAAAATTATTTTTCTTAATGTAAAACCATTTAAATACTTAATCGCATACGCTTTGAAATTAATGTTCTTTTCGAAAATATAATAAATAAAATAAACGATTAAAAGTGCGGATAACGGAACTTCTATATTCATTTGTTTAATGACACCAACGGCAATCATCATATGATCTATTTTGTATGATTCAGCAGTAACACCATATTCTTTTAAAAAATTTATGAATTTAGACACGTCAAAATTTTTGTCTTTTACAAAATAACTTCCTTTGATATCTTTTTTTAATAATTCGTCGTCACTTAAATAATGAATGTTATATTTAGCGTTAAAAGGAGTGATAGTTGTTGCTTTTGATTTATTAAATACATATATATCTTTATCTACGTTTTTGTTTGTATAATTTGAAGTTGATTTATAGATTGCTACGTTCTCATTTTTAGCGAATTGATTTATACGTTTATAAATCTCATTTTTACTATATTTTTTATTCCAGTCAGTTACCGCTATAGGGTATTTAGTATCAGGCAATATTTCTTCGTTTTCTTTATATGTATAAACAAATAACAATATAGCAATCAGAATGAAGGTTGTAACATCAAGTATTAATTTGAACCATTTCATGTTGTACCTCTTGCGTTGTTTATTTTCTATGATTTTTTAGTATTTAATAAATGTTATAATACGCTCTATTGACCCAGCAATTATGTTTAGTAGCTGATGCTTTTGCTTTTACACCAGCTCTTGTATAACCACTAAATGATCTATATTTTCCAATAGCTGTTGCACCATGTCCTTTATGACCATGATAATAATAAGACCAAACATACTTACTGCCGACACCGTGACTCCAAGTGCCTCCTTCTGCGTATTCTGTAGATGCATAAGCTGCTGTTGATAATCCAAGTGCTAAAGTTAAATATAATATAGTGCCAAAAATTTTATTCTTCTATAAAAACACCTCTTCATATTTAATCCATATCTCTTTTTCGTTATTTATACAGAATTTTCTGAAAATAGTCAAGGTTAATTTATTTGCTACAAATTTCAACCACTTTATGTTAAATGGACATCAAAGTATAATTGTATTATTGTTAAATTGCGCAGTGCATAAATAGACGACATGCAGGAACATGTCCCCTATTGAACCCGTTAAAAAGACGGTGACTAAATGAGATTTTCTTTAACCATCATTCGTTGTCAAAGTTTTGAAATGATGGTTGTTTTTTATTGTTTAAATTAATCATTGCGACTTCTATATCAATGAAAGTTATATTAATATATGAACTTCATTACATATTCAATAGAAATCACTTATTTATAAGTACTACCATATAATCATAATTGATTTCTACCACAGTATGATTTTCCTTTCAAATCTGACATGTTTAGCAGGCAATATACGGAAAATACTTCAAAATTTTGTTACACATCTAATAAAAATAGACAATTAAATAAAAGATATGTTACTATAAAAATGTAAAAAGACGACATGCAGGAACATGTCGCCTAATGAGCCCGTTAAAAAGACGGTGACTAAATGAGATTTTCTTTAACCATCATTCTATGTCAAAGTTTTGAAATGATGGTATTTTTTATTGCTTAAATTTATTATTGCTACTACTATACCAATGAAAGTGACGATAAACATACCGAAACTTAACATTAAATGTAATGCGTTTGCAATAGATATCACAATAGGCTTTTCCTTTCAAAAGTGTTAAGTAATGCCATAGGCACCACCCCCCTTTACTCAGATAGCCACCATCAATTCAACTTGCCCACAAAATATTATACTATTTTTATAAAATATTTAGTAATAAAAACTGACTAAAATATAACCTCAATAATAACTGCTTGCCGTTAAAAATGTATACACTATAATAAAGCATGCCTTGAATCTTCGTATTGCTTTTCTAAAGCAAAAAGCTTTTCTTAGAACACAGACGTCTAAGAAAAGCTTATTTAAGCATTAAAAATTAATAACAATATAATAGCAACAATTTGCGCAACGGATGTTGTTGCTATGCGTCGAGTATACTCATAACTTAATGATAATATCACTTGTGCAACAAATATAAATGTTACTATCCACCAATTATCTAAATAAATAAATAATGAACTAGAACAAATTGCAGTTATTAATATAGCTATCCATTTCGGTATTGAAAAATGTGTTAATTCTTTTTGTAAAACAGTTCTCATATATAACTCGTGACATGGAATGACAAAAAGTAAAGTTACTAACATTTGCCACTTCCAATTGACACCTGTTCTTGCTAATTCTTTAATTAATGAACTATAACTTAAATTAGAAGTTATAAGTGAGAATAAAAGTTGAAGCATAATTAAAATAATTGCCGTAATAATACCAACACCAATTGATGTAAGCAACCGCTTAGATTCAATATCTCTTTGATAAAATACATAACTGATACCAGCAATTAGCATTATACCTGTATATAAATACCAGTATTCTTGGTGTTCGCCCCACATAATAAATAATATGAGATGAAATATAATGAAACTTATAATAAACCAAGTTAAAGCCTTCGAGATTTTATTCATTATAACTTACCTTCTTATTCAACAATCTTATATCGTTTATGATTGATAACAGTTTTTTCCGGTAAATCAAGGTCATTAAAATTTTCCATAATTGTTAAGTCAACAATAACAGAGTTATCGTTGATTTTTTCAACACGACCTCTTAATCCATCCATAAACTCAACAATGTTACCCACTTCTGCAACAGTCATTTTAAGTCCTCCTTAAATCATAACTAAATTATATTGTACTAAAATTCACTTAACAAATAAACTATTAACAATCAAAAATAATAAAATGTAACTTTAAGCCGATATTTAGAATGATTTGTGAGTATATAATTGGCATTTTGAGCAAAGTTAAGGCATAAATAAGTAGAGAATATATATAGATATAAGGGAGAGATTGTAATGAAATTCATTAGTAATAATAATATTACAGATCCAACTTTAAACTTAGCAATGGAAGAATATGTTTTAAAAAATTTACCAGCAGAAGAAAGTTACTTTTTATTTTACATAAATAGACCATCTATCATTGTTGGAAAGAATCAAAATACGATAGAGGAAGTAAATCAGACATATATAGATGCTCATAACATCGATGTAGTTAGAAGAATTTCTGGTGGTGGCGCTGTTTATCATGATACTGGCAATTTAAACTTTAGTTTTATAACAGATGATGATGGTAACAGTTTCCACAATTTCCAAAAATTCACTGAACCAATTGTTCAAGCATTACAATCTTTAGGCGTAAATGCTGAATTAACTGGTCGTAACGATATTCAAGTTGGACAAGCGAAAATCTCAGGGAATGCTATGGTTAAAGTTAAAAATAGAATGTTTAGTCATGGTACGTTGATGTTAAATAGTGATTTAGACGAAGTTCAGAATGCACTAAAAGTTAATCCAGCTAAGATTAAATCAAAAGGTATTAAATCTGTTCGTAAACGAGTAGCAAACATTCAAGAATTTTTAAATGACCCTTTAGAAATTGAAGAATTTAAAAAAATCATCTTGAAAACTATCTTTGGAGAAACTGAAGTAGAAGAATATAAATTAACGGATGAAGATTGGGAAAATATTGAAAAGTTAAGTAACGACAAATATAGAACTTGGGCATGGAATTATGGTAGAAACCCTAAATATAACTTTGAACGCGAGGAAAAATTTGAAAAAGGATTTGTACAAATTAAGTTTGATGTTAAACGAGGTAAAATCGAACATGCAAAAATTTTCGGTGATTTCTTTGGTGTCGGAGATGTCACTGATCTTGAAAATGCATTAGTTGGCTGTCTACACGACTTTGAGCACATAGAAGAAGCACTATCAGAATATGATTTATATCATTATTTCGGTGACATAGATAGACATGAATTAATTAGATTAATGTCATAAACGATTAAAGGACTATTCTTACATGTATGAGATGTTAAGAATAGTCCTTTTATGATTGCGTTATGGAATTCGAATCAATGTTATTCACCGAGAAATGCCTCCAAATTTTTGTATTCTGCCGTATATTGATTAAATGCTGCTTCATCTTTATTGACGAGTGCGTCATCTATAAGTTCTATGAGCTGTCGTTTTCTTACCTCTCGAAGTGCTTCATTGATAATTAATTCAATACCCAAATCATTGACAGTTGTGACAAACGCTTCTAAAGTTGTATGTTTAACATTAGTATTGTATTTCATAGAAACCACTACCTTTCTTTAATTTATAATAAGTATACATTTTTCTAATTTTGAAATCAATGAATATTCTGACTATTAGTTAAAAATTATTGTACATTTTCACCAAAATAATAACTTGACAACTCAGAATTTTATTATAAAATATCTTTATATCATTAATTGTATTTTTATATTAATGGTTTAAAACTTAATAAAGCGAGGTTTTGCTTATGTATTCTCAAAATATTTATGTGATACGCAAAGGAGACATGGTTATTCGACCAGCATTTGATGATGACGATCAAAGAAACGGTAGTGAAATAATTCGGTTTGACAAAACGCGTATTCAAAATCCTTTTAAAGTCCAGAAAATCATTGAACGCTCTTGCAAATTTTATGGTAATACTTATCTTGGCAAGAAAGCAGAGACAAACCGCATTACTGGCATTTCTAGTAAACCACCTATTTTACTAACACCATTATTTCCAACTTATTTTTTCCCAACACATTCTGACAGACAAAATGAAAATATTTGGTTAAATATGCATTATATCGAAAGTATTAAAGAATTAAAAAATCGTAAATGTAAAGTGACATTTATTAATAATGAATCTATCATTCTTCATGTTTCATACCACAGTTTATGGCATCAATATAACAATTCCATTTTTTACTATTACATGGTAGATAAACAATCTCGCATGATATCAAAAAATCCCGACCAACCAATAGATTATAATAAAGCCACATTGAATGTGTTTGAAGCATTGACACGCTATTCTTTATTTGAAGATAAATAAATTGTTTATTTTTAAAATATGCGGAATGTTTTATAAATATAGTGTAAATGTTCTGCATATTTTTTTAAGGTATCTATTGCAAATTAACTTAATCTTGTTATAATAATATTTGTGCTTGATATTCAAACACATACAAATTAATCCACAGTAGCTCAGTGGTAGAGCTATCGGCTGTTAACCGATCGGTCGTAGGTTCGAGTCCTACCTGTGGAGCCATTGGAAACGTACTCAAGTTGGCTGAAGAGGCGCCCCTGCTAAGGGTGTAGGTCGCGAAAGCGGCGCGAGGGTTCGAATCCCTCCGTTTCCGTTACTTGCTAAAATGGTATATACCATTTTAGCTTTTTTGTTTACTTATATATAATGAATGAGAATTTCACTGTTCTTTTATATCAATTTTAAAATTCTAAAAACCTTTCCTAGATAATCTTCTCTAAGAAAGGTTTTTATACTTGTTGAACTTATAATTAATTTATTACATAGCAATATTTACCTGTTTTTAACTACAAAATTATCACTACATGAAATACGATAATTCGGATCTCTTAACTTCTCTGCAATTAATGTACTCATTGTTTCATCGTACGATTCATGTATAATAGCATTTTTTAAATAATTCTTGTAGTTACGATAACAATAGTCAGTCATTGTAACTCTATAACTCTTAGTCAAATCAATTTGATCTAACATTACTCGTTGCCCAGGTTCTTGATTCATATCAATCTCATAATTGAATCCTTGCCACATTGTACATAACGTTTCATCAATAATTGTTAAGCTTAATTGCTCGTTAACAAAATCTAAATGTGAATAACTATACTCCAATATATCTTTGATATTTTGACCACTAATTGTCATATCCATTGGCTTATCTGGATATGGGTATGCATGATACAAATCTTCATTTCGAATCTGTCCACTCAACCCCTTCTCTCCGTTCATAGGCACGTGGACACATGTTATATCATTATCAAATGCAAGCTGAATTGCATCATGTAATAATTGCGAAAATGGATGTGTTTGACAGACTAAATCTTGTAACCCATTCACTGATAACATCAAACCTTTATCACTTATGATTTCCTGTGACCAATAAGCCACTGCTTTTCTATCATAGAATGTTAAATCTAATAATTCTTGATCCTCTTCATACTCATTTAAGTCAATCACTTTAGAATCAATGCTTTCAACATCATAAGTTGTTGTTCTCTTTTTAAAATTAATCGAAAGATGTACAAGCTCTTTGGCATCCTGACCAGCCTGAACATAATACGTTTCATGATCTTGACCTACTATTGTTTGATGCTGATGAGCTGTAATCATTAAATCTATAACACCGAGTTCTTCCATTAATTTTTCAGCTTCATTCGAACTTGCCTTTTTATTTTTCGTACTATTACTAATTTTATTCAATCCACCATGATAAATTACAATCAAAAAATCTGGCTCTTCAACTTCATGGATATATCTAATCCAACGTTTTGATGCCACTAATGTCTTTTCAATAGATACATCTTGCTCCATTTCAGAATACTCATTTTCCATTAAACCATCTGCTGTGACGCCTACGATAGCAATTTTTAAGTCACCAAAATGTTTAATACAATATGGAGTTGAAAAATAAGGCTCCTTAGTAACATTGTATTCAATATTTGCTGATAACCATGGAAAACGTGCCAAAGCAATTGAACGAGTTAAAAATGATAAACCAAACTTGAATTCACTTGGACTCACACCGCTAGCATCATAATGCATTCTGTTCATTAACTTTATCATTGGATGTCGTTTATAAGGTGCAACAATAGCATAATAATAGGCCGCTAACGAGCCAGCTAAACTTCCGCCACTATCTAATAAAATGACGCGATGATTTTGTGCTCTTATTTGGTTAACATAAGTACCAGCTCTATAAATATTTGAACCATAATCACCATTTAAGAAATGACTATGCATATCTGACGTAGTTAAAATCTCTACATTAATGTTTTCATTTTTTTCCATCATGTTACACCTCTCATTGTTACTAGTTTACCATTTTGAAAACCAATCGTCTTATAAAATAAGTTAAAAATACAAACTAAAAAAGCAATCTAAGTTCCAGTTAAAATCTATATTAACTAAACTTAGATTGCTATTATATTATCCTATTTGAATACGTTCTTTTGGATAATGGAATTTATCTGGTTCTCGACGTCCTGCTATCATAATGATAAATGATATTAAGCCAACACGTCCTATAAACATGAGTACCATTAGTACGACCTTAGAAATATCACTAATATCACTTGTGACACCAAGCGATAGTCCACAAGTTCCAAATGCAGACATGACTTCAAAAAATACTTGTAAAAATGTAAGCTTACCATTTTCAGTAGCTGATATAATTAGCATTCCTAAAAATGTTAAAATTGTCGCCATTGTAAATACTGCAAATGAACGTTGAATATCCATAATGTGTACTTCTCTATTGTAAACTTTAATGGATGTTTTATCGGCATTATTACTAAAGTTAATTAAAAACAAAATTAAAATAGCGAAAGTTGTTGTACGAATACCGCCACCAACCGAACTTGGCGAAGATCCTATAAACATTAAAATACCCATGATAATATTAGTGGGGTCACTTAGTGTTGTCACATCAATTGTTTGAAGACCCGCACTTCTTGTAGTCGCTGATTGAAACAGCGAATAGAATAACGATTGATGCCAACTTAAACCTTTGAACGCATGGTTATGTTCAAATAATAGAATGGCTAATACCCCAACAATAAATAGGAATAAATATGTTGATGTCGTAATTTTAGTAAATAATGAAAATCTAAAATTAGTAACCCTATTTTGAATATAAGCTTTAACTTCTAATAATACTGGGAAGCCGATTGATCCTAAAATTATTAAAAATATAACTATCGCTTGTACAAAATAATCATGTGCATAAGGAATTAATGACTTACCTGTAATATCTAATCCACCATTGGTAGTGGCAGAAATAGAAACAAAAACACCTTGCATGATTGCATATTTTAAATCTGGATTATCTCGATAAAAGTAAAATGCTAATAACATGGCTCCTACGAGTTCGATTACAAATATTGATTTTACAATATCAATAATCAATTTGACGGTACCACTCATTGTGTTTTTGTTATTATCTAACATAATTAACTGACGTTCTCTAATTCCAATATGTTTACCTAGTACCACCCATAACATCGTACCAATTGCCATGACGCCAATTCCACCAATATTTAATATCACGAGGATAATTAATTGTCCAAATGTAGAATAGGTATCGACAATACTTATCGGAGACAATCCAGTAACACTAATTCCGGATACGGCAACAAATAATGTGTCAATTGGATTTACTTCTACACCTGGTTTATGAACATACGGTAAGTTTAATAATAAAAATGCAATGACAATTGCGACGATATAGTACAATACAATACCTTGTTGAGGGCTTGATCTTTTTAAAAACTGGCTAAAAATTGACACGTTGTTCACCTCAACATTATTTTAGTTTAATATTAATTTCTTTCTCTTTACCATCTCTATAAATCTTCGCTGTAATTGATTTCAAGTCATCTTTATGACTAAATATAATCTGCCTAAAGCGTAAATCATCTTCTAAAAGTTTGCCATCTAATTCAGTAATTACATCACCTTTTTTCAGACCAGATTGATCTGCTAAACCATTGTTGTCAACTTGATCTACAACAACACCGTTCTTAACTTTTCCTGGCAATTTAACTGCTTGTCTTTCAAAACTATTTAGACTGGCAATATTCTTCATTTTAACACCTACATCGGGATAGTCAATTTTACCTTTTGTTTCTAAATCTTTTACAATCTTTTGTACTTCATTAACAGGTATTGCAAATGACATATTTTCAACGTTTGGCATACTAATTTTAGCTGCAACTACACCTATTAATTTTCCTTCTCTATTGACGACAGCACCACCCGAGTTACCTGGATTTACTGATGCATCAATTTGGAAAGCTTTCATCAACATATCATATTTATTATCTTTATCGAAATCAATAGGAACATTTCTGTTCAGACCTGAAATAATACCTTCTGTCACAGTGCCTTTAAAGTCTACACCAAGTGGATTACCTACGACTAATATTGGCTCTCCTAACACTAAATTATTTGAATCTCCAATAGCTATCTCTTTCACTGAACTGTCTGAAGAAGTTGCTTTAACAACAGCTAAATCTGACCATTTATCTTTACCAAGCACTTTCCCAACAACACTTTTATTATTCGAGAAAGTTATTTTTTGATTTTCTTTATCACCGACAACGTGTGCATTCGTAACAATATATAACGTATCTCCAGATTTTTTATATACAACACCTGATCCCACTTCGTCTTGAGATGCTTTATCTTTAGGTAATGATGAATCTTTTGATGTTTCATTTTCAACTGTAACGACCGATTTAACTGTGTTATTGGCATTTTTCATCGTTGTCGTATATTTTTGAGCATCTGCATCATTATTATCATTCATGCGATCATTTTTGTTCACATTATTAAAAATGGCATTCAAAATAACAATTAGAATAATAATACCCATTAGAATAACTAATTTAGGCCAATACATCATCCAAAACTTTTTCAAAATGTCACTATAATTATTATTCGTAGCGCGCCCTTTGTTCAATTTTGATGTAGCCTTTTTTTGATTATTATTTGCCGATGTCTTTGTATTTGTTTTTTGACCGTTTAATTTATCATGGTCATTAATAGAAATATTTCTTTTTTCAGTGCTACGATGAGATGCAGTTGACTGACTTTGATATCCCACCGTTTCAGACGAGTCTGCATTTTGTTTATGTTTATCTTCAACATGAATTTTTTCATCAAGTTTTCGATCGTCATCTATTTTTGATAATGATAGTGTATTGATATCATTATCAGGATTATCGTCAACAATATGATTTTCTCTCATAACGTTATCTTTATCATCACTTATCGATGGTGTATGATGACTTAAATCATTTTCATGATTAGACTTGTCATTTTGTTCGCTATCACCATATGTATAGGTTTTTGTTTGCTCATTTTGACTTTGCTGTCTTTTCAATTTCTGTTCTTCCGGTAAAGTTAATGGCTTCTGATTATTTACTTCATCATCAGATTCCGACAATTTTGGTACTGTATTTGATTTGTCTGATATTACTTCAGATTTCAGATTACTACTTTTATTTCCATCTGAACTGTCTTTTTTTATTTTCTCTGTCTGCATCGAGCTGTCTGAATCAGTTCTTGAAGACTCAGAATCAATTCTAGTCTCTTTATCATGTTCTGAAGGTTTAGAAAGTACATGTTGCTCTTCATGACCAACTTTGTTTTTATCTGAACTTAGCTTTCTCATTTCAGTTGATTCTACTTTATCGGTTGATTTAGTTGATAAAGTCGCTTCAGAATTTTGCTCATAATATTTTGATTTCTCTGTATCTTGGTCCACTGAATCTAATGAATTTTGTTTTTTAGATACATCGTCTGTTAAATAATGATCTCTGTTATATGCTGACTTACTATCCTGATTACTTTTACTTTCTTCAGCTTTATTCTCATTAACATCACGGTTTCTCTGTTCTAAATGCGATGATAAACTATTTTTAAAACGTTCGTGCTTATCAATTGAATCTTTATGTATTTGCTTATCTGCTTTTTTTGATGTTGTATTATCTATATTTTGTTTATCTTGATGTTGATTTAAATTTTCTTCTCTGTCTTCGTTGTGGAAGAATTCACGACGCTTACGTCGGTACTGACTTTTAGGAATTACATGTTTTTTACCAATATCCACTAATGTCCACTCCATTCAATAAAATCACTTATCATTATGACACATTAACACCTAATTTGCTTTAAAATCTATATAATTTCTATTGAAAAAATGCTAAATATAAAAGGCACATTTTCTTAATACTATATCGCATCTTTTGATTCACATTCTTCAAAATCCATTTTTCATAAATCACTCAATTAAATGAAAAAGGACAACCTTAAACTAAATTAAGATTGTCCGCTTCACATCAATTATTTATGCGATTTTTTATTTTTAACAACTGAACCTAACCAACCGATAATTACTAATCCAATTAGTACTGTCCAGAAAATAGATTGCCATAATACGCCATGTGGGAAGTGCTCAGGCAATACAGCGATGTCTGGGTGCGCTAATACCATGACAACTAATTTAACACCTACCCAACCAACGATCGCGAAGGCTGCACCTTCAAGTCCTGGATATTTGTTTAATAGCTCTACAAACCATGTTGCTGCATAACGCATTAGAATAACACCAATCATTCCACCTAGGAACATGACTACGAACTGACCTAAGTCCATACCACCAAAGTGAATACCAACTTTAGGAAGTGTTACAGCAATAGCTAAAGCAGCAAGCATAGAATCAATGGCAAATGCGATATCTGCAAATTCTATTTTCAACACAGTTCCCCAGAATGATTTGTTACTTGCTTTAATCTCTTCACCAGATTCATCATAATGATGATCATCTCCAGCTTCAGGACTTTCAATTTCTGGGTGTTTAAAGAACTGCCACAGATTTTTGATTGACATATAAATTAAGTAAACCGCTCCTGCAGCTTGAATAAACCAAAAGTTCGCGATAATACTAATTAAGAATAATGCTAAAAATCTAAATACAAATGCACCTAACAAACCGTAAAACAAAGCTTTTTTACGTTGTTCGGGTGGTAAGTGCTTAACCATTACAGCCATAACAATCGCGTTATCTGCTGCTAATAAGCCTTCTAAAAATACTAAAACGACAAGTACCCATAAATAAGGTAAGATCAAACTTGGATCCATTAACATGTACAACTCCTTTAAATAAATAAGTTAAGTACAAACAAAAAGACCTATGCTAAATAAATAGCAAAGGTCTCACTAAGCAATTTAAATTGCCCACTTTACCGGAAGATATCTTCGTAATGACGATAAAGTGTCGAATCATTTATACGGTCATGATTCTTAAGTTACTCCCCTCTGACAAAATGCCATAGGTTATTCATTTGATACATCATAGTATACCTTTTTCTTTTAAAATATACAATTTATTTTTCTTCAACGAAACAATTATTTTTAATGTAACAAATTCGATTATACAATTGAGCTGTTAAAGTAAACTATACAATTTAATTTCAGGGAATTTCTCTTCAAACCATCTTGTTGCAAATTCATTTTCAAATAAGAATACTAAATCGTCATATCTATCTTTCACTAAAATCGATCTTGATGTGTTCATCTTATCTGTAATTTGGTCTTCATTTTCAATCCAACGTGCAATTTTACGGCCTACTGGCTCCATAACAACATCAACATTATATTCGTTTTTCATTCTATGTTCGAAAACTTCAAATTGTAACTGACCAACAGCACCTAAAATAATTTGGTTTGTGTGTAATGTTTTATAGTATTGAATCGCACCTTCTTGTACTAATTGTTCAATACCTTTATGGAAATGCTTCTGTTTCATGACGTTTTTAGCAGAAACTTTCATAAAAATTTCTGGCGTAAATTGTGGTAAATCTTGGAAACTGTAGGTTTGTTTTCCACCAACTAAAGTATCTCCAATTTGATAATTACCAGTATCATATAGTCCAATGATATCGCCTGCTACAGCATGATTCACAGTTTCTTTATCGTCTGCCATAAATGACGTTGAACGTGTGATCTTTTGCTTTTTATTAGTACGTTGCAAAGTAACATCCATACCACGTTCAAATGCACCACTAACGACACGCATAAAGGCAATTCTATCACGGTGTTTAGGGTCCATGTTGGCTTGAATTTTAAAGATAAATCCTGAAAATGAATCATCAAACGGGCTTACTTCAACGTCTTCTTTTGTTTGTCTCGCATTTGGCATTGGCGCAAAATCAACATATGCATTTAAGAAATTTTGTACACCAAAGTTAGCTAAAGCTGAACCGAAAAATACAGGTGTTAAGTCTCCACTCAACAGCGCGTCATTATCAAAGGCTTCACCCGCTTCTTCAACCAACATTAATTCTTCAATCGCTTGTTCAAAAGCACTATCATTTGTAATTGCATGATCTTCTTCCAACTCAAAATCATCATTCAAATGTAATATATTTTCTTCATCTCTAAATGGTTCAATTGTTTTAGACTTTCTATCAATGATGCCAAAGAAACTTTGTCCCATACCAATTGGCCAATTCATAGGGTATGTTTCAATATTTAATGTCTCTTCGATTTCATCTAATAATTCAAATGGTTCTTTACCTACTCGGTCTAATTTATTAATGAATGTAAAGATTGGAATACCACGCATTTTACAAACTTTAAATAACTTCAATGTTTGTGGTTCAATACCTTTTGCACAGTCTATGACCATGACAGCACTGTCAACTGCCATTAATGTTCTATACGTATCTTCTGAAAAGTCTTCATGTCCTGGTGTATCTAAGATATTGATTTTATAATCATCGTAATCAAATTGCATTACTGAACTAGTTACAGAAATACCACGCTCTTGTTCAACTTTCATCCAGTCACTTGTCGCAAATTTACCAGTCTTCTTCCCTTTAACTGTACCCGCTTCACGAATAGCACCACTGAAGTACAATAGTTTTTCAGTTAACGTTGTTTTCCCTGCATCGGGATGTGAAATAATCGCAAAAGTCTTTCTAGACTCAACTTCTTGCTTTAAGTTCATTAGTCTTTCTCCTTTTTATATGTTTCTATCCAATCTGTTAGTTGTGATGCAATCGATTCTGCCTCTTCCTCTTCTTTAAAAACAAACAATTGCATGAGTATTGCTTCAAAACAAGTTTCTTCATCTAATGTCATTGCCATCTGATATGACCAAAACCAATCTGGTATAGCAATGATTATCTGGTTATTTAATGCTTCGAATAAATAAACATCAATAGTTTTACCTTCATCAATAAATCTTTTATTGATCAACAGGGCCACCACCGAACTTTTTGTAAGCTGCTTCAAGGCCAATTAAATCATCTCGATGTGGCACCTTAATATGCCCTGGCATGATTTGATATGGTTCTCTTCCTTTTGATGCTAAAACGACAGTATCCCCAGGCTCAGCTATGTCAATTGCATGTTTTATCCCTTCTGCACGATCATCAAATTCAATATAGTTTTGATGTGTTGCACCTTTGGCTAATTCTGCCGTTAACATTTTCGGGTCATCATTTGCCGGATTATCCGGTGTGAAAATGACATAATCTGCACGACAGGCAACTCGCCCCATTTCAGGCGTTTTAGTTAAATCACGTTCGCCTGCCATACCAACTAAAAATATCAACTTTTGCTTTACAAAAGGCTGTACTGCATCGATTAATTTGTTCATACCATCAGCTGTATGTGCATAATCGATAATTAAATCAATAGGTAACGAAGGATCTAAAACTTCTAATCGCCCTTCAACAGGTTCTAAATTTTCAACAGCTTTAATAATCGTTTCTAAAGATGTACCTTTACTCCACACCGCAATCATTGCCGCCATAATATTAGAAATATTAAACTTACCAACATAAGGCGATTTTACTGGGTAAGTTCCAAAAGGCGTTACAAAATCAAAGCTGACACCTTGTAAAGATTCTTGAATATTTTTAGCCATAAATTGGGCTTCCTCATCAATTCCATAACTAAATACTTCATAAGGCGTCACTGTTCTTAAATACTCAGAAAATGAATCGTCATTGTTTAACACGACATACTTTTCTTTCGACAAATCTTCACCTAATTGACTAAACAATAAAGACTTCGCGTGTCCGTATGCTTCCATTGTGCCATGAAAATCTAAATGGTCTTGTGTTAAATTTGAAAATATTGCAACGTCAAATTCAACGCCTCGCAGTCGTCCTAATACTAAGCCATGGCTTGATACTTCTAATGTCATAGATTCAGCGCCTGCATCAACTGCTTCTTTAATTTTCTTAGTTAAAGAAACTGTTTCTGGTGTCGTATTTGCACCTTTTGTCTTTGTTTCATTAATTTGGAAACCATTAGTTCCTAAATATGCACTATTTTTTTGTAACTTTCTTTGAATTAAATGAATCATCGTCGCAATAGAAGTTTTACCATTTGTACCCGTTACACCAAATGTCACTAACTGATGACTCGGATAATCATATAATGTGTGTGCTAGAATACTAGCTACTCTTAATGTGTCCGGCACAACCACTTGTGTTACGTTAGCTGGTAATGATTGTTCTTTATTGACCACTACCAACTTACACCCT
Organism: Staphylococcus sp. SM3655; assembly: GCF_016917315.1. NCBI lineage: Bacteria > Bacillati > Bacillota > Bacilli > Caryophanales > Staphylococcaceae > Staphylococcus > Staphylococcus sp. SM3655. Next base: position 1,764,043 of record NZ_CP070305.1, on the reverse strand, counting down.
TGATCAGCTACATTTTGACAGAACTTATGACTGTCTACAGTATATCCAACTGAAGCGACAAAAATGCTACCTTCTCTCGCTGTACGTGAATCAGTAGTGATATCATCTATTTGTTGTTCTAAAGAACCCAATACACGCTTTACTTTTACTTTCTTAAACAACGTACTTGCATCCAAACTGAACCGCTCCTTTTTCTACAATATGTTTATTATACACGTTTTGTTGATGTTAATAAATTTATAATTTCACTGTTATATCCTACTAATCAGCATTTTCTAATTTCTACTATTAAAAATAAAACATACGGTATTATGAATTAGTTTTACAATTATGGCTCATCTTAAATTATTAAAACCATCTTGTAACATGGTATAATATCATAATTGTTTCCAAAAATATGCTATAATTGTATACTGGATAATTTTAAATATACAAATAAAACATAGAACAATAAATTGCTTTATAAAATAACGTTTTATTTTGTATCAATTCATCTATTGATTAAAATTGCTATAAATGTAACGACTTTGCGTCTTTATTTCTTTTATAATGCCGTAAAATAAGTTACACTTAAATAAAATTTTCAAACTAACGGAGGGTGGCTATTAATGGTTACTCAAAATAAAAAGATATTGATTATTACTGGCTCATTCGGTAACGGTCATATGCAAGTTACACAGAGTATCGTTAATCAACTTAATGATATGAATCTAGACCATTTAAGCGTCATTGAGCACGATTTATTTATGGAAGCTCATCCAATTTTGACTTCTATTTGTAAAAAATGGTATATCAATAGCTTTAAATATTTTAGAAATATGTACAAAGGGTTTTATTACAGCCGCCCAGATAAACTAGACAAATGTTTTTACAAATACTATGGACTTAATAAGTTAATTAATTTATTGATAAAAGAAAAGCCAGATTTAATATTATTAACGTTTCCTACACCAGTTATGTCGGTACTAACTGAGCAATTTAACATTAATATTCCAGTTGCTACAGTGATGACAGACTATCGCTTACATAAAAACTGGATTACGCCGTATTCAACAAGATATTATGTGGCAACAAAAGAAACGAAACAAGACTTCATAGACGTAGGTATTGATCCTTCAACAGTTAAAGTGACAGGTATTCCTATTGATAACAAATTTGAAACGCCTATTAATCAAAAGCAGTGGTTAATAGACAACAACTTAGATCCAGATAAGCAAACTATTTTAATGTCAGCTGGTGCATTTGGTGTATCTAAAGGTTTTGACACGATGATTACTGATATATTAGCGAAAAGTGCAAATGCACAAGTAGTTATGATTTGTGGTAAGAGCAAAGAGCTAAAGCGTTCTTTAATAGCTAAGTTTAAATCTAACGAGAATGTATTGATTCTAGGTTATACCAAACACATGAATGAATGGATGGCATCAAGTCAACTTATGATTACGAAACCTGGTGGTATCACAATAACTGAAGGTTTCGCCCGTTGTATTCCAATGATTTTCCTAAATCCTGCACCTGGTCAAGAGCTTGAAAATGCCCTTTACTTTGAAGAAAAAGGTTTTGGTAAAATCGCTGATACTCCAGAAGAAGCAATAAAAATTGTAGCAAGTTTAACGAACGGTAATGAGCAATTAACTAACATGATTAGTACAATGGAACAAGATAAAATTAAGTATGCTACACAGACAATATGTCGAGACTTACTTGATTTAATCGGTCATTCATCACAACCACAAGAGATTTATGGAAAGGTTCCTTTATATGCAAGATTCTTCGTTAAATAATTACGCTAATCATAAAAATTTCATTTTAATGCTTATTATCTTATTTTTAATGGAATTTGCGAGAGGCATGTATATCCTAAGCTATATTAATTTCTTGCCAACAGTTACATCCATTGCTGTAGCAATAACGTCTCTAGCATTTTCAATACATTTTATTGCTGATGCATCTACAAACTTTGTTATAGGATTTTTACTGAAAAAATTCGGCACAAAAATCGTTTTAACGACTGGATTTATTTTAGCATTTACAAGTTTATTTTTAGTTATTTGGTTTCCAGCATCACCTTTTGTAATCATATTTAGTGCTATGATGCTCGGTATTGCAGTTAGTCCTATTTGGGTCATTATGTTATCCAGTGTTGAAGAAGATAAACGTGGCAAACAAATGGGCTATGTTTATTTTTCATGGTTGTTAGGCCTATTGGTAGGTATGGTTTTTATGAATCTACTTATCAAAGTGCACCCAACACGCTTTGCCTTCATGATGTCTTTAGTCGTTTTAATTGCATGGATATTATATTATTTTGTCGATGTAAAGTTAACAAATTATAATACTCGTCCAGTTAAAGCTCAATTGAGACAAATTGTTGATGTGACAAAGCGCCATTTATTGTTGTTCCCTGGTATTCTTTTACAAGGTGCCGCAATTGCTGCCCTAGTTCCTATATTACCAACATATGCTACTAAGGTTATTAACGTAAGCACAATTGAATATACTGTTGCAATCATTATTGGTGGTATCGGCTGTGCAGTTTCGATGCTATTTTTATCGAAACTAATAGATAACCGCAGCAGAAACTTTATGTATGGTGTTATTCTAAGCGGATTTATTTTATACATGATATTAATTTTTACTCTATCTATGATTGTTAATATTCACATCGTGTGGATTATCGCTTTAGCTATCGGTCTAATGTATGGCATCTTATTACCAGCATGGAATACCTTTATGGCACGATTTATCAAATCAGATGAACAAGAAGAAACTTGGGGTGTTTTTAATAGTATCCAAGGATTCGGCTCAATGATAGGGCCATTATTTGGCGGATTAATTACACAATTTACCAACAATTTAAACAATACATTTTATTTCTCGGCATTAATCTTTTTAGTCTTAGCTGTATTTTATGGAAGCTACTTTATAGCAAATAGAGAAAAAGCTAAGTAAGGTTAAAACGTATTTTAAAATAAAGAAAATGGTCATTTTTATTACATTCAATAAAAATGACCATTTTCTTATTAATTCAAACATACTACGATTAACAATACTATTATGTTACTTAAGCTAATTTAAACGTTTCAATAACTTTCCATTTATCTTCGTCATCGTCAAAACGTAACAAAGTTAATTCATCGATAATTTCTTTATGGTCTACCCCAGTTAATGCTACTTGACCAAAAATATCTTCGAATTCTTGGCTAGATAGTCCTTGTGCTATTGTAAAGTGTGGCACAAAAACATGTTCAGCTTCTCCATAGAAATCTTCTCCATTAAAGCGATTAAACAATTCTTCTAAGTCGTCCGTCTTCGCAACTTTAAAGTAAATCACATTGTTCGTTGGTTTGAAGCTAGAAGCTTTTGTAGCATGAACTTCTACTGCTGGTATACCATTAATACGAGCTCTAACCTGTTCAATGACAGAATCTAAATCACCATCTTCAATTTCAAATGGCGCTTTAATTGTCACATGTGGTTTAATTCGTGAATACTGTTTATCATATCTTTTACGGTAAGAATCCACCGCTTCTTGAAATGACTTTGATGGAATTAATGCTAATCCTAAAATCATCTGAATTCCTCCTTTGTTTAACCTATTGCTATTATATCAAATTTCTTTGAAAACCGTTACATTAAAAATAATTCATTATACATCTTTTGCAATTTCGACAAATTTAAATTAAATCAAACAGTAAAATCTTTTATAAATTATATTATAGACCAAACTATATGAAGACAATTCATACTAAATCTACTAATGTAAATTACTCATAATGTTGATCATCTGTGTTTTTACGTAAAAAATACAATAATATATCTGACAGCAATGGTTTCCAATCTTTCCATTGGTGACCACCTTCAAATTCATCGTAATAATAAGTTATATTATATTTCTTAATTTGTTCAGCTAATTCTCTATTCGGTGTTAAGAAATCGGCACGCTTACCATTTGTTGGTAAAGTAAAATCTTTTTCATCTAGACCAATGACATGCCAAATTGTCAATTGTTCTTTATTAGCACATTGATTTAGCTTATCTAATACTTTGTCATCTGAATGTGGACTTAACATTGCTACACGACTAAAAATCGTTGGATAGGTCAACGCCGTTAATAAGACAATACTACCCGCTAAACTATCCCCTACTAATAACCTTGCATTACCTACTTTCAGTGTAGAAAACGTCGAGTCAATAAATGGCAATATTTCTTTACCGACTGATTGAATAGTTAAATGAGAACGACTTCCTTGTGGATGAAATTCCTCTCTACGCTTATCAACGTCTTCATAATGGAATCCAACAATGATCGCATCATCAATACGCGCTTCTTTGATTAACGATTCATATGTACGTTGTATTCTCCCGAAACGTAAAAAATCTAATCCGTCAAAGCAAAGAATGACATTATATTTAACAAGTTGATTATAAGATTCTGGTAAATAAATACTTATCGTGACATCTCTATTTAAAATATTACTATATAAAACATGTTTATTAATCTTACCAGTTTTAAATTCTGACATAAAAAAGTGCCCCCTAGTAGTTGTATTGTTATTGTACCAAGAGACACTATATTTTTAAAATTCAAATTTCTGAGCACCTAAAATTATCAATGCTGTTTCTTTTTTTATCAAATGATCACTACATATACTATAAACAAAAGTAGATTACTTTTTGGCACGTGCTTGTTTTAAACGTTCTGGATATGTCTTCAACCAAAAGACAGCATTAGGTAATTTATTCGGATCAGGTTGATAAACTGCATTATAACCGTTTCCTAAACGTTTCTTTTGAATTTCATAATCTTTTAAAGCATTTACGGCAGGCTTATGTAAAATCCAAATCGCAATGATATTTAACCAAGCCATTAGACCTACACCTAAATCACCGAATGCCCATGCTACATCAGCTGTTTTAACTGCACCGTAAAATGTAGCGAACAAAATAATCACACGAGCAATATTAATAAATATCGATGAAACTTGATTATTTTGATTACGCGTTAAATAAGCAACATTTGTTTCTGTAATGTAGTAGTACGACAAAATTGTAGTAAATGCAAAGAAGAATAAAGCAAATGCAATAAAGTACGAACCTACGCCAGAGAAAGTAGGATCAAATTGATAACCACTGCCATGGAACGCTTTATCAATGCCGGCTTGTGCATACATCGCAGTACCTGAATAATCTTTACCTGTTGCATTTTCAACATAAATACCGCCATCTTTAATTAAATGCGGTGTGCCATTCGCATTAACCGTACCATCAGTCACATTATATGTACCAGAAATAAGTATAATCAGAGCAGTTGCAGTACATACAAATAATGTATCAATATAAACTGAAAATGCTTGTACTAGACCTTGTTTACTTGGATGTGATACTTCTGCTGCCGCTGCTGCGTGTGGACCTGTACCTTGACCAGCCTCATTTGAGTATAATCCACGTTTAACACCAATCTCTATCATTGCGCCAACGATACCACCAAAAGCAGATTGTAATCCAAATGCTGATTTGAAAATTAATGCAAATAACGCTGGCACTTCTTGTATATTGATACAAATGATAATGACAGCCATCAGTATGTAAATAATTGCCATAAATGGTACAACGGCTGTTGCAACATTGGCAATACTACGTACACCACCAAAAATAGGTTCTTCATCTTTTATGGTGGGAAGGTAAAACTTCCTGCTTTTTTTAATACACAAAAAGCGCAATTGCCTCTATAATTTAAAGTGACCAAACCCAAACTAAAGGAGACAAGTGCGCCTATGTGTAATGATACCTTAGAATTACTAAGAATAAAAGATGAAAATATAAAATATATAAACCAAGAAATTGACGTCATTATCAAAGGAAAAAAAGCAACAGTGGTTAATGCTGTACTAACGTATAAGCCTTCGGCCTGTTATTGTTGTGGAGTTAAAAATGAAGGACAAATTCATAAACATGGTAAGCGTGTTTCTCGTATTACTTTACTTAAAACTCAAGGGTATAACACATACCTCAACTTAGCTAAACAACGTTTTAAATGCTTAGAATGCAATGGCACTTTTACTGCTAAAACGTCAATTGTTGATGAGTCGTGTTTTATCTCAAGATGTGTTACTCAAAAAGTTATAGAAGAAGCTACTAAAGTTAAAACAGAGATTGATACTGCAGAAGATAACTGTATCTCTCCATCTACTGTAAGTCGTATTAGAACTAAAGCGGCTAATTCATTACGAATTAAACCCTTTAATTGTTTGCCAGAACACATCGCTATGGATGAATTTAAAAGCGTTAAAAATGTAACTGGATCAATGAGTTTCATTTTTATAGATAATGATACTCATGATGTTATAGATATTTTAGAAAATAGAACTACAAGATTCTTGCGTGCCTATTTCGAGCGATTCGATTTAAAAAATCGACAACAAGTTAAGACGGTTACTATTGACATGTATGAACCCTATGTCCGATTATTTCGCGACCTATTTCCTAATGCAGCTATTATTTTTGACAGATTCCATATCGTTCAACATTTAAATAGAGAACTTAATAAGTATCGTGTACAAGTTATGAATGAATACCGTAATAAAAAAGGACCTGATTATACAATTTTTAAGAATAACTGGAAAGTCCTATTGATGGATACTAGTAAAACCATATTTAGTAAATACAGATGGAATAAATCTTTTAAGGCTTATAAACGCTCATCTGACATTGTAGAATTCATGCTTTCAAAAGACGATATACTACGACACTCCTACGAACTTGTCCAAGGATTACGAAAAGACCTAAGGTTATGTAATTGGCCTAAATTTATTAATCGTTTAAATTCAGTTAGTAAAAAGTCTGTGAGTAAGGGTGTATGGAAAGCGGTTAAATATTATAGAAAACATCAAAGGATGTTAAGAAATACAATTTATTACCCAGCATTTAATAATGGTGCTATAGAAGGAATTAATAATAAGATAAAATTAATCAAGCGAATTTCTTTTGGTTACAGAAATTTCAACAACTTTAAAGCACGTATAATGATGATTTTCAGCTTGTACAAAGGAGAAAAAAAGAAGACAACCAAGCCCAATAATGGACTGGCCGCCTAATAATAAAAACTCTAAAAGTTGTATTTTAAAAATAGTTCTTTAAATTATATACCCACCACATTTGGTGGAGAACCCAAAAATAATTAATCCCAAAATAACTACAACAATAGCACCCATTAACCATTGTGGAACATGAATCGCATTATGCATAGAACTTGCTATAGCGTTAGATTGCACACCAGGAAGCAATAGACCTACTGAGATAATCGTAACAATAGCAAAGATAATTCCGTAAATTTTACCAAATTTACCACCAATACCATATTCAATATAATACGCTGGTCCACCACGGTATTCATTATTTTCAACTCTCTTGAATATTTGACCAAGTGTAGATTCAATAAAAGCACTACTTGCACCTAAAAACGCAGTAATCCACATCCAAAATACTGCACCAGGTCCTCCTATAAATATTGCAGTAGATACACCGACAATATTACCTGTACCAACCCTGCCTGCTAAAGACATGGCTATCGCTTGAAAACTTGAAATACCATTAGGAGACTTCTCTCCTTGAAACATTAATCGAATCATTTCTTTAAAATGTCTAACTTGAAAAAATCGCATACGCAATGTAAATAGCACACCAGTAATTAGCAAACCATAAACTAATGGCTTACTCCAAACAACCTCATTTAAAAAGGTTACTAATTTTTCAATCATAAGATTCCCCCTATTGTTTAAACATAAAAATATTATACGATTAAGCACGAGACACTTCAATATATTTTTCAGAATATTCTTATAAATATTAATATGATCATTTCATTATTTAAACACGTTTAATATTAAAATAAGTTATTCATATAAACTGGTGCTGTTTGATCCAATTGCAGACTTACGAGTCATTGAAAAGTCTCACAAACTATTGAAAGTAAATATCTTAAAATAGAAAGTGAATGGTTAATTTAAGTATATTTAAAAAATATTAACCTTTTTAAGCACTGCTATTTAGGATATACTAAATAATAACTAAGTTTAGAAAAATAGGAGGAACATCGTTTATGTTAAACAAGGTTTGGTTCCGAACTGGCATCGCTCTGATTATGCTGTTCATTCTCATCAAACTATTTATGGAAGTGCACGAAGTATTTACTCCAATAGCTACAATCATCGGTTCTGTATTTCTTCCATTTTTAATTAGTGGTTTTTTATTTTATATCTGTCTACCTTTTCAAAACTTACTTGAAAAAGTCGGTTTTCCAAGATGGGCTAGTATAACAACAATCATGTTAGCTTTGTTTGCTATTATCGGCTTAATTGTTGCGTTTGTTGCACCAATCATCATTTCAAATATCAACAATTTAATTAGTCAGACACCTGCCCTACAAAAAGAAGCAGAGCAAATTATTAAATTCGCACTAGCTCAAATGGATAAATTACCTGAAGATGTAACAAGTAGAATTACAAATATGGTTAAATCAATGGGTGATGGCGTTACTAATATTTTATCTAATTCATTACAGTACATTACATCATTAATTTCAACCATCTTCTTATTGATTATGGTTCCATTCTTCTTAATTTATATGTTAAAAGACCATGAAAAATTTATCCCAGCTGTTGCTAAATTTTTCAAAGGTGAACGTAAAGTATTTTTCGTAGATTTATTAACTGATTTAAACTTTACATTAAAATCTTACATTCAAGGTCAAGTAACTGTCAGTGTTATTTTAGGTATATTCTTATATATCGGTTATTCAATTATTGACTTACCATATATTCCTTTATTAGTTCTATTTGCTGGTGTCGCAAACTTAATTCCTTTCTTAGGTTCATGGTTATCATTTGCACCTGCAGCAATACTCGGTATTATAGATAGTCCTACTACATTTATATGGGTTTGTATCATTACATTAATTGCACACCAACTTGAAGGTAATATCATTACGCCAAATGTAATGGGTAAATCTTTAAGTATCCATCCTTTAACAATTATCGTTGTTATTTTAGCAGCAGGAGATTTAGGTGGCTTTACATTAGTTCTGATTGCAGTGCCATTATATGCTGTACTTAAAACGGTTGTTAGTAATATTTTCAAATACCGCCAACGCATTATTGATAAAGCAAACAGTAATGTTAAGGACTAATTCTGTGGATGTCTTTTAAGAATATAAGATACTATCTCCTCAAAAGTTGAAACTACAGCTTTTGAGGAGATTTTTTTGTGCATAAAAAAAATCAGTCAGATGAAATATCAAATAATTTTCCATCAGTCCGATTATTATAAAAGCAAAAAAGCTTTGCTCACATATATGATAACGTGAACAAAGCTGTTGAATGATATTATTTAATTGCGTGGAATCCGCTATCTACATGAATATTTTCACCTGTAACGCCACTTGATAAGTCACTTAATAAGTAAGCCGCTGTTTTACCTACTTCTACTTGATCAACGTTACGTTTTAAAGGTGCACGCTCTTCGATTTCTTTAAGAATTGTATTGAAACCACCCACACCTTTTGCACTTAATGTACGGATTGGACCAGCTGAAATTGCATTAACGCGAATATTATCAGGACCTAAGTCTAATGCTAAATATTTAACATTTGCTTCTAAGCTCGCTTTAGCAACACCCATCACATTATAATTTTGAACTGCGAATTCGCCACCTAAATATGTTGTTGCAACAATGCTACCACCTTCTGGCATTAATTTTTTAGCTTCATGAGCCACAATTGTTAATGAGTAAGAACTAATGTCTTGAGCTAACAAGAAGCCTTCACGTGAAGTTTCAGAAAAGCGTCCGCGTAAGTCTTCCATATTAGCAAATGCGATTGAATGATATACACCATCAATATTGCCAACATCTTTACCAATTTGCTCAAAACCATTAATAACCTCTTCATCGCTTTGAACATCAATTTGATATAAGTGCGCTTCTGGTTGATTTAATTGTTCTAATAATTTTTCAAGCTCTTTACGGCTACGTTCTTTACGGTAAGTAAATACTAATTTAGCACCTAATTGATCTAAAACTTTAGCGACACCAAAAGCAATACTACGCTTATTAGCGATTCCCATGATGACATATGTTTTGTTTTCAAGATTTAACATGTAAGATAACTCCTTATAATAATTAATTTAACGGATAGAATATCTAATCCCAGTTTTAACTAACTTTTTATTCGTCAATACATTTTAACACTATTATGACTTTTTAATAAAGTTATTTAAACGTATTACAACGATAAATGTTTGATTTAGTCCTTTCTGTATCAAACTTGATTTACGTAAAAAGCATTTATTTATCAAAATCATATACATACTAGCATTTTAAAATCATTAATTTTACGTCGTACTAAAATACGTCTGCATTTTAATATCATTATTGTTAAAAATAAAATTCTAACTCTTGCTTCAATTCATCAACGTATTCTTTAGCACCGGTAACAATTAAGCGATCTCCATATCGCAATTGTGTATCTCCATGCGGAACAATCGACTCATTATTACGGATAATACGCACGAAGATGATGTCTCCTCCGAATGGGAAATTACGTAATTGAATATTTTCATATTTATAATTTAACATTTGAATTTCATATAGTGACGTTTCAACATTACTTAATAAATTCAACATGTTAGGTGTTTCAATTAAACCTTTTAATAAGATTTTATTACTTAAGTAGCTACTGAAAATTTCAATACCTGAATCAACTAACTCTGTATCGTCCGTTGTGCTTTCAAGTCTGCAAATGACACGCTCAACTTGATGTGCTTTGGCTAATTTAGCAACTTTTCGGTTAATATCATCGTCATTCGTAGCACAAACAACTATGTCTCGGTCAAACAGACCTAGTCGTTCTAAAACATCTTGTTCATAATCAGCAATTTCTATCATCGTGATATCATCTGACAATTGACGACGATCACTCAAGTCTTTGCGATAATATAATGTCACGTCATATAACTGAGATGTTAAATTTTGCGCTATAGGAATCGTTAATTGATTTTTACCAATTAAACTAACTTCAATTTTACGGTTAAACTCATCTGGAACTGGAAACAGTTTTTTGAAAATAATCGGAACGAATACACATGTAATGACTGCGCTTAAAATTAATATACCTGACGTTTCAGCTGAAATAGCATTTAATCTTTCTGAAATTTTGGCTGCAGCTATCACGAGCGATAATGTTGATGTTAATAAAAATGCTGATGCAATCGTTGTTTTCATATCAAACCAACGTCGAATAAACATGACTGGAATTAATTTTGAAATGATAAATGCAACGATTAAAATCGGTATGATAATTAGTAATTTCGGTTCTTTAATTAATGAAGGTATGTTTAAATCTACACCAACCATTATAAAGAAAATAGGAATAAAGAACCCATAACCAAATGAGTCTAACTTTTCAACCATTTCTTCATCTGGATTTAATAATGAAACAACGACACCTGCTAAGAATGCACCTAATATATTTTCTGCGCCAACTCCCTCTGCTAGGGCTACTAATAATATTATTAATGCAAATACCGCACGAATACCGATTTGCGTCGTACCATCCATCAATTTTTGTAAAAATGACATTCTTTTAAATTGAACACCTAAAATATATGAAATTGCTGTGAAAACAACTAATATACCTATTAACCATATTGTACTGCCGCCTTGACCATTGATTGCGCCATAGACCGTTAATAAAATCATAGTTACTAAGTCCGCAAGTACTGCTACTAATAGGATAAATTGCCCTATAGTTGTTCTCATAATATTCATTTCTTTTAAAGTTGGAACAACTACGCCTAAGGAAATAGTTGAAATGATAATGACCATTAATAACACATCATCCACTAATCCAAGCCATTTAAATACATACGCTAAAAGAATCGAAATAATCATAATAAATGCAAATACAGTTAACGCTAGATTAAGATGCCCTGGAATTGAGGATTCATCATCATTTTGTCCTTGACGTGCGCGTTTATCTTTTTTAAAAGCTTTAAAATCAATTTCTAAACCACTTAAAAACATTAAAAAGATAAAGCCTAACGTTGATAAAATATTTAGAATTGAATCCCTTTCTACTATATTTAGAAATGAATTTCCAATCACAATCCCCATCAAAATTTCTGCAACAACAACTGGCAAGAAATTAATATTTAATCGATTGACAATTATTGGAGTTAAAAACGCTGCTAAAACAACAATAACTAAAGATAAAAACTCCATAACTCCTCCTTAAATTAAGTAAGCCATAAATGATGTAGCTAAACCAAAATAAATCAACATACTAATAATATCATTAATTGTTGTAATAAATGGTCCACTAGCCACTGCTGGATCGATATTTAATTTATTCATCAATAATGGAATCATCGAACCTACAAACGTCCCCACCGTCATCGCACAAGTTAAACTTCCTGCAACGATTAATGCTAAAAGTGGCTGATGATATATTGCAACAATAATTGTAAATAATATTGTTGAACATACAACGCCCGATAATACACCACTTCCCGCTTCTCTTAATGCAATTCTAAATTTACTTTGCTCATTAATTTCCCCTGTCGTAATGTTACGAACTGAAACGGCTAAAGATTGTGTACCTGAATTTCCTGACATACCACTAATAATAGGAATAAACGCTGCGAGTAGCGCTACATTTTCTAATGTTTTTTCAAATCTCCCTAAAATTGTCGCAGTAATCATTCCTAAAAATGTTAAAATAATCAACCATGGTAAACGTTTTAATGCTGTTTTAATGATTGAATCATTAGTCGAATCGATATCTGATACCCCGGCTAAACGAGAGTAGTCTTCACTAGCCTCTTCATCCATAACGTCTAAAATATCATCAATCGTGATGATACCAAGCAAATGTTCTTGGTAATCTATAACAGGTACAGCCATGAAATCATAGTCTCTCATAACTTGAGCAACATCTTCTTGGTCGTCTGCTACATTCACACTAATGACACGTTCATTCATAATATCTTCAATATAAGCATCATTTTCAGCTACAATTAAATCTCTTAGTGATAAAACACCTACTAATTTACCATCATCATCAACGACAAATATAACATATATTGTTTCTGCGTCTGGCGCTTGCGCTTTGACCAATAATAACGCTTCTTTAACAGGCGTATGCGCTTTAAGTGATAAATACTCCGTCGTCATAATACCGCCGGCCGTATCCTCATCATAGTGAAGTAATGCTTTGATTTCATTCGCGTCATCTTTATTCATCAATGTTAAAAGACTAGCAACTTTTGGTTTAGTCAACTCATTTAAAATATCTACTGCATTATCGTATGACATTTCTTCTAATATGTGACTTGCGTATGTCGCATTCATTTTATCAAATAGCAACTCATATTCATCGTCATCAATATCTAATTGATCAAAGAAATTTGCAACCTCTTCAGGTGATAAATATTGAAAAATCTTTTGTCTATTTTCATCGGTAGTATCTTCAAAATACTCACTTTGTTCATATGTGTGTAATGCTAGAAATTCATCTCTAAATTGATCAATATCATCATTTTCTAAGTATTGATCTAATAATGTCTCATCATATAATTCCTCTTGAACACGCTCTTTTTCATCTGTGTTCATTGACATACTTACACCCCCTGTGTGAATTAGAGTTGATTGAATAATTTAAGTAATTGCTTATAATCAATTGTAATATAAATATTGTTCTTATTGATTGGATGAACAAAATATATTTGCGTACATTGCAGTACTTGACCATGAATTTTGTCATGAAAACCATCATACAAAGAATCTCCCACAATTGGATGCCCAATATGTTGAAAATGTACACGAATTTGATGTGTACGTCCCGTATGCAAATGAACTTTGCATAAACTGTATTTATCATTCTGATTTATTACTTCATAAGATGTTTTAGCGTATTTACCATCCGAGGCAACTTCTCTAGTTATAATACTATCCTTTGACCGTCTAATATTAGCTTCAATAATACCAGATGTATGGGTTTTACCATATACAAGGCAAGTATATATTTTTTTCAAGTTTACTTTAGAAAATAAATGATGGATATGTCCATATTTAGCGAATATCACAATACCAGTTGTATTACGATCTAGACGCGTAACAATATGTGGGTTAATATTTTCACCATGTTCCTGACAATGATATAGTACTTGTTCGATTAAACTTTCATGAGGATGTTCTCTCGAAGGTGTACAATTTTGATTGTTTGGTTTAGTAACTATGATGATAAAAGCATCTTCATACAATACTTCTAGCTTACGAGCATAAGGTATTAAATTAACACTCGGTATTTCTCGTGGTAAATGAATTTCTAATATATCATTTGGCATTAATTGCTTACGCACTGTGACTGGTTCATCATTAACAATTAAAGCGCCATTATTTTTAATGGCGCTCACTGTCTTCTTAGAAAAATCATGTCGTGCTAAAAAAGTTTTAACAGTTTCCTGTTGTGATATATGATACTTAAATTTCATCGTTCTTCATCACTTGATATGAAAGAATCGTGTACACGTTTCCAGAATGGGAATGGTCTAAAACGTGCAAACCTCACTTTTTCATTTGCTACACGGTATTGTATTGAATTAACATTTTTATGTTTGATACTAACATGATCTATCGTCATTCTAATGGTATCATGATTAACTGGTGATATTAAACATGTATGATGCTTTGGTAATACAAGTGGTGATCCTACCGTTCTAAACACACGATTATTTATTGAGGCAATTTCTGTAATTTGCATTGCTTCAAGTGAAGGATGTATCAGTGCGCCACCTAGCGCTTTGTTATAAGCCGTTGAACCCGAAGGTGTTGATACACATAATCCATCGCCTCTAAATCGCTCAAAGTGTTTCCCTCTTAAGTTAACATCCACAACAAGTGTTGAGCCATTTTCAGTTTTCATCGTTGCTTCATTTAATGCTAAATACCTTGTTTCATAGCCGTTGTCGTTGTATCTCATAATAATTTCAAGCAATGGATATTCAATGACCTGAAACTCTGAATTATTAATTTCGATGATTAATTTTTCAACTTCATGAGGTAACCAATCCGCATAAAATCCTAAATGACCTGTATGAACTCCAACAAATGCCACTTTTGATAACATGTGGCTATACTGATGGAATGCTTGTAGTAATGTACCATCACCACCAACTGAAATAACAATTTCAGGATTTTCACTATCCTCAATCATGCGAAAATCTTTCATATAGTTCATCATTTTATGCTTTAAGGCATTAGACTTGGAGTCACCTTTAGTTAAAATTGTATAACGCATGATTTATAACACCTCGTTAATCATTTTCATGTTTTTTAGAACGTTTTTGCGTGTAATATTTTTGAGCTTCCTGAATTTCATCTTTAATTTCAGACATCTCTTCATCAAGTAAATACGCTGCTTCTGCCGCTCTTTCCAAACGATGTTGAATTTCATCCGGATAAGCACCATCATATTTATATCGTAAAGTATGTTCAATCGTTGCCCAGAAATTCATTGCTAATGTACGAATCTGAATCTCAGCCAATATAAATTTTTGGCCTTGTAATGTTTCAATTGGATATTCAATAATGACATGATACGAGCGGTAACCACTTTCTTTAGTGTTACGAATATAATCTCGTTCTTCAATTACTTTAAAATCTTTTCTTTGTCTTAAAATATTGACGACAACATCAATATCTTCAACAAATTGGCACATCATTCTTAAACCAGCGATATCGTACATTTCTTCTCTTAACCTATCAAATGGTATTTGTCGTTTGTTTGCCTTATCTATAATACTAGCGATTGGTTTAACACGACCAGTAACAAATTCTATTGGCGACGCTTGTTCACCAACTTCATATTGTTTGCGCATGCCTTTAAGTTTCACTTTCAACTCATCAACCGCTTGCTTATAAGGTGTTAAGAACTGATCCCATTGATTCATAGTGCTTCACCCCGCTTTATTCAATGTCGAATGTTTCTTCAACGGTTGCAACAAATTCCTTACCATAATTATTATTCCCTTTTATGTTGTCTAAAATATAAGTAAGTTCTTGGTGGAATTCAGTCAATTCTAGTTCATCATTGATAATAATTTTTTTAGTCATGTTTTCATGCAACATCGTCCATGTTTCTTGTACGAAAATGAGATAAGCATACGCTTTACCATCATCTAATGTATACGCAAAGGCATAATTATCACTATCAACGAGCATTTGTCCTACTTCAGATAATCCTTTAATAGAATCTTCTGTATAACAATAAAGTATGTCATCTTTAATTTTAATTTCATTAATATATAAACGCATGCTTAATCCTCCTCTTATTCCATAACATTTTAACACAATTCAATAATACAAAACACTTACGAACACTATTTTTAATGGTCAAATTAACATTGATAATAGATAAAGGAAATTGCTTTTAAAATTCAACTTTGTCATTCATAATATAGTTAAGATAAATTGAATTTGATACGAGGTGTATACATATCATGGCAACAAATCATGAAATAGAATTTAAACAAATGATAACTGCATCAATCTATAATAAATTGCAAGAGAAATATTTTAAAGACAGTGTGCTTTTTAAGCAAATCAATTACTATATTGATACACCCGATTTCAAATTAAAGGAACATCGCTCTGCACTACGCATAAGAGTTAAAGACAATCAATATGAAATGACTTTAAAGACACCAGCAAAGGTTGGTCTATTAGAATACAACTATATCGTCGACATTAAACCAGAGATGAACTTGATTATTTCAAACGACAATCTTCCAGATGACATTCGTCAAATTATAGTTGAACAGTTTGGTGTAAAGGATACAACTTTATCAATACTTGGTGCATTAACGACATATCGCCAAGAAACTAAATATAAAGGTGATTTACTCGTTTTAGATAAAAGTGAGTATTTCGATACTACGGATTATGAGTTAGAGTTCGAAGTTAAAGACTATAATCAAGGTTTACAAAAGTTCCAATCTTTATTAAACGAACTAAACCTCGAACATCATCAACCTTTAAATAAAGTTCAACGTTTTTTCAAGAAAAAAGAAACACTTTCAAACAATATAAATTAAATTGGCAAATATGCATATTTCTTTCAAATGTTTAAAATCATGTTATATTAGTTATATATTAACTTAAGTTCGTAACAGTAAATTTTTGAAAATGGGTGATTAAATGACAACAACACCATATGACATCATTGGTAAAGAAGCGTTATACGATATGATTGATTATTTTTACACCCTTGTAGAAAAAGATGAACGACTTAATCACCTGTTTCCAGGAGATTTTGCAGAAACAAGTCGTAAACAAAAACAATTTTTAACACAGTTTTTGGGCGGTCCAAACATTTATACCGAAGAACACGGACATCCTATGCTAAGAAAAAGACATATGGATTTTACAATCACTGAATTTGAAAGAGATGCATGGTTAGAAAATATGCAGACAGCAATTAATCGCGCTGCGTTTCCACAAGGTGTTGGAGATTATTTATTTGAGCGCTTAAGATTAACTGCTAATCATATGGTGAATTCCTAAAATTAATTGTAGGTGAATAAACATGGCTGGAGAATTACGAATAATGGAAAATAAGAGTCGTGAAGATATTAATCTATCACCTGTAAGTAAAATCGAAATTTATTCATTTTTCGATCCATTTAGCTCCGATTGCTTCAAATTATCAGCAATCTTATCCAAATTAAGAATTGAATATAATCAATATATACGTATCAGACATATATTAAATCCTTCGTTAAAAGTATTAACGAAATGCCAAGCTCAAAGTACATCCAACTTTGATAACATCGCCCTAGCTTATAAAGCAGCTGAGTTACAAGGTCGTGTACGTGCCGAACGATTTATACATTTAATGCAAAATGAAATCATACCTAAAAGAGATATTATTACAGAATCAATGATTTGTGACTGTATTCAAAATGCAGGTATTGATTTAGAAGTATTTAAAGACGACTTACAAAAAAGTAAACTAACCGAAAGCTTGAAAATTGATTTGCATATTGCAAGAGAAATGGAAATCGAACAAGCCCCTTCTCTCGTTTTCTTTAGTGAAGATGTTCATGAAGAAGGTTTAAAAGTCGAAGGATTATACCCATATCACATCTATACTTATATAATTAATGAATTGATGGGTAAACCTATCGAAAAGAATCTTCCTCCTAAATTAGAAACTTATATACAGCAACAACAACTTGTAACGATGGAAGAATTACTTACTATTTATGAATGGCCAGAAAAACTTTTAAACAAAGAGTTAAAGAAGTTAGCCATTCAACAAAAAATTGAAAAACTTAAATATCCAGATGGCGATTTCTGGAAATCTAAAATGCCTAAAATCAAATCAAAATAAATAAATTAAAGACCTCGTACACCATAAATGTAACGAGGTCTTTTTACTGACTCTTAATTTTGCAACATTAAATTATTAGAACGTAATGTTACACATCGATCTAAATATATTAGTGATATTTTCCGAATTTAACCAGTTCGAAAATTATACAAATTATAAATTTGGTACATAATAGACTTATATTAATCGTTAATGTATAAAAAGTGCATATTTAATACATTTTTATACAACTTCACTTCCCTCTTATTAAAAAAGAACATAAAAAAACGTCGTGTCTGAATACACGACGCTAAACAAAGGGGATGGGAGAAATTTTTCACTTCAAACAAAGGGGTATGTTTGTTATGTGATTAATTTCATGTTCATAATATAACATGCTATCTCTACCATTTCAACCTTTTAATAGTACTTAATTTAAATTGTCACAATCTGTTCATAATGTAAGCGAATACAATAGTACTAAGCTTTCATTAATTTTTCAAAAGCGTTCAATTTTTGTTCAAAAACTTCACAAGCTTGTTCAATTGGTTCAGGTGTTGTCATATCTACACCAGCATTTTTTAATATCTCAATTGGATAATTTGAGCTACCTTTTTTCAAGAATTCATTAATATATCTATCTACTGCTGGCTTACCTTCTGTTAAAATTTGATGACTTAAGCTTTGAGCTGCACTGTAACCAGTTGCGTATTGATATACATAATAATTCATATAGAAGTGTGGAATACGTGACCATTCCTTACTAATATCTTCATCAGTTTCTACAGAATCACCGAAGTATAATTTATTTAATTTGGCATATTCTTCATTCATTCTAGTTGGTGTTAAAGGTTCACCTGCTTCTTCAATTGCATGAATTTTATGCTCAAATTCTGCGAACATTGTTTGTCGGAATAATGTAGCTCTGAAACGTTCTAATTCTTGGTTTAATAATAATAAGCGTTTTTCATCATCAAGATGTTTATCCATATAATCACTTAAAAGTGCTTCGTTACAAGTTGATGCAACTTCAGCGACAAAAATAGTGTAGTCACTAGAATTTGACGGTTGGAATTTTCTACTGAAGTAACTATGTGCTGAATGCCCAAATTCATGAACTAATGTGTATAAGTCTGAAATAGTATTAGACCAGTTAAGTAGAATAAATGGATTAGTTAAATGTGCACCTGATGAATAGCCACCTGAACGTTTACCTTTATTCTCATAGACATCGACCCAACGATTGTTTAAGCCTTCTTTAACTACATTTAAATATTCTTCACCCATTGGTTCTAAAGCTTTTAACATCCACTCTTTAGCTTCTTCATAAGGCATTTCAAACTTAATATCTTTAATTAATGGTGTATATAAATCATACATTTTCAAGTCATCTAAACCTAGCAATTCTTTGCGCAATTCAGTATATCTATGTAGCAATGGTAAATATTTATGTACAGTTTTTACTAGATTGTCATATACATTTTCTGGAATATGATTATTACTCAATGCTTTTTCTCTTGCAGTTTTGTAATTGTGTGTACGAGCATTAAATACATTTTTCTTCACTTCACCTGCTAGCGTAGCGCCAAGCGTATTATTATGAGCACCATATGCTTTATATACATTTCTAAAAGCACTTTCTCTTAGTTTGCGATCATCTGATTCTAAATACTTAATAAATGTACCTTGTGTTAACGGGTGTGCATTTCCATCTTTATCAATCGCATCTTCAAATACTAAATCAGCGTTGCTAAACATACCGTATACATTTGATGGCGTTGATAACGCGTCCTGCGCTTCTGTTAATAACTTTTCAGTTTCAGCATCTAAAATATGAGGACGTTTTTCATTAATCAACTTCAAATCAAATGCGAATTTTTGTAATTTATCATATGAATTTACAAATGATTGAATTTTATCTTCATCAATTTGTAAAATCTCTGGCACTAAGAAACTCCATGCCGAGCTAAATTTAATAATTAATTGATGTGCTCTTGACTCCATACCAGTATACTTGTCGTTCGTTGTATCTTGGTCTTGTTTTAGGTGCGCGTATACATATACTTTTTCTAATTTAGTACCTAATGTATCTTCTAATTCTAACGCATTGTATAATGTCTCAGCACTATCACCAATGTGTCCTTTAAATTGTTCTTCTTTGCCTAACTCATTTTCAACTTCTTTAAATGCAGCCTCAAAAGCTTCATCATCTTTGAAAATTGTTGTTAAGTCCCATGTATATTCAGGATATTTACGTTCCTGTTCTTCTCTCGATAATTGTTGACTCATATGTAGTAAACCTCCTAATAAAATATAATTGATATAATTTTCTCATTTTAGAACAAAATTTGCACGTCATTACCTTTATCTGAACAAATATTTAAATAATTGTTAATAAGTTTTTCTATAATTGCTGTTTTACTTTCTAGAGCAACAATAAATTTTTTCAGTTTAAAATAATTAAGATTGTCATTTACTAATTTGCTTTTTCCATTCTTTAACCATAAATCAACTTGTAATTGCCACTCAATAGGATGATTTTTAATATAAATTTGCTCTGGAAAAATATAACCATAATTGTGCACTACTTCTTGATCAGTTAACTGTAATTGATACATTGCACTTAAAGTGGGTTCTAAAACAGAATTTTGCCAGCGACAATATTTGATATATTGATTAATTGCGAACTTTGATAATTTATAAACAGCATGATAATCACAAGGCGCCTCATTAAACAACTCACTAATTTTGGCATTTCTTTTTTCAGCGACATATTTGTGCCCGCCTAAATATTGTATTTGTTGAAACATCATTATTTGTTTTTTCTCTAAATTGAACGTATGAAGTTTTCGAGTGAATGGATTAATAAACATACTTTGAAAATGATTGAACTTCACTTTATTATGACAATAATCAACATCATTTAATAACCAACTTACTTTATATCCCATTTTCTTTAAACCTTCCGTTCGTTGAAGAATCTGTTTATAAGGAATTGGCGAATACTGTAGCTCAATAACATATTTATTATTAATCAAAATATCCGGAATTTGTTTTATTTCTTTTAAAAATGGCTCTATCTCTACTTTAAATCCTTGTTGCTGTATCATCTGTGCTAAAATCAATTTACTTTTATAATGTTTAATCGTTTCATTATTAAAACATTTTTGTTCCGCTAAATGTTTATGTGCAAAATGACTAATTACTTTGAGCCCACGCTTTAAAATAACTTGCTTGCCACACACCGGACAAAAATATTGTGTCTTTCTCAATGCAGTAGTTGCTAACACACGTTCCTTTTCTTCATTTAAAGCTACTAACATATCTTCACCTCAAAATATTACACGTAAGTTTAACTACTATTACTTTTTCAGCTTTTGAAATCAATAAAAAAAGAGACTCCAAAGAGTCTCCTTTCATAGTGCGTTGCTTAATTAATATCGTTATTCAGTTGTCTCTGGAAAATAACGTCGAACTTGAGCTGTTACGTTATGACTCATAATTATTTTAGCATAGTCATTTAAATAAACTTCTGTTCTGTCTGTTGGATAAGCAAATTCAAGCAATTGACTGTAACTATCATTAATGACTTCTTGATCAACATGACTATCAAAATGTACAGCATAATAATAAGTACCATCAACCATATATAACAAATCTTCAAACTCTGTAGTTATTGGATTGCTATGATATGCATAATTAATAACATCTTCTAAATCGTTAAATTTCACAATAATTGTTCTTGTATTTTTACGTGCTGAAGACTTTTGACGTTTAGAACCTTGAGCTTCTTTTTCTTTTGTTCGTTGCTCGAATAATTCTTCTAATTGATCTTCACCTTCTAATGTTTGAGCTAACAATTCTTGAACTTGTTCATCAAATTGATCAGTTGCATCATCATCAGACATATTCATCATATCTTCATTTTTAGATTTAGAAATTGTGACTTCGACACCTTTTTCAAAGGCATGTACTTGAATCCATAATGGACCTTCTACAACAAAATCTTCTTCTTCGTTAATTTCATCCATCATTGACCAAAAGAATTCTTCGCCACGTTTGCGATTTGTCCATAAATCTTCACGACTAAATCCACGGGCCTCGATATCGCTATATGTTATAAACAATTTTACAGTTGTATCATCTACTCGTTCTATTCTCATATCATCTCACTCCTTACAGTCGATGAATAGTATCCACATTGTATTAAAGCATCAAACAAAATACAATTTATTTGTTTGATTTCTTTCTCTAAAATATTTTGGTAACTTATAATAACATATTCGTTGTAGCAAAACTATTTAAATGATTTATACAGTTAAAGCATTAAAGCACTTTCTTAATTTAATTTTACCTTATCATAGCAAATGTTTCATCCAAAACACTCTAATATAGAGCTATATTAACAATTGCACATTTGATTTAAAAGATACTAAGCAATTATTGTAAAATTAAAACCAAAAAAGCAACACTATAGAAATAGTGTTGCTTGACATATCTTTTAGTAAAGTATGACACATAGTTAAATGGTTATTAGTCAACCATACGTTGTGCTTCTTGTAATTGGAACGTACGAACTTTTCTAGGTAAGAAACGTCGAATCTCGTCCTCATTATAACCAACTTGTAGTCGTTTATTATCTAAAATAATTGGACGACGTAATAAGCCAGGATTATCTTGAATGATTGAATATAAGTCTTGTAATGGTAGTGAATCAATATCAACATTTAATTTTTGGTATGTTTTAGAACGTGTAGAAATGATTTCATCAGTACCGTCTTCAGTCATTTTTAATATTTGCTTAATTTCATCAATTGTTAAATGTTCAGAAAAAATATTACGCTCCGTATACGGAATGTCATGTTCTTGTAACCATGCTTTCGCTTTACGGCAAGATGTGCAACTTGGTGAAGTAAATAATGTTACCATACATCTCACTCTCCTATTTGAATGAATAAAATTCATTACTTAAAATTTAGTTATAGATCAAGAAAAAACATTTTTTTCTAAAATTCTTAATCGTTACTATTTATTATAACTATCTAACATTAAAATTAAATGAGAAAAACCTAATTTTTCAGATAAGTTTCTACACTTATAAAAAAGATTATTAATCCCTTTGTTAGTAGTAAGTTATACGTATATTCTAACACATCTTACATTTTTAAGAAATACTGTTATAATGATAATTATTAAAATATTACTAAGAAAGTAGGCATTTAAATGGAGACATTATTTTCAGGCATTCAACCTAGTGGAATTCCTACTATTGGAAATTATATTGGTGCATTAAAACAATTTGTTGATGTGCAAAATGACTATGATTGTTATTTCTGTATCGTTGATCAACATGCAATTACAATGCCACAAGATCGTTTGAAATTACGTAAACAAACAAGACAATTAGCAGCAATATATCTAGCTTCAGGTATAGATCCAAACAAAGCAACACTATTTATTCAATCTGAAGTTCCTGCGCACGTTCAAGCTGGATGGATGTTAACAACTATAGCTTCTGTTGGAGAATTAGAGCGTATGACACAATATAAAGATAAATCTCAAAAGTCAGTGGAAGGTATTCCAGCTGGATTATTAACATATCCCCCATTAATGGCAGCAGACATAGTTTTATATAACACTAATATTGTTCCTGTTGGTGATGACCAAAAGCAACATATGGAATTAACACGTAATCTTGTAGATAGATTTAATAGTCGCTATAATGATGTGCTTGTGAAACCTGAAATTCGTATGCCTAAAGTTGGTGGCCGTGTCATGAGTTTACAAGACCCAACAAGAAAAATGAGTAAGAGTGATGATAATGCTAAAAACTTCATTTCATTATTGGACGAGCCGAATGTTGCTGCTAAAAAAATTAAAAGCGCAGTAACTGATTCAGATGGTATTATTAAATTTGATCGTGACAACAAGCCAGGTATAACAAATTTAATTTCAATATACGCTGGATTAACCGACATGCCAATTAAAGATATTGAGGCAAAATATGAAGGGGAAGGTTATGGTAAATTTAAAGGTGACCTTGCTGAAATAGTTAAAGCATTTTTAGTAGAATTCCAAGAAAAATACGAAAGTTTCTATAACTCAGATAAACTTGATGATATTTTAGATCAAGGTAGAGATAAAGCACACAAAGTTTCATTTAAAACTGTCAAAAAAATGGAAAAAGCGATGGGTTTAGGACGTAAGAGATAAAATAAAGAGGTACTAGAATTAACTAGTGCCTCTTTTATTATTTAACGTCTACCTCTAGGATTAAAAGCATCTTTAAGCCCTTCCCCTACAAAGTTTATACTTAATATAGTTAATGTAATCATTATAGCAGGTGGCATCCATATCCACGGTTTACCACTTATAACATCCCCTTCTTGAGCATCACTCAACATATTACCCCAAGATGGTATTGCTTTACTAATTCCGAATCCTAAAAAGCTCAATCCTGATTCCACTACAATCATACCGGCAAATAACAATGTTGCTTGTACGATAACTACACTTAATATATTCGGCAAAAGATGTTTCAAAATAATTTTATATGTGGGTGTACCAATTGATTTTGCTGCCAAAAAGTATTCATTTTCTTTTTCTTGAAGTACTTTACCACGAACAAGTCTTGCAATACCTCCCCAACTTAATACGATAATAACTAGAACAAGAATTATGGCAGATCCATAAGGATTTTTAATTTTATCTCCAAGTGCAGCATTTAATACAATTGCAAATATTAAAAATGGAAATAACATAACAAATTCGGTTATTCTCATTAATAATGTATCAACAATACCTCCAAAATAACCAGAAATCACTCCAACTGTAATTCCAATCAAAAGCATTCCTATTGTAGATGTAATTCCAATGGATAATGAAATACGACCTGCATATAACAAACGACTAAAGTTATCCCTACCACCAGAGTCTGTACCAAGAATGTTTTGTGCTGTCATTTCACCTTTTATATTTAATAAATCTTGTTGGTTCACTGGAAAAGGAGCTATTAATGGCGCTATAATTGATACAATAGTTATGATTAATAAAAAAATAATCGATAACATTGCAATTTTATTATGAATAAATCTAGACAATGCAATTTTAAAAGGCGATTTTGACTTATTTTGCATTCCAATCCCCCCTAGTTACTTCTAATTCTTGGATCTATAAATCCATAAGTAATATCAGAAATCAAATTACCCAGTAAACCTAAAAATGAGAAAAACAACGTTAATGCCATCATTAATGGATAGTCTTGACCTATTACCGATTCTAAAAATAATTTACCGATACCGTTATATGAAAAGATAGTCTCAGTAATCACAGCTCCACCTAAAATACTTACAATATCAGCACCTAAAAATGTAATAATAGGTATTAAAGAATTTCTCAATATATGTTTATTATAAATTTTATTCATAGATAATCCTTTTGACCTTGCCGTCAATACATAATCTTTTTTAGAATTTTCAATAATATCATTACGTAAATATTGAATATAACCAGCAGTAGATAATAATCCTAAAGTTAATGCAGGCAAAAATGTATGATAAATTTTACTCATATAATATTCAAAAGTACCTTCTTTAAGGTTAATATCAACAGAACCTTGAAACGGAAACCATTGTAATTCAAAAGAAAAAATAAAAATTGCAAATACTCCCGCAATAAAAGATGGAATAGCTAACATCAAATAATTAAATATTTGCACAGTATAATCAGTCAAACTGTAAGAATATCTACCTGACGTTATTCCTAAAGCAAATGAGATAATATAAGTAATAATTAATGACATAGCACCGAGTAATATTGTATTTGGAATTCTTTCCTCAATAACATCAATTACCGGCCTTTTATATTTGATTGACTCCCCTAAATCACCATGTATAACATGATTGACCCATCTAATGTATTGATGTGATATAGAGTCGTTGAGGCCTAACTTTTCCCTTTGTGCATTTATCGCTTCTTGTTTTATTTTTCCGTTTTGTAAATCTGAAAATGGATCTCCTGGTTGAATGATAGCTAATGAAAATACAACAATAGAAATTAAAATTAGTAACGGAATCATTAAACCTAATCTCTTTAATATTAATTTAACCATTTAAATCACCTACTTTATTTACATAAAAACAAGCAACTTGATGTTCATCACCAATGTCCTTTAATTGTGGTATATTTTCTTTACATTTATCTTTTGCAATCGGACATCTTGTATGAAAAGGACAACCTTGCGGCGGATTACTTGGCGAAGGTAATTCTCCTTTTAATATAATTCTATTGTTATTATGTTTATCAATTTGTGGTATTGATGAAATCAACGCTTTTGTATATGGATGTTTGGGATTTTCATAAATTTCTTTATCAGATGCGATTTCAACTATATGACCTAAATACATAACTCCAATGACATCACTTATATGTTTTACTACACTTAAATCATGTGCGATAAATAAATAGCTTAAGTTAAATTGTTCTTGTAAATCTTTTAATAAATTCAGTACTTGAGATTGAACAGATACATCTAATGCACTTACAGGCTCATCAGCAACAATTAAACTCGGACGCAAAGCCAATGCTCTTGCAATTCCCACTCTTTGTCTCTGTCCACCTGAAAATTCATGTGCATATTTATAATATGCATCTTCACTTAGGCCAACACATTTTAATAAATATAGTACTTCTTTTTTTATTTCTTCTTTTGGCAATTTTTTATAATTTAAAATAGGTTCTGAAATGATATCTCCAACCATTTGCATCGGATTCAATGATGCATACGGATCTTGAAATATCATCTGATATTGTTGTCGTGATTTTCTGAGTTTTTTACCTTGTAATCTTGTTATATCTTCACCATTAACAATTATTGAGCCTGAAGTTGCATCTTCAAGCCTGATAATCACTTTACCTAACGTTGACTTACCACAACCCGATTCTCCTACTAATCCAAAAGTTTGTCCTTTTTTTATTGAAAACGATACGTCATCAACAGCTTTAACGTACTGAGTTTTTTGTAATAATCCAGTTTTAATTTTGTAGTATTTTTTTATTTGGTTGACTTCTAAAATATTTTCCATTCTTATATCTCCTTATATTCATTTTTGTACAAATGACAACGTACAATGACGTCTTCACAAACATGCATTTTAGGAGATTGATTATTACAAATATCCAGTTTTTTGTTACATCTATTTGCAAATCTGCACTTATTAACGTGAAATGCTTGGATTGATGGCACAATTCCTTCTATCGTTTCAAGTCGTTTCTGCTCTTCTTTAAGTTTTGGAATTGTTGATAATAATTTTTGGGTATAAGGATGTTTCGGATTGTGTAGTATTTCTTTTATGCCTCCAAATTCTACAATTTGACCTGCATACATAACTAAGACTTTATCGCAAAACTCAGCAACTACACTCAAATCATGTGTAATCATCATAATTGCCATTTGCGTTTCCTTTTGCAATTCTTTTAATAAGTCTAATATTTGCGCTTGAATCGTGACATCCAATGCTGTTGTAGGTTCATCAGCAATTAATAATTTAGGAGAACATGAAATGGCCATTGCAATCATTACTCTTTGTCTCATACCACCAGATAATTGATGAGGATAGCTATTTAATATTTCATCTTGTCTAGCAATTCCAACTTTTTTTAGTAAATCTTTTGCTAAGTTATTTGCTTCTTTTTTAGAAATTTTTTTATGTGATTTTATAGATTCCACAAGTTGATTTTTTATGGTAAATACAGGATTTAAAGCAGTCATAGGTTCTTGAAAAATCATAGCAATATCATTTCCTCGAATATCTAGCAATTGCTTCTCATTGAGCGTATCGATTCGTTTACCATCAAATATAACTTCTCCATTACTTAGTTTAGATATCTTTTCTGGTAATAATTTAATAATTGACTTACTTAATATGGACTTACCGCAACCAGATTCCCCTACTATACCCAAAACTTCTCCTTTAGATAATTCAAAAGAAATATTTTCAACAGTTGCTAACCATTCATTATTTATTTTTAATGATGTTTCTAAATCTTTAACCTCTAACAATACATTATTCATAACATCCCCCCCATATAAGTAAACCTCGACAAAATCGTCGAGGTTACATTACTAAGCTTCTTTAGTTAAATTATATAAACTTTGATCAGTTCCAATTTCAATGTCTAAGTTTCGTACTTTATCGTTAACAATAGTTATCGATTTACCTTGGAACATTGGTAATCCAGGTAACTCATCATTCATATAT
This sequence comes from Staphylococcus sp. SM3655, assembly GCF_016917315.1. Taxonomy (NCBI): domain Bacteria; kingdom Bacillati; phylum Bacillota; class Bacilli; order Caryophanales; family Staphylococcaceae; genus Staphylococcus; species Staphylococcus sp. SM3655. The sequence continues at coordinate 1,735,360 of NZ_CP070305.1, read as the reverse complement.
TTTTGCCATTTAACATAAATATCTTTACGTTTCTTTTCATCAATGCCTACTTTTTCGAAGTCTAATGCATCATCTAAATATTGATCTGATTTTGGTAAAACTGTTCTCATTTCATTTTGAGGTCTATCAGTGTGGTATAAATCTGATGGATCTGGATCTGTACCTCCTGCCCATGATCTGAAGTACACTTCCATATCTTTAGATGCATTTGCTAAGTCTTCATTATATTTACCGAATTCTACTAACTTCACATTTGTTTTCAAGCCAACTTTTTCGCAGAAATCTTTTATCGCTGCAGTTCTTGGTTCAAAAGTAGGATTAGAACCTGAATAATGTTTAAAGTTAATCTCAAATTTATTACCTTTAGGATCTTCTCTAAATCCGTCACCATCTCTATCTTTATAACCTAACTTATCTAAGATTTTTTTAGCTTTTTCAGGATCATATTTGTAATCATTTAGGTCCTTAGGATTGGCTGCTATCCAATGCATAGATGGTACAAAACTATTGATTTCACTAGCGTAACCATTGAAAAACGCTTTGATCCATTTTTCTCTATCAATTGCATAAAGCATTGCTTTACGTAATTCTTTGTCTTCATATTTTGGTCTCACTTTACCAGTTTTATTAGCTTTTTTATCGTAATCATGAGATACGAATCCTATTAAACCGTAGTCTAAGCTTGGCGCAGATAATACCTTGAGACCAGCATTAGATGACTTAGCATCTTTTGCCATTGCACCGGTAGCATCATTCGCAACATCAATATCGCCTTTTTCCATTGCCTTAATAATTTGAGCTTGATCAATAACTTTTAAATTGATTTTGTCTAGTGCAGGCTTACCTTGCCAATAATCATCAAATTTAACGAGTTGAACAGCCTCACCTGGAACGATTTTCTTAACTTTATACGGTCCAATACCAATAGGATATTTTCGGATTTTATCTGATTTCGCTAAATCTTTAATTGGTACATCTGATAAATATTTTTTACTTAATAAAGGTCCAGTAATAAATCCTGTTAAGTAATTTTCTTGTTTTTTATCAAATGTAACCTGCATAGTGTAGTCATCTATTTTCTTCAATCCGCTAATATGATCAGTTTTTCCTTCATGATAATCTTTCGCACCTTGGATATTTTCTACACTTGGATAATAAGCACCTTCGTAGTCCTTGTTAGCTAAGACTTCAATTGAATAAATCCAATCATCAATTTTCAATTCATTACCATCATGCCATTTAATACCTTTTTTAATTTTAAATTCTATTTTCTTAGCCGGCTCGATGTCCTTCCATGAAGCAATATATGCCTTAGGACGTATTTTTTTATCAGTTGCTAATAAGCTTTCGTTAAAATATCCCTCAACTACAGCATCCGCATGTGTACTATTTAATAACGAAGAATAAACACCACTTGGAGGTGCTGTTAATGCTACATTTAAGGTACCACCTTTATGTTTTGAGGTTTCTGTTTTAGTAGCATCTTTTACTCCTTCATCTTTATTACTGCTTTTTCCGCAAGCACTCAACACTAAAACGATAACAATAAGTATTGAAATATATTTAATTAGCTTCCCCATTTATATGCCTCCTACTTTCAATCTAATTTTTTCTTTTTAGTTTACTCATAGAAAAAATTATTACAAGTTTATTTTTAGAATATTCAGTTATTTATGCATTTAATCAATTTCAGTAATTTAAAAAACGACTTATTTTAAATTTTTATTCCCAAAGTTTTTATCCAACACAAAAAGACTGGAGATATGTCTCCAGCCTAATTTACAAAGCATATTATTTTTTCTTCTTACCTGTTTCTTTATCTATCGATTTATCAATATATACATGTTTAAGTGAGTTATTTGGACCAAATTTATGGTAAATTAATCCTTTTACTTGAGGATTTGTTAAATGTGCAACACCTTTTTGATAAATTGGTGCTACCGGTGCATCTCCTAGGAACATTTCTTCTGCTTTTTTCAAGTTTTCATATCGTTCGTTCGGTTGAAGTGCCAATTTGGTTCTTGCTACTTTAAGTAATTGATCATATTCTTTATTACCCCAGTCTGTATTATTTTGTGCGCTACCTGTGGTCATTGTTTCTAAATAAGCCATAGGATCAGGGTAATCTGCAGACCAACCACTAAGTGATGCTTCAAAATTGTTACTCAGTTCTAATGATACTCTTTGTTTAAACGGTAATTGCTTAATTTTCAAAGTAACTCCTGGTAAATTTTTCTCAACTTGCGATTTGATATATTCAGCAGATATTTTTGCATCTGGTGTATCTTCTGTGTTCATTGAAAATGTCACTTCATTTTTACCTAACTCTTTTTTAGCTTTGTCCCAGTGTGCTCTTGCTTCTTTAGGATTATATTTTAAAGGCGAATTCATGGTACTCGCATAATCTTTGCCATTAGGCGCTTTCGCAATTCCTTTGGCTGTTAGTGTATCGGAAGGAATTGAGCCATTGTTTTTCACTGAATCAACGTATCCTTTTTTATCTATTGCTTGTGCGATAGCCAGTCTTAAATTTTTGTTTTTAAAATCAGGATATTGTTTTTCATTCATTTTTACAAAAAATGTCCCAGTCGTTAACACAAAGTTTAATCCTTTGTTATCTTTATATTTATTTACTTGATCTGCAGTAATAACTGCGTCATCTACTGATTCAGTATCATACAATGATGCACCGGCTTGTAAGTCTTTAATAACTTTATAATTCACTTTATCTAATTTTACATTCTTTTTATCCCAATAATACTGATTTTTAGATAGTAAGGTTTTATCTTCTTGTTTCCAATCATCAACTTTAAATGGACCATTGTATACCGCTCTATCAGCTGCCGTACCGTAATTTTTACCATATTTTTTGGCAACTTTTTCATTTTGAGGTGCAAAGGTATTAAGTGCTAATAATTGATTAATATATGGAACCGGCTTTTCTAAATCAATTTGTAATGTTTCATCATCTAATGCTTTGATACCTAATTGCTCTACAGGTTTCTTACCAGTACTAATATCACTCGCATTTTTAATGTCCCCCATAATGTATGCAAATTCAGAACCTGTTTTAGGGTCAACTGTTTTTCTCCAAGCATAAACAAAATCTTGCGCAGTCACTTTGTCACCATTGCTCCATTTAGCATCGCTTCTTAATTTAACCTTTAAAGTTTTACCACCTTTACTCTTTTCAGGAAAAGCTTTCGCAACACCTAACACCGGTTTGTCACCTTTTCCTAATGTGTATAAACCTTCGAATGTTTGCGCAGTCACTTCAAAAGATATTGCATCCGTTATTAATGATGTATCAAGGGATGTTAAGTCTGATGACAAAATTTTTCTGAATACTTGACCTTTATCTGAATAAATACCATCATCATTAGCACAACCACTTAATGCAATTGTAGCAATCAAAATTAAAATAAGTGTTCTAAATTTTCTCGTCATTGCATTTCCCCCTTCCCCTTAATTTTGTGTCACCAATTTATTTTCTCGTAGTTGTGCCGCTTCTTCTTCAGTACTAAAGACAAAATGCTGTGGTCTTATTTCATGTAATTGTCTTAAATGATTATTTGCTTCATCATGAATATAACTAAATCGTTTGCGACTGCGTTCTGATTCAGGATCAGGTTGTGGAATGGCTGATAATAAAGACTTAGTATAATCGTGTAATGGATTTTGATAAATTTCTTCTGCCGGTCCAATTTCAACTATTTTCCCAAAATGCATCACTGCAATACGATCTGAAATATACTTCACCATTGATAGATCATGAGCTATAAATAGGAACGTAATCCCTCTTTCACGTTGTAATTTTAATAATAAATTAACTACTTGAGCTTGGATTGAAACATCCAATGCCGATATTGGTTCGTCCGCGATAATAAATTCTGGTTCAACGGCTAATGCACGGGCAATTCCAATACGTTGGCGTTGTCCACCTGAAAATTCATGAGGATAGCGATTGGCATGTTCTTTACTTAATCCAACAGTTTCAAGTAAATCATAGACACGTTTTTTACGGTCACGTTTATCAGTTGCTAAATGATGGATATCAATACCTTCAGCTACTATATCCATTACTTTTAACCTAGGATTTAAAGACGCATATGGGTCTTGAAAAATCATCTGTATCTTTTTATTAAATTTAAGCAAATCTTTACGTTTACGAATCTTTTGTATATCAATACCCTCATACAAAATTTCTCCACTTGTAATATCATTAAGTTTAATAATTGATTTACCAGTTGTAGATTTACCACACCCCGATTCTCCTACTAAACCTAATGTTTCCCCTTTGTATATATCAAACGAAATATTTTCAATCGCTCTCACTTCGTTTTTCTTTCCTGCGTTAAAATATTGCTTTAAATTTTTAATGGATAATAGCACTTCATCATTTTTCATTGAACGACACCCTTTCTACCTTGAGTGGTTTTTCATAATTATTAGGCATCGGTTTCATACGTTGTTTTACCAGCTCGGGTAGTTCAACTTTTGGTGCACGTGCGTCTAATAACCAAGATTTCACAAAATGTGTCGGTGAAACTTTAAACCACGGTGGTTCTACTTTAAAATCAATATCTAATGCATATTGACTACGTCTCGCAAATGCATCACCTTTAGGTGGGTGTAATAAATCAGGTGGCGCTCCAGGAATCGCTAGTAATGGTGTGTCATTTGTTGTTGATAAATCAGGCATTGACGATAATAATCCCCATGTATATGGATGCTTTGGATCATAAAATATTTCGTTAACATCTCCTGTTTCAACCATTTGACCACCATACATAACTGCCACTCTATCAGCAATATTCGCAACAACCCCTAAATCATGCGTTATAAAAATAATTGCTGTATCGATTTTTTGTTGTAGTTCTTTCATTAAATCTAAAATTTGTGCCTGCATCGTTACGTCTAATGCAGTCGTTGGTTCATCAGCAATGAGCACTTTAGGTTCACAAGCTAATGCGGTTGCAATAACAATTCTTTGCCTTTGTCCACCTGAAAATTGATATGGATATGCTTTAAATCTTTTTTCTGCATTTGGTAAACCTACAAGATTTAGTATTTCCAATGCGCGCTTTTTAGCTTGTGCTTTACTATAATTTTTGTGCTTAATTAATGGTTCCATGACTTGTTTACCAATTTGCATCGTTGGGTTTAAAGATGTCATTGGATCTTGAAAGATCATTGAAATATCTTTGCCACGTAATTTAATTAACTCATTTTCAGGTTTTTTTGCTAAATCTTCCCCTAAAAATAAAATTTCTCCCTTTTTAATTCTTCCTGTGTCCCCTTGGAATAATTTTGTAATTGCTTTTGTTGTTACAGATTTACCTGAACCTGATTCACCAACAATTGCCAATGTTTCCCCTTTGTTTAAATAAAAATCTACACCTCTCACTGCCTGCACTTCCCCTGCTGTAATATCAAAGGAAACATGCAAATCATTTACTTCTAATATTCTTTCAGTCATATGCTATGCCCCCTTTTATTTACGCATTTTCGGATCAAATGCATCACGTAATCCATCACTAAATAAGTAAAAGAATAGAATTAATAAACTTAAAATCATTGCTGGTATAAATAATTCATGTGGATAAATTAATAACATTGCGCGCCCATCATTTACTAATGACCCTAACGATGTTTGAGGTGCGGGTACACCTATACCAATGAAACTTAAAAATGCTTCGAAGAAAATAGCACTAGGTACTGTAAACATTGATGTAACCACGATAGCACCTAATGTATTAGGTAAAATATGCTTAAATATCAATTTGAATTTTGAAGCCCCCAATGTTTTCGAAGCCATGACAAACTCTTGATTTTTTAATTTTAAAAATTCTCCACGTACAACTCTGCTCATGCCTAACCAGCCTGTGATAGACATAGCCAATATAATTGTCCAAATGGATGGTTCAAAAATTAATACAAATAAAATTACGACAATTAAATTCGGAATAGATGCTATGACTTCAAGTATACGTTGCATAATCGTATCGACACGTCCACCGAAGAATCCAGAAATCGCACCATATACAACGCCAATAAAAATATCTAACATCGCTGCAACAACACCGATAAACAATGAAATTTGAGCACCTTTCCATGTTCTTGTCCATAAATCTCGACCCAACTGATCAGTACCAAACCAATAATTTTCTTTAGCATTTGCTGCTTTATAAGCATCCTTGCCATCTGCATCTTTACCATCAAAAGGTAAAAATGGAACTTTGTCTAATACAGGTATTTTTGCCGGAAGATTTCTATGTTCTACATTTTGTTCAGCATAATCATGTTTATTTATAACTGGACCGATAAAAGCAAATATTACAATGATAATTAAACCTATCATACCGACAACAGCTAACTTATTTCGTTTTAACTGAGCCCAAGCATCTTGCCAAAAGTTTTTGCTTTCTCGTTGCATTTCAGGTTCCTGATTCAAATCTAAATCTCTAATAATAAAATCAGATGATGCGATAGCGTCAGAGGTATGCGTCATAGCTGCATTAGAATGATCGTCGTTAATCGACAAATTGTTTTTATTTTCAGCCATTATTTTTTACCTCCTTGAACACGAATTCGTGGATCTATCACACCGTACAAAATATCTACAATAAAAATAGAAACGATAAACAGTGTGCTAAATAATAGTGTGATTGCCATGATTACTGAGAAATCATTTGTTGTAATTGAACGTACGAATTGATCCCCTAATCCAGGAACCCCAAAAATATTTTCAATTGTTAAAGTGCCTGTTAAAATACTTGCTAACATGGGAACGATAATTGTAATAATTGGAATTAAAGCATTTCTAAGTGCATGTCCAAAAAGTACACGCATTGTCGAATTACCTTTAGCTCTCGCTAATAAAATATAGTCTGAACTTAATACCTCTATCATCTCTGCTCTTATGTATCTGGCGACAGTTGCTAAAACAGCTGCAGATAATGCAAGTGACGGTAATACCGCGGTCGAAAAACCTTCCCATCCAGCTACTGGGAACCATCTTAATTTAACTGCAAATACATATTGTAAAAGTACAGCAAGTACAAAAGATGGTACAGATACAGCAATAACTGAAATAACTGTAGTTGTATAGTCAACCCAAGAATTTTGTTTAGTAGCTGCTGCAACACCTAAAATAAGTCCCAGTATCACACCGATGAACATTGCTGTAAGACCCATTTCAAAAGAAGGTAGTAGTCTCGGTTTAATCAAATCCCACACAGGTTGATTATGATACTGGAATGAATTACCAAAATCGCCTGTAACAACATTTTTTAAATAATGTAAATACTGCGTAGCTACAGGATCATTTAATCCATATTTTTCATTTAAAATTTCTTTTTGTTCAGCATTTAATTTAGCATCGTTAAATGGCGAACCTGGCATTAATTTCATTAAGAAAAATGTAATTGTAATAATAATAAATAAAGAAATAAGCATATAAATAAATCGTTTGAAAATATATTTCCCCATCTAATCCCCTCCTCTAACAAATTCCGATTTCTAAATTTCCATTCCCTTCAAAATTTTCTGAAATCTTAACTAATATTATATATACAATATTTACTATATATCAATATTTTTTTGCTTTAAACTAATGAAGAATGTTTGATTTTAGAATTTCAATAAAGTTGAAGAAATTAAAAAATCATTCCTCAATGTCTCATTTTAATGTAAACTATGCGTAAGAGTTTTCTATAAGTGGGAGTGATCAAATGTTGAAAAAATGGCTTGGAATGGCACTAATAACCCCAATGTTAACGTTTATTATATGGGTTTTTAATAGCCATACTATCATTACATATTTAAATATATTGTTTTATGTTTCATTAATTATTTTTATTAGCATATTTTTGATTTTACTTGTACAAGAAGGCATTTTTGATGCGACAAGTTATGGTTTTAGAAGATTAAAGTATCAAATGTCATCTTCGAAAAAGAAGAAGTCTATCTCTGATGATCCATTTTTCAACCCACAAGAGGTAAAAAAAGAGCATTACTTTGTTTCTACATGGATAATCCCCTTATTATTAATAAGTATTTTATATTTTATTATGACGATTGTGCTGTCGCTCATCTTAGTATAAAGAAACTGAAAAAATCTTCAGTAACTAAAACAACGTTACTGAAGATTTTTATAGTTATGCTTCAAATTTCTTGAATACTAATACTGCGTTATGTCCACCGAATCCTAAGCTATTACTCATTGCATAAGTAATATCAAGGTCTTGCGCTTCATTTGGAACAATATCCAAATCACATTCTGGATCTGGTGTTACCGCATGAATTGTCGGTGCGACTTTAGAGTCTTTAATTGAAAGCGCTGAGAAGATTGCTTCAATTCCACCTGTTGCACCAAGTAAGTGACCAGTCATTGATTTTGTTGAGCTAACTTTTAAGTGTTTAGCTGCTTCACCAAATGTATTTTTAATAGCTTTAACTTCATTTAAGTCACCAACAGGAGTACTTGTACCATGGGCATTTAAGTATTGTACATCTTTAGGTTCAATACCAGCATCATCCATAGCTGCTTGCATTGCTCTAGAACCGCCTTCACCTTCTGGAGCTGGCGCTGTAATATGATAAGCATCACCTGTAGTACCATAGCCAACTATCTCAGCATAAATATTGGCACCTCGAGCTTGTGCTGATTCTAAAGATTCGATTACTAAAATACCAGCACCTTCACCCATAACAAAACCGTCTCTACCTTCTTGGAATGGACGACATGCTGTTTCAATGTCATCATTTGTAGAAAGCGCTCGACTTGCACTGAAACCTGCAATTGCCATATGAGTAATTGGTGCTTCTGTACCACCAGTAATCATTGCATCTGCATCACCGCGTTGCACAATTTTAAATGCTTCTCCGATTGAATTTGTACCTGTTGCACATGCTGTAACTGTTGCACCATTTGGTCCTTTTGCACCTAAGTCAATTGATACTTGCCCAGTTGCCATATCAGGAATTAACATTGGTACGAAAAATGGACTCACACGTCTTGGGCCTTTATCCATTAATTGTTTATGTGCAATTTCAAATGTTTCCATACCACCGATACCAGAACCAATCCATACACCGATTCGATCTGCAGTATTTTCATTGATATCTAATTGCGCATCTTTAACAGCCTCTCTAGCTGCTACAATTGCATATTGAGTAAATCTATCCATACGACGCGCTTCTTTTTTGTCGATATGATCTTCAATATTAAAGTTTTTAAGTTCTCCTGCTAAGTGAACGCTATAAGGTTCAGTATCGATACGTGTAATTTTATCGATACCATTTACGCCTTTTAGAGCATTCTCCCATGTTGTTTTGACATCATTACCGATTGGAGAAAGGGCTCCCATACCTGTAATAACTACTCTTTTATTTTGACTCATTCGTTATCCTCCTATTTTCCCCATTTTATTGTCATTGCGCCCCAAGTTAGGCCGCCACCGAATCCGACAAGAACAATTGTATCATCATCTTTGAGTTTACCATTTTTTAATTCTTGATCGATACTTAAAGGTATTGACGCAGCTGAAGTATTTCCATATTTATTTACAGAAACACTCATTTTGTCTTTTGAAATACCTAAGCGTTCTCTAGCTGATTCCATAATTCTAATATTAGCTTGATGAGGAATAAATAAATCTATATCATCTGATGTTAAATTCGCTTTTTCAACTACACGTGTTGATGCATCACCCATAATTCTAACAGCAAATTTAAATACTTCTCGACCATTCATTTTCAGTTTACCAGTATCTTTATCTAAATATAAATGTTTACCACCAGTGCCATCAGAACCCATTTCATAACTTATAATACCTCTGCCTTCTGAAACTTCACCGATGATAACCGCACCTGCACCATCTCCAAATAGAACTGCAGTAGAACGGTCAGTTAAATCTGTTATTTTAGATAATTTATCTGCACCGACAACTAAAATATTATGATAATCTCCAGATTGAACATATTGTTTAGCTGTAATCATTGAATACATAAATCCAGAACATGCTGCAAGTTGATCCATAGAGGCAACTTTGCCCGTCCCTAAACGTTCTTGCAACATATTTGCGACAGTTGGAAATGGCATATCTCCAGTTGCTGTGGCAACAATTATCATATCTATATCTTCGGGCTGAATACCAGCGTCAGCGATTGCTTTTACACTTGCTTCATATGCTAAATCTGAAGTATCTTGATCGTCATCTGCCCAATGTCTTTCTTTAATTCCAGTCATCTTAGAAATCCATTCATCAGATGTATCTAAAAATTGCTCAAAATAGGCATTGTCAATAATCTTTTCTGGTGCATATGCACCAAAACCTTTAATACCCACGTTCATAGTTGAACACCTTCTTAATAAAATTTTTAATACCAGGTATTAATTTAACATAGATTACTTTTTAAACTCAAGTCAGAGGTAGGAATATTGACTAGTTAATAAAATTTTAATGCTTTATTATCGTCAAATTTCAGTATGAAATTGGTTTTAATGCGCTTAAATTAGAATAGCCATTCAGATAAAATCATTTATTTAAACTGTATAATATGGTCAAAATATATGAGATGTTACTATACAAATTTCTAACTTTCACTTAAAATAAAATATATATAATTAAAGTGGAGGTAGAATGACATGAAACACCTCGTAACATTCTTTTGGGCATTATTATTAATGCAAATGGTTAACTTTGTACTTAATAGCCTAGTAGGTGGAGACAGCTTAAATGTAGTGAATCCAATTATCATGGCAGTATTGTTCACGATTTTCACAGCAATTTTTGCTGCAGTAATTAAACCGCCGAAAGATTCATCACAATAACTATTTAGTATAAAATGAAATATGTCTTTCTTATTATTGAAGCTGCCCAGATAAAGGCGGCTTTTATTTTTGGCCATTAATGTTTTGTATTTTGAATATTTTAAAGCTCAATGACCTCTAACCCATCACTTTTAAATTTAGAAAAAGCCTTAATACAAAGATGTCATTTACGAGTAATCTTTGTATCAAGGCAATTATTTTATAATCATCACTGTAAAATTAAATGCTTCATGATGAATTTGATAATTTTAAGTGTTTATTTAGTTTTTACATTAATATCAATTTGTTTAATTGAATTTGAATCAAACAAGTTTGCTGTATAACTATCTTTCTTTAAATCCACTTCTTTTTTACTGCCATCTTTCCAAGTAATCGTGTAAACGGCAGATTTTGCATTTCGAATCTTCTCAGGTGTTACACCGCGTTCATCATATAATAAAGCTTTAACTTTATTTCCTAAATCTAAATATGATAATTGGCTATCTTTTGGTAAATTTAAGTAAGATTGATTGAAAGCCATAATGCCATCTACTGCAATTGTATATGGAACATTTTGCATTTCTTTAGCTTTTTGAGTTGCCGGTAGTTTGTCCTTTTCTGCTGCAGATACCTCATTACCTGCCACAGTAGCGCCAGTCGTTGCGATCATGCCCAGTGCCAAAGTTACAGTTATAAATGATTTTAATTTCATATAATCTCTCTCCTTTGTGAGTTAAAGTATCTTACAAAATCAATATAACACAAATTGAAAAGTTTCAAAAATTATAAGTATGTAAATTGTTTACTTGTTTTTAAAAATAAATTTTAATTAATGTAAAAGCTATAATTGTTAATACTTTCTATTTTTTCAAATAAATTCACATTACAATAACTAAGTTTACATTTCTTAAATTTAATTACTTCTTTGCATTATAGCGAACGCCGTACCTAATATATAAATTAAAACCTTTGTTTCTTTGTACTTTTAATTGAACATTTTTATATTGATGAGATATTTAGTATTAAATTTTTCTTCCTATAAGGTTAATACTTGTTTGATCAATTTTATGTTGATTTACTTCTTTTAAAAATTCATTCAAGTAGAACCCATTCTTCAAATTTAAAGAATGATCTAACGCATAAACTGTTAATTCATATTGATGATCTTGATCAGGTGGTGTAGGTCCTACATAGTGATTTTCTATTTCTGAAAAATCTTCAGCCAATAACCCACTAGTAAAGCTATTTTTACCTTGTACATAGTCACCCTTTGTTCTTGATAAATCTGCTTTTATAGAAATTGAATTGCCACTAACACTTACATTAGCAACACTCCAATGAATCCATGCAAAGCCACACACAGGAATTGCATCATAGTCAATTAAAGACCAAGCAAGATATTTAGTCCCTTCCGGTAATTCAATTACTTCAAATGGAAATGACTTAATTGGATTCCCGTTAATAGAATCACTCACATCTGCACCTGCTGCGTATTCATATGGTATATTGTTCCCTTTAAATTCAGTTTTTATTTTCATGTTGCTCTCTCCTTGTAAAATAAAATATTATTATTAAATATATAAAAATTAATAACGAAATAAATAATATTAAGTATTGAATAGTTCCTATTGTATATAAGTAACCACCCATAAGTAAAAATGCGATATTAAAAATAAAATATAACGTTTCTGCATAATTAAGCATCACTCTTAAGTTACTACTGCTAGAAAGTTTATTTATAGTTTGTGGACGAGTTAACCCTGAAGAAATACCTAAAAATATCATAGAAATAGTAACTGCTATGAAACTTTGATATGTATATATTATTAAAAATATTACTAAACAAATTTCTGACACAAACTTATAATTCAAGTATTTAGTTAAATAACGTGAAGATACAAAACCCATAACTGTGTAACAAGTTAATACTGAAATAAATTGTAAATTATTCAGTTTTAAATCATTATATATATTAATTGGAATAAATCCTATAAAAAATCCTAATATTAACGCTCTTAAAAAAGAATAATGCAATATCCAAAACTTCTCTTCTGGTAGAAATTTCTTTATCTTTCCCTTTGTTTCTCCTATTAAATTTAATTCCCTATTTTCAACTAATGTGCATCGAATAATTATAATTGTTAGAATTGAAAATATACCAGTCATTATTATAGGCCATTTAATATTTATTCCATAAAGATAACTACCTATAATCCCTGAAATTAATAATGATAGGAACATATAGCTATTTGACTTATTTTGTACGTATTTCTCATTTGTTATATTTCTTTTAATTATTGCGGTATCAACACCCGCCATCATTGAGTAACTTAACCCTAATAATATTTGTGCCACTACTAAAATTAAATATTGATTTTGATATAATAACAACAATAAACCGATGATTTTGAATATTTCACTAACAACTAATTTATTAGAATCTTTTAAGTTACAAATTTTAAAACACTTCTCTTTGTATAGAGAGAATAAAAATGCTGCAATGCCATAAGACGCCATTAATATTTCTAATTGTATTATGGAATAACCTTGAATCAAAAAGTAAATTAATAAAAACGGTAAATAAAAGTATGCTCGTGAAAAAATTCGGTATAAATAAATCCCAAGTATTAACTTATTCATAAATAATACCTGTACCTAGTCTTTCTTTTATTTCTTCAAACTTTATATCTCCTTCTCTTAATAATTCAATTTTATTATCTGTCACTTTAATAATCGTACTAGATGTTTTATAGTTAGTTTTATTTTGACTTCTTAGCATATATCTTACATTTTCGCCCATGTGCTTAATTGCTTCATTTTCAGTTATTAAAATATCATCGGCAGTTCCAGATATATTTGCTGAAGTAATTGCTATAGGTGAATTAATATATGAAATAAATCTTCTCATCGTTTTATTTTGTACACATCCTATAGCTATACTATCTGAATTATTGAGCATATAATTATAGCTTGTTTTATTTTTTAAAATAATATTTAATGGTCCAGGCCAAAATATTTCAACTAGTTTATCAACTATTTCCGTATTTTGATTATCTCCATACAATTTCCAATCCTCTGGCTTATCAATAAATAATGATAATGGCTTATCTTTCGATCGCTTTTTATATTCAAATATTTTATCGATACAAAGATCGTTGTTAGGTAAACTACATAAATTATAATTAGTATCAGTAGGAACAATCACTGGAAAACCATCTTGTAATTGTAAATAAAGTTTTTCAAAACTTTTTACAGAATCATTTAAAATTTCCATCTTTACTCCTCCTTTTTATTATCTGAAGTAAATCCACTGTATCTTCAGGTGCTACTTCAGGTGAAAACTTGTTCACAAGTTTATAGAAAGAAATATTTTCATCAATTTCTTCAGTGTTAACTATTGATTTAAATTTATTGTGCAAGATTTTCTTACTAGAAATATTACTTATTGGAAACTGAACAACTTGTGAATTTTTCAATCCTAAATCACTAGGAACTAAATATTGATACATATTTATATTTTTTTTAGTACCATCTTGATGAATTCCTGATTCATGTTTAAATATATTTTCACCAATTATAGGTTTGTTTTCTGATATTTGAAAATCGAGAATTTTAGAAATATTAATACTAGTTTTATATACGTCGGGTAAAGTGAATTCCGTACTTTCTATTTGTTTTTTTGTCAAAATAGTAATTATTTCCTCAATAGGAGCATTACCCGCTCTCTCACCAATTCCCAAAAATGTAGTTTCTATTTGCTTTGCACCATTTAAAATTGCAGCTAATGTATTTGCAGTAGCCAACCCTAGATCGTTATGACAATGAGCAGAAAAAATTATGTTAGAATATTTTTTTACAAAGTAATTAAAAATATCTCCGTATTCTAATGGTGTCGAACATCCTACAGTGTCCGCAAATGTAACTGTTCTAACTTGATATTTTGAAATAATTTCCATGTATTCTTTCAATTTTTCTCTAGAAGTCCTTGTTGCATCTTCAAAACAAATATCTACTCCTTTTTTATCTTTCTTTAATATATCCAAGCAGTCTTTGATTTTCTGAATATAATATTTATTTGAAAAATTAAGCTTTTCTTTTATATGCAAGTCAGATATTGGCAATAGTATTTTTACCACTAAATTATGAATTTTCAATTTGACTATTTTTTTTATTTCTTTTTCATTAAGCCTAGTCAATACTACTAATTCTTTTTCAGGACTTAAAATGTCTCTGAATTGATGAATATTAAATTCATCCTCGATAGTTGTACACATGCCTACTTCAACAGAATTTATATTTAACTTGTTAATTTGTTTCAATACTTCTTTTTTTATAATTAGACTTTTTCGAACATTACTTTGTTGCATACCATCCCTTATTGTATTATCTTGAATTCGAATCATATTACTTCACCCCCTCGATAACCTCTGATATAATATTAATATTATTTTTATGCAATAAAAATTAAATATTATCTAATGAATTATTAACTTTTTTGAAAGAGGTAAGTTCATGAATTTGGATTGGTACTATACATTTGTCATTTTAGCGAAGACGTTAAACTATCGATTAGCTAGTGAAGAAATTAATCTCACTATACCTTCTATACATAAGCAAATTAAAAATTTAGAACAGCATCTCAATGTGAAACTATTTGAAACTTATAAAAATCAAATTATCTTGACTGAAGATGGTCATACATTTCTTCCAATTGCGCAAAGTTTTATTGAACAATATGAAAGTGGCATCAAACATATCCAACTTAAAAAAACGATGTTTCAATCGAAATTAAATGTTGTCGTGTCTTCATATATCGCGACATTCATTATGCCCAAATTTTTAAAATCTTTCTTTAACGAGCATCCGTTTATCGATGTTTCTCTCCATGTCAAAAATGAAAATATTGAAAAAGATATTAATAATCATACGTATGACATCGGGATTAGCAGAAATCAACCTAAACTAAGAGAAGTTCATTCTGAAAAAGTATGCGAAGGTAAAATTGTATTGATTGCTCCCAATAAAGAGAATAATCATCTTCTAACTGAGGCATCTTTATTTGAAAAATACAAAATAATAAGTGATAACCATCCAGAATATTGGTCATCACTTAAAAATAATATTTTAAATATTTATGGAAAAGCACAATTTCTATCTATCAATGATGTGCATACTTCAATTAAATTAATCGAAATGAATCAAGGTATATCATTCCTGCCTATTTATATAACAACAGATAGTGATTACAATATTTCGGTTATTAACACGAAAATTTTACAAGCGCCTATTTCATTTACATATATATACAGCAAAAAAGAAAGCCCAGAAATATTGGTTTTTATTAAATCATTTAAAAAGTATATTGCCAATGAACAATTATAATAAATTTCAAATCTAAAAAACCAAGAATGCGATTAATCATCACATTCTTGGTTCAATTTTATTCATGAATTTTTTCAACATTAAACGTTAAGTTATTGTCTGAATTTAAATTAACTTTAATCGTTGTACCTTCTGGGAATCCCTCTTTAATCATCATACGTGCTAATGGTGTTTCAATTTGGCGTTGTACAAAACGTTTTAATGGTCTTGCACCGTATTGAGGTTCATAAGCTTCTTGACCTAGCCAAGCTTTAGCATCATCAGAAACTTCAATTGAGATTCGCTGTTCTAATAATCTTATATTTAATTGCGTTAATATTTTGTCTACAATCATACTCATGTCATCAATAGATAGAGGTTTAAATAATACGATGTCATCCATACGATTCAAAATTTCTGGTTTGAAATATGCATTTAAATTTGTCATAACAGCTTTTTCTGTTGATTCTGTAATTTCACCAGTCTCTTTTACGTTTTCTAATAAAACTTGAGATCCAATATTACTTGTCATAATAATAATAGTATTTTTAAAATCAACGCTACGTCCTTTAGAATCAGTTAAACGGCCTTCATCTAAAATTTGCAATAATACATTAAAGACGTCAGTATGCGCTTTTTCAACCTCATCTAATAAGATAACTGAGTATGGATTACGACGAACCGCTTCAGTTAATTGACCCCCTTCATCATGTCCAATATATCCTGGAGGTGCCCCTATCAATCTTGATACTGCATGTTTTTCCATATATTCACTCATATCAATACGAATCATATGTTTTTCAGAATCAAATAATGATGCAGCTAATGATTTAGCTAATTCAGTTTTACCTACTCCAGTTGGACCTAGGAATAAGAAACTACCAATAGGTCTGTTTGGATCTTTAATACCTGCTCTTGCTCTAACTACTGCATCTGAAACCAGGTCAACCGCTTTATCTTGACCTACAACACGTTTATGCAAGATGTCACTTAAGTGAAGTAATTTTTCACGTTCTGTTTCAACTAATTTTGAAACTGGTATGCCTGTCCATTGGCTGACAATATCGCCAATTTCTTCGTCTGTTACAACTTCACGAATCATTCGATCTGTATCTTCACCTTGCTCATCTTGGAAATTATCCTCTAATTCTCTAAGTTCTTTTTCCAATTGAGGAATTGTTCCATATTGTAGTTCAGCAGCTTTTTCTAAATTGTTATTTGTTTGTGCATCTTCCAACGCTTGTCTACTTTCATCTAGTTGCGCACGTTTTTCTTGTAAATTTGCTATTTTTTCTTTTTCTGATTCTACACGAGATTGAAGTGCTGCTTGTTTCTCTTTTTCATTGGCAAGCTCTTCTTGTAGTTCTTGTAATCTCTGTTTGCTCGCATTGTCAGATTCATTTTTAAGTGCGCTTTCTTCAATTTCTAATTGCATGACACGTCTATTAACTTGATCCAATTCAGTTGGATTTGATCCCATTTCCGTACGAATTGTTGCACATGCTTGGTCAACTAAATCAATCGCTTTATCTGGTAAAAAACGATCAGTGATGTAACGATCAGACAATTCAGCGGCAGCAACTAAGGCTCTATCTTGAATACGCACACCATGATACACTTCATATCGTTCTTTTAAACCACGTAAAATTGAAATTGTATCTTCAACATCAGGCTCACTAACTGCTACTTTTTGGAAACGACGCTCTAATGCCGAATCTTTTTCAATATATTCTCGATATTCATTTAAAGTTGTTGCACCAATACAATGTAACTCTCCTCGTGCTAACATTGGTTTTAGCATGTTGCCTGCATCCATGGCACCATCTGTTTTACCAGCACCTACAAGCATATGGATTTCATCAATAAATAATATAATTCTACCATCAGACTCTTTAACTTCTTTTAGGACTGCTTTTAATCTCTCTTCAAATTCACCACGATATTTAGCGCCCGCTACTAATGCGCTTAAATCTAACTCAAAAACAGTTTTATCTAATAATGATTCTGGCACATCTTTCTTAACTATACGTTGCGCTAATCCTTCAACAATTGCAGTTTTACCAACACCTGGTTCACCAATGAGCACAGGGTTGTTTTTAGTTTTACGACTTAAAATACGAATCGTATTTCGAATTTCTTCATCTCTTCCTATAACAGGATCCATTTTACCTTGTCTAACTTCTTCTACTAAGTCGCGGCCATATTTAGCTAATGCTTCGTAATTAACTTCTGGATTTTGTGATGTCACGTGATTTCCCCCTCTTACTTTTTTAATAATTTCTTTGATAACTTCTACTTTATTATTTATATAATGTTTTGTTGTTTGATCAATGTCCATTGCCGAACGTAAAATATGCTCCATTGAAATATATTCATCTTCATATTCTTTCATGTATGATTCAGCCTTAGTTATCAATTGGTTTGCTTGTTGGCTAATATATTGACCATATTGTATATTGTCACCTTCTACAGATGCATACGTGTTTAGTTTGTCTTCATAAGCTTTGTTTAATTGATCTACCTCAATATTTGCTCGTTCTAAAATACTTTTATATAAGCTTTCACTTTCATTTAAGGCAGCGCTTAAAATTGCCTCAATTTCTATATTTTGTAATTTATGTTGCTGACTCAGTTCAACTGCTTGTTGTAAAGCACTTTGAACAGCATATGTCATTTTATTTATATCCATATAATTTCACCTCTAATTTGTAGAGTTGGTCAAGTTGCACTTTTGACTTTGACTTTCTTTGACCTTAATTATATTATAGTCCCAATATAATCATTTATCAACTCTTTTACACTTAAATTTCCTAATATTTGTAAATATTTTTTTGAATAAAAAAATCTAGCTAATGTTACGTTACACATTAACTAGACTTATTAAACATATGTTATTTCTTTTTAAGTGCTTTTAATATTTCATCTTTTAAAGCTAGGACTCCTTTGTACTCTAAATGTACACCGTCTGGTGCAAAATATTCACTATGTCCTTGTGATCGCTTATACCAATCAATTAATGTGACATTGGACTTTCGTTTCGCCGCGTCAGCTAATAATCGATTTACATTTGCTTCATAAATTCTTGGAACACGTGTATTAACTAAATAAATCTTGGCTTTTCCAAATTGATTAAGTAAATCGTCGAGCTGTTTGACAGTAAAGTCGCCATTTGTACCTAATTCTAATACGACTTGATCAGATGATTTTTTATATTGTGAATAATTCGCTTTAACTAAAGGTAAGGTTTGATACAATTGACGCCCTACTTTTCCATCAATTCTAGACTTAGGAACTGATGACTTAAATGACTCACCGATATCAACCATTACTGAATCACCGATTAAAAGAGGTTTAATATTATTATATACGTCGGAAGATTCCTTTTTCTTCTCACTTACTAAGCCATCAATGTGTATGTTATCAATTGGTGCTATCCGCATTAAATAATTATCTTCAATTGTGGTATCAAAGCTATTCGCTTTTTCTCCAATAATGTCTTTACCATATTTATTGAATGCACCTACTAAAATCAACATAAATGGAATTAACAAGGTTACTACAATTGCCATTCTTATAAATTGTGGTATATAAGAAGGTCGCCAATTTAAAGCTTTAATACCTTCTTTTCTAAATGGAGTTTCTATAAAGCGATATGATAGCTCTGCAAATATAATTGTTAAACTTATATCTATAAAGTACACATATACAGGTATCTGTCCGTCTACATAGTAACTATGTACGAAACTAATTACTGCAAAATGCCATAAATATAAACTATAAGACCTTTTCCCGATAAATACTAACACTGGATTTGAAAATATCTTCGCTATCCATGTAGATGGATGAACGACACTAGCAATAATAAATAACGTTAATATGGATATTAAATAGAAACCACCATCATATATCCAATTCGTCTCATCATTAATAATGAAAAATAATAACATAAGTACTATAAATGATAAACTACCTATGCTATCAATAACATATTTTACAACTTTAGGTGGATCATTTTTCAATTTAAACGGTGGCCATAAAAAAGCTAAAATAACACCCAGTAACAATGTCTGTAATCTAGTATCTGTACCAAAATACACTCGTGAATGATCCCCATTAATACTGTAGATAAACATCATTAACCCTAAAGAAATTATTGATACTCCCAAAAAAATAAATCCTATTTTGTATCGCTTTTTAATTGTTAACAATAATGTAACCAAAATAACTGGGAAAAATATGTAAAACTGTTCTTCAATTGCTAAAGACCATAAATGCTTTAATGGCATAAATGAAAATTGCTCAAAATAATTAACATCTTTTGCTATATACCACCAGTTTGATACATAAAATATCGCAGCAATAATATCATGTTTAACCCTAATGATATTATCTGATTTTAATAATAAGGTTGCTGTCCCTACAACCATTAATAAAACTATGACTGCTGGTAATAAACGTTTTAAACGACGTATCCAAAAGCTTTTCAATTTAATGATACCTGTGTCATCATACTCTTTGAGTAATAAGCTTGTAATTAAATAACCAGAGATCACAAAAAATGTATCCACACCTAAAAAGCCACCTGTCAACCATTGCTTGTTTAAGTGGTAAATAATAATTCCTAGAACAGCGATTGCCCTCAAACCATCGAGCCCTGGCATATATCTCATTTTCTTATACTTTGTAAAACCCTTTGTTTTGTTCATTTTTGCATTCTTCCCTTTTAAAACTGTTCTTCTTAGATGCTTAATTAAATTTAGTTATGCTGTTTAAAAGAATATTGAAATGCATATGTATATTATTGAATTACGACATCATCAAAATCATATTGACTAAAATACTGTTAAATTAAAAAAATTACCAATGATGATTCTTACTTCGAAATCCAATTTGTAATGCAACTCGGCAACTTAAAAACTATGAAATATTATGTATTGTAATATAACTGTAATATAAATTCAATTTATTATAAAAATTTTCAAGAAAATATTCAACTAGAAAATGAATTTTGCACTCTTGGAAGTGCAAGTCACTGTCTTAATTCATATTTTTTGAAACAAGTTAGATATAAATTTTCAAAATGAAATCAGAACCTAGAACATAAATAAGGCTCCCTTCAAAATTTTCATTTTTCAATGTCTACTTTGAAGGGAGCTTATTCACAATGAATTATACTCTACAATGTTATATTGACTGCGGGGACCCAACACAGAGAATTTCTAAAAGAAATTCTACAGGCAATGCACGTTTATGTTAGCTCACACCAAGTGCAATCTTAGCGTAACGTGACATCATATCTTTTGTCCAAGGTGGACTCCATACGATATTCACTTCAGTATCCTGAATTTCAGGAATCTCTGCTAATACTGTTTTAACTTGATCAATAATTTGAGGTCCCATTGGACATCCCATTGATGTTAAAGTCATATCAACTGTACATACGCCTTCATCATCAACATTCACTTTGTATACTAAACCTAAATTAACGATATCAATTCCTAATTCAGGGTCAATTACCATTTCTAATGCACCTAAGATACTATCTTTCAATGCCTCTTCCATCCATATCACCTCTTTAATGTCATATTATTCATAATATATCAAATATCCGACAAAACGCCAATAAAATGCTATGATGTATCTATATGAACTAAGCAACTTATGAGGAGAGAGATATGCAACCACATTTAATATGTCTAGACTTAGACGGAACATTATTAAACGATAACAAAGAAATTTCATCATATACTAAACAAGTATTAAATGAATTACAACAACGTGGACACCAAATTATGATTGCGACTGGCAGACCTTATCGTGCAAGTCAAATGTATTATCATGAATTAAATTTAACGACACCAATTGTTAATTTTAATGGCGCTTACGTACATCACCCTAAAGATAAAAACTTCAAAACTTGCCATGAAATTTTAGATTTAGGCATCGCACAAAACATTATTCAAGGATTACAACAATATCAAGTATCGAATATTATAGCAGAAGTGAAAGATTATGTTTTCATTAACAATCATGATCCAAGATTATTTGAAGGTTTTTCAATGGGTAATCCAAGAATTCAAACTGGTAATTTACTTGTCCACTTGAAAGAATCCCCTACCTCAATTTTAATTGAAGCCGAAGAAAGTAAAATACCTGAAATCAAAAATATGCTTACTCATTTTTATGCCGATCATATTGAGCATCGACGCTGGGGCGCACCATTCCCTGTCATTGAAATTGTAAAACTTGGTATTAATAAAGCAAGAGGCATTGAGCAAGTTAGACAATTTTTAAATATTGACCGAAATAATATTATTGCATTCGGTGATGAAGATAATGATATTGAAATGATTGAGTACGCCCGCCATGGTGTTGCTATGGAAAATGGTTTGCAAGAACTTAAAGATGTAGCGAACAATATTACATTCAACAATAATGAAGATGGCATTGGTCGATATTTGAATGATTTCTTTAATTTAAATATTAGATATTACTGTTAATTTATAACTAATCATTTTATAATATTTTAAAACAATAGGAGGTAAGTTACGATGCCCAAAATAGTCGTAGTCGGAGCAGTCGCTGGCGGTGCAACATGTGCCAGCCAAATTCGACGTTTAGATAAAGAAAGTGACATTATTATTTTTGAAAAAGATCGTGATATGAGCTTTGCTAATTGTGCATTGCCTTATGTCATTGGCGAAGTTGTTGAAGATAGAAAATATGCTTTAGCGTATACACCTGAAAAATTTTATGATAGAAAGCAAATTACAGTAAAAACTTATCATGAAGTTATTGCAATCAATGATGAAAGACAAACTGTAACTGTATTAAATAGAAAGACCAACGAACAATTTGAAGAATCTTACGATAAACTCATTTTAAGCCCTGGTGCAAGTGCAAATAGCCTTGGCTTTGAAAGTGATATTACATTTACACTTAGAAATTTAGAAGACACTGATGCTATCGATCAATTCATCAAAGCAAATCAAGTTGATAAAGTATTAGTTGTAGGTGCAGGGTATGTTTCATTAGAAGTTCTTGAAAATCTTTACGAACGTGGTTTACACCCTACTTTAATTCATCGATCTGATAAGATAAATAAATTAATGGATGCTGACATGAATCAACCTATACTTGATGAATTAGATAAGCGGGAGATTCCATACCGTTTAAATGAGGAAATTGATGCTATCAATGGAAATGAAATTACATTTAAATCAGGAAAAGTTGAACATTACGATATGATTATTGAAGGTGTCGGTACTCACCCCAATTCAAAATTTATCGAAAGTTCAAATATCAAACTTGATCGAAAAGGTTTCATACCGGTAAACGATAAATTTGAAACAAATGTTCCAAACATTTATGCAATAGGCGATATTGCAACATCACATTATCGACATGTCGATCTACCGGCTAGTGTTCCTTTAGCTTGGGGCGCTCACCGTGCAGCAAGTATTGTTGCCGAACAAATTGCTGGAAATGACACTATTGAATTCAAAGGCTTCTTAGGCAACAATATTGTGAAGTTCTTTGATTATACATTTGCGAGTGTCGGCGTTAAACCAAATGAACTAAAGCAATTTGACTATAAAATGGTGGAAGTCACTCAAGGTGCACACGCGAATTATTACCCAGGAAATTCCCCTTTACACTTAAGGGTATATTATGACACTTCAAACCGTCAGATTTTAAGAGCAGCTGCAGTAGGAAAAGAAGGTGCAGATAAACGTATTGATGTACTATCGATGGCAATGATGAACCAGCTAACTGTAGATGAGTTAACTGAGTTTGAAGTGGCTTATGCACCACCATATAGCCACCCTAAAGATTTAATCAATATGATTGGTTACAAAGCTAAATAAATGAATCATGCGATTCAATCTAATCTTAATTGTCTAGGTTAGAATTATGTTGGACTGGTACTACTATCCAGTCCATTTTTTATGTTTAACATTTTTAGAATCAAAAAAGACATAAGGTCTTGGACTAATAATTGTCCATGCCTTATGTCATATACTATATGTCTTATCAATTAGCCAATACCGAATAATTTTGATATAGGCCCTAACGGTAGAATGACACCTAATACCATTGTGATGATAATTAATGCAATTGTTATCCAAAACATTGTGTGACTTTGTTCATGTCTCTTTCTTTTAGCAATCGACACTTCCATCAATCCAACTACTGCAACACCACACAGCATTTTCAATGTAAGCAACATATGATTTGCCCCGCCATTCATAAATGACTGAATTAATATCCAAAATCCTGAAATTAACGTCAACAGCATAAATAAGCGTAAAATCATGTGCAACGGTTTGAAATATGGCGTACCACCTTGATTTTTTGAAATGTTTAAGTATGTAGCGATAAATAAAATAATCGCTAATACCCAACTTAATATATGTAAATGTAACATACTGATTCCCCCCACTTTAATAATTTATATTATTAAATTAAAGCTTCTTGGGATTAATACCCACTTGCTTGTAATTTAATCATGATTTGATTATACACGAATATATATTCTACCACACTTCTATATTTGAGAGGAAGAACATGACATTTTATTCCTTATTAGAATATTGTGCATCTGCTGTAAAATAATCAACTACTTCTTAATATCAATATTTCACTTTCATCTCAAAATGGTAACATTATAAACAATTATCTTTAACACCTTTTTAGAAAAGCAAGAAAAAACCAGGCTGGGACATTAAGTTCTTAGGCAATTTAAAAAAGCTGTTTTCTATTAATTATTTGATAGAAATCAGCTTTTTTGATATGTATTTTATAATGTACAGCTCGTTGAGCTGCTATTTTCCTTATATTAAGTACCATTAATACAAAACCTAGCTCTCGTTTAACTTTATTTATTCCTCGAACTGACATTCTAGTGAAACCCAAAATAGCCTTCACAAATCCAAAAACAGGCTCTACATCAATTTTTCTTTGACTATTGATTTTTTTCGTTTCTGGTTCAAAAAGCTTTTGATTAATTTGGGCATTAAAGTATTTCAAAGTAAAATTACATGTTAATACGTAGTATTAATGGCGAGACTCCTGAGGGAGCAGTGCCAGTCGAAGACCGAGGCTGAGACGGCACCCTAGGAAAGCGAAGCCATTCAATACGAAGTATTGTATAAATAGAGAACAGCAGTAAGATATTTTCTAATTGAAAATTATCTTACTGCTGTTTTTTAGGGATTTATGTCCCAGCCTCGCTTTTTAAATGATAATTATTTAGCGATATAAGTTGTCAGTGTTCCAATATTATCAATAGTCACTTTAACTTCATCACCTGGTTGTAAAAATTTAGGTGGTTGCATACCTGCACCAACGCCTGCTGGTGTACCAGTTGCAATAATATCTCCCGGATGTAGTGCAACATATTTTGAAATTTCTTCTATTAATTCATCAATTTTAAGAATCATTTCGCCAGTGTTACCATCTTGTCTAATTTCATTGTTAACTTTTGTAACAATATTTACATTTTCAGGTAATGGTAGTTCGTCTTTAGTAACGATATAAGGACCCATTGGGCAACCGCCAGTTAAACTTTTTGATAAAAATGCTTGATCTTGTTCACTTTGTGCTTTGCGATCAGTGATATCGTTAATAATTGTATAGCCGTAAACATAATCTAAAGCTAATGCTTTTGGAATCTTTTCACCAGACTTACCAATAACAATACCTAATTCACCTTCATAATCTAATTGATCAGTAATATCTTTATGATTTGGAATTGTTGCATTATCTCCTGTTAAAGATGACGCTGCTTTTGTAAATACATATAATTTTTCTACTTCATGATTTAATTCGTTCGCATGATCTTTGTAATTTCTACCAAAAGCAATCACATTATTCGGAGGTGTTACTGGTGGTAAGAATTCAATGTCATTAAATGAAATTTTATAGTCTTCAGCTTTGCCGCTATCTTCTGCTGCTACAACTGCTTTACGTACTTGTTCTTGAAAATCTAAAGTATGATTTTGTTGTAAACCAGCTAACAATGTTTTAGGATGGAAATCTCCTTCTGCAAAGTCAGCAAATACTTGTGTTAAATCCCATACAGCATCTTCGCGTTTTACTTTAACGCCATATGAAGTTTTGTCATTATACTTGAATGATAAGAATTTCATTCATTCTCAACTCCTCATCTTTATCTTAATTCACATTATAACTTTTTTCGTTATCAAATAACAAATAAATAAGTAAGACAATTTTGAAAATGAGTTATGTTCATTCTGCTACAAGGGCTTTGCACTTAATCGAAATTATTTTTTATTCTTTTGAAAATCAAAATACTACAGTTGCAATGTACCAAATTTGAAGAAGTATAAATAACCTTTAACTTCTTTATTAAGAATCGTTTGAAGCGTATTTTGATAATATTTCATCTGTATCTTATATTTATTTTTTAATTGTGTACCAATTTCTTCATCTGTCATCCCACGACGACGATTAAATGCATCGGTTTTATAGTCTACAAAATAATGCACACCGTCTTTAACAAAGATCAAGTCAATCATACCTTGAATAATTGAGACGTCTTCGTCTCCTTGTGGCAATTGGTCAACTAATGCTTGGTTAACTACAAACGGTAATTCACGATAAACTTGCTCTGCTTCAGCAATAATCGAATATAACTCACTATTGATAAATGTCATTATTTCATCCATACGGATATCTTTTTTCGCATCTGCTTCGATAATATGTTTATCGATTAATCCATCGATATACTGATGTAACTCAACTTCAGATATGCGCTCTTTTTTGAATGGTAAATGTTGCATCACTGTATGCATTAACGTACCAATTTCATTCGCTTTTCGTTTACCTTGTTCACTTAGAAATTTAGGTCGTTCATACGTTGAAAAACCGATACGATATTGCCTTACTCGTTCGTAACTTGTGCCACTTTCTTCTGTTTCATATTGTCTTTTCAATTCAGAAACAGATTGTTTTGAGGGCTTTTTAGTATCATTTACATATGGATATCGATAATCAAGTTGGTGTTTAATTTGTGCTTTAACATCTTCATTACCATTTTGCATAGTTTCTAATTGATTAACCGAACGATATTCATCATTATCTAAAATGGTTTCTGTAGACACATCTTCAAAGTACACAATTGAAATATTTACATTCGGACGACTACTATCTTCAATTTGTGCTATATCTTTTTCAAATTTTAAATCATCTGGAATTGACGCAGATTGATGTTTAGATAAAATACTATAAATAAGATGGAACGGATTTGGTGAAGTTAATCGTTCATTGACAGCAATGTGCTCACCAGAAATAGACAATTGCTCTAGTTCTAGTAATGATTTATCATTTTTCACTCTACCAATTAAATAAAGTTGTTCTTTCGCTCTTGTTAATGCTACATAGACTAATCGCATTTCTTCTGACACAAGTTCTTTTTCGGCAACAGCTCTATATGCAACCGAAGCTAAAGATGGAAATGCCATTTCTTTATCCACATCAAAATAATCCATTCCGAGACCAAATTGCTGATTTAAAATAACTGGTTGTTTCAAATCACGTTTATTAAAATCTTTTGACAATCCAGAATAAATGACAAATGGAAACTCTAGACCTTTACTACTATGAATTGTCATCATTCTAACGACATTATCGTTTGGACCAACTACATTTTCCTCACCAAAATCTTTGCCTCTTTCAATCAATTCATCGATAAAACGAATAAATTGATATAAACCTCTAAAACTTGAATTCTCAAACTCGATAGCTTTATTAAATAAACCATAAAGATTTGCACGTCGTCCACGTCCACCAATAAGTCCACTAAAGTATTGAATAACATAATGATCATTATAAAATTTATCAATTAACTGATACACCGGATGATCTTTACTATATTGTTGGTAACTTTGAATATCTGATAAAAACATTTTTAATTTATCAACTAAAATTGCATCTGCTGCTTCGTCATTAATGTAATTTACAATCGATTGATAGAAGTAGTCATCATTTGGACTCAATATTCTAATTTGAGCTAATTCGTCTTCTTTGAACTGATATATAACGGAGCGCATTAACCCAACTAAATAAATATCTTGTAATGGATTATCTATCGCTCTTAAAAATGATAATACTAAGCGGACTTCTGTTTGTTCAAAGTAACCTTCACGACTATTCACATGGAATGGAATATCTTCATTTTTAAAGGCTTGTTGTAAATTGCGAGCTTGTCCAAAGCTGCGTTCTAGAATAACGATATCCTTGTATGTCGCACTTCTATAGCTTCCTGTTTTCATATCATAAACTTTTTGATGTTCTAAGATATCTTTAACTTGTTCTACTATAAAATGCGCTTCTTGTTCACTACCAGTTAAATCACTATGTTCTTGATCCGCTTCAACAAGGACTTTTAAGTTTACTGGATGGTCCGATTCATCATATGGTGCACCATAATACAACTGTGCCGCTTCATCATATTTTACTTCACCGACTTGTTCATCCATCATATGTTTGAATATATAGTTAGTCGTTGACAGTACTTCTTTTCGAGAACGGAAGTTTTGCGACAAATCAATTCGACGTCCAGTGCCATCTCCATCTATAGTAAAGCGTTGATACTTTTCAATAAATAAACTTGGATCAGCTTGTCTAAATTTATAAATGGATTGCTTAACATCTCCAACCATAAATAAATTACCATTATGTTCATCACCCGTTTTGATGCAAGATAGTATTTTCTCTTGAACTCGGTTCGTATCTTGATACTCATCGACCAATATTTCTTGGAAGTGTTGACGGTATGATTCGGCAATTTCTGAAGGCGAACCATCCTCATTAGTTAAAATTTGTAATGCAAAATGTTCATAATCAGAAAAATCCAAAATATTTTTGCTACGCTTTTTTCGATTGAATTCTGACATAACATCTTTCACAATACGCGCAAGGTACTTTACTCGTGGCGCCAATTGTTGCATATCAGCTTTCAAATCATCAGCTTCTCTTGAAAAGTAATCACTCTTCACTTTATCAATTAATGATTTATATTTTTTATACTGAAGTTTAGCATCTTCTAAGGCATCGACCATCATTTCATTTGCTTCTTTAATTTTCGCTGTTACATTAGGCAAACGCGCGCCAAATTCGTGACCAGTTAAATAAGGTATATCAATAAAGCCACCTTCTAAAACACGCCCCATTAAACGTCGTTCATCTTCTATAACAGCTAAATGTTTATCGACGCTATCCATCATACTAAACAAATCATACGCCTTATTTAAAGCATCATAAGCAGCTGTGATAAATACTTTAGATAAGTCTGTTAGTAGTTGAATAAGTTGCGCTTGTTGTGCTTCTTCTTCGTATGGTGTCACCAATTGATCCAACCAATTTGTAGGATTTGGATTTGCAACGCTAAAGAAATACAATTGTTTAATAATCATTCGAAACTGATCATCACTTCTATCTGAAGACAATTGCTCTGTTAATTCAATAAAAGCAGGATCAAGGATATCGTAATGTTGTTCTATGACCTCATCTATCGTTTGTTCTAATAATAAAATATTTTCAGCTTCACTGCTTGTTCTAAAGTTCGGGTCAATATTTAATACATCATAATGCTGTTGAATTAATTTCAAGCAAAAACTATGGAGTGTAGATATTTGTGCTTGATGAATTTTGATGCGTTGGTTTTTCAAGTGTGCATTTGCAGGATCAGCAATCGATGCCTCTTGAATACGTTGGTCTACACGATGCTTCATTTCACGTGCGCTTAAGTTTGTAAACGTTACGACTAAAAGTCGATCGACATCAATGCCATCACGTAAAATCTTTTGGATAATACGCTCAACTAGTACAGCTGTTTTACCTGAACCTGCCGCGGCTGCAACAAGTACATCTTGTCCAGTTGCGTAAATACTTTGCCATTGCGCGTCAGTCCAAATCACGCCTTGTGGTTTCTCTGGAATTGTCATCTATTGCTCACCCCCAAATTCATCATTAATGTTAATATTTTGAATTGCTTCAATTGGATTTATTGTTTCATCTACAGTTCGATATCGCTTACTATCAATCATGCCATCTACATGACATACCGATTGATAACTACAAAAAGCACATGGCAATTTTTGTTTGTACTTTAATGGTGCAACTTCAGTATGTCCATCCATAATATTTGAAGCTGTTTCTATAAAATTCTCTTTGTTATGTTGGATGAATTTATAAATCGTTGCTTCATCTGCCACTTGGCTGCCTCGTTTACTCAAAGAGCCATCTTTATTCAAACCAACTGGTACAATATCTGAAGTGAATTTAGGTTCTAAACGAATATCCAATGCATCAATAACAGTTTGGTCTGCATTAACTAAACCACTCAACTTAAACTTTTTAATTAAATCTTGTTCTAGTTTATCTTCATCAATATCAGACCATGATTTAAATTTAATTCTAGGTTCATGTACATGGAAGTATAATAATCCACCTGGTTTCACAATATCTGTTAATCCAAGGCGTTGTTTATTTTGTAAAACGATATCCATGTATGTCATCATTTGCATTTGCATACCATAATATACTTTCGTTAAATCAAGTGTCGCACTACCTTCAGAGGATTTATAGTCAATGATATTAACAAAACTTGTATCATTCTTTGTATACGTATCGATACGGTCAATTTGCCCTCTAATATTAATTGGAATACCTTGAGTTGTCGTTAATGTTTGTG
This sequence comes from Staphylococcus sp. SM3655, assembly GCF_016917315.1. Classification (NCBI taxonomy): domain Bacteria; kingdom Bacillati; phylum Bacillota; class Bacilli; order Caryophanales; family Staphylococcaceae; genus Staphylococcus; species Staphylococcus sp. SM3655. The sequence continues at coordinate 1,704,464 of NZ_CP070305.1, read as the reverse complement.
CAATTAATTCGTCATTTGTTCTTGGTTTCCTTCTAAAACTTGTCTCAAAATGTTTTGGCATAAACTTTGAATACGTGCCTTGATATTTTAATGCGCTTAGTGTTGTTTCTACAATAGCGCCAATGCGTCTTGATAAATAACGATAGTAAGCTGAAGAATTTAATAAATTAAACTGAACTTTAGGTAAAATTTCTTCCAATGCTTCATTCGTTAATTGTCTTATTTTTTTCAGGTCTAATTGTTTAAAATCGCCATTAATACGTTCAGATATATATTTTAAAACAGAATGGAAAATATCACCTAAATCAAAGTTTTGAAGTTCATACTTCGTTCGCTCATTTAGTTTCAGACCATGTGACGCATAGTGTTTAAATGGGCATTGTTGATAACCTTCAAAACGGGATACACTGGCATTGATTTCCTTACCATATAAATCTTTAGACAACGTTTCACCTAATTTTACAGTTTCATTGTCAAACGTTAATGCTGACATTAAATAATCTAAACCTTGATTTAAATGATCGCTATCTCTAATTACTTGATAAGCATCTAACCAACTATCAGCCACAATTTCATCATATAACCAAGCACGCAATGCTTCAAATAATGTAATTTTGGTTTGCTTAACATGTTGCATTAGTGACAATGGGTTAACTTCATGGTATTGAGGAATGTTAGTAATTTCCAATTGGTTGAACAATGATTGAATTTGATTTAAAAATGGGCTGATCTCCTTATCATCACCACTTGATCCCATTAGACTGTAAGAAAATGTAACATCTCCCTTAGCTCTAGTCATAGCAACATAACAAACAAATGCTTCATCCATCTGTAAAATATCTGATGTTGGACTTAACTCGACATTAGCCTGCTGTTCAAAGTATTTCTTTTCTTCATCTGTAATCAAGCTTGACGCAGTTACTGGTTGTGGCATCGTACCATCATTCATTCCAACTAAGTAAACATGTTGCTTATTGTCGACTTTAGCCAAATCCATCGTACCAATACTAACTTGGTCCAATGTTTGCGGAATCATAACAAATTCTAATTGTTCTAAACCAATATCAAATACTTCTAAAAAACGTTCCATCGACATTGGTTCATCTCCAAATACTAGAACTAAGTCGTCAAGGATTTGAATTAAGCCATTCCATATTTGATCAATTTCCTCCGCCTTTTCATGATTACCATTTAAATCAAGTTCATCTCGCTCTGTCATCAATTGATTTGGCAGTTCGAAATATTCCATACTTTCATAAAAAGCAGTTGCAAAGTCTTTTACAGTTTCCGCTTGTGACATTTGCTTTTCAAAATGTAAAATTTTATCAATGACATCTTTCTTTAACTTAACGACTTGTTCAAATGTGTTACGTTCATCTTCGGTCAGTTTATGCGCTTTACGCCCCATTTTGCTAAAATGTTCGACATTAAATAGCTCATCATCTAACCAACGTTTACCGTATATACCACGTTCAAGTACAAAATTTTCAAGTAAATCAACTAAGTATGCACTTTTTAGATATGATGCCGTTAACACATCAGTCTTCAATAAGCGTAGCATTGGATTCACTTGCCAATTAGATTGAATAACTTCAATCAATGAACGAATCATTTCCATGACCGGATGATGTGTCATCGAACGCTTTGTATCAATGTTATAAGGAATATTATAAAGCGGTAATATGGAATCAAATAAATAAGCATAAGACTCGTCACGATATAAAATTGCAATATCTTGATATCGTAATTGCTTATCACGAATATCAACGATGATACGTCGCGCAATTTCATTTATTTCCTCTCTCATAGTCGCAGATTCTAAAATATTGATATGACCTTGACATGCCACTCGATTGATTTGAAGTGCATCAAATTCTTGTTCAAGATGCTTTAAATCTTGATTATTGAAGCGATATAATTGCTTGAAATATTGACGTTCAATAGAAATATTGAGTTCATTTGCTATTTCTTCAATATGTCGTAACACTTCCGATGGTTTTCTAAATAAACTAAATTGATCGTGGTTACCATCTGTCGTCAATATAATTGTGACACTCTTCGCATATTTAATTAATCCTTTGATTATTAAATACTCAATCGTTGAAAAGTTGTGAAAACCATCAATATATATATCAGCACGTTTTAGCCACTCTGATTTCGGCATACAATCAATAAAATATTGTAATGAATCCTCACCCGTAATAAACTCGTTTTGAATGCGTTGTTCGAACTCACGGTATATTAAAGCAATATCCTCTAACTTATTTTTAGTTCGAGTTTGCATATTTTTATCAGCAATAAAGTGTTCTAAATGTTCAGGCGTTACTGCATATTTTTTAAAATCTTGAATTTGTTCTGTTAATTTTTCACTAAACCCATAATATTTTGCTTGTGATTGATAAAGTTTTAAATACTTTTGTTGTTCTTGAACAATGTTATAAATCATCATTTCCGTTGCAGCTTTAGATAACTTTTGTTCGCTATAACTACCAACTTCTTGGAAAATACGATGACTTAATCGTTCAAAATGCAACACTTCTGTTCTTAAACTACCATTTAATTCCGGATCATTGACAAAGGCTTGTTCTAATTGAAATGTACTTTGAGTTGGCGCAATTAAAATGATTGGATCTCCAAGCGGATCTGCTTTCATTTTTTGTTTTATTTCGGTCAACATTTTCGTAGACTTACCTGTTCCCGCTCTACCTAAATAAGCATGTAATGTCATGACAAACCCTCACTTCCTTTGACACATATTTTAACACAAAGTGATTGTGATTGATTTATTATAAGTTCATTTCGAACTTAGCTTTTATTGTGGTACTAACAAAATAAAACATCGTTTATCAGTATTAAAACCGACAAACGATGTTGTATTTGTTTCATATTAATTTTTAGTATTTTCAGGATTGAAATTATGTTTAAATTCACTAAATGGCCAGAATCTAAATGAAACTTTACCAACAATTTGGTCTTCATCAATGAGGCCAAACGCACGGCTATCTTTACTTACTTCACGATTATCTCCAAGCACTAAATATTTACCTTTTGGAATGACATTTGATTTAGGATTCGCATTCGGTAAATCTTTAACTTGGAAAGTCCCAGTAATGTAATCACCTTGTTTATGTTTTAAATTGTAGTTTAAATATGGTTCATCTTGTTTTTTACCATTGACATATAATGTATCATTTTTATATTCTACTTTATCGCCAGGAACACCGATGACACGTTTAACATAGTCATCATTTTTGTTTGCATGGAAGACAACTACATTACCTTTTTCCAAACCACCTGTTTTATATCCAATAATGTTTACAGCTACTCGCTCGCCATCTTTCAAAGTTGGATCCATTGATTCACCTTTAATCGTATATGGTGTAACAATAAATTTACCTACTATAAATAAAATGACAAAAGCGACTGCAATTGAAATAATCCATTCCAATAATTCTTTTTTCAATTTTGACACCTCTTTTTAAGATTTGAACTGAATCGTCCATTTTGAAAAAGGATAATATCTCAAACTTATATTACCAATAATATCCTTTTTATCAATTAAACCAAATTGTCTTGAATCATGCTGATTGTTATCATGATCATTTAGCACAACAAAATTGTTAGGCGGTATAATATCTCCATCTAATTCTTTAAAATTGCGCAAACTAAAATCTTTAATTTTTCTGTTCTTGGCATAAGATGCGTCAACCGGTCGGTCATCACGGTATAATTGTCCCTGACGAAACGCCATTGATTGACCAGGTTTGGCAATAATTCGACTAGTATATATCTCGTTACCACGCCTATATGTAATGATATCACCATTATTCAATTGATTAAATGTAACTTTAATTTTATTTACAATAACACGATCCCCTTTGTTAAGGCTTGGTGACATATCATTATTCGGAATGACATGACCAACTATTACAAAAGTTTGTACGAACAGTACAATGATAATAGCAAGTATCAATGAAATCAAATATTTTACAACTTTTTTCACGATGTCACTCCTTTTTCGACCCCATAAAATGCTGTTCTAACTTTTTTCCAACAATCCAAAATACAACCAACACAACTAACATTAATATCCCTCTTAAAGGATGCGTTAAAATTGTAGTAATTTCCTTTCCTAAATAACCTAAAATAATTGTTGAAACTAACTTTGATGATGCCAAAACAATGAAATAATATTTAGGTCTAATATGAGATAGACTCGCTACAAAATTTATTAATGTATTTGGCGTAAAAGGAAAACAAAGTAAAATAAACAATGGGATTAATCCTTGGCGATCAATAAAACTAATCAAGCGTTGAACAGCAGTACGTTGTTTAATTCGCTGCATCCTCTCAGTGTTCACCAATCGTTTACAGATCAAATAGACTGTAAATGTTCCAGAAATTAATCCAAGCCAACTAATCACTATACCTAAAATAGATCCATAAGCTTGAATGTTAATTAAAATATAGAGTGCTAAAGGAAATACTGGAATTATCGCTCTAATATATAACAATATAAATCCAGGTAAATAACCAAACTGTCGAAATATCTCAAACCATTCTTCTACTTGATGAAACGACAAATCATCAATCCCTTTCTTTGGCTGAAGATAATTATTCTTACATTATAAAGTTAATTACTAAGTAAAGAAACATTAACATGTAATCATGCTAATAAATCAGTCTCTAGTAGTATAACAATATTATTGTATGACAGATGTTATTTTTTCTTTAATTTTCTCTTAACATCTTGTCACATTAGCTAGTAACCTAGTTCTTGCATATAAATAAAAACGAGGTTGTCATTACATTTTTACATTTGTAATGACAACCTCGAAAATATGCTTTAAATAGTTAACGTCTAGTTCTATCTTTTCAAACTTCACTAATCATTGAAGTAATGTATTTTATAAACGCTCTTCTAATTCTTTTTTCAAGTCTTCAAAACCAGGTTTACCTAATAATGCGAACATGTTTTGTTTATATGCTTCTACACCAGGTTGGTTAAATGGATTTACACCTAATTGGTATCCACTCATTGCACAAGCAAGTTCGAAGAAGTATACGACATAACCGAAAGTTTCTTCATCTAATTGTGGAATGTTCACTACCATGTTAGGAACACCACCATCAGTATGCGCTAATAATGTACCTTCGAATGCTTTTGTGTTAACTTCGTCGATTGTTTTACCAGCCAAATAATTTAATCCGTCTAGATCATCACTATCTTTTTCAATAGTAATATCATATTTAGGATGATTTACTTTTACCACTGTTTCGAATAAGAAACGACGGCCTTCTTGTACATATTGACCTAAAGAATGTAAATCAGTTGTGTAGTTGGCACTTGAAGGATAGATACCTTTGAAGTCTTTACCTTCTGATTCACCAAATAATTGTTTCCACCATTCATTAAAGTATTGCATAGATGGTTCATAGTTAATCAACATTTCTGTTGTATAACCTTTTGCATATAAAATGTTTCGAATTGTCGCATATTGGTATGCAATGTTGTCTTCTAATTTATCTGAAGATAATTCTTCACGTGCTTTTGCAGCACCAATCATCATAGCTTCGATGTTAATTCCAGCTGTTGCAATTGGTAATAATCCTACTGCTGTTAAAACAGAATATCTTCCACCTACATCATCAGGTACGATAAACGTTTCATAACCTTCGTTTGTAGCCAACTGTTTTAAAGCACCTTTTTCTTTATCCGTTGTTGCAAATATACGTTTTTGTGCTTCTTCTTTACCGTATCTTTCTTCAACTAATTGTTTGAACAATCTAAATGCAACTGCTGGTTCTGTAGTTGTACCAGATTTAGAAATAACGTTTACAGAGAAATCTTTGTCTGCTAAATAATCAACTAACTCTTTCGTATATGTTGATGATAAGTGATTACCAACAAATACAATTTCAGGGTATTCATTGCTGTTTCTAAATGATGACGTTAACATTTCGATTGCTGCACGTGCACCTAAGTAAGAACCACCAATACCGATGACTACTAAAACATCAGAATTTTCTTTAATGCGTTTTGATGCTTCAACAATTCTTGAAAATTCTTCTTTGTCGTAATCAACTGGTAAATCAACCCAGCCTAAGAAGTCACTACCTGCACCAGTACCTTCATGAATTGTTTTGTGAATTGATTTAACAATTTCTTGTTGTTGTTTTAATTCGTGTTCACCGAAAAATTCTAACGTCTTACTAAAATCTAATTGAATATGAGTCATCTATAAAAGCCTCCTGTTTCATTTAATATCTTAATTTTACTAAGTTTACGTTTGCGATTCAATTCACAAGTTTGTACTTAATCAATAAAATTGATATTTATGTGACGTTTCACACCTATTTTTCAACAAACATTTCAAACTGGCGTCAAACACTCAAACATTTTTTATACAATTTGCATGTTTTTTAAAATACTTTTAAACATTGATAAATAAGCATTTATACTTACAACTCTAACTATCTCTATCGCATTTTATGAATAAATATGTAAAATAATGGTTTTATTTTCATCAAAAGTTTGCTATCATGTGTTCATACGAAATATTCAGATAACTACAATGAGGTGAATTTTATGAAAGAGAAAATTGTTTTAGCATATTCAGGAGGACTAGATACAAGTGTGGCCGTTCAATGGCTTATCGACAAAGGATACGACGTTGTAGCTTGTTGCCTAGATGTTGGTGAAGGTAAAGATTTAGACATCGTTTATAAAAAAGCTTTAGATATGGGAGCAGTTGAATGTCATATTATTGATGCAACAAAAGAATTTAGTGATGAGTATGTAAGTTATGCAATCAAAGGAAATTTAATGTATGAAAATGCATATCCATTAGTTTCAGCTTTATCAAGACCATTAATCGCTAAAAAATTAGTAGAGATTGCTGAGAAAACAAATTCAGTAGGTATTGCACATGGTTGTACTGGTAAAGGGAATGACCAAGTACGTTTCGAAGTTGCCATTAAAGCATTAAACCCATCATTGAAAGCATTCGCACCTGTACGTGAGTGGGCATGGAGTCGTGAAGAAGAAATCGATTATGCAATTAAACATAATATCCCTGTATCAATCAACCATGATTCACCTTATTCTATCGATCAAAATCTATGGGGCAGAGCGAATGAATGTGGTATTTTAGAAGATCCTTATGCTGCGCCACCAGAGGATGCGTTCGATCTAACAAATGCTTTAGAAGAAACACCAGATACTGCTGATGAAATCATTTTAACGTTTGATAAAGGCATCCCAGTTCAAATTGATGGCAAAACATATGAATTAGACGATTTAATTTTAACGTTGAATGCATTAGCTGGTAAGCATGGTATCGGAAGAATTGACCATGTAGAAAATAGACTTGTAGGTATCAAATCAAGAGAAATTTATGAGGCACCTGCTGCAGAAGTTATTTTAAAAGCGCATAAAGCATTAGAAACGATTACGTTAACGAAAGATGTCGCACACTTTAAACCAATCATTGAGAAGCAATTTGCTGAACAACTATACAATGGACTTTGGTTCTCACCTTTAACTGATAGCTTGAAATTATTTATTGATAGTACTCAGCAATACGTAAGTGGTGATGTCAGAATTAAATTATTCAAAGGTAATGCCATCGTGAATGGTAGAAAATCACCTTACACATTATATGATGAAAAATTAGCAACTTATACAAAAGAAGATGCATTTAATCAAGACGCTGCTGTTGGCTTTATCGATATCTATGGTTTACCTACTCAAGTAAATGCGATGTTGCATGGAGGCTATAGCAATGAGCAATAAAGCTTGGGGCGGTAGATTTGAAGTACAACCTGAAGAGTGGGTTGACGACTTTAACGCATCCATTACTTTTGATCAAACGCTCATAGATCAAGATATCGAAGGCAGCATTGCACATGCAACTATGCTTGCGAATCAAGGCATTATTAGTCAACAAGACAGCGAACAAATTATACAAGGACTAAAATCTATTCAACATGATTATCATCAAGATCAAATTCAATTTAGTGCATCATTAGAAGATATTCATTTAAATATTGAACATGAATTAATTAAACGTATCGGTGATGCTGGTGGTAAGTTGCATACTGGACGCAGTAGAAACGATCAAGTTGCAACAGACATGCACTTGTACACTAAGAAACAAGTGCAAGATATCATCGCATTAATTAAGTCGTTACAAAGTGTAATTGTAGACATCGCTTCCAATAATGTTGATACAATTATGCCTGGTTATACTCATTTACAGCGTGCACAGCCAATTTCATTTGCACATCATATTATGACTTATTTTTGGATGTTACAACGAGACCAACAACGATTTGAAGATAGTTTAAAACGAATCGATATTAATCCTTTAGGTGCAGCAGCCTTAAGTGGTACCACATACCCTATCGATAGACACGAGACAACAGCATTGTTGAACTTTGGCAGTCTCTATGAGAATAGCCTAGATGCTGTTAGTGACAGAGACTATATTATTGAAACATTGCATAATATTTCTTTAACGATGGTTCACTTATCACGCTTTGCAGAGGAAATTATTTTCTGGTCCACAGACGAAGCTAAATTCATTACATTATCAGATGCATTTTCAACTGGCTCATCTATTATGCCACAAAAGAAAAATCCTGATATGGCAGAATTAATTAGAGGTAAAGTTGGTCGAACGACTGGTCATTTAATGAGCATGCTTATGACTTTAAAAGGATTACCTCTAGCATATAACAAAGATATGCAGGAAGATAAAGAAGGTTTATTCGATGCTGTCCATACAATTAAAGGTTCTTTACGTATTTTCGAAGGTATGATTCAAACGATGACAATTAATAAAGAACGACTCAATCAAACTGTTAAAGAAGATTTTTCAAATGCAACGGAACTAGCAGATTATTTAGTAACTAAAAATATTCCATTTAGAACTGCACATGAAATTGTAGGAAAAATCGTCTTAGAATGTATACAACAAGGTCATTATTTATTAGATGTTCCTTTAGCAACATATCAACAACATCATTCTAGTATTGATGCCGATATTTACGATTATTTGCAGCCTGAAAATTGTTTAAAACGACGTCAAAGTTACGGTTCAACAGGTCAATCATCGGTCAAACAACAACTTGATGTTGCTAAACAATTACTATCACAATAAATACGTTAATCTACCTACCCACAATGTCTATTAAAATTACATTGTGGGTATTTTAATGCTCTCTTCGTCTTGTTGAACATCACATTTTTAAGATTCCTAAAATGTTTGATAATTCTTTTAAATTTATATTACAAAAATGTTATAAATTGTAAAAGAAATGTGTAAAGCGTTTTCACAAGCAGGTTTTTGTAGTATTTTAAAATTGTTAGACTACAAATAAAGAGATGAAAGGATAAAGACTATGACTAACTCTTCGAAAAGCTTCACTAAATTTATGGCTGCTTCTGCTGTTTTTACTATGGGATTTTTATCAGTACCTACTGCTGGCGCTGAACAAACAAATCAAATTGCAAATAAACCTCAGGCTATTCAATGGCATACAAATTTAACGAATGAGCGATTCACTACTATCGCACATCGTGGCGCAAGTGGCTATGCACCCGAGCATACGTTTCAAGCATATGATAAGAGTCATAATGAGTTAAAAGCATCTTATATCGAAATTGATTTACAACGTACCAAAGATGGCCATTTAGTTGCTATGCATGATGAAACTGTTAACCGTACAACAAATGGACACGGTAAAGTTGAGGATTATACCCTTGATGAATTAAAACAGTTAGATGCAGGAAGTTGGTTTAATAAAAAATATCCAAAATACGCAAGAGCAAGTTATAAAAATGCTAAAGTACCCACTTTAGATGAAATTTTAGAACGTTATGGCCCGAATGCAAACTATTATATTGAAACAAAGTCACCTGATGTATACCCAGGAATGGAAGAACAATTATTAGCTTCATTGAAAAAGCATCACCTTTTAAATAACAATAAATTAAAAAATGGACATGTAATGATTCAATCATTTTCTGACGAAAGTTTAAAGAAAATTCATCGTCAAAATAAGCATGTGCCATTAGTAAAATTAGTTGATAAAGGTGAACTACAACAATTTAACGACCAACGCTTAAAAGAGATACGCTCTTATGCGATTGGATTAGGTCCTGATTATACAGATTTAACTGAACAAAATACCCATCATTTAAAAGACTTAGGATTTATAGTACATCCTTATACAGTGAATGAAAAAGCTGATATGTTACGATTAAATAAATATGGCGTTGATGGTGTCTTTACAAATTTCGCTGATAAATATAAAGAAGTCATTAAGTAGTAATGTTAAACTAGAAAACATAAATACAAAAATATAGCTATTACTATAAAAAACAGCAGTAAGATATTTCCAAATTGAAATTATCCTACTGCTGTCTTTTTGGGAGTGGGACAGAAATGATATTTTCGCAAAATTTATTTCGTCGTCCCACCCCAACTTGCATTGCCTGTAGAATTTCTTTTCGAAATTCTCTGTGTTGGGGCCCCGACTTTTTTTGGAAAGAGCGTGTTACACGGGCATTGTTTTACAGTCAACTACTGCTAAAATAACTTCGTAGAGCATAGAACATTGATTTATGTCCCAGCCTGGTTTAATTAAAAATTCTCAGTGTTGGGGGCCAGCCAACTTGCACACTATTGTAAGCTGACTTTCCACCAGCCTCTGTGTTGGGGCCCCGACTATTTTTGAAAAGAGCGTGTTACACGGGCATTGTTTTACAGTCAACTACTGCTAAAATAAAATTAACGAGCTTAGGGCTTTGTTTTCTGTCCCAAGCTCGTTAAATCACATATGATAATTAATTATGCCCAACCACGATATCTAGCTGCTTCTGCTGTACGTTTAATACCTATGATATATGCTGCAAGTCTCATATCTATTTTTCGGTTTTGAGACAATTCGTAAATCGTATCAAATGCCGCTTCTAATTTTTCACGTAGCTTTTCATTAACTTCTTCTTCAGACCAATAATAACCTTGATTATTTTGTACCCATTCGAAGTAAGAAACCGTTACACCACCAGCACTTGCTAATACGTCTGGAACTAATAATATACCACGTTCAGTTAAAATACGTGTTGCTTCTGGTGTTGTAGGTCCATTAGCAGCTTCAACAACGATACTAGCTTTAATATCATGTGCATTGTCTTCTGTAATTTGGTTTGAAATAGCCGCTGGTACTAAAATGTCACAATCTAATTCAAACAATTCTTTATTTGAGATTGTTTCTTCAAATAAATTTGTTACCGTACCAAAACTATCACGACGGTCTAATAAATAATCTATATCTAAGCCATTTGGATCGTGTAATGCACCGTAAGCATCAGAGATACCTACAATTTTTGCACCTAAATCATATAAGAATTTAGCTAAGAAACTTCCGGCATTACCGAAACCTTGAATAACAACCTTGGCACCTTCAATTTGCATATTACGACGTTTTGCAGCTTGTTCAATTGCAATAACTACACCTAGTGCAGTAGATCTGTCGCGTCCATGAGAACCACCCAATACAATTGGTTTACCTGTGATGAAACCTGGTGAATTAAATTTATCCAATGCACTATATTCATCCATCATCCAAGCCATAATTTGTGAGTTTGTAAATACATCTGGTGCTGGAATATCTTTGTTCGGACCTACGAATTGTGAAATTGCTCTTACATATCCGCGTGATAAACGTTCAACTTCATGAATGCTCATTTGACGTGGATCACAAACGATACCACCCTTACCACCACCGTATGGTAAGTTTACAATGCCACATTTCAAAGTCATCCACATTGATAATGCTTTTACTTCTTCTTCATCAACATCTGGGTGGAAACGCACGCCCCCTTTTGTTGGTCCAACAGCATCATTATGTTGCGCACGGTAACCTGTGAATGTTTTAACAGTGCCATCATCCATTCGTACAGGGATACGCACTTGTAACATTCTTAAAGGTTCTTTAATTAAATCGTACATTCCTTCGTCAAATCCCAATTTATGCAATGCTTCTTTAATAATTCCTTGAGTAGAAGTTACTAAATTATTGTTCTCAGTCATGATCCTTTTCGCCTCTTCTTTACCTAATGATTTCGCTTTCAAACATATTGTAACATAACGTATTCCTTTTTAAAGCCCTTACAAACTGATTGTTACAACTTTTTGACATTATTGAAATACATGTCTTATTTTTTCAAGTGCAAGGTCCAATTCTTCTTTAGTAATAATTAATGGTGGTGCAAAACGAATGACAGTATCATGCGTTTCTTTACATAATAAGCCTTCTTCTTTCAAAGCTTCACAATATGGTCTAGCACTTTCATTAAGTTCCACACCTATAAATAAACCACGTCCACGGACTTCTTTAATTGATGGATGATCAATTTGCTTTAATTGTTCTTTAAAATAATCTCCTAATTCTAAAGAGCGACCTGGTAAATCCTCATCAACGATAACATCTAATGCAGCAATTGATGCAGCACAAGCAAGTGGATTACCACCAAATGTTGAACCATGTGAGCCAGGTGTAAAGACATCTAATACTTCTTTATCTGCTAATACAACAGAAATTGGGAAGACACCACCACCTAGTGCTTTACCTAAAATATAGACATCAGGTTTTACATTATCCCAATCTGTAGCAAATAATTTACCCGAACGACCTAATCCTGCTTGGATTTCGTCAGCAATAAATAAGACATTATGTTCATCACATAATTCTCTAATTGCTTTCAAATATCCTTCTGGCGGTATATTTATACCCGCTTCACCTTGAATTGGTTCTACTAAAACTGCTGCAGTATTTTCATTAATTGCAGCTTTCAATGCATCTACATCTCCAAAATCAACTTTTCTAAATCCATCTAATAACGGACCATAACCACGTTGGTATTCTGCTTCTGAAGATAATGAAACTGGCGCCATTGTTCGACCATGGAAGTTACCATTAAATGCAATGATTTCTGCTTTATTTGGCTCAATTCCTTTAACATCGTATGCCCAGCGTCGTGCTGCTTTCAAAGCTGTTTCTACTGCTTCAGCACCTGTATTCATTGGTAAAGCTTTATCTTTACCTGCCAGTTTACAAATTTTTTCGTACCATTCACCTAAGTTATCACTATGAAAAGCACGTGAAACTAGAGTCACTTTATCAGCTTGATCTTTTAATGCTTGAATAATTTTCGGATGTCTATGACCTTGGTTAACAGCGGAATATGCAGATAACATATCCATATATTTATTGCCTTCAGGATCTTTAACCCATACCCCTTCAGCTTCTGAAATGACAATTGGCAATGGTAAATAATTATGTGCTCCGTAATGATTTGTTAACTCAATAATTTTTTCAGATTTAGTCATCATATCTCCCCTTTTCATCATTTATAACTATTATACATGAAACATTATCCAAATAATTACATTAGTTTTCAAAGCAGATACTTTTCCACCAAAAAAGATGAAATAATCACTAAGTTTCATTAAATTTGTCTATTTTGAAAACCCTTACATTTATAATGACATAATTACTTAAATGATTACAAGCAAAAGAATTGATAATTTTACACTTAATCAAAAGTATATTTTACTAAGAATATTTTTATTTATAAATATTGAAAACCACTAACAAATTGCATACACAATATCATTAGTGGTAACAGTTAAACACTTATTTATCTTTACGTGGTAATGGATAGAATCCTTCATTAAATTGATGCCATAAATTAGGAGTTAAGTGATGATTATCTTCTCTCTCTGGATCAAAGTAATTAATAATTTCATCTTCCCGTCCATCTTTAATTTTTTCAACAAATTGATAATCCAGTAGTAGCTCTCTACCAATGGCTACTAAGTCAACACCAACATTTTCAACTGCATCTAAAGCTTCGTCAGCTGTGAAAATTGAACCAATACCGATAAGTGGCATACGACCATTTATCCATTTGTGAATTAAAGGCAGTCTTTCTTGTCCAGCGTATTTACCTTCACGTGTCGTTGCATGCGTATCCATCATCGAAACATGAATATAGTCGATTGGCATATAGCTAATTTTATTAACGAGTTCCTCTGTAATTTCCATTGTGATTCCTGGAGACTCCGCTTCCTCTGGAGATAATCTGTATCCAACTATAAAGTCTTTATTGCCATACGCTTCTTTCGCTTTAAGCACCTCTTCAATCACAGCGACCGGGAATTTATATTGATTTGCCCAAACATCATTTCTTCTATTATAGTATGGTGATACAAATTGATGAATTAAGTAATGATTCGCGCCATGTATTTCAACACCATCAAATCCTGCTTCAATTGCACGTCGCGTTGCTTCACCAAAATCCTTGATTGCTTGTTCAATCTCTTCATTCGTCATTTCTCTAGCACTATGTTCTTGTTTCTGACCGAAACTTTTTAAAGAAATTGGACTTGGTGCTACGACGTCTCCACCAGGTGTTAATTCAGGCAATGCTTGTGCACCGCCATGATGTATTTGTACGAGTGCTTTGGCACCGTTTTTCTTCATTGCTGTAGCTAATCGTTTTAGTCCTTCAATATCACTGTCATGCGCGATTGATGGCTGTCCTGGAAATGCTTTTCCGACATCACTCACATTACTCGCAGCATTAATTGTAATACCAACATCTTGTGAACGCTTTTCAATATAAGGAAGTTCTACATCTGAAATAGTACCATCATCATTTGAAGAAATATGTGTTAAAGGGGCTAACACAAATCGATTTCTCAACTCTACTCCATTTGGTAATTCTACTTTATCAAACAATGGTTCGTATTTACTTTTCATTACTTAATTCCTCCTTAAAATTATTGAGTTGACTATAACATGTAATTTTTTCATTCTCCAATTATCTGTTTATATAGTTGCAATTCGTTTAATACTTTAAGTTGTAGTTCTCATTTCTAAAATAAATTAAAAAAACAAATCCACATACAATATTGCAAATCAATGATTCTATCTATCAAAGATAATGGATATATCCCCTTAAACCATTTGTACGTGTAAATAGAATCAATCATATTACGTTATCGTAGACAAAAAGAGATTAGTATCTAATAAAATTTAATAGATACTAATCTCTTTTATAGTCTAAGAAACTTTCATTTCAGACCCTTTGTATGATTTTCGGTACGATTTATCTGTTCCTTTAGTCGTTTCGAATTGCTCGCTTTGACTGTTTTATCCAGATTGGTAAGCGTTCTTTAAGTGTTTGAAACCCATATTTTTCTGTTTCTCTGATTTCATCTAATACTGATTGTTTTTCCTTCTTACGCTCATAATTTTTGAAGTAATCATTATCCTTTAATGATAGATTAAGCTTTCCTTCATCATCTATAGACAAAATTTTAGCTTTAACAATTTGGCCTTCTGATAGAAATTTCTTCAAATTATGAACGTAGTCATCCATAATTTCTGATATATGAATCAGTCCTTCAGTATGATTAGGGGTCTCAACAAACGCACCGTATGGTTGAATACCAGTTACACGCACCTTGATATGTTGGCCAATTTTGTAGTTATTCAACTTAATAACCCCTTATTTCGTTTACTTAACACTATTATCATAGCACAAATCGAAATGGTGGACTAATTAAAACATCAAATCATACGAATATTATTTTATAAATGAATAAGAATTCTACAAACTTGGATTTACAAATAAAATTAGCAACAAACTCCTATCTAAATCAATATGATATCCAGCTACTTTGTTTTCAATTTATTAACTATTTGAATAGCAATTCTCTTTAAAAACATAAAAAGCAACCTCAACTATTATCTTTAGAATACACATCTATTTAAAAACTGTGCTTTCTTGATAAATATATTGAGATTGCTCATCATGTTAGTTTATTTGTTTCGTTGGAATATATACTAATCCATTCATAAATTAGCTTTATCCGAGTTTAAAATGTTGGTAGTTAATTATGTTTAGATATTATTCTTCAACATCAATAGATTCAATTACAACATCATGAAGTGGTTTGTCTTGTGGTCCCACTTTTGTATTTGCAATATCTTCTAATGTAGTTTCACCATCAATGATTTGACCGAATACTGTATGTTTTTGATCTAACCATGGTGTACCACCCTTCTCGCCATATGCATCAACGATTGGTTGTGGCCAACCACCATCTGCAAGTTGACTTAACATATTTTGAGGTACTTCTTTCATTTGAACAATGAAAAATTGTGAACCATTAGTATTAGGTCCTGAGTTAGCCATTGATAATGCGCCATATAAGTTAAATGCATTTAATGAAAATTCATCTTCAAAAGCACCGCCATAAATACTTTCGCCACCCATACCAGTAGCTGTTGGATCGCCACCTTGAATCATGAAGTCATTAATGACACGGTGGAATGTTATTCCATCATAATAACCATTTTTTGCATGTGTCACAAAATTTTCAACTGTTTTTGGTGCAATATTTGGAAATAATTTGAATGTCATGTCACCTTTATTTGTGTGCATAACCACTTTAATTTCACCTTGTTGTACTTCTTTGTTTAACTGTGGATAGTTAGCCATTTATATTCTCCATTCATGTTATGATACATATATATTAACATACTTTTAAGGGAGGAAAATAGCATGAAGCTATATCGATTTTCACACAAAACAGGTAGCTATGGTGTCACGATTGTTGAAGAAAATGGAGACGATGTCCTTGTTAAAGTTGAACAAGTTATCAAACACCCGAAACAAGGTGATTTACATAACCCTACTGAAACTGAAGGTGTATTTTTCCATGAACGCAAAGCATTAAGCCATTTTGAAAAACGCTATACGAAACGTTCACAATTACGCGACTTCAATGTTGATGTATTGCGCTATGAAGATTCACTTCAACAAGCAATTACAGATTTAGAAACTAAACTTAAAGCTCAGCAAACAAAACATGCTGAAATGTCTTTAGCTAGTTTAGCACGCTTAAAAGAAGATTATTCACTTCAATACAAAGAAAATTTTAAATAAAAAATGACGTGTTTCTTCTTATTTAAATACTTCTGAAAATAAAGCACAACAAGGAGTGTGTACGTTTTTCAGAACTATATCATTCATGTATAATGAATAACATAAATATTTTTTAAAGGAGGACAACATAGTGAGTTTGTTACATATTGCGGTGATATTACCGTTAATATTCGCACTCATTATTCCTATCCTGTATAGATTTTTTAAACGTATACATTTAGGATGGTTCGTATTACCTGTCCCTATCGTCATATTTATTTATATGCTTACATTAATTAAAACGACGATGTCAGGTAATACTGTAATGAAAACCTTAAATTGGATGCCTCATTTTGGTATGAACTTTGATTTATATCTTGATGGCTTAGGTTTACTCTTTAGTTTGCTTATTTCAGGAATCGGCAGTTTAGTAGTATTATATTCAATCGGCTACTTAAGTAAGTCAGAACAACTAGGGAATTTTTATTGTTATTTATTACTATTTATGGGTGCAATGTTAGGTGTCGTACTTTCAGATAATGTTATTATTCTATATTTATTCTGGGAGCTAACGTCATTTTCTAGTTTTTTACTTATTTCATTCTGGCGCGAACGACAAGCATCTATATATGGTGCTCAAAAATCGCTCATAATCACAGTATTTGGTGGTCTATCATTATTAGGTGGTATCATCTTACTCGCTATACCAACGCAATCATTTAGCATTCAGTACATGATTCAACATGCTTCTGAAATTCAAAATAGCCCATTCTTCATTTTTGCGATGATTTTAATCATGATTGGTGCTTTTACAAAATCTGCTCAGTTTCCATTTTATATTTGGCTACCAGATGCAATGGAAGCACCTACACCAGTCAGTGCTTATCTTCATTCAGCAACAATGGTTAAAGCAGGGTTATATTTAATCGCTCGAATGACACCAATCTTCGCAGCATCGCAAGGTTGGGTATGGACTGTCACACTCGTTGGTTTAATTACGTTATTCTGGGCTTCGCTAAACGCAACAAAACAACAAGACTTGAAAGGTATACTGGCATTTTCAACAGTATCCCAATTAGGTATGATTATGGCGATGCTTGGAATCGGTGCCATTAGTTATCACTATCAAGGCGATGATAGCAAAATATATGCTGCTGCATTTACGGCTGCAATATTCCATTTAATCAACCATGCAACATTTAAAGGTGCCCTATTTATGATTACAGGTGCAGTGGATCATTCTACTGGTACACGTGATGTTAAGAAATTAGGTGGCTTACTAACAATTATGCCTATTTCATTTACAATCACTGTTATTACAGCATTAAGTATGGCTGGTGTACCACCGTTCAATGGTTTCTTATCAAAAGAATCATTTTTAGAAACAACATTTACAGCAAGCCAAGCAAATTTATTCAGTGTTGATACATTAGGCTACCTATTCCCAATCATTGGTATAGTGGGCAGTGTCTTCACATTTGTATATTCAATTAAATTTATAATGCATATATTTTTCGGACAATATAAACCTGAACAATTACCTAAAAAAGCACACGAAGTATCAATATTAATGCTTTTATCACCAGCTATTTTAGCTACATTAGTAATTGTATTCGGTTTATTCCCTGGCATTTTAACTAATTCGATTATTGAACCAGCTACATCTTCGATTAATCATACGGTAATTGATGATGTTGAATTCCATATGTTCCATGGATTAACGCCTGCCTTTTTATCAACATTAGTGATTTATATTTTAGGTATCTTACTAATTGTGACATTTAGTTATTGGGTGAAATTGTTGCAACGACAACCTGGTAAACTAACATTCAATTATTGGTACAACAGAAGTGCAAATGTTATTCCAAACTACTCTGAAAAGATGACGAATAGCTATGTTACCGATTATTCACGTAATAATTTAGTTATCATTTTTGGTGCATTAATTTTATTAACATTTGTCACTATATTCTCAGTACCTTTCAACATTAATTTTAAAGACGTTAGTCCGATTAGAATTTTCGAAGTTTGTATCGTAATTTTATTATTAAGTGCTGCCTTTTTAATTCTTTTCGCTAAATCAAGATTATTTAGCATCATTATGTTAAGTGCAGTTGGATATGCTGTGTCTGTATTGTTTATATTCTTTAAAGCACCCGACTTAGCATTGACACAGTTTGTCGTTGAATCTATTTCAACAGCATTGTTCTTATTATGCTTCTACCACTTACCAAATTTAAATCGTTATAATGAAAAGCGCTCATTCCAGCTTACTAATGCTTTAATTGCTGGTGGTGTTGGTTTGTCCGTCATTATTATCGGTTTAATTGCATACGGAAATAGACATTTTGAATCGATATCTAAGTTTTATCAAGAGCACGTTTATGATTTAGCTCACGGTAAAAACATGGTAAACGTCATACTTGTTGATTTCCGTGGTATGGATACTTTATTCGAGTCATCTGTGCTTGGTATCGCAGGATTAGCTGTATATACAATGATTAAATTACGTAAAAAGCGTCAAACGCAAGGTAACGAGGTGAAAAATCATGAATAGACAACAAAATGATCTAATTTTGCAATTTGCTGCAGTTATTATCTTTTTCATGGTAATGGTCTTTGGTTTTTCACTTTTCTTAGCAGGACATTATACACCTGGTGGCGGTTTCGTCGGCGGATTATTATTCGCAAGTTCACTTGTTATCATTACGATTGCATTTGATATAGAAACAATGCGTAAAATTTTCCCGTTAGATTTTAAAATCTTGATAGGTATCGGATTAGTTTTTTGTATTGCGACGCCTATCGCAAGTTGGTTTTTAGGCAAAAATTTCTTTACGCATGTCACATTTGATATACCGTTATTTATATTAGAACCTGTTCATATGACAACAGCAGTATTCTTTGATTTCGGTGTTTTATGTGCAGTAGTTGGTACTGTCATGACAATTATTATTTCGATTGGAGAGAACGAATAGTGGAAATTATTATGATTTTTGTTAGTGGTATTCTCACAGCAATTAGTGTCTATCTCGTTTTGTCTAAAAGTCTGATACGAATTGTTATGGGAACTACACTATTAACACATGCAGCAAATTTATTTTTAATAACTATGGGCGGACTTAAACATGGTACTGTTCCAATTTATGAAGCGAACGTAAAAAGCTATGTTGATCCTATCCCGCAAGCACTTATTTTAACAGCAATCGTTATCGCCTTTGCGACAACAGCCTTTTTCTTAGTATTAGCATTTAGAACATATAAAGAATTAGGCACAGATAACGTTGAGAGTATGAAAGGAGTTCCAGAAGATGATTGAAAGTAATATGCTTGTGTTAACGCTAGTTATTCCAGTAATTACAGCCATATTACTTGTCTTTATTGGAAAGCGTCCTATTATAAAGCGTTATGTCGCACTAGGCGGTACATTATTAACCTTGGTCGCGGCAATTATCAATTTAGCAAATGTTGTTAAACATGGACCAATACGCGTAGAGCTAGGTTCATGGAAAGCACCATACAGTATTGTCTTTGTATTAGACATATTCAGTGCGCTACTAATAATTACTAGTATTATTATTACAGCTATTGTGATTTTATATTCATACCAAACAATTGGTATTGAACGTGAAAGATATTATTATTATTTTTCAGTACTATTTATGTTAATAGGTATCATTGGTGCATTCACAACTGGTGACATTTTCAACCTATTCGTATTTTTCGAAGTATTTTTAATGTCATCTTATTTCTTATTAGTAATTGGTTCTACAAAAATTCAACTACAAGAAACAATAAAATATGTTCTTGTTAACGTTGTATCGTCATCCTTCTTCGTAATGGGTGTAGCGATTTTATATTCAGTAGTAGGAACATTGAATCTAGCAGATATAAGCAATAAATTAGCTAACCTTTCAGCGCATGACAGTGGCTTAGTCAATATCGTTTTCATACTATTTATCTTTGTTTTTGCTACAAAAGCTGGCGTATTCCCAATGTTTGTTTGGTTACCTAGTGCATACTATGCACCACCAATTCCAATCATTGCATTCTTTGGTGCTTTGTTAACAAAAGTTGGTGTTTATGCAATCGCTAGAACATTGAGCCTATTCTTTAGTGATAATGTAAGCTTTTCACATTATGTCATTTTATTCTTAGCACTATTAACGATCATCTTTGGTTGTGTCGGTGCTGTTGCATATGCCAACATTAAAAAAATCATCCTATACAATGTCATGATTGCTGTAGGTGTGATCTTAGTCGGCGTTGCAATGATGACAGAGTCAGGTATGATTGGGGCTATTTACTATACATTGCACGACATGTTAGTAAAACTTGCATTATTCTTGCTTATCGGAATTATGATTAAAATTACAGGCACTGCTGATTTAAGACAATTTGGTGGCTTAATTAAACGATATCCTGTACTTGGTTGGTCATTCTTTATCGCAGCATTAAGTTTAGCTGGCATTCCCCCACTCAGTGGCTTTTATGGAAAATTTTTCATTGTCCAATCAACATTTGAAAGAGGATTTTATTTAAGTGGTGTCATTGTCTTATTATCAAGTTTAGTCGTATTATATTCTGTCATTCGCATATTCCTACAAGGCTTTTTCGGTCAACCAAAAGGATATGATCTTAATAACAAAGTCGACGTCAAATATTTAACTACGATTGCAATCGTTGCAGTTGTGATAACTGTTTTATATGGATTGTCAGCAGATTACTTATATCCAATGGTAAAAGCTGGTGCAGAAACATTCTACAATCCATCAACCTACGTTAAAGCTGTATTAGGAGGTAAATAACATGGCTGTACAATTAGTATTAAACTTTATTATCGCAGTGTTTTGGTTGTTTGTAACAAATAGTTACACAACAAATAACTTTGTGTTAGGTTTCATCTTTGGCCTAGTTCTTGTTTACCTCTTACACAGAGTGTTACCAGGTAGATTTTATGTCATCACGCTATATCGTATTATTAAATTAGTTATTATTTTCTTAATCGAACTGATTAAAGCTAATTTTGATGTTTTGAAAATTATTATTAAACCTTCGATTAAAAATGAACCAGGATTCTTTGTTTATCACACAGATTTAAAAAAAGATTGGCAAATTGTCTTGCTGTCTAATTTAATTACATTAACACCTGGTACTGTAGTGCTTGGTGTAAGTGACGATCGTACAAAAATTTATATTCATGCCATAGATTTTTCAACTAAAGAGCAAGAAGTAGAAAGTATTAAAACATCATTAGAGAAAATTGTAAGAGAGGTGGGCGAAATATAATGAATCATAATGTTATTATCGTTATTGCATTAATCATAGTTGTCATTTCTATGTTAGCTATGCTCATTCGCGTTGTGCTAGGCCCATCACTTGCCGATCGTGTTGTCGCATTAGATGCGATTGGTCTTCAATTAATGGCAGTTATAGCATTATTCAGTATTTTATTAAATATTAAATACATGATTGTCGTTATTATGATGATTGGTATATTAGCTTTTTTAGGTACTGCAGTATTCTCTAAATTTATGGACAAAGGTAAGGTGATTGAACATGATCAAAATCATACTGATTAGTCTTGCACTTATCTTTGTTATCATCGGTGCTTTAATTAGCGCCCTAGCAGCTATAGGATTATTGAGACTTGAAGATGTATATTCACGTGCACATGCTGCCGGAAAAGCATCAACATTAGGTGCAATGTCATTACTATTTGGTACGTTTTTATATTTTATTGCTACTCAAGGTTTTGTAAATATGCAATTAATCGTTGCGATTATCTTTGTATTAATTACAGGTCCTCTTTCAAGTCATATGATTATGAAAGCAGCATATAATATTAAAACGCCTTATACTAAAAAGACTAAAGTCGATGAAATTTCGGAAGACTTAAAAGACACAAAATTGTAGATTATATAACAAAATCATGAATATAAATCAACAACAAACAGCAGTAAGATGATTCCAAATTAGGAATGATTTTACTGCTGTTTTCTTTTGACATTGTTACCTCTTTTTCAATGATTTTTTCTTTGACTACAGATTCGCCCTATCTATATATATCTCTTTAATTTAATTGCCTTTCATGTCGTTATGTATTATGATAATAATAATTATAAATCGTAACGATTACGTTTTAAAAAGAGAGAGGTTTTATTATGCATTGGACAATTATCGGCGGTGGCATACAGGGAACTGCAATCGCACAAAAACTATTATCAAGCGGATTAACAACAGACCGATTAACAATCATTGACCCACACGAAACTTTTTGCCAAAGGTTTAACTCATATACAAATCGAATAGAAATGCCTTATTTAAGATCACCGATTGTACATCACGTACATCCACAACCGTTCCATCTAAAACAATTCGCTAAACAGCACCAATATACAAATGCTTTTTATGGTCCTTATCAACGACCTGAATTGACAATGTTTATGGATCATATTGCACATGCTTCTAAACAATATCAATTAGAGGATTGCTTGGTTCAAGGTTTAGTTCAAACTTTAGATAAACAAGAAGACAAATGGCATATCAAGTTAGAAGATGGACAAATTATCACTACAGATTGCGTCGTTATTGCAATAGGCAGTACAAATATTCCGTTTATGCCTGACATTTTAAAAGACAAACAGAATGTAAATCATATCTTCGAGAAAGAACTTGATCAAGTAGTATATGATAAGACCGATCATATCGTTGGTAGCGGCATTACTGCTGCACATCTTGCACTTAAATTGTTAAATCATGATAACGATAAAAAGATTCATTTATGGCTAAATAAAGATATTGAAATACATGACTTTGATGCTGATCCTGGTTGGTTAGGTCCGAAAAATATGTCTTCATTTTTAAGTACTAAAAGCATGCCTGAAAGAAATGCCATTGTACAACGCGAACGTCATAAAGGATCAATGCCTCACGAACTGTACTTACGCCTTAAAAAACATATTAAAAATGGTCGTATAAATGTGCATAAAACACCTATCACTCAAATTAGTGGTGGTGTAATTAACACTGAAAATGATTCTGTTCCATATCAACAGATTATGGTTGCAACTGGTTTTGAACAAGATTTTATGTCACAACCACTTATTAAGCAATTAATACAAAATTATGATGCACCTATCAACGAATGTAATTACCCTGTTATTTCCGAAAAATTAGAATGGATACCAAATCTATTTGTCGCAGGATGCTTTGCAGACTTAGAATTAGGACCATTTGGTAGAAATGTTATGGGTGGCCGTAAAGCTGCCGAACGCATTGAACAAGCATTTCTAAAACTACAACAATATAGCGCATAAAAAAACTGCTAGCCGTAGTTATGAATATCTCATAACATTTCAGCTAGCAGTTCTTTTATTTTAAAGGTTTAATAGCAACTGTACCACGCATAACTGTAATTAATTGTTCTTTGTCATTCTTAATTTTTATATCCCATACATGTGTCGACTTACCTCGATGAATAATTTCAGCTGTCGCAGTAACACGACCATCTTTAGCAGAATGAATATGGTTAGCATTCATCTCTAAACCTAATGGAATAAATTTGGTTGTATCAATTAAATTAGCAGATCCTAATGAACATGCTGTTTCACCTAAAGCAATCGAAGCCCCACCATGTAAATATCCAAATGGTTGTTTTACTTTATCAGTAACAGGCATAGAAATAACAACTAAACCATCTTCCTGGTGATCTATTGACATCTCAAATGTCTCTAATAAATGAGTCATATTTTCACCTCTTTATGCTTATAGTACCATAGCAGCAATAGTACCGAAAATCATTAAAGGAATATTATAAAACAAGAAGTTTGGTACACATGTATCACGTATATGATCATGTTGGCCATCAACATTTAATCCCGCAGTTGGTCCTAATGTTGAATCACTTGCAGGCGAACCTGAGTCACCTAATGCACTCGCTGTTCCAATCAATGCGATTAATGCCATTGTATCTAGTCCAATTGACGCTCCAAAAGGAATGAATAATGATGCGATAATAGGAATTGTTGCAAATGATGATCCAATACCTAAAGTGACAATTAAACCTATCACATACATCATGATAATGCTAAATAATTTATTATCACCAGTAATACTTGTTAAAGTTTTAACTAATTCATCTATATCACCAGTAGCATTCATTACACCAGCAAATCCATTTGCTGTTAAAATAACTACACCAATATAAGCCATAATTTTAATACCTTCAACAAACTTAGCATCTAATTCATACCAATTATATGCACGTGAAATAAAGAATACGAGTACCCCTGCCAGTGCACCAAAAATCATTGAATCTGTAAATGTTTGTACTAAAAATGTAGCTAGTATTGCTACAATTGTTACTATTAAGATATATGGTTTTAACTCTGTAACATTGTCACTATCTGAAATTTTACGTGTTTCATATTCACGTGGTTTACGATATACATATAAACCGATAAGTAAGCCAACAATATACCCCATTGAAGGAATAAGCATTGCTTTCCAAATCATATTAAACTCAATTGGGTGATTTGCCTTTGCAAAGCCACTTTGAATAATTTGCTGGAAAATTTGACCGAATCCATATGGTAATAACACATACGGGAAACATAAACCAAAACCGATAATCAAACCGATTAAACGTCTATCTATTTTTAAGTCATTAAACAGACTTAACAATGGTGGGATGACAATTGGAATGAATGCAATATGTACAGGAATTAAGTTTTGACTCATGATACTCATAGCTAATAATGCAATAATTATTGTCACTTTTACTTTAACTCTTGACCATCGACTATTTTCAGCGTGTATTGCATTTATAATTTTTCCTACTAAATAGTCTGTGATACCACTGTATGAAATTAATGCTGCAAATCCACCTAATAAGGCATAGCTTAATGCTACCTCAGCACCATCGACTATATTTTTTCCGAATACATTAATTACTTTTTCAATGCTCATACCTGATACTACGCCACCAACTAGCGCACTGATAAATAAGCTTATAACTACGTTTAATCGACATAAACATAGCACAATCATTAAAATTACTGCTATTACTACTGCATTTATCATATGACAACCATCCTTTATCACTCTATCGAACTAAAGCGTTTATAGACTACATAGTATCAGTAGCTTTAACACCTGTCAATAGCAAACTATACCAATAATCTTTATTTTTTAGTTAATTGTCTTTCTTAAAATAATTTTAGCTTTCATTAAATTAAACAATTTTACAAGCTTGGAACACCAATCAAAATCCTAAGTTCTAAAATGTAATATTAGTAGTCGTTGACTGAATGAACATATGCTTATAATATTTTTTTGCAATGCTAGTCAAGTTGATTTATGCTCACAAGGATATGCGATTTATATTTTCTTACAACAATGAAAATGCCTGATACAATGCGATCCTTTATACTTTCAAGAGTTAAATTAGAAATGTATATCAAGACACAAGTTGTATCAGGCAAATAATTAAATTATTGTTGTTTTAACCATTGTACTATCGTCGGAATCATAAATCCTGTTGGCCCTTTTGGACCATTATATGAAGCTTTATTAGTCGTTGCTGGACCTGCAATATCGAAATGAATGTGAGGTGTTTGACCACTAAAATGTGTTACAAAACTTGCCGCAAATAGCGCTTTACCTTGTCCATTCGTATGGTTAACTAAATCAGCGATATCACTGTGTTTAATACTTGCACGTTCGGTTGCAGTAATCGGTAATTCAAATACCATTTCATCGACTTTAGAACTTATTTGTAATATATCGTTTAATATCACTTTACTATTCGATTCAAATGCAGCAGCTTTATCATCGCCTAGTGCAACAATTGCTGCACCCGTTAATGTAGCAAAGTCCATAATCACACTAGGCTGATATTGATTTGCATAATACACAGCATCTGCAAGGACTAATCTACCTTCAGCGTCTGTATTCATTACTTCTACAGTTTCACCACTTAATGCTGTAAATACATCATCTGGCTTCATTGATGCTTCATTTATCATATTTTCAGCACAAGCAAGCACTCCGACAATATTTACAGGCAGTTGTAAACGACTAGCCGCTTCAATGATACCAACGACATTCGCAGCGCCACACATGTCAAACTTCATTGTAGCCATGCCATTCTTCGTTTTAATACTATAACCACCAGAATCATACGTTATACCTTTACCAACTAAGGCAATTGGTGCTTCATCTTTGTCTTTGCCATTATATGTGATGGTTACTAATCTCGGTTTATGCTTACTACCTTTACCTACTGCTTGTAAAAGTCCGAATCCTTCAGAAACTAAAGTGTCATAATCTTTAACATCTACTTTGACCTTTGTATTTTTAAAATGATTAACAATATCTTCTGCAAATGTTTGTGGTGTTAATACATTCGGTGGCATATTACTAAAGTCTCTTGCCAAATTAATGGATTGGCCAATACTGATACCCTCATGAATGAAATCTAATTCAATTAATGATTCACTAATAAGGTTTAAATTCGTCTTAAACGGTGCCTTCTTACTTGATTTATAATGATCGAATTCATATGTTGCACGCTCACTTTGAATACCGCATGCCATTAATACATCTGATAACTGATCATATTTTGAAATAAATGAATCCATAAGTAAATAAGTATCTTCAATGTGTTCTGACTTTATGTATTGGAAAAGATGTCCCCATATTTTCAACATATCTTGATAACTACGTGCTTTTAAGTTTCCTAAACCAACTGTAATTAAACGATATGTTTGATCTTGTACATCAAATGCAGTTGTATAAATCTTCCCAACTTTACTACCAATAATATGTTGATGTTTTAGTCTTTCAAGTGATTCTGTAATATCGATATGATTAAAACTAATGCGCTCTAACTGATTTAAATGTTCTGGTATACCAATAATCAATGTATTTATTTCGTTGCTTAGTGTGTTATTTAATTTAAAATTCATAATGTACCTCCTTAGATTTGATATGTTACTCACTTCAAATTGTACAACAATAAAGCCCTTCAGTGACACTGAAGGACTTTATAAATGAATAATTTAATTTTATGTGTTTAGCTGAAACTTTATTTAAAGCCTAGAATTTACCTTTTTTGAATGCTAAACCGATACCACCGATTTTGAATACCGCACGTGTATCAATCACTTTTTTCATGAATGCTGCTTTTTTACCAGCGATAGGTTTACCAAATACCATACCTACACCGTCATGTGAACCTAAAGAACAAACAGTTCCACGATCAACGTATTCGAATTCTTCAGTTGATTCACCGTTTAAGATGCGTTTAATGTTTTTAGCAACACTTTCACCTTGTTGCATTGCAATTTGTGCTGTAGTTGGTAATGGACGTTCTTCTCCAGCTGGGATAAACGCTGAACAGTCACCAATAACAAAAATGTTGTCGTAACCATTGATTGTTAAATCTTGCTTTGTAACGATACGTCCACGTTTAACGCCTTCAAATGATTCTTCCATTAATTTACTACCACGTACACCAGCTGCCCATACTGAAGTACCTGCATTTAATTGTTGTTTTTCACCATCTACTTCAACTACAAAACCTTTTTCGTTACAAGCAACGATTGGTGTAGCAATTTTAAATTCAACACCGCGGTCTTCTAAGTAGCTAACTGCGTGGTTAACTAATTCTTCTGAGAACATTGGTAACATTTTAGGTGCTGCTTCAACACAAGTGATTTTAACTTTATTTTGATCCACACCATATTTGCTACATAATTCAGGAATTCTGTCTGTTAATTCACCTAAGAATTCAACACCAGTGAATCCAGCACCACCAACTAAGATAGATAAATCGTTATCATCTTTTTCTTTTGATGCTGCATAGTTAGCAAATTTGTCTTCGATATGACGTGATAATTCACGTGCTGTGATAACATTTTCAATTTGGAAAGCATGATCTTTCATACCTTCGATGCCGAATGTTTCACTAACGAAACCTAATGCTACTACTAAAATATCAAAGTCATAAATACCTTGATTTGTTTCTACCTTTTTAGCATCACGGTCAATTTTTGTTACTTCTGCTTGAACAAAGTTCACTTTGTCTTTCTTCAAGACACT
The DNA here is from genome assembly GCF_016917315.1 of Staphylococcus sp. SM3655. Lineage (NCBI taxonomy): Bacteria > Bacillati > Bacillota > Bacilli > Caryophanales > Staphylococcaceae > Staphylococcus > Staphylococcus sp. SM3655. Next base: position 1,675,351 of record NZ_CP070305.1, on the reverse strand, counting down.
TTCCACAGGATATAATACATCTTCATAGTTTAGTGTACCTGCTGATGCTTCATGTAACCATGTTGCTTCATAGTGATATTCATTTTTATTAATAAGCGTAATTTCTGCTTCTTCTGTTGATATCGCTTTTTGCAATTTAGTTACAGTTTGTAAACCTGCATAACCAGCACCAAGTACAAGTACTTTTTTACGATCTTGAGCCATTTAATTTCACCTAAGCTTTCATATTTTTTTAACCAAATGCTGATAATTACTAGTAACAACTGGTCATTACTACTTTTACCACAATGTATACTAGTTTATCATCATTTTGTTATTTAAGTCTTTTAAATTATGTAAAAACCTGTGATGTTCACAAAAAAGACATTTTTAATCCAATACTAATTCTATAGCTTTTATGTTATATTTTCAAGCAAGATTCAGTCAGATTGTGAAAAAATTAATTAATTTTTTCGTAGCCTGATTTCGATTAAAAATGTATCCGTTATCACGATCATTTAAAATACTATTTATAGTGAGATTCTTAATTTTCAATAAGCTTTTTAATAAAACAAAATATCTTTACGTAAAAATAGGACATAATCAAATATGTCCCTAATCATAATTGATATCAATTTGTATCCCAAAAATTGGGTTAACCATTAAAAAGTTATTTTATTAGCAATTTTCAGGATTACCTGCAACTTTTGCAGTTCTAAATGAACTACCACAGCCACATGAAGCAATTGCATTAGGATTGTCGATTTGGAAACCGCCACCCATTAATGATTGCTTAAAATCAATAGTCGTACCATTTAATACGGGTGCATCTTCTTTGTCTACTAATACTTTTAATCCAAAGTATTCTAAGACTTCATCATTTTCACCAGGCGCTTCTTCTGCACCCATACCGTATGTTAAACCAGTGCACCCGCCACCATTCACTTTAATTTTTAAATAGCCATCTGGCATTTCATTTGCTTTAAGCATATCTTTTACTTCGTAGGCAGCTGCTTCTGTTAATATAACTGTTGGCATGATAACTCCTCCTTAAAAAATCCATGTTTCTTTTATATGTGCATATATATTTTGTAATAATTCTTCCGGCGAATCACCTTCAACAATATCACCATTTACTAAAGCATACAACCCGGCTGAACATATACCACAATGTGTCAGGCAACCATACTCTAACACATCGACATCTGGGTCATTTTCCAGTTGATTAAAAACATAATCTCCACCTTTTGCCATGTTAGAGAGACAAAATTCTACGATCGGATTCATACTTCACCTTCTTATTTCATTTGTTACAATATTATAGCATTTTAAAACTGGTATTTTAACATGATGTGCTCAATTACCAACAACTGATGTTTCTTATCCCAGTTATGTAATAGTGCCTTAGTTAGTACAAATATTTATTTGTAGTCATTTTCAAAAAAATATATAATAAGCATATAAATACATATTTACTTTTTTAGGGGTTATTGATGAATCAAAGACACTTGCATTTTATAACTGTTCATTAACAAATATATCTATGCACTTTGATCTTTTCAAAATTAAAGTAAATATTAACATATAAAAGGGGTACTTCATTATGAAAAACTTAGTTTTGTTAGGCGGCGGATATGGTAATATGCGTATCATGTCACGCATTTTAACTACTTCTTTACCACAAGATTATACAGTCACATTAGTTGATCGTATGCCATTTCATGGATTGAAACCAGAATTCTATGCTTTAGCTGCGGGCACGAAATCAGATAAAGATGTTCGCATGAAATTCCCTAATCATCCACAAGTGAATACAGTTTATGGTGAAATTAACGACATAGATTTAGATGCTCAAATTGTCTCAGTCGGTAATTCTAAAATTGATTATGATGAGCTAATCATTGGTTTAGGATGTGAAGATAAGTATCATAACGTTCCAGGAGCCGAAGAATATACACATAGTATTCAAACACTCTCAAAGGCTCGGGATACTTTCCATAGTATTAGTGAACTACCAGAAGGTGCTAAAGTTGGTATCGTTGGTGCTGGATTAAGTGGCATAGAACTTGCCAGCGAATTAAGAGAAAGTAGATCAGACTTGGAAATATATCTTTATGACCGTGGGCCGCGAATTTTAAGAAATTTTCCAGAAAAATTAAGTAAGTATGTTGCGAAATGGTTCGCCAAAAATAATGTTACCGTTGTTCCAAATTCAAATATTAATAAAGTTGAACCTGGTAAAATATATAACTGTGATGAACCTAAAGATATTGATTTAGTTGTATGGACAGCAGGAATTCAACCTGTTGAAGTTGTTCGTAACTTGCCGATTGATATAAATAGTAATGGACGCGTGATAGTTAACCAGTATCATCAAGTACCAACATATCGTAACGTCTATGTAGTTGGTGATTGTGCTGATTTACCACATGCGCCAAGTGCTCAGTTAGCCGAAGTTCAAGGTGATCAAATTGCCGATGTGCTTAAAAAGCAATGGCTAAATGAACCATTACCTGACAAAATGCCGGAACTAAAGGTACAAGGTATCGTTGGGTCATTAGGAGATAAACAAGGTTTTGCATATATCATGGACCGCACTGTAACAGGACGACTCGCTTCTATTTTAAAATCCGGCGTACTTTGGTTATATAAATATCATAATGGTTAAAATTAAAAAGCAATGTCAGTTCACACTATTACTGACATTGCTTTTTGTTATGTGTATATTATTCATTCACAAGCTTTTGGTCTATAAATCGAGTGATTTGCTTTGTTTGTATATAACCATCTGCTACATATTCATCGTTCATTGTAATTAATGGATAAAATAGTTCATCTTGTTCTATTCTTTCAATAAATTGTAAATCATGATCTGTTAAGTTGTCATTATCTTTTGTAATATCTATATACGTATATTTAAATGATATATTTGGGTATTTTCTTTTTAATAGCGGCTGTAGCCAGTCATAAATATCTTTCGATGTTGGCGCATTAACGCAACTTGCACATATAACATCTGCCCCATATACTACCACACTCACGTGCTCCATATATTTATCCCCCATTGGTTTGATAGATTTTTATTACACTATCTATTATAATATACTAATAAAGATTATCAAATTCATCTCTCGAAAGGAGACTTGCCTGATGCCTACTGAAGATACAACGATGTTTGATCAAGTAGCAGAAGTTATTGAACGTCTTCGTCCATTTTTATTACGTGATGGTGGCGACTGCTCATTGATTGACGTGGAAGACGGTATTGTTAAATTACAATTACATGGTGCATGTGGTACATGCCCAAGTTCTACAATCACTCTTAAAGCTGGTATTGAGCGTGCATTACACGAAGAAGTGCCTGGTGTAATAGAAGTAGAACAAGTATTCTAATATAAAGATATTAAGTTAACAGAACATATTATGAATAACAACAAAGACAGGAATACTGAATTATTTATAATCAGTTATTACCTGTCTTTTTTCGCTGTCAAATTGGACTGATGGGAAAGTTATTTTATACTATTTATCTGATTAATTATTTTATTATTGCCACATATCCAAGCGTATATTTCTATTCTATTCTATGAAATTTAAAATATAAAAATAGCACATACGCTCAATCAAAATCGTTGAGTTATGTGCTATTTGTATTTTAATTTTTAGGTTTATCTACTTCAGGTTGTGGTTCACCTTTCATATGTTTCGCAATTTGCTCATCCATATAAACCCAACCTTTCCAACCGATGTGTACGGCATCACTGATAACATATTTTTCATAATCTTTATCAGTCATATCGTAAATTTTACCACCATTATCTACAACAGTAGAATGGATTTTTTTATAAACTGCTTGACGACGTTCTTTATCGATACCAATGTGGTCATACCATACACCGTTTGATGGAATACTTACATATTGAACATCTGCACCAGCAGCACGCATTGTTTTTACAAGTAATTCTAAATCTTGGAATTCTGGAGAATTAACATTGAATTCGTAGTCACGTCTAACTTTACGCTTACTTTCTTGAATTAATTTCCAGTATTGATCTCTAATACCAAATTTATTCGATGTAGTATCAGCTTTACCAATTTCAACTGCTTTTTGTTTCATCTCATCCCAAGAAGCGTCTGGTTTTGTAGCAGGTTTAACATGTTCTAATGGAGATTTATCCATTGCAAACAATGATTTAATCGCTTCTATTTTAATCAATTGATTCTCTTTAAAACCAGAAATATAACTATCTTTAGTTTCTTTAGGGTTTTTAGCATAAGATTTCAAGTATTCTTTATTGTGTACATGTGGAAACTGTAATAAACGTTGTGCATAACGACGTTTTAATTCAGTAGACATGTTTTTCTGCTGGAACATTTGATTAATTTGAGTTTGAGACATACGAGCATCAAAGTTTTGATTCGTTAAACCATGGTTTGTAAACCATTGTGGTGAAATAATAAATGTTAATTTCTTACCTTTTAATTTATCATACTGTGATGCAAGTTCAACTGCGTTAATTAAGTCTGTAGAACCACCAGCACCTAATAAGAATGCTTTTTTGTTGGCGTTATGCTTATTTAATGCAATTGCAGGATTAAATGGGTCATCTTTACCTAATTCACTAGAGCCGTATATAGGATAATACTTGTTTGATTCGTATAACTTATCTTGAGTGAGTGTGCCTTTTAGTACTTGATCTGTCAATGAAGTTCTATTATCTTCTACAGTCTTTTCATTTACTAATCCTGTAAACCAACTAGCAGGTAATAATAGAAAGACAATGAATACCGCTCCACTAATTAAAATGGGTAAAAAAGGTTTTAATTTCATCGTAACTCTTCTAATGCTTCAACGATTTTATTTGGTGTTGCCCACTCATCTCTATCAAAGTCCATAATAGATACTTCGATATCAAGTTTATTTTGAATCTCTAATAATAATCCAACTGTTTGGAAAGAATCAATAATACCTTCTTCAAAAATTTCTACGTCTGGATTTTCTTTTACAATATCATTTTCTGCTACTTCTGCTAATAAATTTAATACTTGTTCTCTAAATTCCATAATTAAATTCTCCTTTATTATATAAGTTTACCTGAGAAGATTAAAAAGCCAAATGTTACAAAGTGGAATGTAATCACAATGCTAAGTGCTGTTGTGAAACCATTTTGCCAACGTGGCGGATGTTTCTTACGCCAACGTTCATAATAGCCATAACCTATAAACAATGCTGCATGGTATAAACCATAAACAATGTAATACACTTCGATACCATGCCAAATTCCCATTATGAAGAAGTTGATTAAGAATGCCACGTTAGACATTGCAAATTGACTCTTCAATAATTTTTTACGAGACATGTAGAATAAAGATCTCATGTAAATACAATCTCTGAACCAGAATGATAATGTCATATGCCATCTATTCCAGAAATCTTTAATATTTTTCGCTTTGAAAGGTTTATCGAAGTTTGGTGGTGTTTTAATACCGAATAAATAACTAAATGCTATCGCAAATAAACTATAACCTGCAAAGTCAAAGAATAAATATAAGCTGTATGCGTACATATATAACCACAAATTGACAAAGCCATGTAAGTCTAATTGTAACGGCATGATTGCATATGTGTTAATAAAGTAAGCAACAATATATTTATACAAGAAACCAAGCATAATCATGTGAATTGCTTTTAATACTAATTCACGATATTCATTGCCTGTTGGTACTTTTTTATCGTCTTTAACGAAACGTTTGTAACGATCGATTGGTCCAGATGAAATCGTTGGGAAGAATGAAATAAATTGAATTAATTTCCATACTTTAATTTCTTTGATAGAACCATCACGAATTTCCATAATTAACTGCACACTTTTGAATGTAACATAAGAAATTCCTAAGAAACCAACAAATTCAATTAATTTACTTTCATGGAAGTGAATCTGATGTCCACCTAACCATGTACTTTGTAACACTTTCACAAGTGCTAATGGCAATATTGATAAAACCATTACAGTTACAAATTTTGAAAATGAATTATTTTTTGGTTTTGAATGATAATAAAACATTATCAATAAAACTTGCCATACGACGTAAATAATAAAACTAATTAATTGAACACTTAAATACTTTTGGTCAAACAGATTATGTTTATCAGAAGAAAAGATTAACACAATCATAAATGCTGTAACTACGCCATTATAAATGTAACTTCGCTTACCTAAAAATCCAAGTATAATGACTGGTAATAATGCAATTAAGGCAATTAAGAAGAATGTAAAATCACCATATGGAATCATCCGTTAATTACCTCTGCAATTTTCTTTCTGTCAATTTTACCATTTGAAGTCAATGGCAATTGTTCCATCCATTCAAACTTTCTAGGAATCATATACTCTGGTAAGCGTGATTTCAAGTCATTTTTAATATTTTTAGTCATTTCTGCATTGTCCGTAACTTCAGTCGTTGGCACAATTGCACCAATTAAATGAATAACTTTATCATTTTTATATACAGGTACAACAATCGCTTCTTTTACGAACTCAGACTGGCGTAATTGTGTTTCAATTTCTTCTAATTCCATTCTGTAGCCATTCAATTTGATTTGGAAATCAATACGACCTTGAATGAACCATTGACCATTTTCAAACTTCGCTTTATCACCAGTGTGATATGTACGAATACCGTCATCGAAATTAAATACTTCAGCTGTTTTTTGGTCATTTTTTAAGTATCCTAAACTTACACTTTGACCTTCGATAACAAGTTCACCTTCATCTGTAGTAGATAATCTTGCGCCTGGTCTTTCAACGCCAACAGGTAATGTCGGATATTGATCTAAGATTTCTTGTGTAATTTGAATACTTGTAACTGCTACCGTAGCTTCAGTTGGACCATATGTGTTGTAAATCGTCGCACTTGGGAAACGGTTTACTAACGCTTTTGCTGCTCTGTGAGGTAGAATTTCACCACAGAAGAAGAATTCGTTAAGACTACCATATTGTTCTTCATTAAGCGTTGGTAATAATAAACACATTTCCATAAATGATGGTGTTGATACCCAAATGTTAATCGGTGTTGCTGTTAGCATTTCATTTAATAATTTAGGTTTATTAATCATGTTTTTATCTACAAGATTTAATGTACCGCCTGATGCTAAACATGGATAAATAGCCATTACAGATAAATCAAATGAAAATGGCGCTTGGTTAAGCCATTGTTGTTCATTTCCTGATTTATTAAGTTCTAACATCCACTCAGTAAATTGAACTAAACTTGCATATTCAATTTGAACACCTTTAGGTTCCCCAGTAGAACCAGATGTAAAGATTGTGTATACTGTGTCGTTATCTTTAATCTGACTATCAAAAATTACTGGGTCTTGAGATGTTTTAATATCTTCTATTGTAAATACTTCGCCTTCTAAACTTTCAAATGATTCATCAGTCGTATTAAATACAAACTCTGGTTGAACCTTGTTAATAATCATTTTAATACGGTCTTCAGGAATTGAAGTGTCTACAGGTACATATCCACATCCTGCTTTAATGGCACCAATCATCCCAACAATCATATATGGTGACATGTGACCGAATAAAATCATCGGTTTCTTACTACCTTGTAATCGATGTGCTAATTTACTAGACTCATCCATTAACTGTTGATAAGTTAATTCATCAGTTGTGTGTCTAACAGCAATGCTTTGTGGATTTGCATCCGCAAACGCTTGCAGCTTGTTAATAATATCTGTCATATTAAGTCTCCCTCATTAGAACTCATTATAAATGAAGTTATTGTGTGTGTCGCCACTGCCATAAATTAAATATAAAGTAATAAATATTGCCAAATACAATAGTGTTAATAAATATGGTTTGAATGCTTCAACATATTTATTAGGTGGCTGTTTACTTTTAGATTTCATATTGCACCTCTTAAAGTTCTTAGTAAAAACGCCTTTATAAAGACCGTTCAATATAAAATACGTTTTAAAATTTGTTTTTTACAATTCATTATATCGATATTCATAATGAAATTCAATTTTAATTTTATAGATTCAACATAGTAATTGGTTGTCATCACTCAATTATTGTAAATGATACACTTTGTTGAGAACATCATTCATTTTAAAGGTTATTTAAACAATAAACAATTACAGTCTATATAACAATTTTGTTATATACGTCAAAATCAAATAAACTCATCACATTAATATGACGAGTTTATAATGTTATTGAATTATCATCAGCGCAAATATATACATTCGCAAGTCAAGCATAACATATTTAACAATTGCTTTGCTTGTTTTACCAATGATTAAAAACCATACTTATTTTCAATTTACTGGAGTATGTGGTACCTGATTTGTCATAACCGCTTCTATATTATTAATACATAATTGAATCATATTGTCCCGTGTTGTTACTGATGCGCTACCAATGTGTGGTGTAATCAGAACATTATCACGTCCCATTAATGGATGTGTATGATCAATCGGTTCATTTGCTAATACATCTAAACCACATGCTAAAATTTCTTTATTGTCTAGTGCATCGATTAATGCTGTTTCATCTACAATTTGTCCTCTACCGATATTAATAAAAATTGCATCATTTTTCATTTGTTCAAATGCTTCAGCATTAAATTTATGATGTGTTTCTTTTGTAAGTGGCGCTGTACAGATGATAAAATCACTTTCTGCTAACAACGTTTCAAAAGAAACATATGTTGCATTAAAGTCCGCCTCTGCATCTTTATGTCTTGATCGATTATGATAAAGAATATTAGTATTAAACCCTTGCAACCTTCTTGCAAAAGCTTTACCAATATCTCCCATACCATATATTCCAATAGTTGAATTGAAGACATCTTTACCTGACAATAAATAAGGACCCCAGCTTTGCCATGCATCTGCTTCTACATATTTTTCAGCTTCTACAATACGGCGTGCTATAGCAAGCATTAATGTAAATCCTAATTCTGCAGTTGTTTCAGTAAGTACATTTGGTGTATTCGTGACAACCACGTTATTCGCTGTTGCACTTTCAACATCGATGTTGTCATATCCTACAGCCATATTCGCAATTACTTTTAAATTTGGTGATTGCGCTAAAATTTCTGCATCGATCTGTTCACTTAATGTAATAAAACAAGCATCTGCGTCACGAAGTGCTGTCACAAATTGATCTTTAGGCATAGGCACTAATGATTTTTGCCACATAACAACGTCACCAAGTTTACTTAATTGTTGATAAAATTTATCTGGGATTTTCCTCGAAACAACTATTTTTACCAAATCAATTCACCTACTTTATAAAATGACTATATCTATTTTTCTAATTCAGCTATTGCTTCATTTAAATCTTTAAAAGAATACGTTGGTGGCACATTTTTATTTTGCACATCTTCTAACGTAGATACACCTGTTTGTACATGAATCGTATCCATACCTACGTTAATACCAGACATAATATCGGTATCGTACAAATCGCCTACCATAGCAACTTCGGATTTATCTAATCCTAAAATTTCTAATGCTTTAACCATAATAATCGGTTCTGGTTTACCAATAAATTGTGGCGATACACCTGTCGATACACTTACAACACTTGTAATAGCACCATTACCAGGTAATAAACCACGCTCTTTAGGAATTGATACATCAGGATTTGTAGAAATAAATGTTGCACCATTTCTTACACCTAACGTTGCAATCGCAAGCTTTTCATATGTAACTTGTTCGTCAAGTCCAATAACTACATAATCAACATGCTCGTCATTTTTAATGACAAGTCCCGCTTCGGTTAACGCAGTATTTAAACCACTCCCACCTAACATATATACTGATGCTCCTGGTGATTGTTCTGAAATATAATCAGCAGTGGCTAACGCTGACGTTACAACCTCTTCTGGTTTAGCATCAATGTGCATTTCACGTAATTTTTCAGTTACTTGCTCAGGTGTTTTTGTTGAATTATTAGTTACGTATAAATGAGGAATGCCTTTTACATTTAAATAATCGATGAATTGTTTTGCTCCATCAATCTCATCTGTTCCCATATACATTGTGCCATCTAAATCGATTAAATACGCTTTATACTGTTTCATTATTGATTTTCTCCTTTACCAAAAGCTGTTACTGGTACATTTTCTTGATGTAAAAATGTCGTTACTTCTGTAATAAATTGTTTGTAATAAGGTAATGCGTCATCAAACATTGGCATGATAATCTTAATATCTAAGGCTGTGTAATCATATGTAAATTGTTTACGAATACCGACAGTTTTATTAATCGCCTGCTGTGTTTCTTTAGTAATAACATTTTCTAGTTCTAATATATCAATCACATCTTTATAATTACCAGGATCCCTTAAAATAAATGCATCGATAATCATATTCCCTATATCTACCGATGATTCTATCAACATTTGAGCAATGCGTTCAAATGCATAATGATTGTGCTTGCTCTCATGATAATCATCAGTTAATGCTTGTAAATAGGCTAATTTCTGAGTTAGTTTATCTTTGTCTACAAAATACATTCCTTGTCACCTCTCACTTATATATTATCATAATTTTGCAGTATACTTCATTTGTCGTTATACTAACTTTACTACTTTTAAAAGGAGTCGCTACAAAATGATTGATATGTATTTATATGATGACAACGAAGAGAGTCAAGTTCAGTTTGTTGGTTTTGTTGGCGAGCATAGTCGATATGATTTGATGTTAGTCCATACAAATAGACATTATGGTAAGACACTCGTACTTAATATGCAAACAAATAAATTCGGTATTATCGGTACTGATGATTTAAAAGAAGAAGGCTATATCGCTCATATTTTAGGTGTAAATGCTGAAGAAGGCGATGAAATTACTGAGTATTTAAATGAAGTCATTCATTAAAGATAAAAACCCCTAACTAGATTACAGGTCCATGCTTGAATTGCATGATTCCCATTTTCAATCTAGCTAAGGGTTTTATTAATGTTCAGTATCTTGAATGGTTGGCTTAATCTTCACATCTTGAAGTTTATTGTCGTCATCTATCACATCAGACGGATGAACTTCTTCGATTAACTTTTTAACCTCTTGTTTAGACAAATGTCTTAATACAAAGTAAGGACAACCAAAGTTACAATATTCAAATATGTAATCTTGAATATTTGAAAAACGTTTACTCATCTCTGCTTTTTTATTAGAATCTTTGTAAAAACCTTTTAATCGTAATTGATCGTAACCATAGTCACCAACTATGTAATCATATTTATCTAAAATATCTGAATACCTAGCAATAAATTGTTCTTCATTAAAACATTCGCGATAATTTTCTATTAATTCAAAGTAATGTTGATCTACTTTTATCAAATTCTTCACCTATCTATGACAATGAAAGGCTCAGTTTATACTTTTAGTGTTTCATAAAAATAATGATTACTTCTATGACACGTTCGTTTTGTACAAACTAAGCCTTTATGCCTTATTAATGGTTAAATATTAACTATTTAACTGTGCCTCACCTTGGCGTTGCTTTTCTTTAGCAGCTTCATTTACTTGCTCATCCGCATGATAAGAACTACGTACTAAAGGTCCAGCTTGGCAATGTTTAAACCCTTTATCCATTGCCACTTTTCTTAATTTACCAAACTCTAAAGGCGTGTAATATTTTTGAACCTTTAAATGTTTACGTGAAGGTTGTAAATATTGACCAATCGTTAAAATATCTACATCATTCGCACGTAAATCATCCATCGTTTCATAAATTTCTTCTATAGTTTCACCTAATCCAACCATAATACTTGATTTAGTTGGGATATCCGGTTGTAATTCTTTTGAACGACGTAAAAACTCTAATGTTCTGTCGTAAGTCGCACGCGCACGAACTCTCGGTGTTAATCGACGAACAGTTTCAATATTATGGTTTAAAATGTCAGGTCTTGAAGCCATTAATGTTTCTAACGCATCATAGTCCCCGCCCATATCTGATGGTAAAATTTCAATCGTTGTAAATGGATTTCTTTCTCTAACTTTACGTACTGTCTCAGCATAAACATTTGAACCAGCATCTCTTAAATCATCACGCGCAACAGCAGTGATAACAACGTGTTTCAAGTTCATTAATTCAACTGATTCAGCTACACGTTCAGGCTCATTTAAATCAAGTTCATTAGGTAAACCTGTCTTAACCGCACAAAAACGACAAGCTCTTGTACATACGGCACCTAAAATCATAAATGTCGCTGTACGACGTGCACCCCAACATTCATGTATATTAGGACATTTAGCTTCTTCACATACAGTATTAAGATTTTTTTCCCTCATCATCTTCTTAAGTCCTGTATAGTTTTCGTTGGTATTTAATTTTATTTTCAACCAATCCGGTTTACGTAATATTTCCTCGTTTTTTGTCGCCATAACAACACATACCCTCCTGTTAAGTGTATCTTTAAACATTATATCGAAATTCATGACAAATGAAAATCCAATAATCTTACTTTTTAATATTCCAATAATTTTTCTTTAAATATATCTCTTAAAAACTCTGGCATTAAATACTCTTTTGGTAATTCTTTCAATGTTGGGAAATAACGACCGAACGTATACATATCTATCGTACCTAGTACATATTCTTTGTCGTCTTCGATTTCTTCTCCATTCAGATAGTAACGCCCTGTAGAATGAATGTACCCTAAATTATAAAGAATATATCCTCCAAATATATTCCCTCTGAAACCCAAACCTTGTGCATGTTCATACATATATTCTTGTTTATTACTTTTAGCTATAATCTCTTTTAATTTCACACCAGAAAGTCTAACCCTTACCATATTAATCGGATGCGGTAACATTTGATGAATGTCATATTCTGTCACTTCATCTTTTACAATATCTTTAACGAGTAAGCCAGCATTGATGATGGCACATTGTGCATGTGTATACTCACAAACACTTTGAGCTAATAAGTATGCAGCTTCAGTTATGTGATTCATACTACGCTTAAGCACTACTGGATGTTGAATTACTGAATTGGACATTAACGTTTTTCCTTCTTCTTCAAATGAAGTTTCAACTTCAGGTAATATTTCTAAAGGAATAATCTTTGCAGTTTTATGTACTACTTTATGTGCCTCAAAAGTTAAATTAACCTCTCCAAGATAATTACCATACTTTCCAGCTGCCGCCATCAGTACACCATTATTGATTTCACCATGTTCAAAATAATGATGCGTATGACTACCAAAAATGACATCAATTTCAGGCAATTCTTGGCATAATGTTTCATCGAAGAAAATGCCACAATGACTTAGCACGATTAATACATCAAATTTACCTCGTTGAAGTTCAATTTCTTCTTTTATAGATTCAAGTGGATCGGTAACAATCCAATTTAGTGCACGATAAAATGGGGTAAAAGGTGCTGTCGCTGCAACGAATAGTATTTTCACACCGTCTATATCCTTAATATAAGAAGAAACGATATTATTTGGTAAATGACCTGATTCATCTATAACATTGCTACATGTCACTATAAATTTTGCTTCGTCGTAAAGGTGATTTAAAGCTTCGTGTGAAATGGTCATCCCTTCATTATTACCGATTGTTGCAACATCACATTTTGCTTCATTTAGTAATGCCACATTCTTTTTACCTAAAGTTGCTTCAGTTATAGGTGCGGATAAATCTACATGATCACCTAGATCAACATATAAAGAAGGATGATTAAGTCGTGGCCGTTGTTCTGCCATATATGCTTTAATGCGTTCGTATTCATGTAAATGACTATGAATATCGTTCGTATGATAAATTGTAAGCCTCAAATTGACGTCCTCCTTTTAAAGTTGTATTAAATCAACGCACGAATAATTAAATATATACCCATTAACAACATTACTGTTCTCAATAATGTTACTACCGTATCTGACTTAATTGATTGATTCACTTTGACACCGATTTTCGCACCAAAATAACTAGAAATAATTAAAATGATTGCATAACCCCAAGCTACGTGACCTTGAGCAATGTGCCCTATAGAACTCATGACACTTGAAAAGAAAATCATCATCATACTTGTTCCAACAGCTACATGAGGTGGAAATCTAAATACAATAAGCATTAGTGGCGTCATTAGTGCGCCACCTCCAATACCAAATAAACCTGTCAATATACCAATTAAAAACGTTGTAATAAAAGCAAACAATGGTGGCACACTATAATGATATGTTTTACCTTTAGCGTCTACATAAGTCTTTTCATACTTGGGTTTATCGAAAATTTTAAACGGTTTAATCTTATTTCTTACCATTAATAAAATAGCTACGAAAATTAAAAAGATACCAAAATATAAATTAAATGACTCAAATGTTAAATATCTACTAATGAAGGACCCAAGCAATGAACCTGGTAATAGTCCAAATAAAAAGATGGAACCATTTTTAATATCAACTTGTTTTGTTTTTAAATATCCAAGTGATGAAGAAAGTCCTGTCACAATTAGAATGACTGAAGACGTCCCTATCGCTACTTGTGTTGTAATATTATGTAGTAATCCATGTTCAACACCGAGGTAAACCATTGTTGGAACGATAATAATACCGCCTCCAATGCCTACGATTGACCCTATAATCGCTGACAAACCTCCGATTAAAACCAATAATGTAATTGTTAATAACATAGTCGTCGCCTCTTAAAATAATTTTAATTGTTGTGGTGCTAACCCTTCATATTCTATATTCAATAATCGCTGATATGTTTTGGCATTATTTGCTGCATGACCACCAGAATTATTGTTAAATATGACGTAAACTTTCTTAGCTTTTTGTGCTAATATTTGTGCCTTTTGTGCCAAGTCTATTAATTCTTGCTCATTATAATCATATAAATAGCGTACATCTCGCCATTCTTGATCTGACATATCTTTCTTAGTCCAACCGTAATGATTACGTCCATGATAACGTACAAACGCAATTTCATTTGTGATTCGATTGACTAAAGGTACACTGCCATCTTTCACTTGTGGTTCATCAACTACTGCATGAATGATTTGATGTTCTGTTAAAAATGCCAATGTTTGTTCTTTAAATGCATCACTAAACCATGATTGATGCCTAAATTCTACACACATTGGAAATGCTTGTAATTGCTGTCTTACATACAAAATATATTTGATATTTTGTGCATTGCAGTCAAACCATGGCGGAAATTGAACCAATACCATTGCTAATTTTTTCTGTGTATGTAAGGGCTCTAACATATTCTTAAATTGATCAAATAGTTCTTGCCTTGTATCTGCAAATGTTTTGTAGTCTGCATGCAATGTGAGTGCTTGATGAATTTTGACCACAAATTCAAATGTATCAGGCGTTTCTTTTATCCATTTCAATATATTTCTTTCCGGTTGTATCGCATAGTATGTCGCATCTAATTCGACAACCGGAAAATGTCCAGCATATGTTTTAAGTTTATCGGTTTGGCGTTCTAAATCTTCATATAATGAATAGTGATCACCCCAACCTGTTAATCCGATGTTTATCATATATATCACCAATGTCATCATACCATATAACTTTTATCATAATCATTTCAGCGAACTTTAGTTTGATGTTTTCGTTTGACTATAATCATTTCAGCGAACTTTAGTTTGATAATTTCGTTTGACTAGATTGGTAAAATAGAAACGCAATCCACAAAAATGGCAAGCACTAAAATAATGTTTGGGGGTGCTTGTGCTTTTGTGGATTGCGGTCGATTATTTATATTGCATGATTTGATTAATTTGATTGATTATATTGGACATGATGGTGTTGGCGGGATGCGTTGTTGCTAGTCGCGGGCTTTGTCCACTCCACATATGTGTTAACTCTTTGTCGCCGATGTTTGCTGCGGCTTTTCTTATGCTACTTGTTAGCTCATTTTGTATTGGATAATCTGGGATGTCGCCTTCGTATTGGGACATTTCTTCGATAAACCTATTGTTGATACCGCGTGCAAGCTTTCCACTAAACGCATTTGTAATGACTGTATCTGTTTCTTTACTATTTATAATTGCGTCTCGCAGTAGTTCTGATGCATTACTATCTTGTGATGTTAAAAATGCAGTGCCCATTTGTACCCCTTCTGCACCTAAGACAATACTTGCCAAAACTCCTCTACCGTCCATAATTCCACCAGCGGCAATGACCGGAATTGAAACGACATCTACAATTTGTGGCACTAAAGATATTGTTCCAACCATAGGTAATTGATTTTTAGGTTTTAAAAATGAACCACGATGTCCACCTGCTTCACTACCTTGAGCAACGATAGCATCCATACCCGCTTTTTCATTCGCAATAGCTTCATCAACACTTGTTGCTGTACCTATTAGCTTAATGTTTGCTTCTTTCAATCTTTTTATAATAAATTCGCTTGGAATTCCAAAAGTAAAACAACATACAGGCACTTGCTTTTTAATTATCGTATCAATATGACACTTAAATTGTTGTTCTTCGGTAATTTTTACAACCGGCTCTTCTAAATGTAATGCGCGTCGATAAGGTTTTAACCATGCATTCATATTTTCAATTTGAATACTGGTATATGATTGTTGACTTGGTACAAAGACATTTACGCCAAAAGAATTTGACGTTAATTGGCGTACATAATCTATTTCATCTTCCAATTGCTGCGTATTAAAGTAACCTGCGCCTATTGTGCCTAACCCACCACTGTTACTTACTGATGCAACTAATTTCGGTGTCGTACTTCCTGCCATACCTGCTTGTATAATTGGATATTCAATACTTAACATTTGAGTAAGTCGATTCTTATTCCACATAGCTGTTCGCTCCTTATATAGATACGTTGCGATTTTTCCGTTGTTGAAATTGAATTTGCTGTTGAGAAAGTTTTTCTTTTTCCTTTTTATCCATCTCATCTTCAATTTCCATACCTAATAATTCTTCAATTAAGTCTTCATGTGACACTATCGCTTCGGTACCACCAAATTCGTCCAACACAATTGCTAAATGTTTTCTAGAAATAGTCATCTTACGTAATACCCATTCAGCTTTATTGTGTTCATTCACAAATAATGGCTTAGCTGAATAGTTTGTAATTTGATCTTCTTTTTTATTACTCCAAGCCAACAGATATTTAGAATGAAACACCCCAATAATGTTATCAATATCTCCCTCGTACACTGGATATCTAGTGTATGGCTTATTCATAACCGTTTCATAAACTTCTTCGTATGTCGCATTTGAAGCAAATGCCGTCACATTAATTCTAGGTGTTGTATCTACATCTTTTACTTTTAAATTTTCAAAATTAATGACACCTTCCAACCTACTCGTCTCAATTTCATTTAAAGCACCTTCATGTCCAGCAATTGCTAACATTGTTTTAAATTCTTCTTTTGAAAATTGATGTTCTTGAGGTTGACCCTTAGATAAACTTCGATTAATACTGTCCGTCAACTTATTTAAAAGTAATGTGATAGGGCGAAACACAATGACACAAATATTAATAACTGGATATACAAGCCTTGTTATTTTATCTGGAAATGTTGCAGCGACAGACTTGGGAATCACTTCGGAAATCAAAATGATAACAACTGTTAAAACAGCTGATGCAATACCAACGCTAATCCCCCAACGTAAAGCCATAATTGTAACAAGTGTTGGTAATAAAATATTCGCGACATTATTCCCAATTAGAATCGTTGTAATAAACTCACTTGGTTTTTCAAGTAACTTTACAATGCCTTTTGCTTTTTTATCACCTTTGTCAGCTTCAGTTTTAAATTTTGTTTTATTGGCAGCCGTTAATGCCGTCTCGCTTCCTGAAAAGAAAAACGAAATAAATATCAATATAATTATGGCAATGATCACGCGTGTAGTCTCCTTATTGTCATATCTTATTTTTATTGTAGTTACTTAATTCCCGACGTTCTCGTTTAATAAACCAGTTAAAATTCATTATATATAATAGTCTTAATGATGATAATTAATATGCATTTTTAGTCATAGTTACTTTAATGCATTCATTAGTAAAATGATGCTATAGTTCGAGCTGTTTGTTATTAATAAATTTACATAATGAAAAATTTTAACAAATTCAGTTTATGACATAGTTATAATGAATTGAAACCATTATAATGATAACAATAAGTTTCTCATAAATTTATTCTAATTATCTTTTAAATAACTTTAGACAAGTACTTGTTTATATCCAAATATAGAAAGAAGGATTAACATGTATTTTGTTTTAGCAATATTTACAATAATCAGTGCCAGTGTAAGTTTAGGTTATTCAATTCAAGCATGTTCATCTAGCCATAATATAAATGCATATTATGCACTTAGTCGAAGCTTACCTTTATTTTTATTAGCTATTTTTTCTTTAGTCATTCATAGTGCTATATTTTTGATAACTATATCCATTGCAATGATTTTAGTTCAATTTTTAGATGCGATTGTTGGTTATAAAAGTAAAGATGTCTTTAAAACTTACGGTCCATTAGCAACATCTGTAGTGAACTTAATATTATTAATAGTTTTCTTATTTTAACTCAGTTATACAACGAATCTTAATCGAACTAATATCGAATTATCTTTAAAGAATATTTGATGTAGTTTTCAATTAATTTAATAAAGACCAGCACTCTAATGCCACAATCATGTTGTATTTGTGTTGTCGCTTTATCCACCATCAATGATTATTTTTTACAATAATCAAAAAATCGGACTAATATAAATAAGTACAAAGCTTATCTATCAATCCGATTTAGTTATAAAACAAAAAAGCCACAGTAATGTGGCTTTTTGTTATATTCAGTATCAAAATGGTATCAATAGCCATTTCCGGAAGTCAAGAATAGCTTAACATCGCGGTTTAAAGCTATCCAATACTACCTTCCATTTCGAACTTGATTAAACGGTTCATTTCGACCGCGTATTCCATTGGAAGTTCTTTTGTAAATGGTTCGATGAATCCCATAACAATCATTTCTGTCGCTTCTTCTTCAGAAATACCACGACTCATTAGATAGAATAATTGTTCTTCAGAAACTTTTGAAACCTTTGCTTCATGTTCTAATGATATTTGATCGTTGAATACTTCGTTATATGGAATTGTATCTGATGTTGATTCGTTATCTAAGATTAATGTATCACACTCAATATTTGAACGAGCGCCTTTTGCTTTACGTCCAAAATGTACAATACCACGATAAATAACTTTACCACCATTTTTAGAAATAGATTTAGAAACAATCGTTGAAGATGTATTTGGTGCTTTATGAATCATTTTAGCACCGGCATCTTGAACTTGTCCTTTACCAGCAAATGCAATAGATAATGTACTACCTTTTGCACCTTCACCTAAAAGAACACAGTTTGGATATTTCATCGTTAACTTAGAACCTAAGTTACCATCTACCCATTCCATATTTCCGTTTTCATAAACAAAAGTACGTTTTGTAACTAAATTGTATACATTGTTCGCCCAGTTTTGAATCGTAGTATAACGAACGTGCGCATCTTTATGCACAATGATTTCCACAACAGCAGAGTGTAAAGAACTAGTTGTATAAACTGGTGCAGTACAACCTTCTACGTAATGTACAGAAGCACCTTCATCAGCAATGATTAATGTACGTTCAAATTGACCCATGTTCTCAGAGTTAATACGGAAATAAGCTTGTAGTGGCGTATCTAGTTTGATATTTTTAGGTACATAAATGAACGAACCACCTGACCATACTGCTGAGTTTAACGCCGCAAATTTGTTATCTGCTGCAGGTACTACAGAAGCAAAGTATTTTTTGAATAATTCTTCATTTTCTTGTAAAGCACTATCTGTATCTTTAAAGATAATACCTTTTTCTTCAAGTTCTTTTTCCATATTATGGTAAACAACTTCAGATTCATATTGAGCAGAAACACCAGCTAAATATTTTTGTTCAGCTTCAGGAATTCCTAATTTATCGAAAGTTCTTTTAATTTCTTCTGGCACTTCATCCCATGAACGTTCAGCTTGTTCTGAAGGCTTTACATAGTAAGTAATGTCATCGAAATTCAATTCTGATAAGTCGCCACCCCATTGAGGCATTGGCATTTTATAAAACAATTTTAATGATTTAAGACGGAAATCTAACATCCATTCCGGCTCATTTTTCATGTTAGAAATTTCTCTAACGATATTCTCAGTTAAACCACGTTCTGATCTGAAAATGGACACATCATCGTCGTGGAATCCATATTTATAATCCCCAACATCAGGTGCTTTTTTAGCCATTTCAATCACTCCTTAAAAATATATTTACAACGGCGTGCGTAAGTTTTTAATTCATGATGTAAACCATATTATAACAATGACATGACATCTTATAAAAATTTTTATACTTTTATATGTCTAATATCAAAATTATCTATGATTAACAGCATTCTATTCTTCTTCAGTCGTACCTTCTGCTTTACCTTCTTTAGCAACAGTACCTTTTTCCAATGCTTTCCAAGCTAATGTGGCACATTTAATACGAGCTGGGAATTGAGATACACCTTGCAATGCTTCAATATCTCCCATTTCTTCTGTAATCACATAGTCTTCACCAAGCATCATTTTCGTAAATTCTTGGCTCATTTGCATTGCTTCTCCAAGTGAATGACCTTTAACAGCTTGTGTCATCATCGATGCACTTGCCATTGAAATCGAACAACCTTCACCTTCAAACTTAGCATCTTTTATAATGCCGTCTTCTATATCAAATGTTAGTCGTATACGGTCACCGCATGTCGGGTTATTCATATCTACTGTCATAGACCCGTTATCTAATACACCTTTATTTCTAGGATTTTTATAATGATCCATAATGACAGATCTATATAATTGATCTAGATTATTAAAATTCATAAGAGAAAAACTCCTTCGTTTGTTTCAAGGCATTTATTAACTGATCAATGTCTTCTTTCGTGTTGTATATATAAAAACTCGCTCTAGCTGTTGAAGACACATTTAACCATTTCATTAACGGTTGCGCACAATGATGCCCAGCTCTAACCGCTACACCTTCTGTATCTACGGCTGTAGCAACATCGTGTGGATGTACATCTTGTAAATTAAACGTTATTACACCTGCACGACGATCCTTTGGCGGGCCATAAATTTCAATTCCTTCAATTGCAGACATTTGCTCATAAGCATATATCGTTAGTTCTTGTTCATATTTATGAATTGCATCAAAACCTATGCGTTCTAAATAGCGAATAGCTTCTGCAAGCCCAATTGCTTGTGCAATTAATGGAGTACCCGCCTCAAATTTAGTAGGTAAATCAGCCCATGTTGCATCATACTTACTTACAAAATCAATCATGTCGCCACCGAACTCAATCGGTTCCATTTTTTGTAGTAACTCACGTTTACCAAATAATACGCCAATACCTGTTGGTCCAAGCATTTTATGACCACTAAAACTATAAAAATCAGCATTCATTTCTTGCATATCAAGTTTCATATGTGGTGCTGCTTGCGCCCCATCAACACTGATAATTGCACCATGTTGATGAGCTATTTCTGCAATGGTTTTAACATCATTAATTGTACCGAGTACATTAGAAATATGTGCAATAGCAACGATCTTTGTTTTATCATTAATCGTTTGCTTAATATCTTCGATGTTTAATTCACCGTCAGCTGTCATTGGTATAAATTTCAATGTCGCATTTTTACGCTTTGCTAACTGTTGCCAAGGAACAATATTGGCATGATGTTCCATTTCAGTGACAACAATTTCATCGCCCTCTTCAACATTTGCATCACCATAGCTATGTGCTACAAGGTTAATCGACGCAGTTGTTCCGCGTGTGAAAATGATTTCTTCAAAATACTTCGCATTAATAAAACGACGAACAGTTTCACGGGCATTTTCATAACCATCAGTTGCCAATGATCCTAATGTATGAACACCACGATGAACGTTTGAATTATAACGCTTGTAGTAATCCTCTAAAACATTTAACACTTGCACAGGCGTTTGACTTGTCGCTGTTGAATCAAGATATGCTAAACGTTTGCCATTGACTTTTTGATCTAATATCGGAAAATCCTTGATTACTTCATTAACGTCAAATGAGTGTTCGGCCACTTCATTCACGACCTTTCTTAAATAAAAATCCTAATCATTTAAATACTGACGTTGTATTAGTCTTATACCAATATCGACAGTCTATATCTATTACAAACTTTTATTTTCAAAATATTATTTAGAAACTTTGCGTTCAATTACTTCTCTCAATTGACGTTTAACGTCTTCGATAGGTAATTCACGTACTACTGGATCTAAGAAACCATGTATAACAAGACGTTCCGCTTCTCTTTGAGAAATACCACGACTCATTAAATAGTAAAGTTGATCTGGATCAACACGACCTACTGATGCAGCATGACCAGCTTGTACATCATCTTCATCAATTAATAAAATAGGATTCGCGTCACCACGAGCATGTTCAGATAACATTAATACACGTGATTCCTGATTAGCAATTGATTTAGTTCCACCATGCTTAATGTAGCCGATACCATTAAATACAGACGATGCATGTTCTTTCATAACACCATGTTTAAGGATATAACCATCTGTTTCTTTACCATATTGTACGATTTTAGATGTTAGATTAATTTTTTGTTCGCCTGTACCTACAACTACTGATTTAAGTGAACTTGTTGAACGATCACCAAATAAATTTGTTGTATTATCAATAATTTGGCTACCCTCATTCATTAAACCTAGTGCCCAATTAATTGAGGCATCCGCTTCAGTAATACCACGTCGAATGATATGACCTGTAAAGCCTTTATCCATATAGTCCACTGAGCCATATGTGATATTTGAATTTGCACCAGCAATCACTTCAGAAATAATATTTAATTGATTTCCTTCACCAGATGCATTTGATAAGTAATTTTCAACATATGTGACTTCGGCGCTTTCTTCAGTAACGATGATAACATGGTTATAAAAGCTTGCATTTTTGTCGTCGTGCAACACAACGTATTGTACTGGATGTTCTACAACTACATTTTTAGGAACATAAACAAATACGCCACCATTAACTAATGCCGTGTGTAGCGCTGTGATACGATGTTCATCTACTGTTACTGCATCTTTCATAAAGTACTTTTGTACTAAATCACTATGGTTCATAAGAGCGTCTGCTAAACCTTCAACGATAACGCCATCTTTAGATGCATTATCATCAACTTGTGTGTACGCAATCGTATTATTATGTTGAATTACTAAGTTTTTAGAATGATCTACGTCAATAATTTCTCTTACTGACTCAGGTAATTGTGATAAAGATTGATAAACATCACCTTTTACATCGTGTTGTTTAAAAGAATCAAAATCCCATTTTCTTAATTTTGTTTTATCAGGTTTTGGCATTTCTAAAGTTTCTGTTAATTTCAAAGCTTTTTTACGTAATTCTGTCATCCAAGAAGGTTCATTGTGGGCTTTAGAATAATCAACAAGTTGTTCTTCAGAAATGTTCAAAATATCAGTTGTCATAACTTTTTCCTCCTACTTGATGAAATTTACTATTTCGTATAAATGTTCATTTTCATCATATATAGATGAACATCTCATGGATACTGTATTAATTAAGATTATTCAGCTGAACCGAACTCTTCTTTAACCCATTCATATCCTTCTTCTTCAAGACGTTTTGCTAATTCTGGACCACCAGATTTAACGACTTTACCAGCATACATTACATGTACTTTATCAGGAGTAATGTAATTTAATAATCGTTGATAGTGTGTAATCATTAATGCACCAAAGTTTTCCCCACGCATTTGGTTAATACCTTTAGATACAACTTTTAATGCATCGATGTCTAACCCTGAATCGATTTCATCTAAGATTGCAAACTTAGGTTCTAACATCATTAATTGTAAGATTTCGTTACGTTTCTTCTCTCCACCTGAGAAACCTTCATTTAAATAACGTTGTGCCATGTCTTTATCTATGTCTAGAAAATCCATGTTTTTATCTAATTTCTTAATAAATTGCATTAAGTTGATTTCTTGTCCTTCTTCACGTTTCGCATTGATTGCTGAACGCATGAAATCAGCATTTGTAACACCTGTAATTTCTGATGGATATTGCATTGCCAAGAATAATCCTGCTTTTGCTCTTTCATCAACTTCTAATTCTAAAATATTTACACCGTCTAAAAGTACTTCTCCTTTAGTTACTTCATAGCTTGGGTGTCCCATAATTGCAGATGATAAAGTTGATTTACCTGTCCCGTTT
The DNA here is from genome assembly GCF_016917315.1 of Staphylococcus sp. SM3655. Classification (NCBI taxonomy): domain Bacteria; kingdom Bacillati; phylum Bacillota; class Bacilli; order Caryophanales; family Staphylococcaceae; genus Staphylococcus; species Staphylococcus sp. SM3655. Next base: position 1,651,089 of record NZ_CP070305.1, on the reverse strand, counting down.
GGTCCCATAATCGCATGTATTTCATCAGTGTTAATTGTCAAGTTAACACCTTTTAAGATTTCTTTATCCTCAATAGACACATGTAGGTCTTTGATTTCTAATGTTGATGCCATTTTATATTCCCTCCGTAAAATATAAAGTTTTCTTAACTAGTTTATAATAATTTTAATTTGTAGTCAAAAAGACTTTGTAATAATGCGTTCAGTTAATTATAACTTACTTATACCTTAATATAAACAACTTAAACCCTTTTTATTATTTTTAATAACTCTAAAGTACAACTCTAATCCGCTCTCTTTAAAAATATAAATGATAATAAGTGCACATAATTTCTCAATGGATTTTATGAATTTAAAATATGTTATCATTTCACTAGGACATTTGTAATATGGTATGATGCTATTTATGATTTTATTCCAATCGTTTGAAAGGAGTTATTCATGCAACAATTTAAATGGATTAATATTCTAAAAGGTTTTGCTATGGGAACGAGTGACTTGGTACCTGGTGTTAGCGGTGGGACTATCGCATTATTGTTAGGTATTTACAATCAATTTATCGCTTCAATTAGCGGCATATTCTCACGACGTTTTTGGCCAAGTTTTACATTTTTAATCCCCATTATAATTGGAATGTTACTGGCAATGGGATCACTAAGTAATCTTTTTAATTATTTATTAAGCCAACACCATATTCCAACTATGTTTTTCTTTGGTGGATTAATCATTGGTATCGTTCCATATTTATTGAAAATTTCTAACTATAAAACGTCATTTACAACTAAACATTACATGATGGTTATAGCTGGTATCGCTATCTTAATTGTTATTACATTAATGAATAATGGTGATAAACATGCTGGAGAAACACTTACTCTATCAACTAGTCTTATTATTAAATATTTTATTGCAGGTATGTGTGCATCTAGTGCTATGTTACTCCCAGGTATTTCAGGGTCATTTATGTTATTAGTATTTGGCGTCTATGGTACGGTCATGCTAGCAATATCTGAAGTTGTTAAACTTAACTTTGCAGGTCTTCCTATATTACTTGCAGTCGGATTTGGCGTGCTTGCTGGATTCATTATTTCAAGCAAAATTATCCAGTATTTCCTAACACATCATAAACTAATGACTTTTGCATTAATCATTGGTTTTGTTGTTGGCTCCCTCTTTGCAGTATTTCCAGGTTTACCAACTAATATCGTGATGTGGTTCGTTTCATTAGTAGTATTTATCATCGGTTTTATTGTAAGTTTGACTTTAGGTCGAATTACCGCTGAAAATGAATAATCATTTTAGGGGTGATAAAATATATTCAGTATCTCGTTAATCATATGCAATATATGTCTCGTTTTGTATACATATTATTGGATATCATTAGCGAGTTTTTATTTAGTTTTTTTCTAACATTAAAATAATTATTAATAAATTTTGGTATCCACTTTTTTAATACAAAAACCACCTAGCCGATGGTTATACCGACTAAGTGGCATGTGCAGTGTATTAGGAATAAAAAAGTAAAATTACTCGCCTTTGTTACCTTTTACTTTATCAATAAAATCAGTTGCTTTTTCTTTTGCATTTTCAACGAATTCTTTCGCTTTACCAGAAGCTTTATCTTCTTTACCTTCGTTTTCTAAATTTTTATTATCAGTAACATTACCTACTGTTTCTTTAACATTACCTTTTGCTTGTTCAAATTTACTTTCGTCTGCCATAATAAATGCCTCCTCGGAATAATTAAATGTTATATATAATACTTACCCACTGAAAAATTATCTAAACATTTTACTTAAATAATTTTTGATATTGATTTGACGTCATTTTATAACTAGCGAAATAGATTCATCATTAACTTGAGGGAGTGGGACTGAAATAATAAAGAATCACTAATGATTTATGATGTATTAGTCACTAGCCATGTGAAATTAAAAATAAGAATAAATGAGTAGCACGCATGCATATAGGATTTTACTTTATCCGTAATAGCATCTCATTCCTAAATATCATATAAATACCTGTTTAAATTAAAAAGCCCAGCAACATCACGTTACTGAGCCATTAATATGATTTATTTAGCAGGAATAACTGCACCATTGTATTTTTCATTAATGAAGTCTTGAATATCTTTAGATTGTAATACTTCAATTAATGCTTTGATTTTCTTATCATCTTGATGTCCTTCTTTAACAGCAATTAAGTTTGCATAAGGATTATCTTTCGCACTTTCTACAGCAATAGAATCTTTTTTAGGATTTAGTTTTTGTTCGATTGCAAAGTTCGAATTAATGATAACAGCATCAGCGTCTTCATTTTGATAAATTTTAGGTAAGAATTCTGCTGATTGTTTATTATTAAACTTAATATCTTTTTTATTCTCTGTAATATCACTAAACTTAGCATCTTCAATTTTTACGCCTTTTTTGATTTTAATTAAACCTGCATCAACGAAGAATTTTAAGAAACGTCCTTGTTCAGCTGGATTATTAGACACATAGACTGTTGCACCTTTTGGTAATTCTTTTAAACTTTTATACTTTTTAGAGTATACAGCCATAGGTTCTAAGTGAACATCACCGGCACTTACGATTTTGTAACCTTTATCCTTTTTCTCTGTGTTTAAATATGGTGTATGTTGGAAATAGTTTGCGTCAATTTCACCTTTGTCTAGTAATTTATTAGGTGTAGTGTAATCGTTAATTGTTTTAATATCTAGTTCATAACCTTTTTTCTCTAATAATGGTTTTGCTTTTTCTAAAATTTCAGCATGTGGTGCTGGTGAAGCACCTACTGTTATTTTCTTGTCGTCACTGCCACTTTTGTTTCCATTACCGCAAGCTGCTAATACAACTGCAAATGTTAATACTAAAATAAGACCAAATAATTTTTTCATAAAATGAAACCCCCAATTTATCGTTTATCAAGTTTATTTGTAAGCCAATCCCCAATGAATTGGATTATAAATACAATAATTAAAATAAAAACTGTTGATACTAAAATGACATCATTTTGATTTCGAGTGAAACCTGTTAAGTATGCTAAATTTCCTAAACCACCGGCACCAATTACACCTGCAACTGCTGTTGAACCAACTAAAGCGATTGCTGTAACTGTAATGCCAGACACTAGCGCTGGCATAGCTTCAGGTAAAAGGACTTTACGAATTACTGTCCAAGTATTAGCGCCCATTGACCAAGCCGCTTCGATGACACCTTTATCAATTTCTTTAAAAGCAATTTCTACGAGCCTTGCATAAAACGGTGCTGCGCCAATGATCAAGGCTGGTAACGCACCTGTCGGACCACTTATCGTTCCAAGTATCAAACTTGTAAATGGAATTAATAATAAAATTAAAATAATAAATGGTATCGCTCTAAATAAGTTAACAATGAAAGAAACGATAGAATAAAATAACCTTGCACCGATAGACTTACCTTTAGCAGACAAGAATAATAACACACCTAAAATAAGACCAAGTATAAATGCAAATATAGTTGAGACGACTGTCATGTATAGTGTTTCGACTATTGCAGTCCAAACTTCTGGCCACTGAATATTAGGCATTGTAATCATTTCATTTATAATTTCACTAAATGATTTACCCATGTCTTAACACCTCCATTTTAACTTGTCGCTCAATTAACTCTTTTTCGAATTTTCCGAAATCTACACTTGAAATATATGGAATATGCAGAACTAAAAAGCCGACTGTTCCATTTTTTGTATTTTTAATATTTGCTTCTAAAATATTAATTTTAATATCATAGGCAGTTGATAGACTCGATACAATAGGCTCGGTTGTTGTTGAACCAGCGAAAACTAATCTAACGATATATGCATCTTTTTCTAATGGCTCTAATTCTGTTAAAGATGTTTCGAAATCATCATTTAAATCGTCTTTCACAAATCGTTTTGTCACAGTGTGTTGCGGATTTTCAAAAACCTGTGTCACCGGTCCTTGTTCTATCACTTTACCACTTTCCATAACTGCAACTTCATCACAAATACGACGAATGACATGCATTTCATGCGTAATTAGTACAATTGTTAAATTTTGTTGTTCTCTAATTTTTAGTAGTAGATCTAAAATTTCATCTGTTGTTTGCGGATCAAGTGCACTTGTTGCCTCATCACAAAGCAAGACCGTTGGATCATTAGCTAACGCTCGTGCAATCCCAACACGTTGCTTTTGTCCACCTGATAACTCTGATGGATAAGCCTTTTCTCTACCTTTTAAACCGACGAGTTCGACAAGTTCTAATGCTTTTTGCTTAGCTCTCCTTCTAGGGACACCTGCAATTTCAAGCGGAAACATAATATTTTTTAACACAGTCCTTGACCATAACAAATTAAAATGTTGGAAGATCATACTTACTTTTTGTCTTTTTGCTCTTAATCCATTTTTGGACAATTGACCTATATGGTCTCCATCTATAATAACTTCACCTGATGTAGGCGCTTCTAAATGATTAAACATTCGAATCAAAGTACTTTTTCCTGCTCCAGAAAAACCAATGACGCCATAAATCGATCCTGCTCGAATCGATAAATTAACGTGATCTACAGCAAGGACTTCTTTATTTTTAGTCCGATATTCTTTAACAACTTCTTTTAATTCAATCACGTTGATTCCTCCCTGTGTTGCTTAATAAAATAAAAAATGCTTTCTCAATATCGATAGAAAAATTGAGAAAGCAATAGTAGTATTGTTTCTCTCATCTTCAAAAGTTAAAACTTTATGTGAATTGGCACCATTTCTATATAAGACGGTTGCCGGGCTTCGTAGGGCACATCCCTCCACCACTCTCGATAAGAGTTTACGCATCATTTAATTTGTATTAATCCTAACACCTTAGTAAAATTTCGTCAATAACTATTTTAAATTTTCTAACAAATCAGTCACCGATTTAAATGCATAAATTCGTTTTACTTCTTTATCTTTATTCATCAACAATAAAATCGGCGTAGACATGATTTGCATATCTTTACAAAACTGAGGATAAAAGTTTAAATCTATTTTCAATAATGGTAACTGCAATATTTCATTAGCAATGTCTAACATTCTTTCTGAAACCTTACAAGTACCACACGTTGGTGTATAACCAAAGATTAAATGTTTGTCTTCCTCATAAAATGTAGTTACATCTTTGATGTCTAATGAATTATTCATTTACTAAAACTAACCTTTCATTATTTATATTCGGTAAAAGAGGTGTTTCTTTCTTACAAGTAAAGCCATGTTTTGAAAGTACATGCGCCAAATATTGTTTGGGGCAATTCGCAACTTGACAGTAAGTTTTATCAATAAATATATGTTCACTTTCACTCAAATAACGTTTAAACCAATTTCTAATTCGATCTCCTTCGTCATCAGAATCGGCTAATACAAAAACTTGTTTATCATACAGTGATTCTATCATATCATCAAGCTTATCTATACTCATTGTTCCATGAGTACAAATAATATTGACTGGTTCTGCAATAACCTGTTGCACCCTTTTTTTATCAGATTTTCCTTCAACAATTATCACTTTATTTACAATAGCCATCATCATCACCCTTTAAAATCAATAAACATCTGTCACTGTATCATTTCACAAAATTGGTATGAATAAAACATAAATCACAAAAAATTTAAACTAGCTTAATATAATAATTACAAACTCAATGTTTGACTAGCTGGAACATTTAACATAAGCAGACAAAGGCTAAGTCAAAAATCAACATCCTAAAATCTACAATGTTATATTAACAATAGTTAACCAAAAGAAAATACACCTATAACAAACTTTTCAATTATAGCGGGGCCCCAACACAGAAGCTGATGGTAAGTCAGCTTACAATAATGTGCAAGTTGGCGGGGCCCCAACACAGAAGCTGGCGGAAAGTCAGCTTACAATAATGTGCAAGTTGGCGGGGCCCCAACACAGAAGCTGGCGGAAAGTCAGCTTACAATAATGTGCAAGTTGGCGGGGCCCCAACACAGAAGCTGGCGGAAAGTCAGCTTACAATAATGTGCAAGTTGGGGGGCCCCAACATAAAGAAATACTTTTTCTTTAGAAATTAGTATTTCTTATGCATGAGTTTTACTCATGTATTCCTATTTTTAAATACACATTAGCTGTGGCTTATGAAAACAGGCTGGGACATAAATCAATGTTCTATGCTCTACGAAGTTATATTGGCAGTAGTTGACTGAACGAAAATGCGCTTGTAACAAGCTTTTTTCAATTCTAGTCAGGGGCCCCAACACAGAGAATTTCGAAAAGAAATTCTACAGGCAATGCAAGTTGGGGATGGGCCCCAACAAAGAGAAATTGGATTCTCAATTTCTACAGACAATGCAAGTTGGGGTGGGACGACGAAATAAATTTTGCGAAAATATCATTTCTGTCCCACTCCCTAGATTGATCTATAGATACTACACTTATTAAAGTAATATATTTTTATGATTCTCTTAGCTGCAATCCCATGAATACATGTAATCATCAAACTTCATAGCCTCAAGGTCAGTAGATTTTACTAAGATATTGGCAATACCTAAATCACCCCATATAATCGAAGAATTACCATCTCTTGTAGAATCAATTTGCAGTAAGACTCTATCATACATTTTCAGTTCTTGATCGTTCGTTCTTGGATCTATTTGGTCAAAATATGGATAACCACCAAGTTGATTAAATGGTTCCTTAGCAGTAAATGTGTTACACACAGGTTCCATCAATTCATCATAACCACCAAACATTGATTTTAGCGCGAAGGATGGATTGACTTTATTCCACAATGCAAGCACGTCCTCATCGTACTTATAATCAGTACATGTAATAGTTTGTTTCGACAATCTAAATTTTATAGAAAATGCTCCACTGAACGGGATATCCTCATTATCAGCATCTAATGACTTCAAATGCTCTTGAATATTTTCGAGTGATAAATCTGTAATTGGCTCTTTTATATAAACAAGCCTTGAGTTTATATTGTTTCCCTTTAAATTTTCAGACATACCATACATTTGATCTTCTGAACTAATCCAAAACTGCAATATCCCTTCTTTTACAGGAAATAATTCTTGTTGTTCTGGAAGATTATCCAAATTAATCTGTGCTAACAATACCATTGGTACATTATTTTCATCTAATGGTATATCTTTAAAAGATTTTAAAAATGGCATTCCACCAATCTTACTCTGGTTTAATGTTTCTTCTTTCATCTCTTTTAGATCCATTTCAATACATGGTAGTACTGGTAAATTACCGTTTTCTACAGATTCTACGAAACGGTTATATGCTTTTTGCTCCTTTTTAGAAAGATGACTAACGTCTTGAATGTTTAGCATATTAACTTCCCCCAATTTTTATTTTTAAAATAGCTAAATTCATTATTTTCATCATTCTTGAATAATAAAATGTAGCAATACTCCAAATAATAGTACCTAATAAATTTTCTTTCATATTATTTACTTACTCAGACTAAAAATAAACTCCTCAATCTTAGATTAAGGAGTTACACGGTGATTATTCACCAATCATTTTTGAATATTTTTCAGCTGTTAATAAAGCTTCAATCTGACTTTCATCACTAATTTCTACTTTTACCATCCATGCTTTTTCGTATGGAGATTCATTTACAAATTCGGGACTATCTTCTAGTTCTTCGTTGACTTCAACTACTTTACCAGAGATTGGTGCATATAATTCTGATACAGTTTTAACTGATTCTACGCTACCAAACGTATCCCCTTCATTAATTTCATCATCTGTTTCTGGTAATTCAACGAAAACAATATCACCTAACTCGCTTTGTGCGTATTCTGTGATTCCAATTGTTGCTACATTACCTTCAACTTTAACCCATTCATGCTCTTTTGAATATTTCAATTCATTTGGTACTGCCAAGAGAATCCCCTCCTAATTAATCTTTACATCATTAATGATGCCATAAGGCTAGATGCTATTCAACTATATTTATAAAAATTAACAATTGTATAGCTTATTTCATTTTACATGTAATGAATCTAAATATCGAGATATTTAGTAAACGTTTACATTTCACTTACGCTAACCAAGTCTCTTTATATTGATCTTCTTTAAATCCTAATGTTATCTTATCGCCCATTACTGCTAGAGGACGCTTTACTAACATACCATCAGATGATAACAACTCTAACTTTTCATCATCTGATAAAGTTTGTAATTTATTTTTCAAATCAAGCTCACGATATTCCGTGTGTATTAAACAATTTATTAATTTCTACGCCTGTATTTGCAATTATTGTTTTAAATTCATTTATTGTAGGTGTATGTTGAACGATATCAATTGGTTCATAACTTACGCCATATTCATCTAAAAACTTTGCTGCCTTTTTACAAGTTGTACAATTCTTATATTGGTAAAATTTAATCATACGACTGCAACCTCCTTTATGTATTTAAAATAAATATATCATTTTCCATAGCAAAAGGCTTTCATTTTGAAGCTAAAATTTTTTATTATGATATAAATTTAGCTATAATAAAAATTATTAAACTATCTAGAGGAGTTGTTACAATGCAATCAATCAAAAGTAATGAATCATTTAAATCTGTAATTAATAGCGATACACCTGTAATTGTTAAATTTGAGGCAGGATGGTGCCCAGACTGTCGTGCTATGGATTTATGGATTGACCCAATCGTAGAACAATATAATGATTACCAATGGTATACTGTTAATCGTGATGAATTAGAAGATGTAGTTGTTGAAAATGAAGTTATGGGTATCCCTAGCTTGCTAGTATTTAAAAACGGCGACAAAATTGCACACCTTCATTCAGCAAATGCTAAGTCACCTGAGCAAGTTGAATCATTTTTAGCAGAAACTTTTAAATAAATACTAAAATAAAAATGTGTATATACTGCACAATAAAAAGCTGAGACTGTGATTGTACCGACTCTAGTAAGTTAGATTAAATCTCTAACTCGATAGATGTCCATCAATTCATGACTCAGCTTTTATTAATGTTTCTATAATTATACATATTAATATAATGTAATTAAGTTTCTATTTTTACGCGGTGCTTTAGGCATATCTTCTTCTAAATCCGTTAAATATAAGAATCCAGCAAGAACTTCATCTTTCTTTATACCAAGTGTTTTTCTTACTTTAGGATCATAGATATATAATGGCGATTTCCAACATGTACCTATTCCCGCTTCATAAAGTAACAACATAAGATTTTGTGCATATGCACCAAATGCAAAGTAGTTTTCATCATTTTGACGTTGTCTTGGATCTGTTTTTAAAATAAGCAATAACATGCCACCTAGTTTCGTAACTGCATCATAATGACATTGTTGCTTATCTAATTCATTAGGAAATGCAAATTTAGAAATATCCTTACTCATATCTCCTAATCTGTCTTTCGGAACATGCACAACTCTCCATGGTTCCCTCATTCCGTGATTTGGAGCATCAGCAGCTTTCTCAATTGCTTGATATAGCAATGCGTCATCTATGTGCATATCTCTTTTAAATTTTTTCACACTTCTTCTATTAGCTATTGCTTGTTGTAATTCCATCTAAAATCGCTCCTCCACGAACAATGATAATACTTCTCAATTATAAGACAGCACTTACACAAAAGCAACCTAATTCATTTTATTAGTATAAAGTCACTTGTGCTTTTAAATCAGTAACATCAATCTGTCCTGGAGCTTGTGGTTCTCCGATACAACCATAAGTCAATGCACCACCAAAAACGCCTTGAGCCGTTCTACTTATTAGTCCAAGTTTAGACATTGAAATACCAACAACTTTGCAGTCCATAGTATCTGAAAATGTAGACATTGCCTGCAATAAATTTAACACATCATTTTTATTATGTGGCATTACTGCTAATTTAACGTATTCTGGGTTGAATTTTTGCATTTTAAAAAATATAAATTGCAATTCATCTAATGGAGGCGTACTTTCGAAATTATGATGTGATATAACCACCTCTTTATTATACTGTTGCAAATGTGTAATGATTCGTTGATGTTTTTCAATGTCAATATCTGCTTGCCATTCTATATCAATCATATCTATGCCATTGATATTTGCTAAGTCTGATATTAAATTAAGATACAAGTCATTTGTAAATTGCCCATAGCCACCTTGTAACTTTGTACGATACGTAACTAATAATTTGAATGAATCTTGCATAACCTTCAGCTTTGTAATCATTTCTGCCACTTGATCAACTGTGACATTTTCAATTTGATCAATTCGTAATTCTAATACGTCTATTGCATCAATACGATGATTAATTTTTTGAATTAAAGTTTCTTCGATAGATAATTGTGGCGCGATAGTCGCTACTACTTCCACATGTGTCATAGTGAATCCCTCATTTCAGATACTCATTATTTTTATTGTAAACAACAACTTTTTATCCTTCAATCAAACAATGCTATAAATGAAAATGATTAAGGTATTTTCGAATGGGTAAAGCATAAATGTATTTTAAATTAGGAGGTTATAAGTATGGCAATACATTATGAAACTAAAGCGACGAATGTTGGCGGACGTAAAGGACATGTTTATACTGATGATCGAGCATTAGATATTGATATCGTTCCGCCTGCTCAAGCAGATGGTAAAGCTACTAACCCCGAACAATTATTTGCAGCAGGTTATGCATCTTGCTTCAACGGTGCTTTCGACCTAATTTTAAAGCAAAACAAAGTGCGTGATGCTCATCCAGAAGTAACACTAACAGTGAGACTAGAAGATGATTCAGACTCAGAAAGTCCTAAATTAAGTGTTTCAATTGATGCGACAATTAAAAATGTTATATCTCAAGAAGAAGCTGAAAAATATTTACAAATGGCTCATGAATTTTGTCCATATTCAAAAGCGACTCAAGGAAATATTAATGTCGATTTAAATGTAAATGTTGTAGATTAGCATTAACTTAAAGAGATTATTCAACGTTATTAATAAAATTCACATAAAATTCAAATTTGCCAACCAAAAATTTTTGGTTGGTTATTTTTTCTATTCGTGATTGAAATTTCTGGCAATATTTAACTGAAAAAGATTGTACCTTAGTCATCATAAATGTGACCGGTTCCAATACTGGCTTGACTTCTTCGCATACCGTCTACAAATAAAAGTCCAGTGTCGACCAATAACCAATTCCATAATTTCCTGAACTTAAAAATAAATATAATTAAATTGATAATCCATTTACAAGAATGTGCATATAAATCAGTGATTGCAAAATTTTAATAAACATTTTAATATGTAATTAAGAAATTTTTTTAGTACAAAATCTTTCTTAATAATGATTAAGGAGGTCAGTAATGATTGAAATTAAAACATTAACGAATAATGATTTTAATGAGTATAAGAGACTTGTTTCGACAGTCAATGAAGAATTCACTCAAGATTCACATTATAGTCAAACAATGACTGACACCTTAATACATGACATTTTAAATCAAGGTTCACCGAAATGTATTGTATTTGGCTGTTATGAAAACGAAACACTTATCGCAACAGCTGCCTTAGAACAAATTCGATACGTTGGAAAAGAACATAAATCATTAATTAAATACAACTTTGTTACTAATAACGATAAATCGATTAATAGCGAGCTCATTAATTTCATTATTAATTATGCACGGCAGAACAATTACGAATCTTTACTTACATCAATTGTGTCAAACAACATAGGTGCTAAAGTTTTCTATAGTGCACTAGGATTCGACATTCTTGGTTTTGAGAAAAATGCAATTAAAATCGGAAATACCTATTTCGATGAACATTGGCTTTTTTATGATTTGATTAATAAGTAATACAGTTTTATATATTCTACATTTCTCATAAATTCAAATCATATAGGTTCTATTTTTCATACAACTACTCTACTATTGAGTAGTTGTTTTTTATTTGATATGATAACAATAAGTTTTTTCAGAATATTCTATTTTTTAGGGGTGTCAAAACTTAATGGTAACCGCAATTATTCATGGATTTATCTTAGCGATTGGTCTAATTTTACCTTTAGGTGCACAAAATGTATTTATTTTTAACCAAGGAGCTAATCAACCAAAATATAGATATGTATTGCCTGCAATAATTACAGCCGGGTTGTCAGACAGCTTACTTATTATTATTGCAGTGGTAGGAGTATCTATCATTATTATGTCTTTACCTGTACTTCAAGCAATTATTTATATAGTTGGTTTAATTTTCTTGATGTATATGGCTTGGACCATTTGGCATGATAAACCCTCAACAGATGGAGAAGCTCAAATTATGTCTCCAATGAAACAAGTAAGTTTTGCTTTATCAGTTTCATTACTCAATCCACATGCTATTTTAGATACAATTGGTGTAATTGGTAGTAGTGCTGCATTATATAGTGGTAGCAATAAAATTGCGTTTACAATCGCTTGTATTAGCGTTTCATGGTTATGGTTCTTTTTACTCGCAATTTTAGGAAAAATGGTTGGATCAATTGATAAAACCGGAAAATTATTAACAATAATCAATAAAATATCAAGCATAATAATTATTATTGTTGCTCTAATGATATTACAAAAACTTATTCAATTAATATTCTAAAGCGTTTTATAGTTGTATTTTAAAAGCGTTATACAAAAAACATACTTGTGTCTATGTATAACGCTTTATTTATTATAAATTTGGATCAATTAACTCAACAAATTTAAATGTTCCATTGTCATATTCAAATTTCAGGATATTACAATTACCGATATTATGCTTTAATGCTTCATCTAGTTTAAGGCAATATCTTAAAAATACTCCCATTATTGTCCCATGACTCACGACTAATGCATTATTCTTTGTTTGAGACATAATGTCATGTAAAGTTTTCACAATGCGTTCTTCAACTTGTTGCCTTGCCTCTCCTTTGAAAGGAACAATTCGATCTCCGAATAAGTCTTCAGGCTTGTATAGATTATCAAATAGATAGACTGACTCACCTTCAAATAATCCAAAATGCCATTCCTTCAGTCCCTTAAAACGTTGATACGATTGGTTAGGTGCAACATTTTCAAGTGTGTCACTTGCGCGTTCTTGCGTTGATGATGCATATAAATCGAAGTTTATCCCCTTAGTTTCATAATAACTACGTGCCTTTTGAGCTTGAGCAATTCCAAGTTCTGTTAGCGGCGAATCTCCAAATCCCTGAATTAGTCCCTTAAAATTAAACAAAGTTTGTCCGTGGCGCATTAAATATAACGTTTTAGCCAACAATAACACCTCTTCAATAAAAAGTATTGATAGCTCAAAATGTATTCTCTTTTTATTAAAATGAGTACCAAATATATTAAACCATTATTTAAACTTTTTCGGTAGCGAAAACCTTTGCTTTTGATGTACATTTTTTTCATAAGTAATGATGATTTTAGTTTAAAAGATAATGTGACGGGGTAAAACGCAATGAAGAGTACAGAATTTTAAAGGAGTGAGTGTTTATGGATAATCATAATCAATGTAATTATGTGAATCCACAAAATGTTTCACTTGACTGGGAATGTTTTATAATTAGTAAAAGTGAAATGTTGTTAGATGGTGTACCAAATGAACTTATCAACACTTGGTTAGATAAAGACATTATTACACCATTTTCGATAAGAAATGATGAAATAAACTTTAAAACAAAAGATATTTGGGATGCACTAATACATCATAATTGGTACTACTCAAATTAATTTGCCATATATAAGCTAATAGCTCTATTTGTAGTTTCAATTAATTGATGATCTGTGTAATTAGACATCACATATGCTCTAATTACTTGGTGTCTTTCTTCTAATCGAGGGAATGCTTTATCTTCACTAACGTGTTCGGCCAATATACCAAATGGTGTGTTATCATTTTGAAAACCCATGATGAAATTGTAAAACGTCATAAGACTTGCCCCCTTCATTTATTAAGCGCTATTTAAAGTGTTATTATTAATCTTATCAGAAAACTAGTATTTGTAAATGTGCAAAAGTGATTTTGCACATTTTTTTGATATCTGATTCTAAAAATATTAACGAATTATACAACTTTAAGAGTTTTTAGTATGTAAATATTCTTTTCATATTAATACTATACATCCCTATATATGCTCACTTGTTTGAATTAATAAACTTTAGCATTCTACAAATAATATTTTAAAAATAACTATACTTTTTATTTACCTATTGGAAAATAGTGTTATCATATTTATTAAGAAACTATTTTTATACTAGTAGGTGTCAGTCATGAATAACATTTTGTTAAATGCTATCAATATAGTTATTACTACCACTTTTGTTATCTTTAATATTTTAATCACATATAATAAAGATTTAGATGATTTATGTTGGCTCCTGCCTGGTATTATCATTTGTGGTGTGATACTCATCGTATCCTTTACCATTGCAATGATAACTAAAAACTGGTTAAGTGAAATATTATTTTTTATAAATATCGTACTCGTTCTATATTACATTTATCCTATTTTTTATAGTTTTATAGGTTAATAATTACGGTATATAAGGAGGGTTTCACATGTCTTTACATTTTGCAATTCTGTTTTGGCTAGCATTAATTTTCTTAGTTGCCGCTACGTTTATACTCGTATTAATGAAAAAAACTGGCAAAGAATCTAAAAAAGAGTCCTATTTAAGTTTCACTGTCATTCTCTATATTTTTGGATTCGCTATATTAATATACACATTTATATTTGGTGTGCTATAAATGAAATTCATTTTATATCCAGTCTGAAACGTCTCAATGATGTTTCAGACTGTTTTTTATTCTTAATAGACATTTCACACTCTCATACTTTAATATTTAAGGTATGTTTTAGTCTTACAAGCTTATTAAAGATTACAATTCTAATTTAAGACTATTTACATATATTTCTTCAACAAGGAGCTTTTAAGTGAACTATATTAAACGAACGATAATTTTACTTATATTATTCGTTGTCGTATCCCCTATAAACTCACCAAAAACAATTGCAGATAATAAGTATTCAGAAATTCAAGATGACAAATTCCAATTACAACCTGGTGATATTATTGTTACAAAAGGCCCTGTCATGTGGGGATTTTTTGGTCATTGTAGTATCGCGATTGATGATAAAACGATTTTACAAATTGAGGGGCCTGGCGACAAACCAACTACACAATCCTTCGAATCTTTTAAATATAATTATGCAAGTGGCAAAAATGATTGGATGAAAGTTTATCGTTGCAGCTATCCTGGTGCAGGTAAAAAAGCGGCTGACTGGGTTAAGAAAAACTATGAAAATACAAATCATCGTTATCTAGTTACATTAAATTTGAACAGCAAAAAATTTACGTATTGTACTAAAATTATCTATCAAGCTTATAAATTTGGTGTAAGTGAAAAAACAGTTAAAAGTTATGGACTACATATTATTTCACCCTATGCAATTAAAGATAATTTTATAGATCCATACAAACTAAGGCTTGTTAAAGCTTATTAACACAGTTTCATCAAATAGTTAAATTAGTTTGTGTTTTGCAATAAATTGGGTATAGATTACAAATGATATTTCAGGAGGCCCAATATTTTGAATGAACTAACTAAAGAACAAAAGTATACAATAGCTAAATTTTACAAATTATATATTGAACGTTCGAATAAAGGAGAAACAGAAACAGTCGCTAACTTTTTTGGCGATGCTAAAGATGCACGTGAAAACTATTTTTGCGATCGTGATTATCAAGACTTCTTAACTAACTGCCAAATTTTAATTCAAAACAAATACTTAACTGGTGAAATTTTGGACGATAACATTTACAATATTTCTATTTTAAACAAGACATTTATTGAATTTGAACAAAATTTTGGTTGAACATGAATGTCTCAACTATAAACTTTTTAACCCTATTTTAAAGCAGGAGTGAAAAACATACATGAGTGAATGGCATATTAATAATCAATCTACAAAACCTTTTTTAATACAACAAGCGGAAAAGCAATTGTCTATTGTTAAACCATTGCCTAATGGTAGCTTCCAAATACTCACAGAAATAGATTTGGAGAATGGCAATGTTAGTAACATCGATCATTCTCTACTTGTTTCAGTAGACCCCAAAGCATTAGAAATAAGTATATTTGACGCTGTAAATTAAACGCAATATTTTTATTTAATTATTTTAATGTTCCGCCTTTTAAATGAAAACAAGATTACTGAATTATTATGAGATTTTAAAAACAATAAATATTCTCAATAATTAATCAGTCTTAATAAAAAATTAACAAAAAGTTGATTAGTTAAATTATTAATTAAGTAGTAAGATATTATGCGATGTGGTATCCTATTATTGTTAAACATTTTGAGTGTTTAACATTACTTCTTGTTATCGCCATATACAGACTTTAATTCTCGTCATTATTAAAGTTCTGTATTGGCGCTTTTTTTATTCAAAATCAAAAGTCGGACAGATGAAAAGTAAAAAACTTTTCCATCAGTTCGATTTATTTTAGAACCATTATATATTGTTAGATCTCCACCTATATTTATTGGACAAAAAAATAACAGCTAGTGCTTTTACCACACCAACTGTTATCGATTTAAAGCATAAAAAAACAGCCCTATAGTAAGGACTGTTTGAATAAGTTAAAATTACATTTTAACTACGTTTGCAGCTTGCTCGCCACGGTCGCCTTCAACGATGTCGAATTCAACTTTTTGGCCTTCTTCTAATGATTTGTATCCATCTTCAGCGATTGCTGAGAAGTGTACGAATACGTCGCTACCATCTTCTCTTTCGATGAAACCAAAACCTTTTTCTGCATTAAACCATTTAACTGTACCGTTATTCATATTGAATACCTCCGTCGTGCTTTTGCACTAAATATTTTGTAACAAATTCATAAATGAAAAGGAGAATATTCTATATAAATAACTCACATTTTTCTTCACGCTCTTTATTACTTAACTTTCATTATACACTTTTAAATATAGAAGTAAAGCATTATTTTATTTTCTGTGATAATACACATTGAACTATATAGTAACATTCCATTTTAATACTAAATTTAAAATTTTTATTTTCTAATATTAAATACACTTACTTTTGATACTATTTACTTTTTTAATTCTGAATTGATAATAAATCATATCGTGATCTAAAAATTATAAAAGTGCCACTAGCAGCAGTGACACTTTTACAATGAGCATTATTGACCTGAATCAGCGTTGTCTTCGCTCCAAATATTTAATTTCTCTTTTTTTGCTTGTGCTTCACTTTTTCTTAAAAGTTGTTCATGTGTATTGTTAGGTTTATAAACATAAGCAACTTTAGCCAAGCCTTGACGAACTAAAGCTTCGTTTACCATTTTTCCATCAGCATAAATATACGCTAAGCCACGTCCATATTTATCAGTTCTTTGACCTTTGTCAAACTCGACTTCAATTTTCTTTGCATTTTCTACCATTTTTTTCGTAAATGCACTTGCTTCAGGACCATATTTCTCTACACCTTTTTTAGGATGCTTTGTTTCAGGTGTATCAACCAATAATAGTCTGAATGTCATTGGTTGACCTTTGTACATTAATTTAACCGTATCACCATCAATCGCTTTAATTAATGTCGCAGGTTCTTTATGTAATTTTTTAGTTGAAGTTGCACTATATACTGTTGGATCTTCAGAACCACTTCTATTTACGCCATTATCTGTTTGTGATGCATTTGCTGAGCTACTTAGACTTGAAACTACAACTAAAGTTAACACTAAGCAACTAGTAGCGAAATAGAAAAACCTCTTTGCGTATTGCCCTTTCGAAACATTACTGATAGCCATCCCTATAAGTAATATTGAAACGATTGCCATACATATGCCAGCACTTAATAAGTATTCTGTCATAACTAACACCTCTTTCTTTTTAGTTAATTTTAATATTAAACGTTAATTAATTATAATTCTACATTTTTACAATTAATTAATAAAAATTTAATAATTATAATAAAATAACTATACTTACTTTTATGTATTTTCTATATTTTAGGTGCCAGAACTTATATATTTAGCCTTATTTGTAAAATTAAAAAGCCTACAACATGAATCGTTGCAGACTATCATATCGAGACAAAGAGGTTTATTAGTGTCTCTATATCTATGTGGAATTTGAAAAGATTATTTATAATATTTACGGGGATAAATTGTCATTTAAAAACGAGATGTATAACTTATAATTTACTTTGGATTAGCGTTGTAATCCATTATAAACCTTATCAATTTGTTTATTGAAATAGTTTTGATGCGGTTTGCTTAATGTGTTAACTTTTTGTTTGGCTTTCATCCTAGCATCAGCACTTTGTGTATCTTTATAGTTCTCTACTAAGCTTTGTGCTTCTTTAACATGATCACGTCTAATAACGCGTTTGTCACGGTCTGTGAAATGTGATGAGTCAATTTCACTATAACCAACCATAGCTCCTGATTTACCGCCCATTGTTAATATGTTGAACTCCATCAGGTTTGAATTGCTATTAGATTGAAAAATATTAATTTGAGCATGTTCAACTGTTATAACTTTCTCTTCCGATACAATTTCAGTAAATTGCTTAGTATCATTTGCGCCACTCTCTGTTACTAATGCGTTTGCGTGATTAGAATGCCATAATTGAGTTGCACAAATTACACCCATTGTTAGTACTAATACTTTCCTTTTCATTTGTTTATGCTCCCTTATTTGCTTTGATATAAAAACCGACTTTTTCACCCTGTTTTCTTCGCCATTGAAAATTATATACCAATATTTTAGAAACAATAATTAACTTGCGATGAACAAACTATTAACAATAATCTTGAGTATTATATTTATCTTAATTAATAATATATTTATTTAAGATTATGTTACTTCCAACTTTCAAAGTAGAAAAACGGTATAATTTGTTGATGGGTGTTTATTGATAAACTGCAAAAAATACAGCCTACAACCACATAGATTGTAGACTATATTTAAAATAATAGGTATTTATCATATCTCGTAAACTTAGTGCCAATTTTTATACTCGTGGTGCTGGTAAGCTACCCTTAAATTCAGGAACGTAGTGTGTAGGGCTATAACTTGGAACAGCATATTGATAATTTACATTTTTGATATTTAATGATGGTTTCCCAATTTTATAACCATTTGATTGTGAAAATGAGAAATATTTCTTCACACCTTTAACTACTTTATAAGAATAGAAGTATTTATAGTCATATGCTTTATTTACTTTAGCATTTTGATGTGTTGCTGTTGTGTTATTTTGGAAACTTGGTACATGCATACGATGTGAATTGTGACCATATGGTGGAATTACCTTGAAACTATTTATTTGTGGCACAACACAAAAGTGATTAATTTTAATGCTAGCATGCCCTGGTGTAACAAATTTATGCGCGTGATATCCAGGAACTGCAAAATGATGCTTGATAATTAAAGATTGAGATGGATGTGTATATCTAGGCGATTCTGATGGTTTAACAATAAAGTGTTTATTAATAGAATCCTTTGCATGATTTACATGTTTATGTACATGTGTTGATTTGTATGAAGTAATAACTTTCTTGTAGTGGGTTTGCGTAGTAATGAAGTGGTGGTTTACTTTGTTTTGCGTAATAAATCTATTTACTTCTGGGCCTTTAGCAACAAAATGCTTATCAACTTGTTGTGAAGCTGGATTGTTTGTTGCTACATTCACGCGATTATTGATTTCTTTGTACTCTGGCACAATGTTTCCTAACTTTGATTCAGGTACGGCAAAGTTTTTATCTACAATTTTACTAGCTGCCGATGAATCTGCAATCTTATTCAATTTATCTTCAGAAGCTACAAAGTTTTTATTGTCAGTTAAATTACTAACATTTACTTTTGGCGAATTCTTAAATTCATCGTAAGCTGGAATAATTTTATTAATTCCTGATTCTGGAACTACAAATTTTTTGTCAACACTCTCTGTCACTGATGCTTTAGCGTGATTTGAATTGATAAGTTGTGTAGCAAATAGCGTGCTCATAGTTAAAACTAATAATTTCTTTTTCATCTGTTATTTCTCCTTTATATAGACTCAATATTATAACCAATTTAATTTTCCTGTTATATTCACTAACAGCATTATATACCAGAATTTTCAGTATAATAATTAACTTGAAGTAAACGTTGTCTTAACATTTTTATTGTTTTTCAGCTTAAAATTAATTATTGATATTGATAGTTAAGCATAATAATTTTTTCGTAATATAAAGTGAAAAAAGTAATAGTCCACACCTGTTTAGAATGTGGACTATACTAGATTGCATCATTGAAATGATGACTTTGATATTATTTATTGCTAGTTTAAAATGTTGTTATTTTTACGACAAACTCATTATTTGCTTTGCAGCCATGCATTAATTATTTGCCATTATATACTTTATTGATTTGTTTATTAAAACGTTTTTGATGACCTTCACTTAAAGTATTTACTTTTTGTTGTGCATTTAATCGGTCTTTATAACTATGTGTATCTTTATAATTATCAACTAACTTTTGAGCTTCTCTAACGTGTTCACGCTTAATTACACGCTTCTCACGTTCAGTTAGATGAGAAGAATCAATTTGACTTATACCAACCAGTGATCCTGATTTTCTACCAGGTAAAGCAGACGTTTCTTCAAATTCAACAACATTATTATGCGTGTGATTTGAAGTTGTTGGTGATTGATGCGTTGTTGTGAAATCATGACTTTCACCATTTAATCCAGCCAATTGTTTTGGTGCATTATAAATAATTTGTTGCTGAGTTTGACGCTCAACTGTAGGCATTGGTACCTGTGTCGTTGTTTCAGTATATGTAGTCGGTGTTGTTGGTTTCTTTGTTGGTGCAGAAACCACAAGTTGCTTGTCGTTTTCGTTGTCGTCTTCGTCATCGATTAGTGAAACCACTGGATTATCTTTGTTCTTAGCTAAAAACTTTTCTTTTCTTTCTTCAGCTTTTCTTTCGTATTCTGCTTTTTGTTCTGCAGTTACTTCTTGAGATGCAGATTTGTAATTTTGAGTATTTAAACTTCTTTTACTTCTCTTAGCATTATTTGTTTTAGCTTCTTCTGTATCTGCTTTTAACTTTTTTGCCATTTCTATATTTTCTTCATTGCTTTCAACTAATGCCGGTATATTCAACGGCCTATTTTCATTGATTTCAACAAAAAATTCATCAATAATTGATTCTAAATCTTCAACTCGTTCTTTAGATAACCTATCATTTTGAGGATGCCTTTCTTCTCTCTCATCATCACTACGGCCAACAATCAAATCTAATTTATTATAAAGATTCTCTCTTGCTTCATGTTTATTTGGAAAAGCGTGTCCAAGCATTAATACTTTATTTTCTAGTTCATTTAATTTTACTCTAACTTCGTAATCTTTATCTCTATCAAATTTTTTCAAATCAGGATTTCTACTTTCGATATCTTGTGTCTTTCTTTCAAACTCATTTTTATTTTCCTTTATTGCTTCATGAATAGCTAAATACCTTTGATGTGTTAAGCCCAATACACCATTTGCAACTTGGTTGTTATTTTTTTTACTACTTTCTATTTTTCTCTCTTCATCTAAAAACTTGTTAAGCGCATCTAATTCAGCAAATAATTTTTTTCGGTAAGTATCCATCGCCTCTTTATATTCAGGTTCATCATATCCATCATTTTTATTAATTTCTGATGTGCACATAACTGTTCGAAGACTATCTTTATATTGACCTAAATTCCATGAATTTGTCTTTTGACCTTTAATTGATAAAGCTTTTGATACATATGGATTCTTCTCCCCAGAAACCACTGCACTCGCATGATTACTTTCCCAAATTTGTGATACACATAATGCTCCCAATGATAAAACTAGCAATTTATTTTTCAACTGTATTTTCTCCTTAATTTTCCCTAATTAACAACCTACCTTACACCCTATTTTTTCGCCAAGCCAAATTATATAACATCTACCTTTTTAAAATAATTAACTGTTGATGAATTAATTATTAATTATATTCAAACAATATATTTGGAAAATTCAAGTAAAAAAGCCACCTTTTAAGGTGGCTTCTTCATGAATCATATGATTAATTTAATATTATTATTACTTATTTCTTATCTTTATTTTCTTTTTTTCTTCTGAAAAGTAGTAATGAACCTAATGATGCTAATAATCCCCAAATTAGTGACGAATTCGCTTCATCTTCAGAACCTGTATCTGGTAATGGTTCTTTACTATCTTTAGCCTCATTTTTATTAGAAGCATTAGTACCATTTTTAGGTGAATTAGGCGGAACTACATTATTGTTAGAACCTGACTCGGAATCGCTATTTGAATCACTTTCTGAGTCGGAATCACTTGATGAATCGGAGTCACTATCTGAGTCTGAATCACTCGCTGAATCCGAGTCACTATCTGAATCTGAGTCACTGTCTGAGTCGGAATCACTGTCGGAATCCGAGTCACTGTCTGAGTCAGAATCGCTATCTGAATCCGAGTCACTGTCTGAGTCGGAATCGCTGTCTGAGTCTGAGTCGCTGTCTGAGTCTGAGTCACTGTCTGAGTCTGCATCGCTATCTGAGTCTGAATCACTGTCTGAATCTGAATCGCTATCTGAATCTGAGTCACTGTCTGAGTCTGAATCGCTGTCTGAATCTGAGTCGCTATCTGAGTCGGAATCACTGTCGGAATCTGAATCGCTGTCTGAGTCGGAATCACTGTCTGAGTCAGAATCGCTGTCTGAGTCGGAATCACTGTCGGAATCTGAATCGCTATCTGAATCTGAGTCACTGTCTGAGTCAGAATCGCTATCTGAATCTGAGTCAGAATCGCTATCTGAATCTGAGTCTGAATCGCTGTCTGAATCTGAATCGCTGTCTGAATCTGAGTCGCTATCTGAGTCGGAATCACTGTCGGAATCTGAATCGCTATCTGAATCTGAATCACTGTCTGAGTCGGAATCGCTATCGGAATCTGAGTCACTGTCTGAGTCTGAATCGCTCGCTGAGTCGGAATCACTTGCTGAATCTGAATCACTTGCTGAATCTGAATCACTTGCTGAATCTGAATCACTCGCTGAGTCTGAATCACTTGCTGAATCTGAATCACTCGCTGAATCTGAATCACTCGCTGAGTCTGAATCACTTGCTGAATCTGAATCACTCGCTGAATCTGAACCACTATCTGATGTAGAATCACTGCCAGAATCTGAACCGCTATCTGAATTAGAATCGCTGCCAGAATCTGAACCTGGGTCAGAATCTGAATCCTCTGGAATTGGTTCAATTTCACCAGGCTCATCAGGTTGTTCAGGAACAACTGGTTTATCGATACCGTCACCAGAACCTGATCCGTTATTAAATGCTACTTCGTTGTCCCATGACATAGAGCGCCAAATTATATTCGAGTTATACCCATATAAAGTTGAACGTAAAGCTAAATCACCTTTGCTATTCGGATCAATATGACCATTAACAACTACTATATACGGTGTTGTAATTTGATCATCAGGCGTATTAAACTCTACTTTATATTGATTTGGATTTGGGAATGTAATATTCACACTATTAGTGACATCCTCAAAGTTTTCTGGATTCACAAAGTAACTTTCAGATAAATCAGCTGCATTATCTACTTTATATACTTTAATACTTGTATTTTGCTGATCTATTAATGCATTACTATCCGTATTTGGTTTTAAATTACCTGTTAAAACCGGCGCAATAACGTTATCTCCACTTGGATTGACATAAATTGTCTGACGATACGTATTATTTGTTTTATCGATTTGGTCAATTGTACCTTTAATAGATAAGTTATAAAACTTACCATATTTTTCATAATCTACTAATACTGTTTTGTTTGCTGTTGTACTACCTATGCCAGTAGCCAATGTCACATTACCTGTCTTTTTAACATTTTCAGGGTCAATATAAGCGGGCATGGTCAAAGTTGCTTTTACATCATCTTTAGTATTTACATAGTCTGTAAATGTATAAATAACATTACCATCACTATCGATTACACCATTTGCCAATACTTGATCTCCAGCCATAATTGGTGGCACTTTAGCAGTTGAAGTTACACCATTTAAGTTTAATTCTTTAGGTACAGTTATTTTGAATGTGTCACCTTTAACAGCAGAATTAGGCACTGAAAAACCATAATTCAGTTTGACATAACCTGCTTGGTGCGGATACACAGTCGTACCAGAGTCAATACCAACTGTCACATTCGTCAACTGATTCGTAATATCTGTGCCAGCTGCCGGTGCATCTGCAGCTACTGCCGCTAAACTAAATGCTCTCATTCTAGGCGCACTTGTATTAACCGCTTGATTAACTACATCTTTATTACTTGCATCTGTACTCTGTGGAGCTGATTCATTGTTTGAAGGTGTTGCTTCAGTTGAAGTATCTTGCGTTGTTGAAACATTTTCCGCATTTGTAGAATTTTGAGGTGAATTTACAGATGATACTGTATTAGTATCATTAGAAGTCGTTTCATTACTTGTTTGATTCACTAATTCCTCCGCATTTGTATTGCTTGATTGAGTTGTTGCCGGTGTATTAGCTTGATTCGTTGTCGTAGTAGTAGCTTCACCAGTTACCGGCGTTTCTTCCGTAGTTGCATTTGTTGATGATGATTGTGTCGTTTCCTGTTGTGCTGGATTTTGCGCCACACTCGTTTCGCCATTATTAGTGTTTGACGATGTTTTAGTATCACTCACGTTTGTGTCGTCTGTTTTAGGTGCAGCACTAACGCTACTTGAATCATTACTTTTGCTTTCGTTACTTGCGCTATCAGATTGCGTAACACTATTTTCACTTGCATCTGCTTCTTTACTGCTGAGTAGTCCAAAACCGATTAACGTACCTACAAGCACTGAAGCCACGCCAATCGATTTTTTCCGAATTGCGTGTTTTTCTTTTTTCTTCATATTCATTTTATTCCCTCTTTTTAAAAAGTCATTTTATATTAACTATATACCCTTTAAAGATATATTTAATCTCTGTTAATGGAATTATACACTAAAATTGCATTATAGCAATTAATTTGTATCGATATTTTATTATCCACAATAATACTTTACTAACAAACATTTTATTTATTGCTATTTTAAGAATTACAAACGACAACGTACGATTTGATTGCAAACATTTTTTATTATTAATATGAACTCTACCTAATGTAATCCTAGCTTGAAATCATATTTTTTCAAAAGCAGATGTGTAATTTATGGTACCTGTTTTTCCCGCTAAACTGTTCACTTTTAATTCTTTAATTAAAAACGCTTCGTCTGGTATACCATCATATGGTGGATAAATGTCGTACATACTTGCGCGTTGATATCCTAGATTGGCATAATACGTCGGCCATCCTAATACACTGATAAAATTATATCCTTTTAATATTGCTTCTCGTTCTAATGCTTGAATCAATCGCTTCCCAATACCTTTATTTTGATGATGAATATCAACAGATACAGGTGCTAACACTAATCCAATTTCCCGTTGTGCCTCGTTATCAAGATAAACTTCACTTAGTAAACCGTGCCCTACAACTTCATTTTGAAGAACAGCTACTAATTCTAAGGTATTGTCATACGTATCACTTAGACGAATTTGGTCTACTAGCTCTGATTCATTACCATAACCATGTTCACTATTTTCAAATGCCGTTCTAATTAACTGGTCCACTTGAGCAAAGTCATGTTGATGTATTTGTCTAATTTGCATCTTTGCCCCTCCTTTTAGTTCTATCTTATAGAAAAATGCATTACAACATAAAGTAATATTTTATAGTAATGACGCCATTATTTCATTAAAATTGAATGATATTTTTCGCAATAAACAACTACCCTCTTAAATCAATTTTTAGATAAACTGCAAATCATAAATTTCTTTATTATTATAAGTATTAAAACGGTCGATTTGACCTTTTAATATAACTTCCTGTTGTTTGCGACTTACATTATGATAATAAGTCATACGTACATTCAAATCAGCTTCATGACCATTGTTCTCAATCGTTCTTTCTAATTCTTCGTACACATTTTTATTAATTGGTAACATGTACCCTTCTTTACTAGGTAAAATATGCACGTATTTTTTCTGAATGACTTTATCCTTCCCCAATAAAACCTCTATTGCAATTTTTTTAGCAGCACCGCCACCTAAATTATATAGTTTAATATAATCTTTATGATGATGCTCTTCTGTTGCCGAATTCATTATATTAAGTTGATCCTCCTCCCTTTCTAATAAAATTTGGTTAAAACCTAAAGCTGGCAGAAAGCTAATTTTCATTTGATAAAGTTGAACTGAAACTGATACAAAATAAAATAAAGCCATAATAAATGTTCCAATAGATCCTATAGCTGAAATAATGTTAATCATTAAGATATCAACCCTCCCATAAGAAATTTATATGATTAATTTCAAACTGAAAAAGCATTTTACTTAATCGTTTATATCCAAAAACAATCATTTTAAACGTTATATTCGACTGCTCATATAAAAAGTTTTGCTTTATAGCCTTAAGTAATTTTTTAACCATCAAGTACGATTATTATTACGGCAATCTATTTGTATTGACTAAAAAATACAATAACGCTTTTAAGAGCTCCCATCTTTGACCAGTATTTTCCAAATTAATAACACGTCTTCTTCAATACATATTTATCTCATACAAATAAGTTGATTTTTTTATTTTTACAAACGTAATTTCTTAACAAATCAAAATTTTACATTTAAATCTTTCGATATATTAC
Source organism: Staphylococcus sp. SM3655 (assembly GCF_016917315.1). NCBI lineage: Bacteria > Bacillati > Bacillota > Bacilli > Caryophanales > Staphylococcaceae > Staphylococcus > Staphylococcus sp. SM3655. Next base: position 1,624,313 of record NZ_CP070305.1, on the reverse strand, counting down.
AAGTTTTTTAAAAAAGTAATATATTTCTATCAATAAAAGTAATATAATATTAGTAATTATAGTTTCATTAATTTATTGCAACAATACATAGGATCATTATTACAAGAATTATTTAATATCATCTTAGAATCTCACAAAATATCAACTTTGTTTAATTACTCAAAATGATAAGTCATTTAGAGTTTTTAAAATAAATTTTTGCGAAATAAAGGAGACATGTTAAATGAAAAAAGTAATGGGGATATTATTAGCAAGTACACTTATCTTAGGTGCTTGTGGACATCATCAAGATAGTGCAAAAAAAGAGAGCACTAGTCACAAAAAGAAAGAAAATGACAATGAAGAATTAAATGAAGAACTTAAAGAATTTAAAAGCAAAAAAAATATGGATATAAAAATTAAAGGCGATACTATTGTTAGTGACAAATTTGAAGCTAAAATAAAAGAACCGTTTATCATCAATGAAAAAGATGAGAAAAAGAAATATATCGCTTTTAAAATGGAAATTACTGCTAAAAAAGACGATAAAGATTTAAATCCATCTTCTATTTCTCATGACTATATTAATATCACTCAAGATGATAAAAATACAGTAAATAAATTAAGAGATGGTTATCTTTTAAGTGATAAAAAATATAAAGATTGGACAGAACATAACCAAGATCAAATTAAAAAAGGCAAAACTGCACAAGCCATGTTTATCTATGAGTTAAGAGGTGATGGAAATATTAATTTAAATGTCCATAAATACTCAGAAGATAAAACAGTTGATTCTAAATCATTCAAATTTAGTAAACTTAAAACCGAAGATTTTTCTCATAGAGCGGAAACAAGAGAAGAAGTAGAAAAGAAAGAAAAAGAATTTGAAGAAGAGTACAAAAAAGAACAAGAACGAGAGAAAGAAAAAGAAAAGCAAAAAGATGACGACCACAGTGGTTTAGATGAAGTATAAATTTGGTTTGTTGATTGTCTTACATTCAGTTATTTAATTTTTAGAGAAACTGACTTATTTATAGCTTAGCCAACATGATACTATAAAGCTATGATTAAAAATAAAAAATCTGTGTTTAATGGTGTTAAAGAAATCAGTCCCCGTGCCGGAAAATCATAAAAAAAGATGGGATAAATTTGTAAATCCCGCATTGAATAATGCATTAAAACAAGAAGAGGCTACATGGGGAAATGTACAAGGTCAAGTTTCACAAGCATTGATGGGAACTGGTATTAAAGATTCTACTGCAAGAAGCATAGGGTTTTGGGTTTCCCAAGTTGGTCAAGCATTAATATAAAAAGAGTGTGATAAAATGAATAATGAAGAATTAGAAATGAGATTGTTATTAATGAAACAATCAATAGAACAATTACAAGAAGAACTAGCGCCTAACTTAAAAACTAGAGATTTAGTGTTATTAAGATATATGTATTCATATAAAGAAATTAATATGCTAGATTCTTACTTGTTCCAATTGGCTACAAATAAAGAGCAAATAACAAAAAAACAATTTAAAACAAAATTGGAAAATATTAGAGAAGTACCAGAAATACCTATTAGACAAGTTAATGATATATTAGAAGGTTATAAAAATAGTGAGTTATATGTTGAGTTGATAAATAGCATCCTAAAATAAAAATAAACATACTAAGATTAGCTATGAAGGAATCTATGACGATAGATTTTTTCATAGCTATTTTTTATAGTTATAAAGAGGAGTAGTCTGTTCTGACTCTTGGATTTTAAATATGTATAATAAACAAGTAAGCTTTACTCTCGCCTTTTAAAATTCGTTTGTAGTATGTTGGGTTCTTAAAATCGTGAATAGGAAAATGCAATGAGAAAGGTTAAGTAAAGTTTTTAACTTCTCATTTATTCAATGGAAAATTTTTTATCGATTACTTAGACATTAATATTAGTAAAAGAAGTAGTGTAGTTGCAAATTATAAAAACTAAAAATTCCAAAAAGAGTTTATCATCCAAAACAATAAAAATGGCTACAATGGTATGTTGTGAAATGCATTTCTTAACTACGACTTCTTTTATTTCCGTCTCGTCAACTATTGCTGATTGTGTTAATAGGCATATTGATTCTAATGAAAATATCAAAACTCGGCTCATCTTTTTATAACTACACCCACTTAGTGACGTAACAAAAATGAAAAGTTCTTTTTCAGTAGCCATTTATCCAATTAAGTGTAGACGATTCACATTTTTATATTGACATATATAACATGGAGAATTTTTTGCGTATAAAGAAGTTTCTTCATGAACAATGTTGAATGTAAAACTCAGAATCCAACTTTTTTGACACTTATTTGACACACATCACTGTCCCCTTATATCTCAAAAACTAATTCATAATCACTTATTACTCTTTCCTCCATCAAATAAACACCTATACAAACACTGCTATATCAATACTCACAACAAATTCTGCAATGCATTATCCCCTGAAAAACACATAATAAAAAAGCCCACATCCACAAAAGTTGTAGGCTACAAATATGGAGACGGCGGGATTTGAACCCGCGTCCAGAGGTCCTGATACACATCTTTCTACGTGTGTAGTTTATCGAAAGGTTTCGCATCATGAAAAGTGATAAACAACCAACATGATGCTAGCTTGATTAAGTTTCTTCTAAACAGACTTCAAACGGCAGTGTTTAGCATATCCTATTAAGGTTGAATCGCGTTAACAGCACATAGGAAATGCTGTTAGGCGATGCAGAGTGCGATTAGGCAGCTACTGCGAAATTATTGTTTGATTTGCCAGTTATTATAAACTGTGTGTGTTGATGACGAAGACAACCCTCCGACACGCTTAATGAGCTCGGGGGACCCCTGTCGAATCCATGAACGTCCCCGAAATAATAAATCAAACAAATCATACTTTTGTAATTTACAAAAGCACATATAACTATATCAAATATAGCCCGATTAAGCAACTAAATCGCTTAATAACGGGCTTTCATATCGCGCGCAACATCTCGTTTGACTGCTTTTTCTTTCAAAGCTTGACGTTTATCATATTTTTTCTTACCTCGTGCAACACCAAGTAATACTTTACAATGTCCATGCTTCAAATAAAGCTTTAACGGCACAATCGAATAACCAATCTCACGTGTTTGATCACCCAATTTAATGATTTCACGCTTGTGCAATAATAATTTTCGAGAACGAAGAGGATCGTGATTAAAACGATTCCCTTCTTCGTATGGTGCTATATGCATATTATTCAAATACATTTCACCGTTTTTAACTTGCGCATAACTATCTTTAAGGTTAGCACTACCTCGGCGAATCGATTTTATTTCTGTACCTTGTAATACGATTCCCGCTTCAATCGTGTCTTCAATATTATAATCATGTCTTGCTTTACGATTTTCCGCTAATGTACCTGGTGATTTCTTCTTAGCCATTCATACTCACCTCATTGCTGCTTATTTTTTCTTACGACGTGCTTTCTTTTTCACACTTTTATCTTTATAAAATGGCTTATGCTTACTATTACCTGATTTATCATTATTACGTTGGTTTTTACCTTTACGTTGCTTACCTTTTTTCTTACGACCCTTATCATCAGATTTCGATTTATCTAAAGATTTGCCACGCGTTTTAGCTTGAATCGTTTTACCTCTTGCTGGTCGCTGTGAGCGGTCATTTTTAGGTAAAGGCATTCCAACAATTTGAAAATCAATTAATCGTTCATCTACATCAACATGCGTCACTTTAACCTTAACTGTGTCACCAATTCTAAATACTTTAGCTTGACGCTCACCAATTAATGCCATTTGACGCTCTTCAAAACGGTAATAATCATCAGTCATATTCGCAATATGAACCATACCTTCTATCGTATTTGGCAATTCAATGAACATACCGAAGTTAGCTACTGAGCTGACAATACCTTCAAATTCATCACCAATATGTTGAATCATATATTCTGCTTTTTTCAATTCATCAGTATCACGTTCTGCCTCAATAGCACGACGTTCACGTTTAGAAGTATGTTCAGCTAACTCAGGCAATTTGTCTTCCCAACGCTTCACTTCTTTGTTATCCATTGATTTCTCAATTAAATACTTACGGATTAAACGATGAACTGTTAAATCAGGATAACGTCTAATTGGTGATGTAAAATGCGTATAATATTCAGCTGATAAGCCAAAATGTCCCAAGTTCACATCATCATAATGCGCTTGTTGCATTGAACGTAACATCATTGTTGAAATGACCATTTGTTCAGGTCGACCTTCTACTTCTTCTTGAACCTTTTGAAGTGTTGTTGGATGAATATCTTCGCCAGTACCCTTAATCATGATGCCAAAGTTTGTAATAAAATCAAAGAATTGTCTTAAGCGATCTGATTTAGGTTGCTCATGCACTCGGTAAATAAAAGGTACATCTAACTTACTAAAATGTTCAGCAACTGTTTCATTTGCAATTAACATAAATGATTCAATTAGACGTTCACCCTCGCCACGTTGTCTTAATTGAACATCTGTTGGTATACCGTCCTCGTTAACTAATACTTTTGCTTCACTAATATCAAAATCGATTTCACCACGTCGTTTTCTCATTTGAATCAAACGATTAGATAAATCTTGTGCTAAATCTAACATAGGCGTAATTTCTTTATATTGTTCGCGAATGTTAGGATCCTTTTCAGTAATAATCTGATTTACCGCATCATACGTCATTCGATAATCAGAATGTATAACACTATCAAAAATTTCATGTTTAACAACGCGACCACTAGCATCAATTTCCATGCGACAGCTTAACGTTAAACGATCAACGTGAGGATTTAATGAACAAATACCATTGCTTAATCGATGTGGAATCATCGGAATCACACGGTCAACAAGATATACACTTGTCGCTCTATCATAAGCTTCTTTATCTAAAGCTGAATCTTCAGTTACATAATAACTGACATCAGCAATACTTACAGTCAACTGCGTATTACCGTTCGCTAACTTTTTAACACTAATTGCGTCATCTAAGTCTTTAGCATCAGCACCATCAATTGTGATTGTCAATTCATCACGTAAATCATGACGGCCTTTAATTTCAGTATTTTCAATATGATCAGGTACTGCTTCAGCTTCTTGTAACACTTCATCAGGAAATTCAATTTCTATGCCATGTTGATAGATAATAGATAAAATATCTACGCCAGGATCATTTTTATGTCCTAAAATAGCAGAAATATGTCCTTCTGGATTATCTGAACCATCAGCATATTTAGTAATTTGAACAAGTACCTTATGCCCATCTACTGCACCTAAACTTTGTCCTTTAGGAATGAAAATATCTTGCATAATACGTTTATCATCTGGAATAACAAATCCGAAATGTCTAGCTTCACTATACGTACCAACAACTTGAGTTACTGAATGCTTCTCAATCGACTTAACTTCCCCTTCAATTTTACCTTTATGTTCACCTTTAGATTGATGTGTTTCTACAATAACAGTATCTCCATCCAAGGCACGATTAATTTTCGTCGGGGGAATAAATATATCTTCCATATCCTCATCTTCAGGTCTTAAGAATGCAAAGCCTTTTTTATTTTGACTTAACGTTCCTTTTATCAATTTTGATTGACCTCTAGAACTATGCTTTTTTTGGTATCTGTCTGTTTTTGTACGTTCGATTAATCCTGATTGTTCTAACTCCACAAGCACCTTAATTAAATCTCTAAACGAGTCGGCACTGCTTAAACCTAATGCATCTTGAAAATCTGACACTGACATAGGTTCATATTCAGGTTGATTAATAATCTCTTCTATAGATTGCTTTAAATTCATTATGCCCCTCCTTTCTAATGTTAAAATCTCTTTTTATTCTGACCAGTCTAATGACTCTAAAAATTGATAAATATCTTCAAATACTTGTTCTTTCTCTTTATCAATCGTAATAACATGTCCAGATTCACTGTACCACTTGATATTTTTGTCATCAGAATCTACATGGTCATATATATAATTTGCGGATTGTGGATCAATCATATTGTCGTTTTCTGCTTGAATCACTAAAATAGGATCCAACACTTCATCAACTTGCTCTTTAATCGTATCTAATGATTCACTTAGTTCTTTTAAAGTTTCAGTTGGTTTAAAATGATCCATTTCATTATCAATAGTCTCTTGATCTTTACCTTCATACTTTTTAAAGTTACGTGCATACTCTAAAAAGCCTTCGTAAATGGTACCTTCAGTTTTGCCACCCATTGGTGCACACATCGTTACAATACCCTTTACATCTCTATTTAAGCTTAATTTTAAAGCAAAATCCCCACCTAATGATAGACCAGCAACAACAATTTCATCATAACCTTGTTCAACAAGATAATCATAACCATCTAACGCATCTTTAAACCAAACGAAAGGACTAGATTTCAGTATTTCCTCTGGTGGTGCCGCGTGACCTTCATATTGTGGTGCATACGAAGTATATCCCTTTTTTTGTAAAAATCGACCTAATTGACGTACATCAGACGAATTGCCTGTAAATCCATGTAATAATAACACGGCACGTTTGCCTTCTTCAAAAAAGAAAGGTTTTGGTAATTTTATCTGCATAAATCTAACGCTCCCTTTGCATACTTAACTAGGCTATATATTTTACATAGCTTATTGTTAAACTATTACATTCTTAATTATAAATAAAAAAGCCCGACATTTACATCGCCGGACCTTACATACCAAGATAACTTATGCAAATCATAAGTACAAAAAATAATATTGATAAAATAATTGTTAATCTATTTAAGAATAAATCGACGCCACGTTGTTTTTGTTTACCGAATAACTGCTCAGCACCACCACTGATGGCACCTGAAAGTCCACTGCTTTTACCTTCTTGGAGTAGTACAACAGTTATTAATGCAATACAATCAATGATTAATAATACGATTAAAAATGTATGCATAAATTGTCCTCCGTTCCTTATATACGACAAGTAGTATATCATATTTTTATTGTTAAAATCAATTTTCTAGCGATTAAATGTACTTTTACGTTTGATAGAAACAACAAGCATATAAATCGCTAATGCAACCGAACCTATAATAACGATTAAAATTGGCAATGTTAAGTACGCACCGTGTGCAGCTTTTATTGCTTGAATTGTGATTGATAAATTAATCAACGTAAACAAACTATTTGATACATAAACTGCAAACATAAACCACCACACATAAGTATGTCGATTCCAAAAAGTGATGAAGCCTGCTAGATAAGCCAAAATATACATAATACCAGTGAATCTAAAGCTGTTTAAAATGTAATCAATCGCTTTATCTGAAGTGTTTTGATTCGTTAAATTAAGTAATGCTTTGGCAGTCGCATTATCCAACGAAACAAAGTAATGAATAATCAATAATATTGAGAATACGATTGATGCAGTTGCAATAAAGCGTCCTGTTTTAATTTCTTTATTCGTTCTATCAGCCATTTGTTTACTCCTCATATATTTAAATACGTTCTATAAAACCTTTATTTAATTTTACCTTTTAATAAAAGTGAATACCCTGTCATACAATATTCATTTCAACATAAATTTATTATACCAGTTTAAGAATACAAGTTAAATATGTGTTATTGGCTATCTCACGATTTATCAAGCCCCTTATAAATCATGATTTGAAGCCATCCAAAATAAAAAACCTACCACAGTCTCAACTCTGTGGCAGGTTATAAATACAAGCGTGAACTTTTTAAGCGTGAACTCAAAAACTTTATTCAATTTATACCGACATAATAATCCTCAACTAAAATTATGACAGTACTTAATGTTTAAAATGATTATTTATCTAAGTTATAGAATGATTTGATACCGTCATATTTAGCAGTTTCAAATAATTCATCTTCGATACGTAATAATTGATTGTATTTAGCAATACGGTCAGTACGTGATAATGAACCAGTTTTAATTTGACCAGCGTTTGTAGCAACAGCGATATCAGCAATTGTTGTATCTTCTGTTTCACCTGAACGGTGAGAAACTACTGCTGTGTAACCAGCTTTTTGAGCCATTTCGATTGCATCAAATGTTTCAGTTAATGTACCGATTTGGTTAACTTTAATTAAGATTGAGTTACCAATTCCGTTTTCAATACCTTTTGCTAAAATTTCAGTGTTTGTTACGAATAAATCGTCACCTACTAATTGTACACGGTCACCGATACGTTCTGTAAGTTGTTTCCAACCATCCCAGTCGTTTTCGTCCATACCGTCTTCAATTGTAATGATAGGATATTTGTCTACTAATTGTTCTAAGTAGTCAACTTGTTCTGCAGCTGTACGTTTTGCACCGTGTTCGCCTTCGAACTTACTGTAGTCATATACACCATTTTCATAGAATTCTGATGATGCACAGTCAAATCCTAAGAATACTTCTTCACCTGGTTTGTAACCAGCTGCTTCGATTGCTTGGATAATTGTTTCAACAGCATCTTCAGTACCTTCAAATTTAGGAGCGAAACCACCTTCGTCACCTACTGCAGTTTCTAAACCACGTTTGCTTAAAATTGATTTTAAGTTGTGGAAAATTTCAGTACCCCAACGTAATGATTCTTTGAACGTTGTAGCACCTACAGGTAAAATCATGAATTCTTGGAATGCAATTGGAGCATCTGAGTGAGAACCACCATTAACGATGTTCATCATTGGTACTGGTAACTGCTTACCATTAAATCCACCTAAATATTTGTAAAGTGGTTGACCTAATAAGTCAGCTGCTGCACGTGCTACTGCGATAGATACACCTAAAATAGCATTTGCACCTAATTTACCTTTGTTTGGAGTACCGTCTAATGCGATCATCATTTTATCAATAGATACTTGATCTAATACTGAAAATTCACCTTCAATAATTTCTGGTGCGATGATTTCATTAACGTTTTCAACTGCTTTAGTAACACCTTTACCTAAATAACGTGATTTGTCTCCATCACGTAATTCAACAGCTTCGTGTTCACCAGTTGAAGCACCTGATGGTACTAATGCACGACCAAATGCGCCACTTTCAGTTAATACTTCTACTTCAACAGTTGGGTTACCACGAGAGTCTAAGACTTCGCGAGCGTAAACATCTGTAATAATTGGCATGTTTATAATCTCCTTTAAATAGTTATTCTATAATTATTATAGCTTTATTCTTTCATTTAACAAAATGATATTACTATTATTTTCAAAAAATAAGTGTCATTAAGCGTTTACTTAACATCTTTTACAATATTAGTGTTTAATTAAAGATTCACCTGTCATATCTTCAGGTTGTTCTACATTTAATAAATCTAATAATGTAGGTGCTAAGTCACCTAAGCGACCAGTTTCTCTAAGTGTAACGCCTTCTTTTGTTACAATCACTGGTACTGGGTTCGTTGTATGCGTAGTCATTGGTTGATCATCATCCGTCAATACTTGATCAGAGTTACCATGGTCAGCAGTAATAATTGCATAACCGTCCATGTCTAAAATCTTATCAACCACTTCTCCTAAACATTCATCAACCGCTTCGATTGCTTTGATTGTCGGCTCAAGCATACCACTATGTCCAACCATATCAGGGTTAGCAAAGTTTAAAATAATTAAGTCCAAGTCACCTTTATTTAACTCTTCTAATAATGCATCTTTAACTTCATAAGCACTCATTTCTGGTTTCAAGTCATACGTTGCAACTTTAGGTGAATCAATTAAACGACGGCGTTCACCTTTAAATTCCTCGTTACGTCCACCACTCATAAAGTAAGTAACGTGAGGGTATTTTTCAGTTTCTGCAATACGTAATTGAGTTAAATTGTTATTTTGTGCAATTTCACCAATTGTATTATTTAAATCAACTTTTTCGAAGACGATAGCCGCATCGATATTGTCATTATACTTAGTGAATGTTGCATAGAATAAGTCTTTAATTTGTTCAACTTTAAAGCCTTCGAATGCTCTGTTCGCAAAAATTTCCGATAATTGCGCTGCTCTATCAGGTCGGAAATTATAGAAGATCACTGCATCTCCATCATTAACACCGTCATTTTGATTCTCAACGATGAATGGTACTACGAATTCGTCAGTTAAGCCCTCATTATAGCTTGCTTCTACACCTTCTTTGGCAGTTGCATAAGTTGGGGCATCAAAATTACGAATAGCATTGTAAGCTTTTTCTTCACGTTCCCAACGTTTGTCACGGTCCATTGCATAATAACGACCAGACACAGATGCAAATTGACCAATGCCTAATTCATTGAATTTAGCTTCAGTCTCTTCGATGTATTTCAAAGCGGATTTTTGATCTACGTCACGACCATCTAAAAATGCGTGTACGTAAACTTTTTCAACACCTTGTTTTTTAGCAAGTTCTAACAAAGCAAATAAATGTTTGTAATGACTGTGCACACCACCGTCAGACAATAAACCAAAGATGTGTAACGCTGAATCATGTGAATTCACGTGTGCAATTGCATTATTTAAAACATCATTTTCAAAGAAATCACCGTCTTCAATTGATTTATTGATTCGAGTTAAACTTTGATAAACGATACGTCCTGCACCGATATTCATATGACCAACTTCTGAGTTACCCATTTGTCCTTCAGGTAGTCCAACATCTAAGCCACTCGCTTCGATTTGAGTCGTTGGATATTTGTTGTAATAACGATCAAAATTAGGCTTGTTTGCTAATTTTACCGCATTACCATGTTCGCTTTCGCGGTTCGCAAAACCATCTAAAATAATTAACGCAGTTGGTTTCTTAGCCATGATTATTTTGCACCTTCTAACAATTGTACGAAATCTTCAACTTTAAGTGATGCGCCACCTACTAATGCCCCATCAATATCAGTTTGTGCCATGTATTCTTTAATGTTGTTAGGTTTAACACTACCACCATATTGAATACGAGTTGCTTCTGATACTTCTTTGCTTGATAAGTCAGCAATAGTTTGACGTACAAATGCACACATTTCATTCGCATCTTCAGATGTTGATGATTTACCAGTTCCGATTGCCCAGATTGGTTCATAAGCAATTACAACTGATTTTAGTTGATTTTCAGATAAACCTGCAACAGCTTTCTTAACTTGCTCACCTACAACATCGTTAGCTTTACCACTTTCACGCTCTTCGTCTGTTTCACCAACACATATAATTGGAGTCATTCCATGTTTGAAAATAGCGTGCGCTTTTTTGTTAATTTCTTCATCTGTTTCGTGGAATAATTCACGACGTTCAGAATGACCGATAACAACGTATTTAACGCCTAAATCTGCTAATGCAACTGGAGACGTTTCACCTGTGAACGCACCATTATCTTCGAAATACGTATTTTGAGCACCGATTTCTAAACCTTGTGCTTTTCCTTCTTTAACTACAGTAGTTAATGCATCTAATTGAATTGCTGGTGCACAAATTACTGATTCTACTTCTTTTGAATCTGGTAATGTTGGCAATGCATTGACGAAGTCTTTTGCTTCTTGTACTGTTTTGTTCATTTTCCAGTTACCAGCTATAATTGGTGTTCTCATTAAAGACACTCCTTGTTTTGTAAATATTTTTGAAAAGTGATGAAACACGATGTCATCTTGTGACTGTTTTCCCGTAACAATTTTAAACAAACATGCCACATCACTTTAAACTATCACTTTATTATTTATTATTGATTGCTTTGATACCAGGCAATTCTTTACCTTCTAGGTACTCTAATGACGCACCGCCACCAGTTGAAATATGAGTGAAGTCATTTTCAAAACCTAAAGAGATTGCTGCTGCAGCTGAATCACCGCCACCGATAATCGTAATTGCATCTTTAAGGTTTGCAATTGCTTTACATACACCAATTGTACCTTGTGCAAAGTTACTGAACTCGAATACACCCATAGGTCCATTCCATACAACAGTGTGCGCACCTTCTAATTCATCTGCAAATAATTTTACAGTGTTTGGTCCAATATCCATACCTTCTTGGTCTGCTGGAATTGAATCAGATGGTACTACAGTAATTTTGGCATCATTAGAAAATTCTTTAGCAACTTTAGTGTCTACTGGTAATACAATTTTATCACCATGTTTTTCTAATAAATCTTTTGCGAAGTCGATTTTATCTTCTTCTAATAATGAAATACCAATTTCTTTACCTTGCGCTTTTAAGAAAGTATAAGCCATACCTCCGCCGATGATAATTTTATCAGCTATGTTAACTAAGTTTTTGATGACATTAATTTTGTCAGATACTTTTGCTCCACCTAAAATAGCAACAACTGGTTTATGTGGATCGTTAACTACGCCACCGATAAACTTAATTTCTTTATCCATTAAGAATCCAGCTGCAGTTTCTAAATGTGTAGAAATACCAACATTAGATGCATGCTCACGATGCGCAGTACCAAAAGCATCATTTACAAACACATCACCTAAAGATGCCCAGTATTTACCTAATTCTGGATCATTTTTAGATTCTTTTTTACCGTCTAAATCTTCATAACGTGTATTTTCAACTAATAATACGTCGCCTTCTTTAAGGTCTTTAATAGCAGCTTCAAGTTTTTCGCCGCGTGTTTCTGGTACGAAAACAACTTCTTTATCTAATTTCTTAGATAAGTCTTCAGCAACTGGGCGTAAAGTTAATTTTGCTTTATCACTTTCTTCTTTTACTTTACCTAAATGTGAAAATAGTACGATTTTACCACCTTGTTCGATGATGTATTGAATTGTAGGTAAAGCTTGAACGATACGGTTGTCATTAGTAATTTCACCGTCTTTTAAAGGTACGTTAAAATCAGCACGTACTAGGACTGTTTTACCTTTAAGATTTAAATCAGAAACAATTTTTTTAGCCATGGTGTTTCCTCCTTGTAATTAGGAAATTTTATATAAAAATAAGCGGAGAAGCGTTTGTGCTCCCCGCTTACTCATAAGCTTTAATTAATGCTAAATAGTTCTGAGCACTAGCGTATTTGAATAAAAACTATACTAAAATTATTTAGAAAGTTCAGCTAAGTATGCTAATGTACGAACTAATTGTGCAGTATATGACATTTCGTTATCATACCAAGCTGCAACTTTAACTAATTGACGGTCGCCAACTGACATTACACGAGTTTGTGTAGCGTCGAATAATGAACCGTAAGTCATACCTACAACGTCTGAAGAAACGATTTCGTCTTCAGTGTAACCGAATGATTCGTTTGAAGCATTTTTCATAGCTTCGTTAACTTGTTCAACTGTTACGTCTTGTTTTTCTAATACTACTGTTAATTCAGTTAATGAACCTGTAGCTACAGGAACACGTTGTGCACCACCATCTAATTTACCATCGATTTCAGGAATAACTTTACCGATAGCTTTAGCAGCACCTGTTGAGTTAGGGATGATGTTTTCTGCCGCTGCACGAGCACGACGTTTGTCACCTTTTCTGTGAGGTGCGTCTTGTGTATTTTGATCACCTGTGTAAGCGTGAATTGTAGTCATTAAACCTTCAACTAAACCAAAGTCATCGTTTAAAACTTTAGCAACTGGTGCTAATGAGTTTGTAGTACATGAAGCACCTGAAACAACTGTTTCAGAACCGTCTAACTCTTGGTGGTTAGTGTTGAATACGATTGTTTTTAAGTCACCAGTAGCTGGTGCTGAGATTAATACTTTTTTAGCGCCTGCTTCAATATGAGCTTGTGCTTTATCTTTATCAGTGTAGAAACCAGTACATTCTAATACTACATCGATATTTAAGTCTTTCCAAGGTAATTTGCTTGCATCTGGTTCACTGAATGATTTAACTTCTTTACCATTTACGCGGAAACCACCATCAACTACCTCTACTTCACCTGTGAAACGACCTTGCATAGTGTCATATTTTAATAAATGCGCTAACATGTCGTCATCTGTTAAGTCGTTTACTGCTACAACTTCAAGACCTTCTACTTCTTGAATTCTTCTGAATGCTAAACGACCAATTCTACCAAAACCATTAATTGCTACTTTTACTGCCATTATAATGGCCTCCTTTAAAATGATATTTAAAAAGTATTAAACTTTTTATCTCTTATTCAAGTATTATCTTTGCTGCGGCTTCATCAGTGATTAACACTGTATTCTTGGGTGCAATCGTCAAGTATGCTTTAATTGCTTCACCTTTCGATTTGCCTCCTGCAACTGCAAAAATAAAGTCTTTTGATTCAAGGTCTTCTAATTGAAGTCCAATTGTTTTAACCTTATGGACAATTTGACCTTGTGTATCAAAATAATAACCAAATGCCTCTCCGACAGCTTGATGATGTTGAAGTTGTTCAATGACCTTTTCAGGTGATTGACGTCGATGCGCCATCTTCAGCGCATCACCAATGCCGTGTAATATAACGTTTGCTTGTTTAATTTTGTCTAAAGTGTTTATGACTGATGGCTCTAACAACAATGTGTTATATGTTGTTTCACTGACATTATCAGGTACATACATCGTCGTATAATAACCGCCAGCTTGTTGTGCCATACTGGCTGCAATTGTGTTTGCCTGAAAGACAACATTTTCGCCTAGTCCACCTCTGGCTGGTACGAAGAATACATTATATGGTAATAAATGAATTGCTTCACTAACACATGCCATCGTGGATCCGCCAGTTACAGCAACTATCGCGTCTTCTTGTAATATGCCTTCAAGTAATTGACCTGCTTGTCTACCTAATTCTGTTTTAACAGATTGACTATTATCAGCATCACCAGGAACAACATGAACTTCCTTAATTTGAAATTTATTCTTAATACCTTCTGACAGACGATTATCATCTGCATAGATATCAAAGTAACCTTTCAATTGCGAAATCAGTTGCTCACCTTCAGCTGTAATTTCCATTCCGGTAGGCTTAACTTTTATCAAATCTTGTTTCTTAAGCATATCTGTTTCAGAACGCAGTACACGTTCAGTCATATCCATATGTTCGCTTAAACTTCGACGTCCGACAGGCTGATTTTTTGAGATAGTAGTAAGAATAGAAAAACGTTTATACATTTTATCTATGAGATCCGGTATAAGCTTTTGCTGTGCTTGCAATAAGTCTTTCACTACTACCTCCTCCTTATATTTATAAATGTAAATAAGGATATGTCACAACCAGTGGTTGCCTTTTTAAGTCCCGCGTGGGACAAAAATTAACCTCTTTACACTTGCAATAGTACTATTCTATTTCAAAAATTGCAAGCATAAAACTTAAATTTTCTAAATAATTTGATAAAGCGCTTGCAATACATTTTTCGATTTGTTATTCAACAAAACGTTTTATTTTATTCGCTGTAGTCAAATGTATACCCTTATACTGACTCGCTAATCATTTGCTTATTATTTGAACTAAGACATAAATCAATGCTCTAGAATCCAAAAAGTTACATTAGTAGTAGTTGACCGAACAAAAATGCACTTGTAACAAGCTTTTTCCAATTAAAGTCAGGGGCCCCAACACAGAAGCTGACGAAAAGTCAGCTTACAATAATGTGCAAGTTGGGGTGTGGGCCCCAACATAGTGAAATTGGCTCCTCCCAATTTCTACAGGCAATGGAAGTTGGGGTGGGACGACGAAATAAATTTTGCGAAAATATCATTTCTGTCCCACCTCACTCAAAATAAATTTCACTATCCGTAAAATAAACAACTAACTATTTAAGTATCATCTCTCCCCTAATTAACAATTATAAAAATAAGAACCAATATTCGAGACAACCTAATTAATTGTGTTGTCTGTCATACTGGTTCATTTTTGTTTGACTAAATACTACTTATCATTAGCATTATTTTGTTTATTTGTTGTTGATTGGCTATTTTGTTGTGGTGCTTGTGGTTTTGCTTGCTGATTTGATTGATTATTTTGTTGATTATTATTTGGCTTTGGTGTTGGTTGTTGCGGCTGTGGTTTAGGCTGAGCTGGTTGTTTATTATCATCAGTTTTCTTCTGATTATCATCTGATTTATCTTGAGATGCATTGTCATCCTTATCTTTCGACTCATCCTTTGATGCTTTATCATCATTCTCTTCTTTAGCAGGACGTTGCTTTGTAGGTGCTTGTTGCTGAGGTGGCACATATTGATATTGATTCTGCTGTGGCAATTGCTGATATTGGTTTGCTTGTGAATCTAGCTCATTCTGCTCTTTTTCCTCTTGTTGCTTTTTCTTTCTCTCTTTTTCTGCATTTTCTTTTTGACGCTTTTCTTTTTGTTCCTGCTTTTGTTCGTTCAACATACGTTCTTTAGCTTTATTCGAATGATCTACATATGCAAAAATTGCAAATACTAATCCTCCGAGTAATAGCAATACCGTCGCAATGCTAACTACTTTCGCTGTTGTACTCATTTTCTTCTTACTTCCATCTTCATTTTTATTGTAGTCGTAATTTTGATTCGACATACTCTCCCTCACTTCAAACTAATTTAAATATAGAAATTATCACGCAACCATTAACATTTTCACAACTAATTTGCTTACCTAGTTTCTACAAATATTAATAAACATTTACTCTTTTTGCCTTCTTCAACTTAAAACTGCCTTCACTATTACTCACTCGTAAATCGGATTCATTTTTACAAAGAAATAGTAGTCTTATATATCTTAACATTTAATAACTAAATCAAACATATTTTGAGCCTTTTTTTGAAAATTAACATTTTAACCTTTTTGATTTTACAACAAATTATAGCTACGTATTGAAAATTAAAGCATTGGTTTAAGTGTTGTGTTAAAAGTTTTTATGTTTAGATTGTTATATTACTATGTATTCTTAAATTTGTTTAAAAAATTAATGCTTTAAATTGATGTATAATGGGAATAAGAAATAAATAAAAACGACCCGCACGATTAACGTACGGGTCCACTACTAAAGGGAGTCAAATTTTTACCTTCGTTTGTATCATGCAGCGTTTTACACATACTTTTAAGAGATGTTTATTCGTTATCGAAGGTACACCTTTATTATAACTTATATCATTTTTATTAAAATACAATTCAAAAAAAGTTATTGACATATTATTGTCTAAATAATGTATAACCTTTGAACAACAATAATGATTATTAAATAGTAACTAAATACAAAATTACATGGGGTGAATGATAATGAAACAATACTTAATTACTGGTGGGACTGGTATGGTTGGATCTCAATTAGTTAATGAAATTAAAAAATCAGATTCACACATCACGATATTAACGCGACACGACCAAATTTCAAATGATAAGAAAATTTCATATGTCAACTGGGCTAAATCTGGGTGGGAACACAAAGTTCCTCAAAATATCGATGTGGTCATCAACTTAGCAGGTGCTACACTGAATAAACGATGGACACCGGAATATAAACAAACGCTAATGCTAAGTAGAATTCAATCTACGCAAGCTTTATATGAATTGTTTAAATCACGTAATAAAGCACCTAAAGTTTTATTTAATGCTAGTGCCACTGGTTACTATCCTCCTGATTTATTTATGAGTTACACAGAAGTTTATAAAACTTTACCATTTGATTTCTTATCAGATATTGTGTATCAATGGGAACGTTTCGCACAACAATTTGAACAATTAGGTACGCGAGTTGTCATCGGTCGTTTCGGTATGATTTTATCGAATGAAGGCGGTGCGTTACAAACAATGAAACTACCATACAAATATTACATTGGTGGTAAATTAGGTTCTGGTCAACAATGGTATTCATGGATTCATATCAATGATTTAATTCAAGCTATTTTATTTTTAATAAATAACGAGTCAGCTAGTGGTCCGTTTAATTTAACTGCACCTATACCTGAGCGTCAAAATTTATTTGGCTACACTTTAGCAAGAGCTATGCATAAGCCCCATGAAACTTGGGCACCAAGTCTTGCAATGCGTCTCATACTTGGTCAAATGTCAACAGTAGTATTGGATACTCAAAAAGTATTACCTAATAAAATTCAAGCATTGGGATTCCAATTTAAATATAGTAATTTAAAAATGGCACTTGAAGATTTAATCAAAGAATAATCAATACCATTAATGAGCATTAGAAACAACATATGTACTAAATGTAATGTCTAGAGCGACTTACAAACAAAGGATTGAAATGTTCCTTTCAATGTCTACTTTGAAGGGAACATTTCATATAGTTACGGTTCAACTAGCTTCATTCAATCATATTTCCGCTCAAAGTATAGTAAACAATTTATTGACACCTCGGTTTACTCATACAAAAAGAGCAGACTGCTTAGTCTACTCTTTACTTTGAATTATTTTGTTTCAGGTACCATCACTTCATCAATTAAGCCATATTCTTTAGCTTCTTCTGCAGTTAAGAAGTTATCACGATCTGTGTCTTTTTGTATTTTTTCAATACTTTGACCAGTACGCTCTGATAAAATGCGGTTTAATTTTTCACGTGTTTTTAAAATGTGATTTGCAGCAATTTCGATTTCAGTTGCTTGTCCTTGAGCACCACCTAATGGTTGGTGAATCATTACTTCTGCATTTGGTAACGCGAAACGTTTACCTTTTGCACCAGCTGCTAATAAGAATGATCCCATTGATGCAGCCATACCGATACAAATTGTTTGAACATCAGGTTTAATGTGTTGAATTGTATCATAAATCGCAAAACCAGCTGTTACACTTCCACCTGGTGAATTAATGTATAAATAAATATCTTTCTCTGAGTCTTGCGCTTGTAAGAATAATAACTGTGATACGATTGAATTTGCTACGTTGTCATCAATTTGTGAACCTAACATAATAATACGGTCTTTTAATAAACGTGAGTATATATCATATGCACGTTCACCGCGGTTTGTTGTTTCAATAACTGTAGGAATTAAATTCATCTATATTTCCTCCTTGTAATAACTGTTACTCATTATTTTACATATTAAGTCAAATTTGGTCAAACACTTTGACTTTAAATAGTTACATTGTTTGACGCTTTTCTCTTTCCTTTGTAAACTGATAATATCTATTTTAGATTGTACTTATTTTACTTCTCATAGTACAGAGATATGATTACATATTTGCTCCTTGTGGTGTAATGGATAACACGTAAGATTCCGGTTCTTAAGATAGGGGTTCAATTCCCTTCAAGGAGGCTGTTTTAATAAAATACAATACTTTTCAATACTGAGAATCCCGCAATGTCGGGATTCTTATTTATGCTGATTTTGTTTTTGTCTATGATCAGGGACTTTCAGGGACTCAATTAATTATCACATTCATATTTTCTTATGACCAAATTGATACATATGATGCTATTTAATGAGAAAATTAGGCATCACTTGGTTATTGAATTTCCTTCATTAAACTTTCCAGCTCAATTTAATAGTTAGTCGACTATTATTCATTAAACACTTTTTAATCATAAAAAAGTGTTTTTGATAATTCACTACCAAAAACACCTTCTTACTTATAATTCTATTTGTTCACCATTTCTAATCTTATCGGCTAAATCATTCAGTTTTCTTAATCGGTGATTTACACCTGATTTTGAAATTGGACCAGTTGATACCATTTCTCCAAGCTCTTTCAACGAAATTTCTTGATGTTCTACTCGAATTCTAGCAATCTCTCTCAACCTGTCTGGTAAATTTTCAATACCAATTTCTTTATCAATCAATTTAATGCTCTCAACTTGTTTCATCGCAGCACTAACTGTTTTATTTAGATTGGCCGTTTCACAATTAACGAGTCGGTTAACAGAATTACGCATATCTCTTACAATACGTACGTCTTCAAATTTTAATAACGCTTGATAGCCACCTATCAAACTAAGAAAATCCGAAATCTTTTCCGCTTCTTTTAAATACGTAATACTTCCTTTTTTTCGCTCTAAATGTTTGGCATTCAACTCATAACTATTCATTAGTTTCGTTAAGCCTTCTGCATGACTCTCATTTTGAGAAAAAATTTCCAAATGGTACGAAGATGTTTCAGGGTTATTCACTGAGCCACCTGCCAGAAAAGCTCCTCTCAAGTAACTGCGTCTCATTTCGTCATCTTGAATCATTGAATGATCAATTTCATGCGTAAAAATGCCGTCTTTTAAAATTCCTAATTCATCAAGAATTTCTTTCGCTTTCATCTTTGTACGACAAATATAAATATTATTTTTTTTAAGTTTCATTTTTTTACGGACTAATATTTCAACTTCCACATTAAAGACACGTTTAATCAACGAATAAATACGTCTTGCCGTTGTTGCATTTTCCGTTTGAACATTTATAACAAATTGTTGATTTGAAAGACTAAGTGCACCATTCATTCGAATCAGTGCACTGAGCTCTGCTTTTGCATTCATTTCATCGACGTCTATTCTAGTTAATTCATTTTTCATTTCTGATGCAAAGCTCATCGTACAGTCATTCCTTTCTTATTTAAAACATGATTCACCTTAGAACCACTGTCTATTTTCATTTTTTTACACAGCTCTATTATCATATCATAATATGATTACGTTCTATATTATTTACGTTTATCACTTGGTACGAAAGGAATAGTACTAATTAATTCTAAAGCTATGTCATAAATCATTGTCGATAACACTTTAGTATTATGTCTTACTAAATGATTTTCAGAAATTTCAACTAAATTTGAAGATGTTTTTACATTTATGCTTTCTTTTTCAAGTTCAGCCTTATTAACTTCAACTGGTTTAGAATGTTTTTCTTCATATTTTTTCAAAACTTGAGCATTGAAAGTTTGTGTACTACAAATGACATAATCAATAAACGGTTGTCCAGCTTGTCTATGAATCGCGTCGATATGATCTTTCACGCTATAACCATCTGTTTCCCCAGGTTGCGTCATCACATTAGAAACATATAGCTTAGGCGCATCAGAATGAATTAACGCATCTGAAATACCATTCACACATAAGTTAGAAATAACGCTCGTATATAATGACCCTGGTCCAAGAACGATTAAATCTGCTTCCCTTAAAGCATCGATTGCTTCTTCCATTGGTTGCACATCGTTAGGTTCTAAAAACACACGATCAATTTTTTTATGTTTTTTAGGAATATTTGTTTCTCCAAAAACAATTTCTCCATCTTCCATAACAGCATTTAATTGCACACTTGTATTTGTAGATGGAATGACTCTACCTTTAATATTTAAAATTTTACTTAATGCTTTAATGGCATGTCCGAAATCATTCGTAATATTAGTCATACCTGCGATTAATAAATTACCTAATGAGTGACCGCTAATTTGATTTTCTTCAAAGCGATACTGAAAAAGTTGGCTTAAAACTGACTCAGAATCACTTAAAGCTGCAATCACATTTCTGATGTCTCCTGGTGCTGGTATATCCATTTCATCTCTGATTTTCCCTGTACTCCCACCATTATCAGCAACTGTTACAATCGCCGTAATATCAATTGGGAATTCTCTTAATCCCCTAGCCATAACTGATAAGCCAGTGCCACCACCGATAAGTACAACTTTTATTTGTCTCATTTTTTCTCGCCACTTTCAATATGTGCGTCCCTATGATGCACATAAACATTATATTCAAATACTTCATTTAGATAATTACCTAGTCGTTCTGCTAATGCTACAGATCGATGTTGTCCACCCGTACAACCGATGGCAATTACTAATTGAGATTTCCCTTCTTTTTTATACCCGGGTATCATAAAATCTAACAAATCAGTTAATTTTTCAAAGAAAATCTCCGTCTCTTTCCATTTCATAACATAATTATAAACGTCTTTATCTAATCCTGTTAAAGGTCTTAAATCTACTACATAATATGGATTTGGTAAAAATCGTACATCAAATACTAAATCTGCATCCATCTGAATCCCATGTTTAAAACCGAAACTTGTGACATTAATTGTAAAAGTTTCAAACTCTTCATCTTCATAGTATCGACGAATGCGTTCTTTTAATTCTTTAGGTGATAACTTTGTAGTATCTATAACAAAATTAGCTATACTTCTAATTTGAGACAAATGCTCTCGCTCATCATTAATTGCATTAATTAAGGATCTTTTACCTTGTTCCATCAAAGGATGTGCACGACGCGTTTCCTTATATCTTGAAATTAATTTTTCAGTACTTGCTTCTAAAAACATAACATCAATGATGACGTCACTTTCACTTTTAACTTTATCCACTACTGCAACTAATGAATTAAATAGTTCCTTACCTCTTAAATCAATTGCAATTGCCACTTTTCTTAAGGATGGATTTCCTTGTTCCATCAACTCTACAAATTTAGGTAATAACACTGGTGGTAGATTATCTACACAAAAATATCCCATGTCTTCTAAACATTGAATAACCAAAGATTTACCTGCGCCAGATAAACCTGTTACAACTAATAGTTCACTTTTACTTTTTTCTTTTTCATTATTATCCATTATTTTTTCACCGCCAAAACGAATTTCATGATGTTAATTTAAATGTTCTATGACAAAATTAAGCAACGATGTTTTATATTTATTTCCAACTATGTCTAGATTAAATTTCTAAAATTATACATCATTTAAAAGGAGCTTGGGACATAAATCAATGTCCTAGGGTCTATAATATTATATTGCTAGTAGTTGACTGAATGAAAACGCGCTTGCAACAAGCTTTTTTCAACTCTAGTCAGGGGCCCCAACACAGAGAAATTGGATTTCCAATTTCTACAGACAATGCAAGTTGGGGTGTGGGCCCCAACACAGAGAAATTGGATTTCCAATTTCTACAGACAATGCAAGTTGGCGGGGCCCCAACACAGAAGCTTACGAAAAGTCAGCTTACGATAATGTGCGAGTTGGGGTGGGACAACGATAAAGAAATACTTTTTCTATAGAAATTAGTATTTCTTATGCATGAGTTTTACTCATGTATTCCTATTTTTAAGTACACATTAGCTGTGGCTAATGTGTAAGAACCACTACATAATAAATCATTAGTGGCTCTTTATCATTTCTGTCTCACTCCCATAAAGTTATAAGTTTAATATAACATATAAAAAAACTAGAACTCATTGAAACGCACAAATGATACGTACTAAGTTCTAGTTTTCTATATAATTTGCTTTAATTTAAAAGTAAGACATTATTTTAACAATGTGATGACACTATTAAAATAAATATCCAAATAACTTACAACTCAACATCTTAATTCGACCTCGAATTAAGCTTGATCGTTTAAATGTTCAATATATTCCGCTGCACTTTGCGCTGCAATACTACCATCGCCAGTAGCAGTGACAATTTGGCGTAAACCTTTGTCACGAACATCTCCTGCTGCAAAAATACCTGGTACTGATGTTGTCATATCATCTTTTGTCACAATATAACCAACATCATTCGTAATACCTAAGTCTTTAAATGGCGCTGTTAATGGTTTCATACCAATATAGATGAATACACCATCAGCCTCGTGTGTTTCTTCTGAACCATCTTTTGTAGACGTTAATGTCACAGAACCCACTTTGCCGTCTTTTTCATTAATTGATTTCAAAGTATGACTCCAAATAAAGTCGATTTTATCATTTTTGAATGCTCTATCTTGTAAAATACGTTGTGCACGTAACTCATCACGACGGTGAACGATTGTTACTTTGTCAGCAAATTTAGTTAAGAATGTTCCCTCTTCTACTGCTGAGTCACCACCACCGATAACGAATAGGCGTTTATTTTTAAAGAATGCACCATCACATACTGCACAATAACTTACACCGCGTCCACCAAGTTCTTGTTCACCCGGAACACCAATTTTCTTGTATTCTGCACCTGTAGCAATAATGACCGCTTTCGCTGTTAATTCTTTATTACCAAAGTTAATCACTTTATATTCGCCTTTATCTTCTACAGATTTAATATCTCCATATTGATAAACTGCACCAAACTTTTTAGCGTGTTCAAACATTTTTGTAGATAAATCTGGACCTGTAATCATTTCGAAACCAGGGAAGTTCTCTACTTCTTCTGTATTAGCCATTTGACCGCCTGGAATACCTCTTTCAATCATAACTGTTTTTAAATTAGCACGTGATGCGTATACTGCAGCAGTCATACCAGCTGGACCTGCACCGATAATTGCTATATCAAAATCTATTTCAGTCATTTTATTAACGCCTCCTCATTATTAATCATTATGCGCATTATATAATAAATCTAACTTTTCATAAATCTATATGCTCAAGAGAAATTCAATCATTTTGTTCAGTTTATATTGTGTTATGCCTAACCATGTTGTAATTTGCTTCTTTGTAACGTTTCGAGGTTGATTTTTAAAATACAAATAAATAAACGCACCGATATATGGCTCAACATCAGTTAAATCTACTTTTTCAGCAATTATGAGTTCACCTTGATTAATCCATGCAACCATTAAATCATTTTCACTTACAAATAATTCATTTTGGTAAAGCGTTAACAAGCCGCGATGAATGAAGTCTAATTTATTGAGCGTTAAACCTTGAACTAAATACGTTAAATACAATTTCTCATAATTATTTAGATTTTCCAGAACCTGCCAAATACTTTCCGTCATCACAATTTCTTTACCATTTAATTGATCCAATAAAAAAATACCATATAAACGATAATGACTGTCATCACTTTGAAGTAATGGCAAAATATGTTGGTCAAAAACTTCTTTGCTATTTTCAATTACCCAAGGCGCATGTCCAATTTCCACTTTAGAAATTTGCTTCAATTTATCCCAGTAGTAATGACTTTCGTCTTCTTCACCTAAATAATAATAATTATATGCTAAAGCATTGTACATTTGAATTGATAAAAATTTCCCTTTTTTATATAAAGGGTACAACAATTGTTGTGATGCACGATACTGCTTTAAATAACTTAATACAATACCTAATTTAAAACTTTCATCGTCATTCATAGGTACAACTTTGTTTAATATTTTTAAATATTTTTGATATTGTTCATTTTCCTTAGTGTTATAAAGTAGCAAAGTATAATGGCATAATGCATATATATCTGTACTATCCTCTTGTAATAGTGCTTCGTACAATGCTTTAGCCGTATCATATTCACCGAGATATAAATAACACATTGCCAATAAATTACGTACGACAC
The DNA here is from genome assembly GCF_016917315.1 of Staphylococcus sp. SM3655. NCBI lineage: Bacteria > Bacillati > Bacillota > Bacilli > Caryophanales > Staphylococcaceae > Staphylococcus > Staphylococcus sp. SM3655. Next base: position 1,599,283 of record NZ_CP070305.1, on the reverse strand, counting down.
GATGATCTTGAACTTCTTGTGGTTGATGTAAGACATAATTCTTTGCATCTTTTAATCGACCTTGAGAAAAAAGATATTGGAATAGTATTTGAACTACAAACAATTGAGCTTCAAGTTCAATTTGTTCTTCGCTTTGATATTTCACATCAAACATTTGATCTAATTCATCTCTATAATCTTGGTCGTCGCTAACAATAACATAATTAATACCAAACAAGAATGCCTTGTTTGGTTCGTTAACTTCAATGTTGAGCTGACTCAATTCATAAAAGCTATCTTCTAGATGCCTATTATAAATAATATTGTCATAAAATAAATGTTCTGCTTTTTTAGCAATACCAAGTTGCACTAGACATTGTGCATAATCAATTTGAATTTCCAGATCATCAGGTGACAATTCTAACACTTTTTCAAAGTATTCAGCAGCTCGTTTATATTCTCTTTGTTTAAACTTCTGTTTAGCCATTTTACGATAAAATGCATCATCAAAAGTCATTGGAATTACATTATTATTCTTTTGCGCCATAAAATTGTCACCTCCTAATCATTTTTATATACATAGGGTTGCCATATGCAAATCCATTATCCGGTATATCTTTTGAAACAACCGTACCAGCTGCAACTTTTACATTGTCACCAATCGTTATACCGGGTAAAATGGTAGCATTTGCACCAATCAAAGTGTTAGATCCTATCGTCACTGGTCCATAACGAAATTCATCAACTAATGCTTCATGCGTCAAAATTGTTACATTGTAACCAATAACACTGTTACTACCAATCGTAATCAGTTCTGGGTAAAAAATATCTAACATTACTTTATAAGCTATCGACGATTGATTACCGATATTAATATTTAAAAGTTGTTTATATATATGTCTTTTCAGTACCATACTTGGAATAAATTTCGAAAATTCAATGATAATTACATTCTTAAAAACTTTCGAAAATTTAACAAGACGGTATACACGCCATAAAGGGTTTGTATGATGATGTGTTTTTGATAAAAATTTTCTCAAAATATCACTACTTCACTTTTTTTGTTGGCCATGGAAGCGCCCCAACTTTGCTATACAACGGTGGATTATACTTAATCCTTCTATATACAATTAAACTTATACTTATTAAAATTAAAAGAATTGATACTAATTGTGCAACTCTAATATTACTTGTGAGCATTAAGCTATCTGTACGTAATCCTTCTATAAAGAATCGACCAATTGAATACCAAGTTAAATATAAAAAGAATGTTTCTCCTAATTTTAAATGTTTACGAATATTAACTAAGATAATAAATCCAGCGACATCCCAAATGGATTCATATAAGAATGTTGGATGATAATATTGGCCGTTAATATACATATTTTCTATTATAAAATTTGGCAAATGTAATTTTTCTAAAAAAGCGCGTGACACAGGTCCACCATGTGCCTCGTGATTCATAAAGTTACCCCAGCGTCCAATTCCTTGCGCTAAAATTATACTTGGCGCAACGATATCACCAATTTGAAATGGGTTTAAATTTTTCACTTTACATACAATAACACCAGCAATAAAGCCACCTATTAAACCACCATGTATTGCTATTCCACCATGCCATATTTTAATAATTTCACTTGGATTTTCCACGTAATATGGCCATTGGAAAATCACAAAATAGATTCGTGCCGCGATAAATCCAAATAGTGCACTATAAAAAATAATATCTACTAAAGTATCTTTATGTAATCCTGCTTTAACTAGTGCACGTTGTGCAACAAAGTAACCAAGTAATATTCCGACAGCAATGATAATTCCATACCATCGTACACTCAGTGGTCCTAAGTTAAATGCCACAGGATCTATATAGTTAAATACAATACCCATTCAACCTACTCCTCACTCTTATGACTGTTCTTGATAATTTCTTCATTTAATCTTTCACTAAATTCTTCGGCAGTGTTAATGCCCATGATATTTAATCGATAGTTCATTGCAGCGACCTCAATAATTACCGCAACATTTCTACCAGGTCTTACAGGTATTGTTTTTTTAGTGATTTCAGTATCTAAAATACTTAGCGTCTCTTCATTAAGACCTACGCGGTCATATAACTTTTGCTTGTTCCAGTTTTCCAAATTAATATTTAATCTAATTCGTTTTTCAGTTAATATTGAACCCGCGCCAAATAAAGTCATAACATTGATAATACCTAGTCCACGTATTTCTAATAGATGTTCTATTAACTTTGGTGGTTTCCCTATTAGTTCATCTTTATTAATTTGACGTATTTCTACATTATCATCTGCTACTAATCTATGCCCACGTTTAACTAATTCCAACGCAGTCTCACTTTTACCTATTCCTGAATCACCGGTAATTAGTACACCAACACCGTAAACATCTACTAAAACACCATGTAAAGATGTCGTCTTTGCAAGTGCATGCTCTAAAAACGTTGTTAAGCGACTCATTAAACTTGTAGTCGCATCTTTAGCAACTATAAGTGGGGTATTTAATTCTTTTGCAGCTTCAACTAATTCTTCTGGTGGCTGCAATCCACGCGTCACAATAATTGCAGGCGTTTCTGGTCTGCATAGTTTACGCATACGACCTGCGCGATCCTTATCTGGTAATAAATTGTAAAACGATAGTTCCGTTGTTCCTAATAGTTGTATTCTATCTGACGCATAATGTGAAAAATAACCTGCCATCTCTAAGCCCGGTCTTGATATATCAGCATTTTTAATTGGCTTCGATAGTCCTTCTTCACCAGCGATTAAATCTAACTTTAATGTTTCAACTAGTTTTTCTGTCGTTAACATGGGTTCACCTCAATTGTATTTATCCCTACTCTTACATCTCTTCTTATCATATCAAAAATATAACACCAATCTACATTGAAAAGCTAAAATAAATATTAATTGTTCATTATTGTTATTATTTTACAAGTCAATATCAATCATTAATTTATTGCTTGCTTAATTTACATGGTTCATATCGCCATAAAAGTCCGAGCCATAAATCAATGACCTAAGCTCTACAATGATATATTGGAATTAGGTGGCGGGGCCCCAACACAGAGAATTTCGAAAAGAAATTCTACAAACAATGCAAGTTGGGGTGGGCCCCAACATAAAGAAATACTTTTTCTTTAGAAATTAGTATTTCTTATGCATGAATTGCACTCCCATTCCTATTTTTAAGTACATAATAGCTGTGGCTAATGACAAAGAACCACTACATAATAAATCGTTAGTGATTCTTTATCATTTCTGTCCCACTCCCATTCCTACGATTAGTCAAGTCTTTATGTTTAGCAACTCTAGATTGACCCTATCTTAACATAATTCTTTTTACGCATCTTTTCTTTCTACTATTCATTACTAAATTAATAAAAAGAAGCAAAGGATAAATTTATAACATCCTTCACTTCTTTTAATCTTATTTATCTTCAGTATTTTGTTTATCTCGTTCAAGTACTTCTTTTAAATACTTTCCTGTATATGATGACTTTGTCTGAGCAATATCTTCGGGTGTGCCAGTCGCAACAATAGTACCACCGCCACTACCACCTTCAGGACCTAAGTCTATAATATAGTCTGCTGTTTTGATAACATCTAGGTTATGTTCAATAATTACAACAGTATCACCATTTTCAACTAATCGGTTTAATACTTTTAATAATCTACTAATATCGTCAACATGTAACCCTGTTGTCGGTTCATCTAGGATATAAATAGATTTACCAGTTGAACGTTTATGAAGTTCAGATGCAAGTTTCACACGTTGAGCCTCACCACCTGATAACGTTGTAGCTTGTTGACCTAATGTGACGTATCCAAGACCAACATCAACTAGTGTTTGTAACTTGCGCTTAATCTTAGGAATATTTTCAAAAAATTGTGTTGCTTCTTCAACAGTCATTTCTAAAATGTCAGCAATATTTTTACCTTTGTAAGTAACCTCTAGTGTCTCACGATTATATCGTTTACCATCACACACTTCACAAGGAACATAAACATCAGGTAAAAAATGCATTTCAATTTTAATAATACCGTCACCTTTACAAGCTTCACAGCGTCCACCTTTTACATTAAAACTAAAACGCCCTTTTTGATATCCTCGAATTTTAGCTTCATTTGTTTGCGCAAACACATCACGTATATCATCAAACACACCAGTATATGTTGCTGGATTAGAGCGTGGCGTTCTACCTATCGGTGATTGATCAATATCAATAATTTTATCAAGTTGATCAATACCTTCAATCTTATCGTACAATCCTGGCTTTACTTTAGATTTATTAATTTTTTGAGCTAATGATTTGTATAATACTTCATTTACTAATGAGCTTTTACCAGAACCTGATACACCTGTAACAACCGTCATGATTGATAGTGGTATGTCCACATCAACCCCTTTAAGATTGTTGCTTCTAGCTCCACGTATAGAAATTTTACGATCTGAAGCCGGTCTGCGATATTCAGGTACTTCAATACGTTTCTTACCACTCAAGTATTGTCCTGTTAATGATTTTTTATCTTTCATTACCTTTTGAGGAGTACCACTAGACACAATCTGTCCTCCATGTTCACCAGCACCAGGACCTATATCCACTAAGTAATCAGCCGCACGCATTGTATCATCATCGTGTTCAACTACAATTAAAGTATTTCCTAAATCTCTCATTTCTTTAAGTGTATTAATTAATCGATCATTATCTCTTTGATGCAGTCCAATTGATGGCTCATCTAATACATATAAGACACCAGTCAAACGCGACCCAATTTGCGTTGCTAATCGAATACGTTGTGCTTCACCACCTGAAAGTGTACCTGAAGCTCTGTTTAACGTTAAATATTCAAGTCCCACATTATTTAAAAAAGTGAGTCGGGAAATAATTTCTTTCAATATTTGATTTGCAATCGCTTGATCTTGTTCTGACAAATCAATGTTTTTATAATAGTTCAGCGCTTGACTGATTGAATATTCGACTACTTCACCAATATTTAAACCACCTACATAAACAGATAACACTTCACGACTCAATCGCTTTCCATGACAAGTTTCGCAAGGTAGTTCAGTCATATATTTACTCATCATTTCACGTGTATATTCTGAAGGAGATTCATGGAATCGTCTACTTATATTAGGAACTACACCCTCGAAAACCATTGTTCGTTTTCTAGTACCACCTTGACGTTGTGTAAATGTAAATTCAATTTCTTTGTCACCAGAACCATACAATAAAATATCACGTTGACGTTCTGTTAACTTTTTAAAAGGTTTATCCATATTGATTTTATAAACTTCACAAACACGTTTTAACAATGTTGGATAAAAATCAGAACTCGTCGGTATCCAAGGTTCTATTGCACCTTCGTTTAGCGTCTTATCTTTGTCGGGAACAACCAAGTCTACATCGACTGTTAACTTTTGGCCTAAGCCATCACATGTCGGACAAGCACCAAAAGGACTGTTAAAGCTAAACATTCTTGGTTCTAACTCTCCGATTGAAAATCCACATATAGGACAAGCATGGCTTTCTGAAAACTTAAGGTCTTCCCCGTCAATGACATCGACTGTTAATTGTCCTTCTGAAAGCTCTAAGGCAGTTTCTATAGAGTCAGCTAGTCGTGTTTCAATTCCATCTTTAACAACTAATCGGTCTACAACAACTTCTATTGTATGATTCTTGTTCTTATCTAAAGTAGGTACATCATTTACATCAACAATTTCGCCATCGATTCTTAAACGTACATAACCTTTTTTACCAATATCTTCGATTAGCTTTTCATGACTACCTTTACGATGAGCGATGACAGGTGCTAATAATTGAATCTTTGTACGTGCCTCTAATTCCATAATGCGGTCAACCATTTGTTGTACTGTTTGCGATTCAATTTCTATATTGTGATTTGGACAGTAAGGTTTACCAACACGTGCATATAACAAACGTATATAATCATATATTTCTGTTACTGTTGCTACAGTTGATCTTGGATTTTTACTTGTTGTTTTTTGATCTATTGAAATTGCTGGCGATAATCCTTCAATTGTATCAACATCTGGTTTGTCCATTTGGCCTAAAAATTGACGCGCATAGGCACTTAATGATTCAACATAACGTCGTTGTCCTTCAGCATATATAGTATCGAATGCTAATGACGATTTACCTGACCCAGATAAACCTGTCATAACAATTAATTTATTTTTAGGTAGTTCAATATCAATATCTTTCAAGTTATGCGCACGAGCACCTTTTACTACTATGGATGGTTCTTTCATTTACTTGTCACCCTTCTGCTTTTAATTCAAATAACATATCTCTTAATTCTGTAGCTTTCTCGAAATCTAAATCTTTCGCTGCTTGTTTCATTTCTTTTTCTATATTGTCGATTGTCTTTTGACGTTCTTTTTTCGTCATCTTCTTAGGTATCACAGTTTGTGCTTTGTCATTATTTTCGTCATTTTCAACAGTAGCACTAATTAAATCATGTATTTTTTTATTAATTGTTTTAGGTGTAATACCATGTTTTTCATTATGTTTCATCTGTATTTCTCGACGACGTTGTGTCTCATCAATTGCATACTTCATCGAATCAGTCATTTTATCGGCATACATAATGACTTCACCTTTATCGTTACGCGCAGCTCTACCTATTGTTTGAATTAATGAGCGGTTAGAACGTAAAAATCCTTCTTTATCTGCATCTAATATGACAACTAGAGAAACTTCTGGTATATCAATACCCTCTCTTAATAAATTAATACCTACGATAACATCATATGTACCCATTCGTAAGTCTCTAATTATTTCGATTCGTTCTAATGTCTTGATTTCTGAATGCAGATAATTAACTTTAATACCCGCTTCTTTCATGTATGTGGTTAAATCTTCACTCATCTTTTTAGTGAGCGTTGTAACAAGTACGCGTTCATTACGCTCAACCCTTATTTGAATTTCACTTAATAAATCGTCAATTTGATTTTCAGTAGGTCTAACCTCAATCTTAGGATCCAGTAAACCAGTAGGACGAATAATTTGTTCAACCATCTTATCCGTATGTTCAATTTCGTATGGTCCAGGCGTTGCAGATACATACACAAGTTGTTTTGTCTTTTCTTCAAATTCTTCAAATTTAAGTGGACGGTTATCTAATGCACTCGGTAATCTAAACCCATGATCCACCAAAACTTGTTTACGCGCTCTGTCTCCGTTATACATGCCTCGAACTTGCGGTAATGTCACATGTGATTCATCAATCATTACTAACCAATCATCGCCAAAGTAATCCAATAAAGTATATGGTGTCGAACCCAGTGGTCGCAAAGTTAAATGTACGGAATAGTTTTCAATTCCTGAACAGAATCCCATCTCTCGCATCATTTCTAAATCATAGTTGGTACGCTGTTCTAACCTTTGTGCTTCTAGTAATTTATTCTCATCTCGTAATTCTTTCAATCGTTCTTCCAATTCTTTTTCAATACGTTCAATCGCAACTTTCAACTTTTCTTCACGTGTTACGAAGTGAGAAGCTGGGAATATCGCAAAATGTTCTCTTTCTTTCAACACTTCACCTGTTAGGTAGTTAACTTCTCGGATACGGTCAATCTCATCGCCGAAAAACTCAACCCTTATACAAAGTTCTTCTTTAGAGGCTGGGAATATTTCAACTACATCACCACGCACTCGAAACGTTCCTCGTTGGAAATCGATGTCATTTCGTGTATATTGCACATCTACAAGTTTTCTAAGTAATTCACTTCTATCCATTTCCATACCAACTCGAACACTTACTACTAAATCTTTATATTCTTCAGGATTACCTAAACCATATATACAACTTACACTAGCAATAATAATTACATCATCGCGTTCAAATAATGCACTTGTAGCAGAATGTCGTAGTTGATCAATTTCATCATTGATTGAGGCATCTTTTTCAATAAAAGTGTCAGTAGACGGTACGTATGCCTCTGGTTGATAATAATCATAGTAACTTACAAAGTATTCCACCCTGTTTTCAGGAAAAAATTCTTTAAACTCACTATATAATTGTCCTGCTAATGTTTTGTTATGCGCGATAATTAACGTTGGTTTCCCAACTTCTTTAATAACATTACTCATCGTAAATGTTTTCCCTGTGCCAGTAGCACCTAATAAAGTTTGATGTCTTTTCCCCGCTTTAATACCTTCCACGATTTCTTCAATTGCTTGCGGTTGGTCACCTTGAGGCTCAAAATCAGAATGTATTTTAAAAGGATAATGTTCAACCATTGTCACATATGCCTCCTCTTTCAACGTATTATTTATATTTCCGCTCAACTCTTTGCTTTCTCATTACATATTTTAGCAAAGTAGTCACACAAAAAGCAAACGTTTGTTCGTAAAAATATCGAACAAAGAAAAACAAACATAGTTGTGCTAACTATGCTTGCCTTAAATCAAATCGTTTATCTTGTTATTTTTAGTATGTAAATACACATTATATTAATCATCATTTTGTTTCAACAAATTTGTTTGAAACATTATTTTAAAGTTAATCTTAGCGATCTTCATCTTGATGTTTATGAAATTCGAGTTGATCTATAATTAAATAACCAGCTAATAATGACACTACATCAATAAAAATAATCCACTCGTTATGGAAATACTCTTTATAGATTGAGGCACCAATTAAAATTAATGTCAGAATAGTACCGACCCATTTACTTCTTGTTATTACACTAAATAATACTACCAAGACACATGGAAAGAATGCTGCGCTAAAATACCATATCATTCATTTTCCTCTTTTCTTTTATTTAAAATGTTCATGGTTGTTTCTCTTAATTCTGTTCTAGGTATAAAGTTTTCAGTCAACATTTCTGGAATGATATTATTAATAAAATCTTGTACAGATGCTAAATGGTCAAATTGAATAATTGTTTCTAGACTCATTTCATAAATTTCGAAAAATAATTCTTCGGGATTACGTTTTTGTATTTCTCCAAATGTTTCATAAAGCAAATCAATTTTATCAGCAACTGAAAGTATTTGGCCTTCTAATGAATCATCTTTACCTTCTTGCAGTCGTTGCTTATAAACATCTCTATATTGTAATGGAATTTCTTCTTCAATAAAGGTCTCTACCATTTCTTCTTCAACTTGCGAAAATAATTTTTTTAATTCACTACTCGCATATTTAACAGGTGTTTTTATATCACCAGTAAACACTTCGGCGAAATCATGATTTAATGCTTTTTCATATAAGCTTTTCCAATTAATCTTTCGTCCATGATATTCTTCAACTGTTGCTAGATATTGAGCAATTTTAGTTACTTTAAAGGAGTGTGCTGCAACATTGTGTTCAAAATATTTAAATTTTCCAGGTAATCTTATAAGTCTTTCCATATCTGATAATCTTTTAAAATATTGATGTACACCCATTTCAATTACCTCCTCCATTAATTAATCATAAATTATACTTTCTTTTTACATATCAATCAATTAAATATCATTTAAATATCTTCTTTATATAACTCTGATTAAATGATACCAAAAAATCCTCTCAACCTGTTACTTAAACAGGCTAAGAGGATAGTCTTGTCTTGATATATTACTTAGTGGATGTAATTATATTTTCCTGGATTTAAAATTGTTCTTGAAGATTTAACATTAAATCCAGCATAGTTCATTTCAGAAACAGTAATTGTTCCATTAGGGTTTACAGATTCAACAACACCAACATGTCCATATGGGCCAGCAGCTGTTTGGAAAATAGCGCCAACTTCTGGTGTTTTATCTACTTTAAATCCTGCAACTTTTGCTGCGTAATTCCAGTTATTTGCATTGCCCCATAAACTTCCTATACTTCTACCTAATTGTGCACGACGATCGAAAGCATAATATGTGCAGTTTCCATAAGCATATAAGTTCCCTCTGTTAGCAACTGATTTATTGTAGTTATGTGCAACAGGTACAGTTGGTACTGATTTTTGTACTTGAGCAGGTTTGTATGCTACATTAACTGTCTTAGCTACTGCTTGCTTAGGTGCTTGCTTAACTACTACTTTTTTAGACGCTTGTTGTACAGGTTGTTTTACTACCTTTTTAGCTTGGCTTGCTTTTCTTACTGGTGTTTTAACCGCTTTAGTTTGTTTCACTTTATTTTGAGGCACAAGTGAAATCACGTCACCAGGAAAAATTAAAGGTGTTACACCAGGATTGTATGAATATAATTGATTCAACGTTAAGTGATGCTCTAAAGCAATCTTATATAATGAATCGCCAGCAACTACTGTATAAGTTGTCGGTGATTGCGTTTGTGCTTGAACATTTGATACATAATTATGTTGAACAGGTGTTTTTACTTGTGTGCCATGTTGTTGTGCATGTGCTGCATTATTTAAAGCTAAAAAAGCTAACACTGACGAAACCGTCACTGTAAGAGATTTTTTCATCTTGCTGTCATTCCTTTGCTGTTAGTATTTTAAGTATGCAAATACTATAGCACAATACATTTTGTCAAAAGCTATTGTTATAACGATGTAATCAAATGGTTAACAATTTAAAAAGAATACAACCTTTTATCATAGTGTAAAATGTATTCATACCATGTAATTGAGAACGTTTTCAATAATTAATTCAATACCTTGAAAATCGTCATAGGTAATATTACTAAATGCACACTGCATATGTTGTTTTAACAAACACAACTTTTAAAAAATATATTCTAACCCTATCTACCGAATTGTACTTAAATATTCATAAACAAATCATATTCCAAAATCTAATTTACAATTTATTTAGCTACCTTTAAAAAAACCAAAAACCGATGCCCTTTTAGAGCCTCGGTTTTAAAATATATATTAATCGTGCGACATTGTCTGTCTTAAATATGATTCGATAAATGGTCCAATGTCTCCATCCATCACTGCATCAACCTTACCTGTTTCTTCGTTCGTACGATGATCTTTCACCATTGAGTATGGATGGAAAACATATGATCTAATTTGGCTTCCCCAGCCGATTTCTTTTTGTTCGCCACGAATTTCAGCCATTTCACGTGCCTGCTCTTCCAATTTTAATTGATATAATTTAGACTTTAACATTTTCATAGCTGCTTCACGGTTTTTAATTTGAGAACGTTCATTTTGGTTATTAACAACTATACCTGAGGGGTGGTGGGTAATTCGTATTGCCGATTCAGTTTTGTTAATATGCTGACCACCTGCACCAGAAGCTCTGAATGTATCAACTGTAATATCATCCGGATTGATTTCAATCTCTATTTCATCATTATTAAAATCTGGAATCACGTCGCATGATGCAAATGATGTATGACGACGTCCTGATGAATCAAATGGAGAAATTCGTACTAGTCGGTGTACACCTTTTTCAGCTTTTAAATAACCATAAGCATTATGCCCTTTGATGAGCAATGTTACACTTTTAATCCCCGCTTCATCCCCAGGTAGATAATCAACAGTTTCAACTTTAAAGCCTTTCTTCTCACAATAACGTTGATACATTCTAAATAGCATATTAGCCCAATCTTGAGACTCCGTGCCACCTGCACCAGGATGTAACTCTAGAATTGCGTTATTGGCATCGTGAGGCCCATCTAATAATAATTGCAATTCGTATTCATCCACTTTAGCCTTAAAATAAATGACCTCTTGCTCTAAGTCTTCTTTCATTTCTTCATCAAATTCTTCTTGTAATAAATCCCAAGTAGCATCCATGTCATCTACTTCTGCTTGTAGTGTTTTATAACCATTAACTATTGCTTTTAACGCATTATTTTTATCTATAATATCTTGCGCTTTCGTTTGGTTATCCCAAAAATTAGGTTCTGCCATCATTTCTTCATATTCTTGAATATTAGTTTCTTTGTTCTCTAAGTCAAAGAGACCCCCTAATTTGTGTTAAATCTTGATTATACTTATCTATATTTCGTTTGATTTCTGATAATTCCATAGCATTCGCTCCTATTTATATTTCAATTCAAGTCATTGATTTGCATCTTTTATAATGCTAAATTTTAACATAATTTTGTTAAATAACAATGTTAAGAAATATAAGCACACTGACAATTAGTTTATGCATTTATTGTTAAAAATCAGTACATTTATCATCGACATATGCCTAAACCGATTTTTTAAAACTAAGTACATAACAACGTTTAACAACTTCTTCACATTTTTTAAAGTATTTAACGCTTGTAAAATAAAAAGACTCCTCCCATAACACAAACTATAGGTGTTTAATTGGAAGGAGTTATTTTATATCATTTATTTTCCATGGCAATTTTTGAATTTTTTACCACTACCACATGGACAATCATCGTTACGACCAACTTGATCGCCTTTAACGATTGGTTTCGGTTTCACTTTTTCTTTACCATCTTCAGCTGAAACGTGCTTCGCTTCACCAAACTCTGTTGTTTTTTCACGTTCAATATTATCTTCAACTTGTACTACAGATTTTAAAATGAATTTACAAGTATCTTCTTCAATATTTTGCATCATGATATCAAATAATTCATGACCTTCATTTTGATAGTCACGTAATGGATTTTGCTGTGCATAAGAACGTAAGTGAATACCTTGACGTAATTGATCCATTGTGTCGATATGATCAGTCCAATGGCTATCAATAGAACGAAGTAAAATCATACGCTCAAACTCATTCATTTGTTCTTCTAAGATATCTTTTTGACTTTGATATGCTGCTTCAATCTTAGCCCAAACGACTTCGAAAATATCTTCAGCATCTTTACCTTTGATATCATCCTCTGTAATGTCACCTTCTTGTAAGAAGATGTCATTAATGTAGTCGATGAATGGTTGATATTCAGGCTCGTCATCTGCTGTATTAATATAGTAATTGATACTACGTTGTAACGTTGAACGTAGCATTGCATCTACAACTTGAGAGCTGTCTTCTTCATCAATAATACTATTTCTTTCGTTATAGATAATTTCACGTTGTTTACGTAATACTTCATCGTATTCTAAGATACGTTTACGCGCGTCGAAGTTATTACCTTCTACACGTTTTTGTGCTGATTCTACAGCTCTTGATACCATTTTTGATTCAATTGGTGTAGAGTCATCTAAACCTAGTCGGCTCATCATTTTCTGTAAACGTTCAGAACCAAAACGAATCATTAATTCATCTTGTAATGATAAATAGAAGCGACTATCCCCTTTATCACCTTGACGTCCAGAACGACCACGTAACTGGTCATCAATACGACGAGATTCATGTCGCTCTGTACCTATTACTGCTAAACCGCCTAATTCCTCTACGCCTTCACCTAATTTGATATCTGTACCACGACCAGCCATGTTAGTGGCAATAGTAACGGCACCTTTTTGTCCAGCGCCTGCAACAATTTCAGCTTCACGTTCATGATTTTTCGCATTTAACACATCATGACGGATACCACGTTTTTTAAGTAAATTTGAAATATATTCAGAAGTCTCAACTGCAACAGTACCTAATAGCACTGGTTGCCCTGCCTTGTGTTTTTCAACAACATCTTCTACTACTGCATCAAATTTACCTTTTTGGCTAATGTAAATTAAATCAGACTTATCGTTACGTTGCACAGGTTTATTTGTCGGAATTTGAGTTACTGTCATGTTATAAATATTTCTAAATTCTTCTTCTTCAGTTTTAGCTGTACCTGTCATACCCGCAAGTTTATTGTACATTCTGAAATAGTTTTGGAATGTAATAGACGCCATAGTTTTAGATTCATTTTGAATTTGAACGCCTTCCTTCGCTTCAATAGCTTGGTGTAAACCTTCCGAGAAACGACGGCCTGACATTGTACGTCCTGTAAATTGATCGACAATTAATACTTCGCCATCAACAACCATATAGTCTACGTCACGTTGTAATGTAACGTGCGCACGTAAAGCTGTGTTGATATGACTAATAACATCAACATTTTGTACATCATATAAGTTTTCAACTTTGAACATACGTTCAGCTTTATCCGCACCTTGTTCTGTTAAATGTACAGCTTTCGTTTTTTCATCGTATTTATAATCTTCGTCCTGTTTTAACATTTTCGCAAAAACATTTGCTTGTGTATAAAGTGACGTCGACTTTTCAGCTTCACCAGAAATAATTAATGGCGTACGTGCCTCGTCGATTAAAATTGAGTCAACCTCATCAATGATTGCAAAATGTAATGGACGCATTACTCTATCTTCAGAATAATTCACCATGTTATCTCGTAAGTAATCAAAACCTAGCTCATTATTAGTACTGTAAGTAATGTCTTGTGCGTATGCTTCACGTTTTTCTTCTGTCGTCTTACTGTTTAAGTTTAATCCGACAGTCAAACCTAAGAAGTTATATAACTCAGCCATTTCTTCACTTTGAACACTTGATAAGTATTCATTGACTGTAATAACATGAACACCTCTACCAGCTAATGCATTTAAGTATGTTGGCATTGTCGCTGTTAATGTTTTACCTTCACCTGTTCTCATCTCAGCGATATCACCTTTATGAATTGCAATACCACCCATAATTTGAACTTTATATGGTGTCATATTGAATACACGTTTAGAGCCTTCTCTAACAAGTGCATATGCTTCTGGTAAAATTTTATCTAAATAATCATTTTGCTTTTTGACATTATCAATGTCAGCTAATTCTGTTTGGAATTGTTTCGTTTTATTACGAATTTCTTCATCAGTTAAAATTGCCGTTTTTTCTTCTAAAGCGATTACTTTATCAGCAAGTTTACCTAACTGTTTAATTTCTTTATTATTGCCATCAAGAATTTTTGATAAAAATCCCATTTCGTTCGCTCCTTTAGCTAAAAAACTGTTTGGCCTACAACAATATATCTTATCATTTATAGTTAGAAAATTATACTTATTTACTCATTTGTAGAATCAATATAAATATATTTATGACATACTTCATTCACATTCTGTTGTCAACAAGTTTATCACTAATAAATATATTCTCAATACGCAATTATACTTCCTAATAAATTATATTATAAATATTTTACGATTTTCGACTCGGACTATACAATAGACTGACATACTATTATTAACTTAACATTCAAATATATACATCCATTAACATTAGCATAGTCACTATGTTTCATTCAACAAATTACATTATCGAACTATGAAATAGTCATAATTTGCTTTTGGAGTATAAAAAAGCACTTGTGCAAAAACACAAGTGCTTTAAACTTAATTTATTGTTCACTAGTTTGAATCAAGCCATATTTACCGTCTTTACGGCGGTAAACGATACTTGTTCCATCAGTTTCTCTGTCTGTGAATACAAAGAAGTCATGACCTAATAGATTCATTTGTAATACCGCTTCTTCTGAATCCATTGGTTTTAAGCTGAATTCTTTTGAACGAATAATTTCTATCTCGTTATCATCGTAAGCGTCATTATCAACTTGTGTTTCTTGCATTTCTTGTAATTCGGCAACAAACACTTCTTGATCTCCTCGATCACGGCTCTTACGATTAATACGTGTTTTATATTTTCGAACTTGTCTTTCAAGTTTATTATTAATTAAATCAATACCTGCGTATAAATCATCGTTTCGCTCTTCAGCTCTTAACGTAACATTTTTCAATGGAATTGTTACTTCAATTTTAGTAGCTGAATTTGAATAAGTTTTAACTTTAACATGCGCCACTGCATTTGGTACGTCATTAAAATAACGTTCCAACTTACCAATTTTTTCCTCAATATAGTTGCGAATAGAATCTGTGATAGTGAGGTTATCTCCATGAATTTCAAATCTAATCATAGTAATCTCTCCTTAAACCTCTTTATTGGTAACTCTTTATTATATTTTAACATTTTTACGCTATCGTGCAAACGCAAACACTTTGAATTTTCTGATATTTTTAGCATATAATTTACACCCTGCACGATGAATTGTTAATCCAGTTGTATAAATATCGTCAACGAGTAATATTTCCTTGCCATTTAAATCTAATTCCGTATCAATAATAAATGGATTTTCATCTGCCAGACGCTCTTTCTTAGTTAAATGAGACTGTTTTGGTCTATTTGACATCTTTAAAATCTTATCAAAGCGAATCCCTTTAGCTTTTAGTACTGCTTCTACCGGGTTAAATGTTCTAGATAAATCATGTGCCGGCGAAGAAGGAATTGGCACAATATAGTCATAAGATGTTTGTGGTATTTCAATCAAATGTGCCAATAATTCACATAAATAATAGTCTTTCAAAAATTTATACTGATGTATCATCTCTTTCATTAAACCGTCATATTGAAATTGACAATATAATTGTTCCATTAAATTAAAGTGTGCCGATAGAAACTTGCAGTCTAAACAATACGCTTCATCTTGATTTAAGTGTTTTAAGCACCTTGAACATCGCCTTGCTTTAATATCAAGTTTAATATTGTCCCAATTCTCTTTGCATCTGTCACATAATCTATTAGGTTTCTTGAACAAATTATAAATGGTTATATTTTCATATAACTTAGCACCACAACTCAAACAATTATTCATCAATCCAACCTCTTTTTAATGCTAATTTGTTCATCCTTTGAATCTCTTTTTTAGCTTGAATCATATTCATACTTACTCCTTCATGGAAAAACAATACTTTTCCAGTAGGACATTCTAATTTTCGTCCAACACGTCCAGCAATTTGTATTAAAGCCTCTTGAGTATATTGATGTGCATCGATAACAACAACATCCAAATTTGCCATTGTAAATCCACGTTCTAATATTGTCGTAGTAAAAATGACATCGAAATGTCCATTCCTTAATTGTTCAACTTTTTCAAAGCGAAAAACATCCTCGCTATGGACGTATGTTAATTTAGTAATTTTCTGCTTATAAACCGAAAATGTTTTAATCATTGTTTCTATATTGTTAAAAAACACCAGTGTATAACGTTGATTATTAATTTGATCTTGTAAAATTCGGTATAACATTTTCTGAATCTTCTTATTATTAAGTTTGAAATAACGATATTTAGGAACTGGAAGTGATTTTTTATGAAAGCGAGCTGGCAATTTAATTATATTTTCGTGGGGAATCTCTGACAGAAGTTGTTTCGGTGGTGTTGCTGTCATATAAATTGTTGCATGTTCAACTTTAGAAGATGACTTCAATGCTTGTTGTAGATTTTTATCCATTGATAAAGGAAAGGCATCGACTTCATCAATAAAAATAGTATCAAAGTGCTGTTTGAATCGGTAAAGTTGATGCACTGTGCATACAACAAAATGCCCTTCAAATTGTTGTCTTGATTGCTGGTGTAGTATGTCTATATCTTCATTAAGAAATGCGTCTTTAATACGTTTACTAATTTCTACAACAACATCTACACGCGGTGACACAATAGCTATATTATCTCCCTGTATTCTTGCATATTGAATGCCTTGAAACATCATTTCTGTCTTACCTGCACCTGTTACGGCATATAACAAAATCGTTTGTCTCTTTCTAATGGCTCGAACAATATGTTCTGAGGCATAAGACTGCTGTTCCGACAATTCAAATGAGAGATGATAATATGCTTGTGATGAACTTTGCGAACTCTCTGTTATTTTATATCTTGTTACATTATCCATTCGACCCAGTGATATACAATTTCTGCAATATACAATTTTCTTGGAATGTACTGAGGAATCATACTGATAAAAATGCTTTGGATTTGTACTTTCACATTGAACACAATAATAGTTTGAATTTTGTTTGATGACACCTATTACTTCTTTTTTAATTTTTTCATTAGTAAGTGAAGTATGAGGATGAATTAATTTCCCGTAATGTTTAATGCTTAAGACCTCATTTCAACGTAAAAAAGAGCCTAATATTATAATGATTTTCTTATATCTTTAGCATTTTGACTTTCAAATGATGAACATTTAAAGCCATGTATACGAGAGATAATTTCCAATTACAATATAGACTCTTTTATTAAAATTTTATAATTATGTTAATCTTATTTTTCTGCCAACATAGCCTAAACCTAATCCACCAGAACCTAAATGCGCTGCAACAACTGGACCAAACTCAGAGTATGCTACTTGATAACCTGAAGGACAATCTTCTTGTAACTTTTTGTATAACGCTTGACCATCTTCAAAATGATCTCCATTTATGACAAATAAAGTTACTTCTTCAAAGTCTTTTACAATATCTAATACTTTCTTTTCTAATGTTTGAATGGCACGCTTTTTAGTACGAACTTTTTCTTCTGGTATAATCTTGCCATCTTCAAACTTAAGAACTGGCTTCATTTTCAATAATGTTCCAACCCATGCTTGAGCACCAGTAATTCGACCACTTTTTTGTAAATTCTTTAAGTCATCAACAATTAAATATGCACCTGTGTGTTCACGCATATTAGTTAAATCATCAATAATTTGCTGTGGCTCGTATCCTTCTTCAACCATTTCAATAGCACGTAATACATAACATCCTTCAATCATTGCTGCAAGCTTACTATCAAATGCATGTACATTAACACCTTCAACCATTTCCCCTGCTTGATAACTAGATTGATAACTTCCACTAATCCCACTTGATAAGCAAATGACAATGATATCTGTGTAACCTTGATCTCTTAACATTTCATATTTAGTAATCCATTCGCCAATTGCTGGTTGGCTTGTTGTTGGAATCGTTTGAGACGATGCCATTTTATTA
The DNA here is from genome assembly GCF_016917315.1 of Staphylococcus sp. SM3655. NCBI lineage: Bacteria > Bacillati > Bacillota > Bacilli > Caryophanales > Staphylococcaceae > Staphylococcus > Staphylococcus sp. SM3655. The sequence continues at coordinate 1,580,613 of NZ_CP070305.1, read as the reverse complement.
TAAAATTCTTCAATTGCTATTTCATTACTTTCTGTAAAGTTCTTCCCATCATCAAAAGTCACACTTAATGGCGCTATTTGAATATTATATTTATCGATTAAGTCCTGCGACAGATAACTTGTAGAATCGGTCATCACAGCAATTTTCATAGTCGTCCTCCTAAAATATACTCATAGCAATGATACAATATTTCAGTTAAAAAGAAAATGGCAATCAAACGATTTATAGTCATGTCATTTTCAGTGTATAATGAAGATTAAATAATCTTAAGCTTATGAATTAAGGAGTTATTATGACACAAAATATCATTACTGTTAAAAAAGAACACATTATTGAAAATGTGATTAGTAAATCAAGATTCATTGCTCATATCAAACCTGTTCAAAATGAAGAAGAAGCTAAAGCATTTATTGCTGCAATAAAAAAAGAACATAAAGATGCCACTCATAATTGTTCTGCATATACTATTGGACCTGAAATGAATATTCAAAAAGCGAATGATGACGGTGAACCGACAGGAACTGCCGGTGTCCCAATGTTAGACATATTAAAAAAGCTCGATGTTCATAATGCGTGTGTCGTAGTAACAAGATATTTTGGTGGTATTAAATTAGGTGGTGGCGGTTTAATTCGCGCCTATAGCGGTGCTGTTAGAGACGTCATTTATGATGTCGGACGTGTCGAACTACGAGAAGCAGTACCATGTATAGTAACACTGAATTATGATCAAACTGGTAAATTTGAATATGAATTAGCTTCAACTCATTTTATGTTAAGAAACCAAACTTACACTGATAAGGTAAGCTACTATATCGATGTCGTTAAAAGTGACTATGAAGCGTTTATTAACTTTTTAAATCAAATGACTGCTGGAAATTTCGATTTGACTGAAGAAACTCCAAAGCAGTTGCCTTTCGATATACCAACTGAATAAAAATAAAAAGCACTATCATAAGACGGTAAATATCAATTGCGTATTATTAAACGACAATTGAAGTACACGTTTATGGCAGTGCTTTTTTATATTTGAAATTTAATACATAAAAAATTGCAAAGAGTAAAGCCATATAATACAAATTATCCCATACAGCTATGCTTTCATTCCCTATTCCTCTTTGTGTGACGATTTCCGACTAATTAAATTTAATATTGGTCGGTAGTTGTTATCTATTAATCCTGTAAATTCAACAATTAATTCAATACTAAATATGATTAATACAAACATTAATACAACACCTAATGGTGGCGATACATACAAAATAATGCTCGAAAGACTAAATAAAATAGAGATTGAATAGATTAATAATACTGTTTGTCTATGTGTGTAGCCTAAAGCTAATAGTTTATGATGCAAATGCGATTTATCAGCTTGCATTATATGCTGCCCTTTTTTCACACGTCGAATCATTGCGAACAAAGTATCAATGAATGGAACTGCTAAGATAACAATTGGGAAGAACAATGCAATAATTGTAATATTTTTGAATCCGAGTAAAGAAAGGAATCCGATGATAAATCCAATCATTAAAGCCCCACTATCACCTAAAAATATTTTGGCAGGATGGAAATTGTAAAATAAAAACCCAATTAAAGAGCCTAATAAAACACAACAAATCATCGTTATGAAAATATTAGCTTGTAAAATTGCAATGAATCCTATTGTAATGAGTCCGATTGCAGAAACACCCGACGCCAAACCATCGAGTCCATCAATTAAGTTAATTGCATTTGTAATAGCAACAATCCAAATCACAGTAATTGGAATACTAAGAAATCCAAAATGAATCGTTGTACCCATTGGCAACGAAATAAAATCAATAGTCACACCATAAAAAGCAACTACTAAGGCAGCGGCAATTTGACCAGCCAATTTTATATACGGTTTCAAATCGTAGATATCATCTACAAGCCCAAGTACGTACATAATAATCGCACCAATAATAAGTGGTTTGATTTCTGTTTCAATAGGATGACCAATCCAAATACCTATTAAAAATGAAAAGAGAATCACTGTACCACCCATAACTGAAATAGGTTTAGTGTGTACTTTTCTAAAATTTGGTTTATCAACTAAATTTAATCTTTTCGATATTGCAATAACAATTGGTGTTATCGTCAAACTGACAATCATTGTTACTGCAACTAGTAATAATGTAACCATTTATTCACCTTCATCGATATTAATTGTTTTTAACGTTATATTTATTTAATATTGTCTTTATAGAATGATATATCTATTTTCTACGTATATCTTATAGCTTTATTATAAATTAATTCGCTCAATCAATGATATCATATTTACAACTATACGATTCATTTCTTATATATCGCCTATTATTCATTTTTTCATCATATCATTTAAGGCAACATTTTAACATCAAAGTCTATATCATACATTAATTTTATATGTAAACTAATGACAAATTGTAAGTTTTCACTTACAATAGCTAGTGGTCAATTAAAGGAGTCGATTCAGACATGTTCGAAGCATTTATATACAATATATCTGTTATAGTCGCTGGAATCTATTTATTCCATCGCTTACAGTATTCAGAAAACAAACGTATGGTTTTTTCTAAGGCTTATGTCACTGTTTTAATGACAATCGTATCATTATTATTATCTGTCTACCCTATCCCTTATCGTGAAGATTATTTAATTCACTTAACATTCGTTCCTTTATTGTTTTTAGGTAGATTTACAAATATGGTCTATACATTATCTGCCACAGTAATTGTAGCAATTGTTGAAATTGTAGTATTTAACAACTCGATTATGTACGGTGTTACGTTGATTGTTATTGCCGCAGTAACAAGTGCTATTGGACCATTTTTAAAACAAAATGATGTGCTATCATTATTAATACTTAATGTTGTTACAATAATCATTTTATTTGGTGTCGCGTTAGTGAGTCCTATTTACACACTATCGGAAGTTATCATTTTAATACCAATTTCATTAATTATCACTTTAGCTTCAGCGATAACATTTGTCGATATTTGGCATTTCTTCTCACTCGTAAATCGTTATGAAAACGAAGATAAATATGATTACTTAACAGGCTTAGGTAATGTAAAAGAATTTGATAGACATTTAAATGAAATTTCACGAAAAGCCGAAAAAGAACATCAAAGTATCGCATTATTATTAATCGATATCGATGGCTTTAAAGATGTCAATGATACCTACTCACACAAATCAGGTGATGCTGTATTAAAACAAATGTCTCAATTACTTAAAAACTATGTGCCGAATCAATTTAAAATTTTTAGAAATGGTGGCGAAGAGTTCTCAGTTGTCATTCACAACTATTCACTTGATCAAAGTGTTAAATTGGCTGAAAATATTCGTTCGGGTGTTGAAAAATCATCATTCCATTTACCAAACAAAGAAGTTATTAAATTGTCAGTGTCTATCGGTGTTGGATATTTAACAGATGACGATCCAAAATCACAGCGTAAAGTGTTTAAAGATGCAGACGATATGGTGCATGTAGCCAAAAATCAAGGGCGAAACAAAGTAATGTTTAACCCTATTATCAATTTATAACAACGACAAAACTGTTAATCCTTTGCTATTATTAAATCATAGTATAATAGCAAAGATTAACAGTTTTTCTTATTTAAATTTGAACCATACAAGTTCATCATACTAACACAAAGTCTCACTATTGAAAGTTGCAACAACAAGTTGTAAACTTCAATTGTTCAAATAAATAACACATATCATTGGAGGTGAATTGATATGCCAGATTCAATCACAATTATAGATGAAAACAAAGTGATTGATGTTGTATTAATTGCAGGTAGAATTTTACTTGAATCAGGTGCTGAAACATATCGAGTTGAAGATACAATGAACCGTATCGCACATAGTTATGGTCTTCATAATACATATAGTTTTGTCAGTTCAACTGCAATTATTTTTTCATTAAATGATCGAACAAGTACAAGATTAATTCGTGTACAAGAGCGTACAACAGATTTAGAGAAAATCGCTTTAACGAATAGTCTTTCACGTAAAATATCAAATAAGGAACTCACAATTGATGAAGCTAAATCTGAATTTATTCATTTACAGCATGCATCATTACAATATTCTTTTTTAACGAATTTCTTTGCAGCTGCCATTGCATGTGGCTTCTTCCTATTTATGTTTGGAGGTGTCGCATCAGATTGTTGGATTGCAGTCATTGCTGGTGGATCCGCATTTTTAACATTCAGCTTTGTGCAACGCTATATACAAATTAAATTTTTCTCAGAGTTTGTTGCAGCTGCTGTGGTCATATCCATTGCAGCCACATTTACTAAATTAGGCATTGCAACCAATCAAGATATCATTACTATAGCCAGTGTCATGCCACTTGTCCCTGGTATATTAATTACCAATGCCATTCGAGATTTATTAGCGGGTGAATTACTTGCAGGTATGTCTCGCGGTGTTGAAGCTGCATTAACAGCATTCGCAATCGGTGCTGGTGTCGCAATCGTTTTATTAATCATTTAAGGAAGGACTGTTAAAGCATGCTATTTTATTTATTTCATTTTACAATCAGCTTTATATCAACAGTACTTTTCTCTATCATTTTCAATGCACCCAAACGCCTCTTAGTAGCATGTGGATTTGTAGGTGCCATTGCATGGACGATTTACCAATTAACGGTAGATTTAGAGTTTGGAAAAGTTGGCGCTTCATTTTTGGGAAGCTTAATTTTAGGCTTAATGAGTCATACTATGAGTCGCAGATATAAACGACCGGTAATTATATTCATAGTGCCAGGCATTATACCATTAGTACCTGGTGGTGCAGCTTATCAAGCGACTCGTTTTTTAGTATCGAATGATTATACAAGTGCTGTAAATACATTTTTAGAAGTTACACTGATTTCAGGTGCGATTGCTTTCGGTATATTAGTTTCTGAAATTCTATATTACCTATACACACGTATCAAACAACTGTATGGTAAAATCAAAGGTAAGACATATAAAAAATCTTACAACATGAATAATAGAGTTTAAGGGGTCGAATATAATGAAGAACCAATTGATAGATAGATTAACAAGATATACGACAATTGATACGCAATCTGATCCAAAATCTACAACAACACCTTCAACTGAGAAGCAATGGGATTTGTTACATTTATTAGAAAAAGAATTACAACAATTAGGATTGCCAACTGATTTAGATGAAAATGGCTACTTATTTGCTACATTAGAAAGTAACATCGATGTCGACGTCCCAACAGTTGGATTTTTGGCGCATGTTGATACATCACCTGATTTCAATGCTTCAAATGTTAAACCGCAAATTATTGAAAACTATGATGGTAAGCTATACAAACTAGGCAATACTAAACGTGTCTTAGATCCTAAAGTATTTCCAGAACTTAACAGTTTAGTTGGTCATACATTAATGGTAACTGATGGTACATCGTTACTAGGTGCAGACGATAAAGCGGGTATTGTGGAAATTATGGAAGCTATTTGTTATTTACAAGAACATCCAGAAATTAAACATGGTACCATTCGCATTGGATTTACACCAGACGAAGAAATCGGTCGTGGTCCACATAAATTTGATGTTGACCGCTTCAATGCTGATTTTGCTTATACTATGGATGGTAGTCAATATGGAGAATTACAATATGAAAGCTTTAACGCTGCTGAAGCGGTTATTACATGCCACGGTGTAAATGTTCATCCTGGTTCAGCTAAAAATGCAATGGTAAACGCAATACGTTTAGGTGAACAATTCGATAGTTTGCTACCTGATAGTGAAGTTCCGGAGCGAACAGAAGGATACGAAGGCTTTTATCACTTAATGAACTTTGAAGGAACTGTTGAAAAAGCAACTTTGCAATACATTATTCGTGATCATGATAAAAAACAATTCGAATTGCGTAAGAAACGTATTTTAGAAATACGTGACGATATCAATGCCCATTTTGAAAATTATCCAGTTAAAGTTGATATATCGGATCAATATTTCAATATGGCAGAAAAAATATTACCATTGCCTCATATTATTGATATACCTAAACGTGTCTTTGCCAAATTAGATATTCCAGCAAACACTGAACCTATTCGTGGTGGTACAGATGGTTCACAATTGTCATTTATGGGGTTACCAACTCCAAACATCTTTACAGGTTGCGGTAACTTCCACGGCCCATATGAATATGCATCCATTGATGTTATGGAAAAAGCAGTACAAGTAATCATTGGAATTGTAGAAGATATCGCTGAAAATCACTAAAAACAAACGATTATATACTAGTTCAACTCAGGCTTAATTAATAAAAAATCACGCTAACATTCAGTGCAATGATAGCGTGATTTTTTATATTCATTACGTATACTTTTGATCTTATAATTCGTTTTGCTAACCATCATAAATGTTATTAACCATCATGACAGCATCACCAATTTAGTCCTTCTTTACTAAACCTCAACATTAAAATGTGTTTTCAACAGTTTTAAAGACTGAACCGTATAATGCCTAATTTGTAATCCCATTTTAAAGTCAGTATAAGTTTCTGGCATATCGATAAATGTATTAAACATTGCTGTAACCCCTTGTGATTCAAATAAATCAAACTTTTCAGCAGTTGCACAAATTGCAATGGCAACCTTTTGATGTTTATGACAAAGTTCTGCAATACGCAATGTTGTCGTTTCTAGCAACTGATCATTTTCATTTAACCCTTCTCCAAAAATAATTAAATCCGCTTGTTCAACTAAATTTTCTAAATGTGTTAGTTGGTCTACTAATGCATGACTGGTTAATATTTCAGCTTGATACAGTCCATTCAAGACTGCTGCAATTCCACCACCAGCACCACCACGTTCAACTGGACCAATTGCAATTTTCAATTCACTTTTAAATAACTCACTAAAATACCAAATTAAATTATCGATTTCTGCTGCTTGATTATGATTCAACTGATGCGCATCATAAGTTTGCATGATTTCACTTTGCTTACCATATAATCGACTTGAAAAATCCGACATTACTTGAATTCTTGCTGTTTCCATTTTAGGGTGTAAGTTCGACATATCCATACGACGAATATATTTAATTACACCAGCACCTTGTCTCATATCTACGACACGCCCTTCGTCATCATAGAATTGAGCACCTAATGCTTGTAACATACCTGCACCAGCGTCAAAACTATCAATCCCACCTAGTGAAATTACAACATGTTTTGCGTCATTATCTAATGCATGTTTAATCATTTCTCCTAAACCATAACTTGTTCGTTCAACAATTGGTTTTTTACCTTTTAAAAATAAATTCCCCTCGATAACGGTCATCCCTGTATCAGTTTGTCCGTAAACACCTTCAACTTCATTCATATCTGCATCATGTACTGGTATACGATACTTTTGCCCAGATTGCCATAAAAATACAGAATCTAATAATTCATGTCTTCCATTAAACAATGGTACTTGAACTACATCTGCAGTTTCAATTTGGCTTGCAACTGCCTCTTCAACATATCTATTAGCTTGATAACTCGAAATAATTCCATGAAACTCATCCATGGCTACTAATACTTTCATAACCTTGACCACCTTACTTTATTATTTGTTGTGATACGTTTTTTATTCATAAAAGATTAATCTTAAATTTTAGATTTTATCTCGTGATTATATGCGAACATTTAACATGACATGATTATTAATTATTCCAGTAAATAACAATATGCTTCTTTTGGTTTAGCATATATTTCCTATTAAACTAACTTACAAATCATGTTTAAATTTTCTTATTGGATTCGTCGTTTTCCAAAATATTTTCAATAAAAATACTCGAATATATTATACATATGTTTGTAAAAAAGTACTAACTTAACTGCTTCTAAAGGTGACATAAAATAAAAGGTCAGAACATCATTATAGCCAAACTACTCTGATTCACACGAATTTAAGTTGTGCTATTCACGTCTAGTAGTGTAAGGCAAAATGTTCCAACCCTATAGTTTCATTATTCTTCTGCTTGTGCTAATGACGACACATTGATATCACCGTGGTCTCGATTCCAAACCATTTCACCATTTACAAAATAAAATGCTTGAGGTGATTCATGTTTAACGTTCGTTTTTTTAGCAATATAATCTGACAAATCGCGTTCTTGTTGGACAATCAAATAATAACCGTCCATATCGCGTTCATATAAAAATTTATTAAATTGATCGTACGCATTTGCCGATATTGGACAAGTTTCACTATGTTTTAATACAAAAACATATTTATTTTCCTCAATAACCTGTTCAAATTGGTCAATTGAACTTAGCTTTATAGCCACTCTATTCACCTCTAAAAATATTTATCACATTTAAATAGCATCTGCGTGACATTTTTATACATATAGTTAATATCAATGTTTACCATTATACACATAGTAAGTTGACATGTTAACCATAAATTCAAAATTTTTAACTTTGAAAAATGATTATAGTTATTTTTCTTCTAATTTTTCAAGCTTTTTTTCAAAGGCTTTATCGCCGTGAGTTATATCTATACCCTTTTTCGGCAACTTATCTACATCGACTTTTGATAACTTCTCACTAACCTTTATTGTTTCAATACGTGTATTATAATAGTTCTGCAGACTGTAATACATTTCTATTGCGTTTTTCCTTGCATTATTAACATGCTTATCACTAATATTAGTTTGGTTAATATCGGTAATTTGCTTTTCAATCATTGGCATAATGTGATTTTTAATCGCGCCTTTTACTTCATTTTCTTTACTATCATCTAGGTTCTTCTTCGCAGTATCTCTTAACGCTTTATTATTATGTTCTAATTTTGTCGTAAGATTAGTTGCTTCACTTTTATTATCAGCTAATTTAATTTCTGATTCAACTTTGTATCTATTTTTTTCAAATTGTTTCGTATAATCTAAAATGTCTTCGTTATACTTGATAGATTGATTACATAAACCTATGAATTTTTTTAATTGATATATCGCATCCTTCTTCTCATTTGCAAGCGTCATATATTCTTTTTTTAATTTCTTAACTTTCATTGTATCATCAGGCAAATTTTTTGCTGACTTATAATATGCTTCAAATTTAGGTATGAGATGGTTTTTAACATCTTCTTGTAGTGCCTTAAATTCTTTACTATTTTTATCAGTTGTATCAGTTTTACTTAGATGATCAATTTCTTTCAAATGTATATTATCCATGACATGTTGTAATTCTTTTTGTTTTTGCTCAACATCTTTAAATTGCTTAGTAAATTGATGTTGTGCCTCTTTTTCTTTATTACCACAAGCACTTATTACTACAAATAAAATCGCTAAAACAGCGATAATAACAATTTTTTTCATGATTGCACTCCTTAACAGATTCATTATACAAAAACATGTTTATTATGAAAATGAATTATGTTATAGTATTCCAGACTTTATCGTGATTAAATTAATTTTCAATATCAAAGGAGTTTATCATGTATTCAAATGTTCAACCATACATTAATAGTGATTTAACTAATTGTTTTCAATCACAATACACTGAAATTGAATCATTATTATTCAACCTCTTAGACAGCCCAGTAAAATATACAAAACATATTGGCGGTACGCATCATTTTAAATATTCAACAGAGCCGATTTTAGATATTTTAGTAGGTGTAGAAAATTTGCATGATATTACTTCCTTAGATGAAAAACGTTTAAATTATGTTGGGTTTTATCGCTTGCATCATAAATATAATAAGAAAGTTATGATGGCGAAGTTTAACAATTTTCATGAACTAAAACAACAGGTGCGTCTACATATCATTCAAATGAATACCCAAACATTTGAATCTTATCTTGCACTTGATTACCTCTTATCAACTAATGATGATATTGCTTTGCAATTCCATACAAAAAAGCACCAAATATTGCAACATAGCTTAACAATTAGACAATATGAGATGCAAAAGCAACAATACTTTGAAAAACTATGTAAAAAATACTTATAACGACAATAATGCCGTATTTTATAATTATACTAATTCTAATACTTTCTTTTCAATTTTCGCAAATGAATTTTAAAATTGGTATAATACTATATGATATTAAAGACATGAGAAAGGATGTACTGAGAAGTGATAAATAAAGACATCTATCAAGCTTTACAACAACTTATCCCAAATGAAAAAATTAAAGTTGATGAACCTTTAAAACGATACACTTATACTAAAACAGGTGGTAATGCCGACTTTTACATTACCCCTACTAAAAATGAAGAAGTACAAGCAGTTGTTAAATATGCCTATCAAAATGAGATTCCTGTTACATATTTAGGAAATGGCTCAAATATTATTATCCGTGAAGGTGGTATTCGCGGCATTGTAATTAGTTTATTATCACTAGATCATATCGAAGTATCTGATGATGCGATAATAGCCGGTAGCGGCGCTGCAATTATTGATGTCTCACGTGTTGCTCGTGATTACGCACTTACTGGCCTTGAATTTGCATGTGGTATTCCAGGTTCAATTGGTGGTGCAGTGTATATGAATGCTGGCGCTTATGGTGGCGAAGTTAAAGATTGTATAGACTATGCGCTTTGCGTAAACGAACAAGGCTCGTTAATTAAACTTACAACAAAAGAATTAGAGTTAGATTATCGTAATAGCATTATTCAAAAAGAACACTTAGTTGTATTAGAAGCTGCATTTACTTTAGCTCCTGGTAAAATGACTGAAATACAAGCTAAAATGGATGATTTAACAGAACGTAGAGAATCTAAACAACCTTTAGAGTATCCTTCATGTGGTAGTGTATTCCAAAGACCGCCTGGTCATTTTGCAGGTAAATTGATACAAGATTCTAATTTGCAAGGTCACCGTATTGGCGGCGTTGAAGTTTCAACTAAACACGCTGGTTTTATGGTAAATGTAGACAATGGAACTGCTACAGATTATGAAAACCTTATTCATTATGTACAAAAGACCGTCAAAGAAAAATTTGGCATTGAATTAAATCGTGAAGTTCGCATTATTGGTGAACATCCAAAGGAATCGTAAGTTAAGGAGCTTTGTCTATGCCTAAAGTTTATGGTTCATTAATCGATACTGAAACACGCTGTCGCCATTATTTTACCGAAGAAGATATTATTGCTATTAAATTTAAATGTTGTAATAAATACTATCCATGCTATAAGTGCCATAATGAGTTTGAAAAGCACGCCATTAAGCGTTGGTCTGAGCCTTCATTTAACGAAAAAGCAATCTTATGCGGTGTATGCAAACACGAATTAACAATCAATGAATATATGATGGTAGAGCGTTGTCCAAATTGCCAATCTCGGTTTAACAATCGCTGTAAATATCACTATCATATTTATTTTGAAATTTAAACAACATAGTCAAAACATTATAGGGAGTGGGTCAGACATGATAAAGCACCACTTCTGTAGAATTCCTTTTTGAAATTCTCTATGTTTGGGCCCCGCCAACTTGCATTGTCAGTAGAAATTGAAAATCAAATTTCTCTATGTTTGGAGCCCACTAGTATTGAAATGAACTTGTTACAAGTACATGTTCATTCAACCAACGACTGACAACAGAACATTTTAGAGTCTAGGACATTGATTGACGTCCCAGATTTCCTTTTTTAAAGAAAAGAGGGGAGCAATGATTAAGACCTTTAACCATTGTTCCCCTCTTTTAAAATTATTTTACAACTTTATCAAGTTCCTCAATTTGTTTAATTGTAGTTGTAGTTGATCCAGCTGCAAAGTACCATAATTTAGGATCTAAATTATATACTTTGTCTTCTTTAATTGCTTTAACATTTTTTAATACAGGATTATTTAATGCTTGTTTCGCAGTTGATTTACCACTTATCGCTTGACCTCTATCCATCGCTAAAATAACATCTGGATTTTCTTTATTAACATATTCGTTAGAAACATTTTGTCCATGATTGCTATTACTTACTTTTTTATCAACTGCATTGAATCCTAATGTATCGTAAACTAATCCACCAAAACGACCTTTAGGTCCAAATGTTGATAATTCACCTTCGTTAACTAGTAAATACATAACAGTTTTATTGAAGTTTTTCGTTTTATCTTTCATTGAAGCAATTTTGTTATCTAAATCTTTATTTAATTCTTTAGCTTTATCTTCTTTATCGTAAATTTTTCCGATATTTTCAGTGTTTTGTTTCATTGAACCAATTAAGTTCTTTTCATCTGCACCAACATAAACAATTTTCGCTTTAGGTGCAGCTTTTTTGAATTCATCTAAATTCTTTTGATTAGCTGTACGTCCAGAGATAAAGATTACTTCGGGTTTCGTCGCAGCAATTTTATCAAAATTCACTTCTTTTAAATTACCAACGTTTGTATATTTATCATCTTTAAATGATTCTAAGAAATTCGGTAATGACTTACCGCCTTCCCCTTTAGGTAATGCTTTTACTTTATCTGATAAGCCCATTTCTTTCATTACATCTAATGCGCCATAGTCTAACACAACTGCATTTTTAGGATTTTTTGGTACTTCAACAGTTTCTTTAACTTTTTTAGCGTCACTACCATCTTTTTTCTCGCCACGCATTTTATAGTTATTTTCAATTTTTACTGTATCTTTAGAACCTTTAGTTTCTGATTTTGATTGTTCTTTATCAGAATTGTTACCGCATGCCGCTAATAAAAACATTACTGCTAATACTAAATATAAGACTGTTTTCTTCATAATATAATATTCTCCTCTTTTGGCTTAATCTGTGTGCTTGATGTGAAATATAAATAAATGCTTTACGTTTAACCCTTCTTTAATTGGCGCATCCCCCCTTTAAAGTGTCTCCAAATTATCAATCCTTAAAATATAAACAAATCCTTTGATTTCTTATATGTTCAATTTGAATATTCATGTCATATAAATCACTTAAAACACTACTTTGAATGACATTATCTTTCAAATCTGACTTAACTAGTTGTCCGTTTTTCAATGCTACAATCTGATCTGAATAACAGGACGCAAAGTTAATATCATGTAACACAATGACAATCGCTTTATTCATTTTATGCGCTAACATTTTTAACGTTTGCATAATTTGAACAGCATGCTTCATATCTAAATTATTTAATGGTTCATCTAGCAAAATATATTCAGTATCTTGTGCTATTGTCATTGCAATGTATGCACGCTGACGTTGTCCACCAGATAATGACTTAATATTACGATTTCTGATATCTTGTAGTTGCAACAAATCTAGCGCATCATTGACAATATCATGATCCTCTTTCGTCAAACGACCTTTAGAATAAGGGAATCGTCCAAAGTTTACCAACTGCTCTACCGTAATATTCATTTCAGTATGGTTTGTTTGTTTTAATATAGATATTTTTTTCGACAAGTCATTATTTTTATAATCAGACATGAGCTGTCCATCTATTTTCACTTCACCGTTCTCAAAACGAATTAACCTACATATCGCTGAAAGTAAAGTACTCTTACCCGCACCATTAGGTCCAATTAAAGAAGTCAATTTACCTTTTTCGATATCTATGCTAATATCTTCCAATATCATTTGATTATTTATAGTTTTAGTTAAATTTTCAACTTGAATCATTGCGCATTTCTCCTTCTAACTAATAGATAAATGAAATAACTTCCACCAATCAAATCAATAAGTATACTCATTTCTGTCGTAGCTTCAAACACATTTTCAACTACCCATTGCGCACTAAATAAACTAATCCAACTCAAGCAAATTGTCGCAATTAAAATATACTTATGTTCATACGTCTTCATTAGTTCATGCGCTAGATTTACAGTTAATAAACCTAAAAATGTAATTGGTCCTACTAATGCAGTTGACACAGAAACTAAAACTGAGACTATTACAAGTAGAATTCGCGTTAATTTTTCATACGATATCCCAAGATTAATTGCTTCAGCACGACCTAAAAGCAATACATCTAAATAAGGCAATAGTAAAATTGTAATGACTAATAAGATTACTAATAGCACTGCTGAGAAAGTAACTAAATTCGAATTAGAAGCATTAAAATTAGCAAACATACTACTTTGTATTGCTAAAAATGACTCAGGATCCATAATCAGTTGAATAAAACCTGTTATGCTTCTAAAAAATGTTCCTAAAAGGACACCAATAAGTAAGATAAAATAAATTGAAAAATGTCCGATTTTAAAGATACCTTGGAATAGGATTAGTGCGAATAACACCATCGTTATAAGTGTTAATATAAAGTTCAAATATACATTAGTAACCCATACCGATTGAATTCCAAATAAAAAGACTGGCAATACTTTGATAAATAAATAAACTGCATCTAACCCCATTATTGATGGTGTCAATAGACGGTTATTTGTAATCGCTTGAAAAATCACCACTGAAGTTGCAATGGCAGCACCTACTAAAATAATTAATATGAACTTTCTTAAACGACTTGAAAATTGATATTCAAATATTTCAAAATCAATACCTACAAATAAGTACAGCATACTAATTAATAACGTTACTGCAATTAAAAGCATTATTTTTTTATTATTGTTGCGCATAATTTTTCCTACCTTTCATAAGCAAGATAAGGAAAATGATTGTTCCAAATACACCTATTGTTAAACCAATATTTATTTCATATGGATAAACAACAATTCTGCCAACTATATCAGAAAATAATACAAAGATGGCACCTAACATCATCGTATGAGGGATAGCATTTTTCAAATGATCACCTCGATAAATTGAAATAATATTTGGTATTACTAGTCCTAAGAACGGTAATGTTCCAACAGTCACCACTACCAATGCTGTAATAGTTGCAGTAATAAACAATGCGATGTTAATTAATTTTTCGTAACTCAAACCTAAATTATTAGTAAAGTCTTTACCCATTCCTACAATCGTGAAATGATTAGCAAAAAGATATGTCAATGCTAAAAGAGGAATACTTAAATATAAAATTTCATAGCGTCCACTTGTGATAATGGCAAAGTTCCCGTTAAGCCAGTTACCAATGCTTTGAACAGCATTCGTGCGCAATGAGATGAAGGTTGTGAAACTTGCAACAATCCCACCCATCATAATTCCTAAAAGCGGTACAAAAATGACATCTTTCACTTTTATAAAATCAATGATTTTAACAAATAAAAACGTACCGCAAATACTGCAAATAACAGCAAATACTAGTTTTAATAAAATATGACCGGTTGGAAAGAACAATAAAGCAATTAAAATACCTAGTTTAGCCCATTCCATCGTTCCAGCTGTAGTCGGACTAACAAACTTATTTTGCATCATTTGTTGCATTATCAAGCCTGCTAAAGCCAACGAACTTCCAGCAATTAAAATACTCATCGTCCTTGGTATTCGGCTTGAGAATAAAATATTCCGCTGTGACTCAGTTAAATGTAGTAAATCTTTAATTGATAGTTCACTCACACCTATGAACAACGAAATAATTGTCAACAATATTAGTAATAGAAGCAAAATATTTCCCTTTAATAAATACTTCATTACAAATTTTTCTCCCTTTAAATTAATGATAATCATTATCATTGATAATATTTCTCATTAATAGTAGCGTTTTTTGACCATAATTTCAATAGCCTTTCAAATAATTTAGTGTCAATTTTATTGATATTTGCAATTAAACTGAAATTTAATTTTTCGGAATGTGTATTTTGTTTACTTAAAGTAAAATAGAACACTTAAGATTTTGATGTCTGGGAATAGTGGAAATGATAAAAACTACTAATGATTGATTAAGTAGTGGTTCTTAACATTAGCCTCAGCTAATGTGTACTTAAAAATAGGAATACATGAGTAAAACTCATGTGGAAGTGATAATTTCTAAAGGAAAAAGTTTTTCTTTATGTTGGGGCCCCGCCCGAACTTGCACAATATTGTTAGCTGACTTTCCGCCTGCTTTTATGTTGGGGCCCCGCCAACTTGCACAATATTGTTAGCTGACTTTCCGCCTGCTTCTATGTTGGGGCCCCGCCAACTTGCACAATATTGTTAGCTGACTTTCCGCCTGCTTCTGTGTTGGGGCCCCGCCAACTACTGCCAATATAAATAGCATTGTACATCTTAGAGCATTGATTTCTTACTCAGACTCATAATGAGTTAGATACACATAAAAAAAGACCTTCAACATGTAGGAGACAAGACGAAACGAATCGCTATTTCCCTTTACATGTGAAGGTCTTTTAATTTAATTGTTATTTGTTGTCAAATACAAAGTCATCATCTTGTAATGCTTCTACGTTTAATGCTAATACATAACCATCACCTTTTACTGAGAAGAAGTCATGGTTTTTAGTTGTTGTATCTAAGGCATTCTCAATGATTGGGTTAAATTCACGTTCCTCAAAATAAGGTTCAAAGCCTAAGTTTGAAAGTGCTTTGTTTCCATTATATTTAACATAGTTTAGCACATCTTCAGTGATTCCAAGATCATCGTATAACATTTTTGTGTATGACTCTTCATTTAAATACAAGTCATTTAGCAATTTATACATTTCTTGATCTGCTTTTTGTTTCTCACTTTCAGATAGTTCATTTCGTAAATGCTGTGCATCTAAACCGGTAAATACACCATGAATAGATTCATCTAAAAGAATTTTACGAATGATTTCACCTGATGTCGTCATTTTCCCTTGACCAGCAAGATATAGTGGATAATAGAAACCTGAGAAGAATAAGAATGTTTCTAAAAATACACTCGTAACTCTGGCCATATATTGGTCGTATATCGAAGCTTCTTTACCCCAAAGTTTGTGATAATTAGCAACAATTTTATCAGATTTATATTTTAAATGGGGTTCCTCTAAAACCCATTCATCTAATAGGTAGTTTGTTTCACTAGATGGTAATAGTGTTGTGAAAATATGTGAATAGCTTTTCGCGTGTATTTGCTCCATCATCGCCATAAATGAATAAACTGCTTTTTTCCTTAAGTCAGTCGTATGTAGCATAACTAAAGGCATGCCATCATCTGCTTGATGTGTATCTAAGCCTGTTAAACCAGCTAATGCTTTTTTAAATGTGTCTTGTTCAGCTTCAGATAAAGTCTTCCAACTTGCAATGTCTTTTGATACTTTAAATTCTGTTTCAACCCACATTTGAGATATATTTTGTCTCCAAAACATATTCGTCATATCTTCTTGTGTGTTCCAATTAACAGCTATCATGAATATAATTTCCTCCTGTAATGTTACTCAATAATTGACAAATACAGACATAGCAGTCTAATCATCTGCTAATTCAGACCAGATGATTAGCTGTTTGTCATTTTCAACATTTAATTGTTAGATAGAACAACTTGTACATTCTTCTACACTTAATAATTTATTTCTAGTATAGTAAAGTGATTTTAATCCTTTATAGTGCGCATATACATATAATCTTGCTAACTCACGTGTAGAAATTTCAGAATTAACATAAAGGATTGTTGAGATACCTTGGTCAATATGCGTTTGAATTGTCGCAATTAAATCGATTAATTTCATCTGATCAGTATTGAATGCTGATTTGTAGTACCACATTGTTTGTGGTGATAAGAATGGCATAGGGTAAAATGTTTCCGCATTACCATAAGTACGACGTTCAATTTGGTCAACGATTGGCATTACAGAACTTGTTGCATTTTGAACATAAGAAATACTTTGTGTTGGAGCAATTGCTAATCTATATGCATGATATAAACCATATTGTTCAACATCTTGTTGTAGTTTCTTCCAATCCTCAGAAGTAGGAATAGCCATACCATCGAATAATTCACGTACTTTTTCGAATTGAGGTTCAAATTCTTGAGTTGTATAGAACTCGAAATATTTGCCATTAGCATAATCAGACTTTTCAAAGTCTTGATATTTGATACCACGCTCTTTAGCGATTTCCATTGAACGTTCGATTGAGTAGAAATTCATCATCATAAAGAAGATATTTGCAAAATCTTTTGCTTCTTCTGACTCATAACCAATTTTATTTTTTGCTAGGTAACCGTGTAAATTCATCACACCAAGACCAACTGAATGTAATTCACTGTTAGCTTTTCTAACTCCTGGTGCATTTTGAATATTTGCTACATCACTCACAACAGTTAATGCGTCCATACCAGAGTGAACTGAATCTCTGAATTTTCCGCTTTCCATTACATTAACAATATTTAATGAGCCCAAGTTACAAGAAATATCACGTTTAATTTCGTCTTCAATACCATAGTCATTAATAATTGAAGTTTCTTGTAGTTGGAAAATTTCCGTACATAAGTTACTCATTTTAATTTGTCCAATGTTTGAATTCGGATGCACTCTGTTAGCATTATCTTTAAACATTAAATATGGATAACCTGATTGTAATTGTGTTTGCGCAATTAAATTCAACATTTCACGCGCATTCTTTTTCTTTTTCTCAACATTTGGGTTTGCAACCATGTCATCATAATATTTTTCTAAATCGATATCGTCTAATGTCACACCATATTCTTCTTTAACTGTATGAGGTGCAAACATATAAAAGTCCTTACCTTCTTTAGCTAAATCGAAGAATTTAGATGGAACAATTAAACCAGTTGATATTGTAGATAAACGTAAATCTTCATCCGCATTTACTTTTTTAGTATCTAAAAATTCTTCTACATCATAATGGAAGATATTTAAGTACACAGCACCAGCACCAGGGCGTTGACCAAGTTGATCTGCATAGCTAAAGCCACCTTCAAGTGACTTAGCAATAGGTAAAACGCCTTTCGCTACGCCTTTAATTCCTTTAATTGCTTCACCACGTGCACGCAATTTAGATAAGTTAATTGCAACGCCGCCCCCAATTTTACTTAATTGTTTTGCAGTTGAATCAATAAAGTTAATTGAATTTAAGCTGTCATCCACTTCTAATAAGAAACATGACACTAGCTCACCACGACGCGCACGGCCTGCGTTTAAAAATGTTGGTGTCGCTGGTTGATATCTTTGTTCAACCATAGCAGAAATAAATTGTTTAGCTTGTGCTTTATTACCATTTGCTAGGTATAAAGCAACAATGGCAACGTGTTGATTATAGTCTTCTAAGTATTGACTTTTATCATTTGTTTTCAAAGCGTAATCTTTGAAAAATTTACTAGCTGACATATAACTTGCAAAATTAAACGGGATTGATTTTGCATAATCAGTGATTTCAATTAGATCCGCTTCACTATAAATATCAAACACATTGAAATAAAAATCGTTGTCTACTAAATAACGTAAACGCTCGATTTCAGTGTCGAAGAAGATTGTTTTGTCTTTTACTTCTTCTAAATAAGCTACTAAAGCTTCTTGGTCTTTTTCTAAACTAAAGAATCCATCTTCTCTTCGTTTAGTGACCTCATTATTTAATTCAATATGATTGTACTTTTTCTCTTCCATGGTTTTCATTAAAATTACCCACCTTGTTCTTAAATTCAATAACGTCTTTGTTTTTTCCATGTAACTCAAACTTCATTAATAAAGGGACATTATACTCTTCTGATATCGTGCGACCCGCTTTTGCGAAATTTAGTCCCCAATTTCGATTACCGCTAGCTGCCACACCTCTGATGTATTGATGATTAACTTCTAAAAAAGATTGAACGGGTTCTGGTACTTCTCCAAATCCAATAGTGCCAGTAACGATAATAAACGGTTCATGAACTGGTTCCATACAATTTTCTGCTGTAATCTCAAGCGTATTTTCAAGTTCTGTTCTCTTAATAAAACGACGGACATTTCCAGTAAATGAAAAATATATTATTTTCATTGGATCACCTTCTTTCTTCAACCCTTTTAAATAAAGTAGTCATTCCAATTAAAAAATGCTTTAACAACATGGTTACTATGGTTATCTCAGCATTGTATTAACTATAATGAAGCTACTTATTTTCTCAAATGTAAACCAATTGCATAGATTTATATTTGAGAAAATAGTAGCTTATATGGGTTGAATGTATAAAAATCACTATATGTAGTGTTTACATCATTGGATATCTTCCATTTGCTCAGTACATTTTCTAAAAATATGACTATTAATTGATAATAACTATTAAATTTCTGTGTTAAATTACTTTTAAATGTAATTTCTTCATAAATAAAGCATTTGCATACAAAACACAAGATATTGTGTCTTTTTCGTTTCACCAACACTATATTATGTGTTTCATTATACATAAGACACACTATGATTTAAAGTGCCATTTTCTAATCGAATGTTCGTAAAACGTTCCAACTAGGCACCAATACTAAATTAGAAAAACTTGAACAAATTTAAAAAAATTTTTTAGTAGATATCACTTGATTTTTTTAAATCTGTGTCAATCTCAATTGTATCAACAGAAATCAAGAAAAAGCTTATTAGCTTGATACTGAATTGATATTTGTTTTATGTAATAACACAAACATTCATAAAAGTGTAATGCCCTATTATTCCGACAAATAAACACAGAACGTTTGTTCGGTACAGTCTATTATAGTCTTTTTATAGTAAATTTCAACTATTTATGCACAACATGTTGTTTTATGCTAATATAAATACGTTAATTTTATATAAAAGAGGCGATAAAATTGAATCCTAAAGTAAAAGGTATCATTGCCATTTTAATTTCGGCTATTGGTTTCAGTTTTATGTCAGTGTTTTTCAGACTTGCAGGTGACCTTCCTGTTTTTCAAAAATCATTAGCACGAAACTTAGTAGCAATGTTTATTCCATTATTTTTTATATATAAATACCATCAGCCAATGTTTGGCAGACTTTCAAGTCAACCCTTATTAATAACACGATCAACACTTGGACTTATTGGTGTATTGTTAAATATTTATGCCATTGATCATATGGTACTTAGTGATGCCGATTCATTAATGAAACTCAATCCTTTCTGGACGATTTTATTAAGCATTGTTTTCTTACATGAAAAGGTAAGGAAGTATCAAATTACAGCAATGATAATTGCTATTTTAGGTATGCTTTTAATAGTGAAACCTGAATTTTCATCATCTATGATTCCATCATTAGCTGGCTTATTCTCAGGTATTTTTGCAGCATCAGCATATACATGTGTTCGAGCACTTAGTACAAGAGAAGCACCATATACTATAGTATTTTACTTCTCCTTATTTTCTGTCATCGTTTTAATACCTTTCACTGCATATACCTATGAACCAATGAGTCAGATGCAAATACTTTATCTATTAGGGGCTGGCTTAGCTGCCGCTGTGGGTCAAATTGGTGTTACATTAGCATATAGTTTTGCAGCAGCAAAAGATATTTCTATTTTCACGTATGCATCTATAATTTTCACAGCAATACTTGGATTTATTCTATTCGGAGAATCTCCAGATTTCTATGCAACATTAGGTTACGTCGTTATTATCGGTGCAAGTTATTACATGTTTGAAAAAGCACGCCGAGACGCCAAAATAATAAAAAAATAAATTTAAAGGAGCGCTTTATATGGCACATGGCCGTCAACAAGATGAATTACAAGATATAACTTTATTAGGAAATCAAGACAATACTTACAATTTTGACTATCGTCCTGATGTATTAGAATCGTTTGATAATAAGCATCAAGGTCGTGACTATTTCGTAAAATTCAACTGTCCAGAATTTACATCATTATGTCCAATTACTGGGCAACCAGATTTTGCAACTATCTATATTTCATATATTCCAAATGTTAAAATGGTTGAATCAAAATCTTTGAAATTATACTTATTTAGTTTCAGAAATCACGGTGATTTTCACGAAGATTGTATGAATATTATTATGAATGATTTGATAGAGCTTATGGACCCACATTATATTGAAGTCTGGGGCAAGTTCACACCACGTGGTGGAATTTCTATTGATCCTTATACAAACTATGGACGTCCAAATTCTAAATATGAAAAAATGGCTGAGCATCGTTTGATGAATCATGATTTATATCCCGAAAAAATAGATAATCGTTAAATGTATCATTTAATAAACACACCAATAAGTTGATTTTCCTAACTTATTGGTGTGTTTTTCATTTAGCATACATAATAGGTTACATTAAAATAACATTTTATACCAAAGTACACCAAAAGAATATTAGTACACGAATTAAACAACATTTTTATAGAAACCTATTGCACTTTAACGTCAATAAGTATATTTTTATATTATCTCTAATTAATTGTGCGCGCTTAATAACAGAATATTCTCAATATTTTTATTTTTTTGTGATTTGTTGGAATATTTAGTTGATAAGGCACAATCAAATTTACTTAAACTATTGTATTAGGGGAAGAAAGGATGGGATGTATACATGACACAACAAAACTCCCATGGAAATCAAATTCAAGACATACCTCAAACAGGATTTTTCGGGCATCCTCGAGGACTAGGCGTACTCTTCTTTGTAGAGTTCTGGGAAAGGTTTAGTTATTATGGCATGCGTGCCCTACTCATTTTCTACATGTACTTTGCCGTAACAGATAATGGCCTTGGAATTGATAAAACAACAGCTATGTCAATTATGTCAGTTTATGGTTCATTAATCTATATGACATCAATACCAGGCGGATGGATTGCTGACAGAATTACAGGTACTAGAGGCGCTACTTTATTAGGTGCAGTCTTTATTATTATCGGACATATTTGTTTAAGCTTACCATTTGCATTAATCGGCTTATTCACATCAATGTTCTTCATCATTATTGGTTCAGGTTTAATGAAGCCAAACATTTCAAATATCGTTGGCCGTTTATATCCTGAAAATGATAGACGTATGGATGCAGGTTTTGTTATTTTCTATATGTCAGTTAATATGGGTGCATTATTATCACCTATTATTTTGCAACACTTTGTTAATGTTAAAAACTTCCACGGCGGATTCTTGATTGCAGCAGTTGGTATGGCATTAGGTTTAGTATGGTATGTACTTTTCAACCGCAAAAACTTAGGTAGCGTTGGTATGAAACCTACTAACCCATTGACACCAGCTGAAAAGAAAAAGTATGGTCTTATTATCGGAAGTGTTGTTTTAGCAATTGTATTAATTATCGTTATTGGTGCATTAACTAATTCATTATCATTTAACTTAGTTAGTAATACTGTTTTAGTATTAGGTATTGCATTACCAATCATTTACTTCACTTTAATTATTAGAAGTAAAGATGTCACTGATACTGAACGTTCTCGTGTTAAAGCATTTATTCCATTATTTATTCTTGGAATGGTGTTCTGGGCTATTCAAGAACAAGGGTCTAATGTATTAAACATATATGGAATTGAACATTCAGATATGAAATTAAACTTATTTGGTTGGAAAACAAACTTTGGTGAAGCGATCTTCCAATCAATTAACCCATTATTTATTTTATTACTAGCTCCAATTATTTCACTTTTATGGCAAAAGCTTGGAACTAAACAACCTAGCCTGCCAGTAAAATTTGCAATTGGTACGTTCTTAGCAGGTGCGTCATACATACTAATTGGTATTGTAGGTTATGCATCAGGTTCATCAAACTTCTCAGTTAACTGGGTTATTTTATCGTACATTATTTGTGTTATCGGTGAGCTATGCTTATCACCAACGGGTAATAGTGCTGCTGTTAAGTTAGCACCTAAAGCATTTAATGCCCAAATGATGAGTATTTGGTACTTAACTAACGCTTCTGCACAAGCAATCAATGGTACTTTAGTTAAGTTAATAGAACCACTAGGTCAAACAAATTACTTTATTTTCCTAGGTGTTGTTGCAATTATTGTTACAACAATTGTATTAGCATTCTCACCTTTAATTATTAAAGCAATGAAAGGTATTCGTTAATATTGTTGGCCTAAATTAAAAAACAGTAAGTCATTTAAATGGCTTACTGTTTTTTTATAGGTTTCTATTAATTAAATTCAAGATATCAGTATAAATAAAAGCTTAATATGCTCGATATAGACAGCTATAACTATATTTTCTCGTCCCACTCTATAGACATCAATGTCAGTTATTACCATTTTCTCTATTTAAAACATATTTTTGGTATTAACAATTAAAAGTGGGTATATATATTTAATGAACCAATTTTTAGAAAGTAGGCTAAACTATGGAAAATAAATATACACATGGTGTCCTCTTTTACCATGAACACAGTGGATTAAAAAATATTAATCAAGGTATTGGGGAAGTTACAACAGCATTAAGTTCAATTTGTAAGCATCTTTCTATTCAATTGAGTGAAAACGAAGGTGACATTATTAAATATTGCCAAGAAATCAAAACTAAAAACTATGCAAAAGATGTAGATATATTATTTATTCTTGGCGGTGATGGCACGGTTAACGAACTTATAAATGGTGTTATGTCACATGACCTTCAACTCCCTATTGGCATTTTACCAGGCGGTACTTTTAATGATTTTACAAAAACGCTAAATATAGCACCTAATCATAAACAAGCTAGTGAACAAATGATTTCTGCACAAGTTGGTACATACGATGTAATTAAAATAAATAATCAATATGCACTCAACTTTGTTGGCTTAGGTCTCATTGTTCAAAACGCTGAAAACGTACAAGATGGTTCAAAAGATATATTTGGTAAATTGAGTTATATTGGATCAACTGTCAAAACACTGCTAAATCCAACACAATTTAATTATCAATTATCAATAGATGATAAGACATATTCTGGCGAAACGACCATGATACTAACAGCAAATGGTCCATTCATTGGTGGTAGTCGTATACCATTGACTGATTTGTCTCCTCAAGATGGTGAACTGAACACTTTCATTTTTAATGAACAAAGTTTCAGTATTTTAAATGATATTTTTAAAAAGCGTGATAGCATGAATTGGAATGAAATTACTCAAGGTATTGAGCATATACCTGGTAAAAAGATTTCACTTACAACAGATCCAGCAATGAAAGTTGATATTGATGGCGAAATTTCATTAGAAACACCTATTGATATTGAGGTTATACCAAATGCCATTCAGTTACTTACTGTCAATGATTTGTAAGCATCCGGAATGATCTTAACCCGATATTATATTAGGTTTGGAGTATAATCATAAGATTCAACGCACCTTATATTCGTTTTTATTAGCTTTAAGCTATTACCCTGTTTCAAAAACAGACATATAATTTTGGCGCATGCCACTAAAATGATTGATGTTGTATTTTAAATCATAGTGGTTTATGCGTCTTTTTCAAATTCTATAAAAAATCGGATGACGTGTAATCTGCCATAGATTAACACATTCATCCGATTTATAATAATGAGATAGACTAACATTTATTGAGAGCGGGACGGAAATGATAAAGAACGACTAATGATTGATTATGTAGCGATTCTTTATCATTAGTCACAGCTAATGTGTACTTAAAAATATGAATGCATGAGTTACACTCATGCATAAGAAATACTAATTTCTAAAGAAAAAGTATTTCTTTATGTTGGGGACCACCCCAACTTGCATTGTCTGTAGAAATTGGCGTTCCAATTTCTCTATGTTGGGGCCCCGCCAACTTGCATTGTCTGTAGAAATTGGGAATCCAATTTCTCTGTGTTGGGGCCCCGCAGTCAACTACTGCCAATATAGTGTTGTAGTGTCTAAGACATAAAAGTTCATCTCAGTCACAATTACTTTATAGCCTATCCATCATCTTTTCTACATGAAATTTTTCAAGTGATATATTTTATTTCTCAATATTATCTAAAAAATACTGTTCTACATCTTTCCAGCTATTTACGCGTTCAAATCGATCATCATTAATATTATGCACTGCTGTAAACATAATCGGTGTACCAGTAAAAATTTCAAGCTGTCTAGGATTGTCATCTATTAAATAATCAGCTTTAACGATGTTTTTTCTACCACAAAAAACAAAATGCTGAGGATCTAAAAATGGAAAGAACTCTAGTAACCATTCATATTTATCACTAAATGATGTTGGTACATCCATTGCTGCTGTAGCAATATATACATCATAATGTTCAGTTAATTTTTTCACAACTTCTTGTGCATGTGGCATCACTTTAAGATGTCTGAAGAAGCCTGGTTCTCTCAATACTTCTGTAATTAATCCATCATGTTCAGGAATAACATGTTTAAGTTTTTGACCATTCAAAGCTTCCATTTTAATACCTAAATCCGCTCTAAAATTGACAACATCAATGATTTCTCCTAATGTATCTGCCAATACTTCATCCATATCAATCGCGATTGATTTACGGGTCATTTTAATCTTCTCCTCAAAATATCAGTATTGATTCAGTATAGCAAAAAAGCAATTGATACAAAACAATATCATCTATTGTTGCTTTTTACACTGAATACTCTCACCTCATCATTCACACTGCATTGGGAGTGGGACAGAAATGATATTTTCGCAAAATTTATTTCGTCGTCCCACCCCGGCAAGGTTGACTAGAATTGAAAAAATCTTGTTACAAGCGCATTTTCGTTCAGTCAACTACTGCCAATATAACTTCGTAGAGCACAGAACATTGATTTCTGTCCCACTCCCCACTTACTATTCGTATTTAAAGTTTGATAAAACTTCTAACATTTTATCATTTTGTTCTTTAAAACCAATTGTAATTCTAACACCAGTTGGAAATGGTCGCGTAATACACCCTACATTTAAAAGTGCTTCATAAAGTTCATTTACCCGCTTTGTTTTTACAAATATAAAATTCGTTTGACTTGGCAAGAAATACTCACTTTGAGGTAATTGATAAAATCTTTCGCGTTCAACACTATTTTTATGTGTTACCTCTTTTAAATATTGTTGATCTTCAAGTGCTGCAACTGCTGCGTATTCAGATATACGTGTCACATTAAATGGTGGTCTAATGATGTTCCATTTTTCAATCGCATGTTCACTTGCTACCACATATCCTACACGTAAACCCGCTAATCCATACGCCTTTGAAAATGTACGTAATAAGAAAGCATTGTCATATTTTTGTTGCAAAGCAAGTGTATCCGGGTAGTCCTCTGCTGTCACAAATTCAAAATAAGCTTCATCTATAATTACTGGTACATGTAGAGGTACTTGAGATAAAAACGAATCTAAGCTCTCATGATTAAAATATGTACCTGTAGGATTATTTGGATTACATAACCATACCAATGACGTATCTTCATTAACTTCTTTTAAAATACCTTCTAAATCGAAGCCACCATCTTTTAAAGGTACTTGTATCACATTAGCTGATTCAACAATCGCATTGTGATAATATTGACCGAATGTCGCTTCACTTGTAACAATAGTATCCCCTGGCGTTAATACTGCTCTAGAAATCATTAATATAACTTCATCTAATCCCGCACCAAATAAAATGCGTGATTGATCTACATTTAAATGTTTACTAATCGCCGCTTTTAATGTCGGTGATCCTGTTTCAGGATAATAATATAACTCATCTAAGTGTGCTGATATCGCTTCTTTAACTTTAGGCGATGGTCCATACAAATTTTCATTTGATGCAAGTTTATATAAATCTCCTTCAATGCCATACTTTTCTTTCAATGCCCTTGGAGATAAACCAGGCTGATATGCTGATAGTTGATTAAGTTGTTCTTTCATAATAAAAACAACCTCCTTAGAATTAACTGAAATTTTAAAAAACTTATATTCATTATATCGCTCTATGTTTCTAAAATGCAATGCTACTATTTTCACATCATAATAGCTTACATTGTGTTTAACATGTCATATTTTTTAATCATTATTGCATGTTTAAATTGAACATAATTATAGATTTAAATATAACAACGCCACATAAGATATAATTTGGTGTTACGCATCTTATGTGGCGTTGGTCGTTATTTGATTAACCCTTTTGCTTTTAAATAATCTTTCGCAACTGTATATGGGTCTTCATTTTTAACTGTTACTTTATAGTTCATCATTTGCATATCTTCATCAGATATTTTGTTTTCTAGTTTGTTTAACGGTTTCTTAATTTCTGGATGTTTCTTTAAAAAGCTTTCTTTAAATAATGGTGCTCCTTGATATGGTGGAAATACGTGCTTATCATCTTTTAACACAACCATATCATATTGTTTTAATTCAGCGTCAGTTGAATATGCATCTATTAAATTAATATTACCTTTATTGATCGCTTGATATCTCAACTTAGGTTCCATTGTACGTATGTTATCTAAATTTAAATTATAAGCCTTTTGAACAGCTTTGTAACCATCTGGACGATCATTAAATTCCAATGTAAATCCTGGTTTAAGTTGATCTTTAACCTTATTTAAATCACCAATTGTACGTATATTATGTTGTTTAGCAAAATCACGTTTTACAGCTAAAGCATACGTATTGTTATACTTCATTGGTTTTAACATAGTCATTTGATATTTCTTTTCAAGACTTTGCTTAGCTTGTTCATAAACTTTTTTCTCTTCTTTTGACTTCAATGGTTCTTTTGTTAATTCACCTAAAACTGTTCCAGTAAACTCTAAATACCCATCTATATCATCAGATTTTAAAGCATTAAATAAAAATGCTGTTTTCCCCATACCATCTTTCACTTCTACAGTATTTTTGGTCTCTTCTTCTATTAAAATTTTATACATATTTGTAATAATCGAAGGCTCGGAGCCAAGCTTTCCAGCTAACGTAATTTTATCACCTTTTTGTGCAAACATAGGAATAGCGATAGCCAGTATAATAATCATCACTATAACACCTAACGTCATCAATAACTTTTTATAAGATAATTTAGCCATAAATCTTAAAATTAAATCAAATATAATTGCCAATAAGGCTGCTGGAATTGCACCTAATAATATCAACGATGCATTGTTACGGTCTATACCTAATAAAATTAAATCTCCTAGTCCGCCTGCACCAATTAATGCTGCTAGTGTTGCTGTACCTATAATTAATACCATAGCCGTTCTTACACCAGCCATTATAACAGGCATTGCTATCGGAAGTTCGACTTTAGTTAAACGTCTAAATGGTTTCATACCTATACCTTTAGCCGCTTCAATGAGTGATGGATCAACTTCTTTAATTCCAGTATACGTATTCCTTAAAATTGGTAACAACGCATACACTACAAGTGCAATAATTGCTGGCACACGACCGATACCAAATAAAGGAATCATTAAACCTAATAATGCCAACGATGGTATGGTTTGAAGAATTGCCGCAATATTCATTACGATTTCAGATATCGTTTTAGTCTTCGTTAATAAAATACCTAATGGTACCGCAATAGCAGTTGCAATCAATAATGCGATAAATGATATTTGAATATGTTCTATCATTGTCGAAAAGAGTTGCCCCTTACGTTCACTCAATATGTCGAAAAAGTTAGTCATGTTGAGCTACCTCCTTTTTCTGGGACAAATATTTGAAGATATCTTTCCTATCAATAACATATTGACCTACGCTATCTTCTTGCATGACAATGACACGCTCGCTCTCTGATAAAAGTTGATACAATACTTCAATTGGTTGATTGTCATAAACAATTGGATAAGCGCTCATAGATGTAACCTCATCGATTGGTTTCATAATATCCAAGTCACGGATAATTGCGTTCTCTTCAACACATGGCGCATCATCTTCTAAATGACTACCCATAAATTGTTTAACAAATTCACTTTGAGGATTATTTTTAAATCCTTCTGGTGTGTCAATTTGTTCAATATGCCCTTCATTCAAAAGACAAATCTTATCACCAAGTTTCATCGCCTCTTGAATATCATGTGTAACAAATATGATTGTCTTCTTAATTTTAGTTTGTAATTCAATTAAATCATCTTGAAGTTTTTCTCGGCTGATTGGGTCTAATGCACTA
Organism: Staphylococcus sp. SM3655; assembly: GCF_016917315.1. Lineage (NCBI taxonomy): Bacteria > Bacillati > Bacillota > Bacilli > Caryophanales > Staphylococcaceae > Staphylococcus > Staphylococcus sp. SM3655. The sequence continues at coordinate 1,550,819 of NZ_CP070305.1, read as the reverse complement.
AACGGTTCATCCATTAAAATAACTGGTGGATCAGCTGCTAACGCACGTATAACTCCTACACGTTGTCGTTGCCCCCCTGACAATTCATCAGGTTTTCTGTTTTTATATTTTTCAGGTTCTAATCCAACCATTTCAAGTAATTCATCTACTCTTTTATCTATATCTTTTTCTTTCCACTTTTTCATTTGTGGCACTTGTGCAATATTTTCTTTGATTGTCATATGTGGGAATAATGCAATCTGCTGCAATACGTATCCAATATCCCAACGCATTTCGTATACTGGATAATCACTTATTGGTTTATCTTTAAAATAAATATAACCTTCACTTAAGTGAATGAGTCGATTAATCATTTTTAATGTCGTAGTTTTTCCACAACCTGAAGGTCCAATTAGCACAAAAAATTCACCCTCATTAATATTGAAACTAATGTTATCGACAGCAACATGTTTGCCATAACGCTTAGTTACATTTTTAAACTTAATCACTTTGCCACCTCTTTTTTTCTCATAGCATAAAACCGAGATTATATGTATGTATTCCCTATTTAACCACGTTTATTACAATTTTCAAATTTAAATGATTTATCCTTGAACTTTTTTAATAAAATAATGAATAATAGGTAATCTCCAGTTAAGAAATAGTGTTATTTTACCTTGAATTCAAAAAAACACCCAGTAAAACAAGGAATGCTTACTAGGTGTCTTCACTATACTTTGGCTTTATAATTTTGAATCGTTTCTAAAAATGCTGGACAATAATGTTTTAATTTGTAACTACCTACGCCATCAATATTAATCATATCTTGTTTCGAAGCAGGCTTACGTTTAGCAAATTCCTCCAACGTGTAATCAGAAAATATACTTACAGGTGCTATCGTTAATTTGTCACTTAACTTTTTACGAACTTCTACCAACTGACTGAATAATACTCGGTCAACCCCTTCAACCGTATTTATAAATACTTTTTCAGTCGCTTTTTGCTTAAATGGTGTTGTGAATACTTCTACTTCATTACTGAGTAATTTTTTAATTGAAGTATCACACATTAATATTTCATCATTTTCATTTAAGAACCCTTTGAATCTTAATTCATCTATTAAGTGACTTAATTCTGATGTTGTGTAACCTTTCATTAAACCATGGGTTGAAATTTGGTCATAACCTTTATACTTAATATAATCTGTTGACTCTCCTCTTAACACTTGAATGATAACACTATAACTCTCTTGTTGTTTCATACGAGCGATGCAACTAATAATCATCTTAGCTTCTTGTGTCATATTATATGATTTATCTTGTTGAACACAATTACTACATTGTTCACATTCTTCTAATTTTTCATTCGGTTCAAAATAATGGACAATTGTTGCTTCTAGACATTTTTTTGTTTTTGTATATTGAATCATTTTAGTTAACTTTTCGCCCATTTTATCTTTATAGTCATCATCAGCTTGAGAGACTGTTATAAAATACTCGTGTAAATTGATATCGCGTTCGCTAAATAACAAAATACATTCACTTTTTAACTCGTCACGACCTGCACGACCCGCTTCTTGATAATAAGATTCTAAATCTCCAGGCATATTATAATGAATAACAAAGCGTACATTGGATTTATCAATACCCATACCAAAAGCATTTGTAGCAACGACTACTTTAACACGATCAAATAAGAAATCATTCTGCGCTTCTTCTCTTTCTTTATTGCTCAAACCTGCATGATATATAACACTTTCAATTTTCTGACTTTCTAAGGCTTCTTGAAGCTCTTCAACTTGCTTACGTGTAGAACAATAAATAATACCTGCATCTTCATCGTGTGTTTTAATATAATCCAATATAAATTTTTGACGTTGATAAGTAGGATTTACTTTAAAAATTAAGTTTCTACGCTTAGTACTCGTTTTAATTTGATCAGTTTGAGCGATATTTAACTTTTCTCTAATATCTTGCTGTACTTCAACCGTGGCAGTTGCTGTCAACGCTATTATTGTAAAATCTTGAGGTAACGTAAATACTTTTGAAATAACATTTTGGTAACTCGGCCTGAAATCATGACCCCATTTAGAAATACAATGCGCTTCATCAAACGCGACTAAGTGAATCTTTATACGCTGAAGCATATTTAAAAAATATCGGTTTTCAAATCGTTCTGGTGCAACATACAAAAATTGAATTTCTCCATTTGATAATGCTTTTTCAATACGTTGTTGCTCTTTTTGAGTCAAACTACTATTTAAAAAAGCAGCTTGAATTCCCATCGCTTTTAATTGATCCACTTGATCTTTCATTAATGATATTAGTGGACTTATTACAATTGTTGTACCACCTAACAATAAACCTGGTACTTGATAGCATATAGACTTACCTCCACCAGTTGGTAAGACACCAAGCACATTACGATGGTCTAATACTTTGCTAATAATTTCTTCTTGTCCTGGTCGAAACGTTTCATACCCAAAGTAATGCGATAATGTTTGTTGCATCATAAATTGACCCCTTATTGTTGTTCTTTAATTTCTTCTAACTCACTCCATCTTGTGATGTCTAAATCATATTGAATTTCAAGTTGTTCTTTTTCTTCGTTTAATTCTTTAATTTTCCCATAATCTGCACTTGCCTCAATCATGAGCACATCAATTTCTTCCATTCTTACTTCCGCTTGTTCTATGCGTTTCATCAATTGTTCATATTCTAATTTTTCTTTATATGATAAACCATTTTTCTTACGTACAGTTGTAGAAGATTTAGATTGTTGCTTCAATGTGGATTTATTTTTATCTAATGATTTTTTATAACTTTCATAATCTTCAAAAGTTCCGATAATCTTTTCCATCTGACCATCATGAATAAACCAATATGACTGTGCAACTTTATTTAAGAAGTAGCGATCATGGCTTACGGTAATCACTGTACCACCGAAAGTATGAATATAATCTTCAAGTATTGTTAAAGTCTCAGTATCTAAATCATTTGTCGGTTCATCTAACAACAGAACATTTGGCTGGTGTACGAGTAGACGTAATAAATACAAGCGCTTTTGCTCTCCACCAGATAATTTATAAACTTTTTTACCATGAGTTGCACTTGGAAATAAAAATCGTTCAAGAAGTTGTGTAATAGATACCGAGGTTCCATCTTTTTCTTTTGCGATCTCACTTTCTTCTCTTAAATAATCAATCATACGAATATCTCTATCCAGGGTCTCATCAGTTTGCTTAAAATAAGCTACTTTAACCGTCTGCCCAGTCTTCAATTTACCTTCGAATTGTTGGTCTTCTCCACTCAAAATATTTAAGAGTGTTGTTTTACCAGCTCCATTTGGCCCAACAACACCAATACGCTCACCTTTTTGAATAATTTCCGTCAGATGTTCAAATAATACTTTATCATTAATAGCCTTTGATAAGTCTTCTAATTCGAACACTTGCTTACCTAATCTTGAATAAGCAAGATTCAATTCACCTTTATCGTCTTTATATTGCTGGTTAACTTCATTTTCTAGGTCATTAAATCGATTAATTCTAGCTTGTTGCTTTGTAGTACGAGCCTTAGCTCCAGCCCTCATCCAAGCAAGTTCTTCCTTATATAAAGCTCGTTGCTTTTGTTGTTGCTTTTGAAGTGTTACTTCTCTTTCAGCGCGCATTTCAATATAAGATTCATAGTTGCCAGGATATGACGCTAACTTACCTCTGTTTAGTTCAATAATTCTAGTGGAAACTTCATTTAAAAAATATCGATCATGGGTTACGAATAAAACTGTATGAGGATATTGCTTCACATAATTGATCAACCAGCTGATTGATTCGAAGTCTAAATGGTTCGTAGGTTCATCTAATAACAATAAATCTGGTTGTTCTATTAATGTTTTAGCAAGTACAACACGTTTTTGTTGTCCGCCGGATAATTCTTTAATGTATTTAGTAGTATCATGTATACCTAGTTTTGAGAGGATTGTTTTAATTTCAGCGTTATAGTCCCAAGCATCATGTTGATCCATAGCATCTTGCGCATCCATCATTCGCTTGAACAATTTATCACTTTGGTCATCCGCATAAGCTTGTACTGTCTGCTCATATTGCTTGATGATGCGTAAAGTTGTTGTATCAGAACTTAATACTGCATCAAAAACTGTCATATCTTCATTAAGGTCCTGTTTCTGAGACGAATATCGAATTCGATATTGATTTGGATGCATAACATTGGCTGTAAAATCATCATCAATACCACCAATTACTTTTAACAACGTACTTTTCCCTGTACCATTTATGCCTACTAAACCTATTTTTTCACCTTCTGAAATTGATAAATCTAGATTATCGAATATAATCTTATCGGCATAAGATTTATTTAAATGTTCAATTTTATATGCTTCCATACCCATCTTCCTTCTTCTGTTGAAATCTCTACGTACTTAAATCAGTTCTATACATTATACACCTTTTTGAAATCAAAAGAAATCGATACTGTTAAGTGTCATAATTTAATATATTGTTGCTTCAACTATAAATAAAACTTGATAAGGCTTTGATGACTATGCTAACGATCTTTATAATATACCTTTTTATCAACACATATAATGTAAAACATAATATAAAAGAACATAATAAAACCCGGATTGATATTTTATCAATCCGAGTTCGTGTTTAAATATTATTTTTTAGAGTTTGCTTTAGGTCCTGTTTCATATTTATACTTCGAAGGATTTACCTTTTTGAAGTCTGGATTTTTGTAGAATCTAAACAAATCACCATTAAGCACGTTGTCACTCATTTCGAGATCCTTTTCAACTTGCTTTTTATTCTTTTCGAAATCAGCTGGTTGAGTAGTTATGAGTTCATTATTTTTATTAGAATAAATCTTACCATTAACATATTTATAATCTTTTGTTATAAAGTCACCATTTCTGAATGGAACTACTTGATTATGACCTTTAGAGAATAAATCAGTACCGAACATTAAATAATTCTTCGTATCTATACCAGCCAAATGTAAAATTGTTGGCATTACATCGACTTGACCAGCATATTCATTATTGATACCACCAGATTTACCAGGGATTTTAATCCAGAAACCAGTTCTGTTTAAATCTGTAAATTTAGCTGGTGTGATTTTTTCACCTAATAGTTTTTCCATGGCATTGTTATGGTTTTCAGAGATACCATAGTGGTCACCATAAATCATAATCACTGAATTGTCATATAATCCTTTTTTCTTCAAGTCATTAATATATTCTTCTAATGCTTCGTCTAAATAACGCGCTGTTTGAATATAACCATCAACTGTTGCATCACCTGTGTTTGACTTCTCAATAGTCGCATCCTTTTCATCTAATGTGAATGGATAGTGGTTAGTCAATGTAATTAAATGAGAATAGAATGGTGATTTCATCTTAGCTTGATAATTAGCAGAATCTTTAAAGAAAATTTTGTCTTTCAAGCCTAAGTTTACAACGTTTTTATCTGACATGTCATAGTATGTTGCATCATAGAATTTATCGATACCAAAGTGTTTATATACTTGGTCTCTGTTCCAGAATGTTTTATAGTCACCGTGCATGACATCAGATTTGTAGCCTTGCTTTTGATCTAAAATTGCTGGTAATGACTGATACGTATTATCTCCTTTTAATGAAAAGGCAGAACCTTGCGGTAAACCGTATAAACTGTTATCCATTGTAAATTCAGAGTCAGATGTTTTACCTTGACCTGTTTGATGGAAAAAGTTAGGGAAGTATGTGAATTGCTCTTTCCCACTTGATAATTTGTTTAAAAACGGTGTTACTTCTTTACCATTAACCTTTTTATTAATTAAGAAGGTTTGGAAACTTTCTAAATGAATCTTAATAATATTTTTCTTCTTTGCCACCCCATAATATTCTGGGTTAGGCTCTGTTTGACGTTGTTTCGTATAATTTAATACTTTTGTTAAGTCATCTTCAGATGCTAACGCTTTTTGTTGATTATTTTCGATAGTTTTAACACCATCGTATACTGTAAAGTTATAAGGTCCTAAATATTTCACTAAATATTTATGGTCAAATGTACGTGTTAATAATTCTGGTCTGTCAGTTTCAGCAAAAGCTAAGTTTAAGAAGAATAATGCTACTGAAGCCGCCATTACGACAGGAACAAATTTCTTACTAAATGCTTTTGTGTCTAACCATTTTGTTTTAAATATTAAAATGAATAAGTAAACTAACGTATCAATGAAATAAACAAAGTCATACCATTTGAATGATGCACTAACCGCACCACCCATAGATTCTACGTTACCTACTTGGTTTAAAGTACTAAACGTTAAAAAATCAGAGAAGAATCTAAAGTACACAACATTGGCATATAATAGGAACGTCAATAAGAAGCCGCCTATGAACATGAACCAAAATGCTTTTTTGCCTTTAAAGAATAGGAACACACTTAAAACCAGTGCTACTAAACTATAAGGATTCATCAATAATATTAAGTTTTGTACTAAACCTTTAACACCTAAAGAAAAATCAACATAATAAGAAAAATACGTCTTCAAGGTAATCGTTATTACGGTTAATAAGAAGAACGCAAAAAGACTAATTTTCTTTTTTTGTGAACTCATGATTCTTTCCCCCGTTATTTAGATAATAAATCTTGCGAAAGTACTTGAATAAATTAGATATTAACATTATGTAGTTAATTAATAAGTGCGTTTAAAAGTTAACATTGTCATAATTATAGTAATTACTTTCAGATTCAAGTTTATAATTTTCATTATTTGTAGCTTTCAACTTTGATTTAACAAGTATTTTGGGCTACAACTCATATTTGCTTGTGTAAGTTTCTTTATTTAATATTATCATTCAATTAACAAATTTAAAATTTGTAATCAAATTGTAATAATAAGCATAGCTCAATTAATAAATATAGAGTAATTTTAGTCAAAATTCAAGTAAAAACACACTTTATCTTTTCATTTTACTGTGAAACGAATTAGAAAATGATACATTTCGCAGATAAAACACAGTATTATTTAATTATACATTAGGAGGAAATTATTTGCATCGGACTCGAGTATGAGCTACGTACCAAATATTATTTCATCATTTCTAATTGCATTCTATATTCTATTCCATGGAATAATTGGTTTAACCAGTTACTATACTTAACAAGGTTCTTTTCAGCCGTTAAAATATCTATAAATTGAAATTTCAAACGTGATCCTTGCGGTTTTTGTGCTAATTTCGTTAAATGATAACTTGCGATTGTACCGATTTGCGGGTAGCTACCTAGCGTATAATGATCATTTAATAGGATAATAGGTGTGCCATCACGCTTAATTTGTATCGTTCCTTTTTTGACAGTCTGATACGGTGGCATATCTTCATAAAAAGCTTTGATTTTTTCACCTTCAAGCATCATCCCTATGCGATTTGCTTTGCTCGTTACTTTATAATCATGTTTCACAAATCTTTGAATGGCATCTTCTTTAAAATCTTCCGTACCTTTATTTTTAACGACATGAAATACATCAGACATATAATTAAATGACAAGGCGTATCCATCAATACCCCAATCTGTTTGTTTCGTGTGAGCAAGGTTTTCAAATAACTTATGATGACGAGCTGTATAATCTCTCTTAAGCTTTATTTCATCGCCATCTTGTAATGTTCTACCTTTAAAACCACCAATTTTTACATTAAAGTCGGTTGAATTAGATCCTAACCATGCATCTAATTCAAATCCGCCTCCCACAGCTAAATACACTCGCGATGTATAACTTGTTTCTCTAAACTTTAAAACATCGCCTTTATCTAACAAATACAATTTATATGGAGATATAGTCATATGCTCAGTGTAAGCTTTGACATTACCCCCTGCTAATGCAATCAGCGTAGGTTCTGTAAAACGAATCGTTGCCATTTTATTAGTCATTTCCAAAGTTGCTTCATTCTTGTCATTAGCAACTAATCGATTAGCAATTTCATGTGCTAAAGTATCAAGTGCACCACATGGAATTACACCATCATGTTCATATCCCCTTCTACCAAAGTCCTGAAAGCTACTGAATAAGCCACTTTTTTCAATTATGATTGACATCTTTAAACGCTCCTACTTCTAATTCATTTTCATTGATAGGTCTAAATTTAATATTATCGCCTAACTTTAAGCGTGCGAAATCTGATTCTTTCGGATTAAAAAGTGATAATGGTGTATAACCAATAACTAACCAATCATTAATTGTATCCGTTGTTACAATACCGCATTTTTTCCCTTCAAGTACTACAGAACCAGCTGGAATGAATTTTTTCTGTTTACTCGTGTGATTAATATACAATTTCTTATTTAATCCAGTTAAATAAGGAAACCCAGGTGAATATCCCATCATCGAAACAAAATATTGCGCCTTAGAATGTAATTCAATAAAAGTTTCTAGCTTGATTTTGTAATGTTTTAAAAGTGATTCTAAATCCGGACCATATTTCGAACCATACACAATTGGTATTTCAATCAAATCTTGCTGGTTAAAATCATGTTTTATGTTTAAATGAATCGATTCTATTAGTGCTTTCATGTATAAAAAAGGTGATTGTATATTATGGTGTTTAATCATATCCCTTGCGTCATAGACAATCATCATGTCTGATTCTGATGGCACAATTTCTATAATAAATGGATAATTTTGTTCAATTAAATATGAGCGAAGTGTTAATAAATCTTCGGTTAAACTTTTAGATACTTCTTTTTCAATTGCGACTACAATGGCTTGGTCACCTTGACTATATATTTTCATTTGTACACCTCTTCAATATTTGGTTACTTTACTTTCATTTTTAATTATAGAATCGATTGAATAGTTCATTTTACCTACTCACTAAATTTACTGGTGATACATTAAATCCATTGCCCGCACAACAAAAGGCATGAGTTCGTGAATTAATGCGTATACAAGGATAAAGCTTATAACAGTAGTAATTGTTGCTATCAAACGAACAACATATATTCTATTTTCAGATAGCAATCGATTCACTAATCGATAATTTACGTATACAAGAATTAACAACAGCACAATATAAACAATAATCATATTTGGCCCCATTTAATTTTTAAATTTGTTTTCACATCATTTTCTACATTATTATCATACTAATTTTAAAGGCAAAGGTGGACATCGGCAACCTCTCGTAAACTATTTATCAAAAATAAACGTATCTCATTGTTATGATATTTATAAATCAATTCGTTTTTATTAAAGTCTTTTTCAACAAGTTTGTCACTATCTATTAAATAATCACGCATGCATCCTTTTAAGAAATCATCTTTATAACTTGGTGTGTACCATTTTCCATCCTCTTCAATGACAATGTTGCCAATATCAAATTCAAGGACCTTGCCGTCCTCTGAAGTTAGCAATATTAAATCTGTTTCATGATTGTGAGCTAAATGCTTTCGTTCTGTCGTTTTATTATTTATAAAAGTTGGATTAACTACTTTGGGCAACACTTGAAATTTTGCTGTAAAACTACTTTTCTCAGGTAAAGGTGACACTATCGTTTCAAATTCGCTTTCAACATTTAATACGATTTTAAGTCTATATTGGCCACTGTGATACTTTGTTGTTACATCGTTTAATTCATTTCGCCATGCATGTTCATCAAATTTAAAGTTTAATCGCTCAGAAGAACATTTTATGCGATTAGTATGATAAGTAAGTCTAGGGATATGTCCATTATCAATTTTCATTGTTTCAAATAATTGCATTATAACATCTCCAAAATCTTGGTTTTTGCGTAAAATTCATTTACTTCATCTTTTGGCTTAGAATCAATTGTAATACCTGCTCCGACTCCATAAATCGCTTGTCCATATTTATACTCAATAGTACGAATCGGAATATTAAAAATCATTTTATCATCTTCAGTTGGAAGTAATAGTCCAATTGCTCCGCAGTATATACCACGAGGTGAACTTTCTAATTGTTTAATATATTTCATTGTATTCAGTTTCGGTGCACCTGTAATCGAACCACAAGGAAATAACGATGTTAAAATTTGAGTTAAGTCTGTATTAATTTTTAAAGTTCCACTTACCATCGAAGTCATTTGAAATACAGTTTTATATGCCTCAATAAAAAATAGTTTATACACCTTAATTGAGCCACTCTGTGATATTCTCCCTATATCGTTTCTTAGTAAATCAACAATCATGACATTTTCTGCACGATCTTTCGAAGAAGTTTGCAATGTTTTATAATACTGTTGATCTTCAGCTTCCGTTTTACCTCTAGGCATTGTCCCTTTCATCGGTTTGCTTATGATAACGTTATCGACATTGTTAAATTGTCCTTTTTGAAAAAATAATTCTGGTGAGATAGACGCTACTTGGATTTCATCAGTTTGTAATAACGCAGTATAATTACCATTACTAAATTGAGTTAATCGTTCATATAAAGTACTAATAGGATAATAAATGTTATCCGTTAAGCGCGCCGTATAGTTCACTTGATACGTTTCGCCTTCAACAATTGCTTGTTGGACACGTTTAATATTAGTCATCATAACCTCAGAAGATTCAACAAATGAAAAATGATGCTTTGATACATAAGAAGTTTGATGTTCATATGTTGAATTTATGCTTTCCGCTTTTTCAAAACTATAAGCTACTGCATAAATATCATCTTTAGCTAATGAATGTGTACACATAACATGATTAAAATACTTTGCCGCTTCGTAACTTAAATATAACGAGACATATCTACCTTGTCGTTGCTGCGCTTGTGCAAAGTGTATCACTTCTCCCACATCAGCCAACTTAGTAGCAACATACTTCTTTATAAACCCCTTTAATTGAATATGGTATTGCTTATATTCATTTTCAGTTAAATAGTAGCGATAATTATATTCTATTCTCACAGTAATCACCTACCTTCGATAAAAATAATTCAACTTGTCGATAACCGTATTCACTCAAAATAGATTCAGGATGATATTGCACACCAAAAACTGGAAATGTAATATGCTCAAATGCCATAATAATCGCTTCATCGTTTTTGGCTGTAATCTTTAAGCAATTTGGAAAAGTCGCTCCGTCAGCAATTAATGAATGATAACGCATTACATTGAAATTTTGAGGCAGTCCTTGAAAAATACCTTCATTGGTATGGCGTAACTGTGTAGTATGTCCGTGTACAGGATGATAGCCGTGAATGATATTTCCACCAAAATAAGACACGATACATTGAAATCCTAAACATACACCTAGTATAGGTACACGCTGATAAAATTGTTCTAACACTTCATTCAAGATAGGATAATCATCCGGATTACCCGGCCCAGGCGAAATAACAATTGCTTTTGGCTTCATATTAATGACGTCTTCTATCAGCAGATTATCAATACCAACAACTTGAACTGTTAGTTTCGTTTGAGTCTTAATATAGTCTATTAAATTATATGTAAATGAATCATTATTATCTATGACTAGAATCATTGTATACTCCGTTCTAAATGTGTTTTATTTTTATAATATGTATTGGATGTAGCTAAAACTTTAAAAGCATTGTCATTATCCTGACCTTGATTTTAACTAATATATGGTATATTCTATTCATCGTACATAAATGAATATCAGAGGTTCCTAGCTGAAACCCTCTATAAAAAACTAGACATTGAAATTTCAAACATTCGTTGGTAAACCTTTAATATATATTATAGGAGCAACCCATTTCTTTCGTCTATCTTTTATGGAGATAGGCTTTTTTTATTTTATAAATTAAAAACGGGCTTATCAATGCCATTAACCTCTTTATTAATATTATTAATGATAGGAGCAATTACAAAATGGAAAGTGTATTAAATAATGAAAAAGCCATCGTTGTCTTTAGTGGTGGTCAAGACAGTACAACATGTCTCTTTTATGCAAAAAAACATTTCAAAGAAGTTGAACTCGTAACGTTTAATTATGGCCAAAGACATGATACTGAAATTGAAGTCGCAAAACAAATTGCACAAGATCAAGGAATGAAACATCACGTTTTAGATATGTCATTATTATCACAACTTACTCCAAACGCATTAACACAACATGATATGGAAATTACTAATAATGAAGATGGTATACCTAATACATTTGTTCCAGCTAGAAATTTACTTTTCTTATCGTTTGCAGGCGCTCTAGCTTATCAAATTGGGGCTAAGCATATTATTACAGGCGTATGTGAAACAGACTTTTCAGGCTACCCAGACTGTCGTGATAGTTTTATAAAATCAATGAACGTAACATTAAGCCTAGCTATGGACAAAGATTTTGTCATTCATACTCCTTTAATGTGGTTAAACAAAGCAGAAACGTGGAAATTAAGTGATGAACTCGAAGTTTTAGATTATATTCGTACAAAAACATTAACATGCTATAACGGTATCATTGGGGATGGCTGTGGTGAATGTCCAGCTTGTCATTTACGTCAACGTGGACTAAATCAATATCTTGAAAGTAAAGGAGCGCTTTAAAATGTTACAACAAATCTATCCTAGTACAACGCATCCATATCAATTCGAATTAAATAAAGATTTTAATTTTTCGGCTGCACATCACATTCCGTGTGAAGAAGCAGGTATTTGTCAAAATGTCCATGGTCATACTTACTTTGTTAATTTAACAATTGTCGGTGATAAACTAGATGACACTGGCTTCTTAGTGAACTTTAGCCATTTGAAAAAGATGATACACGGTAAATTTGACCATCAACTGTTAAATAACTTACCTGCTTTTAAAAACAAAATCCCTTCAACTGAAATCGTAGCGGAAACAATTTATCAAATTGTTAAAGAAAATTTGGCATCGCTCGAACACCAACCAAAATGTATTCAAGTATTTGTAAGAGAAACACCAACAAGTTATGTTGTATTTAGACCAAAGGAACAGGTGTAACTAATGGCTAAAATTCCTGTACTCGAAATATTCGGTCCAACCATTCAAGGTGAAGGTCGAGTAATCGGTAGAAAAACGATGTTTGTGAGAACAGCTGGATGTGATTATCGCTGTAGCTGGTGTGATTCTGCATTTACTTGGGATGGTAGTGCTAAAGGCGATATAAAACTCATGACCGCTGAAGAAATTTATGATGAATTAAAACGAATTGGTGGCGATTTATTTAACCACGTTACAATTTCTGGTGGTAACCCAGCATTAATTAAAGGTATCCAAGAGTTAGTTGACTTATTTCAAGATAAAGGTATTTTCAGCGCACTGGAGACACAAGGCAGTAAATTCCAACCTTGGATGACACAAATTGATGATTTAACGATTAGTCCAAAACCACCAAGTTCAACTATGACACCTGATTTAAAAAAGTTAGATGAAGTGATTACACAATGCGTACCTTCCTCATTAAACTTAAAAGTAGTTGTATTCGACGATAAAGATTATGATTTTGCCAAAATGATACACCACCGTTATCCAGATATTCCCTTCTATTTACAAGTTGGTAACCCATATTTATCAGACAGCGTAGATAATCATACCGAAAAGTTGTTAGAACGCTACGAGCAGTTGGTGGATTTAGTTATGCAAAGTAATGATATGAATCACGTTTATGTGTTACCACAACTTCATACATTACTTTGGAGTAATAAAAAAGGTGTATAAAGGATAACTTATTTTACTTTTTACAAGTCATATCTAATGAATAACAATATATTAATTGATATAATAGTTGATTGAAGTATAACGAACAGGAGTCCATCATGATTGTATATATATTAATTAATATTGCTATCGTCGTACTTATAACTGGATTCAATTTATATAGGCATCAAATGCAACATTTATCATTAAGTGCAATGTTGTTATCTATTACGATAAACGCCTTTATAAATACATTCATAATTGATAAATATAACTTTATTACTCTGTGTACTATAACGATGTTTATCATTTGGACGATACTACAGTTTTACATTGATAAAAAATTAAAACCTGTATACATTACAGACCAAAAATTTATTGCTATCATATTAACGATTGTTGTCAGTTTAACGCAACGTGTTACCGACTTTTCAAGTACACAATCAATATATATGTCTATTCCATTTTTAGCCCCTGCCATTTTCATCATTGGTGGTATTATGTTGTTTATTTCAACATTTAATAGCTTAGATGAAACTGCTGAAAATAATAACAAAATAAAGAAACTAATGATTAAAGGACTTATCATTATTAACATTTCATTTATCGTTATGATGGTTTTAACACCATATTGGTACTTGTATTTAATCGTCTATCTTATTTTCTTGTTGTTTTTATTGTGGCAAAAGGTTTATAAATTTTAATACCAAAACTATTAAACACTTCTGATATTCTTAGTTCAAAATATCAGAAGTGTTTTATAGTGTTATCTAGTTCAGATAAATATTTCCTTACTTAAAAAAACGCCCTCCTCTTATTTTGACCCCTATTTATTTAAATCAGACAATTATTTTCATTTTCAAATTATTCTTTCTTCAATATTAGTTAAGCGATATTTAAACGAAGTTAAGAATTAGTTAATGGCATATTATTTGCCTTCATTTTAAACTTAACTTATCAAATTGAAGAAATGAGGAGTTAGCATGAATACAAAATATTTTTTAGCAGTTGGTGCTGTTGCCGCTGTATTAACTTTAGGCGCTTGTGGTAATTCTAATTCACAAGATCAAGGTAACAAAACTGAACAAAAAACAAAGTCAGAAGATAGCAATGTTAAAACTGATAAAACAAAACACCTAACAGGTACATTCAGTTCTAAAAACGGTGAAACTGTTGAAGGTAAAGCTGAGATTAAAAATGGTAAATTAATGCTTACTAACTACAAATCATCAAAAGGTCCAGATTTATACGTCTACCTAACAAAAAATGGCGACATTAAAAACGGTAAAGAAATCGCAATGGTTGACTACGATAAAGAAAAACAAACATTTGATCTTAAAAATGTAGATTTAAGCAAATATGATGAAGTAACAATCTATTGTAAAAAAGCTCACGTCATCTTCGGCGGCGCTAAATTAAAATAATCAATTTCTGAGTTAAACTTTTATTTACAACATACTATTACTATACATTACAAATTTCAAAAATATACATTACACTCATTACTCAATGGAAAGCGTATGATTTCACAGCCCCCCCTAGCTTGTAGAAATCATACTTTCCTTTTTTCAATATATATACAACTATTAAATCCCATAAGATTGTAGAGCACATAAGTAAATTTTTTTAGAGCTTGAGGTTTGTTTAGCTTAAGCAGCCCATGAGCTCAAACACTTCCTGTTCACATAACACTACAAATCGCATTATGTTGCTTAATCTTATGTTTATATAAATTACACACAATAAATAGAAAGAATGTGAACATCATGAATAAATTATTGCTACTCGTTACATTTATCATTCGTGTGGGTTCAGGTATTGTTATGTTAATGCAAGGCTACGAAAAATTAACGGGCGGATTTACGCTGAAAGGTTTAGTACCAGTCATCGCTAACAATACTGATTCACCAGAGTGGTATAAGTGGTTTTTCGCAAATATAGTTGCACATACGACGTCATTATTTGATATTGTTGTCCCACTCGGAGAGATTGCAATTGGATTAGGTTTAATTTTTGGAGTTTTTGCATATGCTGCTAGTTTCTTTGGAGCCTTTGTTATGATAAATTATATCTTAGCAGATATGATATTTACGTATCCTCTTCAATTAACTTTCTTTATCCTTTTACTAATGAGTCACTCATTGTTAAAACAGATTTCACTTAAAGAAATCATTAATTACTTTAGAGGTCGTAAGAACAGAGGTGAAAAAATAGATGACCCACTTACTGATCGTGGATGATGAACAAGACATTGTAGACATTTGTCAAACCTATTTTGAATATGAAGGTTACAAAGTAACAACGACAACTAGCGGTAAAGAAGCAATTTCTTTACTATCAAATGATATTGATATCATGGTACTTGATATCATGATGCCAGAAGTTAATGGTTACGACATTGTCAAAGAAATGAAAAGGCAAAAATTAGATATCCCCTTTATCTATTTAACTGCCAAAACACAAGAACATGATACCATTTACGCCTTAACTTTAGGTGCAGATGACTATGTCAAAAAACCATTTAGTCCAAGGGAACTCGTTTTACGTATTAATAATTTACTTACAAGAATGAAGAAATACCATCATCAACCAGTTGAACAACTGTCGTTTGATGAATTAACACTTATTAACTTAAGTAAAGTTGTGACTGTAAATGGTCACGAAGTCCCTATGCGTATTAAGGAATTTGAGTTATTGTGGTATTTAGCTTCTAGAGAAAATGAAGTTATTTCTAAATCAGAATTACTTGAAAAAGTTTGGGGATATGACTATTACGAAGATGCTAATACCGTGAATGTCCATATACACCGTATTAGAGAAAAATTAGAAAAAGAGAGCTTTACAACATATACCATCACAACTGTATGGGGATTAGGATATAAATTTGAAAGGAGCCGATAATGGTGTTATCAATTAGAAGTCAAATCATTATTGGCGTCGTATCGAGTATACTATTAACTTCAACTATTTTAGCAATTGCATATATTTTAATGTGGTTTAACGGCCATATGACACTAACTTTGACCTTAACGACAATAATTACAAGCTGTTTAACCTTATTAATATGTAGTATTTTTATTAATCCACTTATACAAAAAATTAAGCAGTTTAATATAAAAACTAAGCAATTTGCTAACGGAAATTACGCAAGCAATGATAAAACGTTTAATTCACCAAAAGAAATTTATGAATTAAATCAATCTTTTAATAAAATGGCTTCTGAAATTACGCAACAAATGAATCAAATTAAATCCGAACAACAAGAAAAAACAGAACTGATTCAAAACTTAGCCCATGATTTAAAAACACCTTTAGCAAGCATTATTTCATATTCTGAAGGACTACGTGATGGTATAATCACTAAGGATCATGAGATTAAAGAGTCATACGACATATTAATTAAACAAGCAAACAGATTATCAACATTATTTGATGATATGACTCATATTATCACTTTAAATACAGGTAAAACATATCCCCCAGAATTAATACAACTAGACCAATTACTTGTATCAATATTGCAACCATATGAGCAACGTATCAAACATGAAAACCGCACATTAGAAGTGAATTTCTGTAGCGAAATTGATGCATTTTATCAATATCGAACGCCACTTGAGCGTATTTTAACAAACTTACTTGATAATGCGCTAAAATTTTCAAATGTTGGTAGTCGCATTGATATTAATATTAGTGAAAACAAAGATCAAGATACTATCGACATTGCTATTAGCGATGAAGGTATTGGCATTATACCAGAACTACAAGAACGTATATTCGAACGTACATTCAGAGTAGAAAACTCTCGTAATACAAAAACGGGTGGTTCTGGATTAGGCTTATATATAGCTAATGAACTCGCGCAACAAAATAACGCAAAAATCAGTGTAAGCAGTGATATAGATGTAGGAACTACGATGACTGTAACATTACACAAATTAGACATTACGTCATAATCCGATTTATTTATAAAATAAAATGCAAAGACTAAAAAGAAGCTCCCATTAATGAGGGCTTCTTTTTTTGTTTATTTAGAATAAACTTTATGGGTATCCTTCTCATCATTTTCAATACTTGAAAGATTTGTAGCTTGAATAATATATTTAGGACGTGCCTTAACTTCATAATATATCCTGCCAATATATTCACCTACAACACCAATTGAAATTAACTGTATGCCGCCTAATAATAAAATAGCTGCAATCGTTGAAAAATATCCTGGAATATTAACACCAGATATCATAATATTGATGAATAAATAGATAATATATAGCACGCTTATTGAAAAGATAAACAAGCCAAGATAAATCATCATTCTCAAAGGTTTACTATTAAAGGAAATCAATCCATCAATACCATAATTAAATAACTTTTTAAAGGACCACTTAGATTCCCCTTTTTGTCTCTCAACATTTTGATACGTAAACACTTTAGTATTATAGCCTATCCATTCAAATAACCCTTTTGAAAATCGATTATATTCTTCAAGTGATGCAATGGATTTAACAGCTCTTTGGCTTAAAAGTCTAAAATCACCAACACCATCATCAAATTGTACTTCTTCTACAAAGCAATTAACTAACTTATAGTACAAATGGCTTAATGTTTTGCGACTAAAATTTTCACCACTTCTATCACGCTTTGCAATCACTTGATCATAGCCTTCCATAAAACCTTCAACCATTTTTGGAATATATTCAGGTGGATGTTGCAAATCACAATCTATCATGATGACTGCATCAAATTCAGTACTATGCTGGTAACCTGCAATCATAGCTGCTTCTTTTCCAAAATTTCTGCTAAAAGAAATAAAGCTGACATGTCTATCTATTGTGGCAAGATGTTGCATTTCATCTATAGTGGTATCCGTACTACCATCATCTATGAAAAGCATATTATAATCATAGCCTTTCACACTACTATCTTGTGAAAGTATTTCAGTTAATTGTTGATGTGTTTGTGTAATGACTTCCCCTTCATTAAAACAAGGAATGACGACTCTAATTTTCATCTATGTCCATCCTTTTTATTTAAAAGATTTTGAATGTACCTGAGTATTGTTTTATCAAATAGTAAAAACCAACTCATTTATTTTAATGTACACATTAAAAGGCATTCATAAACGTAAAATTTAACATCCAGTTATTTTAAATCCCCAATTTTCACATCATCTGGATTTTTACCTTGTCTTGCATTTCTATTTAAAGCATCAATTTCAGCTACTTCTGTTAATTCTAAATTAAAATCTAAAATATCTATATTTTCTTGAATGCGTTTAGGTGTCTGAGATTTTGGAATAATAATTCTATTGTGTGCTAAATGCCAACGCAATACAACTTGTGCTGGTGTTTTATGATATTTTTCAGCAATTTTAACAATAACAGGGTCGTCTAGTAGTCCTCTATTTCTCATCAAAGGCATCCATGCAGTCACTTTAATATCGTGACGATCACAAAATTCTTGTAATTCTTGTTGGTTAAAATATGGATGTACCTCAATTTGATTCACCATTGGTTTGATACTTGATTGAGCCATTAATTTTTCTAGATGATGAACATTAAAATTACATACACCTATTGCTTTTACCTTACCTTGCTCGTAAAGT
Source organism: Staphylococcus sp. SM3655 (assembly GCF_016917315.1). Lineage (NCBI taxonomy): Bacteria > Bacillati > Bacillota > Bacilli > Caryophanales > Staphylococcaceae > Staphylococcus > Staphylococcus sp. SM3655. The sequence goes on along the minus strand of NZ_CP070305.1, from coordinate 1,531,614 downwards.
TCTTCCATAGCTTTATATGTTTCTAAAAATAGACCATCTGCTTCACAAGGCCAATGTATTAGAAATAAATCAAGATAATCAGTTTGTAAATTTTCAATCGATTTGTTGAAATATTCGAATGTTTTCTCATAACCTTGATAGTCATTCCATAACTTCGTTGTTATAAACAAATCTTCTCTATCGACGCCATTATCCTTTAATGCTCGTCCTAGTGAAGCCTCATTATCATAAAAGTATGCTGTATCAAACGCTCTATAGCCTGCGTCAATTGCAGCATTTACAACTTTAGTCATATCTTCGTCAGAGATTTTATAAACACCTAACCCAACTGAAGGCATCGGGTATCCATTATTTAATATTTGTATCTCATTCAACATCTTTATATCTCTCCAATCTATATATCTTTTATATCTTTACATTACCCTAAATTTTTCAACAAACTCAATTAATACGAATTATCGCTTTCAATAAAAAATATTCATTAAATCATTAAAGATATTAAGTTCCAATACTATTTTCACTTTTCATTAATTTTAGTCAAAAAAATAACCAACCAAAAATGAATTAAATCATTCTTAGTTGGTTTATATATTAATATCTATTCTGATTTTTCATCTTCATCAGACTGTCCGATAGTAGGTCTCGCTTCATTAAATTCATAGTTTAATATCACCCAAATAATTTGGTGGTTATCGATTTCTGAAACAACCCAGCGATCATAAGTTGTATCCACGTAATCATCTTTTTGTAAATTGGTATTACGAGATTGTAACCATCCACCTATCGTATCAATATCCTCAGAGTCATCAAATTCTATACCGAACTCTTCAGTTAAATCATCCAATAGTACTCTACCATTTACTTGGAATGTCTTATTATCAATTTTAACGATATCATTCACTTCATCATCATCAAATTCATCACGAATTTCCCCAACGATTTCTTCTAAAATATCTTCCATCGTTAAAATACCTGCCGTTCCACCATATTCATCTATAATAAGACTCATATGTACATGTTCACGTTGCATTCTAATTAATGCATCACTGATACGTGTTGTCTCTGAAATCATTGGCAACTCATGTATATAGTTTGCTATTTTAATCGTTTTTCCAGAAGCGTATTCAGTTAAAAATTCTTTGACGTTAATAAATCCTTTAATGTGGTCTTTATCACCATCATCAGTAATTGGATAACGCGTAAATTGATGTTCTTTTATTGTTTCTAGTAATTCGTCTACATTAAAAGGTTCATTTAGTGTAATCATTTGAGTTCTAGGTACCATTATATCTTTTGCATGTCTTTCATCGAATGAAAAGATATTTTGCATATATGCCAATTCAGTTTGGTTGATTTCTCCACCATTATAACTATTGTTAATAATAATTTTGATTTCTTCTTCTGACATTGCATCAGTTTGGGCATCAGGATTTACACCAAACATTCTAATAATAACACGTGCAGAACCATTCATCAGCCAAATCAATGGTTTCATAATGTTACCGAAATAGAACAATGGTCTTGCATATACTAAAGCAAGCTTTTCAGTATGTTGAATCGCTATAGATTTAGGCGCTAATTCACCAAGTACTACATGCAAATACGTAACGATTATAAATGACACTGCAAACGAAATCGTCGTCGTTAATGCAGTTGGTAAATTGATTGCTTCAAATATTGGGTGTAATAGCTTTTCAAACGTTGGTTCACCAAGCCAACCTAACCCTAAAGATGTTACTGTTATACCTAACTGACAAGCAGAAAGATAATAATCTAGATTAGCAATCATCTTTTTTACTATTTTAGCAGGTTTATTTCCTTCATCTGCTAGCTGTTCAATTCTTGTTGCTCTAATTTTTACTAATGCAAATTCTGAACCAACAAATACAGTGGTTAATGCAATTAATAGAATAAATATAATCAAACTAATTATGGTCGAAGTTTCCAATTAATTCCCTATTTCTAGGGATTCACCTCCATGTTATATGTGTCACTCATGGGTAACACGCATTCAAATTTATCACTATGACTTAAATTACAACTACATGTTATCGCCTTCCCATTTAGACACCCCCAGAAAAAAATGTTATTGCTTCTATTTTATCATAATATAAAGTGCTTATGTTAACAGATTAAATCTATTGCATACATTTAATTATGATTATTTATTAGCTAAATGTGTGAACCTTACCTTGTTTTATTGTAGATTTTACATTCATATCATCATCTAGAATAACAAGATCTGCATCCTTATTTACTTTAATACTACCTTTTCTATCATCGATACCTAATGCAATGGCTTGATTTAAACTTGTTACTCGCCATAAATGATCTAATGTATCACCTGTAAATGATATTAAGTTACGTAACCCATGATTCATTTTTAAAATACTACCAGCAAGCGCACCATTTGCAAGACGTGCTTGTTGCGATTGAACAGTTACTTTTTGTCCACCCAAATCATATTCTCCTTCAGGCATACCTTTTGCACGCATTGCATCGGTAATTAAATAAAAACGTTCATTACCTTTCATACGGTAAGCAATAGCAACCGATGCCGGATGAGAATGTGTGCCATCAACAATCATTTCGGTATGTAGAGCATCATTCAACCATGCTGCTCCAAAAACACCTGGTTCTCTATGCTGGAATGGCGTCGCTGCATTATATAAATGCGTGACATGTTTAGCTCCTCGCTCAACAGCTTCGACTGCTTCTTCGTATGTTGCCACTGTATGACCAATTGAAAAAATAATGTCATCTTTATACGTTTCAAGCGCTTCTTTTGCACCTTCAACTTCAGGTGCAAACGTCATAATCTTTATTAATCTGTTAGCAGTCTCTTGAAAATGTTTAATTTTATCGATAAATGGGCGTACAACGTATTGCGGATGTTGAGCACCAACTTTATTTTCAGATATAAATGGTCCTTCTAAATGTATACCTACAATTTCCGCTGCATTGTGAACATCTTGCTCCGCTTCATATTTAGCAATATTTGTAAGTGCTTTATCTATTTTATCAGTAGATTGCGTCATTGTAGTGGCCAAGTATGATGTCGTCCCTTCAGATAACAAATTTTCGGATAGATATTTTAAGCCATCGTATGACCCATCCATTGCATCTTGACCATAACCACCATGAATATGTATATCAATAAAACCTGGTAATACATGATGACCTTTAGCATCAATCACTTGAATTTTATTTGTCGTATCATTATCAATTACTGCTTTATCATCCCCTTCTCCAATTGCAACAATCTGTCCATCTTTCACATGAATGTAACCATTATCGATTTTGCCATCTTCAGTATAAACTTTGCCGTTATATATAATTAATTCTGACACGTATAAACCCTTCTTTATTTATAAATTTTCACTTTAAGACACTCATATTTTACTATATCTGCTTCGTTTGGCATAACTTTTTGCAAAATATTAAAAAAGTCTATACATTTGTGGTGTCTATTTCTTCATTCATTTATCTAAAAATAAAAACACCTTCATATCAATTCATAAAAACTGAATTAATAGAAAGTGTTTTTACAGCTTTGTATAAGCTACCGTTAACACGATGTATAAAACTAACATATATTCATTGAACTTACAACTTAATATGAAGCTCTTTGCTAACAATCATTTTACATCATTAAAACTACTCGTCCATTGATTTTGAAGCTTCGATTTCTGTTTCAGTTAACTTGGGTTTGATTAAACCGTAAATTAATGCTGAAACTAATGTACCAACTAGAAGTGCAATAAGAGTTTGAAGTAAGTGTGCACCATCCGTACCAACAATTACAATAATACCACCATGTGGCGCAGTAATTCGTGAACCTAAGCCTAAAGCAATTGCGCCACCTATACCTGAACCAATCATCATTGAAGGAATAACACGTAATGGATCGGCAGCTGCAAATGGAATCGCACCTTCTGTAATAAAGGACATACCCATCACATAGTTAGGGATAATTGAACCACGTTGTTCTTTTGTAAATTTACGTCTGAAAATTAACATCGCTGTCGCAATTGCTAACGGTGGAATCATACCACCAATCATTGCAGCTGTAATTGGTGCTGCATTACCTTCAATCAACGCACCTGTTGCAAAAACATATGCCGCTTTGTTGAATGGACCGCCCATATCAATCGCCATCATAGCGCCAATAACTAAACCTAATAATACAATATTAGAACCTGATAAATTGTTTAATCCATCTAATAACAAATGATTTAACCAAGATGCTGGTGGATTAAAGGCATAAATCATCAATAAGCCTGTAGCTGTTACTGTCAATAGTGGATAAATTAATGTTGGTTTTAATCCCTCTAATGCTTGTGGTAACTTACGTGTCATCGCTTTAACACTTTGTGTTAAGTAACCTGCTAAGAAACCTGCAATAATACCACCAATAAATCCTGAACCACCTGAAATTGCTAACATACCACCTACAAGACCTGAAGCGAAACCAGGTTTATCCGCAATACTACGTGCAATGAATCCAGATAAAATTGGAATGATTAACGCGAATGCACTTTTACTACCTATGTTCCAAAGCTGCTCTGCAAACGCATTGTACTCTGAGCTTTTTGGATTAAATGAATTTGCTCCAAATAAAAATACAATTGCCATTAAAATACCACCAGATATTACAAGTGGCAACATGTTAGAAACACCGTTCATTAAGTGTTTATAGAAAGCTTTACCTGGGCTTAATTTTTCTTGACTGTCATTTGAGTTACCTTTTCTTTGACCATCACGGGCAACAAAAGGTTTACGACTTGTATCTAATGCTTTATTAATTAATTCTTCTGGGCGTTTAATACCATCTGCTACTGGTACTTCTACGACATTTTTACCATCGAAGCGATCCGTCTCAACATGAACATCAGCAGCAACAATGATACCTGTTGCATTTTCAATATCTTGTTCAGTTAAATGGTTTTTAATGCCGCTTGAACCGTTCGTTTCAACTTTAATTTTAATACCCATTTTATCCGCTTGCTTTTTCAATGCATCACGTGCCATATATGTGTGTGCAATACCTGTTGGACAAGCAGTTACTGCTAACACATATGGCTCATTAGATTGTTTAGATGATTGTTCTGCAGTTGCAACTTGTTGTGCTTCAGCTTCTGCCTCTTCTTCTTTTGTCACTTCATCATCAGCCTCATCTATGATCGCTAGTACTTCTTCAGGTGATGAAGCATGTAATAATTTCTCACGTACATTTTCATCCATTAAAATACCAGACAACTTAGCTAAAGCATCTAGATGTGTTTGGGCGCCACCTTCTGGCGCTGCAATCATAAAGAATAAGTGTGCTGGTTGCATATCCAAACTTTGATAATCTACGCCTGCTTTAGATTTACCAAACGCAATAGCTGGTGACTTAACTGCGGCCACTTTGGCATGTGGAATGGCAATACCTTCGCCGATACCAGTTGTACTTTGTGATTCTCGATTGTGAATCGCTTCCTTAAATGACGCGACATCACTTAATTTACCTGCTTTGTCTAATTGATTTACTAACTCATCAATAACACCATTTTTGTCATTTGCCATTAAATCCATTGCTATCGTATCTTTTGTTAATAACTCTGTTACTCTCATTATTTTCACTCCCCATCAAGTACGCTAATCGTAACTTGTGATTTTATTTTTTCTATAGCGTCCCGTGTTGCTAAGTCCTCATCAAATGCCGTGGCAGTACCGCATGCGACTGCTTGTTGGAATGCTTTTTCAATCGTTAAACCTGAAGCAATTCCAGCCACCATGCCTGCAACTGTACTATCACCAGAGCCAACTGTATTAACCACTTTCCCTTGTGGATTAACTGCTTTAATACTGATTTCTTTATCAATATAAATAGCACCATCACCGCCAAGCGAGACAATAACAGATTGCGCACCTTTATCAACTAACAAACGACCATATTTAATAACATCTGTGTCTGAGTTCACTGTTGTATTAAACATCACTTCTAATTCATCTTTATTAGGTTTAATAAATAGTGGATGATATGGTAAAACGCTTTCAGCCAATTCTTTTTCAGCGTCGACTACTAATTTAGCACCTGTCTGTGCTGTAATTTGTGCAATTTGCGCATACGCATCGCTTGGAATACTACTTGGTACACTTCCAGCAACAATAACTATATCTTCGCTTGTTGTATTTTTAATTTGTTGTAACAGTTGTTCAAATTGTGTTGACGTTATATGAGGACCCGGTGCATTGATTTCTGTTTCTTGTCCTGTTTTTAATTTCACATTAATACGTGTATCTTCATCAACTTCAATAAAATTCGATTGAATTGCACTGTTATTTAATGTATCTATAATGAATTTCCCAGGAAATCCACCTGCAAATCCCAAGGCAGTTGACTCAACATCCAATGTCTTTAAGACGCGCGAGACATTAATACCTTTCCCCCCAGCGAATTTATATGTTGCTGTTGCTCTGTTCAAACCATCAATTTTAAAATCATTCGTAAAAATGACATAGTCAATTGAAGGATTGAAAGTCACTGTATAAATCATAAAGTCCCTCCTATAAAGTGATACTTTTGTTGGTATTCTTTTAACGATTCTTGATTTAATGCTTTTTCAGATGTGATGATTGTCGTACTTTCTAGCAAAGGTACACGAGCAAAATATACTTTATTAAACTTAGAATGATCTATAAGTACAAATGATTGATTGGCTAATGACATTGCTGTTTGTTTAACTAATGCCTCTTGCTCATCGGGAGTAGTTAATCCAAGTTCAATATCTAATCCATTCATCCCGATAAAAGCTTTATCGAAACAATATCGTCTTAATATCTCCATAGCACTAGAACCAATCGTAGCAAGTGTATTTTCTTTAACTTGACCACCTAGCATAATTGTTTTAATACCTTTTTTAAGTAAAGCTTCTACATGTGTTAAACCATTGGTTACCACAATGATATCTTTCGCTTGAATATATTTAATTAGCTCCAATGTAGATGAACCAGCATCGATAAATAAGCATTCATTATCGTTGATTTGATTAGCTGCTATTTTAGCAATCATTTTCTTTTCATCAAGATTCGTTGCTAATTTTTCAGTTAAATTCGCCTCAACCATACGATTTTCTTTTAACATTGCACCACCATGCACACGTTGCAATTTCCCTAATTGTTGTAGTTTAGATAAATCTCTTCGTATTGTTGAAGCACTGCAACCAGTTCGATCTATTAATTCTTGTAAAGTCAAAAAATCTTTGTGCGAAAGTTCTTCTAATATTAACTCGTGTCTTTTTTCAGTAATTATCATCATCACCCCATCTCACTTTGTATTATAATGAGTACGCTTTCACTTTTCAATCATAAATTACCAAAAACAATCACAAACAATCAAATTGTGACGATAAAATTACATTTTTATGTTCAAATACTCATTTGTAATGACTGTTTATGATCGTAAAATGCTAATTCAATCAAAAAGGAGTGTGGCAGAAATGAATTTTATAAAAATTTCATCTCTGTCACACTCCGAATCTTGCCCCATACTTTTTGTTGTTATTAATCATTCATGGATAACTGCTCCAATTTTGCCTTTAGTTATTGTAATCAAATCCTCAACAGCTATTGTGATTTGCATTGTTCGAAGCCCACCACTCACACTGATATGACTATAATTTTCACAGGATTTGTCAACGACTGTTGGAAACAATGTTTTCATACCAACAGGCGAACACCCACCACGAATGTATCCCGTTACATTTTTCAAATTATCTAAAGGCATAAGCTGCAATTTCTTCTCTCCAACCAAAGCAGCTGCCTTTTTCATATCTAAAGTTTCACTTACTGGGATAACAAATACAAAATGTTCATGTTTTGTATTTTCTAGAACAAGCGTTTTAAATACTGTTTTAACATTTGCTTGTATGAGTTCTGCGACTTCTGCACCCGATAAATGTTCTTCTGGTACCTCAAAGCTATGAACTTCGTATTTAATTTTTGCACGATCAAGCATACGCATCGCGTTCGTTTTCTTATTTTTAGCCATTTCAACACCTCATTTATACTTCTTCAGAACTATATTAACATTTTAAAATACATTACGGATTGGTTGATTTTGACATAACATTTACATCATTTTATAAGTTGAATTCACCTTTTTAAATTAAATTATTGCAAAATAAAAACAGTATATCCAATTAGAATACACTGTTCCATCTATTATTTCGTTATTATGCCTTGATTTGAAATACTTACATGTTGCTTACTAGTTGAATTATCATTGGAATACACATAATTATATCCATGATTTGTCTTAGAAATTCTTTCTAAACCATAATTATCATTGATATGCTTATCTGCATAACGATCAGCAATAACTTGGCACTCTTGTTCGTTAAAAGAATTTGATTTATTTGCATTCACACGATGTTTAAAATGATTTTGCTTTTTCACATTTTCATTCACTTCAGATGCTTTAGCAGTATGAATATTGAGAATATCCATTTTCTTTTTATAAGTATCTTCAGTTGATACATTTATCGCGTTAAGCGTATTAATTGTTTTATGTACCTTAGCAAGCGCATCTTCATTTGTTGCTAATATTAATAAACCAATTAAACAAACGGTTAATATTACAGCAACAAAGCCTAAAAATAAATTTTTTACTGTCATCCCCTTACCCACATTTCCTTACTCATTTTTTATCATCTTAACACATTAACGTTAATGAATTAGGTATGTGGATTGCAATTTAAAAAGAATGTAATATTTGTAACATGTTTATTACTCAAAATCATTTTTTGTTACATATAACATTTAAATATAAAGAGTAAAACATTTAGTCAATCGAATCTTTTTAAATGTAAAGCATCGAATTTTCTTAATAAAATTCATAAGAAAAACGATGCTAATCATTCATAATATTACGCTTTACTTTATATCAATATACACCAAAATACTTATGCTACATATTTTGTTCTTTCAATTTTGCTCTATGTTGCTTTTCAATTAAAACAATAACAACACCTGCTAATGAAACACCTATATCCATATAAATTGGTGCTTCAATGTGTACATCAAATAACGCACCTGCGATTAAAGGACCTATGAAATTACCCATACTAGTGAATGTCGAGTTCAATCCGCCTGCAAAGCCTTGCCTTTCTCCAGCAATATTAGAAAAATAATTTGTAATGGCTGGTCGTATCATATCAAAACCTATGAAGACAACAAAACTGATTAACATTATTGACCAATAGCCATTAGCAAAAACTAATAATATTAAGACAACAACTGAATATAATAATGACCAAGCTATAAATGTTAACTCTGAGAAATACTTCATAAATTTATCGAAGAAATAGATTTGGAAAAGTGCCCCAAATATACCGCCACCCGTAATAGCAATCGAAATATCTTTAGGTGAATAATTTACCTTGTCAGCTGTGTATAGTGAATACAATGTTTCAAATGCAGATAAACCAAACGATAATACAAGTGTTAAAATAACTGGTGTAATAAACACTTTCCAGTTAATTTTCGTTAGCAATTGTGGCTCTAACTTTTGGAAACCACTTGTCGTAGACTTTTTCGGATCGTGAATCAATACAATTGACATTATAAATGCTAGAATACCTAATGCTCCTGCAAAGTAAAATGGCATACGATGTGAAACTTCTGCCATAAATCCACCAATCCCTGGTCCTAAAATGAATCCAGAATTGATAATCGCTGACATGTAGCCAAAGTTTTTTGCTTTTTGATGGCTTGGTGAAATGTCAGCTATTAAACCTGTCACACCAGGCATTACCATACCAGCACTCATACCACCAATCACTCTCGATAACATCAATACCGAAAAATTGTGGCCAACTGCAAACATAAATTCTGACACTGAAAACAAAATTAATCCTATACATATAATTAATTTCTTCCCTAATTTGTCAGCTAGCGTACCACCAAACGGCGATATAATCATTTGAGATAACGCAAAAGCAGCAACTAGTAATCCTAAATCACTACCAGTTAATCCCAAATCTTTTAAATAAACAGGCAAGACTGGTATTACTAAACCGATACCTAAAAAAATCAAGAAAATATTAAAATATAAGACAAAAATCTGTTTATTCATATGCTCACCTCTTTTTTCTCCATGTCATGCTTAAAGCTGTTATTCTTCTTTTCCACGACAGATTGCAATTCATGCTAAATATTCGTAAAAAGTTTCTATATTGTATTACAACATTGCTACATTTGACAATATTTTTTCTTTGTAATTATCACTATTTTCCATTTAATTGTATAATTAATGACATATTAAAATAAAGGGGATTGATCATATGAAATTGCAAAAAAGTAATCATACTATACTACTAGTGTTGGAAAAAGGAGAAGATATCGTTGAATGTATAACAACCTTTGCAGATGACCAAGACTTAACATTTACATCTGTCAGCGGCATTGGTGCATGTGATGACGTTGTATTAAAATTTTTCAATTTAACAACGAAACAATACGAAGAAAAACATATTACTGAGCCACTGGAATTGACGAGCTTATTAGGTAATATTTCTCGTCTAGACAATGGTCATTTTGCACATTTGCATGCTACTTTCGGTACTCAATCATATGAAACTTTTAGCGGACATCTCGCTAAAGCAATTGTTTCTGCAACTGCTGAAATCATTCTTACTGTAACTGATTTGGACATTCAACGTTCATTCAAAGATGCAGTCGGTTTAAATTTACTTGATCCTCAATAGCACTTTACTTTTTAGTTGAATCAAATTTTATTACAAGTTATCATAAGTGCTTAATCATAAATGCATTCTCGTTTATTAATATACTTCAACGAGTTAAATTAAATTTTTAATTAGGAATTGAATGCGTTTATAACTATCACATTTGAATGAATAACTTTTTCATTAGAAAGTAGTGTTTATTATTGATGCAATCTCGATACATCGCTAGAATTTACTTTTTAATTTTATTTATCGTCTCACTTTTTGAGACTAAAATTTTTCAATTTATGACTTTAAATTTGTTTTTAGCATATATACCTTTTGAGCTTAGTCTATTATTACGATTATTCAAACCGAATAAAAAGTATGAATGGCCACTATTTATCATATATAGTTTTATATTTGTGTTACTTTTACCAAATACATTTTATATGGTAACTGATTTAATCCATTTGAACCAATTTCAATTCAACTTTTACGCAGGACTAAATTTAAGTGAGTGGAAATACTTTACCTATTTACTGCTTGGTGTCTTCTTAGCGGTTTATGTGATGATTTTAATCTATTTTGAAATACTAACATTGACTTCTCACCGTTGGCTTAATAGATTAATTGTTGTCGTGCTAATGTTTTTAAATGGATTCGGAATTTATATTGGTCGTTTCTTACGCTTACATTCCGTTTATTTCTTTAATGAGCCCTTACATGTTTTAAATCACATTCTAGAAAGTCTAACGCTTAAAACTGCTATGTTTGTATGTTTTATGGTTGTCATGCAAGTAGCAATTCTATTATTTGGAAAAGGAGTGCGTTTGAACAAGTGACAATAAATATAATCGTTTTAATAGTATCTATCATTGGCTTTCAATTGATTATTGGACACATATGGCATGATATTGGTTTAAGTTATTTAAGAAGTATCTTACTCATGATGCTGCCATTTGGACTAGGTGTATTTATACAACAAGTGTCGTATTACGAACGACAATATCCTAAATGGCAAGTGCCTCAAAACATAAAAGTTAGATTGAAATATATTTATCTCACTACGTTTTTAGAGTATGTCGTACTATACCTCACTTTATTTACGGACATACTAAGATAACATCAAATTAATAAGAAAACTAAATACAACTTATATATTTGAGGAAAGCCAATTTCTATCACATCAATAATAGAAATTGGCTTATTTATATTGCTTAAGAACTTTATATTCTGCTCCAGATTTTACTCATGCCTGATCTATCAATTGAGACGAATTAGTCTAATGCTTTAAATGTCGCTAAAACTTGAGATCTCTTTTCTTGATGATCCACTATTTGTTTTGGATAATGACGACCTAATTCAATCCCCTGTTCAAAAAGGTTGGACTCATTGCGTTGCGTATCATGCAAATATTTTGCATCAATTTGATTAAAAATCGGAAGATATGTTTTGATATACAAAGCTTTAGCATCAAAGCGTTCACTCTGTCTTATTGGATTAAACATTCTAAAATACGGCACTGCATCCGTACCTGTAGAAGCAGACCATTGCCATCCATGAATATTTGATGCTGCATCATAGTCAATAAGGTGCTTTCTAAAGAATTTTTCTCCCCATGTCCAATCTATAAATAAATCTTTGGTTAAAAATTGCGACACAACCATTCTCATTCGATTATGCATAAAACCAGTTTGTGTCAATTCCATTATTGCTGCATCAATGATTGGAAATCCTGTTTGCCCTTCGCACCATACATTAAAATCCGCTTCATTTTGCGACCATTTTATCTGTCGATATTTAGGTTTGAAAGCTTGGTATGAGGTTTCTGGATACTGTGTCATTAACACATAATAAAATTCTCTAAAAATGAGTTCACGTATAAATGCTTCATAGTTTGCCTCATCTTCATCATAACGCGCCAATAAATCATTAAAAATTTCAATAATATCTAATAATCCATATGCTAAAGCAACACTTAGCTGACTTGTTAACACTTCAGGTAAATAGTCTCTTCCGCTTTCGTAATTCTGTATATCTTGATCTAAAAAATGTTGCCATTTATTCTGTTCAATTACTTGTAAGGATCCAAACGCTATGTCATCAAACACTAAATCATCAGGTGATGCAATGACAAAGTCTTCGAATGATTTTAAATCATAGTGATATACGTCTCTATGCCTCAAGTAAGGTCGCCATTTTTTATAGAAACTAGTAAAAACTTTGTATGGCTCCCCTTGTTGATTCATTGTTTTACTCGCTTTAAAGTAATGATTCCCACGTATCAAAGTAACGGCAATGCGTGCTTCATTGAATAAAGAACGTTGATGTAAAATATCATATTCTTCAAGATGATAACTCATAATATCACCCGCAATCACTACTTCAGAGATATTGTTTTCTTTACAAAATGAAATGATATCGTCATAAGACATAACATAAGGTGTAAGCTTTTCTGCGTGCAACGATTGGTAAAAGCGCTGCAAAGTACCGCGATAAAACTGTGCTTTCAAATCAGAAGCTGAAGACATGTCCTCTTCCGGAATGATAAAATAACATGCATCAATGTCTTCTTTTTGTTGATAAATATATTCAAATAATGGATTGTGTTCCATTCGAAACATTCGATTTAATAACACAGCAATTGCCATAAACAAAACACCCTTCAATTATCTTTTTATTTTATTAAGCTTTTTGTCACTTTAAAATAACCTAGATTCTTATTTATATTTTTAATTAAAGCAAACCTAACCATTTCCAATAAGTCATACTAAAAACTATCACTAGAATATACCCTACAATTGTCAATGGTATACCTGCCTTCAAGAAATCTTTAACCGTAAAAGTACCAGTGCCATAAGCCAACATATTTTGAGGTGCACTAACAGGTAATAAGAAACCAAAACTAATAACAAATTGTTGAATTAAAACAAATCCTATAGACTGGTCTCCTAAGTGTAACGTAGAGGTTAGCGAAATAAAAACAGGTATTAACGCTGATGATAAACTTGTTGCACTCGCAAAGCCCAAATGAATCAATATATTAAAAATCGTGATAAGTGCAATTGTCGCGATAATAGGTAAATGTTTTAAACCTAAAACACCAAAAGTTTGATCACTTAACCATTGAGCTGCACCTGTTTTCAAAAGAACGTTACCTAGTGAAATACCTACACCAAACACGATAATTGTCCCCCATGGTATTTTATTTTCAACATGTTTCCATGTCATGACACCAATTTTCGGCATTAACATAACACCTAAAGCAATAATAGTAATGGATGCAGAGTCAATCGGATGTAATACTTTTTCAGTTGACCAAAACAGTAATAATAACATCGATATAACAATTAAACGCCATTCACGTGCGCTAACGGGGCCAAGTTTATGCAATTCTTCTTTTATTAAATCTTTACCACCTTCTATTGTATTAATTTCTGGAGGCATCACTTTAATCATGATGAAATATAAAGCTATGGACATAACTATGGACCAAGGCGCTGCATATAAGAACCACTCGCCCCATGAAACATCAAATCCTAATTGATGGTTTATAAAATTAATCGCTACGATATTTTGTGCTGCCGCCGTTTTGATACCAATATTCCAAATTGACACAGCTTGTACTGAAGTAATTATTAATAAAGACGCTAACTTGCTATCTTTGGAAACTTTAAATGCCGCAATCATACCCAGCAAGATTGGTACAACTGCCCCTGCTCTAGCTGTTGCAGAAGGAACGAAAAATGCAAGTACAATTGAAACGATAATTGCTCCAATAACTATATTTCTAGTTTTATTACCAACAATTGATAACACTAAAAGAGCTAGTCTTTTATGCAAATTCGTTTCTTGCATAGCAGCAGCCAAAAATAATGCAGCTGCAACGAGAGCTACAGCTGAAGTTGCAAATCCACTAAACGCTAATGATAATGCATGATTAGTTCCTAGAAGGTCACTTCCAGCTAAAACAGCACTGCCACTTTTCGGATTACCTAGCTTCTCCCCTAAATTTTGAACCGGGCTAAATCCTAAAAGTAATATCATTAAGCCAATAATTAAACTTGCTGACACCGGATATGATACAGCTTCCGTTACCCACATAATAACTGCAAAAGCTAAAATAGCTAGTACTGCCTTAGCCATTATTGGCAGACTTGAAGGTGCCGGGAGTAATAGTACAACTATAAGTATTATAAAACTCATGACAATCCAAAATGGCTTGTATTGCTTTTTTGTCTTTTCTTTCTTTTGTTGTTCATGTTCCACTACATGTTTTTCTTCTGACATAACAGTCACCCCTTTGTTTAATCTTAATTTAATTATAACAATTTTTTAAAACATACATTTTTAATTTATGCAAAATACACAATTTTATCGAAATATTTTGTAAATAATATTGCTAGGTGATGAGTTATCTCGGTTAATTACAAAACGATATCTAAGTTTAAATATTAGATCATAAAAAAACTATCTACTGAATATCCTCATAGCATCATTTTTCTAAGCAAAAGTTAAACTTAGTTAGATAAAATGCAAATGAGATTATTGTAGATAGTCTCTTTTTAATATTTAAAAATGATTAATGCCATAAACATAAATAATTCCAAAGAATGCCGCGCCACTAAGCACTGTTAATATAAGACTTAGTAACAATGTGCGTTTATAGTGTTTAATAAATGCTATGAACAAAATGACTACATTATACGCAAAGAAAAGTCCGAATAATGTCATTGTTATTTTCAAATCAGAATAGAAAATATTTAATAGTAATACAATGACTGCATAAATTAAATATGGAATAACTATAAATTTGCGTTCAAATCTTAATTGTTCGAAACGTTTATCTTCGTTTGTCATGATATGCTCCTTTATGATTTAAAAGTAAATAAGTTTACGGAATATCTTGTCCGATAATAGCGGTGTAAATGTCAAACCACGACTGATCATCTAAATTAAGTTGTAGCCCTTCGATTGCTTGATCAATACGCTTTAACTGACTTGTTCCAAGTATCGGCATGATACGATGCGGTATTTTTACTAACCACGCTATCATCACAGCTGTGTCACTCACACCATATTTGTCAGCTATTGATTGAACAACTTTCATAATACGTTGCGCTTTAATATCTTCCTTGTCGAAAATTTTACCGCCTGCAAAAGGACTCCAAGCCATGATTTGAACATGATTTTGATACATTGAATCCATTGTTCCATCTTGTAAACTATCAACGTGATATGGCGATAATTCTAATTGATTGATGCTAATATGTAGTCTTTCTTTCATAATATATTGATTTAACAATTGGTATTGTGAATGATTAAAATTCGACACCCCGAATGACTTCAACTTACCTTGTTTAACAAGTTTAGTTAATGCATCAGCAACTTGTTCTGGATCCATCAATGGTGAAGGACGATGAATGAGTAGACTATCTAAATAATCTACATTCAAATTGATTAATGACTGTTCAACAGATTTCACGATGTGCTTACTACTCAAATCATAACGATGTCCATTTGTAAAATCAA
This sequence comes from Staphylococcus sp. SM3655, assembly GCF_016917315.1. Classification (NCBI taxonomy): domain Bacteria; kingdom Bacillati; phylum Bacillota; class Bacilli; order Caryophanales; family Staphylococcaceae; genus Staphylococcus; species Staphylococcus sp. SM3655. Next base: position 1,515,370 of record NZ_CP070305.1, on the reverse strand, counting down.
ATTGCTTAGAAGGCAAAATGATACCACATTTCGTAACAATTTGAATTTTATTTCTTAATTCGGGTGATAAATCCAAAGCATTACCAAACAGTGATTCACATTGATAATCTCCATAAATATCAGCATGATCCATCGTTGTAATTCCACGTTCAACTAATTCATTTATAAAATAATTTAACTCTTTCGCAGTCATCTTCCATTCATTTGCACGCCAAAAACCTTGTACAAGCCTAGAAAAATGAACATAATGATTAATCATTATTTGTTCCATATCTCATCCACTCCATCCCTCAATGTCACAAAATATTCACAATAAAAGTATTAAGAAATTAATGTGCTATTTCCGTTAAATTGAAACAACATATTTTCTGATTTACGTAAATTGTAGCATATCCAATTGATTACGTATGTGATTTGTATCTAAAGTTTCACCAATAATAACAATCGTTAATGGTAATTGCATGCCAATTATTCCATAGTCTGGTAAACCATATGCATATTGAAATTCATAAATTGCATTTGGTTGATCTCTAAATGACACATAACCTTTCAAACGTAGAACAGATTCCGGTAATTTCATTATAAATTGATAAAACAATTGACGATCAATCGGACCTGTAAACGTGTAAGTCATACTTTTAATCCCATGATGATGGTGATGATGAGACGATATCTCTCTGTCTTTAACAGTTAAGTCCATTTCTTCCAACGAAACTTTTCCATAGGTTGTTTTATAAGTTGGAATACTTGCACAAATCATACTTAATTGCTTATCAATTTTCTCAAGACTGTCATCAGTTACAAGATCAATTTTATTAATAATAATCATGTCACTTAGTTTCAACTGATCTTCCATCAGCGAAACTGTATTTTCGGTATATTGATGACGTTCCAAAAATCGAGTCGCATCTAATACACCATAAATAATCGGCTTTTCAAAGAAATTAACGATTTGCGGATCTTGACATGCAACTAGTAATTCTAAAGGATGCGCAATGCCTGTCGCTTCTATGATGACATGATTAACGTCCCCTTTTAAAGCAATGGCTTTTAGTTCATAGACAAGTTCTTGTTTAAGATCGCAACAAACACAACCATTAATCAATGAATGGACTTCAATTTCATTTGAAATACTATTGCTATCAATATCAAAAGTACCGAATTCATTCATGATGATTTTAATTTTCTCATCATTTTTTAATAATTCACTAATATAATGTGTCAGTAACGTGGTTTTACCACTACCCAAAAATCCGTTAATTATGGATATTCTTATTTTTTCATCTTTATTATTTTTCATTTTATATTCTCTTTTCTATTACAGTTATTTTTAAAAATGATAACATATATATTAAATTATCTTTTTGCTTGATTTAATCAAAAATATCTTCTAAACTTTAAACATACTTTAATTTTAGCATGGCATTGAATCAAAGAAAGTTGTGAATTAATAAACAATCAACTTTTTAATGATTACCAATCCGAAAAGAGAAAAAAACGGATAGTATAGTCTGGAGGAGAACTTTAATGTCTGATCAACATAATTTAAAAGAACAGCTATGCTTTAGTTTGTACAATGCTCAAAGACAAGTTAATCGCTACTACTCTAACAAAGTTTTTAAGAAGTACAATCTAACATACCCACAATTTCTTGTCTTAACAATTTTATGGGATGAATCTCCTGTAAACGTCAAGAAAGTCGTAACTGAATTAGCACTCGATACTGGTACAGTATCACCATTATTAAAACGAATGGAACAAGTAGACTTAATTAAGCGTGAACGTTCCGAAGTCGATCAACGTGAAGTATTTATTCACTTGACTGACAAAAGTGAAACTATTAGACCAGAATTAAGTAATGCATCTGACAAAGTCGCTTCAGCTTCTTCTTTATCTCAAGATGAAGTTAAAGAACTTAATCGCTTATTAGGTAAAGTCATTCATGCATTTGATGAAACAAAGGAAAAATAATTAACTTTTGTCATGACAATTAAAGTAATGTTTAGAATTTATTAAGAATAGAAAAACAATTAGCACGCGTAAGCTTGTTAGTTAAAAAACTGCTTGAAAGGTTTCTTAGCCTATCAAGCAGTTTTTTTATGCATTATATTGAATCATATTCCATAAAGCACCTTGATTAGCGAGTAATTGTTGATAGTTTCCCTTTTCAACTATTTTACCATTTATCATCACAATGATGGTCTCAAAACGTGACAATAAAGTTAAATCGTGTGTAGCAACAATTAATGTTTCTGCATGTGCTTCAATTAAATCCATAACTTTTAAACTATTTTGTTTATCTAATGCAGTTGTTGGTTCATCTAAAATCCATGTTGATGCAGTATCTTTTAATAACATCCTTGCAATCGCTAAACGCTGAATTTCTCCGCCAGATAATGTATGACCATCTAAGTCAATTTGACGTTCTAGTGCCAAATGTTCTAAATCTAATTGCTTAAATATTGCTTGCACCGCTTCATCTTTTTCATCGGTAAATAAATTTTGACGTATTGTACCATCAAATAATTGTTGAGATTGTAGCAAGACATTTAACGATTCAAACTTATCTTTGTCATCTATTTCAAACATATCCATATTTTCGAAACGAATAGAGCCACTATCTAATTGATATAACCCAGCCATAATTTGTAGTAATGTACTTTTTCCTGAACCAGAAGGCCCCACAATCGCAATCTTTTCGCCTCTATTAACATTAAAATTAATATCCGACAACACATACGTTTGCTGGTTCCAATACTTAAAACTAGCGTCCTTAACTTCATAAATGTTCGTTGCATCATACTTATCATTAAGACGGTTTTTTCCATTAGTAGAAGGTACAGATATCACTTCATTAATATCATGCAATGCTTGGTCAGTATCCGCTTTATAATACGCGACATTTGTCATTGGTACAGCTTGTTCAAATAAAGTTAAGACCATTAAAACTATACTCGTCATATAAATAATATTTAGTTGGCCTGCATTAATTTGAATTAATCCTAGAACTAAACTACCAAAAATCGAAAGCATAGCAATAATATTTAATATAAAATCATAAATCGTTAAAAAGCGTTGCTCTTTAAGTTGTAATTTATCAAAATGATTTAATTTAGCCATCAAATTATCTCGATAATGATTAATTTGATTAAATCGACGTAGTTCATCCATACCAGCTTTATAATCATAAAAATGATTTAAAAATCGGGCCTGTTCATTAGCTGCATGTTTCTTTAAAGTACGTGCTTTTTTTGAGCTTAACCAAGGAACAACGAGTAAAGTAAACAACATGCTAACCATAATCAATAGCGCATGGCCGATTGAAATGAACGCCAAAACTATGACTGTAACTAGCGCTGTCAAACCGATGACGACTGGTGGATAATAAACACGTAAATATATATTTTGTAATGCCTCAACACGACTAATCATACGTGAAATTAAATCACTAGAACTCAGTTTACGGTAAACATTAGGAATGACATTTACTAATTTACCGAAAAACTGTACCCGAATATCACGTAGCATTGTAAATGTAGCTTTATGAGAAATAAGGCGCTCTACGTATCGAGTAATAGCTCTTAAAAACCCAAACAATTTTACTGTAACGACTAAAATCATCAGAGCGTATAGTGGCGCACCAAGTGCACTTTGTGTCACCATATAACCACTTAAGAAAAACATGGCGAGCGCAACTAAACTTCCACAAACACCAACAACTATAGCTAACAATAAATCCTTATCTACTTGAAATTTTAGTCGTGTTTTCATAAGTCATCACCATTTTCTGTTATATTTACTGAAATATTGCGATCATCAGCAATCAGTCTTCCATTTTCTATATACAAGCGTCGTTGTAAATGGCGAATTGTATTATCTCTATGTGCAATGACAATCATCGTTGTATCTTTAAAATGTTGAAACAGAACGTTCTGAATCATGTGTTCTGTTTGAATATCTAAACCAGTTGCAGGCTCATCAAATATAACGAGATCTGGCTTCATAACTAAAAGACGGCAAAGTTCTATGCGTCTCATCTGTCCACCAGATAACATTTCGCCTCCTTCACCTATTATTGTGTTAATGCCTTTTGTGAAAGATTGCACTTTGTCTAATAAACCTACTTCGTCTAGCACTTCTTCAACAGTTTTATTTTCTATATCTTTAAACATCGTAATATTCTCTTTTATAGAAGCACTGAAAATATATGGCTGTTGACTAAGTATTCCTATATTTAAATCACGCTGGTTTGTACTTATAGTACCTATTGTTGGCCGATAAACACCTGCAATAAGATGTGTCAAAGTGGATTTACCTGCCCCGCTTGGACCTACAAGTGCAATTTGATCACCATTATATATTTCCAAATTTAAATCATTTAATACCAATCTATCAGAATTATTATATCGAAATGATATATCTGTTAACTGAATAAATGGCTTTTGATTTTCCTCATACTTTAATAGAAATTCATTATTATTGTTCGGTTGTTCTAAAAACTCAAACACAACGTCACTGGCACCTTCACTTTGTTTTCCAGTATGGAACGCTTGCCCTAAGTCCTTAATTGCATTATAAAATTCAGGCGCTAAAATAATCGCAATTGCCGCAGTTTTAAAATCAATATTATGAAATACTACTAAGCTTAGCGTTGCTTCCAATGCAACCAATCCAATACCTAACATACTTATAAATTCGAGCATTAATCCCGATAAAAAAGCACTGCGTAAAATGCGCATTGTTAAAGTTCTAAACTGAGTACTATCGTCGTAAATATGCTTCTCTGTTTGCTCTGTACGATTAAATAGCTTTAACGTCACTAAACCTTTAGCAATATTTAAAAACCGTTGACTAAATTGATTCAAATAAGTCATTTGATCTTTTGACTCATCTCGCGTTTTCAAACCGAAAATAATATAAAACAAAGGAATAAATGGTGCAGTTATTAACATAATTAATGCGGTATTGAAATGGATGAAAAACATTGCAATGATTATGATGAGCGGAACCATCATTGATTTGAACACTTGAGGCAAATAACTCTTATAAAAAGGTGCTAGACCATCAATGTTTTCTGTGAGTATAGTCATTTGTTCACCGATTGGATGACCATTATTTTTATAAATAACCCGCTGTCTAAGCATATGCTTAACTTTAAATGCTAATGTATCACCTAACCATTGATTTAGAAATTGCACAGTTGCTCTTAAAAGTAAAACACCTAATAAAATAAATAATACAATCCATAAACCTTGAAATTGATGTCTTATAATTTTAGCTAAAAAATCTGCTATTAAAATATTTTGCGTTATAACGAGTATGCCGAGACCAGTACTGACCAAGAACATGAGTACCGGAAAAATTTTATATTGAAACAGTATTGTTGTTAATTTTTTCACAATTATATCACCTAAACCTATTATAAAAGGTTTTCCTTAAAATCAAATTAAATAGCTCAATAAAATATTGTAGTTTTACATGTAAAAGAAAATGAATATATACATCTTTAGTCTAGTATTATAACTATAACTAGCATGTCTTTAAATGAATATGCTATCATGATATGGTAATTTTGATATTTAAATAAATTAAATTGAGTAATGAAAGTGGGTACATTATGTTTATCATTGAATTAATAAAAGGTATTATCTTAGGGGTCGTCGAAGGATTAACAGAATTTGCACCTGTTTCCTCTACTGGACATATGATCCTAGTTGATGATATGTGGTTAAAATCATCTGAATTTTTAGGTTCTCAGTCAGCATTTACATTTAAAATCGTCATCCAATTAGGATCCGTCTTTGCAGCAGCATGGGTGTTCCGCGAACGCTTCTTAGAGATTTTACATATTGGTAAACACAAACATGTTGAAGGAGATAACGATCAACAAAGACGTTCAAAGCCAAGACGTTTAAATTTATTACATGTATTAGTGGGTATGGTGCCAGCAGGTATTTTAGGCTTACTATTTGATGATTTCATCGAAGAACATTTATTTAGTGTGCCAACTGTTATGATTGGCTTATTCGTAGGTGCTATCTATATGATTATTGCTGATAAATACTCAGCTAAAGTTAAAAACCCACAAACAGTAGATCAAATCAGTTATTTCCAAGCATTTGTAATTGGTATTTCTCAAGCAGTAGCTATGTGGCCTGGTTTCAGCCGTTCAGGCTCAACAATTTCAACTGGGGTATTAATGAAATTAAATCATAAAGCAGCATCGGACTTTACATTTATTATGGCTGTTCCAATTATGTTAGCAGCTAGTGGTTTATCTTTATTAAAACATTATCAAGATATTCAGATTGCTGATATACCTTTTTATATTTTAGGCTTTTTAGCTGCATTTACTGTTGGACTAATTGCAATCAAAACATTCTTGCATCTAATTAACAAAATCAAACTAATTCCATTTGCCATTTACAGAATTGTATTAGTAATCTTTATTGCTATACTTTACTTCGGATTTGGCATTGGTAAAGGTATTTAATTTCCTTTTAAAATATAGACTGTCAATTAAGGAATCACTTGATTGGCAGTTTTTATTGTCTTCTTTTAAAAAACATCTGAAATACTTAATAGTGATTCACTACTATCATCGTTTATATTGATGTATCATAGGGTATGTAAAATTAATAAAGTAATTATGGAGGCAAGATCTATGGATAAGAAAAAAGTCATCAAATTTATGATTAATGTATTACCAATTGTATTGGTACCGTTAATTGTTGAACGTAAACGTATCAAACAACATCCGGACGTACAAAAAGTTACAGATGCTACAAGTAAAGTTGCTTCAAAAACATCTGCAGCAATCAGTAACACAGCGAGTGATGTTAAAGAATATGTCGGCGATAAAAAACAAGATTTTGAAAATAAACGTGAACTTAAAAAGTTTGCTAGAGAACATGATCCTGCCTATATTGAGAAAAAAGGCGAAAAATTAGCTAAACAAAATCGTAAAGACGCTGATAAAATGAATAAAATACTTCAAAAAAATATCGAAAAGCGTCATAAAGAAGAGCAAAAAGCCCGCGAAAAGAATGAAATACAACGTATTAAAGATATGAAAAAATCACAAAAATACGAAGAAAAAGCAGGCTTAACACCTAATAAATTAGATGAGAAAACTGAGAAAAAAGGCGATAAACTAGCTGAAAAAAATCGCAAAGAAATCGCTAAAATGAATAAAAAGTTACAAAAAAATATTGAAAAACGACACAAAGAAGAACAAAAACGCCAACAAGAAGCTGATAAAGCACGCATCAAGTCATTTAAAAAATATAAAGATTATGTTGCCAAAAGCGCCTCTCAACAAAATAAAGAAAACAATACAGAGGCATAATTGTGACACATATTATTATTGATGGAGATGCTTGTCCTGTTGTTGATTCTATTATAGATTTAACAACTGAGACAGGCATTTTTGTGACAATTATTCGGAGCTTCAGCCATTTTTCGAACCAATTATATCCTCCACATGTATCAACATTATATGTTGATGATGGACCAGATGCAGTTGATTACAAAATTGTTCAATTATCAACGAAGGATGATATCGTAGTCACTCAAGATTATGGACTCGCAAGTTTATTAGTCGACAAAGTCTTAATTGTCATGCATCATAATGGGAAGATATACAATTCCAAAAATATTCAACAACTATTAGATAAACGATATATGAATGCACAAATTAGAAAACAAGGTGGTCGCCACAAAGGTCCCCCACCTTTTACAAAGCAAGATCAAAAAGTGTTTGAACAATCACTATTAAAAGTCATTCATCGAATTAAGGAGCTGGATTAACATGAAACGAATCGCAGTTTATTGTGGTGCAAGCAAAGGTCATGACCCTTCATATGTACAAAAAGCATACGATTTAGGTAAATATTTTGCTGAACAAGGTTATGAATTAGTATTTGGTGCAGGGTCAATTGGCATTATGGGTGCCATTCAAGATGGTGTATTAGATCATGGCGGCAAAGCTATTGGCGTCATGCCTAAAATGTTAGATGAACATGAAATCACAAGCCAACGTTTAACTGAATTAATTTTAGTTGATTCTATGCATGAACGTAAAAATAAAATGGCAGAACTTGCAGATGCATTTGTCATGGCTCCTGGTGGCGCAGGTTCACTAGAAGAATTTTTCGAAATGTATAGTTGGGCTCAAATAGGTATCCATGAAAAGCCTATTGCCATTTATAATATTAATGGCTTTTTCAATCCACTACAAACAATGATTGACCATATGATTGAGGAAGGTTTTATTGATCCTAAGTATCGTGCTCTTGCACCGTTATGCGACACTAAGGAATCATTAATAGAATCAATATTAAATTTCAAACCTCTGGGTACTCGTTCATACGATTAATCATTCTAAGGTTAAAGAATAAACAAACACCCCTAATATTGTTATCATCAGCTAAACAATGTTAGGGGTGTTTGTTACGCTTATGTATAAATTTTTCACTTTCGAAGATTAATGTAATAGCGCACTTGCCTTTTTAATAAATGATACTTACTTAGATTGGGTAATTCGAAATGATCATACACTGTCATGCCAATTTTTTCCATTACACGTTGTGAAGCTTTATTTGCTTCTGCTGTAAAACTATAGACATCGTATATTTGATGTTGTTCTGCTAACTTCAACGTTGCCTTTGCGCCTTCAGTTGCTAATCCTTTTCCCCAAAATTCTGGCAACAAGCGCCAACCTATTTCATAAAGCGGTAATTCTTTAAATGGATAATCGCTTGTTTCTGGAATATAATTCAAACCTATAAAGCCTATCCATTGATGTGTCTCTTTATCTTCTACAGCAAATAATCCAATGCCATAATCTTTAATAACCGCATCCATAGTTCTCATATCTAATTCTGAACGACGATAACTCAATAAACTTGGAAAATATTTACGTACGTCATAATTCGCATTCATTTTTTGAAAAGGTAACAGATCATCTTCATGCCAGTCTCTTAATATTAAACGCTCTGTTTCACAATAAATCATCGATTGACACTCCTATATAATTTCTCAATAAAAAACACAAAATCGATATTTTGATCAACTTTGCGTTTTAGATAGCAGTTTATTTTGATTTAGAAATATAACTTATAAGTTCAACATGAACTGGCACTTCTTTTAAACGTGCTCTATCTGATTTCAGCGCAGTAAAAGTTGCATCTATAAAATCTTGTTGATGGTTTAAACGATATGTAGCAACAAAAGTATCAGTATCGGACTCAAAGTTTGGTAAATGTGCAATTACACGCTTAATTTCGCCAGTAGAATCAGCAATCGTGCGCCCTGTAATATTTTCTAATTCTCTACCCAATTCTGGCAAAGTAATATCTTGACCCTCTAAAATTCTAAAATCTTGTTCATGCATGCCGTTTCTCTCCTTTATTAATTACGTTGTCTATTTTTACGTTCTGTTTCAATCATGACCACATTTTAATTAATACATACCCTTAAAATAAGGTTTAAAACGCTGTACCTTTCATCTATAACAAGTAAGCAATTCAATTATGATTGGTGTTTGTCATTAGCTTTTTGATCTTTATCTGTTGATGTAGGCTTTTTGTGATTATCTTTATCCGATGACTTAATTTGATCTTTTGATTGCTTATCTTGTGATGCCTCTTTATCTTTGTCTTTATTTTTGTCTTCGTCTTTTTTATCATCCTTGTTATCTTCTTTTGAAGGTTTTAAATCTTTCACTTCTTTTTCAAGGTCTTTTTGCTTATCTGCTAATTTTTCTTTTTCTTGTTGAAGCTTTTCTTTTTTGTCTTTTAATTCTTTATTTTCTTTTTGTAAATTATCGATATCCTTTTCCAGAGTGGCTTTCTCTTGACTTTTACCACAACCTGTTAAAAATAGCATGACCGCCATAATACTGATGATTAATTTCTTCATATAAAACTCCTTAACGTCATTAAATCTTTTTTAATTTTAACATGAATTAGCAACATAATCCTAATTCTAATCAATATCTTTATACATTTTCACATGACTCACTTGATAACCTAAATCTTTATTCAAAGATATCATTGGCAAATTATTTTTATGAATTGTACTGCTTATTCGCTTTGCATTCATAGTTTTTGCCCATTTTTCAAGCGCAATCTTCAGTTGCGTAGCTATTCCCAGTTTGCGAAATTGTGGTTCAACATATAGCAGTTCAATGTTAACCATACTTTTTTCATTACTAAAATGTCCCCAAATAAACGCTATTAATTGACCTTCATTTTCATATATATAAATTTTATCATTTGTATGTTCTAATCTTGAACATATCATCTCGTACCTAAGAGCAATACTCAGTTTAGTACATTTATAGTTGGATTCTACTTGCGACAATAATGTCTCATGTATATTAGCTATTTGCTTGATATAATTATGTTCATCTTTATTAAGTGTCCTCATTTTCCTCTCCAATATTAATCGTTATATTTATGCGTTTAATATGATATGATTGACCTTATTAATACTATAAAATCATTTCCATTTTAATTTGGAATTAAACATTTTTAAAGGAGCGCTTAAGTAACAATGAAAAGTACTGCGCAATTAACAAAAGAAAATAATGTTAAATCATTAAGATTAAGCAATACTGATAGAGAAATCTTCGAGAATTATATGACTTATATGCGCTCTGACTTTCGCGTCAATCCTCATGATACAGAGTTAATTATTAACCGTATACTTAAACAATTATTAAGCGCAGAACAACATGGTTTATTAGCCTTAGATTTTTTCAATCACGACCCAAAAGCACATGCAATAAAAGAACTAAAAGCGATGCCTAATGAAACATTTAAAAATATTTTTAAATATATCTATCAACACATCGTTCTATTAATTGGGATTGTTAGTTTTCTCAAAGGATTTTTAGGATTTTTCATGGAAAAAAATGGAAGTAATTTATATTTTGTTTCGTTCCCGTTTTCAGTAGTCGTCGGATTCTTTATTGTCTTTTTATTTATATGGTTTAGTTTTAAAACAATACAACTGCAGTGTTTTAACAATTCAAATTGGATATGGATATTCACCTATTTAGCAATCATTCTACTAATTGTAGGATTTTTCTATGTATTCTTTATTCCACAATCATTACTTGCCTTTGGACCATATATTCAGGTAAGCAATTGGGTATTTATTATATTTTCATTTATAGTTATGCCTATTGGATTACGCATTGAAAGAAATATTTCGAAAAAACATTCTCATACATTTTTATAAACAAAAAGCTTATTACATCATATGCGAATTTGGTACTGTTAATGATAAAATCACTAAATTACAGTTACCGAAAAACATATTTTGCAATAAGCTTTTTATTAATTAATCAATAAAGCATCTATAAAGAACCATACAATCATTATAAACATAATGATTGCTTGAGCTATACTACTTGTTAAAAATGCTACGATTGAACCTATACTTACTTTAACTGCTCTTTCAAATGAATAGCCTTGTATTAATTCAACTATGAATACCAAAATAAAAGGTATAATAATAATTCCAAATGGCGGTAAAACAAAACATCCAATAACCACACCAATTAAAGCTGCATACTCTCCAAACTTAGAACCACCGAAGCGATTCACAAAATATTTATTAGCTAAAAAGTCCGCACATAAAATTAGTATTGTTAGCAATGCCATAGATACATAAAACACCCATGATAAATGCTGATTATGAAAGCCAAATTGATAGATTAGAAAGCCAACCCATAATACTAAAACAGAAGGAATAATCGGCTTAATCAACCCAACAAATGCTAACATGAAGGCAGCGATGATAAGTAGCCATAAAATAATTGTCATGTTGATATCACATCCTCTTTTGTAATTTTTTGATTTTTAGTAAAGAATATAAGTATCATACCTAACATGATTGATGCTGCTGATACAAAAAATACATTTTCCAAACCTACCCAGTGACTCATAGCACCACCTAATAGGTTACCGCCTAACTGTCCAATAACCATTGCATTAGAAAATAGTGTTGAGGCGTATCCTGGAAAATCTGGTAAGATATCTTGGAAATAACTAATACCAATTCCTAAAAGAACCGCTAAGAAAATAGCTAAAAATACCTGTCCTGCTAACATCATATAGAAGTTTTTAAATACCCCAATGCTGAAGTAGAATAAACCACCAAAAATCGCTCCATAAATCAACAATGTTCGAGTATGTAATCTAGATGATAAAACGCCAAGAATGATCATAAATGGCACTTCTAAACCAGCACATAAACTAGCTAAATAACCGACATGTTGCTCATTTTCTTTTAAATAATCAGTAACAAATAAAGGCATATTCATCGTATACATCCATTGTCCAATGTGTAATAAAATAAATGCAATAAATGGTAATAAAAGCGTTTTGTCTTTAAACATATTAGGAGCAATTTTTTCAACATGTTGTTGCGTACTAATAGGGTGTTTAATGTTTAAATCCTTATAGAAAAACACTTGAAGTACTAAAGTAAATAAAATGATACTTATTGTTCCACCAAACAATCCAGCATAGCCTTTTAAACCGATTAATTGGGCACCAATAAATGGACCAAATAAAAAGCCCAATGAGAACATTGAACGTAATACTGTGTTGGCAAATTGAGCTCTATCTTTAGAGCTTGAAACATTGATAGATTCTCTAGCAGATGCGTAAAGTTGGGGCATTGCTGGTGCAAATAATCCTTGGAAAATCGCATATAGTAATATGAATAACCAGATTGTATCTACAAAAAAGTATATTGAAAAACCAAGCGCACCCATTAATAATGCGAGAATAATAATAATTTTTCTATTAAAGTGATGCGTATCCGAAAATCTAGCAATAATTGAATTTACTGTAAACTGGCTAATCGCTGCAGATGCTAGAAGTAATCCATACTGATTTGTTGTCATACCTAAATCTTTAGTTGCAAAAAGAACAAGATATGGGACCGTAACCGCAATACCCATACCTAGTAGAAACATATTAGCAACAAAGAGTTTATAATTCTTTATTTGTAATAACGCTGCAAACATATCCATAACCCCGCTTCTTAGAGCCCCTTTTAATTTATTAATTAGGGGCTCTTATGCAGTTGGTGCGTTAGCATCCAACTGTATTCCTTTGTCCCCTTTTAATTTATTAATTAGGGGCTCTTTTGCTGTTGGTGCATTAGCAATCAACTGTATTCCTTTGTCCCCTTTTAATTTATTAATTAGGGGCTCTTATGCAGTTGGTGCGTTAGCATCCAACTGTATTCCTTTGTCCCCTTTTAATTTATTAATTAGGGGCTCTTTTGCTGTTGGTGCATTAGCAACCAACTACGTTCAATTTAACCGAATAGTTTAAAATTAAATACAAACCTTAAATTAGTCTAAAACTACGCCTTTGGTTGTTCAACAAAGCTCGCCATGAGATTTACAAAAGAATCAACTTGTGGCAATTGCAACATGCTCGGATCATAACTCATAAATGTCGAACGAATCAGCGGTTCATTATCAATTTCTACTTTTTCAAACTCAAATTGTTCTTTGCTGATATTTTTCATCATAATTTCTGGCAAGATTGTAACACCTACACCACTAATCAACATTTCTTTGCAAGTTGCTACTTGATCCACTGTAATAGTTGCATGGTAATCTTGTTCTAAATTATCGTTATACCATTGTTTTATTTGATTTATATAAATCGGATCAGCTTGAAACTCTATAAATGGTAACTTTGTAACATCATCTCGTCTATTTTTTGGAAAAATAAAATAATGATCATCATTAAATAAATGTGTGTTAGCTAAATTCATTACCTTATTTCCACGAGTTATCATAACATGATAATCTCTATGATTTGCTTTAATTTGTTCAGTTGAACCAACTTGCACTTGTATTTCAACATTAGGAAATTGGGCATTATATAGGCTCAAAACTTCAGGAAGTAAGGTTTGTCCAATCAAAGAAGAACACCCGATTGATATTGTTCCATTCACTTCACCAATATGTGCCTGCATTTTGTCAAAAAATAATCGCTCTCTTTTCAACATGTCACGGGCATGCTCAATAATCATTGTTCCTTCAGTTGTTGTAATCAATTGTTTTTTTGTTCTGATAAAAATATCTACTCCAAAAGCATTTTCAATAGCTTTTAGTCTTTGTGTAACAGCAGGTTGAGATATATATAAAATTTCAGCCGCTTTACGTAACGTTTTCGTTTCGTCTAATGTTATTAGTAAACGATAGTCTTCAATCTTCATAATTTCCCCCCATAAATTATTCAATTATTGAACTTTCATGGCTACAAGCATTCATGAGTTCATTACTAACGAATAATTTCACCAATTTTATTGTTATGGCTGCAGCTTGAATTACTTAGTTTTTCTTTTGTTGTTGGTGATTTTTAGTTTGATTATATTGCTTAGGCTTTATTTGTTTGCTTTTTTCAATATTAGTTTTATTTTGTGGCTTTTGATGATTTTTTTGAGCCTTTGCATTAATTTTATTAAAGCAGTACATGATTTTCTTTTGGAATCCTTTAAAATCATTTTCTAACTCTGCCATAATTTGATGTGCAATCATATATGCTTCATGAAATTGCTTTTTTGTAATTTGCTCACTTTCTAATGCAAACATTAAATCATCTTCATCTACCAACTCATATTCACCACTTGGTAATGCTAAAACATCTAAACATAAATCTACTGTACGCGCATTACCTTTTTGCGTTATATTTTTGATATTTATATCAAAATAATATTCTAATGGATTGCCTTTATTATCAAACATTACAGTTATACTATAACGTTTCTTTTCAGGTAGTATTTGCAACCATTTATAATTGTCATCTGCGACAATGATATTTTGTCCAACTACCGTCACCTCTAAAGGATCACGAACCTTTTTCATCGTGACTAAGCCTATAATACCCTTAAACCTATTATTATTAACTTTTACCTCTGTGTATTCCCTATCAATTAGGCGACGCCAGTGACGTTTATCTATATACTTTACTTTCACAGTCACCAACTCCTTGTCATTATTATATAAAACTACATAAATGATGTCATGTCATGATACAGTTTTATAGTTTTTGTTAATCATATGAAAATATTTATTATTATTTTACTACAACTCGCTTCAATTTACTTAAAATAGACAATATTAATTAGATAGTACACACATTTCTTCATAAAAGTGATTTTTCAAAAATATAAATAACACACTCTTATCGTTTTCAAAATCATTTAATGCTATTTTCATTAAAAACAGCTGAAGCATCAAATCTATTCTGATTCAATCAAGAATACATATAAAAATGAAGTGACTCAAAGGTTTATTAACAACCTTCAAACCACTTCATTGATCATTTTTATTTTAAAGCATATTTTTCAATCACTGATTTAAGATGCGGATATTGTGTAATTAATTCAGATTGCTTAAACAATTCAAACTGCTTAAACTCAAATGCCGGTTGACACATACAACCTACTAAACTATAAGTATTTGAAATTTCGATTGAAGAAGCAAAAATTGTTCCTTTAGGCACTACATATTGCAATACATCTCCATTTTGGATATCAGTACCCAATGTTGCAGTCGTATATTCCCCATCCGGATTTATCATATGAATTGTTAGAGAATCACCAGCATGATAGTACCATACTTCATCAGCATCAATTCGATGAAAATGCGAAATATTGTCATCTGTAAGTAAAAAATAAATACTACTAAACGGCGCTCTGCGTCCATCTTTCAATACTTCTCGAATTGTCTCTCTATAGAAACCACCTTCAGGATGTGATTCAAGTTGCAATTCATCAATCCATTGTTCTGCTGATTTCATTATTTCAAATCCACATTATGGAATACGTTTTGTACATCTTCTAAATCTTCTAATGCATCGATTAATTTTTCAAATGTTACTTGGTCCGCTTCAGAAAGTTCAATATCTGTTTGAGGTAACATTTCAAATTCAGCAACTTTAAATTCTTCAACACCTGCTGCACGAAGCGCATCTTGAACGACTGCAAATTGATCTGGTTCAGCATAGACTATTGTCAATCCATTATCGTCAATCACATCATTTACATCTACATCTTGTTCCATTAATGTTTCAAGTATTTCGTCAACAGACTTTCCTTCAATACCAAATGTTGCCACATGATCAAACATATAAGCAACTGATCCAGATACACCCATATTACCGCCGTTTTTACCAAAAGCAGCTCGCACATCAGAGGCAGTACGATTTACATTATTTGTTAACGCATCAACAATTAGCATTGATCCGCTTGGGCCAAATCCTTCATATCTTAGGTGATCAAAGTTTTCGTCTCCAGCACCCTTAGCTTTATCTATTGCTTTTTCAATAATATGATTCGGCACTGAATATGTCTTAGCGCGTTCAAGCACCAACCTTAAAGCTTGGTTAGATTCTGGATTGGGTTCACCAGATTTTGCTGCAACATAAATCTCCTTACCAAATTTCGCATATATTCTACTTGTGTTTTTATCTTTTTGGGTCTTTTTTTCTTTAATGTTATTCCATTTACGTCCCATAATGTCATCTCGCTTTCGAACTGTTTAATTAACAACATATATTATACATGATTTTTTTATGTTTATATACATTTTCACAATTAACATTATTGAACTACGATTTCTTCAAACTGTTACTTAGTTTTAAAATATGTATAAATTAAAAATGTGCCGATAAGCAAATTCTATGCTTTCGACACTCAATTTCAATTAAATATTTAAAAATTGTTCTACATCTTCAAATAAAGCATTAAATTTAGATATATCATCATTATTTAAATAAATATAAATTTTACGCTCATCTTTAGATGATCTAACTTTACTAAGTCTTTCTTTTTCAATTAGTCTTCTTATAGAAACTAATAATTTTGTCCTACTTAAATCTAGCTCATCCATTGCAGTTTTTAAAAATGATTGCATAAGTACTTTTTCATCTTTGCAATGCTTCATCGTTAAATCTAAGACTGCTAAATCATTTAGCGACAACTTATATTTTTTATCAATATATTCAGATAATGCTTTATATTGTTTATAGAAGCCAAGCAATGTTTCTAATTTCTCAGTATTCAAAATGTTGCACCCCCAAATATATAAAGACAATGCTTCTGTCATTATTATCTTAAATTTTTCAGCCATTGTCTTTCTCATTTGTTTTTAATACGTTGTCAAAATTACCAACAAATGCAAATTAAATTTTGCAATACATATCAAGGTGTTATTTTTTTCCTATTTTAATTATGTATAACGCATTAAAAGTAACGTTAATATTCAAGGAATTATCACTAAAATTATGCTCTTTAATCTCTATTGCTGGTTTAAGGTAGTTGTCAATTTTAGATAGTAAACTAGGGTTCCATTCATATTTATCTCTTAATTCTTTAGAAATCAAATGATTAATGTTGCCACTATTTTCGTCCAATGTTTCTATTACAATTAGATATTTATCGTTTAAAACATTGTTTTTAAAATTTATATAAACTTGACTATCCTCAAAATTACTCATAATTGTCTCGCTCTCTATCACTCGCCAATCATAAATAACAAGACAATAATAATTCTCTATATCAAAAATAGAATAATAACTGTTTTCGTATTTTGGTTTCGAGACATATTCGATAAACTTTTCTAATATAAGACCTAGTGTTGTTTTAAATCCATTTTTGTCATATAGATGCATCGCATTAAATGCTTGATGATTGTCAAAAATGTTTAATCCAAAGCCATCAAAGTTGTGATACAGCGCACTTAATGTCTTATAAATTAATGGAGCACTATTACTTAGATCTCGTTCTTTATTATTAAGCAGTTTATGATTTTCAACATTTAGAAAAATCAGCTTTTCTTGTTCAATATCCAATTCATTAATTACTTGTTTTAAATTTTTAAAATGCAAAATATTTTTCAATAGTAACTCATCACTTTCCCCCATCAAATAAGGGCTACTTAAATTTGCATTATCTATTATTAACGAATCGAATTTAAGTCGCTTTATTTGTGATACTAGTGATTTAAAAACTGAAGGTTTTTCAAATAAACAGGTAATGTTCAATCCTAATTTCACATTCAACATGATGTTATGTAATTTTAATATCATTCGATAAATTGTTCTAATTTCCATCAATGATAAATCAAAAACAAAATGCACTTCGTAATTATTATGATTACTTAATTCGTTTGGAGATATTTGTCTGAAAACACTCATAAAAGCTTCTTCAACAAAATAAGTTGTTTCAATATCATTTATATTAAATGCTATCTTTAGATCACTTTCAATTATTGTTTTAATGATTATGAATTTTTCTTCTTCGGACATGGTATTTTTACTTTTTAGAATCGATGGCATGATGAAAAAGACAACTTGACTGTTCTTATTCAATAAGGTTTTAAAGATTCCTTCTAAGAAAACTAATTTCATTTCTGTATAAGTATTTATTTGAATAACCGTTTGAAACAATTTAGGTGTTTCAAATTTGTCTTCATCAATATGTATAACATCAGTTAGGTGGTTTTTATAATGTTCAATATAATTCAATATGATTTCTTTTACTTCTTGCACCATTTTGCCTACTAGTGGTTCTGGCTTTAGCATTAAACATTTATTATATTTTGATAAATTACGATATTCATTCGGTGTTATATCCATATAACTTTTAAACATTTTAGAGTAAGTGGAGCTACTACTAAAACCTAAATGTTCACTTATGTTGCTAATAGTACTATCAGTAGTAAGTAGAATTTCAATCGATTTACCAATTTTCAAAGTATCAATATATTTTTTAAAACCCATGCCCATAAGTAAGTGGAATTGTGATGACAAATTTGACTTTGAGACAAATAATTTATCAGCGACACTTTTTAATGTCAATCGTTGATTTACATTTTGATAAATATATTCGAGCTCATCACGCAAATCACCATAATAAGCATATCGATATTGATTTTGTGCAATCTTTTTATCCATACTTGCTTCTTTTGCAATGATTTTAATAATATCCTGTAATTTTCTAATATCAGCGTCATTAAGAGGCTGATTATCAAGGTATCGATATGTCAATTTTAATAGTAGACATTTCAAATTATAGGATGATTTAATCAACTTTGCTGTATAGTGGTAATTAAAGAAAGTAAAGCCTAATTCCGCAAACCAATCGCTACTCAAATACAACATGATCGTTTTTTTATTATTCTTAATACTAAATACATCCAGATGATTAATAATATATATATCATCTTCAATTATTTTACTTTTACGAAATTTTTGTAGTTCGATTTCCCCGTCAATTGGCCAAAATAAGACTATGCCATCTTGGCAACGCGTTGTCGCATATTCATTATTAGTAAGTATATGCAAGCATGATTTTGCCATAACTTTACCTCTTTCTATATTTAAGTACCACTTTTATCATTCCCTATAATATTTAACTTATTTAATTAAACGTAAATTTAACACAATACGAATACCAAATCAAAAATAAATAAAACTATATAATGGTTAATTTTTAAACTTATATATCAATCATTTAAATATTACAAAAATAGATGTAGTCAGTTTAATTAAACTATCCAATTGAAAACACACTACTTTTTAGTATTTTCAAAATAATTTTAAATGACCACATCTACAACGTATTACTATTATCTTTTGTTAGTTATATATTCATTTTCAATTTAAAAATAAACACTTATTTAAATCACATTCTACTTTTGAGATGAGCTCAAACTAACATTAAATTGTTTATATTATCTATACTTCTTCCTATTAATGTTTCGATTTTAAAATTAATACGTAGCTATACTTTACTTTTCTAATAAAAGTGTAATTAGAAAGGCAAGTACACCTGTTTAAAGTTTATCTTCTAAGATTTGTTTACTTTAGAACTATAGCAGTTAATCATTTCAATGATTAATAATATCTTTACAATTAAGGTAATATATTTTTATTGCTTTATCAGTAAAATCTCAGTCTAAGTTTCTAACTTATGACAATCGCTCCAGTTTAAGGTTGATATTCATTATTGATTATTCCAAAACTTTATACAAATTTCTTTATTAATTTAACTGTTTATCTTCTGAACATATTAGCAAGATAAAGTATATCCTTAATAATATTCAACAAATTAATAAATAGATTAAATCCCATTTCTCTTGGTGAATAGTCACCTCTTTTTAAACGATTAAAATCATACAAAGTATAAAGTAGAAATAACAACAGACTAACGACGGTAATAATAGTGTAAAAAATAGGATTTTGAAGAAAAATACCAATTAGACTCGCAATAATTAATGTTATTAATGTAACGAATAAATATTTGCCTATACTCGATGCATCTCCAACGAAGAAATAACCAATAATACCAAATGCTATAAATGCAAAAATTGCTAATGCGATATTTTTATAGAAAATATCTGGTCCTAAATTTTGTAAATACGTGGTAAACGTTGCGTATGACAATAAGCCGATCACTACAGCGTAAATATGTGAAATAATTAAACCGAACCGTCTCGCTCTTTCAAAAACAAGTGTTGCTAAAATAATAATCAGTAATCCAAATGACAAGGGTTGTCGCCAACTTAATGGTAAAAACTGACCTAGATAGCATCCTATGCCAAATATAATCCAATAATACATAAAATAAAGCCACACTTTACTTATTGATTGAGCATGCTGGTTTTGATGATAATATGAATGATTTGTATTTTGCGACAAAATAATTCCTCCTTCTACCGTCGTTTTATGCGTCAAATTTTACAGTAAATTTTGCTTCATCAAAAGAAATAACCTTTAATAAGTATAGTAATTTTACATTTTACAATGTTACAAAATATAATTTTTTATAATTAGTTAAAATCACTAAAACGCTTTTATACACTATCAAATCAGCATTTATAAAAATATGAACCGATATTCTAAAATGTTAATAATATTACAAGATAATAACAAACCACACAAAGCTACTTATTTTTGATAATATGGAAATCGTAATATAAAACGAAAACTTAATTTACTATATAAATTGTCTTAATAATTTTTAAAAGTAGTAAAACTTAATTTTAAGGAGGAGTCCCTTTGAAAAAATTAGCATTTGCAATAACAGCAACATCTGGTGCAGCTGCATTTTTAACGCATCATGATGCACAAGCTTCTACACAACATACAGTACAATCTGGTGAATCATTATGGAGTATTGCTCAAAAATACAACACTTCAGTAGAGAGTATTAAACAAAATAACCAATTAGATAACAACTTGGTATTCCCTGGTCAAGTTATCTCTGTAGGTGGAAGTGATGCACAAAATTCGTCAAACACTTCTCCACAAGCTGGTTCAGCATCATCTCATACTGTACAAGCTGGTGAATCATTAAATATCATTGCTAGCAGATATGGTGTTTCAGTTGATCAATTAATGGCAGCCAATAACTTACGTGGTTATTTAATTATGCCTAACCAAACACTACAAATTCCTAATGGTGGATCAGGAGGTACAACACCAACAGCTACAACAGGTAGCAATGGCAATGCATCATCTTTTAATCACCAAAATTTATACACTGCTGGTCAATGTACATGGTACGTATTTGACCGTCGTGCTCAAGCTGGTAGTCCAATTAGCACATATTGGTCAGACGCTAAGTATTGGGCTGGTAACGCAGCTAATGATGGTTACCAAGTAAACAACACACCATCAGTTGGTTCAATTATGCAAAGCACACCTGGCCCATATGGTCATGTTGCTTATGTTGAACGTGTCAATGGTGATGGTAGTATCTTGATTTCTGAAATGAATTACACATATGGTCCATACAATATGAACTACCGTACAATTCCAGCTTCAGAAGTTTCTAGCTATGCATTCATCCATTAATTAAATAAATTGTACTGATATATACTAGCAATTCACATCATGTGAGATTGCTAGTTTTTTATTTTTGAAAAAAATTTTCATTTTGGTACAAAAAATTATCTCACCCTTCCCTATCATACATATTTATATTTTGTATGAATGGTAGTTAGGTAAAAATTAACAACCTACCTATTTGATTAAATTAAATGCATAATATATTAAAAATCAAAATAATGCAACTAAGTTGACTATATAATGATTTAATTTGTTATACCAGTATTTTACGCTTTTTCTTCTACATATACAAATTTATATTAAATAAAGTCCAATACAATTTAGGTTAATTAAACAAGTTGATAACTATTTAATTATTCCTTCATTGAAGAATATAAACTATTAAATCATTATTTTACGCTTACTTATATTTTAATGACCTAACTGTTTATGTTCCATGGAATAAATTTATAACTTAGCCCCCCTAATTAAAATGCTTTGTCTTGGTCATTCTACGTAAACTCTATAAAATATGTTATCTACTTACATAAAAAAATGAACTTCAATACCACCATATGTTTGTGATACTGAAGTTCAGTTTAGTTTTATTTTCAATTAGAAAAATAAGTTAAGTATATAGAATAGTAAACATGCTAACAATGCTGAAATAGGTAATGTAATCACCCATGTAATGATCATTCGTTGCGCAGTGCTCCATTTTACACCTTTAGCTCGGTTAGAAGCACCAACACCTAAGATTGATGATGACACAACGTGAGTTGTTGATAATGGGAAATGTAGCGATGATGCAACAAAAATTGTTAATGCAGATGATAAATCGGCCGCAGCACCATTTGCTGGACGTATTTTCATAATATTACCACCTACAGTTTTGATAATTTTCCAGCCACCAATTGCAGTACCAAGCCCCATTGCTGTCGCACAGGCAAATTTTACCCATAACTGTGGTTCAACACTGCCATCATTCTGTACATTAGCGACAATCAATGCCAACGTAATAATACCCATTGATTTTTGCGCATCATTCGTACCGTGAGAGAATGATTGTAACGCTGCCGTGAAAATTTGGAAAAATCTAAAGTTACGATTCGCTCTTGTTAAATTTGCATTTTTAAAGATAACTTTAAAAATTGAATACATCAAGAAACCAACACAAAATGCGATAATCGGTGAAACGATTAATACAATAATAATTTTTGTGAAACCTTGGTAATGTAACACTCCAAATGAGCCTTCAGATGCGATTGCTGCACCCGCAATTGAACCTATAAGTGCATGTGAAGACGAACTTGGAATTCCGTAAAACCAAGTAGCTAAATTCCAAATAATAGCCGCAAGTATTGCAGCTAACACAACAACTAATCCATTTTCCAATTTAAATGGATCGACAATGTCTTTAGTAATGGTGCCTGCAACGCCCGTAAATGTTAAAGCACCTATAAAGTTCATCACTGCTGCCATTAAAATTGCCGTTTTAGGCGTTAACGCTCTAGTAGATACAGCAGTAGCTACTGCATTGGCTGTATCATGGAATCCATTGATAAAGTCAAATATCAGCGAGAAAATAACTACAGCTATAGTGACGATGATTATATATGACATAAATATATACTCCCCTTAGCTATTTTTCATAATAATAGTTTCAAAATTATTTGCTACGATTTGACATTTATCAGCGATTTCTTCCATGCTTTCATAAATATCTTTTATTTTAATTAAAGTGATTGGATCTGTTTCGCTATTGAAAATATGTTTAATTGACTGTCTTAAAATACCATCACAGTTTGTTTCAAATTCTTTAATATTAATTGAATGAATACGCATATGTGATAATTTTTTATCGACTAATAAGCCGACAGCAAGTTTCATTTCTGCAACTGCTTTTTGAATGTTATCAACAAACTCAGCCATATATTCATCTGTGTATTCGATTGAATACATTTCAAACATAGCTGCCGTTTCTTCAATTGCATCTAAAACATCATCAATTGCATCACATAATGATAAAATATCTTCACGTTCAATTGGTGTGATAAATGTTTGATTTAAATCAGTAATTACTTGATGTACTAATTCGTCACCATGTGACTCATAAGTTTTAATGTTGTCTGAGTATGCTTTTAAATCTAAATGTGTATTGAAATCCATTTTACCGAATTCAATAGCAGCACGATCCAGATTGAAAACCATCTCTTCTAATTGAACCATAAACTTATCTTTTTTCTTACTAAACATTTAAAATCCTCCATTTAAGCGATTGTCACCAATCACATTCAGTTATAATTTGTTTCAAATTAAGACAAGTGAATTTACAAACTAATGATACAAATTTGTTATTATCAATCGTCAGTATAATTTTAGTGTACTGATATTAATTTCAAAAATGCCTCACAGTAAACAATTTACTGTATTTGCCCTTATATGAAAATAGCACAAAATTTACAATCCCACAATTCAATTTACAAATTTTTAACAATTCCGAAACTTAACTTTTACATAAAATTTAAATAGTAGTAGGCATTTGTTTTGAAAAAGTTATTGTATAGGCGATTTTTTATCTATACAACTCTAAAAATTGTAAATGGATATAGTTGGGAAATTTGCAACGATACAATATTTATTACATAACTTTTACATATTAAAATACACTTATCTTGTTTAAAACGATCATTGACTCATATATCTCTCAATGAATATACTTTTATTTTCTCACATTTAATACAATTTACAAAGTTGAATCCTGTTAATCTTTTCAATTAAAAGCATCACCAATTAAATATATTTCATTCAAAACACTTTCATAATCACTCATACCTTTACTTCATTATTAATATGGTATTTTAACCCAGTATTCAACTATACATGCTAAAAATATAACTTCTCTTCATTTATAATAAAAAGCTTCCAGTATAGTTCGTGAATCCGAATCCACTACTCTACTGAAAGCCATCTGTATATTTTATATGGAATGTCTAATTGTTCGCTTGGAATGATTATAAGCCGTCACTGCAAAAACAGCATACATACAAATGTATAATCCCATTACTATGAAAACCGGTATTTGATTCGTTGTACCCATTAATTTCATATATGCTAATGATGTAAAATATGCATGTGATAGTGCAATAACTAAAGGTAACCCAAAATTAAACATAATTTTAAACTTTAGTCCCCTTGCCATATCTTTTTGTGTAAATCCAAGCTTTCTCAAAATACTATAATTCTCTAACTCATCTTCGGTTTCATCTATTTGCTTTATGTATATAATGCAACATACAGCAATCAAGAATGTAATACCTAAAAATGATGTTACAAATAATAATATTCCGGTTAAACTTGATATTGAGCTTATCGCTTCACTTCTTGTTTCAATAGATTTATCAACTTTATTTTTCGCTTTTTCTAATGCTAAAGCATCTTTTTTATGTTTCAAATCGAATCCAAATTGAGAGACGATATGCTTTGCCTTTGTATACTTTCTTATTTCTTGATAGTCTTTATCATTTAAGACAAACGTTGGTCCACCTAAATCAACATCTGTCATAAAATAGATTTTATTAATATCTTTACGTAACTTAATATTAACATGATGTTTTTTCGTTCCTATAATTGCTTTACCATGCTTCTTATGTTTCACTAAATCTTTGATAGAACCTTCCGCTACAAATAAATCAGCTTGCCCACGTTTCAAATCAGTATTAGGGATGTATTTATCACTAGTAATTGTTACATTGTATGGTTCTTTCGCTTTTACATCAAATAAATTATCTTTATACAATTTCGTATGAATTACTTCTTTATAATTATAAAAATGAGGAATTTTTTGATTGTTTAATTCACTTGCTAACTGATTAGCTTTTTGTTGGTCTTTAATTGTAACGTCGTGTGGTGCAGTATATTTTATTTCACTTGATAAGGACGCTCTACTTATAGCAGCAAAGCAAAGAACTGAAACAGTAATCGCTGAAATGATTGCCATGACCGTAAGTGAAAAAGCATTTTTCTTAATACGATACATAATAGATGATGAGAACATGACATCATTTACACTTATAACACCTTTTCTAAACTTCTTCACCATTTTAAAAACTAGAGAAACAGAGCTTTTAAAAAATAAGTATGCCCCAATCACAGTTGACAATAAAATAAACATAAGTATACCGATAGAATCATAATATTGAACAATGTTCAAAGATAGATAGTATCCTGTGGTAATCAATACTATACCTAAGATGCCTAAAACAACCTCTTCAAATGTAATTTTATTATGATTTGTTTCTTTAACCTGGTTATTCTTTGACATCTGTGAAATAGATTGTTTGAACACTAATATAAAATTTTGAGCAGAGGTTAAAAAATAAGCGACACCGATTAACATTAATGTTTCAAATACCGCCCTCAAACTAAAAATAATTGGAACCTTTTCTTTAATTCCTAATAATGTAAAGACAATCATTAATAACAGTTTTGAACCAAAAATACCAATAATAATACCTAATATTGCCGTAATTATAAATATTAGTAATTGTTCGAGCATTAGTATATAAATAATGTTGAATTTAGATAAACCTAATGTTTGATATAATGCAAGCTCATAACTTCGTCGTTTAATAAATAACACATTGGCATATAACAAAAATGCAATTATGATGAAAAATAGAAAGTAGCTTCCGACTTGTGAGCCTTCCTTAATAATTGGATATGACTCTGTCATGTTTAGTTTATGCGCGTATTTTAATGCTACAAAGCTAAAATACAATACTACACTCGTAATTAATGAAAAAAGATAGATGGCATAATGTGATAAATTTTGACGAAAATTTTTAAATATTATCTCGTTAAAGGTCATAATTAACGCCACCTAAAACACTTTGTACACGTATTATTTCTTTGAAAAAGGTATGTTTATCGTCATCCCCTTGGTATAATTCAGTGAAAATTTGACCATCTTTTAGCATCACTACTCGATTGGCATAACTTGCTGCAACAGGATCATGCGTTACCATAATAATTGTAGACTTAAATGCTTCATTCATTCTTGTTAATCGTTTTAATAAATCTTGAGTACTTTTAGAATCCAGTGCACCTGTTGGTTCGTCAGCAAATATAAATAGAAGGTAATGTAATAAACGCTCTTGCAGCAGATGTTCGTTGTCTTTGTCCACCAGACAATTCAGAAGGGTATTTATCACTAATATCCAATATATTTAATGCTTCTGCTACTTTTTCATAACGATTTAACATATGTTCTTTATCTAACTTCTGAACCGTTAGTGGTAACATTATGTTTTCTTTAACAGTCAATGTATGCAGTAAATTATACTCTTGAAAAATAAACCCAATATCATGCTTGCGTATATCAGATAATTCCTTGTTTGAAAGCTTTTCTAATTTTTTTCCTTTTAATGTAATAGAACCTTGTGAAATATAATCAATTGAACTTAAAACATTTAATAATGTCGTTTTCCCAGATCCAGAGGGACCCATAATAGCAATAAACTCGCCTTCTTCAATAGACATATTGATATCTCGCAACACTTCTTGTGCCATTTTTTTAGTTCCATATATTTTTGTTAATTGTTTTACTTCTAAAATTGCCACTTTAACACTCCTATAATTTATCTTAACTTCATTTCCTTTAGGCTTTGGCACTTGTATCTTCAATTTAACATATGACTAACATCTATCTTATTATAACGTTGAAGCTGCATTGATGTATCAATTCTAAGTAACAAAACGCATGTTTAAAATGACAAATTTGTCACTTCCGACATGCGTTCAACAATTTCATTTTGTAATGGGAAAATCAATCTGACAGTTGTCCCCTTACCAACAGTCGACGTGACTTGCAGGTGAATACCTAATTGATCCTTTACACTATTTACTAAATATAGACCCATACCTGAAGACGTCGTTTCATTTCTGTTAGCCGTTGACGTAAATCCTCGTTCAAATATTCGCGGCATATCTTTTTTACTAATACCTCTGCCATAGTCTTTAATATATAACGAAACATGTTGATCATTTAATTCTGTCCCAATTTCAATATTAAAATTCTCACTATATTTCAATGCGTTTGACAAAATCTGTCTAATAATCATACGGCACCATTTTATATCTGTATAAACATAATCATCCACTTTAAAGTCAACATCAAAACCAATACCTTTAACCTGACTAATATGTCTTGTTAATTGTATTTCGTCAATGACCATGCGTTTAAGTGACACGTAATCAAAATACATATCTTTGCGTTGAGATTCTAATCTAGTAATATACAGCTGTGTATCCAGCATCGAGTTTATACGAGACCATTCATATAGTAATGCCTGTTTTCTTTCTTGATTTTTTTCTTGATCAATTAATAATTTCATGGCTGTCACAGGTGTTTTTATGTCGTGCACAAATTCTGTAATGGTTTGTTCATGCATGTTCAATTGTAACTGTTGCTCAACAACCTTTTCTTTGTGCGCTGAGATTTGACGATATAAATAATCAACTGTATGACGTTGAAATGGCGTTTCCGCTAAATCTTTATGTTTAATTTCTTCTATTTCTTTATCTTTGTCAAAATGCTTATATAATTTTACTTCTTTAAAATATGTCAATATAAGAAAAATCATTGTTAAACTTAAATTCAAAGAAACAATATAAAATAAACTGTCTATTGGAAAATCATAATCGATTAGACTAATGCCTAACATAAGCAAGTTTAAAAACAATATCCAAAATATCCAGTTCATGCGAGATTTCAAAAAATAAGCTACCCATTTCAAATTATTCATGAGCCATATATCCTTTTCCTACTTTTGTTTCGATTGCACTATCCATACTAATTTCAGATAATTTTTTTCGTAAACGATTCACATTTACTGTTAACGTATTATCACTAACAAATGCTTCATCATCCCATAATGCAGTGATAATTGTATCTCTCGAAACGATTTGATTTTTTTTGGTAATAAGAATTTCTAATATAATCATTTCTGTTTTGGACAGGAAAATCGTCTGATCACCTTTTTGTATACTATCTTTTGATAGATCAACGACAGCATCTTGCCAAGTCAATGTACGTTTTTCTTCAGCTGTAAACTCATAGACACGACGATAAATCGCTTGTAATTTAGCAATTAATACATTGGTATAGAACGGTTTTTGCATATAATCATCTGCGCCAAGTTCCATACTCATCACTTGATCCATTGGATTATCACGAGATGATAAAAATAATATTGGTACGTTGGAAACTTCTCTCATTTTTCTGCACCAATAAAACCCATCATATTTAGGTAATTGAACATCCAATATAACAATTTCAGGATTAAAACTTTCAAATGTATCCATTACTTTGCCGAAATCTTCAATACCAGCAACATTAAAATCCCATTGTTCTAATTCTTTTTTCAATTCTTGAAACAAAGTATTGTCATCTTCTACTAGTAGTATTTGCATCCATATCACCCAATATCATTTAGTATATTTCATATTTTCTCCTGATTTTAATCGACTTTGAAAATCTTTAATCCGGCAGTCAACTTCAAAGCCATGAATCATCATTTTTTGCATTGGTGCTTGTATAAAGTAATAAATCGGCCAAAATAATCGAGGGATATAATCGTATAGATGTATATAAACGACTGCCGACTCTTTGATTAATCTAAATTCTAACTTCCCTTGATTAACTGTGTATTTTTTCACTAAACTTCCACTCAATAAAATTAAAGTTATTATTCCGTCAGCTGTTTCTTCTATTTTAAATACTGCGAGCGGTCGCACCTTATTCTTAATATATATCTTAAATTGATCATGTGATTTTTCTGTTTTCACAAAAGTTCCTTTAGTGTAACCCATCCATGCAATAAAATGGTTTACAACGTTCTTTAATGTCCATCCCTTTGGTAAAACTACCTTCATCGTTGATCTAACATCATCATACTTTGAAACTTGTAATTCTACATTAACTAAAGAACGTTTAAAAACTAAATTTGTTGTTTCTACAGGTGTGCCATATGCACCTAGGCGTTCAATTGTTTCATTATCATAACGACTCCCAGGTATGTAGATTACTTTTTTTACTTGATTGATAGCCGCTGCTCGACCAAAATTATCTGCTGCGATTAATGTTAAATCTCTTGCTGATGATTGTGTTATTTTGGCAGAATTCTTTGTTGGGTCGATAAAGAATACAGCAATATCTATTTGATTCATTGCTGCAACAACCTGTTCGTAATGAAATATATCACACTGAATCCAAGTCATTTCAACATCATCTGTTTTTTTATTGTCTGGATATTTTGATATAGTAAAAAGTTCAGCATCATTTTCAATCACTTCACTTAAATACTTACCAATATATCCTGTTCCACCTGCTAATAAAACTTTAGGTTTCATCTAAAATACTCCTTTAAACTGTAACCAAAAAACATATTACTCCACCTTTTAGTTACATATATATTATAATAGTAGCAAATGTTTTAAAATTTCAAAATACTGGAGGCTTTTTATGGCCCATATTATACGTAGAGTTAGTATCAAAGATGTAGAAAATTTCATTTCAATGTTAGCGAAAATATACGACGAATCTCCGTATATGTTCTACACACCAGGAGAATATGATCCTAGCGTCACATCGGCTAGTAAACAATTAGAAGAATATATCACTTCTCCACATAAAGTCATCTTTGTTGCTGAAAGTGATGAACAACTCGTTGGCTTTGCCTTTGTTAATACGACACCATTTCAACGCATTAAACATGTTGCTAAAATTGATTTAGGTGTAAAGAAATTATATCAACATCGTGGAATTGGCCAAGCACTTCTTGATGCCATTATGGCTTGGTGTTTAAACAATCAAATACACCGAATTGAAGCAAATGTACCACTCAATAACCAACCTGCCCTCGAGCTTTTTAAAAGTGCCGATTTTCAAATCGAAGGCGTTTTAAAAGATAAGTTATTTATCGATGGTAAATATTACGATGACTATATGATGGCTAAAATTCTTAATTAAAGCTATTTTATCATAATCTTGTATCAGAATCGCATAACAACGAATTTAATGGTTACCTAATACATTACTCATACTTATCAATGTCATCTAATCTTAAATGAATGCGTATACTCTTATTCATTTATCAAATTTAAATTCAAAATAAAGCACCACTAATGTGTAATTGATCAACTATCAACTACGATTAGTGGTGCTTTATATATGTTGTTTAGTTTTCCTTACTATAAAAATCTTCGAGTCTAAAATCTATATCCGGTAATTTTTCATATATCTTATCCTGATACTGATTGTTTTGATTGTAAGCTTCTTCAGTAATTAACCTACCTTTACGCTTAATTCCATAATCTTGTACGAATAAATTATTATTTCTATTTATTTTGTAATACGGTACAACATTCGCACTAAATTTTACTCGTTGATGAATAAGTTCCATTGCCAATGCATAGTATTTATTTGTCTCATATAACCATAAATGATCTATTGATACACCTGAAACAAATACATCTTTTAATAATATCCTTACATTCGGCTTAAATGTGCTATGTCTATCTAAATAATTTTTAAACAAAACACGTTGTATACGTCCAGTAACCATAACGCGTTTATTTTTAAATGGTTTTAATGCTGACCTTGTCATTCCCTTTCACAACCTTATTTCAAATCACTTCGTGCTCAATCTATATTTTAATTTTTCTTTTGAATTCTTTTCAATTTATAAATTTATTATATCATGTACACACTGTTTTTCGACAATTTAGTTGTAAAAAGTTATTTTCAGGTTCAAAACAAATTAGTTTGTAAAATAAATGTCACATCATAATAGGGTGAGATAGAAATGATAAAGAACCGCTAACAATTTATTATATCTCAGACTCTTACACATTAGCCCCACATGTTTTAAATTCTTCGTTTTCAATTTGAAGATCTTAAATGTTGCTTAAGTAATAAATTACTACTGTTTATCATTAGTTTAAAGGATTTAACGGTAATTCATTACTCGGATTTTCTATTTGTGGTTTCTCTTCAGTTTGAATACCACTAGAAGATGTATTACGACTTAAGAAAAGTAACACTTTTTTGATATTATCTATCGATTCTGGTTTATTAAGGTGAAATTGATACTGATGATGTAAATGATGCGTACCATCATAAAACAAAGTATCTACTGGTACATTCAATTCTTGTAATTTCTTACTGAATTCTATATTTTGACTTTCGAATGGATCGCTATCTCCAACAGATAAAAATGTTGGTGGATAATTTTTTGTCGATTGTTTTACTGTCGACATTTGTGAAATGTTTTTAAAACTCTTTTCCCAATCTTCTTCGCCAGTATAACTTTTCATAAATAACTGTATTCTTGGAAACTCAGTTTCTCTAACTGTTTGCATATTATAAAAACCACCAAATAGTATAGCACCTTTAATTTGCGATGGTTTGAATGACTGATCAAATTTCATGGCTTCTCTTAAGCGATCATTCGTCTGTATTGCCGTAAATTGGCTAGCTAATTGAGCACCTGCAGAATCACCGCCAATAATTACTTGATTAAAATCAATAGGTAAATTCATTTTATTTTCTTTAATGAATTGAGTTGCTTGATTCATTTGAATTAATGGTGTGGGATATTTATATTGTGGCGCCAATGCATAATTTACATTCACAACAATGTACCCTTGTTCAGCAATTTTCGCTAATAATGGGTTTTTATACTGCTTATCACCCGCAATATAACCACCACCGTGCATCCAAAAAATAACTGGCAGTTTGGCATTAGAAGACATATCAACAGGTGTAATAATATCTAATTTACTGTTAGGGAAAACTCTATTGTATGTAAGGTTTTGATAAATGCGCACATTTTTATTTTTAATATTAATTTTGTCTTTATTAGCATGGTTCTCATTTGTAATTTGGTCATAATGTTGTTTCAGATGAAATGCTAACAATACACTGATTACAGTTATAAAAAGCGCAGTTATCATCGTCCATTTATTATCTTTATTCATTACATCGTACCTCTCTATTTGTTAGACGCTCATATTAATAGACTGAATAAATATAAAAAGCAATTCGCCCGATAAGAGTAGAGACGAATTGCTTTTAAGGTTAAAACAAAGTGATTCAATTGTAAAGTTTCGGATATCCCTCATATGATATTAAGCAATATGTTTTTTATCCGCATTTTTACGTTTGAAATATTTAATAATTACAGCTACTACAATAAATAAGCCTACATATCCCATAATTGTATATAACTTATTAATTAATTCAGCAAATCCTACGAAACTTAATAAATAACCTGCTACCATCATTATAATAATAAAGATATGATAATTTTTACTGTATGGTTCTGTAAAACGTGCTGCAAATGAATACATTAGTCCTAGAATAGTATTATACATAACCGCCAGCATAATAACAGATAACACTGTTGCTATTAAAGGATGGATATTATTTGCTAACGTCAATGTAGGAATTGAGGCATTTTTAATAGTTGGATATTCACTTTGCAATGCAAAGTTGATCAATGCTAGTAATACAGTATAGATAATACCACCATACATCGCGCCTGCACCTGACACTGTACGCTTTTCAGTATCCCCACCGATTGCTACGATGGTACTAAAACCTACAGAAAAAGCTAATCCACCATATATTGTACCAAACCAGATTCCCTTCCAAATACTTGCTTCAGGCACTACTTGGTTAACTTCTGCTAATGAAACATGACCTTTAAATAAATAAACGCCAGCGATTAATACAACTAAAACAATTAAAAATGGTGTAACGATACCTAGTGCACGTACTATTTTATTAAAGTCTAATAGCAACGTAATATAAATCGCTAATGTCATAATTAAAGCACCTAGCCATGTAGGTATGTTATAACTTTCTTCAAATGTTGCGCCTGCACCAGCTATCATGGTTACAGCTATACCAAATAAGAAGAAGATTAAAATATAATCAAAGACTTTACTAAACTTTTCACCGAATACGTATTGTAATGTTGATTCATGATTTGTCGCTTCAAAGGCAGTACCAATTTTTGCTACTTGGCGCCCAATAAAAGCTAAAATAAAACCAGATATAATAACACCTAAATAAGCCCACAAGCCATATTTAGTGAAAAATTGCATAACTTCTTGTCCAGTTGAAAATCCTGCGCCCACTACAATGCCGACGTAGGCAAATCCAATTTTTGTTGCTTCTTTATTCATCATCATGTGAATAATAGACCTCCTTAATTTTGCACAGTGTGCATTATAACGTACTGAAAATTAATTGCAAGTCGCATAGGTTATTTTTCACTTTTTCAAAATTGCTCAATCCATTCACATTATCACGTTCAATGACATTTAAAAAAATTATAAATTTATGCTTTTATAATGCAGTCATACGAACTTTTGTATAGGAAAAATGATTAATTATTGTGCTTCTTGAATTTCGTATATTTAGTTAAATTTCGAAGAATACATATCAAAATTTCTCAGTTAACAAGGTTTAAACCATCTATCGTATGTTCTTTATTAAAATGTATAAATTTATAAAATGTTGTATAAAAACCATTTGTGCACACAAGTATACTTCGTTAGTTTTTAAGTATTAAAAAAGGCTGGAACATATGTCCCAACCCAACCAAATGTTAAAACTATTATTAAGCTAATATAATTGAAATGTAATTAACGTGCATTACGTTGGTGTAATTCATTTATATCAACAACAACGTTGTCCATACGTTTGGCAGTGTCTTTTAAGACGTTACGAGCAACATTATTATTAGGATCTAATTTTAAAATTTGCTTGGCGATATCAAAAGCCTTCTTATCTGAAATAACAGGTGTTGGTATCGCATGCAATAATAACATTTGTAACAAACTTTTAACTTCTTTGCCGTCAGTAAGTTTTATGGAAGCGTCTGCATGATAATAAGCAGAATCCAAAGCACCTTCATATTCACTTAGTGGATACACAAGCAATAAAAATGCTAAGTCATGCATTTCAGATGATTCTTCGTACTTAATCATATCTAAAATACATGTATAAAACATCATACTTTCTACTTCATGCGCACTTGAAATATATGCTTCTTCAAATTCCATAAAATCTGTTTCGGACATCAATTGTCGTACTAAATCAAACTCGCCATTCAATACATGTTTTTTTATAAGGTGTTGCATGGCAATGTCCTCCTATTTCTCCAGATTTTATTAAACATTTACATATATACTATCATATTTTTTATAAAGTTTCATTTGAAAAAGGTTTACATTTTTCATTATTAGTAAATTTTAACTAAAATGATTGTTTGATTTCTGCTAATGCATCATCAATTGAACCGCCGATTGATAGCTTTACTGCTGCGATAAAACTGCCTTCAACAATTGGTGCATCAACTTTTAACACACGATGATTACCATCATACATTTCAATTGCCATATCTACATTCATTTCTGAAGATCCAATATCGTAAAAACACAATGCATCATCCTCTAATTTAGTCAAAACTTCTTGGATGATATCAAATGAAGTTCCAATTGAACCATCTGGTAATCCCCCGATTGGTATAATATCAACGTCACCTGCCATTTGCTTTAACAAAGATTTTGTACCACTTGCAATTTCTTTACTGTGGCTAACAAGTATAATTTTAGGCATTATCTTCATCTCCAATCAAAGCGTTTAAAATATAAACCATACTTTGAGCACCTGGATCAATATAACCTTTTGATTCTTCTCCAAAATATGCAGCTCTACCTTTCGTTGCTACCATATCTTTTGTATTATCTGCTAATTGCTGTAAATCATTGAATGTTAAAGTTTCACCATTTTCAAGCTTCTCTGCTGCTCGCGCTACTACATCATACATTGTCTTTTCATTTAAAGTAACTTTACCACGTGATTCAACCGCTTCGGCAAATGCCTGAATTAGTGTAATGAAATCTTGATTATCCATATCATCTTTGGTGACTGCAGACATTTTAACAAAGCTAAAGCCATACAGTGGTCCTGATGCACCCCCAACATTTGACATCAATGCCATACCAGTCGATTTGAACAATGATTGCATTGAGCTATCATCAAGTTTGTCTTTAAGACTACTAAACCCACGAACCATGTTAACCCCGTGGTCACCATCACCAATTGCTCGATCTAATTCAGTTAATTCAGATTCATTTTTTTTAAACGTTTCTTCTAAATTTAATAAACGTGCTTTCATATCATTCACTTTCATTTGTGCCACCTCATAAATGTATATTTATTCATATTCACTTCTTATTTAAAGTATTGACTTGTTGTTGGTGCTAAAAATGCTTCCAAATATTCTGGTTTATTAGGCACGATAGTTATAGAAAAACCTTGCATGTCTAAAGATGTCATATAATTACCAACAAACCATTTAGCAACATTAACTGTTCTTGCAGCTAAATTTTGTTGAATATATTTAGTTATGATATTTAATTCAGATAACGGCGTACCACCCATACCATTTACCATTAATATGACATCATTGGCAGTAACTTCTTTATACAATTCGTCTAACAATGTTCCAACAATATGATCAATATCTTTTACTTCTTCCCTATGAATACCTTTTTCACCATGTATACCAATACCGATTTCCATTTTGTCGTCTTCAATATCAAAGCCATATTTTCCAGTAGTTGGAACAAGCGGTGGCTCAATTGCCATACCAATACTTTTAATTTCAGGTAACAACGCTTCTACACGCGATTTTATCTCTGTTAATGAATAACCTTTTTCAGCAAGATAACCAGCAAGCTTATGAACAAACACTGTTCCTGCAACACCACGACGTTGTGCTTCGTTTGTCACAGCAATGTCGTCACGAACAATAACAGTTTGAACATTTATACCTTCCATTTCTGCAAGCTCTTGTGCCATTTCGAAATTCATCACGTCACCTGCATAGTTTTTTACAACTAGTAATACACCATCACCAGTATCTACTGCTTTAATAGCTTCTAATATTTTATCAGGTGTAGGTGATGTAAATACTTCGCCACAAACCGCTGCATCTAGCATACCTTCTGCAACAAAACCGGCATGCGCAGGTTCATGTCCGCTTCCACCTCCAGAGACTATTGCTACACCATGTTCTTTCTTAGCTTTTTTTACAATAACTGTATTAGCAATCAGATCTAACTCTGGGTGCGCAATTAACAATCCTTCAAGCATATCAGTTAAAAATGTTTCTTTTTTATTGATTAACTTTTTCATCATGTTGTACCTCCTTGGTATTATCAGTCATAGTATAAAACAGAATAAATGAATGCGCTATCATAAAGAATTAACCTGATACCGTTATCAAATATATTTTTGATAAGATCCTCTTGATAACTTAATGGTTCATTATTGAAAAAATAAATAGTCTTGAGTGGCTCATTAAATAAAAAATGCTATGAAAAGCCTTATAATAAAGTGCCTTTCATAGCAATAAGTTGTGTCCTTTGACACTATACATTTTTCGTTTTGTACATTAAATATAAGAAATACGGTGCACCAATAATTGCTACGACAATACCTGCTGGAACCCCACCTGGTTGTAATACAATTTTGCCAATTGTATCAGCTATAACAAGTAAACATGCCCCTACTAAAATGGCAATTGGTAAAAACAACTGGTGACGTGGTCCAACGATACGTTTGGCAATATGCGGACCCATTAATCCGATAAACGAAATTGAACCTGCTACTGCTACAGCAGCAGATGATAACATCACTGCGATAAAGAATAATATTAGACGTTCTCTGCTTAACCTTACACCTAGACCTCGTGCAATATTATCACCCGTATGAATAATATTTAGTGTATTCGATTTAAATAGTAAGTAAGGAATAATAATCAACACCCACGGTAAAAATGCAATGACAAATGGCCATTCGTCACCCCAAATATTACCTGCAAACCAAGCAGCGATGAAATCAGATTGCTTATCATCAAATTTTGACATAATTGTAATTGAGCCACCATATAATGCTGTTTGTAAACCTACACCTATTAATACCATACTCGCAGGTGTAACACCTTCATTTTTATTAAAACTGAAAATAAAAATAATCAATGCAGTGGTGATACCACCTAGTATACTTATTAACGGCAGTACATAAACAAAGTTGTCAGCATTAATTTTACCAATTGCAATAAATAATGCGATTGCAAATCCGCCACCTGCGTTAATACCTAATATACCGGGTTCAGCTATTGGATTTTTCGTGACACTTTGCACTATTGCACCACTAATACTAAGCGCTGCGCCTGCCAAAATAGTAATCATCATCCGAGGTAATCTGAAATCTAATAAGATTAACTCATCAATGGCATCACCTTGTCCAATTAAAGTTTTGAAAAATCTTTCAACAGGTATGTTGTATTCACCTGAGGTAATACTCCAAGTACAACCTAGAAATAGTAGAATGCTAAAAACAGCCAGTGCAATCCATTGTCTGCGTTTATTATTTGAACTAATCATATTGAGCGTCCTCCTTTTTTAACTAAATATAAAAAGTAAGGAACACCGATAAATGAAATGATTGCACCAACAGGCGCTTCTCCTAAATATCGTGCTATCACATCGGCAACAAGCACGAGTATCCCACCTAACAAGGCTGTTAATGGTAGAATTTTAGCATAATCAGTTCCAATTAAAAATCTTGCTATATGAGGTACCATCAAACCTACAAATGCAACTTGTCCAGCGATAGCAACTGCAATACCTGCTAGAATCATAGCAATAATTAAACATATGCCTCTGATCATTGTTACATTTTGACCTAAACCTTTAGCTAATGATTCACCAAGATTTAAAATGGTAAGTTGTTTACTAATTGTTAATATAATGAATAACGCAATACCAATTAATGGAATTGCCCACTTAAGGTGTGACCATGTTGTGCCTGAAACGCCTCCAGCAGTCCAAAATGTTACTGTTTGATTTAGTCTAAAAGCTAATGCAATACCTTGACTTAGCGCTGTTAACATAGCACTTACTGCTGCACCCGCTAAAATAATACGCATCGGATTAAATCCATCACGTCTAGATCGGCCTATCATTAATACAATAGCACCTCCTAGAATAGCACCTAAAAATCCAGCAAACATCAATATTAAAAATGAAGTGTTTGGTAAAACTGCATATGTTAATGCTAAAGCAAATGAAGCACCTGAATTTAAACCTATGAGAGCCGGATCAGCAAGACTATTACGGGTAACACCTTGTATAATCGCACCAGAAACTGCAAGCGCCATACCCACAATTACTGCTGCTATATTTCTGGGAATCCTAATCTCATTGATGATGTTTTGCTGTTGATTGCTAGGATTATAATTAAAAATAGCCTCTATAATTGTAGAGGCTTGAATTTTGGCGTCACCTATTAATGTAGAAATAAATAGTGTGATTAGTAGTATCATACTTAAACCTATAATATAGGATAAAAACTTCAATGGCGTTGGGTTCTCTCTATTTGTCATGTTAATTGTCCTTTTTATCATATTAACTTACTTAATTAAGAATAAGCTCTGCGACATAAGTCATAAGTTACCAGTAAAGGTTTTCCAGTTTTAGGATCTTTACTTAAAACAACATCAATATTAAAAACTTTTTCTAATATTTCCTGTGTTAATACGTCTTCTGTTGAACCTGTAGCGATGATATCTCCTTCTTTCATCGCAATAAGATGATCTGAGAAACGAATCGCTTGGTTGATATCATGAAGAACCATGACAATTGTACAACCTTGTTCCTGATTTAGCTTCTGAACTAATTCTAGTATTTCTAATTGATGACAGATATCTAAATATGTTGTTGGTTCGTCTAAAAAGATAATATCAGTTCTTTGTGCTAATGCCATTGCAATCCAAACACGTTGTCTTTGACCACCACTTAAATCATTGATTGAACGGTGTCGGAATGTATCAGTTCCTGTAACTTCCATTGCCCAATCAATTTCTTTCTTATCCTCAGCAGTTAATCTACCAAATCCTTTTTGATGTGGAAAACGACCATATGAAACTAATTCCCCAACAGTTAAGCCATCTGCTACTTCAGGTGATTGAGGTAAAATGGCTATTTTTTTTGCAATCTCTTTCGTAGATTGTGTATGAATATTTTCACCATCTAAAAATACTTCGCCTTCTTTAACTGCCAATAAACGTGACAATGCCTTTAGCAAAGTAGATTTCCCGCAGCCGTTAGGACCAATGATTGACGTCACTTTGCCATCTGGTATTTCAACATCTAATTTATTTATAATCGTGTTATCCCCGTAACCAATTTTAACTTGTTGTCCATGCAAACGATTCATAATTTCCCTACTTTCAATAAAATTCTTTCTGTTTATAAAAAATAATTTCTATTTTTAAATTATCAATTTTCAAAGGCATCCCAATTGATAATGATTATCATGAACATCATTATAACATTTTTCAATCTTATTGACTAACATTACTTTTTAAATTGGATAGCTCGATTTGTCATGTCTTGTATATTACTTTTATAAAATAAAAAACGCCCACAGATAAGTCTTCATAGTTCAAAAACTTGTCCGTGGACTTCTATTTAAGTATGTGTGCTCATACCATTTATTTATTCATCTGCAAGAAAGCCATTACCATAGACATCTCTTACATCATGAATTACGAGGAATGCATCTTTATCGATTTGTTTAATTAATCGCTTTGCTTTTGAAACTTGTGTTTTAGAAATAACAACGTATAAGACATCTTTTTCTTCACGCGTATAATAGCCATGTCCGTTTAAAATAGTTAAACCTCTTCCAATTTGCTCGTCTATTGCTTTGGCAAGTTTGTCGGGATTAGTTGAAATAATCGTCATAGCTTTTTTAGTGTTTAAACCTTCTATGACATATTCCATCACTTTTGTTCCTATATAAAGTGATATTACTGTTACTAATACTTTATCAAGTGGAATAACTGTAAGTGAAATTGCAACAACGATCATATCGAAGAAAAGCAAAGCATATGGCGTGCTTACATCGAGGTATTTCGTTGCAATTCTCGCCAAAATTGTTGTACCTGCTGTTGTACCGCCTGCAAGGATAATTACTCCGATTCCTAGTCCAACGCTTACACCACCAAAAATGGCATTCACAATGCTGTTTCCAGTTTCTACTTGCCATGATTCTGTTAAACTCAAAAATATTGAAATAAGAATTGTTACAAGAATAGTTAAGTACATACTTCTCTTACTCAAAAATTTATAACCTATGGCAATCAATACTGCGTTGACCAAGAAGTTAGTGATGGCTGGTGAAATATGAAACGCATAATATAAAATAATTGCTAAACCTGTAACCCCGCCTTCACCTAAGTTACCAGAAATAATAAATGCATTTACACCTGCAGCAAAGATAAATGAACCTAAGACAACTAGTATTAAATCTTTAACCGTTTTATTCACGAAACCATCCCCTTTATATATTTATTAGACTATAAAAATAGTAGCACAACAAAAATGCTGTCACAACTCTATGGAAAGAGTTCTAACAAAGATTTACTATTTAACTAATTTATATGAAGAATAGCTTTCCCTAATAAATATCACTCACAATATAATAATTAAAAATATTCTGAATTTTTAATTTACTTTCATTTCATTGTCTGCTATAATGTTTTTAACTTATTCAATAGAGAAGTTATCTCCTTTGTGTTGTTTATAATAACAAAACAAATTTTGCTCGAAGTACTATGACTGTACCTAGTCCTTACTGTCATATGTACAATAATATTCATTTCCCATAAAAGCCAAGTGTATTACCATGTGCACTTGGTTTTTATAATGCTTCAATTTCGGTAACTTTAAAAATATTTAAATATCTTTATACCAATAATAAAAAAGTCCAAGCATCTCACCTATATCAATAGACGACTTGCCTGGACATATTTATTAGTTAAAATGTATTATCATAGTCACTCTTCAACATATTACCATGCAAATAAACCAACGAATGCTGCTGTTAATAATGAAACTAGGATACCTGATAATAGCATCATAGGTACATATTTAGATACAAAGTCTGATGTCTTTTTATCAACAATGCCTTTCAATGTACCGATAATCATACCAATCGTTGAGAAGTTTGCAAATGAAATTAAGAATGTTGTAATAACCGCACGATGGTGTGGTGTATAAGATGCAATATCTTTAGAAATTTCACCCATAACAACAAATTCATTTGTAACAATTTTCTTAGCCATTTGTTGTGCTACCAACCACGCTTCATCATAAGGTAAACCGAGTAATAGCGCAAATGGATACATAAACACACCTAAAATTTGGTTTAAACCGAAACTACCTTTTATGCCTATCCATCCTGCTATCAATCCTGTAATCAAATTGATAAAACGATCAAATAGATCAGCTAACGCTACAAAACTAATAACAAATGCGATGATGATTAATACTAATTTACCTGCTGCTAATACAGAATCTCCAAGGAATGAGAAGAATGGTTGACGTTCAACTTCATTGTTTTTAAGACTGTAAATAATATCTTCTTTCTCTTCAACACTTACTGGATTCAACAAGCATGACACAATAATCGCGTTAACGATATTTAGTGGAATTGCCGTTAGTACCAGTTCTCCTGGTACCATTTGTACATACGCACCTACAATAGCTCCGGATACAGAGCTCATTGACATCATTGCGATTGTTAATACACGCATTTCATTCATACGTTTTAGTTGCTCACTTGATACGGCTAATGCTTCAGTATTTCCTAAGAACATCATTTCTATCCCAAAGAATGACTCGAATTTAGGTTGTCTTGTTACTTTAGCTAGTAACCAACCAATACCTCCAATAATTTTCGGTAAAATATTAAAGTACATTAAGATATCAAATAATGGCACTATTAATAATATTGGGAATAAGGCTGCAACAGCCATATCCATCATTTTAACATTTGTCAAACTTGCAAATGCAAAACCTGTACCAGCATGCGCTGACTGAACTACCCAAGCGATACCATTGGCTGCTCCTCTTACTGCTTTTTGACCCCAATCAAAATAAATAAAGAACCATGCTAAAAACAGGTTTAAAACAACTAAGATCCCAATTGATTGCCATTGGATATTTTTGCGATCTCTTGAAAATAATACCGCAATACCAAGAAATACAATTAGACCAATAATGTTGATTAATAAAAACATTTGGCACCCACCTATGATTTAATTTTTTAAAAATTTAGAAACATTGAAATATCAAACTTCTGTACCGTGGACTCTAAAATCAGTTAAATTGCTATGTAAAATATGAAGAATTATGACTCGTGGCTACAGTATTTAATATATGTATGTTTGCTTATAACTTGTATTATACCATGAGCATTTTTTTCTTAAAATATCGATTTCATTAATTTAAGAATTATTATGTCGTAACTTCTCAAATGATTTAAAAAAGACAAAAGCTTGAAGCAATTTATTAACATCTATATCCATCAATGTGCCACACTTTAATTTCCTCGATGGTATATGTGTATTTGCTCCAAGCTTACTTATATATAAAATTAATCTGTTAATTTTTGAGACACTACAAAGTTTTTATACTTCGCATGTGATGCCATCAGTTCTGAATGCGTACCTTTACCTGTTACCTGTCCTTTGTCTAAGAATATAATTTGACCGGCTTTTTTAATCGTAGACAAACGATGCGCAATGACAATCGTTGTTCTACCTTCCATCAATGTTTCTAAAGCTTCTTGAATTTTCAATTCACTTTCACTATCGAGATTAGCTGTTGCTTCATCAAGTAACAAAATATCAGGATTTTTAACAAAACTTCTAGCAATATCAATACGTTGACGTTGTCCGCCAGACAGTTTCAATCCTCGTTCACCTACAAGCGTGTCATATCCTTCATCAAATTGCATGATAAAATCATGACAGTTCGCTAATTTAGCATAATTAATAAGTTCTTCATCTGAAACATGACGATTAATTCCGTATAAAATATTGTCTCTAATTGTACCACTCATCATCGAATTTGATTGCATAACATATCCAATTTTGCGTCGCCACTTAGATAACGGGATATTATAGACACTTTCAAGGCCATATTTAATATCACCTGACTCAATTTCATACATACGTTCTATCAGATTAAATATCGTACTTTTACCAGACCCAGAAGGACCTACAAAAGCACTCACTTGACCTTGTGGGATTTGGAACGACACATCATCTAATATTTTCTTCACATCATATTTAAAGTCTACATGTTCAAATGACAATACACCGTCATCAATTAATACATTTTCAGAATCTTCAAGAGCTTCTGTCGGTTCAATAGGTTCTTGCATGATTTCGTATATTCTACTACTTGCACCGACTGCCTTTTTATAATCTGTAACTAACGTGGAAAGATTGATTAAAGGCATAGATAACTGAATAACATAAAATATCATTGCAATTAATGTACCTGCAGTGATTGCACCAGTCGCAATTT
Source organism: Staphylococcus sp. SM3655 (assembly GCF_016917315.1). Classification (NCBI taxonomy): domain Bacteria; kingdom Bacillati; phylum Bacillota; class Bacilli; order Caryophanales; family Staphylococcaceae; genus Staphylococcus; species Staphylococcus sp. SM3655. Next base: position 1,470,971 of record NZ_CP070305.1, on the reverse strand, counting down.
CTAATGCACCAAAACCTAAAATAATTGCAATTGTTAGCAACATAACTATACCTGAAATTGGTTGTACAACTGCCGCAATTTTAGCCTGTTTTAAACCTAATTTATATATTTCATTCAAATTTTTATGTGCATTATCTAATTCAAGACGCTCTGTATTTGATATTTTAACAAGACGCATTTCAGTTAGGACACGCCCTAACAAACCACTGAAGTTTGCAATTTCAGATTGTGTACTTGTCGATATCTTTTGCATAATACGACCTAGAGGAATCATAATTAAAACGAATATCGGTATCGTTATAAATGTTAATAATGTCATTTTCCAATCTAAAATAAATAACATGATTAGTGACCCAACTAATGTAACGATTGATGGTAATAAGTTAGGTAGCTTTTGTGAAATAAATTCATTTATCACTTTCGTATCGTCAGTTAATCGACTCATTAATTGACCACTTTCATTTTTGTCAAAGAATGGCATTTTTAATTGTATGATATGCTCCCATAAAACTGAGCGTATCGCATAAATAATCTTTTCACCAATTTTACTTAATAAATATAAACCTAATCCGCTTAATAAAGCATTGATGACAAAGATACCACCAAATAATGCGATTAGATTCCAATTGATATGGCTCACGGAAAATTTATCTACAATTCGTCCAGTAAACAGTGGCACTAATAGTCCACTTAAGCTCCCTAGTGATGAAATAGTGATAGCTGCAACGATAAGACCCACTGGCCATGATAGTTTTTTAAATAAGAAAAACAATGGATTTTCTCGTTTCATAGTTTTACCTCTTCTGTTTGAAATTTATAGTTAATTCATTTAGATAGATACATGCATTTCTATCATATACTTTCTCCCAACAAAACTTTAAAAATCAAATAAAGTGTTGCCCCAAAATACCGCTCATAACATTTATATGATAGAATATTTCTATTGCATTTTTTGTAATAACTTCTCAAAGTCTTTATATTAAAACATGAAAATTAATCGCTTTTGAGTAAGTTTGCTCTTCGTACAAACATTATAACACCTTTAGCTACACACGTAATATATTTGCATTATTTTTCAAATTAACTGCAGAAAACTTTATTTTCAACAATTTAATTAAGGTGAAGTGAATTAGCAATGATTTCCGTAAGTAGGAATGACCATTGCTTTTAGGGAATATTTAAGAATTGGAAAAGGGAAGATTAACGCTTTATGAAAAATTTAATATCTATTATCATCATTTTATTTTTAACATTAAGTATTATGACACCATATGCACAAGCTGCTAACAGTGACGTAACCCCTGTACAAGCAGCAAATCAATATGGTTATGCAGGTTTGTCGGCTGCATACGAACCGACGAGTGCTGTTAATGTAAGTCAAACTGGACAATTACTGTATCAATACAATATCGATACTAAGTGGAATCCAGCGTCTATGACTAAATTAATGACAATGTACTTAACATTGGAAGCTGTAAATAAGGGGCAGCTTTCACTTGATGACACTGTCAGAATGACGAACAAAGAATATATTATGTCTACACTACCTGAGTTGAGTAATACGAAACTATATCCTGGACAAGTATGGACAATCGCAGACCTATTACAAATTACAGTATCTAATTCTAGTAATGCCGCGGCATTAATTTTAGCTAAGAAGGTATCAAAAAACACGAGCGATTTCGTTGATTTAATGAATAACAAAGCTAAAGCTATCGGAATGAAAAATACACATTTCGTCAATCCAACGGGTGCTGAAAATTCAAGATTACGTACATTTGCACCAACAAAGTATAAAGACCAAGAACGTACTGTAACGACTGCTAGAGACTATGCCATTTTAGATTTACGCGTGATTAAAGAGACACCTAAAATATTAGACTTTACAAAGCAGTTAGCACCAACAACGCATGCAGTTACGTATTACACATTCAACTTTTCATTGGAAGGTGCAAAAATGAGTTTGCCGGGTACAGATGGTTTAAAAACTGGATCAAGTGATACAGCAAATTACAACCATACGATTACTACCAAACGAGGTAAATTTAGAATTAATCAAGTTATCATGGGTGCAGGAGACTATAAAAACCTTGGTGGCGAGAAGCAACGTAATATGATGGGGAATGCATTAATGGAACGTTCATTTGATCAGTATAAATATGTAAAAATATTGTCTAAAGGTGAGCAAAGGATAAATGGTAAGAAATATTATGTTGAAAATGATCTTTACGATGTTTTACCAAGTGATTTTAGTAAAAAAGATTATAAACTTGTAGTCGAAGATGGTAAAGTACACGCGGACTATCCAAGAGAATTTATTAATAAAGATTATGGACCTCCAACTGTAGAAGTTCATCAGCCAATTATTCAAAAGGCAAATACTGTTGCTAAAAGTATGTGGGCAGAACATCCATTATTCACTATCATTGGTGGTGCATGCCTTGTCGCTGGATTAGCACTTATTGTTCATATGATAATCAATCGTTTATTTAGAAAAAGAAAATAAAACATACTAAAAACGGACAAGTTGCACATTATAAAGCTGCGAAACTTGTCCGTTTTATATTTATTTTATAATAACCTACATTAATTTATCGTTTAGTATCGATAGTTCTATATAATTTATTTAGCATCTTTACCATATAATTCTTGTTTGATTTTAGTCGTCGAAATGCCTTCTGTACGTTTTAAATAAATGACTTCACATTTATCCTTTAAGAAGTCGAATTCACCTTCCCAGTCATGTCCCATAACAAAAACATCTACATCAAATTTTTCGACATCGTCTTCTTTTTGTCCCCAGCCCTTTTCTGGAATGACTAAATCGACATAGCGTATTGATTCAAGCATCATTTTTCGTTGTTCATAATCATAATAAGATTTTTTATGTTTAATTTGATTAAATTCATCTGTTGATAATGCTACTATTAAATAATCGCCCATCTCTCTTGCACGACGAAGCAATTCGATATGACCATAGTGAAGTAAGTCATATGTGCCATATGTTATTACACGTTTCATTAAGTTATCCTCCTCATATTGTCACATCATAGGATTGCAGTTTATGGTCATCAATGTACACGTTATCGTTTTAACATTGATTTTGTTCGATGTGCAAACTTTCTCCCTTTAAGTTGTATCAAGAATTTTTTATAAGTCGGCCTATTAATGCCCACTTGAATTAATGTTTGTCGCCACAATTCGTATATTTCTCTATCCCAATTCTCACCAATAAATTCAACTGTATTTATAATGTCAAACATGTTTTGCGATACATAATCAGAATGCTGCATAGACATAATATAGTCTTTTACGAGTTGAATTGTCGTGTGCGTTACTGCTGGGTGTTCGTTCATATAATATTTTAATGAATTATTGAATAAAATACGATCAACCATATCACTATATAATAGCCTTTGTTCAGGTAATAGTAACATTTCCATGACTCGTTGTCTTATTTTCATAATTTCTGTGATATATCTATTAAAATCTTCATCGTTACTTGTAGCATGTGTATCTATATCGTTATCTCCGACAATCATCTGTGAAACTAAATGTATATCCGTAGCTTTTTGCATCGCCTTGACAAGTATTGCGTGATTGTATGTGTTAGCTAAAGTTTCGTCACACTGTAATTCAGCAAATTTAGCACTGAATAACTTTCCGTCAAAAGACATCATTGATAACAAATCTGGTTGTTCCGTTAATGTAACGATTCGATTATCTTTAATAAACTCATCAGCACTTTTCAATTTCCATTCACCATGGTAATTGTAAGCTCGCTGCCCTATTACCATATCAATATTATCATTATTTTTGAAAGCTACAGTTAACCTATCTAATTTACCTGGCAATACGATTGATGTTGGTTTTATGACCATAAATGCGTCACTATCATGTGGATCTGTCATTTTGATATCCATCAAACCTTTATTAATACACGTAGCTATCGAAGCATTTTGTAATTGTATTAATGAAATATGCTTGAGTTCTCTTTGTAACCGTTCAATCATAGGAATTGTTTGATCAGTAGAACCACCATCAATACAAAGGATTCTATAGTGTTCTTTACTCTCAATAGATATTAACAATTGTCGAATTGTTGCCTCATTATTACATGTAGGTATGATTATCGTAAGCCTCATTTTGTCACCATCTTATCTATATATTCTGTGAGCTGATGTAAACTTTTATCAGTATTATACTTATGCCAATCTTTAAATAACGGACTTAATAGATGTTCTTTTTCTTGTATCGTCATTATTAAATCTTCTTCAGTATACACTTTGTAGCTATCCGGTATTGCTTTGTAAAATTGATTCAGGCCTCTCACTTTATCATATGTTCCTTCATCATACACATAAAATATAGTTGGAATATCTAACAAGCTAGCTTCTATTGGCAGCGAACTATAGTCGCTAATAATTATATCTGACATTAGCATTAATGTAGACGTGTCGATTGAAGATACGTCATCAATGTCTGAATCTTCAATTGATGGATGTAATTTATTAATCAGTGTATATCCTGGTAAACATTTTTCAAAATAAGCTTTATCAATAGCCCTATTATCTGCTTTATCTTCTCTATATGTTGGTACATATAATACCAACTTATTTGTAATTCCATATTTATCCTTTAACTCTGCCTTAACCGTTGCTCTATCAGCTGTGTAATATTTATTAATTCTCGGAAGCCCAAAATACAGCATTTGCTCTTCTGTTGCACCTAAAGACTGTTTAAAACATTGTGACATTTGTTCACAACCCACTAAGTAAAAATCCGTCGCTTGATAAACTTTACGGTACTGCTGAACCATTGCCTTGTCAGACACATCGACTTGATGATCTGTTAATCCAAAGTTTTTTAATGCACCACTTGCATGCCACGTTTGAACAATGTGTTGATTAGAAGTCTTATTATATCCACCTAGTAATAGGTAATAATTATCGATAATAATCATCTGCGCGCTTTTCAAAGCCTTAATTTGTTTTACCAATGTTCGATTAGTCATTTCTATCACATCAACATCGTCGCTAAGTTCAGATAAATAAGGCGCTTGTTTTGGTGTTGTTAAAACAATTTTCTGATACGACGAATTATTTAATGCTTTGATGATAGGCTTAATATCTTCTGGAAAAGTCATCATAAATACGATATGCGGTTTATCAATCACTTGAGGCGTAATCATTTTAGAAAGTATTCGAACAACCAAATGATAAAATTTCTTTATTAAAACGTTCATAATACACCAACTTAATATGTTATTTACTTAAATTATAAACAAAAATGAACCCCACTTCCATTTATTAATGGTTAGCGGGGTTTCGTCATATAAATATATTACAAGAAGTCTGCAAATTGATCTCTATATTTCATGTGTAAGTACGCACCAATTGCAAAGAAAATGGCAACAATACCGAAATTGTATAACATTAATTTCCAATGATCCATGAAATACCATTCGTGATATAAAATTGCTGCACGGTATGATTCAGCAATAAAGTAAACTGGATTATATTTCATCATTTCATGAATTAAACCACTGATACCATGGTTCTTTGGTAGCCACAAAATTGGTGAAAAGTAAAATAATATTCTTAATATTGCTTGCATTAACATTTGTGTATCTCTAACTAACACACCGAGTGTTGATGTTAATAACGTCACCGAGGCAGTTAAGAAAAAACAAAACGGTACATATATCAATAATTGAATGATATGTATTGATGGATAAATACCAGTAAACATACATGCAATTATCACAAGTAAAAGTAAGCCTAAATGTCCATAAAATCTACTTGTCACAATATATGTCGGTATTATCGATAACGGGAAGTTCATTTTCGATACTTGATTAAACTTTTGTGTAATTGCTTTAGTACCTTCTAAAATACCTTGGTTGATGAAGAACCACATACTGATACCAACCAATAACCAATAAACAAAAGGTACACCATGAATTGGTGCATTACTTCTTATTCCTAATCCAAAAACCATCCAGTAAACCATAATTTGCATAACAGGGTTAATTAATTCCCATGCCACACCTAAATAGTTACTATGATTGATAATTTTAACTTGAAACTGAGCCAGTCTTTGAATTAAATAAAAGTTCTTTACATGTTCTTTAAAAACTGTTCCTATTGCTGACATTCCATTAAACCACACTTTCAAATGTTTAACTATTTCTCTACTTAACTAAATAGTATTATAATAATTGTTGTAAATACTATCACTATACATGGATGCTATCAAAATTATTGTCTAGTTCTTTAAAATATTAGTTTATTACAAATACATTATAGTATACAATCATGTAAGTTGAAATAAGTTTAGTTTTTAAATATCATTGTTATCATTGATGCTTAACATTTTGTATCAAAACACCAACTCTGATAATAACAAAATCTTCTATACACTTTACAACAGGTTTTAAAATTTAACAACTGTTGAGTAGTATATTATAATCTAGATAAATGTGAATAAGGAAGGTCTACAAATGAACGTTTCGGTAAACATTAAAAATGTAACAAAAGAATATCGTATTTATCGTACAAATAAAGAACGTATGAAAGATGCGCTCATTCCCAAACATAAAAACAAAACATTTTTCGCTTTAGATGACATTAGTTTAAAAGCATATGAAGGCGACGTCATAGGGCTTGTTGGCATCAATGGTTCCGGCAAATCAACGTTGAGCAATATCATTGGCGGTTCTTTGTCGCCTACTGTTGGCAAAGTGGATCGTAATGGTGAAGTCAGCGTTATCGCAATTAGTGCTGGCTTGAGTGGACAACTTACAGGGATTGAAAATATCGAATTTAAAATGTTATGTATGGGCTTTAAGCGAAAAGAAATTAAAGCGATGACACCTAAGATTATTGATTTTAGTGAACTTGGTGAGTTTATTTATCAACCAGTTAAAAAGTATTCAAGTGGTATGCGTGCAAAACTTGGTTTTTCAATTAATATCACAGTTAATCCAGATATCTTAGTCATTGACGAAGCTTTATCTGTAGGTGACCAAACTTTTGCACAAAAATGTTTAGATAAAATTTACGAGTTTAAAGAGCAAAACAAAACCATCTTTTTCGTTAGTCATAACTTAGGCCAAGTGAGACAATTTTGTACTAAGATTGCTTGGATTGAAGGCGGAAAGTTAAAAGATTACGGTGAACTTGATGATGTATTACCTAAATACGAAGCTTTCCTTAACGATTTTAAAAAGAAATCTAAAGCCGAACAAAAAGAATTTAGAAACAAACTCGATGAGGCCCGCTTCGTTATTAAATAAACCGAAAAAACCGAGAATCTCCATTTAAGGATTTCCTCGGTTTTATTTTTGTCATCATGATTATTTCGCCTTTTTTATTTTTCTTTTTGCTTTGGCTATTTTATACATAAATATTGGAATACTCTTTAATCTACCAATACGTTTCCAATCTATTAATGCTCTATATATCCATTCAATGTTTAATTTTCTAAAGATATAAGGCGCTCTCTTTTTAGCCCCAGCAAATACTTCAAGAGAACCACCTACGCCCATCATCACTGTAGATTCAAATTGGTTTTCATGTGTCATAATCCATTCTTCTTGTTTAGGGAATCCCATACCTACAAATATGTAATCAGGTTTAAACAGTTTAATTCGTTTCACTACTGTCTCATCTTCTAAATCAATATAACCGTGATGATGTGCAAACGATATGTTTGGATATCTTTGTTGCAATGCATATTGTGCCGCTTCTACAACTTCATTAGTTGCCCCTAGCAAAAATACTTTTTGATGATTTACATGAGCAATTTTCAAACATTCATCCATCAACTCAATACCAGGTATACGATGCGCTAGAGGTTGCTTTAAACGATGCGAAGCTTTGACTACTCCTGTCCCATCAGCAACAATATAGCTCGCTTGATTTATTAACTCTAAATACGCTTGATGTGTCGTCGCGTAATTCACTATTTCAGGGTTGGCTGTTACTATAAAAAGATTATTCGTTGATTGATTTGCAAAAAAGGTTTTAATATTTTCAACCATTTGCAACATTGTTGTATTATCAAAATCGACCCCTAAAATGTCAACTTTGGCTGTATTGGATCTTTCTTCAACAGTCATAACAGGAATCTCCTATCTTATTTCATTATTATGTTAGTGTAATCAATATTAACAGTATTTATATTCATCCTATTTATATCGAAATGATTTTGCTTTATTTTAACACATATTCACCTTTTCAAAAATTAAAATTAGTTTAACTAAGGTAAGTCTAAAGTCTAACGCTATTGATGCCAATATCATTTATAATAAGTGCTAAGCAAACTTTAAATTAATATCTTATATGAGGTTAACAATGAATTATTTATCAAACTTTTTTAATACGACAATTCAACTTAATATATACATTATCGTTATTGTTGCAGCTTGTTATATTGCTATTCATCAATATAGACATAAGCCTGTTTTGAACTATTTAGATGTCATTTTAAACTATATCCCTGTTTTAACACATGAATTTGGTCATGTACTGTTTAATAAACTCGCTGGTGGCCGTGCAAAAGATTTAGTCATTGTAACAAGTCCACGAGAGCGACAACAGACATTACAACAAGGATTCGCAATTACACAATCTAGACATCTAGCAGGCCAATGGCTTACAACGATTGGTGGTTATTTTATGCCACCTATTATGTTATTGATAGGTTTAGCGTCGAGCCATTATCAGATACCTAGTTTCTTTATATTTACCTATTTATTGATATTTATTTATTTTTTAATTTTAACATCTAGAAAAGGCTCACCCATTGTTGTTATAACTTTAATTTCTATCATGTTGTATTTTATATTAAAAGATGAAAATATAGTAGAAATTCAACTACTTGTCACAATGAGTTATCAATATATTTTAGGTGTATTATTAGGCGAAGTTCTACAATCTAGTTGGACGATTGCTAAATTGACTTTCCAGCGTCCGAGTCCACAGTGGGATGGTAGTGCACTTAAAGAACTCAGTCATGTACCTATCTTCATTTATAGTACAATATGGATTATCTTCAATCTTTATGCAGTGAATATTTTACTCAAATATACTCACTTGATAAATTAACTAATAAAAAAGAAGCCTAAAGCAATTATCCATATGTCTTTATCAGTTCAATCATGGATATCTTTATGGCTTCTTTATTTTATTTTTCAGCAAACATGTTCATTGCATTTTCGTAACTGACAATAATTACATTATCATTACGTTTAATGATAATTACTTTATTCATTTCATCTTTCGATACAATTTCCACTTCATTACCAATAGAAATATCTTTACTAGACAAATATATTAGCAAATCGGTCTTATCTCTCACACGTTTGATTGTAACGATATCACCAGGTTCATAATTCAAAATCGTTGTTATATATTTCTCTTTATATTCATTATTTCTAGGAATCACACCGCCGTGCGGGCAAGTTTCTGGGAAATTTAACAGGCTATCCAGCCTTTCAACAAATAAATCTGAAATTCGATGTTCTAAAATTTCTGCTTCTTGATGTACTTCTTCCCAATTATATTTCAATATTTCTATTAAAAATAATTCTAATAGTCGATGTCTCTTAATGATATCAAGCGTATGCGTTAAACCATCCTCTGTTAATCTAACACCTTTGTATGGTTTTGTTTCAACATAGCCTGCTTTTTCAAGACGTCCTACCATTTCACTTACAGATGGAGGCTTAATATTTAAAAATTGAGATAAGATTTTATTTGTCACAAAGTTTTTATCGCCATTATTCGTAAGGATTGCCTTTAAATAGTCCTCTTTTTCTTCAGTTAACATACTTTCACCTCACATACATTGTCTATATTATATCACGAATTTACTTGACATGATAAATATTCTCAGTTTATTATACAATTAATTAGGTTAGCCTAAACTTTTAATTAGGAGGTATAAACGTTTGTTAGAAACAAAAGATTTAAATCTGTTTTTAGGTAATAAGCATGTACTTAAAAACATTTCCTTATCGATACCAGTACGCGGCGAAATAATTGGTATCATGGGCCCGAATGGTGCTGGTAAATCTTCCCTTATCAAGTCTTTAATTGGTGAATTTAATGCTACCGGTACTAAATTGTTATATAACAAACCTATACAACAACAACTGCAACATATTACATATATTCCACAAAAAGCACATATTGATTTAGATTTTCCTATAAGTGTGGAACAAGTGATTTTATCAGGTTGCTACAAAGAAATTGGATGGTTTAGACGACCTAATAAATCAGCAAGGGATAAACTCAAACAGTTATTAAGCGATTTAGAATTAGAATCTTTACGTCATCGACAAATTTCAGAATTAAGTGGTGGACAATTACAACGTGTGCTAGTAGCAAGAGCATTGATGTCCGAAAGTGAAGTTTATTTTCTAGATGAGCCGTTTGTCGGAATTGATTTTAGTAGCGAAAAATTAATCATGACAAAAATCGAGAACTTAAAACAACAAGGAAAACTTATTCTTATCATCCACCATGATCTATCAAAAGCAAAGCAATACTTTGATCGCATTATTCTATTAAATCAAACATTACGATACTTTGGTGATAGTGAAGAGGCTATGAGTGTCACTCGCTTAAACGAAACATTTATGAGTAGCACTGACTGTAGTGACCCTAGTCAAAGGAGCAATATAACATGTTAGAGTTTGTCGAACATTTATTTACATATCAATTCTTGAATCGAGCATTGATAACTTCAATTATTGTAGGGATAGTTTGTGGTACAGTTGGTAGTTTAATTGTATTACGTGGTCTTTCATTAATGGGAGATGCAATGAGTCACGCAGTATTACCTGGTGTTGCCCTATCATTCTTATTTGGTATTCCAATGTTTGTAGGCGCACTTATAACTGGTATGATCGCAAGTATTTTTATCGGTTATATCACATCTAGTAGTAAAACGAAACCTGACGCCGCTATTGGAATTAGTTTTACCGCTTTCTTAGCTTCGGGGATTATTATTATTAGCTTAATAAACACTACGACAGATTTGTACCATATTCTGTTTGGTAATTTACTGGCAATCACAAATAGTGCATTTTTAACAACTATTGTGATTGGTTCAATCGTCCTTATTCTAATCATTATTTTCTATCGTCCATTAATGATTTCTACATTCGATCCAACGTTTAGTAGAATGAGTGGTCTAAATACGACGTTATTACATTACTTTGTGATGTTGTTACTCTCATTAGTAACAGTAGCAAGTATTCAAACGGTAGGTATTATTCTTGTAGTTGCATTATTAATTACACCTGCATCTACAGCATTTTTAATTAGTAAAAAACTATACTCAATGATGATTATAGCAAGTTTAATAAGTGTCATAAGTTCAATTGTCGGACTTTATTACAGCTATATTTACAACATTCCTAGTGGTGCGACAATCGTACTTTGTACGTTTGTAATTTATATCATCACATTATTTTTCACAAAATTTACGAATAGAAAGAAACGAGGAAGTTTAACATGAAAAAATTAGTACCTTTATTATTAGCCTTATTACTTCTAGTTGCTGCATGTGGTACTGGTGGTAAACAAAGCAGTGATAAGTCAAATGGCAAATTAAAAGTAGTAACGACGAATTCAATTTTATATGATATGGCTAAAAATGTTGGTGGGGACAACGTCGATATTCATAGTATTGTACCTGTTGGTCAAGATCCTCATGAATATGAAGTTAAACCTAAAGATATTAAAAAGTTAACTGACGCTGACGTTATTTTATACAACGGATTAAATTTAGAGACTGGTAACGGTTGGTTTGAAAAAGCCTTAGAACAGGCTGGTAAATCATTAAAAGATAAAAAAGTTATCGCAGTATCAAAAGATGTTAAACCTATCTATTTAAACGGTGAAGAAGGCAACAAAGATAAACAAGATCCACACGCATGGTTAAGTTTAGATAACGGTATTAAATACGTAAAAACAATTCAACAAACATTTATCGATAACGACAAAAAACATAAAGCAGATTATGAAAAGCAAGGTAACAAATACATTGCTCAATTGGAAAAATTAAATAATGACAGTAAAGACAAATTTAATGACATTCCAAAAGAACAACGTGCCATGATTACAAGTGAAGGTGCCTTCAAGTACTTCTCAAAACAATACGGTATTACACCAGGTTATATTTGGGAAATTAACACTGAAAAACAAGGTACACCTGAACAAATGAGACAAGCTATTGAGTTTGTTAAAAAGCACAAATTAAAACACTTATTAGTAGAAACAAGTGTTGATAAGAAAGCAATGGAAAGTTTATCTGAAGAAACGAAGAAAGATATCTTTGGTGAAGTGTACACAGATTCAATCGGTAAAGAAGGCACTAAAGGTGACTCTTACTACAAAATGATGAAATCAAATATTGAAACTGTACACGGAAGCATGAAATAACACGCTGTGTTTTAATGAAGTAAGATGAATTGATGTTGATGCAACCTAAAATATTGGTATCTCCAATATTTTAGGCCACACATCAACATAACAAAGTCGAAGGCTAATAGTCCCATATCGTGCGTTAAATATATATTACCCTCCTATTAATATATATACCGTTCCCGATCGCACGATATGGTGGTATTAGAACTTCTCTTTGAACGAAAGAGAAAAGCTAGAAGTTCTTATGCAGTTTTAATTAAACTGTAAACATTTGTCACTCTTTAAATCAAAGAGTAAAGTTAAAAGCTTTATGTGGTTTTGATTAAACTGCGAACAGCTGCTTCTCTTTGAACGAAAGAGAAAAGTTAGAAGTTCTTATGCAGTTTTAATTAAACTGTAAACATTTGTCACTCTTTAAATCAAAGAGTAAAGTTAAAAGCTTTATGTGGTTTTGATTAAACTGCGAACAGCTTTTCTCTTTGAACGAAAGAGAAAAGCTAGAAGTTCTTATGCAGTTTTAATTAAACTGTCGTTCCCTTCATCTCTTTTAACCACAGAGATGCGTTAGAAGTTCTTCTAATACAATTTATACAACGCCATTCCCTACACACTCTTATAAAAGAGATTCACGCGCGTCAATAAATTGTATTACATACTAACTAAAAAGCTTTTCTTAATCGTACTAACGAAGTTAGAGGTTCTTATGTGATTGGACAACTGTTCTCCCTACTAGACTTTTAGCATAGCTGGTTAAAAGTACTATTACAGATTGTTCAATTGTATGCCCCTTTCCTTTGAACGGAATATTAAAAGCTATGTGCAGTAACTTTTAATAGGCATACCACTTTTGCATCAAGCTATAAATAATCGCATACTTTGATATTTAATCTGGCCTATCAAAGTAAACATCTATGGTTTCCTCCCCCCATAGATCCTTAAGCCACACTCATCCGATGTCATATGAGTGTGGCTATTTTTTGTGAATACACTTAACTTCACCTTTAAATGACTTCGCTTAATCTATCTCCTCCAATTTTTAAAACTTATTTCAATTAAATCTCAAATATTAATAATTCGTATAGTTTAAAACTATCTATTCAATTCCCATAAAATAAAAGGGATTGATGAAAAGCCCTTCAGTTTTTCATCAATCCCTTTTAGCATAATTAGGAACTACGTCATACTATCTACAATAACCATTTCATCGTAATTGATTGCCTCTCTTAATTTCAAAGCAGTACCTTCAGATACTTCGTCTGTATCTATCAATTCACGTAAAATGCGACGTTGTTCTCTCAATGCATTTAATTTAATTTAATTTTAGTAATCGTATCTTCACTTGCTGAGTTGAAGAAATTTGATGGTGTTAAGTTTTCAATTCGCATTAAATAACCGTCACAAACCATTCCAACTTCAAGTGTATTATCTTTTGTTGTTTCCTTAGACAAACGACTAACCACATTATAATGGACTAATTTATTAATTTTATTTAATTCCATTAAGTTATCCGTAACACTAAGTGAAGATGCGGAGTTCACTCTTCGTTTTAATAAAGCACCTCGTAATAATACAATCATTCTTCTTATTAATGATGCTTGTCTATATACCTGTGTTCTTTCAGCATAACGCATATAGTTTTCAAGTACACTATTCGTTATTTGTCCTTCATCTACTAAAGACTCTAATGTTTTTGTTTCTACATTAAAAGCAATTTTTTGTAGACGTTCTAATTCTTTAGAGTTTTCATCATCTTTCTCTACAGTTTTTAAAAATGCTAATTTATCATGATATTCTTTAATCACGTTACCATATTTAAAACTTGTTTCGAAAGTAGATTTTTGATTTAGATAATCAATAACTTGTTCTAATATATAAATTCTAGCAACTTTAAACGACATATTGCCAATTACTGTTTTAGGTGCAGGTTTCGTTAATAATGGCAATAATACTTGCGCAACTACCAAACTAATAATAACCATACCAGATGCAATAAATAATAAGTCGTTTCTATACGTAAAAGCATGATGCCCTGCTAAAAAATACGGTAACGTTAATGCGATTGCTAAAGAAATTGTTCCATGCACACCACATAACGTCATAATTAAAGCGTATAAACTTCGCTTTGGTGGTTTCTCAGTCGTTGGATTATCATCATCATTTTTAGTCATCATTTTTTGGAATGGACTGATGGCTAAATAAAAATAAGGATATAAGACATAAACCCAAACAAATCTAAATAGATAGACAGCTAAAGCAACAACAATAGTGATGCCTATTAAAAAGATTAAATTGTGCGGTTCTGTTTTGATAATTTTAATAATAACTTCAGGTACTAAAAATCCTAATATTGAAAAAACAAAGCCATTTAAAACATAACCTAGTATATTCCATGTATGATTGTAACTCATTTGCAGTTGTGTACGTACTTGCATAATTCTGTCACGTTCGAAACCATGTACAAGTCCTGCAACTACTGCTGCAATGATTCCTGATGCGTGAAACAATTCAGCAATTAAATACGTAACAAATGGTGTTAACAATTGAATAATTGTAAACATATTAATGTTTTCATATCCTCGACGCATCAATGTTAGTCGGAACCTTACTAATGCCATACCTATAAGTAAACCAACCACTGCGCCACCAATTGATGCAATTAAAAACAACTGAACAGCATCAACAAGTGAAAAAGCACCTGTAACTAATACTCCAACAGCTATTTTAAATGAAATAATACCAGCAGCATCATTCAATAATGACTCACCTTCAAGAATTGTCATTGCTCCTTTTGGCAAGACCTTTCCTTTAGTGATTGCTTGCACTGCTACTGCATCAGTAGGACAAAGAATGGCAGCAATTGCAAATGCTGCTCCAATAGGTAAATCTGGCCAAATCCAATGAATAAATAAACCTACACCTATCACAGTAGTAATGACTAATCCTAATGCCATCATCATCACTGGCTTAATATATTTCCTTAAATGGACTCTAGAAACATTAACACCTTCTACAAATAACAAAGGCGCAATCATTGTTACCATAAACAATTCAGAATCAAAATTAAATTGAACAGGGATTGGGGTAATAAATAGTAACATGCCCAAGAAAATTTGTATAAATGCTAGGGGTACTTTAGGTATGAAAGTATGGACAAACGAACTTAGTATCACAACAGCTATAAATATAAGAATTGTTTCAAATATTTCCAAACTTTCACCTCTCTAAAAAGTATTGTTTAATTGAAAATTAAGTATCACATCTCGTTGTAATTATACTTTAGAGGATAAATTGAGTTAGCGACCACAAAAGCACTTTAATATAGATATATGTCTACGATTGCAGTACTTAAATTTGCAATTATTTAATTTTATTTTATCACTAATTGTTTGTATAAATAAACAACTTGCTTTCACATAACAACATTAACTTATAATACAAAAAATAAGCACCTTAAAATCGACTAACCAATTTCAAAGTACTCTTTTAATGATTAATTTTGAAAACAAATCTTCAAAAGCATTGTTATGCTTAACAATTTAGCCAATACTTCAATCGTTTTGATACCATTTCTTACGATGCTCTTCTCGTTTTTTAGCACGTAATTGTAATGCTTCTGTAGAGTTTTGTTCATTTGAACTTAATAATATTGATGCATGTGTGTGAACATCATTTTTTCGATACATATAAGCGCCGTTGCGATAAGCAGCGCGAGCGACTAAGTGCATGCCGACTGGTGAAGTTAAATTAATAAAAACAAGTGACAGTAATAAACGCACACTGAAAAATCCTGTATTCACAATAAAATAAATTAATACACCGATTAAAGTTAATAACACGGATAAAGTTGAACTTTTTGTCGCAGCGTGACTTCTTAAGAAAACATCTTGGAATTTCACGATACCTATTGCACTAATAAGAGCAATAAAACTACCTAACAACAACATCACAGCAGCAATAAGACTAAAGATTTCTTTTGTTATTTCCATTAAACACATGCCCCCCACCAATAAAGCGTGATATTGAAACAGAACTTACAAAAGATATAATGGCAATGAGCATGATTGAATCTAAGAAAGAAACGGTGCCCATAAGTACACTTAACACACCCACAATTGACATTACGACAGCACTTGTTGTATCAAATGTAACGACACGATCTGCTGTTGTAGGTCCCTTGATTAATCTAAATAAACAGATGATTAATGCAATTCCAAAAATAATGAGTGAACTAATAATCATAATATGTGTTATTGTTTGTATCATCGCGACACCTCCAATATTAAGTCTTCATAATGCTTAATACTTCTTAACAAACTATCTTTTTCTTTTTCTGACACGTCGATACTATGAATAAAAAACTTTTTAGAGTCTTGAGAAATTCGTATTACTGTAGACCCTGGAGTTATAATAATTAAAATTGTTAAAAATGTTATTGCCCAATCACTTGTTAGTCTTGTTTCATATGAAAGTAATCCAGGGTTCATATCTTTTGTTTTAAAAAGAATATAATTAATCGTGCTAATGCTAGATGTTATTAATTGATATAAATAAACACCTAAAAATTTAATAGCTACCCATATTTTTCTAACATAAAAATCATCGCTGAAAAACCTGTGTAATATATAAATGACAATTAAACCAATTAGATATCCAGAAAAGAAAGTCGAGAATTTAAAATGATCTTCATCTTGAAATAATACCCATAAGAATGCAATGATAATATTTAAAACTATTTGATTCATTTAGTCCTCTCCTTTCAAATGCGGATTTACAAGTTTTTGATATAATTGATCACTCGTGTTCAACTCAGTTGCATCACTTGTAACATTTAACACAACAGGTGCAGCAATTCCGATTGCGATAACCACAACTACTAAAATACTTAAAATTCTTTTTCGATATAGCGGGATTTTCTTAAAATTAACTTCCTCCCCATCTTTATCTCCAAAATACATATAAAAAAGTATCCTAAATAAACTGTACATTGCAATTAGACTAGTAATAATCATTAACGCTAGTCCAATATAATTGCCATTTTGCAATGCACCTTGGAAAATAAGTACTTTCCCCGGAAAGCCACTAAATGGAGGCACGCCGCCAATAGCAAAAATCATTATAACAAACGCAACTCCAAATAAAGGTTCTTTTTTAGCTAAGCCATTCAAATATTGATATTGTCGATAGCCTGTAATGTAAACTAAACTACCAATAATAAAGAATAGCAATGTTTTTACAACAATGTCATTTACCAAATAAAATATTGCACCATTAATACCTGCAAACGTGTTTGTTCCTAAACCTAAAATGATAAATCCTATTGAGATTATGACTTGGTAAGCTGCAATCTTTTTAATATCTTTATAAGCAATGACACCTATAGCGCCGATGACCATAGTTATAGAAGCCATAGTTGCTAGCAATGGATGTATGAGATCATTATGTTGATCAAATAGTAAAGTGAAGAATCGAATTAATGCATAGGCCCCTACTTTGGTCATTAACGCTGCAAATAATGCTGCAAGCTCAGTATTTAACACTGCGTATGCTTTGGGTAGCCACATAAAAAGAACCAGCGCTGCTTTCGCACTAAATGCGACTAAGAAGATTAATGAAATCATTGTAACAGTGCGATTATCTCCCATGTCATTCAAACGCATTGCAATATGTGAAAAGTTTAATGTACCTACTGTTTTATAAAGTAAACCTATACCTAATAAGAATAGCCATGAACCAATAATATTCAAGACAACATAAATAATTGCAGCACGTAATTGTTCTACAGATTGTCCAAGTGTAATGAGTACAAATGACGCTAGTAACATAATTTCAAACATGACGTATAAATTAAATAAATCTGATGTTAGAAAAGAGCCTATCACGCCAACACTTAAAAATAATATGAACGATGGCAAGTGATAACGATTTGCTTTATGTTCGCCACGCCCAAATCCGTATGCCATAATTAAAGTAATCACAAACGAAGCGGTTGTAACCATAATTAAACTTAAAGAATCTCCTAAAAACTGTATACCAAAGGGCGCTGACCATCCTCCAAAGTCTAGCGTAATTGGACGGTGACGCTGAACATAAATTAATAGCATTAATGAAATAATTGTGGTGATAGTCATTGTACCTAAGTATAAATATTTAGAAATACGATCATTATTTTTTAAAAATACAAGGATTAAGGCACAAAGGAATGGTAATAACATTGGTAAAATCAATAAGTTACTTAGCATCATCTTCCCCCCTTAGGCCTTCAATTTCATCTTCTTTTGTTACTTTATAAGTTCTATAAACAAGTACAAGTAAAAACGCAGTCATACCAAACCCTATAACTATTGCAGTTAGTACAATAGCTTGTAACAAGGGATCAACAAACAATTGGTTTCCACCAGTTATTAGTGGTTCTGATCTACTAGAACCATACGTTCCCATACTCATAATAATGAGATTACCAGCATGAGTATATATTGAAATTCCGATTACAATACGAATTAAATTGATTGATAAAATCATATATGTTCCTATAAACACTAAAAATCCTATAACTAGTAATAATATTAAATTCATGATCGACCTCCGCTAAGCGACAACATCACTGTGACAATAACACCAACAACTGAGAATAAAATACCTAATTCAAAAAGTGTTATTGTACTTACATGAATTTGTCCTAAAATTGGAAGTATCCAAGTTGTTTCATATTGAGACAAAAATGGTTTTCCAAAAAACATAGGTATTATCGCAGTAATAGATGATACCAATGCTCCAATAATCATTAAAATTCTAAAATCAATCGGTAAACTTTCTAAAACCTCTTCAACATTAAAAGCCAGAAACATTAAAATAAACGCTGAACTAAATATTAAACCACCAATAAACCCACCACCAGGATTATTATGACCTGCGAAGAAGACATAGAATCCGAAAGTCAATAAAATAAATACAACAAGTTTCGTGACCGTTCTTAACACGACATCATTCTCTTTCATCTTGTCCCCTCCGATCTTGATAATTTAATAATGTGTAAATACCTAGCCCAGTAATAATTAACACTAATCCTTCAAATAATGTATCTAATGCTCTAAAGTCACCAAGTATCGCATTTACAATATTTTTACCACCTGTTAGTTTGTCAGCTTTTAAATAAAAGTCTGATATTGATGATAAACCATCTGTTTGTTGTGTAATAAAAATTAATGATACAACAATAAGTGCCATCAAGAGTGATACAGAAATTTTAATTATTTCTCTTTTTTTGTTAGCGTTAGATCTTGGCACGTTTGGTAATCTTGAAAAACTGACAATAAATAGTATCGTCGTTATTGTTTCAACTACTAGCTGAGTCAATGCTAAATCAGGGGCTTTCATTGCTATAAAGAATAAGGTCACAACAAATCCGATGACTCCATTTAAAATGACCATTGTCAGTCGTTGACGTATAAAAATTAAAGAAATACCAATTGTGACAGTTACGATTGCTAATATAATTTCTAATGCCCCAAATTCAGAAACATGTAACTGATGTACTTTAGGAAGTCCAATTCGAATATAACCATATCCAATGATAATCATAAATATGCCTAAGGTCATAATAATGTATTGGTTTAAACGATCTTGCATAACACGTTTAAATCGCTTCGTAGCAAACTTTTCAAAATGTCGATATACCATCTCATAGCTTTTTGAAACTGAAATCTGTCTAATTTTACCCGTGAACACTTTTTTCCAATCTACTTTGATTGCTAGTACACTACCCAATAAAATAATGATGATGGTTAAAAGAAGCGGTATGTTAAATCCATGCCATTGCGAAACATGTGGTGCCAATTGATCAATTTGATGATTACCACCTGATACAGCTCTTAATGCTGGAACGATAATCCCCTTCCCAAATATATTTGGTACAAAAAAGATTACAGGTACTAGCACCATTAATATAAGAGATGGTAAACTAAACAACCATGGTTCGTGGATATTTTTTTTAGTAAAAACCTTAGAATCATATTTTGTCCAAAATACTTCTTTTACCATGTATAGTGCATATGTGAATGTAAAAACACTCGCAATAACACCAACAAACACGATAGCTATCATTGAAATCAAACTAAATTGGGATAATTGTCCAGTTTGTGTTAATGCATCTAAAAACATTTCTTTACTTAAAAATCCATTTAAAAATGGTACTCCAGCCATAGATAGAGCCGCTATCGTCATGACTAGATTCATTTTAGGAAATAGTTGACGCATTCCACTTAAAATTCGTATATCCCTTGAACCTGCTTCATGATCTAAAATACCTACTCCCATGAAAAGCGCACATTTAAAGATGGCATGATTCATTAGATGAAATAGCGCACCAAATAATACAAATACATAAACAGATGCTATTGCGTCTTGTTGGTGTTGAGCATATCCACCACCGATACCGACCATTGCCATAATCATTCCTAGTTGACTGATTGTTGAATATGCTAGGATTCCTTTTAAATCCCATTGTTTTAAAGCTGTGATTGAACCAAATAACATTGTTATTAAACCAACAAACGTGACGATATATATGTACATATTGCTAAGACCTAATAATGGTGTAAAACGAAGTAATAAAAAGATACCAGCTTTTACCATCGTGGCTGAATGTAAATAAGCACTTACAGGTGTAGGTGCAGCCATTGCTCTAGGTAGCCAAATATGAAATGGAAATTGTGCTGATTTTGTAAATGCACCTAATAAAAACATAAAAATCATAGGGATAAACAATCCATGATTCTTAATATGATCTGCTTGTCCTAATATGTCAGTGATATTATTCGTTCCTGTCATGATATACAGCATAATAAAACCAACTAATAACGCCAATCCACCTAATACTGTAATCATAAATGATTGAATCGCACCAAATTGACTGTCACCATTGTTATACCAATATGAAATCAATAAAAATGATGATACACTCGTTAATTCCCAAAAAATGTACATCAATATCGTATTGTCTGATAATACAATACCAATCATACTGAACATAAATAACGTTAAATAAAAATAAAACCTTGGTAAATTGTCTTTTCGAGAGGATAAATATTGAGTTGCATAGAAGAATACTGCAATTCCAATAAGTGAAATAATAAGTGAAAACATTAAACTTAAACCATCTAAACGTAAATCTAAATTAATATCTAATGTCTTAATCCATGGAATAGAGGTAGAAAGATATTGCAGTTTAGCTACTGATGGTATTTGAATCAAAAAATAGATAGATGAAATTACAGGTGCAACCAACGCTATGTACCCGGCATATTTAGCCAATGCTCTACGTTTAGACATTAGAAGTATCATCGCCATAATCACAAGTATAGCAATTAATAAATAAACCAAACTCATTATTAGCCTCCTTTGTTTCTATAATTGTAATGAAATATAAATACTATGTTCACACTCATTTTCTAAACCGATAAAATTTAGTGTTTCAATAGCAGATTGATGCCCTAAATACTTTTGAATGACTGGTATAGGTATACCTTTTTGATAAGCATGATATGCAAATGTCTTACGCAATGTCGTTAGTCCTACATTATCTATACCAGCTTCAATTGATGCTTGGTGAATTATTCGATATGCTTGCTGTCTAGATAATACTTGATTTGTTCGTAGTGATTGAAAAAGAACGTCTTCATTCGAAAGACTCCTGTCCTCTATATATTGAAGTAGTTCTTTCGATAATGTTTCTGGTAACCTAATTTTAATCAACGAATGAAAATGTGCTTTACACATTTCTGATAACGTACACTTTTCAATTAGTCTCTTAACTTGAGAGACTGTAATTGTTAATAATTCTGATACTTTCAATCCACTATGTATAGCTAACTTAAAGAATAAATAGTCACGTTCAGATTTTATCTTGAGCGCTTCATACATTTTAACAATATCATCATTAAATTTAATCGCTTCTACTTTATTCATTACTCAACCTCCCCTTGCTTTAAGTGTCTTAATCATAGCTATATTATATTTTAGTTACATATATCTATTGCCTTTTTTATAGATTTTAAACATAGAAAATAAAATTAGCCATTTTATTATTTTGTTTCGATATATAGTGTGAAAGGAGGTTTTAAAATATGAGTAAAATAAACCACATCACTATTGTATTATCATTTACTAAAGTAGACGCTAACGGCAAACAAACAGAATTTAAGCGTCGATTCGCTAACATTAACCCTGATGCATCAAACGACCAAATTAAAACATTCAGCAAACTTATTGAGCGACTTACTGGAGAAACATATAGCAATATCGAACTCATCAAATCTTTATCAATTTAATCAGGAGGACATATTCATGACTAAAACACTTGAATTAAGTTTTAAATCTTCACTAGACAAGCCTGTAAAACTGCAATTACCACAATTAAACAACGTAGTGACCGAGCAAGTTGTACGTGATAGTATGAATGCATTAGTAGATTTAAATATTATAAAGTCAAATAGTGGTACTATCACCAAAGTACATTCTGCTCAAATTATTGATAAAACAACAACTGTTTTATTTGAAGATAAGAAATAGATATAAAGAAAGCGCAATTAATTTAGTATAAATACTAACACCCTAGACTTTCATCATGATTGTCTAGGGTGATTTTGTTGTGATAATGTCCTGTTTTTTCAACATTATTGTAAATGAGTTGTATATTTTATCTATAATGATAATGTATACATATGATTTTATTATTAACTTTGGAAAGTGAGACTTTATTCATATGCTTCTTTTCTATATCATTGGTGTCCTAGTTGGAATGCTTATTCCTATCCAAACATCTGTCAATTCAAGACTATCACTGTATACTAAATCGCCTTTCTATACTTCATTCATTTCATTTTCAGTTGGAACAATTTGTTTAATTATTTTAAATATCATTATCAATCCAAAAGTCTTTACTATTCACTTTTACAATAATCAATCATTTAACTACACATGGGTAGTCGGTGGTTTGCTTGGGGTTAGCTTTTTAACTGGCAATTTATTGTTATTGCCAAAATTAGGTGCAACATTAACTGTAATTGCAACAGTTGCGGGTCAAATTATTATGGGTGTCATTATTGATACATTGGGCTTATTTGGCGCTACAATTCATGATTTTAATTTAATTAAAGCAATTGGAGTATTGTTACTCATTATCGGCATCGTCATAATGAATCAATTTAACAAGAATAATTTATTACTAACTGATCAAAAGTATTTACTGTTTTGGCTTCTATTAGGATTTATTTTTGGTTTCTTTCCACCTATTCAAACGACAATTAATAGTGCTTTAGCTAGTCATACTCATTCACCAGCCTTTGCATCATTAGTATCATTTACAATTGGGTCAATAGCGCTATTGATTTTAACCGCTATTTTTAATCGTTCTTTAAAACTAAAAACAAGTCATTTAAAATTCGGTAAATTAAAGCCTATCTATTTTACTGGCGGTATACTTGGCATGGCTTTTGTAACAGCTAACATTATCTTAATGCCTCATATGGGTGCAGCATTAACAACACTTATTGGGATGTTTGGCCAGATTCTAATGGGCATATTGATAGATCACTTTGGATTATTTGGTTCACCTAAAATAGCAATGACATCCAGAAAAACTATTGGTCTATTATGTATTTTGACAGGTATTATACTTTTAAGATTATTTTAATTTAACTTTTAGCTTATCATTTTAACTTGTAATTATTTTTAAAAGTGATAAGCTATTTTTTTGTGGTCTAAAAATCTTTAGAAAAGCGTTGATTTGGGTAGTATGCTTTGACACAACAAATTTTAATTTAGCAAATTCGATAGTCAACTCATTCTTAAGACCTAAATTAATGTTATTTTTTAATAATTTACACCAAATTAATAGCAAAAATTATGTTATTCGTGCTAATATTTCATAGTTGGTTATTCAATTAATTAAAAATAAGTCAAAATGCACAACTTTTTATAATTCATTGAGTCGAGTTTGAAAAATAAAGGTGCTTTAATGCATGATCAATTATCGTACTTTCTATTATTTGTTACCCGTTATCAATCGGAATAACGTATAGACACTTTAACGTGCTACAGATTGGTTTTAATCACTAAATTAATGTGTTTTTCGTATCATTAAAACTGCACTGAGAATTACTAAATTAAAAAAATTATAAAAATTTTTCATTTTTAGTGATAAAATTCTGAAAAATGGGTATAAATAGTAGAAGAAGTTAACTTGGAAGAGTTAAGCTATAACAAAGAATCTCTTTAGACACACATTGAATATCGAAACATTTAATTGCCCTAAATCGTTTCATTAAATAAATTACCTTGTATTGTCGATTAAATTAAGGTAAATTATAAAAAATGCTGATATTTTTGACTAAACCAAATGCTAACCCAGAAATACAATCACTGTGTCTAATGAATAATTTGTTTTATAAACACTTTTTTGTTTACTTCTCATTTTTAATTAGTTATAATTAACTAAATAATAGAGCATTAAATATATTTAATAAAACTTATTTAATGCAAAATTATGACTAACATATCTATAATAAATAAAGATTAGATATCAATATATTATCGGGCAAATGTATCGAGCAAGATGCATCAAATAGGGAGGTTTTAAACATGGCAATTACAAAAATCAATGATTGCTTTGAGTTGTTATCAATGGTCACTTATGCTGACAAATTAAAAAGTTTAATTAAAAAGGAATTTTCAATTAGCTTTGAAGAATTCGCTGTATTGACATACATCAGCGAAAACAAAGAGAAAGAATACTATCTTAAAGATATTATTAATCATTTAAACTACAAACAACCACAAGTTGTTAAAGCAGTTAAAATTTTATCTCAAGAAGATTACTTCGATAAAAAACGTAATGAGCATGATGAAAGAACTGTATTAATTCTTGTTAATGCACAACAACGTAAAAAAATCGAATCATTATTGAGTCGAGTAAATAAACGAATCACTGAAGCAAACAACGAAATTGAACTATAATTTTGTTTAGCGCAATTTGGTGAAGTTTGATAGATGATACATTCTATTAAACTTCCTTTTTTTATGCTCTTTTTACCTAATTGTTAAGAGGTTTTGCACTAATGGCACTTAATATAAGGAAGATAGCCGCATAACGAGCAGTATATATCAAATACATTTCAAAAAAAGCTGATTTCTATCAAATAATGAATAGTAATCAGCTTTTTCACATTGCCTAAGGACTTTATGCCCTAGGTTTATATATCACATATTATGATACGCTTTTTAAAAATTTTAAATAATAATTCATAAATGCTTCTGGTTCTTCAATATGCGGTGCATGTCCTGAATGTTCGAAGATTTTTTTCGTAACATTTAAAAAATGCGCTTCCAATTTAAAATGATTCTTATCTTTAATCAAAGGATCATGTTCCCCATTAATTAACAAAGTAGGTACACATGTACGTTTTTTTAAATACATAGGTTCATCTTTATGCAAAATTAATGAACGAATTGCCACCGCACTATCATCCTCAGACTTAATGCTATATATTCTTTGTTTTTGATACCATTTCATCGTCTTCTCTTGATTTCTAAACAATTTAGAAAATAAAAGAATATACGCTTCAGACTTATTAAAACCCGCTATATCATCTTGATATTGTATTAACAATTGAGTAAAGCTGTGTATTAAGTCATCTTTCTTCGATGCAATGGTAGTTAATGATTTTACACGATAAGCATATTTATCTGTAAATAACTTAGCAACTACCCCACCTAAATCATGTCCTAGAATATGTGCCTCATGAATATTTAACTTCTCCATTAGAATTTTTAAATCCTCAACGTGATCGTTTAAATCGTATGATTCACTTTTAGAAGACTTGCCATGACCTCTTAAATCGTAAGTAAGTACTTTATATGATGATGCTAGTTGATGTTGCAAATCTTCAAATCCAGCTAAATTACCATCCAATCCATGAAGTAATATTATAGGATCCCCTTTACCTTCAATTTGATAAGTTAATTGGATTTGAGGATTAATTGTGACTTTATTCATTGTGACACCTCCCTCAATAAACTATATACCCAACCTTCATTCTATATACGCTTCCATTTTATAAACAATTTTTTTAAATTATTTATAAATTACCAAAAGTTATTCCAACAATAAAAAAACTATTCATCTCAATTAATACAATTAATCAAGTGAATAGTTTTATCATATTTATAATCTTGTACGTGAAGATAATCTAATTGTGAAATATATAACTAGAACTACTAATAATATCCATATAATTAATGAAAAAATCTGGGCTGATTGTGGATTATGAATCATTGCATCGACGGTTTTTTGACAAAATAATAACCCGATTCCCGAAAACTCAAGTCGCTTATAAAATATGCCGGCAATTACTAAAATAATACCAATGAAAAAGAAAAATTGATGTCCAAAATTTGTAATTGGTATAACGCCCCAAGTAATATTAAATGCTTGTAATATAATTAATAACAAGGATATGATAGCGATAATTGTACCCATAATCATTTCTATTTTATTACTACGCAAGTAATTCTTTTGAGACACCCTTAGGTATACAACAATAGTCATTGGAAAAATCACTAAACAATAAAATAGACTCATTCCAGTAATAGCTTGAAACTGAACATACTGTTTATCATATAAATAGGATATGAGAATGAAGTTTATAATAAAGAAAATAACTGGATTCATTTGTAAAGCAAACAAATTCCTTTGAATCATTAATATGATTTGTGCTGGAGATTTTCTTTTATATTCAATATAATCTTGATCTTTCTTTTCAGAATTTTTTATATCAGTAATTACTTTCTCTTTAATATCATCAATCAAATGCGGTGATAAACCTTTATGATTAAAGTAATCTTCTATATTTTCTAGTAAAATTTTATCGTTAATACGCATTGGTAGTACTCCTTTAAAATGAAACATCTTTATTTATTGTATTGGTTTAATTTCCCCTTCGCAAATCATAAAAATTAATATTCACTGTATTATGCCATGTAATAAAATAACCGACAAGTATTGCGATTTAACTTGTCGGTTAAGCACGATTAATTTAATTATTATTTTTCCAAATCAATACGATATAATTTTATGTTTTTATCTTTTGGTGCTGAGGCAAATTGATAAGTCGTTTTGCCTTTTTCAATATATCCAAAATTACCAGCAACTTTGCTATATTCCGTATGTGTTACTGCTTTGCCAACATAATTTTTAACAGCTTGATATGTTGGACCATTAGCATCATTATACATCATTGAAATATGAGTTACTTTACCATTGTTTTTCTTACCATCAGTAGTTACTAATAACATACCTTTTTTAGTATGGAATTCGTAATAATGTTCAGTTCCATCTTCATTGTAAGAATACATCGGATTTTTGTACTTAGTTAAAACATCTTTAATAGATTCGCCAATTTTCACATTTTCTAATGACTGATCACCCTTAATTAATTGTTTAACAGTATCAATAGAGTTGCCACTTGCTGCTTCGGCACTAGTGTTCACTAAGCCTACTCCCATTACAACAGAACATGCAATTATACTTGCCGTTAGTAGCTTTTTCATAAGCACTCTCTCCTTTTATTTATATCGTCTTGTGCTCACAACCATTATACAACAATCATTTCTAAAACAACAGTCATATTACAATTATATTACAAATAATAATTACTACTTTTATATTTCACTTATCACTAAAAATTAAACATGCTTTTCATCGTGATGTTTGTTGATAAATGCAGCTGTATCTTCGACGAATCTTTCTTGCTCTTCAACAAATGGGAATGCACTTGATTCTTGATATACTTCAAAGTCCGCATTTTGGATTAAATCAGCTACTTCTTTAGCTTCTAATCTTGTTGTTCTTTCACCGAATTCTCCTGCAATAATTTTTGTCGGTACTACGACATTTCTATAAGTTTGAGAAATATCAGCGTTTTTGAATACCTCTTTAACTGCTTGAATTTCTTCTTTAGTTGATATTTCATTTGTATCTACGACATGTTTGAGGAATCGATTCATTTTTCTCGGACGATAATACTTACGCTTATTTAAAAATTTATCTTGTTTTTCAGGATCCCAGTTTCGAATAATATGGGCATATTTTCTAAATAAACGTTCTTCCGGTAATTCACCTTCAATAGATGTTGGATTTACCAACGTAAGTGATGATGTAAATTCAGGATAACGTACTGAAATATCCGCACCAATGATTCCACCCATTTCATGGCATACAAATGCAACTTCTTCAATATATAAATATTTAAGTAATTCAACAATGTCATCAGAAAAATCTTTTATTTCAATGTGACGAGGTTTATCAGAATAGCCATGTCCACGTAAATCAATTAACACAACTTGAAATGATTTTGCTAATTCTGCTGCTAATTTATTAAACACAGAATAATTATCAAGTACAGTATGAATCAATACGATAGGATAGCCTTCACCTAATGTACTGTAATGTATCGATGTTCCATCTTTTCTAGTAAATAGATCCATAATTTTCTCCTTTATTATCATTTTTTATTGGTAAAATGGTTAATAATTCTTCCACTGTTGTAATTGTAAAATCAACTTCTTCTTCGAGTGGTTCAATTTCAGCATCTTCTTGTTTATACCATACACTAACCATGCCCATAGCTCGTGCTGGAGCTACATCATTTAACGCATCATCGCCAACATACATAATTTGCTCAGGTAATACCCCTAGTTGATCAATCATATCTTCAAAAATTTTAGGATGTGGTTTACGAAAACCAACTGTTTCTGATGTTGATAAATAATTAATAACATGCATCAAACCAAGTGAATGTAATCGAAATTGTTTAATCTTAGATTTACCATTTGCGATAACACCAATTTGAAAGCCTTTTTGCGATAGCTTTTCTAGTGTATACAAAGTATCGTAATAAGGAAATACATAACGATAAAAATGCATTTCAAAATCATTAAATAAGTCTTTCCAAGTTAACCTATCTACATGGAAACGTTTAATGATTTCTTTATATAAATCAGGTTTATCATTATCTTCATCGTCATCTAGCTCAATAAATGCTTTTTTAAAATCTGCCAGTTGAACATGAATTAAGTAGTCATGAAATCGTTCATATTGCTCTTCGATAAATTTCTCTCGAGATTTAACTCTGTCCAACAACGTACCTTCTAAATCAAATACAACTGCTTTAATTTGATTCAAATCCATCGCTTATGCCCTCTTTATGTTTATAGTTATTTTTATTTTAGCAAATGTCGTGTGCTAGTGTAACCGTTTCGACTGAGATATTAGCATGTAAAATAACACTGGTATACCAATTAATGCAATGATAATACTTGCCGGTATTTGTACTGGTGACAATATATGGCTACCAATAAAATCTGCCATAACCATTATTTGTCCTCCAGTTACAATATTTAAAGCCAATTGTCTTCCTAATGATTGTTTCCACTGCCATTTTCTAATGAGTTGCGGTATCACCATACCAATGAATCCAATGATGCCAACATATGCGACATTTATCGCCGTTATCATAGAAGCTATACATAACGCGATATATGTAATCAATTGAACATTTAAGCCTAGTGACTGACTTTTTAGTTCTCCTAATTGCAATAACTTTAGTTGATTAAGAATGATAAATATACCAAACAATGCAATGATAAATGTGATTGCTATTATAGATACATTTGAGTATTCTGCATCACCAAAACCACCAAACAGATAATTGGCAATTGTATTTAATTTGCGAGGTTTTAATAAAATCAAAAAATATAGAAGTGAATTGAATAACGCACCAATCATTAAACCACTTAATATTAAGATTCTAACTGGATAGCCTTGGCTCAATACCGACGTAATGACTAATACAGTTATTAATGTTATCAAACTAAATGTTATTGAAAATACAGGAATCCATAACGTTGTTAAACCTAAAAATAATGCTAATCCTGAACCAAATGTAGCGCCGCTTGCCAATCCTAATGTAAAGCTATCTGCCAATGCATTATTTAAAACTGTTTGAAATATAAGGCCTGCAACAGTTAATATCATACCTGTCAACAATGCTTCTAATAATCTCGGTAATCTAACATTGATTAAAATAGACTGGTTAAATACATCATTGATATCGCCCAACTGCCAAAATAGATATATGCTAGTTGTTATAATCAATATGACTATCCAGCTCAATAATACTTTATTAAATGTCATAGCATTCTCTTTTCTTTCATCGATAATTACATTCATTATAGCAATCACATACTCGCGTTGCTATCATTCACTAAATATATTTTAAAAACCCCTTATCTCAAACATGTATTTTTTACATGTAGCAATAAGGGGCATAATTAGAATGGTTTATTTTCTATAAATTGCATCTCTTAATTCTTTTAATCCTTCATCAATACGTGGACCTGGTCTTGATACTTCATCACCATTTACAACTTCAATACGTGTATTCTTGACAGCATTAATTTTATTGAATCCACCTCTTTTTTTGATGATATCCATATAATCTGATCTTGTCTTAGCTTCCGTCGAAATTAATATATCTGGGTTCTTTTTAATAATACTTTCCTTCGTTACAGGGTTCCAACCATTAATGTCACTATACACATTTTGGGCTTCTAATTTTTCTAACATATCATTAAAAAATGTATGCTTCCCTGCTGTATATATTTCAGGCTTTGATGAAACCTCAATAAATACTTTTGATTTTTTATGATGAGCAGGAATTGAATCTATGACTTTATCGATATTATCTTTAGTTTCCTCAACAAGTTGTTCAGCCTGCTTATCATGATGCGTTAATTTCCCAATTTGCTTAAATGTGTTGTAAGTTTCATCAATTGATTGTGCATCTTTAACATACACTACTTTGATGCCTTGTTTCTCTAATGATGACAATACTTTATTAGCAGTTGCCTTTTGCGACTCATGCGCAAGAATTAGATCTGGCTTTGCCTTTAAAAGTTCCTCTTTATTTAGATTCAAAGCATCAAATTGTTTCTTACCCTTTTTCACATCTTTTGGATAATCATCAACCGTTGAAACACCAACTATGTATTTACCTAATCCTAATTCATATAAAATTTCAGTATTACTAGGCATTAACGAAACAATTCTATGGTACGGCGATTTAGACGAGCCATTATCATTGCTACCTTGTTTATCATTATCTTTCATACCACAGCCACTCAGGACAAGCATAAAAATCAAAATAAAAGCAATTAACGATTTCTTCACACTATCACATCTCCTTTTTAAAGCCTCTTGAGCTTTAGCGATTAGAGGCTTTTATGCAGTTGCTGCACAAACAACTGTATTCCTTTACTCCCCTTGAGCTTTAGCGATTAGGGGCTCTTATGCAGTTGCTGCACAAACAAACAACTGTTTTTTTCTTTATATGCTTCTATTTATTATATAAGTCCACATACTAAAAGAAAATAGTAAATTATTTTTTATATTTCATATAAACTCATCTATCTAACTTCACAGCGTTTACTTTTTAAAGTAAGGTTCTAAAAAATCATAATTCTTTATATCTTTGTCTCTAAAGTAATGTTTACCAAATACATCTAACAGAGCATGAAATTCATTAGCATCTTGATTTGTAAAATGATTTGGTAATGTGACTACTTTTTTTAATTGATCATAATTTTTAGTGTTTTCATATCCTAATTTATCATATATTTTTCTTGTATAGCTATCTGGAATAAATTCAATACGTCCGAATATATAAACAAGTAAGACATCTGCTGTTTCACTTCCAATACCTTTCAAAGATAATAATTCTTTTCTTAATCCACCTTTATATCGCTCATTAATCTCTTGATAATTGAAATGATGTCGTGCTAACCATGTTAATAATGTTTTAATCGTCAGTGATTTACTTTTATAAAAGCCACTTGAATGTATCAATGATTGTAACGTTTCAATAGGTAGTTCTAATATATGATTTGGATTAAAATGCGTATGTTCTTTAATCTGATTCAATGCAATTTCTGCATTTCGCCATCTAGTATTTTGAACTAAAATTGCACCTAACATCATTTCAATGTCATTATCAGCAGGCCACCAAAATTGTGGTCCGAGATGTTCATATAAAACTTTATATAATTCATCAGTTCCTAACATTTACACCCTCCATTTTAGAGGGAGTGGGACAGAAATGATATTATCGTAAAATTTATTTCGTCGTCCCACCCCGGCAAGGTTGACTAGAATTGAAAAAAGCTTGTTACAAGCGAATTTTCGTTCAGTCAACTACTGCCATTATAACTTTGTAGAGCATAGAACATTGATTTATGTCTCAGGCTCTCTTATGCAGTTGTGCAGTAGCATCCAACTGTGTTCCTCTTAACCTTATTCACATACTAAGCATTCCCCAATATGTCACATACCTAAAAAAAACACTCCAACACAAAGTATCTTTCGAGAAACTCTACGTTGGAGTGTATATAAATGTTCTTACATTGATTCAGGTGCGCTTACACCGACCATTGCCAATGCATTTTTCAATGTAATTCTGACCGCTTCAATCATAGCAACATGTGCTTTTGTTTTTTCAATATCATCTGTTAACACTTTTTCAGCATTATAGAATTTATGGAAATGAGAAGCTAAATCTTGAATATAATTAGTAATTCTATGTGCCGATCTATGCTCAGCAGCACTTTCAATTGTAGGTTCGAAATCAGCTACTTTTTTCAACAATTCAATCGCTTTTTCATTAGTAATCGTTGTAAAATCATTCGCAGCAGTCACTTCAATACCTTGCTCTTTCGCTTGTTTTAAAATTGAACAAATACGCGCATGTGCATATTGAGCATAGTAAACTGGATTGTCTTGAGATTGCTCTTTCGCTAATTCCATATCAAAATCAAAGTGACTATCAGGACTACGCATAGTTAAGAAATAACGTGCAGCGTCAACGCCAACTTCGTCCATAATTTCTCTTAATGTAATCGCATTACCAGTACGTTTACTCATCTTCACTTCTTTACCATTTTCCATTAAACGAACCATTTGCATGATTTGAATTTCTAAACGATTACTATCTACACCAAACGTTTCAAGAGATGCTTTCAAACGATTAATATAACCATGATGATCAGCACCAAATAAATCGATTAAAATGTCATTACCACGTTTTACTTTATCGAAGTGGTACGCAATATCTGGTAAGAAATACGTATATGTACCGTCATTTTTAATTAATACTCTGTCTTTGTCGTCTTTAAAATCAGTTGTACGTAACCATGTAGCGCCATCAGCTTCATACGTATAACCTAATTCTTTCATTTTTGCTAAAACTTCAAGAATTTCTCCTTTTTCATATAAAGATGTTTCACTAAACCAATTATCAAAATGCGTATTGAACTCTGCTAAATCATTTTTCAATTTAGCCATTTCGTATTCTACGCCTAATTTTCTAAATTCTTTCAAACGTGCTTCTTCAGAATAATCTTTAATTTCAGGGTGTTTCTCTGCTAAATCTTTACCTATTTCAATAATATCTTTTCCATTATAGCCATCTTCTGGCATTGAATAACTATTGTCACCTAAAGCTTCAAAGAAACGTGTTTCAATCGAACGCGCTAAGTTAGTAATTTGATTACCAGCATCATTAATATAATATTCACGTGTTACATTATAGCCAGCTGCAGTTAAAATATTAGCTAAAGCATCACCAACTGCTGCATTTCTAGCATGACCAATATGTAAATCTCCTGTAGGGTTAGCTGAAACATACTCAAGCAATACATTTTGACCTTTTGATTCATTTACATGTCCAAATTGATCACCTTTTTCAATTGCTTCAGGAATAATTGCTGTTAAATACTGATTATCTAAGTAAAAATTAATGAATCCTGGACCAGCAATGTCAATTTGTTTTACATGTGCTTTTTCAGTATCTAAGTTATCAACAATCGCTTGAGCAATTTCACGAGGATTACGCTTTGCAATCTTAGTCAGTACCATCGCAATATTAGTAGCATAATCTCCATTTTTTGTATCTTTAGGAACTTCAATTTTAATATCAGGAATCTCATCTGCTAATCCTGCTTTGTTAATACTTGCTGCAATTTCTTCTACTAATGTTTGTTTCACTTGATCAATAATATTCATTCGCCTATCTCCTTATAGTTAATTTCATATTGATAAGAACCCATTTTTTCATTATCTTGATATAATTCATAATGAATCTTTAGCTTGCCACCGTCTCCACTTACGAAATGTAAAATGCGTAATGTTTTAACTTCTAGTGGAATTCGTCCAGCCGATATATCGTAAAAAGTTGTTGTCGTTTGTCCTTCAACAAAATGCAAATTCATATTAATGTCGCCTTTACGAATCAACTTAACGCTATCATCATCCACTTTTATTGTAACATTAACTGTTGCATCCTCAATTTGTTCTACATACCGAATAAAGTTAGATTGCCTTTGTTGCCAAGTTCCTTCAGTAGTAAATTCAAATTTTTCTTTTTCGTTGTGCTGTTTCAACACTTGCTTTGTTTGAATACTTACTTTTTTATCCAATTTACTACTCACCTTAATCTTCGCATAATAGAAATATTATAGCATAAAATAAGGTCATCTTGTTATGCCTTCTTAAAGCTAAATAGGTTCAATTAATTAACAATTCCATACTTAATCAACGCTTCATATATGTAAGCCATTTTATAAAATACAAACAACACCTCAAAACCAAAAAACACGAGATTTTCACTATCTTTCATGAAAACCTCGTGTTTGATTATAATGATAGTGTTCAGAGCACTACCTTCTTTATCTATATAGTCAGTTGATATTTTTAAAATTTAATAACCATTCTACAAGTTATAGTACCATTTTCCATTTCTTCAAAAATATCATTGATTTCTTCTAATTTTCTTAATTGAACTTTAGGTGTTACTTTATTTTCAGCAGCAAATTCAAACGCTTCACGTAAGTCTTGTCTTGTACCAACAAGTGAACCTACTACTTCAATACCATCAAGCACTAATCTTGGGATATCTAAGTTCATTTTATCAACAGGTAAACCAACGGCAACAACTCTTGCACCAGCTTTTACAACATCAACCGCTTGGTTAAATGGCGTCTTAGCAACTGAAGTTACCACTGTTGCATCTAATCCTTTGTTATCAGTTAATTTCATAACTTCTGCAACTGGATCAACATCTTTAGAATTAATAATAGCATCAGCACCTAATTCTTTCGCGAATGCTAATTTATCATCATTGATGTCGAAGGCAACAATTTTAGCCCCCATAACGTTTTTAGCATATTGTAAAGCTAGGTTACCTAAACCACCTATACCAAAAACACCTAACCATTGTCCAGGTTTTACATTACTTACTTTTACAGCTTTATAAGTTGTCACACCTGCGCATGTAATAGAAGACGCTGCTGCTGGATCTAATTTTTCAGGTACTTTCACAGCATAGTCTGCAGTAACAATAACTTGTTCAGCCATTGCACCATCTACTGTATAACCAGCATTTTTCACACTACGGCAAAGTGTTTCACGACCTGTTGTACAATATTCACATCTTCCACAGCTTTCGAACATCCAAGCGATAGACACACGGTCTCCAATTTTTAATGATTCTACATCTTCCGCAACTTCGATGACTTTACCAATACCTTCATGACCTAAAGTAACGCCTGTAACATCACCAAAATCAGCATTCTTAACATGTAAATCGGTATGACAAACGCCACAATATTCCGTTTGTACCAACGCTTCACCAGGTTTTAAAGCTCTTAACTTTTTGTCCTCAATACTTACTTTGTGATCTTTCGTTACAACTGCTGCTCTCATAATAATGTCCTCCTTATAGTCACTCCAGTATGTATGATATTAATTGGCTATTACTTTCAAAAAAGAAAACGAATAATTATAGATGTAATTTTTATTTGTAATAGACGCCAGATTAAAACATACTACTGTGACCTTGTTTTTAGTTAGATATCAACCGTTAACTTTTAACGTTTCCCTAGTTAATATGTTAAAAGAAATGACATAATCGATATGCTAACGTGTAATTTTTACTTCACATATATTTATTTAAAGATAATTTATAATACTCTTATCTTCACTCTTATTATAATGTGAATTAATTCACAAAGTATATAGCTATGATCAAAAAAATGTGTCAGTTATTCAAATTTTTTATTAACTACAGATTAATTTAATTTCAAAAAAATTAAAAAAACTCCCAATCAATCTAAGACATTATTTTCACCTCACGATTTACGTCGTCATTGAGAAATGAATCATATCTTTATAGATTAATTGGGAAATTTTAGTTTCTAATATTTAATTAAATGCTTGATGTAAAGCATCAGAAGAATGCTTCCACATACCTTCATCATGGTTCATTAAAAAGTCTTTTAAAATAGCTTTATTCTCGTCACCAATTTGATCTATGATAATATGATGTTTCATTGATTTATCCATCATATTAACATGTTCAGGCATACTTTTATAACCACGACGAATTGCTTTATTCACTAATAAATAGCACGCTGTTAAACCAGCGTAATATGGTCCTTGTTCATTACGTTCTGTTGTTACCCAACACAACCAATATTCTTTAGCTTCATCGCCTTCAACAGCAGCTTTATCAGTAATCCATTTCACACCTTTTTCAACTTTGGCACGAGCATGCATGCCTCCAATATCAATAAATGCTTCTTTGTTAGCAACATCGATAAAAACTGGTGCAATATTGTCTAAGCTAATTGAACCAATATTTGTACCTTTATGACCATCTAGAGGGTCATTTTTTATGATATTAAAATTAAAGCCTTTTTTCTCAGACAATGATATAACCTCCATATTTAACGATAACAATTTTAGCCCTGTTTAATTAAGCTCATTAATCAAATTTTCAATAGCTTCTCTAATTGTCTTATCTTTAATCTTTGCAACCATTTCTCTAGGATAATATAATTTATAGTCTTGGCGATTAATGCCTGTAATACTATGAATGACTAATGATTGATTGCTTATTTCTCTAATCGTACCATCTTGTCTTAATAAATGAATCGGTTTGCGATTTGACCCCGGTCGATCATAGTCATATGGCAAATCCGAAAATGCTTCACTCACAAAATAATAATCTGGATTAATACCACCTGCTTCAAACAGTTCTTGCAGTTCTGATATTGTAATAATTGAGCCATCAAATGGAATATATTTAAATAAGTCTCGATTAATAAATCGACTTGCTAAATCACTTAAAATAGCATCATCTTCTTTTGTCCATTTTTCCAAATAATACGTAACTACCGCTTCATCGAGTTCAACATATTGTTCAATCGTAACTGTCTCTTCAAAAAATGGAATAAAATCATGTGGATGCAACTTAAATTCATAGCCTTCATTATAAAGCTGTTTTGCGCGTTTCAAACAATTATTAAGCAGCACTTCTCCACCACGACTAACTGGGTGGAAGTAAATTTGCCAATACATTTGATAACGACTCATAATAAAGTTTTCAACTGCATGCATACCACTTTCTTTGATTAGTACTTCATCTTTAGAAGGTCGCATTAATCTTAAAATACGCTCCATATCAAAAGCACCATATGATACACCTGTGAAATACGCATCACGTTGTAAATAATCCATTCTATCCGCATCGATTTGTGACGAAATCATCGAAATGACCAATTTATTATGATGCGTTTTATTAATTACTTCCGCAACTTCTCTTGGAAACTCAGGCGCCACTTTACGTAATACAGCATTCACCTCAGTATCTCCAGTAATAATCGCTTGTGTGTATGCTTCATGGTCTGTATTAAATATTTTTTCAAAACTATGTGAAAATGGACCATGTCCTAAATCATGTAATAATGCAGCACATAATGCCAACGGTCTATCTTTATTGTCCCATGCATCATGACCAATAAATGACTCATCAATTAATCGTCTAACTATTTCATACACACCTAAAGAATGTCCAAAGCGACTATGTTCTGCTGTGTGAAAAGATAGGTACAGTGTTCCTAGTTGTCTAATTCGACGTAACCTTTGGAATTCCTTAGTTTTAATTAAATCCCATATCAATTGATCTTCAACATGAATATATCGATGTATCGGGTCTTTAAAAACTTTTTCTTCTACTAATTTTAAATCTACATATGCGTTAGTCATTATTCCCCTCCTTTTCGTTTAATATAATATTTAATTTACTTAAAATGCTTTGTACATAAGTGCTAAGTCTAACTTTTCGCCATACATTTCTGGCTCATAAGAGCGTAAGATTGTAAAACCTTGCTCTTTATAGTAAGCTACTGCTTCTTCATTTTTATTATCTACTTCTAAGTAAACACCTTCAAATTTATCTTCAAAACGTGATAATCCTTCATTTAACAATGCTGTACCATAACCTGTATGTTGCGATTCTGGTTTAACATAATGAGCTGATAAATATAATTCTTCACCGTAAATAAAGTTAGCAAAGCCAACGATGTCATTACCTTCTTCAACGACTAAGAATAATTGTTCTTGAAGTCTTTTCTTTAAATGATGTTCATTATATGAAGCTTCTAACAAGTGATTAACTGTTGTCGCAGCGTATATATTTAAGTATGTATTAAACCAAGCTT
Source organism: Staphylococcus sp. SM3655 (assembly GCF_016917315.1). Classification (NCBI taxonomy): domain Bacteria; kingdom Bacillati; phylum Bacillota; class Bacilli; order Caryophanales; family Staphylococcaceae; genus Staphylococcus; species Staphylococcus sp. SM3655. The sequence goes on along the minus strand of NZ_CP070305.1, from coordinate 1,431,867 downwards.
TAGTTGCGACATCTCTAATTTGAACAACATCTTTTTCAGTTGCTTGTCTTACCTTGAACATGACTTTCTCCCCTTATTAACAAGTTTTAATAACGGCATTATACCACAACTTGCTCAATACTTAATAAACAATGATTGTCTATTCAATTTATATATTTATATTTTCCGTTAAAATTAAAAATAAAAAATAACGAAGCAAAAAATCACTTCGTTTAGTATGAGGTATGTCTTATTGCAATATACTATTCCACTCAGTTGCACGTGCTAAGGCATAGTTGTCTTTCATGATGTCACCAGGCTTTTCAGCAGTTCCAATAATATAACCATTTAAAGTGGCACCTAAAAAGTCTAAACTATATTTCATTTGCGTAATTGCTGGCTTCGCTTTTATTTTTGGACAATCTCCACCAACTAAAATAACTCTAAAATCCTTTTCGGCCATTTGTGCCTTAAAATTAGGATATCGTTTATCTTGTAATGTTTCTGACCAATGTTCGATAAATGCTTTCAATGGTGCTGAAATGCTATACCAATACACTGGTGATGCAAAAATAATTGTATCACTAGCCAATATTTTATCTAGAATCGGCAAATAGTCATCGTCATATGAAGTAATAGTCTCTGCTGTATGTCTCACGTCACGTATCGGTTTAAACTGATGTTGTGTCACGTCAATCCATTGATACTCTAAATCTTGCAAAGCGAATTTTGTTAATTGTGCAGTATTATCGTTTGGTCTACTCCCACCAAACAAAACAGTAATCATTTTAGCCTAACCTCACTTTTGATTAATAAATATCTGTGTTTTTCGTTACCTAATTATACTATCATAAGCTTTGCCTACCGAATAGTAAAACGCTTACAACTTTTATATAAATTTGACGAAATTTCGTCATGCCTTATATAACGTCGTTTGTGATACGGGGCTAATTCATGATGAAATTAGATACATATATCACCATTAAATACAATTCATTTAGTCTTCAATCGGAAACAGTTCATCGATATATTGAATCTCATCATCTGATAAAACGATATCTGCAGCTTTAATATTTTCAACGACTTGTTCTGCACGTTTTGCACCAGGAATAATCACATCGATAGCTGGTCTCGTTAAATAAAATGCTAATACAATGTTCGCAATTGAAGTTTGATGTGCTGCAGCTATGCTTTCCAAAGCTTTTACGCGACGCACATTTTCTTCAAATACACCTGGTTTAAAATCACGACGTGTAGTACGATGGTCACTAAATTTAGTGTTCTCATCATATTTTCCAGCTAAAATACCGGATGCTAATGGGAAATATGGAATAAATGTGATTTGGTGATCAACACAATATTGTAATACTGCCTCATTTTCGCGATGCAATAAATTATATTCTAACTGTACAACATCAACGTAACCATCTTTATTTGCTTCTTTAAGTTGATCTAATGTGAAATTTGATACACCAATTGCTTTAATCTTCCCTTGTTCCTTAAGCTCTTGTAATGCTGCAACTGCTTGATCTTTCGGAGTGTTGTTATCCGGAAAATGAATATAATATAAATCGATATAATCAGTTTGTAGACGTTTCAAACTATTCTCAACTTGTTGTTTTAAATATTCCGGTTGATTGTTCTGATGTACTTCTTGATTTTCATCAAATTCATGAGACCCTTTCGTAGCAATTTTAATTTGCTCTCGCGGATATTCTTTAACAACTTCTCCAACCAATTCTTCTGATCGTTCTGGCCCATAAATATATGCCGTATCTAATAAATTAATACCATGATTAATGGCTTGACGAACAACATCTTTTCCTTGTTCTTCATCTAAGTTCGGATATAAATTATGCCCACCTACTGCGTTCGTCCCAAGTGCGATTGGAAACACTTCAACATCAGATTTACCTAAGTTTACAAATTGCTTCATTAGACCCAGCTCCTTATCTTTATAACTTTTCCACTATCACACTATCATGATTTAATACAACTTCCAAATGTTAGAATTAGAGCTTGAATTTAAGCGGTGTAATAGGAAAACGTTATATAAAACTCAGTTAAAATAAGTATTGCTTAAATTGATATGCATATAGCGCGATTGCTCGTTGACCTTTAAATTACATGTACTTTTGAATCAGAAATTGAAAAACATTTAAGAACGACAATATTAAAGCCATTGCAAATTTAATTTGGTAATTTCTATTGGTTTTTAAGTATGACATGAATGTTTTTATCTATAATTAAAGCTATATTAACTAGAAAAAAACCCATTATAACTGCAATCCAAACAAAATATACTATTATGTTTTGATAACTCATTGATAATAGTGCATCTAGGAATAGCATAGTCAATCCGCCAAATAAAATATATCCAAATAATGTGAAACAAACATTTTTTAGTGTAGGTATTAAAAAAATTTTTGACCTTTTATTTTTAGTATTATAAATATTTAAAGATGATTTTTTAATTAGGCGTACATAAAATATTAAAATCCCTATAAATGTGATGCAACATATGGCAATAACTAATTTTTTATCAAGTTGAATGTCAAGTAAATGTGTATATTTTCTTAATGCAACTCCCAGCAAAGCAGAGCTACCTGCAACTGGCCAAAAAACATTCTTTTTAGCAGGTTTAACAATATTTAAGTTTTCAAACTCTTCTCTACTAATTTTGACGTATTCTTTTGGGATGAACCAATTAATAAAAGGAAAAAATAAACTAATCCAAGTGCTTATTATATCGACCATTAAGTATTCATCATTATATTTAATAATTCTATATTTTGGGTTTTTATTGATGATTTTAGATTCGCATAGCAACATTTACCAGCTCCATTTCTTAGGGCTTATATGATTAGAAATACTTTTTGAAGCTTCACCATGACATTTTCAACACCATCTACTGTTTTTTCTGCAGATTTTTCTACGGCATCTATACCAACGTCTAGTTTATGTCCTATCCAATCGTTTTTATCTTTTATTCCAAATTCATTTTTTTGATTGGTCCAATATACAAGTATTGCCGAAATAGAACCTGCAGTAAATCCAGCTAAACCATCATTTTTCCACCGTGTTAGTTTTAGATAATACATAAATTTTTTTGTCAATAATCGATGACATGTTTAACAGAAAGAAACCTGCAGTCATTACCAACCAACCAATAAAGCCTATTATATTTTGAGGATTTAAAGTTAATAACATACTTAGAGCCATTATTGAAAGACCGCCAAATAAAAAATAATAAAATATTGTGAAACAAAAGTTTTTTAATGAAGGAAATAAAATTATTTTCCCTTTACTAGAGTTATTATTATAAATTTCCAACCTTAGCTTACGATTCAGAAATAAAAAAAGTATTAAAACACCCAGAAATATTGCACAACATATTACAATCACCATGTTTTTCTCTAATTGAATATTAAGTGAAGGAATATATTTTCTAAACGTAACTCCGAACAAAATAGTACTACCTGCAACTGGCCAAAAAGCTTTATTTTTAACAGGTTTGACAATGTTTAAATCGTCAAATTCTTTTTTACTGATTTTGACATATTTTTTTGGAATTAACCAATTAATCATAGGAAGAAATAAAGTTAACCAGGTACTTACTAAATCAATCATTAAATATTCATCACCATATTTAATAACTCTATACTTAGGATTTTTGTTGATAACTTTAGATTCACATAGCAATATTTATCACTACCATTCCTTTGTTTATTATTCCTATTAAAACTTTTCAATTCCATTTGATTTAAATAATACATGAACTTTATTGTCATATAGTGAGCACATATTTAAAAATAAGAAAAACAAAAATATTACAAACAAAGTTATAAATAATATTATATTTTGAACTTCAATCGTCAATAACATATAAATAGTAAAGAATGAACCACCACCTAAATAAATATATAAAACTATTGATAAACAAAGACTCTTTAAAGTGGGAAATATGATTATCTTATTGCTTTTATTTTTGTTTTCATTATAGATTTGTAACTTTAACTTTTGATTTAAATATAAAAAAAACAGAAAAATACCTAGTATTATGATGCAACAAATTAAAATTACTATACTATATTCATATTTAACGATAAATAAATGGGAATACCTTCTTAACATAACACCAAATAAGACCGTACTTCCTGCCACTGGCCAAAAAGAATTGATTTTAGCTGTCTTCACAATGTTTAAAGTTTCAAAATCTTTTTCGCTGATTTTGACGTACTTTTTTGGAATCAGCCAATTAATCATTGGGAAAAAGAGTGCTAACCATGTACTTACTAAATCAATCATCAAATATTCATCTTTGTATTTGATAATTCTATATTTGGGATTCTTATTAATATTTTCAGTTTCACAAAGCAATGTCTCCACTTCTTTTCAATTGGTTTTATATTGATACACTTTCATATACATTAGAAGTCATTTAAATTCTACTAGCGTCTTAAAAGGATTGTGTCGACAACATTTAGAATATTTTAAATGTAATCAATTATTTTTCATTATAACGCGAACTTTTTCATTACCTATCGAAGTCATATTTAACAAAAAGAAAAGCATTGTCATCATAATCCAATAAATAAATATTATTATATTTTGAGGTTCGATTGTCATAAGGGCAATTAATGAAAATATTGAAAAACTTCCAGCGAAAATATATCCGAAAACTAAAAAACAGCCAAGTTTAAACGTTGGTATTAATATAACTCTCTTATTTTTTTCAATATTTGTATCAAACACTTTTAACTTAAGCTTTCTATTTAAGTTAAAATAAAAAACTATAACACAAATTAAAGCGAGAGCACACAATATCATTACAACTAGCTTATCTAATTGAACATCAAAAACATGTATGTATTTCCTTAAAGTAACTCCAAACAAAACCGAACTTCCTATAACTGACCAGAAAACATTATTTTTATTTGGTTTAACAACATTTAAATTTTCAAATTCTTCTTCGCTAATTATCGCGTACTTTTTTGGAATGAACCAATTAATGAAAGGAAAAAAGTACACGAACCAAGTGCTTACTAAATCGACTAATAAGTATTCACCGTTATGTTGAATGACTTTGTATTTCGGATTTTTATAAATGACTCTGACATCGCAAAGCAACATTTACCACTCCCGTTTCATTAGTTTTAAATGATCCCCAATACTTTTTGTACCTTCACCAACTATCGTTCCAACACTATCTACAGCTTTTTCTGTGGTATTTTTAAACAGCGTCTATTTAATGTCTTATCCAATTAGTTTTATCTCTTAATCCAAATTTATTAGTATGAAAAGTCCAATTTTTAAGAATTGTCTAAACAGATTCCGCAACAAAACCAGCTAAAACCGTCCATACTATTGGATTAAAAACGCCAATGTTATAAGAGCTATCATACAAAATAACACGCTCTATATTTCATTTTTAAATTAAAACAGTTTTTTCCTTTATCAATCACAATGGGCATTTTCACTTGGTATATTCAAACATTACTATCTATTTTCCTGATTTAAGATATGATTATATTTTTTTGAACCACCGTTTAAATATGCGATACTACCAATTTCGATCATTTTTACTACTCGTTTATTCTTAAAATAACATGAACATTTTTATTACCTATCGAAGCCATATTCACTAAAAAGAAAAACATCGTGATAATAACCCAAGTTAAAAATATTATTATATTTTGTGACTCTGTCGTCAAAAGAATGGTTAAAGTAAATATTGAAGCGCTTCCTAAAAAAAAGTACGCAAAAACTATTAACAATCCTTGTTTGAAAGTCGGTATTAATACAACTCTATTCTTATTAACCACGTTGGTATTAAAAATTTTTAATGTTAATTTTTTATTTAGATAAAAATAAAAAATTAACATCCCTATTAACATGATAAAAAATACAGTGATTGCTAGTTGTTTTTCAAACTGAACATTAAAGAAGTTACCGTACTTTCTCAATATAATTCCAAATAGAACTGAACTTCCTGCAACCGGCCAAAAAACATTATTTTTAACAGGCTCGACTATATTTAACCTTTCAAATTCATTTTCGCTAATTTTTGCGTATTTTTTGGGCAAAAACCAATTAATCATAGGGAAAAAATAAGTAATCCAAGTACTTACTAAATCGACCATGAAATATTCATTATTATATCTAATAACTCGATATTTAGGATTTTTATAAATTTGTCTAGATTCACAAAGCACTGTTTACCACCCCTAATTAACAATTGAAAACTAACTAAATTTGTAACTATTTATTAGACTTTAAGAATATATGTACTTTTTTATCTATAATTGAATGCATATTCATAAACATAAATAGCATAGTCATGAAAAGCCAAGAAACATATAAGATTAAATTTTGCACATTTTCAAATACCAACAAGTAAAATGCCCCATAAGACATGAAACCAGTAAATAGGTAATAAAAAATTGTGAAACAAATATTTTTAAAGGAGGGTAATAATCTTAATTTAAGTTCATTATTTTTACTTTCATTATAAATATTTAATGTTAATTTCTTATTTAGATAACAATAAAAAAATATAATCTCTAAAAACCCAATGAAACAGCTGCTCCAAACAATTAGTTCTTCTAATTGAAAATCAAATAAATAAGTATTTCTTCTTACAGTACCACCAAGTAACACAATACCCGCGAATATGGTCCATCCTATCGATTTATTTTTAACTGGTTTGACAATATTTAATTTTTCATAATCATTCTTAGTGATTTTGACATATGTTTTCGGTATGAGCCAGTTAATAAATGGAAAGAAGAAGACAATCCAATTACTTGCCAAATCAATCATTAAATATTCACTATCGTATTTGATTATTCGATATTTAGGGTTTTTATTAATAACTTTAGATTCGCAAAGCAATGTCTCCACATCCCTTTAATTTTATGTGTAATACATTTTTCGATACTTCAAAAGACATTCAAATACTATCAAGTTACTGTCATCAAAGGTTTTATTAACTGATATTTTCATATTTTTAATCTGAATTTAGTACTTTCACTTAATTTTTAAGTATGACATGAATGTTTTTATCTATAATTAAAGCTATATTCACTAGAAAAAAACCCATTATTGCTGTAATCCAAGCAAAATATACTATTATGTTTTGATAACTCATTGATAATAGAGCATATGAGAAAATCACTGTCCATAAAATAAAAAAAGCATATCTAAACAATGTTAAACAAAAATTTTTTAGTGTTGGTATTAAGATAATTTTTGACCTTTTATTTTTAGTATTATAAATATTTAAAGATGATTTTTTAATTAGGCGTACATAAAATGTTAAAATCCCTATAAATGTGATACAACATATAGCAATAACTAATTTTCTATCAAGTTGAGTGTCAAGTAAATGTGTATACTTTCTTAATGTAACTGCGAATAAAGTAGAGATACCTGCAACTGGCCAAAAAACATTCTTTTTAGCAGGTTTCACAATATTTAAATTTTCAAACTCTTCTCTACTAATTTTGACGTATCTTTTGGGGATGAACCAATTAATAAAAGGAAAAAATAAACTAATCCAAGTGCTTATTATATCGATCATTAAGTACTCATCATTATATTTAATAATTCTATATTTGGGGTTTTTATTGATGATTTTAGATTCGCATAGCATTGATTATCAATCCCACCTTATTCTAATTATTTTTTATTTGAAGCGTGGCTAACATAATATAATTAGTTATTAATTCACTTTTTATAACTTTGGCTGTTTTATTTCCCTGTTCTAAGATAGCTCCTCGATTTAAAATCATTGCTTTTTATGAACCAACATTTAAGTATCCGATACTACCTAAGTTAATCAATTTTACTACTTATTTGTTTTTAAAATAACATGAATTTTTTTATCTAGAACCGATGACATATTCAGTAGAAAGAAGCATGCAGTCATGCCAATTAAAGCAAGAAATTCTATTATATTTTGAGGGGATGAAGTTACTAACATACTCAGAGCCATTGTTGACAATCCACCAAATAATATATAAGCAAATAAGGATAAACAAATATTTTTAAATGTAGGTATTAATATGATCTTTTCGTTATTACTTTTATTTTTATCAAAAATATGTAACTTCAATTTTGTATTTATATATATAAACAATGCGAAAACACCTAGAAGTATCATACAGCATGTTAATATAACTATTTCTTTTTCTAAATGGATGTTAAGCAAATAGATATATTTTCTTGTTAAGGTTGTTAATAACACTGCAAATCCTGCAACAGGCCAGAAAGTATTATTTTTAGCGGGTTTGACAATATTTAAACTTTCAAATTCTTCTCTACTAATTTTCGCGTACTTTTTGGGAATAAACCAATTAATCATGGGCAAAAAATAAGCAATCCAAGTACTTACTAAATCAACCATGAAATATTCATTATTGTATTTAATAATTCTATATTTAGGGTTTTGATTAATGACTCTAGATTCGCAAAGCACTGTTTATCACTTCCACCTTATTCAAATTATTTTTTATTTGAAGAACGGCCAATACAATATAATTAGTTATTTATTCACCTTTTTATAACTTTGACTGTTTTATTGACAATGAGTGTTATATTCATCAAGAAAAACAACATTAACCCCATACCCCAAGCTATAAAAGTTATTAAATTCTGGTTTTCTAATGTCAGCAACATGCTTAAAGCTAATATTGACATGCCTCCAATCAACAAATAGCCATATAATATAAGAACAGCATTTTTTAATGTTGGTACTAAAATTATTTTTTGTTCTTCTTTTTTATTATCGAAAACTTTCAATTTTAATTTTCGATTCAGAAGCACAAAAAAGATTAAAATACATAGAAATACAACGAAGCATATAAATATAACCGATCTTTTTTCTAATTGAATATTAAGTAAGTGTATGTACTTTCTGGAAGTAGCACCTAGTAGGATTGTTCCTCCTACAACAGGCCAAAAATTTTTATTTTTAACTGGCTTAACAGTGTTCAGTTTTTCATACTCTTCTCTACTAATTTTGGCGCACCTTTTTGGAATGAACCAATTAATAAATGGAAAAAAGTATACAAGCCAAGTGCTTATTACATCGACCATTAAATACTCATCATCATACTTAATAACTCTGTATTTCGGATTTTTATTGATAATTTCGGTTTCACAAAGCAATAATTATCACTTCCTATTAATAACAAATTCACACAGCTATATTATCGTTTCTGTTTCTCAAAACACTTGTGCCCTTTTGTATCAAAATTAATATTTATATGACCTTAAATATATAACATGAATCTTTTTGTCTATTATTGAAGACATATTTATAAAGAAAAATAGCATTGTCATAATAACCCAAGCAATAAATACTATAATATTTTGGATAGATAAACTAATCAAAACATCTAAGAACATGATTGATAATCCACCACAGAAAAAATAAGAAAATAGCACAAAGCAAAGATTCTTGAATGATGGAAAAATCATAATTTTTCCATTGCTACTCCGATTATTATAGATAGATAACTTTACTTTCTGATTTAAATATATATAAAACACTAGAATACTTAATAATAAAACCGAACAAATGATAATAACGCAATTTTTTTCTAAATGAGAATCAGGTATATATATTTTATCTCTAAACATAGTGCCAAATAAAAGTATGCTACCTATAACTGGCCATAAAGCTTTATTTTTAACTGGTTTAACAATATTTAAATTATCAAACTCTTCTCTGCTGATTTGGACATATTTTTTTGGTATTAACCAATTAATAAACGGAAAGAACAAAACTAACCAGGTGCTTACTAAATCAATCATCAGATAGTCGTTTTTATATTTAATAATTCTATATCTGGGATTTTTGTTAATAATATTAGATTCGTAAAGCAAAATTTACCAGCTCCATTTCATAGGGTTTAAATGATTAGAGATACTTTTTGTAGCTTCACCAACACTATCTACGGCTTTTTCTGTAGATTTTTTAACAACATCAATACTATCGTCTATTTTATGTCCTACCCAGTCTGTTTTATCTTTTATACCATTCCAATTGCTTTGATATGCCCAATCCGCTGCTTTTGATACTAATGTTCCAGCCACAAAGCCACCTATAACAGCCCACCCAACTGGATTACTACCTAATAATATCGATGCACCAACTGTTACAACAGCTCCTGCTCCTGATCCAGCTGCAAGCGTCATACCATTATGCGATAATGCCTCTCCAAATGTTTTATCATCATTTGCAAGGTCATCATACATACCTATACCAAATCCTACACCAGCAACACCTTTACCTAGGTATTTTCCGCCTTTTGCAAATTTACTACCATTTTCTATAAACACATTACCTGATGTACGTTTGACTTCCACAAATGAATTTGGACCTGCTGGGCCTTTCACTCCACCTGCTGTATTGATAAATACACCGAATTTACTTGCATTTATACCGCCTTGCTCTAAAAGTGTTGAAGTGATATCTAATCCTATATCTCTTTTAATACTGTCTTTATTGTCATTTATATATTTCATTATACTTTTCGGGATATCGTCTTCTGGATGCTCTTTGGCATATGCCTTTATAACAGCAAAGTCTGCTTTATTTAAAGTTTCTTTCTCTGCTTTATGTTCAATTTTCCCCATAGCAACTTTCAAATATTTTTCATGACTTGCTTTAGCCCAATCAAGTTCTTTACCTGAAGGTATATTAAATTGATTTGTTGAAAAGTTCCAAAAATTCTGCGCTTGGGTAAGTCCTTGTTGGACAATTTTTTGAAATTCTTCAACTTCTTTAAATATTTCTGGTGATTTTTGATTAAACTCACGCAATTTGCGTAGCTTCTCTTCTAATTCATGTTTTTGTTGACCTAATGTTCGTATTATTTGTTGGTTCGATGAAATGGCTTGCTGATTATCGGAAGCATGCTTTTTCAAATTGTTATTCAAATTTTCATATCGCGTAATTTGTTGACTTAATGATCTGATATCTTCTTCAAGCTCTGATTCTTTTAAAGATATGCTATCAACCTCACTCGTATAACGTGACACAAAATTATCGCAAGCTTGCTTCGTTAAATCACTCAATGTTTTCATACTTGTTGATAATGGAATTAACACCGTACTAAAAAATTGCTTAGCTGACGTATACGCTTTCCCTTTAAGCGCATCATCATTAATAAATTGAGTAATTGCTTTTTCCAACGCATCATAATTTGAATTCATTGTTTGACTCAAATTCCCCACACTTGAAGCTTGGTTTCGAGATCTGTCTAAATACATGTCAATACTCATCGGCATGCTCCTTTTTCAAAAATATATGATTTTCAAACTATTTAAAATCAAATGCTTTTTACATCTACAAAGTTGTAAAATTTTAAAACTCGGCGATGATTATTTCTTATGTAAAGGAGTCTAGATGCAGGTAAATTGAGATAACATGTCGCCTTTTTTCTTATTTTAGCATATGGATATAATGGTGTCTTTGTATATTCGCAATTAATCAATAAAAATTATCTTTCAATATTTTAATTTTATTGCGACAACATCCTTAACATTAAATATATTAATATCTCAAAATATATTCACTATTAAAATATGTCATCAGTTGTTAAAAGTATTTCCTCATCATGCGAAATATCAAAACGTATCTAAAATACGAATAAGTTTATACAATCACACAACATCATCATTCAAAATTTTATTGCTCTCATTTTCAATATTCATTTCATATCTATCAGTTCATACATAATTAAAATTTCAATTGTGCAATCTCACCGTTAATGCATCAACTTTCAAACAATAAATCATCACAATAACCACACCTAATTCAACACTTTTCAAACATAAGTATTGACACATTGAGCAAAATGATTTTTAATTGCAACTAATACAGTTACAATTATGAGGTGAGAAACATTGAATTTAGAATTTAACATTGCCGTGCATGTATTAGCTTTTTTAACTAAGCATCATTCAGAAAAATTCAATAGTAGTTCATTAGCAGAATTAACTTGTTTAAATCCTGTTCAATTACGACGCGTGACGACTCAACTTGTCGATTTAAAAATGATTGACACAATACGAGGTAAAGATGGCGGTTATTTAGCAAATGATCAAAGTGCTGATGTCTCTCTAGCAACATTATATAAACATTTTGTCTTAGAGAAAGAACACCACACACGTCTATTTACTGGCGACGAAGGCAGTCACTGTCAAATTGCTCGTAATATTGCAACTACCATGTCACATTATCAGCAAGACGAACAGAATATCATTATTAATTTTTATAATGGAAAAACAATCAAAGATGTCATTGAAGACATTCAAAAGGAGGATTTATGTCATGAAAACATATGATTTAATTGTAATAGGATTTGGGAAAGCTGGTAAAACTTTAGCGAAATACGCTGCATCAACAGGTCAACACGTCGCAGTTATCGAACAATCTTCGAAAATGTATGGAGGCACTTGTATAAATATAGGATGTATACCTTCGAAGACACTTGTACATGATGGATTAGAAGGCAAATCTTTTGAAGCAAGTTATAACCGTAAAAACGATGTTGTCAATGCGCTAAACAATAAAAATTACCACTTATTAGCAGACGATAACAACATTGATGTACTGGATTTTAAAGCGCAGTTTAAATCTAATACTGAAGTGAATTTATTAGATCAACATGACGATATCGTCGATAGTATTACTGCACCTCATATCATTATTAATACCGGTGCTACCTCTGTCATTCCTAACATTAAAGGCCTTGATCAAGCTAAACACGTCTTCGATTCGACAGGTTTATTAAACATTAGCTATCAACCTAAGCACCTCGTTATTGTAGGTGGCGGTTATATCGCCTTAGAATTTGCTTCAATGTTTGCGAATTTAGGTAGTAAGGTTACAGTATTAGAACGTGGTGAATCATTTATGCCACGTGAAGATCAAGATGTCGTTGCACATGCTATTACTGACTTAGAAAATAAAGGCATTGCATTGTATACAAATGTTGAAACGACTGAATTGTCATCTGACAATCATCATACAACAGTCCATACTAACGTTGGTAACTTTGAGGCTGATGCAGTACTTTTGGCTATCGGTCGCAAACCGAATACGGATTTAGCTTTAGAAAATACTGATATCGAATTAGGCGACAGAGGCGAAATTAAAGTCAATGCTCATCTTCAAACAACTGTGCCGCATATTTATGCTGCAGGTGATGTTAAAGGCGGACTTCAATTTACGTATATATCTTTAGATGATTATCGAATTATCAAATCAGCGTTATATGGTAATCAGTCACGTACGACTGACAATAGAGGCAGCGTGCCTTATACAGTATTTATAGATCCACCATTATCACGTGTTGGATTAACTGGTAAAGAAGCTGCCGCTCAACATTATGATTACACTGAACATCAACTTTTAGTAAGTGCTATACCTCGTCACAAAATTAACAATGATCCAAGAGGTTTATTTAAAGTAGTCATTAATAATGAAAATAATATGATTTTAGGTGCTACATTATATGGTAAGCAATCTGAAGAATTAATTAATATAATTAAACTTGCGATTGATCAAAACATTCCATATACCGTATTACGAGATAATATTTATACGCATCCTACGATGGCCGAATCATTTAATGATTTATTTAATTTCTAGACAAAACATAAAAACCTGGTGGCACGCATTGAATGATGCTGCCATCAGGTTTTATTGTTGTGCTTTTCGCTTTTCTAATTTTTCTTTAAGCTTTCTATCTTGTTCTTCTTTACGACGTTTACGTTCTTCATGTCGTTTTCTTAAACGCTCTTCTTCTTCAGGATCACGTGGTTTCTTTAATTGTTGAGAAACTTTTTCGATTAATTCTTCTTCAGTAAGCGCAGCCAGTGGGCGGTTATTAACAAAAGTGAATGTTTTTCGGCGTCCAGGTCCACAATAAGATTGACAACCTATCACGATTTCAGCATCGGGATCTAATTTTTCCAACTTCTTTTGTAACGTTCTTATATTGACTGCCTGACATTCATCACAAATAAGGAATGTATTTTTCATATTGCTACCCACCTTTCTTTATCATATCTATATCGTCGATTTCATTAATTTTTTCGTTAACTCTATCTATTTTACTCTTTTTAATATTTTTTTCAAGATACGTAACACGGCTGACAATAAAAAATGGAGCATTTATCTTCTAATTAAATTAGATGATTGCTCCCCTATCAAATCATTTATTGCCCATGATAAATATTAAATTTTAATGGTTTAATACCATGTTTTGTCCATTCATCATAAATTTTTTCTTTATCTACATCTTTATTGATAATTGTAATACCACAGTCTCCACCACCAGCGCCTGATGTTTTAGATGCGCCGTGATACTTTTCAGCAATATCACACAAATATTTTAGCTTTTCAGTTTCTATATCAACTGTAGCTTCTTTATCCATACGTTGAATAATTGTACGATTCTGACGCACCATCTTTTGCACACCTTTAATGTTATTTGTTTTAAAAGCATGAATAAGTTTTTCAACACAACGATGTGAATCTTCTAAGAAGTCACCGTAAAATGAAGGATCTGATTTCAAACGTTTCACTTCGCTAACAAAGTGTGGTGATGACGCCGGTGAGCCAGTCCAACCGATAAGTACTTCCATATTTTCAGGTGCTTGTAATGGTTCGATGTGCAATCCAGGCCAGTTTTTGATTAAAACTTCTTCAACCGTAGTATCTTCAATTTGATGCTTAACCCATTCATGATCAAAAGTACTATACGCTAGCCATCCACTATATACACTCACAGCAATATCTCCGCATGAACTTAAACTTTGTAACTTCATATTTGCAATCACTGCTAGTTTATAAATGTATAAATTAGATAACTTCATATCATAAAATTCATTTAATACTTTTATAACTGACACAAGTACTGCTGCACTTGAACCTAATCCATATTTATGACCATTTGAATCATCTAAATTACTATCAATAGTCAGATGAAAATGCTTCATCGCTATATCGCAACTTTTCGCGTATTGTTCAAATATTTCAATAGCTGTGACCACATAATTTAATTGTTTTGCTGCATGTGGATCTGAAATGACAATACTATCTTCATCTCTACTAAATGTAACTGGGTTATGATGTAATGCTTTTGAATGAATGGTACCTTTATATTGGTCTGCTTCTTCAATAGTAGCAGTTACAAAACGATCTAACGCAATAAGTACAGATTTATATCCTGGTTCTGTTACAGCATATTCTCCAGCAATATAAAGTTTTCCGGGTGCTTTGACCTGAATCATTTTATCTCTTCCTTACTCAATTATTTCAATTCCTGTGGCAATAATGTCACTATCAATAATTTGGTTATTATCAAACTGTGTTAATAATTTATCTATAATCTGTTGCTTGTTTTTCTTTTCTACAAGTATTTTCACATTAGGTCCCGCATCCATTGTAAAATAACACGGATACCCCGCTTCTCGGCATTCGTGAACAAGCGCCATGACATCATAACTTTCTTGCACAAGATATGTGAACGGCGGTGTTGATCCTAGATTCGTGGCATGCATACGCAAACCATTTTCTTCAATTACTTCACCAAGGCGTTTAAAATCTTTGTCTTGAATCGCTGCTTTTGCTTCAGCTAAATCTTCATCAATATGATCTAACCAATATTGATAAAACCTTGATGTGTTTCGTGTCAATGACATACCATATCGACTAGGTACCTTTTTAGAATGTTGATTAATCACAACAAATATCATGGCAAGGTCATCTTCAAAATGATTCGATTCAAGTGGAACGGCATATGACGTCTCATCACTATACCCTTTTTCCCATTCTGCAAATCCACCATAAATACTACGCGACGCAGAACCCGAACCAATTCGCGCCAATCTCGATAAATCCTTATCTGACAGCTGCATGTCTAGCGCTTGATTACAAGCTGCTGCTAAAGCTGCATATGCGCTTGCCGATGAAGCCAACCCTGCTGCTGTTGGTACAAAATTGTCGCTTTCAATTTCTGCATACCAATCGATGCCAGCTCTATTTCTGACAATATCCATATATTTTGAAATTTTCTCTAATTCTTTGCCACTAACCTTTTCACCATTCAACCAAAATTGATCCTGTGTTAACTGGTCGTTAAAAGTGACTTTCGTTTCAGTGTAAAATTTTTCTAATGTAACAGATATGCTATTATTCATTGGAATGATTAGTGCTTCATCTTTTTTACCCCAATATTTTATAAGTGCAATATTCGTATGTGCACGTGCTTTGCCACTTTTAATCAACGCATTAACCTCCTAAATTCTCAATCCAAGTATGTGCTGCACCAGCTTTTTCTACAGCTTTTACAATATTTTTCGCTGTTGGTAAATCTTTGGCAAGCAATAACATACTTCCACCACGACCAGCGCCAGTAAGTTTTCCAGCAATCGCACCATTTTCTTTACCAATTTTCATTAATTGTTCTATTTTATCATGACTAACTGTCAACGCCTTTAAATCCGCATGACATTCATTAAAAATATCCGCTAAGGCTTCAAAGTTATGATGTTCAATCACATCACTCGCACGTAAAACTAACTTACCGATATGTTTTACATGTGACATGTACTGAGGGTCCTCACAAAGTTTATGAACATCTTCTACTGCTTGTCTTGTTGAACCTTTCACACCAGTATCTATAACAACCATATAGCCGTCTAAACTTAACGTTTTCAACGTTTCAGCATGACCTTTTTGGAACCAAACTGGTTTGCC
Organism: Staphylococcus sp. SM3655; assembly: GCF_016917315.1. NCBI lineage: Bacteria > Bacillati > Bacillota > Bacilli > Caryophanales > Staphylococcaceae > Staphylococcus > Staphylococcus sp. SM3655. The sequence goes on along the minus strand of NZ_CP070305.1, from coordinate 1,415,108 downwards.
TGATACAATCGTTTGCGTATCAATACCACTTGGTTTACCATGTGCAATTTGCTCTGCCCAATTAGCCTTTTCAATGAGTTCTTCTTTCGTTAATGATTTCCCTAAAAAATCATAACTTGCACGAACAAAAGCAACCGCGACAGCTGCACTCGATCCTAATCCACGTGATGGTGGTAAATTCGTTTGGATCGTTACTGCTAGCGGCTCTGTAATATTATTTAATTCTACAAAACGGTTCACCAAAGACTTAAGATGGTCAGGCGCATCATATAACATACCATCGTAAACATCGCTTTTAATAGACGAATAGTTCCCGCTCTCTAAGGCTTCTATTAAAACTTTGATTTTACCTGCGTTAAACGGTACTGCAATAGCAGGCTCTCCAAATGTAACAGCATGTTCTCCTATTAAAATAATCTTACCTGTCGATTCCCCATATCCTTTTCTTGTCATGTCAATATCACCTTTTATATTTATCCTATACTTGATTCATTATTTTTATTTATTAGTAAAAGACATCATATTCTAAGTTGCATACGCATTCGCGTTAAATTTCATTGCAGTCTTTATCTCACATTATTCATATTATGTATAATCTTTATTTTGAATTTATATTTGACTTAACTTGATTAGTATAAAACTAACTTTCGTTTACTTCAAAGTTTAAATCTTATCGAGTGATATTTCAGATTCTTTATCTTTTTATAAAATAGCCCTACAATTTATAATTTTCCACCCTAACTATAATACTACAAATAATAATTGGAATATATAGATTTACTACTAAAGTATTAGAACATTTCAATAGAAGGTCGTTTCTTTCATAGTCATACGCATTATATATACCCTATTCTCAATCTATTTAATACGTAAAACATGAAATTTTCTTATTAAATTTATTATTTCCATCATATCATTACTTTTAATTTAATGATGTTCAATTTAAATATTAGGTCAATAACATATTTATGCTTTTTATGGATACTTTCAAAAATAACAGCCCCAAACGATAACTTGAAAGGGGCTGTTAAATATTTAACTATTGCATTTGATCTATCATTTTCTTGTTTCTTTCAATCATTTTATCAAAATACGTATCGTATCTTTGCCATTCTTCTTGAGTAATTGGCGTCATATTTAATACACCGCCAAGATCTTTGATTGCATATAATAGTAAAAACATTACATCTTGAACAGTAATCGTTTTGTTAAGCAATGTCTCTAATGAGGCCATACAAGATGGTTCAATTTCAGGATATTTAAATTTAGTCACTTCACCTTTTAAAGCATGTTCATAAAATGTTTGCATCATCAATGCACGTTCTGAACCAGAGCCTTCAACACAAAGATAAATTTGTACAGCAATACCGCCTCTAACTCTTCGTTGCGATATGCCTGCAAATTTCTTACCATCGATACTTAAGTCAAATTTTCCTGGGCAATAAGAATGTTCAATTTCCATCGTATCAATATCAACATTCTCATTTTCGAACATTTTGCTAATTAAGAGGTACATCACAGTAAACGCTTCATCAATCGTTGTTTCTGTTTGTCCTTTGAACATCAGCGATATATTTAATACACCTTGATCTAGAACGACACCTAAGCCACCAGAATTTCTAACAATGGCATTATAACCAATCTCATTCGTTAAATAATCAATGCCATCTTTTAAAAACGGCAATCTTGAATCATGAATACCAAGAATAACAGTATGTTGATGAATCCAAGTACGCACAACATTATCTGATATATCTTTGCCCACACTTTCGCAAAATGTATCATCGAATGCGAAAGATTGCATAGGTTCTAATCCAGAAGAATGATCGATATATCGCCAGTTGACGCCATTAAAATATTTACTCGCTAAATCCATCGTTATTGTAAGGCTTGCGCTGCTGTGATAATTGAAAGATTGTATACATCTTCAATTGAGCAGCCACGTGATAAGTCATTTACTGGAGAATTTAAACCTTGTAATACTGGACCAACTGCATCATATCCACCTAAACGTTGTGCAATTTTGTAACCAATATTACCAGCTTCTAAACTTGGGAATACAAAGACATTTGCATCACCTTGTAATTTAGCACCTGGCGCTTTTTTCTCAGCAACACCTGGTACAATCGCAGCATCAAATTGGAATTCGCCATCAATGATTGCTTCTAATTTTTCTTCTTCAGCTTTTTGTTGTGCTAATTTGACAGCTTCTTGAACTTTTGTCACGTCGTCTGATTTAGCAGACCCTTTTGTTGAAAAGCTTAACATTGCAACTTTTGGATCCATGCCAAAGCTTAATGCTGATTTTGCACTTTCTACTGCAATTTCTGCAAGTCCTTGTGAATCAAGTTCTGGATTGATTGCACAATCACCAAAGATGTATTGTACATCACCTTTAATCATAAAGAAGATACCTGATGTTCTTGATACACCTGGTTTCGTTTTGATGATTTGTAAAGCTGGACGCACAGTGTCTCCTGTTGAATGTGCTGCACCACTAACTAAACCATCTGCTTTACCAGCATAAACAAGCATTGTACCGAAGTAGTTCACATTGTTTAATAATTCTTGTGCTTGTTCTTCAGTCGCTTTACCTTTACGTCGTTCAACAAATGATTGAACTAATTCAGCTTTCAATTCACTTGTCGCAGGATTAATTAATTCAATATTAGAAATATCAAGATCAAGTTTTTGCGCTAAAGATTGAACCTTAGTCTCATCACCTAACACGATTGGTGTAACATAATCTGTTGCTTGTAATTGTGTTGCAGCTGTTAGAACACGTTCGTCCTCTCCTTCAGGTAATACGATTTTAACGTTTTTACCAGAAAGTTTGTCTTTTAATACATTTAATAAATCAGCCATAATGTCCTCCTGTAATATAAATCTTATTAATCATTCACGGTATAATTATACGCCATTTTATTTCATAATGCCACGTCACCAATTTGTAATCATAATTTTATCGTTACCCCTTTGCTTTATGATAAAATTTATAAAGAACTGATGATTTTTGAAAAGGAGCGATAAACATGAGTCAAGCAGCCGAAACATTAGATGGTTGGTATAGTCTACATTTATTTTATGCAGTTGATTGGGCATCATTACGTCTAGTTCCAAAGGACGAACGCGATGCACTTGTCACTGAATTTCAATCATTTTTAGAAAATACAGCAACTGTAAGATCATCAAAATCTGGTGATCAAGCTATTTATAATATAACTGGTCAAAAAGCAGATTTGTTATTATGGTTCTTACGTCCTGAAATGAAGTCTTTAAATCATATTGAAAATGAATTTAACAAATTGCGCATTGCTGACTTCTTAATCCCTACATATTCATATGTATCAGTCATTGAATTGAGCAATTATTTAGCTGGTAAATCTGATGAAGATCCTTATGAGAACCCTCATATCAAAGCAAGATTATACCCAGAATTACCACATTCTGATTATATTTGTTTCTATCCAATGAACAAACGTCGTAATGAAACTTATAACTGGTACATGTTAACTATGGAAGAACGCCAAAAATTAATGTATGACCATGGTATGATTGGTAGAAAATATGCTGGCAAAATCAAACAATTTATTACTGGTTCTGTAGGGTTTGATGATTTCGAATGGGGCGTAACATTGTTCTCAGATGACGTATTACAATTCAAAAAAATTGTATACGAAATGCGCTTTGATGAAACAACAGCACGATACGGTGAATTCGGTAGTTTCTTTGTAGGACATCTTATTAACACAAACGAATTCGATCAATTCTTTGCGATTTCTTAATACATTGGTACGTTTATAAATTAATAAAAAAATTCCAAGCTTATCGGTTTAAGCTTGGAATTTTTCGTTTATCTTCAGTATATTCCCGTATACATAAGACGTGATTTGGTAAATAGTTGAAATCTGTATGTTTAAACTTATATATATGTGCTAATGTATTATCAATAACAAAGTACACTTTGCTCATAGCAAAGTGTACCCGAGTAGTCTTCCTTGGGAGAACTTTAACTACTATCACTACATATAAACGTTAACCTCAATAGAAATTATACAGTCGCTACTCTATACAATTTTTGTAATGGTTAACTAATATTATTTTAACCTATTTGAAATATTTGAAACATATTTTTGTCGAATTTTTTTCAATAATTTTTCCTTTTTATACTTCAAGAGAATTTTAACTACTAAAAATTCCGATGATTATTATTACAATAGTATCAAATATTAGTTTTTTAAAATCAATAACAACTTATCAAAAAGCTCATGTGGTTATTTTATAGTGTATAAACTATAATGAGTATTAAATTCTTATAAACAATGGTGATGAAATGGACATAAATTCAGAAGAATACAAACAAGAGGTACTTATCAAAGACGTTGTCATGCTTGCTGCTCGCATACTATTAGAATCTGGTGCAGAAGGTACGCGTGTAGAAGATACCATGACACGTATTGCAAAAAAACTTGGTTACAGTGAAAGTAACAGCTTTGTTACAAACACTGTCATCCAGTTTACGTTACATTCGGAATCGTTTCCTAGAATATTTAGAATTACCTCTCGAGATACAAACTTAATAAAAATTTCGCAAGCTAATAAAATTTCGCGTCAAATTACAAACAATGAAATTTCTTTAGCCGAAGCAAAAACGCAACTTGAAAAAATATATGTTGCTAAGCGTGACAGCAGTCTTCCCTTTAAAGGTTTTGCTGCAGCAATGATTGCAATGAGTTTCTTATATTTACAAGGTGGTAGATTGATTGATGTTTTAACTGCGATATTAGCAGGTAGTCTAGGATACCTAGTCACTGAGATTTTAGATCGCAAGTTACATGCACAGTTTATCCCAGAATTCATTGGTTCATTAGTTATTGGGATTATCGCCGTTATTGGACATACACTTATCCCAACAGGTGACTTGGCAACTATTATCATTGCGGCAGTCATGCCTATTGTTCCTGGTGTATTAATAACAAACGCAATACAAGATTTATTTGGTGGACACATGTTGATGTTCACAACGAAATCATTAGAAGCATTGGTTACTGCGTTTGGCATCGGTGCTGGCGTTGGTAGCGTATTAATTTTAGTATAGGAGTATCAGACTATGTTTTGGATCTTAAACTTTATCTTTAGCTTTTTAGCTTCAATGTTCTTCTGCGTCATTTTTGATGCACCTAGAAAATTATATCTATCATGTGGTTTCGTTGGTACATGTGGATGGATGGTTTACACCTTATTCTTCAACGGCTTTAATGTGCACACTATATACTCTAGTTTCTTTGGTAGTTTAGCATTAGGCTTGTTAAGTCATTATATGGCTCGTAAACAAAAAGAACCTGCCATCATTTTTATGGTAACGGGTATCATTCCATTAGTACCTGGTGGCTTAGCATACGATGCTACAAAAAATTTAGTCTTATTAAATTTCAGCACAGCAATAAATACAATGTTAGAAGTAACACTTATTGCAGGAGCCATCGCATTAGGTTTATTATTCGCCGACCAAATTTCTAAATTAATTGTTTCTGGGTTCGTGAAATCTTTTAAACGATTATAAATATTGTTAGAATTGGCTCAGCCCAAACTATTAGCAATTATATATAAGGTTCAGCTGCCTCGTCTTAAATGTCAATTTATAATACAAAAAATCGCACGATACGCCTCCGAATGAAGAAGGTATATTGTGCGATTCTTTTATTATTTAGTTTTTTCTTTTTCAGGTTCTTCAATCATATCATCAACTTCATTTTCACTTCTATTTAAAATCAAGCGACTTAATTCATCATTATCCATATTTTTCAATTTAGGATATCGAATCACAAAGAATATTAAACCGATGATTAACCATCCAAGTAATGCAATATAAGACGGTGCAGTCAGTGCTGCAGGAGAACCTGGCACTAATAACAACGCTAAGAAAATGAATGATACAAATGAGCCGATAATAGCAAACGTTTTGTAAACCGGTGCATACGTATTACTTTGTTTGTTATAACTGAATAATTTCGCTGCAGACAAACATGTAATAAAGTAGGCAATGGATACACCTGTAGATGACATATCTACAATCCAAGTCAATGCAGTTCTTCCTAGCCAAGGTGCAATTAACGACACACCTACTAGGAATATGATTGCGACATATGGTGTTTTGTATTTACTATGTAATTTACTAAACATTGTTGGCATAATACCTGAACGTCCCATAGAAAATAACAAGCGACTTGAACTCATCAAGAATCCATTTAAACCAGTAAATATACCCATCATAATTGCAATTGCTAATACACCTAATCCAATATAACCAAATGCTGTTTGTGTAACAGCACCTGTTAACCACAACTGCCCATTTAAACTTTGATGACTTGTTGATAACCAACCAGTGTATAAAATCATGACAACATAAGTTAATGATGCTGCTAATAAACTGTACACGATAAGCTTAAATGTCTTGTTTGGTGCAAAGTTAAACTCTTCTGCTGTTTGTGGAATATTATCAAATCCAACATATGCCCATGGTGCCACGGATACAATAACCACAATAGACACTAACCATCCTTTGCTAGGTTCAGCTAACGGTTGTAAATTTTCAAGTGCAAAATTATTACCAAAGAATGAACCAAAGAACATCAATAATACGACGATTACCATCGCCACACAGAAATAATATTGTAATGATCCAGATACACTTGCGCCACGAATCGTTACTAGCATGAATACAAGTAGTAATACGGTCGCAATAATGATTTCCGTAATATAAACGTCCCAGCCCGCAATGGTGTATAGTTTCCCATTATTTAAGACATCTGGCAATAAGAATTTAACTAGTAAACTGAATGCGGTCGCATTTAAAGCAACGACACAGACATAACCAAAAGTTAAAAACCATGATGAGAAGAAACTCACATATCTGCCGAAACTTAAGAAACTAAAGGCAAACGCGCCCCCTGATACTGGAAATCTCTCTACTAATGCGCCATAACTAACCGCAATTAATATCATTAATAATGCACCAATAACTATACCAATTGATGCTGCAATCGGACCTGACTGCTTAATCCAGTCTCCTGGTAAGATGAATGCGCCCCATCCGATACATGAACCATATGCAATCGCCCATACAAACTTTTCAGATAGGTTTTGTTTTAAATCGCCTCTATCTATTTGCTTATTCTTTTTTTCCATAAATAAAAACTCACCTCGAAGGTATTCTATACCCAAAAGATGAGTTTGTAACTCTTTTTCTTGATTATTTTTATTAAAAATTTAATGTTTAGTTACATAGGTAATCTAAAGTTTTAAAATTTAACCAGCAAATTTGAATGTCGCAATGATTAACATTATCCATCCAATGATGAACAATACGCCACCAATTGGCGTAATCGCACCTAAAACTTTAATTTGAGTTAATACTAAAATATATAATGATCCACTAAAGAAAATAATACCAGCAAATATTAACCAGCCAGCCCAGTTAACATTGATTGAAGTTGTACCACTAATTACACCTATAATTAATAATGCTAAGCCATGGTACATTTGATACGTCGTTGCTTTTTCCCATACTGATAAATAGTGATCACTTATTTTTCCTTGTAAACCATGCGCACCAAATGCACCTGTACCGACAGCCATCATCGCGTTTAATGCACCTAAAATAATAAATAATTTCATTGCTACCTCTCCTTATATAATTCAGTATTAATAAATGTTTAAATCCGAACACTCGAATAAAAGTATATGCGTCTTGATTATTAACCTACATACTTAACAAGCTATTAAGTAATTATGTTTCATTGTTGCTTTTTAAAAATCAAATATGGATTCACCATTGCCAATGTCATCATCTGTCGCTAATCTTTGTTGTTGGTTTGAAGGTTGTGAATATGACTTATTATGATGATGTGCTGAATGCGTATTTACTTTACCACCCATCGCTTCAATTTCAGCAGCTGTCACTTGATGAGTTGGCTGCGTTATTTGTGATTGTGGCATTTGATTATGGTTAGCAATACGACGATTCATTTGTTGTTCACCAATATGTGGTGTATTTGATGTTGAAGCATATAAAGATGTTAATATATGTATGGCATACATATGTTTTTCAAAGTCATGGTCATGCTGTGCCTGCTCTGCTTGTACTAATTCTTGCTCAATTCGTGCTATTAAAGTTTCTCTATTCACCATCTACGCCTCACTTTCACACCAATTAATTGGTGATTTTCCTACTGACTCTAAATAGGCATTCGCTTTGGAATACGGTTTTGATCCAAAGAATCCTCTATATGCAGACAGTGGACTAGGATGCACTGATTTTATAATACAATGTTTAGATGTATCGATAAGCTTTATTTTTTGCTGTGCAGGTTTCCCCCACAAAATAAAGACAACATGTTCTTTATAATCAGACACTGCTTTAATAATTTCATCAGTAAATGTTTCCCAACCAATATCACGATGAGAATTTGCTTCACCCTGTCTTACGGTTAAAACTGTATTCAATAACAAGACGCCTTCTCTTGCCCAATCTTGTAAATGCGGTGTTTGTCTAACACATCCAATATCATCTGCTAATTCTTTATACATATTACGTAAAGATGGAGGGAATTTTGCGTTAGGTTGCACTGAAAATGCTAATCCATGTGCTTGGTTTGGACCATGATACGGGTCTTGTCCTAATATAACAACTTTGATATTTTCAAACGGTGTTAAATCAAACGCTTGATATATATTTTCCCTATCAGGGTATACGATTGCAGTCGAATATTCTTTTTCTAAAAAATCATGCATAGCTTTAAAGTCATGTTTCGTTGTTATGTCATGAAAAATTTGCGACCATTCCATTCAATCTCACCTCAGGACATATTTTAACATATCACACTTATCTAAAGTGAATGACATTTTCAAAAGTTACAATAGTATGAATGATTCATTTCAACAATCATCAAATATTGAATGCTTAATATTTTTCAATTAGGTTAAAAATGATATGATGAATACAATATTATTATGTAGGAGTGAAGCTCAATGGCTTTAAAGAAAGTTTTAACAATTGCCGGTTCTGACACAAGTGCTGGCGCAGGTATGCAGGCAGATTTGAAAACGTTCCAAGAATTAGATACGTATGGCATGGTCGCTTTAACTGCCATCGTTACTATGGATAAAGATACATGGTCACACGATGTCACACCATTACCTATGGACGTATTTGAAAAACAACTTGAAACGGCTTTATCAATCGGACCTGATGCTATTAAAACAGGTATGTTAGGTACTGAGGAGATAATCAAACGTGCTGGAGAAGTATATGAGGCATCTAATGCACAATACTTTGTAGTAGATCCTGTCATGGTTTGTAAAGGCGAAGATGAAGTGCTTAATCCTGGAAATACTGAGGCGATGATTAAATATTTACTACCTAAAGCAACGGTAGTGACACCAAACTTATTTGAAGCGGGTCAATTATCAGGATTAGGTAAATTAAATTCAATTGAAGATATGAAAAAGGCTGCAACAATTATCTTTGATAAAGGCGCACAGCATGTCATCATTAAAGGTGGCAAAGCTTTAGATCAAGATAAATCGTATGACTTATACTATGATGGTCAAACATTTTATCAACTAACAACAGACATGTTCCAACAAAGTTATAACCATGGTGCTGGTTGTACATTTGCTGCGGCAACAACTGCATATTTAGCTAACGGTAAGTCACCGAAAGAAGCTGTGATTAGCGCGAAAGCTTTCGTCGCTTCTGCTATTAAAAACGGTTGGAAAATGAATGATTTTGTTGGTCCTGTGGATCACGGTGCATACAACCGTATTGAACATATCGATGTTGAAGTAACAGAGGTTTAACGATTAGGCGGTTCATCTATAAATCAACATTATTAGCCACACCACTTAAATTGGGTATGAACTCAATTTATGTGATGTGGTTATTTTTTTATAATCATCATGCTCTGTATATAATTTAAATTTGAAAGTTACATATAAGCGTTATTAGCTTTTATTGAAAATTTCATACATATCGAACAATACATACAAATATTTCCTATACATCTACATCTATGACTAAATAACCCTTTATTTTCAAGATGAACTTAAACTCATCTATATGCTCAATACCTCTATCATTATCATTCTTTTGCGATAGATGCCTCTCTAATCATATATGTTATATTTCCCAAATGACTGCCAGGCGACTCTATAAATATATATTTATTTAGAACTTTTATACATACATAGTCTTAGTAAATCATACGTTCTATGTCTGATAAAAAGTTGATACTTAAGGTTGATGTCACACATAAAAATGTTATTTATAATATAACCATAGAGTAGCAAAGGAGGTAATATAGGTTATGATTATTTATCGACAGTATCACCATGAAGGCGCACCAGTTTATGAAATTATAACCAAAACGTTTCAGCATGTTTCAATTAAATGTGACGATTCATTTAGTGATACTGAAATATTCAAATTGCTCTCTTTATTACAAGACGATATAGATCATATGAAAGTTAGTTAAATTGACTAATCGTTCCAATAATCCAGAATTTATTAAACATTGATATAGTTGTTATTATTATTTTAGATTAATGCATCCCCGTGCAAAGAAAGAAACGTAACCTATATTCATCTCTGTTCCCAATAATAATAACAATACATAACTGATATTAGCTGTCCTTTCATCTCCTAATTAATATGCGTTCATGCAGCTAATATCGGTTATTTTTTTGTGCTCAAAGAAATTTTTATTTTAATCTCTCCATCGTCATTAATTGCTATAATTTCGTGTTCGTGTTGTTCAATGAATTCGATATTTTCATTTATTAAAATAGGTTTAACGTAGTTAATTTGACACTGGTTTGTCTCTAATGACATAGCCATCAGCATCATTTGACTCACTAATTGTCCTGGCACAATCTCATTATGTATTGGATTATCATCATTTACGAGCGCCAAATATTCATTTATCCATATCTCATTAAACTTCATCTCTACTTCATCGCCTTAATAAAAGTTTGTGTAACCGTTATGACATGTTGATCATTTTTAGTTAATGTTAAAGCCATTGTATAACGTGTGATATTGCGAGTCTGTCGGCATTCAATATCTTCTAAATGCCCTACATATATTGTGTCTACTTCTATCTTTTGAGTTTGATTAATTGCTGATTTTGTTAAAATCAGTTCGCTATTTGCATATTTTTTAAATAAATCAAATTTTGGCCATAATGACGCACACATTAATGGTGGTACTTCTTTTCTATAAGGTTGGTTAAAACACTGATAATATGCAGCCACACTATCCTTAGAAAATGACACATTTAATCGCTGGTTAGAATCGAGTAAATAATGCTGCATTTCCTAGACCTCCCCCTATCCCCATAGATGCAATCATAGTCTCTTTGTCAAACATATAAAATAATCGAGTCACTAATTGGGCACCGCTTGCACCGTATGGATGACCTGATGCTAATGCACCACCCCATATATTTAATTGCGTATTTGAAATATTTAAAGCTTGTTGGCAGGCAACTACCTGTGCACTGAACGCTTCGTTAATTTCAATGACTTCAATATTTTCTATCGTTAATTGATTTCTTTTTAGTAAGTTGGAAATGGCTGGTACTGGACCAATGCCAGGAAAATTAGAATCAACACCTACCGTAACACCATCTTTAAATAATAAACCATGCTCGAAACCTAATTCGTATGCCATATCTTTTTCCATAATAAGCAATAAAACTGCACCATCATTTTTCATACAACTATTCGCAGCGGTAACGGTCCCACCTTTGATCACGGGCTTAAATCGGCCAAAGTTATCTTTCGGAATATGTGATTTTAGACTTTCATCAGTGTTGAATATTTCTCCTTTAACGGTTATAGGTAATATTTCCTGAGAAATATTTCCATTCTTTACATTTTCCGCTGTCAATTGATGACTTCGATAAGCAAATTCATCTTGTAATTCTCTTGAAACATCATACATCTTGGCCACATTTTCAGCACCTTGAATCATTGATGGGTCGCTCATTTCAGGTGCAAATGATGCACGCTCATAAAACTCAGGTAATGCTGTTTCGTACACAGAATGCGGTCGTTTGATTTTCCAAGGTGCTCGACTTGTACTTTCAACACCACCTGCAATATATACCTTGCCAGCTCCGGCTTGGATCATGCGACATGCATATTGAACACTTTCAAGTCCAGACCCACATTGCCGATCGATTGTGACGCCAGGTATTGAATCTTTAAGCCCCGCTTCAAGCAATGCTTTTCTTGCAATATTGCCACCATTCCCAACAACATTACCTAAAACTACATCATCTATTTTAGATATTACCTCTGGATACTTCTCTTTAAAATGTTGGAATAAAGGTTTAAGCAATTGTTCTGGCTCTAAATGTTTTAAAGTGCCACCATATTTCCCAAATGCAGTTCGTTTAGCTGCAACTATGACTGCTTGATTCATATTATAATTCACCTCTCAAATACATCGACATCATTTTTTCTCTAGCAATTTTACCACTTGCAGTGTAATACATCTTTTCTACATGATGAATCATCGATGGAATTTCATAGCGTTTCACTTTCTTTTTTAAAAATTGTTTTACATTTTTATGTGTAAGTGTCACATCACCAGAATAAAGCAATACGCCTATTTGACCAAAACGCTCATTTGGAATACCGATGATAATTGCTTCATCAATGCTCGAAGATTGCGTTAAAAGGCGTTCAACATGTGCTGGATATATATTTTGACCACCAATAATTAACATATCCTGTTGACGTCCCGTTAAATATAAATACTGCTCTTTTACATAGCCATTATCATTAGTAACAAACCATTCATCATTATTTATACATTGTTCACTTACATAGCCACTAAACATCATATTACTTTTTATACAAATAGTTCCTATACCATTGTGATCGTGATTCGTTGTTTTCAATTCCACATTTGGAAATAGCACACCTACTGATTCAACTGGTGCTTGCTGATTCAAGTTATAGCTGATAAAACTGGTTTCCGATGTACCAAAAAATTCAATCAAATTTATGTCATTTGCTTGATTTTTTATCTTTTTAAAAATAGAAGAATGCAGCTTATCTCCACTGCTAAAAAATGATTGGATTGTATGTTCATTGTTGTAAACTAACAATAATGATTTAATCATCGTTGGAACAAGAAACATAGCAACTTTGTATGATGATATTTTATGACATTGATTAAGTAACTTTTCAGGATGAAAAGTGGTCTGTCCTATAAAAGTACGACCGGAACTTAAAGCAAACAATAACGCATATAATGTTAACGAGTGCGATAGTGGTCCAGGGGCTGCTATTGCATTTTCATTTTTTAACATCAACATTTCATTAACTTCAAAAGAAGCCAACCATGAATCTTCATCACGATAATATGCTTTTGGCAGTCCAGTTGTCCCTGAAGTAAAACCAATATGTAATAAATTGGGGTAGTGCTGTAATTGCGTTGAATCAATAAACATCGGTGAGTCTATATTCTGCATGAGACCTGTATCTCCAATTACATCTTTAATACCATATTTTTCAATCAATTGACGATGTATAGTACTTTGCCATTTACCTTCCATCATCATAGGCACTTTATGTAAACGATGCAAAGCTAAATAACAAATAATACTTTGCACCGGTGATTTCATATTAATAGCAACGACAGGGTTAAGTGAATATTTCTGCAAAGATTCAACTGCGCTAGTGATGCGGGCATTTAGTTGACTATATGTAATTGTTTCATCATCGATATGTAATGCTATGTCATTAGGTTTATTTTGAGTATGTGTTTTCAACTGTTCTAAAATTACGTTCATCAATATCCCTCACTCAATGTAAACTTTAAAATACATATTGTTAACATTATATAATGAATAAGTATTTTTATCAGGTAAACCTGCCTATTATAAAAATCAAACTTAAGCCCTAGATAAATTTGATACTGTAGTACCATGTTTTTTATTAGATAAGACGTTACTATATGTATATAGAGAAAAGAAGTTATCGCAATCGCAATAACTGACACAAATAAGTCACCCAATCTATTTAAGTTTGTGTTCTCTATAATAATATTGAAGGTTAGAGTCTCAATATTAATTGCGTTGGACAAAATACTCTAAGACATATTTACATCCTAACATTTCAATAGCAAGAGAATTTTAAGTATTCAAAGCTAAACATATGCTTTAAGTCCCCTCTTTCCCCCATTGCGATAATCATTGCAGTGGGGGTTTATGTATATACAAAAACTTTATTACGGCTAATTACAGTTCTCAATTTAAAAAGCACTTTAAAGTTAGCAGAACCTACTAGCTTTAAAGTGCTTATATACGATTGATTTATACTTTTTATTAAAATCTCTAATTCTTACGTTCTTTAACCCACCATAATGCTTCTTTTGGATGTTCTGCATAATAAGCTCTATCTTGCTCGTTATCTACATTTGGATACGAACCTTTTAGAGATTTTCCTGCTGTACTTAAATGTAAGAATGTAATAACTAAAAAGCCAATAACACTGATTGCTGTTAAATAATACGCAGGTGCTAATGGATCTCCAGTTTTCGTAACTAACCATGTTGCAACTAATGGCGTCGTACCACCAAATATCGAAACAGAGATATTAAATGTTACTGATAAAGTTCGATATCTTATATGACTGTAAAACATCGTTGGTAACGACCCTGGCATTGTCGCTTCGTAAGTTGATAAGAAAAATCCTAATATAAATATACCGATTACTATTACAACAAATGATTGTGAATGTAATAACATAAATGCGATGATACTGAATAATGTTAGCCCACCAGTACCAATTAGAAATACTTTCTTTTCACCTATTTTATCCGCTAACTTACCAAACATTAATGCTAATGGAATCATTATTGCCATGACACAAGTAATTAATACACTTGTTGTCGTTGCATCTAATTTAATAACTTGTTCTAAATAGGTTGGTAAATATGCAGTTACCATATAGTTTGTAACATTGAAGAATACAACAGCTACAAAACATACAAATATATCTTTGTAATAAAATCTGATGATTTGTAAAAAGTTAATGTTATCTCTTTCTGGTTGTGTTGCAACATCATTTTCGAAAACTGGTGATTCTTCCAGCTTACGACGTAAATATAAGCCGAATAATCCTAGGAATAAACCGAGTAAGAATGGGATTCTCCAACCAAATGATGCCATTTGTTCATCTGTTAAAAAGAATGTTAATACAGCAATCATAATTGAAGCAGCTATGTAACCTGATAATGTCCCAATTTCTAGTCCACTACCTAATGAGTTACGACGCTTATCTGGAGATGATTCGGCAACATATGTCATTGCCCCCGCATACTCTCCACCTGTTGAAAACCCTTGTAGTACTCTTGCAAGCAATAATAGTATTGGTGCCCAAAGTCCAATTTGATCATAGCTTGGCAATAATCCAATGGTTAATGTTGAAAATGCCATTAAAATAATTGTAGATGTTAATACAACTTTACGTCCATATTTGTCACCAATAATACCAAATACGACACCACCAATTGGTCTTAATAAAAACGCAATGGCTAATGCTGCGAAAGTCAACATTTGTCGAATGTCTGCATTCTCTACTGGAGAGAAGAAGTTCGCTCCAATGTACGCAGTTGTATATGCATAGACACCAAAATCGAACCATTCCATTGCATTACCGATACCGGTTGCAACAACGGTTTTTTTAGCTTTCTTTGCATCCACCATGTTAATATTCTCTTTATTAAAATCCATGAATTCATACACTCCCTCTTGTATGTTTCATAATTATACGGAGTTAATTAGTTTTGTCAAATTTATAAGAATTTAAACTTTTATATAAATACAAAAGTATGTTTGTTCAAAAATTTCGCTTTATCGAATTAAATTCAATGATTTTATACCCTCATACATTTGAATTAAACAATAATAATTCTTAAATCATCGAACGATTAACTTTTTGGAATTATAACTAAAAATAGCGATAGCACACAACTTCATGTAAGTGATATGCTATCGCCATTTTCGACATCGTATTTAAATGTTTATACTCAATTTACTTCAATAACTTTGTCATTACTTTAATTTATTTTTACAAAAATAAATTATCAACGAGTCAGACATTACTCTTTAAAAATTCATAATGTTTAATAAATATTTATTTTAAATTCCTAATCTAAAGCGAAATATTTCTAAGTATAATCTAATATTTATGAATATGCATTTTAACCATGGTATTCTCTGTTTTAATAAGTTTTATAATACGGTATTAATTTCTGATGGATCATTAATAATAAAATCCGGATTTGAATGAAGTAATGACCTTGCATCATGTGCACCCCAAGTGACAGCTGCAGATTGCATACCAGCACGTTGTGCCATCTCAACATCAAACGTTGAATCACCAATATACACCGTTTGTTGGCTATTTAAATTGTAGCGTTGCACAATTGTGTGTATGCCTTCAGGATTTGGTTTATATGCACTTACTTGATCGGATCCAACAGCTTCGGTAATCAAGTGATTTAATCCAATAGCCGATAAATTTCTTTCTAATACATCACTCTTCTTACTAGACACCACGAAAAGTTTTTTCCCTTGGTTATACAAACTTGTAATGGCTTCAGTTATACCCGCAAATTCATAAATATAGTCCTTTTCAATAGATTGATATGTATGTCTAAATGTATCGATTAACTTTGCTAATGCTGCTTCATCTAATGGTCGGTCTGCTAATTTTAAAAATGATTCTTCAATAGGTATTCCCATATAATGCGTTATTTCTTTAGATGATGGTTCCGTTAAGCCACATGCTTTAAATGCACTTTGTGTTGCTACTTCACCACATTTTTTCGTGTCTGCCAACGTACCATCAAAATCAAAAATATAATTGTCAAACTTCAATATTAACACCCCTATTCGTTTATTATTGATATTATACTATAATTTATTATTTAAATAAAAAAATAATCGATAATATTTCTGCCTAGGCATCAAATTATCGACTATCTTTATTTTATTCTAAATTAGCATGATTTTGTTGCATCGTTTGTTCCGTAACATTCATTTCAGTCATCAATCCCATTACAACACTATCTAAAAATAATTGAGATGCTTGTTCAAACAAACTTCCTAATGGTTGTGCCGAGCCTTGTTCATCATATTTTGTACCTGCAGGCAAAACGATGTTCGTCCCAGCTAGATTGCCTATTGCAGAATCTTTATTTGTAGTAATTAATACGATGTCAGCACCTACTGATTTTGCTTTGTCTGCTAATAATCTTAAATGTTCCGTGGAACCTGAACCAGAGATAATTACAAATACATCATTCGACTTAATCGCAGGTGTCGTTGATTCTCCAACAACATGTGCCTGTTTGCCGAGCTGATTTAAGCGCATTGCAAAACTATTCGCCACGAATCCTGAACGTCCTTTGCCAGCTACAAATATATGTTCAGCATGTAGTATTTTGGATGCAAAAGTTGAAAACTCATCCGCTTCAACATGTGACAAAGTCATCTTTAATTCATCTAGAATTAATTGATAGTCACTAAATTTAGCCATATTACTTACCTTCGATTGCAGCGCGACATTGTTTTGCAGCTTCTACTGGATCATCTGCATTTGCGATTCCGCCACCAACAATAACAAGATCAGGACTTTCAGCGACAATATCTTTAATTGTATCTGGTTTAATTCCACCTGCTACTGCAACTTTAGAATTTTTAATAACAGATTTAACGGTTCTTAAACTTTCTAATGGTGATTGCCCTTCTGCTTGTAAATCATAACCAGTGTGTACTGCAATATAATCAGCACCCATTTCATCTAGTTCTTTTGCACGTTTTTCTAAATCTTGAACAGCAATCATATCAACTAGTAATTGTTTATTATTTTTATGAGCTTCTTCAATAGCTGCTTTAATTGATGCATCTTCTGCAACACCTAGTATTGTAATTACATCCGCGCCAAATTTAATTGCTTGGCTAACTTCATAATCAGCTGCATCCATAATTTTCATGTCTGCTAATACTTTTACATTACTAATGTTGTCTGCCATATGTTTAACTGCTGGTAAACCTTCGTTGTAAATGATTGGCGTACCGATTTCTACGATATCTACATAATCTTTTACTTTATTTGCTAACTCAGCCGCGTCTTCTTTGTTTAATAAATCAATTGCTAATTGTAATTCCACTAAAAATCATCCTTCCAATGCTTTTTATCTTTCTATTGGAACCTTTCCCGAGGCATTTCTTAATTAAACATTGCAATCAATCCATTTCATCGACATGAATTTTCGCAACATTTTTCGGGCAAGCTTCGTCGTCTAAATATATCTCAACATTCGGGTGTTTGTGAAGTAATGTGGCTGGAACATCAACAGAAATTTCCTGATTTAATAAATGTGTAATAGCAGCACGTTTCTTTTCACCAAATGCGAGTAAAATGATACGTTTGGCTTGAAGAATATTAGCAAGTCCCATCGAAATGGCTTGCTTTGGAACATCATCTTCGTTTTTAAAATATCGACTATTAGCCTTAATAGTACTTTCAGTCAAATCAACGATATGAGTAACGCTATCAAACGGCGTACCAGGTTCATTAAATCCAATATGACCATTTTCACCAATACCTAAAATTTGAATATCACGTTGACCTTGTTGTTCTAAAACGTCATTATATTTTGACGCTTCCGCATTCATATCATCGGCATCTCCATTTGGAATATGAATGTTCTTTCTATTAAAATAAGGATATTGTTTGAAAAGCATGTCATCCATATAATAGTGATAACTTTGCGGATGTGATGCGGTTAAACCTACATATTCGTCTAAATTAAACGTGGATACATTGTCTACGTTTAACTGATTTTTATTTAATAACTTAACAAGTTGTTCATACAAATCTGTCATTGTACCACCAGTTGCTAAACCTAGTTTACAGTGCTGATTAAATGCCATCTCTTTATATAACTCACATGCAACATAGAATGATGCTTGTTTTTTCGATCCTAAGTTTAATACTTTCATTGTTTACATGCCTCCACAAATTTAATACATTTTAAAAACTTATGAATTCATTCATACACCATTAATATAGCATCATTTTTAATGTTTAACACTTTTCAAATTCCAACAAATTTTTGATTTTTAAAAGTAAAAAACTAATGCTGTATGATTACGTAATCCTGAGTAATTACCCTTCATGAAAATTAATTTATAAATAATTGAGCAATCGTATACAATTATCGAATAGTTTTTAGTAAAATAGAAAGATAAACACATTGATAGTGTAAGGAGTGAACGTGTTGGAACCAATTAAAGAACAAGAAGTTATAGATTTACTTGCTTCTTTTGAACATAAACCTGTGTATCTGCATGTTGAAACGACAAATGGGGCCTATGCGAACCATTTCGATCAACGTGTTTTTAATGCTGGTACTTTTTTAAGAAACATACAAATAACATATACGCATGCACAACTAAAAGGTGGTAATAAAGAACCTTATCGCATTGGTCTTAAACTATCAAATGGTGGTTGGGTTTATGTACAAGGTCTAACGCATTTTGAGGTCAATGAGCATGATGAATTTTTAATTGCAGGTTTTAATTACGAAGGTCAACTCGCTGCAGCACTTCAAATTAGTGAGCGACCATTTAATTTATAGAGGAGGCATCAACATGACTGACGAAAGACATGTATTAGTAATATTTCCACATCCTGATGATGAAACCTTCTCATCTGCAGGCACATTAGCAAGTTATATCCAAAAAGGCATACCTGTAACATATGCATGTTTAACCCTAGGACAAATGGGCAGAAATTTAGGTAATCCCCCATTTGCAACACGCGAATCATTACCAAGTATTCGTGAGCGTGAACTAGAAGAAGCTTGTAAAGTTATCGGTATTACTGATTTAAGAAAAATGGGTTTACGTGACAAAACTGTCGAATTTGAACCCTATGAACATATAGATGGTATGATTAAATCTTTAATCGATGATACAAATCCATCATTGATTATTTCATTTTATCCTGGATATGCAGTACATCCTGATCACGAAGCAACAGCAGACGCTGTAATTCGAACGGTTGAACGCATGCCTAAAGAAGAACGCCCTCGTTTAACTTTAGTTGCGTTCAGTAATGATGCAACTGAAGCTCTTGGAGAACCTGATATTCAAAATGATATTACAGATTTTAAAGAACTTAAAATTAAGGCATTTGAAGCACATGCTTCTCAAACAGGTCCATTTTTAAAACAATTAGCAAGTCCTGAAATCGATGGTAAACAACACAGCTTTTTAACAGTCGAACCATATTGGACATATCACTTTAAATCTTAACGGAGGAAAAAAATGACTGAATTTGATTTATCGACACGAGAAGGTCGTTGGAAACACTTTGGTTCCGTAGATCCTATTGAAGGCACGAAACCTACTACTAAGAACGAAATGACAGATTTACAAAGTACACATAAAGATTTTTTATTTGAAATAGAAGAAGTTGGTATTAAAAACTTAGTGTACCCTGTACTTGTTGACCAGTATCAAACAGCTGGCACATTTAGTTTTTCAACAAGTTTAACAAAAGACGAAAAAGGTATTAATATGAGCCGTATAATTGAAAGTGTTGAAAAGCACTATGATAATGGTATTGAACTTGAATTTAATACACTTTATCAGGTGTTACGCACTTTACAAACGAATATGAAACAAAATGCGGCAGGCGTTGATGTTTCTGGGAAATGGTTCTTTGATCGCTATAGTCCAACCACAAATATTAAAGCAGTTGGTAATGCCGATGTCACTTATGGATTAGCAATTGACGGTGATAAAGTTACACGTAAAGAACTTACTATTGAAGCAACTGTCACAACGCTATGCCCTTGTTCAAAAGAAATAAGTGAGTATTCAGCGCACAACCAACGTGGTGTTGTCACTGTTAAAACATATATTAATAAAGATCAAGACATAGTTGATGACTATAAAAATAAAATTTTAGATGCAATGGAAGCTAATGCAAGTTCAATTCTATACCCTATTTTAAAACGTCCTGATGAAAAACGTGTGACAGAGCGTGCATATGAAAATCCACGTTTTGTCGAAGACTTAATTCGTTTAATTGCCGCGGACTTAGTTGGATTTGATTGGTTAGACGGTTTCGATATCGAATGTCGTAATGAAGAGTCTATCCATCAACATGATGCTTTCGCTAAATTAAAGTATCGCAAATAATATCATATGATTAATTCAAACGCGTAACATTAGTTGCGCGTTTTTATTATACCTTCTAGAGTTGTATATCTCTTTTATAAATCTTCTCATTTGATGTGCCTGAGGCATAAATCAATATCCTAAGCTCTACAATGATATATTGGTCGTAGTTGATTGAATAACTACTATCATTATAAATATCAAAATTTGTTGTTTTATAAATAAACACATCATCCAGTTAAAAGAAGTAATTAAATATTATGTGATATAATTATAAAAAATAGATATAAGTGGTGTTGTAAATGAATTATTTTGTAGGTAATAGTTTAGGTGTTAATTTAACTGGGATAGAAAAAGCAATTATTAATCGTTTAAATTTATTTAAAGAAATGGGAAGACCAGCGCAATGTGTATTTCTGTCATGGAATAGATATTTATATAGAAATGCCCAAAATTATATTACTAGTTCTGACTATATTAATATGTATGATTTCTTCCAAGAAGCAACATATTTAGAACGCAATGAACCATTTGACTGGTTGTCGTATTGGACTGATGAATGTCATTATACTTTAAAACATGTTGAAAATAGTCATGACTTTAGAATATATGATCAAGAGCGTTTCTTAATGTATGCCCATTTTCAAGATCCTAAATATCGTATATTAGATTATGTGAATCATTTTGATAGTCAAAGACGAAAAGTAAAACGTGATTTTTATGATGTGCGTGGCTTTTTAAGTTGTAGTAGGATTCTTGTTGATAAACAACAAACATTATGTGAATTTTTCTATAATCCAGAAGGTGACACAAAATTAGAAAAGTATTTTTCTTACAAAGATGGCAAACCAGAAGTACAAAAAATTATTGTTTACTATGCTAACAAACAATATTTCTTTAATAATGAAACGGAATTAGGCGCATTTTTCATTAAACAACTATATCAACATGGGGATTTATTTTTCAGTGACCGTAATGTGTACACAGCACCTATTTTCAACTTAACGCCTGAGTCAATCCCAGTAGTAGCTGTGCTTCACAGTACAC
Organism: Staphylococcus sp. SM3655; assembly: GCF_016917315.1. NCBI lineage: Bacteria > Bacillati > Bacillota > Bacilli > Caryophanales > Staphylococcaceae > Staphylococcus > Staphylococcus sp. SM3655. The sequence continues at coordinate 1,392,786 of NZ_CP070305.1, read as the reverse complement.
ACATTAAAAATATTGATGCATTAGATTCATCGCCATTTAAAAATGTATATAAAGCGATGTTTGAAAATTTATCTCGATATCGTGCAATTATCGTTTCTACTGAGCAGCAAAAATTAGATGTTGAAAAACGTATTAACCATACTATTCCAGTTGTTAATATTCCTGTCGGCTATAGTGAAACAATTGATACACCAGTCCAAACATTAGATCAGCGCAGTGTTAAATTAATTTCCGTTGCTCGTTATTCACCTGAAAAACAATTACATCAACAAATTGAATTAATTAAACGCTTAGTATCGTATGTCCCAAAAATAGAGCTTCATATGTATGGTTTTGGTTCTGAAAGTAAAAAATTAAATGAATTGATACAAAAATATGGATTGGAAAATCATGTTTACTTACGCGGCTTTTTAAGCAATCTAGACCAAGAATATAGCGATGCCTATTTGAGTTTAATAACAAGTAACATGGAAGGTTTCTCTTTAGCGCTACTTGAATCTTTAGCACATGGTGTTCCAGTTATTAGTTATGATATTAAATATGGACCTAACGAATTAATTACGCCTGATTTCAATGGTTATTTAATTACTAAAAATGATGAAGATGCCCTATTTGATAAAGTAAAATATGTGATTGATCATCCTGAAGTACAACAACGACTGTCAAAAGGTAGTTTGGCAAAAGCGCAACAATATAGTAAAGCGTCGTTAATTAAACAATGGGACCAATTTGTTCGTCTTATATAAATGTACTTCACCTTTATTTTTATAAAAAAAAGCGTTTTCCTATGTCATTTAACTAAACATGTAAGTTCGTATGAACGAGGTTTGTTAAATAGATGATTCTAGGAAAATGCTTTTTTCTTTTGACTTAGTTTAAAATATTTTGCCACTTTGTACTGATAGTAGTTGCATTGTACTGTTGTGCAGATTCTATGCTATTAATTGAAAACTGTTGCAATTTTTGAGTATTATTTAGTAATTGGTCGACCTTTTCAACCATTTGATTGATGTCACCTTGAGGTACTAAATAGCCATTAAATCCATCTTGAATCAGTTCTGATGGACCATAATCTACATCATAACTGATCACTGGTGTACCTACTGAAAGCGACTCTAAAATTGCTAAGCCAAAACCTTCCATTTTACTTGTCGATAACATCAGTTCTGCTTTAGCAATCTCTTCATTAATATGCGTCTTAAAACCATGAAATTTAACATGTTCCGATAAATGATAATCTTCTACAAGTTGTCGATATTCTGACAAACCATTTCCATGTCCATAAATATTCAATTGAATATTGGGATGTTTTGTTACTAATTGCTTGATCACTTCAATTTGATGTTTAATTTGTTTATTTTCAACGAGGCGAGCAATTGATATGATATGATTTTTCTCCTTTTGATTGATGTCAAATTGATACTTTAAATTTGCCACGTAGCCAACCGGAATATTGATAACTGGTATTTTATTTTCAATATATTGTGAAATATCTTGGCATTGCTGTTCTGTTGATACAACAATCGCTTTATAACGTGTTAAATTATTAAACACTGTTTTATAAAAACTTTTTATACCATTACCGGTGTCGGCTAAATGTGTACTGTGGAGCACAACAATAACTGGAATACTTTGATTTAATCCCGCTATAACATTTCCTAATTCATGAGGACGATCTAATATGATTTGATCATTATTTTTACATAATTGATGGAGAAAATATTGAACTAATTCATCTTCTGTATCAAAAAATTGTTGATGCTGGTCTTCATTTAAGATAACCTTTGTGAGCGTGTTTTTCCCTTTTATATCGTCGAAATATTTTTGGATGACGATTTCCCCATTAGGTGTATAGTAATTTTCGAGTACAATCCGTTGTCCTTCACCTAAAATTCGAGAACAACTTAAAAAGCCTCTTCCATCATACAATTCGCGTTTTACTTTTCTTCTTTTATGATCAAAATAATTCACATAGTTTAAATGATGATACTGTTTATCTAAAAAATGTGCATACATTACAAATTGCTCTTCATCATATATTCTGACATCATTTGAATTTTCCACAAATTTCAATGTGTACCTACATGATTTTTCCCAATACTGTATCCAGTTAACTTGCTTTGTCTTTTTATAATTGATTGCTTTTTGAAAATAGTCATACATTGTAAATACATCATTTTCAATCTGATGTTGCTTCGCATATGTGTATGAATAAGGATTCCATTTAACATATACACATTTTGAAGATATGCCGTGTTGTTTGAACAACTTCAATCTATTTATTTGCGCTTTTTCTACACCTGTAATTTTACTTTCTAAAATTGTTCCTAAAATGTAATTCATATTATCGCCTCATATAAGTTTTATTCCGTATCTTTATTGTTTATTTTATATGAAAAATACATCTATTGCATGTGTAATCATAAAAAAACCAGGCCACAAGGACCTGGGTCATATTGTATTATTTGTTTTGTTTTTTGCGACGACCGAATAACAATAATGAACCTAATGCTGCAAATAATCCGCCAAATAACGTTGCGTTATTTGAGCCATTATTTTCACTACCTGTTTCTGGTAATGCTTTCGCTTTATTGTGATGGTCTTTAGTAGTACTCATTGGTTTAACAGGTGTATGTTTTCCTGCATCCGAGTCCGAATCGCTGTCGGAGTCTGAATCACTGTCTGAGTCTGAGTCGCTGTCTGAGTCTGAATCACTGTCTGAATCTGAATCGCTATCTGAGTCTGAATCACTGTCTGAATCTGAGTCGCTATCTGAGTCTGAGTCACTATCTGAATCTGAATCGCTATCTGAATCTGAATCACTGTCTGAGTCTGAGTCGCTGTCTGAATCTGAATCGCTATCTGAGTCTGAGTCACTATCTGAATCTGAGTCGCTGTCTGAATCTGAATCGCTATCTGAGTCTGAGTCACTATCTGAATCTGAATCGCTGTCTGAATCTGAGTCGCTATCTGAGTCTGAGTCACTATCTGAATCTGAGTCGCTGTCTGAGTCTGAGTCGCTATCTGAATCTGAGTCGCTGTCTGAGTCTGAGTCACTATCTGAGTCTGAATCACTGTCTGAATCTGAGTCGCTATCTGAGTCTGAGTCACTATCTGAATCTGAATCGCTATCTGAGTCTGAATCACTGTCTGATGTATCTTCTTCGAAGTATCCGTTATCAAGTGTGAAATCATCATGATCCGTAATTGTTACGTCAACTTCGCCACCATCTGCATCTTTATCATCTTCAGTTGTATTTGTAACTGTTTGTGTTAAGCCAGCAGGCTTTTCAAAAATAACTTTGTATTTACCGCTATCTAAATTATCGAAACGATATTTACCATTTTCATCTGTTTTAGTTGTTCCAATTACTTCGCCTTTTTCGTTTTGCAATGTAACTGTCACATCTTTAATACCTTTTTCAGTTGAGTCTTGTTTGCCGTCTTTATTACTGTCGTACCAAACATAATCACCTAAACTGTATTTTGGTGTTTTATAGAAACCACTGTCTAATGTCATATTATCTGCATCTTTAATGACACCTGTTGTTGTTAAACCATTAGAATCTTTATCTTCAGCTGTAGTATTTTTAACCGTTGGCGTGTAACCTGCTGGTGTTTCAAATTCTACTGTATAGTTACCATTATCTAAATCTGTAAATTTATATTTACCCGAGGCATCAGTAGTAGTTGTACCAATAACTTTTCCAGTACTATCTTTTAATGTAACCTTAACATCTTTGATACCAGGTTCATTAGCATCTTGGATACCATCTTTATTTGTATCTTCCCATACATAGTCACCAAGATTATATTTAGGTTCTTTATAAAAACCAGTGTCTAAAGACATATCATCTTTACCATTAATTTTAACAGTTACAGAACTACCATTTGAGTCTTTTTCACCATCAGTTGTTCCATTTACTTTTGTTGGAAGATATCCAGCTGGCGTTTCGAATTTAACTGTATAAGTTTCTCCGTCTTTCAAACCACCGAATTCATAATGACCGTTAGCATCTGTTCTTACTGATTTTGTAGTACCGTCTGGGTAAGTTAATGTAACTAAAACGTTTGCCATTGGCTTTTCTTTCGAATCTGTACCTTGGACACCGTCTTTATCAACGTCTTCCCATACATAGTCACCAATTTTGTATAACTTTTCTTCAGGTTTAACAGTACCGTCACCACCGCCAGAGTCATTAGAAGTTACGATGAAGTTTGAATATCCTGCATAATTATAATAACCATATTTATCAGTTGTTCTCATACTAGTACCTTGAGCAATATCTAGTTCGCCATCTGATGTAGGTGTATATTTACTAACAACTTTGATAATATAGGCTGAATTAATATCACCAAAATCCAATGTTGCTACATTATTACTAAATGATTTTTTATTATCAAATTGACTTGTTACATCTTCGTATTGACTAAAATCATAGATTCTATTACTTTGAGGCAATTGTTGATTAGGGTTAACTTTATAAACTTTTATTTCTGTATTTTGGTCAATAATGGTACTACCATTTCCTAGTTTAATATTTCCATAATCATCTACTTGACTACCAGCTATATCAACTTTAGTGTTAGTTGCTGTTTTTTTCAAAGGATTAACATAAATTTGTTGTTCAATAGTTTGTTTGTTTTCATCTAACTTTGTAAAGATAGATTGAATGTTTGAATCACCATGAACCATTGGGTCTTGATAATCAACAGAAACGTTTTGGCTAGTTTCTTTACCTGCTGTTGCAAACGTTAAATTCAAACTAGTTTCATTAGGTACTGCTTGCTTATCAATATATGAGTATAAAGTTAAACGTGCTTTTATATCTTCATATTTATCTACATAATCTGTAAATGTATATGTGATTTGCTTAGTCGCTTTATCAAATGTTCCTTTGGCAATAACCTCTCCTGATGGATCAGTAATATCGATAGGATCATTTTTATCTGTTAAATCCGAAGGAATTACATTCTTATCATAATTAATCGTCATTGTATCGCCTTTTTTGACTTTATTGTCAATTGTAAACTCTGTATCATATTCAATATCTTTACCGTCATGCGCTGCTGCCACATTATCTTTACCATCGCCAACTTTGATCGTCTGTTTCGTCACTGTAATTAAATCATTTACATTATTTGACGCAACTGCTGCTGGTTGTGCAACTGCAAAACGCATTTTCGCATTTAATCGTTTTGGTGCAACACTTGTTGGTGCTGTAGCAACTGGTTTAGTTGAATGATTAGTGTTATTTTCACTTCTAACTAATTCTTTTAATTTTTCAGGATCATTTTTAAGATCTTCTTTTGATACATTTACCGTTTGTTTTGGATTAGTTGCATCTGTAACTTGATTGTCTACTTTTGAAGGCGTTGGTTGCGGTTGTGAATTTTCAATATTTGTAGATTCTTGAGGTGTAGTTGGTTTTGTTTGAATTTCACTTGTAGATGGTTTTGTAGTTACATCGTTATTTGTATTATTTGGTGCTTTCTTCTCTTCTAAAATAACAGATGTATCTTCTGTCGCAGTTTTATCAGTTGAAGGTTTAACATTTTCTTTTTCAATGTTTTGAGGCTTAGTTTCAGTTGTAGCTGTAACGTTATTTTGCTGTTTTTGAGTACTTGATGAAGTTGATTCTTTTTTAGCTTCTGGTTGTGAATCAGTATTTGTTTCTTTCTTAATTGGATTTGTTGAATTATTTTCTGTTGTCGAATTATTTTCAGTTTCCGACACTACTTCTTTATTATCACTAGTCGTTGCATCATCTTGTTTTGCATTTTCTGTACTAGTGTTTTCAGCAGCTTTAGCTTCTTGGTTCCCTAGACCAAAAATCAATGTCGTACCTACTAAAATCGATGCAGTTCCTACAGTATACTTTCTAATCGAAAATTTGTTTAAGCGATTTGAAATCATACCCTTTTTTGTTATTGCCTTTTTATTATCCCTGTTAATCATATAAATCTCCTTTAAAATATCAATATTTGCAAAAAATTAATATTTTTACATATAAAAATTTGTATTCCCATCGTAATACATTTTTAGATAAAGCACAATACTTTAAATAAATTTATTTATCTAAGACTGTTATTTTACACTTTGGTTTGAATAAATTAATTCTAGTAATTTTTAATTATTCGTTTGTCTTTTATATCAATTGTTTTAAATGGTTTGATACTGTGTTTAATTGCTTTTCTTATTCGTTTGTACTTTTAATGTAAAGATGAATTAAATTTATGTTGATTTATGTTATATTTTTTAAAAAATTGCACTATTTAATCTCAAACATAAGATACATTTCATAAATTTTGAAATAAAAAACCAGGCCTCACGGACCTGGTATAAGCTGTATTATTTATTTTGTTTTTTACGACGACCGAATAACAATAATGATCCTAATGCTGCGAATAATCCGCCAAATAACGTTGCGTTATTTGAGCCGCTATTTTCATTACCTGTTTCTGGTAATGCTTTTGCTTTATTGTGATGGTCTTTAGTAGTACTCATTGGTTTAACAGGTGTGTGCTTACCTGCATCTGAGTCTGAATCACTGTCTGAATCTGAGTCGCTATCTGAGTCTGAATCGCTGTCCGAATCTGAGTCACTATCTGAGTCTGAATCGCTGTCTGAATCTGAGTCGCTATCTGAGTCTGAGTCGCTATCTGAATCTGAATCACTGTCTGAGTCTGAGTCGCTGTCCGAATCTGAATCACTGTCTGAGTCCGAATCGCTATCTGAATCTGAGTCACTATCTGAGTCTGAGTCGCTGTCTGAGTCTGAGTCGCTATCTGAGTCTGAATCACTGTCTGAGTCTGAGTCACTATCTGAATCTGAGTCACTATCTGAGTCTGAGTCGCTGTCTGAATCTGAATCGCTATCTGAGTCTGAATCACTGTCTGAGTCGCTGTCTGAGTCTGAGTCGCTATCTGAGTCTGAGTCGCTGTCTGAATCTGAGTCGCTGTCTGAGTCTGAGTCGCTATCCGAATCTGAGTCGCTATCTGAGTCTGAGTCGCTATCCGAGTCTGAGTCGCTGTCTGAATCCGAATCGCTGTCTGAATCTGAATCACTGTCTGAATCTGAATCGCTATCCGAGTCTGAGTCGCTGTCTGAATCTGAGTCGCTGTCTGAGTCTGAGTCGCTATCTGAATCTGAATCGCTATCTGAATCTGAGTCGCTATCTGATGTATCTTCTTCGAAGTATCCGTTATCAAGTGTGAAATCATCATGATCCGTAATTGTTACGTCAACTTCGCCACCATCTGCATCTTTATCATCTTCAGTTGTATTTGTACCTGTTTGTGTTAAGCCAGCAGGCTTTTCAAAAATAACTTTGTATTTACCGCTATCTAAATTATCGAAACGATATTTACCATTTTCATCTGTTTTAGTTGTTCCAATTACTTCGCCTTTTTCATTTAATAAAGTAACTTTAACATCTTTGATACCTTTTTCAGTTGAATCTTGTTTGCCGTCTTTATTACTGTCGTACCAAACATAATCACCTAAACTATATTTTGGTGTTTTATAGAAACCACTGTCTAATGTCATGTTATCTGCATCTTTAATGACACCTGTTGTTGTTAAACCATTAGAATCTTTTTCAGTATCATTTCCAGAAGTTACTGAAGTTGGTGTATAACCTGATGGTGTCTCGAATTCAACTTTATAAGTTCCATTGTTTAAATCAGTGAATTGATATTTACCATTTTCATCTGTTGTAACTGTTTTTAAAACTTTGTCGTTTTCATCTTTTAACGTAACTGTTACACCTGAAATACCCTTTTCATCTTTATCTTGAACACCGTTTTTATTTGTATCTTCCCATACATAGTCACCTAAGTTGTAAGTCGGTTTGTAGAAACCAGAGTCAATAGTATCGTTATCTTTATCTTTAATGACACCTGTTGTTGATGTACCATTTGAATCTATACCTTCATCAGTTCCTGAACCTACTTGTGTTGGTGTGTAACCTGATGGTGTTTCGAATTCAACTTTATAAGTTCCATTTTCTAATCCAGTAAATTGATATTTACCATCTTTATCTGTTTTAGTTGTTTGTAAAACTTCACCGTTTTCATTTTTCAATGTAACTGTTACGCCTGAAATACCTTTTTCAGTTGAATCCTGCTTACCATCTTTATTTGTATCTTCCCATACATAATTACCTAAATTATATTTTGGTGTTTTGTAGAATCCACTATCTAATGTCATGTTATCAGCACCATTAATAACACCTGTTGTTGTTAAACCATTAGAGTCTTTTTCAATGTCGCTACCAGATGTTACTGTAGTCGGTGTATAGCCTTCTGGTGTAGTAAATACAACTTTATAATTACCATTATCTAAATCAGTAAATTTATATTTGCCATCTGCGTCTGTTGTAACTGTTTTTAACACGTTACCGTTTTCATCTTTTAATGTTACCGTTACGCCAGATATACCTTTTTCAGTTGAATCCTGCTTACCATCTTTATTTGTATCTTCCCAGACATAGTCACCTAAGTTGTATTTAGGTTTGTAAATACCTAAGTCTGCAGATAAGTTATCTTTGCCATTAACTGTAATAACTGAAGATAAGCCGTTTGAATCTAATTCTTCGTTATTACCTTGTTTTGAAGGGGTTACTTCATAACCTTTTGGTAAGTTTGAAAATTCTACACGGTAATCTCCATTAGGTAAGTTTGGAATCAAGTATGACCCATCTTCTTTAGTAACTGCTTCTCCTACTTTTGTATTTGTATTATTATCAAATACAGTTACAGTTACATTGCCAACGCCTTTTTCTCCTAATTCTTGAACACCGTTTTTATTAGTATCTTCCCATACGTAGTTACCAATTTTATATACTTCTTGACCAGCTCCGCCACTTTGGTTATTAGTAAATCCTAAAGCATTGCCAGTAGAAACGGATTTATTACCTGTTGAAGATAAAGTAGCCATTTGAACAAGTGTTGGGCTTTCGCTATTTGTATATTGGAATTTTGTATTAACCATTACAACATATGCTGATGTAATATCACCAAAATCAAGATTAACACTTTGATTTGATCCATACGTCATTTTATTTTTAAATTCATCAGTTACGTCTACCAAATCATTAGTATTAACGTCATATCCTTTATTCAATGTATATCCTTCAGGAACACGATATATTTTTATATTTGTAACATTTTGATTAATTTGACCAATATTAGTTGGATATTTCGGATGGTACGCTTCAACTTTTAACTTAGCACCTTTTAAATCCTTATCCATAGGATTAACATATACTACCTGGTTATAGTAACCAGGGTCTTCAACATTTCCTACATGAGAAACTGTCTCTGTAAAAGCTGATCCTATTGAATTATTGTCAGCTTCTTTATAAGCCGGATAAGTGATATCTGCTGTTGTAGTTGTAATTTGATTTCCAATAGTTACACTAAAAGGAACATCTTTCTTGTCAACAGGAATTGTATCTGCATCCATATAAATTGAGTAATTAATACCCATTTTTACTGAATTAAATCGATCAACATAATCTGTAAATGTATATGTAATTAAATTATTTGCAGTATCATGTTTTGCAGTCGCAATTGTTTCACCATTATTTGGATCTTTAATATCACCAATATTTTTAATATCTTCCGGATTCAATCCATATACTTGTACTGTATCTGAGTATTTAATTGTGAAATAATCACCTGATTTAACTTTGTCATCAACTGTAATTTGTGATTTTAATGATAAATAATCTTGGGCTGGTACAATCGTTTTGCTATTATCTGCATCAACGACAGTTAATGTTGTATTTGATGTGATTAAATCATTAACATTTTTAGAATCTGTTGAGTTTGGTTGTATTGCTGCCATACGCATTCTTGTATTCAAACGTTTAGGTGCTGTACTTTTTGGCAAAATGATATCTGCATTATTTTCATTATTTGAATTACTATTGTTATCAACAAGAGTTTCAGCATTACTCTTGATAGCATCACTTTTAACATTTAATGTAGTTGATTCAGTTTTGGCATCTACCTTTTTGTTTTCCTCATTAGTTGGTTGAGCATTTACCACTGATTTATTCTCTTGCAAATCAGGTTGTAACGCTTCTTGATTACTTATAGTTTGTTTAGTGTTTAAATCTTCATTCGTAGATTTTGGTGAAGCTTGCTCATCTGATTTGGCAGTTGAAACTTCAACTTTATTTCCAGTGGTAGATTGTACACTTTCTTTTTCTATTGATTTATTCCCATTTGAAGTCGTTTCATTACCTTGAGATGATACCATTTCTTTTTGATTATCATTTTTAGTATTGTCTTCTTGATTTAGTTGCTGCATATCAACTTTACCACTCGATTGATTATCACTTGCTGAAGTTGTCGCTTCGTTCAATTCTTTATTAGTACTTTCTGCAGCCTTTGCTTCTTGGTTCCCCAGACCAAAAATTAATGTTGTACCTACTAAAATTGATGCTGTTCCCACTGTGTACTTTCTAATCGAAAATTTATTTAATCGATTGGATACCATGCCTTTTCTTGTTATTGCCGTTTTATTTTCTCTGTTTAGCATTAGATTACTCCTAATTCATCAAATTTTTAAATAATACAATTGTTTTAAATACAAAAATGTATATCAATATAGTATTACATTTTTAGATAAAGCACAATACTTTAATTATTTTTCTTTATCGTAAAACGTTACTTAACATTTGTGTTTAAATAAAAGTTTTTATGAGTTTTGTAATCTTTATTTAATTATCATAAAAAATAGTATTATTTGCCCTTAAAATTAATATCTTAGCTTTTCTAATTCATAGACAATTACATTTCTGTAACAAATTAAATTGCATCTATTCCTTAAAGATTTTTTGTTTTATATCTGGGAATTTCTAAACAGAAAAAAACCAGGCCACATGGACCTGGTTAAGTTAATCATATTATTTATTTTGTTTTTTACGACGACCGAATAACAATAATGATCCTAATGCCGCGAATAATCCACCGAATAATGTGCCATTATTTGAATTATTATTTTCACTACCTGTTTCTGGTAATGCTTTAGCTGTTTTATGCTGATCTTTAACCGTACTCATTGGTTTAGCCGGAGTATGTTTACCTGCATCTGAATCTGAATCGCTATCTGAGTCGTTGTCTGAGTCCGAATCGCTATCTGAATCTGAGTCGCTATCCGAATCTGAATCGCTGTCTGAGTCTGAGTCTGAATCGCTATCTGAGTCTGAATCGCTGTCTGAGTCTGAGTCGCTATCTGAATCTGAGTCGCTGTCTGAATCTGAGTCGCTATCTGAATCTGAATCACTGTCTGAGTCTGAGTCGCTGTCTGAGTCTGAGTCGCTGTCTGAATCTGAGTCGCTATCTGAGTCTGAATCGCTGTCTGAGTCTGAGTCGCTATCTGAATCTGAGTCGCTGTCTGAATCTGAATCGCTGTCTGAATCTGAATCGCTATCTGAGTCTGAGTCGCTGTCTGAATCTGAGTCGCTATCTGAGTCTGAATCGCTGTCAGAATCTGAGTCGCTATCTGAGTCTGAATCGCTGTCTGAATCTGAGTCGCTATCTGATGTTTCTTCTTCGTAGTAGCCATTATCAAGTGTGAAATCATCATGATCCGTAATTGTTACATCGACTTCGCCACCATCGGCATCTTTATCATCTTCAGTTGTATTTGTACCTGTTTGAGTTAAACCAGCAGGCTTTTCAAAAATAACTTTGTATTTACCGCTATCTAAATTATCGAAACGATATTTACCATTTTCATCTGTTTCAGTTGTACCAATTACTTCGCCTTTTTCGTTTTGCAAAGTAACTTTAACACCTTTAATTCCTTTTTCAGTCGAATCTTGTTTACCATCTTTATTACTGTCGTACCAAACATAATCACCTAAACTATATTTTGGTGTTTTATAGAATCCACTATCTAATGTCATGTTGTCAGCGTCTTTAATGACACCTGTTGTTGTTAAACCATCTGAATCAACAGCATCATCAGTTCCTGCATTTGCAGTTGTCGGTGTATAACCGGCTGGTGTTGAAAACTCTACACTATAAGTTCCATTGCTTAAACCAGTGAACTGATATTTACCATTTTCATCTGTTGTCGTACGATCTAATTCTTTACCGTTACTATCTTTAAGAATGACATAAACACCTTTAATCCCTTTTTCATTGGCATCTTGTTTACCATCTTTATTTGTATCTTCCCATACATAGTCACCTAGATTATATTTCTTTTGGTCGCCATTTGCAGTTGATGAACCATTCACATTTGAATAACTGTTTGACCAACTACTTTTTCCATTTTGTGTTTCTAAAGTATAATCAATTTTCCTATTATCTGGATAAGCAACTTGTTGAATGATGTACTGTTTATCACTACTAGATTGACCATTCAATAAATCAACTGTCGCCGTCTTATTATCATTACTGTATGTAATTTTAAATTTATCAGTGACATCTGTAAGTTTTGAAGTATCTGGGGTGAAACTATCCACAAACTGATTTTGGTTAGTTACTTCATAAATTTTAAAGTTTTTAGCATCTGGATTAAATTTATAACCAGTTAAATTTGTTACTAATGTTTCTTTTGTATATGTATTTTTAGGTTGATTTACATAAACAGTCATATTTCGTGATAAATCTTCATTATTGATATAGTTTGTACTTGAAATAAGCGGTTGTGCTTTTTTATTACCATAATCGACGATGACTTCTTCGCTATATGTATCATTACCTAAAGTTACTTCCATTTTATAAGCTGTTTTATCAGTTGTTGCATTTTCACGTTTCGCAAATGCAACTTGTTCAAAGCTACCGCTAACATTTGTATATTGATCCACATAGTTCGTAAAAGTATATGTTGTTGTGTTTGTTGTACTATCATAAATACCTTTTGCTATAATATTACCTTGGGCATTATATAAATTTTGAGTTTGTGAAGGTAATCTTACAGAACCCGGACGGAAATACTGTCCATATTTAAATGTAAATGTATCGCCCTCTTTAACAGAATCATCGATTTTGTAATTCGCTTTTAATTTTAAAACATCACTAGAAGTCGCCCAAAATTCAGTTTTGCCAGTTGTTGAATTTACATGTCCTTTATCAATAGCAATATCAATATTTGAAAAATGAACTTTATCATTAACATTTGTACCTTGTTGTGGTGCTGCTACTGTGTTCACAGCCATACGGTTTAATGTTCTTGGTTTAATAGTCGTTGTTTTAGGTGTAGTTGAAACGTTTTTTGCTTGTGTTAAATTACTTTTATCAGTTTCATTACTATATGTAGTTGATGATTTATCATTTGTTGTTACATTGCTAGTTTGTGTAGTAGATTGACTAGCTGTAGCGTTTTGTGGTGATTGCATGTTACTACTAGTTTCTTTAACTGTTGCACTATCACTCATTGTCACTTTAGGCTGATCTGCAGTTGCAGTTTGCGTATTGTCTTTTAGTTGACGACTATCAACTTTTTCAGTTGTTTTATTCTCACTTGGGGCTGTCGTTTCATTTTTTGATTGATTTAATTCTCCATTCGTATGTTCTGCCGCTTTAGCTTCATGACCACTTAACCCAAAAATCAATGTTGTCCCTACTAAAATTGAAGCAGTACCTACAGAATACTTTCTTATCGAAAATTTGTTTAATCGATTTGGTATCATGCCTTTTCTATTTGTTGCTGTCTTTTTATTATTCATTTAATAATACTCCTTTAAAATATCAAAATTTGATAAATATAATATTTTGCATATATAAATTTCTGCATTACTATCGTAATATAAATTTCAATAAAGTGCAATACTTTAATTATTTTTCTTTATTTTACAATGTTATTTGCTACAAATATTAATATGAATCACAGTTTAAGAATTGCAATTTTTAATACTTTTTTTCTTTAATTGCTTTAAATTATTTATCTATATTTTTAAAACTCACTTTTAATCTAAGCTTGTTTTCAATTCGCTATTACATCTTATTTTAATTAATAACATTGCTCACAACAGTAATCTCAAAGGCTTACTATTGGTGCATTAGAACAAAAAATAGGCATGTGACTTAAAAGCATTCTCAATGAAATACCTTAAGCTACATACCTATTTTTAATGTATATTTACATATTTTTTAATATTATTTTAAATGTTCATATGGACTATTATTCACAAAAGATACAATTTGATCGACAAATAATCTTGCTCGTAATTGGAATTCACTATCATTTAAGTAATATGAACCATCTTCATTTTTAGCAAAATCAGAATCATGTGTTGCTATTTGAGTTGGTACAGCAATGCCTAGTAAACTTCTGACGATTACTCTTAAATGTGACAATGGCTCTGAACTAACAATACCACCACTATTTCCTATTAAGCCTACAGGTTTCATTTTAAAATAATCCATATTTAGATGATCTAATGCATTTTTCAATATTCCAGAATATGAACCATGATAGTTTGGCGTTCCTAATATTAAAAAGTCCGCCGCCATTGCTTTCTCTTTTAAATCTTTCATATTTTGTTTGATTTCATCAATAGACGGTGTTGTTCCTGAAAAATCTAATTGATTTAACGGCTTTTCTGCTAAATCGAATATTTCCGCTTCAATATCATGTGTTTTAAAATGCTCAGTTAAGTATCTTGCTAGTGCACTTGTATGTGAATTCACTTGTGCACTGCCAATAATAATTAATCCTTTCATATTTGACCCCTCTTTTTTTATTAAACTTGTTGTTCACGTAATAATTTCATAATAGCTTTTCCAACACCACTATTTTCATTCGTATCTGTGACATATTTCGCTATTTTTTTAACTTCTTCTGCACCATTTTCCATCGCAACTGGATAGCCAACTTTCTCTAACATTGATAAGTCATTTAAATTGTCACCTATTGCCATGACTTCTTTCATTTCAATCCCTAATCTTTCGGCAATTGTTTCTAGCGCAATACCTTTTTGTGCATCTGAATGCGTTATTTCTATATTTCCTCTCGAAGATGATGATATAGCTAAATTCGGAGATTCAGCTAAAATTTTACTAGCTTTGTCAATTTTTTCTAAATTTCCATCAAATGCTAATATTTTCATAATTAATTCACCAGGTATGTTTTCAATAGCATCATAATTATCAACAACTTTCAACGTACCATTATCTATGCGTCTTTGAATACCATTTTTAATACGCTCAACGTTTGCATGTTGACCTGCACGCTCAGCAATATCTATGTAAATGTCTAAATCTCTTTGTGGATCTTCAGTATAAATCGCACGACTCGTGTATACTTGATAATAAATACCTGCATCTTTTAAAACATTTGTAATTTTGTGTACTAACGATTTATTAAGGTGTGAAGTGCTCATTACATTGAAAGTTTCATCACGTACTTCAGCACCATTCAAACAAATATATGGTACTGTTAAATCTGTGTCAGCAACTGGTGCTTGTGCTTCATAAAATGCTCGACCTGTCGCGATAACAACCGTTATCCCTTGTTCTTGAGCGTATTTAATCGCATCAATATTAGGTTGAGAAATTTCATGTGCTGCATTAAGTAGCGTGCCATCCATATCAGTGGCTATTAGTTTTATCATTATGTTACCTCGTTTCGTAAATTTAAAATCTTGTTCTTAAATAAGAATATATACTCAGCGCACATACTTTTCTATTAACATTTATATTGTCATTAATTTATCATATAATGTAATTCTAACAAATTTTAATTAGTATGTACTATCGTCTAATTGGTGGATTTCTTATTGGCTCTTAAGTTTTTAAAAAATGTTGTTAATAATGTGCTACATGCTTCTTTAAGTACACCTTTATCAACAATTGCACGATGATTAAAATTAGATTGTTGCAATAAATTCATTAAACTGCCACTACAACCACCTTTAGGATCATCTGCGCCATAGACGACTCTTGGAATGCGACTCATTACAATTGTTCCAGCGCACATGACACATGGTTCTAAGGTTACATATAATGTGCAACCTTCTAAACGCCAACTACCTAACACTTTGGCTGCACGTTCAATTGCAATATGTTCAGCATGCGCCGTTGGTTGTTGTAGTGTTTCTCTTAAATTATGTGCTCTAGCGATAACTTCATCATCTTTAGTGATGATAGCACCTATAGGTACTTCGCCTAGTTGAGCTGCTTTTTTAGCTTCTTCAATCGCTAATGTCATAAAATATATATCATTTGTCATTTATGTCCAGATACCTCACTTATGGTACAATACTCAATGTCTATTTTAACATTTGGAGATGTGAATATGAACAAACCTTTTATAGCAATTGAAGGTCCTATTGGCGTAGGTAAATCTTCACTTGCACACAAATTAAGTCAAACTTTAGATTTTTATGAAGAAAAAGAAATCATCACAGAAAATCCATTTTTATCAGACTTTTATGAAGATATCTCTAAATGGAGTTTTCAAACTGAAATGTTCTTTTTATGCAATAGATATAAGCAATTTCAAGATGTAACACAACTAAATCAAGGTGTAGTTAGTGATTATCATATACATAAAAATAAGATATTTGCTAAAAATACTTTGAGTTCTGTTGAATTTCAGAAATTCAGTAAAATTTATGATATTTTAACTGAAGATATGATCATGCCGAATATGATTATCTTTTTAGATGCAGACCTTGATGTGTTAAAATCTAGAATTGCTAAACGTAACCGTAGTTTTGAGCATCAAATAGAAGATGAATATCTGTTAAAGTTAAAAAAAGATTATCGTGAGTATTATGAGTCCTTACAAAGTAATGGTTCAAATGTAGTTTTAATCGATACAACTTCTATTGATTTTCTTAAAAATGAACAAGATTACGAAGATATATTACATATTATATTACCTATGATAGGAGATATTACCAATGAATAATTACGGTATTCCACAAAATGCCATTATAACCATTGCAGGTACAGTTGGTGTTGGAAAATCAACACTAACGCAAGCACTTGCAGATAAATTAAACTTTAAAACGTCTTTTGAAAATGTCGAACATAATCCATATTTAGATAAATTTTACAGCGATTTTGAACGATGGAGTTTCCATTTGCAAATTTACTTCTTAGCTGAACGTTTTAAAGAACAAAAGCGTATGTTTGAATATGGTGGTGGCTTTGTCCAAGATCGATCAATTTATGAAGATGTTGATATTTTTGCAAAAATGCATGAAGAAGAAGGCACAATGAGTAAAGAAGATTTCAAAACATATTCAGACTTATTTAATGCCATGGTCATGACACCTTATTTTCCTAAACCTGATGTAATGATTTATTTAGAATGTAACTATGATGAGGTCATTGATCGTATTATTGAACGTGGTCGCGAAATGGAAATTAATACAGACCCTGAATACTGGAAAAAGCTATTTAAACGCTATGACGATTGGATTAATAGCTTTAATGCATGTCCTGTGGTACGTATCAACATTAATGAATATGATATCCATAAGGACCCCGAATCTTTAAATCCTATGATAAACAAAATTGCTCGAATTATTCAAACATATCGACAAGTAGATACACGATAAAAGACTAAAGACATAGCGTATATGTTTATATTCAATGTATATTCCATAGATATTATCGATTATTTTATCAATTCTATCGAATACATTAATTCACATATACACTATGTCTTTCTTTTTAATTTAAAGCTTCTAAAATATCTGCCGCACTATTTAAAATAATATCAGCTTCATGTAATTCTTCTTTTGTTGCAATACCTGTTAATACACCTATTGCCATACCTAAATTTGCATTACTTGCTGTCTTCATATCATTAGCAGTGTCTCCTACTATAGCTACTTTCTGAGGATCTACATTATATTGCTCAAATAAAGGCGATAATACTTTAGGATTTGGCTTCTCATAGGCATCCGCTTCGGTAGAAATGATCAAATCGAACAACGAGGTAGCATTGGTATGTGCTAAAAATTGTTCTACACCTTTTTTAGTATCACTCGTAACAATACCAAGTTGATAGCCTTTTGCTTTCAAATCGATAAGTGCTTCTTTAACACCTTCTA
This sequence comes from Staphylococcus sp. SM3655, assembly GCF_016917315.1. Taxonomy (NCBI): domain Bacteria; kingdom Bacillati; phylum Bacillota; class Bacilli; order Caryophanales; family Staphylococcaceae; genus Staphylococcus; species Staphylococcus sp. SM3655. The sequence continues at coordinate 1,374,751 of NZ_CP070305.1, read as the reverse complement.
CCCAATTAATTTCAGGAATACGTTCATCTACCAGCTTTTGACTTGTTGACTTGGACCAGTCGGTTGTATCTTGTCCCGTCACATCATTAAATGCCTGGATAATTTGTTGTAAAGATCCTGAACCCATCACTGATTTTGGATCAATAGATTCTTTAATGACACCGAGTTGTCTTAAAGCAGCTTCTTTATTATGTACTGGGAAAGTCTCAAGCAATGATTGTACAAATCGTACCCCTATTTTTTCCCAACTTCTATCAAATTCAATTAACGTACCATCTTTATCAAATAATATCCATTCCATTGATATCAATACTCCTATTTATTTATTTCGTATTATGCTGATTCTATGATATTCGTTATTTCCCTGAAAATGAACTCGTAGTATTGTTCTTTTTAAATATTGAATTAAATATAATAATAAGTGAAATCCCCTTCAATACTTAACAATAAACATTGTAAACTTAATTTATTACCATGCTTCGCTTCATTGAAAGGGATTTTAGTCATGATTAACTTTTACATATTGTTTTCATGATTATATTCAATTTTTATTAATATTTTGGTACAACGACTCTCCAACCATTTTTATCTTCTAAAGTACCATTTTGAATACCAGTATAGACGTCGTATAATTTTTGAGTAATTTCACCTGTCTCATTATTATTAATAACGATTTCACGATCTTCGTATCTCAATGTACCCACAGGTGAAATAACTGCTGCAGTACCACTACCAAATACTTCTGTTAACTCACCTTTATCATATGATTCGAATAATTCATCGATTGAAACGCGGCGCTCTTCGACTTCATATCCTAAGTTTTTAGCTAATTCGATAATAGATTTACGAGTAATACCAGGTAAAATACTGCCATTCAACTCTGGTGTAATTACTTTTCCATTTTCAACGAAGAAAATGTTCATGCTACCAACTTCTTCGATATATTTCTGTTCAACACCATCAAGCCATAATACTTGGTCATAACCTAATTTATTTGCATTAGTTTGTGCTAATAAACTTGCCGCATAGTTACCTGCAACTTTCGCAAAGCCTACACCGCCACGAACAGCACGCACATATTCATCTTCTACATAGATTTTAGTTGGTTTTAAAGTTTCACCACCATAATATGCACCTGAAGGAGATAAAATAATTAATAATTTATACTGATGTGATGCACCAACGCCAAGTGCCCCTTCTGTTGCAAAAACAAATGGACGAATATATAATGATTGACCTTCCCCTTCAGGAATCCAATCTCTTTCTAAATCAACTAATTGTTTTAGCCCCTCTAACAATTCTGCTTCGTCTACTTGAGGCATTTCTAATCGTGCTAACGAGTTATTAAGACGCTTAAAATTTTCTTCAGGACGGAAAAGTGCAACTTCCCCATCTCTTTTATATGCTTTTAATCCTTCGAATACCGATTGACCATAATGAACACCTTGTGCAGCAGGTGAAATTTCAATAGGACCATAAGGTACTATCTTCAAATCATGCCATCCTTTATCTGCATCATAATCATAACTCAACATATAATCAGTAAAATATTTACCAAAACCTAGTTGAGATGTATTTGGTTTTTGTTTTAATGTTTTTCGTCGTTCAACTTTAACTGCTTGTGACATGGTGATTGCCTCCTAATAATATTGTATAAGAATTTGTTTAACTTAAATTATAACAATCCATATTTTGCTGTTCAATAAATTTTCTAAAAATTCAAAATTAATTAACAGATTTTCTAGAAAGACTATATCTTTTAGTATAAACGTATTAATTTCACAGAGACAAGTAATCTGTGTTTTACTAATATACTTTACATACAAAAAACTCTTTACTTTAAAATGAACTAAGCTCGCGAATTCAATATGTATAATGAATAATATTAGAATTCATGCACTAGTTTATTAAAATAAAGAGTAATTTAAAATATCATTCCGTGTATTAAAGTGAATGGAAATGATTAGTTATTATTTTTAACAGTATCTTTTTGTTCAATAGCTTCTAACATTAATTTAGTCATGCTCGCTAAATCATATTTAGGATCAAATCCCCATTCGCCACGTGAACAGCTTGTATCAATAGAATCCGGCCAACTATTAGCGATACCTTGTCTAATAGGATCAACATCATAATCTAATGTAAAATTTGGATAGTATTCTTGAATTGCTTCTTTTACCATCTCTGGATCAAAACTCATTGCGCTCAAATTATAACCGTTTCTAGTTTCTAATTTAGCGTCGTCTGCTTCCATAAGTTTAATAATTGCTTCAATTGCATCATCCATATACATCATATCCATATACGTGCCTTTATCTATGAAGCTTGTATAATGACCCTCTCTTACTGCTTTGAAGTATATTTCAACAGCATAGTCTGTAGTACCGCCACCTGGCTCTTTAACATGCGAGATTAAACCTGGGAATCTAACACTTCTTGTATCTACACCAAAACGTTTGAAATAGTATTGACACAATAATTCTCCAGCTACTTTATTTACACCATACATTGTCGTAGGTTGCTGAATCGTTACTTGTGGCGTATTAACTTTAGGAGTTGAGTCTCCAAATGCACCAATTGAACTTGGTGTGAAAAAGTGCAAATTATAAGTTCTTGCAGCTTCTAATGCATTCATTAATCCACCCATATTTAAATCCCAAGCTAGAATTGGATTTTTCTCAGCAGTTGCTGATAATAATGCTGCCATATGCATTAGACTATCCGCTTCAAAGTCCCTAACTAACTCAAACATACGGTCACGATCTGTTACGTCTAAGATTTCAAATGGTCCATTTTGTACAGGTGAGTCTGCTTCAGGTTCCCTAATATCTGTAGCAAGAACATTATCTGTCCCATAAATTTCTCTGCACTTAACAACTAATTCTGTACCAATTTGTCCTAATGCACCAGTAATCATAATTTTTTTCATAGAAATATCTCCTTTGTCTCTTCTATATAGCTATAGTCCATCACAAGCGGACATAATATTCATTTTCATAATAATTATAATATAAAAGCGCTTTCTTGTATATATGACATGTACATGTTGCTGATATTTCTGTAAATGGAAATTCTAGTTGTATTAATTGATTTTAGTAATTTATAGCGTTTATTATTGCTAATTACTGTCAAATTAAATTTTTTATCCCTCAACTCTTAAACTTTGGATATCTTTCATTATATTAGCTTTTTTATAACCATGGATATCATGTAAAGCCTTATAAGCTTTAAATAATGTTTCATACCTTTGTACTTTTTCCGCTTCTGGATTAATTTCGTATAAAATTGGCTCTTTCATAGCATCAACTGCGTCATTAATTGAATTATGTGCGCCACCACTGACTGCACCTAATATTGCTGCGCCTATTGCTGGTGCATACTCACTATCCATAACAATTAGTTTTTTATTCAGTACATTCGCATAGATATCCATCATAACAGCATTCTTTTTAGGTATACCGCCACATGCAAATACCTTTTCTACTTCCATATGCCAATCTTGATACTGTTGCATAATCATCTTAGTACCAAATGCTGTAGCTTCTAAATATGCTCTATAAATATCCTCATGCTTAGTTTGTAAAGTTAATCCAAAGATACAACCTGTTAAATTGCTATCACTTAATACACTTCGATTTCCATTATGCCAATCAAGAGCAATGAGCCCACTTTCACCTGGCATTTGATGTTTTATCTTTTCATTCATTAATTCAAATACAGTCATATTTCTATTTGCTGCTTCATCTACATATGACTTTGGTGCTTGCTTAGCGACATACTCAAACAAATCACCTACTGCTGATTGTCCCGCTTCATAAGCAAATAATTCTGGAATAATTGCTCCTTTTACAGAACCTGATATACCTGGCACTTGATGTTGCTTTTCATTTAACATAAGATGGCATGTGCTTGTTCCCATCACCATAGTCATTTCTTTATCTTTTTCAGACCCAATACCTAATAAACTAGCATGGGCATCAATAATAAAAGGACTTACCATAGTCTCTTTTGATAATCCTAATTTCTGTGCCATTTTATCATCCAGTTTCCCTACTGCTTCACCAATATTAACAACAGGTGCAGATACTTTATCTTGAATTACTTGTGATAATTTGGGGTCTATTTTATCAAATAAATCATAATGAAACCCTGTTTCTTCTTCCCAAAATGCTTTGAAACCTAATCCACAATTCGACCGTACATTTTTATTAGTTAATTTATTTACAATCCAATCGCCCGCTTCCATAATATAAGCCGTTTTTTCCATAATTTCTGGTGCTCGATTCATGACTTCCATTATTTTGGGAATCATCCATTCACTACTAACATTATATCCATAATGGCCTAACCACTTATTATTATTTTCAATAGCAGTTTGATATAATTTCTCTGCCTCTTTATATGCACCATGATGTTTCCAAAGTTTCACATACGCATGTGGATTGTTTTTAAATTGTTTTAAGTTATGTACCGGGTTAAGGTTTTCGTCAGTAAAAATAATAGTAGATGAAGTAAAGTCTATACCAATACCTACTATATTGTCTGGATCTATTTTTGATTCACGTACTATATATGATATTCCTTCTTCCATAATTTCTAAATAATCATTACTATTTTGAAGTGCATATGTATGTGGTATTTTCAAACCATTTAATTCACTCTCAATGACACCATGTGTATATGGTTTCACAAATTTTGATACTACTTGACCGTTAGTTGTATTAATTAAAAACACACGGCCTGAAGCAGTTCCATAATCAATTCCAATGCTATAAGACATCATGTTTCCTCCATATCGCTAGTTGCGGTTATTAGTTTTGCAAGCGTTTTCTTAAATCATACTCATAATAGGTTCTATTTTACAAGTATCACTTAAATTTTGCCAAAAAAAAAGAGCCCTCATACATTTACATATGAGGCTTCTCTAATTAATATTTAATTATTTATTTTGTATTGCATTTAACATTTCATTAACTGCTAATTTTCCTAACTCATTTGAAGCTAAAGGACTGTCACCTGTTAATAATTTACGATCTTTTAACGTTCTTCCTGTCATATCGTCGTTAACTACTTTTAATCCTTGTTTAGTTAATAAATCAGCAACTAACCATTTCAAGCGTCCAGGTAAATAACCTATTTCAATATTTGCACCTTCATCTAATGAGTCAGGGAAGACACAAACAGAGTATCCTTCTAATGGAGATTTTTCTCTGTTAAGCCCTGCTGAAAGTAGTGCTGCTGGTCCATGACATAATGTAACTATAAAGCGGTCATTGTCTAATGCCCAATCTAATGTTTGTTGAACGTCCTCACTTTCAGAAATACCAACAACTGCAGCATGTCCGCCTGGGATAAAGACAGATAAATAGTCTGAATCCGGTCCTAATTCATTTTTAATCACATCTGCTAATTTTTTAGGCTGTTTTAATTTTTCTTTCAATTTATTATAAGTGCTTATAACTGCCTCGTCTTCAGTTGGCATAGCCCATAATTCTAATTTAGCTGGATAACCAGATAATGTCGCAACATCAACGTCAAAACCTGCTTCCATTAAATGATGTAAAGGTAATAACATTTCAACAGGATGATTACCCGTAGAGAACATTTTTCCATTTTCCAATAATACATATCTCTCTTCAGCAGCAATCATCAATACTTTCCATTTACCATCTTTATAGGCACCTTTGTGTTCAACACCATCAAAATCTGTTTTAGGTGCTGTATATTGACTAAGGGAATATGGTGATGGGAAAAATGCATTATCTTCTGCTTTATCTGGCGTTGGTTGCTTACTTAATTCATTTACATCTTGTGACATAGTTTATTCCTACTTTCTCTATATAGTTACTACTAGTATAGACATATACTACATACTATAAACATGTATTACCATTAAAATGCTCATTATCAAAAATAATCAAAATGAATTTATTTGTAAAAATACACCTAAATTCTACAAGGTGCTTTTAAAATTCAAACTTTAATTTTGGGGAGCACTAAACATTGTTATAAGAACTTACTGTTAATAAACTAAACATTAAAAAAAGCCCACGACAATATTTGCCGTGGGAATAAATAAATATTAAATCAACTTCATTTCTTTTCCTACTTTTTCATAAGCCGCAATTGCTTCATCTAACATGTCTTTTGTATGTGCAGCTGTAGGCATATTTCTTACACGTCCTGTACCTCTTGGTACTGTTGGGAAAACGATAGATTTCACATAGACACCTTCGTCTTTTAAACGCTTACTAAATTCTTGAGTTGTTTTTTCATCACCAATAATTACTGGTGTAATTGGAGTTTCTGACTCACCTGTATCATATCCTAATTTTGACAATCCATTTTTTAAATATTGTGCATTGTCCCATAATTTATCATGTAATTCAGTTGAATCCATTAACTTTTTAACTGCTTCAGTTATTGCTTTGGTATCCCCAGGTGCTAATGATGTAGAGAATAAGAATGGTCGTGATTGTGCTTTTAACCAATCTATTAACTCTTTTGTACCTGCTACATAACCGCCAACGACACCAATTGCTTTAGAAAGCGTACCTATTTGGAAATCGATTTTATCTTGTAAACCAAAATGTTTAACCGTACCAGCGCCTTTACCCATAACACCTGAACCATGAGCGTCGTCAACATAAGTTAATAAACCAAATTCTTCTGCAATTTCTACAATTTCAGGTAATTTAGCCACATCACCATCCATACTAAAAACGCCATCAGTGATATACATCACTTTATTGTATTGACCTGATTCAACTGCTTCTTTTGCTTTCGCACGTAAATCATCCATGTCTGAATGGTTAACTCGAATAATTTTAGCTTTAGATAAGCGACATCCATCAATAATTGATGCATGATTAAGCTCATCTGATAAAATAGCATCATTTTTATTCATCACAGCCGAAATAGCAGCCATATTACAATTAAATCCTGATTGATAAGCTATTGCAGCTTCTGTTCCTTTAAATTTTGCTAGTGTTTCTTCTAATTCGTCGTGTAAATCTAATGTACCATTGATTGTACGAACAGCGCCTGCACCTACACCATGTGTATCAATAGCTGCTTTTGCAGCTGATTTCAAATCTTCATTTGTTGCTAGTCCTAAATAATTATTTGAAGATAAGTTAATGTATGATTTCCCATTGATTTTGATTTCTGGTCCGTTTGCACCTTCAATTGTATCTATTTCATTATACAAACCATTTTCTTTTAGATAATTTATATTTTCCTCTAAAAACTCATGTAATGATTGAACCACAGTATATAATCCCCCTTAAGTATTGTTTGGTAATACCTTTATCATACAGTAATTCTACATAACTTGAAAGCCTTATCATTCATAGATAAAATATCTCAAAGCAATCATTTAGTACGATAATTTCATAAAATGTTATACTATAAACATTATTTTAGAAAGTAGTGATAAGGGTGTTAGATTGGTTCCAACTAGCAAATAATAAAGAAAATAAAACAATTCAACTCAGACGTTATTTACACCAATATCCTGAGTTATCTTTTGAAGAATTTCAAACACATGATTATATTGTTAACCAATTAAGCCAGTTATCTTGTGATATTGAAACTCCTATCGGCCGCAATGGTATCAAAGCCACATTTAAAGGCTTGGGCACAGGACCTACCATTGCATTAAGAGCTGACTTTGATGCGTTACCTGTCGAGGAATTAAACGATGTGCCTTATAAGTCTAAAAATCCAGGATGTATGCATGCGTGTGGGCATGATGGTCATACAGCAATTTTACTTACTGTAGCAGAGATTTTAGATGAACATAAACATTTATTAGAAGGTAATGTTGTATTAATATTCCAGTACGGTGAAGAAATCATGCCAGGTGGTTCTCAAGAAATGATAGATGCTGGATGTCTGGAAAATGTAGATAGAATTTACGGTACACATTTATGGAGTGGTTATCCTACTGGAACTATTCATTCACGTGCGGGGGCAATCATGGCCTCTCCAGATGAATTTAGTGTCACAATTAAAGGTCGTGGCGGTCATGGTGCCAAACCTCATGAAACCATTGACCCAATAGTAATCATGGCAGAGTTCATTTTAAGTGCACAAAAAATAATTTCACGTACGATCGATCCAGTTAAACAAGCTGTACTTTCATTTGGAATGATTCAAGCAGGCACCACAGATAGCGTTATTCCTGATCAAGCATTTTGTAAAGGTACAGTTAGAACTTTCGATTCAGATATACAGAATCATGTAATGGACAAAATGGATAAGCTTTTACAAGGTTTAGCAATAGCAAATGATATTAACTATGATTTGAATTATATTAAAGGGTATTTGCCTGTCCATAATAACGAGAAAGCATATCAAGTTATTAAAGAAGCAACAAATGACTTACATGTACGCTTTAATGAATCAGATTTAATGATGATTGGAGAAGATTTTTCACATTATTTGAAAGTACGACCAGGTGCATTCTTTCTGACTGGTTGTGGTAATGAAAGTAAAGGTATTACAGCGCCACACCATAATCCCAAATTTGATATTGATGAAAAATCATTAAAATACGCTGTAGCTGTATTTTTAAAAATCATTGAATTAGAGCAAGTATTTAAAACAAATTAAGCATTTAAATTAATTGAAAGATATGAATCTGAGACATAAACTAATGAAATGCTCCCTTCAAAGTAGACATTGAAAAAATGAAAACTTTGAAGGGAGCATTTTACAATGTCCAAGACTCAACAATTTTATTTAAACAGTATTATCAGTTATAAGTTTTATTAGTCAGTCTTTCATCAATTATTGTTCTTCTAAATCGAATAGCCATTACAAAATTTACACATTAAAAAAAGACCCCTCGATTGAGGGATCTTCTTTTTATATAAAATCTAAGAAATTAGAAATTATTTAATGATTTCAGTAACAACGCCTGATCCTACAGTACGTCCACCTTCACGGATTGAGAAACGAGTACCGTCTTCAATCGCGATTGGAGCGATTAATTCTACTGTCATTTCAACGTTATCACCAGGCATTACCATTTCAGTACCTTCTGGTAAGTGAACAACACCAGTTACGTCAGTAGTACGGAAATAGAATTGTGGACGATAGTTTGAGAAGAATGGAGTGTGACGTCCACCTTCGTCTTTTGATAATACGTATACTTCTGCTTTGAATTCAGTATGTGGTGTAATTGAACCAGGAGCAGCTAATACTTGACCACGTTGTACGTCTTCACGAGCAACACCACGTAATAATGCACCAATGTTGTCACCAGCTTCAGCGTAGTCTAATAATTTACGGAACATTTCAACACCTGTAACAGTTGTTTTAGATGTGTCATGTAAACCGATGATTTCAACTTCTTCACCAACTTTGATTTGACCACGTTCAACACGGCCTGTAGCAACAGTACCACGACCAGTGATTGAGAATACGTCCTCAACTGGCATCATGAATGGTTTGTCAGAATCACGTTCTGGAGTTGGAATGTAAGTATCTACAGCTTCCATTAATTCTAAGATTTTTTCTTCGTATTGAGCATCGCCTTCTAAAGCTTTTAATGCTGAACCAGCGATTACAGGTACATCGTCACCTGGGAAGTCATATTCGCTTAATAAGTCACGAACTTCCATTTCTACTAATTCTAATAATTCTTCATCGTCAACCATGTCAACTTTGTTTAAGAATACTACTAATGCTGGTACACCAACGTTACGTGATAAAAGAATGTGTTCACGAGTTTGTGGCATTGGACCGTCAGCAGCAGATACTACTAAGATACCGCCGTCCATTTGAGCAGCACCAGTGATCATGTTTTTAACGTAGTCAGCGTGTCCTGGGCAGTCAACGTGAGCGTAGTGACGTTTGTCAGTTTGGTACTCAATGTGAGAAGTATTGATTGTGATACCACGTTCTTTTTCTTCTGGAGCGTTGTCAATCATGTCATATGATTGTGCAACTGAGTCACCATTTTTTGCTAATACAGTAGCGATTGCTGCTGTTAATGTTGTTTTACCATGGTCAACGTGACCGATAGTACCGATATTGGCATGTTCTTTAGAACGATCGAATTTTTCTTTTGCCATTATAAAATCTCTCCTATTCTAATTAAAAATAATATTTAAATTTATCTCTCATGATAGTTTCTCACCATCATGAGAAATTATTTATAGCGATGCAAAAAGAATTTTACAATTCTTTTATAATGCATTCACCCCAAAAAATCAAACTATAAAGATGATAGCTTACATTTAAGCTCACCTTGTATTTTAACCTAGGCTAGCTAGTCAAAACAAGTTATATTATTCACCTTTATTTTTCTTGATAATATCTTCAGCGATTGATTTTGGAACTTCAGCATAGTGATCGAAGTACATAGTGTAAGTACCGCGACCTTGAGTGTTTGAACGTAATGATGTTGCATAACCGAACATTTCTGAAAGTGGTACATAAGCATTAACAACTTGTGCATTACCACGAGGTTCCATACCATCAACACGTCCACGACGAGATGTTACGTCACCCATGATATCACCCATGTACTCTTCAGGCATTTCAATAGTTACTTTCATCATTGGTTCTAAGATTACAGGATCACATTTTTTAGCAGCTTCTTTAAGTGCTAATGATGCAGCAATTTTGAAGGCCATTTCAGATGAATCGACATCATGGTATGAACCATCATATAATTTAGCTTTAACATCAATTAAAGGATAACCTGCTAAGACACCATTTTCCATAGCATCTTTAAGACCAGCTTCTACTGATGGAATGTATTCACGAGGAACTACACCACCAACGATAGCGTTTTCGAATTCGAAACCTGCGCCTGTTTCGTTTGGTGTGAATTCAATGTGAACATCACCGTATTGACCACGACCACCAGATTGACGAGAGAATTTACCTTGAACTTGTGCAGATGATTTGAATGTTTCACGATATGAAACCATTGGAGCACCTACGTTACATTCAACGTTGAATTCTTTCTTCATACGGTCTACTAAGATGTCTAAGTGAAGCTCACCCATACCACCGATGATAACTTGTCCAGTTTCTTCGTCAGTGTGTGCATGGAATGTTGGGTCTTCTTCTTGTAATTTAACTAAAGCTTGAGTCATTTTATCTTGGTCAGCTTTAGATTTTGGCTCTACTGATAAGTGAATAACTGGCTCTGGGAATTCCATTGATTCCAAGATAATGTCATTTTTCTCACCACATAAAGTATCACCAGTACCTGTATCTTTAAGACCTACCGCAGCAGCGATATCTCCAGAGTATACAGTATCGATTTCTTGACGTGAGTTAGCGTGCATTTGTAATAAACGACCTACACGTTCACGTTTACCTTTAGTAGAGTTCTTAACGTATGAACCAGATGTCATTGTACCTGAATACACACGGAAGAATGTCAATTTACCAACATAAGGGTCAGTCATAACTTTGAACGCTAATGCAGCGAATTCAGCTGAATCGTCTGCTTTCGCGATTACTTCTTCTTCAGGGTTGCTAGCACGGTGACCAATAATTGGTTTAACGTCTAGTGGTGAAGGTAAGTAATCAATTACAGCGTCAAGCATTAATTGAACACCTTTGTTTTTGAAAGCTGTACCACAAAGTACTGGGTAGAATTCTACGTTAGTAGTAGCTTGGCGGATAGCTTCTTTTAATTCAGAAACTGAAATTTCTTCGTCACCAAGATATTTTTCCATTAATTCGTCGCTAGTTTCTGCAACTGCTTCGATTAAGCTAGCACGAGCTTCTTCAGCTCTATCTAAGTGGTCTTCAGGAATTTCAATTTCTTCAATTTCAGTACCTAAATCATTTGTATATTTGAAACATTTCATTTCAACTAAGTCAATGATTGCTTCGAATTCGTCTTCCGCACCAATTGGTAATTGGATTGGAGCAGCGTTAGCTTGTAAACGATCATGTAATGTACTTACAGAGTATTCGAAGTTAGCACCTAATTTGTCCATTTTGTTTACAAATACGATACGTGGAACACCATAAGTTGTAGCCTGACGCCAAACTGTTTCAGTTTGAGGTTCAACACCTGATTGTGCATCAAGTACTGTAACTGCTCCGTCAAGTACACGTAATGAACGTTCAACTTCTACAGTGAAGTCTACGTGTCCAGGTGTATCGATAATGTTTACACGGTGACCTTCCCAAGCTGCTGTTGTTGCAGCAGATGTGATAGTAATACCACGGTCTTGTTCTTGCTCCATCCAGTCCATTTGTGAAGCACCTTCGTGTGTTTCACCAATTTTGTGGATACGGCCAGTGTAATAAAGAATACGTTCAGTCGTAGTCGTTTTACCAGCATCAATGTGAGCCATGATACCGATATTACGAGTTTTTTCTAATGCAAATTCTCTAGCCATGTATTTTTTCTCCTTCCAGTTTATATTACTGAATAAATACGATAGATATGGCGATGCCCTAAGCATGAACGCTTAATGAAAATTCATTAATATAGAACACACTCAGGGTAAAAGCTTTTATCTTACCAACGGTAGTGAGCAAATGCTTTGTTTGCTTCAGCCATTTTGTGAGTGTCCTCACGTTTCTTAACGGCACCACCTGTATTATTTGCTGCATCTAAAATTTCGTTAGCTAAACGATCTTCCATCGTTTTTTCACCACGAAGACGTGCATAGTTAACTAACCAACGTAAACCTAAAGTAGTACGACGCTCTGGACGAACTTCTACTGGTACTTGATAGTTAGAACCACCTACACGACGAGCTTTAACTTCTAATACTGGCATAATGTTGTTGATTGCTTCTTCGAATACTTCTAATGCATCACGACCACTGCGTTGTTCAACTAGGTCGAATGCTGAATAAAGAATTCTTTGTGCTGTTCCACGTTTACCATCTAACATAATTTTGTTAATTAATTTAGTTACTAACTTAGAGTTATGAATTGGATCTGGTAATACGTCTCTTTTAGGTACTGATCCTTTACGAGGCATAATGTAAATCCTCCCTTCCTTATATTAAATATTTTAAGTTTAAGATTTAATTAAAAACTAAATTCTTAGTTTTTAGGTTTCTTAGTTCCGTATAATGAACGACCTTGTCTACGTCCGTCAACACCTGAAGTATCAAGTGCTCCACGTACAATATGGTAACGCACACCTGGTAAGTCTTTTACACGTCCACCACGTACAAGTACAACACTGTGTTCTTGTAAGTTATGGCCGATACCAGGGATGTATGCGTTAATTTCGATGTTGTTTGATAAACGCACACGTGCATATTTACGTAACGCTGAGTTAGGTTTTTTAGGTGTCATTGTACCTACACGAGTACATACACCACGTTTTTGTGGTGAGTTTAAGTCAGTAAATTTTTTCTTTTTACTGTTGAAACCTTTATTTAAAGCTGGAGAATCTGATTTTTTGATTTTGCTTTGTCTTGGTTTACGTACTAATTGGTTAATAGTTGGCATGTGATATGTCCTCCTCTCTTCACTTTTTAATCCCACACATCCAGGTGGTTCATTTTTAGGTTAAATAAAATTTAGTAAGTAAAACACTTACTAATTCTCATTTAATCAATGCTACTATTGTCGCATTGACGTTAATACCTACATGTTTACCCAAAGCATGTTTGCTTTTGAAAAAAGATACAGGTATATTTTTCTGATTGATTTGGCTTAACACGCGAGTCATTAAATATACTTCAACGTCTTCAGCAATAATCAAAGATGTAACTTGATCTTTCTTTAACGCTTTAAGCGTTTCTTTAAGACCAACTACAAAATGTTGTTTGTTAAAGCGTGCAACTTTTTCCTTAGACAATAATTTATCCTCCAAAGTTCTGCTTGCATCAACCTTTAATATATTAACATTGAACAAGAGAATTCGTCAACATTAAATCAAATAATTTACATAAAAATAACAAGAGGCTAAAGCATTAGCCTCTGTTATATACTTGTTATTCCGTTACTTCAGTTTGAGATTCAACTTCTGCAACTGGTTTAGCTGTTTTTTCGTATTTTACGTCGCTATAACGTCTCATACCAGTACCAGCTGGAATTAACTTACCAATAATTACGTTTTCTTTAAGACCTAATAAGTCATCACGCTTACCTTTAATTGCTGCATCTGTAAGAACTCTTGTTGTTTCTTGGAATGATGCTGCAGATAAGAAACTTTCTGTTTCAAGTGATGCTTTAGTAATACCAAGTAATACTGGTTTAGCTGTTGCAGGACGCTTACGGTGTTTAAATGCTTCTCTATTTGCATCTGTAAAGTTATGAATATCAACTAATGAACCTGGTAATAACTTCGTATCACCTGCTTCGATAATTCTAACTTTACGTAACATTTGTCGAACCATAACCTCAACGTGTTTATCGTCGATTTCTACACCTTGCATACGGTAAACTTTTTGTACTTCTTTTAATAAGTAGCTTTCAGTCGCGTTTAATCCAGCAACAGATAAGTAATTCTTAGGTTCAATAGAACCTTCAGTTAATACTTCACCACGTTGAACTGGTTGACCGATTTCTACAATAATTCTTGAAGTACCTGAAGCAAGGTATGATCTTGTTTCATTAGCACCTTTAACAACAATTTCTTGTTGTCTATCTTTTGCTAATTTAATATCTTCTACGACACCTTCGATTTCCGTAATTACCGCTTGACCTTTAGGGTTACGTGCTTCGAAAATCTCTTGAATACGAGGAAGACCTTGTGTGATATCGCTACCTGCTACCCCACCTGTATGGAATGTACGCATTGTAAGCTGTGTACCTGGTTCACCGATAGATTGGGCTGCAATTGTACCAACTGCTTCACCAACTTCAACTTTTTCACCAGTAGCAAGGTTTTTACCGTAACATTTTTCACAAACACCATGTCGTGCGTTACAAGTAAATGCTGAGCGAATATACATTTGTTCAATACCAGCATCTGTAATTTTCTTAGCAATTTCAGGTGTAATTAATTCATCAGGACGAATGATTATTTCATCAGTTTCAGGATGACGAATTGTTTCTTTAGAATAACGACCTTCAATACGTTCGATAAATGGTTCAATCATTTCTGTACCTTCTTTAATATCAGAAACTAATAAACCTCTATCAGTACCACAGTCTTCTTCACGAACAATAACATCTTGTGCCACGTCAACAAGACGACGAGTAAGATATCCTGAGTCAGCTGTTTTAAGTGCTGTATCGGCAAGACCTTTACGTGCACCGTGAGTTGAGATGAAGTATTCAAGTACTGTTAAACCTTCACGGAATGAAGATGTGATTGGTAATTCGATAATCTTACCAGATGGTGCGGCCATCAATCCACGCATACCTGCTAACTGTGTAAAGTTAGATGCGTTACCACGGGCACCTGAATCACTCATCATGAAGATTGGGTTAGTTTTATCAAGTGATTGCATCAATTCACCTTGAATTTGATCTTTTGCATCTGTCCAAATTTCAACAACTGCATTATATCTTTCTTCTTCAGTGATTAAACCACGGTTGAATTGTTTTGTAATTCTGTCGACTAATTTTTCATGCTCATCAAGTATTTGTTGCTTATCAGGTAATACTACGATATCAGCAACACCTACTGTAATACCAGCTTTAGATGAGAATTTGAATCCTAAGTCTTTCATACGGTCTAACATCATTGATGTATCAGTGATGCTAAATCTGTTGAATACTTCTGCAATAATATTACCTAAGAATTTTTTGTTGAAAGGTTCAATTAATTCTTCATTTTCAAAGTATTCTTTTAATCCACCTTCACCTAAAGTTGTAGGATCGATGAAATATCTGTTTGGTGTCTTTCTTTCTAAGTTTTCTTGCGTAGGTTCATTAATATAAGCAAATGAATCTGGAATGATTTCATTGAATATAATTTTACCTACTGACGTAGCAAGAATCTTTTTGTTTTGTTCTTCAGTAAATGTTGGATTATTGAACGAACTTGCATGTACACCAATTCTAGTGTGTAAATGTACAAAGCCATTTGCATATGCTTTTAATACTTCATTTGTATTATTAAAGATTGCGCCTGTATTTACTGCATCTTTTCTTTCTAAAGTAAGGTAATAGTTACCAAGTACCATATCTTGTGATGGTGTAACTACAGGTTTACCATCTTTAGGGTTCAAGATGTTTTGTGCTGCTAACATCAACATTCTTGCTTCAGCTTGTGCCTCTTTTGATAAAGGAACGTGAACCGCCATTTGGTCACCGTCAAAGTCAGCGTTATAAGCTGTTGTTACAAGTGGATGTAGACGAATCGCACGACCTTCAACTAAAGTTGGTTCAAATGCTTGAATACCAAGTCTATGAAGTGTTGGTGCACGGTTAAGTAATACAGGATGTTCTCTAATTACTTCTTCCAATACGTCCCAAACTTCATCATCCATGCGTTCGATTTTACTCTTCGCATTTTTAATGTTAGTTGCAATTTCACGTTGAACTAATTCTTTCATTACGAATGGTTTAAATAGTTCAAGTGCCATTTCTTTTGGTAAACCACATTGGTACATTTTCAAGCTTGGACCTACTGCAATAACTGAACGTCCTGAATAGTCAACACGTTTACCAAGTAAGTTTTGACGGAAACGACCTTGTTTACCTTTTAACATATGAGATAAAGATTTTAATGGACGGTTACCTGGGCCAGTAACTGGACGACCACGACGACCATTATCAATTAAAGCGTCAACGGCTTCTTGTAACATACGTTTTTCGTTTTGAACGATGATACCAGGTGCACCTAAATCTAATAAACGTTTCAAACGATTATTTCGATTAATTACACGACGGTATAAATCGTTTAAGTCACTTGTTGCAAATCGTCCACCATCTAATTGAACCATTGGACGAATTTCTGGTGGGATGATTGGAAGTACATCTAAAATCATCCATGAAGGTTTGTTACCTGAATTACGGAATGATTCAACAACTTCTAAACGTTTAATTGCACGAGTAAGTCTTTGACCAGTAGCTGATTCCAACTCATCGCGTAACAATTTAAGTTCTTCGTCAAGATCAATCTCTTCAAGTAAATCTTTAATACCTTCTGCACCCATTTTTGCAACGAATTGACCTGGGTATTTATCATAATAATCTCTGAATTCAGCTTCAGATAATAAAGTTTTCTTTTCTAAACCAGTTGGACCTGGATCTACAACAACATAAGAAGCAAAGTAAATAACTTCTTCTAATGCTCTTGGTGACATGTCAAGTAATAATCCCATACGGCTTGGTATACCTTTGAAATACCAAATGTGAGAAACTGGAGCAGCAAGTTCAATGTGACCCATTCTTTCACGACGTACTTTAGATTTAGTTACTTCAACTCCACATCTGTCACAGACCATGCCTTTGTAGCGAACACGTTTGTATTTACCACAACTACATTCCCAGTCTTTTGTAGGTCCGAAAATCCTTTCACAGAATAGACCATCTTTTTCAGGTTTTAATGTACGGTAGTTGATTGTTTCAGGTTTTTTAACTTCACCAAAAGACCAAGAACGGATTTTTTCAGGTGAAGCCAATCCTATTTTCATATAATGGAAATTATTTACATCAATCAAGGAGCCTACCTCCTTCAATTTAGATTAGCTGTGCTATTTGATTGATTTGCATTTATTTAAAATGGCTTAAAGTACTAAACTGAATCATCAATAAAATTCAGCTTAGTATCTTTTTGCCTGTTTTGTAAATTGCGTATTAATCAGTAACTTCTTTTTGTGTTTCAGGAGCATCATTTTGTTGTAAATCTACTTTGCGTTCTACAACATCATCGTCATCAACGTCTGTCATTTCGATTTCATTATCTTGCTCATCCATAACTTTTACATCTAAACCTAAACTTTGTAATTCTTTCATCAATACTCGGAATGATTCTGGAACACTTGGTCTAGAGATGTTTTCACCTTTAACAATAGCCTCGTATGTTTTCACACGTCCTACTGTATCATCGGATTTGTAAGTTAAGATTTCTTGTAATGTGTATGCAGCACCATATGCTTCAAGTGCCCATACCTCCATCTCACCGAAACGTTGTCCACCGAATTGCGCTTTACCGCCAAGTGGTTGTTGTGTAACAAGTGAATATGGTCCTGTTGAACGCGCATGTAATTTATCATCAACCATGTGCGCAAGTTTCAACATGTACATTACACCTACTGAAATACGGTTATCGAATGGTTCACCTGTACGTCCATCATAAAGTACAGTTTTACCATCACGAGCCATACCAGCTTCTTCAATTGTTGACCATACATCGTCATCGTTTGCACCGTCAAATACAGGTGATGCAACGTGAATACCAAGATTTTTAGCAGCCATACCTAAGTGTAGCTCTAATACTTGTCCGATGTTCATACGAGATGGTACACCAAGAGGGTTTAACATGATATCGATCGGACGTCCGTCTGGTAAGTAAGGCATATCTTCTTCAGGAACAATCTTAGAAATGACACCTTTGTTACCATGTCGACCACACATCTTATCACCAACATGAATTTTACGTTTTTGAACGATGTATACACGTACTAATTGGTTTACACCAGGTGATAATGTATCGTCGCCTTCTTCACGATTGAATACTTTTACATCAAGAACGATACCGCCAGCGCCGTGAGGTACACGTAATGAAGTATCTCTAACTTCACGTGCTTTTTCACCAAAGATTGCATGTAACAATCTTTCTTCGGCAGTTAACTCAGTTACACCTTTAGGCGTTACTTTACCAACTAAAATATCTCCATCTTTTACTTCTGCACCAATATAAACGATACCACGATCGTCTAAGTTCTTAAGTGCACTTTCAGAAACATTAGGAATATCTCTTGTGATTTCTTCAGGTCCTAACTTAGTATCACGTGCTTCTGATTCATACTCTTCAATATGAATAGAAGTATACACGTCATCTTTCACAAGTCTTTCACTCATGATAACGGCATCCTCATAGTTGTAACCGTCCCAAGTCATGAAACCAACTACTACGTTTCTACCTAATGCCATTTCTCCTAATTCCATAGATGGTCCATCTGCTAAAATCTCGTTATACTCAACAACATCTCCAACTGCAACGATTGGACGTTGGTTGTAACATGTACCTGAGTTTGAACGTTTAAATTTAGCTAATGGATAGCGATCTAATTCACCTTCATGCTCAACGCCGTTCTCTTCAACTAGACGACGTACAAGAATTTCATTAGATTCAACATGTTCAACACGACCTCTGTGCTTAGCTGTAAT
Source organism: Staphylococcus sp. SM3655 (assembly GCF_016917315.1). Classification (NCBI taxonomy): domain Bacteria; kingdom Bacillati; phylum Bacillota; class Bacilli; order Caryophanales; family Staphylococcaceae; genus Staphylococcus; species Staphylococcus sp. SM3655. The sequence goes on along the minus strand of NZ_CP070305.1, from coordinate 1,355,515 downwards.
AGCTGCACCAGAATCACGTGCTGCAACGTGTTCCATACCTGTTCCAACAAATGGTGCTTCTGGATTCATCAAAGGCACTGCTTGACGTTGCATGTTCGCACCCATCAATGCACGGTTTGAGTCATCATTTTCTAAGAATGGAATACATGCTGTCGCTGCTGAAACAACTTGCTTCGGCGATACATCCATATAATCCATTTTTTCTTTAGCCATAACTGTGTTGTTACCACGGAAACGACATACAACTTCATCATCCATGAAACGACCATTTTCATCTAATTTAGAGTTTGCTTGTGCTACAACATAGCTATCTTCTTCGTCAGCTGTTAAATAGTCAATTTGATCAGTGATAGCATGTGTATCTAAATCAACTTTACGATATGGTGTTTCAATAAAGCCGAATTCATTTACACGTGCATAACTTGATAATGAGTTAATCAATCCAATGTTTGGTCCCTCAGGTGTTTCAATTGGACACATACGGCCATAGTGAGAGTAGTGAACGTCACGTACTTCCATTTGAGCACGTTCACGTGTTAAACCACCAGGTCCTAATGCTGATAGACGACGTTTATGCGTTAACTCAGCTAATGGATTTGCTTGGTCCATGAATTGTGATAATTGAGAGCTACCAAAGAATTCTTTAATAGATGCAATAACAGGTCGAATATTAATTAATTGTTGAGGTGTGATAGACTCAGTATCTTGAATTGACATTCTTTCACGTACAACTCTTTCCATTCTTGATAAACCGATACGGAATTGGTTTTGTAGTAATTCACCTACAGAACGTAAACGACGGTTACCTAAATGGTCAATATCATCTGTATATCCAATACCGCTTAATAAGTTAAAGAAGTAACTCATTGAAGCAATGATATCTGCTGGTGTAATGCATTTAACTTCTGAGTCAGGGAAAGCATTACCAATTACAGTTGTCGTACGACCTTCATCATCGTTAGGAACATATACTTTAATTGATTGAATTTCTACTGGCTCGTCTATAACGCTACCATGCAATTCAAACACTTCGCTGTTTGCATTTGATTCAAGTACATCCATGATTTCGTCGATTTTACGACGATCAAGCACTGTACCTTCTTCAACTACAATTTCACCAGTTTCAGTATTTACAATTGGCTCAGCTAATTTTTGATTAAATAAACGATGTTTTAAATGTAATTTTTTGTTTGTTTTATAACGACCCACGCTTGCTAAGTCATAGCGTTTTGGATCAAAGAAACGTGAATACAATAGACTTTTAGCATTTTCAACAGTTGGTGGTTCACCTGGACGTAAACGTTCATAGATTTCTAATAACGCTTGTTCAGTGTTTTCAGTGCCGTCTTTCTCTAAAGTATTACGTAAATATTCATTGTCACCTAAAAGGTCAACAATTTCTTGGTCGCTTGAGAAACCTAATGCACGTAACAATACTGTTAATGGTAGTTTACGTGTTCTATCAATACGTACGTATACAACATCTTTAGCATCTGTTTCATATTCTAACCATGCACCACGGTTTGGAATAATTGTTGCATCATAGTTTTCACGACCATTTTTGTCGATTTTTTCATTGAAATAAACGGATGGTGAACGAACTAATTGAGATACGATTACACGTTCTGCACCATTGATAACGAACGTACCTGTATCAGTCATTAATGGGAAATCACCCATAAAGACTTCTTGTTCTTTAACTTCTCCTGTTTCTTTAATGATTAGACGCACTTTTACACGAAGAGGTGCAGCATAAGTAGCGTCACGGTTTTTAGATTCTTCTAAATCATATTTTGGTTCTCCTAAACGGTAATCCACAAACTCTAATGACAAATTACCAGTAAAATCTTCAATTGGAGAAATGTCTCTAAACATTTCGATTAAACCTTCTCTTAGGAACCACTCGTAAGATTTAGTTTGAATTTCTATTAAGTTTGGTAATTCTAATACTTCTGAAATTCTCGCGTAGTTTCTACGTTTACGATGTCTTCCATATTGGACAACTTGACCTGCCAAACAGATTCACCCCTCAAAAATTATGTGATCCGCTTTTAGCTAAATATCATAAGCATATTAATAAAAAGACAAAAAGAAAACGGCAACACTAATGATGACACCATTTTCGATTCTATATTTATTCTTAATTAACTTATCTATTTAACGTAAAAGTACACACTTATTGAACATAAATTTTTAAATTATATAACTATAACAGAATATCCATTTCATTTCAAGCTTTTATACTTCTCAGAATGTAATATCCTTTATCTTTATTTACCACTTCTACATTTCCAAAAAGTTCATTCATTCTTTTCTTTGCAGATGGCATACCTTGCTTCTTCTGAATTACAACGAATAGTTCACCGTTCGAGTCTAATCTATGTAATGCTTGCTCGAATATACGATGCACGGTTTCTTTCCCTGCTCTTATTGGTGGATTGGTTAAAATAAAATCAAAACTTTTGTCTTCCACAGCAGACAAAGCATCACTTTCCTTTACGATCACATTATCAATACCATTTAATTTTTTGTTTTTTTCAACTAAGGCTAGTGCTCTGTGATTAACATCTAGCATTGTAATTGAATGATGTGGTGATACTTTAGCAATCATCAAACCAATTGGTCCGTAACCACAACCAACATCGGCAATTCGCTTACTTGGACCAGGTGGATGCGCTTTTAAAAAAGTTTGAACAAGAACATCTGAACCATAATCTACTTTATCTTTCGAAAACACTCCATTATCAGTTATTAAATCAATTTTATGATGGTTTAATTGATATTGAATACGTTGTTCATTGCTAATTACACTTGGATCTTCATCGTAATAATGACTCATTATTCCACCTCATCTTCACTTTGTAACTCGTCATTATAATTATAACATTTCACTCAGTCTTTAAATGAATAAAACCCCGTTATCAAAGAATCATTATATTATAGCAATACTTGCTATAATATAATGATTATTAAGTTTAAGATACTTGAATTATTTTAATTCTACAGTAGCTCCAACTTCTTCTAATTGTTCTTTAAGTTTTTCAGCTTCTTCTTTAGGTAAAGCTTCTTTGATTACTTTAGGAGCTCCGTCTACTAATTCTTTAGCATCTTTTAATCCTAAACCAGTTGCTTCTTTAACAGCTTTAACAACTTTGATTTTAGATGAACCAGCTGAAGTTAACTCAACGTCAAATTCAGTTTTTTCTGCTGCAGCGTCAGCGCCACCAGCTGCACCTGCTACTGCTACTGGAGCAGCTGCAGTTACACCAAATTCTTCTTCAATTGCTTTTACTAAGTCGTTTAATTCTAATACTGACATTTCTTTAATCGCTTCAATGATTTGTTCATGATTAGCCATTTTATAATTCCTCCATTATTTTTAATTTTTTTACGCTAAAAATTATTCAGCGTTTTCTTCTTTTTGTTCTCCAATAGCTTTAACCGCATAAGCGAAGTTGCGTACAGGAGCTTGTAATACTGATAAAAGCATAGATACAAGACCATCGTGTGAAGGTAATGAACCAACAGTTTTAACTTCTTCTGCTGTAATAACATTGCCTTCCATAACGCCTGATTTAATTTCTAATGCTTCATGATCTTTAGCAAATCCAGAAATTACTTTCGCTGCAGCTACAGCATCTTCACTTGAAGTTGCAATAGCAGTAGGACCTGTTAAGAATTCATCTAAGCCTTCGATACCAGCTTTTTCAGCTGCACGACGTACCATAGTGTTTTTGTATACTTTATACTCAACACCAGCTTCACGTAATTGTGAACGTAAGTCAGTAACTTCAGCTACTGTTAATCCACGGTAGTCAACGATTACTGTTGAAACTGAATTTGATAGTACCTCAGCAATTTCATCAACTAGTTGTTTTTTAGCTTCAATGATAGCAGACATTCAGACACCTCCATTTAAATTTTTGGTGCTTTTTTTAAAATTAATAAAAAAAGCACTTTCTACCCACGGCAAAAAGTGCTTGAAAGATCATAGATCATCACGTTCAAGTCAATTTTAGCCTCGGCAGGATAAATTTTAAGTTATAAATAACTCCTACTGTCTTAGGTAAAATAATCACAATAAGTAATATAACTTGGAAATTACTTATTGTCAATATATTTTTACAGACTGAAAGATATTTCTTTCAGCCTGTAATTATTTATATCATTTATTATTTGAAACTTGCAGTATCAATTTTAACTCCAGGACCCATTGTTGTAGTTACAGCAACAGATTTGAAGTATGTACCTTTAGCAGATGATGGTTTAGCTTTAGCTAATACATCTTGTAAAGTATTGAAGTTTTCAATTAATTGTTCATCAGTAAATGAAACTTTACCAATTGATGCATGTACGATACCAGCTTTTTCAGCACGGTATTCTACTTTACCAGCTTTGATTTCTTCAACAGCTTTTTTAACATCCATTGTTACAGTTCCAGTTTTAGGGTTTGGCATTAAACCTTTTGGTCCTAATACACGACCTAATTTACCAACTTCACCCATCATGTCTGGTGTAGCAACTACTACATCGAAGTCGAACCAACCTTGTTGGATTTTTTGAACGTATTCTGCTTCACCTACATAGTCAGCACCTGCTGCTTCAGCTTCAGCAATTTTGTCACCTTTAGCGAATACTAATACACTTTGTGATTTACCAGTTCCGTTTGGTAATACAACTGCACCACGGATTTGTTGGTCATTTTTACGTGTATCAATTCCTAAACGGAATGCAACTTCAACAGAAGCGTCAAAGTTAGCAATGCTTGTTTCTTTAGCTAATTTAATTGCTTCTTCAACACTGTAGTGCTGAGTACGGTCAACTTTACTAGCTGCTTCTTGATACTTTTTACCTTTTTTAGCCATTTATAGTTCCTCCTTTAGTGGTTTTAGCGGAATTTCCTCCCACATTACTTGCTATATGCAAGTTAAGAGCAGACAACAGAAGAATTAATCTTATGAATAAATCAATCATTAATCTAGTCATTCAGATTATATTTATAATTCATCATTATTATCTCTGTTATCTGCTTCATCGTTTAAATCATGTAATCAAATTTAATATTCGTAAAATTATTCTACAACGATACCCATACTACGTGCAGTACCTTCGATAATACGCATAGCTGCTTCTTCGTCAGCAGCGTTTAAGTCTTGCATTTTGCTGTTAGCAATTTCGCGTACTTGATCTTTAGTTACTGTAGCAACTTTAGTTTTGTTTGGTTCGCCTGAACCTTTTTCAATACCAGCTGCTTTTTTAAGTAATACTGGAGCCGGTGGAGTTTTTGTAATAAATGTAAATGAACGATCTTCATAAACACTGATTTCTACCGGAATAATTAAACCTGCTTGATCTTGAGTACGTGCATTGAACTCTTTACAGAATCCCATGATGTTCACACCTGCTTGACCTAATGCTGGACCAACTGGTGGTGCTGGATTCGCTTTACCTGCAGGAATTTGTAATTTAACAACTTTATCTACTTTTTTAGCCACGATGTGCACCTCCTTGATATCGTGATGTGGTCACAGGGCTCAGTTTTGCCCTCCCACTCTTAACATTTCGTGACGAAATGGGCGCTCTAAAAGCGCGACCACATAATTTTAACACTTTTCTAATTAAAAAATCAATACTCTTTTTTATCTTTTGGTTAGTTTAATAACTTTAATTGTTAATTAAAGCTTTTCTATTTGATCGAATTCAACTTCTACTGGTGTTTCTCGGCCAAACATATCTACTAATACTGTTAGCTTAAACTTATCTGTTTCAATTTCTTGAACTTCACCAACTTGATTCGCAAATGGACCTGATTTAATACGAACTTGCTCGCCAACTTCGAGTTCAACATCGATAGTCTTTTCTTTAAGACCCATTTGTTTTAAGATGAAGCGAACTTCTTCTGGTAACAATGGATTTGGCTTAGACCCTGCACCTGCAGAACCTACAAAACCAGTAACACCTGGTGTATTTCTTACCACATACCATGATTCATCTGTCATGATTAATTCCACTAAAACATATCCAGGGAATGTTTTTTTAACAGTCGTTTTAGCTTTGCCATCTTTTACTTGAGTTTCTTCTTCTTCCGGTATGACTACTCTAAAGATTTGTTCAGTCATATTCATAGATTCTACTCTTTTTTCTAAATTCTTTTTAACTTTATTTTCATATCCAGAATATGTATGCACTGCATACCAACGCTTTGCGCCAACTTCTTCAGACATGTCTTCACTCCTCTAACCAAATAATAAATTTTTCAATGCTGTAATTCCTAAATCTAAGGCATAGAAAAAGACTAAGAAGAATATAACAGTAGAAACTACAATTACAGTATATTTAAATAGCTCTTCTTTCGTCGGCCAACTTGTTTTTTCCATTTCAGACTTAACGCCTTTAAAGAAACTTTCTTTTTTAGCCATCTGCTCAACCTCCAAATCCTTTGAACATATTATCAAAGTATTATTTCGAATGTATTTATTTCGATTCTTTATGAATTGTGTGCGCGTTACATTTTGGACAATATTTCTTTAAGGTTAATCTTGTTGCCGAGCCTTCTTGCTTAGGAACATTATAATTTCTATTGCCACAAGCTTCACAATTTAAAGGTATTTTTCTCACAATAATTCACCTTTATTCATTATAATACCAGTATACTATACATAAATTTTATAACAAATGTCAAACCATCAGTAAGTAACACGTTATAATTCAATTCACGTCCTAAGGCGCTTTTCAAATCATTTTGAAATAACGTTTTATTTTATTTTTACATCGTTGTATGGCATTATAAATCACTTTCTCTTTTACATGCATCAATTGAGCAATTTCTCTCGGCTTATATTGTTTACACATTAAATACATGACATCTTTTTCAAATGCACTCAAATACTTAAACTGACAAATCAACTCTTTAATTGCTAATTTATTCAAATAATTGTTTTCAACATCATAACGCTTTATTGCACATGGATACGTAACTCTATATTCATTAATCAAATTATCCATTCTTTTATTTGTAGCTAAATATTTTCTCAAATAATCATACTTTACAGACGTAATTAAACATTGAACATAATTTGTGAAAGGCTGCTCTCCACTAAAATCAAATGTTTGGACCGACCTATACATCCGTATAAGTATTTCTTGATATAAGTCTTCTAAATCATAATGATTAAATCCAAATGTTTTGATGCGTCGAATAATTAATGGTTGTAGATCCATTACTAACTTTTCGAAGTCTTTATCATTTATTGCATTGTTACGTTTGATTGTACTGTCTTGAGTTGTCAAATCGTATTTCAAGTATTAAACTAACCCCTTCTATCTAAAATTTAAGGTTAGTTTAATATTGTTACATTCAAAATTTCAAGATGACGGAAATGTCATTTCTTATGATGTCCTCTTCGTATTTTTTCAAATTCTGCAAGGATTTCAGAAGATAACGGAATTCGAGTTCTTGGCTTGTTTTCACTTATATCATCTAATGATTTACTCACATCAATTTCATTTTCTTTTAAATCTCTCCACATTTCGCGAGATGATATTCTATATGCACCTGATCCAAAGATAGCATGTTGCTCACTCATATCACTTGTTACAACTGTAATATGCTTAGTATGCTTGTCATAAAGTTCATAAACATAACGTTCTATGAAACTATCAGCTGTTTCTTTTTCCTTGGTAAAAATCGTTTTAACGCCATGATACATGTATTCTCTTTCAACACCCGATTGGTCATAAGCATCGAAAACACAAATAATTTCATCTGAAATAACTGCATTATAATTTGCAATTGCATCTATTAATTGCATTCTAGCTTCTTCTAAATTCTCTTTTGCAATGGCGCTTAGCGTTGGTGATTGTCCTATCATATTGTATCCATCAATGATTAAGTAACGTTCTTTCATTATATTTCTCCAACATCATGTCTTTTTCGAAATACTTCGTACATCATTAAACTTGCTGCAACCGAAGCATTCAAACTGTTTACATGTCCAACCATTGGAATCTTAATATAAAAATCGCATTTATCACTTACTAGGCGACTCATACCCTGTCCTTCGCTACCAATTACAATAGCCAATGACATGTCCGCTTCTAGATTTCTATAATCTGTTGCATTATTAGCTTCAGTGCCAGCTACCCAAAAGCCATTATCTTTTAGTTCATCGATAGTTTTAGCTAAATTTGTCACTCGAATAACTGGTACATGTTCAATTGCACCTGTTGAGGCTTTTGCAACTGTTTGCGTTAGTGTAACTGAACGACGTTTAGGAATAATAACACCATCAACTCCCGTTGCATCGGCTGTTCTTAAAATTGATCCCAAGTTATGCGGGTCTTCTAAGCCGTCTAATATAAGTACTGTCGATAAACCTTCTTTTTCTTTTTGCTGTTTTAAAAATTGATCGAAGTCAGCATATTCATATGGTGCAATAAGCGCTGCAACACCCTGATGTGGTGCATTTGCTAAAAAATCTAATTTAGATTTTGGTACAGTTTGAACAATAATTTTTTGATCTTTTGCATTTTTTAAAATTTCATTAATTTGTTGCTTTTTAATACCTTCTTGAATCAATATCTTATTTATCGGATGCCCAGTAATAATCGCTTCTCTAACAGCATGCCTACCAACAATAACCGTATCTTCCACATCGTCACTACCTTTCGTTTACTATTGTTATTATTTTATTTAATAATGCCTCTAATCGTTCTTCTCTTTTTTCTAAATAAAGAAAACCTATCACTGCTTCTATCGCTGAACTTTTACGATATGTTTGAACATCAGTGTTTTTAGCTTTAGTATGACTTTTCGCGTTACGCCCTCGCTTCAAAATATCCATTTCTTCGTCTGTAAACCATTCTTGCTCCATTAAATATTCTAACGTTTGCGCCTGACTTTTGGCAGATACATATTTTTTAGACATTTGATGTAGTTTATTAGGCTTACTTTTAAGCTTTAAAACGATATAGGTACGTACATATTGATCTAAGACTGCGTCTCCCATATATGCTAAGGTCAATGGATTCAATAATTTAATGTGATTATCTTGTTGATTATCCACGTTTAAATCTAACCCCTTGAGGTGTGTCTTCTAATATAATGTTTTGTGATTTCAGCATGTCTCGAATTTCATCTGCTCGTGCAAAATCTTTGTTTTTCCTTGCTTCATTACGCTCTTCGATTAATTTTTCAACATCTTCATCCAATAATTCATCTGCATTTTTAGATTTTAACGGTACACCTAAAACATCGCTGAAAATTTGATAAACTGCTTTAAATTTATCAATTACTTCTGTTGATGTTGTGTTCTCTAGTACATATTTATTCGCAAGTTTTGCTAAATCATACCAAGCTGTAATTGCATTAGCTGTATTAAAATCATCATTCATAACTGTTTCAAAACGATTTAAAATCGCATCAATTTGATCAATATATGTCTGTTGATTTTCAATATTAGTAGCAATTTGTGCGCGCTCTTCAATTAATTGATAACTATTGCGAATACGCTCTAGTCCACTACGTGCTGATTCTACCAATTCTAGATTATAGTTAATTGGGCTTCTATAATGTACGCTAATCATAAAGAATCTTAGTACATCTGGATCAACTTCTTTAATAATATCGTGAACTAAAATAAAGTTGCCTAGTGATTTACTCATTTTTTCATTATCAATATTAATGAAACCATTATGCATCCAATAATTAGCAAATGGCGCATGATTATGTGCTTCTGATTGTGCTATTTCATTTTCATGATGTGGAAATTGTAAATCTGAACCACCCGCATGTATATCAATTGTAGGTCCTAGCTCATGAAATGCCATTACAGAACATTCTATATGCCATCCTGGTCTACCTTCACCAAATGGGCTATCCCAACTAATCTCGCCAGGCTTCGCTTTTTTCCACAATGTAAAATCAAGTGCATCTTCTTTATGCTCTCCTGCATCTATACGAGCACCCACTTTTAAGTCATCTATGGATTGATGACTTAATTTACCATAACCTTCAAATTTACGTGTTCTAAAGTAAACATCGCCACCACTTTCATATGCATAACCTTGATCCACCAACTCTTTAATAAATTGAATAATGTCATCCATATGGTCCATTACCCTTGGATTTGAAGTCGCTTTTCTAACATTTAACGCACCAACATCTTCATGAAAAGCTGCGATATATTTTTCTGCAATTTCGGGAACAGACTGATTTAATTCTTGAGAACGTTTAATTAATTTATCATCTACGTCTGTAAAATTTGATACATATTCTACATTATATCCTTGGTATTCAAAGTAACGTCTCACTACGTCATAATTAATTGCTGGTCTTGCGTTACCAATATGAATGTAGTTATATACAGTAGGACCACATACATACATTTTTACTTTTCCTGGTTCTATAGGCTTGAACACTTCTTTTTGACGTGTAAGCGTATTATATAATGTAATCATCTTGAATCTCTCCATTCCTAGTCTTTTCAAGTTGTCGTTCTAAATGCTTAATTTGTTCATAAATTGGATCAGGTAGATGGCGATGATCAAATGTTTTTCCAACTCGAACACCATCTTGCTTAACAATATGTCCTGGTATACCAACAACCGTTGAATAGCTTGGAACTGATTGTAAAACAACTGAATTTGCACCAATATTTACATTTGAATTTATTTTAATATTTCCTAAAACTTTCGCACCCGCTGCTATTAAAACATTGTCTCCTATATCTGGGTGTCTTTTCCCTCTTTCTTTCCCTGTCCCACCAAGTGTCACGCCTTGATAGATTGTCACATTATCACCAATTGTACATGTTTCTCCTATTACAACGCCCATACCATGATCTATAAATAGACGCTTTCCAATTTTAGCACCTGGATGGATTTCTATACCTGTGAAAAATCTTGAAATTTGAGATATCGCGCGTGCTGCAACATATTTTTTTTGGTTGTATAACTTATGTGCAATCAAATGACTCCAAACTGCATGTAAACCTGCATACGTTGTAATGACTTCTAATGTTGAACGTGCCGCTGGATCCTGCTCAAATACCATTTTTATATCGTCTCTCATTCTTTTTAACAAGATCATTTCCTCCTCAATGATTGAACTACGTAAATACATAATTGAAGTACCTGCGAAATTAAATATCAAAAAAGCACCACTAACATACAAATTGTATTGTTAGAGGCGCTTCCGCACGGTTCCACTCTGAATTTAGCGAATAACATTAATAATATTGCGGGCGCTTCCAAATTATCAAGGAAACTAAGTCAACTTAATGCTCATCACTCTCATTATATATTTAATTCATTTTACGAAGGTGCATTCATTAATTTCTACGTTGTACTCACAGCAACCGTACACTCTCTGCATCGTATAAATTTAATTACTAATCCTTCGTTTTATATAAAATACTTTATTCATATTGTTGTAATTTGTTAATACAACTTTATCATATGTGGTTACGTTATAAAATTCAAGTATATACTACCTTGATCTTGTCTATTTCATTACTTATATTGTTTTAAACGGTTTAGCACTTTTTCTTTACCAAGTACTTCAATTGTATTTGGTAATTCAGGACCATGCATTTGGCCTGTTACAGCAACACGAATAGGCATAAATAATTGCTTGCCTTTTATTCCTGTTTCTTTTTGAACTTCTTTAATTGTCTTTTTAATTTCAGCCGCTTCAAATGGTTCAAGTGCTTCTAATTTACTGAATAAGTGCGTCATTAACTCTGGTACTTGCTCTCCATTAATCACTTGTTGTTCTTCTTCACCAAGAGCTGGCATTTCTTTAAAGAACATTTCTGATAAAGGTACAATTTCACCGGCATAACTCATTTCTTTTTGATAAAGCGCAATTAATTTGCGTCCCCAAGATAAATCCTCTTCTGACGGCACCTCAGGAATCAAATTTGCTTTAATTAAATGAGGTAATGCTAATTGGAATACTGTTTCAGTATCTTTTTGTTTCATATATTGGTTATTAACCCATGCTAATTTTTGCTTATCGAAAAATGCTGGTGATTTTGACAAACGCTTTTCATCAAAGATTTTGATAAATTCTTCTTTAGAAAAGATTTCTTCTTCACCTTCAGGAGACCAACCTAATAACGCAATAAAATTAAATAACGCTTCAGGTAAATAACCTAAGTCACGATATTGCTCAATAAATTGTAAAATTTGCCCATCACGTTTACTTAACTTTTTACGTTCTTCATTAACAATTAATGACATATGACCAAAACGAGGTGGCTCCCAGCCAAATGCTTCATAAATCATAATTTGTTTAGGCGTGTTTGAAATATGATCATCACCACGAATTACATCTGAAATTTGCATGTAATGATCATCTATAGCTACTGCAAAATTGTACGTTGGAATGCCATCTTTTTTTACGATAACCCAGTCACCAATACCATTTGAATCAAATGAAATATTTCCTTTTACCATATCATCAAATGAATACGTTTGGTTTTGAGGTACTCGGAAACGAATTGATGGTTGGCGTCCTTCTGCTTCAAATTGTTGACGTTGTTCTTCAGTCAAATGCGCATGCTGACCACCATAGCGAGGCATTTCACCACGAGCGATTTGCGCTTCACGTTCAGCTTCTAATTCTTCTTCTGTCATATAGCATTTATATGCTTTATCTTCTGCTAGTAACTGATCTATTAATGGTTGGTAGATATGTTGACGTTCAGATTGACGATATGGTCCGTAGCCATTGTCTTTATCTACAGACTCATCCCAATCTAATCCTAACCATTTAAGATTATCAAATTGTGATGTTTCTCCATCTTCTAAATTACGTTTTTTATCAGTATCTTCAATTCGAATCACAAAATCTCCGTTGTAATGTTTAGCATACAAGTAATTGAATAATGCTGTTCTTGCATTACCAATATGAAGATAACCAGTTGGACTTGGTGCATATCTTACTCTTATACGATCGCTCATTTTTTTCACTCCTAAATTAAATATCAGATTTTCAAGTTAGTTCATATAAATTGTTCATTTGCTATCTTCGACCGTCATAACAAATGTCTAACTCGTCTTATTGTTAAAACGAAACAATGCTTTTTAACATGACCTTAAAATAATTTCATTGTTTAATCATAACATAATTCCCTGGGTAATATGCTTAAATTTTAAATAGAAAGCTGTTGTTTTTTCAACACTTTAAAAAAGCTATCCCTAAGAATCAAGACTGCACTACATAAACATTTCAACGACTTAAAAATGAATATTATGTACTGTGAAATTAAACTTCAAATTAACTATTCAAATACGTTAAAATTGATTCTAATTTTGTATGTCTTGATTGCTATAAGAATAACTTTATTAATATCTAAAATTTAACACTTAATGAACTTGTTTCAATGATATATTAGCACTATTTGTATTTTTTGATAACTAATATGTTTTGCATTTATTTATAGTTATACTTCAAATTACAAACTTCGCCATTTCATATACCTTTTAATATCTATTTTGTTTTCGTCAACTACAGTTTTTATAATGATACTGTATCTTCGATTTTTTTAGCAAAAACAATTCTTCCTGAAGATGTTTGCAATAAGCTGACTACTTCTAAATTGACATGACTGCCAATAAGATTTTTAGCATTATCAACAACTACCATCGTACCATCATCTAGATATCCTACTGCCTGACCAGGCTCCTTACCCATTTTTGTCAGTAAAATATGCAGTTGATCACCTTGATGTACATTAGGTTTGATTGCTTCTGATAAATCATTAACATTTAATGCTTTGATACCATGTACATGACAAACTTTATTTAGGTTGAAATCTGTCGTTATAATACTTGCATGATATTGTTTTGCTAATTTTAATAACATCGTATCAATATCACTATGTGTTTTAGTTGGATGTATAACCTTTGTAGGATAGTCTAAATCATACAATTCATTTAAAATATCTAAGCCTCTTTTACCCTTTTCACGTTTAACACTGTCATTTGAATCTGCAACAATTTGTAATTCATTAATAACACCTTGTGGAATTAAAATATTGCCATCGATAAAACCGCAACGAATGACTTCTAAAATACGACCATCAATAATTGCGCTTGTGTCGATAATTTTTGGCGTAGCACTTTTAGTATGTTGTGACATGGAACGCGCTATATTCTCAGGTAAAAACATTAACATTTCATCTCGTTTTTTAAGGCCAAATTGGAAACCGAAATAACATAGTAATATCGTAATTATGACAGGAATGAAATGATTAAAAATAGAGTTACCAATTGATTCTAATATAAACGACACCATAACAGAAATAAGTAATCCGATTATTAAACCTATTGTTGCGAATAGTATTTCAACAGCACTTCTACGCATAATAAAATGTTCTAAACCTTTTATAGCGTTAGTAACTCGTCTAATAAATACACCAAAAATTAAGAACATAAAAATACTACCGATAATGCCATCTACATAGTGATTTTTTAAAAAGCTGGAGTTTTGTAATCCAAGATCATTTGCAATTTCAGGAATAATAATTATTCCTAATGCGCTCCCAATAATTAAGTAAATAATAATAACCATTAGTTTAACGATATTCACACAATGTCCTCCTTTCTTGATGTTTTATGAATGAAGAGCAAATGACAATGCTTCATGTACAGTAGTTACACCTATTACTTGTATACCTTCAGGATATGTCCATCCGCCTATATTATTTTTAGGAATAATTACACGTTTGAAACCTAGTTTTGCAGCCTCTTGCACGCGTTGTTCTATCCGAGATACACGACGTACCTCACCCGTTAAACCAACTTCTCCAATATAGCAATCTAATCCGTCGACAGCTTTATCTTTAAAGCTAGATGCAGTTGCTACAATTACACTTAAATCAACTGCTGGCTCCGTTAACTTTACACCGCCAGCTACTTTGATATAAGCATCTTGTTGTTGTAATAGATAATTTTCTTTCTTTTCCAAAACAGCCATCAACAAACTTAATCGATTATGATCAATCCCTGTTGCCATTCGTCTCGGATTGTTAAAAGTCGTTGGAGTTACCAGCGCTTGAACTTCTATTAAAAGTGGTCTGGTTCCCTCCATGGTTGCAACAATTGTTGAACCTGGAACATTTGTTGAACGTTCTTCTAAAAACATTTCAGATGGATTATTTACACCTTTTAATCCACTTTGCTTCATTTCGAAGATTCCCATTTCATTCGTTGAACCAAAACGGTTTTTAACAGCTCGCAAAATTCGATATGCGTGGTGTTCATCGCCTTCAAAATAAAGCACAGTATCAACCATGTGTTCTAGCAATCTTGGGCCAGCAATTTGACCTTCTTTCGTTACATGACCCACTATAAAAGTTGCAATGTTCATTTGTTTAGCAATATTCATTAAACTTTGTGTACTTTCACGAACTTGTGAAACAGAACCTGGCGCAGAGCTGATTTCAGGATGATATATTGTTTGAATCGAATCCACTACTAATAAATCAGGTTGTTCTTCTTTTACTGTTTGATAAATAACTTCAAGATCTGTTTCAGCTAATACTTGCAATTCACTTGAATCTTCATCTAATCGCTCTGCACGTAATTTAGTCTGACTAAGCGATTCTTCTCCAGTAATATATAGTACTTTTTTCTTTTGAGATAACGATGCACAAATTTGTAAAAGTAACGTTGACTTACCAATACCTGGATCCCCACCAATAAGTACTAACGATCCGCTCACAATACCTCCACCTAATACACGGTTGAATTCTGCTGAATCTGTTAACACTCTCGGCGTTGTTTCATGTTTAATACTATTTAATTTTTGTACTTTACCTGCTAATTCCTTGGTTTTAACTCCATGTTTAGGATTGGCTGCTTTTTCAACAATTTCCTCCATTTGATTCCAAGCGCCACAATTAGGACATTTCCCCATCCATTTAGGAGATTGATAACCACAAGCCATACATTCAAAAATCACTTTTTTCTTGGCCAAAATTGCACCTCCACTTTCCTTTGAACAAATCTATTTTAAACGCACATTCCCATTATGACAAATTAAATGTGAGTTACATTTGTTTGTATTTTAACATGACTACTAACGCAAACTGTTTTACCAGATTTATTTTTTATGAATATTATAAAATAAACTTACATCATGTTGATAGTCGGTATCTTTCAAAGATAAAATCTTAATAATTTCTTAGTAAACTCTTTTCTCTAGATTTATCACAATATTATATAGACCTATTTTATTTTGACGTAAGTTGCTAGTATCTTCAAACAAAAAACCTTTATAAAAATTCATACCTTTATGCTATCGCTGTAGGCTCATTAACTTCTTACATATAATTCTTAACTATCCTTTGATGATTGTTTTATAGATTGTTTCGTTGATGGATACTTTCACGAATTTCTATAGTTCAATGCTACTAAAAAAACAGCCCAAAACTTTAATTTGTTTTGGACTGTTTTATAATTATGCTTGCGATGGTGTTTTAGTTTCTGAAGTTTGTTCAGCAATGTCATATTTAAACTCTTTACCATCATGATCTACTGTAACTTTCTTACCTTCAATTTGATTACCATCTAATATTAATTCACTTAAATTATCTTCGATAGTTTTTTGTATCGCTCTAATTAATGGTCTTGCACCATATTCTGGATCATATCCTTCTTCTGCGATTTTGTCTTTCGCTTTATCAGTAACAATAATATTTATGTTTTGTTCAGATAATCGATTTGTTAATTTATTAACCATCATTGTTACAATTTCTTTTAATTCTTCTTTTGTTAGTTTATGGAATACAATGATATCATCTACACGGTTTAAAAATTCTGGACGGAATGAATTTTTTAATTCTTTTAACATCGTTTTTCGAATTGTTTCATAATCTTGTCCATCACTTGAACCACCGAATCCAGCAAATCGTTGATCTTGTAATTCTTGTGCCCCAACGTTTGATGTCATTATGATAATTGTATTTCTGAAATCAACTGTACGTCCTTTTGTATCTGTCAAATGTCCATCATCTAAAACTTGTAATAGAATATTAAATACATCTGGATGAGCTTTTTCAATTTCATCAAATAAAATTACAGAATATGGTTTACGTCTAACTTTTTCAGTTAATTGTCCACCATCATCATGACCAACATATCCTGGAGGAGCACCAACTAATCGGCTCACTGCGTGTTTTTCCATAAATTCACTCATGTCTACACGGATCATCGCATCATCATCGCCAAACATTGATTCAGCTAAAGCTCTAGCTAATTCAGTTTTACCAACACCAGTTGGTCCAAGGAAGATAAAGCTACCAATTGGTCGTTTAGGATCTTTTAACCCTGCACGGGCACGTCTAACCGCTTTACTGATTGAATTAACAGCATCTTTTTGCCCAATAACTCTCTCATGTAATGTATCTTCTAGACTAAGAAGTTTTTCAGATTCTGTTTCATTGATTTTAGTTAATGGGATACCTGTCCATCCTGCAATAACTTCAGCAATATCTTCTTCTGACAATGAAGTTGACATGCCATTTTGTGCATTCTTCCATTCATTTTTAGCTTCTTCATATTGCTTTTCAAGTTTTGTTTGTTTATCACGCAGGTTAGCAGCATTTTCAAACTCTTGAGCATGTACTGCAGCATCTTTTTCATTTTTAACTTTTTCAATTTCTTGTTCAATTTCTTTTAAATTATTAGGTGTCGTATGACTCTTAAGTCTTACTTTAGAACTTGCTTCATCAATTAAATCAATTGCTTTATCTGGTAAGAAACGATCTGAAACGTATCTGTTACTTAATTTAACAGCTGCTTCAATAGCTTCGTCTGAAATATTAATACGATGGTGTGCTTCGTAACGATCTCTTAATCCTTTTAAAATAGCAACTGTATCTACTACTGAAGGTTCATCAACTTGTACAGGTTGGAAACGACGTTCTAAAGCCGCGTCTTTTTCAATATTTTTGCGATATTCATCTAATGTAGTAGCACCAATACATTGTAATTCACCACGTGCTAATGCCGGTTTCAAAATATTCGAAGCATCGATAGCACCTTCAGCACCACCAGCACCAACTAAAGTATGCAACTCATCAATAAATAGGATGACATTACCTGCTTGTTGGATTTCTTCCATAACCTTTTTCAGACGCTCTTCAAATTCACCACGATATTTAGTACCTGCAACTACTGTTCCCATATCTAAAGACATAACACGCTTATCTTTTAATGTCTCTGGTACCTCATTATTCACTATGGCTTGCGCTAAACCTTCAGCAATAGCAGTTTTACCAACACCTGGCTCTCCAATAAGTACAGGATTGTTTTTCGTACGTCTACTTAATACTTCAATTACACGTGTAATTTCTTTATCACGTCCTATAACAGGATCTAATGTACCGTCTTTGGCAATGACTGTTAAGTCACGAGCTAAACTATCTAAAGTTGGAGTATTATTTGACTTACTAGCTTGTGCATTTTTATTACTCATTTCAGGGTTTCCTAAAGCTTTCACAACTTGTGCACGTGCTTTAGTAATATTTAAATCTAGATTTGCAAAAACTCTTGCTGCAACACCTTCATTTTCACGAATCAAGCCTAATAAAATATGTTCCGTTCCAACAAAATTGTGATGTAATTTTCTAGCTTCATCCATCGATAATTCAATGACTTTTTTAGCTCTAGGTGTATAATGCAATGTACCAACATGATCTTGACCATGTCCGATTAATTTTTCAACTTCTTCAATTACTTTATCTTCAGTGATATTAAAACTTTCTAATACTTTTGCAGCAATTCCTTCAGGTTCTTTCATTAATCCCAATAATAGGTGTTCTGTTCCTATATTTGAATGATTTAAACGAATTGCTTCTTCTTGTGCATGTGCTAATACGCGCTGTGCACGCTCAGTTAATCTACCAAATAACATAAATAATGACCTCCTACTTTATATGTTCTCTTAGTATATCTGCTCGTTTTTCTTTTACAGATTTGTCATCTTCTTCATCTAATAAAAATGGTGACTGTATAGCTACCATCAATTCATTAAATTTAAAGTTTTGTAATTCAATGTAATTTAAATCTATACCAAGTTTAACTTCGCTTAATCTATAAGAAGCCTCTTCCATAGTTATCATTCTACAGTTTTGTAAAATACCTAGCGAGCGAAAAACACGGTCTTGTGTTTCTAATTGATTATAAGTGTCTAACTTTTGTCGTATTTGTTTTTCTTCATGAATGATTTGATTAACAACTTCTGTTAATGTTTCTATGATTTCTAACTCAGATTTACCAAGTGTAAGTTGGTTGGATACTTGATAAGTATGTCCATAAACTTGCGAACCTTCACCGTAAATACCTCTGATTGTATATCCAAAACGATTAATGGTTTGAGCAATCCGTGTCATTCTTTTCATAATAGATAGACCTGGTAAATGTAGCATCACGCTTGCTCTCATACCAGTACCTATATTGGTAGGACATGTAGTTAAATAACCAAGTTGTTCATCATAACTTATATCAAGGCTTCGATCTAATTCATCATCAATTGATGAAGCTTGATTATATAAAGCCTGTAATGTCGTGTCAGTTCCCATAGCTTGAATACGAATATGGTCCTCTTCATTTATCATGACACTTAAAGATTCATCATCATTCACTAATACTGCGGCTGCTGGTTGTTTTATTAGTTCAGGACTAATCAAATGCTTTGCAACCATTTTCATTTTACTTTGTTGATCCATTTGATCAAGACGCATTAATTCAAAATTTGGCAAGGCATCTTGTACCTCATTTATAACTCTAAATCCATCATTTTCAGTAGCATACATTAGTGGATGCACATGATTTTCTAAATTACGCGCTAACCGAATTCTAGAAGACATAACAATTGGTGTTTCTTCATTACTTTTCATCCATTGGCTGATATTATCATGAATATTATGCGTCATCATGTTGCACCTCACTCTCAGCTTTTAGTGCTTTAATTTCATCTCTAACAATGGCTGCTTCCTCAAAATCTTGGATTTCAATAAGTTTTTTCAAATATTCATTCTTTTCTTCGATTTTTCGCTTTAAAGCTATCTTTTTATGTGAAGAATGTGGTGTCTTTCCAACGTGCTCAAATTGTCCACCTTGAACTCTGCGGACGATATCAATGATGTCATCTTTAAATGTTGCATAACAATTAGCACACCCAAATTTACCAACATGTGCAATATCTTTCAAAGTCATATGACATGATGGGCAACGTTTTTCTTCTTTAAACGCTACTTCTTGAAAATTAATGCCATGTTTCGTAGCTAAATGTTGTAAAATTTGCTTAACAACAAATGCTTCTTCGAAATTATCTTGATGTTCTTGATATTCAGGCTGTTCATTAGCTTGATTCCACGGATGGTGCCCCTCAGCACAAGTTTGACACACCATTTTTTCTTCTGTTTTATTTTTACTTGTAACTTTAACTTTTAATTCCGCTTCATTAAGTTGACAATTTTCACAAAGCACTTCAACACCTCATTTCATTTAGTAATAATTTATAACTGGTAACAAACGTTTTAAAATATTTGCTCTAATAATATCTCTAGAAACCATATCCATTGATAGCGTTTCTCTATCAATAACTGCTTGAATCATTTTAGCTTCACGTTCATTTATTAACATTTTATCTAAAAGCCCATCAATAATATAATAAGCTTGTTGTTGAGAAATAGAAGGTCCAATCAGCTGAAGCAAATGATTAATATAACCTGTTGCATCTTTATTTTCAATTTTAGTGATTCGGATGTAACCACCACCACCACGTTTACTTTCGATTTCATAACCATGTTCATTAGTGAATCGTGTTTTGATTACATAATTTAATTGTGATGGTACACAATCAAAACGCTGTGCGATATTCGCTCTCTGAATTTCAACGACATCTTCATTCGACTCTTCAAATAAACGTTTGATGTATTGTTCTATGATGTCAGACATATTGTGCATGTATATCACCCCTTTTTGACCTTCTTTGACTATATTATATGACCTATTTTGACCTTTTTCAATTAATTTGTTTTTATATTTTCAAAAATTTATGATGTTAGCCCTTCCATTTTATTGTATGATAGATTGTAGAAAAAACTAAAGGAATGAGAAATATATGCATATTCTAATTGGGATTATCGGAATTATCTTCTTTTTAGCACTTGCGTTTCTATTTAGCTCAGACAGGGAAAATATTCGCTGGAAATATGTAGGAATTTTACTTGCAATTCAGCTTATCTTTGCATTTATCTTGCTTAAAACTACAATGGGAATCAAGGTTATTGGTGGTATTTCAAACGGTTTTAACTACTTATTATTAAAAGCAGCAGATGGTGTTAACTTTGTATTCGGTGGTATTCAATATATCGATCCTAAGCAACCACCATTCTTCTTCAGTGTATTATTACCTATCGTATTTATTTCAGCGATTATCGGTATCCTTCAATACACAAAGATTTTACCTTTAATCATTAATGTTTTAGGATTCTTAATTTCTAAAATTAATGGTATGGGACGTTTAGAATCATACAATGCAGTTGCTGCAGCAATTTTGGGACAATCTGAAGTATTTATTTCAATTAAAAAACAATTACCATACATACCTAAGCAACGTTTATACACATTAACAGCTTCAGCAATGTCGACTGTTTCTGCTTCAATTATCGGTGCATACTTTACCTTAATTGAACCTAAATATGTTGTAACGGCTGTTGTCTTAAACTTATTTGGTGGTTTCATCATCGCTTCAATTATTAACCCTTATAAAGTTAATGAAGAAGATGACAAATTATTAGTTGAAGAAACTGAAGAAAGACAACAATCATTCTTCGAAATGCTAGGAGAATATATTTTAGATGGATTTAAAGTAGCTGTCATTGTAGGCGCAATGTTAATCGGATACATTGCTATTATCGCTCTATTAAATGGAATTGTAAGCAATATCTTTAGTACAGTTTCAGGTGGCGCTATTTCTTGGGATTTCCAAACATTAATTGGTTTTGTCTTTGCACCATTTGCATTCTTAGTCGGTGTGCCATGGCAAGATGCAGTTCAAGCCGGTTCAGTTATGGCGACAAAACTATTATCTAACGAATTTGTAGCAATGCAAGCACTTGGTAAACTTAGTGATTTATCTGAACACGCAAAAGGTGTTACATCTGTATTCTTAGTATCATTTGCTAACTTTAGCTCTATTGGTATTATTTCAGGTGCGATTAAATCTCTTAATGACAAAAAAGGAGATACAGTTGCCCGCTTTGGTTTGAAACTATTATTCGGTGCAACACTAGTATCTTTCATTTCAGCTGCAATCGCTGGATTCTTTATTTAACAAATACATCAACATCGAATTAACCCCTTCAAAATTTTGACTATTCTCAGTCTCTTTGAAGGGGTTTTTTCTTATGTATATCTTTATTTTTTATCATTTTTAATTTTGACATAAAAAACAACTCCTCCAAAGCTAAGTTTGAAGGAGATATTGTCTTCTCAACAAATCTATAAATATCAATAATTCGTTGATTTAGCATACATTAAGCTATGCTTTTTTTACAATATGATTAATAAAGTAATCAGTTACTCTATAGTCATCTGTTAATTCAGGATGGAATGATACGCCTAAATATTTACCTTGCTGGACAGCTACAATTTTCTCATTAACCTTACATAGGATATCTACGCCTTGACCTACTTTTTCAATATGTGGGGCTCTTATAAAGACACCTTCAATATCTGTAGCGATACCTTTAATATCTAATTCTGTTTCAAAGCTGTCAACTTGTCTACCGAATGAGTTTCGTTGTACAGTAATATTCAACTTGTTAAGGTATCCTTCTTCACCAACTATATCTTGCGCTAGAACTATTAATCCTGCGCATGTACCAAACATAGGTAAAGTTGAATTTTGTAAAGCCTCTTTAAATCCATATAAATTCATTAATCGACGTAACGTTGTAGACTCGCCACCAGGTAATATTAAGCCCTCGATTTCTTCTAATTGTTCAACTTTTTTAACTGCAATACCTTCATGACCACTTAATTCAATATGTCTAATATGTTCACGTACTGCACCTTGTAATGCTAATACACCTATTTTCATATCTTACCAACCACGCTCTTGCATACGTTCTTCTAATGATAATTGATTGATATCTAAACCTTTCATAGCAGTGCCAAGTTCACTTGCTAATCTTCCAATTAGTTCATAGTCTTGGTAATGTGTTGTTGCTTGAACAATTGCTTTAGCAAATTTTTCTGGATCTTCTGATTTAAAAATACCTGATCCAACGAACACACCGTCGGCACCTAATTCCATCATTAAAGCAGCATCTTGAGGAGTCGCAACGCCACCAGCTGCAAAGTTAACTACCGGTAAACGACCATTGTCTTTAATTTGTTTTAAAATTTCATAAGGCGCACCGATATCTTTCGCAAAAGTCATAATCTCATCATCATTCATTACAGTCAATCGACTAACTTCTGAATTAACTTGTCTCATATGTCTTACAGCTTCAACAATATTACCTGTACCTGGTTCACCTTTAGTACGTAACATAGCAGCACCTTCACCAATTCTACGCGCAGCTTCACCTAAATTACGACATCCACATACAAATGGTACTGTAAATTGATCTTTTCTTAAGTGATATTCCTCATCTGCTGGTGTTAACACTTCTGATTCATCAATATAGTCAACACCCATCGCCTCTAATACTCTTGCTTCAGTGATATGACCAATACGTGCTTTAGCCATGACTGGAATAGAAACAGCATTCATTACTTCTTCTACAATTTTAGGGTTTGCCATACGTGCAACGCCACCAGCAGCTCTAATATCAGAAGGTACTCGTTCTAATGCCATAACTGCTACCGCGCCAGCTTCTTCTGCAATTCTTGCTTGCTCAGCATTAACGACATCCATAATAACGCCGCCTTTTTGCATTTCAGCCATACCTCTTTTGACTCTGTCTGATCCAATAATTTTACTCATTATACATAAAACCCCTTTTCAAGTTGATTAAATACATTGTAATGTATAAACTGATATTTAAAAAGGTACAAAATAAGATAAATTTAGGAGGTCAGTTATAAAATTGAAAAACACTTTATACCATCAACTTTATGAAAAATTAAAAAAACAAATAATTGAAGGTCAATTTAAAGAAGGCGATAAATTTTATTCTAAAAGACAATTAAGCAAACATTTATCTATCAGCCAAACAACCGTAGAGCATGCATATCAACTTCTATTAGACGAAGGTTACATTTATTCAAGACCTCGCTCTGGATATTTTGTGTCCGAAATTGAATCTTTAACAATTTTAAACAATCAACCTATCCCCTCTCTTTTTGATGATGATTCATATAAACCAAAAGCGAGTGATGAAGCTTATGATTATGCTTTTAATTTGGATGAAATAGATACGAAACATTTCCCGATAGAACTTTTCAGAAAGTATTCCAAAGATCTTTATGATACAAATCATTTAAATCAATTACGTAGAGGACATTTTCAAGGAGAATTACATTTAAGATTTCAACTGGCATTTTATTTATTTACTAATCGTGGTGTAATTTGTGATCCTAATCAAATTATAATTGGCTCATCTACCGAACAATTAGTAAATCAATTAGTCGATTTACTTTATACTTCAACATTTATTATCGAAAAACCTAGTTATCCACCAATCAAAAATATTTTAGATAAAAAACAAGTTGAATATGAACAAATTGAAGTTGAAGATAATGGAATAAACGTAGATGAAGTTATTAAATCACAAAAAAATATAGTATATATAACGCCTTCCCATCAATTTCCAACTGGATATGTGATGGACTTAAAAAAGCGAACTCAATTAATACAATGGGCTCAAGAAAAAGAAGAACGATTTATTATAGAAGATGATTATGATTCCGAGTTTAGATATTTCGGCAAACCCATTCCAGCAATTCAAGGTCTATATTCAAGAGGAGAAAAAGTGATTTATATCAGTACATTTTCAAAGTCTATTTTTCCTAGCTGTCGAGTTGCATATATGGTGTTACCCTATTCTATAATGAAAAAATATCATTCTCAAAATCACATTGAAGGCAACACTGTACCTGTTCATATGCAAAACCTTATTGCAACGTTTATATCTTCCGGTGGTTTTGAAAGGCATTTAAATAAAATGAGACGAATTTATCGTAGAAAACTAACCTATATTTTAAAAAGATTGAAACCTTACAAAGAGCAGCTTGATATTCAAGGTGCTGAAACGGGTATGCATTTTACAATTACAGTAAAAAATGGATTAACATTACAAGAGTGTCTTGATAGAGCAAACAAAGTAAAGTTAAAATTACAAGTTTATAATTTTGATGATGATCAAGACTATAAGAAAACCCCTAAATTTATATTAGGCTTTGGCGGTATAGACGATGATGCTTTAAAACCGCATGTAGACGCTCTAATAAAATCATTAATTATAAAGTAACACTTCTTTGATAAAAGTTAGTGTTACTTATGCAATAGCTTGTCTATTGTATAATAATTAATTTCCTTTTTGTATTTCAATAAAGTATATAAAAGAGCAGTAAGATCATTTTCAATTAGATACCGTCTTACTGCTCTTCTCTATTTATACAATATTTTGTTTTCGATGATATCATTTTAAATTTATATAAACACAAAATTAAAGTTGTACATACTTAGACAATCGAAAGTGTACATTATTAAATTATCATTTCCAGTTCTACTCTAGCGGAACGTAAGTTGGTTACCATCCTCGCTAAGAACCTTTCTTGACTTGTGACAATCGCTTGCTTCTTTCCTCTTCTTCGGCTCTCGCTTACTCATTTAGCTCTACTAAACTCGTTGCGCTCTTTTCTCGTTTCGTCAGATTCAAACGTTTTCACTTCGTCAAGCCATTTTCTTTGTGTTAACTTTTATTTTGACGTTTTAGACATAAAAAAAGAGACCTCACGGTCTCAATGCGGCTCATCGCATCCATTTTTGCCTGGCAACGTTCTACTCTAGCGGAACGTAAGTTCGACTACCATCGACGCTAAGGAGCTTAACTTCTGTGTTCGGCATGGGAACAGGTGTGACCTCCTTGCTATAGTCACCAGACATATGAATGTAAATTATACATTCAAAACTAGATAGTAAGTAAAAGTGATTTTGCTTCGCAAAACATTTATTTTGATTAAGTCTTCGATCGATTAGTATTCGTCAGCTCCACATGTCACCATGCTTCCACCTCGAACCTATTAACCTCATCATCTTTGAGGGATCTTATAACCGAAGTTGGGAAATCTCATCTTGAGGGGGGCTTCATGCTTAGATGCTTTCAGCACTTATCCCGTCCACACATAGCTACCCAGCTATGCCGTTGGCACGACAACTGGTACACCAGAGGTATGTCCATCCCGGTCCTCTCGTACTAAGGACAGCTCCTCTCAAATTTCCTACGCCCACGACGGATAGGGACCGAACTGTCTCACGACGTTCTGAACCCAGCTCGCGTACCGCTTTAATGGGCGAACAGCCCAACCCTTGGGACCGACTACAGCCCCAGGATGCGATGAGCCGACATCGAGGTGCCAAACCTCCCCGTCGATGTGAACTCTTGGGGGAGATAAGCCTGTTATCCCCGGGGTAGCTTTTATCCGTTGAGCGATGGCCCTTCCATGCGGAACCACCGGATCACTAAGTCCGTCTTTCGACCCTGCTCGACTTGTAGGTCTCGCAGTCAAGCTCCCTTATGCCTTTACACTCTATGAATGATTTCCAACCATTCTGAGGGAACCTTTGAGCGCCTCCGTTACCTTTTAGGAGGCGACCGCCCCAGTCAAACTGCCCGCCTGACACTGTCTCCCACCACGATAAGTGGTGCGGGTTAGAAAGCCAACACAGCTAGGGTAGTATCCCACCAGCGCCTCCACGTAAGCTAGCGCTCACGTTTCAAAGGCTCCTACCTATCCTGTACAAGCTGTGCCGAATTTCAATATCAGGCTACAGTAAAGCTCCACGGGGTCTTTCCGTCCTGTCGCGGGTAACCTGCATCTTCACAGGTACTATGATTTCACCGAGTCTCTCGTTGAGACAGTGCCCAAATCGTTACGCCTTTCGTGCGGGTCGGAACTTACCCGACAAGGAATTTCGCTACCTTAGGACCGTTATAGTTACGGCCGCCGTTTACTGGGGCTTCGATTCGTAGCTTCGCAGAAGCTAACCACTCCTCTTAACCTTCCAGCACCGGGCAGGCGTCAGCCCCTATACATCACCTTACGGTTTAGCAGAGACCTGTGTTTTTGATAAACAGTCGCTTGGGCCTATTCACTGCGGCTCTTCTGGGCGTTAACCCTAAAGAGCACCCCTTCTCCCGAAGTTACGGGGTCATTTTGCCGAGTTCCTTAACGAGAGTTCGCTCGCTCACCTTAGAATTCTCATCTTGACTACCTGTGTCGGTTTGCGGTACGGGCACCTATTTTCTATCTAGAGGCTTTTCTCGGCAGTGTGAAATCAACGACTCGAAGACTCAATGTCTTCTCCCCATCACAGCTCAGCCTTAACGAGTACCGGATTTGCCTAATACTCAGCCTTACTGCTTAGACGTGCAATCCAATCGCACGCTTCGCCTATCCTACTGCGTCCCCCCATCGATTAAAACGATTATAGGTGGTACAGGAATATCAACCTGTTATCCATCGCCTACGCCTGTCGGCCTCAGCTTAGGACCCGACTAACCCAGAGCGGACGAGCCTTCCTCTGGAAACCTTAGTCAATCGGTGGACGGGATTCTCACCCGTCTTTCGCTACTCACACCGGCATTCTCACTTCTAAGCGCTCCACATGTCCTTACGATCATGCTTCAACGCCCTTAGAACGCTCTCCTACCATTGTCCAAAGGACAATCCACAGCTTCGGTAATATGTTTAGCCCCGGTACATTTTCGGCGCAGTGTCACTCGACTAGTGAGCTATTACGCACTCTTTAAATGATGGCTGCTTCTAAGCCAACATCCTAGTTGTCTGGGCAACGCCACATCCTTTTCCACTTAACATATATTTTGGGACCTTAGCTGGTGGTCTGGGCTGTTTCCCTTTCGAACACGGACCTTATCACCCATGTTCTGACTCCCAAGTTAAATTAATTGGCATTCGGAGTTTGTCTGAATTCGGTAACCCGAGAGGGGCCCCTCGTCCAAACAGTGCTCTACCTCCAATAATCATCACTTGAGGCTAGCCCTAAAGCTATTTCGGAGAGAACCAGCTATCTCCAGGTTCGATTGGAATTTCTCCGCTACCCTCAGTTCATCCGCTCACTTTTCAACGTAAGTCGGTTCGGTCCTCCATTCAGTGTTACCTGAACTTCAACCTGACCAAGGGTAGATCACCTGGTTTCGGGTCTACGACCAAATACTAAACGCCCTATTCAGACTCGCTTTCGCTACGGCTCCACATTTACTGCTTAACCTTGCATCAAATCGTAACTCGCCGGTTCATTCTACAAAAGGCACGCCATCACCCATTAACGGGCTCTGACTACTTGTAAGCACACGGTTTCAGGTTCTATTTCACTCCCCTTCCGGGGTGCTTTTCACCTTTCCCTCACGGTACTGGTTCACTATCGGTCACTAGAGAGTATTTAGCCTTAGGAGATGGTCCTCCCAGATTCCGACGGAATTTCACGTGCTCCGTCGTACTCAGGATCCACTCAAGAGAGACAACATTTTCGACTACAGGATTATTACCTTCTTTGATTCATCTTTCCAGATGATTCGTCTAATGTCGTCCTTTGTAACTCCGTATAGAGTGTCCTACAACCCCAACAAGCAAGCTTGTTGGTTTGGGCTCTTCCCGTTTCGCTCGCCGCTACTAAGGGAATCGAATTTTCTTTCTCTTCCTCCGGGTACTAAGATGTTTCAGTTCTCCGGGTGTGCCTTCTGATATGCTATGTATTCACATATCGATAACATGACATAACTCATGCTGGGTTTCCCCATTCGGAAATCTCTGGATCAAAGCTTACTTACAGCTCCCCAAAGCATATCGTCGTTAGTAACGTCCTTCATCGGCTTCTAGTGCCAAGGCATCCACCGTGCGCCCTTAATAACTTAATCTATGTTTCCACCATTTTTATAAGTCAAACGTTAACATGAAGTTACGTTCTTTTATAAAAAGATTTAAACGCGTTATTAATCTTGTGAGTGTTCTTTCGAACACTAGCGATTATTTCTTATGAATTCAAGCTTATTTAAAACTCTTTATTCACTCGGTTTTGCTTGGTAAAATCTATATTTTACTTACTTATCTAGTTTTCAATGTACAATTTCTTTTTAGTCAAGCGCTCGCATACTGCTTTATTTTCATAAGCAATATCACTTTAACCAAAAAATATTTGAATGTTAAATAAACATTCAAAACTGAATACAATATGTCACGTTATTCCGCATCTTCTGAAGAAGATGTTCCGAATATATCCTTAGAAAGGAGGTGATCCAGCCGCACCTTCCGATACGGCTACCTTGTTACGACTTCACCCCAATCATTTGTCCCACCTTCGACGGCTAGCTCCTAAAAGGTTACTCCACCGGCTTCGGGTGTTACAAACTCTCGTGGTGTGACGGGCGGTGTGTACAAGACCCGGGAACGTATTCACCGTAGCATGCTGATCTACGATTACTAGCGATTCCAGCTTCATGTAGTCGAGTTGCAGACTACAATCCGAACTGAGAACAACTTTATGGGATTTGCTTGACCTCGCGGTTTCGCTGCCCTTTGTATTGTCCATTGTAGCACTTGTGTAGCCCAAATCATAAGGGGCATGATGATTTGACGTCATCCCCACCTTCCTCCGGTTTGTCACCGGCAGTCAACTTAGAGTGCCCAACTTAATGATGGCAACTAAGCTTAAGGGTTGCGCTCGTTGCGGGACTTAACCCAACATCTCACGACACGAGCTGACGACAACCATGCACCACCTGTCACTTTGTCCCCCGAAGGGGAAGGCTCTATCTCTAGAGTTGTCAAAGGATGTCAAGATTTGGTAAGGTTCTTCGCGTTGCTTCGAATTAAACCACATGCTCCACCGCTTGTGCGGGTCCCCGTCAATTCCTTTGAGTTTCAACCTTGCGGTCGTACTCCCCAGGCGGAGTGCTTAATGCGTTAGCTGCAGCACTAAGGGGCGGAAACCCCCTAACACTTAGCACTCATCGTTTACGGCGTGGACTACCAGGGTATCTAATCCTGTTTGATCCCCACGCTTTCGCACATCAGCGTCAGTTACAGACCAGAAAGTCGCCTTCGCCACTGGTGTTCCTCCATATCTCTGCGCATTTCACCGCTACACATGGAATTCCACTTTCCTCTTCTGCACTCAAGTTTTCCAGTTTCCAATGACCCTCCACGGTTGAGCCGTGGGCTTTCACATCAGACTTAAAAAACCGCCTACGCGCGCTTTACGCCCAATAATTCCGGATAACGCTTGCCACCTACGTATTACCGCGGCTGCTGGCACGTAGTTAGCCGTGGCTTTCTGATTAGGTACCGTCAAGATGTGCACAGTTACTTACACATATGTTCTTCCCTAATAACAGAGTTTTACGATCCGAAGACCTTCATCACTCACGCGGCGTTGCTCCGTCAGGCTTTCGCCCATTGCGGAAGATTCCCTACTGCTGCCTCCCGTAGGAGTCTGGACCGTGTCTCAGTTCCAGTGTGGCCGATCACCCTCTCAGGTCGGCTATGCATCGTTGCCTTGGTAAGCCGTTACCTTACCAACTAGCTAATGCAGCGCGGATCCATCTATAAGTGACAGCAAGACCGTCTTTCACTTTTGAATCATGCGGTTCAAAATATTATCCGGTATTAGCTCCGGTTTCCCGAAGTTATCCCAGTCTTATAGGTAGGTTATCCACGTGTTACTCACCCGTCCGCCGCTAACATCAGAGAAGCAAGCTTCTCGTCCGTTCGCTCGACTTGCATGTATTAGGCACGCCGCCAGCGTTCATCCTGAGCCAGGATCAAACTCTCCATAAAAATTATGATGTTTGATTAGCTCATAAATACTAAATAATGTTTGTAACTTATAGTTACATTTTTTGGAATTAACGTTGACATATTGTCATTCAGTTTTCAATGTTCATTAATGTTCAATCTCTTTTATTCTACTTCATTTATTTCTTGAAGTCAATAACTTTTTGAACGATTACTTTATTTATTCTATATTGTTTTTATAGTTATTTCAATGGTAAGTTTTACACTTTTGAAATTCTTCTTTAAAAACAACTGCGTCGTTTTTGACGACTTTATCATATTATCAACTTTGGAATTTAAAGTCAATAACTTTTTTAAAACTTTTTGTGTTCACAACCCGCTTCTTTTTCAACGCGTTTATTGCTTAACACAAGAACTTATTTTACCAGCATTCCAAAACAAATCAACATAAAAACGTACAAAATAAAAGTAATTTTGTACGTTTAGCATATATTATACCTATTTATTTGTAGCAGCTATAACTTTTTGTGCAATCGAGCTATAAATTTTACCTAGACGATCATCTGATTGATATATTGACGGTGCAAAATCTTTTGGATTCCAAGATGGTTGCTCTAAAGGTAATTCCCCAAGTAATTGAGTATTAAGTTCATCAGCTAACTTAGTACCGCCACCTTTGCCAAAGACATATTCTTTATTACCCGTCTCTTTACTTTCAAAATAACTCATGTTTTCAATTACGCCAAGAATAGAATGATCCGTATGTTTTGCCATCGCACCTGCGCGAGCTGCAACAAATGCTGCTGTAGGATGAGGTGTCGTTACAATAATTTCCTTACTTGAAGGTAACATCGTATGAACATCTAAAGCTACATCTCCTGTTCCAGGTGGAAGATCGAGTATTAAATATTCAATGTCTCCCCATTTAACTTCTGTAAAGAAATTCGTCAACATTTTACCTAACATTGGCCCTCTCCATATAACTGGCGCATTTTCTTCCACAAAAAAGGCCATTGATATAACTTTAACGCCATGACGTTCAACTGGAATTACTTCCTTCCCTTTAATTCCAGGCTTTTCATCAATACCCATCATATCTGGTACACTAAATCCATATATATCGGCATCTACTAATCCGACTTTTTTCCCTTCACGAGCTAAGGCAACGGCTAAATTTACTGCAACAGTAGATTTACCGACACCACCTTTACCGGAGGCTATTGCAATAAATTCGACTGGATTATTTTGAGATAATAGGCCTTCTATCGTTTTAGGTTTATTTTCTTCTTTTGGTTTAAATTGATTTACTTTTTCTTCCGGCAATGTTTCAAATCGTATACCGACCGTTTTCGCACCGTTTTCTTTTAATGCATTAACAACAGCCATCTGTAAATCTAATTGCGGTGCACCACCTAATTGTGCCATTGCTAATTTAACACTCACATGTTCTTTTTCTTCCTTAATAGAAACTTCAACAATACCTTCTGTTTCTTTTAAAGGCACATCTATAATAGGATCTTTAATTTCTCCTACCAATTCTTTCACTTGATCTACCGTTAACAAAGCAAATCCCCCTTAATCATTTTAAGACATCTACATCATAGCAAATAACAATTTTTGCTTAGTCTATCACTAAAAGTATAAAACTTTTTATTAAATAAAAAAAGCAGTTAGCCTATTATTTTAAATAGACCAACTACTATAATTATTTTAAAATTTCCTTCTATTACTTTCTATTTCTTTAGGTTCTCTTATAAAAAGTGCTATCACATAAGCTGCCATAACAAGCACAGCTACAAAAGCAAATGAGATATCCACCCCTATAGCAATGGATTGCTGTTTAATTTCAGTTGCAGTTAAATGCGATGGCGATGTAGATAAAAATATTTTTGCACCAAAACTCATTAATGTAACCATTAAAGCTGTGCCTAGTGAACCAGCCATTACACGACCAAAGTTCATAATAGCCGTGCCATGTGAGATTTCTTCATTTCTCAAAGAATTAATTCCTGTAGTATTTATCGGCATCATGAGTAAAGAAACTGAAAACATTCTAATTGCATATACGACTATTAAATACGTATAAGATGTGTCTGTATGCAAGAAACACAACATAATTGTAGTAATTGTTAAAATTGTAAAACCAGTATAAATCAATGGTCTAGGACCATACTTATCATAAAATTTACCTGTAAAAACTGACATAATACCATTTATTATTGCACCAGGCATGATAACAAGTCCTGATAACAAGGCAGATAAAGATAAACTGTTTTGAACATATAGCGGTATAAGCAGCGCAGGTCCAACCATTGACATCATTATAATCATTGAACTAATCGTACATAATGCAAATGTTCTATTTTTAAAAACCCTTAAATTTAAAAGTGCATTAGTAATATTAAATTGTCTACGTATAAATAAATAGATAATAACCATACTTATTATCAACGCACCTATTACTATTGGACTTGTAAATCCTAAATCTCCTGCACTACTAAATGCGTATAGCATTAACCCGAATCCAATAGTTGAATACATTACTGAGCGCTTATCTAATTTCGTATATTTCACTTCATTGTAACTTGAGATTGAAACTAAGCCGAAAACAAAGGCAACTAAAGCAATTCCTACAATTATAATAAATGGTACTCGCCAACTCGCTTGATCAATAATTAATCCTGTAACTGTAGGGCCTATTGCTGGTGCAAATTGAATTACTAAACCTGCTAGTCCCATTGCAAAACCTCGATGTTCTTTACTGAACAATGTAAATAACGTAAATTGCATTAAGGGCATAAGTACGCCTGCACCCATCGCTTGAATTACACGTGCTAACATTAAAACTCCAAAATTCGGAGCTAAGGCTGCAACAATAGAACCTAATAAAAATGTCCCCATCGCCGCTAAGTATAAAGGTCTAGTTTTAATTCTATTCATTAGATATGCCGTCAGAGGTATCATGACGCCATTAACAAGCATAAACCCAGTAACTAGCCATTGCGATGTACTTTCATTGATATTTAATTCTCTCATTATACTAGGTAACGCTGTATTTAATAATGTTTGATTTAAAATAGCTACAAACGCACTAATCAACATAACAGCAACTATGAAGTTTCGTCTCCGGGTTGTTAATTCAACTTTAGCCATCATAATTCCTCCTTTTTAAAACAGATATACACTTGTCCCTTTAATACGTATAGCCATGAACATAATGGGAGTAGTACTCAAATAATAAAGAAGCACTACATAATAAATCATTATTGGTTCTTACACATTAGGCACAGCTAATGTGTACTTAAAAACTAACAATATAACATTGTAGGGCCTAATAATTTATTTTATGTCTCAGACTCATACAATGGTTATTTAACTTATTTACCACAAATTGAGCACTAAGACTCACTATTATCGATTCTTCTATTGAACAAAAAGAAGTTGGAACACATATGTGCCCTCAACTTCAGATATCTATTTTCTATTATTTAAATTTTTACTTTCAGGGTAAAATTGAAGCTTACAAACATATAAGAACCCTATAATAACCATGATGACCCAAAAATCGATATTGATATACACATAGTTCAGATGAATAATAAAATAAAATAACGTTGTTGCAACTGTGTAAGAAATCAAATGAAAAGTCGCGCCTCTAAAATATGCATTTTCAGGCAACATTTTTCTAAAATAATCCATTAAATGCTCGACTGCAAATATGATGAAGTACCCAAAGATTATATAACTGCCATAATATAATAGGTTATCGTACATACTTCTATTATATGTAAAGTCACCCAACCTAAAATAAATAAGTATTCTACTTAATCCATATAAACCAAACCCTAGAAATGTTAAAAAAATCGCACCAGAAAGTACAAAAATAAAGAGAACAATCATTGTAGTTAACAAGTTATAAAACTTATGTTTAAGATAATTCACAATCATTGGCCTCCTTATTAATAAAATATTGAACGATTTATCTAGTATCTAGGAAATTTATTATTTCTTACTTTAATTACACTACATCAATTTTAATCATAATTCTATTCTTTTGATTGAGATGACTGTTCTTTAAAAAATACGACCCATAAAACAATAAGCCCAATGCTAATTACAGCAACAGCACTTAACACATTGTGTAAGTTTGGACCAAAGATTCCTGATTGTATCGCATAAAGATATCCCATTATTGTTGAACCTATTGATGCCCCAAGATTTTTAGTTAATCCATAAAATGACATCATTTTCTTCATTTGTAATGGGCTAGTTTCCTCTTGGACAATCACACTATCTTTCGTATAAATATATCCAAAACTTAATCCTGCCAAAATTAACACAAATGCTATAAGTACCGGCAATTTAATACCAAATGAAATGATAATACTACTTACTAGTAGCAATGTAAATGATAGTAAGTAAATAACTTTCCTTGATAGTTTTGCTTCAATTCGATGTAAATTAAAATTCAATGTAATCCAAGCTACAGATAAAGGAAAAATAACCAATCCACTTTGCAATGGAGATAATCCTAGTTGTTCTTGAAGGTAGACTGGAATATATAAATTGAATCCCATTAAACAAATAGCTGTTAGAAGGTCAGTTATAAAAACTAAAGTAATCGAACGATTAAATTCAACCACAGGTAAAAATGGTGAAGAAACATGTTTTTCTACTTTAAATAAACACATTGCCACAACGATAGCTAAGATAAAACTCAAGAAATTTAAAAGTAACAGCTGTTGGTTTAATAAAGCAAACATAATCAATCCAATAAATACATAAAATAGCGTGAGCCCTTTAGTATCAAATTTTGATTTAGCAACTGTTTCTTCCTCTGGAAAATGAAATGTCCATATAACTAATATAATGGCAATGATCGCAATCGGTATATTTATGTAGAATAACCAATGCCATGTTGCAAATTCTAATATACCACCACCTAGAAGTGGCCCAATGATACTCGAAATACCCCAAACACTGCCAACTATGCCCATAATTTTATATCGTAACGGAATTTCAAATGCTAACTTTGGAACAATTTGCGATAATGACATCAATACACCTGATCCAAAACCTTGTATCACGCGTGATATAATTAGCATAGTAAAATTAGTACTTAAACCACACATAAAACTACCTATACTAAATAAAAGTAATCCTGCAATTGCCACATAAATAATTTTAAATCTCGAAAGTAATTCGCCCACTATAGGATTGGCAATTACTAATGCGATAAAATACGCTGTGAAAATTAATGAAATTAAATTTCCTGCATTTAAATCTTGTTTAATTGTAGGTAATGCAAGCGAAATAATAGATGATTCAATCGCTGACATAAACATAATTAATATTAAAGCTATAACAGTTATGATTGACTTTAATCGCATGAAATACCTCCTTCTATATATTTATTTATAAGATTTTATTTACAAATAATTGGTTTTCATATGTATAAACACTTTTGACTTTCAAATCTTAACGATAATTCTATTACAATACAATCCCCTATTAGAATGATTTATGTAATAAAAAAAGCGGAGTTTCCCCCAGCTTTTCTAAACGACTACATAAAATATAAGATTGCAATTAAATGCAATAGTGATGCTATTACAATAAAAATATGCCAAATCATATGAAAATATGGTCTATTCTTTTGTGCATAAAACCATGCACCAATTGTATAAGACACACCACCTAAGAAAATGAATAATATGAATATCCATGATGTGCGAATAAAAATAATTGGTAACAAGATAATACCTACCCAGCCCATCACTAAATAGACAATTAAGCTTAACTTTTGGTTAACTTTGACAGCTATGGATTTATATAAAATCCCCCAAAGTGTCGTTCCCCATAATAAAATAAATACTGTCCAACCTATCCAACCACCTACAACTGTTAACAAAATAGGCGTATATGTACCAGAAATTGCTACGTAAATCATACTGTGATCGATAATCCTTAAAATATATTTATGAGGTGTTTCATTTTGCATAGAATGATAAATAGTAGATGAAATAAACATCATAAAGATAGAAATAACATAAATAGACATACTCACAGACGCAAGCGTACCATGTGCAATATAACTGTGCACAGCCGCATAGGGTAACACTAATAATGTTAACAAAGCTGCAACACCATGAGATGCCGCATTACCAATTTCTTCTCCAAATGATAAAGGGATGATATCCTTAAATGTTTCTACGATTGTGTCATTACTTTTTTTAGTTGATTTGGACATCATAGTCACCGCCTATCATTAAATTAAACCCATTCTACGTAAATCTTCTGTTGCAGTTGCAACACTATCTTTACCTTCTTTATTTTTAAGAGGTGAAAATTCTTCTTCTCTAGGAACTTGTAACGTGACAAAACTAGTTCCATAAGTAAATATGTCAAAATAGAACAATTCGAATTTTAAAGTTGGTTGTTCAATAACACCAAAGTTCTCATCTAATTGCTTCAAATTCTTAATAGCTAAATGATAAGGTAACTCACGATTTACAGCGTTTAAAATAAAACCAAGTTTAAATGCATGAATACCGATATTAGCATTGTTAAATTGATTTGCAACTTCTGGATCTAATTCTGAATACTCCAGTACTGTATCTTTACAATCGACATTAACTAAACGTCCAACACTTTCTCCTGGTTTTGGTTGAATCGTTTTAGAAGTAATATCGTAATCATGTTCTACCGTAAATCCTGCAAATAGTGGATCCAACACTCTTACTAAAACATTGTCGATATTATTCAAGAAAATATACTTAACGCCATTATTAGACATTTCTTCTAAGTATCCTGCCTTGTCTAAAGATTTAAACACGCCACCATTACCATTCGGCGTTTCCATAATACGACCCTGTTGATTTAAAATTAACTTCCCTTCTTCACTAAGCGCCACAATATTATCTTGTTTAAAGAAATGGATTGCTTCTTGATCATATCCAAAATAACTATGTGCTTCGAAATAAGCTAAAGTTTCTTCATGATTGATATCACTTGTCATAATATACCATTGAATCGTATGTCCAGATTGATGATTCAATGTTTTTAATTGGTTAGCTTGAAGTTCAAATAAACTTACACCTTCAATTTCAAACGAACCTTTAGGGCCCTTGTAACCAAGTCTTGTTCCTTGACCACCTGCCATCAAAAGTACTGCAAATTGTCCTTCTTTAATAGCTTGAAGTCCTTGTTCCTCTAAACGCTTAATCTCATCATCACTCATTTGTGATTTAATATCATATTTCACTTCAGAAACTGCAGATACATCATCTATTGTTTTCTTATTGATGTATAAATCGTTATATAATTTGGCAATAAAATCTAAATCTAATGACGCTACCTTCTCTTCAAGTGCTTCTTTTTCATTGTTACTCATTAT
Organism: Staphylococcus sp. SM3655; assembly: GCF_016917315.1. Taxonomy (NCBI): domain Bacteria; kingdom Bacillati; phylum Bacillota; class Bacilli; order Caryophanales; family Staphylococcaceae; genus Staphylococcus; species Staphylococcus sp. SM3655. The sequence goes on along the minus strand of NZ_CP070305.1, from coordinate 1,317,114 downwards.
TTTTTCATATTCACACAAATGATCTTGTTTATATTTAGCTAATTGATTTTTATCTAGCATTTTATGCCTCCTGCTGAGTTTGTAACCTTTAATAATTTATTTTCTATAAAAACTTAGTATTCCAGTTGCTTATTATATCATTGATGAAAGGCTGAAATAAAACATAAACTGTTCCGACCATTAACGCTGTAGCTAAAGATAAGTCTACAAGTCCACCTGTTTTAAATTGAATCGGTGTCTTCACATTAAACGGTAACGGATAAAATAATTTCACGCCTTTTGGTGTTATCATATCTAGTATAACATGTGACACTAATCCAATTATAATTGCTGCCATATAATAATTAGGCGTCTGAATAATTTGCAATAAAAATGCTATGATTGCGATAAATAATATTGAATGCGTAAAGGTTCGATGTCCAAAGATCAATCTCACAAAAAAACTAATTACCTTAAACCTTCTGCCAATCTTACTTTGAGTGTGACATATATCGGGTAATAAGCTAGCTAGAGTTGCTAGAATGATAACCGTAACCGACGAAAAAATATCCGTTTGAAAATATTGTGTTGTTAGCGCTCCAACGAGCATGCCGCATGAAGCATGTGTTTTACCTGTCATATTTGTTCTCCTTTAATACTCACATTTTACCACATCCCTAACAAAAACACGAACATATTTTCGGGTTAAAACTCATTAGTATGACACAATTTAAAAAAGTATCACATAACTCTTGAAAACGATTACAAAATCGTTTATGATGTATTTACAAAATATTTAAAGGATGTGTTTGAATAATGGCAATGACAGTAAAAAAGGATAATAATGAAGTGCGTATTCAATGGAGAGTTGCTGATATCAAAATTCCTACAAGTGAAATTAAAAATATTACACAAGACCAAGATATTCATGCAGTTCCTAAATTAGACAGCAAAGATGTATCTAGAATCGGCTCAACGTTTGGTAAAACGAATCGCGTTATTATCGATACTGAAGACCACGAATACATTATTTATACTCAAAATGATCAAAAAGTTTACAATGAATTAACTAAATAAATTGTATAAAAAAATCATTCATGGTGAGGGCTTCATGAATGATTTTTTTAATTGATTCAACACCCAGCATAAACAAATACAAAAGGACAACTGTTCCCATAATTTTAACAGTTGTCCTTTTTCACATATATTTATAACAAAAGATGTGCCATCAAAGAAATAATTGGTAGTGTAATGATTGTTCTAATCAAGAAAATCATAAACAATTTGCCGATGCTTACAGGAATCTTCGAACCAAGTATGACGCCACCTACTTCAGACAAGTATATTAACTGCGATATACTAAGTGCCCCAATAACAAAACGAGTTATATCATTTTGTACACCTTCAATTAATATAGAAGGTAAAAACATATCGGCAAAACCGATAATAATCGTTTGAGAAGCCTGTGCCGCTTCAGGTATTTGCATTAACTCTAAAAATGGAACAAAAGGTTTACCCAATATGACAAAAAAGGGCGTGTAGTTCGCAATAATGGTAGCAATAGTACCAATACTCATTACTACAGGCAAAATAACAAACCACATATCAATGACTGTTTTTAATCCTGACTTAAAAAAGTCAATAACGCCCGGTGCTTTAATACCTACTTCTGTTGCAGTATCAAAGCCATGTCTCAATGCCGTCTTTCCTTCTGGCAATGCCTCAGTACGCGCACTTTCAGGTACCTCCTTAGCATACTCATCAGGAATTTTATTTAAAGGCCAAATTCTTGGCATAATGACTGCTGCAACGAGGCAGGATACTATCACTGATAAATAGAAAGCAAAAAATTGATTTTGCATGTGCACTGTTTCAGCAACTACAATTGCAAAGGTGATAGAAACTACACTAAATGTCGTTGAAATAACTGTTGCCTCACGACGAGAATAATATCCTTCACCATATTGTCTACTTGTAATTAAGACCCCAACAGTTCCGTCTCCGATAAATGATGCTAAATTATCTACCGTCGAACGTCCTGGCAATGTAAATAAAGGTCTCATAACCGGTCTAAAAATAGGACCCAACATCTCTAACAAACCGTATTCCATTAATAGTGGTAAAAATAGAGCTGCAAATAAGAATACTGCCACTAATGTTGGCAATAAACTTGAGAACAATAATCCACCCGTTTCATCTGAGTAAATAACCTTTGAACCAATTCGTAAAAATGTCATCCATGCAAAAACAACTGCTAATATTCGTAAAATTAACCAACCAATTCTAACGTTAAAAGCATTGTTCATTAGCCCGTCAGGTTTCAATTTATCTTTTAAAATAGTTGAACAAATCAGAGTTATGATACCCGATAAAGTAATTATCGTCACAATTAAAAATGGCATTACGCCACCTAATACATCTTTAAGCACGCCTGCTAAAAATGCCACGGGCAACGTTGTTTGCTTCTGTCCATCTTGTTCGACTGGAATTGGTACTAAAAATAATAAGATACCAATTAAAGACATCGTAATAAACTTAAGTCTCCCAATAACTATCTCTTTCCTTGAAAAGCTATCCATAAAATCAATCCATTTCTCTATGTATTCGTTTTAAGTATATACAGAATTCTATTCAGTTAACAAACATATTCCTTATCATTCTATCTTTCAAAATGTTTATGTATGCAAAATAATGAATAATTACAGTTATTAAATATACGCTATTTCTTGTAATTTTTCAAGATGAATTCAAAAAAGGTTAAGTACAATTACTGATTTCGTACTTAACCTTTTTTAAACTCTAATCATATGTTAGTTATTTCATTCTTCGTAATAATATTAAGAAGTATGGTGCACCGATAATTGCAATGATAACCCCAACAGGAATATCCAGTGGCGGATGAATGCCACGGGCTAAACCATCTCCAAATGTTAACAATATAGCACCAATTAACCCCGACATGATAATAACGTGTAATGTTTTATTTCCTATTAATTGTCTCGCAATATGAGGTGCAATTAATCCTAAAAAGCTAATACCACCGACAACTGAAATTGCGGATCCTGCTAATATTACTGCTAAAATTAACAATAGCATTTTAATAGTTTTAACTTTTAAACCGAGTGCGGTTGCAACAGCATCACCTAGATTCAATACATCTAATTGATAACTCAATAAAATGATGATTGGTATCGTTATTAAAAACCAAGGTAATATAGTATAAATATTCGACATATCATGTCCATATAGACTACCTGTCAACCAAACAAGCGCTTTGTTTGCTTCCAGTGGATTTCTGATTAATAAGAACTGCACAATCGCCGTACATATTGCGCCTATTGCTAAACCAATTAAGGCAAGCTTTGAACCTTTAACATCATATTTTGAAATTAAAAATGATAAAAATAAACTTACTGCAAAGGCACCTAAGAATGAACCTATAGGTAATACAAACAATGGTGCTGTTGGAAAGGTCATAATAATAATCACAGCAGCTAAACTGGCACCTTTAGAAATACCTATAACATCAGGTGAGGCTAACGGGTTTCTTATTACAGCTTGTATAATTGCACCTGAAATAGCCAAGCTACTACCGATAATAATACCAAGTAATGTTCTAGGTATACGATACTCATTTAAAATAAAATCATCTTGTGTAAAGATTCCCTTAATAGCATCAATCGGATGAATCATGACAGACCCTACACATAAACTTATGAATATACTCACAATTAAAAGGATTGTGATTAAACTATAACGACGTATAATTTTCGTTGTCATCATATTCTTTTCACCCCTTTAATCGTTATAAATAAGAAGTAAAGTGCACCTACGAATGATGTAACAATCCCTACTGGTGATTCATAAGGATATGTAATTAAACGACTTAATACATCTGATAGTAGTAACAAATCTGCACCTATAATAAATGTTAATGGAATCATGACTAAATAATTCTTACTCACATAGCGTTTGACTATATGCGGTACGATTAAGCCAACAAATCCAATTGGTCCTGCCACTGACACCGACATACCTGTAAGAATAATGACTAATAGTCCAATGATAATTCTAACTTTATTTATATTTTGACCCAATCCCTTAGCAATGTCATCGCCTAGTTCCATTATCGTTAGTTGACGTCCAATAAAAATCGTTACAATTAAAGCACCAATAATCCATGGTAGAATGGTTAAAATTTCATCCCACTTCATACTGGATAATGAACCGACAAGCCAAAACATCACTTGTTCGTTTGAATTCTCATTCAAAATAATAATACCTTCGGTCATACTACTAAAAAACAAATGGATGGCCATACCAGCCAATGCTAATTTAATGGGTGTCATACCTTTCGTAGCACCTGAAAGTGTATAAACAGTTAAACCACCTATAAATGCACCTATCACACCTAAATATAATGCATAATATTCTAATGCTGGAATGATAATCGTCACAAATACAATGAAAAACGATGCACCAGAACTGACACCAAAAATTTTAGGTGATGCTAGCGGATTGCGTGTCATTGCTTGCATTAACAAACCAGATACCGCTAATGCACCGCCAATAAATAACCCTGCAATCATCCTTGGCATACGTACATTATGCAATAAAAACGTTGCTTTCGTATCTGTATGACCAGTAACATAGTGAATGATATCGCTAAAATTAATTTTCGAAGAACCAATCGCCATATTTAAATATATACAAATAAAAAGAAAGCACAAACTCACTATATACGTGAGTGTTGTGCGTCTTTTTCTTTTATGATCTATGGCAGATTGGCTACTTATTTCTTTTATAGCCATTTACTTCCACCTTACTTTTGTTCTTTTTTTGATAATTCAACAAGTTCTTTAGCCATTTCTTCAGAAGAAATTAAGCCACGAGATCTTGCCCAAACATCACGGTCAACAATATCCACGCGATTATTTTTAACTGCATTCAACTTTTTCCATGTTGCATCTTCTTGTAACTTCTTGAATTCAGCAGAATCTTTTTTAGCATGATCTGTCATAATGATCATACGCTCTGGATTTAAATCAGCTAAATGTTCAGTGTCTAATTGTAAGTAAGGTCCTTTCAAATATTTACTTAAACCTTTTGTTACATCGTCACTTAATGCATTTTTAAATCCTAGTTCGTTTAAAAATTGTCCAACATATGAATAGTTTGGATGTGCTAATAAACCAGCTTTAGCAACTACTGCTGGAAGCACTTTTTGATTTCTATCAAATTTAATTTCATCTTTATACTTATTGATTAATTTATCATGCTCAGCAAGACGTTTTTCGCCTTCTTTTTCTTTATTTAAAGCTTTAGCAATTGTTTTGAACGAATTAATATTTTGTTTGTAGTCTCCATCAAAACTCTTTAATGATAATGTTGGTGCAATTTTGTTTAATTCTTTATTAATACCTTTATGTCTACTGCTATCAGCGATAATTAAATCCGGTTTTAATTTACTAATTTCTTCTAAGTTTGGCTGTTTACGTGTACCTACAGAAGTATAATCCCCAATTTTTTCTCTAACTGGTTTAATGATACGTTTTTTCTTACCATCATCAGCAATACCAACTGGTTTAACGTCTAATGCTGCTAATGCATCTGCAAATGAGTACTCTAATACAACGATACGTTTTGCATCTTTAGGTACTTTTACTGTACCATTTTCATCTTTTACCGAAATAGTATCTTTAGTTGATGATTCTTTTTTACTTGAATTATCCGTATTACCACAAGCTGCAACTAAAAGTAAGGCAACTATTAATCCCAATATACTAAAAGTTTTTAGACCTCTCATCGTTCCACTCCTTAATATGTATAACTTCATTTATTATTTTATTGATAACAATTATCATTGTCAAGTAGCGTTCAATCTTTTTTATATTTCTAAAATGTATGACTATATATTTCCTCTAATAATTATGACTACAATTAGCACATTTCCTTAGACAAAATACTGATAATGTATCATTGCTATATCATCTTTGCATTAATACAATTGACACCATTTAGCATGACCGTTATCCCTGTAATTCAGCTGATATTATCTGTTGCAATTTTATGTGACGAACTGTTGCACTTAATTTGATAAATCAACAAATACAAAAAATCTAAGTTGAACAATTATGATACAACCGTGCAAACGATATGTAGTATAACTTGTCAACTTAGACTTATTGATAAATATATTAATATTGGTTTACCATAGCAGGAGATTTCACATCAAAATTTTGAAGTAGCGTATCAATCTTTGAATCATCAATATATACCTTATGTAAATTTTTCATATACATCGAATGAGAAAGTGCTTCATAATTTAATGAAAAAGATATATGATCTCCAACTTGATAGTGTCCTTGACCATTTAAATCAAGCATTAAATGATCACTCGAAGCGCCTAAAATATTGATATGCTGATCCATAGGTGAAATATTATCGACTTTTGTATCTAAATAACCAATATCTACAATAGCTTGTAAGAATGATTCATGCGTTTGTGTATTAACTCGAGGTTTAATTTCTAAAATCTCAGCCTCCAATGTAATCGCATCTTGATATAACATAGCGATCGCTTGATTTGTCGTTGTATCAACACCTCTAAACAACGTTTCACCTATTCGCAATTCATTTATTTTACCCAAATCATTATATAAAAGTTGTGGTAACATGCTCGAATTACCACCTGAAATAATTTTCAATCGATATCCTATTTCTCTTTCAACAGCTGAGACGAATCGATTAATCATAAAGATATCATCATCACTTGGCGCATCAGATTTAAAACACATAAAATTGAATGCTAAACCTACAAAATGGATATTTTTCAAGTGAATAATCTCTTTAATATAATCTAAAACATCATAAGTCAGAACACCTTCACGGCCATCTTTCCAATCTACCATTAATAAAATCTTATGTTTTTTTCCTAAAACTTCTGCTACTTCATTTATTTGATGTATGGTAGATAATTCTGTTTGGATACTCATATCAACTTTTTCTATCATATCTGAAATCTCTTTTTTGGCAGGCGTACGCAATAACGTATATGTTAAATCCTGATCTGCAATACTAATTATGTTATCCAATCTGGATTCTGCAACATGATTGATACCTAACGCTTTTAAGCTTTCTACAATTGTACGGTCACCAGCTATACACTTAATTACTGGTGTGAATTGTATATTTTTACTTTGAAAAACTGTTTGAAGTACTTTGGCGTTATATTTAATCTTCGATATATTTATGTTAACGTGTGCCATGTAGTACTACACCTCTTTTTTTATCGGATTATCTAACTCAATATTTAAATATTGCTTTACTTTATTTTCCATTCTCATATTTAACAACGCTTTGACAGTAATTGTTGGTCCAAACAAAATATCTTTTAACTCATTTGCATGTGGTAGTGTTGGGTTAATAGCATGCGCTACTACTTGCTGTACTATGTTAAATAATTCGGTTTCTTCAACACAATCATACTGATTAAAATGATGGATTAATTCTGCCATTTGATTTTGAATAACAGCATGTTGGAATTTTGCAATCACTGCATCTATAGAATCAGCTATTAAACTATCATTTGTAATTTTAATATCTGATACACGATGTTGTAATGTTTCTAAATCAATTCTAGAACCACCTAAATCTCTCACTAAAAATTGAATGTCAAAATGTGGCCCCAAGTTCACTACTGTATTTTGCATGTGTGCTTCTAATGCAATTCCATAATTTTGAATAAAAGCAATTAAAGGCGGGATTAATGCTTGAGCGTATCGTTCAATAAATGTCGTAATACTTTCTTTAGTAATTCCTTGATTTAACCACTCTAAGTAACTATCCACGATAACTTTTTGATCTATTGGATTTTTATTAACTAGACTTGCACTAACTACTGTTGCACCTTTTCCATCAATTTCAGGCTTTTGTCTTATAATACAAGCAAGCTGACGTGCCCTATCTTTATCAACATTTGCATATTCACCGAACGGTTCCATAGCAACTTTAAATCCTGGATATTGATTCAACATGTTTTGTAAAGCATAACTTAACTTTGGTCCATCTACAGTAGTCACAGTTGAGACTGTTCTAACGGCACTTGTTGCTTGTGCATCGACGGGCAACTTAACATGGTATGGTTTATCAATTAAAGACATCGTCCTAAATGATAAAGTTGCTTTTGAAAGTATTGTAAACGGCGTTGGAATTAATATTTTTTTAGCAATCCATGCTTCAAAATATTTCCCTATCGTATGATCATATTGCCAAGGATGTACTAAAATCGCTCTATAGTCTTCACTTTTCAAACCTAAACTCTTTAAAAACACACGAATCTGATTGTAGTATTCGGGAATTATTTCATCAATAATAAATTGATCATTACCATCCATAGCTGTGCACACAACATGATCTTTTTCAATCATCATAATTTGCAAAGGGATTTCTTTTTCAAACTCAGGTGCATATGCTCGTACTTCTTCCATAGTTAAGGGCAATTTCGTTTTGGTTAAAGGGTGTGTTGGATGCCCCTCTGGTACCAAGCTCTCAGAATAAGTTAAATCATCTGTCTTATCACTATCTTTTACATGTTGTAACCATGAAAAAAAGTTAATATCTTGTGGTAATCTTGAAAATTTAAAACTTTGACTTATTAATGTTTGTCTGTGAGACATTTGCTTATATGTTTCAACTAAACTATCTCGACTGTGTATTAACTCTTCGCGTAGTCGCTCTGAAATAGGGATATCAAAGTCATGATTCAACACATCTAACAAACCTTCTAAAGTTATAATTAATGACGTTTCACCTTTATTTAAATAAGCAATATCACCTGTAAACTCATAGCGTTCTAATGCACTTTTTCTAACAACTTCAATAGTCAACACATGCATATGATACTGAATTTCAATTAAAGATCCTTTTTGCGAAATAAATGTTTGCTCGGGGTAAATACGTTCTTTAATAATGGCGTTAATTACACGATATTGAATATTTCTATCTGCCTTTGCCCATTCAAGATATACCATGATTACTTTCCTCCAACTTTAACTTCAACTTTCTATTTATAAAATAGAATACCATTGTAATGCATATAGTACTTATTCCCATTATTGAAAAAGTTCTAACAATGCCAAACACATCTGCACATATACTCATTAATAGACTTCCCAATGGAATCATACCTCTATCCATCATAATAATACTCAGTACTTTACCACGTTCATAATCTTTAACATTATTTTGAAAATAAACGCGATTTGTCGTACGTGCCCATTGACTAAATAACCCAATCAATGTAATACAAATGAACATGATGACAATATTGTGAAATACCACACCTAACAAAGCAATGCCAAATAAAAATGAACTTAAATAATACATATTTACCATACCAATATATTTAAGTACTTTAGGTAAAACTAGCGTTGCAATAATACCACCAATGGCACACATCGTCATAGCGATACCAAATATTTCAGATTTCCCCGGAAATACTTTGTTTGTCAAAACTGGTAAAAGTGTCGTATATGAAAAACCTGTCGCCATAATCAATAATGATGTTATAAATATTTGTCGACCTTCCATATGTAATTTGAAGTAATCTATAATAACTTTTAACGGCATGAATCTTGTTGCATCTTCAGGTATTTTAGTTACTTTAAAATGTAATGGTAAGCATAATAAAACTGCGATAAAATAACAAATTGCCTGTGCAAGAAATGTTGTTGGCGCATGATAGACTGCTAATATGACACCAGCAATGGCAGGCCCTATTGAACGACAAATATTAATGATGAATGAATGAAATGATACAGCTTGTGTAGTAGATATTTTATCTGATAAATCTGGTAAGATTGCTTGTCTTAAAGGTGTTTCAACCGCACTTAAAATCCCTCTTAATGTCGCATATATAATAATGACGCTAATTGGAATTGCAGTGAAACTATACGTGAGCGCACATAAAATTGCAGTTACTAAAAATGATGATGAAATTGTAATTCTCAGCAATCGCCCTTTATCATACTTATCGGCAATTGCCCCTGCCCACACACTTAGTAATAATATTGGTACAAGTCTGCAAAAATTGACAATCCCCAGATAAACTGCGTTATGATAAGTGGTAAGCACAAACCAATTTAGCCCTATTTGTCCAATCCAATTACCTAGAAATAGTAGAAAAGAACTGCTAAAAAAATATTTTGTCATAAAACTTACACCCGCATTCTGTTGATAATAAGAATCATTATCATTAATATGGATTATACAAATCTATCTTGCTTTTGTAAAATATTTCATAGAGGTGAATTATGAACTTGAACTTAATTTTTAAAGAACAGACATTAAAATTTAACAAAGAAGAACAAGAAACATATTTATTTTTACAACAACATAATAGCGATTGGGCTAATATTTTTAAAGAGATGATTTTACAAGGAAGAGATAAAGTCACTCAGAGATTAGTCACATCAATGCATCGCGAAAACTTAGTTAAAGCGCGCACTCAAAGTAAGAAAATATTGAGTCGTGATTTGATTATGTTAGATATCTCAACGACTCATATACTAGAAATCCAGTTCCCACAAGCTAAGCAAACATTATATGCTCCTATCACTGGAGAACACGCCTTTGATCGAATTGATGTTGAAGGCCCTTTCTACATTAAAGATGACATTACAAATACGATTACACGAGTACACCATCCAAATGAAATTCTTGAGTGTATTTTAATTGAAGCACCAGATTTAAAAAATGCTGCTAGTGATCAATTTCAGCAAGATTTAATAAACAGTGCAACTAATATGACATTTGCAATTAGCTATCAAGCACTGTCAATGCAACATGATTCTGCACCTTTATTTAATATTATCGAAAATAGCGAAGATAGTTACTTGCGTTCAGAGCAAGCCGTTATTGAAGGTCATCCGCTACATCCTGGGGCTAAATTACGTAAAGGTTTAAATGCATTACAAACATTCCTATATTCTTCAGAATTCAATCAACCTATTAAGTTGAAAATAGTACTGATTCACAGTAAATTAGGCCGGACTATGTCACTGTCTAAAGATTATGATACAACTGTTCATCAACTATTTCCGGAATTAATTAAACAATTAGAAAATGAATTTACGCCAAAGTTTAACTTTAATGATTATCACATTATGATTGTTCATCCATGGCAATTAGATGACGTATTACATTCTGATTATCAAGCAGAAGTAGATAAAGAATTAATCATTGAAGCAAAACATACGTTGGATTATTATGCTGGTTTATCTTTCAGAACATTAGTTCCTAAATACCCAGCTATGTCGCCACACATCAAATTGTCGACAAACGTTCATATTACAGGTGAAATTCGTACATTATCAGAACAAACGACGCACAATGGTCCACTAATGACACGTATTTTAAATGATATTTTGGAGAAAGATGTCATATTTAAGTCCTATGCATCAACAATTATTGATGAAGTTGCTGGTATTCATTTTTATAATGTGCAAGACGAAGCAGACTATCAAACTGAACGAAGTGAACAATTAGGTACATTATTTAGAAAAAACATATACCAAATGATTCCACAAGAAGTCACACCAATGATTCCTTCAAGCTTAGTTGCAACCTACCCATTTAACAATGAATCACCTATCGTGACATTGATTAAACGTTATCAATTAGCTGCATCATTGTCTGATTTTGAATCATCGGCGAAATCGTGGATTGAAACTTATAGTAAAGCATTGCTTGGTCTCGTAATCCCACTAGTTACTAAATATGGCATTGCATTAGAGGCTCACTTGCAAAATGCTATTGCAACATTTCGGAAAGATGGTCTATTGGACACGATGTATATTAGAGACTTTGAAGGTTTAAGAATTGATAAAGCACAACTAAATGAAATGGGATACAGTACATCTCATTTCCATGAAAAATCAAGAATTCTTACTGATTCAAAAACGTCTGTGTTTAACAAAGCCTTTTATTCTACCGTTCAAAACCATTTAGGCGAATTAATTCTTACAATCTCTAAAGCATCAAATGATTCAAACTTAGAAAGACATATGTGGTATATCGTTCGTGATGTACTAGATAACATTTTTGATCAACTTGTACTTTCGACACACAAATCTAATCAAGTAAATGAGAATCGCATAAATGAAATTAAAGATACCATGTTCGCGCCATTTATAGATTATAAGTGTGTTACAACAATGCGTCTTGAAGATGAGGCACATCATTATACTTATATTAAAGTTAATAACCCTTTGTATCGAGAAAATAATTAAAATTATAGAATTTTATTAATCGTGAGCTCAAGGATTACATTAACTTATTAAATACAATCTATACAAATGAGAGAATAATACATTTTCCATATTCAAATTATTAAAAATCACAAAAAAGCTCGGCACTTAAATTGAGTGCCGAGCTTTTTTATCGAATAACTTATTGTAAACCTTGTCTTTCTTGGTTATTGTTTTCGTTATTTTTTTCGTGTTTTTGTTTCCACTCTTTTTGAGTCATTACATCGTCAACTTGCATGTTAACTTCAACTACATCTAAACCAGTAATATATTTAACTTGTTCTTTAACTAATTCAGTTACTTTACGGAAGATTTTTGGTGCTGATTCACCATATTCTAAGATTACTTTTAAGTCTACAGCAGCTTGTTTTTCACCAACTTCAACAGATACACCTTGAGTAACATTGTTGCCACTTGAGAATGCATTAGTGAATGTATCAGTTAAGCCACCTTTCATATCTAAGATACCTTTAACTTCACGTGCAGCGATACCAGCAATTTTTTCAACAACTTCATCAGAGAATGTTAATTTGTTTTTGAATTGAGGCTCCTGATTTTGTTCTTGTTGTTTTTGACGCTCTTCTCTTTCTTTTTCGTTAACACCAGTTTGATTGTCGTATGCTTGTTTTGCTTTATTGTTATCTACAGTCATAATAGATTCTCCTTTTACTTGTTAATTTTTATATTTTTTTAATTAAATTCTAAATTGATGAATTAACTCCATCGATTTAAAAAATTCATAAAATCTTGCTTACGGTCTTTCATATACCCAATACCTACACCAATTAAACATAAAACGATGATAAGTACTGTTTTCCAAAAACCTAACGTTAAGAATAATATCGCGATTAATAGAAACGCTAGGAAACCAACGATTCTCCATTTAAATACTTTTAAAAAATTAATCACTTGTTGTGTAGAGTCTTGTCCGTTTTGGTTATGATTGTTAGCCATGATATACCTCCCTTACAACACTCGTGGACCAGAAGTTTTCTGATCTCTCACATTAACTTCTAACTTACGTACTGGCATTTCTGTGAAATATTCTACATTCTTTTTAATATCCGAACGAATTGCTTCAGTTAAAGATTGAACTTGAACATTATTTGGTACGAAAAAGTCAGTTTTAATGTCGATATAAGATTTATTTTTTTTGTTATATAGTTTCGCAACTACATTTGGTTGTCTTACTTGATCATATTTTGCAACCGTATCGAATGCCGTCTTTTCAACAGCTTTACGAGATACGTAAACATGACCATCATCGAAGTCTTTGTATAATCCAGGTTTTCGATGCGTAGGTTTGAAGATACTAAATACTAATATAAGACCTATTAATATCAATAGTGCAGCAAGTGAAATAAGTAATGGTTGGAACCATTCAAATTGAAGGAAGTAGTCTTGATATTCAGTTATACGTCCATCTTGGATATACATGAATAACAGGAACCCCACGATTACTACTATTAATAAGCCAAGGATAAAGTTTTTAAGTCGTTTCACCCCTAACGACACCTCCTTAGTTAAAGTTAATTTAAAAACATATTAAATATGTACCCATCAGTTTTTTTCTTAAACATAATAAATTAATAACTTTAAATTTATTTTTAATATATAAGATGAAGTACCATTTAGTAATATATTCCCTAGTTTTTGTAAATAAAACCTCATTATTAATTAATTTTCGTCAATATGTTTTGAAGAACGATATTCTAAAATATCTGGGTCACGATGTTTAATTAAAACCTTATTACTATTTCTCGGTTTCTCCTCACTCAAAGATTTTATAAGCGACCATATCATCGCTATAATGACCACGGAAAATGGTAACGCAGCAATGATTAATAAATTTTGAATCGCTTGAGTACCACCTGTGTAAATCATGATGATTGCAAATAATGCCATAATGATACCCCAACTCACTTTGACAAATGACTTCGGATTAATATCACCACTTGAACTCAACATACCTAAAACATAAGTTGCCGAATCCGCTGATGTAACAAAGAAAATCATAATAACAAGTAAAGTAATTAAGCTTAATACAAAACCTAGCGGATAATGTTGTAGCGTCGCAAAAGTTGCTGTTTCTGTCGCAGCTTTAGCAATATCGGCAATATGATTATCTTGTAAGTAAATTGCTGACGCGCCGAATACCGCAAAGAATATAAAGCAAACTAACGCCGGGACAAAAAGTACACCTAGAATAAATTCTTTAATCGTACGTCCTTTTGACACACGTGCAATAAATATACCTACAAATGGCGCCCAAGATATCCACCATGCCCAGTAAAAGATTGTCCAATTTTGTAACCATTGGAATTTTTGACCGCCAGACGGAATGCGTAAACTCATACTAAAGAAATTTGCAATATAATTACATAGACCATTCGTAAATGTATTTAAAATGTAAAGTGTTGGACCAACAATAAAAAGACCAATAAGTACTACAAAAGCAAGTAACATGTTGATATTACTCAACGTTTTGATACCTTTATCGATACCTGACCATGCTGACCAAGTAAATAATATGGTTGCAATGACAATCAAGATTACTTGCATCGTGAAGTTACTCGGTACATTAAATAAAAAATGTAAACCTTCGTTTATTTGCAATGCACCGAAACCTAATGTTGCAGCAACGCCTGTTACTGTAGCTATGACTGCCAATACATCAATGGCACCACCTAAAGGGCCACGCATTGCTTTTTCACCTAATAAAGGCGTCAATGTAGCGCTGACTAAGCCAGGATATCCTTTATGAAAGCTAAAATATGCAAACACAAGCGCGACAATACCATAGACTGCCCATGCATGAATCCCCCAATGGAAAAATGAAAACTGCATTGCATCATTAATTGCAGATTGCGTGCCAGCTTTATGAATAGGCGTTAATTTGAAGGCATGACTGATTGGTTCTGCCGTTGTCCAGAACACAAGTCCTATTCCCATACCAGCACTAAATAACATAGCAAACCAAGACGGCAATGAGAATTCAGGATCTTCGCCTTCTTCACCTAATGTAATGTTTGCGTATCTCGAAAATAAAATATACACACAGACAAATAAAATAACTAAAACGAGCAATAAATAATACCAAGAAAAATGTAGCGCAATAAATGTAGTAATGTTTTGCGTGAGTTTTTCTAACTGTTTCGGAAATATTGCTCCAAAAGCAACAAATATCGTACATATCACTAAAGATACCCAAAACACTAGACTTACTGATTTATTTTTCATAAATACAAACCCTTTCTGTGTAATGGTAAGTTCATACCCATAACTGCAACATTTTAATCATTTGTAATTTTATATAGACACAATTAATAATGCCTCATCTTTTAAAAATGATATATAAAACACACTCAAATTATTTATCATTGAGCAACAAAGTATTTTATTGTATTTAAGTAATGCCTTTCTAGTGCATTATTGATTTGATACCTGCAAAGTTGCCATATTTCCATTTAGAATCAATAGTCGCTAGACACAAAAAATAAGTCGCCCTATACAGTATTTTCTGCATAAGGCGACTTTACTTACTAAACTATATATTAATTACTAATTTTCCAATCATTGATTGTTTTTCCAACAATTGATGTGCTTGATATAAGTTTTCAGGTGATAAACCTTCAAAAACTTGTGTCGTTGTTGGTTGGTAATGCCCTGATTCTATATTTTTCGTAATATCTTCTAAATACTCATGTTGTTTAATCATATCAGGCGTTCGATGAATTGGACGCGCAAACATAAATTCATGTGTAAATGTTATACTTTTTAATTTTAGTGCATTTAAATCTTGATCTTCATTAAAAGCTACGATAGTTGCAATATGCCCTAATGGTTTTATCAGTTCAATCATAGTATTGTAATACAAGTCTGTATTATAGGTGCAAAATATATAATCTACTAATGGAATTTCTTTTTCTTTAAATTGACGCACTAAATCCTCTTTATGATTCAATACGATATCTGCGCCCATCTTTTCACACCACTCTGTTGTTTCTTGTCGTGATGCTGTTGTAATGACAGTTAAACCATACCGTTTAGCAATTTGAGTGGCAATACTTCCTACACCCCCAGCGCCATTAATGATTAACACGGATTTACCTACATTTTCAGAAGGATTATGTGAAATTTTAAATGTATCAAAAAACGTTTCATATGCCGTAATACCAGTTAGCGGTAGACTAACCGCTTCATTAGCACTTATGTTGTGTGGTGCTTTTGCAACTATAGCTTCTGACACCAATTGATATGTCGCATTTGATCCTTGTCTATTTGGCGATCCAGCATAAAATACAACGTCACCCGGACTAAATAATGTAACGTCTGGTCCGATAGCTTCAACAGTACCAATAGCATCAAACCCAAGTACACGAGGTGCTTGAGTGACTTCCATTTGTCGTTGCTTTGTATCTACAGGATTTACACTAATGCTATTTACTTTGACTAAGATATCATCGTTTTCTGGCGTTGGCTTTCTTTGTTCGTATACTTTAAATAAATTTCCTTCTTCCAATTTAAAGGGCTTCTCAAATCCTATCATTTTCATATCGTTTCACCTCATTTATGAACTTATTTCTTATTATACAAAATAGAAGCCATGTGTGCTTATATCGCAGCATCATGACTCCTTTTTCATTTGAATATATAAATAATTACAGACGACTTTCGTATTACATTTTAGACTTATTTCTACCATGTTACTGAACAAATTTGCTTTAGATAAAAAATTATTAAATTTTAGTCAATTAACAAAGTTAGTTTGTTAAAACGTATACTTTATTATTCCGTTACTTTAATAACTTGTTTACCAAAGTTATCGCCAGTAAATAAATTTTTAAATGCATGTGGCGCATTTTCAAAACCATCTTCAATGGTTACTTGTGACTGAATTTTACCTTCTTGAACCCATGTTGCAAGCTGTTCACTAGCTTCTTTAAAAGCATTAGCGAATTCACTTACCAAGAAGCCTCTCATCATTACTTGCTTCTTAATAAGCGTACCTTGAATACGTGGTCCGATATCTGCTTCAGGATGATTATATGACGAAATTGCGCCACATACTGGTACACGTGCAAAACGATTTAAATGCTTAAATACTTCATCGCCAACTGTTCCACCAACATTTTCAAAATAAACATCAATACCATCTGGTACTGCTTGTGCTAACGCTTCTGCAAAATCCTCTTTCTTATAATCAATACCAGCGTCAAAGCCCAGTGTCTCTGTTAAATAATTTACTTTTTTGTCGCCACCCGCAATACCTACTACACGGCAACCTTTAATCTTAGCAATTTGACCTACAACTGAACCTACAGCACCAGATGCAGCTGAAACCACAACAGTATCACCGGCTTTAGGTTGTCCAATATCAAGCAGACCATGATATGCTGTTTGTCCTGGCATTCCTAAAACACTTAAATATAAATCAAGTGGTACATCTGTCGTTGGAACTTTAGTAATTTGATCCGCTTGGACATGATTAATGATTCGCCAAGGCAACATACCTACAACGACATCTCCTTTTTTATAATCTGCGAGTGTCGAATCAATTACTTTTGCAACGACATGGCTAACAATCGGTTTACCAATTTCAAAAGGCTGTACATACGAATCTGCCTTAGTCATACGTCCTCTCATATATGGATCCACTGAAATATAAAGCGTTTGTACAAGTACACCATCGCTCTCAAGTTTAGGCGTGTCAATGTCTTCAATTTTGAATGTATCCTCTTGAGGCATGCCTTCTGGTATTTTGTTAAAAAGAATTTGTTTATTTTGCATCATTAATCACCTTTCTTTATTTGAAACTTTTACTTATTTGTTACTTAAGCGTTAAGTTTGAATTGTGTCTTCGTGATGTCTGTATGCAAATACATTCTTAGTTGTTATATTTTGACTTAAGCACTGATTCATTCATGTAACTTCAACCACATTATATTTGCTATAATCATAAATTTAAAATGTTACGACTTAGACATTTTATGGAAACTCTCAAACAATAGATAATTTTTGAAAAGCTCTAATATTAAAAGCTTTTTTGCCCCAGAAAACTAGCAGTTGCTTTATTTTTTCCATAAGAAGTCGATTAACTCATTAGCAACATTTTCATTCTCATGAAGCTGACTATGTTGTGCAGGCTCACCTTCATATTTAGATTCTCGATAACTTTTCGGACTATTTCCCAGTAAATATTTTAATGATTTCGAAGAACTATTAGACACTCTGCCGTCTGAATGTGTACCATCTTTCAAATCTCCATAAATATTTAGCACTTCGATACCTTTACCTTTATAAATATCTTTTAGCACGCGTAATTGCTGATAAGGTTGATTCATTCGACTTGGTTTACCATCTTTATCAACTGTAATTTCATTGACATCTTCATTCATATTTAAAACACCATTAAATGTCCCTGCAATATTCACTTGTTTGTTTAACTGTGGCAGTGACTTGTCGTTACCATATGTCATCATATATTGTGCAAATGTTAAGTTCCCCATTGAGTGACCGACAAAGTTGAATTTATCGAAATTGTATTCAGATTGTAACTTAGTCAGTACATTTTTAAACCACGCAGCATTCTTATCCAAATAGCCTTGTCTGTTATTTTCAAGTTCAATTTTTACAATAGGATTCACTGCATCTTTTCTTAGTTCCCCTTTAAATGTCACTGCACCATCCTTTGAAACGTAAGCAGTGATGATATCTTTAGTTACCCCTCTTTTTTCTGCTTGCTTCACCATAAACTTTTCAGAATTGGCACTACCACCAAATCCATGTAAGAACAATGTTGGAATTGGCTTTTTAACAAATTGCTGTTGTTGTATTTTAAATGTTTGTGCCTGTCGTTGACTAAACACCACCGTAATAATAGAGCCTATAATAATAGCGACCGCTAACAATGTCGTAATAATTACAAAAATTTTCTTCACACTTTTAACTCCCATTCATGTCTTTTATATAAGTATAAAGGATGTGATTAAAAATGTCCTTTAGTTGATTTTGAATACATCATTAACTTTTAAGATGACTTTGGAAAGTTGTCCGTTAACGTTTGTTAATTGATTGCTTCTTTAGCTTTCAATGGTGTGTCACCCATTGATTAATATATAAATATGTATATGCATGTTTAATTTATCTCTTTCTATAAATAAAGACCTACCAGCACTCGACTGATAGGCCTTTTAATATCTATAATTATTTAATTTCTTTTGTTTCGGCTAACTCTTTGTACCAATAAGCACTTTTCTTAGGATAACGTTCTTGAGTCTCAAAATCGACATAGAATAAACCATATCGTTTTTCATAACCATTTGACCAAGAGAACACATCCATTAATGACCAAATAAAGTAACCTTTAACATTTGCACCATCTTTAATAGCATCTGCAATAACGTTCAAATGTTGTCTTACATAATCAATACGTGCATCATCATGAACTGTTTTTTCAGATTCAATAAATTCATCTTTATATCCTAAACCATTTTCAGTGATATAAATCTTGTGATAGTTAGGATAATCTTTAACAACACGCATGATTTGATCATATAAACCTTGAGGATAGATCATCCAGTCCCAGTCTGTGCGAGGTACGTCGACATCAAATTCACGTTGTCCGACACCTTTAAGTTGGTATTTAGAACCGCCTTTATCACCTGTCGCATTATGCGTGATTTCAGATTCTCCATCGTAACCTCTCATCCAGTCACTCATGTAGTAATTGATACCTAAGAAGTCGTTTAAATCTTTGGCTGCATCTAAAATGGCATAATCTTCATCTGTAATATTTAATTTACCGCCATTAACAGATAAGATATGTTGCACACCTTCCATCGTTTCACGAGAATACTTACCTAAATATGTTGCATCTAAGATGAATTTATTATGGATGATATCTTCTAATTCTGCTGCACGAACATCTTCAGGATTTGATGGATCGAACGGATATTTTGTTGGCAATGCGTGTACAACACCAATTTCTCCTTGATAGCCGCCATCTTTAAATAATTTTACTGCTCTTGCATGAGCAACCATCATATTGTGATGTGATTGGAAAACTTTTTCAAAATCATATTTAATACCTGGAGGGAATTTACCTACTAAATATTGACCATCACCAATAGGTCCAATTTCATTGAATGTAGTCCAATATTTTACTTCTGGGAATTCTTTAAAACAATATTCAGCATAATCTACAAAGTAGTCAATCGTTTTACGATTTAGAAAATCGCCATCTTTGTGTAACACTTCTGGTGTATCAAAATGATGCAATGTTACAAATGGTTCAACATGACGTTTATGACACTCTGCAAATAACTTATGGTAATACTCAACACCTTTAGGGTTAACTTCGCCATATCCATTTGGGAAGATACGTGACCATGCAATTGAAATACGGATACCATTAACACCGAATTTTTCACTTAATTCTAAATCCACTGGATATCTGTTATAAAAATCACTCGCTGGTTCTGCAGTGTACCAATAGTTTTCTTCCAAATACGTATCCCATGCTACGCGACCTTTACCATCCGTATTTGTCGCACCTTCTGCTTGATATGCTGCTGTTGCTCCACCAAAAATAAAATCTTCAGGTAATGTTTTAGTCATATGAAAAACTCCTATTCTTAATTTTCAAATTGTTGTTGAACGAAATCAAGGGCTGCTTGGCCATCTCGTGTCAATTTGATATATTCGGCACCTTGAGTCTTCGCTAATTTAATACCTAATCTATCTGTATCTTGCTTAATATCTTCATAGTTAGACGCAACTTGTGGCGCTAAAATGATTAATTGGTACTCTTTCATAATGTCCATATGTGCGCCATATCCGCCAGCTGCCGCTTTCACTGGCACATGATATTCTTCAGCTGCTTTATTAAGTGCATTGGCTAATAATCCACTTGTACCACCACCGGCACAAAGTACTAAGACATTTGTTTGTTCTGTGATATTTGAAGCTTTAGCTGCATCGTCTGATACACCACTTGCCGCTAAAATTGAATCAGCTTTTTTCGTATCAAAGTTTGCTGCAACTTTTTCTTTTAAATCTGAATTACTTTCTTTACGTCCTTCTTCTTCATCAAGAATTTCACTATCATAAACTTTTAGGAATGGGTAGTAAATAATAATATCTACAACAATCAAAGTAATAGCTAGTACGAATGACCATAAACCAAAACCTGTACCCATGATAATGCCCAATGGACCTGGTGTTGTCCAAGGTAAATTCACACTAAAACTATTCATTCCTAACACTTCAACGAAAAGTTTGAAAATCCATACGTTAACAATTGGTGCTAATACAAATGGAATAAAGAACACAGGATTCAATACTAGTGGTGCACCAAATAAAATTGGTTCGTTTACACCAAAGAATGTTGGTACAACTGATGCACGTCCAATCGCTTTGTTTCGTTTAGATTTCGTCATCCACATAAACATGAACGGGACGACCAATGTTGCACCCGTACCTCCAAAAGTAACGATAAACATTTGTGTACCTGATGTAATAATTTTATCTGCGTGTTCTCCAGCTTGAAGCAACTTGAAGTTCGCTTCGATATTCGCATATGTAATGGCTGCAATTGCTGGCTCTACTATTGATGGACCATGAATTCCTACAAACCAGAATAATGCAAAGGCACCAAAGATAATTGTGACACCAATCCATCCATCTGCTGCTGTAAATAATGGTTCGAATAATTTTAAAATACCTTCCGCTACATTTGATTTAAAGCTGTTGCGAATGACTAAATCTAATGCATAAAGAATGATGATTACCGCTGAAAATGGAATTAAGTCCTTAAATACTTGTGAAATATTCGGCGGTACTTCTTTCGGCATTTTAATTGTAATATTGCGCTTCACACAGAAGTTATAAACAATAACAGTTACAAATGCTGATAAGAATGCTGTTAATAAACCTTTAGTTCCCATAAATGCACTTAAGAATCCACCATCTTTGGCTGGATCAGAAGCTAAGAACAAGAATCCACACATCGCTGCTAGCATTGTAGAAATAAAGTTAATTTGATTTGTACTTTCTAGCTTACGGTTAAATGAATCTGTTAAAGATTTCGCTGTCGTTCCTGCTACTAAAAATGCTACAAGCCCCATCGTATAGTTATATGGTTTCATTAAAATGGCTTCCATGCCTTTATCCCATTTAAAACCAAATATATTTGGCACGTATGCAATTAATAGAAAGATACTTGAGAATAAGATGACAGGCATTGCAGAAATAAATCCATCACGGATGGCTCTTAAATATATGTTACGTGATAATTTCTCGAAAAATGGCTTCCCTTTTTCAATTTGTGCGATCAATTTTTGCATCATTGTCATCACCCTCTTTTATAAAATTCTAATAAATGCTTCATTAAATCTTTCAGTAAAATTGTTGTCATTAAATGATCTTGACCATGCATCATCGTTACACTGTATGCAATATCATCACCTTGCGCTTCTTTAGCCAACAGGCTTGTTTGTGCTCTATGCGCTTCCGCAATGCAATTGTTTCCTTCTTCAATCAGTGCATCTGCTTTTGCAAAATCTCCAGCTTGAGCTGCTGTTAATGCTTCTAAAAACTTAGAACGTGCATCCCCTGCAAATGCAACAATTTCAAAACCTAATAATTGGACTTCTTCTCTATTCATAGCATTAATCCCCTTTTAAACTTATTTTCTTTGTTTCCAAGATGTCGCAGTATCTTTTAATACTTTATTTAAGTCATCAATATTTTTGAAACCAGTTGTACGTAACCATTCACGAGCAGCATCTTCACCTTGTTCAATGTATACTTGAACAGCACCAGACCATGTAGCACGGCCACAAAGTACCCCGTTGAATTTAGCACCAGCTTCGTGAGCAAATTTTAAAGTTTCTTGGAATAATTCCGCAGAAACACCAGCACTTAAGTAAATGTATGGTAACTGAGTTGCTGCATCTTGATCTTTAAAGTGTTGTGCCGCTTCCTCTTTTGTATAAACCACTTCACCTTCAGCAAAGCCTTCTACATATTTCATGTTTACTGGTACTTCAACTTTCAATACATCAACGTTAAAGCGTGGTTCTGAGAATAATTTCATTGCTTCGTTAACCTTTCTAGGCTTAACTTTTGCGAATTCAACACTACCGTTATCAGGAATGTTGTCATCGTATGTTAATACTTCTAAAAAGAATGGAATATCTTCTGCAACACATTCTGAACCGATTCTTTCAATGTATGCTTTCTTTTGAATGTTAATTTCTTCAGCATCATCAACATCATAGTAAAGTAAGAATTTAACAGCATTTGCGCCTTGTTCTTTTAAACGTTTTGCAGACCACTCTACTAAACAGTCAGGTAAACGACCTTTAGCATTTACGTCATAACCAGTTTTTTCATAAGCTAGCAATAATCCACAATCTTTGTTACGTGCATCAGATGCTGGTAAACCGTATTCTGGATCTAATAAAATTGAAGACGCATATTGTGTTAATTCTTCCGCAACCAATACTTTTAATTGTTCAATTTGAGCGACAGTTGGCTCTTCCGTTTGATGTTTAGCCATCATTCGTTTTAAAGCACCACGTTGGTCAAATGCTAATGCAGAAATGATACCTTCGTTATTACTTAATTGTTCAATTGATGCGATTTTTTGATTAGATTTTGACATTATTTACACCTCTAAAACTTCAATTTGATTGAATAATTCATCATAATTATTTAAATTGACATATCCTGTTTGTGCTTCTTGCGCATTCAGCATGCCTAAAGTATTAGCTTTTTTTAGTAAATCGTGGTCGTTTTCATGATTGAGAATTGCTGAAGTAATTCCAGCAACTGTAGAATCACCTGAACCAACCGGATTTAATACGCTTATTGTCGGAATATTCACTCTATAGAATGTATGATTGTGCTTAGCGAATGCACCTTGTGCACCTAAAGACACAATAATCCACTCAATCCCTTCGAATAAGGGTTGTGACACTGCCTGTTTCAAACTTTCTAAACTTTCATCAAGTGGCTGGTTAAGCAATTGATATAGTTCAGAAATGTTTGGTTTAATGACTGTTGGTTTGTATGGATTTTTCAAAACAGTTTGCAAAGTTGCACCCGAGCAGTCCAATATCACAGGCACACCTTTGTTTTGGCATCGTTCAATAATTTGTGCATAATAATCTTGATTTAATCCTTTAGGTAAGCTACCTGAAATAGCAACTGCTTCAACTTTTTCTAATAATTGTTCAAAATGTTTAATAAATCCTGCAGCCTCTTGATTATCAATCTCCGGTCCCTGCTCTAAAATTTCTGTTTGTTGCCCTTCATGTAAAATTGCAATGCAGTTTCGTGTTTCACCCTTAATGTTATAAAATGCATGCTTGATGTTGGCATGATCTAATTTTTTAGCAATAAATTGACCTAATTCACCGCCAATAAAACCACTCGCAAGGACTGGCTCGCCTACTTGCGCAAGTACTCTTGTTACATTTAAACCTTTACCACCAGCTGTTTTACTTACTTCTTGAACACGATTAACATCATCTAATTTCAATGCTGTTAATGGATATGAAATATCAACGGATGGATTTAATGTTAAAGTTAAAATCATATGTGTCGTCCCTTAATCGTGGTATTCGCCTCTGTCCCATTTTTCTAAGAATTCATCAAAGAAATGTGGATCAGCTTGATCTGCATTGCTTGTTTCTAAATGTTTAATTTTAGCGATTAATTTTTTGTTCTCTTCAGTTGGTTTATATTCAGCGTTAATA
This sequence comes from Staphylococcus sp. SM3655, assembly GCF_016917315.1. Taxonomy (NCBI): domain Bacteria; kingdom Bacillati; phylum Bacillota; class Bacilli; order Caryophanales; family Staphylococcaceae; genus Staphylococcus; species Staphylococcus sp. SM3655. The sequence goes on along the minus strand of NZ_CP070305.1, from coordinate 1,292,063 downwards.
AATGCATCGATAATATCGCACATTAATAACTCACCTATAATACGTCCACCAAAGCCAATAACGTTCGCATTTAATTCTTCTTTAGCATATAACGCTGATGTCATATCACGTACTAGTGCTGAACGAACGCCAGGTACTTTATTTACAGCATTGTTAATACCAACACCTGTTCCACAAATACAAACACCTAAGTCTGCATTACCGCTAACAACTTGTTCGCCAACTTTTTTACCAAAAATTGGATAATGTGTTCTTGTGAAATCGTATGTTCCTACGTCAATGACTTCATGTCCTTTTGATTTTAAAAATTCAGATACACGCATTTTTGTATCTGTAACAATATGGTCGCATCCTAATGCAATCTTCATAGTAATTTTTCCTCCTTAGCACATTTTATTAAGCATATCTACGCGGATTTGGTGTCTACCACCATCGTATTTACCTTCAACAAAACCTTTAACGACATTTTTCGCTAATGTGTCTCCAACAATTTCAGATCCCATAGTGATCATTCTTGAATTGTTATGGCCTCTAGTCATATATCCAGAGCGTTCATCTGATACTTCAGCAGCAATCATGCCTTTGATTTTTGTAGCAACCATAAAGCTACCTGCACCAAATGCATCGATAACAATACCTAAGTTACCTTCTTGACTTTGAACATCTTTTGCTACAGCCAAAGTTGCATCAACAAAGTCAACTTCCTGTCCTTCTGTTACGTCAACAACATCATATTTATTGTCTAATAAGTATGATTTGATGACTTCTTTTAATCGTTTGCCAGCTTCATCTGAACCAATAATAATCGCCATAATAAGACTCCTTTTTACTTTAATTTTGAAATACCTTTCTTAAAATGTGACATATTTATTTGTAGGTTATGAAAATCTTGAGAAAAGGCTTTCAATTTGATTACGTTTAAATTATAAACATAAACAAACAATAAATCAACATAATATGTTTATAATCTGTTTGTTTATGACGTATTTTCAAACAATAAGTGAACATTCATATTGTGGTGTTGTTTTAATTAGGTATTCGTCTGAAATTGTAGTAAAACTTTGTCGAGGTTCCCGTTGACATAAATTTGCATAAAAAATAGCCCATAAATGAATGCAAATTCACATTCACTTATGAGCATATAGATACATATTTTAACAATGCAGTTATACTTTTAATTTAGTCGACTACTTCAATATATGTTTTAATCGTTTCTACTTTTTCTTCATCTTCATAGTCCATGACCACTGCAGTCAATTCGTTTAACTGACAAAATGATGTAAAATCTTCTTTGCCAACTTTCGTATGATCGATTAACAAGTATTTTTCAATTGAATTACTGAGTGCCAGTTGTTGCGTATAGGCTTCATCTAATGTAGATGTCATCACAGCACCTTTATTTACTGCGTTACTACTAAAGAACATCTTGCTAAATCTTAGTTTTTCCAACATGGCGTTCGCCATTTCACCTACAAATGCTTCTGTAATATGGCGCATTTCACCACCAATTAAATAGACACGAAAATGTGCTGTTTGTTTTTCTAACAAAATTTTATACACCGGCAAACAATTCGTAATAATTGTGAGCGTATGATGATTGACTTCTTCTGCTAATAGTTCCACTGTTGTTCCTGGTCCGAAAAACAAAGTATCCCCATCTTCAATTAATGATGCAGCTTTTTTAGCTATAAATCGTTTTTCTGCAATTTGACGGGTATGTTTTTCTTTATGCGATATTTCTTTATACTGAAATGTTGAATTACTGCGTGCACCACCATGAATCTTCGTTAAAATCCCTTTATTTTCCAATTCAATTAAATCTCTTCGAACTGTCATATCAGACACATTTAAACCTTCGACGATTTCATTCGTTCTTATCGTGCCCTTTTTATTCACTAGTTTAGCAATTTCGTCCAAACGTTCATGTTTATTCAATGTAAAATTGCCTCCTTTATTTAGGCGATGGGTCATTATCCTTTATGTTTAGACATCAATTTTAATATACATGCTTATTCTATAATAAAAATTGCGTAAAAACTAATATAATTTAACTGTTCGATTATATGTATAATTCATTTTTAAAAAGAACTGTTTAAACTGCGCTTTTGATAATCGTAAAATGAATATACTATAATAAAAGCAAAAGACGTTATAAATCATTCATTATTTTGATGGGGTGTTTATTTTGAGAAATGATTTAGAGACATTAAAACATATTATAGATAGTTCGAATCGTATTACATTTTTCACAGGTGCTGGTGTATCTGTCGCAAGTGGCGTTCCAGATTTCCGTTCAATGGGTGGCTTATTTGATGAAATTTCAAAAGATGGACTTTCGCCAGAATACTTGTTAAGCCGTGATTATTTAGAAGATGATCCTGAAGGTTTTATCAATTTCTGCCATAAGCGTTTACTATTTGTCGATACGAAGCCTAATATCGTTCATGATTGGATTGCAAAATTAGAACGTAATCAACAATCTTTAGGTGTCATCACGCAAAATATCGATGGTTTGCACTCAGACGCTGGAAGTCAACATGTTGATGAATTACATGGCACGTTAAATCGTTTTTATTGTAATGCATGTCATAAATCTTATACGAAATCAAATGTCATTGATAGAACTTTGAAACATTGTGATAATTGTGGTGTTGCCATTCGACCGGACATCGTATTATACGGTGAAATGTTAGATCAACCTACCATCATAAGGGCATTAAATAAAATTGAACATGCTGACACCCTTGTTGTATTAGGTTCATCACTCGTTGTACAACCTGCCGCAGGATTAATATCAAATTTTAAAGGCGACAATTTAATTATTATCAATAAAGATCGAACACCTTATGATAGCGACGCTACTTTGGTCATACATGACGACATGGTTTCCGTTGTAAAATCATTAATAACAGAGTAATCAGTACGTAAAAAGCATTTCCCTGTTACTCGGGAAATGCTTTTAATTTTGGAGTTGCGTTTTTGGAATTTGGAGTTTGGTTTTCGGAATTCGACATTTGGAATTCCAAATTATAATGAGTGAGAAATTTTATTTATTGAGTATAGAATGACTTGCTTGGTTTTATAGCGATTTTTATTTGATGGATTGTTTTTTGTTTGATGTTGGGATGCTACTTTTAATGGTTTGTCATTTGTAAGATTAAAAATAAACATAAAATAAGTAGAAAAATAAAAGCTACGAATATTAAAAAATTAGATATCTTCATTATCAAATTCCGATATTAAATCATTATATTTTTCAGAATATCTTGCATAATCTTCATTATTATTAAAAGCTAGCCATAGACCTCTATCATCATATAAATGATATATTAAGTTTTTAGTATTGTTAATTATATATATTTCAGAATAATTATCATTCTGATTGATATTTGGAACTAACCCTTTAAAGTCTTGATTGGATATAGCTTTTAATAATTTTTTATATTTTATATCTTTTATGGAACACTTATATGAAAACTCCTCGCACAAAATATTATCATCCTTCTCCTTTTTATATTCTTTAAAGTAATACAATTCATCTATTGTTAACGATGTAAATTTTTTTATAACATTTGTTTTCTTATAAGGTTCATTATAAACATATACTATATGAACCAAATTTATAGAATCAGAAGGCGAAAACAAATCTTCAAAAATGTTTATTGCATTATCATATACAGCTAAAAAATAAGTATTATTGATAGTTTTACCGTCCTCCAAAAACTGGTATTTATCGCCACTTAAACTTAAATGAATTGCGTTTTTTACCTTTCTAAAATTCAACTTTTTTATATCCAAATTATTTATATCAAAGTACATAATTTACAACACCTTATTCCCTTAAGATTTTTCCTTCTTTAGTTAAAGAAGCTATTCTTTTTCCTTTGTTATTGATTAACTTCCAATAAGAACCACCATGTGATTGCCCTTTATTTTTGGAAATAGTCCATTTAGTTTTTGGATCTCTCCAGGTAGGATTTTTCCCTTTAACCTTTTGAGTAAATTTACCAATACTCACACCCTTGTCATTTAATAAACTTTTATTAACGTTTTTGGCTATATTATGAGTCTTTACTGCTTTTAGATTGTAAAAATAATCATCATAAATAATGGCATTTTCCGACATTCAAATGGTACAAAGTACATTGTCATATGCATAATTATACCTGTAATTAATGTAATAATAGAAAAGTGTTTATATGTCATATCGCTACCTGCTATACAACTTATTAGATAATTAATTCCAAGACATATTAATTATCTAATTATAACCTTAGTTAAGTTATTACATAATATAAAAATATATAATAACTTATTTGCTTGCTCCTTTCACTTTTTAAGAGTAATAAAATAACCTGAAACATAGACTTTAACATCCAAGTTTCAGGTTAGCGTAATGTAAATTATTTACTTTGTTATATTATGATTAAACATCTAATTCTCTGCTTGTAAGTGCTTTAATCATCTCTGGATCAGCATGTGAGAAAAATTGGCTATTACTTTCTTCTAATGTCGCAATTTGTTGTTTATCTTCTTCTGTAAGTTCAAAATCAAATATATCTAAGTTTTGAGCCATACGTTCTGGATTTACTGATTTTGCGAGTACAACAATGTCACGTTCAACTAACCAGCGTAAAATAACTTGTGCAATTGATTTGTTATATTTATCTGCAATGGCCTGCAACAATTGATTTTGGAATAATTGATTTTTACCTTCTGCAAATGGTGCCCAAGCTTCTACCACAACATTTTCTTGTTGAAGTGCTGCAACTTGTTCTTCTTGTTGATGGAATGGATTAATTTCTATTTGGTTCACTTGTGGTTGAATTTGATTGTGAATACCTAAATCTACAATTCGATCAACGCCGAAGTTAGATACACCGATTGCTTTAATTTTACCATTTTCTTTTAACTCTTCTAATGCACGCCATGAGCCATATACATCATTATAAGGTTGGTGAATAAGCACTAGATCAAGATAGTCTAAATTTAATCGTTGTAATGATCGTTCGATTGATTTGATAGTATCTTCATAGTTTACATTTTCAATCCATACTTTAGTCGTAATGAATAGTTCACTTCTATCAATACCTGAAGCTTCAATACCTTGACCTACTTCAGTTTCATTTAAATAACTTTGCGCTGTATCAATATGTCTATAGCCCGCTTTAATTGCTTCTTTAACCGCTTCTGCTGTTTGTTCTTGAGGAATTTGAAATACTCCGAAGCCTAATACTGGTATCTTTACATCTTTACTTATTTCAATATGATTCATAAAATGAACCTCCTTTATCTTGTAAGTCCACTATAAACCATGGAGCGAACTCTATAGCAAGCCATAGGTTTACTTTCTCTCCCAAAGACGTTCAACATTGTCATCATAATTATCACTAGCATTGATTTTAGCAATATGATTATCATAATTATCAATTTTATATTGTAGTAAATCTCTCGCATCATGAATTGTCTTTAAGTTTTCATTTAATTCTTCGAGTTGCTTATTTAAAATTTGCTTTTGCTGTGCTTGAATATTTTCATTTTTAGGAAGCTGCGCTAACCTGCAAAATTCGATAAGCGATTCAATACTGACGCCTGCATTTCGCAAATTTTTCACTAAATAAATCCAATTTAAATCACTATCATTATATATTCTATATCCATTTTCATCTCGATTAACAGGTGGAATCACACCAACCTTTTCATAATATCTTAAAGTGTCTTGAGATATATTCATGAGCGCTACGACTTCTATAGTTTTCATTGCGACTATCCTTTCAGTTATGTTGGTGGCATCTTAAGTAATGTTGCTTTATATATTACCATCCTCGTTTGAATACCTCTTATTTTATTACTCAAATTTAAATTTGTCTCTTTTTTAACATTTTACATTTCATCGTTTTTAATTACTTTAAAAATTGTATAACTTAAATATTTAAAATGATATAATCACTAAGATTGATAATATTTAATTTTTTAAAAATTATTTTCGTTGCAATTTTTGGGTGATGCGGAAAATTTGGGTGATCGATTGTTTATATGCATCAACATTCTTTGTGGATTGTTTGACAGTAGACAGTCATTTGTATACGTTAACGAATTTTGAAAAATTGAATCATTATTTAATCATAATATTCATTGCGCACGCGCAACACAAAAGGAGACATGTCAATGACATATAAAATGAAGAAATGGCAAAAATTATCCACCATTACGTTATTAATGGCCGGAGTGATTACTTTGAATGGTGGTGAATTCAGAAGTATTGATAAACATCAAATCGCTGTGGCTGATACGAATGTTCAAACGCCAGATTATGAAAAGTTGAGGAACACATGGCTGGACGTTAACTATGGTTATGATAAGTATGATGAGAATAATCCAGATATGAAGAAGAAGTTTGATGCTACGGAGAAAGAGGCAGAGAAATTACTCAAGGAAATGAAAACTGAAAGTGATAGGAAATACTTGTGGGAAAACTCAAAAGATTTAGATAACAAGTCTGCGGATATGACTCGTACCTATCGTAATATTGAGAAAATCGCAGAAGCGATGAAGCATAAAGATACTAAGTTAAATACTCCGGATAATAAAAACAAAGTTAAAGATGCCCTTGAGTGGCTGCATAAAAATGCCTATGGAAAAGAACCGGTGAAAAAACTTGAAGAACTAAAAACAAATTTCTCAAAATCAGCACCTCAAAAGAATACAAACTTAAATTGGTGGGATTATGAAATTGGAACACCTAGAGCACTAACAAATACCCTTATACTCTTAAAAGAAGATTTTACTGATGAAGAAAAGAAAAAATACACTGCCCCTATTAAAACTTTCGCCCCAAAAAGTGATGAAATATTATCTTCTGTAGGAAAAGCTGAACCTGCTAAAGGCGGAAATTTAGTAGACATTTCTAAAGTAAAACTTTTAGAAAGTATTATCGAAGAAGATGCAACTATGATGAAAGAATCAATAGAGGCATTTAATAAAGTCTTCACTTACGTTCAAAGTAATGCAACTGGTAAAGAACGTAATGGATTCTATAAAGACGGCTCTTATATTGATCATCAAGACGTCCCATACACTGGTGCTTATGGCGTTGTACTCTTAGAGGGGATTTCTCAAATGATGCCGATGATAAAAGAAACACCTTTTAAAGATAGTAATCAAAATGATACAACATTAAAGTCGTGGATTGATGAAGGATTTATGCCACTCATTTATAAAGGTGAAATGATGGATTTATCACGTGGTAGAGCCATTAGCCGTGAAAATGAAACGAGTCACTCAACATCTGCAACTGTAATGAAATCATTGTTGAGATTAAGTGATGCCATGGATGAGTCAACAAAAGCTAAATATAAGCAAATCGTTAAAACTTCTGTTAAATCTGATTCAAGTTATAAACAAAACGATTATTTAAGCTCTTATTCAGATATAAGCAAAATGAAGTCTTTAATTGAAGACAGCACTATTTCTACTAACGGTTTAACACAACAACTTAAAATATATAATGACATGAATCGTGTCACCTATCATAACAAAGACTTAGACTTTGCATTTGGCTTAAGTATGACGTCGAAAAACGTCGCACATTACGAAAGTATCAACGGAGAGAACTTAAAAGGTTGGCACACTGGTGCTGGAATGTCTTATTTATACAATAGCGATGTGAAACACTACCGTGATAACTTCTGGGCGACAGCTGATATGAAACGTTTAGCAGGTACTACAACTTTAGATAATGAAGAACCTAAAGAAAATAAGAACTCCGATAAAACTTTTGTAGGCGGAACAAAATTCGATGACCAACATGCTAGTATCGGAATGGATTTTGAAAATCAGGACAAAACTTTAACTGCCAAAAAATCATATTTCATATTAAACGATAAAATTGTCTTCTTAGGAACTGGCATTAAAAGTACTGATTCATCAAAGAATCCAGTGACAACGATTGAAAATCGCAAATCGAATGGGTATACGTTATTTACAGACGATAAACAAACAACCGCTTCAAATATTAATGATCAGGAAACCAATTCAGTCTTTTTAGAGTCCACAGATACAAAAAAGAACATCGGTTATCATTTTTTAAACGAATCGAAAATAACTGTAAAAAAAGAAAGTCATACTGGTAAGTGGAGTGATATAAATAAAAGTCAAAAGTCAGATGACAAAACTGATGAGTATTATGAAGTAACTCAAAAGCATTCTAATACAGATGATAAATATGCATATGTCTTGTATCCAGGCTTATCTAAAGATAATTTTAAATCCAAAGCAAGCCAAGTAACTATCGTTAAACAAGATGATGACTTCCACATTGTGAAAGATAATGAATCGGTTTGGGCTGGTGTCAATTATAGTAATAGCACTCAAACTTTTGACATTAACAACACTAAAGTCGAAGTTAAAGCCAAAGGAATGTTTATTCTTAAAAACAAAGATGATAACACTTATGAATGTAGCTTCTATAATCCCGAATCTACAAATACCGCTTCAGATATTGAATCTAAAATTTCAATGACTGGATACTCTATTACAAACAAAAATACGTCGACTTCTAATGAATCCGGCGTGCGCTTTGAATTACAACAAACATTAAATAAAGATGATAATTAATGATTTAAAATTATAGTAACATGATGGTTTATTATAATTCTTTTTTCAAAATACACGGGTCATATCCCTCGTTAAAAACTATTACTAAAAATCAAAAATATAAAAAAAACAAAAAGTATGTTTTAAACTTTATGAAACGTGTTATACAAATAGTGTAATATCCTACAAAACAAAAAGGAGATTGAGTTATGAAACTAAAATCATTTGTTACTGCCACTTTAGCATTGGGATTATTATCAACAGTAGGTGCAGCTTTACCGAGTCATGAAGCATCTGCAGATAGTAATAACGGTTATAAGGAATTGACAATGGATGGAAAACACACTGTACCTTACACGATCTCAGTAGATGGTATTACTGCATTACATCGAACTTACTTTGTTTTTCCAGAAAATAAAAAGGTACTTTATCAAGAAATTGACAGTAAAATAAAAAATGAATTAGCTTCTCAACGTGGTGTTACAACAGAAAAAATTAATAATGCACAAATAGCAACGTATACACTTACTTTGAATGATGGTAATAAAAAAGTAGTGAATCTAAAGAAAAATGACGACGTTAAAAATTCAATTGATTCAAGTACAATCAAACAAATACAAATTGTAGTTAAATAATAATTTGAAAATGAAAATAGTTATACAGGACAAACGCTGAAAAATTGCGTTTGTCTTTTTAGTATGAAATGAATGATTGAACTTGTAATTTATTATTGATTGCTTCTACTGACAATAGATTAGATTGGCCTATGCAATTGTAAATTCGATATTAATGTCTACCACAATTTATAATCTAAACATAACAGCAAATCTCAAATATCTGGAACCTAAATAAATCCCCTCACTACCGCTAATAGTGAAGGGATTTATTTTATTACTTAGACGTAATTATAAATATATTTGTTCTATTGTAATCATGCTTAACCATATTTAACAAACTACCATTTCTAAATCGCGCATTATGAAGTCAATTTTCATAAACCGTCATTATATTTCTGCATTCATTACTCAGCTTCTCTAATTTCGTCTGCAATATCTTTATAGTCAATATTTGCATTAGTGAAATCTTCATCATGAATTGGAAAATGCTGTTCAAATGTTTCAATATTTTGGATTTCTACTTTAACATCTTCTACTTCAAAATCTAAGACATGTCCACCAAAGTTACGATCATCATTCGCAAAGTGTACATGGAATCCTGCTGACCCGATACCATGGAATAATTCTGGTGTAAAGAAACCAACGACTGAACCTTTGACATACGTTTCAGTTTGTTCAGGTTGTCTTCTAGCTGAATCGATTAAACGTGTATAAGGTGGTTCTTGAGCCGGCATCATACGTACATGCATTTTTTTAAATAAGCCTGAAATTTTTACTGCTGAAAATAAATTTTCACTCAGCATTTTCTCCTTAATTTCCGCAAAAACTGCTTCAGAAGATTTATCTTTCGTTTCATAGCTTGTATCTGCTACGAATTTAGTTACAGTTGCATATGGTGTTAACTCATCACCTTTTAATTCTACAAATTCTTTATGTTCATTTGCATGGTAAGCTTTTCCATCTAAAAAGATTACCTCACCGTTTGAACCTGTTAGTGTAGCGATACCTAAATCACCATGTTGCAATAATTCATTTATTGATGCAGTTCCTTTTAATAAACCTGCCATTAATGTGCCTAATGTACCATGTTGATATAAAACACTAGCCATAAAATTTCCCACTCCTCATTAACATTTATCTTTGTTTTAGTTAAATACGTCAGGTAACATATTTGTTGAAAGTTTGATATTATCTTTGTAATTTACAGGTATATCAATTAATACTGGACCATCTGTTTCATAGCCCTCTTTAATTGCCGCTTCTAATTCTTCTTGATTAGTAACTCGTAAACCTTTTGCGCCAAATGATTCAGCATATTTTACGAAATCTACAGGACCGAAGTCGACACCTGATGAACGTTTATATTTCATTTCTTCTTGGAATTCAACCATGTTATATTTTCCATCGTTCCAAATAAGTTGAATAATGTTTAGATTTTTACGTACGGCCGTTTCTAAATCTTGTGATGAAAATAAAAAGCCACCATCGCCAGCAACGGATACAACTTGCGTATTAGGGCGTACAAGTGCAGCTGAAATTGCCCACGGTAATGCTACACCAAGCGTTTGCATGCCGTTACTAAATAATAAATGTCTTGGATTATAACTTCTGAAATTACGTGCCATCCAAATATAGTGACTTCCAACATCAACTGTTACAGTAGTATCATCAGTTAATACCTTTTGCATAGATTCAATAATTTCCACTGGATGTAGAATACCTTCTTCATGCGTCGCTTTGATACCTGTTTCTTCATCAATATGTGTTCTTAATTGTTCTAATTCGTCTAAATGTTGTTGATTTATAAATGGCTCATCTACTTTGACAGAAATCATTTCAATTGTTTTAGCAATATTACCAATCAACTCTTTTTTCGGTTGCATATAATTAGTAATTTCAGCTTGAACTTCGTCAATATTGATTATTTGCGTATCTAATTCTTTATTCCAGTTACTAGCCTCATATTCTATAGGATCATAACCGATTGTAACAACTAAATCACTTTTACGTAATAATTCATCACCAACTTGATTGCGGAATAAGCCCACTCGCCCAAAGAAATGATTTTCTAATTCACGACTAATCACACCCGCACCTTGGAATGTTTCTACAACGGGTAAATTGGTACGCTCTACTAGCTTACGAATGGCATTTGTTTCTTCTGCACTAGAACTTCTCATACCAGCTAATAAAACAGGAAATGATGCATTTTTAATCGCTTCAATGACATCATTAATATCCTGTTCACTCGGTACCCCTAAACTTGGTTTTTGGCAAAGTGATATCGCTTTAGATTCAACTGGTGAAGAAATAACGTCTTGCGGAATACTAATAAAACTTGCGCCATTTTTTCCTGAAGTAGCAATTCGAATTGCATTTGTCATAACTTCTGATAATGATTCAGGATCTTGTACTTCTTCACTATATTTTGATGAATATTTTAATAAAGCAGCATTATCAATACTTTGATGCGTTAATCGTAATAAATCATTACGTTTCACTTGGCCGCCTAACGCTAAGACAGGATCCCCTTCAGATGTAGCTGTTAATAGTCCAGTCGTTAAATTACTTACGCCAGGGCCACTTGTAACAAGTACTACACCCGGTTTGCCTGTTAATCTTCCAATACCTTGCGCCATCATTGCGGCGTTTTGTTCATGACGAGTGACAATAAGTTCAGGACCATCATCAATTAAAGCATTAAATAGATAGTCAATCTTTGCACCCGGAATACCAAAAACATATTCTACCCCATTATTTTTCAAAGTATCAATAACCATATCGGCTGCAGTGTACTTTTTATCAGTCATTTATATTCATTTCCCTTCAAATGTGATGTATAGATGTGTATTACATGTAATTACATTGTGATTTGTAATCTAATGATAGTTACGCAAAATTAATGATGTTTATCAAAATTTTACATGTACGATTAGATTTGTAATACATAAAAATTGCCTTCATTACATTATATAACCTTTGTTAGATGAATAAAAATCGTTATTTGTAATACTAAGTATTCCAAAAATGCATGAGTAGATTTTGTGCGTTGTGATTATGAGGGATGTTGGATTGATTGTTGTGGAGGATTGTTAGCATATTTTGGGATGAGGTGTTTAGTCGATGGTGGGCTGAAAATGCTGTTTTATGACGGACTGAAAATGTTGTTTTTGGCGATTTAAAATTGTCATTTCGATAAAAAGCCGCAGCAAGATTTAGATTTAACTGTGACTTATACATTTCATACTTATATTTATCGATTGGTTTTATAGTTATAAATGATAGATGCAGTTCCTAAACAAATTAAGAAGATAATCATTAAATACATAGAAAAGTTATCTGTTTTAATATAAAACCTAAAAAGTAGAAACACCAGCATCGCAACAATAAAATAAACAGGAATAAAAGCTTTCTTCCAAAATATAGAATCTTTCAATTAAGTCACTCCTTATTTTAATAATACTTTTTAATTAAGGCTCTTGAGTTATCGTCTACCCTCCGCAAGCTAAATGACAATTTAATAATGTAAACTTTTGATTGTGTAAGCATGTACAAATTATACGTGTAAATCAATAATTCATAGTTGAATTTATTCTATTCCTGAGACATTAAATAAAGGAAAGTTCATTTATACTACATACATTTCATATTCCCCACACAAACGCAAAAAAACACCTCGACATAACATCGAAGTGTTTTGTATATATCGTCCGACAATTAACGTTTTGAGAATTGAGGTGAACGACGAGCTGCTTTAAGACCTGGTTTTTTACGTTCTTTCATACGTGGGTCACGAGTAAGTAATCCAGCGCGTTTTAAAGAACCTCTGTATTCAGGATCTGCTTCTAATAATGCACGAGCGATTCCGTGACGGATAGCTTGAGCTTGTCCAGTGAAACCACCACCATGAACGTTAACTAAAACATCATAGTTACCTTTAGTTTCAGTTACATCAAATGGTTGGTTTAAGTCTAAAATTAATGATTCGAATGGTAAGTATTCGCGTACGTCACGGTTATTAACTGTGATGTTACCTTCACCTGGTACTAAACGTACACGTGCTACTGAGTTTTTACGACGGCCTGTGCCTCTATATTCAACTTGTGCCAAAGTCATTTCCTCCTTCTAATTAACCACGTAATTCGTAGTTTTCTGGTTGTTGTGCAGCGTGTGGATGTTCAGCGCCACCATATACAAATAATTTTTTACCTTGTTTTTCGCCTAAACGAGTGCTTGGTAACATACCTTTAATTGAGTTTTCAATTAAACGTTCTGGGTTAGTTCTTCTTAATTCACCAGCAGTGATTGATTTGATACCACCTGGGTGATTTGAGTGACGGTAGTAAACTTTGTCAGTTTCTTTGTTACCAGTAAATTCGATTTTTGATGCATTAATAACGATTACATAATCACCAGTATCAACGTGTGGTGTGTAAGTTACTTTATTTTTACCGCGTAAGATAGATGCTACTTCTGATGATAAACGACCTAATGTTTGGCCTTCAGCATCGATAACATACCATTTGCGCTCAATGTTTGATTCATTTGCCATAAATGTTTGACGCATAATAATTGTCCTCCTAAAAAATAAATGCTTCTATTCAAGCTATAAACAGTTTCATAACCTAATAGATGATTTCATTTGTTTCATTTTTAAAACGTTTAATTTCATTTATTTTGTTAACTGTTGTTCGTTTCTGCTTATATATCTTGTAACACAATAAGTTTCCGGGGCTTATCGTGGGGTGGATATAAAACAATACCGTTAATAATCTTATAATTTCACAAGCTTTTTGTCAATGGCAATCAGTCATTTTGTAATGATTTTTTACGATGTATTTTGATATCGTTGCCAAAGTCTTTTAATAACTCATTTTCATCTAAATAAATCTTCTCTAAATATAATCCTTCAGCCGTTGCAGTGAAAGGAACATTCTTACGATTCTTTGATTCAAGTAGCTTCGGCACATCAGAAATTTCATGTCGTCCTTTTCCAACTTCTATTAAAAATGCAACTAAGACACGCACCATGTTATATAAAAATCCAGATCCAGTGACAATATAATCAAAGCCATCATCTGTCTTTACAATTTCACTTTGGTATAATGTTCTAACCTTGCTTTCTACTTCAGTTTTTTGCGAACAAAATCCCGTAAAATCATGTGTACCTATGAATTGTTGTGCCGCTCTGTTCATTTTATCTAAATCCAACGTTTCAGGAATAAATGTTTTCAAACCACTTTGAAATGGATCGCGGTGTTGTGCTTGATATACTTTATATCGATAGCGTTTACCTACACAATCGTAACGACAATGAAAATCGTCATCGACTGTAACTACATTGTTGACATAAATATCATCAGGTAACGTTCGGTTCATTGCATATTGCCATTGTGACATAGGTATATTCAGCTCTGTGTCGAAATGAAAGTATTGCTGTATCGCATGTACACCTCTATCAGTCCTACTTGAAGGATGGATTCTCACATGTCTTTTATGCATGCGTTGTAATAGCTTTTCAAATTGTTGCTGTACCGTACGTCCATTCTGTTGAATTTGAAAGCCTAGAAAATTATTTCCTTGATACGCAATTTCTACTAATATACGCATGAATTTACACTCCTGAATATTTTAATACGAATAAAATAATTGCAATTGGGATAATCATGATTAAAGATAACGTATCTCTCAATTGCCATTTAAGCTGTCTGTAGCTCGTTCTCTTAACATTGGCATCATAACCCCTAACTTCCATTGCGACCGCTAATTCTTCGGCGCGTTGGAAAGCTGAGATGAATAGTGGCACTAGTAATGGAATAAATGATTTAATACGTGTTGCAATGTTCCCTGAACTTATTTCAGAACCACGCGACTTTTGCGCCAAAATAATTTTATCTAACTCATCCATTAACGTCGGGATGAATCGTAACGCAATGGACATTATCATACTTAATTGATGAACTGGTAATTTAAACATCTTTAGTGGTGCAAGTAATCTTTCAAACGCATCTGTTAAATCAATTGGACTTGTAGATAGTGTCATAATTGTTGCAATCATCACAATCCCAATTAAACGCAGTGATATATATAGCCCTTCTAAAATACCATTAGTTTCAATCGTGATGCCATGCCATTCAACTAATACATATCCACCTTTAGTTAAAAATATATGCATCATTAATGTGAAGATTAAAAAGAAAAATATTGGTGTTAAACCTTTGATTAGGAACCATAATTGAATTTTTGCTAATCTCATAATGAATAAGATAAGTGCAAACACCCAAAGATATGTTAATGGTGAATGACAGAAAAATATTAATATAATAAAAAGAAAAACAAACATTAACTTTGCTCTTGGATCAAGATGATGAACAAAAGAATTAATTGGTAAATATCGCCCTATAATCAATTTATTTTTCATGTTGCCACTCCTTATACAAGCTTACAAATGCTTCTTCAGTTAAGGCAATATCTTTTAATTTTGTTTGATATTTTTGTTCAAAGTCATATTGTAACTGAACAATTTCTGGCAAACCAATATGCCAATCCGCCAATTTTTCTTTATCTTTGAAGAGCTCTTTTGGTGATGTTTGCGACACTATACTACCTTCTTTCATAACGATGACTTCATCTGCATAACGCGCGACTTCATTCATATCATGTGAAATTAGGATAATTGCCTTATTTTCATCTGTTTGTAGTGACTTTAGTAATCGCATTACTTGTCGTTTACTTTGTGGATCAAGTCCTGCTGTGGGTTCATCAACCACGATAATATCAGGATTCATTGCCAATATCGATACAATCGCTATTTTACGCATTTGTCCACCTGACATTTGAAATGGTGATTGTGACATTACATCTCTTGAAAAACCTAAATCCATCAACAGACGATGGGCATAGTTTTTGGCTTCATCTAAATTCATTTTAAAGTTTTTAGGTCCAAATATCATTTCACGCTCTACTGTGTCCTCAAATAATTGAGATTCGGGGAATTGAAATACCATTCCAATTCTTTTTCTTACAGGTCTAATATATTTATCTTTGGTCTTATGTGTAATAGTAATGTCATCAACTGTAACTGTCCCAGTAGTCGGCTTTAACAGTGCATTAATATTTTGTATCAATGTTGATTTACCACTACCCGTTTGTCCAACGATGGCGTAATATTTACCTTGTTCAAATTCTGTATTAACATCATGAATAGCTTGATGCTGGTATGGTGTCCCTTTTTGATAGGTATAACTTACATTGTCAAAGCGTATAGTCATAGTTGATCCACCAGCCCTTCATAAGTTAAGAATGATGTTTGGTGTCCCAGCATTTGATTTATTTTGATTGGGAATGGCAAATCTAGACCTATTGTTGTTAACTCTTCTGCATGGTCGAAAATTTCAATCGCTGTGCCTTCTTTATGGACAGTCCCTTTATTCATAACGATAACATGATCTGCTTCCATCGCCTCAGATAAATCATGCGTAATAGAAATGATTGTAATATTATGTTCTGATTTAACTTTTCTCACTAAATCCAATAAATTTTGACGTGCATCAGGATCTAACATAGAAGTCGCCTCATCTAATATAATGACAGAGGGGTTAAGTGCTAATACACTTGCTATAGCCACACGCTGCTTCTGTCCCCCCGATAATGCATTAGGTTCATAATCTGCACGTTCTAACATATCAACTTGTTTAAGTGCTTCGCTAACTCTTCTATGCATTTCGTCATGTGGAACCGCATGATTTTCGAGTCCAAATGCCACATCGTATTTTACAATTGAACCAACAAATTGATTATCCGGATTCTGAAATACAATTCCTATGTCTTTTCTTAACTTTTCAAAATTATCATCAGTTATAGCTTGATTATTATAAAAAATTTCTCCAGATTTAACTTTCTCTATGCCAATCATTAACTTGGCAATTGTAGATTTTCCAGAACCGTTATGACCAACAATAGATGTCCACTGACCTTTAGGTATATTAAAAGAAACATCTTTCAATGTGAAGGATGCATCACTTTGATATTGAAATGAAACATTTTTAAATACAATAACTGAATTCTTATCCTCCACTTGTCTCTCTCCTTTACGATTCGTGTATCTATCATATTTTACAATATTTATAAATCGCTGTATATGACATTGACTGGGTTCTCTATATATTACTAGTATTTTCTGACTCATTTCTAGTCTTTAAAGTGTTGTTTAACAACTAATGATAAGGACTTTTATTCCTCTCTAACAATTATGTATAAACGTTAATAAAATAAATGATTTACTAATATAGGGGTGGTCGCGTTTGATTCAACGATAATACTTTCACTTCATTCAGTTCTAGTGAAATTGATCAAACTAGCTTCATCATATTTTTAGATTCGCACTCAAAAAAGTAAATATAAAGAAATCGGACTTAAAAACATTTCTGTTCATAAGTCCGATATCTTATTCAATAAAAAAGCGCGCACCCCATCATAAGTTTGTTGAGTTCACGCTTTAAATCTTTATTTAGTTGATGGGGTACTCTGAGCTAGACAATATTTGTATGTGGCAAACATTATCGTTGCACTCATTTGCTTTATATAAAAGTAGTTAGTGTATTTATATAAATTCTTATACTAATTCGATAATTACTGATTCAGCACCGTCACCGCGACGAGGGCCTTGTTTAAGGATACGAGTGTAACCACCTTGACGTTCTGTGTAACGCTCTGCGATTTCACCAAATAATTTTTGAAGTGCAGTTTGTGTAGTTTCATCTTCGTTTAAGATTTCAACATTACGTAAAGTTTTAGCTGCATTACGACGAGAAGCTAAATCTCCTTTTTTACCTAAAGTGATTAATTTCTCAACAACACTGCGAACTTCTTTTGCACGAGCTTCTGTAGTTTCAATACGTTCACTAATAATAAGTGATGTAGCTAAGTCACGTAACATAGCTTTACGTTGATCAGAAGTACGACCTAATTTTCTGTAACCCATGAGTTAACCTCCTTTATCAATCTTCTTTTCTTAATCCTAATCCTAAATCTTCTAATTTGTATTTAACTTCTTCTAAAGATTTACGACCTAAATTACGCACTTTCATCATGTCAGCTTCAGATTTGTCAGCTAACTCTTGAACAGAATTGATTCCTGCGCGTTTTAAGCAGTTATATGAACGTACAGATAAGTCTAATTCTTCAATAGACATTTCTAATACTTTTTCTTTTTGATCTTCTTCTTTTTCAATCATGATTTCAGCGTTTTGCGCTTCATCAGTAAGACCAACGAAGATATTCAAGTGTTCAGTCATTATTTTTGCTGCTAATGAAACTGATTCTTGTGGTGTGATTGAACCATTAGTCCAAACATCCAATGTTAATTTATCAAAATCACTGCTTTGACCTACACGTGTATTTTCAACAGTATAGTTCACACGTTCAACAGGTGAATACAATGAATCAACAGGGATTACACCAATTGGTAAATCACTAGTATTATTTTGTTCTGCTAATGCGTAACCTCTACCCTTGTTAGCAACTAGACGAATTTTTAAGTGACCACCTTTAGATACTGTTGCAATTTTAAGCTCTGGGTTTAAAATTTCAACATCACTATCATGTGTAATGTCGCTTGCTGTTACTTCGCCTTCATCACGTACATCAATTTCTAAAGTTTTATCTTCTTCAGAGTAAATTTTCAATGCTAATTGTTTAATGTTCATAATAATTGTAGAAACATCTTCAACTACATTGTCTACTGCTGAGAATTCATGTAAAACTCCCTCAATTTCAATATACTTAACGGCTGCACCTGGTAATGAAGATAGTAGGATACGACGTAAGGAGTTTCCTAGTGTAGTACCGTAGCCACGTTCTAGTGGTTCAACAACGAACTTACCGAATTTAGCATCTTCACTAATTTCAATTGTCTCAATTCTAGGTTTTTCGATTTCTATCATTTAAATATCCTCCTTATATACGTCGACTTAATTTAAAATGTTTGCTCAGTGACCTGTAACAATACCATCATAAATTATACACGACGACGTTTTGGTGGACGACAACCGTTATGAGGTACTGGAGTAACGTCTCTGATCGCAGTTACTTCTAAACCTGCAGATTGTAATGCACGAATAGCTGATTCACGACCTGGACCAGGTCCTTTAACTGTTACTTCAACTGTTTTTAAACCATGCTCCATAGCTGATTTAGATGCAGTTTCAGAAGCCATTTGTGCTGCAAATGGTGTTGATTTTTTAGATCCTTTGAATCCTAATGCACCAGCTGATGACCATGATAAAGCATTACCGAACTCATCAGTGATAGTTACAATAGTGTTGTTGAATGTTGAACGGATGTGTGCTACACCATTTTCAATATTCTTTTTCACTCTACGTTTACGAGATACTTGTTTACGTGCCATTTAAAATTTGCCTCCTTTACCTATTATTTTTTCTTGTTAGCTACCGTTTTAACTGGTCCTTTACGAGTACGCGCGTTGTTTTTCGTTTTTTGACCACGAACTGGTAAACCACGACGGTGACGGATACCACGGTATGATGAAATTTCCATTAAACGTTTGATATTTAAGTTAGTTTCACGACGTAAGTCACCTTCGACTTTATAACCGTCTACAACTTCACGGATGCGACCTAATTCGTCATCAGTTAAATCTTTCACACGAGTATCAGCTGATACGTTAGCTTCTTCAAGAATTTTTTGAGCAGTTGACGTACCGATACCGTATATATAAGTTAATGAGATAACTACGCGTTTTTCACGTGGAATATCTACTCCTGCAATACGTGCCATATTAATTTACACCTCTCTTTTATTAACCTTGTCTTTGTTTGTGTTTTGGATTTTCACAAATTACCATTACTTTACCTTTACGTTTAATGACTTTACATTTTTCGCAAATAGGTTTTACTGATGGTCTTACTTTCATTTTTATACCTCCCTATATTATGGAGTGACGATTATTTATAACGATAAGTAATTCTTCCGCGTGTTAAATCGTACGGAGACATCTCAACAGTTACTTTGTCGCCAGGTAGAATACGAATGTAATTCATTCTGATTTTACCACTTACGTGAGCTAAAATCTCATGACCATTTTCTAATTCTACTTTAAACATTGCGTTCGGTAAAGTATCTAATACAGTACCTTCTAATTCAATTACATCTTGTTTAGCCATTGATTAACTTCCCCCTTTTTGCAATAGTAAGGTAATCGTCAATAGACAACTTTATTGTTACGAATCTATCAGTGATTAATTTTATAAGTTAAACAAAAATTACGGGAATTAATTATCGTTAATTGCCACTCTCATCTATCTAATATGATTAAATCATGCCTCACTTAAAATAGACCGCTAAAAGTTGATCTATTACAAATGATCTAAAATATCAATGACATCTTTGGTAACGTCGCTAATATCTTTTGAACCATCAATATTTTTCAATACACCTTTTTGATCATAGAAATCTAAAATAGGCTTAGATTGTTTAATATTAACACTCAAACGATTAGCTACCGTTTCAGGATTATCATCTTCTCGTTGATACAATTTACCACCATCGATATCACAAATACCTTCGACCTTCGGAGGATTAAATACAAGATGATACGTTGTACCACATGACTCACAGATTCGACGACCTGTAAGACGGTTCATTAATTCTTCTTCCGGAACTTCGATATTGATGACAGCATCAATGTTTCTGTCAAGCTCAGACATAATATTATTTAATGCCTCAGCTTGCTCGATTGTTCTTGGGAAGCCATCTAATAAAAAGCCTTTTTTTGCATCGTCTTCAGAAATTCTTTCCTTAACGATACCTACAGTCACTTCATCAGGAACTAATTCGCCACGGTCCATATAAGACTTAGCTTCTTTACCTAATTCAGTTTCTTCTTTTATAGCTTTTCTGAACATGTCACCAGTTGAAATGTGGGGTATTGGGAATTTCTTGACAATTTCACTTGCTTGAGTTCCTTTACCTGCGCCAGGTAAACCCATCAAAATGATATTCATAAGTGCCCTCCTAAAATTATCTACCACCAAAGCCTTTATATTCTTTTTGAGATACTTGTGCTTCTAAAGATTTCATTGTTTCAATCGCTACACCAATAACGATAAGTAAACTTGTACCACCAATCTGAATTGATTGTGGTAATCCCATAAACTTAGTTGCTAATATCGGTAGAATTGAAATAACGGCTAAGAAGATAGAACCTACAAAAGTTAAACGATATAAAACTTTAGTAATATATTTTTTGGTTTGTTCACCAGGTCTAATACCTGGAACATAGCTACCTTGTTTCTTAAGGTTATCAGCCATTTTTTCCGGATTAACTTGTACAAATGCATAGAAGTATGTGAATAGTATAATTAGTACAATATATACAACCATACCAACATTACTTGAAGGATTTGCAGCATTCGCAATGTTTTGTGCCCATTCTTTATCTGGATAGAACAACGTTAATGTTCTAGGCAGTAAGAAGAACGCCATTGCAAAGATTACAGGAATAACACCGGCTGAGTTCACTTTTAAAGGTAGATAAGTTGCCTGTGAACCTAATCTTTGAGCAGTTTGTTTCTTAGCATATTGAATCGGAATTTTACGAACGGCTTCAAGTACATAAATAGCACCTACTGTTAATAGTATCAGTGACACTAAAAGTCCTAATACTTTCAACCATGCTAATGATGTATCTTCTTGCCCAACGAACGCAGTTTGTCCAAATTGAATTAGACTGGCTGGCAACGTTGATAAAATACCCGCAAATATGATAATAGAAATACCATTACCAACACCGAACTGAGTGATTTGATCACCAAGCCATATTAAGAAAGCAGTTCCTGCTGTCAAAACTAGTGCTATTAATAAATAACTCATAATTGACTGATTGATAATCAGCGCACCTTTGAGATAATTATTAAATTGGAATGCCATACCTATAGATTGGATAAATGCTAAAGAAATTGCTAAATAACGAGTAACGTTATTTAACTTTCTTCTACCTACTTCACCTTGTTTTGCCCATTCTGAGAATTTAGGGACAATATCCATTTGTAATAATTGCATTACGATTGATGCAGTGATGTAGGGTACAATACCCATTGCAAAAATAGAAAATCGTTTCAAGGCTCCGCCACCAAAAGTATTTAATAACTCAGTGGCACCTTGAGAACCTTGGGGATTATCAAAAGCTGCAGGATTTACTCCTGGAGCTGGTATATAAGTCCCTATTTTAAAAATTACTAACATTGCTAGTGTGAAGAAAATCTTGTTACGAACCTCTTTTGTTCTAAAGAAGTTCACAAGGGTTTGAATCATTAGATCACCTCGTGTGCTCCACCTTTAGCATCAATAGCTTCTGCTGCTGAAGCTGAGAATTTATGAGCTTTCACTGTCAATTTCTTATCAAGTGAACCATTACCTAGTATTTTGATACCAGATTTTTCATTCTTAACAACACCAGATTCTACTAATAAAGCTGGAGTTACTTCAGTACCATCTTCAAATTTATTAAGTTGGTCTAAGTTAACAATAGCATATTCTTTACGATTTATGTTAGTAAAACCACGTTTTGGTAAACGACGGAATAATGGTAATTGACCACCTTCAAATCCTGGTCTTACACCACCGCCTGAACGAGCTTTTTGACCTTTGTGTCCGCGACCACTTGTTTTACCATTACCTGTCGCAACACCACGTCCAACACGATTGCGTTCTTTACGTGAACCTTCTGCCGGTTTTAACTCATGTAATTTCATTTCGGCACCTCCTTGATTATTTTTCTTCTACTGTTACTAAGTGCTTAACTTTGTTGATTTGCCCACGAATAGCAGGGTTATCTTCAACAACTACTGAACTGTTAGTCTTTTTAAGACCTAAAGCTTCAACAGTTTTACGTTGTGTTTCAGGACGACCAATAACACTACGAGTGAGGGTAATTTGTAATTTAGCCATAACTAGTTTTCCCTCCTTAATTGTATAATTCTTCTACTGTTTTGCCACGTAATTTCGCAACATCTTCAGCATTTTTAAGGTTTTGTAAACCATCGATTGTAGCACGAACCATGTTGATTGGTGTGTTTGATCCTAATGATTTACTTAAGATATCAGTGATACCTGCTAATTCAAGTACGGCACGAACAGGACCACCAGCGATAACTCCTGTACCAGGTGCAGCCGGTTTCATAAATACGCTTCCTGAACCGTAACGGCCAGTAATTGTGTGTGGAGTTGTACCTTCAACACGTGGAACAACTACTAAATCTTTTTTAGCTGCTTCAACAGCTTTTTTGATTGCTTCTGGTACCTCTTGAGCTTTACCAGTACCGAAACCTACACGACCATTTTTGTCTCCAACTACAACTAATGCAGTGAAACGGAAACGACGACCACCTTTTACAACTTTTGCTACACGGTTGATTGTAACAACGCGTTCTTCAAATTCTTTCGTCTCTTCTTCTCTACGAGCCATGTATTTGTCCCTCCTTTAAATTAAAATTCTAATCCGCTTTCTCTTGCTGCTTCAGCTAATGCTTTAACACGTCCGTGATATAAATATCCTCCACGGTCAAATACGATTTCTTTAATGCCTTTGTCAGCAGCTTTTTTAGCAATTGCTTCACCGACTTTAGTTGCTAATTCAACTTTAGTTGCTGTAGTAGCAATGTCGCTGTCTTTTGAAGAAGCTTGAGCTAATGTTACGCCTTTATTATCATCAATAATTTGAGCGTAGATATGCTTGTTTGAACGATATACGTTTAAACGTGGCTTTTCAGCTGTACCTGATAAGTTAGTACGAACACGAGCATGTCTTTTTAAACGCACTTTATTTTTATCAATTTTACTGATCATTTCAATACTCCTTTCTTTAGAGTTTATCTATTATTTACCAGTTTTACCTTCTTTACGGCGAACGTATTCACCTTGGTAACGAATACCTTTACCTTTGTAAGGCTCTGGAGGTCTTACTGAACGGATGTTAGATGCTAATGCTCCAACTTGTTCTTTTGAAATACCTTCAACTTTAACGACTGTGTTTTTCTCAACTGAGAAAGTAATGTTTTCTTCAGCTTTAATTTCTACTGGGTGAGAATAACCAACGTTAAGGATTAAGTCTTTACCTTGCATTTGAGCACGGTAACCTACACCAACAAGTTCAAGTACTTTTACGTATCCTTGAGAAACACCTTGTACCATATTGTTTAATAAAGCACGAGTTGTACCATGGTTTGTTCTATCTTCTTTAGAATCAGATGGTCTTACAACTTCAATTGTGTTTTCTTCTTGTTTGAATGTCATTCTTTCATTTAAAGTTCTTGATAATTCACCTTTAGGACCTTTAACAGTTACATGATTTCCATCAAAAGTTACTGTTACGTCACTAGGGATGTCAATAATTTTCTTACCAACACGACTCATGTTATGGCACCTCCTTATTTTTTATTACCAAACGTATGCGATAATTTCTCCACCAACATTACGTTTTCTTGCTTCTTTGTCAGTGATTACACCTTCAGAAGTTGATACTAATGCAATACCTAAACCATTTAATACTTTAGGCATTTCGCTAGCTTTTGCATAAACACGTAAACCTGGTTTTGAAATACGTTTTAATCCTGTGATAACACGCTCATCGTTTTGACCATATTTTAAGAATAAACGAAGTACACCTTGTTTATCATCTTCTACGTATTCAACATTTTTAATGAAACCTTCACTCTTTAAGATTTCAGCAATTTCTTTTTTAATATTTGATGCAGGTAATTCTAACTTCTCGTGACGCACCATGTTTGCGTTTCTTACACGAGTAAGCATATCTGCGATTGGATCTGTCATTGTCATTGATTGTTGCCTCCTTTCAGACTCTTTTTTATTACCAGCTAGCTTTACGAACGCCAGGGATTTGGCCTTTGTAAGCTAATTCACGGAAACAAATACGGCATAATTTAAATTTACGATATACAGAATGTGGACGGCCACAACGTTCACAACGAGTGTATTCACGAACTGCATATTTTTGTTTTTTTTGTTGCTTAGCAACCATTGAAGTTTTAGCCACTTAATTAGCCTCCTTTAAATAATTATTTACGGAATGGCATACCGAAGTTAGCTAACAATTCACGAGCTTCTTCATCAGTGTTAGCAGTCGTTACGATAACAATATCCATTCCTCTAACTTTACTTACTTTATCATAGTCGATTTCTGGGAAAATTAATTGTTCTTTAACACCTAAAGTGTAGTTACCGCGTCCGTCAAATGCTTTTTTAGAAACACCTTGGAAGTCACGTACACGTGGTAATGATACTGAAATTAATTTGTCTAAGAATTCATACATTCTTTCACCGCGAAGTGTTACTTTCGCACCGATTGGCATACCTTCACGTAAACGGAAAGTCGCGATTGATTTTTTAGCTTTAGTTACTAATGGTTTTTGACCAGTGATCAATTCTAATTCTTCAACAGCATTGTCTAATACTTTAGAATTTTGTACTGCGTCACCTACACCCATGTTCACAACGATTTTATCTATTTTTGGTACTTCCATTACTGAACTATAATTGAATTTTTTCATTAAGTTTTCAGTAACTTCAGTGTTAAACTTTTCTTTTAAACGGTTCAAAGTGGGATCCTCCTTTCAACTTGTTATTAATTATTAGATTTAATTTCTTCGCCAGATTTTTTAGCGATACGAACTTTTTTACCATCAACAAATTTGTAACCTACACGAGTTGGTTCGTTTGTTTTAGGGTCCAATAATTGTACATTAGAAACATGGATTGCTGCCTCTGTTTCTAAGATTCCACCTTCAGGATTTAATTGAGTTGGTTTTTGGTGTTTTTTCATAATGTTAACACCTTCCACAACGACACGGTCTTTTTTAGGTAGAGTAGCAATTACTTTACCTTCTTTACCTTTGTCTTTACCTGCGATAACTTTAACGTTGTCACCTTTTTTGATATGCATGTGGGCACCTCCTTATTTGTATTGGTTGTTATTAATTAAAGTACTTCTGGTGCTAATGATACGATTTTCATGAAGTTACCTTCACGTAATTCACGAGCAACAGGTCCGAAGATACGAGTACCACGTGGGCCTTTGTCATCACGGATGATAACACATGCATTTTCATCAAATTTGATGTATGAACCGTCATTACGACGAACACCTGACTTAGTACGTACGATTACAGCTTTGACAACGTCACCTTTTTTAACAACGCCACCTGGTGTTGCATTTTTAACAGTACATACGATAACATCGCCGATGTTTGCTGTTTTACGACCAGATCCACCTAATACTTTGATTGTAAGAACTTCACGAGCACCAGAGTTGTCTGCTACTTTCAAGCGTGTTTCTTGTTGGATCATTAGTTAAACCTCCCTTATCTCTAAACTTGTATTAAATAATTACTGACTCTTCAACAATCTCTACTAAACGAAAACGTTTTGTTGCTGATAAAGGACGAGTTTCTTGAATTTTAACAATGTCTCCTAATTTAGCTGAATTGTTTTCATCATGAGTTTTGTATTTTTTAGAGTATTTTACTCGTTTACCGTATAATTTGTGTGTTTTGTAAGTTTCAACAAGTACTGTAATAGTCTTGTCCATTTTGTCTGAAACAACTTTACCTACATAAACTTTACGATCGTTTCTTTCGCTCACTTTTGTAACCTCCTCTTACTTAATTATTGATTAGCCTTACTTTGTTCAATTTCTCTTTCACGAGCAACAGTTTTTAGACGTGCAATCGTTTTTCTTACTGTACGAATACGTGCAGTTTCTTCTAATTGACCTGTAGCTAACTGAAAGCGTAGGTTAAAAAGCTCTTCTTTTGAAGATTTGATTTGTTCTTCGATTTCTGAAGTGGTTAAGTCTCTAATTTCCTTAGCTTTCATTTGTTTCACCACCCAATTCCTCACGTTTTACAAACTTAGTTTTTACTGGAAGTTTGTGACTTGCTAAACGTAGTGCTTCACGCGCAACTTCTTCAGAAACGCCAGCAACTTCGAATAAAATTCTACCTGGTTTAACAACTGCGATCCAGCCTTCAACCGCACCTTTACCAGCACCCATACGTACTTCTAAAGGTTTTTTAGTATATGGTGTATGTGGGAAGATTTTAATCCAAACTTTCCCGCCACGTTTCATGTAACGTGTCATTGCTATACGAGCAGATTCGATTTGACGAGATGTGATCCAAGACGTTGTTGTAGCTTGTAAACCAAACTCACCAAATGTTACGTAGTTACCGCCTTTAGAACGACCAGTTGTTTTAGGACGATGTTGACGACGATATTTTACACGTTTTGGTAGTAACATTATTATTTTCCTCCTCCACTAGTGTTCTTAGTAGGAAGAACTTCTCCACGATAGATCCATACTTTAACGCCTAATTTACCGTAAGTAGTGTCAGCTTCAGCGTGTGCATAATCGATGTCAGCACGTAACGTATGAAGTGGAACAGTTCCTTCTGAATATTGTTCAGCACGAGCGATGTCAGCTCCGCCTAAACGACCAGATACTTGAGTTTTGATACCTTTAGCACCAAGTTTCATAGCTCTAGTGATTGCTTGTTTTTGTACACGACGGAATGAAGCACGGTTTTCTAATTGACGTGCGATGTTTTCAGCTACTAAACGAGCGTCAAGATCAACTTTTTTGATTTCAATTACGTTGATGTGTACTTTTTTATCAGTTAACGCATTTAATTTGTTGCGTAATTTTTCGATTTCTGAACCGCCTTTACCAATTACCATACCAGGTTTACCAGTATGAATTGCAATGTTGATACGGTTTGCAGCACGTTCAATCTCTACGTGAGAAACTGATGCTTCTTTTAATTCATTATCAATAAATTTACGGATTTTTAAATCTTCGTGTAAAAGTGAAGCGAAGTCTTTTTCAGCATACCATTTAGCTTCCCAATCACGGATAATACCAACACGAAGTCCGATTGGATTAATTTTTTGACCCACAGTATTCCCTCCTTAAAAGTTAATTAAGCTTCTTTAGCTTCTTCTTTACCGTCACTTACGACGATTGTAATGTGGCTTGTACGTTTGTTAATCGCACTTGCACGACCTTGCGCACGTGGACGGAAACGTTTTAATGTTGGTCCTTCGTTAGCATATGCTTCTTTAACTACTAATTCATCTGTGTTCATGTCATAGTTATGTTCAGCATTAGCTAAAGCGGACATTAATACTTTTTCAATTACTGGTGATGAAGCTTTGTTTGTTAATTTTAAAATTGCAATAGCTTCAGCAGCATTTTTACCTCTGATTAAGTCAAGAACTAGTCTTACTTTACGAGGTGCGATTCTTATTGTTCTAGCAACCGCTTTTGCTTCCATTAGGATGTCCTCCTCTACTTAATAGATATTATCTTCTTGTTTTCTTGTCGTCTGCAACGTGTCCTTTGAATGTACGAGTAGGAGCAAACTCACCTAATTTATGACCTACCATATCTTCAGTTACATATACAGGTACGTGTTTACGTCCGTCGTATACTGCAAAAGTATGTCCGATGAAATTAGGGAAAATTGTAGAACGACGTGACCATGTTTTGATTACTTGTTTCTTTTCGCTTCCTTCTTGAGCTTCAACTTTTTTCATTAAATGCTCATCGACGAAAGGTCCTTTTTTAATACTACGAGCCATTTGGGCGCCTCCCTTCTTATTATGTGCGTGCAGCTTTAAGCCGCACACCCAAATAAGTTGATTATATTATTTTTTCTTACGTCCACGAACGATAAGTTTGTCTGATGATTTTTTACCACGACGAGTTTTCTTACCAAGCGTAGGTTTACCCCATGGTGACATTGGAGATGGTCTACCGATAGGAGCACGACCTTCACCACCACCGTGTGGGTGATCGTTAGGGTTCATTACAGAACCACGAACTGTTGGACGGATACCTTTCCATCTTGAACGTCCGGCTTTACCAACGTTAACTAATTCGTGTTGTAGGTTACCAACTTGACCGATTGTAGCACGGCAAGTAGATAAGATCATACGAACTTCACCAGATCTTAATCTGATTAATACGTATTTACCTTCTTTACCAAGTACTTGAGCACTTGCACCAGCTGAACGAGCGATTTGTCCACCTTTACCAGGTTTAAGCTCGATGTTGTGTACTACTGTACCAACTGGAATGTTTTGTAATGGTAATGCGTTACCAACTTTGATGTCAGCTTCAGCACCACTTTCAACGATTTGACCTACTTCTAATCCTTTAGGAGCAATGATATATCGTTTTTCACCGTCTGCATATACAACTAAAGCGATGTTTGCTGAGCGGTTTGGATCATATTGAATAGAATCAACTTTTGCATTGATACCATCTTTGTTACGTTTGAAATCGATAACACGGTATTGACGTTTGTGTCCACCACCATGGTGTCTTACAGTCAATTTACCTTGGTTGTTACGTCCCGCTTTTTTCGGTAGCGGTTTTAATAATGACTTTTCAGGTGTAGTTTTCGTGATTTCTGCGAAATCTAACGAAGTCATATTACGACGACCATTTGTTATTGGCTTATACTTTTTAATAGCCATTGTCGCTTACCTCCTTAATGGTAATTGTTTTATTAGTTAAATAAGTCGATTGATCCTTCTTTAAGAGTTACAATCGCTTTTCTTCTTTTGTTTGTATAGCCTTGGTAACGGCCCATACGTTTTTTCTTAGGTTTGTAATTCATGATATTAACACTTGCAACTTTTACGTTGAAGATTTCTTCAACTGCCATTTTTACTTGTGTTTTGTTAACACGAGTATCAACGTCGAAAGTGTATTTGTCTTCAGCCATTGCTTCAGAAGATTTCTCAGTGATTACGGGGCGCTTAAGAATATCTCTTGCTTCCATTATCCGAGCACCTCCTCAACTTTTTTAGCAGCAGCTTCAGTAATTACTAAGCTGTCAGCATTAGTGATATCTAAAACATTTAAACCTTGAGCAGTTGTCACTTGAACGCCAGGGATGTTGCGTGCTGATAATTCAACATTTACATCTTCGTTTTCAGTAACTACTAATACTTTTTTAGGTTGTTCTAATGTAGATAATACATTTTTGAATTCTTTAGTTTTTGGAGCTTCGAAGTTGAATGCGTCAACTACAGTTAAGCCATTCTCTTGAGCTTTGAAAGATAATGCTGAGCGTAAAGCTAAACGACGCATTTTCTTAGGCATTTTGTATGCATAACTTCTTGGAGTTGGTCCGAATACGATACCACCGCCACGCCATTGTGGAGCACGGATTGTACCTTGACGAGCACGACCTGTTCCTTTTTGCTTCCATGGTTTACGTCCGCCACCGCTTACTGCTGAACGATTCTTAACAGCATGCGTACCTTGACGTAATGAAGCACGTTGTAAATTAATAGCTTCGAATAAAACGCTATTATTTGGCTCAATACCGAATACTGCATCGCTTAATTCGATTGAACCTGATTTAGTTCCGTCTAATTTTAAAACATCATAATTAGCCATTATGCATTTCCTCCTTTCACTTCTTATTATTTATTACCTTTTTTAATTGAAGTTCTGATTTCTACTAAACCTTTTTTAGGTCCAGGTACGTTACCTTTTACTAAGATAACTTTGTTTTCTGTGTCAACTTGAACTACTTCTAAGTTTTGAACAGTTACAGTGTTTCCACCCATACGTCCTGGCATTTTTTGGCCTTTAAATACTCTAGAAGCATCTGAAGCCATACCTACAGAACCTGGTGCTCTGTGGAAATGAGAACCGTGTGACATTGGTCCACGAGATTGTCCGTGGCGTTTAATTGCACCTTGGAAACCTTTACCTTTTGATACGCCTGTTACGTCAATAACGTCGCCAGCTACAAAAGTATCTACTGAGACTTCTTGACCTACTTCGTAAGCATCCACGTCTACATTGCGGAATTCACGAATGAAGCGCTTAGGTGCTGCGTCAGCTTTTTTAGCGTGACCTTCAGCTGGTTTATTAGCATATTTATTAGATTTTGCATCTTTTTTGTATGCTTTTTTGTCTTCAAATCCAACTTGGATTGCGTTGTATCCATCAACTTCTACAGTTTTCTTTTGTAATACAACATTTTCTTTAGCTTCTACTACTGTTACAGGGATTAATTCACCGTTTTCTCCGAATACTTGTGTCATCCCAATTTTTCTTCCTAAGATTCCTTTGGTCATCGAAAGTCCACCTCCTAAAATTGTCTATTATAATTTGATTTCGATGTCTACACCAGATGGTAAGTTTAAGCCCATTAAAGCGTCAACTGTTTTTGGTGTTGGGTTTACAATATCGATTAAACGTTTGTGTGTACGTTGTTCGAATTGTTCACGTGAATCTTTATACTTATGCACGGCACGGATGATTGTGTAAACTGATTTCTCAGTTGGTAACGGAATTGGTCCAGAAACATCTGCACCAGAACGTTTCGCTGTTTCTACAATCTTCTCTGCTGATTGATCAATCACGCGGTGATCATAAGCTTTTAATCTGATTCTGATTTTTTGTTTTGCCATAATTTTCCCTCCTTATTCGTCTACATTTAGTGATAGACTTCTCCACGAAAACTATCTTACACAGCGCCATGGCAAAGCGGCCGGGTGTGTCAGTAACCTTTCGCTTCATCGCTTTTCTTAAAGTCCAACGTTAGTTATATTACACGAAAAACATCGATAAATCAAGGCTTTTCACATAATTTTTCTATCTGTCTAACACATACTTTTATATTTTACTTTATATACTTAGTCAGTTCAACTATTTTCGAGATATTTTTTATTTCCTTCTTTATTGTAAATTCGTACCTTGAATCATTTTATTATTATCATTGAAAATTATTCTATATAATTAGTCATAAGAACGGTGGTGAATGAATATGAAAAATGGACCAAAATTATCTTTAGCACTTATAGGTATCTTTTTAATACTTTGTGAGTTTTTCTATGGCATTCCTTTTTTAGGTGCAACGTTTATTTTAAGTTTTGGATGGCAGCCTTTACTCTTTAATGCATTACTTTATCTAATTCTTACTATTATATTATTAGTGAATAGACAAAATGCGATTAGACCTATAGCGATTATTCCAATATTTGGTATAGTAGGTAGTTTTTTAGCTATTATCCCCTTCTTAGGAATTTTGATTCATTGGATTTTATTTTTCCTAATGATTCTATTTGTCCTAGTTGTATTATCAGCGCCAACCTATATACCTAATAAAAATGCTCGTGTCATTTACACACAATACAAAGATGGACATAGAGAATAATTCTTAAAACCTTTTTAATTAGGTATATAATATAGAAGAAACACGTCCAACAATTTTAAAAGAAGTATATTTATATCGGATATTTAAAGACATTCAAAATATTGCTTTATGTTATTTCGCTTCTTATTTTATCCTTACTTCAAAGAAAAAACGACTACCAATCATTGGCAGTCGTTTTTTGTGTCTGGATTTAACCATGAACAAATATGAAGTACAGAATGAATAGTACCATTAATACATACATTATCGGATGTACTTCTTTATGTTTTTTAGAGATAAGCATTGTAATTGGATAGAAAATAAATCCACACGCAATACCAGTTGCAATTGAGTATGATAAAGGCATCATAATGATTGTAATGAATGCTGGCACTGCAACTTCAAAACTTTTCCAGTTTATCTCAGCAAAGTTTGCAGCCATTAATACACCTACCACCACTAAAGCTGGTGTCGTAACTGCACTTGTTACAACAGCGATTAACGGACTAAAGAACAGCGCTAATAGGAAACAACAACCTGTTACGATACTAGCAAATCCTGTTCTAGCACCTACAGCAACACCTGAAGTTGATTCGATATAAGAAGTTGTTGTAGTTGTTCCAAAAACTGATCCTACAATCGTAGCTAAAGAATCTGAGAACAATGCTCTACCAGCTCTTGGTAATTTATTATCTTTCATAATACCTGCTTGAGTAGCAACAGCTACTAATGTACCAGCTGTATCAAAGAAATCAATAAATAAGAACGTTAAAATAACAATTAAGAACTGTATCGTTAATAATTGACTTGGGTCTTTAAACGCTTCAAATGCAGCACCGAACGTTGGTTCAATACTTGGAATCTTACCTACAATACCAGATGGCATTTGAATCAATCCAGTGAACATACCAACGATTGCTGTGATGATCATACCGATAAAGATAGAACCCGGCAATTTAATTGCATATAAAATAACTGTAATAACGATACCGAATATCGCCAAAAGTACTGGTGGATCAGTTAAATGTCCCAATGTTACTAATGTAGATTCATTTTTAACTATAATACCCGAACTTTGTAAACCTACAAATGTAATGAATAATCCTATACCTGCTGAAACAGCCATCTTCATTTGATAAGGAATTGCATTAATAATAACTTCCCTAAACCCTGTGACGGTTAATATCGCAAAGAATATACCTGAGAATAAAACGCCTGTTAAACCAACTTGCCAAGGAATACCCATGGTTAACACAACAGTAAATGCAAAGAATGCATTTAATCCCATACCTGGTGCTAACGCAATTGGATATTTAGCTATTAGCCCCATGAATAGCGAGCCTACAAATGCTGCTAATGCAGTCGCTACAAAAATGGCACCTTGGTCCATTTTCATATCTTCTGATACGCCTTTAACACCTGCTAAACTTAAAACTTGCGGGTTAACTGCTAAAATATAGGCCATAGATAAGAAAGTTGTGATACCGCCTAAGATTTCTCTTTTAAAGTTTGTTCCATATTTATCGAACTGGAAATAGTTTTTCACGAATGGATGCTCCTTTTTTTAAAATACCTTAATAGTTTAATATCATTCTTAATAAAAAACAATACCAAAAGCGAACTTTTCGTTTTTCTGATTCAACTTTGTTCGATTTTATCTATAAATTCAAGTTCTTTAATGCATCTTTAAACGGATTATTGTCTAAACCTTCATTTTTATTCATATACTTTTTCATTTCTTTACGAGATACTTTACCAGAGGATTTAGACTTCATACGCTGATCCATATGTGCTTGCGTTTCAGAATGTCCACAAACACAACGATATACCGCTTCTTTCCCTTTACCAAACAACGTTAATTTCTTTTTACAGTTTGGACATCTTGCATTTGTTTTGCGCTGTACATTCTTTTTCGTCTTACAAGATGGATCTTGGCACACAAGCATCTGACCATTTTTAGTTTTAACTTTAATCATGAATTTACCACACGTTGGGCATTCTGTGGTTGTTAAATTATCGTGTTTATATTTACGATCACTATTTTTAATCCCATTTACAACATCTTTCGTAAAATCTTTCATTTCATTAATGAATGTTTTCGCCTGATATTTACCACGTTCAATTAAAAGTAATTTTTCTTCCCATTGTGCAGTTAAAAGTGGCGACGTTAATTCTTCTGGTGCTAATTCTAATATTTGTTTACCTTTTGACGTTACTTTAATTTTACCGTCTCTTGATTCAATGGCATTCATATTAAATAATTTATCGATAATGTCGGCCCTTGTTGCAACTGTGCCGATACCACCTGTTTGTTTTAAAGTTTGCGCATATTTTTTATCCTTCAATTGAATAAAGTTCTGAGGGTTCTCCATCGCTTTTAATAACGAACCTTCATTAAAATATTCTGGAGGTGTTGTTTCATGTTCTCTAATATTTGTTTTTGAAATCTTCACTTCATCGCCTTCTGAAAAAGGCTGTTGCATCTCTGTAATAGATTCACCTTGTCTAATAGATTTAAAACCTAAAACAGTTGTTACATTCTCTTTCAAAACAAATGTGTGCCCTGCAACCTCTAAAGTTACAGTTATCGCGTCATACTCGTGCGGAGGCATTAAAGCTTCTAAAAAACGCTCGACAATCATATCGTATAACTTTAATTCTCTATTACTTAAGTCTGACATGACAGGTCTCACTTCTGTAGGAATAATTGCATGGTGATCAGATACTTTTTGATTATTAAATATCGACATTTTTGATGAAAATGTTTTAGACATTAATGGGCGTGCTTGGTCTTTATATGTTGTTGCCATCGTCGCCTGAATACGTTCTTTCATAGTATCTACCATATCAGTTGTTAAATAGTTTGAATCTGTTCTTGGATAGGTTACGACTTTATGTCTCTCATATAAGCTTTGAAGTGTATTCAATGTTTCTTTAGGTCCAATTTTATAACGTCTATACATATCTTGTTGTAAATCTGTTAAATTGTACAGTGATTGCGGATACGACTTCTTATGTTTAGTAGCAACAGATTTAATCTTACCATCGACATTTTTCAAATTATTAACCATCTGTTCTAAAGTTTCTTTATTGGTATATCGCTGATTTGATTCTAGCTGAAAATCAAACCCTTTTACCGTTAATGATAATGTAAAGTATTGTTGTGGTTTGAACTGATTAATCTCTTGTTGTCGTGTATTTACTAATTGAATCGTTGGTGTCTGAACACGTCCCAGGGATAGCTGTGCATCATACTTTGTTGTTAGTGCACGCGTTGCATTAATCCCAACAATCCAATCTGCCTCACTTCTCGCTAACGCTGCATAATACAAATCGTTATATTGACGACCGTCTTTTAAATTTTTAAAACCTTGTTGAATAGCTTTTTTAGTAACTGAGCTAATCCATAATCGACGGATTGGCTTTTTGTTACCAACTTTATCCAAAATCAATCTTGCAACTAGTTCACCTTCTCGTCCAGCATCTGTTGCAATAATAATATCTTTCACTTTATTATCTAAAATTAACGCTTTTACTGTTTTAAATTGTTTGCTTGTTTTACCAATAACAACAGTTTTCATATATTTAGGTATAATTGGAAGGTCTTCTAATCGCCATTCCTTTAAATTTTTATCGTATTGTTCAGGTGTCGCATTTGTCACTAGATGACCTAACGCCCACGTGACAATATATTGGTTATTTTCAAAGTAACCATTACGCTTCTGATTTATTTGTAAAGCATCAGCAATATCTCTTGCGACTGATGGTTTTTCAGCTAATATTAAAGATTTCATAAATTATCCTTTCTCATACGTTCTTTTATTTCGAACGTGCTTCATCTATTCCACTAATCTTTGATTTAAATTCAATGATTGCAAATGATGTGTTAAATGTATTGTAACATGTTAATATCACTATTAACTTTCATTTCAGTTGAAATACTATATAATAAAAGTAACAAAAAGTACGGAGGTAATGACATGAGCATAGTTCAGTTATATGATATTACACAAATAAAATCGTTCATTGAACATTCGAATTATGAATCAGCATCATACTTATATAAACTTCCTCAACAGTACAATGAAATAGATGTATTAATAACCGATGCGATTGAATCACCTGGTGTATTTTCGATTAAAGAAAACGATTCAATCAAAGCAATCATATTGTCTTTTGCATACGATAAAAATAAATTCAAAGTCATAGGCCCTTTCGTGGCTGACAATTATGTATTATCTGTCGATACGTTTGAAACGCTATTTAAAGCAATGACTTCGAACCAACCTGACGATGCCGTCTTTAACTTTTCTTTTGAAGAAGGCATTCAACAATACAAACCATTAATGAAAGTTATTCAAGCAAGTTATAACTTCACTGACTATTACATAGAAGCCCGTACAAGATTAGAAGAAGATATGCACCAACCAAATATCATTCCTTATCACAAAGGGTTTTATCGTGCTTTCAGCAAATTACACACAACTACATTTAAATATCAGGCACAGTCACCACAAGATATCATTGATAGTTTAGACGACCATCATCATTTGTTTTTATTTGTTAGCGAAGGTTTACTTAAAGGTTATTTATACCTTGAAATTGATTCACAACAGTCAATCGCCGAGATTAAATACTTCAGTTCTCATGTAGATTACCGTTTGAAAGGTATCGCTTTCGAGTTGCTTGCGTATGCATTGCAATATGCTTTTGATAATTTTGATATTAGAAAAGTTTATTTTAAAATTCGTAATAAAAATAATAAACTCATCGAACGATTTAATGGTCTAGGTTTCCATATCAACTATGAGTACATTAAATTCAAATTCGAATCACGTAACGTAAAAGATCAAACAATCCCTGAATAAAACACCAAGCAAATACCCTACAGTACATCATTAGCATGTATTGTGGGTTTTTCTACTTTTTGTAAATATTGAAAATTATAAGTAGTTGTTTTTTACTATTAGGGCAGAATGCTTTACAATAACATGCAAGTGTCAATTAAGGGGAGCACTTGCATAAATAGTATAGGAGAGTGAGTAGTCTTGCAATTTCTTGATTTCTTAATCGCACTTTTACCTGCTTTATTCTGGGGAAGTGTCGTTCTTATTAATGTGTTCGTCGGCGGTGGACCTTACAACCAAATTCGTGGTACGACGCTAGGCGCACTCATTGTTGGATTAGGTTTACTTATTACTGGTTTCGCAAAATTCAATAATCCTACTGTAATTATTGTCGGTCTTATTTCTGGTGCATTATGGGCGTTTGGACAAGCGAATCAGCTTAAATCTATTAGTTTAATCGGTGTATCAAATACTATGCCAGTTTCTACAGGTATGCAATTAGTTGGTACAACATTATTCAGCGTTATCTTTTTAGGTGAATGGTCTTCAATGACTCAAATTATCTTTGGTTTAATCGCCATGATATTATTAGTTACTGGTGTAGCACTTACTTCACTTAAAGCTAAAAATGAACGTCAATCAGATAATCCTGAATTTAAAAAAGCAATGGGTATTTTAATTGTATCTACAGTTGGATATGTAGGTTTCGTTGTACTTGGTGACATCTTTGGTGTTGGTGGAACTGATGCATTGTTCTTCCAATCTGTCGGTATGGCAATTGGTGGCTTTATCCTATCCATGAATCATAAAACATCACTTAAATCAACAGCACTTAATCTATTGCCAGGTGTGATTTGGGGAATTGGTAACTTGTTCATGTTCTATTCTCAACCAAAAGTTGGTGTAGCTACAAGTTTCTCATTATCACAGTTACTTGTTATCGTTTCAACCTTAGGCGGTATTTTCATTTTAGGAGAAAGAAAAGATCGTCGTCAGATGACGGGTATTTGGGCAGGTATTATTATTATCGTGATAGCTGCTATAATTCTAGGTAATTTGAAATAGAAAGTTAAATACTCATGTAACGTAAAAATGTAATCACTTCTGAAAATAACCATTCACTTATAGAATGATTAAAATTAATTTTCGGGAATTTTACGTTGAATGTTCCTCTATATGTCCTAGGAAATACGTGGCTCTAAAAACAAAACGCAATAACACATCATGACATTAATCATGCGTTTTAAGACTTTAAAATTAGCGATACTTTTAAAATCTTGATGATATTCATATATCAAGTATGCGCCATACATATGAAGTGGATAGCTGCATAACGCACTGCATTATCAACTTGAATGTATGAGTTGAACAACTATGTCATAAATAAAAGCCCCCTTTTCACAATATACATTTACATATTGTGGTAAAGGGGGCTCTCATTTTCTACGAATACTAAAATGGATTTTATTTTCAAATGTGTAAACTAGACAAACACTGCCTGATACACGTACAAAATAATGATACTAATAATGATTGTCAAATTGGTCGTCATACCTATAAATGGCAGTGTTCGATATTTAAACTGAATACCATAAGAAATAATTGCAACACCTACCGGGAACATCCAAGTGACCAACAATGTCGTCTTAATCATATCATCTGATACTGGTAACAACACATATACTAACAATCCCGCAACTAATGCTAATCCATAATGCAAACATAAATATTTAATAGTAGCAGGTATATACTTTCTTTCCAGAGTAAAATTCAACATGACACCTAGCAAAATCATTGATAACGGCATATTTGCATGGGAAAGTATGCTAAAGAAATCGATTGCCACATGTGGTAAATGGATGTGACTTATATTCAATATAAACATTACAATGTATGTAACGAGTGGCACTGATTGTAATAATTTCTTACCTAAATATTTAAAATCGAATTGATCACTACCTTCACTAAAGTAGCTACCTACAAAGTAAGTAATTCCAAACATCACAAAGGCACCACCTATATCAGCCATAACAAAATAAATAAGTCCCGTTTTAGGCCATATCACTTCAATTAGTGGATATGCAAACAATCCAATATTCATAGCACCAGTCATCATACCTACTGATCCACGCATGTGATTATCATATTTTCTAAAAAACCAGACAGCAATCATTTTCGCCACAATACCATATATAATCGTTAAAATTGGTAAAATGGAGAATGACAATTTTAATTCTGCACTGTTTAAATTCACAATAACTAAAGATGGGAGTGTGACATTAAGAACTAATGTAGCAATGACTTGACTATCTGTTGCTTTTATAAAATTAATGCGCTTCAAAAAGTAACCAAGCGCAATTAATAAAATAATCATAGTAAATTGTTCTGTCACTGTTATCCCTTCTTTCAATAATCTTCATAATTTATAACTTTAACATACTCCACAGATATTTTAGAAGTCTACTGTTTCATGCTATAATCTACATTAAATGCACTTAATTATATTTCAAAGGAGTGTTATAGTATGTCTTTAGAAAACCAACTAGCCGAACTTAAATATGATTATGTTCGTCTTCAAGGTGACATAGAAAAACGGGAATCTTTGAATTTAGATACTTCCGCACTTGTTCGTCAACTTAAAGATATTGAAAATGAAATTAGAAACGTTCGTGCTCAAATGCAAGATTAATAATCTATCATTCAAGCAATAAATGCTTTTTGTTACATAAATTTGACTAGCATTGCTCTGAATACGTTATATTGATGAATTGCTTCATTTTTCGCTCAATTACATCTAGAATCACAAGATGTTGTCGTGTTATGATTTAGTGTTTCATTAACAACATACACGCATATCTATCCCAACACTGCTATTTATGTTTTCTACGCTGCTGTACTACATGAACCCTTTGAAACGGAGAGGAAGTTATCATATGCAATTTTATCTGATTTTACTAGCAATACTTTATCTAATTGTTAGTTTTATTAGTATTTTTAAAATGGAAGTTGTATTTACTCGCATTTTGAGAATTATTATGGGTGTGTTGTTATTATTCGTCTTAGCATTAACGACGATGAGTTTTCCAAAAGAGAATTGGTGGGTATTTATCGTCTTACTACTCTTAGTCGGCAATGTCGAAGTGACAGGATTTAAAATGCTTAAAAAAGATCTAAAAGGTGTAAACATCTTGAATTTAATGTCATTATTTATCTTTGTCATATATTTCATCCTAACCATCGTATTATTCTAAGTAATAAACAAAACATGCAATAACATAATTGCAACCTTATTTTATTATCGTACATGTTGAATGCCAGCATTGTTTTATTAACACATCGATTAAATCGCACGTGAAATAAGATCTAAAATTTCAAATTTTAAAAAGCCATAAAAGCTTGGGACATTAAGTTCTTAGGCAATGTAAAAAAGCTGATTTCTATTAATTATTTGATAGAAATCAGCTTTTTTGATATGTATTTTATAATGTACAGCTCGTTGAGCTGCTATTTTCCTTATATTAAGTGCCATTAATACAAAACCTAGCTCTCGTTTAACTTTATTTATTCCTCGAACTGACATTCGAGTGAAACCCAAAATAGCCTTCATAAATCCAAAAACAGGCTCTACATCAATTTTTCTTTGCCTATAGATTTTTTTCGTTTCTGATTCAGAAAGCTTTTGATTAATTTGGACTTTAAAGTATTCCCAATTATAATTCTTCATGATTTTCTTATTGGATTTCGAATTTGGTTTCATGCATTGATGTCTCAAAGAACATGATGAACAGTCATCACATTCATATAGTTTGAAGTCTCGTTTAAAACCATATCTATCATTACGGTATGCATATCTTTTAAAACCTATTCTTTTGTTATTAGGACATATAAATTCATCATTAAGTTCGTCATATTTCCAATTTTGAGTGTTAAAAATGTCACTTTTAAACTTTCTAGTTTTATCTTTAATAAACATGACATACGTAATAAGTGGCGTTTTATTAAAATCATCTATAATAGCCATATAGTTTTGCTCACTATCATAACATGCATCAGCTACAATATACTCCGGTAAATAACCGAAGGTATTTTGAATCATTGTTAAAAATGGAATTAAAGTTCTAGTATCTGTTGGGTTTTGAAATAGGTCATAGGATAAAACAAATTGAGAATTTGTCGCTATTTGTAAATTGTATCCTGGCTTAAGTTGCCATTTTTCATATGGTCTTCCTTCATTCTCATAAAAGTTGCATCATGATCAGTTTTTGAAAAGCTATTTCTATCTTTAAGAATCGATTTTTGTTCTTCATATTTACTTTTTCTTTCAGAATAATCATCAAATTTCTTTTTGAACTTCTTAATCTCAGTTCTTTTCTTACGAGTCTGTTTTCTAATTTGAGCACAATCTTCGTTCTCAATAGAATGATTTAAATCTTCGATTTCTTTATCTAAATGACTACCAATTAAATCTATTTCTTCTATTGTTAAATCGCTATCTCCATCTTCTTTTATCTCTGGTATTATTTTTTCTTCAACTAAGTCACGATATAATGCTTTTGAATTTTCGTTCAATTTCGATTCGTGATTTTGAATACTTTTCTTCCACACAAATGTATACCTATTGGCATTAGCTTCTACTTTTGTACCATCAATAAAAATTGAATTATCATCAATAAGATTTTGCTTTAAACATTGTCTATGAAACTGGATAAATAAAGATTCAATTAATGCATCAGTATTAGGATTTACTCTAAAACGATTAATAGTTTTATAAGAAGGTGTTTGATTTTGAGCTAACCACATCATTCGAATACTGTCATGAAGTAATTTCTCTATTCTACGACCAGAAAATACAGATTGAGTATATGCATATAAGATGATTTTTAACATCATTTTTGGATGATAGGATGTTGCGCCACGATGATGTCTGAATTCATCGAATTCGCAATCAGGTATCGTTTCAACAATTTCATTAACATATCGCGAAATATCATTTTGAGGGATTCTAACAGAAGTTTCTATTGGTAGTGTAAGTTAGGTCATGTTATAATTTTTATACTTAAGGCACCTCGTTAATTTAGTTTATTGGTATTTATTAAATTATACGAAGGGACCCAACACAGAAAATTCATTTTATTGAATTTTACATTTATGTGCAAGTTGGGCAAAGTCTCTTATTTTTTTAAGTATTTAAAAGTAAAATTACATGTTAATACGTAGTATTAATGGCGAGACTCCTGAGGGAGCAGTGCCAGTCGAAGACCGAGGCTGAGA
Organism: Staphylococcus sp. SM3655; assembly: GCF_016917315.1. Lineage (NCBI taxonomy): Bacteria > Bacillati > Bacillota > Bacilli > Caryophanales > Staphylococcaceae > Staphylococcus > Staphylococcus sp. SM3655. The sequence goes on along the minus strand of NZ_CP070305.1, from coordinate 1,249,478 downwards.
CGGCACCCTAGGAAAGCGAAGCCATTCAATACGAAGTATTGTATAAATAGAGAACAGCAGTAAGATATTTTCTAATTGAAAATTATCTTACTGCTGTTTTTTAGGGATTTATGTCCCAGCCTTTTATGGCTTTTATATTATCTATCGTTTAGTGAATCGTTTTTTCAAAGTAAAGAGAATTTCATATATTACTGGTACAACTACAAGTGTTAATAAAGTTGATGAAATTAAACCACCAATAACTGTAGCAGCTAATCCTTTCGAAATAAGAATCGAGCTATCTTGACCAAATAACAAAGGAACTAATGCACCAATTGTTGCAATCGCCGTCATTAATATCGGTCTAATTCTAGTACCGCCTGCTTCGATTAATGCTTCTTTCATCTCCATGCCCTGTTGCTCATTATTAATAACACGGTCTATTAACACAATGGCATTTGTTACTACGATTCCAATTAACATTAGCATACCAATTAAACTTGGTACTGATATTGTTTCTCCTGTGATTAATAGTGCAATAATTACACCGATAACTGTAAATGGTAAAGAGAATAAAATTGTAAATGGTGCTAGGCCACCTTTAAATGTAATAACTAGGATTAAATATACGATAATGATTGCAGCTAACATTGCAAAGGCTAATTGTGTCATTGCATTGTTAATATCATCTGATGCACCACCGATATTAACCTTTACATTATTCGGTTTGTCCAAATTATTTATTTTAGACATCACTTGTCGTGTTGTGCCACCCACATCTTTATTTGTTACTTTAGCAGATACCGTCGTTGCATAATCTCCTTGTTCTTGCGTCAATTTACTTGGTGTCGTTGTTTTAACTAACGTAGCGATATCTCCCAATTTAATCGTACCACCAGTCGGCTTTTTCAAAGTTATATTATTCAACTTATCTTCTGACCAGTCTGTTTGCTTATTTTGTTTGACTTTAACATCAACAGTTTTACCATTTTCTTTAACAGTCGTAACTGTTTTTTCTGGTAAGTTTTCATTCAAGTGCATTGCAAGTTGACTTGCAGAAATACCATTTTCTGCCGCTTTATTTTGATCGACTTTAATTTCATACTGATCATATGTTTGCGATAAATCAGATTTGACATTGGCTAGTCCTTTAACCTGTTTCATTTTCTGTTCAATATCTTTTACAGTTGATTTTATGGCATCCATTGATGGACCTTTTACAGTAACCTCTACAGATTTATTACCTGCACCTGTTCCTAAATCTTGATTTTTCCACTCTCCAGGATGTTTAAAGCCATCTGCATGTTTAATAACCTTATCCGCTTCTACATCAAAATTAGGCGTGTCATTATCATATTCAACCATGATTGCCATACTATTTGTACTACCCGTTGGATCTACTGGACTACTACCGCCAACTGAGTATTGAATTGTTTTTACATGCTTTTTCTGTTTTAAATATTTTTCAACATCTTTCGCATGATTCAACACTGCTTGCTCCGTTTCACCAGGCTTCGGTGTATAAGTAATAGCTAAAAATTTATCGTCACCTGCTGAAATAAAGCTAGTGCCTAGTCTCGGTCCTCCAAATACAATAGTTGCAACCAAAATTAATGTACTTAATATAATTACAATCCACTTATGATTTAATGACCAATGTAATACTTTTTTATAAGTTGTACTAACAACACCTAATCCTTCTTGATGTTGTTTATTACGACGTTTAACGCCTTTTTTAAATAGTGTAGCTGCCAACGCTGGAACGAGTGTAATTGACACTAATAACGATGCTAATAAACTAAATGCAATAGCCAATGCAAAAGGTCTAAACATTTCGCCTACTGAACCTGATACAAACACAAGTGGTAAGAAGACGATAATAGTAACTAGTGTCGATGACATTATTGGTTTAAATACTTCAGTTGTCGCACTGATAATTAAATTTTCACCTTTTAGTTGTTCTTCTGAATCTGTTAAGCGTCGATAAATATTTTCAACAACTACAATCGAATCGTCTATCACACGTCCAATCGCTACTGTTAATGCACCTAACGTTAGTATATTCAATGAAACATCACTCAATTTCAGAGCAATAAGCGCCATAAGAAGTGATAACGGAATCGATATAATAGAAATTGCCGTCGTACGAATGTTTCTTAAAAACAGCAAAATAACTATAATTGCCACGATTGTACCTAATGATGCTTTTTCAACCATCGTATAAAGTGATTTCTCAACAGGCTTTGCAGTATCCATTGTTTTTGTGACATTAAAATCTTTATTTTCATCAACGAATGTATCAATTTTACGTTGTACATCTTTGGCTACTTGAACTGTATTGGCATCTTGAGCTTTAGTTATTTGTAAATTAACCGCATCCTTGCCATTCGTTTTAGAAATAGAAGTACGCACATCACCAACTGTAATATCAGCTAAATCTCCTAGTTTCGCTGTCGGCATACCACTTATATTATTTGATGCTGACGCTTTTGAATTTTGCTGCGGTGATGCCTGATTAACATCTGACATGGCTGAATTTTGTTTATTGTCACTTTGGGATTGAGATTGCCCTTGTCCTCCTGCCAACGTTAATGGAATATTTATGTTTTTAAAAGCATCAACAGATTGATATTGACCATCAACAACAATTGATTTATCTTTATCACCAAATTGGAACAATCCAAGTGGTGTTGTTCTTGTTGCCGTTTTTAGATAGTTTTCTACATCATCAGCAGTCAATCCATATTTTTCAAGTTCATTTTGCTTAAATTTAAGGGTGATTTCACGGTTCGTCTGCCCATTTAATTGCGCATTTTGCACACCATCTACCGTTTGTAATTTTGGTATTAATTGTTCATTCAGTACTTTCGTTACTTTTTTCAAGTCATTCTCTTTATTTGAAAATGAATATGCTAAAACCGGAAAAGCATCCATCGAATTACGTCTTAATTCTGGTTGACCAACTTCATCTTTAAATTTAATTTTATCGATTTCTTTTTTAAGCTGTTCTTCTGCTTTATCCATATCTGTATTATTTTCATATTCAACTGTTACAATTGAAGCATTTTGTATGGATTGCGTTTTAACATTTTTCACATATGCCAACGATCTTACTTGATTGTCAATTTTACTACTTATTTCATCTTGGGTACTTTGTGGCGTTGCACCCGGCATTGTTGTTGTAACTGAAATAACTGGATTTTGTACATTTGGTAGTAATTCTAATTTCAATTTAGCACTCGCGTATACACCGCCCAAGACAACTAAAACAACCATTAAAAAGATAGCAAACTTATTCCCCAAAGAAAATTGTAATAGTTTTTTTATCACAGTACTTCCCCCTCTTTCACTATATTCAAAAATATTTTACTCAACCATTCTATATTGTGTAAAAAAATCTGAACGCAAATGACAGTCTTATGAGCGTTCAGATTTCAGTCGTTAATCTATTTTCGTTTTAATTTACGAGATATTTTAATTTTAGCTTTTGTTAAACGCGGTTTAACTTGCTCAATTAATTGGTACAATGGCTGATTCAATACATAATCAAATTCACCAATCTTTTCACTTAAGTATGTTCCCCACACTTTTTTAAATGCCCATAAGCCATAATGTTCTGAGTCTTTATCTGGATCATTATCTGTACCACCGAAATCGTAAGTTGTTGCACCATGTTCACGTGCATACTTCATCATCGTATACTGCATATGATGATTTGGTAAAAAATCTCTAAATTCATTAGAAGACGCACCATATAAGTAATATGATTTTGAGCCAGCAAACATTAATAGTGCACCAGAAAGATAAATACCTTCAGGATGTTCCTTTTCTAAAGCTTCTAGGTCTCGTTTTAAATCTTCATTTTTAGCAATTTTATTTTGCGCATCATTAATCATATTTTGCGCTTTTTTAGCTTGCTTTTCAGATGTTTCCATCTTCTGCTGCCATTTAGTAATTTCGGCATGAAGTTCATTCAATTCTTGATTTACTTTCGCTATATTTTCTTTTGGATCCAACTTTACTAAAAATAGTTCAGCATCTCCATCTTCATGCAACGCATCATAAATATTTTCAAAGTAACTAATATCACGCGTTAAGAAGCCATCGCGTTCCCCAGTGATTTTCATTAATTCAGCAAATGTTTTTAAACCTTCTCTATCAGATCGTTCCACTGTCGTACCTCGCTTTAAAGCCAAGCGCACTTTTGAACGATTTCGGCGTTCAAAACTATTTAATAACTCATCATCATTTTTATCAATTGGTGTAATCATAGTCATACGTGGTTGGATGTAGTCTTTTGATAAACCTTCTTTAAATCCTTTATGTTTAAAACCAAGCGCTTTCAAATTTTGCAAAGCATCTGTACCTTTATCAACTTCAACATCAGGATCGATTTTAATTGCATACGCTTTCTCAGCTTTAGCAATTTCTTTTGCACTGTCTAACAATGCATTTAACGCTTCTTTATTACTATAATCAACAACAAAACCACGTGAAATATAACATAGCGTATACGGTAATTTAGGTACTTTTTTAAAAAGTAATTGCGCAACACCCTGAACTTCACCGTCACGACCTACAGCGATTCTTCGCGCGTACCATCCAGTTAATTTCTTTGTTTCTGCCCATTTCGTTAATTGTAATAAATCTCCATTTGGGTGAGATTTAACAAATGCGTCATGTTCCTGATTAGTGATATGCATCTTTTCCATGATTTATGATATCTCCTTCTATTTAACAATACCTTTAATTATACAGTTTGTATCTTATAGTGTCGATTCAGAGCTTGTGTAAGATTTGAACTCTTATTTTTGAAATGTCCATGCTCCAATTAATAGTTTAGCAAGTTCAAATTTACCCATTTTAATTGTGAATCATTTTATATCTATGTTTCGTGTTAAATTTAATGTTATCGTACAATTAATACTTTTCAACTAGTTACCTATACTTCAAAATACTTTCATCATCTAACACGATATTCATTTCTAACATGAACCAATTTGACTTCAATAAATAAATTTCTCCTCAAGCAACCACATTAATGTTCATATACAATTACCCCTGTTATAATGTCAATAATCTAATAATGAGGTGTTTGATATGAGAACAATTATTTTAAGTCTATTTATAATTATGAACATCGTTGCAATCATTATGACATTGAGTCAACCTCTCACCGTGAATTACTTTAGTTTACGGGTTATACTTATCTTTTTCACATTTATATTATCAATCTTTTTCATTTTAATTAAGTCATCACGATTAAATAATATATTAACGATTCTTTCCATTGTGCTTGCCATTATTCATATGGGCATTCTCGCTCATAGTACTTACGTATATTTATACTAATGGTTCAAAGCGATAAATAGCACCTCTGATAAAAATTGAATATGGTGAAGTTGCTTGTGCGTCTTTTATGATAACCGAATGATATTTTGAAACTTTACCATCTTCAATTCTAAAATAAATATCATCATTTTTTAAAATCAAATCTGTGTAATGGTCATTCTCTTCTACAATGTCCATATCAAACCATTTCAACCAATTCGATACTGTTTGTGATCGGTTTTTACTTTTGACAATAACAGTTTCAATTGAAAATTGTTTTTGAAAATATTTTTGCAATTTTTTAGTACGCATGGAATCACTTTCTTCCCATTGAATAAAAAATGGTGGCTTAATTTCATCATCATCCTGATTCATTATATAAAGCAATTGCCACTTTACCTTACCATCTTTATGTGTATCTCTTTCCATTTGAATCGGCCCTACTACTTCAACCTGCTCACTTTGTAGTTTATTTTTAACTGCCTCTATATCATTTGTACGCAAACAAATATTTTTAAAGCCTTGCTCATACTTCTCTTGAACAATTTGAGTAGCAAAAGCGACTCCACCTTCTATCGTTTTTGCCATCTTTTTCAACTTTTCATTATTTTCTACATCCAGTAGCTCAATATAATTTTCATTGATATAACCTAATTTATTGAATGTTCCATATTTATGATGATACCCACCTGAATGTAATTTTATAACATCTCCTGGAAAACTAAACCGATCTAACTGATCTATATAATGAATGATGTGATCAAATTTCAATATCATTAGTATCCCCCTATTTACATGTAATTACGCTTATTTTAACAAAGTATAATTATTTTTGCTCTTAATAATTATATATTGATTTCTAATTGCTCCCGTTTTATAATTACTATTGTTGTAAAAAGGTTAGCTAAGCTAACTATTTTGTCTTAGGAGATGTCACTATGCTATCACAAGAATTTTTCAATAGTTTTATAACAATATATCGCCCCTATTTAAAATTAGCAGAGCCGATTTTGGAAAAACACAATATATATTATGGTCAATGGTTAATCTTACGCGATATAGCTAAATATCAACCCACTACTCTCATTGAAATTTCACATAGACGTGCAATTGAAAAGCCTACTGCAAGAAAAACTTTAAAAGCTCTAATAGAAAATGACCTTATTACAGTAGAAAACAGTTTAGAGGATAAACGAAAAAAGTTTTTAACTTTAACACCTAAAGGGCATGAATTATATGAGATTGTTTGCCTTGATGCACAAAAGCTCCAACAAGCAGTAGTTGCCAAAACAAACATTTCGCAAGATCAAATGCAAGAAACCATAAATGTGATGAATCAAATTCATGAAATATTATTAAAGGAGGCACACAATGACTAATCAAGGCTCATTAAATAAATCACCTATTTTCACCAAAAGTTTTACAATTAACTTTTTAGTCAACTTTATCGTATACCTATGCATGTATTTGTTACTTGTAGTTATTGCTGGCTATAGTAAGCAAGCTTTCGACGCTTCCGATTCATTAGCCGGATTAGTTGTAGGACTATTTATTGTCGGGTCTTTAATTGGTCGATTTGCTACAGGTAAATTTGTAAATCAAATCGGACCTAAACGATTATTATTTATTGGTTTAATTGCTTTAATTATCACGCAATTACTTTATTTTATTGATGGATCTTTAGCTTTTTTAATCTTTGTACGTCTCATAAACGGTATCGCAACTGCAGTTGTGACAACTGCAACAGGTACTATTGCGGCATACGTTACCCCTGTTAATAGAAAAAGTGAAGGCATCAGTTTATTTTCTTTAAGTTTAGTATTAGGTACAGCGATTGGCCCATTTCTAGGCATGTTACTTATTACAAAATACGCAATTGATTTACTGTTTATTATTTGTGTCATATTAGGCATACTCGGACTCATTATCTCATTATTTATAAAAGTTGATTTCGAAGTAACAAATAACAAAACTGAAACTAATGTCATTGATAAACCAAGATTTAGTATTCATCAATTTATTGCAAAAGAGGCCATTCCTGTTGCTGTAATTATGCTTTTAATTGGCGTTACCTATGCGTCCATCCTAACTTATTTACAAGCATTTGCTTTAGAGCGACACCTAGTAACTGCAGCAAGCTATTTCTTTATTTGCTATGCTATAGCATCGTTAATTACTAGACCTATTGCTGGTAGATTGATGGATGATAAAAATGAAAATATTATTGTCTACCCAGCATTTATCATGCTTTTCCTTTCATTTGTGTGCTTAATTTCAAGCTATCAAAGCTGGTTAATATTACTTGCTGGGGCTTGCCTAGGTTTAGGGTATGGAAATTTATCATCTGCAATGCAATCTATTGCGATAAAAGTCTCACCTCCGATTAAATATGGTATCGCGACATCTACTTTTTACGTTGGTCTAGATGCAGGTGTCGGCTTCGGTCCATCATTCCTTGGGTTATTTACTCATATGTTTTCATATAGTGAAATCTTCGGCTTTATGGCCGCTTTAGCAATCATTACTATGCTTGTTTACTTCTTAATTCATGGACGTCATGTAACTAGAAATGCCATGAACTAAATATTTATATTCAAAAATAAAAAGCATGCCAATCTCTATTCATCATTTGTCTGTCCCCAAGACGCAATTATGATGTACTGATTGGCATGCTTTTTAAGTTTTTAGTTTGTAACGCTTAACACTTCTATTTCTTTAGTAATTTTATCTAACAATTTCTTTTGAGAAGTACTATAGAAATAGAATACTTGTCTTTCATCCGTTTCAGAACGCAATTTAGAAATAAGCTCTTTTTTATAGATTTTACGGATAATCACATCGATTTTACTTGTATCCCATAGCATTTCAAAATGTAATGTATCCCTCAATTCTTTACCGCTAATCTTTTCAGCTTCATACACTTTAAAAAGTACTACAAATTCTTCAATTGAAATCTTATGTGTTGTTTTTAACCAGTGCTTTAACTGACTTAACTCCCTTTCTGCTTCTATAAAACGTTGAACTTTATTACTCATAATATGATGCCTCCTATGTTTCTTCTTAGATGTTTGTAATTCATATTATTATACAATTACTTAAATTTATTATATATCAAACTTAGCATTTTATCTATTACAAATATTAAATTGCTAGCTATATCTTGTTTAGATTTATATCTTTTGGACAACTTGTTGTTTATTCGACAACATTTATACCTAAAAAAGATATATTACAACTCAATGACTTGGAGTGTGACAACAATGTTAAAGAGCCCTTAAAGATTTATTATGTAGTGATTTTTGGGAGTGGGACAGAAATAACCTTTTCACAAAATTTATTTCGTTGATCCCCAACTTGCATTGTCTGTAGAATTTCTTTTGAAATTCTCTATGTTGGGGCCCCGCCAACTTGCACATTATTGTATGCTGACTTTTGTCAGCTTCTTTGTTGGGGCCCCGCCAATTTGTAAAAACTTTAAAAACGATCATTTCTATTAAATCTGGCATAGATATGACCGTTTTTACTTTAATAAATAATATTGTATTTTAGGGAGTAAGACAGAAATATTAAAGAATCTCTAATGATTTAATATGTAGTGATCCCTACACATTAACCACCAATATAATTCATGTTTATCTTTTTACGTTGACGATTGGCAACTGTTTGAGCAGTTCTCTCATCTGAATATCGATCATCTCTTATTTGCCATAAAGCTTTAAATTGTTCTTTTAATTCTTCGTCGGTCACGCCAGAACGAATAAACGCTTTAACGTTAAATCCATCGACAGTTGCAAATAAACATCCGTAAAACTTCCCATCTGATGACAGCCTTGCGCGTGTACATGTAGAACAAAATGATTGTGAAACACTTGTAATCAAACCAAATTGAACACCATTATCCTTATGGCGATAATATTTTGCTACTTCCCCAAAATATTTTGGTTCTACAGGATCGATTTCAAAGTGCTGCTCTATCATTGTAAGCATTTCATCTTTAGTTACAACTTTACTGAAATCCCATCCATTATCATTACCAACATCCATAAATTCTATAAATCGAATCTCTATATGTTTATCTTTAAAATATTCAAGCATTGGTATGATTTGATCATCGTTAATACCTTTTTGTATAACAACATTTACTTTTACATTCAAACCAATAGACGTCGCGTAATCAATTTGTTCTAAAATCGTAGTCGCTTTAATATTACGATTATTGATTGATTGAAATAGCGTATCATCAATAGCATCCAAACTGACATTAATTCTGCGTAGCCCAGCATCATATAACTTTTGTCCATGCTTTTTTAATAACAAACCATTTGTAGTCAAACCAATATCTTCAATACCATCGATTTGATTTAATTTAGCTATAAGTACATCTAAATCCCGTCGCATCAATGGTTCTCCACCTGTAATGCGTATTTTTTTTACACCTAATTCTGCATATACCTTAGCGATTCTAGCCATTTCATCAAACGTTAACAGTTCATTTTTAGGTAAAAATACGAAATCATCTCCAAATACCTCTTTAGGCATGCAATAATCACACCTAAAGTTACACCGATCTGTCACAGATAACCGTAAGTCACGGATGGGACGTCCTAGTTTATCTTTTATTTGTTCTACCATTTGTGGACCTCCTAACAGCTTACAATTTTTGAATTAAAGCGTCCAAATCATGCTGATAATTTATATTTTTGTACCAATATGAGGGCGCATCTACATCCCTGACATCCAAATAATCCGTTGATAATTCATGATATACATTTTTAAAACTGTAATTATCAGAATGTAGTGCTTTAGTTATAGCGCCTAATGCATTCGGACTATAAAATGCAATTGTTGGAATAAAACGTCCATCTTCTTTAAAAGCTGCGACATCTAAATGATTTTCAATAAGATGAGAAACTAAAAACTGATACAACTTGCTTACAGCTTTACCAGTAATCATTGGTGTATCAACAGAAACGACAAAAAACAATTCTTCTTCAGGATGTTGCTTCATGATTGTATAAATTCCTGCTAATGGACCTTTATCATTATGATTCTCATCATCTATAACAACATTTGGATATTTAAATTGCGTTGCCAATTGCGCATTTGTACTAATAATAATTTCATTGAACATATTTGTTGATTCTAATGTCTTAATTACTCTACTATAAAAGGTCTCACCGTTCACTTCCGCAAAAGCTTTGGGCTTACCAAATCGCACTGAATGACCACCTGCAAGAATTATTGCTTTCATGCTCCCTTAACCTCCACTAACCGGTGGAATTAATGCAACAGTATCATTAGGTTGAATGAAATCCGATTTTTGTACAAATTCCTCATTTACAGCAACTTGAAACTTTTTATTATTGATTTGCGGATAACGTTCAAACAATAAATCTTCAAATTGTTGTACAGTCAATGCTTGTTCAAGCACAATATCTTCCTGTGCTTTTTGTAATATATCTTTAATTTCTGCGAAGTAAAGTACCTTCATCTCTCTTATTCCTCCCTCTTCGCTTCTTCATAATTCCCTTTTTGATGCCCTTGCCATTTTGAACCATCTTCCCAAATTTCTTTTTTCCAAATCGGAACAATTTCTTTTATACGCTCAATTGCATATTCATTTGCTCGATAGGCATCTTTACGATGCGGTGAAGAAACCGCAATTAATACAGCGATATCTGAAATTTGTAATGGCCCTATTCTATGAACAATACTCGTTATCGTTCCAGGCCATTTTTCATTTATTTCATCTCCAATTTGTGCCAATTTCTTTTCAGCCATTGGAATATACGCTTCATATTCTAAATATTCCGTTTTGACGCCTTTAGTCCATTCGCGAACATGACCGGTAAAAACAACTACTGCACCTTGATATTCATTTATAGTGAATTCACGATATTGTTCTGTTTGTATCGGTTCTGTCACGATTTCAAATTGTTTCATTCATTTCAATCCTCTATGTTAATTGTGTATCACAATCATTTTTAATTTTATTTAATAACCATTGCTCAAATGCTGTAAAATCTTCATGCTCCTTTACATTAATGCTATAACAAACATTCGACAATTGTTGTAATACTTGCAACTCTTCTTCATTTCGATAGACTACGACTTTTTCAAAATCAGCATTTTTAAAGCCTTCAACTAATACGATATTGGTGTCAATTGTAACAGATTTTTCAATAATTTGAGTAAGATTTTGATTATCTACACGTGTTACAGTTTGCTGATATTGAAAACCTTGTACAATACTTCGATCTGCCCCCGCTTCAAAATGCTTCATGTGATCGACGTCTGAATCCTGTAATTGAATATCTTCCTTACCATGCCCATGATGTTTAATAGTAGCAACTGTATAACCATGTGACTTTAAGAAAGAGACAATATGCCTCATCAATGTTGTCTTACCAGACTTTTTGTAACCTACAATTTGTAAAATCATAAAAGAAGTTCCTCTTCAGCAGCGTCAGATTCAGTCAATATAATATCTACTGTATGCCCCGCTTTAAAACCACGTGACCCTCCTGGTAACATGACCATACAGTTAGCATGTGCAATCGCTACAACCGCACCTGATTTATTGAATCCTGAAGGTACTACAGTAGATCCAGCACTTGTTAACGTTGCTTTAGCACGTATAAATCGTGTGAATGGGTTTGCCTTGGTAAAATCTTCCATTAATGTTGCTTTAATTATTTGCGGGAAGACTTCTAGTGCGCCACACATATGTTTAACAGCTGGTTTCACAAATAGTTCAAATCCTGTAAAACAAGCTGATGGATTTCCAGATAATCCAAACAAATACTTTCCATCTGCAAATGCAACCGTTGTTACGCTACCAGGACGCATTGCTACTTTATTAAATAACACTTCCGCCTTTACAGCCTTATAAATCTCAGGTAAATAGTCAAAATCTCCAACAGAAACTCCTCCCGTTGTAATAACGATATCATGTTTTTCCATAGCTTCTTTAACGACTTGTATGCCACTATCTAAATCATCTTGTTGTGTTTTGTAAATACCAACTTCAAGACCTAATTTTTCTGCTAAGGCACGAATCATTGGGCCATTAGAGTTACGAATTTTTCCATCTTCTAATACATCATTAACATCTAATAATTCGCTTCCTGTTGCAATAACAGCGACACTCGGTTGCTTAATAACTTTAACCTCTGCATAGCCATATGTTGCAAGGACCGCTATAGCCCCTGGATTAATTACTTGTCCTTTTTTTAGAACAACATCGCCTGTCGTTGTTTCTTCACCTTTTAAAGATATATTTTCATTTTTTGAAAATGGTTTACGAATTGTAAATGTATCTTCTAGTTCAATCGTTTGTTCAAACATAACAACAGCATCTGCGCCATTAGGTATTTGTGCTCCAGTCATAATACGCACCGCTTCGTGATCCCCAACTAATTTATCAGAAACTGAACCTGCACCAATATGATCAATCACTTTAAACTCAATGCGATTCTGACCACTTGCCCCTTGTGAATCAACACTGCGAATTGCAAAACCATCATAAGGTGATTTATCAAACCTTGGTATATCATAAGTAGCTACAATATCTTCTGCTAAGATATGATTTAGACTTTTTTCAAGTGCTACCGTAATTGCCGGCATTGAACTCTGCTGATTAACGATACGTTGAATTGCTTCTTTAACTGGGATTGGGTTTCTTTTTTCTACTACCATTAAAAATCATCTCCAAAACTTTTATTTTTTCATGATATACTAGATGCACTAGGAGGGGTAAAATGACTGAGTTTACTCATATTAATCAACAAGGCCACGCCAAAATGGTCGATGTATCAGACAAACAAATTACAAAAAGAACTGCTGTCGCTCATTCAAGCATTACTGTAAATGAAACTATTTTTAAGCAGATTTCTAATAACACCAATACCAAAGGCAATGTATTGAACACTGCTCAAATCGCTGGTATTATGGCTGCCAAAAATACATCAACAATTATTCCGATGTGCCATCCATTACCATTGACTGGCATAGATGTTCACTTCAGCTGGGATGAAACAAATGCACCCCTTTATACTTTAAACATTCAAACAACTGTCTCTACAACTGGCAAAACCGGTGTTGAAATGGAAGCTTTAACCGCTGCATCAGCAACGGCTTTAACCATTTACGACATGACGAAAGCAGTTGATAAAGGTATGATTATTGGCGAAACCTACCTTGAAAGCAAGTCTGGCGGTAAATCTGGAGATTTTCAACGCCAATCAAATCAATAAATTATTTTGTAAGCTCATGAATCAGATGATTTAATTCTGGTTTAATGAGCTTTTCTAATGCTAATTTAACTGCGCCTGTTGATCCTGGAATCGAAAATATCAATTTATTATTAACTGTACCTGCTACAGCGCGAGACAATAATGCACGCGTGCCAACATCTTCAACATAACTCAAATATCTAAACAATTCCCCAAAGCCTTCTATCTCTTTAGTTAAAAGTGGTTTTACTGCTTCAATCGTCACATCACGTTGTGCAATACCTGTTCCACCAGTCGTAATGATGACATCAATATCTTCTTCTAACCACTTCTTCACCTGCGTCGTGATGGCTACTTTTTCATCTTTCACAATTGTATAATGTGCGTCACTCACTTCAACGTCATCTGCTTGTAATAGTTGGCGCACGCATTGACCACCTTTATCTGTATCAAAGTCTCTAGTATCTGATACCGTTAGTACGGCTGCTTTAACTGTACGATTCAATTTAACGTTTTGATGTTCGCCCATAATATTACACTCCTTTTGTCTTATCTTTTTTTATCCAAACAATAAATTCATTAGATGTGTGGCATCTGATGTGCGTGTCATGCCATGTATTAAAAACCTTCCACCTTTAAAAGCAACAATGCGGTGTCCTTTAAATTCAAACATAACCATATACGAATTACTGCGATAATTTAGTTGATGTTGTTTTAAAAATTGAACAAGAATGTCGTGTGTAATTGATGCATTTTCATACTGTACAGTGTCTCTACCACACAATGTTGCATAACGTTGTTCATTCTTGTTTAAATACGGATAACTTGGTACATCTCCACAAGTTGTACAGTCTGAACGTTGCATTTTACTGAAACCAAATGAATAATGACTACCTTCCCAAATATCACCATAAGTTATTTTTGTGTCAATTGGTTGTTCCGTTAATACTTTCATCGCATCTCTTAATTGTAAACTTGTTGCCATCGTCACGGCAGGTTGAATGACCCCTACTGTATCACATGTTAAATTTAATGCTGGCAATTGTGGTACCAAACAGTTAAAGCAAGGTGTTTTACCAGGTATAAATGCAGCTTCTGTATATGTACTCTGTACAACACCACCATAAATCCAAGGTACACGATGTTTATATGCAAAATCATTAATCAGTTGTCGTGTTTCAAAGTTATCGGTTGCATCAATAATAACGTCAACGTCCTGTCCATGTGTTTCCAAAAAATAATAATCCACATGGGCAATATAATCATCAATATCAACATCACTACGTAACGCTAGCAAATGCTTTTTAGCTGCAACCACTTTAGGCATCATTTTCAAAGCATCTTCTTCAGTAAACAATGTTTGTCTTTGTAAATTACTAAATTCAATATAATCTCTATCAACAATGATTAGTTTAGCAATGCCTGCTCTAACAAGTCCTTCGGCCACATGTGTACCTAATGCGCCCATACCAATAATCAACGCACATTTTTGACTTATTTTGCTTTGACCTATTTCACCTATTTGTTTAAATAAAATTTGCCTTGAATAACGTTCTTGACTCACATTAAGTTATCCTTTCTTTTTATCATTACTTTCATTATATGACGCGCGTCAATGTCTCTCAAAAAAACTGCCCCTAAAAAAGAGTTTAAAACATCATTAAAATGCTGATAGAAGCATTCACTTCTACAATTTTAAATACGTTCTAAACTCTTTAATGGCAAATAAATGATTACCCAATTGTAATAATTTCATGAGCCATTTGTTCTGCTTCATAGTTTGAATGTGTCACAAATATGATTGGTATTTGCCATTCGTTGAAAATACGTTTAACTAATGTAATACTCTCATCTTTTGTAGTATCATCCAAACTAGAAAAAGGTTCATCTAATAAAATTAAATCTGGTTTCGTGCTAAGTGCACGTGCAAGTGCTACACGTTGTGCCTCTCCACCTGACAATGTCATAGGATATTGTTTCATCAAATGATCAATGTTTAAAGTTTGAATTAATTGATCGATGTGTTCAGATGGTTCAGCCATAAAAGTAATATTTTTATAGACCGTCATATTAGGAAACAATTGGTAGTCTTGAAACAGATATCCAATACGTCGTTGTTGAATTTTAACATTCACGTTTTTTGCCGTATCAGTAAGTAATTGCCCATTCACTTCGATAATAGCTTCATCTGCTTTACGTAATCCGGCAATCATATTTAAAACAGTAGTTTTACCAATGCCAGATGGACCACGAACTGCATAAATTTTTGGTTCAGTATCATCTATATTGATGCGAATTAAAGTGTTCTTTAATTGATATTTCACATTGATTTTAAGCATCTAGTCGACCTCCTTATATTTATCTTTATTCAATAAATTAATTGTAGATATAACCACAATAGAGAATGCGACTAGCACTAATACCCATAACCACGCTTCATTTTCTCTACCTTGTTCCACTAAGAAGTATATTTCTAAAGGTAGTGTATTCGTTTTATTTGGAATATATCCTGCAACCATTAATGTAGCACCAAACTCACCTAATGCACGAGCAAAACTCATCATTATACCTGCTAAAATAGAGCGTTTAGCTAATGGTAAAATTAATTTGAGGAAAATTTTCGTTTCACTTGCTCCCATTGTTCTAGCTGTATTAATCATTTTCGTGTCTATACCTCTGAAGCCTTGCACAGTATGTTGATACATTAGTGGAAAACTAACAATGACAGATGCTATCACAGCACCTGTCAAAGTGAACACTACAGGTAAATGTAGTACATTCGCAAAGAATTGACCGATTGGTCCTCTTGGCGAGAAGATGATTAATAGAATAAAACCTAATACCGTTGGCGGCAAAACAATAGGTAATATCAATAAACTTTCCAATACTTTAACCCACGAACCCTTACGACGATACAACCATTTAGATATAAAAATACCTAAAACCGTTACAATAATCGTACTGATTACAGCAACTCGTATTGATATCCAAAAAGGTGTTAAGTCAGGCATGGATTACAACTCCTTATGCTGCAAAGTGGTATTCTTTTAGTATTTCTTTAGCTTTATCTGATTTTAAGAATTCCATCCACTCTTTTGCTAATTTACTATCTGATGTAGCACCAGCTTCGTATGTGATTGGCTTCTTAAGTTCTACTTCTTTAATTACTTTTACAGTATCAATTTTTTTATTTTGTTTATATAAGTCAGTTTTATACACAAAACCTTGTTTCGCATTACCCTTTTCAACATAATTTAATACTTGTTTTACATCTTTAGCATAAACGATTTTACTTTCGACTTCTTTAAATAAGTTATTGTTATCTAAATACTGTTTCGCATATTTTCCTGCTGGTACAGTTTTCACTTCACCTAATGCTAATTTATCATTGTCTTTTAAGTCTTTTACTGAAGTGTAATTTGAATCTTTATCACCAATTAATACTAGACTATTTTTCGCATATTTATATGTATCATGCGCTTTATTCTTGTCTTTTAATGCATCTACATCTTTAGTATTTGCAGACATAAATACGTCAACAGGTGCGCCTGATTCAATTTGTTTTCTTAATGCCCCTGATCCACCATAGTTAAATTTAATATCAGCATTTTTATGCTCTTTTTTAAATTCTGAAGCTAATTTCTTGGTTACATCTGTTAAACTTGCTGCCGCTGCAACTTGAATCTCTTGTTTCTTACCATTGTCTGCGTCATCTTTTTTACTTTCATTATTATCGTTAGAATTAGAGCAACCAGCTAATACTAAAAGCATTGCAATCACAACAGCAAATAAACGTTTCATTATGAAATACCCCCAATTATTAAATATTTACACTCTCATTATACACTTACTATTATATTTGAAAAGAACCGTTGCCTGTTTATATATTGATTCAAACAATTGTCAAATTTGCATAAGATTGATATTTATTAATTGATCCCCTAGTATGTATACTCTCGAATTCAATTTAAATCAAACAGATTGCTCGCTATTAATTTTTATAAATCAAATTTCAAACTTAAGCAAATATGTTAAAATTTTAAGCAAATTGCTTTAAAATAAAGTTTAAGCTAATTAAAGGGGTTAGATAATGAACAAAGATGTATCTTTAGGTCAACCAATTGTTAGATATGAAGATGGAAAATTATTCAATACAACAGATCAATATGTGACAGAATTTCCACTTACAATTATGGTGAATGGTGAAGAATTTGCGACTGTTATATGCAGTCCAACAAACCTTGAGGAGTTAGTCATTGGATTTCTGGCTTCGGAAGGTGCCATTTTAAAGCGAGATGAATTAAAATCTGTGCTGATTGATGATAGTAAAGGTTTTGCCCATGTTGAACTTAATAAAGATTTAGGCGATCGCTTTCAATATTCCACAAAACGAATGATTGCATCTTGTTGTGGAAAGAGTCGTGAGTTTTATTTTCAAAATGATGCTGCTATCGCTAAAACATCTATGTCTAAAATCACTTTAACTCCAATGCAAATTATTAACATGATGACTCGATTACAAAGTGCAAGTCATATTTACCAAGAAACAGGTGGCTTACATAATGCTGCTATAAGCGATGGTTTGACATTTTTTGTACATCGACAAGACATTGGTAGACATAACGCTCTAGATAAATTATATGGATTTTGTATTCAGCGACATATTACTGTCCGAGATAAAGTATTAATTTTTAGTGGACGTATTTCATCAGAAATTTTAATTAAAGCCGCAAAAATTGGTGTTGGCGTCATTTTATCTAAATCAGCTCCGACAACGCTTGCTGTAACCTTAGCTAATGACCTAAATATTACGGCAGTTGGATTTATTCGAAATGGTGGCTTTAATATATACAGTCATTCAGAACGTATCATTGATTCTGAACAATAACATATTCATTATAGTGTGTCATAATGAACGATATTCTACATGAATCAACAATTTAAACGCACTATTTTTATAAGTATAAGTAGCTCAAAACAATTTAAAAAGCAGTAAGTTGATTTCTACTCGAAACCAGCTTACTGCTTTTTTATTCTAATACAAACCTATCATCAATCGTTAATTGCCAATATCTTCTTTTAATATTTGATAACAAAATGATTGGTAAACATAACCTTGCTTTGCATACATATCTTTTGCTGTATCTTCACCATCTGCAACTAATATGATTGGTTTGTGATTTTTTGATATGGCGTATTCACCTATCAACGATTGAATTGTAGATCCAATTCCTTGGTGCCGAAATTGTTCTAATACACCAAATCCATCTAATTCAATGTAATTTTCACTTTCAATGACATCTACAACGCCAATAGGTTCATTATTTAAATAAGCTACTAAGCGTTTAATCACATCTTTTTGATAATGTTCCCTTACCATTTCTTCATGTGCATCTGCATAGTCTTTTCCAAATGGCAGACTAAACTGATATGCAACTTTTAAATAGGCATCTATATGCGACTCGTCAACGATGGCAATTTCAACGTCAGAGTTACGCGGCAAATTAGCAAGCGCATCACTTTCTATGGCATACAATTCCATAATACCTAGTTCAAAATTCATATCTTTAAACATAGCCATCCAATGATTATCAAGTTGTTCATTTTCCGGGAAACTAAACGCATAATGATTTGAACCTTGATTTGTATGTAATTGATGTTGACGTTCTAAGTCTTTCAGCCATCGCTCTTGGGTAGGCGTCTTTTTATATATCCATGTGTTGCTTGTGTATCGTTGTGGAAAAGAAGGCGTTAAATAAATTAACTGCTCGTCGTCATTTTCAAATATAGTGCCGTTACAATATATATCTGACATACTTATACTAGCCATTGACACCTACTCCTTTCACTTTTATAAATTTCAAAGCAACTTATTCAATTACTTTATTATCTTAACTTAAATATGATTATTTTAATCCCATAATTTGACGAAACTGCGAGTGATTAAGTAAAGCTGTACCAATCAAACTTGCTACAATTGCTTTTAATATATCACCAGGCAAATAAGCTAATGAAATTGAAATAGCTTTCGTAAATGGTATGTTAATAATCATGCCCATAATCAATGTACCAATAACATCTAATGCTATAACACCAAAAACTAAAATACCAACGAATAAAATCCAGAAATTAATTTCATTGATGAATCTATCACGAATCGCACCAATCATGAATGCTACAACTGGATATAATAGTAAAAACCCTGCTGAAGGACCTGCGAATACACCAATGCCACCGCGACCGCCTGATAACAGTGGCAAGCCAGCAACTACTAATAATAAAAAGACGATAACACTTAATGTGCCATATTTACGTCCTAAAATCACACCTGCTAAGAAAATACCAATGTTTTGAAGTACAATTGGTACTGAAGAAAATGGTAGTGGAATTACCGGTACCAATCCTAAAATAGCGATAATCGCTGTCATTAAAGCTGTATATACTAACTGTTTTGTTGTCATTTTTTACTTCCTTTCGTATTTCATGACCATTATTATAGCACCATTGTAAACTTTAAGAAACGAAAAGTTTACAATAAGTTGTTCTATATAAATTAAAACCTTAATTATTCTACACAGCTGTTAATTTACTTTTTTAGCAAGTGCAGTTATATAATCAAAAAATGCGTTGTTATCTACATGATTTATGACATTAATTTTGCGCCCATCTTTACACTCAAATGTCTTACCTTGACTTGGTCCATAACTTATTACATCGACTTTTTTCTCAATTGAATGAACCAAGTCCTTGTTACCAATATAAGCAGTCGTTAAAACATCCCATAAAAAGTAAGTAGAATTTGTTATAAAGTGTGTTAATGGTGGTACCGCTGCATAACTTACTCCTAAAAAATCAATGCCCGTATATTGGCGTTCATTCGCCCATCTTTGTCTAACATCTAACGTTAACGGTACTTGATTCGTACTTTCTAAAGCAACCATATCAATCTCTATATCGCTATCAAAAACAATTTTAACCGCTTCTGGATCCCAATATGCATTCCATTCTGCAGAACCATCATGCTCAGGTTCTTCAACATTTCCTTTTGGTAAAAAGGTACCACCCATCCAAACTAATTTTTCTATATACTGAACGATAGATGAATCTTTTTGTAGTGCTTTTGCTAAATCTGTAAGCGGGCCTGTAAATAATAATGTTACTTTTTCTGATTGTCTCTTTAAAGTTTGAATAATGTCTTCAAAGGCTTCTTTGTCGCTCACATTTGAAGCAACATGTTTGACTGGCTCATTTAAAATTGGCAATGCGTCCATAAAAAAGGCATGCATACGCCATTCTTTAGGAAATGGATTTTTTCCTCGTTCATATGATGGCGCAACTTGAATATCTTCATTTGAAAAACGATTAATAATTTTTACTGATGCGCTCAAAGATGGCTCTAAATAACAATCAGCACCAATTGTACTGACCCCTATCAATTGAACGTTTTCCATTTGTAATAATAAAAATAGAGACACTAAATCATCTACACCACCATCATGGTTAAAATAAACTTTCTTAGTCACTCGAAATCCCCCTTACATTTCATTTTCCATTAACAATATTATGTTTTTATAAAACGTTGTTATATATCTTTCTACAAAATCATAACATTCTGTTGTAATCCTTTTAAACCTCTTCTTTTATTGATAGCCATTCCCTGATATCCCTTCCATAAAGTATGCACTAAAATAATTATGATATAACTTATTAATAAAGAGATACATTGGGCTATTTTCTCAGGTATACTACTATAGCTATAATAATACTAATCTATCATTAATTAAATTGAACGATAACAACGGCACTTATTATTTAAAAAAATACAAATATCTAACTTTCTAGCTATAAAAATAAGAGCCTAATACAATATCAAAAGATTGATATGTTTCAGACTCTCATTTCACTAACTTATATAGCTGAATTATTTTGCAGCTTTAATTAATTTTTCTTTTAAATCTTTACGCATGAAATCTAATGTATAAGGATCGTTGTACCAGTATGTACCAGCATCAACTTTAACAATATGTCCTTCTTTAGTAGCTTTCAAATTCTTCCACATGTTTGTTGATTCATATCCTGGTGTAGGTTTACCTTCACTTGTACTCACAATGTAATCACCAGCATATTTTTCAATTTCTTCTTGTTTCACTTCAGCCCAACCTGCTTTTGCAGTTAACTTTTGTTGTTCTGGTTGCATTTTTAAACCAAATGCTTGATATAATACTTCTCCACCACGACCCCAGTTATCGCCGTAAGTGTATAATTTTTTATCAAATTCATCAAACAATGACACTGTTGCATCTTGTCCAATTGCTTTTTTAATTTCTTTACCGTCTTTAGCAGTTGTTTCTTCCCAATCTTTCTTCCAAGCTTTTACTTTATCTTCTTTACCAACAATTTTCCCTAACATTTCTTGTTGTTCTAAATATTTATGCTTATTATAGTCAACAACTACTGTTGGTGCTACTTTTTGATATTTTTTAATATCTTTGTCAGTAGAGTATACAATAATTAAATCTGGCTTTTCTTTAGCAACTTTTTCTACATCGCCATCACCAATTTTTGTAACACCTTTAAATTTATCTTTTAATACTTTGCTTTGATCGACTTGTTGATTTACAGCTACAATGTTTGCACCTAATTTTTTAAGTCCACCAGCATATGTTGGCGCAACTACTGCAATGCGTTTAGGGTCTTTCGGAATATCTACCGTTTTGCCATCGTCCATTTTATAAGATTTAGTTTCAGCTTTGTTATTTTTTTCACCTTGGTTCCCACACGCAGCTAACACTAATAACATAATTATTAATGGTAATAATAGTTTTTTCATAATTTCCTCCTATTGAAAATGATTATCAATTATTCCAAAATTATACAAGATTGCATATACATTTACAATAGCTAGTGCTATTTATTTTTTTATTTTCGCAAAAAATTTAGCAAAATATCTTAACATCCCTATAAATCCCCACAAAAAAGGGTAAATCCGAACGTCAAATTTCATCTCTTTATGCCAATCAACGATCGATTTACCTTTTTAAATTTAAAATGTATCTGTAATACTCTTAGCAATATTTGTATATGCTGCATCTTCCATAGGTGGATTGTGTAATCCTGCACGCATGTCACGATAGTAACGTTGTAATGGTCGATTCATTTCTAAGCTTTTAGCACCAACTATTCTCATCGCTAAATCAATCACTTCAAGCCCTTGATTCATTACCATCACTTTACTCGCACTTGTTGGATTTCTTATCTGACTGTCATCTTTATATTGTTGATACCCTTTTGCTGTACTCCATAAAAATTGTCTCGCACATAACAATAGCGTTTCCATTTTCCCTAAATTTTGTTGCACAGTTGGCAATGTTGCAATCGTTCCTTCAATACTATTAGGGCTATGTTGGATTGCAAAGTCTACAGCATAATTTCTAGCAGCTTGTGCTATACCTAAATAACAGCTTGGTATATGCAATATCCAACCATTTGGCGCTTTACTTTTCTCTGTTTCCACTAAATGTTTTAATGGTACTTTTACATCATTTAATATTAAATCATGACTTTCTGTCGCTCGCATACCTAATACGTCCCAATTATCGGCAATTTCAACACCAGGCAAATTCCTGTCTACTAAGAAAAAACCAACACTTTCTAATTCTTCTATATAAGCAGCAACAATAATATGTGTTAGTGCTTTACTCATTGATGTATATGTCTTCACACCATTTAAAATATACCCATCATCAGCTTTAACAGCATGTGTACTTGGTCTTCCCCCTCTTGTTGGACTACCCATTTCAGCTTCACTAACTGCTCTATTAACTAATGCACCATTATTAATTTCAACAGCAAATTGCTCCAACATATCTTGAGACCATAATTTCTGTTCATAAATTTGTCCTACGACACTCACATGCCAACCAATAGATAATGCTGTGGCACCATCAAGTTCGCCTAAAAATGATTGCAAAATAACCATGTCTTCTATGGTCGCACCTTCACCACCATATGCTTTTGGTAACGTTAATTTTCCATAACCTTCTTTAATTAACCATTCAATATTTTTATATGGAAATTGGCTATGTTGATCATTATATTCAGCTTTAGCCTTAAATGTATCTCTAATTACTTTGAATTTTTCAATCCATTTTCTTTGAATTTCCGTTGTTATTAAAAAGGAATTATCCATATCATTCATATTAGTCACCCCACACAACACACAATATAAATTATTTATTCCTAGTTTAACACTCGACTTTAAAAATAAAAAGGAACGTGCTGTGAACAATTAAAAGAAAACTGATAATTCGATTAAGTATGCACTTAATTTTATCCATAAAAATACACCTTAAACTATACAATTCGCTGTATAGTTTAAGGTGATATTCAAACAATATTAGGTTTGATTTAACTATCAAGCATCTACTTTGTCATGTTTAATACCAGCAAATAATAAAATCCATGTCACGATAATAAATGGCAATGTTAATGCAGGTAAGCCAAACGGTTCAAGCAATGTTGTTGTACCTAGTTGCACCACTACTGTTAATAACACACCTAAAAAAGTCGAAATATAAGGGTTAATCGCTGTTTTAAATGTATATCCTAGTGCGATTGCCATTAATACAAAGTTATAACCGAATAATCCCTGATTAATATCATCATAATTACCACCTAATAGAGCTACAATGATAAAGCTTAACAAACTAGCTATAACAGCTAAGAGTGTTGCTTTTCTTGATGCTATCAATATGCCGATTAAAATACATACGCCACCAATTACACTCGCTTCGATAAATACTTGACTGAATCCTTCAAATAATGACTGAATGAAATGTATTCTATCATTGTTGCTAAAATTAACCGTTTCAATGTTTTGAGGCATTAACTTTAACGATGTATCTACAAATTTAACCTGTCCTGAAAGTAAAATTGTAAACCAAGTCACAATGACAAAAGGCATCGTCAGCATCGGAACTTTATATGGTCTTAAAACTTCTCTCACTGCAGCAGCAACTGGTAACGTTAATAAAGTTGCTATCATTGTTATAACAATATCTAATCCTGACTTATCTAAAAAGATTGTTAACGCAATGGCAGTTAGCACTGGATTAAATCCAGCTAACCCATCATTAATCTCTGCCTCACTATAATTTATAAAACGCGCAAAAGTATAGGCGATGATGCTACCTACAATAGCCGCTAATCCAATTGTCCAATCGGCTACAAATAATCCTATTAAGATAAATAATCCTGTCCATTTATTACTAATTAACACAACCTGAGATATATTTTTCAAAAGCACATCTATTATCTTCAAATCTTTCACCTTTCCTTTGAATCATTACTCATTAATATACTACTATTCTATGAAAAGTTATATTAAAAACTATTTTGGTTTTTACATAAATATATTCCACTATTTGTTTTCGATTAGATTGTTTGCTTTAATATCGGATATGCTAAAAATATAATTTTCTAATTACACATTGAACTTTGTATATTACTTGTTTATCACAACAATTAGGATTAATATAAATTTTGTAAATTGTATCTAATATGAAATTGGGGGTTTTAATTTGCATTTTACACAACGAGAGCAAGACAAATTAATGATTGTAGTGGCGGCGGAAGTTGCACGTCGTCGTAAAGCACGTGGTTTGAAACTAAATCATCCTGAGGCATTAGCTTTAATCAGCGATGAATTATTAGAAGGTGCACGCGATGGTAAGACCGTTGCAGAGTTAATGAGTTATGGTAGACAAATTCTAAACAAAGAAGATGTCATGGATGGTGTCGAACACATGATTACAGATATCGAAATCGAGGCTACGTTCCCCGATGGTACTAAGTTAATCACAGTACATCACCCTATTGTTTAAAGGAGGCAGTCAAATGATACCTGGAGAAATTATTACAAAAAGTACAGAGGTTGAAATTAATAACCATCATCCTGAAACAGTTATCGAAGTTGAAAATACAGGAGATCGACCAATTCAAGTGGGCTCACATTTTCATTTTTATGAAGCAAATGCAGCATTAGATTTCGAACGTGAAATGGCATATGGAAAACATTTAGATATCCCAGCTGGAGCAGCTGTCCGATTTGAACCTGGGGATAAAAAAGAAGTTCAATTAGTTGAATATGCTGGCAAACGTAAAATTTTTGGTTTTCGTGGTATGGTCAATGGTCCTATCGATGAGTCACGTGTCTATCGCCCAACTGATGAAAATGATGAATATGCAGGTGTATTCGGAGATAACGGTGCTGAAAACGTGAATAAAAAAGGAGGAAAAAGATCATGAGCTTTAAAATGACGCAAAATCAATATACGAGCTTATACGGTCCAACTGTTGGAGATTCCATTCGTTTAGGTGATACGAATCTATTTGCTCAAATAGAAAAAGACTATGCGGTTTATGGTGAAGAAGCTACTTTTGGTGGTGGTAAATCTATTAGAGACGGTATGGCGCAAAATCCTCGTGTAACACGTGATGACGTGAACGTTGCAGACCTTGTCATTTCTAATGCCGTTATTATCGATTACGATAAAGTGGTTAAAGCTGATATAGGCATTAAAAATGGTTATATTTTCGCCATAGGTAATGCCGGCAACCCAGATATAATGGATAATGTCGACATTATTATAGGTTCAACAACAGATATCATTGCCGCTGAAGGTAAAATCGTCACTGCTGGTGGTATTGATACTCATGTTCATTTTATTAATCCTGAACAAGCAGAGGTCGCATTAGAAAGTGGCATTACGACTCATATTGGTGGTGGTACTGGTGCTTCAGAAGGTTCTAAAGCAACAACTGTAACTCCAGGTCCATGGCATATTCATAGAATGTTAGAAGCTGCCGAAGGTTTACCGATTAATGTCGGTTTTACAGGTAAAGGACAAGCAACAAATCCAACTGCACTCATTGAACAAATCAATGCCGGAGCAATTGGATTAAAAGTACATGAAGACTGGGGTGCAACACCATCTGCTTTGAGTCATGCATTAGATGTTGCTGATGAATTTGATGTTCAAATTGCATTACATGCAGATACTTTAAATGAAGCAGGATTTATGGAAGACACAATGGCTGCTGTTAAAGACCGTGTACTTCATATGTACCATACTGAAGGTGCTGGTGGCGGTCATGCGCCTGATTTAATTAAATCAGCTGCATTTTCAAATATTTTACCTTCATCTACAAATCCAACTTTGCCTTATACACATAATACTGTAGATGAACATTTAGATATGGTAATGATTACTCACCATTTAAATGCGGCTATTCCTGAAGATATCGCATTCGCAGATTCACGTATTCGTAAAGAAACGATTGCAGCAGAAGATGTTCTGCAAGATATGGGTGTATTCAGTATGATTAGTTCCGATTCACAAGCAATGGGCCGTGTAGGTGAAGTAATTACACGAACATGGCAAGTAGCACATCGCATGAAAGAACAACGTGGTCCTTTAGATGGTGATTTTGAACATAATGATAATAATCGCATCAAACGTTATATCGCTAAATATACAATTAACCCAGCAATTACACATGGTATTTCTGAATATGTAGGATCTATCGAGCCGGGCAAACTAGCTGATATTGTCTTATGGGACCCAATTTTCTTTGGGGTTAAACCTGAATTAGTTGTAAAGGGCGGATTAATTAACTCTGCCGTAAATGGCGATGCAAATGGTTCTATACCTACATCTGAACCGATGAAGTACCGTAAAATGTATGGTCAATACGGCGGAAACCTTACAAGTACGTCAATGACATTCGTGTCTAAAACTGCTTATGAAAATGGTATCAATCGTGCATTAAATTTAAAACGCATGGTGCGTCCAGTTAAAAATATTAGACAATTATCTAAAGCAGATATGAAAAATAACAGCGCAACACCTAAATTAGACGTTGATCCACAAACATATGAAGTATATGTAGATGGAGAAAAAATTACAAGTAATGCAGCAACTGAGTTACCATTAACTCAAAGATACTTCTTATTCTAGGAGGAACATAGAATGATTGTTGAAGAAATCCAAGGCAATATTGCCAATTTGTCAAATTCAGAAAAACAAAAGCACGTCGAAAAAGTATACCTTGAAAATTCAGATCTTGTTAAACGTATTCAAAGAGTCGTTACAGACCATGGCACTGAAATAGGCATTCGTTTAAAACAACCTATTGACTTACAATATGGAGATATTTTATACGCAGATGACCATAATATGATTATTTTGGATGTTAATTCAGAAGATCTTTTAGTGATTCAACCAAGAACATTGCAAGAAATGGGAGATATAGCCCATCAATTAGGAAATCGTCATTTGCCAGCACAATTTACAGAGACTGAAATGCTAGTACAATATGATTATTTAGTTGAAGATTTATTAAAAAGTTTAGGCATCCCATATGTTCGAGAAGACCGTAAAGTTAATAAGGCTTTCAGACATATAGGGCATTCTCATGATTGATCATACACACTTAAGATTATTTCAGTTCTGTGATTCACAGTTTCCAACAGGTGCTTTCAGTCATTCATTTGGTCTTGAAACATATATTCAACGAAATATAATTCATGACGATCATACTTTTATTGCTTGGTTAAAAATGTTTTTACAAGAGCAACTTACCTATTCTGATGGTTTAGCCATGCGTTTAGTTTATGATGCATTGGAAAATGATGATACACAAAAAGTATTACACATAGATAAACTGATGTTTGTTCAAAACTTACCTAAAGAAACACGTGTTGGTGCAAAACAAATGGGGACTCGCATGGTTAAATTGGCTTTAGAACTTTATAATAGCCCATGGATTGCTTGGTATCATCAACAAATGCAAGATAAGAAAGCAAAGTTAAATCCAGCTATTTGTTTTACTATGCTAGGCCATCATTTAGGTGTAGATATTGAAACGATTATTGATTACTATTTATATCAAAATGTTTCAAGTTTAACTCAAAATGCTGTTCGTGCTATTCCACTTGGACAAACTGCTGGTCAAAAGATAGTTACTCACATGATTCCTTATATAGAAGGAACAAGAAAGCAGATTTTCGAATTAAAAGAAGCAGATTTTGGCATGACAGCGCCTGGTTTAGAACTAAATCAAATGGCGCATGAGAACGTCAATGTTAGAATTTTCATATCATAGGAGGTTATAATTGTGGCAAATCCGATTAAAATTGGTATTGGTGGTCCTGTAGGTGCAGGTAAAACACAATTAATTGAAAAAGTTGTAAAACGTCTTTCAAAAGAAATGAGTATCGGCGTTATTACAAATGATATATATACAAAAGAAGACGAAAAGATATTAGTAAATTCAGGAGTTCTACCTGAAAGTCGTATCATTGGTGTTGAAACTGGTGGATGTCCTCATACTGCGATTCGTGAAGATGCATCTATGAACTTTGCAGCAATAGACGAATTATTAGAACGTCATGACGATATAGAACTAATTTTCATAGAATCTGGTGGCGATAACTTAGCAGCAACATTTAGCCCAGAACTTGTTGACTTTTCAATATATATTATCGATGTTGCTCAAGGTGAAAAGATTCCACGTAAAGGTGGTCAAGGTATGATTAAGTCAGATTTCTTTATAATTAACAAAACTGATTTAGCTCCCTATGTAGGTGCATCATTAGAACAAATGGCTGAAGATACTAAAGTATTTCGTGGTAAACGTCCATTTACTTTTACTAACTTAAAAACTGACGAAGGTTTGGATGAAGTTATCGATTGGATTGAACGCGACACTTTACTCAAAGGATTATCATAATGGATGAACAACAATGGACTGGGCAACTTGATTTAACAGTGTTTTTTGATGGCAACCGATCAGTATCAAGAGATATTTTCTTTGAAAAAGCACTTAAAGTGATACGTCCAGTTTATCTAAATCAATCTACCATTCCTACATTTTATATAGTAAATGTAGGTGGTGGTTATTTAGATGGAGATCGTTACCGTATGAATGTGAATGTCGAAGATAACGCTAAAGTGACATTGACATCTCAAGGTGCAACAAAAATATACAAGACACCTTCCAATCATGTTGAGCAGTATCAAACTTTTAATTTGAAAGATAACGCATATTTAGAATATGTCGCTGATCCAATCATCGCATATGAAAATGCTAAATTTTATCAACACAATACGTTCAATCTCAATAATTCTAGTTCATTATTTTATACTGATATTTTAACTCCTGGTTATTCAAAAACTGGCGAAGCCTTCAAGTATCAATATATGCATTTAATAAATGAAATTTATATTGAAGATGAGTTAGTCACATATGATAATTTATTATTGAATCCTAATAAACAATCGATCAATGAAATAGGTTATATGGAACATTACTCTCATTACGGCTCTGCTTACTTCATACATGAAGATGTTAACCAAAAACTAATCGATTCAGTTTATGAAACCATTAGTTCTTATAGCAATACATTCGATTGTCGTGTTGCTATTTCTCAATTGCCTACACATGGTTTTGCAGTTAGAATTTTTGCTTATCGCACACAAATTATAGAGAAAATACTTGGAATCATCCAAAGCTATATCGCAGAAAATATTTATGATCGTAAACTTGATTTTCTAAGAAAATATTAAAATAAAAAGACTAGTGTACCTTGTTTCAAGCTTAATAAGCTGAAATAAGGTATGGCTAGTCTTTAACTTTAATTAAAGCATCTTCAATATTTAAATTTTAAGTTAATTTTATGTCCCAATGCTGAATAAATAACTTCGTTTTAATAAATTGTTATCGTTCAATGTTATTAAACGCAATTAACCTTGATTTAATTTTTAATGTATTCTTCTAATTCTGAAATCAGTTTTTGAATATTTGCTTTTTGTGTATCTGTAACATAAACAATAACTGTTCTTTCGTCTTGTAAACTTCTTTTCTTTGATAACAATTTTAAATCTTTTAGCTTTTGTAAAGCTTTAGTTAAATAGTAAGGTTTGAACTCTGAGCACTTAGCAATCTCTTTAGATGAGATTTCGTTAGACTCACTTCTTAAAATATGATTTAAAATATAAATTTCTTCATAGTTCAAATTGAACTTCTTTTTTGTATCTCTGAAAAACTTCTTAACTTGAAATGTTGCGTTGACTAAATCATTAATGTCATTAATTTTACTCATTATTAAACCACTCCTCTGATGCACATCTTGTTGTAGCAAGGTTCACATGTAATTTATTAAATCGAAACTCTATCCAACTATGTTATAAAGTTCATTCTAAACAAATAAGTATAAAAATTCAATATTTTTATTACTAGAATATGGTTAAATACATTTATTTCTTATAATAATTTGATGTTTAAGATATTTTGCCAAATTGAAAATTATTAGTCTGAATATTTTGTATCTTAACTGATATGTAAACTTTTAAAATTTTAATCTATATCAACGTGTTTGATTTGATATTTTTTATATTAATTGGATGGCTTGCTCACAAAATTTATAAAATATAAAAAAAGAAGAGCTTTAAATCATAACGCATGCCATTTATCTTTAAATGCAATGAGTTATCATTCAAACTCTTCTTATCAACCTACATACATTGACATTATACTATCATATGTTGTTTTACATATTCAACAAACATTTCAACGTTATCACTTTTAATATCATGCATTGGGACATTACCAATATTAAATTTGAACATTATAGTTTGACCATCATAATCTATCTTCTCTATTTCATTATAACTAATACTTCTATAATAAAATTGGCCATTCATATCTACATTCATAATTAATCTTTCATTTGTTGCTATAAATGCCCCTTCAAATTCATTCTCACCTTGAACTTTATACTCAATTATTCCTAGCACTGACGGACCCTTTTTTTCAGTTGGAAATAAATCATTTGGATTCACATTATCTAAAATCATAATATCCCTCCCACTTAAAACTATAAACTATTCTTCATAGGTATATGAAATACAAGTGATTAACTATTTATTATTAAGCTTAACTTGTATTCCCTTTTCAAGATAATTATAACATGCTTGAATAAGCATAGTGACTTTAGAAAACTTTTCTCGCTTGATTGTTACAATAACACGCCTTTCATCTAATTCACATCTCTCTTTTTTAACTAATCCCTTCAAAATTAAACACTTTAAAATCGGGCTAACCGCAAATATCGGGTGATGGAATTCACCCTGTAATTCTTTAACCGTCAATTGACCTTTATGCAGATTTAATATTCCTAAAACGTATAACTCTTCTAATGTTAATTGACACATATTTAAATAACACTTTAGATTCCGCAATAATTCTTGTGACGACAATAAATACGATACATAGTCACAACTAAAATCAAATGTATATTGACCAAAATAACGTTCAATATAGTCACTAAGCTCATTATTCATATATTCTATTTTATCTATATGCATTTTATTAATCGAAATAGTCAATTTACGTTGATCCCTTTGATCTCTTCCTTTCAATAGCCATTGATGATTGTTTAAATAACTTAACATTTGAAGAAGGGCCATCTTAGATTGGATTTCTTTCATTTTTAATAAACTATCTATTGAAGCGCTATTGGAATCAGAATTATCATATTTAACTAATAGATTTAATAGTTTCACTTGAGTCAAAGTGAGATGAAATGAATATTTCAACATATCATTAATGACTTTCAACATTAGTATGTGTGCAGTTAAACGCTTAACTTTAAATTTAGACATCTTTAAAACCTCTCTTAAACCATGCCTATATCTCAAGATGATATTTCAAATGAACAATACTATTGCTTGAGACCATTAATGAATGATCATAAATATTTCTTTCTATAAAATTAGCTTTCCAATAACTGTGTTGTTGCATAATATCATTCACAAGTACACCATTTTCGGAAGTATGATTATCTTTATCTATACTTAAAACAATTTGTTTAGTTTTAGCATGGCTAAATTGTTGAAGACCCTTACACGATAAACGTATAGCGTCTGAATTCTCATTTAACAATGCGGCTGGCAAACAAATGACACATTGTACTTCATGTTTGAACTTCGTTACAATCATCGTGTCATTTTGATAAATAACAATCCCTCGTAATTGATTAAGTATATTTATGATAAAAATGAATATTGATAATCTAGTTAAATTTATTTCTTTGCTCGCTTCACTTATAATTGACATGTGCATAATAAGTCCTCGAAATTTTGTATAATTTGTCAAAAGTTCAGAAACCTTATTAATATCAGACATTGTGATTTTTTCTTTTAAGTCATTATTCTCATTAATCAAATCTACATCACATATAATTTTAGAACGTGCAATAGACACCTGTTCTATTTGTCTTAGCGGTAAGATAAAATAGTCTATTAGATGATCAATTTCTTTATCATAGCGCGTATTCAACTCTTTTGGTTCCAGATGATATATTAATTCAAATACTCCTATATAATTATCTATTAAACGTTTCAGTTTTTGAATTGCAGTAGTATTTAAGTCGTTAATTAAAAATGCAATCTTACATCTATTACTCTCAAAAGTCATATTAAAAATTGTAGCTACTAGCTTTTCTATCTTGCCTCTTTCAGCACTCGTTAACAATTCCTTATATTCATGTTTAATACGAAACACTACATTTACATTGTAATTCACTATCTTTTGAAGTAATAAAGTGATTTGTTCAATCGATAGCTCATTGCTTGTGTCGATTGTAACAATTATATGCAAGTTTTCAGGATTAACACCTAATCTTTGAATGATTTGTTTAATAGTATAATAATCCATCCAATAAAAATTACTTCCTTTAATATAAATGTTTTTAGGTTGATACATTTGACTCCTTTTTGTAGGCTCAAAAGGTATATCAATCTCGCGCATACTTGAAGAACTTTGATTAGTATCATCAAATAATTCAATTATATTTTTATCAATTTCAACTAATTGGGAATGGTTAATTGAATGAGATGTTGGACTATATCTTTTTCTAATTAATTTAGGAGTGTTACCATACGTTTCTTTAAAGAGGTGTATAAAACGAGAATAATGATTAAAACCATGACTACTTGCGATTTCTTCAATAGGCTTCTTAGAAGTTAAAATATCAATTAAGCAATGCTCCAGTCTAATATGATTTAAATATTGAATAAAATTACTATAAGGTGTCGCTTTAAACATTTCACTTAAAGCTTTGTTTGTAATACTAACTTGATTAATAACATCTTTCCTATTTATCTTTTTATGGTGGTTGTTTGTTAAATAATCGTGCACTTCTTCGGCTACTAAATGACGACTACCATCGTATGTATTTAATGACATTAATTCAACACACATGTAATTAATAATCTTATCATTAGCATTATAAGACTGTTGTTTAATTTTGCTGTAGATTAAATACTTAATCAAGATTCTAAAAGTGCTAGCAACCTCATTTGTTAATATCTTGCCACGCATCATATAGTTTGCATTCATAAACTTCAAAAATGTCTTTGCACTTACTTCAACAACACAACATACACTATCATCATGACCATCAATTTGATACAAATCATTCAACATAATAACGGTGACATCATTTCTTTTTACATCATATTGTTGTAGATTGATTGAAACTACACCTGTACCTTGTAGCCAATATATAATTTTTAAGTTCGCTTCCTTCACACTACTCATTTTCATACTTTTATAAATATGTAGTGAATAATTATCTGTCATCTTACATCCTCACATATACAAATATATTGATTTACTCCTGTTTGTCTTTCTCAAATCAATTGTCAACATCTAATATTCACTACCAATTATATCGCCACATGTTTTTTAGCAGTAACAAAACATAAATCGATTATATCAAATAATACTTTTATTAAAACATTTTTTTATGCTAAATTAGGATATTTTATCCATTAAATATACATTTTCATCCAAATACCAAAGCTTTCATAATCATAGAAACTTGATCGTTCGTGTCGAATTTTTATGCATTTTCTGATTAAAAGTCCTATATTATGCACAAAATATACATTTAGAATTTTCAGTAATATTACAAATTTGTAACAGACTTATTTTCGAAACATTCAGTTTTCACAAAGAATGCCGTAGTTATAAGTTTTGCAAAATGCAAATTTCTATACTTTTAAAATTCTATTGTGTCAAGATATTAGCAAAAAATTACAAAACGTTAACAAAGCACACAAGGACGCTAATTTCTGTTATAGTCTTTCTTGTCGTTTAATTACGAGAGATAACTTATAACATTAATTTTGTCACACGGACATTACGAAAATATTTTAGATTTAAAATTTTTAGGAGGATATTTTTAAAATGAAGAAAATCGCTACAGCTACTATCGCAACTGCAGGATTCGCTACAATCGCAATTGCATCAGGAAATCAAGCTCATGCTTCTGAGCAAGATAACTACGGTTATAATCCAAATGACCCAACATCATATAGCTATACTTACACTATTGATGCACAAGGTAACTACCATTACACATGGAAAGGTAACTGGCATCCAAGTCAATTAAACCAAGATAATGGCTACTACAGCTATTACTACTACAATGGTTACAATAACTATAACAATTACAACAACGGTTATAGCTACAATAACTACAGCCGTTACAACAACTACTCAAATAATAATCAATCATATAACTACAATAACTATAATAGTTACAACACAAACAGCTACCGTACTGGTGGTTTAGGTGCAAGCTACAGCACTTCAAGCAACAATGTTCAAGTAACTACAACTATGGCTCCATCATCAAATGGCCGTTCAATCTCAAGTGGTTATACTTCAGGACGTAACTTATACACTTCTGGTCAATGTACATACTACGTATTTGATCGTGTAGGTGGTAAAATCGGTTCAACTTGGGGCAATGCAAGTAACTGGGCTAACGCAGCTGCAAGAGCTGGTTACACAGTGAACAATACACCAAAAGCTGGTGCAATTATGCAAACAACTCAAGGTGCATACGGTCACGTTGCATACGTTGAAAGTGTTAACAGCAATGGTTCAGTAAGAGTTTCAGAAATGAACTATGGTTATGGCCCAGGTGTTGTAACTTCACGTACAATCTCAGCTAGCCAAGCTGCTGGTTATAACTTCATTCACTAATTAGTGATGGCTATGTTTACGCCAACAAGGTTTCAAGAGCCTTGTTGGCTTTTTTAATTTCTATGAAAAAAATCGAATTGGTAAAAATCTCAAAATTTCGATTTTCACCAATCCGATTCACTCTGTAATAAAGAATAAACAACATACAGCCATTGACACACCCAAATTTAGGCATGTCAAATCGGCTATACATTGATAAATTTTTAGTTAAAGTACTTACAAATATACTTGCCTTCAAATTCTCAATTAATTTAGTCATTACAAATCATGACATAAAACTTACATTACATATATCAACATGTTCCGCTACAAAACATATTCAGTATATGTATAGAGGATATTTATTCTAAGTTAAAACCTTTTCAAATTATAACCGCTACAATTATAAATGATTAAAGTGTTTCAACATATTATATATATTCCACGCTCACATTAAGTTAAACGTGAATTCGATGACTTTTTAATACCTATCCCTGTAAAACCATAGATAATTGCTATAATTGCGCATAAATAACATGGTACTGTCCATATGAAAAATTCTTCAACAGAGACATGAAGTTGATTCGTATAGTAAATACCTGATGTTCCCCATGGTATTAAAGGTAAGACCATCGTACTTGAGTCTTCAAGTGTTCTTGATAAAACGGAACGAGAGACTTGGTATTTTTCGAACAAATCTTTCATTAACACACCGACCATAATAATTACAATCGAAGCAACACCTGCAGCGAATACAAGCGCAATACAACAAATAACAGTAATACATATTAAACTTCCTACAGAATGGATGCCTTTAGAAATAGTAGTTAATAAGACTTCTAAACATCCTGCTTTTTCTACAATACCTGCAAATGCATATCCGCAAAATATCGTTACTAATATTTGGGTCATACTCATCATACCACCCTGTTCTAACAAGCTTTTCACACTGGATGAAATATGAGACTGATGTATCATTGATTCGTTAAAACCACTAAATGTTGCTTTGAAACCATCTGTCATTTTGAAATGATGATTAAAAGTCCCCACTATAATGGCAGAAAAGCTTGATATTAGCATAGCTGGCACTGTAGCCATTTTAAATAGCAAACAAACAATGATCACAATTAAGGGAACCCAGACCCATATGTTAATTTGATAAATCTGTGCAAGCTCTGATAACAAAGTTTGAATCTGTTTATCATTTGAATGCCCTTTAAATTGAAATCCAGCAATAAACCATACTAATAAACCTATGATTGATGCAGGTATCGTCGTCCACATCATCGAATGTATATGTTTAAATATATTAACTTTAGTAACAAGCGCCGCTAAATTAGTTGTATCTGATAATGGTGACATTTTATCGCCAAACACAGCCCCTGCTATAATAGCACCCGCTGCCATCCCTGGAGGAATCCCCAATTGATTACCAATAGAAATAAGTGCAATCCCTGCAGTTGATGCAGAGCCCCATGCTGTACCAGTTGCTACAGATGTAACAGCACTTATAAAAAAGGCTGATATTAAAAAATAGCTTGGATTCAATAAATCTAAGCCATAATAAATCAAGGCTGGCACTGTGCCAGAAAACATCCAACTGCCTACTATAATTCCTACCGCTAGTATAATTAAAATTGCAGGCATTGCAGTATTTAAACGTTCTGCAATGCCTTTTTCTAAATCTTGCCATGTTAAGCCTACACGTTTTGCAATCCATGTGGCATATGCTGAGGCAATAATTAATAATACTTGAATTGGAATATCAAAAAACACAAAGCCTGTTACAACAACAATAACCATTACAATCATTGTCGAAATTGATTCTAAAAAGGTGGGTTTTCTTTTCATCATCTATCGTCCCCTTCGCTTATTGATGAGAAACCTCTTTTCTTCAATTTATTGCTTTTGCATAATGCTATATCCTTTTCTATCTTCAAGCCATCATTTATTTTAAATATTTTTCTAAATCAAGCTTATCTAAACCAATTTCTTCAACTGTTAAGCCTTCCTCAAAGAAGTCTCTCTCTAAAATGGTTGATGCAATTACAATTACTGCATCTATATTTGGTGTCGGTACATCAATAACACGACCTAAGCTTGACCATAGTACTAAACCATATGCAATATCTTCAGTTAAATATCTGCTTTCTACATGATTTGGTCCTGGAATTTGTGAAAATACTGGGCTTGTATTAAACAAACGATTTAATGGTTCATCTTCTTTATCACGTTCTAAATAACCACGTTCAATACGTGATTCTTTAGCTGTTGATAATTCAAAACCTAATCTACGGCCTAAATTCAAACGTTCTAATTCGATTGCATGAAGTAATCTAACTGTATGTTTAGTAATTCCTTCTTTATATAAAGCGAACTCGCCAGCATAATCAATGCGACCGACATTCAATAATGTTGGTCCTGGATGCACTTCAGGATTACCATTTTCAAGATTTGTTTTAATTAAGCTTTCCTCTTTTACTAAATGATCATAAATACTTGAAACTTTGTCATAACAATCATTTAGACAGCTTCTATCATATGTTGAAAAGAAGATACGACGTACATTTAGAGATAAATCAACTGCTGCATTTTCAAAATCGACACGCGTACCATACGTCAACGTATTAGCTTCCGCTAGTTGTGGTTTTGTTTCAATATGTCTATCTTCTAAAACATTCATAAAACGAATTGACCCCATTGCTGCAGCCATGTTGAAGAATATCAACTGATTATCAGTTACATGCTCTGCCATTACATCAGCATAATACTCTATGTATGAAGATGGAATAATCACTTGAACAATTTCAGCATCTTTTAAAACATATTCCATATCATCACTAATATCAGTGAATTTTACGAAACGTTCATCACCTTCATTATTAAAATCAAATCCGCCCTTTTCGATTGCGTTTTGAAACTTACTTATAGATTGATTACGACAATATAATTTAACATCGTGGCCTTTGCTCACCATATCTACTGCTGCCGTAACCGCGCCATTTCCTGATCCTACAATTGCTATTTTCATAAACAACCCTCTTTCTATCTTTGGTTAAAATTAAAAACAAATTATACGTAAGACAATATAAAAATGATGCGAATTCATTACGCATCATTATAAATGTTAAGTATATATAACCTTAAATTAACCTATTTAAACGCCGACGTCCACCAATTATTTTTATTTTTAATAATTGTTTAATAAACATGTTTATTTTTGATTATATTTTGTTATAGTTAAAGATAATATTACAATTTTCAAAGGAGTGTCTAATATGACAACTGAAATGAACGACGTAACAAATCATCAACCGAATCGCAAATCCAATGATGAGAACATTATGGCGATGCTTATCTATTTATTAAGTTTATTCACATCTATTATTGGTCCACTGATAATATGGTTATTGAAAAAAGATGAATCGAAACTAGTTGATCGTGCTGGAAAAAATTATCTTAACTATACGATTTCTTATATTATTTGGTCTATCGTTTTAGTCGTTATCACTTTAATAGGCGTTTTCCTAATTGCTACAGATATTGATTTCATTATTATTATAGGTTTCATCATTACGTTTATCGGTATTTTATCCATATTCGCTTTCTCAATATTATCTTTTGTATTCACAATTATTGCGTGTGTCAAATATTATAATGGTCAAGAATATGTAATACCTTTAACAATTCGATTTATTTAAACATATTACAAATAAATATTTCCTATTAATTATCTGTTAATCTCATTGTAACTTTGACTAATTTTTATTACAAAATTAGTCAAAGTTTTTTTATTCTTTTACAAATCAATAACATTCCCCACAAGAAGCATTAATTTTGTTAAAGTAACTATTGTCATCAATTCGAGATGTGAGAATAAAACAGTCGCTACGTTTTATTTATAAAAAAAGATATAGAACTTTGGAGGACTTTATTCATGAAAAAATTAGTAACAGCAACTACGTTAACAGCAGGAATCGGTACAGCATTAGTAGGTCAAGCACATCATGCAGATGCTGCTGAAAATTATACAAATTACAACAACTATAACTACAACACGACTCAAACTACAACGACTACAACAACTACGACAACTACATCATCAATTTCACATTCTGGTAACTTATACACTGCAGGACAATGTACTTGGTATGTATATGATAAAGTAGGCGGAGAAATCGGTTCTACTTGGGGAAATGCTAATAATTGGGCTGCTGCTGCACAAGGTGCTGGATTCACAGTAAATCATACACCTTCTAAAGGCGCTATCCTACAATCTTCTGAAGGACCATTTGGTCACGTTGCATATGTAGAAAGTGTAAACAGTGATGGTTCAGTTACAATTTCAGAAATGAATTATAGTGGCGGACCTTTCTCAGTAAGTTCTAGAACTATTTCTGCAAGTGAAGCAGGTAACTACAACTACATCCATATTTAATATAAACACGATGATACATATTGTCTTGAAACTTAATTCTAGTACATATGTCATCAACAAACTTTGAGCTTTCCTTTATAGGAGAAGCTCTTTTTTTGCTATTTTTCGTTGCCACCTACTTATTTATATTTCCTCCCATATTCATAATATTAATTTTTTCTAATACTATTAACTTTAAAACTACGTTATCTAATTTAATTGATCCAGTTTTTCCACATTACAATATTCATAGTTCTACAGTGCCTAAATTATATCACCTCCATCAAAAGTACACGCTTACATCATTGATACACAAGACATCATGACATAGTTGTATACTGTCTAATCTTCTACTATACTAAGATAAAAGGAGTGATCTTTTATGGAAAAAGTTTATGTTGCTGGTGCAATACCAGAAGTAGGTTTAAAACTTTTACAAGAACATTTTGAAGTTGAAATGTATGAAGGTAAAGGATTAGTCGATAAAGACACTTTAATTAAAGGTGTTAAAAACGCGACTGCCTTAATTAGTTTATTATCTACAAACGTTGATAAAGATGTTATCGATGCTGGTAAAGACTTAAAAATCATTGCCAACTATGGCGCTGGTTTTAATAATATTGATATCGAGTATGCCCGAGAAAAAAGTATAGATGTTACAAACACACCTAAAGCATCAACAAACGCGACTGCTGATTTAACAATTGGATTAGTACTTGCAGTAGCGCGTCGTATTGTTGAAGGGGACCAATTATCACGTACAACTGGATTTGATGGATGGGCACCTTTATTTTTCAGAGGTAGAGAAGTATCTGGGAAAACAATCGGCATTATCGGTTTAGGTGAAATTGGTAGTGCAGTAGCTCGTCGTGCAAGAGCATTTGACATGGATGTGCTATACA
Organism: Staphylococcus sp. SM3655; assembly: GCF_016917315.1. Taxonomy (NCBI): domain Bacteria; kingdom Bacillati; phylum Bacillota; class Bacilli; order Caryophanales; family Staphylococcaceae; genus Staphylococcus; species Staphylococcus sp. SM3655. The sequence goes on along the minus strand of NZ_CP070305.1, from coordinate 1,208,517 downwards.
CTGGACCTAATCGCAAAGAAGAAAAAGAACGAGAAATCGGTGCAAAATATGTAGATTTAGATACACTATTAAAGAATGCAGATTTTATCACTATCAACGCTGCTTATAATCCTAAAATGCATCATTTAATTGATACAGAACAATTTAAAATGATGAAATCTACGGCGTATTTAATCAATGCCTCTCGTGGTCCAATCGTGCACGAACAAGCACTAGTGCAAGCATTGAAAGATAATGAAATTGAAGGTGCTGCACTTGATGTATATGAATTTGAACCAGATATTACCGATGACTTAAAATCACTTAATAATGTAGTATTAACACCGCATATTGGTAATGCTACATTTGAAGCACGTGACATGATGTCTAAAATTGTTGCTAATGCTGCAATTAGTGCCGTTCAAGGTGAGAAACCACAATTTGTCGTTAACTAATAATTGAATTTATTATAATAACATTATAAAAACAAGAACCCCCATATGTTGAGCTCTCGTTTCAACATACGGGGGTTTTCATATTGTTGTATTATTTTTCTTTCGATTTATATAAGAATTTAGTTTGTCCAGCTGCTAATGCATTTGGCATCATTTTCATAATACGATTTCTAACTGCAACAAATAAACGACTACGATATTGGGCAATTTTACCGATTTTTCTAGAACGCTTAATTACTTTTGCAGTATGTTTGACACGTATTTTATCATAACGCTGTAATGCTTTTTCAAAGTCGTATGCGTTAAAACAATTTACTAATACGATAGCATCTTCCATTGCTTGTCCAGCACCTTGCCCCATATTAGGCGTTGTCGCATGTGCTGCATCTCCTAGTAAAATAGTACGACCATAAACAAAAGATTTGAGTGGTTTCAAATCATAAATATTATGCAATAAGATACCTGTTTCACTTTGTTTGTCTAAGATCTCTCTAACTTCATTTGGATAGTGATTAAAGTATGCTTGCAAATGAGGTTTACCAAACGAACTATATTTATGATTGTTTTCCTTCGAGTTAATTGTAATGAACCAATATGCTTGATTATTTAATAACGGAACAATACCTACTCTTCCTTTTCTTCCCCAGTATTCTTTTGCACAATCCGGATGCTTTAAATCAATATCATCAATTAAACCTCTAAAGCATGTATACCCTTGATATAATACTTTACTGTCAGCATTTACAGATTGTCTCACTTTAGAATGAATTCCATCAGCACCAATACATAAATCAAATGCTTCACTTTCTTGTTCCGCGAAATGTATGGTAACTTTATCTGTCTCATTATCTATATGCGTGACTTCATGATTTGTAAATATTGCGTCATCTTTTACATAAGATTTAATAATGTCAATTAATGTTTGGCGTGGTAACGTCACATTCAATGTATTACTTTTTAATTTAACAGTAGTTAACAGGCGATCTTTGTCATCTAACACTGTCATTGTAGATAAGATTTGCCCAGCATTTTTAATACCTTTAGCTAAGTCATGATTACCTAGTTTTTTAAGCACATTATCTCCGATACCAATCCCAGCGCCAATTTCTTTAACTGACTCATTTTTTTCAAAGACTTTAATAGTATGACCTTGTTCTTGTAATAATGCAGCAGCTGTTAATCCACCGATGCCTGCACCTATAATTGCTATCTTCATATTGTCACCTCTATATTTTTCATTCTTTTCTATTTTATCACATGCACTATTGTTTAAAAATGACTCTTGGAACTAACGTTTCATTTTTAAGGACTTAAGTGTATTATCTGCACCATTGTATATTACATGCACATTTAGACAGCAATATTCATTTACATCATGTACATTTGTAACAATGATGTGGGAGCTTGGGACATAAATCAATGTCCTAGGGTCTATAATATTATATTGGCAGTATTTGACTGAATGAAAATGCGCTTACAACAAGCTTTTTTCAACTCTAGTCAGGGGCCCCAACACAGAGAATTTCGAAAAGAAATTCTACAGGCAATGCGAGTTGGGGTGGGGGTCCCAACACAGAAGCTGACGAAAAGTCAGCTTACAATAATGTGCAAGTTGGGGTGGGACAACGATAAAGAAATACTTTTTCTATAGAAATTAGTATTTCTTATGCATGAGTTTTACTCATGTATTCCTATTTTTAAGTACACATTAGCTGTGGCTAATGTGTAAGAACCACTACATAATAAATCATTAGTGGCTCTTTATCATTTCTGTCCCACTCCCGCGTTTTTTGTTAGGTTAAAATCCATTTAACTAACACACTCAGAATGTGCTAAAGGAGCTCGAAACAATAAATTGTTCCAGCTCCTTTAAGCACCGATGTCTTATTTATAATATGTTTGTCTAATATCATCTTTCTTTATACCAAACTGCTTATAGGATTTATCCATTAATTTGGCAATTTTATCTGCCCAGCGAATGTCACTCGCATATTGATGTTGCGCAGGATTTTCTGGATTCCATCGCATTTGATATAAATTCAGTTGATTGTTTTCAAAATATTCATTACGAATGAACTTTGCACCACCAATAATCGCCTTATCTGGTGATGTCCATTGTTCCTTTTCAGCATAACTTTTCCCACTACGAACAGCACTACTATCGAATGCTCCTATACCAAAAAAGTTGTAATAGCGTTTTTTTCCATCTTTAATGCCTTTTGCTAATTCTGATTTGCCGTTACCTGTTTCTACTAATGCATGGCTAACAAGATAAATGACATTAACCTCATATTTTTCTTGAGCTTCTAGAAAAACTTTCCCTCGATTTTCTAAAATCCCCTTACCTTTTAGCAATTGGTTAACTTCAGATTCCGACATTGGCACTTTTTCTGTGATATCCATATACTTCATATCATTGTCTTTATGTGAAATAGTCATTGCTTTAGCAATTTCATTATTATTTGCTTCAACAAATTTACCATCCTCTTCTTTTGTCTGTACAATACCTTTCCCTTGTTGCATTGAAACAGCCTCATCAAAAGAGTAATTCACATCATTTTTAAACAATTTAGTTTCATTCACGATGAGTAATACAGCAAAAACAACTAAAATAACTATCAATAGTAGCGTTGAAATGCGTAACTTGAAATTCTTCTTCATATAGACAAAACCTCATTTTTCTTACTTAGACAATAAAAAATATGCCACTACAATCGCTAATATTACGATTAAAAAAGAAGCGTTAACGATTACTTTCATCGTTGTTCTATCTCTGAACATCATATTAAAGACAACTAGACTAATTGATAATGAAACAGCAAAAAAAGTAATAGCTAACACTAATTTCATCATAAATAGACAGACTAAACCTATGACTAATAATGTATTAGAAATTACAGCTGACGTTTTTAACATTCTCGAATTAATATGCACTCACCCTTTTTATTTAAATAACTTACATAATCATAATAATACATGATGTTTCATAGGCCTGTCGATGATTGATTCACAATAGCACGTGATTTTTTTGTTTTTCAATATTATTCATTTATTCCATCAAAAACACCCTTTTTAATTTTTACAAAAATTAAAAAAAGTGCTCCTACACTGCTTGCATGTAGAAACACTTTTTCATTGTAATGTTATTCTTCTCGAGACATACCTTTTAGCATATTAAGCATGTATGTTAAACTACGGTTCATGTCGTCATCTTTCAATACGCCCAATAGACTTCTTATAGTTGTCTTAGCATTTGGACTCGCTTGATTGGCAACGTGTAATCCTTTATTAACTTTATTTAGGAAGTCGCTTAAATCTGATACATTGAGTTCACCTAATAAAAATACCATTGAAGCCATATTAGATAATAGCCCTGTATAAATATCTTTATTAAGTTCAACTGCAAATTTATTTATGATGACTTGACGTCCTCGAATTGCACCATTTAAAGCATCTAATAGTTTTGCATCATCTAATGTTTTAATAAGCTTGATTGCTTTTAATATACTATCTTTATTCGCTGCAATTGCCTCTGTAACTTCATTTAAACTTTCTAACTTAATTTGTTCTTCTGATTTTTCTAAGCGTCTAATTTTAGAAGATATTCTCTCAGCCATTATTTATCCACCTGATTTCCCGGGAAAACATAATCTGAACGTTCCCATTTTTTCTGTACTTGAACACTGTACTGCGGATGACGTTTTTTATTGACACGGAAATTATTAGGGTTCAACGGTGACTTACCACGTTTCGTAATTACCTCCAAACGACAGCTAGTACGTTTATAAGATGGTGTATCCGTGTATTGATCAACATCACTATTAGTTAATAAGTTAATTGCACCTAGATCTCCATTTTCCATCGCATCATTATTTAATGGAATATAGATTTCTTTACCTTTAACACGATCTGTCACGTGAACTTGTAATACCGCTTCTCCTGTTTCAGAAATCAGCTTAACTTCTGCACCTTCATGAATGCCTCTATCTTCAGCAAGCTCTGGAGAAATTTCAACAAATGCACGTGGCACTTTGTATTTAATCATTGGTGTTTGATAAGTCATATTACCTTCATGGAAGTGCTCTAACAATCGACCATTGTTTACATGAATATCATAAATTTCATCTTGCTTAAAGTAATTATCAAATGATAATGGGAATAATTTTGCTTTACCATTATCAAAATTGAATCCTTCTAAGTATAGAATAGGCTCATCAGTACCATCAGGTTGTACTGGCCATTGTAAACTATTGAATCCTTCTAAACGATCATAACTTACCCCAGCATATAGAGGTGTTAAGCGTGCTACTTCATCCATAATTTCACTAGGATGCTTGTAATTCCAATCAAATCCTAATTTATTAGCAATTGCTTGGAAAATTTTCCAGTCAGGTTTTGAATCACCAAGAGGTTCTAATGCTTGGTATAAACGTTGAATACGACGTTCGGTATTTGTAAAAGTACCGTCTTTTTCAAGTGAAGGACTTGCTGGCAATACAACATCTGCGTATGTTGCTGTGAATGTTAAAAATTCATCTTGGACTACCATGAAATCTAATTTTTCAAACGCAGCTTGTACAAAATTAATATTTGAATCCACAATACCCGTATCTTCACCATATAAGTACAATGAGTGTACTTCTCCGTCATGTATACCTTCTACCATTTCATGATTATCTTTACCAGCTTTTGGATTCAATTTAACGCCATATTCTTTTTCAAATTTAGCGCGAATATCATCCGCTTCAATACTTTGATAACCAGTAATCTTATCAGGCATACTTCCCATATCACTACATCCTTGAACATTATTATGTCCACGTAATGGATACGCACCAGTACCAGGACGACGATAATTACCTGTTACTAATAATAAGTTTGAAATCGCTGTACTTGAGTCACTACCAATGTCTTGTTGTGTAATACCCATTGCCCAACAAATTACAACAGATTCAGCTTTAGCACATTCTTCAGCAAATTTAATCAATTCTGATTTAGGAATACCTGTTGCTTCTTCAGCAAAAGCCATTGTAAATGTTTCTAATGATTTGTAATATTCATCAAAATCATCTACCCACTCATCGATAAATGCTTTATCGTGTAAATCATGATCAATAATATACTTAGTCACTGCGCTTAACCACGCTAAATCCGTACCTGGTTTCGGTTGATAAAAACGATCCGCACGTTCAGCCATTTCATGTTTTCTAATATCAAACACATGTATTTTTTGTCCAAATAATTTTTGAGCACGTTTCATGCGTGATGCAATAACTGGGTGTGCTTCGGCTGTATTGGTACCTATCAATACAGACATTGCCGCTTTTTCTAGATCTTCAATACTACCTGAGTCACCGCCGTGTCCAACCGTTCTAAATAAGCCTTTTGTTGCAGGTGCTTGGCAATATCTTGAACAGTTATCAACGTTATTTGTGCCAATAACTTGTCTTGCTAATTTTTGCATTAAATACGATTCTTCATTCGTCGCTTTAGAAGAAGAAATGAATGATAGTGCATCTGGGCCATACTTTTCTTTAATAGATGTAAAATTATCTGCAATGACATTTAAAGCTTCATCCCATTCTACTTCATGGAACTCACCATTTTTCCTTACTAGTGGTTTAGTTAATCGTTGATCTGAATTAATATGTCCCCATGAAAACTTACCTTTAACACAAGTCGCAATTTTATTTGCTGGAGAATCATGTGATGGTTGTACTTTTAAAATTTCTCTATCTTTAGTCCAAACTTCAAATGAACAACCCACACCACAATAAGTACACACTGTTTTAGTTTTCTTAATACGCTCTTTACGCATTTCTGCTTCTGAATCTGAGATTGCAAATAGTGGACCATAACCAGGTTCTGCTTTTTTAGTTAAATCAATCATTGCTGCTAATGAACCAGGTTCCGTATCAGTCATATAACCCGCATTACCTTCCATATTCACTTCCATCATGGCATTACATGGACATACCGTCGCACATTGACCACAAGATACACATGAAGACTCATTAATCGGTACATCATTATCCCAAATAACACGTGGATGTTCACGATCCCAATCAATTCTAATAGTTTCATTCACTTCGATATCTTGACATGCTTCTACACAACGCCCACATAAGATACATTGATTTGGATCATAACGATAAAATGGGCCGTAATCTTTTTCGTATGGCTTCTCTTTATATTCATACGTTTGATGCTGAAGCCCCCATGCATCCATCGTATTATGAATTTCACAATCACCATTATTATAATCACATACTGTACAATACAGCATATGCTTTTCTAAAATTCGATCAAGCGCTTCTTTTTGAGCATCTTTCACATCATTGTTCACAGTATTTACAGTCATTGGACGATCAATCACCGTACTACATGAACGTTCAATTTTACCGTCAATCTCAACAGTACATGTATCACATGTTTGAATTGGTCCCATCGACTCGTTATAACAAATTGAAGGTACAAAAGTATCTTGTGATTTAATAAATTCAAGTAAATTCGTACCTGGTTCTACAAGATAATCTTTTCCATCAAGTGTAACCACCAAATGTTCTTGCATATTACTCACCCCGTCTATATATATTTTCCGTAAATGACTTTTAATAAATTGCTCATATCCACCTAAAATAACGATGCCCCACACATCTTTCAGATAGAATTAATTTAATTGTATTACTTTATGTACTAGTTGTTAAGTGAAATTTTGTATTTTGCCTTTTTACAATCATTTTTATTTGAAATATTTTGCGCGAAATTAAATCATCTTTTTGTTTAATTGAAAATAATTATCATTGTTAGTTTTCCAATTATCTGTTTCACGCTTTTCAGTCATATCTTTCACAACCTTATTAATGACAATACTTAATAATCACCTCACCTAAAAATCGTTATACTATTTATAAATACCCTTTTTCTGAAAATTAATAACCCAAGTTTGATAAATATCTACTATCATTTAGAAGGTAATATTTATCTTTAAATTAAATTTGTAATGGATTAATTTATAAAAATCAAATCAGGCATTAAATAAAATAGCCCATAAATACAAAGTGTTATCACCTTCTATTTACGGGCTATTAGTTCTATTCGTTATTCTATTTACAGATCATTCTATCTAATTAATTTGTGTACAATTTTGATAACTTATTTTCCCTTAGTTTACTACTCTAGATTATCTTTTAATAACTTAGTACTTTCAGCTTTTGACTGCTCACTAGGAATGAAGTAGTACAATCCGTCACTTTGAATGCCACCTTGACCACTCAATTGATGTTTATTAATCGTGTCATTAGCATCTTTATAATTGCTTCTAATCGTATTCAAATCACCTAATGTTAAATCTGTTTTAACATTATTTTGAATTTCATTCATTAGACTATTAAAATGTGTAATCGATGATGGGCTTGCAATCTTATTGGCCATCGCTTCAAGCACAATTTGCTGACGTTGTTGTCGACCAAAGTCACCACCAGCACCTTCTTCTTTACGACTTCTAATAAACTTCAATGCTTGATCACCATTTACATGTGTTTGCTGTCCTTTTGTAAAACGAACACCATCAACAGTGAATGTATCATTACTTACTACATCAACACCGCCGATGCTATCTATCATATTATGCAAACCATCCATATCGATTGTCGCATAATGATCAATTGGCACATTCATTAATTTTTCAAGTGATTTAACAGCCATATTTGGTCCACCATATGCATAGGCATGTGCAATTTTTTCAGTAGTACCACGGCCAACAATTTCTGCTCTTGTATCTCGCGGTATACTTACTATTTCAGTTTTCTTCGTTTTAGGGTTGATAGATAAAATCATAATACTATCACTACGCTCTCCACCACCCTTTTTCTTACGATCAGCATCTGAATCGACACCAAATAAAGCGATTGTGAATGGATCACCATCGTTTAAACTCACTTTTTTATCTCTTAATTCTGAATGATTGCGATCTAACGGATTGTGTATCTTATTACCAGTAATAAAAATTTTAGCAGCTACATACACAACAGCCACAATCGCTAAGATTACTAAAATACCGAATACCCATAAAAATATTTTTTTCGGTAGGCTCATTTTACTTTTAGACGAACGTTTCAATCCCACCACTCCTTTACTATTCCTTACATACTTTGTCTGTTTTCTCTATTTATTATATAGTAAAATAATTTTTTTACTATACTTCTGTAGACGTATAACTATTTTTTATCATTTTTTATCTCTAGAGAATATCTATCTGTATTTTTGATAACCACCATTTGCATTTAAAATTTTAAGTACCGTTTCATGACATGCTTTATTACTTATAATAAAAGGTGCACCCTTTAAATGATCAATTGCCTTACCATCTAAAGTCGTCATTTTTAGATTCAATATTTCTGCAAATAAAAACTGTGCAGCAATGTCCCAAGGTTTAGGATTTGTATTAATATGTGCCCCAAATTGACCTTTTGCCACTCGCATAGAATCTAATCCGCAAGCACCAACTAAACGATAACTAAATGAGGCGTCAAATAAATCTTGTACCGTATCCAGATTCATTACTTGTGCATTAAACGATATAATAGCGTCTTCCAATTTTAATGATGGTGGTTCTTCCATCTTAATTCCATTACAAAAAGCACCTTCTCCTCGTATTGCTTTATAAAGCTTTTTATGCGGATAATCATATACGTACGATAACATTGGTTTACCTTCATAAAAATACGCCAATATAATACAATAATCTTCTTGCTGTTTTACTAAATTGGCAGTTCCATCAATGGGATCCATAATCCATAAATGATTAATTTCATTCGTAATCATTTCATTACTTTTTTCTTCCGCTAATAGTTGGTGTTCCGGAAAATGTGTTGCTAAAAATTGTTGAAATTGTTGTTGAATCTGTTTATCTACATTTGTAACTAAATCAAATCGATGACGCTTAGTTTCTGTAGTCATTTCCATAATTAATTGCGGAATAACATTGTCTATTTGTTTCAACCACGAACATATTAACTTATCTATTTGCTGTAATGTTTTATCTGTCATTTCGTCCACCACTTCTCATATCATTATCATTTTATTATTACCCTATATTAAAAGAATCAACAATACAACTGAAGACTTCTTCATTTTATGCATAAAAAAATCGGCTAGTCACGTGCTAGCCGACAAATAGAAAGGAAAGTAAGTAATAAATATTGAAGATGTTGTGATGTAACTTGAACGATTAAAAGCTATCTGTTATATAGCTCTACCCCTTTGTTTAATCGCTCCCCCTGTTACAAGTAATATCATAGCACAATCTTTTTTAAAATGTAAGCGTTTTCCAAAAAATTTTTCCGATTTTTTTAAAAAGATATTGAAAATGTCCTCATTGTCACTCTTATGTTATACTTTGTGTAATATATCATCTTTTAGGAGGTGGCTGTCATGAATAAAGCTGAAAGGCAAAATTTAATAATTACTGCAATTCAACAAAATAAAAAAATGACCGCTTTAGAATTAGCTAAATATTGCAACGTATCCAAACGCACAATTTTAAGAGATATTGATGATTTAGAAAATCAAGGTGTTAAAATTTATGCGCATTATGGGAAAAATGGTGGTTACCAAATACAACAAGCACAATCTAAAATTGCATTAAACTTATCTGAAACACAATTATCGGCCTTATTTTTAGTGCTTAATGAAAGTCAGTCGTACTCGACATTACCATATAAAAGCGAAATCAACGCAATTATTAAACAATGTTTAAGTCTTCCACAAACACGCTTAAGAAAATTGCTTAAACGCATGGACTTTTATATTAAATTTGATGACACACAACATATGACACTCCCAATGCTGTTTTCCGACATTTTAATTTATTGTACAGAACGAAATGTGATGTTAGTAGATCATAGGGTTGATGATAATATTAAAGCCGAAAACGTTATATTTATTGGCCTTTTGTGTAAACATGGACATTGGCATGCAGTCATTTATGACATTGCTCAAGACAAAACTGCCGAACTCGAAATTGAAAATATTATAGATATTTCGTATTCATTCGGTAAGACGATTCAAACCAGAGACATATCCATTGATAACTATCATCAATTTTTAAACCCCATCGATTCCTAAAAAACAGCAGTAAGATGATTTTCAATTAGAAAATATCTTGCTGCTGTTCTCTATTTATACAATACTTCGTATTGAATGGCTTCGCTTTCCTAGGGTGCCGTCTCAGCCTTGGTCTTCGACTGGCACTGCTCCCTCAGGAGTCTCGCCATTAATACTACGTATTAACATGTAATTTTACTTTGAAATACTTAAAAAAATAAAACACTTTGCCCAACTTACACTACCAATAGAAACTGCTGTTAGAATTCCTCAAAATGATATTTCGCGATATGTTAATGAAATTGTTAAAAAGATAGCTGATAGCGAATTCGATGAATTCAGACATCATCGTGGCGCAACATCCTATCATCTAAAAATGATGTTAAAAATCACCTCATATTCATATACTCAATCTGAATTTTCTGGCCGTAGAATAGAAAAATTACTTCATAACAGTATTCGAATGATGTGGTTAGCTCAAGATCAAACACCTTCTTATAAAACTATTAATCTTTTTAGAGTGAATCCTAATACTGATGCGCTAATTGAATCTTTATTTATTCAGTTTCATAATAAAATGCATATCAAAAAAGCTGATTTCTATCAAATAATTAATAGAAATCAGCTTTTTTCATTGCCTAAAAACTTAATGTCCCGACCTCTTTATCTACGCATAAATACTTATTACTGATATAACGAAAGAAACAAAATTATTTGCTATATGTAATGCAATTGTTGAACCTAGGTTTCTTCCAGATTTTAAATAAGTGAAAACTAATATGATGGATAGTATGAGATATGGACCAAACTCAAACGGCGACTTTGCATCAGTCACATGAATAAATGCAAATAAGAACACCGAAACAATACTCATAGCTATAAAATTAAACTTCTTACCTAATTCTCCAATTAAAATATGTCTAAATACGATTTCTTCAACTATTGGACCTACAATCACAATTAATAAGAATGCTACAGGTAAAAATGCAGGCACTTCAAACATTTTATTTAGCTCAAGTTCATTGGCTGTTTCACTATATTGCAAATGTTTAGGTAGAAACTGTGTCATATATTCATATGTATAAATTAAGATGAGAGCAATAATATACGTTATTGACAATCTAAGCCAATATTTTTTGATATACGCAAAACCAGCTCGAAGCCTTGATGGCATCACTTTTAAATGAAATAAATAAAATGCGCCAATCCCAATCGTATATGCTAAAGCTTGTGTGATAGTCGCTACAAATATCAGATTACTATCGATTTCATAATAACCAAACAAAATTGGTCCTATGTAAGCTGCAATTGTGAGTGCATAAAATATAACACCTATAATTGGAATTATAAGCAAATCTCTCCATGCTATATCTTTAAACGTGTATTTCTTTTTTTCATTTTCCACTGTTATATCCTTTCCTGTTTAATAATTGATTTTTGGAGGTACTTCTACATGATAAACGAAACTAAGTATATGAGACAACAAATTACTAATTTGATTCAAATCATTGATACGATTAAATATAATACCTTAATGACAGATTGGAACATTCAAACGCATATTTATAAATTTAACCAAATAGTTACTAATGAATTGAATAAGTTCAAAGGCTTTGAAACATTATATATAATAAACGAAAATCAAGTTTCCTATTATGAAATTATAACACTACTTAATAAACGTCCCCTCCGACAAGTCGACTATGGTAACAAAATTCAATATCTTAATTTTTATCATACACAACTATCTAACGCATTATTTGCAATTAAATTTGCCCATTAACCTATTTTTCATAAAATGTCATTTAAACAAGTTATTTATTAAAATTCACTTTATTACATAAATTATACAATTAAAAAGTTTCTTCAAATTGTAAAGATGCATTAATCGAGTTATAATCATAATGATTAAGATGGTAGATTTAGTCTTATATAACTACATTTACTAAGATTTAAATAGATGAGTACATAATGTATAAATTGGGAATATACAGTATGACTTACGGTAATATATCAATATATTGATATATTATTTGCACATGGGAGTATGCTATTTTTTATCTATACATCTTAAAAATATTTACAGTTTTATAATTCAATATCATTAAACAAACAACATATTCAGCTTATTTTTCATTCTCTTACGTTACAAGTTGTAAATACCATCGCGTTAAACAACAATAGCCAACGCTAATAAAATATATTGCGTTAAAGTGGAGTGATTAATATGTCAAACGTACTAACAGAAATAGATAGTCAATATCCATATATGACTAAAAATGAAAAAAAGATAGCTAAATTTATACTAAATTCACCTCAAAAGGTGATTAAAATGAGGTCTCAAGACTTAGCAAGCTTATTAGATATTAGTACATCATCAGTCATTCGATTCAGCAAGAAAATTACTGATGGCGGTTTTCACGACTTGAAAATAAATATATCTAAATATGTTCCTAAAGCATCATCAATTTACAATGTTGAATTAATGAATAACGAAAGCACAGAATCTTTAAGAACTAAACTCCATACACGTACTACACGCGCACTTAATCATGCTAATAACGAATTAAATGATAAAACTATTGATCAAATATGTCATTGTTTAAAACGTTCTGAGACGATTTTTATATATGGTTTTGGCGCATCTTTTGTAGTTGCTACCGACTTATACCAAAAGTTATCAAGAATAGGTCTTAATATTCAACTTGTTCAAGAAACACATATTTTTGCAACATTATTAGCAACTCACAATTCGAACGACAGTGTTATTCTTATTACTAACAATGGTACGCAAAGTGAAATGCAATCAATGGTTAAAGTTATTGATGACTACCATATACCTATAATTACAATTACTAGTACAAGGGATAATCCCGTAGCACAGGCATCAAATATTGTTTTAACTTATGGGAAAACTGATGAAAATGAGATGCATATGGGAGCAACAACTTCATTATTTGCTCAAATGTTCACTATTGATATTTTATATTATCGTTATGTTGCATTAAATTATCACGCATCATTAGATTTCATAACACAATCTAAAATGGCTTTAGATAACTATCGTAAACATTTATCAAATATTAACTTTAAACATTAACAGTCTTATATAAATTTTTTAATCATGTCATATAATAATTTATGCATCATTTTCAAAGCTTACATGTCTTTTATCTTGTATAACATACGCATATGACCAATGATTTGATAAGGCCATTCTATTTCTTATATTAAAAACAAACGCAGTTGATTAACGGATTCATTCCATATATCAATTGCGTTTGTTATTTTTATAATGCTATTTTTTATTTTAAAGCCCACAGTAAAAACTAACGATAATATTGCCACTTATAAGTTTCTCACACTACAACTTCGATTTAAGCTATATTTATAAAAAAATGCGCCTACTCATAACATTCTTTGGCTATTTAACTTTAATAAGCTAGGGCCAAGTTTGTCATAAAATAAGCGCACATTATAATCATACTATTTTGCTTTTACATTATTTTTATTATATCTAATAAAATAATAAATCGTTACAATCGTTAAGAAGATGACACCAATAAGCACTGATATTCTAGTTTCAACATTAAATACCATACCGACTAATACTAATATTAAGAATAATATTGTTAAGTAGTTACTTACTGCGCCACCAGGCATTTTGAATGGGTGACCTTCCACTTCTTCAGGGTGTAATTTTCTAAAACGTAAGTGACTGAATAAAATCATAAACCAAGGGATCATACCTGGTAAAATAGACGCACTATATACGTATACGAAAATACTCTTCGCTCCATCGATATATAAAGGTAAAATTACATTTAATAAAGCACCAATTAAAATACCAAGAGATACTGCAACAACAGTGTACAATGGCACACCATTTCTCATGATTTTAGTAAATATTTTCGGCATTTCACCTTTATGAGCAAGTGTATAAATCATACGACTCGCACTGAAAATACCTGAGTTACATCCTGACATTGCTGCAGTTAATACAACAAAGTTAATTAATCCAGCTGCAAATGTAATACCGATTTTAGCAAATGTTGCAACAAACGGACTTCCAATGTCGCCTAATTGATTCCAAGGATACACTGAAACAATAACAAAAATAGCACCTAAATAGAAAATTAAAATTCTCCAAACGCTTTTACCGAGAATAAATTCGCTGCCATTAATAATAAAATAGCAATAACACCAGGAATCCAAGTTGGCAATTCCGGGAACCAAAACTTCATATATTCTCCTACTGCGATGACCTCACTCATACCAACTACAATCCATTGGAATATATTACTCCATGCTGTCATATAACCTGCTGCAGGATGTATATAATCACTTGCAAATGTTGCAAATGATCCTGTTGTAGGGTTTAAATAAATCATTTCCCCCATTGCTCTCATGATTAAAAATAAAAAGATACCCGCAATTAAATATGCAAGGATAACTGATGGGCCTGTCCATTTAATTGTACTTGTCGCACCCATGAAAAGCCCCACGCCAATCGTACCACCAAGTGCAATCATTTGAATTTGACGGGCACTCAATCCCCTTTGTAGTTCATTGTTCTCCATAACTTCTTACCCCATCTCTGATTGATACTAAATAAATCCATAAAAAAACTTATTGCCGTAATTATACTATAAATTATCGATTTTGGTACATTAATATTTGCATACCATGCAATCGTTTACAGAACTACTATAGCAGACTTTCGCAACTTTGCAAACAATTATTTTGTGATTTTTCTAAAAAATTAAAAAAGTTGTCCGTGAACCGTTGAGTCACATACAACTTCAGCTATTCTCGGTAATTATGATATAATTTTAATAATATTAAAAAGGAGTATATCAATGTTAAAACAAATACTGCCACGTGCTACAAAAATATCGATACTCTTTGCTGTAGCATTTTTCATCATAAATTATATCGGTATGGAAAAACCTGACATCCTATATTTAGTTGGAAGAACTATTATTGCAACACTTGCTTTCATACTCATTTGTCTTACATTATTTACTATTATTAATTCTCCAGAGCGCAAGATTAAACTCGGTACGACTTTACCGATTGCATTAATTATTGGTATCATTTTCGGCGCCATATTTTTAACGGTACAAATCGGTGTCATCACTGGGTTAATCATCGGTGTGATTGCTACGTTTATTTGGGAATTGATTGAAAAAAATAAAGGAGGTCGTTCATCATGACAACAGCATTAATTGGTGTAATTGTATTAATCTTACTAATTATTAGCTTTGTGCCAAACTACCGTGCTATGAAATCAGCAAAAGAACAAGGAAGTAATGCAACAAGAGCTACAATTATGGTAGGCATAGATATTATCTTAATTGTACTTATCATCGTGACGTTATTATTAAAATATATGTAACTATTTAAACCACCCTATCTCATACATAAACATGAACGTTCTACCATTTCACATACATATGGTCGTCCATTTAATGAGGTAAGGTGGTTTTCTCGTTAAAGTTTACCTTGTAATAGTAAAAAATAGCCAATTGTTGCGAGTATTAAGTAAATCATTGAACCAACAACAAAAGATCTTACTTGCACGCGAAATGGTGTCTGTTTGTTAAATATAGGACCAATCACCAAATTTCCAACGCCTAAAATTACTGGACCAGCTAGAAAAAACAATATAATGTAACCCATCATGATACGCCTCCTATTTCGTAAAGAAACGCGCTACAATTTGATCGTAATCAATATCTTTTGCTACATAATCTACATTAGAAAAGTCCTGTGCGCTTGTCATTTTATTCGTATTAACAATAACATCTAATCCAGCTGCAATCGCGGCTGTTGCACCATTTACAGAATCTTCAATAGCCAAACATTGTGTCGGCATATAATTTAATTGTTGTACTGCAGATAAATATAATTCAGGATCAGGTTTAACTTGTTCAACATCTTCTCTACCAACAACTACCTCTATATAATCATCTAGACCTAATGCTTTAAAGGTAGGCATTATTTCCGCTTTCACACTACTTGTGGCAATCGCCATAGGAATGTGACGTTGCTTTAAAAATGCCATCAATGATTTAATCGTATCAATCATCGGTAATGTTGTACTAGTAAGATGATGTTCTTCATAAAGTTTATCTTTATTTTCCGAACCAATCGCTTTAATTAAATGGTCATGCAAATCTGTAGCTGCTCCTCCAATAGAAGAACGATAAAAATCAATGCTTATAGGATCGGCATTATGCATCTCTAAATGTTTATTAATAACATTAAATAAATGTTGTTCCGTATCTATTATTGTTCCATCGAAATCAAATATAACTGCTCTATACATATATTTACTCCTCTATTTTTTCTCTTTATCAAAGCTTAACACAGTCCGATGACCACTTCATTCTATTAGTGCAATTATAACTTTTTTGACCAATACTTTGCTAAAATAGGCCCTGTTATATTATGAATGAAACTAAACACTGCGCCTGGTACTGCTGCAATTGGATTAAAATGCAATGCTGCTAATGACACAGCTAAACCAGAGTTCTGCATTCCAACTTCAATACTGACTGCTTTTTGATCTTGTCGATCTAATTTTAAAAGACGAGCTAACCAATATCCAATCGTATATCCTAATACGTTATGTAAAATAACTACTAAAAATATTAATAATCCTGTAGTTAAGATTTGGTGCTTACTGCCACCTACAACTATTGCTAAAATTAATGAAATAGCAACAACTGATATAATCGGCAAAGCTGTAGAAGCTTTTTCAGCAATTTTACGATTAATAATTTGCAAAACAATACCTAAAGCAATTGGAATTAATACAACTTGAACAACTGACCACAACATACTCAGGAAAGATACTTCCAACCATTCATTTGCAAATAGATATATTAACGCAGGTGTAACGAATGGCGCTAGCAACGTAGAGACCGTCGTAATAGAAACAGAAAGTGCTACGTTAGCTTTGGCTAAATAACTCATTACATTACTTGATGTCCCACCCGGACAACATCCAACTAATATTACGCCAACAGCAATATCAGGTGGTAAATGAAAAGACTTTGCAATTATAAATGCTAATGTGGGCATAATACTGAATTGTAGACAGACACCAATAATTACTGCTCTAGGTGCTTTAAAGACCATTTTGAAATCATTAGGTGTAATTGTTAATCCCATACCTAACATAACAATACCAAGTAAATAAGGTACCCATTTACCTAATGTCGCAACATGTTGTGGGAAAATAAATCCAATAACAGCTGCTACTAACATCCATACCAAAAAACTCTTCGTGGCAAATATACTCAATTTTTGAAACATTGTTAACACATCCTCGTCGATAATATTGAAAAATATTACCATAAGACCAGTAAGGTTACAATTACTTTTCTGAAAATTAAGATTATTTAGTCGTTCTCTTCTTATTGCAAATATTTTATCACTGATAAACAATTATTTTAAACTTCATTCAAAAGTCTTAGTGAATAAAGAAAAAAAGCGTGGTAAAATCAACTTGAACAAAATTAAGTCACCTTTATAAATATTAAACGTGTATTTAATGCCATGTATTCCTCGGGAGGTCCTCACATGTTAATTGATAAATTCGAAACATACATCATCAACATCGCCGGTTTAAATGACCGTACTACTAGAAAAAAATTAAGTAAGTTATGCAAAAGTGTACAATTTTGTGATGCGTTGCAATTCTCAATAAACAAACAGTTTAATCAATATGTATTAGAAATTAGCTTACCAAAGCAACAACTTCCATACTTCATTTCATTTTTAAGTTTTCATCAGTATAGTATTTTCCAAGTACTTTCACCAAAGAAAATAAATGAATTACTTGATTCTGATAATTTATATCAATCTGCAAAGCGTTTCGATATCAATATTGATGGCTTGCAAGATGCTTTCATTAAAGACAAAGTCATCGATATTATGAATATGTTCCAAAATCACACTGATATCACTTATACGTTGAATAAGTCTCATGCACATATTATATGTACGCCAGAAATATTTGCTAAATTGTTACATACGATTGCAACTAGAAATATCGACATTCTATCTGCCAATTATAGATCGTCATCTATGAGCAAAGCTCGTATATCATAATAAAAGACACATCTATACGATGATCATTTACAATGATTGCGTATAGTGATGTGTCTTTTTTTGTATTATTTATCTTCGGACGATTGATCCTCAACCATTTGTTCAAATGCTTCACGAACTTGTGGTACTGTCATACCTACTACAACTTGGATACTCTTACCACTCTTTACTAATCCGTGTGCCATTTGTTGATGCGTGAAATATTCCGTATCCGCAACTTTACTTTCATCATAAACAGTTAAGCGTAATCTTGTTGTACAGTTAGTAACATCTTTGATATTTTCTTTGCCGCCTAAACCGTCTAGGTAATATGCAGCTTTGTCTTCGTATTCATTACCAGTTGAAGCACGTTTAGAATCTACGCTATCACCTTTTTTATTTTTGTAATCTTGCTTAGAAAATAATTTAACTTCCTCTTCTGTTTTCTTACGTCCAGGTAATGGAATATCAAATTTCAAAATTAAGAATCTGAATAAGAAGAAGTAAATCGCTACAAATATCAGACCGATAATAACTTGTGCAACATAAGTACCCCAATGTTCTTTACCTAATGGCAACCAGTTTGTTGAAATAAAGTCTAACAAGCCACCACCCATGTTACCTACAACACCAAATGCGTACATTAAAGTATCCATTGATGCTGCTAAAACTGCGTGTAAAACAAATAAGTATGGTGCGATGAATAAGAATGTAAATTCTAATGGCTCAGTAATACCTACAACGACTGCTGTTAATGTTGCAGGAATAAGTAATGCTGCTACTTTTTTACGATTTTCTTTAGGTGTCGTAGCATACATTGCTAAAGCAATACCTAAACATCCAAATACTTTCCCATTTCCTTGAAGCATAAAGCCATAAGGGAATTGCTCTTTTAATGGCTTAGCACTCTTAGCAAACTCATTTAAATGTTGTAACCATTCAGCTTTCAAGCCGTGATTGACTACTACTGGTCCAACTTCAATTGGTGCATAAATAAAGTGATGTAATCCTGTTGGTATTAATACACGTTCTAAGAAGTGGTACAGCCAAACACCGATATAGCCTGAAGCGATGATAAAGTGTTGCATTGAACCAATACCGTGCTGAACAGTTGGCCAAATAACACAAGTAATTGCTGCTAATGGTAACATCACAAAAAATGAAATCGTAACTACAAATGTTAAACCTTGGAATACACCAACCATTTCTGGTAATCGTTTACTATAGTATCTATTGTGAATCCAAGTAATAATAGCTGAAATAATAATACCACCTAGAATATTCGTATCCAATGTGGCAATACCTGCAATTGATTTTAAACCAGGTACATTTTCAACGCCTTTTTCTAAATTAGCGCCAAACGTATGTGGCCATTGCGTTAAAATGGCATTTATAAATGTATTAAACATTAAGTAACCCATCAATGCTGCAAGTGCTGCATGACCTGGTGCTTTTTTAGCTAAAGAAAGTGGTAGACCTACAACAAATACAACTTCCATATGCGTAAAAATAACCCAGCCACCAGATTCTATTACTGACCAAAATTTAAACCAAAACGTATGTTGATCTGCTAAACTCCCCATGATTGTAGGATTTTTAAATAATGTCGCAAAGCCAAGCACTATCCCAAAGAAAGCGAACATTAATACCGGTACAATCATTGCACTACCGAAACGCTTTATCGCATTCATCTTCTATTCCCTCCATATCATCTTTCCTAACAATACATCTAATTAGATTCATTTATAAATAGATGTCTTACTATTTAAATATAATATATAGTAAACGCTTACACACCTACAACGACATTGACGTATTTTGAAAGTATTTTGTATAATCAGATTATCTTTTCATATAGTGAAAATTTTTTCACGACCTTATATATGACATCGTTGTATTTGTAATACATTCGTTTTAAACGCATAATCAAACCTATATCAATACACAAATATATATAATGACATACAAGATTTTAATGTAATAACGATCTATCACACATTTATTTTCAAGGAGGTTGAATATGTTTTTAGATGAACACATTAATCGAAACTTTGATAAACTTAATGATAATGATTTACATATCGCTCACTTTATCAATACACATATAGATGAATGTAAAAATATGAAAATACAAGATTTAGCGCAATTCACACATGCCTCGAATGCAACCATTCACAGATTTACACGCAAATTAGGTTTTGACGGTTATAGTGATTTTAAATCGTACCTTAAATTTGAAAGTAATAAGACACACCAATTACCTTCTAACTCTATCGATAGTTTCAAACAAGAAATCGATAGTACATTCAGTTATTTAGAACGCGTTGATTACCAGCTTCTTACTGAAAAAATGCATACAGCTTCAACAATATATTTGTATGGTACAGGGCGTGCACAGTTAAACGTTGCTTCAGAGGCACAGCGTATACTGTTAACGTTACATAATCATGTCATTGTACTTCATGATGAACATGAACTTAAAATGATTTTGAACAAGAGTGAACCTAATGATTTATTCTTTATTATTTCATTATCAGGTGAAACACATGAATTATTAGAAGTAACAAACTTGCTTCAACTTAGACAAAAATACTTTATTTCTGTTACTACAATGAAAGATAATACCCTTGCTCAAAAAGCAAATTACAACGTCTATGTATCCAGTAACACATTCTACTTAACTGATGGTACAGACTATTCTAGCTTCATCAGTTATCATATATTCTTTGAAACACTTGTAAGAAAATATAATGAGTATTTACTACATAATGATATTTCAAATTAGAAAAAAGGAAGTTATGATTTAATGGCCTTGAGCCTATCATAACTTCCTTTTATCATTTTATTGTTGTGTTGATGTTTCGATAACGTGGTACATCTTATCAAACATCAATTCGAAACCATGCACCATGGCATCATGATATTCTTTTTTCTTTTGCTTGTATTCTAAATTAGTAAATCGTCTTTCTTTTTCAACTAATGAACGATAATAAAATAGCATTTGGGTGCCACCTGTTTCACGTTCAAAAAATTCTACCTCAATGACATCTTGTGTTTCACTTAGTCCAGGCATACCGATAGTCATCTTAACGTATTCATCCATAACTAAAGATTCATAAATGCCTTCAATCACATTTACTTTGCCATTACGTTGTTGATCTACAATACGATATTTACCGCCTTCTTTAACGTCCGCTTCAATCTCTTTATTCGTTCTGGCTGATGTCATAAACCATTGTTTCAACAAATCTTTCTTTGTCCAAGCTTCGTATACTAACTCTGGAGAAAATTTATAAAGCTTTTCAATTTCAACTTCGACATGTTCATTCTCTACATTAAATTTTGCCACTGTTGTCCACCCACTTTCGCTCTTACTTTTATTTTAACGTATTTTTGCTCAGTTCCAAACATAGATGATCATCATTTTTAAAAGATTAGCGTTATACGGTGAGTACAACATGATCTGTTAATATAACAAGCCACCTTACTTGGCTACATCGATATATTGTTAAGCATTAATGTTTCATTTCTTGACTAGTGTTCTTTTTTAGCTTTGGAAAATTAAATAAAATCGCAATAAGTCCGCATACACCTAATAATATAGGATAAATGCTGTATGGGAATAACATTAACGGTGAAATACCAGCTACACCAGCCGCTGAAATGACTTGCGGGCTATATGGTAATAAACCTTGGAAGCAGCCTCCAAATATATCAAGAATACTTGCTGATTTCCTTGAATCTACATCATATTCATCTGCAATATTTTTAGCTAAAGGACCTGACATAATAATAGAGATGGTGTTGTTTGCCGTGGCAATATCTGCGACACTTACCAAACTCGCAATTCCTAATTCTGCGCCACGCTTTGATTTCACTTTAGAGCGAACAAATTGCAACAACCATTCAATACCACCATTGTGTTGAATAATACCGACTAAACCACCAATTAGCAACGCAATCATAGCAATATCTTCCATGCTTATAATACCTTTGGACACTGCATCTAGTAGCCCCATCCAACCGAATGAACCATCTATGAGACCAATGATTCCGGCTAATAATGTTCCGCCAATCAATACGATAATGACATTTACACCTAATAATGCTAATACCAATACTAAAATATACGGTACAACTTTAATTAGATTATAATCATAGCTTTTAGCATGATTTAAAGAAATGCCATTCGTTAAGAAATACAGAATAATAATCGTTAAAATAGCACCTGGCAATACAATTTTAAAGTTTACTCTGAATTTATCTTTCATTTTCGTATGTTGTGTTCTAACCGCAGCAATTGTTGTATCTGAAATCATTGATAGATTATCGCCGAACATTGCACCTCCAACAACTGTAGCCATTGCTAGCGCAGTTGGTACATCTGTCGCTTGTGCAAATCCGTAACCAACAGGTGCTATTGCAGCAACAGTCCCTACTGACGTCCCCATAGATATAGAAACAAACATACAAATCACAAACAATCCTACAATAATTAAATTTTCTGGGATTAATGATAGTCCTAAATTAACTATCGACTTTACGCCACCCATTTTTTCAGCTGTATTTGAAAATGCACCTGCTAAAATAAAAATCAACATCATTAAAATAATGTTTGAATGGCCTGCACCTTTCGTGAAGACCTCAACTTTTTTAGCAAATGATTCTTTTCGATTCATTAATAACGCCACAATTACCGTTATCGTAATTGCAACATTTAATGGCATTGAAGTAAAATCACCTGTGATAATACCTACGCCTAAAAACAACGCCACAAATAATAACAAGGGGAATAATGCCCAAGCATTGCTCTTTTTATGTACTTCCATCCTTTTTACCTGCTTTCCAATTAAAAATACCTCTTTCTCACAAACGATGAAGAAAGAGGTTTTCATGTGCTTTACCTGCTTATCTTCAAACCATTACGGTTACTGGAATTGGCACATTCGAGATGTTGCCGAGGCTTCATAGGGCCAGTCCCTCCACCTCTCTAGATAAGTGATGCTTATTTACGTTTACGTTACAAGATAATCCTTAGTACGTCAATCATAAATTAATCAGGAGTCGTATAATATTTTTCATAAACAATCATTGCTACTGTAATAATAATCAAAACAATAATGCTAATAACAAGTAAAAGCCACCATTTAAGCATTAATGCAATAAAAATGAACACGATAGACACACTTACTAATATTAATGATATGACTTTAAATTGCTGAACACGTTGCTTGGAGATGACTTTCAACTGTTTGTTTGATAGACGCGTATTTTTTATACTGATTCCCAGTATATTTTCTAATATTTGAACCAATACGATACTTATTGCAAATATAATAATTGGTAAAACATCATAGCTCCCTATAGTTAATGTATAAATTACAAATCCAATGTAAAGTAACCCTGAGACAAAGGATAAAAAGTATGCGACGTATTTGTTAAACTTAATGATATGCTTTTTAACGTTTTGATGTGTAAACCATACATTCGAAACGATCGCAACTGCTACAAATAATGTGAATACTATATATAATGGTAATTTTTGTTCAGGAAAAACAGTCGCTATTCCAAAAGCTAATGCTAAAATCAAAAATAATATAGCTCTAGATACTATTAATGCCATAATAACAACCCCTTTGTTTAATATCGAGTTTGCAAATTTACGTTTATCAGCGTTTCTATGATCAGTACTTCTACGGGTAGCGTTTCTATGTAATTTACATCATCTTAACATATAAATACTTCGCTATTTAATTGAAAACATATCCTATTATTCTTTGTCCGTTCTGACGTTTAATATCTAGCCTTAGGCATTTCACTTGTTAATGAATTTAACTTTCTTCCACTAACCGTCCCTAAACCCAATCCCGCAACATTTTTTAATTTTTTCGTTGTTGTCCTGACATCCTCATTAAGAAAGTTTATTCTGCTTAAACCTTATAATCCACACCCTGAGCAAACGCTCCTTATGACAGAGTATTAAAATAAGCCGATAAAGATACACACCTTTACCGACTATTTAAAATACACTTCACCAATTCATTTTAATTTAATGGATTGAAGTAACTAAATTAATATTATGTTGTTCAATTAAAAGCTTCATACAACCCTAATCTATTTGCACTCCACCGCTAACACCGAACACTTGTCCAGTTGTATAACTTGATTCTTCTGACGCTAATAGCACATAAGTTCCACATAACTCAACAGGTTGACCTGCACGACCTAAAGGTGTTTTTTGACCAAATGTTGGGATTTTACTTTGAGGTTGTCCACCAGAAATTTGTAATGGTGACCAGAATGGACCAGGCGCTACACAGTTCACTCTAATTCCTTTTGGTCCTAATTCTTCTGAAAAACTTTTAGTTAATGAAATAATTGCTGCTTTTGAAGCGGCATAATCATGAAGAATAGGACTAGGATTATAACCTTGTACAGATGATGTCGTTGTAATTGACGCACCCGGTTTTAAATATTCCAATGCTTTTTGAACTGTCCAAAATAGCGGATAGACATTCGTTTCAAATGTTTCTGTAAATGCCTCAGTTGTAAATCCATGAATATCATCATGATACTGTTGATGTCCAGCAACTAAAGTAACATTATCTAAGCCACCTAATTGTTGATATGCTTGTTCAACAAGGTCATAGTTGAACTGCTCATCTCTTATATCACCAGGAATTAACACTGCCTTTTGACCACTTTCTTCAATCACTTGGCGTACTTCTTGTGCATCTTGTTCTTCACTCGGAAGATAGTTAATCGCTACATCTGCACCTTCTTTAGCATACGCAATTGCTGCTGCACGCCCTATTGCTGAGTCACCACCTGTAACTAACATTTTATAGCCTTGTAAGCGTTGATGACCTTGGTAAGACGTTTCGCCACAATCAGGTGCTGGCGTCATTTCAGATTGTATACCCGGTACCTCTTGTTCTTGTTTTTCATAATCCGTTGTTTTAAATTTTGTTCTAGGATCTTGAGCTGCCATTTTTTAACATCTCCTTATTCGCTTAATGGTTATTATTTACCCAATCTTCCTAGGAACTTAATCATGATTACACTAAAAATTACTTTCTTCTTTATAAAAACAAGCTCGAATTACTCATGCAATAGTCTTTTTACAAATTCAACAAAATACTCAGGTACTTTTTCAAGAATCCTTTCATCCGGTTTATATTGAGGATGATGTAAATCATATTCACTATGAGAACCAATTAACGCAAATACACTTGGAAAATGTTGACTATAACCTGAAAAATCTTCTCCAATCGTAAGCGGCTGTTCCATCATTTCCACCTTATATCCAACATGTTGGGCTACTGCAATTGCTTTATGCGTCAATGCCTCATCATTCATCACAGCGCCAGGTAAATGTGTATAATTTAAATTAATTTTCATATTATATATTTGAGCCAATCCGTCCGCAATATCTTGTAATCGTGTTTCTACAAGCTTTCGTACCACAGGATCAAAACTACGCACTGTGCCTTGTACATACGCATGATCAGCAATGACATTCCAAGTATTACCACATGATATTTGTCCAATTGTTACTACCGCTTCATCAAACGCAGATAGATTTCTACTAACTATGGATTGAATACTATTAATCAATTGCGCCAACACAATAACTGGATCGTTGCATTGTTCTGGCTTTGCAGCATGACCACCCACGCCTTTAATATGAAACTCAAAACGATCTACTGCTGATGTAATTGCCCCTGTTTTGATTGCAAATGTACCTACCGAACGCGATGGGTCATTATGAAAACCCAATACTGCTTGTACATCTTTTAATGCATGTGTTTCAATAATTTTAAAAGCGCCATGTCCTAGTTCTTCTGCTGGTTGAAAAATGAATTTAACACGCCCAGTAAGAGTGCCCTCAATTTCTTTTAATTTTACAGCTGTAGCCAAAATACTAGCCATGTGAATATCATGACCACACGCATGCATAACACCTTCATTTTCAGATTTAAAATCCTGTTCAACAAGCTCTTGAATCGGTAAAGCATCAATGTCAGCCCGAACAGCTATACCACTCAGACCTTGTCCCACTTCAGCAACAAGCCCAGTCGCAAGTGGTAAGTCTAAAATTCTAATATGATGTTCTGTTAAAATATCTTTAATTTTTTGTGTTGTCTTAAATTCTTTATCGGATAGTTCTGGAAATTGATGAAAATATCTTCTCCAGGTAACAGCTTGATCTTTTAATCCCATCGGTCATTCCCCTTCCTTAAGTCAATGATATGTTGTCTACCCTACGATGATCATCTTTGACTATTAAACGATGATTTCACAACAATGTACTCTTGTTAATTGCTTTCGTTAATGATAGACAGTTGTTTAATAATATCGTAACACTGTTGTCAAACTATTCTAACTTTTATAATTAAGAACCTATACAAAAACGTGTTCTCGGATAAACTTGTTTTTACAAACCACAAAAAGCTCTAAACATTAGTTTAAACCAATGCTTAGAGCTTTCTAATTATTTTATGCTTTAAAAGATAATGTGTTATCTACGATGACCTTACCGTCTTTAATAACTTTTTCTGCGTGATTGATACCAAAATGATATGGAATATATTCATGATTTGGTGCATCCCAAATAACTAAATTTGCTTTGTCGCCTTGGTTGATAGTACCCGCTTCTATATCTATTGCTTTAGCAGCGTTGACCGTAACAGCATTCCACACTTCACTAGGCGAAAGCTTTAATTTTAATGCTGCAATGGCCATAACAAGTTGCAAGTTATTCGTTACACTGCTGCCTGGATTATAATCAGTAGCTAACGCGATGGCACCATTATTATCAAGCATACCTCTCGCATCTGCATAATCTTCTTTACCTAAGTAAAATGTTGTCGCAGGTAATAGAACTGCAACTGTATCACTATTTCTCAATTTTTCTTTACCTTTGTCACTCGAAGCTACTAAGTGATCAGCTGATATCGCTTGTTCATCAATTGCTAATTCCAGTCCGCCTAACGGATCAATTTCATCCGCATGTATTTTCACTTTAAAACCTGCTTCTTTGGCTTTTTGCATATAATGTTGCGATTGTTCTATTGTAAATACACCTGTTTCACAGAAAATATCCGCAAAGTCTGCATATTGTTTTACTTCCGGAAGTAACGCAATCATTTCTTCTAAAAATGCCTCATTTGAACTTGCCTCTTTAGGTACAGCATGAGGCCCTAGGAAAGTATGTTTCATGTCTAAATCATATTTCTCAGCTAAACGATTAGACACTTTCAATTGCTTCAGTTCATTTTCTCTATCTAATCCATAACCACTCTTACTTTCAACTGCAAGCACGCCGTGTTTAATCATAGTAAGCAAATCATGCTCTGCTTTTTTAAACAAGTCATCTTCGGATGTTTCTCTAGTAGCATTAACGGTAGATAATATGCCACCACCCATTTCTAATATTTCAAGGTAAGACTTACCTTGACGTTTTAATGACATCTCATGTTCTCGAGATCCACCAAATGTTAAATGGGTATGTGCATCTACTAATGCTGGGGACACTACCTTCCCACTAGCATCAATCGTCTCAGTCGCATCGTAGTCATCTGTATGTGTTCCAGCATATACAATTTTGCCATCTTTAATGACAACTGTACCATTTTTCACAACATTTAATTCATCTAATTCCTTACCCTTCAAAGGTTTATCTGTTGATCTCGGTAAAATTAATTCTGCTATATGATTAATTATTAAATCATTCATTACTTATCACCTGCTTTATCAATCATTGGAATATGAATACCTTTTTCTTTAGCTGTTTGAATAGCGATGTCATAGCCAGCATCAACATGTCGGGCAACACCCATACCTGGGTCAGTCGTCAATACACGTTCCAATCTTCTTTCAGCACGCTCTGATCCATCTGCTACAACAACCATACCCGCATGAAGTGAATATCCCATGCCAACACCGCCACCGTGATGGAATGAAATCCATGAACCACCTGCAGCTGTGTTAATGAGTGCATTCAATACAGCCCAATCACCAACCGCGTCACTACCATCTTTCATACTTTCTGTTTCACGGTTAGGACTAGCAACTGAACCAGCATCTAAATGGTCTCGTCCAATAACAATTGGTGCTGAAATTTCACCGTCACGTACAAGACGATTTAAAGCTAAGCCCATTTTCGCTCTTTCTCCATAGCCTAACCAAGCAATACGTGATGGTAGTCCTTGATATGAAATTTTTTCTTCAGCTAAATCAAGCCATCTTAATAACTTTTCATTTTCTGGGAAAAGTTTGCGCATTTCTTCATCCGCACGCTCGATATCTTTTGGATCACCACTCAACGCAGCAAAGCGGAATGGCCCTTTACCTTCACAGAATAATGGTCTAATGTAAGCTGGTACAAAGCCTGGGAAGTCAAAAGCATTTTTCACTCCGTTATTGAAGGCTACTTGACGAATATTGTTACCATAATCAAATGCTACAGCTCCACGTTTTTGGAATTCAAGCATTAATTCAACATGCTTTGCCATTGAAGCTTGTGACAGTTCAACATATTTTTTCGGATCTTTTTCACGCAATACTTTCGCTTCTTCTACAGAGTATCCTTGTGGCACATATCCATTTAGCGGATCATGTGCACTTGTTTGGTCAGTAATAATGTCAATTTTAAATCCTTTTTCTAGAATCGCTTGATGGATGTCTACAGCATTTCCAACTAACCCGATTGATAATCCTTCTCCACGTTCTTTCGCCTCTTCTGCTAATTTTAATGCTTCATCTAAATCAGCTGTTTTAACATCACAGTATTTCGTATCAATTCGCTTATCAACACGTGTTTCATCAACATCCACGCAAATTGCTACCCCATGATTCATAGTAATTGCTAACGGTTGCGCACCACCCATACCACCTAAACCTGCTGTCAGTGTAACAGTGCCTGCTAAATCTCCATTAAAGTGTTGATTACCTAGCTCGGCAAATGTCTCATAAGTACCTTGCACAATACCTTGAGAACCAATATATATCCAACTACCGGCTGTCATCTGTCCATACATGATTAAACCTTTTTTATCTAATTCATTAAAATGATCCCAGTTTGCCCATTCAGGCACTAATACTGAATTTGAAATTAATACACGTGGCGCTTCTTCATGTGTTTTAAATACAGCAACTGGCTTTCCTGATTGTACTAACATTGTCTCATCTGATTCTAATTCTCGTAACGTTTTCTCTATTGCTTCAAAAGCTTCCCAATTACGTGCTGCTTTTCCAATACCACCATAAACAACTAAATCTTCTGGTCTTTCAGCAACTTCTGGGTCTAAATTGTTGTATAACATTCTAAGTACTGCTTCTTGTTCCCAACCTTTACACTCAATACTCACACCTTTTTTTGCTTGAATTTTTCTCATAAAATTCGCTCCTGTTCTTTTAAGAAGTTAATTCCACTAAATTTAAAACGCTTATATTATTATCTTCAATATTCATTATAGTATGTTAAAATATAGCCAACAAATATAAATAAACTAATTATCCATAGCTTGAATCTATAAATAAAAGGAGCAAAACACATGAAAATTATTCAGTTAGAATACTTCTTGGCTATCGTGAAATATAATAGTTTTACTAAAGCTGCACAATTTTTACATATTAGCCAGCCATCTTTAACTGCTACGATTAAAAAAATGGAAGCAGATTTAGGTTATGACTTATTTACACGTTCAACAAAAGACATCAAGATTACCGAAAAAGGAATACAGTTTTATCGTTATGCGAGCGAATTAGTTCAACAATATCGATCCACGATGGAAAAAATGTATGATTTAAGCGTTACATCAGAACCAAGGATAAAAATTGGGACTCTTGAATCTACGAATCAATGGATTGCGAATTTAATTCGAAAGCACCATTCCGACTACCCTGAACAGCAATATCGTTTATATGAAATACATGACAAACATCAATCTATAGAGCAATTACTGAATTTTAATATTCATTTAGCTATAACAAATGAAAAAATAACCCACGAAGATATAAGATCTATTCCATTATATGAGGAATCTTACATTTTATTAGCACCCAAGGAAACATTTAAAAATCAAAATTGGGTAGATGTTGAAAATTTGTCACTCATATTACCAAACAAAAATTCTCAAGTGCGCAAACACTTAGATGACTATTTTAATAGAAGAAATATTCGTCCAAATGTCGTTGTAGAAACAGATCGATTCGAATCAGCAGTTGGATTTGTTCATCTCGGCTTAGGTTACGCTATCATTCCGAGATTTTATTACCAATCATTTCACACGTCTAATTTAGAATATAAAAAAATTCGTCCAAACTTAGGCCGAAAAATTTATATCAATTACCATAAAAAACGCAAACACTCCGAACAAGTACATACATTCGTACAACAATGCCAAGATTATTTATATGGACTTTTAGAGGCTCTTTAACTTAAGTTATTAGAGCCTCTTATGCAGTTGCTCAGTCAACTGTAAAACAATTTCACAACCAATTTTATGATTTACATGTATAAATCATTACATTCAGACCAACAAACATAAATAAGCAGTAAGATGACTACAACTTAAGAGTCTTCTTACTGCAATTATTTTTCAAATATATCAACGTTAATATAACTTCTATTAAGAAATACTCACATTCTGCCCTGCAATGCAAATCTCGTCACATATAAATATTTTTAATTATTTTAAAAAATGATGCACTAAATTAGCAACGAGCTTAGCAGTTCTATTGTCAGCGTCATATGTTGGATTCATCTCAGCAATACTAACTGAAGACACCTTATCACTTGGAATAATACGTTTTGCTAATTCAAGAACAGTATGTGGATACAAACCTAACACTGCCGGCGCACTTACCCCAGGCGCAAACGCACTATCAATGACATCCATACAAATCGTAAACATAATGACATCATGTTCATGTACAAAACGTTCAATCATATCTTTAATTGTTGGTGATACGTGACTCAATAATTCATCTGCAAAGACATAATCAATCTTTTTCTCTTTAGCATAATCAAATAAACTTTGCGTATTACCACCTTGAGCAATACCAAGCACTAAATAATCTGTGTTTTCATCTTCTTCTAAAATTTGTCTAAAGCTCGTTCCAGATGTAGATTGTTGTTCAGCACGTGTATCAAAATGCGCATCAATATTTATCACACCAATAGATTGTGTTGGATAGACTTTACGTGTTGCTAAATATTGAGCATACGCAATATCATGTCCACCACCTAATAAAAATGTTTGTCTATGATTAGCAATTGACTTCGCTGCAAGCATAGCAAATTCTTTTTGAGTATCAATTAATTCCTCATGATCATGATAAACATTTCCGTAATCGACTAAAGTTTCACATTGATTCAAATCCGGCAAACCTGCAAATGCTTGTTTAATCGCATCTGGTCCTTCTTTTGCACCAATGCGCCCCTTGTTTAAAGCAACACCTTTGTCAACAGCATAGCCTAATATACCGACCCCTGATGGCATACTACTCTTTTCCAGCTTAGACAAATCTTCAAATGTTACTGTTTGAAAATGTCTAAATTTTTTCGGGTCTGTTTCACTATCTAACCTTCCAGTCCATAAATTTGGTTCACCTTGCTTGTACACAGCATTTCCCCCTCTTATTTATGTGGCTTATTAACAATTAAAGTATAACGTATAGGAAATTTTGAATTCAATTCATAGTTAAATCCGTATCTTAAAAATACTTATCTACATTACTTTTACCCCTATTTTCTATGTAATAACGAATACTTAGCTGATTTATGTTAATAAAATACGTCAAGACTATTACATTTTCATTAATATTGACATAGACAATTTATCTCTCGGCTTGTAATATGTATAATTGTTACTAAAAGATATTTTGCTTGTTACCTAATGGAGGTTACATATAATGAAGAACAATAAAATTTCTGGTTTTCAATGGGCAATGACGATTTTCGTCTTCTTTGTCATTACAATGGCGTTATCCATTATGCTCAGAGATTTCCAGTCTATAATTGGTGTCAAACACTTTATATTTGAAGTTACAGATCTAGCACCATTAATTGCTGCAATCATTTGTATACTCGTTTTCAAATATAAAAAGGTCCAACTTGCAGGTTTAAAATTCTCAATCAGCCTGAAAGTAATTGAACGTCTATTGCTAGCTTTAATTTTACCTTTAATTATTCTAATTATTGGTATGTACAGCTTTAATACATTTGCAGATAGCTTTATTTTATTACAATCAACAGGCTTATCAGTACCTATTACACACATTCTGATTGGACATATTCTGATGGCGTTCGTAGTAGAATTCGGATTCCGTTCATACTTACAAAATATTGTTGAAACGAAAATGAACACGTTCTTTGCAAGTATTGTTGTTGGTTTGATGTATTCAGTTTTCTCAGCAAATACAACTTATGGTACAGAATTTGCTGCTTATAACTTCCTTTATACATTCTCATTCTCTATGATTCTTGGTGAATTAATTAGAGCGACTAAAGGACGTACAATTTATATTGCAACGACATTCCATGCTTCAATGACATTCGGACTTATTTTCTTGTTTAGCGAAGAAATCGGCGATCTATTTTCAATCAAAGTCATCGCCATTTCAACAGCAATCGTTGCAGTAGGATACATTGGTTTAAGCTTAATTATCCGAGGTATTGCATATTTAACAACAAGACGAAACCTTGAAGAACTTGAGCCTAATAATTATTTAGACCATGTCAATGACGATGAAGAAACTAATCATACTGAGGCTGAAAAATCTTCTTCAAATATTAAAAATGCTGAAAAAACAGGTGTAGCTACTGCATCAACGGTCGGTGTTGCTAAAAATGATACTGAAAATACAGTGGCTGACGAACAAAGCATTCATGAAGGTACTGAAAAAACAGAACCTCAACATCACATAGGTAATCAAACTGAATCTAATCATGATGAAGATCATGACATCACTTCGGAGTCAGTAGAATCAGCAGAATCAGTTAAACAAGCACCACAAAGTGACGATTTAACAAACGATTCAAATGAAGATGAAATAGAGCAATCATTAAAAGAACCTGCGACTTATAAAGAAGACAGACGTTCATCAGTTGTAATTGATGCAGAAAAACATATCGAAAAAACTGAAGAACAATCTTCAGATAAAAACAAATAATAACAAAGCGCTTGCTAGTACCTCTTAAAAAGATGATGCTAGCAAGCGCTTTTCTATACTATATATTATTTTTCTAAAATTTTAACACCCTCTTGAGTGCCTACAATAACTTGATCTGCCATATCTAAGAAGTATCCTGTCTCAAACACACCTGTCAGATGAATTAAATACTCATGGAACTTATATGGGTCAATTCCTTTTGGTAACTTACAATCTAAAATATAATTGCCATTATCAGTTATAAATGCGACATCTTCGTTTACACGACGTTCTACTTTTATATCAGCGTATGATTCAATTTTACGTAATATGTGATACCAGTTAAATTTATCCACCTCTACTGGTAACTTAAACGTCTCACCTAAGTATTGAACCATTTTCGTTTCATCGACAACCACAACAAAACGCGATGCCATTTCATCTATAACTTTCTCTCTGAACAGCGCACCACCGCCACCTTTAATTATATTTAAAGATGGATCTACTTCATCAGCACCATCAATTGCTAAGTCGATATGATCAACATCATTGATTTCACATATTTTAATACCTAATTCTTTTGCTAAAAATGCAATTTTATTAGAAGTGCATACACCTGTAATATTGTAACCACGTTCTTTAATTAGTTGCGCCATTTGAGGTAAGAGTAATTCCATTGTACTTCCTGTACCAATTCCCAGCGTCATGTCACCATTGATTTGACTTAAAACATCATTTAATGTCATTAACTTGAGTGCTTTGACATCTTTCATGAAGGTAGCCTCCCATATTTATGTAATCTATTCAATTCATATTTTACATGACTCGTATAAATTAACATACCCTTATTTCTAACATTTTTTTAAACATATCAATCAGAATTTACAATTCTAAAAATGTTTTATAGTACAATATATTTTAAATAATACTCGTTAAGGAGAATGATATGATATCAATTCACGCAATTTCGACAGGAAAAATCCAAGATTTGCCTTATAGCTCGAAAAGACCGATGCGCTCTGCTTTAGATAAAACTAAGATTTCACAAACAACATGGTTATCTTCAACTGGTTTCACTGGTGATGAACAGGCTTATAAAGATCATGGTGGACCACATAAAGCAGTTTGTGGGTTTAGTAAACACAACTATGCACTGTATCAAGATGATTTACCCTCACTACCTACTCATGCGATGTTTGGAGAGAATTTAACATTTGATTATTTAGACGAATCTGATGTTTACTTTGGTAATCAATATCGTTTAGGTGATGCGTTAATTGAGGTTTCTGAAATTAGAGAACCATGCTGGAAAATTCAAGCAAAATATAATATTCCTGATTTAGTGAAGCGCATGTCTACATCTGGTAAAACAGGTTTCTATTTCCGGGTATTAAAGCAAGGCTATGTATCTCCAAATGACCAGCTTTACTTAATACAAGAAGCACCAATCGAACATCGTTTATCTGTACAACAGCTTAATGACCTTTATTATAATGATAGACAAAATCAAGATCTGTTACGATATGCACTAAACAATCCATTTCTGTCACCAACAAGACGCGATAAACTTCAAAAAATGTATAACAGAACATTGAAATAATTACCTTTCATTATAAGTGTTAAATGAACTTTTCAAAACAAAAGGAATCAACTTACACATCGTTTGTATAATAGTCTTACCTATAACTACTGATGCTATTGATTCCTTTTTTATGTTATATATTTTTTTATTTCAAACTGTATATTAATGATGTCACTTCATTTGATTCGATTCTTGATAACCTATTCAAAATTCCGCCAAATAACATAAATATTATATAAATGCCGATACTTTTAATCATTTTCTACTTTTTCTTCGATACGGAAACTTGTTTTCGAATTGAACGCTTCACCAGCTTTTAAAATTGACGGTGCTTTTTCACCATATAAATTAATATCATTTGGTAAAAATTGTGTTTCTAATGTAAAGCCAGAATGTGGTTTATAAATATTAAATGGACTATCCCACTCATCAGGCTGGTTAAAAGTAAAGAACACAACATGAGGCATATCTGTATCGACCTCTAACATAAATTCATGATTTTCAACATACATTTTATGTTCACCAACTGTAAATGGGTGATCGAGACCACCAAAACGTGTCATTTGTTGGCTTAATTGCGCATGTTGTGATGTAAAAATATCACTCAATTTTATCTTGTTATCTTCAAACACTTCATGTAAATCTAGAATATCACCTGTAACAATATTTCGCTCATCTAATACATACATATCTAATTGATTACTTGAAATGCGATGATTATCAACGACATTATTATCTCGATTCAAATTGAAGTACACATGATTCGTAGGACTAAACAATGTGTCTTCTGATGCAACTGCTTCGTATTCAATCGACCATTGGTGATCCGCATCATAAATATGTGTAATCGTCACATCGATATCACCCGGGAAATGATCATCAGCTGATTTCAACACCGTCTTAAATATAACTTTAATTTGAGCAATTTCATTTCTAATTTCATAATCAAATAACTTATTGTCCAAACCATGACATCCACCATGTAAATGATGTTCACCGTTGTTTTTTTCTAACTGATATTCTTTACCTTTCAACTTAAATTTAGCATTATCAATTCTACCGCTATATCTTCCTATAGAAGCACCAAATTTAAAAGGATTACTATGATAAAATTCATCCGCTTCAACAACATTTCCAAGAACAATATTATTATCATGATATTTCCAAGACACTACTCTTGCTCCATAATTCGTAAAAATAATTTTAGTTTCATCATTATCAATTTTGATTAAATCTACACCTTGTCTTTGGTGCTCAACTTCAACTATCATTTTTACTTCTCCCTTCTAACCACAAGTGTTCAAGCTCTGCTGGGTAGCAACATTACTAAAACACCTACAATACAAATGATTGCACCGATAACATCATATTTATCTGGCATTTGTTTATCTACGACCATCGCAAAAATCAAACTCATGATGATAAATACGCCACCATATGCTGCATATACTCTTCCGAATGATGGAAATGATTGAAATGTCGCAATGACACCATATAACATGAGTATCGCACCGCCTATTAGCCCAACAAGTGAAGACTGTCCTTCCCTAAGCCACAGCCAAATCAGGTATCCCCCACCTATTTCACATAAGCCAGCTAATATAAATATAAAAATCGGATATAACATGAAATCACTCCATCACACATTTGCTATCAATAATCTATCGGCTACATATCATTTGTTTACATTTCTTCTTACTTCACATTCCCATTTTAAAAAGTTCGTTTTCACATTCATATTGTACACTTTTTTAGACATTATTCTATAGCTAAATATAAAAAAATAAGAGTAACACGCTTTCATCATCATTTTATATGATAAATGTGTGTCACTCTCATCAATTTTATTTTTTAAATACACGTTTCATTGAATTAAATAAGCCACGTTCAAATGTAAGTACTGAATCTTTATATGTTTTAATTGCAATCCATATCAAGACAGCTACCATTACAATTGAGATTAAAGAACTTAAGATGACCTCATATATTTGAAGCCCTGAAGTTTGAGCGCGTACAACTAATTGAAATGGCGCTAAAAACGGAATATAACTTGTGATTAAAGCAAGTTGTCCATCAGGATTATTTATCGTGAATATCGCGATATAAAATGCAATCATACCAAGTAATGTCAGTGGCATCAAAGATTGATTTAAATCTTCTATTCTAGATGTTAATGATCCGAGGATGGCTGCAAGTAATACATATGCCATTATTCCAACAATACTACTTATAATTCCGACAATAATAATTTGCCAAGACAATTGATTCATTTCCACGTTAAAACCTTGTAGCAAGTCTTTTAAGTCAAAGGCAAAAATGCATATAACTGCCATCAATACAATTAAAATAATCTGAGTCACGGCAACTGCTATAACGCCTAAAATTTTAGCAAAAATATGTTGGATTGGTGAAATACTTGTAATAATCATTTCAATGACACGCGATGTTTTCTCACTAGCAATTTCCATAGCTATTTGAGATGCATAATTTAAAACAATGAAGAACATTAGAAAGATAATGCCATAAGCTAAAGCATAGTTGAAAATCTTTTGTCCTTCTGATACTTTATCGACTTCATCATTAGAAATCACCTTATTATCAACTTTACTTTGTGCTTGTAATTTTTGTAAGTCTTCTTTGTTGATATTTAATTCCCCGGCTACCATATTTGTTTGAATAGCTGTAAGCAGTGCTTGTACTTTTTGTGAATCTTCATGACTTACTCGCTTCTCACTAATGATTGTCCCTTGTAACGTGCGATTTTGATTCACCTTGATAATATAAGCTTTATCAAGTTTATGTTTTTTTACTTCTTTTTCAGCATCTTCTATAGAAACTTTAGTAAACTTAGCATCACTATGAAATGTATTCGCCTGTTGCTTGAAAACCTTATAGATTTGTTCATTCGGTGCTGCTACACCAATTTTATCTGGACCATCATCAAACATGTTAATAATCTTATCAATGTTAGATAGGCCAATCATTAAGGCAGCAATAATAATCATAAAAATTACAAATGATTTAGCTTTAATTTTTTTGATATATGTCAAACTAAATGTCGCCCAAAACTTATGCATCCTTGCCACCAACCTTCTCAATGAATATATCTTGTAATGATGGTTCTACCACTTGGAATCGTTTAACATAACCTTGATGTGCCACAACTTGATAAATATTTTTGGCTACTTCTTCATTCTCAATCGTCAACTGAAGACCTTGCTTCATGTTTTCACTATGAATGATGCCTCTAATGTTTGTTAAATCTGGTAGTGTTGTTTCTGATTCAATGACAACTTTCTTGTTACCATTAGATGCACGTACATGATTGATATCACCAGAAACAACAAGTTGACCTTTATCTAAAATACAAACATCATCACATAATTCTTCAACATGCTCCATACGGTGAGAACTATAAACGATTGTACTGCCCCAGTCATTTAAGTCTTTAACTGCTTCTTTTAATAACTCAACATTAACTGGGTCTAGACCACTGAAAGGCTCATCTAATATTAGTAATTCTGGTTTATGTAACATACTTGCTAACAGCTGAATTTTTTGTTGATTCCCTTTTGATAGACTATCAATTCGTTTTTTGCGGTTTTCAGTAATATCAAAGCGCTCAAGCCAATACGATATTTGCTGTTGTATTTCTGTTTTTGACATTCCCTTTAAAGTTGCCAAATATTTCAATTCTTCTTCAACTGTCAATTTCCCATGTAAACCGCGTTCTTCCGGTAAATAACCAATACGATTGTACATTGTTTTATCTAGTTTTTTACCGTTATACGTAATGTGTCCTTCAGTTGGTTCACTTAAGCCTAAAATCATACGAAATGTCGTTGTTTTACCTGCACCATTTCTGCCTAGAAAACCTAACATTTTGCCTGATTCTAACTCTAATGAAATATCATTTACTGCCGTCATCTTGCCAAAACGTTTCGTAACATGTTCAATTACAAGTCCCATACTTTGCCTCCTAAAACAATATGTATTTATCTTAATATAACATTTCTATTCTCTACAAATACAATATTTTAAAAGTGAATTTATTTTTAAAATTTCTGAAATTGAAAAATTTAAATAGTGCCATTTTTGCATGTTAAGTATCATTAGCACTAGATATGTTTTTTTCATGCCTTTATTGCCTTATTTGTAAAAAAATATCCCAGCATCATTGTGCCGAGATATTTATATCATTACAATTGATTATCTGTTTCTTCCGGTGTTTTCGGTGTTTTCGGTGTTTCAGATGTTCCCGCTTTTTCCGGTGTTTCAGATGTCACTGGTTGATTTTTAATTGAAGATGGGTATTTTGGGCTTTCGCCATATTTATTTGCCGGCTTACTGTCAAAGCATAGGAATACTATCATAACAATTGTTAGGCCTAAATAAACAAAATAAAGAAGTACTAACAAAATATTAAGACCCATCGGCATTAAGGTAAAATCACTGTCATAATAACTATCGATAATCTGTAATACTATATAAAATATAATACTGAATGCTGTCATAATCATTGGAAATAACATTGTTCTTGATATATCGTGAAATCTTCGAACGCACAACGCTAAATTTGGAATAAACGTTGCCAAACTATAGACAAAAGTATACACAGAAGTAAGGATAATCATCAATATACTCATAACTATTAATGTTTCGTTATCTGCCGCTATAGAAATAAAGAATAGAAATAGGTTTATTATTAGCACACACACAGCTGGAACCATAAGTATCAAATGCCATAGTGCCATATACCAATATTCACTACGTCTTGATCTCCCCTTAAAATTTACATAATTTTTCCAAAATAATACGAATGATTTCATAAAACCTACTTGAGGTAATTGTTCCATTGTAATCTCCCTTTCGTTAATCATATTTATATTTTTAATTATTGTTACCGTTATAATTTACAAGATTCATTATCAAGCCACTTCATTTCAATCGTCATTCACTTTGGAAAATGGACTTTATATTTCATCACTAGTAAAATGAAAACCCGCTACAAGTACACATCTATATGGAGACTCATTTGAAAGTCAACGCTTCGTTAACTATACTAAAAATATGTCACACTGCAATGTTCACGTTTAAAAGAGTCTCAATCTCTGCAAATAAAATATTCCATAACAAAGTATATACTTTACATTTTTATAATTCTTAACAATACTATTTTATCAAACATTTACCACAATAAAAATATCTTTTTCATTTTTATTTAAATTAATCATATAATTGCGAGGAGAATATTATGGATTTCGTTAATAATGATACAAGACAAATTGCTAAAAACTTATTAGGTGTCAAAGTGATTTATCAGGATACCACTCAAACGTATACAGGCTACATCGTGGAAACGGAAGCATACTTAGGTTTGAATGATCGTGCGGCTCATGGCTATGGCGGTAAAATAACACCTAAAGTTACGTCATTATATAAACGTGGTGGTACAATTTATGCACATGTCATGCATACGCATTTACTCATTAATTTTGTAACAAGATCTGAAGGTATACCTGAAGGCGTACTTATCCGCGCAATTGAACCAGAAGAAGGTTTATCCGCTATGTTCCGTAACAGAGGTAAGAAAGGCTACGAGGTAACGAATGGCCCAGGAAAATGGACTAAAGCATTTAACATTCCACGGGCTATCGATGGCGCTACGTTAAATGACTGTAGATTGTCTATTGATACTAAGAATCGTAAATATCCTAAAGATATTATTGCTAGTCCACGAATCGGTATTCCAAATAAAGGTGATTGGACACATAAATCTTTACGTTACACAGTGAAAGGTAATCCATTTGTGTCTCGCATGCGTAAATCAGATTGTATGTTTCCCGAAGATACTTGGAAATAAATGCCATCTTTCATTGATTACTATCATGAAAATGAAATCTATCTCCTTATAAGTCAATCAATCGTGCCGTCAACATGCGGATGGGTTGATTGTTTTTCTTTTTGTCCATCATATTTTTTGATTCATCTCCTCTTTTTGAACTTGTTCTTAATTATAAAATATAACAATAGAATTATTTATAATTATTAAATTTAGATGCATTAATATTATTGATATTATTTTCAAAAACTAGACATATTGATTTGTTGCATGTATAATGTTAAAAGTGCCCTTTTATAACGCTTACATATAAAAGCTTATTTAGGGAGAGGGATATTCAACAAGGGGGATTTGAAAATGATAGAACTTAATGCAATTACAACATTATGTTTAGCTTGTATCCTTTATTTACTTGGTAAGGCTATCGTTAATCACGTTAATTTTTTAAAACGTATTTGTATACCAGCACCAGTGATTGGCGGCTTAATCTTTGCTATTTTAGTTGCGGCTTTGGATTCATTTGGCATGGTTAAGATTAAATTAGATGCTTCATTCATTCAAGATTTCTTCATGTTAGCATTCTTTACGACAATCGGTCTTGGTGCATCATTGAAATTATTTAAATTAGGTGGCAAAGTCTTGCTATTATACTTTATGTTTTGTGCTATCATTTCAGTCATTCAAAACATAGTTGGTGTATCACTAGCAAAAGTATTAAATATTAAACCTTTGTTAGGATTAACAGCAGGTTCCATGTCTATGGAAGGCGGTCATGGTAATGCTGCTGCTTATGGTAAGACAATTCAAGATTTAGGTATTGATTCGGCACTGACAGCGGCTCTTGCAGCTGCAACTTTAGGTCTTGTATTTGGAGGGCTTATCGGTGGTCCTGTTGTAAAATTTTTAATCAAACGTTATAACTTAAAGCCTCAACATAGTGACGATACATTTAAAGATTATAGCCAAGTAGCATATAACGAACATTTACATAGTAAATTTAATGCCACTGAAGTATTCTTCATTCAATTTACAATCGTTGTATTCTGTATGGCAGTTGGAAGTTATTTCAGTCATTTGTTTACAGCTCAAACAGGGATTAATGTTCCAATTTACGTTGGCTCATTATTTGTAGCTGTTATTGTCCGAAATATCTCTGAAAGTTTTAATTTTAATATTGTAGATTTAAAAATTACTAATCAAATTGGCGATGTCGCATTAGGTATTTTCTTATCTCTTGCGCTAATGAGCATTCAATTAATCGAAATTTATAAACTTGCTATACCTCTTATTATTATCGTTTTAGTTCAAG
The DNA here is from genome assembly GCF_016917315.1 of Staphylococcus sp. SM3655. Lineage (NCBI taxonomy): Bacteria > Bacillati > Bacillota > Bacilli > Caryophanales > Staphylococcaceae > Staphylococcus > Staphylococcus sp. SM3655. The sequence goes on along the minus strand of NZ_CP070305.1, from coordinate 1,165,984 downwards.
TTGTCGTTATGATTTTATTTGCTGTTTTAATTTTATTTAGAGGTTTAGGAAAAGATTATGATGCTGCAGTAATGGTAGGTGGTTTTATCGGGCATGGGCTTGGTGCAACGCCAAATGCCATGGCAAATTTAGATGTTATTACTAAAAAATATGGAAACTCACCTAAAGCATATTTAGTTGTACCTATTGTTGGTGCATTCTTAATCGATTTAATTGGTGTTATAGTCATTATGGGATTCATTCAATGGTTTAGTTAAACACCAAACTCATAAATAAAAGAGGAGGCCTTCGCCCCCTCTTTTATTTATCCTCGATGTATATTCAAGTTACGTTGTTCTATCCATGACAATATTTCCGGACTAAATACGATTTGTTTTTGTGTTAAGTCGTCAATATTTTTAGCATCTAACATCGTCATTATTGATTTCATGTGTTCAATAAATGATTCTACATAAGCTACTGTATGTGCAATGCCATTATTTTCAACTTGATTTAAAAACGGACGTGACATACCAGTTGCCTTTGCACCAAGTGCTAAACTTTTAATTGCATCGAGTGGTGTACGTAAACCACCACTCGCGAAAACTGAAATTTCGCTTTGATAAGCCGTTGTTTCAAGTAATGACTCAACTGTAGACTGTCCCCATGATGATAAGTAATCCATATCTTTATTTGCACGACGTTCATTTTCAATATCTACAAAGTTAGTACCACCTTTGCCACTAACATCGACATACTTGACGCCTATTTGTTGTAAGTCATGCATTAATTCTTTGCTCATACCAAATCCAACTTCTTTTATAATGACTGGAACAGACACTCGTGATACAATCGACGCTATATTATCTAACCAAGTCACAAATTCACGATTCCCTTCAGGCATAACTAATTCTTGAGGAGAATTAACATGGATTTGTAACGCTTGTGCCTCAAGTAATTCAACTGCTTCCAAAGCCTTTTCTACTGGTACGTCCGCACCAACATTGCTAAAAATCATGCCTTCAGGATTCATTTTTCGCGCAATCGTAAACGTCTCAGCCATGCGTGGATTTCTCAATGCCGCATGTGTTGATCCAACTGCCATCGCTAAGCCAGTTTCTCTTGCAACTACAGCTAGCTTTTCATTGATGTTTTTCGTCCACTCGCTACCACCCGTCATTGCATTAATATAAACCGGATATGCCATCGTTAAGTCAGGCGTCTGTGATGTCAAATCGATATCATTTACATTAATTGATGGGATAGAATGATGCACAAAACGCATCTTATCAAAATCTGAATGCATTGCGTCAGATTGGGCCATTGCTATTTCAACATGTTCATTTTTTCTCTGTTCTCTTTGAAAATCACTCATGATTAAACCTACCTTTTCGTCATTTCTAATTTAAAACCATTTTTTACGTCTGAAAAAGATGATTAATACGACAGCTATAACAAACATTACAGCTAAGCAAATATAATATCCATAATGTAAATGTAATGCCGGCATATTTACAAAGTTCATACCATAAATCCCAGCTATGAATGTTAACGGTGAAAATATAACTGATACTAACGTTAATACTTGCATAATACTATTCATTCTAAATGACGTGTATGACTCAAAATTTTCTCGTATTTCGTTTGTCATTTCTTGAGCAGTACGAATGATATTACGTTGCTTAATCAAGTGGTCATCGATATGTTGAATGTATAGCGAATGTTTATTATCTATAATCAAATCACCATTTTGTTTCATTGTATCAATTAGCTCTTGCATAGGAAACAGTACACGTTTTACTTTAATCAAATCCGAACGTAACTTAAAAACACTATCCATGACCATTTTATTAAAGCGATCATCTACATGGCGGTCCTCAAAATGATAAACACTATCTTCAAGTGCATATACAAAGTTGAAATATTTATCAACCATCATATCTAAAATTAATATGACGACATCTGCACAATCTAATTCTGCATCTAATGTATTCATATACTTATAGACTACTTTATTTAATGATTCCAACGTTTGATGATGATATGTTACTAATACATTGTCTTGTATAAAAATATTTAGTGCTATTGGTGAATAGTTTGACCCCATAATACTATGGAATACTAAGTATTGATAATCTTTATAAGATTTATATTTAGCTCGTGGCATACCGTTAATTGCATCATCCACTTCTAAATCATTAAAATTAAAATGTGCTTTAAACCATTCATTTTCTTGTTCATTCGGTTCATCAAAATCATACCAAACAATAGTCGCATCTTTTGGTATCTCTTTGATATCATCAACTACTTTAAACGGTTCATATGTAGTTTGATACCGTATCTTTAAAGCCATCGATACTCCCCCTAAATAACGAATTCTCTATTATTTTATCATGAATTAAATAACGTGTATGTCTTAATTTATTTTAGTATGATAGTCACTAAGGAGATGGTTATTATCAAACAACTTTTTACACATACTCAAACCGTAACATCTGAATTCATTGACCATAACAATCATATGCATGATGCAAATTATAATATCATTTTTAGTGACGTCGTGAATCGTTTTAATTACAGCCACGGTCTTTCTTTAAAAGAACGCGAAAATTTAGCATATACGCTATTTACACTAGAAGAACATACGACATACCTCTCAGAATTGTCTCTTGGCGATATATTTACTGTTACTTTATATATTTATGATTACGATTATAAGCGGTTGCATTTATTTTTAACATTAACTAAAGAAGATGGTACACTAGCATCAACAAATGAAGTAATGATGATGGGAATTAATCAGCACACACGTCGTTCTGATGCTTTTCCTGAATCATTTTCAACACAAATAGCACACTATTATAAAAATCAACCAACTATCACTTGGCCTGAACAATTAGGACATAAAATAGCAATTCCACACAAAGGAGCATTAAAATGACAGATGCATTACAACAAAAGATTCATATCGAATTACTAGATTTATTAGATGATGTTAAGTTTGAATTAACAGAATTAAATGCACAAAAAGGGTTATACATTAACGGACCAGCAAATCAGCTACTTAAGCGTGGCGTGCATATGGCTTATGTTCAAGGACAAAAGCAAGCCATCGATAATATTATGACTATTGTGGAACAACAGCTTGAAGATCAACATTTCCTAGAACATTATGATAAATTTCAAAATGAGGTTGCTCATCGCAATTATGATAAAACAGCTAACTTTGCAGAACTTAGTGATATTCCACGTCAATTCGATAATTTTTTAGATCAATTTTATCAAATTAAAGGGCAATACTTTATCATCACACATATCAATACACTTATTGGTGATTTTCACTCAGAAGCTCATTAACAATTAGTCTATATAACCCTTGCTATATTTTCAAAAATAAAACCCAATTACGTTTTCATGTCAAATATCATCTTGCATGAAATCGTAACTGGGTCATTTATATGTTATTAGTTATTTTGTGTTACATCCTCATCTATCGATTTGGCAATTTGTTTAATAGCTTTATGTGATTGTCTAATTGGATAAATTGGAAAATCATGTACCATCTTAGGATAATCATAAAACTCAATGTATTGATGATGTTGCAACATCATTTGTTCAAATAGCTTCATATCAGGATGTGTCATTTCACGTCCACCACCAAACATATAAACTGGTGGCAATCCTTCTATTGTGCCATTAATTGGCGATATGCGCTTATCTGTTAATGGTAGGCCATTCGCCCATTTTTTCATAATCTCATTGACACCAAACTGACTTAGAACCGCATCTTGTTCGATTAAGGCGTCCGAAATATCTTTATTAGATAGTGTTGCATCTAAAATTGGTGAGATTAAATACAATTTATTCGGTAATGGCTGTTGATTATCTAAAAGAGATTGTACAAAGGATAATGCCAGTGCACCACCTGAACCATCACCCATGACTACGACATTTTGAGGTCCTACTTCAGATACTAATTGATCATAAACACGTTGTATCGCTTGGAAAGTATCGTCAATATGAAACTCTGGTGTCTTTGGATAGATAGGCAGTACAACCTCATATAATGTACTTAAAGTGATTTTATCCAACAATCTCCAATGGAACGGTGATGGTTGTAGTGCATTGAATCCACCGTGAATATATAAAATTTTCTTATCAATTTGATGTCTGAAATTAAAGCGAAAGACTTGCATATCATCTAATGATAATTTTTCTAAATTTGCTTTAACATTTAATGTTGAAGGCTGCTTATGTTTTTTTCTATTTTCAATTTCTCTTTTATAAAAAAATCTTTCAACATCTTGATCATTTTTAAACATAATCGAGCGATTGTGAAGCAAATATTTATTGACAACGCTATTCATAACACGGTTTCTAATCAATGTCTTAACCTACCTTTATATATTTTATGTATCCAATGATTGTCTATCCCCTACATTCTTTGCCAAAAAAAGTATATAATGTAGAAGATATTTTCTTTTTCACTTTCAAATTTAAGACTACAATTGAACAGTGATTTTTCATCATTATAACAGACAACTAGACATATTGATAAGTAAAGAAAAGAACTTTATACGGAGGTACCTTGCATGACAAATCCAAATCAACGATTAGAACCATTTGATGAGACATTTCAACAATCGAATATTCATCGTGGTAAGCGATATGGTAAGAAAAAACGTTCATTGGTAAGCATGATTATTCAAATCATTGTTGTTATATTAACCGCAATCGCTGGATACAGCATGTGGAAACAACCCATTTTTAATATTGTCTTCACCAAAGAATCTGTAGATTTTGATGGCATTAAAAATTTTAACGAGACAATTGGAAAAATGCATCAATTAAATATTAATTTGGGTAATATCAATGATTTACAACAAGGAATCGATCGCTTAATTTTAGTCTTTAACGGTTTCTTTATTTTATGTATCGTTAGCCTAGTCATAACAATACTGACAATTGTATTTAATCGCACAGTTCTAAAAGTAGTAAATATTTTAGTGTTAACAATTATGTTAGTCATTACATTGTATTTCAGTTATATTATTAAAGCACTCGCACAAGAAATTGCAGATGCTTTAAAAAAATATTATTTAAATGTACCACCAGATCAAGTGATTACAGAAGCTGACGCTATTCATAACGGCATCATTTTACTGGGCTGTAGCATCGGTTTACTTGTTATAAGCTTATTCTTCCGTAATCGCATGCCTCGTTTAAAATAATGTTATATAGTAGGGATTGGGACAGAAATGTTATTTTCACAAAATTCATTTCGTTGACCCACTTCCTGCTTTTTCTTTATTAATGACCTACTACGTCAATGCCAAATTTTAATATAATTCCTCTTTTATTTTATAAATCAACAAATAAAAAAAGTATCGATAACCATATTTGGCACCGATACTTTAAAAATCATGTCCCCACAACATAATTTTTGATTAGTCACACTTCAATTAATTTATTTTATTTATTCATGATTGTTATTTGAGCTTGCTTCTAACTTTTGAGCTGTAGCTTTTGCTTTTTTATTACTTTGTAAAAATAAACATAAAATTAAGGCGATGATGCTAAATATCGTTGCAACTATAAATGCATCATTAATACCTTCAACCGTTGCTAGTTTATTTACAAATTGTAGTAACACTTTCATTGCGCCTTCTTGTCCGCCATATTGTGATGCTAATTCACGCATATGATCTTGTACAACAGGATTCGTTTTATCTAACTCTTCCCCAAAAGCTGATAAGTGTTGTGTAGTTTGTGTTGTCATTACAGTAACCAAGATTGCTGTACCTATAGAGCCTGCTAATTGACGCATCGTATTTAAGAAAGCATTACCATGAGAGGCAAGTCGTCCCGGTAACGCATTAATAGCTGCAGTTACCATTGGCATCATTATAAATGCCATACCAAATGAACGAAGTACATAGATACCCATGATTGTCATATATGGTGTATCCATATTTAATTTAGTTAATTCCCATGTTGCATAAGTCATGACAGCAATACCAAAGATAGCTAATGGTTTTAAACCAATAGTATCTAACAATTTACCTGCAAATGGTCCAAGTAGACCCATAATTAGAGAACCAGGTAATAATAACAATCCGGAATCTAATGCTGAGAATCCGCGTAAATTTTGTAAATAAATCGGTAATAAAATCATACCACCATATAAACTTAACATTACAACCATATTAATAATTGTTGTTAATGTAAATGTTGGGAATTTTAATACTTCTAAATTCAACATTGGTGATTTCATTCTTAATTCTCTTATTACAAATAGAATAATAAAGATAATACCAATCGCAAACATTGTTTCTATCTCAACAGAACCCCATCCTTTGTTCCCCGCTTCTGAAAAGCCGTATAACAAAGCACCAAAACCAATCGTACTAAAAATGATACCTGGGATATCAGCTTTAGGGTTTGTTGTATATTGATATAACTTAAACCATACAAAACCAATTAAAATAGCGATAATCCCGATAATGAACATACCGTAAAACATCACATTCCAATGGTAATTTTGTACAATATAACCTGATAATGTTGGACCAATTGCAGGTGCTAAAATCATTGCGATACCCATTGTACCCATGGCAGCACCACGTTTTTCAGGTGGATAAATTGTAATAATAACAATTGAACCTAATGGCATTAGTACACCTGCACCAATGGCTTGTAATACACGTCCAACCATCATGATTGGGAAATTCATTGAAATCGCACAGATTAATGAACCAATTGTAAAGAGTACTAACGCAACTAAAAATAATTTTCGATATGAATATTTATTAAATAGATACGCCGTAATTGGTATTAAAATACCGTTTACTAACATGAATCCCGTCATCAACCATTGCCCTGTTGACGCAGAAATATTAAATTCCGTATTAATTTTTGGCAAAGCAACATTTAATAATGTTTGGTTTAAAATCGCAATAAACATACCGAATAATAATGCCGCTAATATTTTACCGCGTGAAACACCTTCACCAAAAATAAAGTTTTTATGTTCTTTTTTTATTTTTTCATTCACTTTATATTCTTCTGATTCAGGATTTTTAGCAGCAACTGCTTCCTCACCATTATTATTAGTGAATGCTTCTTGATCTTTCTCAGACCCCTTTGTGTAACCATTTAGACTAACTTGGCTATGATCATCTTGATTGTCAACACGCAACTCTTGATGCGTCATACGTTGTGTCGATTGATCAGTTGTTTTGTCTAAATCACTAGCTTTAAATTTAGATTGATTTGATTGACGTGTCGTAAATTGTTGTTCCTTTTGTTGGCGTTTGCCTTTTTTTCTTGATCTTATTAAAAATAAATTGATAACCCCAACAATAATGAGCGCTAAAATAATGTAGCTAATAATGAAGGTCGTAGTCATTTAATGACCCCCTTAATTTTTATGAATTTTTACTTCAGCGTTCATTCCAGGAACAACTTGTTTAGACGGTTCTGATTCTAGAGTAATTTTAACAGGTATTACTTGAGAAACTTTAGTGTAGTTACCATCACTATTTGATGATGGCATTAATGAAAAGCTTGCAGCAGTTGCTTTTCCAATACTATCAACTTTACCTTTAATAGAAGCTTTTTGACCGTCAATAGTCACATCAACATCTTTACCTACTTCAACATCTTTAATATCTTTTTCGTCAATATTTGCTGTTACATATAAATCATCTAAATTGTATGCATAAGCGATTGGGTTACCAGCTTGCACCATTGAACCTTCCATACCATCTAATTTGGCAATTGTACCTTTTTGAGGCATTTTAAGATCCATATCTTTCGTTTCGCCATCTTGACCTTGTACAGTAACAGTTGCTACTTTGTCACCTTTATCGAGTTTGTCACCTTGTTTAACATTAAGTGATTTAATTTGTCCAGATGCAGGACTTGCTATTTTAATTTGATCGCCATTTACTTTTGCATTATCAGTTGTTACATAGCTTGTTGTTTTATTCCAGAAATAAAAGCCAGCAATCCCAATTGCTAACAGTACAACAACCGTAATGACATTAATTAATATCATCTTTTTCATGAAACATTTCCTCCTATTTGCTTTTAAAATTCACTTTATTTATTATAGAGACATGATAACTAAAAAAACACCAACAATTTTTATAAGAGTGTTGGTTAAAATTCACAAAGGTGTAACAATATGAAACGACAAGCCAAAATAGAAATTCAAAACGCACTTGTTGATTTGATGGCTGAATATCCTTTTCAAGAAATATCCACTAAAATGATTTGCGCGTATTGTAATATTAATCGTTCTACTTTTTATGATTATTACAAAGATAAATTTGATTTATTGGATACCATCAACTCAAAGCATAAAGAAAAATTCCAATTTCTTCTAAGCGCGCTACATCATAATTTCGAAAATATTAAACAGGATAAGCTTAAACTTTATAAATTCTTCATTATTATTGCTAAGTATATCAAGCACAATGAGCAGTTTTTCAAAGACATTTTAGTTACCTATCCAATGAAAACATTATTCATAGACTATATAAATTTAGCGAGAGATTACTATCAACAAATTATGAATGACTATAGTACTACAGTAACCAATAAACAGCTTTATGTTACATATATCATAGGCGGTCAAGCTGGGGTGTTTATTAATTGGCTTTCGAATGGTTGTAATGAATCACCTGAAGAAGTTGCTGACATTTTATTGGCTAATACGATTAAACTTCAAAACTAATAATACGGTTTCATTCTAATAAAGAAATGCTATAAAACAACTAGATAAAGTTAAACCAAATGGATAGATAATAGTACATATGTTACGGTGCTATCAATATAAAAATGCCGAGATTTCCACATAATAATCTCGGCATTTTTATTTTTGATGCTAAATTCATAGGTCTATGAATAGCTCAAGTTTTGTTTTTTAATTTTTCAATTCAATATAATAGAAGAAACTATGTTTATCATCGATTTGTTTTAAATACCCTCATATTATAAATCTGTAAAATAATTAATATAACTGCTGTAGCTATAATAATAATTATGTAAGGTATAGGATTATCTTCACCTTTTACCCCCACTAATGGCGATGCAACACCACCAAATAAAAACTGCACTAAACCTAATAAACTTGATGAACTCCCTCTACCACTACTACTTTCATCCATAGCTATTGTAAAACCAAGTGTCGCAACACCTGTCACTGGTGCTATTAAAATGATAAATCCTATCGCTAAAATCCAAAAGTTCCAATGATTAAGCAATACAATCGTCACTAAAATTACACCGATAATCTGAATCATCGTCATGCCTCTCATCAATTTTTGTGAGTCTATAAAATCAACAAGGTACCCAGTAAGTTGACTTGATATAATGAGCGTAATACCAATTCCTGCGAACATCCAACTAAATTGTATTGCAGTCATGCCATAAATTTTTTGAATAATAAACGGAGACGCAGAAATATAAGTAAATAATAATACAAATGTCATACCTTGAATGAGCATTGGTAATACAAAACGTGGCGTCTTCAATAATATTTTGAAGTTTTTAAACATTGTCTTTAATCCACTACTTGACTCACGATTTGTCACTGTTAATGATTCAGGTACTTTTAATAAAGAACCTATGACCATGACGAAACCAAAGATAGTCAGAATGACAAAGACCATACGCCAGACAGAATAATTTAAAATTATGCCCCCTATTGTTGGCGCAACAACTGGTGCAATACCATTAACAAGCATCAATAATGCCATAAACTTAGTTAGTTCATTACCACTATACATATCACTTGCTATAGCTCTTGAAATAACTGCTGCTGCGCCACCTGTCACTCCTTGAAGAAATCTTAATGCAACCATCAGCCAAATATTATGTACAAAAACAATAGCTAAACTTGCTAATGTAAAAATAATCATAGCTATAATAAGCGGCTTTCTGCGTCCAGTTGAATCTGAAATTGGACCAGCAAACAAATTACCAAACGCTAAACCAATCATAAACATCGATAATGTTAATTGTGCGTTAGACGTCGTTGTTTGAAAATCATGTCTAATATCTGGTAATCCAGGCAAAAACATATCTATTGATAATGCTCCAATGGCAGTCAAAGATCCTAAAATAATAATAAATATCGGTGAACGCTTGTTAAAATACGTTAAATCATTCATATGACTATCTCCTTTGTATAATGATTAGTTTATAACTATCGCGAACAGAAACTAAATTTAAATATGCTCTTTTATATATTAGCATTAGTCACAAGTTTCATGAACATCATTACAACTTATAAAAGGTATAAAATGATATAAACCTCAGCACTCCATAAATTTTTCCACAAAAAACAATCCCTTCAAAGTAATTCACACTAATTGTAAATACTTTGAAAGGATGTTGTTTGTATTCCATGACACATGCATCTTATTTAAGTTTTATACTCTATTTTTCTGATGTCTTGATTAATTGCAAGCGGTCTTGCGAGCCTTGTTCAAGCTCATATTCTTTATCTACTTGCTTACCGTTTTCATTTATTAATCTTACGGTTGCGGTAATCTTATCACCATGTTTTTCGGCATCTATAATTTGTGGTGAACTAATCATCATTAAACTTCCTTTAGATACACGCTTCTTTACATCATCATAAAAAGATGATCCTTTTTTTATATATGACGATACAAAATCAAAATCCGACTGATTAAACGCAGCATTATTCGCTAAAGAATATCCAGCAAAGAATTCTATCAATTTGTTCTTCAAGCTGTTTTCTTCTTTTTCTTTCTTTTCAACATAGTCTTCGATATCTTCACTGTCAAAATTCAAAGTTATCTCTGTATTGTATTTTAAATCGCTAGCTTTAATCGTCTTCGTCTGTGTTGTAAATGTTTTATCTTTCGCTTTACCTGAAGCTGAAATGGTAATATCTTTATTTTGTGGATATGGACCATACGTTTTGGAACTTGAAAATGCCATTTCATGGTCATTTATAGTTACTTTTTTAGAACTATCATTTAATTTTGTATCGCCTTTTAAAGTTACAGATATATTTGCTTCTTCAAAATCTTCAGTAACATCTACCGTTTCAGAATTACTTTGTCTAAAATCAAATTTTAAATGGCCTGCAAAATCACCGTTCTCAGTCGATTTCATAGCTGGAATTCTATATGTCCCCGGTATAAAATTACCTATTGGCGTCACTTTATTTGCTTCAGCTATAACCATCTTTTTCTTACCACCAGATTTAAACTCATATTTTGTTTTTTCTTTCGGTTTAACAATTGGTTGCTTGGTAGGTGCAGTAAAGCTCATATTATCGAAAAAGATATAACGTGTGCCATTTTTACTTACACGTAATATATTTTGACCAGATCTGGTTTGAATATAAGAAGCTACGCTGGTCTTACTCTTATTCAATTTATGTACCGTATTTTTAAGGTCGCTGACAAATTGCTTAAGCCCAACTTCATCTTTGATATAGTTAATGTATACTTTCGCTTCTTCAGAATCTACTTTATTATCTTTAGTACTTAATAATGTTGCTACTTTTTGTTTATCATTATTCTCAATCGCATTCACTAATATTTTAGTTTGCGCTTCAGGTGAATTGAAGTTTCTTAGTAAAAAGAACAATATAATAATTAAGATTAAAATGAAAAAACCAATTGCCCAAGGCACCATTTTTCTCATCTTGATGTTATTAGTTTGTATATCTTCATCGGTTGACTTTCTATATAATGCTTGACGACTATCAAATTTATGTCCACATTGTGTACATATCTGTACATCATCTTGTGCTTGTTGTCCGCACTTCGGGCAAGATTTCATACTTTCACCTCAATTCTGTTCCTCTTCAATTGTTATATGTATATCACAAAAATTATTTCATTATTTTACCATTATTATTTTACAAATATTATCCCAAGAATACAATTCAAGAAATGATTAACTTTACTTTAGAATTGTACCTTATTACATTATTTATGAAAGTACTCTCTCAATTATAACTAAAAAGAAGGTGTTCAATACATACATATTTAGTCTTATATTTGAACACCTTCAAAAACCTATTTATGATTGCTATATGTTTTAATGCGATGATTGATGACTTCTAATACTTGCCTTACATTTTCAATATCTTCAGAATTTAAATCATTAGTAATATCTTGCGCAATATCTGTCATAATCGCATTACGTTCTTTCAAATATGCTCTACCTTTGTCAGTTAAGGTTATGAATTTCAAACGTTGATCAATATTTAAATTTGGTTTATCTAACTTAACTAATTTAGCATCGATTAACTTTTTAATTCGTCGGCTTACTGTGGCCTTATTTACACCTTGTCTTTGCGTGATTTCACTAATTGTCAAAGGTTCTTTATTTAACATACCTAATACGTTAGACTGCTCTAATGAAATTTCATATTCATTTTGTAAATCTTTCAACATTTTTGCAGTTAATGCGTTAACGTTATTTATAAACTGCTCTAAAAATTGAATATGGTCTTGTAAATGTTTTACCATAATTATTTCTCCCTAATTACTATTTTTATAAAGTATCCTCAGCAATCATTGTATCGCACATCTAAAAAACACAAAAATATTGACCCATATATAATATAACAAATTAAGACTTACATGTTGCTGCGTTCTCCTTGCTTTAATAAATTAAATCATCTACATTTATATTTAATATTTATTATAAGCGAGGTGTCAGTATGTTATTGAATTTATTATTAATATTTATACTTATCGTTATTTGTCCGTTAATTTTCAACTATACTCTGACGTTAAATTTAACATGCTACATCTTAGTTGTCATATCGATATTTTTGTCACTCATCTATAGCATCATGACCTATACTTTCCCTTGGTCTATGTTTGTAACATTTATAATAATCAGTATTATCATGCTATTCAAACATAGATATTTATTTTCTCATACTTCTAGTCGCTTATTTATTAAAAAATTATTATCTTTTTCATATAAATTTGTACTCTACACATCAGCACTTCTATTTATAAGTACGATTCAGTCACCTATTGTGAAAGGTTTGTCTATGTGGTTAGCTATATTATGCCTTTCCCTGTTACTAACCTTTATTTGTTATCTCGTTTGGACAGTATCATATAGACATAGATCATACAACAAAGAAGTCGATATCATAATTGTGTTAGGTGCTGGTATTTTTACCGAATTTGTCACACCAATGCTTGCAGCGCGTTTAGACCGTGCACTTGATATCTATCAACAACAAGCATCAGCAACAAAGATTATTGTATCTGGCGGACAAGGACCAGACGAAGCAATTTCTGAAGCTTTAGCTATGCAACGTTATTTGATTGCACATGGTGTTGATAAAACAGATATACTAATGGAATCTCACTCTATAAATACATACACAAACTTTTTATATTCTAAACAAATCATCAACAATTTGTATCATGAAGCAGTTAAAATTGTTTGTGTAACAAGTCAGTTTCATGTATTGCGCGCCTTACGACTAGCCCAAAAATTAGGTTTATCTATCGATGGTGTCGGAAGTCATACACCATATCACTTTTTCTTACATGTGCTCATTAAAGATTATCTAGGCGTAATGTATCAGTATAGATTGTTATTAACGTTATATTGTTCAAGTAGTTGGTTTATATGTCTTTACGCCGCTTTTATTTATAATAGTTAATCCACAAACAAACTATTATTATAGGTTGTTTCTAATATTGCGTCAAACTATCTTTAAATATTCGTTAATCCTTGATTAGACAATTGTTATATTGAAAATAAATAAACTAAAGCACGTCATCATTTTATATAATAGTGACGCGCTTTTTTGTAAACCCAAATCGTATTCTGTTATCTAACTTTTATACTACTATGTCTTAAATCATTAACATTTAGCGTCTTTACAAGCCACTAATCAGTTATTTTGCCATCTTCTAATTCAATCACTCGATCTGCATATTCAAATAATCTTCGATCGTGTGTAATCATAATACCAATCATTTGTTGTTCTTTAATTTGTTGACGTATCATCTCAACAACTTTTGTTGCTCTATCGGCATCTAAACTTGCTGTGGGCTCATCTGCTAAAATGATTTTCGGATTATTCATAAATGCTCTCATAATCGCAACACGTTGCTTTTCACCGCCAGATAACTGATGCGGATATACATTCAAGCGATCTTCTAAACCAATATTTTTTAAAAGTTGTATTGCTCTTGTTGAACTTTGTTGTTTGGTCATTCCCGCTTCTTGACCTACGAGTGTCAATTGCTCTATCACTTTTAAATAAGGAACTAAATGTGAAGATTGAAAAATAAAACCAATATCTTCCAATCGTAAATCACTAGGACGATGCTGTTTATCAAACAATGGCGCATCATTGTAAAGCACTGTACCACTCGTTTGACTTAACAATCCGCCTAATATCGTTAGCAATGTTGTTTTCCCAGAACCAGAGGCACCATTTAAAATGACAAATTCCCCTTGTTCCACTTCAAAATTAATACCTTTTAAAACTTTTGTTTCAGACAAACCTTCTCCGAAATTTTTGACGATATCTTCAACGACTAATGCCATTATTCTGCACCTCCAATTGCTTCGATAGGATCCACTTTAAATAATTTGATAAATGATAGTGAGGCACCTAAAATCGCAACTAATATAAATATCCCCACCATTAATAAGATATTTTGCGTTGTTAAGTAAAAAGGCATCGTTACCGGCATCATAAATGATAGTCCTACTATGATGATCACAGCAATACCTACCCCAATTATTGTTAGTGTTAAAATTTGTAAAACTAACGCACTCAATAAATGTCTTGTCTTAATACCAATTGCTTTCAAAATGCCAATTTGTGATATTTTTTGAATCGTCATAACATAGAAAAATGCACTTAGAACGATTGCTGTAATAGCAAACAAACTAACAATCATCATATTTAACGGTGCTTGCTCTGCTTGATAACTCGCAATATTACCTGTTAAATCTTTTTCACTCACAACTTGAACGTCATTTATTTTATTAAGCTCATCACGTTGTTGTTGTGTTAAATTTTTCACTGGATAAAATGCCGTATTAACCTTATTCAATGCATTAAATCCGTTATCGTTCAATAGCACAATGGAACTATGCGCATACATTGTGTCGTTTAAAATACCAGAAACTCTATAACTAGTTGAATTATTTTTAAAATGTAATCTATCCCCGACTCTAATGTTGTCTGCAGCTAACTTATCATTAATAGCGACCTCATGAGCATTTTTAGGATAATCACCTTTTTTAAGTTGTATGCGTTGTTGTTTAACGTCATTCATTGTAATCACATCTTGTTCTTTATTAGATAATTTCAATGTTTGAATATTCATTTTATATGGTTCTTGATGAATTACCTTTTTAATTTGATTCTGTTGCGTATCACTAAGTTGCGATTTCTCAATTTGCGGCTCTTTCATTTTTTGAACAACATATTCATCATTATCAAAGTGTTCAAATAACGAAATATTCTCCCTACCAAGCCCTTGAGCTAAACCACTAATAAATAACACCATAATACTTAATAAAAGAATGATTAATGTGATTAACATATAACGAAATTTGTAAAGCATAATCTCTTTTATCGCTAATTTCATATCGATTCACTTCTCCCTATTTCTTCTTTAGCGTCAGTATAAGGTTGAAATATGAACTCAATATGAACAATTGTTTTTTTACGCAAAAATATTTTACATGTATAATAAATGAAAAAGATAAGGGAGTTTATAGCTATGGTGCAATGTCTTGTTGTCGATGACGATCCTCGAATCCTAAATTATATAGCTAGCCATTTACAAACAGAGCACATTGATGCATACACACAACCAAGTGGTGAAGCTGCATTAAAACTTTTAGAAAAACAGCGTGTCGATATTGCAGTGGTAGATATTATGATGGATGGTATGGACGGCTTTCAATTATGTAATACATTAAAAAATGATTATGATATACCAGTTATTATGTTAACAGCGCGGGATGCACTTAGTGACAAAGAGCGTGCGTTTATAAGCGGTACTGACGATTATGTAACCAAACCCTTTGAGGTTAAGGAACTTATTTTTAGAATTCGTGCGGTATTACGTCGATATAATATCAATTCAAATTCAGAAATGACTATTGGCAACTTAACGCTAAACCAATCCTATTTGGAACTCCAAGTATCTAATAAAACGATGACGTTACCGAACAAGGAATTTCAATTATTATTTATGCTTGCAGCACGTCCTAAGCAAATCTTTACTCGTGAACAAATAATAGAAAAAATTTGGGGCTATGATTATGAAGGAGATGAGCGAACAGTTGACGTTCATATTAAGCGACTACGCCAAAGATTAAAAAAATTAAATGCCACACTTACAATTGAAACAGTAAGAGGACAAGGCTATAAGGTGGAGAATCATGTTTAAAACACTCTATGCTAGAATTGCGATTTATTCCATTACGGTTATTTTATTTAGTGCATTAATAAGTTTTGTATTAACAAATGTTTACTATCATTATAATTTAAAAGCATCTAATGACGCGAAAATCATGAAGACGCTTAAAGAAGCAAGACAATATGAACAATCAGCTAAACCAACGCACATTCAACAATATTTCAAACATTTAGGGCAAATGAATTACCAAATAATGACCATTGATCAAAAAGGTCATAAGACATTTTATGGGGAGCCATTTAGAGAAGATACTTTATCACAAAATGCTATTAACAACGTATTAAATAATCAAGATTACCATGGTATTAAAGATAAACCATTCGCATTATTCGTAACTGGATTTTTCGACAATGTAACAGATAATACTGTTGGTATTAACTTTAAGACAAAAGACGGTTCAATAGCAGTATTTATGCGTCCAGATATTGGAGAAACATTTAGCGAGTTTAGAACATTCTTAGCCGTCTTGTTAATGTTGTTATTATTTATCTCGATTTCATTAGTTATCGCATCAACCTATTCAATCATTCGTCCAGTAAAAAAGTTAAAGCTAGCGACCGAACGCTTAATTGATGGTGATTTTGAAACACCTATCAAACAAACACGCAAAGATGAAATTGGAACATTACAGTATCACTTTAATAAGATGAGAGAGTCATTGGGACAAGTTGATCAAATGAGGCAGCATTTTGTACAAAATGTATCTCATGAAATCAAAACACCATTAACACATATTCATCATTTATTAAGCGAGTTACAACAAACTTCTGATAAAACATTAAGACAACAATATATAAATGATATCTATACCATTACAACGCAGCTGAGCGGATTAACAACTGAATTGTTGCTCTTATCCGAATTAGATAATCACCAACATTTATTATTCGATGATAAGATTCAAGTCAATCAACTCATTAAAGATATCATTCGACATGAACAATTTGCTGCTGATGAAAAGTCGTTAATCATTTTAGCTGACCTAGAATCAATCAATTTCCTAGGAAATCAACGTTTGTTACATCAAGCATTGAGTAATTTATTAATAAATGCTATTAAGTATACAGATGTTGGTGGTGCCATTGACATCGCTTTGCAACATAGTCACAACAATATCATTTTCACAATAAGTAATGATGGTTCACCAATTAGTCCACAAGCTGAAGCACGTTTATTTGAACGTTTTTATAAAGTGAGCAAACATGATAATAGCAATGGTTTAGGTCTTGCAATTACAAAATCCATCATTGAATTGCATCATGGTACAATCCAATTCACACAAAGTAACGAGTATGTAACCACCTTTACTATTACACTGCCAAATAATTCACATTAATCTCTACCTCCTGAAAAAACATTTCTGTTTTTATTTCAGGAGGTATCTTTTATATTGATTAGCGCTTTCTAGCCACTTAACATTTAATTTCTACCATTCAACAAAATTTAAATATATCGATGGTCATTTATGGTTTAATAATTTTGAAGGAGGCATTAACCTATGATGAAACTCAATTTATTTATCAATGCAAAAGAGACGGAATCTTATATTGATATACATGCACCTAAAATGAATGATCACGTTCAAAGTATTATTAATGCAGTCAATGATTTAGACAAATCACATACATTAGTCGGATACATAGACAAAGAAATCCATATCATTAATGTATCAGATGTTATAACATTCCAAGTTATTAATAAAAATGTAACAGCCATTACAAGCAATCAAAAATTCAAACTAAAATTACGACTTTATGAACTAGAAAAACAGTTACCACAACATTTCATTCGCATTTCCAAATCAGAAATCGTCAACAAGTATTACATTGAAAAATTATTATTAGAGCCAAATGGACTTATACGTATGTATCTTAAAGATGCACACTACACCTATTCTTCTAGACGTTATTTAAAATCTATAAAGGAGCGCTTATCAATATGAAAAATTTGAAAAACTCATTACTTATTAGCTTAATCATTGGTTTGTCCCTTTCACTGTTCTTTAGTATGTTATTTGCAGACGGCAAATATTATCCACTGAACCCACAATCAACTATTGGCATATTGTATTATACGCATTTCACAGAAACTACCGTAATGTTGATTTCTATCATTTTATGGTTACTCATAGGCGTCGTCTTTTTCCTTGGAGATTTTATCTTTAAATACACAGATTGGAGCATTACTAAAGCAACTATAATGCATTTCATAACAACGTATGTCGGATTCTTGCCTTTAGCAATGCTTGCCGGTTGGTTTCCACTAACAGTGCATTATCTAATCATATTCACAATTATCTTCATTGTGGTTTATGTATTAATTTGGATAATTCAATTCTTTAAAAATAAGAACTACGTAGACACTATTAACAAGCAACTGAAACAATTAAAATGATTTTTATTAACAACTAAAAAACGGTAATGTCTATCACATTAAAAAAGACATTACCGTTTCGTTTATTATTTAACTTGTAAATACTTAGTTACTTCTTCATTAATTTTATGATATAAATCCTCATGATCTGTTAAGCGATAACCAAATGACGGCACCATTTCTTTAATCTTTGGTTCCCATCCTTTGAATTCATCACGATAGCATCTCTGTAAAACATCAAACATAATATCTACAGCTGTTGACGCACCAGGTGATGCACCAAGTAATGCAGCTAATGTGCCATCATCTGACGTAATGACTTCAGTACCAAATTGTAAGTTACCTTTAGAATCCTCAGTATCCTTGATTACTTGGACACGTTGCCCTGCTGTAATCACTTCCCAATCTTCATTTTTAGCATTTGGGAAAAAGACTCTTAAATCATCCATACGCTCATCATTAGATAACATCAATTGTGACACTAAATACTTCGTAAGACTCATTTCTTTGATACCTGCAGATAACATCGTCACGATATTATTTGGTTTAACCGATTTAATTAAATCCATATGTGAACCTGTTTTTAAAAATTTAGGTGAGAAACCTGCAAATGGACCAAATAACAATGAACGCTTGCCGTCTACAAAACGTGTATCTAAGTGCGGCACTGACATTGGTGGCGCACCCACTGCTGCTTTTCCGTACACTTTAGCATGATGACGATCAATCACTTCTTGATTTGTACAGCGCAGGAATAATCCACTTACCGGGAAACCACCAATATGTTTTGATTGTTTAATCCCAGTCTTTTGGAGTAATGGTAAACTCGCACCGCCAGCACCAATAAATACAAAATCAGATTCATATGTTGTCGTTTCATTAGTTTCTAAATCTTTAACTTTAACTAGCCATGCCCCAGATTTCTGTTTCTTGATGTCTAATACATTCTGCTTATATTGAATTCCCACACCACGTTGCTCTAAATTTTCAAATAACTTTACAGTTAACGCACCAAAGTTAACATCTGTACCAGTTTCATCATAAGTTAAAGCAATTGGTTCATCAGACTTACGACCTTCAATCATTAACGGTACCCAAGATTTCATTTCTTCTTCATCTTGCGATAATTTCATTTTTTCGAATAAAACACTTTTCTTTAACGTTGCAACACGACTTTTTATAAAAGCTACATTATCTTCGCCAATGACAAAACTCATGTGTGGCACCGCTTGAATAAAGCGATCTGGGTTATCTAATTGTCCTGTTTTAACTAAATATGCCCAAAACTGTTTTGAAATTTGGTACTGCTCATTTATCTTAATTGCTTTACTACAATCAACTGTGCCATCCTTACCTTCTTTTGTATAGTTCAACTCGCAAAGTGCTGAATGCCCTGTACCGGCATTATTCCATACATTTGAACTCTCTTCGCCAGGTTGTGCTAATTTTTCAAACACTTTAATATTTTTCTCAGGTGATAATTCTTTAAGTAATGTTCCTAATGTTGCACTCATAATACCGCCACCAATTAAGATGACATCTGTTTTGCTATGTTGTGTTGTCATAACAAATACAGTCCCCCTTTTTAAAATGAATAATGGAACGTTCGAGAAATACGACATATTAATACCACTTTAAATCAATAAGTGTCTCAATAGGTTCCCATGGTGATGCTCTATTACTATCTACTATGTATATTAATATTTTATAATAACGAAACTACTTTAATTATATACTTTATGTGCGATAGCACAAAGACAAAACCACAAACCTTAACAGCTATCAACCAATTTAATTTGATTGCTGATTACTCACTATTCATTTTAACATAAAGCGCTACCATTATTATAATGTCAAACTTCTTTCATTAATGATCCATTAAAAAAAGATGAGATGTTAGAAAACATCTCACCCTCTGTATATTTATATTTTGAAATACGTTTTTTTATAATAATGACAAGATGAAAGTCCAAATACAGATGAATATTAGTAAACATACACTGTATTTCAATGTCATTTTTAATAATTCTGATTCCTTACCAACTTGTTTTACTGCTGCAGTTGCAATTGCAATTGATTGTGGTGAAATCAATTTTGCCGCTACACCACCAACTGTGTTAGCAGATACAAGAAGTGAACCACTTGTTCCAATTTGTTGTGCAACAGAAGCTTGAATTGGTGCAAATAATGAGTTGTTATTTACAACTGATCCTGTCATAAACACACCTATCCAACCTAAGATTGGTGATAGAACTGGGAAGACATTACCTGCTTTAGCAATACCTTGACCCATTGCTGCACTTAAACCACCATAAGTTGTGATTTTAGAAATTGCTAAGATGAAACAAATTGTAAGAACTGGTAACCACAACTCTTTAAATGTAACGCCGAATAATCTACCAGCATCTTTAAAGTTAACCTTTTTAGACATTAAAATTGTAATAATAATAGTTAATAAAATAGCTGTACCTGTTTGTCCAATAATATTTAAAGTCAATACTAATGGTTTATGTGTAACTTCGCTGATTGTTCCAGGTAAGTTGAATTTAAATACTAATGATGATAAAGCACCATTTGGTAAGAATAAGTTTTTAAAGAATGGCGCACTCCAAATCATTACAATGACTGTTAATACAATGAATGGACTCCATGCATGTAATACTGCTTTTGCAGAATGTGCTTTTGCAGGTTCAATTTCTTCATCTTTATTAACACGATAAATGTGTTTTGGTTGGAATTTTTTAGAAAATACTGCTAATGCTAACATTGTTAATAACGGTGGAATAATATCTGCCAATTCAGGTCCACTGAATACAGTTAATAATCCTTGAGTAAGTGTATATGTGATTGAAACTACTAAAATTGCTGGTAATGTTTCTTTAACACCTCTAAAACCATCAATAATAAAGATAAGTAAGAATGGAATAATGAAATTTATGATTGCCAATGTTAAAGTTGCTGATTGAGAAACACCTAATACTGAAACATCTCCAGGTAATTTCAACGTTTCTACAACACCTACAGGGATACCAATCGCACCAAAAGCACCAGACGCTGCATTTGCGACTAAACATAACATCGCAGCTTTTAATGGATTAAATCCTAATTGTGTTAATAAAAGTGCACAAATTGCAATTGGTACACCAAATCCTGCTGCACCTTCTAAAAATGCGTTGAATGCAAATCCAATAAGTAAAACTTGAATACGTTGGTCTTGTGAAATATTTGTAATACTATCTTGAATTGTTAAAAATTGTCCAGATTCAACAGTAATTTTGTATAACAATACTGCCATCATAACGATATAGCCAATCGGAATGATACCTTGGAAGAAACCTTCGACTACTGCACCAGAAGCGATACCAACTGGCAATTTGAAAAATGGTATTGCAATTAGTAATGTTACAACAAGTGTTGTAATAGCTGCATAAATACCTTTCATTTTAAAAACAGTTAAACATAGTAAAAACAGTACAATCGGTATTGCTGCAATTAAAGACGATAATAATAAATTATCAAATGGGTTAAACGTATTTACTAACATAGGCTGACTCTTCTTTCCATAAAGTAGTAGTGTAATTGCTTCATTAAAATCATGCTCTGGCTATAGCATTTTGTTATCGATAACATTTTACAGAACAGTGAGATTAATGTGATTTTTTTCACAATTAAAATATACCATTTTTTCAGACTATTAACAATATCACTTTCCTATTTAATTGTTTTATTTTTCATTTTAAATCTGTTCATCAAAATGAATTGTACTTAATGTAATGAAGTAACTTATACTATTCATGAATTTTACATAAGACCGTGCTAAAATAAGGAAGATACTACGATGAGAAATGGAAGTTATAGCAATGATTAAACAGATAAATGTTTCTAATATGCAAAAGTTTGAATCTCAATTAATGAAAGCTCAGTCTGAAGGTTATACACATGTCGTTCCATATGCCAATGAGATAATGATTTATCAATCTATGTTAGATGCGGTTCAATTATATCCTAAGTCTATCGTGGTTGATTATACTGTGGATGGACAATACAAAAATGATTGTCACTATTTCGGTCAATCATCGATCAACATTGCCGATTGGGCTCAAAACAATAATTATTATCCTAACCTGATATATGCGATTCAACAGACTCTTGATTTAATACATTATTACTCTGTAGAAACGATTTTCGATTTAGCTTTATTGACACTTCTGAAAGGTTATTTATCAATCGATGGTCATGTCGTTTTTGATTTTAAAGCCCCTTTAGCAACAAGTGCTTCAATATGGGAAACTATTAAAACTATTGAAGATTTTGATATGATGTCTCAGTTTTATTTGAATAAAATGGCTTATATTGATCATCATCCTATACCTTTTCGCAACCTTTTTATCGAGGATTCACAACAACTTAATTCGCCAGATAATTGGTTGTATTCTACCAAGTTTATGCTACCTAAATGGTTATATAAAATAGCAAAGCAACGTGCTGATAACAAACAATTACAAAACTTCGGCTTGTATACAAAGCAACCAAACGTTTTAAAAGATCACATCGTTTTTATCGGTGATCATCATCAATATATAGGTAATTCAAAATATTTATTTACTTACTTCGTTAAACATAATCCAATGACTGCCTGTTATTTTGTTACTGACGATCGTCGCGGACCACATTTCATATCACCTAAGTCTGAAAAAGCTGACGAATTGATTAACAGCGCACGCGTAGTTTTAGTTGAAAATGATATACCTGAAACGTTACAACCAAACGGTACTTTAATTCAATTACATCAAGGCACACCAATAATGCAATTATTTTTAGATAGTAAAGAACCTATTAAAAATATAGAAACACCTTTTTATCGTGCTAAAAGGTATAATCGCTGGTTGCAATTCGATTATGTTATACATTCTGCTGATGATATTAGCCACTTTTATCAAACGGCTTTTCCTAGTCACCAAGCAAATGTATTGGCTTATGGTAATCCTAAACACCAATATTTACTACAAAAGCGTAACGAAAGTACTACTCAACAACAGTATAAGAAATCGTTTAAAATAAATGATCAAAAACCAGTTTTATTATACGCACCTATTGGATTAGTGAGTGCGCAACAATTACCACTATCAGATGCTTTATTCAAAGCCTATCATGTTGTGGTTCAGGGTGTTGATGAAGCGATGTTACCAGAAGAGGCGCTTGTTGCACCAAAGTATCTTAGTGCTCAAGACTTAATTCTAATGTCTGATGTCGTTATCACTGATTACTCAAATATAATATTTGATGCGATGGCTATAGACAAAACAGTAGCATTATACACTCCAAATCACAGTCAATACATTGAGTCTCAAGGTGTTAACGAAGATATTTGGCGTCATCTATCAAAAATTTGGTATACAGACCGACAATTATTAATTAATAATTTAATTTCCCAGGCAATACCAGTGATTAAATATCCACAAATACAACATAAAGAACAACCATTAGAATCTATTTCACAACTTATATTGTCTAAGATGACATCTAATCAATAGTGTTTAAATTTCTCAGTGGCTGTGAATGAGGTTTAAAAGTGCTATAAAACGTAAACTTTTATACTTTAAAATACGCAAAAAACGGTAAACCCTAATTCATATTATAGAGTTTACCGTTTTATTTTTTTAACTTGCATCATAGTTATATTAACATTATTGTTGGTAGTTTGGATCAGTAACCATTGCTTGTCCAGTATAATCAACCGTTACAATTGAATATTTTCCATTTGCATTTGGGTCTTTAAAACTAAACACATACTTATAGTTGCCATTATGTTCTTCAATAGAATAATCATTATACACTTTATTATTACTACCAAATTTATTTGCTTCATTATTAGCCGCATTTAAAGCTGTTTGGAAATTTGGCAATTGCTGTAAAGCTTGAGTTTTATTTCCATTAAACGGATAAATTTGACGTGCAACCGGTGCGGCATTTTGTCCATAATATGGTGCAACGTAACTTGATTTTTGATTATTATTCGCATGATTATTACTTGATTGGTTATTATTTGTTTGGTTTTGGTCATTGTTTGTTGCATTTGAATTAGATTGTTGCTGGTTATCGTTTGCACTATTATCTTTATTATCTTTGTTTACGTCTTTACTATCATCTTTATTATCTTTCTTATCTTTAGATGAATCATTTGTTTTTTTATCTTGTTGTTCAGTTTTCGCTTTATCATCTTTTTCTTTATTACCGTCTTTTTGTTGGTCACTATCTTGACCACATGCAGCTAAAAATAATGATAATGCTAGTAACCCTGTAACTAATCTTTTCATACATATCTCCTCCTATAATTCGATATTCATTGAATAATCTTGAAATACATATCTACCATGTGTATCTTTTCATGGCTTGTTACCAAAGACGTCAACATTAATATGATCTGAATTATCACAATATCCATAACTACAATCTAAGGTTCTTTTTATTATACCCTAATTTTTGTTCATTATTATTTAATTTTTGTGAATTTTATGTTTTCTATAAATTTAATTATTTTACTTTAACACTTCATTACGCATTTAGCATTTCAAGGCATACACAATATTTATTACTATGATTTCATTTTATCTGCTGCAAAAACAATCATTATAACTCTTTTTCCATAATTAAATCTGTATCCGTTACATCACCTGTTTGAAAATGATGTTCACCAACCACTTTAAATCCATGACGTTTATAAAATGCTTGAGCACGAGGATTATGCTCCCAAACTCCTAGCCAAATTTTATGTTTATTATGTTCTTGAGCAATTTTTTCGGCCAATTCTATCAATTGTGAACCTCTTCCGCCACCTTGAAAGTCTTTCAAAAAATATATGCGCTGCACTTCTAAATAGGTCTCCCCCATTTCTTCAGTTTGAGCACTATTAATATTCATCTTTATATAACCAACATTCGCACCATCTTCTTGATAAAAATAATGAAATGAATCTACATGGTTAATCTCTTGTGTAAATTTTTCTACAGTATAATTGTCTTTAAAAAATTGATCAAAATCTTTGTCATCATAGTAAGAACCAAACGTGTCATAAAATGTTCTAGTTGCTAATTCAACTAATTCACTAGCATTTTGTTCTGAAATTTCTTTGATTATCCCAGCCATATAAATCCTCCAATAAACAGTGATCGAATCAAAATATTACTTATGTTATTTTTCAGCCAAAACTATTTAAAAATACATTAACACAAATCAATTACAAATTGTATTGATTGTGTGTAACATCAATAAATGATACATTTATTCCAGTAAAACGGCCGTATTTTCAAAAGAGAAAAAGAGAGGATGTATCGTTGTGATAGAAACATTTAAAGCGTTTGTAATTGATAAAGATGAGAGCGGTAAAGTGACACCAACTTTCAAACAATTATCGCCTACTGATTTACCTAAAGGAGATGTGCTGATTAAAGTACATTACTCTGGTATAAATTATAAAGATGCTTTAGCGACTCAAGATCATAATGCAGTCGTAAAATCGTATCCTATGATTCCAGGAATAGATTTAGCTGGAACAATTGTTGAATCCGAAGCACCAGGCTTTGAAAAAGGAGAACAAGTAATTGTAACGAGTTATGACCTAGGTGTTAGCCATTATGGCGGTTTTAGTGAATATGCGCGTGTAAAATCAGAATGGATTATCAAGCTTCCTGATACTTTAACATTAGAAGAATCAATGATATATGGCACAGCTGGTTATACTGCCGGTTTAGCAATTGAAAGACTTGAAAAAGTTGGAATGAATATTGAAGATGGTCCTGTACTCGTTCGCGGTGCTTCAGGTGGTGTCGGTACTTTAGCAGTACTCATGCTTAATGAACTTGGTTATAAAGTTATCGCAAGTACAGGTAAACAAGATGTTAGCGATCAATTACTTGAACTTGGTGCCAAAGAAGTTATCGATCGACTTCCTGTTGAAGATGATCATAAAAAGCCACTCGCATCATCAACTTGGCAAGCTTGTGTAGACCCTGTTGGTGGCGAAGGTATTAATTATGTTACAAAGCGTTTAAATCATAGTGGGTCAATTGCAGTTATTGGTATGACTGCCGGTAATACTTATACTAATTCTGTATTCCCTCACATTTTAAGAGGTGTAAACATTTTAGGAATTGACTCGGTATTTACTGCTATGAAATTAAGACAGCGCGTTTGGCGTCGTCTCGCAAAAGATTTAATGCCTGAAAATTTACATGAGATCAAGCAAGTTATTACATTTGATGAACTTCCAGAACAACTTAACAAAGTAATTAAACATGAAAATAAAGGGCGCATTGTTATCGATTTCGGTGTAGATAAATAGTATTCATGAAAAAGACATCCCGTTATGCGAGATGTCTTTTTTAATTTAGTATTGGATATACATACCGCCTGAATCTGGTTCGGTAGGTATAAATCCAAATTTTGTATATAATTTATCCGCTGGGTAGTCTGCAATCAGACTAACGTATGTACTCTCAACAGCCACACCTTTAATATATTGCATAATATGCTCCATAATTAGACTGCCGTAACCTTGACCTTGGTAACTTTTCAAAACTGCAATATCAACAATTTGAAAAACAGTTCCGCCATCGCCAATCACTCTACCCATACCAATTAACCGATCTTTATCATACAAGGTTACTGTAAATAAGGCATTAGGTAATCCTTTTTCAGCTGCTTCGCGCATCTTTGGACTCATACCTGCGTTAATCCTTAATGCGCAATAATCCTCGCAAGTCGGAATATCATATGTCACTTTAACCATTATTTACCCCACTTTTCATCACACAATATATCAACCTAGTATAAATGTTTATTTACAATAGTCTTATTCGCTTCTTTAAACACTTCATGATGACTTGAAACATAACCCTCTGCATTCGCATCTGGTTGGATATATGTTTTAGCAAGGTTCGCTGCATTTGCACCATCACTAAATGCACTTGCAATTAGATGTGATTTTGCATCATGATAAACAATATCTCCACACGCATAGATACCAGGTATACTAGTTGTCGTATTACCAAATCCTTTAACACGACAATCATCATGCATATCTAGCTTTGAAGATGTTTCACTCAATAATGTATTACAACGATCAAACCCATGACTAATAATGACATCGTCAAATTTAACTGTATGCGTATCGCCACTTTCAACATGTTCCAAAACAACTTCACTTATATGCGTTTCATCATCATTGCCGACCAAGTATTTAATACGTGTTTTTGGGCATAGTTTCACATTTAAATCTGTCACCAACGTTTTCATCGCTTCATGACCACTTACATCTTCTTTTCGATAAACAACTGTCACGCTTTTAGCAATCTTGGCAATATCATGCGCCCAATCCAATGCTGTATTTCCTCCACCTGATATTAATACATCTTTATCTTTGAAACGTCTGTAACTTTGTACAACATAATGTAAATTAGTTAATTGATATCTCTCTACACCTTTAACATCTAATTGTTTTGGATTAATAATACCCGCACCAATTGCAATGATAACTGCTTTCGATGTATATATTTCTCCCGCTTCTGTTTCAACTTCGAAATGACGTTCTGCCTTTTTCCTAATATCTACCACACGTTCATTCAAATGAACTTCCGGTTTAAAATATAATCCTTGCTTAATTGTATCTTTTAAAATTTCATGACAAGGTTTTGGCGCAATGCCGCCAATATCCCAAATAATTTTTTCAGGGTAAATTCTCATCTTACCCCCTAATTCAGATTGAACATCTATCAATCTTACAGACATATCTCGCAATCCAGCATAAAAGCTTGCATACAAACCAGACGGACCGCCACCAATGATTGTAACGTCTTTCATTATGTGCCTCCTATGACTCTCTATATTCATTTCTTTCATTAACGCGCTCAAATTGATAATTATTATCATTTAAAGCCATTATACTATTAATATTTATATTGTTAAAATAAATCGCATAGTTAACCATGAATTATCAATAACTATCCCATCACAATATAAAAACACACCTTTCAAAGTAAGAAACAACAATGTTCCTTTGAAAGATGTGTATATTTTTTAGTTCTAGTTATATTATTTTTTAAAAGACTCATCACGTGGTTCTTTAAGAATTGCTTGTCTTAAAAGGAAAAATAGCAACAATAAACCTGCAAGCATACCTGTGTGCCCAATACCTGCAAAGCCTGCAAATGCTTCTGGAGAGTATGATTTACCAGTGACTTGGAAGAATCCTTTTGTCACCATCATACCTATAGTAACGATAACACCTATGTTATATACATAGAAGAACCAGTTAAATAAGTAGTAACTTGATAATTTAAATAACTTCTCCAATGGTAATAATATTAAAAACATAAACATACCTAAAATAAGTGTATGTGTGTGTACAAGTGATAATTGTGTTGTACCAGTAAAATCATATGCTTTTGTTAGCTCTCTATAGAAAAAGCCACTAAATAAACCTATGATCATATAAAAAAGAAATGAATATAATAACCTACGCATTTTGAATCCTCCCTCACCTTTTCATTATATCCGATTATACCTATTATAACAGTGACAAAAAAGCGAAGATATGACACAACTGAATTTGGTTTAGCACATAGTATGACAGCTAAAATAACTTTACATCAAGCGCTATACAAATAAAATAGCTATACCATGACGCTCGCTACAAACGTCTTGTATAGCTATTATTTCTATTTATTAAATTATGACGGCACTTCAGTACGTTTTGTGCTATGTTTTCTAACAATAGCTGAAACTAAACTTGATACAGCGCCAAAAATCATAAACCCTATAAACATCCACATTGTACTATTTAATTCAATATGATGATTCAAGTATAATAGTTCTCTTACACTTGTTGCATAGTGTGTGAATGGATTCCAATCATATACATATTTTTGATAACTTTCAGGCAACATTTGTTTAGGTAACGTTACAAGTTGCATACTAAAGAACATTAAAATGAAGAAAATTGGAACTGACTTCATACCTAGCCATACCATAACACCTAAAATAAGGCCCACGAAACCAAGAATCGCAAATGCTACAAAAATTGCGATACGATTTGGATGGTCAAAATCAAATCCTTGAACGCCTTGCATGAAATAAATATAAACAAAGCTACCTGCAAATGCTGCAACAACTGCAAATATCATCTGTCCAATTGAAGCAATGATACGATGTTGCACGACGATATTGTTACTAGTTCTAAATGCAAAGAACAATAAGATAGACGTTACGATTGAACCTATCCAAATTGGCATAAACATTAGGAATGGTGCATTACCACCTGCTTGGTGTTCTTTAACTTTATTAAGTTTTTCATTATCCACTTTTACTGGATTCGTCAAACCATTGATGTCCGCGGCATTGACTTTAACATTTTGACTCGTTAATGTTTCCAAACTTTGCTTCGTAATTTGAGCATTAATATTATCACCCATACCAGTTAACACAGCTGATGCAATTTGTGAACCTTGTAAGCTTGATCCTTCACTTACAATCGTTTTAAATTTAGCCTGCTTAACCTCTACTTGTTGATTCCCCATTTTTTGTTTCATTTGTTGAACCACTTGTGGCGGAATTTCACCTGAAGCAACTTTTTGTTGCATTTCTTCTTTTTTACTATCCATAACTACTTTTTGTGTTTTACTCATAGCATCTTTTGAAAAGTCTTTATCAATAATAGCTACTCCAAAGATTTTTTGATCTTTCAAATCTTTTTCAAGGTCTTTTTCACTATCAACCTTAACCCATTTAATTTTATTAGAATCACTATCTAATAATTTATCCTCTAATTTTTTACCAATGTTAACATTTTTATCTTGAATCGTTGTACCTTTATCCTCGTTTAATATACCAATTGGTAAATCTTTTGGTTTAGGATTATATGCAGGATAAAAAGCTAAAGAAAAGATTACCAAGATAATCATAGTTGCTATTGGTGCAATCCATAATAATTTATTTTTAAATATATTCATTTTATTAATTACCTCCTTATTAGACAATGTGTTGAATATTTCGCATGTTGTCTATTATAATATGTAAGTGGGAATAAACAATACACAATGTTCATCAATACGTTTATTAATAGACAAATACACCCACATTGTTCAATAACACAAGGAGGTTGATTTATTTTTGAAAGAAGATAGGCGAATTAGAAAGACAAAGTCCTCCATTAAACAAGCGTTCACTAAATTACTACAAGAAAAAGATTTAGAAAAGATTACCATTCGCGACATAACAACACGCGCTGATATCAATAGAGGGACATTTTACTTACATTACGAGGATAAATATATGTTACTCGCAGATATGGAAGATGAGTATATTTCAGAACTAACGACATATACTCAATTTGATTTGTTACGCGGTTCTTCAATTGAAGACATTGCGAATACTTTTGTAAATAATATACTCAAAAATATTTTCCAACATATTCATGATAATTTAGAGTTTTATCATACTATTTTACAATTGGAACGCACGAGTCAATTAGAATTGAAAATCAACGAACATATTAAAAATAATATGCAACGTTATATTAGTATCAATCATTCCATCGGAGGCATTCCAGAGATGTATTTTTACAGTTACGTTTCCGGAGCAACAATTTCAATTATTAAATACTGGGTAATGGACAAACAGCCCATTTCAGTTGATGAATTAGCTAAACATGTGCATAATATTATTTTTAATGGTCCATTAAGAATAATGGCAGAAAACCGTTTGCATAAATCAAACCTTGATTCACTAACTTAAGTAATACTCGCTTTTCCTAAATCCTTTAGAAAGGAACTATATATCATGATTACTTCATTCAGACATTCTGAAGATATAGATAAACATATTATAAAAACACCATTAGATCATACAGCGTCATGGATTAATGTAGTAGAACCAGACCGAGAAGAAATTGAAAATCTTATGGAACAATATAATATACCTGAAGACTTTATACGTGACCCTTTGGACTCAGAAGAAAGTTCCCGTATTGAATATGACGAAGATACTGGTTACTCATTAATCATTATTGATTTACCTATCGTCAATTCAACTAATCGTAGCGTTCTATCTTTTGTAACGATTCCATTAGGCATTATTATTGGCAACGGTATTATCGTAACAGTTTGTGACGCTGAAAATGAATTTTTAGAAAATTTACCTAAGCGTGATATTAATTTAAAATTTCACAGCAGATTTGCATTAGAAATTTTAACTACTATTGCCGACCATTATAATCGTAACTTACGATTACTTAATAAAAGTAGAATTCGTATTGAGAAAGAACTAAAAAATAACATTACTAACAAACAACTTTTCAAATTAATGGAAGTTGAAAAAAGTTTAGTATACTTTTTAGCTGCCTTAAAAGGTAACGATACAATTATTAAAAAGTTATTCCGTTTACCTGCAATTAAACGTTTTGAAGAAGATGAAGAATTACTAGAAGATTTAATCATTGAAAATAACCAAGCCATCGA
The DNA here is from genome assembly GCF_016917315.1 of Staphylococcus sp. SM3655. Classification (NCBI taxonomy): domain Bacteria; kingdom Bacillati; phylum Bacillota; class Bacilli; order Caryophanales; family Staphylococcaceae; genus Staphylococcus; species Staphylococcus sp. SM3655. The sequence goes on along the minus strand of NZ_CP070305.1, from coordinate 1,133,643 downwards.
AACAACAGAATTACATCAACGTATCTTAGAAAGTATCACAACATCATACGCTTCCTTATTATCTAATGATATGAATACGATTATGAAGACATTAACACTTTTCACGGTACTATTAACGTTACCAACACTCGTATTTAGTTTCTTCGGTATGAATGTGCCGTTGCCAATTGATGACCATAGTTATATATCTTGGATTATTGTGGTAGGTATTTCATTAATTCTTGTCGTAATTGTTAGTATTTTCTTATGGCGTAAACAGAAATTATAACTAAATTAAAAGGTATGACAGCTTAAAGTTTCATCCTATTGCATTTGCAATGACTGATACTTTGATTACTGTCATACCTCTTTTTTTATTCTACAACTTCTTTATTTGCTTTTCTTTTAGATAAAATTAAAGTAACTGTTATAGCAATGATGAATGATATTGTCATACCAACAAAGTAGTGTAACCATCCTGCATGTACTGGATTGATTGAAATAAATCCAGGCAATCCAGCAGTTCCTAATGCGATTGCTTTAACCTTGAAGAAAGCAATATATGCTGAACCAATACCTGATCCAACGATAGCGCCAATAAATGGATATCTTAGTTTTAAGTTAACACCAAACATAGCCGGTTCTGTAATACCAAGTAATGCTGAAATACCTGCGGCAGATGCCACACCTTTTAACTTTTTATTTTGTTTAATAATAAAGAACGCTGCAATTGCTGCACCACCTTGTGCAACATTAGACATTGTCGCAATCGGGAATATAAATGATCCACCCGTTTTAGTGGCATCTGCAATTAATGTCGTTTCTACAGCTATAAAGCTATGATGCATACCTGTAATAACAATTGGAGCATACAATAATCCGAATATTAATCCACCAATTGCACCACCAAATTCATAAAGCCATGTTAAACCATCTGATAACCAGTAACCTAATTGTCGAGTGATTGGACCTACAAATGAAAATGTTAGAAATGCTGTTATAAAAATAGATAACAATGGTGTTAACAAATTATCTAACACCGTTGGAATAACTTTGCGTAACCCTTTTTCAATTGAGGCTAAGATATAAGCTGCTACAAGCATAGGTAACACTTGTCCTTGATAACCTACTTGATTAATATGCAAACCAAAAACATCCCAATATGGAATAGCCTTACCTGCTTCAACTGCTTTTGGGAAATCGTATGCGCTCATTAGCGATGGATGAACTAGTATCATACCTAATGCAGCACCTAAAAATGGATTGCCACCAAAGCGTTTTGCTGCACTAAATCCAATTAAAATTGGTAATAATGTAAATGGTGCATTCGCAAAAACATTTATCATTTCAGCTAATCCAGCAAATTGACTATATACATCTATCAATGATTTACCTGAAAAGAATAAATCTTTCGCAGTCAAAATGTTATTTAACCCCATTAATAAACCACCAGCAACGATGGCTGGTATAATCGGAACAAAGATATCTGAAAGCATTTTTACAAATCTCTGTAACGGATTCATATTTTTAGCAGATTGTGCTTTGACTTCCGAAGTGGTTGATGCTTCTTTTCCAGTTAATTTTTCCAGTTCACTAAATACTTTATTGACTGTACCAGACCCAATAATAATTTGGTATTGTCCCCCAGTAGAAAACGTCCCTTTAACTACATCCATATTGTTTAGCGCCTCTTCATTTACTAAACTTTCATCATTTAAAACTAATCGTAGTCTCGTTGCACAATGCGCCATTGCATCTAAATTCTCTTCTCCGCCTATCGCGTTCAAAATATCTTCTGCGGATTGCTTATAATTCATATATTTAGCCTCCTAATTAGAACCGGTTCCATTTATTCCACTTTATTGTAACCGGTTCCAAAAATATTTGCAACACTCTATTATCATTTTATATAAACACCTACACCATTTTTGATAGCGCATTCATTTTTATTGCTATACTATATGCATGTATATTAACATTAATTATCGGAGGTAATTTTATGAAAGAACGTGGCTATATCGAACAGCTTTGGCGTGAGGAAAAATATCATGTATTGTTACACAGTCAACAGTCTTACCAAATAATAAGGAATGCTTTAAAAACGGATTTATCAATTCATCAAGTCCAACAAATGATTGATGATGCTTTGTTAATTGAACCGAGTATAGGAAGTGTATGTAATGCTTTTGATCATATGTGGGGGTATTTTAAAAAATGTGCGAATGAAGAAGAAAGACAACAATCAAAACTACTTAAAGCTGATTTTATTAATGGTAAAATCGACACCCAAACTTTATTAGATTTTTTAGCAGAACTTGCTAATAAATATGATGTTCAATATTTACTACAAAGTCGTGTTTTAAACACAAAAAGAAAGAGATAGATTGAAACTTTAGTTGTAACGGACAAATAGTAGTCATTGGAGTTCAGCAATTCATACTTTGTACTAAAGTTTACTATAATCTATCTCTCAAGGTTTAAATGTACATATCTATATTAAAATGCGTTTCATGATGTTAGAAGATACCATACACATTTAATTAGTTACAGCATAAATCAATTTATACCCTTAATTATTACATTGTTTATATTTTAAATTCGGGGGAGTAATTTTAAGTAATATCTTGTTGCTGCTAATTCTATTGTTAATAAATTGATATTAGATGTAGAAATTGAGTGTGAAAGTTAATAATAGATGATTTAGCTAGTAACATAATTAATTCATATATAGTCAAAAAGTTCTGTTAGATACTGTTCTTGATGTATATTCTTTGATGTTAGGTGTTAGCTATTCTAGATGAGTTTCTTAGATGTGGATGCCTGTCTTGATGAAGTTATCTATGATGTTAATATAATACTTGATGTTGATTCTTAGATGTTAGTGCGATTTCAAGATGCTGATTCTTTGTTGTTGCACTATCTTGGTGACGTTTCTAGTTGTTTATAGTTATCGCATCTCTTGATGTAAAATCTAAGATGTTTATGCATTTCTAGATGTTAATTCTTCGCTGCTTAAGAATTATCTTGATGGTAAATCTAGTTGTGCCATGCATTTTCTCATGATGAATCTAAGGTGTTAATTCATTGATGTGTGCTGTTTCTTGTTGCTTCATTATCTTGATGGTGAATTTCGTTGTCTAATGCACTTTTTCAAATGATTATTCTAATTGTTACGGCAATAACTAGATGGATTTTCTTAGATGTTCACTTTTCTAGATGTTTATACTTATCTTGATGTTTTCTAAACAGAACTTTTAAACGCTTTATTTTTTAGTAGATTGTTTAAAATTTCTTAGTTGATGGTTATTGTTGTTGATTTGAATAATTTGTAGCGAATATTTTGTAACAGGGCTACTAAGAATTTTTATAACAAGAAGTGATTTCAATCGTACTAATTTTCAGCGTTTGATGACAAAAGTGTATGTCCAAACTTAAATAATGGCGATAAAATTTAAGTCATGGGTACATTTAATGTTTTTTGATTCAAACTTCCATTTTGGTCAATTTGCTTTTTTTATAACATAGTTGAATATCAATAAAAGATTAGCAAGTTAGTTCAAAATGGCTATGTATTGTTTTTTGAAATACATAGGTTTGAAATCTATATTAATTATGCACCAAATAATTTAATTAGACTCTATCGAAAATTTCCAAATTTTGCTTACTATCTTTCTAATTTTACTTTTATATTGTGCACAATGCATAAAAACAAGCGTTTTCCTAGGAGTTTTCATTAATTTCTTTTATTTTTCACTATTACCTTTTCAAAAATATTCAACTATAATAGGTATACTATCCATGATTTTAAAAATTTCCATGTTTTACATTTAAATGATAGATTTCAATATATATTAGGCAGGAGAGAGAAATATGACATGCCAACTTAAAATACATCATACATTATCGACAATACCCAGTCGTAATATTAATAATATTATGGTGCTATTTTCACTTACAAGTAAACTCAATATTACGATTAATGGTGAAACCAAAGACGTAAGTAATTATATTATCTTAATTAACCATGGTGATATTTATAATATTAACCACGGCGAAAATATAATCGAATTAATGATACCCGTTTTTTATTTTTATCAACAAGATGATGATTTCTTTAATGGTTATTTAGATCGTCATTTATTACAATCAAGTAATTATATTAAGTCATTAATTGCCGATTTAATCAGTACACCAACAAGTTCTTCTTTAATGGGGAAAAATATAGGTCAAAGTATTATAGACACTTTACTTAAAGAAGCTTTTATAAGAATAGATCATGAATATTTACCAAATATTGCTTTAAGCAATCCGGTGTTCATAGACTGTGTAAACTATATTCATGACAATATTGATGCGCACTTGTCTTTAAAAGATATAGCGATGCATTGCAACATCTCTGAATCATATTGTTCTAATCTTTTTGTTCGATATTTGAGTATGAATTTTAAAGATTATTTTACAAGTATTAAACTTGTTAACGCCATCAATTTATTACTTTCTACAAAACATTCTATTACAACTGTTTCTGAATTGGCCGGTTTTAACAGTCATACAAATTTTGCAAATCAATTTAAGAATTACTTGCATTTTAGTCCTAAACAGTTCCGTTCACTCGTTTCCAAGATTACTGAACCACCACAAATACACTTCCAACAAGATAACGTATCACAATTCACTGAGTTAATTTCAACAATTGATTTAACAGCTCAACTGGCTACAAATACAACAGATATTCATATAGATGATTTTAATCCGAAAGATCGAAGTCAGCGTGCCAAAGTATTTGTTCGATTTAGTAATTTCAATGAACTATTTCAATTTATTTTCAATGAATATTACGATATTAACTTTGAGCACTTACCAAAACCTGTCGTTTTCATTGACGATATTCACGATATTGAGATTAGCCAAACGAATTACAACCTGTTAAATAGATGTTTTGAAAAGCTTTTCGAAAAAAATATAGGTTTAGCAATCGCTATTAAATCAACACAACAATTCGAAACGATGAAGCAATTAATACTAACATTTTTACAAGGCAATCAAGACTATAAGACAAGCAAGAAATTAGTTAAATTTATGCTCGTATTTTGCTCTAATTCTATGACAGCAGAAGAAATTCATTTATGTCATCTTAAAATTAAAAACAAAAATAAAGAAATTAAATATAGTGTGACAGTCGATGGCTTTTTAGAAACTTATTCAACCGTGGAACAAGTTTATGATGTCATGCAGCGTCTTAAATTCCATTATTACTTTATTGATATTGAAAATTCAAAAACTGCAACACATCTTATCACTAAAAACCAACACTATCATCAAACTGACACTCATTTTGAACAGTATAAGAAATTTATTTTAGATTCAGGTATATCATCAACACAATTTGTATATAATAACCTGTCTGTAAGCGGATTTAAATATACTAATGATGGTAAGAATCCAATTCAATTATCTGACATAGTGTATCACTTAATCGCATTATTACGATATGGCGGTGGCATTAGCTATCAATTATTAGATGACCATTCAAATTATATTTCCTTGTACAACAAATATGGTAGCCCCCTACCATTAATGCATTTATATAAAATGTTTAGACCTTTTGTTAATGAAGACATTGAAATTACAAATAATTATGTATTGAGTCGTAAAGATAATAACTACCATTTCTTATTATTCAATAAAATTAATGACCGATATATGTCAGACGTAAAACAAGACTTCATTTTCCATAATGAATTACCTCAAGATTCTTTGATGATTATTAAAACTTTGAATCATGAACATGGTTCAATTCAACATTTGCTTCCAATAAGTGATCAACTTGTCTATATAGAAAAAGAAATTCTAGATGAATTAGACAAAACGAATTACCCTAAAACGGAGCTTGCAGTTCAAGAAGAAACTGGTCGTACATTTGAACTCAAGTTAAATCACGACGAGGTTAAATATATTTGCTTTAAACCAAGCTAAATACTAACAGTCCTCTTGTGTTTAGTTTCTTACGTTAAAGGCTATTTATATCATAAGGAGATGATATAGGATGAGTAACTCACAAGCAATTCAAGCAATTGAAAACGTGTTAGCAACGTCAAAAGTTGGTGTATTATCAACTGCATATAATAACAAACCTAATAGTAGATATATGGTCTTTTATAATGATGGTCTTACTTTATATACTAAAACGAATATCCATTCTGCTAAGGTCAAAGAAATTAAAGATAATCCAGCAGCATATGTTTTGTTAGGCTACAATGATACGACAAATCGCAGTTTCGTTGAAATGGAAGCCACGATAGAAGTAGTTACTGATCAAAAAGTAATCGATTGGTTATGGGAGACTCAAGATAAAAGCTTTTTCAGTTCAAAAGAAGATCCAGAACTTTGTGTTTTAAAGGTGACACCACAATCTGTTAAATTGATGAATGACAAATCATTAGATACACCTATCAAAATCGATTTATAACACAAAGTATATATAGGAAATAACTTTTATGAATTCTAGATATAACAATGTTAAATACTTAAAATAACTCGCTATAATTAAAGTGTTTAATATGTTTACAATTCAATTTGCAATGTATTGTTTTTTAGACACACTTTATTCACATTTAACGTGATTAGGGTGTGTCTTTTTAAATTAATTTTATGTAATATAAATACTGCATTTGCAAACTGTTGCACTTTTAGGTATAACAGAATTAACTACATTTAAGGAGATTGATGAACCATGAAAAAGAAAAAAGGTTTTGGTCTTGGTATTAGTTTAATCGCCATCATGTTAATTGTATGTATTGTATTAGTAATCATGATGATGACTGGCGGAAAGAAAGATACATACTATGGAATTATGAAAGATAATACTACTATTGAAAAAATGATTAGTGAAAAAGATGAAAGCATTGAGAAGAACGTTAAATTACCTTCAGATTCAGATGTTAAAGTTAAAAAAGGTGATTTTGTAATTGTTTATAAATTAGCAGATTCAGATAAAATTGTTAAAGTTAAAAAAGTTGACCATGATGACGTCCCTCACGGTTTAATGATGAAAATTCATGACATGGGCAAAATGCACATGAAACACTAATTGTAATTTAAATTACAAATTTTAGTTGCCATCAAGGTATATACGAGTAAAAGCAGCGGTAAGTTGATTTCCAATTTGGAATCATCTTACTGCTGCTTTTTAAGAATTACTGTGTCAGTCTATTTTCGGTTCGCCTGCGCTTTTGCGCATGCATAAAAGCCCCTAACAACCAAAGGTTGTTAGGGGCTTTAAATGTCAGATAGTATTTTTTAAATTGATTTTAAATATTCTTGACCTTTTGCTTTGTCATATACGTTTTCCCATTTAGCTATAACGATTGTTGATAATGCGTTACCAATAACGTTTACACATGTACGTACCATATCTAAGATACGGTCAACACCAATAATTAATGCTAAACCTTGTGCCGGTAAGCCCATGGCACCTAATGTTGTTAATAAAACAACGATTGAAGTTCCTGGTACTGCCGCCATACCTTTAGACGTAATCATTAATGTTAACATCAACACAATTTGCTCTGATAATGTTAAGTGCATTCCATACATCTGTGCAACGAATAATGCTGCAATAGATTGATAAAGTGCTGATCCGTCTAAGTTAAACGTATAACCAATTGGTATAACAAAAGAAGTAATTTCTTTTGGAGAACCGAAGTTTTCCATTTTCTTCATCATTACAGGAAGTACAGCTTCCGAACTTGATGTAGAAAATGCTAAAAGCAATTCACTTTTCAAGATTCTAATAATATTCATGATATTAATACCACACATCCATGCAACTAGTCCTAGTATAGCGAATACAAAGAACACCATTGCAAAGACAACAACTAATACTAATTTTAATAGTGGTAATAATGCGGATGCACCAAATGTAATAATTGTAGTACAAATGAATGCAAACACTCCAAGTGGTGCTAATTTTAAAATTTTATTAATCATCCAGAACACAGCTTCAAGCGATCCGCTTAAAAATTCTTTAACTGGTTCTGCTTTTTTACCTACAGCAGCTAATCCTAATCCAAAGAATACTGCGAAGAAGATAATAGGTAATAATTCACCCTTATTTAAAGCTTCAAAAAAGTTTGTCGGAATAATATGTACAATGGTATCAATAAAATGATTTCCATATGTAGATTGTTCTGCTGCATGTGCAGTTGATTGATATTTAGAAATATCACCTTTAGGTAATTTTGTTGGGTCTAATCCAGCACCTGGTTTAAATAGGTTACCGAAGATAATCCCTAAACCTATTGCGATTGTTGTAATAATTTCAAAGTATAAAATTGTTTTCCAGCCATAACGCCCTACAGTTTTCGATTCCCCAACGTTCGAAATAGAAAGCGCTAGTGAGCAAAATACAACTGGTATAACGATCATTTTAATTAAATTTAAAAATACGTCACCAAATGGTTTAATGTAATTTGCTACGTTTTCTTGTCCATATAATAAAAGTCCTACGACAACACCTAACACTAATGCAATAACAACTTGCATAGGTAGGCTAATTTTTCTCTTGAATAGAGCCATAGTACAAACTCCCCTTCATCTGACATCACTCAATTATATCAGAAAATTGATAATTATCTATAAAAAATTAAAATATTTATCTTTTATAGATGTCAAAAATCACTAATTTCCATACAAAAACTGTTTACCTCAAATAATTAAAATTGAAGGCACTAAACTGTTTCACCAGTTATACGTTACACTATTTTGATGGTTTATAATTTTGATTAAAATATTTATGCTTTGCAGTTTTCAAACTTTTCTTAGTCTCTGTATCAAAGCCTTCAACAAATAATCCTTTATTAGTACTGATTGGTTGCACAACATAAGTTACACCAGGTTCATCTTTAAATGTAACTTCCTTATAGAAGAGACCTTTTTTAGCACTATACTCTGTTTTTTCTGATTTAATTTTATCTTTTAGATTTTTCTCTTCCAAGTAACTGTCAATTAGTTGAATATTCTTATGGCCTTGATATGTTTTCAGACCAAAGAAAAATGCTACTGCAACAATTAATGAAATAAATAATATAATGATAACTTTAATCGCGTTTTTTTTCTTCTTCATTATGTAACTCCTTTTTGCTTATCTATTCAGTATGAACGAATCAATTTATTTAATAAAGAGTTTTTACCAGATTGTAACAAATTTTTTTATTCTCAATATTATTATAGAAATCGAATTACATACACGATGCTTTTAAAAAATTTAATAACAAATTTTATTTTACTATCTATCAAAATAATTGACTACTTTTAACAATTAAGGATGATACAATTACATTTTTTTCAATTTAAAAAATCAGTCATATCAGTAATTACCGATGAAAATACTAAGATATCGATATATTTTGCATTATTTAACATTTAAATTCAATTATAGACAATTCAATAATTGCGATGAAATCAGTACTTGACAACTATTACACTTCATAATATTGTTTATTTTAACAAGGAGTGATTGGATGTATGTAGAAAACAGCTATCTTAGCAAACAGTTGTGTTTTTTATTTTATGTTTCTTCAAAAGAAATAATTAAAAAATACACAAACTATCTTAAGGAATATGATTTAACCTATACTGGTTACATTGTTTTAATGGCGATTGAAAATGATGAAAAACTTAACATCAAAAAATTAGGTGAACGTGTATTCTTAGATTCTGGAACACTGACACCATTACTAAAGAAATTAGAAAAGAAAGATTACGTTGTTCGAACACGTGAAGAGAAAGATGAAAGAAACCTACAAATTTCTCTAACAGAACAAGGTAAAGCAATAAAAAGCCCTCTTGCTGAAATTTCTGTTAAGGTCTTTAATGAATTCAACATTTCAGAACGAGAAGCATCAGATATAATTAATAATTTGCGGAATTTTGTTTCTAAAAATTTTGACTATTCCGACAAAAAATAACTCCCTATCATAAGGTGATGGGCAGAAGTATGCATCGCTATGTTTATTCATTATCTTTATTGCTTGTATAAATCTCGATGCTCAGTTCTTTTGCCCTGATTCCTTATCAGGCACAAATCTACCCATTTATTACTTTTTTATCTCCCCTTTTACTTTAACTTTTTTAATACTACTCATATAATGGCTTTGTAATACAAATTTCTATAATGGAAGTGATGATATTGAACTTCAATCAATTCGAGAATCAAAACTTTTTTAACGGTAATCCAAGTGATACATTTAAAGATTTAGGTAAACAAGTATTTAATTACTTTTCAACACCTTCATTTGTAACGAATATATATGAAACAGACGAATTATATTACTTAGAAGCTGAACTAGCAGGTGTAAATAAAGAAGATATTAGTATCGATTTCAATAATAATACGCTCACTATTCAAGCTACTAGAAGCGCAAAATACAAATCTGAACAACTCATTTTAGATGAGCGTAACTTCGAATCATTAATGCGTCAATTTGATTTTGAAGCTGTTGATAAGCAACATATTACTGCTAGTTTTGAAAATGGGTTATTAACCATTACCTTGCCTAAAATCAAACCAAGCAATGAAACTACTTCATCAACATCTATTCCAATTTCATAGTTAAATTTAAAATGAATACACTACTAAAGCCTTAATGTCATGCTACGAATATTGCGCATGATATTAAGGCTTTGTATTTAACTAAATGAATGTCATGTATTACATATCAACCGTTTTTCAATGAGCCATATTCTTTTTGGTATAAATGACGCATGGTAAATAATGCAATACATCCAAATACCGCTAAGAAAATAAATGCTAAATGACTTGATCCTGTTAAATTAGCTACGTACGTGATTACTAGTGGTGGGAAGAATCCTCCTAAACCACCCATCATTGATACGATACCATTTGCGGATCCCGCTTCATTTAAGAAGTAGGATGGTACTAATTTGAAGATTAAGCCGTTACCAATACCTGCACAAATACTTATTGTTAAACAGCCTACAGTGAATAATGCGATATGGTCTAAAATACCTAAAATAATGGCACCGATAATCATAACAACAAAATCAATCATCAATACTTTAACTGCATTAAATTTATCACCTAAAATGCCACCTATTGGTCTTAAGAATGTTGCCAGCGCAATGAATACACCTGATCGAATACCAGCATCTACTTTGTCAATTCCAAAATGATTTACTAAGTAGTTAGGTAAGAAAATACCAAATGCTACAAAAGCACCAAAAGTAATGAAATACCAATAACTTAAGTAATATAATTTGTAGTTTTTAGATAATGTTTTCATTTGTGCCATTAATGGCACTTTAATTTTACGTTCTTGTGTATCACCAAATATAAACATAATTAATGCAAATAAAGCGATAATAATTAAGTAACTTCTAACAGTTGTTTGCCAACCAATAATACCCGCAATTGGCGGTGCTAAAAATGAAGAAACTGCTGTACCGATATTTCCCATACCATAAATACCATTTGCTAGACCTACTTTTTCTTTAGGGAAATATTTAGGAACTGATGTAACACCAACTGAGAAAATTGCACCACCTACACCAAGGAAAAATCCTGACGCCATTAACATACCCGGTGTTTGTGCTTGGCTTAAGAAAAATATCGGGAATAACAATACGATAAAACTAGTAAAGAATACCCATTTAGCGCCAACAATGTTTGTTAGATAACCAAATGGCACACGGAGCACCGATCCCAAAATAACTGGTATCGCTAAAATGATTGATATTTGACCTTCAGTAACATTGACATCTTGTTTAATAAAGGGCATTAATGGCGCAATTATACTCCAAGCCATAAACCCAACCACTAAACTTAATGTTTGTAATGTAAGTTGAAAGCCACCTTTTGTTTTGTACATACGTTTCACCTTCATCAAAATCATTTATTTTTTAATAGATATCAATACTCTGCCTATATATTAGAGGTCAATGTTATTTAAAAATGCTTTCATTTATATGAAAACATTCAATATAGACAAAGTATTGACTACATATATATTTTATTATGATTGTGAAAAAGTGAACATAAGGATTTTCCCTTATTTATGAAGTGATTTACCCTATACAATGTCCCTTTAAGATGCTTTTAGACACTTATTCGCCATCATTTTAATCATATTATTTAGGAACACTCACATACTTTTCAATTTCAAACATCCTCTCCATTCATCAACCTAATTCTTAGTCATAACTATCTGCATATATTTAATGATAAAACATACAAAAGCGCCAGAAGATAATCATTTCCTCTCGCGCTTTTATACTGAATTATATTAATTTCAAACTCTAAAACTCTAATAATTTCTTTTTCAATGCATATTCAACTAGCTCAGGTTTACTCTTTAAGCCAAGCTTTGTCATAATATGCGTCTTATGTGCTTCTACTGTTTTCACAGATACAAATAATTTCTCTGCAATTTCTTTATTCCCGTAACCTTTGGCAATAAGCGGCAATATTTCTAGTTCTCGTTTTGATAAGATTTTAAAAGGATCTGTTGTGTTTGCAGTGTCCTGATTTGAATTAGATACAAATTCATTCACTAAAGATGTTGTAAGTTTCATATCTACATATGTTTCACCTTTATATACAGTTCGAATAGCTAACAATAATTGTTCATCAGGTGCATTTTTCAATATGTAACCTTTCGCACCATTACGCAACACATGGAACAAATACTCCTCATCATCAAACATTGTTAATATTAGTATTTTAGTTTCAGGAAAACTGTCAGCAATTTTACTCGTAGCGATAAGACCTGACTCACCTGGTGGCATACTTAAATCCATTAGTAACACATCAGGTTTATATTCCATTACTTTTTGGTAAGCTTCGACGCCATCTGCAGCCGTTGCAACAACTTCCATATCATTTTGATAATTTAAAATCATAGAGAACCCCGTACGGACAACAGCGTGATCATCGGCAATGACTATTTTCAATTTTATTCCCCCAATGTATGTTTCAAATTGGAATGTTCAATGTAACATTGGTACCCTCACCAATTTTCGTTTCAATATTGACGCTACCGCTGACTAACTCAGCTCGCTCATTCATTCCATATAAACCGAGTCCAGAACCTTTAGGCTTAGAACTTGGATCAAAACCATTTCCCGCATCTATCACTTCTGCTACCAAATGGCGCCCAGTTTGACGGATACCTACATTTATTTCATTTACATCAGCGTATTTCAACGCATTTAAAATAGCTTCTTGCACTACTCGATAAACAACCGTTTCAATATCACTATCAAAGCGAGTATTTTTAATATTTGATGTATATATGATTTTTATTCCATAATTTTCTTCAAACTGTTTAAAATATGATTTAAAAGCTGCTTCAAGGCCTAGATCATCCAAAGAAGCGGGTCTTAATTCAACCGACATATTACGTATATCATCAATTAATTTAGCGACAATATATTCAATATTTTCTGCGTCTTCCAAAAGCTTAGTTGTATCTTCTTGATATTTTAATAATCTCAATTGAACATCTACATTGAGCATTTCTTGAATCACACTATCATGTAACTCTCTAGAAATTCGCTTTCTTTCATTTTCTTGGGCTGAGATTGTTTTACGCATCATACGTTGTTGATGCAATTTCTCTTGCTGTTCAATTTGTGATGAAACATTTTGAAGCGTAAATGCATGAATTCCCCTGTCTTGATCAATCAACTGATATGTTGCTGTAAATGGCATCACTTTTTGATCTTTCGTCTTCATAAATACTTGGAAATTCGTAGCTTGTACTTGCATTGATTCTAAGAAACAGTCTTTACATGATTGTACATCATAGGCATTTGTATACCCTTCACATCTGTGACAAATCGCATTCGCCACAGCACTGTAATTATCTTCTTCAGATAATATATCTTTAGCAGCATCATTCATTGCAATAATTTTACCGTTATCATCAGCAAAAACTATCTTTTCGATTGAATGCTCATAATATTTTTTCAATAAAGTATCTAACTGTATACTGTCCTCATTAATCATGACTTACACCCTAATTCATCTCATTATTTATCATCATTGAAAATACCAAACTTACGTTGAATATCATCATTATCAAATATTTTTGGTAAAGGACGACCATCTCTTTGACCAAATAATAGTACGCCATACACTTGATTCTTATACCAAAGCGGCACTGCTAAAACTGCTGTTAATGATTCGCTCAATAAAATTGGATAGTCAATCTTTTCTTCAGGCCCTAAAGCTAAACCAACATTGGCTATTACCATACGCTTTCCTGTTTTCATAACAGTTCCAGCTAATCCACGACCTTTTCTTAGAATAATCAATTTAAATCGATTATTTTTATTACCTGAAACATAGTGCCATTTTATTGGAGATGATGGTTTGTTAGATTCATAGAAAGCGATTGCCGCAAAATCATAACCCTCTTCTTTGCGTATTTTATCTAATGTCTCTTGAAATCTACGATCTTCAATTATTGCTTCTGGTGTCAAATCCTTTCACCTCTTATGCTTACACTTTATTCTTACGGTAAATAATATATCTGCGATTTATATATGTCAAAGGTACACTCCAAACATGTACCAAACGTGTAAATGGCCAACAAGCCATAATAGTGAAACCTAACAATATATGCATTTTAAATGCAATCGGCACACCACTCATCAATGACGCATCTGGTTTTAACATAAATAATTGTCTAAACCAAATTGATAATGAAGTTCTGTAGTTAAAATCTGGATGTTGTATATTTGTTACTAATGTTGCGTAACATCCCATAAATACGATAAGTAATAATAAGAAATTTACAAATATATCCGACGCTGAACTTAATCTTCGAATACTTTTCGTAGTAACACGTCTCGCTGTTAATAAAAACATCCCTATCAAAGTTATTATACCAAAGATGCTACCAATATAAACAGCGCCTATATGATATAAATGCTCAGATACCCCCACTGCATCCATCCATGGTTTCGGTATTAACAATCCAACTACGTGTCCAAAAAACACTGGAATAATACCTAAGTGAAATAATAAACTTCCCCACATCAACCTTTTTCTTTCTATTAATTCACTAGATTTAGCTGTCCAAGAAAATTTATCATAACGATAACGTGCAATATGACCTGCGACAAAGACAACTAAACATAAATACGGAAATATAACCCATAAAAACTGATTAAGCATGATGTTTCACTCCTTTTGGTGATGTCAAACATAATTTCAATGTTTTTCTAAGTGCTTGAATCACATAGGCATATGGATTGTTATCTTCACCAAGTGCATTCGCCATCACATATGTTCCATCCTCAATAATCATAATGATTAATTGAATATTCTCTTCAGCTCTTGGATCATTTCGCCATTCTGCCACTTGCAAAAATTGAAGCATCAACGGTAGATAATCAGAAAGTTCATTATCTACCATTTCTAGTCCAAACATTTCATATAATACCTTCAATTTAGCTAACATTTGACCACGTTCTTTTTGCGTATCAAATTTGTTATACGTCATATATAATGGTGCTTTTTTCGTAAAATCAAATGTATCTGTATAAATCGCTTTGATTTCTGATAATGAAAATGTCATCATTACATTTCTAAATGCTACTAAATCTTCATATGCTGGATGATCTTTCGAAATTGTTTCTTCAAAAGTTTTTGGATGAAAAGTTAATTTTTCTGGAAAACATAACTGTTGTGCCATATATCCAAAACTTTCCTGATATTTTTTAAAATTATCGAAATTAATCACGGAAAATCCCTCCATAGAAATTCTCATTATAAATTTCTTGACCAGTTTTCCCTGAACCTACTGCAACGCCACAGCCTTCACAGTTATCTCCAAAATGCTCGCCGCCGTAATTGTATCCTGTACTACCTTGTGCGTGATACGTATCTAAATAGGTTTCTTTGTGTGATGTTGGAATAACAAATCGATCTTCATATTTAGCTAGTCCTAATAAACGATACATGTCTTTAGTTTGGCGCTCGGTTATACCTAATCGCTCTAATCGAGACGTGTCAAATGGCTGTTGAGTAACTTGAGATCTCATATAACTTCTCATCATTGCCATACGTTGTAGGGCTCCTTTTACTGGCTCTGTATCTCCTGCAGTGAAAATATTAGCTAAGTATTCAATAGGTAAACGCATTTCTTCAATGGCTGGGAAAATCGCATCTGGATTTTGAGTTGTATTTTTACCTTCAAAATAGCTCATAATTGGGCTAAGTGGTGGGCAATACCAAACCATCGGCATCGTTCTAAATTCAGGATGTAACGGAAATGCAAGTTTATATTCAATTGCTAACTTATAAATTGGAGAGTTTTGTGCAGCTTCAATCCAATCGTAACCAATACCATCTTTTTCAGCTTGAGCAATGACTTCTTCGTCAAATGGGTTTAAGAATATATCTAATTGTTTTTCATATAAATCTTTCTCGTCTACTGCTGAAGCTGCTTCATGAACTCGATCTGCATCATATAATAAAACACCTAAGTAACGCATACGTCCTGTACAAGTTTCAGAGCATACCGTAGGCATACCCGCCTCGATTCTCGGGAAACAGAAAGTACACTTTTCAGCTTTGTTCGTTTTCCAATTGAAGTAAACTTTCTTATATGGACAACCTGTCATACAGTAACGCCATCCACGACATGCGTCTTGGTCAACTAATACAATGCCATCTTCATCACGTTTATACATAGCACCTGAAGGACACGATGCAACGCAACTTGGATTCAAGCAATGTTCACATAAACGTGGTAAATACATCATAAAAGTTTCGTCAAATTGGAATTTAATATCTTCTTCTATTTTTTGGATGTTAGGATCTTTTGGACCTGTAACATGACCACCTGCTAAGTCATCTTCCCAGTTAGGTCCCCATTCAATTTCAATGTTATCCCCTGTAATTTCTGAATACGCTCTAGCAACTGGCGAATGCTTCCCTGATTTCGCAGTTGTTAAATGTTCATAATTATAGTTCCATGGCTCATAATAATCTTTAATTAATGGCATATCTGGATTATAAAAAATTTTACCTAAAGCAATTTTTGAAATTCTACTTCCAGATTTTAATTCAAGTTTCCCTTTACGATTTAGTACCCAACCACCTTTGTAGTGTTCTTGGTCTTCCCAACGTTTCGGATACCCTACACCTGGCTTCGTTTCTACGTTGTTGAACCACATGTACTCAGCACCTGGACGATTTGTCCAAGTGTTTTTACATGTCACACTACACGTATGGCATCCTATGCATTTATCTAAATTTAATACCATCGCAACTTGCGCTTTAATCTTCAAGCCAATTAACCTCCTTCATCTTTCTAACTGCTACATATAAATCCCTTTGGTTCCCAATTGGTCCATAATAATTAAAGTGATAACTAATTTGTGCGTATCCTCCGACTAGTTGTGTTGGTTTCAAATGGATTCTAGTCGGCGCGTTGTGTGAACCACCACGTGTATCTGTAATTTCTGACCCAGGCGTTTGAATATGTTTATCTTGTGCATGATACATAAACATTGTACCTTTAGGCATACGATGCGAAATAACTGCTCTTGCCGTTACAACACCATTACGGTTATACACTTCTAGCCAATCGTTATCTTGGATATCGTGTTTTTCAGCATCTTCATTTGATATCCAAACCGTTGGACCACCTCTAAATAGTGTCAACATATGCTTATTATCTTGATACATTGAGTGTATATTCCATTTTCCATGAGGCGTTAAATAACGCAGTACCAAAGCATCTGTACCACCTTTAATTTTCTTATCTCTATTCCCAAATACCATTGGCGGCAATGTCGGTTTATATACTGGTAAGCTCTCCCCAAATTGTTGGAAAACTTCGTGATCCACATAATAACTTTGACGTCCTGTTAATGTTCTAAAAGGTACTAGACGTTCTATATTCGTTGTAAATGGTGAATATCGTCGACCTTGTTTATTTGAACCTGGGAATACTGCTGTCGGTATTACTTCTCGTGGTTGTGAAGTTATATTTAAAAACGAAATTTTCTCAGCAGCGCGTTCGCTAGAAATATCTTTTAACGGCATTCCAGTTTGTTCTTCGAGATCTTCATATGATTTTTGTGATAATTTACCATTCGTAGCAGATGAAATACTTAGTATTGCATCAGCTACATTACGTGCTGTATCAATACGTGGACGATTCGCTCTCACAGAATCATCATTTGTATCACTCCACGTACCTAACATACTTTTTAATTCTTCATATTGTTCACTGACACCGAAACTTACACCATGTGCTCCAACTTTCCCTTTTTCAAGTACAGGACCAAGCGTGACATATTTGTCGTAAATTTTAGTGTAGTCGCGTTCTACAATTGCAAAGTTAGGCATTGTACGTCCAGGTACCGCTTCAATTTCACCCTTCGACCAATCTTTCACTACGCCGTATGGTGTTGAAATTTCTTGCTTTGTATCATGACTAAGCGGAGTTGTCACAACATCTTTAAACGTTCCAGGTAAATAGTCTTTTGCCATTTCTGAAAATGCTTTTGCCAACGTTTTATAAATATCCCAGTCTGAACGCGATTCCCATAATGGATCAATAGCTGGATTAAAAGGATGTACATATGGATGCATATCTGTAGATGATAAATCATGCTTCTCATACCAAGTCGCTGCTGGCAATACAATGTCAGAATATAAAGGTGTTGCTGTCATTCTGAAATCTAAAGAAACGACTAAATCTAATTTCCCTGTTGTTTCCTCACGCCACGTAATTTCTTCTGGCTTTTCATCTTCATTTGGTGTAGCTAATAAACCTGATTTTGTGCCAAGTAAATGCTTCATAAAGTATTCTTGACCTTTTGCAGAACTTGAGATTAGATTTGAGCGCCATATAAACAGTGATTTCGGATGATTCTTTTTCAAATCCGGATCTTCTATCGCAAATTGCGTTTGTTTTGACTTAACTTCATCTATCGCGCGTTTTAAAATTGCCTCATTCGACTCAATGCCTTCATCTTTAGCTTCTTCTGCAAACAACAAACTATTTTTATTAAATTGTGGATAAGATGGTAACCAACCAAGTCTAGCTGCTAAAACATTATAATCAGCTGGGTGTTGATGCTTTAAATCCTCTGTTTTAGCTAATGGAGATTTTAAACGATCTACATTTGACTCTTCATATTTCCATTGGTCTGTTGCAAAATAGAACCAACTTGTTCCGTTTTGCAAACGTGGTGGTCCTTGCCAGTCTTTCGCAAATGCGACAGTACTCCATCCTTCAATCGGACGACATTTTTCTTGTCCCACATAGTGAGCCCAACCGCCACCATTCACACCTTGACAGCCACATAACATAACTAAGTTTAAGATTGAACGATAAATCGTATCTGAGTTAAACCAATGGTTAATACCCGCACCCATGATAATCATTGAACGCCCTTCAGTATCGATAGCGTTTTGCGCAAATTCTTTCGCTACTTGAATGACAACACTTTGTTTTACGCCTGAAATGGCTTCTTGCCAAGCGGGTGTATATTTTGATTCTGCATCGTCGTATCCTTTTGATTCTAATTTATGATCAAAACGACGCACGCCATATTGACTTGCCATTAAGTCAAAAATTGTAGCAATACGGACTTTGTCACCATTTGCTAAAGTAACTTGTCGAGTTGGAATTGGACGATTGAATATCCCATCTCCATCACTATCAAAGTATGGGAATTGAATTGTTTCTAATTCGTATCCACCATCTGTCATTGATAATGTAGGGTTAATTTTAGAACCATCTTCTGTTTCTAGTTTTAAGTTCCACTTCTTACCTTCTTCCCAACGTTGACCCATTGTGCCATTAGGTACTACTAAACTATCGCTGATTGCATCATGAATAACTGGCTTCCATTCGCCTTGCTCTGTTGTTTGACCTAAGTCACTCGCTCTTAAAAATCGACCCGCTTTATATCCATTTTCATCTTCATCCAGCATGATAATAAACGGCATATCTGTATATTGTTTGGCGTAATTTATAAAGCGTTCATTAGGTTGATTAACATAATGTTCTTGTAAAATAACATGCGTCATTGCTTGTGCAATTGCAGCATCTGAACCAGGATTCGGTGCTAGCCAGTTATCTGCAAATTTCACATTTTCTGCGTAATCTGGTGCTACTGAAATGACTTTTGTACCTTTATAGCGGACTTCTGTCATAAAATGTGCATCCGGAGTACGTGTTAAAGGTACATTAGACCCCCACATAATAATGTATGATGCGTTATACCAGTCGCTTGATTCAGGCACATCTGTTTGCTCTCCCCAAATTTGTGGAGAGGCAGGTGGTAAATCTGCATACCAGTCATAAAAACTAAGCATTTCACCACCAAGCAAATTGATGAATCGAGCACCTGCTGCATAACTAATCATTGACATCGCTGGAATAGGTGTAAATCCTGCGATTCGATCTGGACCATATTTTTTTATTGTATACAGTAATTGTGCTGCGATTATCTCTGTAACGTCTTTCCAATTTGAACGCACGTGCCCTCCCATACCTCGGGCTTGCTTATATTGTTTGGCTTTGTCTTCATTTTCAACAATAGACGCCCATGCAGCAACGCGATTACCATTGTTTTCTTCTAATGCTTCAGTCCATAAATCCCAGAGTTTTCCACGAATATATGGATATTTGATTCGAAGCGGACTGTATTCATACCAAGAGAATGACGCACCTCGTGGACATCCTCTCGGTTCGTATTCAGGCATATCCGGACCACAACTTGGATAGTCAGTTTGTTGATTTTCCCAGGTAATCACACCATTTTTCACAAATACTTTCCAAGAACATGATCCTGTACAGTTAACACCATGTGTTGTTCTTACTTCTTTATCGTGGCTCCAACGTTCTCTGTACATTTTTTCCCATTCTCTACTTTTACTTTCTAGGATCGACCAATTCCCATTAAATTTTTCTGTTGGCTTAAAGAAATTCAATCCAAATTTTCCCATATTTATATCCTCCTACGTATAAAAATACGATGTGTAGATGTCGTGTTTTTAAATACTTTAAAATGCCCAAGACTATTGCTTTAATTAGATTGTACATTTTTTCACAAACATAAAATATTAGGGAATCACCTAATTACTTAAGGAATTTCCCTATCAATAACGGGATTTCATTGAAATAGTACACAATCATGTATGGTCATGCTTATTGCCAATCTAAATCGTTCAAATTTGGCACAACGACAAATAAGGCTTCAACACGAATATATTCTCTCGGTTGAAACCTTACTTATTCATTTATTTTTTATAAATTAGTGACATAACACTGTATTAGCATCTGCATGATCGGTTGAAATATATGTTACATTTTCTTGCTGCTTAATAAATGCATCATAGTAATCATATTGCGACGAATGATATGTGCCATTCGATGTATCATTTGGGTTTAGCAAACAGCCATAACCTTCGTCATATAAATGTTCACAGAGCATAAGGGCGTCATGTTTAGAACCACTTACTACATAAAATTGCTTCATAGGATCATATGATTTAGGAGTGTTTTCAGTATAACCAACAACTTCCCCAATAATACATATACCTGGTTTCGCCTCAATTGAATAGTGTTGCAATTTTGAAATAATATTACTTAAACGCCCCTTAACAACAAACTCGTTAAAACACGATGCTTGAAAGACAATCGCTATCGGGTAATCAATATCTGTGTATTGTTGTATCTGTGTGATAATTTTCCCTAAACGTTTTACCCCCATATAAATTGCTAACGTGCCACCATTCACTAAGGAATTGACATCCACTTCATTTTCTTCTGAATCTTTAAAGTGACCTGTAGAAAATGTCACACTTTTAGCAACTGTACGCATTGTCAAACCTGTCTGCATAGTAGCAACTGCTGCGCTCGCTGATGTCACCCCTGGTACAATTTCAAACGCAATATGATGTTCATTTAGTGTGTCGACTTCTTCTTGCACTCGTCCAAATATTGCTGGGTCGCCACCTTTAAGCCTCACAACCTTGTTATATCGACGTGCTGCTTCCACGATACATTCATTTATTTTTTCTTGCTGAATGTGTTTTGCATACGGCTTTTTACCAACATCGATAATTTCAGTAGTCAAATTCGCATATTGTAAAATTAACGGATTCACTAATCGATCATATAGTATAACATCCGCTTCACGTATTAAACGCTCAGCCTTTTTAGTCAAATAATTCGGATTACCTGGTCCCGCACCTATCAAGTAAACCTTGCCATATTTATCTACAGACATATATATACGTTCCCGTCTGTAACTTCTACCTCATAAACATCTACACAACCTTCATCAGGTTCTTGAACAATACCTGTATTTAAATCAATTTTTTGATCGTGGAGCGGGCAAAATACATATTCCCCACTCACTGTCCCTTCAGACAATGGTCCTTGTTTGTGTGGACAGATATTGTGAATCGCATGAATTTTGCCACTTTCTGTTAAAAACAACCCTACCTCTTTGCCTTTGACAATAACCTTTTTTCCAATTAGGGGTGTTAATTCATCTATAGTTGTCACTTTAATTTTTTCTTTTGTTTCCATGTATTACACCTTCTCCACTTCAAAAATTTTACGTGCTTGCGCATTGCTAGTTATTGCTTCCCAAGGTTCAGCTTCGACTGCTTTTTTAGCATCCATAATGCGTTCAAATAGTTCATTTTGTCTTTCTGGGTCAAGTAAGACTTCTTTTACATTTTCAAATCCAAGTCTTCTTAACCATGGCGCTGTTCTTTCAGCATATATACCTGTTTCGCGATAATATTGCATCAAAGCACCACATAATTTGATTACTTCATCTTCTGTTTCTACAGTTGTTAAAAATTCAGCTTTTTCAACTTCTGTACCACCATTACCACCGATATAGATTTGGAATCCATTTTCAACTGAGATAATACCAAAATCTTTAACACCTGATTCAACACAACTTCTTGGGCAGCCTGATACACCCATTTTGAATTTATGAGGTGTATCGATGTATTCAAATGTTTTTTCTAAACGAATGCCAAGTCGTGTCGTGTATTGCGTACCAAATCGACAAAACTCTTTACCAACACAGCTTTTAACTGAGCGAGTTTTCTTACCATAAGCTGATGCTGAACGCATACCTAGGTCTTCCCATATATTTGGTAATTCTTCTTTTTTAACTCCATACAAACCAACACGTTGCGAACCTGTCACTTTAACTAGTGGCACATGATATTTCTTAGCCACTTCTCCTAGACGAATCAGTTGGTCTGCATCTGTAACACCCCCACGCATTTGAGGTATAACAGAAAATGTACCATCATTTTGAATATTCGCATGGTAACGTTCGTTAGCAAATCTTGATTCTCTTTCATCTTCATGTTCATGTGGATAAACCATGTTCAAATAATAGTTAATCGCAGGTCGACATTTTGGACATCCACCTTTGTTTTTAAAGTTTAAAACATGTCGAACTTCTTTAGATGTTTTTAAACCTTTCGCTCTTATTTGCGTTACTATTTGATCGCGTGTCAAATCAGTACAACCACATATACCAGCAGGTTTTGCGGCAACAAAGTCATCTCCTAAGGTGTGCTGCAATATTTGAGCAATTTGCGGTTTACATTTACCACATGAATTCCCCGCTTTTGTTTTAGCCGTTACTTCTTCAACTGTTGTAAAGCCATTTTCCGTAATCGCATTTACTATAGTACCTTTATCAACACCATTACAACCACAAATTGTTTCATCATCAGCCATATCAGCAATTGATAGCGATGCCTCTTCTCCACCTTTAGTAAGCAATGATACAAGTGTGTAATCTTCAGTGGATTCACCTTTTTTCATCATGTTATAAAAGCGTGAACCATCATCGATATCACCATATAGTACTGCACCAACTACATTACCGTCTTTTAAAAAGATTTTTTTATAGTTATTATCAACACTATTAAATATTTCAATACCTTTAATTTCTGCATTTTCTACAATTTGACCAGCACTATACAAGTCACACCCAGAAACTTTTAATGACGTAAATGTTGTTGATCCCTTGTATCCGTTCGTTTCTTTATTTGTTAAATGATCAGCTAATACTTTACCTTGTTCATATAGTGGTGCAACGAGTCCATAAACTTTGCCGTTATGTTCTGCACATTCACCAACTGCATATACATTGCTATCACTTGTTTGCATCACATCATTGACAACAATACCTCGATTAACATCTAGACCTGATTCTTTGGCTACTTCTGTGTATGGTCGAATACCTACTGCCATAACAACTAAGTCTGCCGGAATCTCGCGTCCATCAGCCAATTTAACACCTTCAACATCATCTTCTCCTAAGATTTCAGTTGTGTTGGCTTGCATTTCAAACTTCATACCTTGCTTTTCTAGATCTGCTTTAAGCATATTTCCAGCTTTACGGTCTAGCTGCATTTCCATCAACCATTCAGCTAAATGTAACACCGTTACTTCCATACCTTGATCTAATAAACCACGTGCACACTCTAAACCTAGTAAGCCTCCACCAATTACAATTGCTTTCTTTTTAGTCTTCGCAATGTTCATCATTTGTTCAGTATCATCAATCGTTCTCCAACCAATTACACTCGGTAATGTCGAACCTGGAACTGGAATGACGAATGCTTTAGAACCTGTCGCAAAAATCAATTTATCGTATGATACTTCAATACCATTTGCAGTAGTAACTGATTGATTTGCTCTATCTACTTCAATTACAGGATCATTTGTAATTAACTCGATACCATGTTCCTCATACCACTCATATGGATTCATAATTGTTTCTTCAACTGTCATTTTATTTTGTAAAATATTTGAAAGCATGATGCGGTTATAGTTTGGATAAGGTTCTTTACCTATTACCGTAATATCATATAAATCGTTGGCGCGCTCTAATATTTCTTCGATTGTTCGAATGCCCGCCATACCGTTACCAATCATTACTAGTTTTTGCTTTGCCATAAAATATGCCCCTTTACTCCATAATATTTATTTCAAAAAAAGGTGTTAATTTTTCGTTAGTGCTTTTATATTTTCATCGGAATCATTAAGCTTTCTAATCTATCGTTAATGATTTGCTTTAAAATTGGGTCGAAGTTAATTGAAGGTGTGAAGTGTATATCTGTATTAATAACCATGTCATTCATTTGCTGCTTCACTTTGTTAACAAGTCTTCCGTCATATAAAAATAATGGTACGACAATCAATTTTTGATACCGTTTCGAGATGCTTTCTAAATCATGTGTAAAACTAATCTCTCCATATAGCGTTCTCGCATATGTCGGCTTGCTAATTTGCAAATTTTGAGCGCATATTTGTAACTCTTCGTGTGCCTTAGTAAAATTTCCATTAATATTGCCGTGTGCAACAACCATAACTCCAACTTGTTGTTCGTCACCTGCTAATGCGTCACAAATACGTTGTTCAATTAATCGTCTCATTAAAGGATGTGTGCCAAGTGGCTCGCTTACTTCTACCTTTATGTCTGGATACCGTCGTTTCATTTCATGAACGATATTCGGTATATCCTTGAGATAATGCATTGCACTAAAGATTAGCAATGGTACAATTTTAAAATGGTCAACCCCACTTTGAACCAACGTCGTCATTACCGTCTCTAAATCCTGATGCTCACTTTCTAAAAACGCAATATCATAGTGATGTATATCATCTTTTATTAATTCATAAATAAATGCTTCTAACGCTTGATTCTGTCGTCCGTGCCTCATGCCATGTGCAACAATGATATTCCCATTCACATTTACCAACCCTTTCACACGTATTGTATACCAAATCATTTTGTTTTTGTGAAAAGAATCACATTATAATGTAAAATCAGGGAATTCCCTGATGCCTGTAGTCATGCATATTCCTTATACATTTTCCCTTTTTGTTAAATCAAAAAAAGCGACCGATATATGAATCCCTACTCAACATTTATTTGAGCAAGCATTAATATATCGGTCGCTTGTAGTGTATATTATTATCTTAAAATGGTGGTTGGCCTAATATTGTTTCGTCAAAGCGCTCGGGTATCAATACTTTGCGCATGATCACACCTAAATCGCCATCATCATTTTCATGTTCGCTGTATATTTCATAACCTCTTTTTTCATAAATTTTAAGTAACCACGGATGCAATCTTGCAGATGTACCTAAAGTAACTGCCGCTGACTTTAACGTATCTCGCAAAAATGCTTCTTCAACATAAGTAAGTAATTGGCTACCATAGCCTTTCCCTTCATACTCAGGATTTGTCGCAAACCACCAGACAAAAGGATAGCCCGAAATACTTTTCACACTTCCCCAAGGATATCTAACCGTAATCGTAGATATAATTTCATCATCAATTGTCATGACAAATGTAGTATTTTTATCTATATTTTCTTTAACAGCATCTAAATTAGCATTAACTGAAGGCCAATCAATACCTAGTTCTCTTAGAGGCGTAAATGCTTCATGCATGAGTTGTTGCAATTTTTCTGCATCTTGTTCACTTGCGAGTCGAATCATCGTTTTTGTCATATTAATCCCCACTCTTTTTTAAATGATTTAACCATATTTTATTTTTAAAATAAATATCCATCAAAGTGTATCAATAAATTTATCACATGTCAGAAAGTATGCTTCATCTGAATACACCAATACTCTCATGAAACTTATTAAAAATTACTCTCTCAACGTAAAAAAACCATTCAAATTCATGAATGGTTTGGAAGAATGATTCATTGTTACGCTATTTAATCACTACATCTTAATTATTGTTGCTCTAAACGATTACGCTTACCATTTAAGAAAGCATAAACGAGACCTACAAAAATACCGCCACCGACAAAGTTACCTAAGAAAGCAAAAACGATATTTTTTAAAACGTGTAACCATGAAACTGCATCAAGGTTAAAGAATACCATACCTGCATATAGACCTGCATTGAACACAACGTGCTCATATCCCATGTATACAAAGACCACGACACCACAAGCTATGAAGAATGCCTTTGTTAAGCCGCCTTTGAATTGCATAGAGATGAAAATACCAATATTAATAAAGAAGTTACAGAAAATACCTTTTGTAAAAATATTCAACCATGTTGAATCAACAGTCTTTTTCTGAACTAAAGCTGTTAAAGCTTGTGTCATTTCAGGTGTCATGACATGCGCAAATTTCATTAAGAAAAATAACACAAACCCACCTAAAATATTTCCTAAGAAACAATATAATAAAATCCAAGTCATCTTCTTAACAGAAACGACTTTATAATACCAGCCTACTGTAAAGTACATGAAGTTACTTGTTAATAATTCAGAGTTAGTTAATACAACTAAAATCAAACCTAAACTAAACGCAATGGCTCCCATTAAATTGATAAGTCCATCTACGTGAGTACTCGCAAACTGCGTCTTTATTCCGAACATAAATACAGTAACGATTGAGAGTAAAAATCCGGCCATCATTGCTTTAAGCATATATCGGCCAGGTGTTTGCTGTACCATTACTTGCTTCATTTGTACTGAAGATGATATTGAATCAACAATTGCGCCTGTTGAATATGTATCTTCAACTGTTTTCTTATTTTCTATCACAGTACTTCCCCCATTTACTTTGATCAAATAAAATTTACTTTCTAATTATATTAGTAAATCAATGTAATTGATAGTTTAAATTTCAGAAAAATCTTTTTATTCTCTCAAAAATGTAGTTTTCTTTCATAAAAACAGCGAGATAAATCGCGTGATTGGCTAATATCTTTATGATTTAAGATATTACGACGCTCATTTTATCTCGCTTTATGTAAAGTATTACTTATTCTTTTTTAAATTTGAAAAGTAATGTAAACCATATGCAAATACACTGTAGCCTACGACTGTACGCAAAATAAATCTAACCACTTTATTTGGTACACATTTCGAAGTAACAGTAATTGAAGATAAAAGCGTAGTAAAAATATATAATATTAATACTTTAATGTAACGTTGTGCCATCGAATCATCCTTCATTCAATTAATAATATTACGTTATTATTATAAACTGAATGGCATATAAAATTTTTTACATATTTTCAACAACTTTATTTCAATAAAGCATCAAGTTGATCTAAAGTTTGATTCATACCTTGTTCAACACCCATGTTTATGAATTGTTGAGCGGCTTCTTTTGTTGGAAATACCGATGTTGATGTCACTGTCGTTTTCGTTGTATTGCTCTTGGAAAATGACAAAGTAATTTTCATGCTTGGCATTTTTGTATCTTTTGCACCTTGAGGTGTCGCAAATGAGTCAATATATTCAATTAAATATGGACGCTTAACCGTTTTATATTCTGCTAATGTATAGCTGGTCATTGTAGGTGTTTTAATCGCATAAAATGCATCACCGCCTGAAACAGCATTAAAGCGAAACACTTTGGTACTAGCGTCTTTTGGATGAAACCATTTTTCAAATAATGCTTTTGTCGTATAGGCATCAAACACCTTTTCAATCGGTGCTTCTATCGTTCTTGAAAAAATAATTTTATTATCTTCAACTTTAATCGTCATCTTCCCACTCCCTATCTTTTATATTTACTCATCTTAACATGCATTGAGTAACATATGTTACCAAATCATTTGTTATAAACTATAGTAATATTAATCATTCCCTCTGTTGAAATTGATAACTACGAAATAAAAAACACACTCTATTCAGCTATTAACAGTTGAGTAGAGTGTGCAAACCTGTTGAATTAATGCGCTAACATTTCTTCTTTGATTTGGTCTTTATTTAATTTTGAAGGATAATATGTTGGCCAGTTATCCATTTCTTTTAATAACGCGTCATTATCATTACCCATAAAGATATGGAAGTGTTCTGCCTTTTTAGGTGCAATGTTGTGATCGCTAAATTGGATGAATTTCGGTAAGTCTTTATCATTACCATCGACCAATTTAAACATAAATCTCACGCCACGGTTACCTTTAGGATATTTCAATGTTTTCTTACCATTGTATTCATATTTACCAGTGTGTTTCTTACCATCTTTAGTAAATGTAATTTCATTTCCTTTTATATCAATGTTAGTAATATCAGTTTTATATCCTTTGTCATAATAAGCTTTTAAATCTTTAGCAGATTTCTTAGGATCATTTTCAGCTTTATGTTCCATCACTTCATCAAGCGTACCGTCTTTTAAGTAAGGGTAAACAGATTGCCATTCACCAGCATAATCGCTTAATTCACGGTCTTTAACTTGCTCATCTTTAAAATACCCATCAGAAATTGCTTTGTCATGTTTACTTTCAGCTTTGTCGTCTTTCACTTTAACACCACTGTCTAAAGCTTTACCGATATTTTCAATATTAGATTTCATTAATGATTGATACGTAATATTATCTTTTTTCTGTTGTTCTTTATTTAAAGACTCCATGTTGTAGAATTTTAAAGGCTTCGCATCTGTTTCTTTACGAATTGTTTCAGTCACTTTATTCGCAACATTATCTTCGTAAAGAATATATTTAGCATTGCTATCTCTAATTTCTTTAACAATTTTAGTTAATTCTTTTTGTGATGGATCTTCAGCATTCATATTTTGAATACCTTTTTGAACAAAACCATAACGATCAGCTAAGTATCCAATTGATTCATGTGAAATGAATACTGCATTACCTTGCTTATCTTTTGTAACTTGCTTCATATCGTTATCAATTTTCTTAAGATCGTCGTTTAATTTTTTGTAGTTTTTCTCATAGTCATCTTTATGTTTTGGATCTTTTTTCACTAATTCATCTTTAATTTCTTTAGCGAAAGTTTGGTTAATTTTAGGATCTAACCATACGTGTGGATCATATCCACCATGATGATGATGATGATGTTCTTCTTTCTCATGATCATGCCCCTCATGTTCATGCTCTTCACCATGCTCGTGTTGATCAGTTAAAAGCTTTGCTTTATCTAATTTATCCTCTAAAGACAGTTTTTTATCTTTATCTTTGATAGTAGATGCAACTTTCTTAGCAACCGGATCTAAATTATCCCCTGTATACATAAACAAGTCTGACTTGCTTGCACTTAATATATCTTTTTGTGTTGGTTCATAGCTATGTAAATCTGTCCCTGCTGGATAGATTGATGATACCTTCACGTGTTTTCCACCAATTTGCTCTGCAAATGATTGCAATGGATAAACTGTCGTTTTAATTGTTACCTTGCCATCTTTATCTTTTCCATCATCATTCCCACATGCGGCTAATGATAAAGTTACGGCTGGTACAAGAAGTAACATACCTAATTTCTTTTTCATAGTCACCCTCCTAAATAGTAATCTTTACGTTTTAAAATTATATACTCATGCTACTTAAAATACAAGCACTGTTTTTATAAATAATATAAAGTCGAATCATACTTTAGGTATTTACCACTTTTCGTTTTATCTAATACATGACTATTGTACAAATATGATACAGAAAACTTTATAGTATTTACGAACGTCATAATATAAGAAAAAAAAGACAATCTCTATCATATTGCTAATAGAAATTGCCTTTTCATATTGTCCTAAAATAACTTACCCTATTTTTATAGTGTGACTTTTAGATTTAATAATGGTATTTACATGATGCTATTTTTATATGATTGTCATCTACTGTATAAACCAATCTATGTTCGTGATTGATACGTCTACTATAATACCCAGTCAGATTCGATTTTAACTTTTCAGGCTTACCTATACCTTCCAATGCACCATTTCTGTCAATACTTTTAAGTAACTCATTAATCTTCTTCACCATTTTTTTATCGTTCTGCTGAAAATACTTATAATCTTCAAAGGCTTGAGGCGAAAACGTAATATTTAACCTAGCCATTATACATCTATATCTTTCGTTATAGTTTTCCCACGTTCTAGATCTGCAATTGATTGAGCTAAGTGTTCAGCATTATTTGGGTTCTGTTGGAGGTAAAGTGTTTCCATCATGGAGTTATAATCTGATTCTGACATGATTACTACGTTTTTATCATCAGTAGATGTTACAGTTACCATATCACTATCATCATTTACTTTTGTCATAAGTGCCTTTAAATTCTGTCGAGCGTATGAATAATTTTTAATAATCATATTTATCGCCTCCTTTTAACACACCTCAATTGTACAAATATCTGTACAATAAAACAAGCGACACAGAAAAAAACTACTAATCAAGATTTCGCACGGGGAAGAATCAATACCTATCCTGTACTGATTCCCTACTAAACAATGTTTACATGATAATTTCCACCTATTTAGACTTCATACATTAAAAAGACAATCTCTATCATATCGCTAATAGAAATTGCCTTTTCGTATTGTCCTAATAAATTGGTATCACATACTGATCTCAACAATTAAGACTATTTGATTTTATCTTTTAATAACTTCTCATAACTTTCATAATCATATGGATCTTCAACTTTCTCGCCATTAATAAATGCAGTTGGTGTCGTTTTTATATGATTATCTTTCGCTATTTTTTTATCTTTCTCTGCAGCTTTCCAAGACTTGCTATCTTTTGTCTTGTAATCTTTTATAATTTTATTTTCCGTCTCTTTATCTAAATGCAGTTGTTTAATATGTTTATCTAATAGTTCTTTTGTTAACCATTCTTTATTTTCATCTTGCTGGGCAGCAAATAATTGCTTTTGAAAATCTAAAAATGATTTAGGTGCATACATCAATACTGCATGACTCGCACGCGAACCAACAATTGAGTCTTTACCTAAGAAAGCTAAATTGACAAATTGGTATTCCACTTTGTGATTATCTATATAATTTTTACGCAACTTTGGCATGACTTTTTCATCTAATTCTTTACAATAAGGACATTTATAGTCGCCATATACGACAACTAATGGTTTGCCGTTTTTCGAAGATGTCGTTGCTGATTCTTTTTTACCGCAAGCTGTTAAAATTAACATGCTCACTATAAATAATGTTAGTAATTTTTTAGTCATAATAACTCCTATTCATATCTAGTTCGTCATATTTTCTTCATGATAATCCGCATCATGTTGTTGATAATATCGTCTCGAATCAAAATCTTGCTTATATGATACACGTTTATCACTAAAATCATATGCATAATAATGCACTTCATCATCATTACTCAAAGGTTTATAAGCTAAAATGATAATTTTATCCTTATCATAGACATAAATATTAGCATCTTTGCGTTCAAAATGATCAACACGATCACCGTTGCCTTTTTTGGCAAGTTGTTCTTGTTTTTGATTTTGAATTTTAACTGCTTCATCTATTTCTTTCACATATTTATCATTACCACATCCTGATATAAAGACTAGTAATAATAATACCGTCGCCACAAATCGCTTCAATGCTCCCACTCCTACTATCAACTTCCAACTAACTTTCAATATAATTAATACTATACACCGTCAAACATCAATGCGCTACAACTACTACCAATGCATTTAATATAAATATCCAAAGAAATAACAGTTATGTATAGTCAAAGAAAAATATATTTTATTTTCTATGTGTATTTACAATCAGTTTT
Source organism: Staphylococcus sp. SM3655 (assembly GCF_016917315.1). Lineage (NCBI taxonomy): Bacteria > Bacillati > Bacillota > Bacilli > Caryophanales > Staphylococcaceae > Staphylococcus > Staphylococcus sp. SM3655. The sequence goes on along the minus strand of NZ_CP070305.1, from coordinate 1,101,105 downwards.
TGATAAAATAAAAAAATAGCATTATAAATAAATTCAAAAATTACAGTTCAATTCAGAGAGGGATGGGATAAAATGAACTTTGTAACGTTGACTTCGGATGAGTTCAATGCGTTTACAACAAAGCATTTTTCACATTACACACAATCAGCTATTCATTACAATCATAGAGTTGATTTAAAAGGCGATGTGCATCTTGTAGGAGTTAAAGATGACAATGGTCAAGTGATTGCAGGATGCTTATTGACAGAAGCACGCACACTTAAATTTTTCAAATATTTTTATACACATCGCGGGCCAGTGATGGATTATACAAATCAATCATTAGTAGCATTTTTCTTTAAAGCATTAACGTCATATTTAAAGAAACACAATTGTTTATATGTCCTTGTAGATCCATATTTAATTGAAAATTTACGCAATGCAGACGGTGAAATTGTTAAATCTTATGATAACCGAGCATTTGTTAGAACAATGGATAAATTAGGTTATAAACACCAAGGTTTCCCTGTAGGTTATGATTCAATGAGCCAAATCCGTTGGCTGTCAGTGTTAGATTTAAAAGATAAGACTGAAGACCAACTTTTAAAAGAAATGGATTATCAAACGAGACGTAATATTAAAAAAACATATGATATTGGTGTCAAAACTAAAACGTTAACGATTGATGAAACGCAAACTTTTTTCGACTTATTCCATATGGCTGAGGAAAAGCATGGTTTCAAATTCCGTGAGTTACCATACTTTGAAGAAATGCAAAAGTTATACGATGACCACGCCATGTTAAAGTTGGCTTATATTGATTTAAACGAGTATTTAAAAACGTTACAATTAAAGCAACAACAATTAACAGCTGAACTCTCAGGTGTTGAAGAAGCATTGGAAGAAAGTCCTAATTCAAAGAAAAATAAAACGAAACGCACACAGCTAGAACAACAGCTAAATAGCAATAAGCGTAAAATCGACAATACAATAGAACAAATTGAACAAGATGGTGCAGTCTTAAACTTAGCTTCTGCTTTATTTATCTACAATGAGCATGAAGTTTATTACTTATCTAGTGGTTCAAACCCTAAATATAATGCTTATATGGGTGCCTACCATTTGCAGTGGGAAATGATTAAGTTTGCTAAAGCGCATCATATTGATCGCTATAATTTTTATGGTATTACCGGTGACTTTTCAGAGTCATCAGAAGACTATGGCGTCCAACAATTCAAAAAAGGTTTTAACGCACATGTAGAAGAGTATATCGGTGACTTTATTAAGCCTATCAAACCAATGTTTTACAAAATTCAGCAGTATTTAAATCATAAACGTCGTTAAAATAGGTTCTCCACCAAATGTGGTGGGTATATAATTTAAAGAACTATTTTTAAAATACAACTTTTAGAGTTTTTATTATTAGGCGGCCAGTCCATTATTGGGCTTGGTTGTCTTCTTTTTTTCTCCTTTGTACAAGCTGAAAATCATCATTATACGTGCTTTAAAGTTGTTGAAATTTCTGTAACCAAAAGAAATTCGCTTGATTAATTTTATCTTATTATTAATTCCTTCTATAGCACCATTATTAAATGCTGGGTAATAAATTGTATTTCTTAACATCCTTTGATGTTTTCTATAATATTTAACCGCTTTCCATACACCCTTACTCACAGACTTTTTACTAACTGAATTTAAACGATTAATAAATTTAGGCCAATTACATAACCTTAGGTCTTTTCGTAATCCTTGGACAAGTTCGTAGGAGTGTCGTAGTATATCGTCTTTTGAAAGCATGAATTCTACAATGTCAGATGAGCGTTTATAAGCCTTAAAAGATTTATTCCATCTGTATTTACTAAATATGGTTTTACTAGTATCCATCAATAGGACTTTCCAGTTATTCTTAAAAATTGTATAATCAGGTCCTTTTTTATTACGGTATTCATTCATAACTTGTACACGATACTTATTAAGTTCTCTATTTAAATGTTGAACGATATGGAATCTGTCAAAAATAATAGCTGCATTAGGAAATAGGTCGCGAAATAATCGGACATAGGGTTCATACATGTCAATAGTAACCGTCTTAACTTGTTGTCGATTTTTTAAATCGAATCGCTCGAAATAGGCACGCAAGAATCTTGTAGTTCTATTTTCTAAAATATCTATAACATCATGAGTATCATTATCTATAAAAATGAAACTCATTGATCCAGTTACATTTTTAACGCTTTTAAATTCATCCATAGCGATGTGTTCTGGCAAACAATTAAAGGGTTTAATTCGTAATGAATTAGCCGCTTTAGTTCTAATACGACTTACAGTAGATGGAGAGATACAGTTATCTTCTGCAGTATCAATCTCTGTTTTAACTTTAGTAGCTTCTTCTATAACTTTTTGAGTAACACATCTTGAGATAAAACACGACTCATCAACAATTGACGTTTTAGCAGTAAAAGTGCCATTGCATTCTAAGCATTTAAAACGTTGTTTAGCTAAGTTGAGGTATGTGTTATACCCTTGAGTTTTAAGTAAAGTAATACGAGAAACACGCTTACCATGTTTATGAATTTGTCCTTCATTTTTAACTCCACAACAATAACAGGCCGAAGGCTTATACGTTAGTACAGCATTAACCACTGTTGCTTTTTTTCCTTTGATAATGACGTCAATTTCTTGGTTTATATATTTTATATTTTCATCTTTTATTCTTAGTAATTCTAAGGTATCATTACACATAGGCGCACTTGTCTCCTTTAGTTTGGGTTTGGTCACTTTAAATTATAGAGGCAATTGCGCTTTTTGTGTATTAAAAAAAGCAGGAAGTTTTACCTTCCCACCATAAAAGATGAAGAACCTTAAAAAAATATCGCTCCAAGATTATGACAACATAACAAAGAACCACGCATCATGTATATGGCTTCATCGCCATACTAAAACATGATACGTGGTTCTATTTGATTATTCTTCATTTATAACATTTAAGAAACGTCTTAATTCTTCTGTTTTCGGACGATTGAACATCTCTTCTGGAGCCCCTTGTTCTCCGATCATGCCTTCATGAATAAATACAATGTTATTAGATACTTCTTTAGCAAAACGCATTTCATGTGTCACAATGACCATTGTCATGCCTTCATTAGCCAAATCTTTAATAACCTTTAAAACATCATTCACAAGTTCAGGATCAAGTGCAGATGTTGGTTCATCAAACAACATCACTTTAGGGTTCATTGCTAGTGCTCTTGCAATAGCAACACGTTGTTGTTGACCACCTGATAATGCATGTGGACGTTGATCTTTGACATGTGTTAAACCAACTTTCTCAAGTAACTCAAGTGATTTCCCACGTGCCTCATCCTTTTTCAACTTTTTAACTGTGATAAGACCTTCCATTACATTTTCTAATGCCGTCTTATGCGGAAAAAGGTTATAACTTTGAAATACCATACCAGACTGTTTACGAACTTCTATTTGTGATTTTTTATCTTTAGATGTATATGTTTTGCCGTTAACATAAACTGTACCTTCAGTTGGAATTTCTAATGCATTAATCATACGTAACAATGTTGTTTTACCTGAACCAGATCGACCGATTAAGGTTACAACCTCACCTTGTTCAACAGATAAATCAATACCTTTGATGACTTCAACATCATTAAATGATTTATGGATATTGTTCAATTGAATCATGAGCGATACCCTCTTTCAATATAAGATTCATAGATACCTTGGATAATTGAAATAATAAAGCATACCACCCAGTACATTAGCGCAACTAACACATAAATTGTTAAATATTCATATGTTGTAGACGCAACTTCTTGAGCTTTTCTAAACATTTCAGCCACTAAAATAAATCCTAATAATGATGTATCTTTGATTAAACTTAAAAATGTATTACCTAGTGCAGGAATCGACACTCGAATTGCCTGCGGTAAAATGATACGTTGTATCGTTTGACCATACGTCATACCGATGGAATATGCAGCTTCTGTTTGTCCTTTCGGTATAGAAATAATACCGCCACGAATAATTTCCGAAGCATACGCACCTACATTTAATGATAAACCAATAATAGCAGCCACTACAGGTGCCAATGTCCATTGGTTGTCAGCGTCATTTGTTAATAATCTACCTAATTCTGGAATACCATAAAATATGATAAATAATTGTACTATCATTGGTGTTCCTCGAATAATAGATACATAGACACGTGAAATACTTCTTAAAATTTTACTCGTTGAAATTCGCATTAATGCTGTAAATAATGCAATAATCAATCCTAAAACAAATGTAACTAATGTAATAGGAATTGAATATTTGACCAAACCTTCTAGCATAGGTCCGAAAGCTTGTTTTGCAGCATCTAGCGCATGTTGTTGTTCGCTATTTAGATTTAGAAACATCTTGACCAAACCATTTCTTACCTATTTTAGCTAATTCACCGTTTTCCTCGATTTTTTTCAAGCCATCATTGAATTTTTGAACTGTTTCATCATCTGCTTTTTTAGAAAATGCAAATGCAGATCTACTTTGTTCAGCATTACCTTTGATTGCTTTGATCTTAGCATTAGGTTTTTGTTTTTTATAATCCAAGTATGACAGACTATCATTAAATGTACCATCAACACGCTTAGACAATAATAAATCCATTGATTGGTTAAAGCCATCAACTTTTGTAATATCAGCACCTTTATCCTTAGCTAATTTACCATAATTAGATGTGAATGTTTGTGCTAACTTCTTACCTTTAACATCATCAAAATCTTTAATATCTTTTTCATTTTCACGAATAACTAAAACAGCACTTGAGAATGTGTAAGGCTTAGAAAATTTATATTTCTTTTCTCTATCAGGATTTATACCCACTTGGTTCGCGATTACATCAAAACGCCCTGCGTCTAAACCTGCAAACATAGAATCCCAAGAAGTTTCATTAAATTTAAGTTTTAAACCTTCTTCTTTAGCCACTGCTTTAATAACATCAATATCGTAACCAGTTAATTTACCATCTTTATCATGGAAACTAAATGGTGCATAAGTCCCCTCAGTACCAACATTAATTGTCTTGCTATCTTTATTAGCTTCCTTGTCTTTTGACGAATTGTTTCCACATGCAGCCAATATGAAAACGAAAGCTATCATCACAAATAAAAGTCTTTTCATAGAATATATCTCCTTATTCTTATTATTCTAATCGGAATAAAAATATTTTAATCTGAAATGCCGGATAAGTCAATATGTTGAACTTTTGCTAAAAAGCTTTATATAGCTAGCAACTTATATTTATTGACGAGAATCAACTTCTTTTTTCTTACCTTGTAACATAAATGAACAAAAGAAACTAACAACTGTAATCAATAATGCAAATAAAAATCCAGCGTGATAACCATGCAACATCGTATCAACTTTAATTTGATTCATCATATCAATTTTGTTCATGCCATTATAGTCTGACATAGTTGGAGAAAAGTTTTTGCTTGCATGGGATAAAATAGTAATTAATGCAGCTGTTCCGATAGAACCAGCAATTTGTTGTACTGTGTTTGTCATAGATGAACCATGTGCATTCATTTCTGGCTTTAATTGATTCATCGTATGGGTCATTACTGGAATTAATCCTAACGCGATACCAACCATTCGAATCGCATAAACTGTTGCCAACATGATTGTTGATGTTTGTTCATCCATTACAACAAAATAAGCCGTAGTAATAACAACAATCGCCATACCTACTAAAGCAAGCTTTCTAGGACCAAACTTTTCATATAAAGCACCCGAAGTCATCGACATAAATGCCATAACAATTGCTCCTGGTAATAAAGTTAACCCAGAATCTAAAGCTGAACGATGCAATAAATTTTGCACAAAGATAGGTAAAATCGTTTCCGAACCAATCATCGATACCATTGTGACACCCATAATAATGATACCAACTGTAAATTGTTTATTTTTAAATACAGCAAAATTTAATAATGGTGTTGATAGCCGATATTGACGTAATACAAATAATGCGACTAAAACAACGCCTCCAATCATAGATACTAATACGATAGGATTATCAAAACCTTTTTCTGAAATTGAACTCGTTCCATACAATAACCCGCCGAAACCTAGTACAGAAAAAATGACAGAAATAAAATCAATAGGTACTTTAATTGTAGTTCCAACATTTTTTATCGTTTTAAATCCAATTAAAAATGTCACAGCTGCAATTGGAGCGACAACATGGAAAAGCGATCTCCAGTTAAAATATTCAACAAGGTAACCTGAAAGAGTAGGTCCAATAGCTGGTGCTAAACCAATTACCAAACCAAATATCCCCATATATTTACCGCGTTCATGCGGTTGGAAAACATCCAAAATCGTTGTCATCATCAATGGCATCATAATACCTGCGCCTAACGCCTGAATAATTCTAGCAACTAATAATGTTGCAAAGTGCGGACTCAAGCCGCCGAGTAATGTACCTAAGAAAAAGATAGAAATACCCACTAAAAACACTTGTCTTGTTGTATAACGTTGTATAACAAGCGCGGACAAAGGAATAACAATCCCATTAGTCAATAAAAAAGCTGTTGTCAACCATTGAACTTGTGTATATGAAATTTCAAAATCTTTCATAATACTTGGTAAAGCCGTCACTAATAGTGTTTCATTTAATAATCCAAAAAATCCACCCATCAGCATAGTAATAATCATCGTTAATTTTTGTTTCTTCGACATTTAAAGCTTCCCCCTCACCATCTAAAAAACAACACTCATTTTTAGATATCCGGTAATTATACCCATTTTCAAAAAAATTAGCACGACTTTATTACAATTTCTTTAAAACGTAATCATTACTATTTACATATGAGTAGTTATCGGTCATAATATATTTGCAAGGAGGGATAGAGATGAAATTAGATTTACAGACTGCTCGTCGTAATTTAAATAGCCCTAACATTAAAACAAGAAAGCGTGCTTTAAAGATTATTAAGCAACATAAAAGAGCGAAATAATTGTTTTAATTTGACTATATTGTATGTCTAACTATATTTTCGAGTATCCCTAGCTCGTTAATATAAACTCTATACTTAACTATTTCCTTACATTACTTCACATATTTAAGAGCTGCATATACACTCACTCCTTGTGTACATGCAGCTCTTTTTTTATAAGTAGTATTTATCTATAACTTCTAAATCATCCGTTAATTCATAAACAAGCGGTGCACCTGTTTTAATTTCATAATTAATGATATCTTCATCTGACACATCTTCAAGATATTTAATCAATGCGCGAATTGAATTTCCGTGTGCAGAAACTAATACCGTTTGACCATCTAGCAAATATTGTGAAATATGATCTGTCCAAAATGGTATCACTCGAACTAAAGTATCTTTCAGACTTTCAGAATAAGGCATCATACGTTTATCTAAATGATTATATCGACGATCAGCTAAGTAAGCTTCACGTTGTTCTTCGGTTTCAGCAGGTGGTTTCACATCATAAGAACGACGCCAAATATGTACTTGTTCTTCTCCAAATTCTTTTCTAGCATCATCTTTATTTAAGCCTTGCAATCCACCATAGTGGCGTTCATTTAAACGCCAGCTTTTATATACAGGAATCCATTGTTGTTTAGATTCAGTTAAAATATAATGCGTTGTATCTAAAGCACGTGTTAATAACGATGTAAAAGCTACATCGATGGCAATGTTATTTTCTCTTACTTTTTCACCTGCTCTAGTCGCTTCATTAATACCTTGTTCAGATAAATTAACATCTTCCCATCCAGTAAATAAGTTTTTAGCATTCCACTCGCTTTGTCCATGACGACATAAAATTAATTTTGGCATAACTTATAACCTCTTTCCTTTAATCTTTAGGACGTTATTTCAGGGATATTTTAAGATGATTTAATCTTAGTAATTTTCTTTTCAATATATTTTAAAATTCAATGATTAAATCAATTATCACTAGACATTAAATACATAAATCCTATTCCCCATTTTCATTTTTTAATTCATAAATGAATCAATAACCACCTAATAACAAATCATATTATACACCTTTGTTCGCCATTTTTCTAAGGTTTAAAAAATATTTTTAGGTGCACCTAAAAATAAATGTAATAAAAACGCCTACTCAGATATTTATATATCTATGAAGACGTTTAAATACATTATAGATGGTCTGGTTCTGGGTGAACGTATACTGAGGAAATACCTTTTTTGTGCAAATGATGTTCGACATTGTCACAAATTTGATGCGCTTCTACTAAGGAAAGGTTAGCATCTACAACAATTGTGACATCAATAAACACACTACTTCCATGGTAACGCCCTTTAATACTTTTAACTTCTTGTACTTCATCAACTTCTAAAATATCATTGCGATACGCTTCTAATTCAGTTTCATTGAAACCATCACTCAACATAAAAATTGCTTCTTTAAAAATACCAAAACCAGTATAAACGATTAGTAAGCCTAGTAATGTTGCTAAAATAATATCGACAATTGGGAAACCGATTTGCGTAAAAATTAATCCTATCGCTGTTCCAATGCTGACTAAACTATCTGATAAATTATCTTTGGCAGCCGAATTTAAAGAACTACTTTTCGTTCTTTTCGCTAGTCTTTGATTGACTGCAAATACAATCAACATTACAAGACCACTGATTAAGCTGACGATAATTGTTATTGCGTTAGGTACAACGTCATCTTCTTTGAACAAACGAGGTGCATTTTGAATAACTACTTGGATACCTACAAACATAATGACAAATGACACCAATAATGAAGAAATATTTTCAGACTTCAAATGGCCATAAGGATGATTTCGATCTGCAGGTTTAATTGAAATTTTCAATCCAATAATAACAGCTAAAGAAACGATAATATCTGTCATATTGTTTAATGCGTCGGCTCTTACAGCTGCAGAGTTAAAGACAAAACCCGTGACATACTTAACAATAGATAAGATTATATATACAATTAAACTCAAATAAGCACCGCGTTGCGCCAATTTAAGATTTTCATTATGAGACATGCGTTGAACCACCTTGAATTAGTATAGTAACAATATTATGAATGATTTATTTTAAATTTACAACGTTTTTAATTTTTATAAATTTTTATAAAATTAAACTAATTTATTCATTCGCAACCCCTAAAAATAATTTTTAGCCTTTCTACGAATTTTACGAGCTAGAAAGGCTTATGCAGTTGACGTCTTACGTCCAACTGCGTTCCTTCGTCTTCTTCAAATTTATTTGTTAGAAAGGTGCCCAACCCTTCCTGCTTGTTAACTTTCGTCTCGAAAGTTTCTATATTGGGACCCTATGCATTAGTTGCGAAGCTATCTAATGTCATGACCTAATTATATAGAAGAAAAAGTGCATCAGTGACAAATTAAATGAGATTTCTACTCTACCAAACTCTCTTCGAAAGACAATTTTCTCCTCTATTTATTAGCAAACTATTGCATTTCTCCATATAGTACTTCCTTACTTAAAATACGCTGAATGTTCTGAATTAAACGCTTTTTTACATAGTTAACACTAGTTAATCTATTAGTTAACATTAGTTAATAATTAGTTAATTTCCATTTGTATTCTCATGTGATAAATTCTAAAAGCATACAATAAATTTAATATGTAAAAAGAAAGGGAATACACATGAAAAATAAATATATCTCGAAGTTGCTAGTTGGGGCAGCAACAATTACTTTAGCTACAATGATTTCAAATGGGGAAGCAAAAGCGAGTGAAAACACGCAACAAACTTCAACTAAGCACCAAACAACTCAAAACAACTACGTAACAGATCAACAAAAAGCTTTTTATCAAGTATTACATCTAAAAGGTATCACAGAAGAACAACGTAACCAATACATCAAAACATTACGCGAACACCCAGAACGTGCACAAGAAGTATTCTCTGAATCACTTAAAGACAGCAAGAACCCAGACCGACGTGTTGCACAACAAAACGCTTTTTACAATGTTCTTAAAAATGATAACTTAACTGAACAAGAAAAAAATAATTACATTGCACAAATTAAAGAAAACCCTGATAGAAGCCAACAAGTTTGGGTAGAATCAGTACAATCTTCTAAAGCTAAAGAACGTCAAAATATTGAAAATGCGGATAAAGCAATTAAAGATTTCCAAGATAACAAAGCACCACACGATAAATCAGCAGCATATGAAGCTAACTCAAAATTACCTAAAGATTTACGTGATAAAAATAACCGCTTTGTAGAAAAAGTTTCAATTGAAAAAGCAATCGTTCGTCATGATGAGCGTGTGAAATCAGCAAATGATGCAATCTCAAAATTAAATGTAAAAGATTCAATTGAAAACAGACGTTTAGCACAACGTGAAGTTAACAAAGCACCTATGGATGTAAAAGAGCATTTACAGAAACAATTAGACGCATTAGTAGCTCAAAAAGATGCTGAAAAGAAAGTGGCGCCAAAAGTTGAGGCTCCTCAAATTCAATCACCACAAATTGAAAAACCTAAAGCAGAATCACCAAAAGTTGAAGTCCCTCAAATCCAATCACCAAAAGTTGAGGTTCCTCAATCTAAATTATTAGGTTACTACCAATCATTAAAAGATTCATTTAACTATGGTTACAAGTATTTAACAGATACTTATAAAAGCTATAAAGAAAAATATGATACAGCAAAGTACTACTATAATAAATATTACCAATATAAAGGTTTAATTGACCAAACAGTTTTAACAACAATCGGTAGTGGTTATGGTTCATACATTAAACCTCTTGAAGTGAGCAAAGAAAGCGGGAATTTGGCTAAATCATATGCACAAGTAAGAAACTATGTAACTGAGTCAATCAACACTGGTAAAGTGTTATACGCATTTTACCAAAAACCAGAATTAGTAAAAACAGCTATTAAAGCTCAAGAAACAGCAACAACTTTCAAAAACGCTTTAACAGGCATATTCAAATCATTCTGGAAATAATCAATCAAAAGTATCTTCTCTAGTTTTACATCATTTTTTAAATAATTTTCGTAATAAACCGTGATTAAAAAGAACCGTAGATTCTCAATCGAATCTACGGTTCTTTTTTCATTATCCATCAATTAAATGTTTCTTCGCTATTTGTCAGCCCACTTTTTTATCTGCGACTTGTTAAATAATCCTTACATCGTTAACGAATAGTTCATCATTTAGTTGAATCAGCTCAACTTTATTAACTTCAAATTTTCACAAACTGTTGCGCAATCCATTCCTCTTCCACTACAAGCACCATAATTAAACAACAATCCAATAGAATAAGACTTGCAAAACATAGTTATGTAGCTATATAAACGCCTGCGACCAATAAATCTTTTAAACATAACATAATGCAAAAACATCATTTAACAATGATAAAAATGTCTCTTCAATACATGTTGATAGTAATTAACTTTTAACGAACAGTTAATTCGAAAACGCTTACAAATAGATTATTATATATATGAACTTAAAATTAAATAGAAAGAAAGTGATTTCTATGATTAAAAATAAAATATTAACAGCAACTTTAGCAGTTGGTTTAATAGCCCCTTTAGCCAATCCATTTATAGAAATTTCTAAAGCAGAAAATAAGATAGAAGATATCGGCCAAGGTGCAGAAATCATCAAAAGAACACAAGACATTACTAGCAAACGATTAGCTATAACTCAAAACATTCAATTTGATTTTGTAAAAGATAAAAAATATAACAAAGATGCCCTAGTTGTTAAGATGCAAGGCTTCATCAGCTCTAGAACAACATATTCAGACTTAAAAAAATATCCATATATTAAAAGAATGATATGGCCATTTCAATATAATATCAGTTTGAAAACGAAAGACTCTAATGTTGATTTAATCAATTATCTTCCTAAAAATAAAATTGATTCAGCAGATGTTAGTCAGAAATTAGGCTATAATATCGGCGGAAACTTCCAATCAGCGCCATCAATCGGAGGCAGTGGCTCATTCAACTACTCTAAAACAATTAGTTATAATCAAAAAAACTATGTTACTGAAGTAGAAAGTCAGAACTCTAAAGGTGTTAAATGGGGAGTGAAAGCAAATTCATTCGTTACACCGAATGGTCAAGTATCTGCATATGATCAATACTTATTTGCACAAGACCCAACTGGTCCAGCAGCAAGAGACTATTTCGTCCCAGATAATCAATTACCTCCTTTAATTCAAAGTGGCTTTAATCCATCATTTATTACAACATTGTCACACGAAAGAGGTAAAGGTGATAAAAGCGAGTTTGAAATCACTTACGGCAGAAACATGGATGCTACATATGCTTACGTGACAAGACATCGTTTAGCCGTTGATAGAAAACATGATGCTTTTAAAAACCGAAACGTTACAGTTAAATATGAAGTGAACTGGAAAACACATGAAGTAAAAATTAAAAGCATCACACCTAAGTAAACAGTTCAATCATTTTATAAAATCCTGGGACACTTCATACTTGTCTCAGGATTTTTTAACATATTGAATCAGCCTCATAACATTAAATTAATTTATCGTATATTAAATTTAATAATAACAACTGATTTTTATAAGAACAAAGTATCACACCATAGTAGATACACAAATAATACAAATGAATCCATTTAAGTTGAAAGCTTAAATAAATATTCTCAAGTTAATAAATAATTAACTTTTAGATGGATTCATCAAAAATCGTAAAAAGAACAATTTGTATTTTACAAACATTAATTAAAAATAAAAGCAAGACATTCGTGCAATCGGTTACCTTAAATTGTTTACAACTGTTAACAATACCAAGGTTTTATTAACTATATTTCTCACAAAATTAGCTTTTAGCATTCCAAACAAAAAAGGTTAAATTGAACGGAATTATGGCATTTTTAACTTAATTGTAAAAAAAGTTGATAATGGTCAATTGTTAATGAACAGTTAATTATAATAACGCCCAAAATATATTATTATTTAATTAAGTTAAATAAAATTATAGAAAGAAAGTGAAACTTATGCTTAAAAATAAAATATTAACTACAACTTTATCTGTGAGCTTACTTGCCCCTCTTGCCAATCCGTTATTAGAAAATGCTAAAGCTGCCAACGATACTGAAGACATCGGTAAAGGAAGCGATATAGAAATTATCAAAAGGACAGAAGATAAAACAAGTAATAAATGGGGCGTGACTCAAAATATTCAATTTGATTTTGTGAAGGATAAAAAATATAACAAAGATGCTTTGATATTAAAGATGCAAGGATTCATTAGCTCTAGAACAACATATTACAACTATAAAAAAACTAATCATGTTAAAGCTATGCGATGGCCATTCCAATATAATATTGGTTTAAAAACAAATGATAAATATGTTTCTTTAATTAATTATTTACCTAAAAATAAAATTGAATCTACAAACGTGAGTCAGACATTAGGATACAATATCGGTGGTAATTTCCAATCAGCCCCATCACTCGGTGGTAATGGATCATTTAACTATTCTAAATCGATTAGCTATACACAACAAAATTATGTAAGTGAAGTAGAACAACAAAACTCAAAAAGTGTTTTATGGGGCGTCAAAGCGAATTCATTCGCCACTGAATCAGGTCAAAAATCAGCCTTTGATAGCGATTTATTTGTAGGCTACAAACCTCATAGTAAAGATCCTAGAGATTATTTCGTTCCAGACAGTGAGTTACCACCTCTTGTACAAAGTGGATTTAACCCTTCATTTATCGCCACAGTATCTCATGAAAAAGGTTCAAGCGATACAAGCGAATTTGAAATTACTTACGGAAGAAACATGGATGTCACTCATGCCATTAAAAGATCAACGCATTATGGCAACAGTTATTTAGACGGACATAGAGTCCATAATGCATTTGTAAATAGAAACTATACTGTGAAATACGAGGTCAATTGGAAGACTCATGAAATCAAGGTGAAAGGACAGAATTGATATGAAAATGAATAAATTAGTCAAATCATCCGTTGCTACATCTATGGCATTATTATTACTTTCTGGTACTGCTAATGCTGAAGGTAAAATAACACCAGTCAGCGTAAAAAAAGTCGATGACAAAGTTACTTTATACAAAACAACAGCCACAGCAGATTCTGATAAATTTAAAATTTCACAGATTTTAACATTTAATTTCATCAAAGATAAAAGTTATGATAAAGATACTTTAGTACTTAAAGCTACTGGGAATATTAACTCAGGCTTTGTGAAACCTAATCCTAATGACTATGACTTTTCAAAATTATATTGGGGAGCTAAATACAATGTATCTATAAGCTCACAATCTAATGATTCAGTAAACGTCGTTGATTATGCACCAAAAAATCAAAATGAAGAGTTTCAAGTTCAAAATACTTTAGGCTATACATTTGGTGGTGACATTAGTATCTCTAATGGTTTATCTGGTGGACTTAATGGAAATACAGCTTTTTCTGAAACAATTAATTATAAACAAGAAAGTTACAGAACAACATTAAGTCGCAACACAAATTATAAAAATGTTGGCTGGGGAGTTGAAGCACATAAAATTATGAATAATGGTTGGGGACCTTATGGAAGAGATAGCTTCCACCCAACATATGGTAATGAACTCTTCTTAGCTGGCAGACAAAGCAGTGCATACGCTGGCCAAAACTTCATAGCGCAACACCAAATGCCATTATTATCTAGAAGTAACTTCAATCCAGAATTTTTAAGCGTACTATCACACAGACAAGATGGCGCTAAAAAATCTAAAATTACAGTAACTTATCAACGTGAAATGGATTTATACCAAATTCGTTGGAATGGCTTCTACTGGGCAGGCGCAAATTATAAAAACTTTAAAACTAGAACATTTAAATCAACATATGAAATTGATTGGGAAAATCACAAAGTGAAATTGTTAGATACAAAAGAAACTGAAAACAATAAATAGCTAGTAAAACACGGTCGCCAACAGTAATTGTGACGACCGTGTTTTGATTTATTATCTTAGTAAGACTGCCATTCTTTTTCTCAATGTGAGATATAAAGGAATAGCTACAATTAAAGTGAATATTACGCCTGGAATCGCGTTTAACAACACTACCCACACAGGTAAATTTAAAATAATAGATAATAGTAGCCTAGATACCAAACTGCCTAATACACTTGCTAAAACTAATGATAGTACATTTATTTTCAATAAATAAACAACTGCAATAGCTATAACTCTAAATATAATAGAGATAATCACATTAATTGGATTAAATACGCCAAATACTAGTAATAATAGGCTAGATAATAATCCACCTAAAAAGTACTTTTTAATTCCAAAGAAAGCTAATATCAATAATGCTGCCGGTGCAGATAATTGAAAATCTAATCCTGGTATAATGGACGGTATTTTCAAAACTGCCAAAATGGTTAAAATCGCAGCAATGACACTAATTTGAGTAATATCTTTTGATGTCATACTAAAACCCCTATACCGTTTCATAAACAACTTGCTTCGGTGTGCTTTCTAAAAATGATATGTAATGATTTAAATCAATACAATCGTCCACAAATATTATTCTGCCTCCATATCTCGTATTAACTGGTTTAATATCAAACAATCGATGGTAACCAATTTTAGCAGAGGCAAAATAACCTGTCGTATACGTTAAGTCATCGGACACGCAAAGTTCTCCTTTGACATACGGATGCGCATTGATACAACTAGCAATTGCTAAGGCATCAGTCACTCTTTCATTAAGATCACCTTTATTATTTATATCTTCAAACGAAAAATGTGTTGCCCTAATCCCCCTTTGTCCAAATGAATCTAAACGTTTACCAGATATAGCAGATAGAATAATAGCTCCTGTATAAACCGTTTCATTTTTAATATATGTCATCCCTTGATTTAGCGCTTGTTCAGTGACACCACATTCTTGTGTTAAATGTTGGAGATTTGCTTTATCATCCTCAATAATTTGTAATGCTTTTATTTGTTGAATCGGTTCCATGATTTTTTGTATTTTTATATTGAGAAAATCCGGTTGCCCATTTTCATGAAAAAAACCTTTATTATAAAACCTTTGTACCGTCTGTTCTATTTTGTCAAACTCACAAATCGTTTCAGCACCACTAATATGAACATCTTGATTGCTAGAACGCATTTTTATACTATACATGACGATCACCTCAATCTTCTTGATGCAAAATTTCAAACAACCTATCTATATCTTGTTCAGTATGAAAATACGACAATGATATTCTTAACATTGGCTTAGTCACAGTTGGATACCTTAAATAACTTGTAAACACATGATGCTTTAATAATGTTTGATGAATGTTCTCAGCCGCTTCTATGTCATCAAACTCAATAAACTTAATCGGCGAGTTTGAACTATTATAATTAACATTGAGTGCTTTTAACTTTTGGTTAAAATATTTACTCAAACTATTTAATTTAGTGCGTCTATCATCAGCATTTATTAACTTTTCAATGTTTCTTTTTATAAAATACAAATTATAAATTGGCAAACTACTTGAGTAGATGAGTGGTCTACCGTGATTAATTAACATATCCTTCACATCATTTGAACTTAAAATCACACCCCCGTATGCACCACATGCTTTAGATAAACTAGAAGTGAGTATATCTACACCTTGATAATTCGAGTAATTCTCTATTCCAAAACTATGTGAAACATCGAGTATCAGTGTTGCGTTATATTTATGCTTTAATGAGACTAATTGACCAATATCCACAACGTCGCCATTCGTTGAAAATACACTATCAGATATGATTATTTTTGGTATATTTTGATTAGGGTATTTCTCTAACCTTTTTTCTAAATCAGCAATATCTAAATGCTTATATATCACTTTTTCTAAACCACTTAACTTAATACCGTCAATAATACTCGCATGATTTTCTTGATCTGAAAACACGACACAATTTGTATTTTTGAAAATATTAAATAACGCCAAATTAGCATCATAACCACTATTTAAGATAGTACATGCACTATATCCGAGCCAACCTGCTAACATTGTTTCAATTTCTTCATAAGCTGTCGAACTTCCACTAATTAATCTTGAACTTGATAAGTGATAACTATACTTCCGCATAAATCTTTCGAAATCATCCTTATCAAACGCTATTTGACCTAATCCTAAATAATCATTAGATGTATAGTTCGTACATCTCTTATTTTCTACTTCAATATACTGTCTATCTATATACCCTACCGATTTAAGCGACCGATATAACCCTTTCTGTTGTAATAAATCAATTTGCTCTTGAAACATCATTCTTGTTTTCCTTATTTTCACAAGTGTCATAATCAATTTCAAAGCCCAAATCATTAATCATATCGTAGTCTAATTGGTTCGGTTGCCCACCAGTAATTAGATAATCACCGACAAATATTGAATTCGCCGCTTTTAATGCTAATGGCTGTAACGAACGTAAGTTGACCTCTCTTCCTCCAGCAATACGAATTTCTTTCGTAGGATTGATTAATCGGAATAATGCTACGATTCTTAAACATTTCATTGGTGTTAAATCATCCATGCTTCCAAACTTTGTACCTTTGATTGGATGCAAAAAATTAATCGGAATACTGTCGGCATCCATTTCTTTTAAAGCAAATGCCATATCAACAATATCTTGATTAGATTCTCCCATACCACAAATCACGCCAGAACATGGTGATATATTATTCGCTTTCATTAGTTCTATCGTATCTGTTCTATCTTTATAACTATGCGTTGTCACGACGTTATCATGGTAATTTTCACTTGTATTAATATTGTGGTTATATCTGTCTACACCAGCTGACTTAAGTTTCTTAGCTTGTTCGTCATTCGTTAATCCTAAACATGCACAGATTTTTAGTTGCGGGTGTTGAGATTTAATCGTTCTTACAGTATTACTAATATGATCAACTTCTTTATCGCTCGGTCCTCTACCACTCATAACAATACAATATGTTCCAATATGATTATCATGTGCCACCTTTGCTCCATCGATAATTTTTTCCTCTGGAATTAAAGCATATCGCTGTTTTTGTTTAATATCTCGTGATTGTCCACAGTACCCACAATTTTCAGGACATATACCACTTTTAGCATTTAAAATCATGTTTAATTTTACTTTTTTACCAAAATAATGTTTTCTTAAAATGTACGCCTCATTTAATAAATCTAAGGTATCAATATTAGTATCCTCATAAATTTTCAATACAGTCTCTTTTGTTAATTGTTCCCCTTGTAATATGCGTTTAGCCAAATTCATATTAACACTTCCTATCTAAAATGTTATGTACTGCCTTTTTAAAAATACGTACCATCGTTTTCACTTCTTTATTTGACATACTTAACACTGGCACAAACGTAATGACATTTTCTAAATTTCTAATCATTAGCCCGTTTTCTTTACAATTACGTACAATACGTTCAACTTTTTCAATTTCTAACGGCGTTTTACTATCTTTATCTGTAACTAATTCAACTCCAAACATTAAGCCTCGTCCTCTTACATCACCAACATTTCGATGACGCTTCAGCGCATGTAACTGTTTCTCAAGTGTTGATGATGTCGTTTCAATATGTGACAATAACTTACGTTTTTCATAAAGTCTTATATTTTCTAATGCAACCGTACAAACGATTTGATTTCCGGTGTATGTATGACCATGGAAAAAGGTATTCACACCATGCGAATCACTTAAAAATGCATTGTATATTTTTTGAGATGTCAATGTAGCTGCAAGTGGTAAGTAGCCACCAGTAATCGCCTTACCTAAACACATAATATCCGGTTGAACATCTTCATGATTGCATGCAAACATCTTTCCAGTTCTCCCAAAACCAACTGCTACCTCATCACAAATTAATAAGACATCGTATTTTTTGCACAATTTCTCGACTTCTTTCAAAAAGCCTTTAGGATGAACAAACAAGCCTGTCGCACCTTGAATCAACGGTTCCAATATAAACCCTGCGATTTCATCATTTCTTTCAATTAGAATTTGCTCTATATTCGTTAAAATAGCTGTCATCATTTCATTTTCAGTATCGTAATTACTGCGATAGAAAGATGGGCTTTCTACTTGAATATTCTCAAATATTAAGTCTTTAAATATTTTATGAAAGGTCTTGATACCACCAACACTTACCGCACCAATCGTATCCCCATGATAACCGTGATTTAGCGTTATAAACTTGTTTTTCTTGGCATATTTTTCTCTATCAATATTTTTCCAATACTGATATGCCATCTTTATTGCGATTTCAACAGACGCACTGCCTGTATCAGAATAAAATACTTTTCTTAGATTACTTGGCGTGATTTCGATTAATTTTTCCGCAAGTTCTATTGACGGAATATTTGATGATCCTAGTAGCGTAGAATGGGCAATTTTATTGAGTTGCTTTTTAATTACCTTATTCAAGTATTTGTTATTATGACCATGCACATTGACCCACAACGATGCATAACCATCTAAATATTTATTGCCATTCGTATCGTAAAGGTAACTACCCTTTCCTTTTTCAATGATGATTGCTTCTTCTTTGCTATATACACCCATTTGTGTAAATGGATGCCAAACATATTCTGAGTCTTTTTGTTTAAGTTGTTGTGTGTAATTCATTTTTAACTCCTATTAATTGTTTTAAAAATGCTTCTGAGAAATTTTCATACGTGGCATGTTCTTCAAATGTATAGACTGTTTTATTTGTTAATTTTCCAATCGTAATTTGATTGTCTTTTTCAATATAGCTGTCTGTATAGCGATTCATTATTAAAAAATTACTCGCCGATACATTCTGATTAACATAATCTTGGTGAACAATGGCATCGCTAATAGCACCTAATTTTGATGGCAACACACTGATAACACAATCTGCACAATCATTGATTAAATCTTTAGTCATGTAGAAATCATCTGTACCTTCATATATTGGTACGGCAATTCCCCCAGCACCCTCAATTAAGATAAAATCAAATTCCTTATCTAAAACTTTTACCTTATCTAATACACGCTGCTTATTTAGAAAAATTTGATCTGTCATTTTAAATGCAAGGTGTGGTGATACAGGTTGCTTAAAAGTATAAAGTGACGTTATGTCATAGCTTAAATCACATTCATTTTTAAATACTTCTAAATCTGGAAATGTCCCGTCTTGGCGTTCCTCAGTTTGAAATGGTTTAAAAATACAAACTCGATGACCACGTGTTTTCAAAGCATGGTATAAATGCTTTGTAACATAGGTTTTGCCTACATCAGTATTCGTACTTGTAATAAAAATCCTCATAAAAAATAAGCACCTCAATCCGAATGTAAACTTTTATAATTAATAAGTTTACATTTAAGGCGCATGTTTTTCAAGAAAACATGAATTTAAACTTCTCAGTATAACTATAAATTTTGGCAAAATTTTGACCTTGCTATTGAAATGACTAAGACTTCTTAAGGAATTCGGGCAGATATAAACAGCGATTCGATAAAATATGTCAGTTAAAATTAATAATTGCATTATTTCTTAATAAAAAGACATCCTAGCTTTACCATCTTGTGAAACAATCCATTAATTGTAATATTACGTTGAGCGCCTTGTTCATCAATGCTATAATTAGTTACATAATAAATTGAACATCTAAATACACCAAATCCCCTCACTATTGCCCTAGTGAGGGGATTTATTTTGCTGTTGATTATCTATCACCCTTTTTATTTCCAAATTCTGATTCCATATTAAACTATTATTTATAATTTCCAGCCTGCTGATTTACTTTTTATTCTTATAAAGTCTTGATACATTCCTGGTTTTCGAATTAATTCATCATGACTACCTTTTTGAATTATTTCACCTTCATTGAGCACTATAATCTGATCTGCATTTTTAATAGTTTCAAGTTTATGTGCAATTGTAATTACTGTTTTGCCTTTACTTAATTCATTAATTGCCGTTTGAATCAGCTGTTCATTTTCAGGGTCAATACTTGCAGTTGCTTCATCTAAAATAATTATTGGTGCATCTTTTAATATCGCCCTAGCAATAGAAATCCTTTGCTTTTCTCCGCCAGATAAATTACTACCTTTTTCATTTAGCATTGTTTGATATCCCTCAGGTAATGACATGATGAAGTCGTGGCAACATGCTTGCTTCGCTGCACGAATAATTTCTTCTTTCGTTGCACCTGGATTGCCAAACAATATGTTATTTTCAATCGTATCATTAAATAAATACACCTTTTGAAATACTGCACTAATTTTCGACATTAACGTACTTAATGTCATATCTTTAATATCAACACCATCGATGCGAATATTTCCATCATCGATATCATAAAAGCGCAAGAGTAAGTGACATAATGTAGATTTCCCACTTCCTGAAGGTCCAATTATTGCTGTTGATGTTTGTGTAGGTATCTCAAAATTCACATTCTTTATCACTTGTTTATCATCATATGAAAAATTCACGTTTTGAAAAGCGATATTTTCATTTTTAATCGTCAAATTTTTTCCATTCTCATCCAGTTCTGGAGCATTTTTTATCTTTTCAATATCATCTATCGTCATATCTATCATTTCAAGTACGTGTGCAGCACTATTAATATTTTCAACACTATCAAATATCACAAATGAAAAAATTGAAATCATAATAAGGGTAGGTAAATCAATACTATGATTCATATATAATAAGCATGCAACTAATACAATCATTATTGAAACAACTTTTAAACTAAGTAAATGCAATAAATTGAATGGGATATATTGCATTTCTATTTTTGTATTTATACGTTTACTTTCATTGACTGCTTGGTTAAAACTTTTAAGACTCGTATTTTCTTTCGCGAATGATTTTATTACTTGAATACCACGAATAACCTCCAATACCTTTTCCACTAATTGGTTTTGTACATTATGATACGCTGGCGCATTTTGTCGACTCTTTCTTTCTAATAATTGAATCGCAAAAAATGATAGTAATACGCCAATGCATGCTAATAATGATACTTGCCACGAAACTACAAGTAGAGACAATATGAGTACTGTAATTAATATGTATCCATTAACAACAACGTCCACCATTTTCATAGCAAAGTTTTCTAAAAAGGTTAAATCTGTTGTTACTATTGTTGTTAACTCATTTGAATGATGCGAATTAAAATAACCTAACCTTACATTTTTCAATTTATCCCCTATATCTAAACGTTCTTTCGCACTCATTTCATAAGCGATGCTCTCATGGCTTTTGCTTTTGAAATATGCTGTAATAAATCGTCCAATCACTAATAAAACCATGATAATTACAACATTCAATATATCTTTCATATAAATAGGTTTATGAGATAGCACATTATTAAATATTTTTGCAGCTAAAAAGATAGGTAACGCAATAAAAATAGCATTTAAAAATGACATGCTAAATCCTAAAATCATTCTTGCTTTATATGGTCTTATCCAGTTTAAAATTTTAAATGTAATTTGAAACATATTTGACCTCCTTTTCTCATTAGTTTAATTATGTCCAGTATTGATTCCCCAATCTTTTGTATGCATGTGCGTATCCCACATTTTCTTATAATTACCGTTTAATTTTAGCAATAAGTGATGTGACCCTTTTTCTAAAATTTGTTGTTTACCTAAAACAATAATTTGATCTGCATGTTGAATCGTAGATAACCGATGTGCAATAACAATCAATGTTTTATCCTGCGTCAACACATTTAATGCTTCTTGAATTTTTTGTTCGTTGTCTGGATCAACGTAAGCAGTCGCTTCATCTAATACAATGATAGGCGCATCTTTTAATATCATTCTTGCAATAGTGACTCGTTGTTTTTCACCACCAGACAATTCATCTCCCACTGTACCAACATTCGTATCATATCCATCTGGCAACTTTTCAATAAATTCATGACATTGTGCTAACTTGGCAGCTTTTTCAACTGCCTCATCCGTAGCTTCTGGATTGCCAAGTTTAATATTTTCTTTAAAAGTAAGATTTAATAAAAAGTTATCTTGTCCAACAAAACCAACTAAATCGTTAAGTTGTTTCGATTCAATATCTTTTATATTTATACCGCCAATCGTAATTTCACCTGAAGTCACATCCCAGTATCGTGATATAAGCTTGGCAATGGTTGACTTACCGCTACCAGATGCCCCGACGATAGCTGTGAAATTATTTTCTGGTACTGTAAATGATAAATGCTTAAAGACCAGATCGTCCTTATCTTTGTTATATGAAAATCCAACATTATTAAAAGCAATTTCATAATGTTGAGGCTTCTTAAATTTTGTTGACAATACTAACTCTTCTAGACTTAATATTTGATTCACTTCAGTTAATGCGTATTGTATAGACTTTAAATGATTTACATAATTAGTAAAATTCTTAATCGGTGCTACTACACCTAAAGATAATACGATGCATAGGAAAAATTCCGCATAGTTTAATTGGTTGATAGATATCAAATACATGCCGACCGGTAAAATCCCTAAAAATGTTGAAGGTAATACACTAGCTCCTAAATTCATATACCCCCATGTATTTTTAAACCAATTCAAAGTGTGAATCTTATAATTATCTACTGCATCTTTATATTTTTTATATGAACTTTGAGATTGATTAAATGTTTTAATTACCTCAATGCCTTCGATAAACTCTACAATCGCGCTATTCATATAATTATTCGATTTCATTTGTTCAGCATATGTCTCATTAAATCCAGACATAACTTTTTTAAAAGCGAAAATTGAAATTGGTATCGTTACTAATAAGGCACTAGCCATACGCCAATCAATGAGCATTATGTATAAAAAGATAGCAGCTGACAAAAGTAAGTTTCCTATAACTTCAGGAATCATATGTGCTAAAGGTAATTCTATTGTTTCAACCTTATCGACAAATATATTTTTTAATTCACCTATTTTCTTAGATTCCACTACGCCTAAAGGGAGACGCATTAATTTTTGAGCTAATTTTTTACGAATTTCAGATAAAATTTCATATGCCGTAATATGTGATAGCATCGTTGACGCTCCAAAACAACACACTTGTGAAATATAAGCGATTAAAGCAATAAAGATATAAACCATAATCGAATTAATCGTATATGCATTGTTAATCATCATTAAAATAATTTTAAAGACTGCCCAATATGGAACTAATCCAGAAAAGACACTGATGATAGACAACAAAATTGATAACATAATTTTCCATTTACTATCAGAAGCAAATCCGCTGAGTATCTTTATCCAATTTGTCTGATTGTTCATCGTATATGTAACTCCTTTCAATTAATAATCTAAATTAAGCCGCTTATATTATTTATTTCACTGGATGATATACATAATATAAATTTGTTATTTGTTAAAAATTAATACTTATTACAAGTACATCATATATTAGTTGATAACGATTATCAATGTCGCGTGGATTTGTGACACATTTCTTTTAAAAATTCACAAGGTTATGGGGCAGAAATGATAAAGAGCCACTAATGATTTATTATGTAATGATTCTTTATCCTTAGCCACAGCTAATATGTACTTAAAAATAGGAATACATGAGTAAAACTCTATGTTGGGACTCCGCCAACTTGCACATTATTGTAAGCTGACTTTCCGCCAGCTACTGTGTTAGGGCCCCGCCAACTTGCATTGTCTGTAGAAACTGTGGATCCAATTTCTCTATGTTGGGTCCCTGAGTATAGCCTTGTAGAGTCTAGTACATTGATTTGTATCCCAATGTCCCTATAATTGATTATTCGCTTTATCTAATGATCCTATGACTCAACTATTAAATCATTTTTCGAAATACTTAATTCTAATATAATTAAATTCATTTATTGTAATATTACAAAAATACATTGCACACCTTGTTCATCAATGCTATAATTAATTACATAATAAATTGAACATCTAAATACACCAAATCCCCTCACTACTGCCATAGTGAGGGGATGTATTTAGGTGTTGGTTATTTGTCACCTTTTTTATTGTTGCGCGTTCGTAACCAATGTGCAAAAAACGCAACAAGACAGCCGCTTAAAGCTGAAGTCATGATGTCAATTAATAAATTGAACATCCGTCATACACCTCCTCTCTGCGTTAAAGTAACGCCCGAGATGTTAGGCGACCATTATATTATATCATTTATTTATTATATTTCACGCAATATTAAAGTTTGAGTAAAGCGTTTTTTAGTGGTTTACGCTACTTTAATTACTATCTTTTAAAATCCATTTAGATAATACAAATGTGATGGGTATCGTAATCACTAAACCTGCAAATGGCGCAATTTCCGCTGGCAAATTTAGCCAGGATACAAAAACATATAATAAAACTGTTTGTAAGCTTACGTTGACAATCTGCGTAATTGGAAAACTAATGAATTTTCTCCAAGTAGGTTTTACCCTGTAAACAAAATAACAATTCAAATAATACGAAATCACAAAAGCGACTAGAAATCCGGTAATATGACTAATCATATATTCAATGTGTAATAATTTTAACAGCAATAAATAGACAACATAATAATTTAACGTATTAATGCCGCCAACAATGATAAATTTTAAAATTTCAGCATGCGTTTGTGTTAGTTTCATATGTGTAACTCCTCAACATCAAAATATATGCATAACTACGTTCTCGAACTTGCGTGCCAATCCTCTTCACTTCAAATATGCTTATTTCAATCTTTATACCCTTTCACAGCAAATTTAGTCTCTTTCCCCTCATCCTTATACGCCATTATAATGTAACTGATTTATCGCGTGACTCATTAGCACTATAGAGATTACTTTAGTTCACTAGTAATTTTATATACAATAAGAGCGACAACAGTAATGAGAGGATGTCTACTATGCAATTACAAAAAATTGTCATCGCTCCTGACTCATTTAAGGAAAGTATGACCGCACAGCAAGTTGGCAATATTATAAAACAGGCTTTTACTAATGTTTATGGGAATACCCTTCATTATGATATCATTCCGATGGCTGATGGTGGTGAAGGTACCACAGATGCTTTAATGCATGCAACAGGTGCCACTAAGTATACAGTCATCGTTAATGACCCTTTAATGCGACCTATTGAAGCATGTTATGCACGCGCAGACGAACAACAAATTGCAATTATTGAAATGGCGGCAGCGTCAGGTTTGGATTTATTAGAAAAAGAGGAACGTAATCCTTTATACACATCATCATATGGTACCGGTGAACTAATTAAAGATGCATTAAATCATGGTGCTAAGACCATTATTTTAGGGATTGGTGGCAGTGCAACAAATGACGGTGGTACAGGTATGCTAAGTGCACTAGGCGTAAAGTTTACTGATGTAAACGGGGACTTATTACAAATGAATGGTGCTAATCTTGCTCACATTGCACAAATCGATATAACCAATCTAGATTCGCGATTAAAAGAGGTGACCTTTAAAGTGGCCTGTGATGTTTCAAATCCTTTATTGGGTGAAAATGGTGCTACCTATATTTATGGTCCTCAAAAAGGCGCTGATGCAAAGATGATACCAAAGTTGGATTTCGCAATGTCGCATTATCATGATAAGATAAAAATGTGCACAGGAAAGTCCGTTAATCAAATACCAGGTTCTGGTGCAGCTGGCGGTATGGGCGCAGCATTATTAGCGTTTTGTGAGACAACTTTAACAAAAGGTATTGATGTCGTCTTTGACATTACAGATTTTCATCAAAGAATTAAAGATGCAGACCTCGTTATTACTGGAGAAGGACGCATGGATTATCAGACCATCTTTGGTAAAACACCCGTAGGCGTTGCGTTAGCTGCAAAACAATATCATATTCCTGTCATCGCGATTTGTGGCAGTCTAGGCGAAAATTATCAACATGTTTACGATTTCGGTATTGATAGTGCCTATTCTATAATCTCTTCACCTAGCACTTTAGAAGATGTCCTACAAAATAGCGAACAAAATTTATTAAACACTGCAACTGACATTGCTCGTATTCTGAAATTACAATAATGTCAAAGTAAATCATCAGCTTTATTATTTGCAGTTAAAACTTGAATGAGGTGAAACCCATGAAAAGAACTGATAAATACCGTGATTCATATCAATACGACAATCAAAACCAAAATCATCGTCGTCAATCTGAAGACGCATCGTATAGACAACAATATGCTAAAGGCGATCCTGAAGAACACCCGGAACGATACTATAATGGTAGAGATTATCGAAGAGAACAAATTCTTGAAGAAGAAAACGAGAAATCCCGCCGTTCAAAAAAATGGTTATATATCATTATTGCCATTCTCTTAATTATTGTCGCTATTTTTGTCACACGCGCCTTACTTAACAATGATAGCGATAAAGTTAGTAATGACCCTAAAGTCTCTCAAAATTATAAAAAACAAGTTGAAAATCAAGACGGCCAAATTAACCAGCAAGTTGATAATGCTAAAGAAAATATTAAAAACAACCAAAAAACTGATGACATTATTAAAAATTTACAAAATCAAATCGACAACTTGAAGCAGCAAGAACAAAACAAAGCTGATTCTAAGCTAACTCAATTTTATCAAGACCAAATCAACAAATTGACAGAGGCAAATAATGCACTTAAAAACAATGCAAGCCAAGGTAAAATTGAAAGCATGTTAAATGATATTAATACAAAATTCGACAGTATTAAATCTAAATTAGAAAGCTTATTTAAAGATGACAATGGTGGCGCTAATTAATTATTACACCTGCTTTGATGATAAACATTAATTCCCTATACTTTATCTGTATCACTACGTTATTCGTGATGATGCATTAAGAGTATAGGGATTTTTTATATAAACTTGTATTCTAACTACATACAAATACACACAAAACGTATATAATTTATATAATTATATCATTTAAAGGAGTCTGATCATGCAATCAACGAAAACCAAAACGAAGCATTTTTCATTTTTATTGCTAATTACGTTAGGCGTCATGACCGCTTTTGGCCCACTAACTATAGATATGTACGTACCATCATTACCTAAAGTGCAAGGTGATTTTGGTTCTACTACATCAGAAATTCAATTAACATTATCATTCACAATGATTGGTCTTGCACTAGGCCAATTTATCTTTGGACCTTTATCCGATGCTTTTGGTCGCAAACGGATTGCTGTATCCATTTTGATCATTTTCATTTTGGTATCAGGTTTGTCTATGTTTGTTGATCAATTGCCATTATTCTTAACTTTACGATTTATTCAAGGTTTAACTGGTGGTGGCGTCATCGTGATTGCCAAAGCCTCTGCTGGTGATAAATTTAGTGGCAACGCACTCGCTAAATTTTTAGCATCTTTAATGGTAGTAAATGGCATCATCACTATTCTTGCACCATTAGCTGGTGGATTAGCTTTATCCGTAGCAACATGGCGTTCTATTTTCACAATTTTAACTATTGTGGCACTCATCATTTTAATTGGCGTCGCTTCTCAATTACCTAAAACATCTAAAGATGAATTAAAGCAGGTGAATTTTAGTAGCGTCATTAAAGACTTTGGAAGTCTATTGAAAAAACCAGCGTTTATTATTCCAATGCTATTACAAGGTTTAACTTATGTAATGCTATTTAGTTATTCATCTGCATCGCCATTTATTACTCAAAAATTGTATAATATGACACCCCAACAATTTAGTATCATGTTTGCTGTTAACGGTGTAGGTTTAATCATTGTCAGTCAAGTCGTTGCTTTATTAGTAGAAAAATTACATCGCCACATATTATTAATCATTTTAACTATTATACAAGTGGTAGGTGTTGCTTTAATTATCCTGACACTTACATTCCATTTACCACTTTGGGTCTTACTCATCGCATTCTTCTTAAATGTGTGTCCTGTGACGTCAATTGGACCGCTTGGTTTCACAATGGCTATGGAAGAACGAACAGGTGGCAGTGGTAACGCATCAAGTTTACTTGGCTTATTCCAATTTATCTTAGGTGGCGCTGTTGCACCATTAGTTGGCTTAAAAGGCGAATTTAATACATCACCATATATGATTATTATCTTCATTACAGCCATTCTATTAGTCAGTCTACAAATCATTTACTTTAAAATGATTAAAAAGCAACATGTCGCATAACACTTCAACATAATTAGAACCCTAGCAAAGATATCTATCTTTGTCAGGGTTCTTCTTTATGAATTATGAGATCGAATCTTCAACTAAAATTACGCCTTCATATCAAGGACATTTCTATTCAATCACCCTTTAACAGGCATCCAAATTTCTGTAATATATTTTTCACTTGTAGTATCACCATCCTGATACAACTCAAAAAATGGTGCTGATTTTACCGTATCTGCTTGATATTGATGTATGTAGTGATGCACCTCTTCCATTTTTTGTTGAACTGCTTTAGGTACTGCGCCCTGTGCTTCAAATACCATATACTTTGAACTTGCTAATGTTATGACATCATATTTTTCAATATCAGCACTATTATCTCCGGTAACTGCAATCATATATGACATCTTACCGTCTAATTCGGGTATACATAAGCCAAGTATCCCGGCTAAATCACCATTATTTTTTAACTGTAAATCCGCAATTACTCCCTCTTGATAACATCTTTGCCAAAACCCGGCTATATGTTGCTGAGCCTGTCGTCCATTTTCATACGTTTCTTTAATACCTACTAACGTTAACGACGCAAGTTGTTGTAATTGATATTCCATTTTATCACTCCATTAATTTTATTCACTCATGTAAAACATATGTTTAGGACATTTTGCATTGACGCTATATAATTATATTAAATATTTATTGAATCAATGCGAGGACTATATTATGAACCGAAAAATATTACCAGTTAAACCTATCAGTCAGCTATTTCCTATCCCTATGGTCATGGGGTGTGAAGGTGTTTCCGCAGCCATGATGTTGCAATACAACAACCAACATATCCCTGCTACAGAAATTATGAGACATTGGCCGACACATCCGAACAATCCACATAAAGGTTATGTTGGACATCACTTATTCATTAAGCTTGGCAATTATCATCAAACGATATTTCCAGAAGCATATGTACCATTTTTACAAAAATACAATCCTAATATCGTAGACGGCACTGGTAAATCCTTAGAAGATCTTAAAGGTATTATCGATCAAGGTCAACCTGTGTTAATATACCATACTAATCTTGGTTCTAAACCATTACTACGTGTTTTCCGCTTTGATAACAAGCCAGCGAAACAAGTTTCAAATATTCACGTAACGTTACTCATTGGGTACGATGATTACTATTACTATTATATCGATCCACTTTGGAGTCATATTCGTCGTGGCCTAGTTTTACCTGCCATCATTCCAAATCGCAAACAAATTATTAAAATTCGTAAAGAGAAAATGGAATACAGCTTTAATTCACCAGGAAGAAAGTGCATTTATGTGCAACCACATTCATATACAATTGAAAATCAACAACAAAATAAACACACGTAAGTAAACACATTACTCACGTGTGTAAAACATAAAATGCGCAAACTGGGTCAGGTTTGCGCATTTTAAATTTCTATTATTTGTATCGTCTCATTTATTTCCTGGTAAATATCTTCTGAACGCCATTGTCTTGGATAGCCTAGACACGGACAGAGATAACATCTGCCATCATCCATCACACTTTTACGAAAATGAACATGGCCCATAATACTATATGGTATATCGAACATCGCATACAAAGGATTGAAATCACTTGTCCCAATAAATGCATTATAAAAATCGAATATACGATGTGGCATAGGAACAATGAAATCAGGGTGCGTCACAACATGTGTGACTATAATCACTCGTCTATTTCCTACTTCTAATATATCTTTCTTCACTTGTTCAGCCGCTATTTTAGATAAATTTTGATCTGATATACCCCAAGATATTCGTTCTTTATCTTGCCAAGTCGCACCATAATGTTTTCCTCTTTGTAACTCATCTAATGAAAATCGTTGTGCTGCAAAGCTATAATCATACCAACCTGTATGTCCTATGATTGCCCATTCTTCATTTACTATAAATGGTTTTCCTACCAAGCACTGTGACATACTCTTATAATTATTCCAAATGTCTTGCGTAGTCATACTTTCAACTTCCCATAAATCATGGTTTCCAGGAACAAATTTCACAGGTATATCTAATTGTTTTGTCAATTGCGTTATAAATTGGTGCGTCAATTGATAATGATTTGAGATATCCCCCGCAATCAACAATATATCCAATTTCTTATACTTAACTATTTCAACCAATGCCTCTAAGTAATCTTCGGATGTTTTTTTATTATGACGATCAATATGTAAATCGGCGATTGTCCCTATCTTCATACCCTTACCTTCTTTACTCAAATTAAAATGTTATTTATTATGCCATAGCTTATCTAATATATATAGTTAACTGCTTCATTTAGATGATTATTTTATATTTTTGCATAAAAACTTATATCTTTTCAAAAAATCGATAAGTTTTAGTTATCATACCCTTACCTATCAAATGTTTTTTCTTATATTTAAAAAAATAATTGCTTTATTAAATGGATTTCTTTAGTATTTATAATTAAGAAAACGCTTACACACAACTTTTTTATTTGCTTTATCCTGAGGAGGAAAATTATGGCAAGAAAATTGCATAGAGAGTTGAATAACAGACACATCCAATTAATAGCAATTGGGGGCGCAATTGGAACTGGGTTATTCCTAGGATCAGGTCAAACAATATCTTTAACTGGTCCATCACTGTTATTCACATACATGATTATTGGGGTTGTACTATTCGCTTTTATGCGCGCATTAGGCGAATTGTTGTTGAGCAATACAAGATTTAATTCATTTGTTGATATTGCAAATGAATATTTAGGCCCTTTTGGTGGCTTTGTCATTGGCTGGACTTACTGGTTATGTTGGATTGTATCAAGTATGTCAGACCTAACTGCGATGGGACAATACTTTGCATTTTGGTATCCACAAGTCCCAAATTGGATTACCGTGCTATTTATTGTTTTAATCTTGATTAGCTTCAACTTATTAGGTGCCAGATTATTTGGTGAACTGGAGTTTTGGTTCTCTATTATTAAAGTTGTCACAATTATTGCGATGGTTATCGTTGGTCTTGTATTAATCTTTTTCTCATTTAAAACACATTATGGACATGCATCATTCACAAACTTAATCAGTCACGGTGGCATGTTCCCTGGTGGAACATTTGGTTTCTTAATGTCATTCCAAATTGCTGTATATTCATTCATTGGTATTGAACTTATAGGTGTAACTGCTGGTGAAACGAAAGATCCTGAAAAAACCTTACCGAAAGCAATTAATAATGTACCTATCCGTATTTTATTATTCTATATCGGTGGTCTATTAGTAATTATGTCAGTCATACCTTGGAATGATATCGATCCAAATAGTAGCCCTTTCGTTAAACTCTTTACATTAATCGGCGTACCATTTGCAGCAGGTGTCGTTAACTTTGTCGTGCTAACTGCCGCGGCCTCTGCTACAAATAGTGGTATCTATTCGAATAGTCGTATCTTATTCGGACTGTCACAACAAGGGTTAGGTCCTAAAGTTTTAAATAAAACGAATAGTCATGGCGTGCCTTATTTATCAATGTTAGTTTCATCAATTGCATTACTTATAGCAGCCTTGTTAAACTACATTTTCCCTAATGCAATTCAACTATTCATATACGTTACAACGTTATCAACTGTGTTGTTTTTAGTTGTTTGGGCAATGATTATTGTCGCTTATCTAATGTATTTGAAAAAGCATCCTGAGGCACATAAAAACAGTAAATTTAAGTTGATTGGTGGTAAGCCTATTGCTTACATTATTCTAGCGTTCTTCTTCTTTGTATTCATTTTATTATTCTTTAGTGACGAAACAAGAGCAGCTATTTATATTTCGCCATTCTGGTTTATATTTTTATTTTTCTTTTATAAAAAATACAAAACGAATGCTGAAAAGCTCGCGTATGAACAACGACAAAATGACAGCGGTCATTTCAGATATGACAATCAATAATTTAAACATCTCGCTCTAGTATCAGTTCAACCGATACTAGAGTTTTTTTGAAAATAACTTCATTTTATCAATATATCTATGTCATTATGCCTTAAAAGTGATAAAATATTAACTATTAAAATTTTGAGGAGTATTGTATGGCACTATTAGAAGCATTTTTAATTTTTATTTTTGCTGTGATTATTAGTTCGGTTATCAATAATCGATTCCCACAAATTCCTACTGCCTTTATTCAAATTGCATTAGGTGTCGTTATTTTCATTATTCCAATACAAGTTGATTTCCAATTCAATTCTGAAGTATTTATGTTTGCCGTTATCGCGCCACTACTTTTTGTGGAAGGTACCCACGTCTCTCGAACAAAATTATTAGAATATCGTAAACCTATACTATTAATGTCAATGGCACTAGTGTTTGCAACTGTAGTCGGTGTTGGCTATTTTATACATTGGATTTGGCCTGCCTTACCAATGCCAGCCGCTTTTGCAATAGCAGCAATTTTATGTCCTACTGATGCAGTAGCAGTATCTGCTATTACACGCGGAAAATTATTACCTAAAGGTTCTATGACGATTTTAGAAGGTGAATCTTTACTCAATGATGCAGCAGGTATCATTTCATTTAAAATTGCTGTTACTGCATTAGTAACTGGTACCTTTTCATTATTCCAAGCTGTTGAACAATTTATCATTTCAACAATACTAGGTGTACTTATTGGTGCAATTATTGGATTCGTTGTCGTTAGAATACGTATAGACTTAACCGCTAATAAAGGTTTAAAAGATAACAATACCTTAACTTTTATTCAATTATTAACTCCTTTTGTCGTATACTTTTTAGCAGAAGAAGTTCATGCTTCAGGTATCATTGCAGTTGTAATCGCAGGTCTAATCCATGGTTTAGAACGCGACCGTTTAATTAGAGCACAAACGGAACTACAAATGAATTACCATCAAATTTGGAACACATTTAGTTATGCCTTAAATGGTTTTGTATTTGTTGTATTAGGTTTTATGATTCCTACTGTAGTCATAGATATTTTCCAAACAGAGCCTGACAACTTTTCATTTTTAATAGTGATCACTATATTAATCGCTATTGCAATTTATGCATGTCGATTTGTTTGGGTTTATTTCTGGTACAAAGATTTTTATTTCCCGAAAAATATACAATCTTATCTAGACGAGGAACATGATTCACATGAAACACCACCTTCTCGAGTGCGTTACGCATTTATTATGACCATGTGTGGTATTCACGGTACAATTTCACTTTCAATGGCACTTACATTACCATTTATCATTACAAAAGGACAAGCATTCGAATACCGTAATGATTTATTGTTTATTGCATCTTTCATGGTATTAATTAGTTTAATCTTAGCGCAAATTGTTTTACCTTTAATTACACCATCTGCCGAAGATACTACTTTTAAAGGTATGACTTATCAATCTGCCAAAATTTTCATTGTTCAAAAAGTGATCCAGCATTTTAAAAACGAAAGTAAAAAAGACAAAAACGATACAAATTATCGCCCAGTATTAAACCAATACTATGGAGAATTGTTATTTTTATTAAATTCAGAACCTGATAATCAAAATACAAAAGAACTCAAACGTTTAGAAGATATTGCAAAAGTAATCGAAACATCTACACTTGAGCGTTTAATTGATAAAGGTAAGGCAACATATCAGGATATAAATAATTACCGCAATATTGTCGAATTAACAGAGACACACCGTACTGCTTCATTTGTTGAAAAATTTGCAAACTTCTTCAAGATGTTATGGCTTAGACTTAAAGCGATGAAGCACTACAAAGCCTTAAACAAAGAATCTAAGAAGCAAGAATTTGAAAATTCATTCAAAGATGTTCAAAAAATTATGCGTATTGTGAATCACAATATTATTTTACGCTTAAAAGAAGAACAAAATAGTACAAATGTACTTGAAGTTAGCTTAGTCATTAATCATTACTATGATATGAGTCGCTCATTAAAGTGGCGTGCACAACGTCGAAAAGAACGTCAAGAAAACAGCAATCAAATCATACCGCAAGCTATGTTCCATAACCACAAATTGGAAGCATTGTACTTACAACGTCATCTTTTAGATGAATTAATTCGCAAAAATAAAATCAACAATATCGTTGCAGCTCAAATTCGAGAAAATATCAATTACAACGAAATTGTCTTGTCTTTACAGTCCAAACATTAAGCAAGACATAACAACACCCCCGTACATATGAGACAAAGTCATTATCATCTCATATGTACGGGTTTTTTATATTCAACATCAAAAAATCGGATTGATGAAAAGTAAATAACCTTTCATCAATCCGATTTGATTATAGAATCTATTTTTTAAGTTTAAATGGAATTGTACATACGTTAACATTCTTTTGATAAATTAAATACAATTTCATACGCAAACTAGTTTGATTGTGTAACAAATTATGCCAACGTTTCTTAGTAATAAATTCTGGTATCATTACTGTAATCATATAGTTTTGATCGTTGGCTTTACGATTAATCTTATCGATAAAACGTGAAATTGGTCGTATAATACTGCGATATTCCGAGTGTAAAATAACTAATCTTACATCTGGGAAATGACGTTTCCATTTCTCTTGGAATGCTTTTTCATCTTCATCTCCAAATGATACATGTACTGCTATGACATCATTATTCGCAAGCATTTGTGCGTAATAAATAGACTTATCAACTGCTGTTGTAATACTTGTTATCGGCACAATTGCTAAATTACGATCTACCACGTCCACATTAAGAACATCAATGTCAGAACGTAATTGTTCTGCGATATCTCGATAATGTTTGTTAATTTTCAAGAAGAAAATCACCACGAACGGCAAGAAAATAAGTATCGGCCATACTTGGCTAAATTTAGTTATGAGTAAAATCATAAAAACAATAAATGTCACGATACCACCTAGTAAGTTCACAGACAACTTACTTAACCAATTCTTAGGACGTTCATGAATCCATTTAATAACCATACCGAATTGTGCTAGTGTAAATGGAATGAATACACCAACCGCATACAATGGAATTAAATCTTCAGTCATACCATCAAATACAATAATTAAAATAATGGCTAATACACCTAAAATAATAATTGAGTTAGAGTAGCCTAAGCGATCACCTCTAACAGTAAACATTCTAGGCATATATTTATCTTTAGACATTGAAGCCGCTAACATCGGAAAAGCTGTAAATCCAGTGTTGGCTGCTAATACCAAAATCATCACGGTCGTTGCCTGTACAAAATAGAAGGCAGCATTATCACCAAATATTTGCATAGCTAATTGTGATAAAACTGTCGTTTCCGTTTGTGGCATAATTCCATAAACATATGCTAAACCAACGATACCAACTAATAAAAACGCTAAAATTGAACCCATAGCAATTAACGTTTTCACAGCATTATTAGCACTTGGTTCTCTAAAATTGGTTACCGCATTTGAAATAGCTTCAACACCTGTTAATGATGAAGCCCCTGATGAAAATGCTTTTAATAGCAAGAATAATGTTACTCCAGGAACCGCAGTTCCTACTGATGCATGCATATGTGGTTGAATATCTCCTGTCGCCACACGGAAAGTACCTATAAATATTAATATCACTAACCCTATAATGAAAAGATATACTGGATAGGATAATACGGTGGCAGATTCAGTTAAACCACGTAAATTTAATATTAAAATAAAAAGTACAAGTAAACATGCAATCAGTACTTTATGCCCATATAAACTTGGGAATGCAGCAACAAATGCATCAGCACCAGATGATATACTAACAGCGACAGTCAGTATGTAATCGACTAATAATGAGCCTCCTGCAAGCAATCCCCATTTTTCTCCTAAATTGGTCTTGGACACCATATACGCGCCGCCACCTTTAGGATATGCATAAATAATTTGCCTATAAGACATAATTAAAGCAGCTAATAAGATCAGAACAGCACCTGCAATCGGTAAAGTATACCAAGTTGCAACTGCACCCACTACTGATAGTGTAATCAGTATTTGTTCGGGACCGTAAGCCACTGAAGATAATGCATCCGACGAAAGAATCGCTAACCCTTTAAACTTCGATATCTTTTCGTCTTTTAGTTCTCTGTTTTTTTTAGGTTGCCCTATAATAAGTCTTTTAAATTGATTGAACATAATCTCCTATTCCTTTTTATAGTTTTTGATGGATATCACTATACGCCTATCTTTCCAAAAAGTATAGAGAGTTAATCAATATTTTTTATGTAATTATACACCTATTAACATATAAGGTGTCAAAAATAATGGTAAATATACCTCTTTAATTAATTTATTCAATAGAACTGGTATAATAAAATAAATCTCATTAGGCACTTAAGTAAATTTAACATATAAAAAGGAACGTTTATGACTACTAAAAAACTGTATTTTCTATCCATTTCTATTATCATTTTAGTCGCCATTTCAATTGCTATATATATAACATTAAATAGCAATACGAAGACACGGTTAACCAATGATTCGCAACAACAAATAGATACAATTATCGAGCATGATTTACAAAAGGGACACATTCCTGGAGCATCAATTTTAATAGTAAAAAATGGCAAAGTTTTTTTAAATAAAGGTTATGGTTATCAAGATGTTGATAAAAAAGTCAAAGCTTCTCCCACAACAAAGTATGAAATTGCTTCTAATACGAAAGCTTTCACAGGTCTTGCAATTTTAAAATTAGCTCAAGAAGGTCGATTAAACTTAAATGATGCCGTATCCAAACATGTGCCTCATTTTAAAATGAACTATAATGGTCAAAATGAAACTATTACGATTAAGCAACTTTTGGCTCAAACAAGTGGTATACCTAGTGATATTACAAGCGAAGATTCTGTGACAAGCAAGCGAAATCAATTAACAGATGTGGCAAGTGCAATTATGGGAGATGAGCTTCACCATAAGCCAGGCGAGGAATTTGAATACTCAAATATGAATTATGATCTGTTAGGTTTAATCATCCAAAATGTCACAAAGCAATCATATACGCAATATATAACAGACCATTGGCTTAAACCACTTCAAATGAAACACACGACATTTAAACAAACAAATTACAAATCAAAACATGATGCTATTGGCTATGAATTACAAGGTTCGACACCTGTCGTCTCTAAACCTGAATTTAACCTTTGGGATACACCATCAGCATATATGATGACATCAACTGAAGATTTGGAACATTGGATAAAATTCCAACTTAATCCACCTGATAAATACAAATCATTAGTTCAACAATCACATAAAAATTTATCATCAACAATTGGTGAACCTAATGCCAATGCATATGCTTCGGGCTGGTTTACCAATAATGATGAACATTTAGTGTTTCATTCAGGAACGCTCGATAACTTTTCATCATTTATTTTACTAAATCCAAAACAAAATTATGGAATTGTTGTACTTGCAAATCTAAATTCGGAATATGTACCCAAATTAGTTGAGCATCTTAATACACAGATAGTTAACAACACACACTATACTACTGTTGCTTCAACGCTGAATCATTATAAAGGACAATTCAATATTGTTACCGTTTTGATGACAACACTTATTTTATTAGCATTTATATTCTCAGCTTATCGTGCTTGGCAAATGCGCCATGGTCAAATTCTTTTGCGTAGATCAAAACGGATTGCTGTATTGAGTTGGTTATCATTATGTATATGTATCGCTTTAGCGCTCGCGCTTTATGCATTACCATATTTAATTCTCGGTAGCAATAATTGGTCTTTTGTACTGACTTGGCTACCAATAGAAATTAAATTAGCACTAATCACAACATTAATTGCATTATTCAGTACATTAATTGTAATTCTGTTATTCCTTCATACAAAGATAACGAAGACATAATAAAAAGACTTGTTCGAGCCGTGCGTTTGATAATATATCATCCACGATTCGACCAAGTCTTTATTCTTTGTATATTAAACGGATAAATTATTATTTAATTGGATTCATGCCATCTTTCCAAGTTTTATAAATCAGAGTACCACCTTGCGCTTTAAACTTCTCATTGCTTACGCCACGTTCAAATGGTTGCGCAGGTTGAATATCAATATTTGGTTCAACACCAAGTTGTTCTTTATACCATTCTGCAAATTCAGAACCTTTAACAGGTGCATCATCTGCTACATTATAGATACCATTTTCAAAATGAATAGCTTGAATAGATGTTTCAACTGCATCATCAAGATGCACAAATGATGTTACGCCATCTGAAAGTGTCACTTGACCATCCATAAATTGATTATAAATCATGCCATCTTTTCCGTACCAAGTACCTGGGCCATATAACCAGCCAAAACGTAAAACAACGTATTCATCCATACGAGCCGTTTCTTCTAGACCAACCACACCATCAACCGTTACTTTTCTATCACCAGTTGAGTTAAAATCAAGTGAAGTTTCCTCATTTGCTAATCCTTCGCCAGGTTCATACATAAAGGCAATACTTTGGGCAATTACTTTCTTAACATCATGCTTTTTCGCCGCATCAATTAAGTTTTTAGAACCTTCAATACGTACTTTCGTATTTGCTGCCATATCAACATTTTTTAAATCCGTAATTTGGTTGATAATGATTTCTGGTTTAAAATCTGCTAACGCTTGATCAATGGTATCAGCTTTTAATATATCACCAATATATGCTTTTACATTAACCGCAGCTAGCTTTTGTTGACCATTCTCAGATGTAGTAAAACCAGCAACCTCATGCCCCTCTTCTTTTAGTCTTTGAACTAATTTAATGCCAATAAGGCCCGTTGCACCAGTTACAAAAATTTTACTCATTATAAACACCTTTTCTCTATTTGTCTTTTTAATATAATTACTTGCTTGATGAGTTTACAAAATTCACGTGAGACTTCCAAATGATTTGCCTCAAAATTTTTCAAAGTGTCGTCGTAA
The DNA here is from genome assembly GCF_016917315.1 of Staphylococcus sp. SM3655. Lineage (NCBI taxonomy): Bacteria > Bacillati > Bacillota > Bacilli > Caryophanales > Staphylococcaceae > Staphylococcus > Staphylococcus sp. SM3655. The sequence continues at coordinate 1,061,111 of NZ_CP070305.1, read as the reverse complement.
AAACTGTCTAGTAAATGCTAATAGTATGTCGTAGACCTATGACAAATCTGAATTATGACGAAGATCAATCAAGAAAAACAGCACCAAGATCATTTCAATTTGAAAGTACCTTACTGCTGTTCTTTATTTATTACATTTCAATCTTAATAATGACCGTAATATCACGTGATTGTCATTTCCTTGTAATCATACCTAAAAACACTAATTAATCCTGTGCATGTCGCTGACTTTCTTTAGTATGAATTAAATCAGTAATAAAGCGATTGACTGGCGCTTCAATATGACGTTGTTTACCTAATGTTGCAACTGCGCCATTAATATAATCAATTTCAGTTTTTCTATTATTAACAATTAAATCTTGATACATGGATGGATAATGCGCACCAACTTTTTCATTTAAATCAACTAAATATTCAAATACTTCATCAACATTTAAATGAACATTATCAATCGTCGCTACATACACTATTTCTTGCGTTAATTTATAAATCAAACACTTCGCATAACTACTTTCATTCAGTGATGCCATATTACACTCCAATACTGTGCTTAATGCATTTGCCGTACCATTAACACAAATCTTTTTCCAAATCGATTGGTATAAATCTTTACTAATGACACCATTCAATTCCGCTTCGTTAAGTAAATCAGCAACTTTTATAACATTTTCTTTACCTTCATCCACTAGTTCACCTATTTCAACTGGTCCACTACCAAGTAAATGACTGTGTCCAGGGCTTTCAAGACCTGCCGTCCAAGTCGTAACACCTCTGACAATTTGTGATTGAGCAACATACTGCGCAATGACTTCTTCATGCTTCAGACCATTCATCGTACATACGACGATCGTTTCATTATCAATATGTGGCTTCATATCTTCCATCACTTCTTTTAATTGCATAGACTTTGGAAATAGAAAGACAACATCGTAAATGCTTTCGTCCGGTTGATCATTAAAATGATACATCGGAATGTTTAACTCGAATGCCTCTCCATTAATCGTTATATTTAATCCATGTTGCTTAACCGCTTCAACATGAGATGTATATCCGTCAATAAGTGTGACATCATATCCTGCTTGAAATAGTTTGGCACCAAAGCCACTACCTAATGCACCCGATCCAGCAATTGCAATTTTCATCCTATAAACCCCTCTTCATCGTTGTTGTTCATTTTAAAAATACTACTTTCGCATATTAGCGTCAATTTGAAAATCATTCGCTTAATATGCACACAGCTTTTATCGTCTATAAAAGAACACACCTAACATTAAACGTCAATACGTAACATTAAGTGTGTATGATAAACTTACTTTCACAAAATTTCCTTTAAAATCCCTACATAATAACTTGCTTTCATTTCGGTTTTACAAATTCGTTTGATTTTTAGGAACTAATAGTAAAATGACTAAAAATGCAACAATTGCTAGCAAGGCATTAAACATCATACCTGTGAAACCACCTAAGTTCAAATTTAAATTAGCTGCTAACACAGTATAAACTGTACCAGATACTGCTACTCCAAATGCATTTCCTAATGATGACGCCATTTTATATACGCCTGAAGCAACACCCGACTTATCATCTGGCGCACTAGCAACTGCTGTATCAGTTGATGGTGTAGCATATAATCCTAAACCAGTACCAAACAATAAATATCCAACTATACTAGATATGATATACCACACTTCTGGTAAAAATGTTAACGACAATAAGATTAACCCAATCACTGTAAAGCCACTTCCTAGTAATAGTGGGCGCTTCGGACCATGTTGAGATAAAATCTTTTCACCTACACGAATCATTGACAACACTGCTATTAAATACGTTAATGAAATATAACCCGTTTGCGAAGAATTAAATCCTAATTGTTGTTGATAATACGTGTTAATAACGATAAGTGCACCACCTGCTACACCATTTAATAAGAAGTTTGAAATAGTTGCACCACTGTATCCTCTATTTTTAAAAATTGAAAAATCAACAAGTGGATGCTTTATTTTATTTTCGTAATATACAAAACCAACTAATGAACAGATAAACACAACAATTAAACCTAGAATTAACGGTGAAACTAAACCAAAATGAGACGTCTGTGTGATGATTACATTTAAACTTAACATCGTCACTACTAAAATGACTAAACCAATAACGTCAAACTTTTTAGCTTCTGCTTTCATACCTTTGATTGGTTCTGCTTTAGTCTCAGGTGCATGTTTGATTAAGTACATTGCTAATAATGTTAATAGAATTGAAACAACAAATATTGAACGCCAACCTATATATGTAGCCATTAAGCCACCAAACAACGTACAAATACCACTACCACCCCAAGAACCAATAGACCAATAGCTTAAGGCACGTTGTCTTCTTGTACCAATATAATATTCGTTAATAATAGCAAGTGTGGATGGCATAATACATGCTGCAGACAAACCTTGAATTATTCTACCTATAATTAAAAATGCTGGCAAAGGTGTAATGATGATGAGTAATGAACCTACAACATTTAATATCAATCCTACATAAGTAATTTTGACGCGACCAAATTTATCAGCAACATCACCAGCACCTACGATAAACAAACCAGCAAATAAGGCAGATAAGCTAACAGCGATATTTATCGTTCCAACGTCACTACTATATGTTGATTGTAATGGGACAACAAGATTAACAAGTGACTGCGCGAATAGCCAAAAGGTAATAACCCCTAAAACGATACCCAAAAGCAATCGGTTGTCACCTCTAAATTGTTTTGATGTGTCCATGAATTAGATAAGCCTCCTATGTTTAAGAAAAACAAATTTTTAATATGATATATTAAGAAACAATATCATAAATTTGCAGAAAATTATAAATAAAACATCTCATTTTTTAGCATTTTTACAATAATTAACGCTTTTTATCCAAAAACTTTCATGATAATAATTGCTATTTTAGTGTAAACGCATACAAACACAACCTATAAAAAGGCTACTCAAAGATTATTTGAGCTCCTTGAGTAGCCTCATTTTTTATAAATCATGAAACGAAATCGCTAAATTATAAACATCTTCTACTATTACATATTAATACTTTGCGGCCGATGATTAGATTGATTTTTACGATGTCGTGTTGTTGGGTCTAATCGTTTTTCTAAAAATCTTAATAGTACATCAATGACGATTGCAATGATAGCAATCGGAATCGCACCTGCTAAAATAAACGTTGTGCCATCCGTCGCATTTGTACCACGAATCACAATGTCACCAAGCGTAGGTGCTCCTATAAATGATCCAACGGCAACAACACCTATCGCAACAACCAAGGCAATACGAATGCCACCGATAATAACCGAAACAGATAACGGTAATTCAATCATTCGTAGCACTTGATTGCGTGTCATTCCCATACCTTTGCCAGCATCCTTAATATTCGCATCAACACTAGCTATACCAGTATAAGTGTTTTTTATAATTGGAAGTAACGCATATAAAAACACTGTTAAAACTACTGTTTCTGAACCTAAGCCCATGACTAACATTAAAATAGCTAACATTGCAATGACTGGAACTGTTTGAATTATATTTGCAATTGTAATTACAAATCCAGAAAGTTTTGTGTATCTTGCAAGCAAGATTCCCAATGGAATACCAATTAAAGCTGCAAACAGCACACCATAGACAGACATTAATAAGTGTTTGAAAAATAAATCCCATAGATAACCAAAGTTCGTAACATAATAATTGAATAATTGCTGTAATAAATTACCTTCCATTACTTATGACCACCTTTCTGTTTATCAAAATAGTGGTGTTTTTTCAAAAATTCTTCTGCGACGACAGCAGGTTCTTTACCTTTACCATCCGCTTCATAATTCAAGCGTTGCATCTCTGAAGTCGAAATCTTTCCTGTCAACTTATTAATCGTCGTTTTAAGTTCTGGGTGTTGCCGTAATAATTCATTTGTTGCAACAGCACTCGCAGCATAAGGTGGGAAAAATTGTTTATCATCTTTAAGTACTTTCAAATCATACGCGGCAATTCGACCATCTGTAGAATAACCTAATGCAACGTCTAACTTCTCTGTGTTTAATGCGTCGTAGACTAGACCTATTTGCATTGGTCTCACTGTACCAAAGTCAAAACCATACTCTTTTTTAAATCCTTCATAGCCATCGCCTTTACGATTCATCCATGAACTATCCATACCTAAACGTAAATCTTTACTATGCTTTGCTAAATCTGAAACTGTCTCTAAATGATATTTTTTAGCAGTTTCCTTCGTTACCATGAATGCATACGTATTCGCAAAACCATACGAATCAAAAAACGTTTGATCAAATTTCTTTTTAAATCCTTGTTGTGTGGCTATCATTGCTTTCTTAGGATCTTTAATTGGTGCTTCCTTCAAAGCTCCCGTTAAATCTGTGCCATTATATCTAACACCTGATATATTAGCATCCCCATTAATTAAGGCATTATGTTGAATCGTACTTGACCCTAAATTATTTACTAATGTTGGCTTTATCTTACCATGTGTATCATGCTCTATTAACAACCGTAACATATGTGAAATAATTTGCGATTCGCTTGTTGATAATGCTGTAATTTTGACATCATTTTTCGTGCTCTTACTACCTAGTCCGGGCAAACTACATCCAGATAATACGGTAAGCGATAAGACAAACACGACAAGTATATATTTAATTTTCTTCATTATCTTAGCCTCCTAATTATCCAGATACTTTTAAGCCTTTGGGAACTACCCATTTTTCAACTAAAGCTAATAAGGCATCAACACCTAATGCTAGTGCAGTAACGAGTACCGTTGCAGTTACAATCATCAGTGGATCATATAAATTTAAACCATTGAAAATGAAATCACCTAATCCACCCGCACCTACATAACTTGCAAGTGTAGCCCAACTAATTACATACACAGATGACAAACGAATGCCACCAATGATAAGCGGCAATGCTAACGGCAATTCAACATCCTTCATCAATTGAAATTGTGTCATTCCCATACTTTTTCCAGCTTCTTTAATGTTGCTATCAATATTTTGAACACCGAGTACCGTGTTATTTAAAATAGGTAATAATACATAAATAAATAGCGCTACAATTGCAGGCGTTTTACCAACACCAAAAATCGGTATCATAATAGCAAGTACAGCTAGTGTTGGAATAGTTTGTAAGACACCTGCCACAGTTAATACAATATTGGCAGTTCGCTTTGTTTTTGATAATAAAATGCCTATAGGTACTGCAACAATGATGGCAAGTAATAATGCCACTATAGAAATATAAAAATGTTCCAGTGTTTTCGACATCAACTGTCCACCATGTTCATGTAGGAACTCAATCATGATTTATCATCTCCTATGTCACGTACTTTGACATTAGTAGTGTGTTGCTCATGCACTTTTGAGGACGCAGTGTCTTCCCCCACATGTTCTGCTTGCACTGTATCCTCACTATCGCCCCAAATCGTGTCATAAACAATGTCAACAACATTGGCACGCGTAATCAGTCCTACTAAACGTTGCTTATCATCTACGACAGGTACATTCCTAACGTTTCTTTTTAAAATCGTACGTACAGAATCTTGTAATTTAGAATCAATTTGAACGGTATAAATATGTTGTTGCATGGTGTCTCGTAAACTTTTGTGTCCACGTATACCCTGATTTATATCTTCAATGTCTAAGAAACCTAGTAAATGGTTATTACTATCTACTACAAAAATAGTATCAACACGTTTTTGTCTCATAATATGAACGGCGTCATTCAGTGTTGCTTCTGCCTGTATCGTGATTGGTTTAATCATTACACCTTCTACAGTCTTGTCATTGGGACGGTCTTGAATCAGTCTATTTTGTCCTATAAAATCACGTACAAAATCATTTGCGGGATGTCTTAAAATATTGTCTGGTGTATCAAATTGCACCACCTTACCTTCTGACATAATACAAATTTTGTCTGCTAATTTAATCGCTTCATCCATATCATGTGTTACAAAGATAAACGTCTTGCCTAATTTTCGTTGTAACGTTTTAACTAAATCTTGTAACGTATCTCTCGTAATAGGATCCAATGCACCAAAAGGTTCATCCATTAAAATAATATCTTGTTCGGCCGCAAGTGCTCTTACGACACCGATACGTTGTTGTTGCCCACCTGATAGTTCTGCTGGATAACGCTCTAAAAATGACTCCGGTAAATCCACAAGTTTAATTAATTCCTTTGCACGTTTATCCTTTTCTTCTTTAGTCCATTTCAACAATTTGGGTACCAATACAATATTCTCTTTAATCGTCATATGAGGCATTAACCCAATTTGTTGAATAACATAACCAATATTTCTACGTAATTCGACAGGATTCATACTCCGAACATCTTTACCATCAATTTCAATTTGTCCTTCTGTCGCTTCAATCATACGGTTTATCATTCTTAAAGCAGTTGTTTTACCACTTCCACTGGTCCCAATAAATGCGATAAATTCCCCAGATTGAATATCTAAAGAGATGTCATCTACTGCCTTTTTATTACCAGAATAAATTTTCGTTAAATGCTTAATACTTAACATAATCATTTCTCCTTCCTCATAAAAAATATGACGAATGATACGCATAAAATAAAAAGACCATCATCGCAATTGTTAAACAAATAGAGTCATAAGTTAAACAAGTACACATCATGGTCTTGATTATGTAGAATTTTATATTTTTCATCTGTAATGTGAATACTTAACAGTAAACGGCGCTATGTATGTTGAATTTCTACCGATTACTTTGTTTGCACATTCGTATATTCGACATTTAAAACTAACATACTCTATATGATGTTATTAAACATTATTATTTTATCTTTGGCAACTAAATAGATAACTCATATTTTTTAAAAGCGAATTTATTGTCGCTCAATTGGTTGTTTTATAGCAAAAAAAGTGTCAAAAATGTGAAATATTATTGCAAAAGTCGAATTTTTGTAATAATGCACACGCATCCATTGTTACAGGCGGACAAACGCCCATCCGCCACTCACAAAGTCATCCTTATATTTTAATATCTTCATCATTCATTGTAGACACCCTTGCCTTTTGCTAACAGTTCCTACTCCCAAGTCTGTAACGGAATTCCACCGTCAAAGTGTTGCCCGTGACATGCACACCTAAAAAACAACCAACAGCATGAGCCATTGGTTGTTTCGTGTCATCTTGTATGTTGTTGTATAACCGGTATGCTTTTACTCATTAATTACTTATCATGCATCCCTTTACCTTCTAGTATTTGGTTAATATACTTTTCAACACGCTTTTGTCTTGTTTCACTGCGTTTAGCTTGCCCAATATGATATATATATTGATGTTGTCTGCCTGGCGTTAATTTATAAAATGACGACTCTAGCTGTGGCATTTCTTCGAACTTAGCTTCTAACTCTTTAGGAATAACATATTCCTCTGTTTTCTTCATTTCAACTTTTTTACCAGCTTTTTCAGCTTTAATTGCTTCAGCTAGATAATATTTAATTTCTTCGCTACGTGCTTGAATCTCTGTTAAATTTTCAAATCGTAACTGACGAGCTGCTTGCACCTTTTCAGTCTGTTGAATGAGTGTATGATATTTATCCTCCAAAATGGCACCTTTATGAAATAATAGTGCAACATAATTTTTGAAGCCATGGATAAGTACTACATTTTTATTATTCAACGTGTAACAAGGATGCATCCATTTATACGCTTCCTCTAATTCTGTTTCATTAAAGATTAACGCTCTCAAATATTTATATTCTTCTTGCCATTGACTCTCTTTATTTAAAAATGCTTCAACTTGTTCATTTGATTGTTTCTCACTCATAGTCATCACTTCCATTTTGTTTTTCAATACACATTGTATTATATATCCTAATTTTATAAAAAACTAATTTTACAAATGCTTTTGCGTTCTTACAAAAAATGCATTTGACTATTATTATAATAAGCGTATAATTGTCGCATATTATTTTTTGTATTTTTGGCAATAACGAAGGAGTATTTATGAATAAAGACAAGCAATTGCACAACGACAAAATCAATCTATCCCAATTAGTCTTATTAGGGTTAGGCTCTTTAATAGGATCTGGTTGGCTATTTGGTGCGTGGGAAGCATCATCAATAGCTGGACCAGCAGCAATCATATCATGGGTTCTTGGATTCCTAGTCATTGGAACCATTGCCTATAACTACATTGAAATCGGCACAATGTTTCCTCAATCAGGTGGCATGAGTAACTATGCCCAGTATACACATGGCTCATTATTAGGCTTTATTGCTGCTTGGGCGAATTGGGTGTCTTTGGTGACAATAATACCTATCGAAGCTGTGTCAGCTGTTCAATATATGAGTTCTTGGCCGTGGCATTGGGCGAAACCAATGAGATATTTAATGGAAAATGGCTCTATTAGCACATACGGATTGCTAGCTGTATATCTCATCATTGTTATTTTTTCATTATTAAACTATTGGTCCGTAAAACTTTTAACATCATTTACGAGTTTAATTTCTGTATTTAAATTAGGCGTACCCATGTTAACCATCATCATGTTGATGTTATCAGGATTCGACACTTCAAATTATGGCCATTCGGCAAGCACATTTATGCCTTACGGAAGTGCACCGATTTTTGCTGCAACAACAGCATCAGGGATTATTTTTTCATTCAATTCATTCCAGACAATTATTAATATGGGTTCAGAAATTAAAAATCCTGAAAAAAATATCGCAAGAGGCATCGCTATTTCACTGTCAATCAGTGCAGTGTTGTACATCATTTTACAAAGTACGTTTATCACTTCTATGCCTCAATCAATGTTACAACATAGTGGATGGAATGGCATCAACTTCAATTCACCATTTGCTGATTTAGCTATCTTATTAGGAATTAATTGGCTCGCAATTTTACTATATATTGAAGCTTTTGTATCACCATTCGGTACTGGCGTGTCATTTGTCGCCGTTACAGGTCGAGTTTTACGAGCAATGGAGAAAAATGGACATATCCCTAAATTTCTTGGGAAGATGAATGAAAAATATCATATCCCACGTGTAGCAATCATCTTTAATGCCATCATTAGTATGATTATGGTTACATTATTTAGAGATTGGGGTACGCTAGCAGCAGTTATTTCTACTGCAACTTTAGTAGCCTATTTAACTGGCCCAACGACAGTGATTGCATTAAGAAAAATGGGACCAACAATGACTCGTCCATTTAGAGCAAAAATTTTAAAAGTAATGGCACCATTATCATTTGTATTAGCTTCATTAGCCATATATTGGGCAATGTGGCCAACAACGGCTGAAGTTATTTTAATCATTATACTTGGATTACCAATCTACTTCTTCTATGAATATCGTATGAATTGGCGTAATACAAAGAAACAAATTGGTGGTAGCTTATGGATTATTGTATATTTAATCGTGCTATCAATACTGTCATTTATAGGAAGCAAAGAATTTAAATGCTTAAATATGATTCACTATCCATTTGACTTTATCGTTATTATTATTGTGGCGCTTATATTCTATTACATCGGTACAACGAGTTCATTTGAAAGCGTCTATTTCCGTCGCGCAACACGAATCAATACGAAGATGCGCGAATCACTAAATAATGAATCAAAGTCATCTCATTAAATATTTTAAAATGCAGTGCCATATATGATTTCAACACACACATTAACCAACCATTGATTTCAACATCTTGGTTGGTTTTTTATTTTGAAAATGGGTTATAAATAACATAACAAGATGATGAGCAGGCTGGGACATAAATCAATGTTCTATGCTCTACGATGTTATATTGGCAGTAGTTGACTGAACGAAAATGCGCTTGTAACAAGCTTTTTTCAATTCTAGTCAGGGGCCCCAACACAGAGAATTTCAAAAAGAAATTCTACAGACAATGTAAGTTGGGGTGGGACGACGATAAAGAAATACTTTTTCTATAGAAATTAGTATTTCTTATGCATGAGTTTTACTCATGTATTCCTATTTTTAAGTACACATTAGCTGTGGCTAATGTATAAGAACCACTACATAATAAATCATTAGTGGCTCTTTATCATTTCTGTCCCACTCCCGTAGAAGTACATCATATAATGCTGAAAATGGTTTGAGTTAAAACAGATATCAAGCTAGTCTGATTCAGTCACAAAATTGTCTTGTTATACTTGTCACCTATCATCTATAGACCGTGGTATGATTAAATTGGGGATGATAAAGGAGGTTAATAAATATGAAGATTAATACTACAGGTGGTCAAATTCATGGTATTACACAAGATGGTTTAGATATCTTCTTAGGCATTCCTTATGCAGAACCACCAGTTCATGATAATCGCTTTAAACATTCTACGTTAAAAACACAATGGTCAGAGCCAATTGATGCAACTGAAATACAACCCATCCCACCGCAACCAGACAACAAATTAGAAGATTTTTTCTCCTCACAATCTACAACTTTTACTGAACATGAAGACTGTTTATATCTAAATATTTGGAAACAACATAATGATCAGACGAAGAAACCTGTCATCATTTATTTTTATGGTGGTAGTTTTGAAAATGGTCATGGTACAGCCGAACTCTATCAACCGGCACATTTAGTACAAAATAACGACATTATCGTTATTACATGCAATTATCGTTTAGGCGCATTAGGATATTTAGACTGGTCATATTTTAATAAAGATTTTCATTCCAATAATGGCCTTTCAGATCAAATCAATATCATAAAATGGGTGCATCAATTTATTGAATCCTTCGGTGGCGACGCTAATAACATTACTTTAATGGGTCAGTCTGCAGGCAGTATGAGCATTTTGACTTTACTTAAAATAACTGACATTGAGCCATACTTCCATAAAGTCGTTTTGCTAAGTGGCGCACTACGATTAGACACCCTTGAGAGTGCACGCAATAAAGCACAACATTTCCAAAAAATGATGCGCGATTATTTAGATACAGATGATGTTACGTCATTATCGACAGATGATATTCTTATGCTAATGGCGAAGCTAAAACAATCTCGAGGACCTTCTAAAGGGCTTGATTTAATATATGCGCCTATTAAAACAGATTATATACAAAATAATTACCCAACAACGAAACCAATTTTTGCGTGTTATACAAAAGATGAAGGCGATATTTATATTACTAGTGAACAGAAAAAATTATCGCCGCAACGCTTTATCGACATTATGGAATTAAATGATATTCCTTTAAAATACGAAGATGTTCAGACTGCGAAGCAACAATCTTTAGCGATTACACATTGTTATTTCAAACAGCCGATGAAGCAATTTTTACAACAACTTAATATACAAGATTCAAACGCACAACTATGGCTTGCTGAATTTGCATGGCATGATACTTCTAGCGCACACTATCGCAGTGCTTACCATATTCTAGATATGGTATTTTGGTTCGGAAACTTACAAATATTAGCAGCACATCAATATCCAACAACTGCTCACCTTAAATTTTTAAGTCGACAAATGCAAAATGATTTAGCTAATTTTGCTAAAAGCGGTAAAATGCCTTGGCCGATGTATCATAATGAACGTCGCTATTATCGCACATATCAATAACGTTATCGCATCTAAAAAAGCACACCTGAATTTGATAGCAGGCGTGCTTTTCATATGAGAATTATGATGATTTAAATGTTTTAGCATAATGATTATTTTTCAATGTGAAAACAACGATTAATCCTAATGCGCCAATGATGGCACTCGTATACGTGATAGCTTGAACAGAAACATGTGTCATGACCAAGCCTCCAATAATGCCGCCAACACCAATACCAGCGTTTAAACTAGACATGTTCCAACTCATTACTTGGCTTGTGTCGCCTTCAACATGTTGAATCACACCGCTTTGCACTGCTGGATTAGTACTCCATTGCATGATATTCCAAATAAATAGTCCTGCTAACAATAGACCTGAACCAGGTAAGATTAAATTCATAAGTAACATCATGACGATAAAAATAGAAACAGAAATCATTAACCAACGCTTACTTGTAATTTTATCGGAGAATATACCACCCAATGATGTTCCAATAACGCCAGCGATTCCATTTACTAGAAGTGCTAATGAAACGAATGACATATCATGACCATTAGATAGAATAAGTGGATTTATAAAGACGAATGTCACTGAGTTTGCAATCAATACTAAAAACGTAATAATTAAATATTTTGCTACTTCAGCAGGTCTTAATATTTTCGAAGTAACATGATTTTCATGAGATGGTGCCTCATGATTCACAGGGCCTCGTTGTATTTCCTGATCCTTCGGTAAATAGATCATCATCAAGAAGCCAACAATAATACTCACAATAATTAAGAATAGAAATGTATAGCGCCAACCTACTAAATCGCCGATAACCGTTCCAATTGGTACACCAAAAACATTGGCCCCACTAAACCCTGTATAGACAAGTCCAATCATTTTGCCACGATTTTTAGGTGCTGATAACATCGCTGTAATAGCTAATACTTTTACGATAATTAGTGCTGCTGCTGCAGATGAGATAATTCTACCAACTACTAATATTGAAAAATTTGGCGCTACAGCAATAATGCCATTACCAATGATAAATATAAGTAATGTCCATAATAATACAGGCCTTGATGAAAAACGGTTCGTTAATTTAACCAGAATAGGTCCACATATCGCAAATGTTAAAGCGTACATTGTCACTAATTGACCAACGACAGCTTCTGATACATGTAAGTCCTGACTCATCAAGTTCATAATTCCTGCAACCATCATTTCAACCATTCCTACGATAAAAATACTTAAAATGAATGTAAATAGTCGCATGATTGACATTTTAAAACTCCTTTCAAACAAAATTTCCGATATTCATTTCCCTTAGAATAACGATTTATTAAAAAATGTGTGCAACACAATTTTATATATAACCGTTCTATTATATAATATTTTGCTTTAATTTTCTGTGCTTAATTGGAAAATTATTGAAATTGTTTTTCAGTATTTGAAAAATTAACACAAGTATGTCATTTAATAATTATGTATAATTACTTCAGTTTCAACAATGTCTCCAAAAAAGCACGCACGCTTTATATGTCAGAACAGATAACTGACTACAAAGTATGCGTGCCTTTATGAATATTTTCGCTGTGTTAATGAATAGCGATACTATATGTGCGCGTCACTTCATTTCCAATTAAAACTAATGCCTAAATCTGATGCAGTAAAATCTATCATGATTCACTCTTAACATCAGTATTTCGTGCTACTAATTGATGTCTTGCATTGAAAAATTGACCATAGCTTAAATATGTCGCAATCAAAGCAGACATAATGGTCGCAGTTGTATGAATAAACACGACTAACAATTGAAATTTAATCGCTTGTAAAGGTGGTACGCCACCAATAATTAAGCCTGTCATCATACCAGGAATCGACACAAGCCCATATGTTTTAACCGAATCAATTGTTGGCACTATAGCTAAACGAATACTTTCACGTATTGCACCTTTAGAAGCCAATTTAGGTGTAGCTGCAAGTGATAATTTAGATTCAATATTAGTACCATCTTGTACGAATGCACGATCTAAATTCTGGTAAGCTAAATTAATTGCAATCAAGCCATTATTAGCAAGCATGCCGCCAATAGGTATAACTTCATTGGCTGTAAATTGAATGGCCCCTGTCGCAATAGTACCTGCAAGCGGTAATGCCGTTCCAATGAAGATAGCTAGAAATGATATCCAAAACACATGATGCATCACTGGTGATGCTCGACTAATTGTATTCCATGATGCATTAATAATAATGACCAATACACATAAAATAAGCAGCCATTTATCGTTTATTTTAAAAATATAATGCAGCAAAAATCCCAAAATGATTAATTGCACAACTGCGCGTAATGTCGCAACAATTAAATCTTTAATAATATGTAAACCTTCTTTATATGAAATGATAATCGGAATGACTAAAAGCAATGCCGTCAATCCAAGTGCCGTGTTACTCATGTTGATTCAACTCCTCAACCTTAGAAATTTTGCCATCAACAATCGTTATGCGCTTTTGAAAATGTCTCATACTTTGATCATCACTATGGGTAATCCACATGATAGCAACATCCTGTTCCACTAACTTAAAAATGATATTTTCTATCTTTTCTTTATTATGAACGTCTAATGCACTGGTCGATTCATCTAATAAAAGAATATCCGGTGTATACATCAGTTGGCGCGCTATAGCAATTCTTTGCCGCTCACCACCCGACATATTTTCCACTTCCGAACTTAATTGATAATGTCCCAAACCGACATCTTTAATTAATTGCTTTGCACGTTTTCTATCAAATTTATCATTACGTGCAAGTGATGGGAATATCATGTTATCTTCAATCGTTTCACCAAACAAGTCACTTTGCTGCATCAAATAACTGATTCGTTGACGCAATTCTTCCGGGTCATAATCATTATAGGGTTTACCTTTAAAATAAAGTTCTCCACTAGTTGGACTAATCAAATTACATATTTGCTTTTGAAATGTACTTTTACCACTACCTGATGGACCTATAATGGCAATGCTCTCGCCTTTATCTACTTTTAGACTGATATGATCTAGTATGATTCTATCGCTCGCTTTATACACTAAATCTTTAATTTCTAACAACATTTGCACCGCTCCTCATGTAATATATCAGGTATATTATTCCCGTTTTTTTGGTTTTTAGTGCAATTACATTTAAGAAAAAATCATTTTCTTGTAATATCAAAATTTAGGCATAATTGATTTTCAGCATTTAAATTAAAAACAAAAAATCCTATTAACATGGATACTGTCTAATGACTAAGAATTAAAGTTAGACAATTGTTTAACAACCTACCATATTAAAAGGATTCTTTATTATTTATGGATTTGATTACCACATGATATTTTTATAACTTTCATCATTCAATGAACGGACAATTTCAGTAACAAGACGGATAGAATTTTCATAATCATCTACATTGAGCACTGAAACATTAGAATGCATGTATCGCAGCGTAACACCGATTGTCATCGTTGGAATACCTTCATTTGCGACATGAATACTTCCCGCATCTGTACCTCCACCTAGTGTCGTATCCCATTGTACTTCGATGTTATGTTCCTTAGCTACATCTTTAATATGCTTACGCAAACCTTGGTGAGCAATACTTGTAGCATCCATCATAATGACAACTGGACCATCGCCTAGTTTACTATCGCTCGTTTGACCTGACATACCTGGGGTATCATAAGCAATACCTACATCGACAGCTATCGCCAAATCTGGTTTAATTGTATTCGCTGCCACTTTCGCACCACGCAAACCAACTTCTTCTTGCACTGTGGCACCACTGTATAAGTTAATGCCAATATTTTCATCTTTTAAACGTTTTAATACCTCAACAGCTAATGCACAGCCATAGCGATTATCAAATGCTTTCGCAGTTAAATATTTATCATTTGCAAGCACTTCAAATTCACTATATGGCGTTACCATATTGCCTACTTCAACGCCAGCTTCTTCAGCTTCTTCCTTGCTACTAACACCAATATCTATAAACATATTTTTGATTTCCATTGGCTTTTTACGTTCTTCAGGCGTTAAGACATGTGGCGGTTTAGAACCGATGATACCTCTAATTTCTTTGCCCGAATCTGTTGTAATCGTTACTTTTTGAGATAGCATGACTTGATTCCACCATCCACCAACTGGCGTAAATGAAATAAAACCATGTTTATCAATCTTTGTTACCATAAAACCAACTTCATCCATATGACCAGAAATCATAATTGAGTATTGACCATTCTCAGCATTTTTCTTTCCAAAAATGCCACCCAAGTTATCTTCAATAATTTGATCACTGACAGGCTCTATATAGTTACGCATTGCTTCTTTAACTTGCATTTCATAACCAGCAATGCCGTTTACATCTGTTAAATGTTTAAGTAATTTGACTGACTGATTCATGTTATTCATCCTCCTGTATTTCAACTTAAAACTATTGTATCACTAACTTTCATAAAAACGTTCCCTACCGCTTTATCATTTTTCAGGCTTAAATATTTTTAAAATTTTGTGAGGAATCCGCTTAAAAAAACTCATATTTCTAAAATTTAATATTCCGAAAAAGTCACAATTTAAAATTCCTTATTATAATACGTTATTCTTTTATTGTTATTAATTTCAATCTGTTTAGTCTTGCGCTATTATAAAATTAAAAAGTGTAGAGATAACAACGCATTAACGTCGCAATTTCCCCTACACTTAAATACTAGTTTCTTTAATTAACTTATCATTAAAGTTATTCAGATATTGAATATTCATTAATCATAATGTGACCATGCCGATAGTATTAATACTACTTTATTTCGATCATCTATGGTATAGACGACCCTGTGCTGAAGGTTAATTCTTCTTGAATATCGCTCTAAATATTTAGGTTCTAATTTTTCAAAGGATTGTGTTATTTTATAAGGATTATTTTTTAAAGTCTCAACAATTTCTATAAATGTCTTCTTTAAATCTAACTTCGCCGAATTTTTAATCTTAACCGTGTAATTGCTCATTAAAGATTATCCCAATCAATATCATCTATATTTGTTGTACCACTATTATCTTTTTCTCTTTCTCTTACTTTGTCCATTGTACCAGTAGATACAAGATACATTGTCTCTTGTATACTTTTCCAATCTTCTAAACCTATAATCACAGCATTATTTTCGGCATTATTACCACTAATATAAATTGGTTCGTGATTATTATTAACATTTTTTAGTAATTGATAAAAATCTTTTCTCGCTTCTGTAGGGCTAGTGATAATCATATAAATCCTCCTTTGTCTTCTGTTACGCTAATTATGGCGTACGTATTTAAGTACGTCAATATCACCGACACATCCGTCGTAATCTTAGTCTCTATATGCTATCGTACACAAGCTTTTGTTCTTTTCTTCCAACATACCGCCTATAATGCTCAAAAAGAAATCAGCAGTGGAACACACTACGTTCCCTACCGCTTTATCATTTTCAGGCTTAAATATTTTTAAAATTTTGTGAGGAATCCGCTTAAAAAAACTCATATCTTCAAAAAAAATGACAAAATTTAAATTTTTGAATAACATCATTTTTTAGTAAATGTTATAATTTCTTTATAATACAAATATCGAAAGAAGGCGACTGACTTTGAAAAAATTATGTTCATTAATTGTAGTAGCATTAGTTTGTATCATTGCATTATCAGCTTGTGGTAAAGAACAAACCAAAACATATGAAGGTGATGTTAGTGGTAAACATGTACTAACTTCTATCACATATAAAGATGATAAAGTTTTAAAACAGTCTACAATCAACACAATTAAATATGACGATCTAGGTATGGATAAAGACGAAGCCAAAAAGTTATTCGCCAAATCTGAAAGTATTTTCAAAGACCTTAAAGGCGTAAAATACAAAGTAGACTATAAAGATAAAAAAGCAATTGAACACTTAGACATAGATTACACAGAAGTTGACATGAAAAAATTAAATAAACGTCTTGGTGTTTCGACTAAAGAAAATAAAGATATTAGTTTTGAAAAACTTGAAAAGCAATTAAAGCACAGAGGTTTAAAAGAAAAAGATAAAATGGACGACAAATAGTTTATAACTTAAAAATGCCCTCAGATAAGACTAAGGTTACAAACCTTAATTCATATTCTGAGGGCTTTAATATTTGAAGTTCTTGTGTGACCAGCATCCACTACTAATATAAAATTATTTGCAGTAACGCTAAAATCCGCTGCTTTCAATTTCCCGAAATAATTAAGTTAACTAATGAGTTTTAATTTATAATCATGTATCGTTTGTAACTCACCATCGACTTTTCGATATACAATATGATCAGCAGTAATTTCTGTAGGACTGGATACGCCAACAGCTGCTGCAATATTGAATAAGCCTTCATGCAAACTTGTTACATAGTTTGTGACACGATATTGCTTTTCTCCAACAATCAATGCTTTTTCTTTCTTCGCATCTGTCGTTGCAACACCTACAGGACATGTATTCATATGGCATTGTTGACTCATAATACAACCGACACTAATCATCATGCCACGTGCGATATTTACAAAATCTGCACCTAAACCTAATGCAATCGCAATTTTATCTGGTGTCACTAACTTACCAGATGCCGCCAATTTCACTTTATCTCGAATACCATATTTTTCTAACATGCCAGACACAATAGGTAGAGCTGTAAATAGCGGTAAGCCAACACCATCTTGTAATTCTTGGAATGTTGCACCAGTACCACCTTCACCACCATCAATCGTAATAAAGCTTGGATACTTATCTAGTTCCACCATCGTACGTACAAGTGTTTCAATTTCTGAAACTTTGCTTACTACAATTTTGAATCCTACTGGTTTTTGACCTAATTGCTGCAACTGATCGACGAAACGAATCAAATCTTCAGCATTATGAATAAATTCGTAACGGTTAGGTGAATTGATTGTTTTATAAGGTTCCACATTTCGGATTTTAGCAATTTCTTCGTTTACCTTTTCAGCTTCCATATGACCACCACGAGTCTTAGCACCTTGTGCCAACTTCAGCTCAAATGCGCGTACATTAGATAACTGTGCAACCTATTTAAATAAACCTTCACTAAAATTACCTTCTTTATCACGAACACCAAATAAACCGGGACCAATTTGGAAAATGATATCCCCATTACCTTTTAAATGATATTCTGATAAGCCACCTTCACCTGTATTCATCCAAGTGCCCGCTTTAGCTAGACCTTTAGATAAAGCTGTAATGGCATTTTTTCCTAAAGCGCCATAACTCATACCAGATTGTCCTACGATACGTTTTAAAATAAATGGATGTTTTAAATGTTCACCTAATTTTATTGCATGGTCATCACTTAAGTAATACGGATCAATCTTTGTCGGTACACGATATTCTTCACGACTAAATAAACGCTCATTCGCGATTTTATAAATGAATGTTGATAACAATGTTGTATTATCTACTGAAATCTCATTACGTTGCATCGGAAACATTGTGTTCTGTATGTAAAAGCCGTCTTGATAATCTTTAGTAGTACCGAAGCTGGTCATACGAGAGTTATATTTTCCAGCCAAAACGATATTTTTATAATCATTACGTGAAAAAGGTTTCCCTTCATTATCCCCAGAAAATAAATACTGACGTAATTCCGGTCCCATTTTTTCTGAAATATATCTAATACGTGCTAGTAAAGGATAATTCCTTAATACACTATGTTGTGATTGTCTTTTATCTTTAATTAACCAAATAAGCCCGATAACAATAACCGTAAGCAGGAAGCCTACAACGATAATGTTAACTATAAATTGCATGACTGTAAGAAACGTCATTACAATACCTCCCCCCAAAATTTCAATTCAATATTTATGATACACCTTACAAAACAAAACACAATGGAAGCGCTTCATTTTATAAAACAATTTTATGATATGTTTTTCATTTTAAATTTTAATGTATAAAACATACAATACAAAGTAATATGTGCTAAAGTATCTATATAATACAACTATTTAAGAGGTATACTATGTCAAATACAAATAAACATTACATAGAAGAAGAATACGCTACTGAACAATCGCGTTTTTTCAAACGTGATATTGGATTTATTTTCCTTTATATATTTTTGGTTAACATCTTGCCAATCATTATCGTCTTTTTAACTTTTGGGTTAGTAGCTGTATTCACTCAACAAGCCCCATGGGGTTTCTCTTTTCCTATTTCAATGAACATTAGCTATTTACTCGCAGTTATTATTTCACTAGCTATTTTTCGTCGGATGCATGAAGATGCATTTGTTCCGATGATACGTACGCAAATCATTGCCAGCACCAAATATAAATGGCATATTCTTATATCATTTACACTAAGTGCCGTACTCTTTTTACTTTTAAATTATTTCGATATTTTCGCACTAAATGTAGATGCCTTTACTGTCTTTGACATTTACCCGCTCATTAGAGATTATGGTTCCATCAGTTTAATAGTAATGTTGTGGTTAACCATTATATTAAATACTTTAATTTGTCAACTTATTTTCCGTCATATTTTAATTCAAGAATTAAGCAGATTAATACCTTTAAAGATTACAATAGTATTATCCGTTATCCTTGAAACACTATACTATTATCCATACATTAATACATGGTGGGAATTCATTCCAGCATTGATACTAGCTAGTAGTGCGACTTACTTATATTTAAAATCAAACCGTAATTTTATGGTGAGCTATTTCTATCAATTAGCAGTTATACTCGTTTTGCATATTTTCATGTAAAATTTTTCAGAATATTATCCATTATCCATTATCCATACACATCAAAAAGCACACTTAAAAGTCAGTATTACAACTCACTTTTAAGCGTGCTTTATTTAGATATACTGTCGTTCTAAAAACGAGCCATATAGAATGTTTCATGTCCTAGCATGAAGCACATGAATCGCCATGCTCAATATACCTTTTAAAATTTAAATATTTATTAACTTAAGATGCTTTAATTCACTTCATTAAAGACTATTTGCTGGGCGTGGTGTTGGTTTTTTCAATAAACTCATAATCATTATTACAATGACTAACATACCACAAATTAGATACATCCATTTAAATCCTACTAAATCGGAAATAGGTCCCATCAATGCGCCACCTAACGATATACCTAAGTCTGCACAGGCAATAAATAAACCTAACAACATATTACGACCTACTTTTGGTAAGACGAAACTTAAGTATGATGTTAATGTTGGATACACCATTGCTTGTGTCATTCCTATTAATATTGCACTGCCATAGAAAATAATTGCACCTACTTGCGGACCAAATGCCACTATAAATGACGCGATCACTAATAATGATAGTACAGATACCATATATTTAGGATGCCACATACCATCTGACGGAATGTATTTCCTTAAGTAAAACCTTGCCGCAACAACTGCGATGGCCTGTATTGTCAAAAAGATTCCCGCATTCGCGAATCCTAAACTCACTGTGTATAACGGTACAAATGTACTAACTGCACCAAATACAATCGATGCAACAATCATGATAATACCACTGTTCAACAACTCTTTATTTTTGAAAAATTGCGCAAAAACAGTTACAGCGTTAAACGGCATTTTTTCAATCTTATCTGACGTATCGGGTTCCTGTTCAGCAAAGGTCACGCGATAGCCAAAGAATGTTGTTGTTAATGCGATAAAGATAATGACAATTGCAAATAGTGAAATATTATTTGCATTCCAAATACCTACGGCAACTAATGGTCCGATTAAGTTTGGAATCGTTGAAAATAGCGAGTACAATGATACACCTTCAGAACGATGTTCCTCTGGTAATGCATCAATAATACCTAGCTGTAAAGACATAGAAAAGAATGCCGTACACACACCTTGCATAACACGTGCTACGAAATAACCTTCTAAGCCAGTAAAACCATAAATAATTAAAGCTATGGCATTGATAATCAAAATAGTTCTTAATACTTTAATGGGACCGACACGAGCAATAATTTGTCCTGCCCATGGTCGAAATACCATTGCTGTTAACATGTATGCCCCCATAACGATACCGATAACCGTATTCGTTGCGCCTAAATCATGCCCTCGTAACGGTATAAATACGTTTAAGATTGCATTGGCACTAAAGAACATCAATGTTAATATATATAATCTCAAAAAGGGCCAAGCCATTGCACCTTTCATTATCTCACTCCTTAGAATGATAGTTGTTTTTCTATTAATTCTCTTGTATAAGC
Organism: Staphylococcus sp. SM3655; assembly: GCF_016917315.1. Classification (NCBI taxonomy): domain Bacteria; kingdom Bacillati; phylum Bacillota; class Bacilli; order Caryophanales; family Staphylococcaceae; genus Staphylococcus; species Staphylococcus sp. SM3655. The sequence goes on along the minus strand of NZ_CP070305.1, from coordinate 1,039,262 downwards.
ATTGTCACTTTTATGCAATGCGCTTGTCGGAATTTGTTCTTCTATTTTTCCGTTTTTAAAAATAATTAATTGATCACATAAATACGTGGCAGCTTGAATATCATGTGTGATAAAAATATAACTCAACTGACGCGTTTCACGTAAATGAATCAATAAATCTAATATTTGTGTTTGAATTGACATGTCGAGTGAACTAATGGCTTCATCAAACAAAATATATTTAGGGTTAATACATATTGCACGCGCAATCGCAACACGCTGCGCTTCTCCACCTGATAACATATTAGGATATTTATCCATATATGCCTTAGATAGACCGACTTCTTCCAACAATGTAATTGCTTGGACTTCCATAACTTCTTTAGGTTGTCCATCACATTGACACATCACTTCAAATAAGATTTCTCTAACAGTCTGAAATGGGTGTAATGATGACGTATAATCTTGAAATACAGCACCAATTTGATGACGTCTGACTTTCTTCTTATGCATCGGTAGATCATTTAAGGTTACACAGCCTTTATCCGGTTTCTCAATACCTAATATCATACGACTCAACGTCGATTTACCGCTACCACTTTCTCCGATAATCGCAATCGTCGCACCGATTGGACACTCAAATGACACACCTTTCACGATAGGTGTTCGACGACGCTTAAAAACATGTGCGCTTTGATATGACTTTTCAACATCTTTAATTTTAATCATGTACATCACCCCTCATCACATGTTTAAAATGATCATTAATCTTCTTCTTCGTTGATAATAAATACTTCGTATAAACATGTTCTGGATGATGCAAGACTGATTCACGTGTCCCTTGTTCAATAAGTTGACCATTTTTCATCACAACAACACGGTCTGCAATCTTGTTAATAACCGTTAAATCATGTGAAATGAAAATCATCGCACAGTCAAAGTGTTTTTTAATATCTATAAATGCTTCCAGTACATCATATTGTGTAATTGTATCTAAAGCCGTTGTCGGCTCATCAGCAATGATTAACTTTGGTTTCAAAGCTAACGCTAAAGCAATCATCAATCGCTGTAACATTCCTCCTGATAACATGTAAGGGTATGATTTTAATATACGTTTAGGATCTTTCAAACTTAAATAATCCATATATTCAATCAATGTCTTTTCAATTTCTTGTGTAGACATTGACGTATGTACTTTCATAGTCTCAAACATTTGTTTACCGACAGTAGTTGATGGGTCAAAGGCACGACTACCTTGTTGCATGACCATCGCAATATCTTTACCACGGTATTTTTTCAATTGTGCTTCCGATAACGACAACATTGGCTTACCATCAAAGGTTATATCACCTGTTACGCGTAATCGTTCTGGATTTAAACCTACAATCGATTTGCATGTAATTGATTTACCGCTACCACTTTCTCCAATAACGCCTAAAGTTTCACCCTTAGTTAATGTAAAATTCACATCACTCACGAGTGGTTGATCTGTCCAAGTATCTGTAATCGTCAAATGCTTAACTGTTAACAATGTCATGATTGCACCACTCCTTTTTTCACAGAACGAAGTTTATCTTTAGAAGAGATGCGGGGATCAATGGCAATTTGTAAAGCATCGGATAAGAAGTTAAATGCCATCACTATAATCACTATGGCAATACCTGGCGCAAACATCATTTCAGGATGTGTAAACATCACTTTTCTAGCTTCGTTAAGCATCATGCCCCACTCTGCAGTAGGCGCTTTGACACCTAATCCTAAAAATGAAAAGCCAGATATTTGCAAGATCATTGAACACATCGAGCTACTAGAGATAATAGCAATATCTGCTAATGTTAACGGCATAATATGTTTGTGAATAATTTTCATATCATTCATACCGATTGTTTTAGCAAATCTTACATGGTCAGAAGCAGTGTACTGCATAACACTTGTACGTATAACACGACAGAACCATGCCCAACGCGTCAAAATAAATGCCATGATAATATTTTCGGCACCCATACCAAACAATGCAATTAATGCTAACGTTACAACATAACTTGGGAATGCCAACATAACATCACACGCACGCATGATTAAGGCGTCAACAAACCCTTGGAAATATCCTGATAAGAATCCTAAAATAGATCCAATAAGTACAGAAACAAATAGTGCAACAAAGACATATAACAAACTTGGTCTAATCGCATAAATTAACCTAGTTAAAATATCTCTACCTAAATGGTCCGTACCTAGTAAATGTTGAAAACTCATACCAGCAAATTTGTTTGCTGTATCGATATGGTTAGGATCATAAAATGTCACAAGTGGTGCTGCTAATCCTAAAAAGACATATAATACAATAATGCCTAAAGCAATCACTGCACCTTTATCTTGTAATAATCGTTTTAAAATTATCATCGTGCGCCCTCCCTTAGTCTTGGATTTAATAGCGCATTAATGATATCTGCTAATGTATTAAATACAATAAATAATACCGCTACAATTAATACATATGCTTGAATGACTGGAAAATCGTGTTCAAGTATTGCTTTTAAACTTAATTGACCTAGTCCAGGCCATGCAAAGATATACTCGATAACAACTAGTCCACCCATTATCATTGGTATAGACATACAAAAGATTGATACCGCAACTTGTAAAGCATTACGCAACACATGCAACATTAATGTGATAGATTTCACACCGCTTGCTCTTAAATAAAGTACATAATCTTCATTTAATTGTTCCACCATCGAACGTCTAACATTTCTAAAGTAAATACCAGCATAGGCAATCGTAATAACGATCACTGGCAATATGTAACTTTCTGGACCTGTTAATCCAGAAGTCGGCAATATGTTTAACTTCACTGAAACGTAAATAATAAGTATTGAAGCTATCCAATATGATGGTAATGCAGTTAGAAAGAAAGCCACTGAACGTATCGCACGATCAGTGAACTTTCCTCTTTTTAAAGCACTAACTACACCTAAAATAATTGATGTAATCATCACCATAACACTTGAAATTATTGTTAATTTCAATGTATTCATAAATGCTGGACCAATGCGTTCAGCAACAGGATCACCTGTAATGTAGCTTGTACCAAAATTAAATTGCATCGCTTCAAGTAACCAATTTTTATATTGAATTAATAATGGATCATTGAAACCGTACTTCTCATTCGTTTCTGCAATCAACTCTGGTGTTACATTTGGCGTTCCTTGTGCATGTAAAATTGTCACAGCTGGATTTTCATTTGTAATATACGTCAATAGAAATGTCATAAAACTTACTACAATCATCAATGGAAACATGAGCGCAATACGTTTTAAGATAAATTTGAACATCTAAACGCTCCTTTATTTATACTGCATTTCATTGAATGGTAATTCATACTGTGATTGTGTGAATGATACTTTTTCTAAATCTTTCGGCGCAACAATTGTCATACTACCGTGTGAAATAGGGATAAAGATACCTTCATCATCAACTTGTTTCAAAATGTTTTTATAAGCGTCTGAACGCTCTTTACCGTTTTGGATTTTAAATGCGTCATCAATGCTGTTGTATATTTTATCTTTATTCTCAATGCCTGATGTTGCACTTTCATAACCATTTTTCGCTTTAAATGCTGCAATAGTACTTTGTGGATCGTACAATAATCCCCAAGTTTGGTTGAACATTAAGTCATAATCACCAGAAGTACGACGTTCAGCAATTTTATCTGATGTTTCGCCATTGATGTTTAACTTAATACCCATTTTCTTAAATTCTGCTTGTAAGTATTCTGCTTGTTCTTTTTGACTTGAAGAACCTTTGTCATAGTACATTGCCATTTCAAGGTTTTTACCATCTTTTTGACGAACATCGCTGTCTTTACCTTTCTTCCAACCAGCTTCATCTAATAATGATTCTGCTTTTTTAAGGTCATACTTACGTGTTGGCATATCGAAATTAATGTCTGTTACATTTTTCGCAAATAATTGAGTTGCTGGTTTTTCTTGACCATCTAAAATTTCTTTGGCAATTTTATCTCTGTTTACCATATGACCAATCGCTTGTCTGACTGTTTTGTCACTGACAGCGTTATCTTTTTTACCAGAATTGACAACTAACATTTTCGTATTCATAGGTTGACTACGCTTAACTTGATAGTCACCTGTATCTTTCAATTGTTTTAAAGAGTCTTTGTCTAAGCTATCCGTACCTCTATCATCTGTGAAGGCAAAGTTCGTTTCACCTTTTTTCATTGATAGGAATGCTGTTTCACCAGCAGGCATTACTTTTGCTTGTACTTTGTTAAGTTTAGACTTTTCGCCCCAGTATTGATCATTTTTGTTAAAGTCTGCAGACTCATCTTTTTTGTGTTCACCTAATTTAAATGGACCAGTACCATCGAACTTTTTAACGCCATCTTTTGTTGTACCGTTTTTAAAGTCTTTTGGAGACACAAATACATATGGACGAGGCATCGCTAATTCAGCCAATGCAGGTTGATATGCTTCTTTCAAATTCAATTCAACCGTGTACTTATCTTTAACTTTAACATTGTCAATTAATGTTGAAATCTTTAACCAAGAATGCAATTTTTTATTTTGTTGAACCGCATCAATATTTTTCTTAACTGCGTCAGCATCAAATGGTGTACCATCATGGAATTTAACGTCATCTCTCAAATGGAATGTATATGTCTTCCCATCTTCAGACACATCCCATTTTTTAGCTAGTAAAGGCTTAATTCCATCTTTCGTGTTACGTACAAGCGGCTCGTATATCATACTTTCAGCAGACATCGATCCACCGTAAACATGCGGGTTCATATCCCCGATATCTTTAACCGTCGTATACGTTAATTGCTTGTTTTCTTTTTTCTCCTCTAAACCTTTATTACCGCCACAACCAGTTAAAATTAGCCCTGATGCAAGTAACATTGCACTCATTTTAGTTAGTTTTCTCATTTGCTTTTCCTCTTTCTAAATTGATAAGTTGCATTACTTAATCAAATCGTAATGATTATTTTTCTCAATTATTTGCTTATTTTTATGTAAATGTCAAACATAATTCAATAATTTTTTTCTATTATAAAACTTCAAACCCTTATTATGAAAGCGTTCTATTGATTTCCAAAAATTTTGTGACGAGTGCTTTATCTCCTTCAAATAGATTTGTATTAAATTGAGAAGATAGTTGTTGATCTTGGTGCATATCCTTGTACGCCTGGCAACTTGCTTCATAGCGAGTTAGGAACTGATCAATCATTGGCGTTTTGATACCTAGCATTTTCCCAATATGCTGAATCATCGCCGTTCTGTAATAATCCTCACTTGGCATTCTTGGAATTTGAACAACATCCTGTTCATTTTTATAGACTTGCTTAAATGGTACAGCTGAAAAATCAAAGTAATGTCCGTTTTCGTCTGGCTGTGAAAATGGATCAATGAGGATTGCGGTATATCTTACATAAAGCAGATATTCTTGTAAGATATCTGGCAAGATTTCGAAATGCTCAATATCACCTTCATCCAAAGTTTCAGGACGTACTGGATAATTTTCCTTCACCATAAATTGAAGCAGGTTGACTGACGGCACTCTAAATGCTTGTAAAATAGCCATCATTTCCTTCCACATTAAACGCATTTCACGGATTAGTGTCATCGTTATCGGTCCTTCAGGAAATAACTTATACACATAAACCGGTACATCCGTTCCTTCGAAAATGGCTTTCAATGAAAAGTCATTCATAAATAGTGGTGGGTGCACATAAAGCGAACTGTTTCGCGTTTCAGCATGCAGTGGCGATTCAACGACTTCTAATTGAATCTTCAATTGCTCAGCTAAAGCAGAGATTCGTTGACACATTGTTGAGTTTGAATGTGTCGATCCCATGTACAATTTCTTTTTTACACCTGTTGTCAACACATGATTAGGTGCTTCTTTATCAACAATACGTGTATCGCCAAGATAAGTTGAAAATGAAATCACTTCGATATCCTGACTGAACTTAGACATAAATTGTTCCACAATCATTTGCGATCCAAATGTCGGTGAAATTAAAATGACATGTTTGACACTTTGCAAAGTTTCTAACGACAATTGCTGTAGTGTGTCATAATAAGCATCTGCTGTGCATGCCATGACAACCGTTTCGTATTCACCCTTAACGTTTTTAACATCTTTATACAAACGATTAATTTCAAACTTACCTTCCAGATGTTGATGCGCCTCGTTTTGTATTTTGACTTCAAATTGTTTCTCTTTTTTATACGCTTGATATAAGCGTTTTGATTTTTCTGATGTTGAGGCACGTCCAACCATATCAATCTCATAATCTGATTTTAAATAGCAAATATTCGCTAATTGGATTGCGACCGGACCAGTGCCTATCATTAATAATTTAGACATCCGTAATACCTACCTTTATAGCTGCTTTTTTATAAAGTGCTATATCAAAAATTTGCTGTGATCTCATATGTTTATTCACACATTGCCACTTATCTTCCGCTGTTTCTTGTGACGGATAATTAAATATTGCTTTGATGCCATCACCAAAGCGCATTGCAACTACGACATTTTCATTTGTTAAATCATATAATTCTTCTAAAATGCTGTACTTTAAAGGAATTGTCGAGCTGAATATGATATGCGTCACATCTTTGATATCTTTAAGTTCAGATACCTTTTGATCCGTAATTGTTATATCTTCATTTGGTGCTAAGACGTTAACGATTCTGCGCCCTAGGTCAACGGCTTGTGGATCAATATCAATACCGATTACTGAAGCACCTGTTTCTTTTGCTACTTGAATTAACGTCATTGGATATGCACCTGAACCAACTAACAATAATTTGTCATTGCTAGTGATACTACATTGTCCAAACTCTTCATCAATACAATGTTCTATATTGTCAAAGTAACCTGTGGTAGACGCCTGTCCGTCTAATAGACGTCTCGCTCTAATGACTTCCACTTGTTTAACACACTGCGCTGTAATATATTGCAGTGATTTTATTAATTGTGCTTTTTCTTCAACGTCACGCCAAGCATTAAATTGTTGTTCATAAATAGGATTTAAAATAAATTCACTATAGTCATCCATCAATGTTTCTAATGCTTCGATATATTGATCGTCTTGTAATACACGCTCGTAATGCGCTTCAAACTTTTCTATATATTGTTGTAATATCAATTTGATTTCATTATTAAAGTTATTCATTGTAGGCTCCTTATTCTATATATGCTTTTCCTGTAGCTACAGTTGTAACCTGTCCTTTAATTGAAGTTTGATATCCCAATTGATGACATCGCTTTGATGTCACTAAAATACTGCCCCCTGGCTGATGTACTGTAAAATCTTTGCATGCGTCATTACGTTGATAATTATTAAAAACCCCAATTGATGCTGTACCAGAACCACAGCTATTTTCCCAAATTAAACTTTGGATTTCTGGTATATAGATTAATGGCTGTAAAAATTGACGTTGTTCATCAAAAAGCATCATACCTACTGTTTTATATTTGTGATTCCATTGATGCTTACGCACATACGTTTCAACCAAATGTTGAATTTCTGTTGTTACTTGTTTAACTGGAATCACATAATGTACATATGTTTCATAAATAATTTCTATTGCTTTCCATGAATGATTACCCATATTAATTGTTGTTGGCACAACACGATGGGCTTGTGGCATTTGAACTTCATAGTATTGGCAATCATGAATTGCGCATTGCACTAAATCCGAACAGCCAGACACCTTCACCTTAAACTGTTGGTCTTTAAGCAAATGACTTTCTTGCAAATGATGTATATATGACATCGTCGCATTACCGCAAAATTCATTACCGCTCATAACTAGATGGAAATCATTGCCATCATCATTTTGTGTTGATTCTATAAAGCCTACCTGTTCACAACATACATGTGTTGCGGCCATCAACTGATTGGCGATAGATGCATATTCACTAGCATCATGTTTTGAATGAACAAGTATCGTCATATTCCCCGAAGGATTATACTTAGAAAATTCTATAACCTGCCGATTCATACGACACTCCTTTAGATGTATTTTTAGAGCCTCTGTAATTTTAATTACTAGAGGCTCTTATGCAGTTGTTGCGAAGCAAGCAACTGTATTCCTCTAGCTCTTTTACTTTAAGTGATTTTTTAGAAGATGAACCTAATAGTTTCCCATCTATTAGGTAAGTCATGCTAACCCGCAAAGTGGAAAGCATGACTTAGTAATCGGTTGTTGCATCAACATGCAACCGTAAACCTTATTTAAAGTTGCTTCTTGTGGCTCTACAAGTGAATGCAGTTGTCCGTTAACTTCATTCACTTAGGTGCTTTTACTGTTTTCACCTCAACTAAAACTTCAAAAAAGTTGCAGAAAACAAATCGTAACTATTACGATTTGATTATATACTATATTAGTTGAGAATCATTGTCAATAAAGGTTGTAAATGAAAGCACATTTATATTTTGATAATCCTTCCATAAACTTCGTATTCTCAGCACATTCAAGTCTTTTTGAAAATTTTTATCAATAATTGAGTAGAAGTTCCGTTCTAGTCAGTTCAAAATTTTACGTAAGTTGTCTCTGCGTATTGCTTTAGTGAGAATAACCCACACTTGTGGAAACGTCCTTTTGTTAATCTACAATGGATACCCTTGTCTTTCGCTAACATTTCCTATTACCAATCCTGTAACGGATTTTCATCGTCAAGTTGTTGCCCATACAATACGCACCAAAAAAAGCTTTGTACAATTTCGTACAAAGCTTTAAAAATTTAAATAAAAATATCATTGTTTTAATGAACTAGCCATATCAGATTTTATTTCGTTTGCTAATACTTGTAATTCAGGGAAGTAATTATTAGCAAAGCCAATTATTATTTTATTTTTTACAAACGTGTTAATCTCTCAATCTTCTGGAATCGTATTTTCTATTAAATTCAAAAGCTCACTATGACTTATGTTCTCTATACTTACTGTATTTAAATATTTTAAAATCACAAGATACAATTCATCAAATACTTCATGTTCAAAATCAAAGTCCAATAATAATAAACTAACGGAATTAGTTTCTAACTGATTATCTCCAATTTTATCTGCAATCTCTCTTATAGCTTGATATAGCAATCTAAAACTTTCTTTTTCTTTTAACATAAAATTCTCCTTAATTTATTAGAATAGACAAAATACAGCTTATTTTAAAGATACTCCAAAAGTTTGAACTCGAGATTCTGATAAATTAGATGCACGACCTACAATACGTTAAAACAAGCTTTAAGCAATACACTTCAAATGAACAATATGTGATTTTCAAAGATTAATTAATCTCCGCTTTAAATGTCTTTCATTGCGACAATATGCATACATTGCCTACTTCATGCCAAATTCTTTTCCACTGGATATCGATTTTAAATAATTATTCCAATGTCCGCTTCCACGAATCATCACTTAACATCTCGCCAGGCCATGTGTAAGCCATCACACCACCATCAATTCGAATCGTCTCTCCAGTTATGAATGAACTGTCGTCAGATGCTAAGAAGACTACTAATTTAGCAACTTCTTCTGGTTTACCTAAACGTCCCAGCGGAGTCATCCATTTTTGATTTTCTCTAAATGTTTTACCTGCATCATCCTCACTCGTACCTGTCAGTTTATCTACTAACGGGGTTTCAATTGTACCTGGTGCAATTGCATTGGATCGAATGCCATCACGACCATACTCAATTGCGATTGATTTTGTAAAATTAATCACTGCGCCTTTCGCAGCATTATATCCTGAGCGATACAAATCTGCTGCCTGTCCTGAAAATGAAGATGTGTTAACAATAGAGCCACCTTTAGTCATCATTAAAGGTAACATCATTTTCGTCATCAAAAATGTTCCACGCATATCTACATTCATAATCTTGTCGTATACATCTGTTGGATACTCATGAATTCTACCAGCCGCATTATCCACACCGGCATTATTAAATAATACATCAACATGCCCAATCTGTTCTCTAATTTCTGATGCAAAATTGTCAATTTGTTGTTCATCTGAAATATCCACATTATACGCCTTCGCATTGTCACCATTACTTTTAATTTTATCGACAGTCTCCGATACCGCTTCAGCTATGTCTACCGCCAATACATACGCACCTTCTTGAGCTAAAGCGATTGCAGAAGCTTGTCCGATACCTGTACTTGCTCCTGTTACGACTGCAACTTTATTTTCCAAACGTTTCATTCAGTCACTCCTATACAACATATCTTAAACTTACAGTCCTTATTTTCCACTGTTCAATGCTTCATAAACCTAATAGATAAGTCTCCAGGCAGTCTTAGCTACTCTCTGCTATACAATTTCTATTGAATAACTCAAAATATTTAACAATATTAGTCTTTTCATTTTCTGAAAATTGTTACTTTTGAGAGTATTTTTTGTTACACTTTAAATATTTAACAAAGGGGGGAATCATTGATGACATCAAAACATCAACAAAAGGGGTCTATCGTCAATCGTTTCTTGAATAGTGTTGAAAAAATTGGAAATAAATTGCCAGATCCTAGCGTCTTATTCTTTTTAATGTGTGTGGGCTTAGCCATTATGACGTGGGTTATCTCATTATTTAATGTATCAGTTAAGCATCCAGGTACGCATCAAACCATTTATATTAAAAATATAATTAGCCATGATGGATTTACGATGATAATGAATGATACGATTAAAAATTTCTCAGAGTTCCCAGCATTAGGCTTAGTACTAGCAGTGATGATTGGTATTGGTGTTGCAGAGAAAACAGGATACTTCGACAAGTTAATGATTTCTGTTGTGAATCGCGCACCACGTTTCTTAATTTTACCGACTATTATATTAATTGGTATTTTAGGTAGTACAGCCGGCGATGCTGCTACAATTATCTTGCCGCCGCTCGCAGCAATGCTTTTTATTAAAATTGGCTATCACCCTATCGCTGGACTAACGATGGCATATGCTTCCGCTGTAGGTGGCTTTGCCGCAAATATAGTTGTTGGTATGCAAGATGCTTTGGTCTATTCATTTACAGAACCGGCAACACGTATCGTTTCAGATTCTATTAAAACAAACGTTGCTATGAACTGGTACTTTATCGCAGCGAGTGTCGTTGTATTACTTCCTACGATATTGCTAGTTACAACTAAGCTCATTATTCCTAGATTAGGAAAATATGATGACAGTTTAATGCATGATGACCATGAAGAAACATCTTCACATATTACTGACAAAGAAGCACATGCTTTAAAATGGGCAAATATCAGTTTCATAGTCACAATTATTTTATTAATTATTACAGCTATTCCTGAACATAGTTTTTTAAGAAATGCTAAAACAGGCAGCTTACTAGACGATGCGCCATTAATTAATGGTGTCGGATTAATTATTCTTGTCGTATTTTTAGTACCTGGATTAGTTTATGGGATTTTAAGCAAAGAAATTAAAAATACAAAAGACTTAGGTAAAATGTTCGGCGATGCTGTAGGATCAATGGGAACATTTATCGTTATTGTGTTTTTTGCAGCACAGCTACTTGCGTATTTAAAGTGGAGTAATTTAGGAATTATCGCTGCTGTTAAAGGTGCCAAATTATTAGAACATCAAAACGGTATTGTATTGATACTAGGTATTATTGTACTGAGTGCAATGGTCAACATGTTAATCGGAAGCGCATCGGCTAAATGGGGTATTTTAGGACCGATATTCGTACCAATGTTAATCCTTATCGGCTTTCATCCCGCATTCACACAAGTCATTTACCATGTAGGAGATTCAATTACCAATCCAATTACACCGATGATGCCGTACTTACCTTTATTATTAACTTATGCACAAAAATACGATAAACGCATGAAACTCGGAGCCTTACTTTCTAGTTTAATGCCGTATTCAATCGCACTAAGTATTGTGTGGACAGTATTTGTCATTATTTGGTTCCTATTAGGTATCCCTGTTGGACCAGGTGGACCGATATTCGTTAAATAACAGTATTCAAAGGGATAAATTAAAATGTCACTATACAAGATTTGACCTGTATAGTGGCATGATTTGTTATGATATAGCGTTCGAGATGAAACTCTGCATTTATATGAACAATTATAGTCTATCACTAATAATATTTAATCTGTTCCAACCGTTAATTTGGTTTACAACAAAGACAAGATCAATAATTTGTTCTTCATCATAAAATGATTTTAGCCGGTCAATAATTTCAAACTTCTTAAAGTCTTTGATTGAATTTAACATTTCTGCAAATTCAAGCGTCACTTTTTCTTGATCAGTAAATAAATCTAAATGTCTAAAACTCAAGACTTCATCAATTTTCATTTGTGTTACACCCAATTCCTTTAATTCTTTTTTATGGATATCAACACAATAATGACAACCGTTAATTTTTGAAATTAATAACTTAATCAATGCACTAAGTTCATCATTAACGGGTGATTGATGAATAAACTTTTCACCTTGGCTCATTACAGACATTAACTCTCCATTTTGTTTCTTGTAATTATAAGGCATTTGCAATCTCTCCTTTACATTGTTTAATACCAATCCAGTGATACTACACTTCGAACAATATTGGATAGAATTTGAAATTCTGTATAACATCTTGTCAATCTATGCTTTAGTTAAAACATTTAGCGCTTATATTTAAAAAATATATAAATTATGAAAACAGATTGAAAGGATATTATACCTTGCTCTACCCTTTTTTATAAAAAATCACACACATTTGAGAAAATTTGATAATGTCAATAAACCACGTCATCGACATTGTTATTAGGTATATATTGTTCTTATAATGGCCAAACTATTATTCCATTTACATTAATGGGATTCACTTGTGTTAATGTACTGTAAAAAACTGGGGAAGTATTGGTGATGATGAAGTGATTTATATTAATTGCGAAACACCTTCGATAGCAATGACATAGATTATTGGAAGATTAAATCAAAAATAAAGAAGACCCTAGTGGCCTTCTTTTTTGTCTAATTCTTCTTTGATTTTTTCTGGTGATTTTAATTCCTGTGCTGGTTTTAGTAATTCACTTAATTTTTCACTTTCTATCATATCTCCACCAAATTGATAATTATGTTCTGGAGACCCATATGCAACAAAATCAGCTTTTTTGTTTTCATTGATGTATCCTTCAATTACGGCATCGCCCATAGGACTTGTTTCCAATTTTGTGAAATGTACTGTTTTGATGGTATTGGGTTCTTTGCTATTATGCTTGAGATAAAGTGTAATGCGCTCTTGTTGTCCTTTGTAATAAATTTCTTTTTGTTTTTCTTTTTCGTCATATTTCATTTTTAAATAAATGACGGATGCAACTATACATATACATAATATGACACCAATAATTACAAAAACATGTTTTTTGTTCATTAAAGTAACTCCTAAAATGTGGTGGAAAATGAAAAAATTTTTGTAATCTATAATTATGAACATTACAGATTATAAACCATAACACTAACATCGCCCCATTCATTAACTCGATTGTTAAAATCACCAGTTAGTGAAAATTGTGCAAGGAATAATTGCCTATCATGCTTTTATATCATTATTGCCTTACTAATATTAACAAAACCGATAGCTATTACATTAAATGTCTATCTCCCACACCTCAAACACATTTTTATACAGGACGCACTGTAATTTCATTCACGTTAACGTGACTCGGTTGTGTTAATGCATATAATACTGCTTCTGCAATATCTTGTGGTTCAAGTTTTTTACGATCTGTTGGATTGTATGCGGCAGTTATTGCTGTATCTACCATTCCTGGAGAAATGCTTGTTACTTTAACACCTGTCTTTGCCAACTCTTTTTCTAATCCTTGAGTAATAGTGTGAACTGCTGCTTTCGTCGCACTATAAATCGTACTGCTTTTCGTTACTTCAAAGCCAGAAATAGATGCAATGTTAATAAGATGACCACTTGATTGTTCTAACATAGTTGGTAATGCAGCCTGTGTCGTGTATAAAGTGCCTTTGATATTCACATCAATCATACTATCCCACTCATCTACTTGATAATCAGTAATCTTAGACGACAACATTTGCCCCGCACTATTGATGACAATATCCAAACCACCGAATGTTTGTTGTGCAATTTTTATCAATTCATCGACTTCTTCTTTTTTCGTTACATCTGTTGGCACTACCTTCACACTATCTTGAGCTAATTGATTCGCCACATTCTGCAGTTTATCTTTATTTCTACCGGCTAAGATGACTTTCACACCCTCTTCATGTAGTAATGTTGCAATTGCTTCTCCAATACCACTGCCTGCACCTGTAACTACTGCTACTTTATCTGTTAATACTGTCATAATGATCGACTCCTTTGATTCTTTTTATTTTTTCAGGGTAAATCATAAATACATATTACTTTTAAAAAGCGTATCACAATTCATATGCTGGTTATACTAACTCGATTTATTTCCGCTGATAAAGTACATTTTTAAGTTATTCGAAATATACAAATGATCGTTGCTTATATTTTTTATTTTTAAAAATGTTGAAAAATCGTCACTTCTTTATTGTAAAAACATTATATTAGTACTAAAGTTAATACTGTGATTTATCATTCGATTGAATGATTAGAGGGAGGAATAAAACATGACATATCATGAGCGTGTTTTAGCATTAAGAGCAGAAAGTAAAAGAACCGCATTTGATTTTCGATTCGAAGATTTATTTAGCAAAGAAGAATGGCTAAGTATGTCGCTTGCAGAAAGACAAAAAGCTGAAAAAGCATTTCGACACGAAGTTAAAAATATGGACGATGTAAGAATGCCCTTCTCAAGTGTCCATGACGCCCAAGTAAAATTATATAATGTTGTATATTCTTATAACGGCATTAAACGTAATTTTAAACAAGTTGAAAATGAAGGATTCTAATATCATTTCGTTTATATATAGCAGACATGATAGAATTTTATATGTAAATCTTGTAGGTAATCGTTTTAAAAATAATATAAGCATGACTAAAGCCACATCCAATATAGGACGTGGCTTTTAGTATCGTTCCAGATTTGTGGGGAGTTAGGGTTTACTTAATTAAAGGGGTCTGCCCTCAATTGCTCACCAACGAGGGCAAGTTACATCAATCACACTTCAATTGCCGCCGACTAGGGATAGTAATCATTGGCAATAAGAACTAGTTAGTGACTAACGATTTACGTTCCATAGCAAAGTGATACAAACGCTCAGCATCAATGTAAGGCATAGAATCAATAGTTAGGTAACCATCTTTGATGTCTCCAATTAATCCTTGATTTACACCAGTGTTCACGTAAATATCATAGCTACTTACGTCTGAGAAAATAAGCGCTTCAATCTCTTTTCTCATAATCATCACTCCAATGTTTATATATTATTTATATAAACTCTCTCGTCTCTCTCTATTTATTAACTTCTTACAAGTCTAATATTACATGAATTTCCAAATAAATAAAGAGGTTTGTGATGAATTTCACAAATTTATCACTATTTTGGAAAATTAAGAAATATTTAATTATATAAAAGTTTAATAAGTAAGAAAATATGATAAAATGTAGATGTTCTTTAGACATTAAAAGCTTCTAACATGATACGGAATATGAGGTTCCTGTATCACATTAGAAGCTTTTTTGTTGTAGTGATTATATTGATAATGGCATGAATGAACACAAGCTGTCTTAGTTTCAGGAATCGGCTAGAATATTAAACTTCCGTTCTTTGAATATTTTTTAATTTCTTACTAATATCATCCAGTTCATTCTTCGCCTTTTTAACCCAATCTCCTTGAGCTACATTATCAAATTCACCTTTAAATTTTTTGAAATGGCTACCTATATTTCACAGCTCACTTTAGATATCGAACTTGTTTCTTCAGAGTTACTTGTTATATTACCAGGTTTTATTTGATATTCAGTTTGACTCATAACTTGTATCCTCACTTGGAGTATATTGTACAGAATCTGTAAAATAAATGTTTTCTTCTTTATTTTCTACAAAGGTAAATTCTAGATTTTTTGACCCTACAGATGAGCCTTTTAAATCACCATCACCTTTTATTAATAATTTCGGAGCTTTGTTGGTTGGAATATTATATCTTTTTCGAAGTTGCTTCACATTGTAGTCATCGTTTTTCAATTGATATTTTGCGGAATAACTTGGAACATTAGGATTATATGAAATGTCCCCATCTTTATAATCATTAATATCTTTAAAGTCACCGTATTGTACAAAAAACTTAAAGTCTTCAATTTCTTTTCTTAATTTATCATCAGCTATCGGTTTGGTTGGAATGATTCTATTATGTTCCATTTTCACTGGATATTTTGTATCTTTACTATGTGAATACCCTTTACTATCCTCGGTTATTTCTCTAACAACAAAATTACCTTTCGTTGTTCTAGTATTACGATTTATATAGAGCACCATTCCTCTAGATTCCATATTGCTATTATTTGTCTCAATAATCATTTTAGAGTGAATTATCCAAGTGCCTTTGTCACCCTTTTCAAACTCTTCATCTCGAAAACCTTCCTTATCATAAAAGTCTTCAATATTTTTGGTTGGATACAAGCTCAACGTTTTGTTGAAGTTTTCTTTAATTTGTTTATCTTTACTACTTTCTTCTTTTTTCATTCCGCAAGCGCCTATAAAAACAGATAGTATTATCAGGCATAGACACAATTTTAACCTTTTTGAATGAATCATCATTTCTCCACCTTATATTTTTAATACTGACTCAATCTTTAATTTATACAAATAAAACGAAAAATTGTTTTGAACAAATGAATTTAATTGTAAATATTTTGTATTTCAAATCTTCTTATCAGAATTATAAAACAATTAAATCAAAAGATAAAGTTGGTATGATTTACAATTAATTCCAGGAATTATCTTTTACCTAATTAGAGCATTATGAAAATTTAACTCCAAACTTCAATTAACCCTATTCAGTTTGACTCATAACTTGTATCCTCACTTGGAGTAAATTCAACCGAATCTGTAAAATAGATGTTTTCCTCTTTATTTCTTACAAAGTTAAATTCTAAGTCTTTAGAGCCTATGGATGAACCTTTTAAATCGCCATCACCTTTCAACAATAGTTCTGGTACTTGTTTCGTTGGTATATCATATCTTTTTCTTAATTGTTGGACATTATAATCATCATTACTTAATTGATATTTTGCCGAATAACTTGGTACGTTTGGATTGTATGAAATATCCCCATCTTTATCATCTTTAAAATCTTTAAAGTTGCCATATTGTACAAAAAACTTGAAGTTTTCAATTTCTTTTTTTAACTTCTCGTCTTTTATAGGTTTTGTTGGGATAATTTGATTATGTTCCATTTTGACTGGATATTTTTTATCTTTATCATGGACGTATCCCTTTTTATCTTTAGTTATCTCACCTACTAAAAAATATCCCTTAGTTGTTCTAGTGTTACGATTGATGTAAAGTACCATCTCTCTGGATTTTAAAGCTCCTCCCTTTAATTGAATATTCATTTCAGAGCTGATTATCCAAGTACCTTTGTCTCCTTTGCCAAATTCTTGATCTCGAAAGCCTTCCTTATCGTAAAAATCATCGAGATTTTTGGTTGGATATAATTTTAATGTTTGATTAAATGTGTCTTTAATTTGGGCGCTTCGACTATTTATTTTTGTCATAATGATACAACCTCCAATCAATATAATGAGTAATACCAAACATATACCGAGCGTTAATTTTTTTGAATGAATCATCATTTCTCCACCTTATATTTTTAATACTCACTCAATCTTTAATTTATACATCTAAAGCGAAAAATCATTTTGAACACTTTATGGAATTTTCATTCCAATCTTCTATTAACACTATTCAGTAGGTTTGAAATTAATACTATCCGTAAAATAGATGTTTTCTTCTTTACTTGTTACAAAAGAAAATTCTAAATTTTTGTGTCCTATAGATGATCCTTTTAAATCACCATCGCCTTTTATTAATAATTTAGGTGCTTTCTTAGTTGGTATATCATACCTCTTTCTAAGTTGCTTAACATTGTAGTCATTGTTACTCAATTGATACTCGGCCGAATAACTAGGTACATTGGGATTATATGATATGTCACCATCTTTATAATCATTAATATCTTTAAAGTCACCGTATTGTACAAAAAACTTAAAGTTTTCGATTTCTTTTCTCAATTTATCATCAGCTATCGGTTTGGTTGGGATAATTCGATTATGTTTCATTTTCACTGGATATTTTGTATCTTTACTTTGTGCATACCCTTTACTATCTTCCCACAATTCTCTAACAATAAAATTACCTTTCGTTGTTCTAGTATTACGATTTATATAGAGCACCATACTTCTAGATTCCATTTTTTTATCCTTCAGCTCAACTACCATCTCAGAATCAACAATCCAAGTCCCTTTATCTCCTTTTTCAAACTCTTGATCTCGAAAGCCTTCCTTATCATAAAAGTCTTCAAGATTTTTAGTTGGATACAGGC
Organism: Staphylococcus sp. SM3655; assembly: GCF_016917315.1. Classification (NCBI taxonomy): domain Bacteria; kingdom Bacillati; phylum Bacillota; class Bacilli; order Caryophanales; family Staphylococcaceae; genus Staphylococcus; species Staphylococcus sp. SM3655. Next base: position 1,020,758 of record NZ_CP070305.1, on the reverse strand, counting down.
TCAATGTTTTATTGAAACTTTCTTTGATTTGTTTCTCTTCTTTCATACCACACGCGCTAATAAAAACAGCTAATAATACTAAATATAAACAGAGTATCAGCTTTCTTGAGTGAATCATTATTTCACATCCCCATTATTTATTTTTGATGCAAAATTAAGTTCAAATTCCAATATTAATATTACTAGAGGGAATTTTATGATTGAAACATCGTAGACTTTAATTGTTAGTTGTATTTTTTCACATATCAACATCACAAATTATTTAAAAAGCGCAAATATCTTTATAATTTTTATTGGCCTAACCAACTAATTAATTAAGATAAATTGCGCTTATATTTAAAATAATAACACTGAAACTTCAATGTCTTTACTTATTACAATTGATGTTTAAATACATCTTTACTAACATTCATTTTTCGGTTTACATTAATTTGTTATATAGCGATATATATCATCTCTTACAGCTTTATCGAGTGCTAAATCCATCGTTACTACGTTTGAACCATTCGGCATTTTATCTTGCTTCTCTGAACCTTCTATATATCCAGCAGTTCCTAAATAATAAAAATATATACCATCATCATCTTTTTTCTGTACAAAAATATACATTTTAATTCCTTTTGCTCTATGGGACAAAATTTTCTGAACTTCTTTTGATTTTAGCGTTCTATTAGATTTAGTAAACCATTTTAATTCATCTTGACTTAAAAATTCATCTTCATATTTTGTGCTATCACTTATATCCTCATGCTTATCATAAGTGATAAATATTGGCATTTCTTGGCTTCTTATCATGTATCCCATGATTACAGACGAACCATTTTTATTCCAATTAAATATTTTGCTAAAATCTTCTCTTGAATATTTATTATATAAAATCAGTCCATTTTTACCTTTTTGGTATTTTTCATTGTTATACTTTGATAATTCAATAAGATCTTCTAAAAATATTTTAAATGTTTGATTACTTAGAGCATTAGTAAATGCATCGCTTAGTCTTATCATTCTTTCATTACATTCTATAATGGGACTTCCATAGATTTTTTCAATTCCTGCGTTGTAAAATGAAAAATCTAAAATTCTTAATGAAGTATCTATATCATCTTCTGTTATATCCTTAACTTCGTTCAACATTTTATTTTTTAATTCATCATATGTTAATTCATTTTTTAAAAGTTCTTCTAAAACTAAACTATCGATTCTTTTCAATCCAGGTGCTATTTGTCTTGAAAAGAAAACCAGATTTTTAGATTCATTTTCCGTCAATAAAGCATCTATTTTTTTATACCTTACTAAAAACTCGTAATAATTACTAAATTTAGAAAATATAACGCTTGGATCTATAGAATGTTGTTGTATAAAGTCCATTAGTAACGGCATGTGTCCCAATCTATTTTCAACTTCTTCATAAGCTTTTAATATTAATTTATTTTGATTCAATGATACTGCATCCAATGAATTGTAAATCTGTTTTTTAGCAACTTCTTCAAAATTAATTGTAGATACTCCATTAATCGAATCGTTATTCGTTAAAAACTTCTTATAATTATCTTTATTTTGCGATTGATCCCCAGAAAGCGCAATCGGAATTAAATAATTTGTCTTATAATTACCAATAAAATCAATTACTGTAACATACTCTTTATTTGAACTTTTTCTTAATCCTCTACCAAGTTGCTGAATGAATATAATACTAGACTCTGTTGGTCTCAACATTACAACTTGATTGACTTCTGGAATATCAATACCTTCGTTAAAAAGATCTACAGTTATAATATAGTTAATCTTACCTTCTTTTAATTTTTCTATTACAATTTGGCGATAATTAACACTATCATCTCCTGTTAAAGCAACACTTTTAATCCCTTTTGAACTTAGTTTATCCGCTAAATCATAAGCTTCTTTTTTGCTACTTACAAAAATCAATCCTTGTAAAATTTCACCTGAATATCCATAGTAATCTGTCTTTTGAATAATATAATTAACTCTTTCATCAGAAGTTAAATATCTCAGTTTAGTTACATCATCTTCTTTAATACCTTGATGTACATAATCAGTCACACCAAAATAATGAAATGGACATAAAATATCACTTTCTAATGCTGCTTGTAACCTTATTTCATATGCAATATTATAATCAAACAGTTCAAATATACTTAATTCATCTGATCTTTCTGGTGTAGCAGTCATTCCCAGCATGAACTTAGGTTTGAAGTAGTTAAATACTCGTTGATAAGTAGATGCAGCAGAACGATGTGCTTCATCAAAAACAATATAATCAAATTCATTTTCATCAAATTGCTTAAAATTATCATCTCTAGATAATGTTTGAATGGTTGCAAATAAATATTTGGCATCGACATCTCTATGTTTTCCTGTCAACAATCCAAAATCACTATCATTTTTTATAGGTAATACTTTTTTAAATTCTTCCTTAGCTCTATTTAAAATCCCCTCATTATGAACAATAAATAAAAATTTATTAGGGTTTACTTCTCTAACATCTAATGCACATAAAATCGTTTTACCTGTACCAGTTGCAGATATTATTAACGCCTTATCTTTGGCTTTATCCCTAATAGCTTTTAATGACCTTAATGCTTCTGCTTGCATTAAATTGGGTACAATTTCCACTGATTTTTTCACCTTATCAGCTAGCAGCATTTGAGTTTGTTCAACCTCCGCTAATTTTTCTAAGGAACGGTACTCAAATGATTCTTTATATGAATTAATCCATTGCTCAGTCAGTGGGGTACTCTTTTGCCATAACAAGTCAAATTCACTTTTTACACTATCAACTAAATCGCCATTTTTCATAGTAGACAGTAAAACATTATGCTCATAATTAACCTTTAACGCATTAGATGTTAAATTAGAGCTTCCTATTACCATAGAACTATAATCCTTATGCTCAAAAATATATCCTTTGGCATGGAATCCAGCAATATCAGTTAATCTTACCTCTACATTTTTTAATTTAAGTAATTCTCCATACATTTTAGGACTATTAAACCCTAAGTAATTAGATGTTAATATTTTCCCTTTAACACCCTTATTGCTTAAATCTAATAGTTGAGCCTTTAAGCTGGCTAAACCGCTTTCTGTTATAAAAGCCACAGAAAAATAAAACGTTTCACATTTTTGAAGTTCATCTATAATTGTTGAAAGAACTTTTTCATTTTTATTATTTACTAAAAGCTTCGGTGTATAATTCCCTTTATGAGAAATATGTTTGTCTATAAACCCTTTATGTAAAGATTGATTGAAATCATTTAGTAATCTACTCATATTATCCCTCAGTCATAATTTTATTAACGGCTGGTATATCCGCTGGGGCCCAATTTAATTTATCAAGTTCGTTTATTGACAACCATTCAATACTCTTATGTTCAGTTAGAGTTGGTAACTCTTTGTTTAAAGTACATTTGTATGTTGTTAACCTAACAATTCCAAAATCATATTCATGTTCTGTAGTTATAACTTTGTCTCCAACAATTAAATCACATTTCATTTCTTCTCTAATTTCTCTAATCAAAGCGTCTTTTTCAGTTTCATTCTTTTCAACCTTACCGCCAGGAAATTCCCACATTAAAGGCAGACTCATTTTTTCACTTCTCTGTGCACAAAGAATTTTGTTATCAGAAAAAATAATAGCTCCTACTACATTGATTACTTTTTTCATAAGACTCACCCTTCAATTTAAAATCATCTTAATTGTTATTCTATCAAAAATTACAAAACTATATATAAATCAATATTAAAAATTAATATTTTACAATTTCCTGCATGATATATCACTCTTACATCTACTCCATGCATTTTCATACACAAGTATTATATAATACTTGTGAAAAGTATTGTCTTGGGGCTGTGTTTTTTTACTTTTGGGGCGTATTTCTTTATAATTCATTACATAAATGTAAGGGCTTTAGTTTTCATGTTTTATTAAGTCTAACTGAGATTTTGAAAGGATGTTTAGCAACAATGGATAAAGAATTATGGATAGAACGAGCTAATGATAGTTTAGTTAAACATTTTTATGAGCAGCAATCTGACATTGAACAGCGAGAAGGTTTTGAAAGTAAATTAACGTTTGGTACTGCGGGTATACGCGGAAAATTCGGTCTTGGTGAAGGTCGACTTAATAAGTTTACTATTGAAAAATTGGCATTAGGTTTAGCGCGTTATTTAAATGCCCAAACAAACAATCCAACAATAGTCATTCATTATGATATTAGACATCTTTCAACTGAATTCGCCCAAATTATTGCTAATGTATTAGCAAACAATCAAATAACAGTTTATTTACCTGATACATATAAAACGACACCGGAATTATCGTTCGCGGTGCGCAGTCTTAATACTACTGCTGGCATTATGATTACAGCAAGTCATAATCCGAAAGACTATAACGGCATTAAAGTATATGGTTCTGATGGCGCGCAACTATCGACTGATGCATCTGAGCTTGCAAGTCGTTATATCGAAGAAGTTGGCGATCCATTACAGATTGATATACCTATTTCAAAACAAAATACATCTTATATCAAGCCATTTCCGAAATCTATAACTGATGACTATATGAAACACATTCAAAATATGATTGGCTATATTCCTAAATCTGATTTACAAGTTGTGTTCACTAGTTTGCATGGTACAAGTGTTCCGATTGTACCTGAATTATTAAAATCTTTGAATTTCAATCAATTTAATCTTGTAGAAGCACAATGTAAACCTGATCCGAATTTCAGCTCAGTTCAAAGTGCTAATCCTGAAGATCATCGCGCTTTTGATCAAGCAGTCGAACTTGCAAATAAAAGTCATGCAAACTTATTAATATCAACTGACCCTGATGCGGATCGACTTGGTATTGCTGAACGTGATGCACATGGTCATATCACGTATTTTAATGGCAACCAAATTGGTGCGCTGTTACTTAATTATCGTATTCAACAAACGTCTCAATTACGTCACCGCTTAATGATTCAATCTATTGTAAGTAGTGAGTTAACAAAGTCATTAGCACGCTATAATAATGTTAAATACAAAGAGGTACTGACGGGCTTTAAATTTATTGCTCAGGAAATAAGACAACTGGATGATCATCAAAATATGATTTTCGCATTTGAAGAGAGTTACGGTTTTCTATCAGAGCCTTTTGTACGTGATAAAGATGCCGTACAAATTGTGCCACTCATTATAAAATACGCTTCTGAGTTAAAATTATATGGCAAAACATTGAAAGATGAATTAAAACAGATTTATCAAACTGTTGGTAGACATGAGGATACATTATTCTCGCATACGCTAGAAGGATTAGAAGGGAAAAAGAAAATTAATGCAATAATGACCAAATTCCGTTCAAATCCACCGCAAGAGATTCAAGGACTGAAAGTGAAAGCAATTGAAGATTATTTAACTAGCGAGGTTTATCATTTGGATAAAGACACAACGTCGCAGATTAATTCTCCTAAATCAAATGTTATTCGTGTCTTATTTGACGAAGGATTTATCGCTTTACGTCCTTCTGGTACTGAACCTAAAATTAAATTATATGTGTCGTTAAAATGTCCGAATTTTGATGATGTAGCTCAAAAAATTAATGCGATGATTTTTAGCTAATTAAAAATTTTATACACCGAAATATTACATTTCATTTTATGCTTATCAGCCCTTTTGAAACTAGAATCCTTATGTTTTCGCGTTTTGAAGGGGTTAATTTGTAATAATTTTTCAAAAGTATATTAGAAAATTAATTTTCATGTATTTTTCATATTAAGCGGTAATAATATAATAATTAATACCGCGACCTATTTAATTGTTTTCGCGATGAAAAAGGTTTAGAATTACAAAAATAACTATTTTAAATTTAGTTACAAATATATTTTAGAAAGGATGTGAAATAATGAAAGGCTCTAAACAAATACTTTTGATTATGGGCATTATATCTCTTATTGTTTTATTTATTTTTACACTATTCATCATGGCGCAATATGCAAAACATTATGAACAAAAATCCGACAGTTCCAACGCACATACTTTAAATTCATCATCAGCCATAATTGAGCAACATACTATGTCGAATTTAGCGTCTCTAGATTTATACGCTCCTGTTCGTAACATTACTTCTAGTCGTGATATTCATCCCATTTATTTCATGACAAAAGATTAAAACTTCCTTTTTCATAACCCCATTCATTCAACTAATAAATTAAAAAATGATAAAAACGTACTGTTTTTTAGAAACATACATATATAAGAAACGCATCCATTACTAAAAGACAGTACATTATATTCTATCGGGAAGGTGCAACAATGACCGTCAACATCGTAGTTTCTATCGTGTTCTGTATCAGTATGGTTATATTAGGCATTTATGTCGCAATAACTAAAGATTTCACACTAATTTCTTATATAAATCAAACGGCCATTGCAGATAAACACAAGAACCAAATTGCATATATATTTGCGCTATGTATCAGTTTGAGTGCAGTATTTTTAATGTCTTCAATTCTATGCTTTGAATATGATTTTATTGTATTGGCATTCTTATTTTTAACTATAGCATTATTACTTATCGCATTATTCTATGTGTGCTTTTATAAAATTACAAAATATCCATAAATGTTTGTGATAGTGTGTTGGTTAGATTTAATGGTGCGCTTTCAGCAAGCAATTGTTTGCGAAAAAAATACAACCTTGTACGAATACAAAGTTGCATTAATATAGAATCATTTATGCTTTTTAATATCACAAAATAAATTGATTAAACTAGCTAAAACAGTCAAAATTGGAATCAAGATTACATAAATATCATGACCTCTAGATATTAGTATACATAATATAATTAGCGACCCTATTATAATTGCTAAATTATAAGCCAAACTAATTTTATATTTCATTTCAATTCCCACCTTAATAGCATTGATTAAAATTCTATTATGTTTACATAGACTTCTTAAAAAACTTTAACCCCGATAAGCTAAGCATTGAAATAATTGCACCTCCTGATATAAATATATTACTTAAGCTTAGTAAAGGTATAATTAAACTTATCAGTCCTAAAGATAATGTATCCGCTGCGTAATTCGATGTAGATGAGATACTAAATACTTTCCCCATCAAATGATTTGGCGTTTTTATTTGAATGGCAACTGATCTTGTTAGTCCCTCTATAGATTGTCCAAGTCCCACTAATGTTGCACCTATATACAATATCGCCACACTTGGAAACACATTAATAATCGATAAACCAATTCCCCAAACTAAAACACCAATACTAAATTTAAAGATTAATCGTTTTTCTGACAGCAAACCCATAATCAATGACATTAGTAAAGACGCAATACCTAAACATGATGTAGCTAGTCCATATACACCAACGCCCTCTTTTAATATATTGGAAATAAACAATGGTAATGCAACACGCCAAAGGCCAGTATTAATCAATATGCAGGCAAATTGAATGATAATGATAAATGGAATTTCTTTAGATTGTTTCAAGAATTCCCAAGTTTCAGAAAAATCTTCTTTTGAGTGTCTATCAATCATGTTGTTATTTGTATATTTTAAAAGTGCATTAAAAATAAATCCTAAAAATAGCAATATACTGCAAATAAAAAAGACGCCAACATTACCAACTAGTATTACAATGACACCAATTAAAGCAGGTAAAATAATATTTGAGCCTCTTTGCAAACTATCGATTAACGCATTACTTGTTGCTAAATGCTCCTCATCAATAATTTCAGGAAGAATTGCCCTAAACGCAGGATCCGTATAGCAGTTAATAATGGTGATAGCTGTAGATATGGTTAGAAGCGTCAGATAATTTAAATTTGATGTTATTGCAAGTAAAGGAATAATTATAATAATCAAACTTAGTATAAGATCAGATAGATAAAGTATTTTCTTTTTATTATGTTTATCAGAATATGCGCCACCGAAAATACCAAATATAATAAATGGTAGTGTTTGACTCATAACCATCATTGATAATTTTAAAGATGATTGGTTTGTCAATTCAACAGTAAACCAAATTATTTGTAGCGAAAACAGCACAAAGCAACTCCGACGTAAGAAATTACCAATCAATAAATATGTAAAGTTTCTATTTTTCAAAACTTCTAAATACAACATATTTATCACCTCTCATAAAAATAATTGAATGCATCCACCAGCCTTTTTAGACCTTCTTCTAAACTCTCTTTATCCAAAGCGCAATTAATTCTAATATAATTTAGTCAGTTAAATATCAATTATTTCGAAATATACATACTACTTGAAACACCATACATAACCCCCAAAATGACTACTCAGAGGTTATATTCTACTAATTATGATTATATTAAATATGAAAATATTATCAAAAAAATCAAATTTATAACAAAAATACACCCCTTAAAGTTAGGTCTTTCAATCCAACTTTTGGGGTGTATATCATTCTCATCATATTCTAGGTTGTTTTTAACAAACTAAATATAGTGAATGCAAATCAACTATTATTTAAATTATGAATTATTTTAATTCTTTCTTCTACGAGCCAATAACATTAATCCAGCAATTCCAATTATACTACTAAAGATCAAACCTTTTTGCGTGCTTTCTAAACCTGTTTTTGGTAATTCTGCTCGTTTTTTCTCTTGATTAGCTACTGATTCTTTAGCAATTTTAGATTTTTTAACTTTATCATTTTTATCCATTGAATGAACTGGGCCATTTGGTTTTGCTCTGTCTTTCGATAATCCTGGATTGTTAGGATTTACTGGGCCACTTGGATGAGTTGGTCTGCTCGGCTTCTCTGGGTTTTCAGGTCCTTTTGGATCTTTTGGTTTCTCTCCACCGAACTCTACAATCTTATCTACTGGTTGTTTTGTGATCTCTTCTGTTGGTTGACCCTCGCCAACTTTTTCACCTGTTAATGGGTTCACTGTGATTGGTGTTGTGATTGTCTTACTTCCTGGTTGTCCTTCTTGTTTCACTCGCTCTTCACCAGGTTGTAATTTTGGATTAAACTCACGTTTTGTTTCAAACGGTATCTCTACTGTTTTTGTTTCTGGTGTACCCGTTTTTGGTCCGTGTTTAATCACATCATCCACTGGCTCTTCGATCACTTTTCCTGTGTCTGGATTCTTGATTCCTGGTTTACCTGGTACTTTTTCCGTTTGATCTGTTGGTAAGTTTGGATCAAAGATATCTTTATGACCTTGCGGTATTTTCTCGCCACCGAATTCTGTTAATTCATTAACTGGATCTTTTGTGATTTCTTCTTTCGATTCACCTTTACTAATAATTTCTCCAGTTAATGGATTTTTTAGTGTTGGCGTCGTTATTGTCTTCTCACCTTTTTGTCCTTCTCTTGTTACTTTTTCTGTCCCTGGTGCTAAATCAGGATTAAATTTACGTTCTTTCTCGAATGGAATTTCTTCTTTTTCTACAATCGAGTCTCCTTTTACAGGTCCATATTTTGTTACGCTATCGACCGGTGGTCTAACTACATCTCCTGTTTCTGGATTCTTAATTCCTGGTTTACCTGGAACTTCCTCTTTCTCTCCTGTTGGTAACTTCGGATCAAATTCGTCTCGATGACCTGGTGTTATCGTTTCTGGTCCGTATTCTGTTAATTCATTAATCGGATCTTTTGTGATTTCTTCTTTCGATTCACCTTTACTAATAATTTCTCCAGTTAATGGATTTTTTAGTGTTGGCGTCGTTATTGTCTTCTCACCTTTTTGTCCTTCTCTTGTTACTTTTTCTGTCCCTGGTGCTAAATCAGGATTAAATTTACGTTCTTTCTCGAATGGAATTTCTTCTTTTTCTACAATCGAGTCTCCTTTTACAGGTCCATATTTTGTTACGCTATCGACCGGTGGTCTAACTACATCTCCTGTTTCTGGATTCTTAATTCCTGGTTTACCTGGAACTTCCTCTTTCTCTCCTGTTGGTAACTTCGGATCAAATTCGTCTCGATGACCTGGTGTTATCGTTTCTGGTCCGTATTCTGTTAATTCATTAATCGGATCTTTTGTGATTTCTTCTTTCGATTCACCTTTACTAATAATTTCTCCAGTTAATGGATTTTTTAGTGTTGGCGTCGTTATTGTCTTCTCACCTTTTTGTCCTTCTCTTGTTACTTTTTCTGTCCCTGGTGCTAAATCAGGATTAAATTTACGTTCTTTCTTGAATGGAATTTCTTCTTTTTCTACAATCGAGTCTCCTTTTACAGGTCCATATTTTGTTACGCTATCGACCGGTGGTCTAACTACGTCTCCTGTTTCTGGATTCTTAATTCCTGGTTTACCTGGAACTTCCTCTTTCTCTCCTGTTGGTAACTTCGGATCAAATTCGTCTCGATGACCTGGTGTTATCGTTTCTGGTCCGTATTCTGTTAATTCATTAATCGGATCTTTTGTGATTTCTTCTTTCGATTCACCTTTACTAATAATTTCTCCAGTTAATGGATTTTTTAGTGTTGGCGTCATTATTGTCTTCTCACCTTTTTGTCCTTCTCTTGTTACTTTTTCTGTCCCTGGTGCTAAATCAGGATTAAATTTACGTTCTTTCTTGAATGGAATTTCTTCTTTTTCTACAATCGAGTCTCCTTTTACAGGTCCATATTTTGTTACGCTATCGACCGGTGGTCTAACTACGTCTCCTGTTTCTGGATTCTTAATTCCTGGTTTACCTGGAACTTCTTCTTTCTCTCCTGTTGGTAACTTCGGATCAAATTCGTCTCGATGACCTGGTGTTATCGTTTCTGGTCCGTATTCTGTTAATTCATTAATCGGATCTTTTGTGATTTCTTCTTTTGGTTCACCTTTACTAATAATTACTCCAGTTAATGGATTTTTTAGTGTTGGTGTCGTTATTGTCTTCTCACCTTTTTGTCCTTCTCTTGTTACTTTTTCTGTCCCTGGTGCTAAATCCGGATTAAATTTACGTTCTTTCTCGAATGGAATCTCTTCTTTTTCTACAATCGAGTCTCCTTTTACAGGTCCATATTTTGTTACGCTATCGACCGGTGGTCTAACTACGTCTCCTGTTTCTGGATTCTTAATTCCTGGTTTACCTGGAACTTCTTCTTTCTCTCCTATTGGTAACTTCGGATCAAATTCGTCTCGATGACCTGGTGCTATCGTTTCTGGTCCGTATTCTGTTAATTCATTAATCGGATCTTTTGTGATCTCTTCTTTCGATTCACCTTTACTAATAATTTCTCCAGTTAATGGATTTTTTAGTGTCGGTGTCGTTATTGTCTTCTCACCTTTTTGTCCTTCTCTTGTTACTTTTTCTGTCCCTGGTGCTAAATCAGGATTAAATTTACGTTCTTTCTCGAATGGAATTTCTTCTTTTTCTACAATCGAGTCTCCTTTTACAGGTCCATATTTTGTTACGCTATCGACCGGTGGTCTAACTACATCTCCTGTTTCTGGATTCTTAATTCCTGGTTTACCTGGAACTTCTTCTTTCTCTCCTGTTGGTAACTTCGGATCAAATTCGTCTCGATGACCTGGTGTTATCGTTTCTGGTCCGTATTCTGTTAATTCATTAATCGGATCTTTTGTGATTTCTTCTTTCGATTCACCTTTACTAATAATTTCTCCAGTTAATGGATTTTTTAGTGTTGGCGTCGTTATTGTCTTCTCACCTTTTTGTCCTTCTCTTGTTACTTTTTCTGTCCCTGGTGCTAAATCCGGATTAAATTTACGTTCTTTCTCGAATGGAATCTCTTCTTTTTCTACAATCGAGTCTCCTTTTACAGGTCCATATTTTGTTACGCTATCGACCGGCGGTCTAACTACGTCTCCTGTTTCTGGATTCTTAATTCCTGGTTTACCTGGAACTTCCTCTTTCTCTCCTGTTGGTAACTTCGGATCAAATTCGTCTCGATGACCTGGCGCTATTGTTTCAGGTCCGTATTCTGTTAATTCATTAATCGGATCTTTTGTAATCTCTTCTTTTGGTTCACCTTTACTAATAATTACTCCAGTTAATGGATTTTTTAGTGTTGGTGTCGTTATTGTCTTCTCACCTTTTTGTCCTTCTCTTGTTACTTTTTCTGTCCCTGGTGCTAAATCCGGATTAAATTTACGTTCTTTCTTGAATGGAATCTCTTCAACTTTTTTTTCTAATTCTGTTATTGTTTTTGGCGCTTCTGGTGTAAAAGTAAACTCTGAACCTTTCAAGTCAGTTCTCATCCAGCCATTTGCATTTATCCCTTGATTAAGGCCCCATCTTTGACTAGATGTAATTAAGAAATTATATGCCTGATTTTTAGATAAACCTAAATCTGTTATTGAAGTCTCCCAAGTTTTACCAGCATATTCTGCTCTCATTTTACCAGTTGAAGCAACATAAGTTAAGATGACATCATTTAAACGTTGCCCATGAAACTTTCCATCTGATGTATTAGTTGAATTGTCCGCATAGTTTAAAAAATTAGTTTTTGATTTATCAATATTTTCTCCAACCATTTGTGAATTACCAGAACTGTCATTTTTCACAAAAGCTCCGTATCCTCTATAACCTTGTCCAGCTTGCTTTTCAGTTTTGTCCATGGAACTTGTATAAATGTATCCAGTATCAATTTTAAATCCGCCTGAATTTACCAGACCTTTATCCCCAAGGATTCCACCATTAGTTAAATATTCTTCTGCATTTCCTTTACTAAATAAGAACCCCCAACCATCAGCACCTGTGGTATTTGATTGATGGTTATTTGCCACTCTAACTTTAAAATTGAAATCCTTACTAAAATCTATTTTATTTTTTAATTGTAAAGCTCCTATCAAACCATTACTTTCATTACCAACATTAAACCTGGTTACCTCTGATACCCCTAAATCTGTTGGTTTTTTTTGTATATCAACACTTCCGTAACCTTCAAAATGTTCTTTACCTTGAATTGTAATTGGGGTAGATTCAACTACATTTTTAGAATCTCTTGTAATATCAAAAGAGCCTTCATCAACAGAACGAGCTTTTCTAACCTTAGGTGTCTCTGCGTTATGAGTGACTGACGATTTCGGCTGAACTTCAGCAACATCAGCTACTTCTTTTGGTGTATCCTCCTTTTTTGATATATCTTCAGCTTTTACTGATGGTTCATGTTCGATTGTGTCTTTGTTTGAAGTTACTTCAGATTTAGCTTCTACACCCTGTGGTGCAGTGTCTTTGTTTGTTACTTCTTCAATCTTCACTTCTTTTGATTGGACATTATCTTTTAATGTAGTTGGATTCTCAATATTGTTTTCAGCTGCTTCTGCCTCTTGTTGAGTTCCCAAATACATTAGTGAGCCAATTAAAATAGATGCTGTTCCAACTGTAAATTTTCTTATTGAATATTTATTCAATTTATTTGATAGAAAATCTACTCTTTTATTTACCGGTCCTTTCTTATCTCTCATTTGCATACTCCTTTTTCCATATTTTCCACTTTACTTACAGTGAATTTACATGTAATTTTACAAATACAATAGGAGTTGCACAATGGAATATAACACTTATCTTTATAAAATTATTTTATATATTGACACACTTAAAACAATCTACAAATAAAATTATTATTTTTAGTTTTCAATGAATAATTCATTCTTATCTGTTGGAAAAACCCATCAACTCAATAGCATTGAATTTCTAAAATAAAAAATACCTTAACGCATTTAAAAATACATTTAACTGCACCAAGATATTAAAATCTCGAAACATACTTTATGTTTCATTAATATTTATTTCACTCAAAAGATTTTTAATATAATTGTGTTGTTTTACAGAAACAACAATGATTACATTTCTACTATCATGTGGGTCTCTACATTTATTCAAGTAACCCTTTTTTGATAATTCTTTTACGCTTTTAACAATTCTAGATTGGTCTATACCGATATAACTTATAATGTCTCTCATAAAATATTTACCTTCATCATTTTTAAATACATCTAAATATGCTAATACTAAATAATTATCTAATGTAAGACAAAAATATTTTTTTAAATATTTACGCAGCTCATATGTAGTTAATACTCTTTTCATTAATTTAATATTGCTCTTGCTTTTCAAATCATTCATCAAGTCTTCATCCCTTACTTTTAATTGTCACGTCAAATAATATTTGTCTTTAACTAGTAATAACTCCAAATATATTTAGTTTGTGGTGCTAGCTATAAACACAAATGAATCATAACACTATATTTTGATTTTGTTCAATTGTTTTTGTTTTTGGATAATAAATGAATTTGTCATTTGTTATTCCGTGATTTTTAGTTATTTATATTTTATATATATTATATATAAAAATATTTAGGTTAACATGTCTTCAAAAGGGATTGCTTTTATATTACTTTAAATAATATAAAGTATTGGGACATCAGAAAATAGTAGGAGAATGTAAGGTGGACTATCAAACTTTCGAAAAGGTCAATAAATTCATAAATGTAGAAGCGTACATATTTTTTCTCACTCAAGAGTTAAAGCAACAATATAAATTATCATTAAAAGAATTGTTGATATTAGCATATTTTTATTACAAAAATGAACACAGTATTTCACTAAAAGAAATCATTGGTGACATACTTTACAAACAATCTGATGTTGTTAAGAACATTAAGTCACTATCTAAAAAAGGATTTATAAATAAGTCTAGAAACGAAGCAGATGAACGCCGTATTTTTGTTTCAGTTACTCCAATACAACGTAAAAAGATTGCTTGTGTTATTAATGAGTTAGATAAAATAATTAAAGGATTTAATAAGGAAAGAGACTACATAAAATATCAATGGGCTCCAAAATATAGCAAAGAATTTTTTATACTTTTTATGAACATTATGTACTCAAAAGATTTTTTAAAATATCGATTTAATTTAACATTTCTTGATTTATCTATCTTATATGTAATATCATCTCGAAAAAATGAGATACTAAATTTAAAAGATTTGTTTGAAAGTATTAGATTTATGTATCCTCAAATTGTTAGGTCAGTTAATAGATTAAATAATAAAGGTATGCTAATCAAAGAACGATCCCTTGCAGATGAAAGGATTGTGTTAATCAAAATAAATAAAATACAATATAACACTATTAAAAGCATATTCACAGATACTTCCAAGATTCTCAAACCAAGAAAATTTTTCTTTTAAATTTAAACAGATTTACCTCTTGATAAAATAAATAAGCAATCATAATACTTCTCAATTTAGTATAAATAAAAATACATAATTAACTTTCTTTTGTTTTTATATTATTTCAATACCCTACTATATATCACAACACATAAATTAAGCATGACACTCATTCAATTTAGTTCACCATTTCGTGTTCCAATTTTATTGAGTATCATGCTTTTAATGTTATAACCCTAATTCTTTAATAAATCGTGTTAATTCTTCTCGCATACTGTCATCTTTCAATGCATATTCTATGGTAGTTTTAACGAAGCCTAATTTTTCTCCAACGTCATAACGTTCGCCTTCGAAGTCATATGCATACACTTGGTTATCATTATTCATACGTTCAATCGCATCTGTTAACTGAATTTCGTTACCTGCGCCTTCTTTTTGCGTTTTTAAATAATCGAAAATTTCAGGCGTTAATACATAACGTCCCATAATAGCTAGGTTTGATGGTGCCGTACCTTGTGCTGGCTTTTCCACAAACTTTTTCACTTCATACTGACGTCCGTTTTTAGTTAATGGATCAATAATTCCATAACGATGAGTATCTGCTTCTGGAACTTCTTGGACGCCTATAACTGAGTGCCCAGTTTCTTCATAAACGTCAATCAACTGTTTCACTGCTGGTACTTCAGATTCAACAATATCGTCACCTAATAACACCGCAAATGGTTCATTGCCGATAAATTGACGCGCAGAACTAATCGCATGCCCCAAACCCTTTTGTTCTTTCTGTCTTACATAAAAAATATTCGCAAGTTCCGTTGAATACTGAACTTTTTCTAGTAATTCAGATTTACCTTTTTCTTTTAACACCATTTCTAATTCTTTTTGACTATCAAAATGATCTTCAATCGCGCGTTTGTGGCGACCTGTCACTATAATAATATCTTCAATTCCAGCTCTTGCAGCTTCTTCAACGATATATTGTATTGTGGGTTTATCTAAGATAGGAAGCATTTCCTTTGGCATCGCTTTAGTTGCTGGTAAAAATCTAGTCCCTAAACCAGCAGCGGGAATGATTGCCTTTTTTATTTTTTTCAAAGTTAATGTGCTCCTTTTCCTAAGTATTAAATCTATGTATCAACGTCATTTTAACACTAATTAGAACGCCTTCATAGTGTCATTGAGTATGTAATTATTTCTTGGGAAATTTGATTTAATTTTAAAAAACAGGCTTACTTCATATAATTTATGAAATAAACCTGCCAATTTTGGATTGATTATGCTTTGTGATTCTTTTTATTTCTACGTAATAACGCTAATCCTAAAATGCTAAATAATCCGCCGAACAACATACCTTTGTTTGTTGATTCTTCTCCACCTGTTTCAGGTAGTTCAGATTTCTTAGATTGTGCTTTTTTAGTTGGTGCCACTGCTTTAACCTTTTCATTGATTTCAATAACAGGTGTTACTACCTTACCTTGTTCCACTGGTTTAGAAGGCTTTTTAGGTTCTTCTTTTGCGGGTGGTACTGGTTTACCTGGCTCAGATGGTATTTCTGGCGTTGGTGGCGTTGGTACTTCCGGTTCACTTGGTACTTCTGGTGTCGGTGGCGTTGGTGTTTCCGGCTCACTCGGCACTTCCGGCGTCGGTGGTGTTGGTGTTTCCGGCTCGCTTGGTACTTCTGGTGTCGGTGGCGTTGGTGGCACGATTGGAGGTGTTGTATCTTCTTCAATCGTTTGTTGACCTTCATTATGACCACTTACTTGTGGAAGTGTATCTTCTTCAAAGTCAACACTACTGTGTCCACCGAATTGATAATTAGGTTTATCTTTGTTTGTATCTTCTTCAATAATTTCAGTGTGCTTATTGAATCCATGAATATGTGGCACACTATCGAAGTCGATATCAATGATATTACCACCTTGTTCATACTTAGGTTTGTCTTCTTCTGTGTCTTCCTCGAATGACTGGTCACCATTATTTTGACCTTGGATTTGAGGTACACTATCGAAATCGATATCTACGATATTGCCACCTTGTTCATATTTCGGTTTATCTTCTTCTGTGTCTTCCTCGAATGACTGATTACCGCTATTTTGGCCACCTTCGTAACCTAATTCACTCTTAATATCAACATGGCTATTTTCTTCGATTTCTTCAATCACGCCATAATTACCGTGACCATTTTCAGTTCCTAAACCAGAATGAGAAATATGCTGGTAATTTTCAGTAATCTCTTCGATTGGACCTTGAGCTTGACCATGTTCTTCAGGTAATTCATCCACTAGTTCGATAAGATTACTTTCAGTTGTATATTCTTTCGTATCTTCAACTGTTGTATGATCGCTCACTGCGCCAGTTACAATACCTTTTGTAGAATCTTCGTCAAATTCAACTAGGTTAGACTCAGTAGTAACCTGACCACCACCTGGGTTTGTATCCTCTTCATATTCAACAACATCAGCGTGATGTTTTGAATTTTCATGTGTAGATTCTTCAAAATCCACATGAATAGAATCTTCTTCAGTTTCAATAATACCTTCTGCATGACCTTCTGCACCTTCAACAGCTGTATGATATTCAAAATCAATTGGCTTAGAATCGTTACTTTCTTCGATTGTACCAGTCAATTCATGCTTCTCCACTGGCGGCTCTGATTTAAATTCAAGTTCGATAGGAGTACTATGTTCTATAATAGGTTCCTTTGGTTTATCTTTGCCGTCGCCTTGAGCGTTATTAGAGTAAAATGCAACGCCATTGTTCCAAGTTAGTTGAACTGGATAATATGGGTAGTAAGGATAGTAGTTATGGTAACCTGTAAGTCTCGTTTGAAAGTTTAAGTCTTTAGCCTTTGTATTATACTCTCCTTCATATTTGACAACATAATTATTATTATCTTCTAAACTATCAAATGTGAATGAGTATCCGCCTTCTCCTGTATAAGATAGATTTACTTTCTCAGTCACATCTTCAAATTTGCTGGCATCATCAAGCTTTGCATAAACACTTTCAGCTAACTCATCTGAGCCAATGTGTTTATATACTTTGACTGTTGGATTATTAGCATTTTGTTTATGTCCAGATGTTACTTGACCAGTTACTGTGACAGAGCTTAACGATCGGTTATTAGGTTTTATATACGCAAAATGGCTAAATTTACCATCTTCTTTATTCAAAGTATCAATTCGACCATTAACAGTTACACCCATTCTATCTTTAACACCGTCTAAATATTTGATATCGAACTCTTTTTCAATCGTTTTATCACCTAGTGTTACTTCGACTTTTTGCTTTCCTTGCTTTGTCACTGTTGTAGGGTCAATAAATAGATTTAAAGATAATTCAGCAGTTAAATCTTTTTTATCTTTAACGTACTCTTTAAAAGTATATCTAATTTTTCTTTCTTCAACCACTTCACCTATTGCCATAACTTGACCATCTGTACTTTTTATTTCTGGAACTTTACGCAGTGTTGAAATACCGTGAGTTTCAACATTATCACTTAACGTGAAATCAAAATAATCTCCTTCTTTAATTCCTTCACCGAATTTCCATTTATATTTTAAAGTTACTCTTTCAGCGTTATGAGGATTAACGACATTCGTATCTTGTTTATGTCCTACAATTTCACTACCATTTTCTACTGTAACTTTATTTGTTACATCTGTACCTGTCGCCTTAGCTTCTCCTGCTACTACGGCAACGTCAGCTGATCTTTTCACTCTTGGTTTAATTTCTGAGAAGTTACTTGGTTGAGCTGTGTCAACTTGAGTTCCTGTAGTTTCCTTATCAGCAACTTTTTCCGATGGCAAATCAACTCGCGAAGTTTCTACTTTTGGTGCTTGCACAGTTGTTGGTGCTTCTTCTGTTGTTACTTGTGTTGATTGTGATGGTTGCTCAGTTGATGTCACGCTGTATGATTGTGTTTCATCTATTGTATTAACGTTATTTGTAGTTGTTTGTGTTTCGCTTGCTTTACTTTCAGTAGCTGAACTCCCACTTTCCTCTACTGTAGTATTGTTTTGTTCCGATGCTGCAGCTTCTTTTTCTTGTCCCATTCCAACAACGATCATTGTTCCTAAGAATACTGAGGCCGCTCCCAATTTGTGTTTTCTTATGCCGTATCTAAGATTGCTTTTCACTATAATATTCTCCCTTAAATGCAAAATTCATTTATTTTTAAAACTCAATAAATGCAATTCTATATTGTTCGGTTTTTAAAAGCAATGAAAAAAAGCGAGTTAATAAAAAGTTAAGATTGTTGTTAACTTTATGTATAATGAGTTTTTTATTATTTGGAACTCACATATATATTGCATACAAAGCTCTTGAATACCTTGATATAACAGTCTTGTATTTTTTATACTTACTTTTTAAATTAAATTCAAATTCATCTAATTTAAAGCAATATACTAAAGCATACATAATAATCGCCTGTACAATGCATCATTAAAAAGTCACTGAAATGCCTTTCATTGTATTAATAACGTCATTATAATTTTATATCGTTCGGTTTTTGTTCGATTTTAATGATTATTTATACAGAAACAGCCGTATTTCAAGACGACATTTTAAATTTCACTAAATTTGCATCTAGTTAATAATTGCATTTATCAAATTTGTCTTATTGATTCAATCTAATTTGTACTTACAAACTAGTTTTAAATTCTAACTTTACCTCTCAGTTCGTTATCAATCATCAGACATAAACCAATGAAGCAATCAGAAAACACTCTAATTTTCTATTAAAAATTTGATTTAATATAAAAAAAACAGGCTTACTTCATGTAATTTATGAAATAAACCCGTCAATTTTTGTTAATTATGCTTTGTTATTCTTTTTATTTCTACGTAATAACGCTAAACCTAGAATGCTGAATAATCCGCCGAACAACATACCTTTGTTTGTTGATTCTTCTCCACCTGTTTCAGGTAGTTCAGATTTCTTAGATTGTTTTTGTTTAGTTGGTGCCACTGCTTTAACCTTTTCATTGATTTCAATAACAGGTGTTACTACTTTACCTTGTTCCACTGGTTTAGAAGGTTTTTTAGGTTCTTCTTTAGCAGGTGGTACTGGTTTACCAGGTTCAGCTGGTACCTCTGGTGTTGGCGGTGTTGGTGTTTCCGGCTCACTTGGTACCTCTGGTGTTGGCGGTGTTGGTGTTTCCGGCTCACTTGGTACTTCTGGTGTCGGTGGCGTTGGTGTTTCTGGCTCACTCGGTACTTCCGGCGTCGGTGGTGTTGGTGTTTCCGGCTCACTCGGTACTTCTGGTGTCGGTGGCGTTGGCGGCGTTGTATCTTCTTCAATCGTTTGTTGACCTTCATTTTGACCGCTTACTTTCGGAAGTGTATCTTCTTCAAAATCAACAATGTTGTGTCCACCGAATTGATAATTTGGTTTATCTTTGTTTGTATCTTCTTCAATAATTTCATTATGCTTATTGAATCCATGAATTTGTGGCACACTGTCGAAGTCGATATCAATGATATTACCACCTTGTTCATACTTAGGTTTGTCTTTCTCTGTATCTTCTTCGAATGACTGATCACCTTTATTTTGACCATGAATTTGAGGTACACTATCGAAATCGATATCTACGATATTGCCACCTTGTTCATATTTAGGTTTATCTTCTTCTGTGTCTTCCTCGAATGACTGGTTACCGCTATTTTGGCCACCTTCATAACCTAATTCACTCTTAATATCAACATGGCTATTTTCTTCGATTTCTTCAATCACACCATAATTACCGTGACCATTTTCAGTTCCTAAACCAGAATGAGAAATATGATGATTGTTTTCAGTAATTTCCTCGATTGGTCCTTGTGCTTGACCATGTTCTTCAGGTAGTTCATCTACTAGTTCAATCAGATTACTTTCAGTTGTATATTCTTTCGTATCTTCAATTGTTGTATGGTCGCTCACTGCGCCAGTTACAATACCTTTTGTAGACTCTTCGTCAAATTCAACTAAGTTAGACTCAGTAGTAACCTGACCACCACCTGGGTTTGTATCCTCTTCATATTCAACAACATCAGCGTGATGTTTTGAATTTTCATGCGTAGATTCTTCAAAGTCAATTGGATTTGATTCCTCAGAGGACTCAGTGTATCCTCCAACGTGACCCGCTTCGCTATCCACAGCAGTATGGTAATCGATATCAATAGCTGATGAATCCGTTTCTTCTATTGTTTCAATGTATCCATCAACATAACCACCTTCACCATCTATAGCTGTGTGGTAATCAATGTCAAGAGTTGAAGAATCATATTCTTCTTCAACAGTAGTTACTAAATTCTTATCATATTGACCTGTAATAACTCCAGTTCCATATTCTTCATCAAATGTCATATTATTCGATTCTGTTATTGTTCCATTCGTTCCATCACCTTTTGCTTTGTTACTATATAAAACTAATCCATTATCCCATGTAAGTTGGTATCCCAAATGAGTATAGTAGTACTTATACTGCTGTTCTGGATATCCAAACATATGCGTTCTAAAATTCACTTGATCTGAACCACTTAAGTATTCACCATCATAGTGTATAACATAACTTTTTTCTAATTTCTCAATGTCTAATTTATAACTCCCATTATTTTCTACTTTTAATTTATCTTTCATTTCCTGAGTTACATCTTTAAACATTGTAGAGTCTGATATGTTTGCATATACACTTTCTGGTAATTCTTTAGCATCCTTTAAGACTTCATATACTTTTACAGTTGGAACATTTCCATTAGCTTTGCTACCTTGAGTTAGTGTACCAGTAATTGAAACGCTATCTGATTTATGCCCATTTTGTGGTTTTATGTAAGCTACATGAGTGAATTTATTGTTCCCTTTATCGAAAGTTTCAATAGATCCATTTACATTAGCATAGCTATTACTTACTCCTGGATTATATTCTATTGGCAATGTGTTTTTTGTTTCCTTATCATTCAACGTTGAAGTTATTGTTTGTTGTCCATTGCTTTGTACAGTTTTAGGATCAATAAATAAATTGATTTCTAAATCAGCAGTCACATTTACTTTATAATCAATATAGTCTGTAAATGTATACCTAATTTTCCCATTTCCAAGAAGTTGACCTGTCGCCATTACGACTGAACCATTTTTGATTTCTGGTACTTTTCTAGCTGTTGAAACTCCATAAGTATTTACATTATTAGACAAGGTGAAATCAAAATAATCTCCTTTGTGTAAACCCTTTTCGAATTTCAATTTGTATTTCAGTACGACACGTTGACCAGCATGTGGCTCTACTTTATTTCCTTGAGGTGCCTCAATAGAACCACTTTCCACTGTAACTTTACTTGTCACATCTGTACCCGTTTCCACTTTCGCGTCACTAGCTTCCTTAGCTTCCGCTACATCTGCTGATCTTGTCACACGTGGTTTACTTTCTGATACCGTTCTTGGCTGTGCCACTTCAACTTGTGTTTCTGCTGCTTGATTTTGTGTAGCCTTTTTAGGTGTTAAATCTACTTGTCTTTGATCTCCGCTATTGTCTTGAGATTGTGTCGTTTCCTTAACTTGAGGGTTCGCTTCTTCCTTAACTACCTCTTCTTTAACTGTTTCTACATTTGCTGGTTGTGCAGTTTGTGGTGCTTGTACTGCTTTTGGTGCTTTTTCAGTTGTTACTTGTGTTGCGTTTGACGGTTGTTCTGTTGCTGTTGCGCTGTATGATTGTGTTTCATCTATAGTATTAACGTTAGTTGTAGTTGTTTGTGTTTCGTTTACTTTATTATCAGTAGCTGAATTCCCATTTTCTTCTACTGTAGTTGTCTTTTGTTCTGATGCTGCAGCTTCTTTATCTTGTCCCATCCCAACAACGATCATTGTTCCTAAGAATACTGATGCTGCTCCCAATTTATGTTTTCTAATGCCGTACCTAAGATTGTTTTTCACTATAATATCTCCCTTTAAATGCAAAATTCATTAATTTTTTTAAACTTAATAAATGCAAGTCTATATTGTTCGGTTTTTAAAAGCAATACAAAAAAGCGAGTTAATGAAAAGTTAAGATTGTCATTAATTTTATGTTAATTGATAATTTTATTATTTGAAATATACCTATAAATTGTATTCAAGTCATCAGAAACCCTTGTCACACAAGGCTTGTATTTTTTATACTTATTTTTTAAATTAAATTCATCATTATCTAATTTAAAACAATATACTAAACGTTTCATAATTATCGCCTGTACAATACGCACAAAAACATGTCTTGAAACGCCTTTCATTACTCTAAAATACCCAATATACTTTTTATATCGTTCGGATTCTGAGTATTTCAGACGATTTTCTGCATAAAAATAAACGTGTTTCAAGGCAATATATTGCAATTACCTAAAAACACGTTTACTTAATATTTAGTTAAACAAATAAGCTGATGAATAAAATGAAGATGATACCTGAAACGGAAATAATTGTTTCTAATAATGACCATGTTAAGAATGTTTCTTTTACAGTTAAACCAAAATATTCTTTAAACATCCAAAATCCTGCGTCATTTACATGAGACAAAATCACACTACCTGCACCTATCGCAAGTACAACTAATGCAACATTTACATCTGATGATTGTAATAATGGTAAGACAATACCTGTAGTTGAAATCGCAGCTACTGTAGCCGAACCTAATGCGATACGTAGCACAGCTGCAACAATCCATGCTAGTAAAATTGGAGACATCTCTGTACCTTCAAACATTTTAGCAATTGTATTTCCGACACCACCGTCAATTAATACTTGTTTAAATGTACCGCCACCGCCAATAATCAATAACATCATTCCGATTGGATAAATCGCATTCGTCACTGATTCCATAATATGATTCATCTTACGCTTTCTCATTAATCCCATCGTAACGATTGCAAACATTACTGCAATAAGCATAGCTGTCCCTGCTGTTCCTATCATATAAATGATAGATTCAAATAGATTTGTAGGTTTGTCGTGCCCAGTTACAAGTTGCGTTATCGTAGACACTAACATTAATATGACTGGTAATGTTGCAGTTAATAAACTCATACCAAATCCTGGCATCTCTTGATCCGTAAATTCTTTTTGTGCACCTAACGCTGAAATATCGCCTTCTCGTGTATACGCAGACGGAATCATTTTTTGTGCAACTTTGTTAAATATAGGTCCTGCAATGAGTGTAACTGGAATGGCAATAATCATACCGTACAGTAATACATCTCCAACATTTGCCTTTAATTCTTTTGCGATGACTACCGGTCCTGGATGTGGTGGTAAAAAGCCATGTGTCACAGATAAAGCTGTTACCATAGGTAGTCCTAGTTTTAACACTGAAACATTTGCGCGTTTTGCTACTGTAAATACTAATGGAATCAGTAAGACTAAACCTACTTCAAAGAACAATGCAATACCGACGATAAATGCTGCAACAAGCATTGCCCATTGTACATGTTTTTGACCAAATTTTTGAATCAACGTGTCTGCAATTCGAGTTGCACCACCACCATCAGCAAGTAATTTCCCAAGTATGGCACCTAAACCGAAAATTAGTGCAATGTGGCCGAGCGTACTGCCCATCCCTTTCTCAATCGTCTCCATAATTTTAGTCAATGGTATACCTAGCATTAACGCTGTAATCATCGATGTGATAATTAATGAAATAAATGTATTTAATTTAAACCCAATAATTAATACTAATAAAATAACGATACCTAAAACAACACTGATTAACGGCCATATTTCGTTAAACATGACATTCCCCTCTTTCTCTTTTCAATAGAATGTAACACCGTCGTCGCGCACGTATTCCACATAATATATAGTAGTCATGGCACAACAACTTTATCTAAGATGCTTAAGTGACGTATTTATTGTGTTTTATTTTCAGCCATATGTTGGCGTTGAAAATCTGCAATTTGTTCATAATTCTCAGTTAAAGAACGACTTAAATTGATAAAAATGGATACGAGCTCTTGATAAACAGCGACATTTTCTTTAATCGGCGTATGATTGTTTGTGGCACCGACCATCGATGAAACGATTGAAAAATCTTCAATGTCACCTACAGCCTTAAGTCCGAGTACGCAGGCACCTAAGCATGAACTTTCATAACTTTCAGGAACCAATAACTCTGTGTCAAATATATCTGACATCATTTGACGCCATACTTCACTTTTCGCAAAACCACCTGTTGCTTTTATCATCTTAGGTGTTTCATTCATTACTTCAATAAGC
The DNA here is from genome assembly GCF_016917315.1 of Staphylococcus sp. SM3655. Lineage (NCBI taxonomy): Bacteria > Bacillati > Bacillota > Bacilli > Caryophanales > Staphylococcaceae > Staphylococcus > Staphylococcus sp. SM3655. The sequence goes on along the minus strand of NZ_CP070305.1, from coordinate 995,423 downwards.
GCAAGATAGACGGTATATAAATTGTAAAGAACACCCTCTAATGCGGCGCGAATCATATGTTCTTTTTTATGAGATAAAGTTAAACCGAAGAATGAACCTCTTGCATTTGCGTTCCAAAGCGGCGCACGTTCTCCAGCTAAATAGGGATGGAATATTAAACCATCTGCACCTGGTTTAACACGCTTTGCAATTTGAGTTAAGACATCATAAGGATCAACACCGAGACGTTTCGCAGTTTCGACTTCACTCGCTAGCAACTCGTCGCGCAACCATCTCAATACGACACCACCATTATTTACAGGACCTCCGATGACGTAGTGGTCCTCTGTTAAGACATAACAAAATATTCTACCTTTGTAATCAGTACGCGGTTTATCTATCACAGTACGAATCGCCCCAGATGTACCGATTGTGACAGCAACTTCTCCTTTACCAACACTATTGACACCCAAATTAGAAAGGACCCCATCACTCGCACCAATAACAAACGGTGTATCTTCATTAAGCCCCATTAATGTTGCATAACATTCTTTCATGCCTTTCATTACGTACGTTGTTGGCACTAATTCCGGCAACATTTCCTTGGAAATACCAAGCAATTCTAATGCCCCAACATCCCAATCTAATGTTTCTAAATTAAACATCCCTGTTGCGGAAGCCATTGAATAATCAATGATATATGTATCAAATAAATGATAGAAAATGTATGTTTTAATATCTGCAAACTTAGCAGTACGTTGAAATACATCTTGCCATTCATGTTTCATCCAAAAAATTTTCACTAAAGGCGACATAGGATGAATAGGCGTACCTGTTCGCTGATAAATCGCATTGCCATCATGCACTTCATTTATTACTGTTGCATATTTTGCAGCGCGGTTATCTGCCCAAGTAATATTATTTGTTAATCTTTGATGTTGCTGATCCATCGCAATCAAGCTATGCATTTGCGCACTAAATGACACAAATTTAATATCATCTTGATTAACTTTCGATTCTCTCATTATGTATTTAATTGTCATTAATACCGCATCAAATAATTCATCTGGGTTTTCTTCTGAGACATCAACGTTTGGTGTGTGTAAATCATAGCCGATTTGATGTTTCATGATGAAAGTTCCATTTTCATCATATAAGACTGACTTGGTACTCGTCGTTCCAATGTCGACACCAATCATATATTTCATGACAAATCCTTCTTTCTTTCATTTTAATTCAACCAAAATCCTTCAATATCTTTACCAACATCGTCAAAATTTAAATGAAACGCTTCTTTCAAAATTTGACTGTCGTATTGTTCCACTGCATCAATAAACACTTGATGATTATGATGTATACGTTCAAAATCTTGTAGGTTCTGTTGCATACGTTGTCGCATGGATGTTAAAACGAGTGCCATCATTACTGGTTTTAAATGACTCCAAAATGAGTTTAAATATTGGTGGTTAGATGCTTTGATTAATGTTTCATGAAATTCAAAGTCATGCTTCGTAAATGATTCTGCATCTTCAAATTTTACTGCCACTTTCATCATTTCAAGTTGTTTCTTCATTTCTTTTACGATGGGTAGTCGATCTTGATTTTTAACTCTTGAAAATGCAAAAGACTCTAGCATCAGTCGCAAATCGTACATTTCTTTCTTTTCTTGTTCCCCAAACGGCAACACATGTGCACCCATTCTTTCTAATTGGATGAGTTGATTTTGTTGCAATAATTTAAATGCATCTCGAATTGGCGAACGACTCACATTAAATTGCTTTGCCATTTGATTTTCAGTGAGTAACGTACCTTCAGCTATGTGACCATTCACAATACCTAAGCGTAATTCTGCCGCGATACCTTCTCCAGTTGTCATACCTTCCAACCATTTCTCTGGATATCCATACATCATCAAAGCCACTCCTTCATTACACGACATACTTGTATACAAGTATGTTAATATAGTTCTTAATCGTTTGCAAGCGCTTTCTTTACGCGTACTAAAATAGTGACCACCCCTTTTCGATGTAAGTTTAAAGGGAATGGTCACTATCACACGAATAATTTAATTGTTATGTTGTATGCGGGATATTTCTAATTGTTCTGTACTCATATGCGCTTTAGGTACTTCAATGCAATAATGCGTTTCATGACAGTTCGGACATTCGAATCGACGTGTTGTCGCTGTATGCTTCGCTTTGATAACTTGCCATAAAGATGGTGAGAATATATGCTGGCAGTTAGGACATAAATAGGCAACCTTTTGTTGGTAATAAAAAGTAACTCCAATGCCGTATCCAATCATAAACGGCAACGCAATTAGAAACGGCCATTTATTTTTCATCAAAATTGCACTTATAATGCTAGAATATTGAATTATTCCTATAATACCAGCACTAATCCAAATGTTACGACGAATACTTTTCATTTCAGCTGATTTACTCATGACATGCTCTATGTCTTTTAAGTGAGTGATTGGAGACGTCGACGCTTCATTTACGTAATATTGAACATTTTTAATTTTGTTTAATACCGCTTGTTGCTGTTTAACTTGTTGGTTAATTTCTTGTTGTTTCATAGTTAGTAAAGTATTGAGCGTCTTCAAAGTACCTTCACCTTTTAGCAACATATCTATATCGCTTAACGCACAACCTAAATCTTTAAGCAATAAGATTAACTCTAATGTTTGTCGCTGTTGTTCTGTATACACACGACGCTTTCCTTCTGTAAATCCTTGTGGTTTCAAAATACCTTTGCGATCATAATATTGAATCGTTCGCGTTGTCACATTGCATAATTTTGCGAGTTCTCCAGTCGAATAGTTAGACATAGATTCCACCTCCTACAATCACCATAGTTGATGACCCGACGTCACGAGCAAGTACTTTTTCTACATTTTAAAGAAATTTATTATACTAGGCGTCTTATTTTTGTGATTTCGTACCATGTTGATTTACAAAATCACTCAAATTAAGCAACACTACTACTAAACGTCTACTCTGTTATTTCAGAATGAATTTGTTGTAATTTATCTTCAACTTCAGTAATCTCTGTCGCACATTCTTTCAGTAAATCTCGATACTTTTCCGTCTCTGCATTGTTTTTATAACGTATTTTATGTTCTAAACTTGCCCACATATCCATACCTATCGTTCTAATTTGAATTTCAACAGGCAATACCTCAACGCGTTCTGCTAAAAAGACTGGAATGGATACAACGATATGTAAACTGCGGTAACCATTTTCTTTAGGGTGCTGAATATAATCTTTACGTTTTATCAATTGTACGTCTTCTTGTTTAAGCAACATCTCTTCAATCAAATAAATATCATCTAAGTAATTACATACTACGCGAATTCCCGCAATATCCAGTATGTATTCTTTGGCAGTTTCTGCACTAATCTGTAATCCTTTACGATTAAGCTTTTCTATTAAACTACGCATTTCTTTCACACGTCGCTCCATATGATGTATAGGATTGTGTTTATAAATGTGATTGAAATTGTCATCTAAAATACTCAGTTTAGTGCTTATTTCCTTTAGTGCTGACGAATAAATATGATCTAACTCTACGAAACCTAATAACGTATCAAATGCTTCATCACCATTTTCAAATTTACTTAAACTATTTTTAAAATCATGTCGCAAATCCTCTAAATATAGTGATGGTTTTCGATCTACATACATTTTTATACTAACCTCCGATATATAATCATCTTTATTGTACCTAACATTTTATTAAGATAATACTAATACACTATCGAACTTTGGGCTGATACTGAAACAGCACAAAGAAACTCAAACAATCCGAATTATGTATCAAAACCTTCAATTACAGGAAGTAATTTTAAAATGATTTAACGCAAAAAAACACCTGTTACCGTTATATAGGTACAAGTGTTTAATTGATAGAGATGTTATACGTCTTTAAATGATTCCACAACTTTTGGATGTGGACCATCCATAAGCGGTTCTCTTTGTCGAACGCCACCACTTTGGTTGCCAATTGATTCGCTATCAAAGTACGATTTATCTTGATTTGATTGTTCTTGAATATGTTCTTCATTATCAGTTGTTGCATATTCACTATCCACCTCTGCTTTTTCCATTGTTGCTGTATGGAATTGTACGAAGTTCTCTTCTTCTAATGCTTTGATTTCTTCTTTCGATAACGCTCGATACCAATCTTTGGCTTTTTTCGCCGCAATAGGAACAACATCTTTTTCAAGATATCCTTCTTTTAACATTGCATTCGCAATTTCTATCGCTTTTTGCCGTTTAATTACTTCAAATTCTTTCCATTTTTCGGGGTAACCTTTCATTGTAAAGGGCATTTCCTTAACCTCCAATATGTTATAATTCATGTTATATACCACCATAATTATAAAATGAAACATATTAAACACAATTTTTTAGACTCCCGTCATAATAACTTCAGACAAACGTTAGTCTGACCTGATAAATATTTTATTTTAAACGTTCTTGTCTCTCTCACGAAAACCATTGTGTTGAATATTCATCATTGCTGATTGAATATAATTATACTGTGGTAAATCTGGTAATATCTTTATTTCTAATCCTGTATTTAATTCGAAATGCTTAGCGATGTTTTCAAATGTTGCTAAATACTCGCCCATTAATTGTTCATTTATTGTAAGTCTATCTTCATTAGCCATGGCTCTATTTAACATAAAGCTAATTTCTTCTAATGCGAATAAGCTAGGATAATAATTTTGAATCAATGTCTTATCACTAAATAATTCACCATTAGCTGCATTATAAACTTGCGTCATGTTATTTAATTTCACAGATAGGTTCATAGCCGTGTTTTTCTGATACACATCATCTTTATATTGGTTTTCAGAAAACAAATAATGGAAGAGCGTTGCTTCTTTACGAACAACTTCAGCCATTACATTAGGAAGCAATGCGGATGCGGTACGTTGTCCAAGGACAAATAAACCTATGATTGCAATCATAATACCCATTGCAACGTCAATAACTCTTGGAAACGCAATGTTAATTGTTAAATTCTGTGATGCTAATCCATTCATTAAAATAACTTGTATTGTAATAAAAACTACTGCAATCGCATAATTTGCTCCCACCAATGCTTCAGTAAACAATGCTGCAATGCCCATTAAAATTACTGCAACAGGTGTTGGTATTGAAAACAACAATATGACTGAAAGTACTAACACACCTAAAATAGTACCTAAACCTCGTGCCATACCTCTCTCGATTGCATGTATAGTTGATGTTCCTAGTAATATTGTATGTGCAGATAACGGTATCCAGTATGCTTTTTCAAAATCAAACATTAACGCAATAAATATCGCTATCATCATAATCGCTGTATATCTCAATGTATTTCTAAAAACAATAGAGTCTAATGTTAAATTTTGATAAATGCGTTTACTATATAAAGGTTTTCGCATGTCTGCTTCATACGCAATACGCGCTTCATTTGCATGCACCATTTCATCAATTTTCAATATATGGTTGAATAAATTTTGAAATTCCTCTGTTACTGTCACTTCTTTTCGCCAATATCTTACATTTTCCTCACTATTATCTAGTTGTGCAATGATATGATCCATCATTTCAATTAACTCATCTGGCAATGGTCGAATTTGTTTAGCGTTCAACTCTAACAGTTCAGAATAAATCCCTTGGGCAGATGTGTGTAATAATAATAATTTTTGGAAACGTCTACTTAATTTATCGTTACTTGAAGTAGAAGTGATTAATAATTTATCAGATGCTTTAAAACTATCCACCGCTGTTTTTGCTACTTGTAAAAAAGCAGATTTATCATTATAAGTGTGTAACAACTTAGATATGAGTTTAAAATCATTTTGAATTGCTTGTTCTTCAGCTTTGTTTTTAGAAAATACGATCGTGATTAACACCATCATAGTGGCAAGTATACCGCCTACTAAAATCGCAAAGCCTCTATATAATGCTTCTTCGGGAGCTATAGGTAAGTTAATGGGTAGACTGAATGTCACAATGAAGAATGTCGATGACGGTCCAGCTATTTTTAAGGCAGTAAATATATAAAATGGTATAACCGTAACAATTAATAATGTCATTCCAAAAACGAGTGGCGTTTTGGCTGTTAGCGTACCAAGCATCATACATATTGCAAACGCTAAATTACAAATTATTACAGTTCGCAGCTTAGATCGCGACGGACCTTTAAAAACATAAATATGGGCTAGTGTTCCGGTTGCAACTAATAATCCAAATTGGAAATTACCACATAAGTAACCGATTATTGCAGGAATAATCATTAACAGTCCCTGTCTTACACCTTTATAAAAGTCTAAGTTAAGTCGATTGATTTTTGTGAGTGATGTCAAAAAGATGTCATTTCGACTTCTCCTTTCCTGGTCAAAATATTTCCATAATCTTTTTATTAGCATAGTTAAAATGAATTTGTTGCTATAAATTTTAATTACGCAACATATGTCATTATAACACCTTATGCTCAATTATCTAAATTTAAAAACTTTTAAAGTCCAATTAAAATTAATTTCTAATGTTATTTAACATCGTTGAACCTTTGGTCGCCCACCTTTGCGCTAGTTAAGATTTATTTGTGACATGTTGAAATTATTTTAGTGAATACGATATTTAGGGTTAGAAAAACATTCACATAGACTTAAGGTTTATTTACTTCATATTATTCCTAGGGTTCATGATCCAAACTATAGTGAATTTAAGAAAGTTTATAAAACATATTTGCCTCATAAGCTTGAATAGTTCCTATATTCGTTATTTAAAATGACATTCGATGTCAGTTCATTTCTTAAAATATCGAAAGATGATTACGTATAATATATATAGTGACGTATTTACAAATAATGGCAGTAAGCAGTACAAAATGATTACACAAAAATTTCCTTCTACTCGATAAATTAAGAAGTATAAAATAATTAAAAAAATACTTATAATCAGACCTATAAGAGGCAAACTTCTAATATATTTCTCTAAGTTTTCCTTCATATGTATAACCTCCTAAAATTTATATGTACTTTTACAAGCGTTACCTGACTAATGTTTTAAAACTTTATTTCTTTACATATATCATTTTAATAACTTCCCGTTCATCTTAAACCATATCTGTTTTAAAAAGTTTCAATTTCAACGTAAAAAAGCAATAAGCCCCAACAATGTGAAAGCTTACTGCTTGTTCAAATTATTTTTCTATTGCTTTATCATCACTAACAATTAAAGGTTGATCTGGTTTCACATAGAACCACATAATCACAGCGATTACTGCTGGAACGATTAACAATTGGAATGTCATTGTCCAACCTAAATGTTCTACGAATAGACCTGCTAATAGCGGACTGATTAATGCACCTATATTACCCCATAAGTTCATCCACCCTGATACTGTACCAGAGAAGTTACGTCCTAAGTCAGTTGCTGCAGCCCAACTCATACCCATTGAAATACCGATACCACCAAGACCTAGTGATAACCAGAAAATACTTACATATAAATTTCCTGTACGTACAGCAAAGATAATTGAAACTGCAAACACAATAAATCCTGCGATTGCAATTACACCTCTAGCTACGAATTTTGAACGACCTAATCCTACTACACGGTCAGAAATTGCACCTGCTGATAAGATTAAGAAGAACATTAATAACCAAGGTAATGAACTAATGCTCATTTCTTTAAAGTTAACGTGGAACACTTCTGTTAAATACGTCGGTAACCAAATTAAGAATAATGTAATGATAAATTGTACAACAAAGTATTGAATTGCAATTGCATAGAAGCTAAAACGTTTAAAGAAATCATTCCATGGTGGTGATGACTTTTCAGTAGCTACGATATCACGATTTTCCATAATGAAACGTTTCTCCGCTTCATTAACCATTCTATGTTGCTCAGGTAAGTCTTTGGCAATAATCGCCCATAATACAGCCATTAAAATACCTACTGCACCAAAAATGTAAAATACTGCTTGCCAGTTAAATGCGTTAACAATAGCAATTGTAACTATTGGTGCTAATACAGGTCCGAAATATGATCCTGCTAATAATGCACTTGATGCTCTACCTTTTTCATTTTTAGAGAACCAAAATGAGTTAAACACAGCATTAGAAGGATACATTGGCGCCTCACCCACACCAAATAAGAATCTCACTAAATAAATTAAACCGTGGTTCTTAATCATACCCGTTAAGATTGTAAATGCACTCCACCAAACTAATGCAATTGTAATCATCTTACGTGGACCGAATTTTTCAGCCAACATCCCCGATGGTACTTGCATTAATGCATAACCTAGAGAGAAGAATGATGCCAATAAACCAAATTGTGGTTTGGTCATCCCTAAATCATCCATCATTTGTTTAGCGATATATGAAATGTTTGCTCTATCCATATACGCAATAACCCCAATAAAGAAGAACGCAAGCGCGAACATCCACCTTACGTTAGTTCGTTTTTCCTTCATAACTATTCCTACTTCCCTAATTAATTTTTTAAAACTTACCCTGAAACGTTAAAATTTTCGGACATCTGGCATGTCCACCCCTACTTTGTCACAAAATTGTACCAAAGTTATTTTTTATAATATTATCAGACATGGAAAGCGTTTACAATAGAATATATAAAAATTTTATTAAATTCCGCTTAACTTTTGCTATTAAAACGATATAAAGGAACTTTTAGTTACATAGTAGCCTATCATTTGTTAATTAAAAATACTGCAATCCTAGTGTTTTAAAACGTATATTGCAGGCTTTCTTACATATTCGACATTCATTTTAAATTGCATAAAACTGCATTGCTCATTCATTGTGCAGCGCCTGTTATTTAGATGATCATTTGTTGACTTTTCGTACTTATAGCAAGCAATTTTTTGATTTATTGCTTATAATACATTTTAAGACAAATGCTTGTTTCAACATCGCATACGACATCATTCATTATTCATTTGAATTTATCCAGTTTCTATTTGTCTGCAATTGCTGAAAATTAAAGGAGCTTATTTTTAATAATGGAACAAATTATCACTGAATTTATTAGTCGTTTTGGGTATGCAGCCATTTTTATATTAATTTTATTAGAAAATGTTTTACCTATCGTACCATCGGAAATTATTCTGACATTTGCTGGCCTTATGTCTGTTAAATCACATTTATCAATTTTAACCTTATTTATTATTGCAACCATCGCATCGTTTATAGGGCTGTTAATTTTATATTATATCTGCCGTTTGATTTCAGAAGAACGTCTATATCGTTTTATTGATCGACACGGTAAGTGGATTAAATTGAAAAGTAAGGATTTAAAGCGAGCAAATGATTGGTTTAAAAAGTATGGCGTATGGGCTGTATTTATCTGTCGTTTCATACCTGTATTACGTGTATTGATTACCATTCCAGCCGGTGTAAACCGCATGAATGTTGTGACATTTACCGTTATTTCATTAATAGGTACAACAATTTGGAATTTCGGATTAATTTTACTAGGACGCACGTTGAGCGATAGCTTTGGTATGTTGATGACTGGTCTTCATACATATTCACGTATTATGTATGTTGTCATCATTATCGCAGTCATTTACTTTGCTATACGTTACATTGGCAAACGTAAGAGAGTAAAATAATATTGTTGTTAGTATAAAGGCATGAATTTTAAATTTCTATACACAAAAAGCAGTGAATCATTCCATCTATTGAAATGATTCACTGCTTTTTTAAGTTTATTTGGCATACTTTAGCTGAAAGTCACCTATCTTTATATAAAGAAATATTATTATTAACATGCTAGTTATAGTTGTGAAGTAAAAGGCTACCAACGGCTGAGAAATGATACCAATTAATAATGCACCGACAGTCATTCCAATATATCTCACAAAATTAAATACACCTAGCACTTTTCCTTTTATATGTTCAAACCTTTTAGAAATTATAGTAGACAGCAAAGCTGGCACAATACCAACACAAGTACCTAATATAAATATAATTACTGATAATATAATTACATTTGATTCGTTTAACCAACCAAACAATAACGTAAATATAGCAAATCCAGTTATAGTAACACGAAGTATCATTATTTCATTATATTTTTTTGACAATCGTTTATAAAATAAACTTCCTAATATAACACTAACAGTAATAGGTAAAAACAAAACTCCTGATATTCCAACGCCTATATCATAGGTATTATTTAATAATGTCGGTAAATAAACTAATATTGAAAAGTACGTCAAAAATATTAAAAATCCCAATGTCACTAAAGTAATAAACACTTTATCGATCAAATATTTTTCTTCAATTTTTTCAGTTAATTTCACAATCCCTTTTTCAACATTTGGAATATCAATAAAAAAGATAATCAGAAATAATACGATAGATATAACAAGCAAAAAACTAAAAATACCAATATAATCCCATCTTGCACCTAAAGTACTCCCTAAGATTGGTGCCAAAGCTGGCGCACATGATAAAAATATTTGATAGTTCGCCATAGCTTGAGCTCTACCATTATCTGTACTTAGTTTGGCTAATAAAGTTAAAGTCACGAGAGGAATAATTCCGCAACCAATTGCTTGAAATAACCTTGATATAGCAAATAATATAAAGTTATGTGTCACTGCACAAATAAAGCTAGATATGATTACTATTCCCAATCCCGTTAAAAGTACTTTTTTCGAATCACGAGAATCTATACTTCTACCAAGTACAATTTGCATAACTGCAACGATAAATATAAAACCGCCAACTGTCGCATTTATCCAAAATAGTGGTACTTGAAAATCGTCATATAGTCTCGGAATAATAGGCGTGTATATGTTTTGAATCAATGATGCAAAAAATGCTAAAAATCCTAGAATATATAATCTGATATTACTATTAGTCATTTAAACCATCTTCTTTTTTTAATTCTTCTATACTACGATTTAAAAACTCTACAATAACTGCCATTTCATCATTATCAAAGACTTTAAGTACCTCTTCATATTTTTTTACCGCTTTTTCATGTAATTCATCATGTATATAAGATAATTTTTTTCCTTCTTGTGTTAATGAATAATTAACTTCTCTTTTGTTAAATTCATTGTGCGATTCAACTACTAAGCCTTTCGCTAAAAGTTTTTTTATCGATTTAGTAATTGCTGGTTTTGATACATTTAACATTTCAGACAAAAATTTATTATTCACTTTATCATTATTATCAATCAACTCTATGATATGAAATTGTGTTAGAGATAAATCTAGTTCCTCATTTTCCTTTTTATACTGTCTTCTTTTATCGGCATTTTCTCTTTCTATAATAAATTGTTGTAACTTTAAAATAACTTCTCTCTTCATATCCACTATTATTCCTCCTCTTCGTTAGTTAACCGGTTAACTATATTATTGTTGTCACTCCCATTTTTGTCAAATATTGTTGTAATTAACATATATTTACTTAGTTATGCACCATTTATTCCGCAAACTTATCTCACAAATCCATCTATAATACAAACTATCATCTTAAATAAGCAGAATTTACCCTGTCCTCCACACAAATTGTTTTCGTCACTTTAATGTGCCTACTATCCAAAAAAGTTACTCATAACAAATTGCGAATTTTAATAAATGTAGCAATGCCATTTGCATGCTACAAAAATACTCGTATTCATATTTATGTTTTATATTATTAAAGTTTTTTAAATCCATATTTTTATAACACTTGCTATGTGATAAAATTAATTTTATATATAAAAACTTAAGATTCAGATTATTTAATAGCAAAGGAGATAGTGATATGGATGTTTTAACAATAGAACATTTAACAAAGAAGATAGGCAACAAAACGATTCTCGAAGATGTATCATTTAAGCTGAAACGCGGACAAATAGTTGGTCTCGTTGGAGCGAATGGTGCAGGTAAAACAACTTTAATGAAAGTTATATTAGGTTACTCTAGTTTCCAAAGCGGGAATTTTAATGTTATTAACAGCAAGGACAGTAAAAACAATATCGGTGCATTGATTGAAAATCCAGGAATATATCCTTTTATGTCTGGATATGAAAACTTGAAGTTATTGAACGAATCAAAAAACACTCAAGATATCGATAAAATTGTCTCACAACTTCATATGAATGAATACATTCATAAAAAAGCTAAAACGTATTCTCTTGGTATGAAACAAAAATTAGGAATTGCTATAGCATTTTTAAATAAACCTCAATTTATTATCTTAGATGAACCAATGAACGGCTTAGATCCAAAAGCTGTGCGAGATGTACGTGAATTGATTGTCCAAAAAGCGCAAGAAGGTGTTACTTTCTTAATTTCGAGTCATATTTTAAGTGAATTAGTTAAAATCACAAACTCTATCCTTATTATTAACAAAGGTAAAATTGTTACAGAAACATCGGAAGAAGAACTTAAACAATTTAAAGATAATGATTTAGAAAATGTATTACTAGAAATCATAGAAAGGGAGGACCAAGCATAAAATGGGAACTTTAATTAAACAAGAATGTTTCAAATTATTTAAAAAGAAATCAACTTTTATCGCACCTATTGTCTTCATTCTACTAATGGTTGCTCAAGGTTATATCGCTACAAAATACAATGAAATTTTTACGCCACAGGAATCTTTCACATCTGCTTATAATGGTTTTTCATGGTTTGCATTTTTATTAATTATTCAAGCAAGTACAATCATTTCAATGGAATTTCATTACGGTACGATTAAAAATTTACTCTATCGTGAATATTCAAGAACAACTATGATTGTTAGCAAAATCATCACATTATTTATTATTTCTTTAATTTATTTTATTATTACAATTATTGCTTCAATTGTTATTGGTTCTTTATTCTTTAATGATTTAAATATATTTGAAAGTAGCGGTAATCAATTATCTTTATTGAATCAATTATTATTAGTTAGTTTAGGCACATTTGTTGGCGTTTGGTTAGTTTTAAGCTTAACGTTGCTATTATCATCTGCAACAAATTCAACGGGAGTAGCCATTGCTGTAGGTATTGTTTTTTATTTTGCAAGTTCTATTTTAGCAGTTATTCAAACGGCACTTTTAGAAAAAATAGACTGGCTAAAGTGGAATCCTATTAATATGATGAATATTATGCTTCAAACAGTTGAAAAAGGTTTTAGTAAGTCGACGAAATTAGAACTTCATGAATTGTTTATTGGTAATATTGCTTATATTTCTATTTTCTTAATACTTGTAGTATTTATTTTCAAGAAGAAAAATATTTAGTAACTTAAAGTTATTAAATGTCTAAATACACACATATTCCATCGTATTCCAAAATCATTTTCAAATCCCTTCACCCAAATAATGGTGCGGGGATTTTTTCATCCAAATTTTGGCAATTACACATTTTACATATCGTAATTTTTTAGGAAACTAGTGAATATAACAAATCTCTTCTCTCATTTTTAAAATAGATATATCACTTCCCCACTTTTACTTAACTAAACTGCAACGGCTCCTAATACCAAAATCCTGCCCTCTATTTTTATCAATTCAAGCATACTTATTGAAAAATGTTAACGTTTTCTTGATAATCATTGTAAGCGCATTTATTTTATAAACTAACGTTTGAAATATACTACAGGAGTGACACGTAATGACTCAAATTACTGAAAAAGAATTAAAAAAGAAGTATTTAGATTTACTATCCCAAAATTTTGATACTCCAGAAAAACTTGCAACTGAAATTATCAATTTAGAATCAATTTTAGAATTACCTAAAGGTACGGAACATTTCGTCAGCGATTTACATGGTGAATATGAAGCTTTCCAACACGTATTACGCAACGGTTCTGGGAACGTGCGAGCGAAAATCAATGATATTTTCAAAGAGAGACTTTCAACTAAGGAGCTTAATGACTTAACTGCTCTTGTCTACTATCCAGAAGACAAATTAAAATTGATTAAAAGTGATTTCCAAAATTGCGGTCAACTTAATGTCTGGTATATCACAACAATCGAACATTTAATTGAGTTAATTAAATATTGTTCTTCAAAATATACGCGTTCAAAACTGCGTAAAGCATTGCCAAAACAATACGTTTATATTATTGAGGAACTACTGTATAAAAGTAATGAATATCAAAATAAAAAATCATATTACGAAACACTTGTTAACCAAGTAATTGAACTTAAACAGGCAGATGATTTAATTATTGGACTCGCTTATTCCGTACAACGCTTAGTCGTCGATCATTTACACGTTGTCGGTGATATTTATGATCGTGGACCACAACCAGATAAAATTATGGATACACTGATTAATTATCATTCCCTAGATATTCAATGGGGTAATCATGATGTGCTTTGGGTTGGAGCCTATGCTGGGTCAAAAGTATGCTTAGCAAACTTACTTCGAATTTGTGCACGTTATGATAATTTAGATATTATCGAAGACGCTTATGGCATTAATTTAAGACCACTGCTTACTTTAGCTGAAAAATACTATGACGCAGATAATCCTGCTTTTAAGCCTAAAAAAAGACCTGACAAACACGAACGTTTAACTCAACGTGAAGAAAGTCAAATTACTAAAATTCATCAAGCTATTGCGATGATTCAATTCAAGTTAGAAATACCAATTATTAAACGTCGTCCAAATTTCGAAATGGAAGAACGTCTTGTGCTTGAAAAGGTTAATTATGATACAAATGAAATTACAGTTTATGGTAATACATACCCATTGAAAGACACATGTTTCCAAACTGTCAATCGTGATAATCCAGCAGAATTACTACCTGAAGAAGAAGAAGTCATGAATAAACTATTATTGTCATTCCAACAATCTGAAAAATTACGTCGTCATATGTCTTTCTTGATGCGTAAAGGCTCTCTTTACTTACCATATAATGGCAATTTACTCATTCATGGTTGTATTCCAGTTGATGAAAATGGTGAGATGGAATCATTTGAAATTGATGGTCATACTTACAGCGGCCAAGAATTATTAGATGTGTTTGAGTATCATGTCCGTAAATCATTTGATGAAAAAGAAAATACTGATGACTTATCGACGGATTTAGTTTGGTATTTATGGACTGGGAAATATTCGTCACTATTTGGTAAACGTGCCATGACTACGTTTGAGCGATACTTTATTGCAGATAAAGCTTCTCATAAAGAAGAAAAGAATCCGTACTATCATCTTCGTGAAGATGTGAATATGGTTCGTAAAATGCTCAGTGATTTCGGATTAAATCCAGATGAAGGACGCATTATTAATGGTCACACACCAGTGAAAGAAATCAATGGCGAAGATCCTATCAAGGCTGATGGAAAGATGCTTGTCATTGATGGTGGCTTTTCAAAAGCTTATCAGTCAACAACTGGCATTGCAGGCTATACACTATTGTATAATTCATTCGGTATGCAACTCGTTGCACACCAACAATTTAACGCTAAAGAAAAAATACTTTCCGAAGGTATCGATGAACTTTCTATAAAGCGCGTCGTAGATAAAGAATTACAACGTAAGAAGATTCGTGATACCAATATTGGTAAAGATCTTCAAGCTCAAATAGATATTTTGAAAATGTTAATGCATGATCGTTACTTAGACTAAAGACGACATTTGATGCATGTATCGTGCACTTATTTAGTGGTACTGTGTTTACGCATTGGCTACGCAAACACGATGATAAATAGGCGACCTAGCTACACCGAAAAAAATCCCCTCACTATTGCGAGTAGTGAGGGGATTGGTGTATCTATGCTAATTCCTGTTAACTGTATTATAACAACTTTACAGCAAAAAAATGCAAAATCAACTAATAAATTAATGAAATGACCGACACCCTCGCTTCTACTCCAATTTAACAAAATACTATATTAGTACTATATTTTTCATTAACATGTATGTTACATTTTCTATATTACTTAAAATTACGAAGGGACATTTTTAAATCATGCGTATCTTAAAAGAGTCCATTATTGTGGCATTTGCCTTTGTTGGTGTTGTCGTTGGTGCCGGCTTTGCTACTGGTCAAGAAATTTTCCAGTTTTTCACAAGTCATGGCGCATATAGCATTTCAGGCATTATTGTAACAGGACTATTGATTACTTTAGGTGGAATGGTTGTCATGCATACAGGTCATCATCTAAAGTCCAGAAATCATTCTGATTCAATTAACTATTTCTTATACCCCTCTATTGCAAGAGGTTTTGATATTATTTTAACAATGTTTATGTTGTCTTTAGCTATTATTATGACTGCAGGTGGTGCGTCAACCATTCATCAAAGTTTCAACTTACCGTATTGGCTGAGCGCACTCATATTAGTCGCCTTTATTTTAGCAACACTGTTTCTAAAATTCGATCGTTTAATTGCTGTGCTTGGCGGTGTTACCCCATTTTTAATTGCGATTGTCATTATGATTGCGGTCTACTATTTCACAACAAGTCATCTTGATTTTACTGCCGCTAATAATGATGCTCAGATTCATAAGCAGAAATCATTATCACCTGGATGGTGGTTTGATGCGATTAACTATGCAAGCTTGCAAATTGCTGCTGCCTTCAGCTTCTTATCAGTGATGGGTAGTAAAGTTAAATATCGTGACTCAACGTTATACGGGGGCTTGATTGGCGGTTTAATCATTACATTTTTACTCATGATGATTAATCTAGGTTTAATTTCTCAATTCGATAAAATTAAACACGTAGATCTACCTACATTAAAATTAGCGACACAAATGTCTCCGTCAATTGGTATTATTATGTCTGTCATTATGATACTTGTCATCTACAATACTGTTGTTGGATTAATGTATGCATTTGCGTCACGTTTCAGCGTTCCATTCAGCAGACGTTACTTCATCATTATTATTACAATGGCTGTCATCACTTATATTAGTACATTTATCGGTTTCATTTCATTAATTGGAAAAGTATTCCCTATTATGGGATTGTTCGGTTTCATCTTACTCATACCTGTACTCTATAAAGGTTTAATTAAGCGTATTACCGGCAAATCTCATATCGATTAAAATATCTATACTATTGTAAAATTTAGTACAGCACTTCAAAATCAAAAAAGCGGGCAGATGAAAAGTAAAAATCTTTTCCATCTGTCCGCTTCTTAATAGAACTGTTATTTCCCAAGTATTTGTTGACCAGCCGTTAATCCAGTTTCTGTAATTTCATGGCCCTTCACCCAAACTTCTTCGACTTGTGCCCCACGTGTATTAAACAAGTTAATGACTTGTTCACTTGCAGCTAATGGCACAATTGGATCATGTTTCCCCATAGAAAGCAACACACTGACATCTGATAAATCCTTTGTTGACGTTACTTCAACTGGGTATAACGGTGCATATAACAATGCTTTTTTAAATGGTGCTTCTGAACGCAACATTAAGTTAATCGCTATATTTGATCCATTTGAAAATCCAACAAGTACTGCTTTTTCAATATCAAAATCATAACGTTCAGCAGCTTCTTTAATGAACGTCAACAATTCTTGTCCACGAAATGCCAAATCTTCTTCATCATAAACACCTTCACCAAGACGTTTGAAATAACGGTTCATCCCATTTTCTGAAACTTGTCCTCTAATACTTAACAAGTGATAATTTTCATTCAATGCTTCGCCTAACGGTAATAAATCGAACTCATCACCACCTGTACCATGCAATAATATTAGTGTTGGCGCACCATTTTGTCCTTCTCTAAAAATATGTTCCATCACAAATCCTCCTCATTCCAATTAACCATGTTGACGCTTCGTATTAAAAGGTCTAACTTCCGATTCAATATATTCTCTTTTATTTTCTAAAAATGGTGGTAAGGATAACCCTTCGCCTAATGTTTCATAAGGTTCATCTTCCATAAATCCTGGTCCATCTGTTGAAATTTCTATTAAAATATGCCCCACACGTGCATATAATGCTTCAAAATAGAAACGATTAACGATGCCTGAGTTATTAATACCTACCTCTTTATATTTCGTTGCCCACGCTTCTATTGCATCATGATCTTTCACACGAAATGACACATGATGTACCTCACCATAACCTTGACGTGCTGCTGGCCCTTTATCATCTTTTATTAAGATTACCTGGCCACCATTGCCTCCTTCGCCAACTTCAAGTAATGCGACATTATCTTCATGCGCAATAGTTGTCATACCGTAAACAGTCTCTAAAATATTTTTAAAGTCGTCAAAATAACTTACTTTAATTTCAATGGGGCCTAATCCATAAATCGCTTTATCTACTGGAACCGGTCCATTCTTCCAAGGTACACCAGGTGCTACCCCTTCATTTAACTCATCTAAAATTAATTGATACACTTGGCCATCGACTTCTTCAAATGGCAACACTTTTTTACCAAATAATTCTTGAATACCTTCGTGTTTAACACCAAACTCATCAAAGCGCTGTTCATAATATGTTAATGCGTCATCGTTAGGCACTCTAAAAGACGGTCTTGTAATGGAATTTGTTCCTGCCTGCCCTTTTGTAATATTTGGAAAATCAAAGAACGTCATGTCTGTACCTGCCGAACCTACATCATCTGCAAAAAAAGTATGATACGTATAAATATCATCTTGATTGACTGTCTTTTTAACTAAACGCATGCCTAGTACTTCTGTAAAAAATTTATAATTACGTTCTGCATCATCTGTCATTGCAGTAACATGGTGAATACCTAGTAATTCATGATTATTTATCATTTTATATACCCTCTTTATATTTTTAGTGCATTTATCTCGAAATCGAGATACTTTAATGTAAATTTTTAGTGCACGCCTTACACTTCTGTAGATTGTGCACTTAGTTTCTTAAACGCTTGTTGTAAGATTGTTAATTCATCCTTTGTTAACACATCAAACGCTTTTGTTAATGTCTCAGCATGCTTAGGGAAAATATCTGCCATTTGACTTTGACCTTTTTCAGTTAAACAAGCCATATATACACGTTTATCATCTTTATCCTTTTCACGTGTAATCCAACCTTTGTCCTCTAATTGACTTACAACATATGAAATGCTGCTACTTGCAATTAATACGCGGTCTCTAATACGTTGAATTGGTTGCGGACCTTTATTATAAAGCAACTCGAGCACTGCAAATTCAGTAATATTTAAGCCATATCGCTTTACGTCTTCTTTTGTAATTTGCTCTAATGTGTCTAACGCCCTATTCATTCCGACAAAAACATTGAGAGATTGTTTCGTTCGATCCATATGATCACCAACTTTTTTATTTTATTTCGATTTCGAGATAAATTATATAGCTGAATAGATTTAATGTCAAGATACGTGTTTTCATCTTCATTTCAAACTGTGCTTAATAAAAACGACTACATAGATGTGGCAATGTCGTCACATGACTGTCATGCACCTTTGACTTCGTTTAAGTTAAAATAGAATAGGGAAATACTATAATCAATCATGATAGGAGTTGATATGTATGAGTAACCTTGAAATCAAACAAGGCGAGAACAAATTCTATATTGGTGATGATGAAAATAATGCTTTAGCTGAAATCACATACCGTTTTGTGGATAATAATGAAATTAACATTGATCATACAGGCGTATCTGATGAACTTGGTGGTCAAGGTGTTGGCAAAAAACTACTTAAAGCAGTTGTTGAACACGCTCGAGAAAATAATTTGAAAATTATTGCCTCATGTTCATTTGCCAAACATATGTTAGAAAAAGAAGATTCATATCAAGATGTATATCTTGGTTAAATAAATTTTGCGATGGTGCAACTGTACCATCGCTTTTTTGTTCGCATCAATATAAAATTGCAAAACGACTAGTTATTTTGCATTTCAAACTTTATGCTATCAATTCATTTTCTTTTCTGGTATACTTTTTATACTAACTTATAGAAAAATAGAAAAAGAGGCGATGCATAATGGCATTTCACGATAAAACAGCAACACAAGTGACAAACATTGTACTGAACGTAAGAGACTTAGACTTAATGACAACATTTTACAAAAACATTTTAGGACTATCCGTTAAAAGTTCTGACGATAATACAACCGTATTATCTGTTGGGACTGGTGGCCATACTCTAACGTTACATTTATTAGAAGACGGCCGTCAGACTTCCCCACGTGAAGCAGGGCTTTTTCATATAGCATTTTTATTACCAACTACTGAGGATCTAGCTAACTTCTTATATTTCGTGGCACAAAAAAATATGGGCATCGGCGCTGGTGATCATTTAGTAAGTGAAGCTTTATATTTCAACGACCCCGAAGGTAATGGTATTGAAGTCTATCGCGATAGACCTTCATCTTCATGGGAATGGCAAAATGGCAAAGTTAAAATGGATACTTTAGAAGTTGATAGCCAAACCTTATTAACACATCGTACTGATGAAGGTTGGCAAGGAATGCCAGCAAAAGGCATGATTGGACACTTACATTTAAAAACACATGATTTAGACGCAGCATATCAATGTTACATTGAACAATTAGGATTCCAACATGTGTCTGATTTTCCACGTGCGCTATTTATGTCAACGAATCATTATCACCATCATATTGCTGCTAATACTTGGCAATCCAATCAAGCAAGACAAAACAATTCACAAAGTTATGGATTAACACATGTTGATATTTATCAACCCGACGCCTCAACACATACATTTACGGCACCAGAAGGGTTTGACATCACAGTTCATTCAAATACTGACCTTGTTCCAGAAAAATAATCATCCATACTTTATTAATACAATTTTTTCACGCAAAAGCCTGCGATTCATTTATGTAATCGCAGGCTTTTTTATTGCTAACTTTTTAATTTTATATATTTAGACATACGGTATTCTATTTATTCTTTTGGTCCAACCCATTCAATAACATCTTCATAAGCTTGGCGTGTTTTATTTTTCGGTGGCTCTTGTTGTCTGTAGCCAAATGCGACCATCACTGATAAACCAAATTGCTCAGTATCTAAGATCCCTTTATTTGCTAAAATGTCTGTCACTGTATCCAGACTAAAACCTTCCATCGGACATGAATCAATACCTAACAATGCGGCTGTCGTCATCATATTGCCTAATGCAATATACGTTTGTTTACTTGACCAGTCATACAAGGCTTGATCATTATCAGAAATATGGAAATCTGCTTGGAATGCATCGAATTTTTGTTCAACAGCTGGAATCGTTTGTGCCTCATATTTTTTAATATCTCTTAACATATGTTGTACATACGGTGATCTTGACGTTACATTTTTACGCGCAAAAATTAGCACAAAATGGCTCGCTGTATCTAATTGTTTTGCTGCGCCCCAACTGTGCGCTTTTAATTCATCACGTAACGCTTGATCTTGAATCACGACAAACTTCCAAGGTTCTAACCCAAGAGAACTTGGAGACAATCTACCTGACTCTAATATTGTTTCAAAATCTTCTTTCGAAACTTTCTTTTGTGGATCGAATTGCTTAGTCGCATGTCTGAAATGAAATGCATCCATAATTGTTTGATTCATATTGCTCATTGAACATAGCCTCCCATTTTTATATTTATTGCTATACAAATTATACTTCATGTTTTAAAAAGACTAAAGTAATCCGTTTGCAATTCACTATAACTTGTGCACATGTTATAAGTTTTCTACAATAAAACACACTTTTGAATTTTGGGAAATTTAGTGTTATAATATATTTGCGATATTTTTCACAATTAAATTGTGGCGTGATTTTAATGTGCATAATCTTTAATTTCACTCATTTACTTTTCAATCTTTTAAAAGCGAGGTTTTTAATAATGACAAAAATTATGTTCTTTGGTACGCGTGATTATGAGAAAGAGATGGCATTAAATTGGGGGAAAAAGAATAATGTCGAAGTAACTACTTCTAAAGAGCTATTATCAAGTGCTACAGTCGATCAATTAAAAGATTACGATGGCGTAACTACAATGCAATTTGGTAAGTTAGAAAATGACGTTTATCCTAAATTAGAATCTTACGGTATTAAACAAATTGCACAACGTACTGCTGGATTTGATATGTATGATTTAGATTTAGCTAAAAAACACAATATTGTGATATCTAACGTTCCTAGTTATTCACCTGAAACAATTGCAGAGTATTCTGTTTCTATCGCCCTACAATTAGTGCGTCGCTTCCCAGATATTGAACGCCGTGTACAAGCACATGATTTTACTTGGCAAGCAGAAATCATGTCTAAACCAGTTAAAAATATGACTGTTGCAATTATTGGTACGGGTCGTATCGGTGCTGCTACAGCTAAAATATATGCAGGATTTGGTGCTACAATTACAGCTTATGACGCCTATCCTAATAAAGATTTAGACTTTTTAACTTATAAAGATAGTGTTAAAGAAGCTATTAAAGATGCCGATATTATTTCTTTACATGTTCCAGCGAACAAAGAAAGCTATCATTTATTCGATAAAGCAATGTTTGATCATGTGAAAAAAGGTGCAATCTTAGTTAACGCAGCACGTGGTGCAGTCATCAATACACCTGATTTAATCGCTGCAGTGAACGATGGTACTTTGTTAGGTGCTGCGATTGATACTTATGAAAATGAAGCAGCATACTTCACAAATGACTGGACTAATAAAGACATTGACGATAAAACATTATTAGAGTTAATCGAACATGAAAGAATTTTAGTAACACCACATATTGCTTTCTTCTCTGATGAAGCAGTACAAAACCTTGTTGAAGGTGGTTTAAACGCAGCATTATCTGTCATTAACACTGGTACATGTGAAACACGTTTAAATTAATATATATATTTAAAAGCAAAGGCGCGCCATGTGCCTTTGCTTTTTATTTTGTATATCTGTATCAAAATCGATTTGATTAAAATCCGCTTTATTTTATCATCTATTCAAATGATTTTAGTGCGCTTATTTTACTATGGCATTATTGCCTAACCTGTTTGAGATATATTAATATTTGATGATTCGTATTCAAAGTTTTCATTTAACATGTATTTAGTATCATGATAGCTGCTTCATTGATGATATACTACCTACTTTTTCAACACTTCTTGTTCGATAATCGTTAATACACCCTGCTTATCATTACTTGGAGCGACAGCAGAGGCAATATTGAACAATTCTTCATCATGACTATTTTCCATCACATAACTATGCTTAGCGAACGCTAACATATCTTTATCATTATTCGCATCTCCGAAGGCCATGAGCTCTGAAGGAGACATTTCCCATTTATCTAACAATCGTTTTAATGCCTGCCCTTTAGTCATGTTTGGCATAATAATATCAATGCTATCGTGCCCACTTGAGACAAGTTTAATATCATTGCTGAATTGCGTTGCTACTTCTTCGTCAACATTCGGATGCGTCTCACGATTAATATTAAATGCTATTTTGACATAATCATCCTCAGGTAATTGCTGTAGACTGTCAATTTCTTTTAACTGATGATAATAAAATCTCGTATCTTCTTTAAACGCTTCAGAAGTATGTTTTAAAATATACGCGCTTTTCAAACCACAGATGACGAGTTGATCAATACTTTGCTTCATATTTAAGTAATCGACAACCTGTTGAAACACCTGACGATTAAAGCTTTTATAATTATATAACTCATTGCCATTATAAATAACTGCACCATTTTCAGAAATAAAATACATATCTCTATCCCCGAAAATAGACTTCAACTTCGCATATTGATTGCCACTCGCAGCAATAAATGTAATATCTCTATTTCTAAGTTCAGTAAAAATCGCTTCAAATCTTGATTTATCGTATGTCTTTTTCGAATCTAAAAACGTCCCGTCCATATCTACCGCAATAGCCTTAACCATGATTATCCTCCTCATTGCTCTTTTAGTCGTCTTCATTATATCCATCTCATGACAAGCAATGAAGTTTGTCATACCACAATGAACCTATATTCACATTTTGAAATTGCTTTCATATATGCAAAACACATTACACTGGATATAGCATTCAGAGGCGAACATAAATTTCAGAATATTGTAAAAATATAACGATATATTTATCATTTGGACAAAATATAGTGTGATATACTAATTTATAACATCTATACATAATGTGAAAGAATTTTTAAAAATACAATTAAATATCGGTGTAATAAATCCCTTTATACATAGGAGTTGTATACATGAAACTAAATAACTATTCTTTAAAAGTTAAAAACAAACAACTAGTTGACAATTGTGATTTAAATTTCTATCTTGGTCAGATCAATCACATTGTTGGTAAAAATGGTGTAGGAAAATCTTTATTAGCTAAAGATTTCTTACTAAATAATAGTGGAAATATCCCTAAGTCCATTTCTCAAAATGTAACCTTAATATCAAGTTCATCAAATATTCCTAATGATATAACAAAAGATTTTTTATTATCATTGTTAAAATCAAAATTTGAAAACAATCGACAAACATTCGATAAGATTTATAACATACTAAACATCGAAGCAATACCGTCTAACGTACTACTAAAAAACTTGAGTGATGGTCAAAAACAAAAGCTTAAATTATTAAGTTTCTTATTGGAAGATCATGATTTAATCATATTAGATGAAGTTACAAACGCTTTAGACAAGAAAACAGTTAATGAAATTTATGAATTTTTAAATGATTTTATTCAAAGCCATCAAACTAAAACTATTATCAATATTACACATAATTTATCCGATTTAAGTGCTTTGCCGGGTAAATACTTTATTTTTAAAGACCTTCAAATAGAAGAGTACCAATCAAAAGAAGAAGTCATAAATGATTACATTAATTTATAATTGAGGTGTCCACTTTGAAATTAGAATTTAAAAAAAGTATTTCCAATAAAATTATTTACACGCTTGGTGTGCTATTCATATTCCTTTTCTTACTTGGGTATTTTTTACCAATAGGAATAGACAAAGTTAAAAGTTTAAGCTATAGCCAGTTTTTCTTCAGTTCATATACTGTTGCAACGCAATTAGGGTTCTTACTATTTTCATTTGTTATTGCATATTTTATTAATAAAGAGTATTCGAATAAAAATATCCTGTTTTATAAATTGATTGGCGATAATATCTTTACCTTCTTCTATAAAAAGGTAGCAGTGTTATTTTTTGAATGTTTAGTGTTCATAATTCTAAGTATCACAATTATTTCAATTATATATTCGGATTTCTCACATTACTTACTATTAATAATCTTATTTTCACTCGTTATCTTACAATATATCTTAGTTGTTGGAACGATTAGTATGGTTTCACCTAATATTTTAATCAGCTTAGGTATCAGCATTGTATATTGGATTGGTTCAGTCATCTTAGTTGCCATTAATAAAAATATATTTGGTATCGTTGCTCCATTTGAGGCGAGCAATACGATGTATCGTGCCGTAGAAAAAATATTGAATAACGAGTCAACATTTATGTGTCCTACTGAAATTATAAATACAGTATCATTCTTCGTTCTTCTATTTATAGTTAATACTATTGTCTTATTACTAAGTAGAAAGAGATGGTTGAAAATCGGTATGTAGTACATAAAAAGGAGCGGCATCCATTGTCGCTCCTTTTTATTATGTATTTTTACAATCTCCACCAATGACACGTCGTCATTGCTACCTCATACCAAACAAAAAAACAGTCTCGCAATCAAGACTGTTTTCCACTCAATATATTCATCCATTAGCGTAATAGATTATTTGACTTCTATTTTACGTTTTTCCCAAACGCCTGTCTTTTCATTGTAATCATCACAAGTAATTAATGTTAATTGTTTATCTTTACCTTTTTGTTCATCTAGAACTTCTACATCTGTAGGCTTAACATCTCTTATACTTGTCATTTTATACTTACGTGTTTCATTACCAACTTTAAAGTACACCATACTACCTTTTTTGGCTGCTTTAAGATTTGTAAATTGATAGTTCGGACGGTCAATGAAAGTGTGTCCTGCAATTGAAATATTTTGATCATCTAGTGATTCGTTTTCTTCTGCAAAGCTTACACCTCTATTTAATTGTTCAGGTGTTGCTGGTCCTGGATATACTGGTTCTTTAATATCAGCATCTGGAATTTCAATATAGCCTGCCACTTTCGATTTATCTTTCGGAATTTGAGGTTTAGCTTGCTGCTTTTTATCTTTACTCGCCTGTTCTTTTACATTTTTATCATATTGTTCAATCTTTTCATCTTTATCTTTATCGTGAAGATAATTATCGATATGTGGTTTAGCAAACAAATATGCTGCCACTAGGATAAGTACCACACCAGCGATTGTCATTAATCGATTTGTCCATTTTTTCATACGTTAAGGCTCCTTTTATACATTTCACAATGCCTGTTAACATTTCATATAGTATACCATTAATTTCAAAATGACTCATAGCAATTCATTTTATACTATAAAATTTACATGTATACTTTTACGTTAGATTTCATTACACATATTTGCATTCAAATAACGAAACGCTTTTAATAATTACTAAGGGGGAATTGATATGATTAGATACGCTAAAAAAGAGGATTTAAACGCTATATTAGCGATATACAATGATGCCATTATCAATACTACAGCTGTTTATACTTATGAACCACAAACCATAGACGAACGTGTCGCATGGTTTGAAACGAAACAACGTAAGCATGAGCCTATCTTTGTATTTGAGGAAAATGGAAGTGTCTTAGGGTTTGCGACGTTCGGTTCGTTTAGACCTTGGCCAGCATACCTATATACAATCGAACATTCTATTTATGTCGATGCTTCAGCTAGAGGAAAAGGTATTGCTAGTCAATTACTACACCATTTAATTGTTGAAGCAAAAGCTAAAGGTTATCGTGCGCTAGTTGCAGGCATTGATGCTTCCAACAAAGCGAGTATTCAGTTGCATCAAAAGTTTGCTTTTAAGCATGCCGGCACACTGACCAATGTAGGTTTTAAATTCAATCAATGGTTAGATTTAGCATTTTACGAATTAGATTTACAAGACTAGTAATGTTTGAATCACATAATATAAACAAGACAACCATGTTAATTCCCTTAACATAACAAGCCAACATATAAAATTTTAAACTTCTCAGGGGAGTGGGACAGAAATGATAAAGAGCCACTAATGATTTATTATGTAGTGGTTCTTACACATTAGCCACAGCTAATGTGTACTTAAAAATAGGAATACATGAGTAAAACTCATGCATAAGAAATACTAATTTCTATAGAAAAAGTATTTCTTTATCGTCGTCCCACCCCAACTTACATTGTCTGTAGAAATTGGGAATCCAATTTCTCTTTGTTGGGGCCCCGCCAACTTGCACATTATTGTAAGCTGATTTTTCGTCAGCTTCTGTGTTGGGGCCCACACCCCAACTCGCATTGCCTGTAGAATTTCATTTCGAAATTCTCTGTGTTGGGGCCCCTGACTAGAATCGAAAAAAGCTTGTTACAAGCGCATTTTCGTTCAGTCAACTACTGCCAATATAACTTTGTAGAGCATATTACATTGATTTACATCGTCCCTTTTATTTATTCTTTTCAAATACTATCCCCATAGCTTTGATTTAACGCTTTTTCTCAATAACAAAACGAATATAGTAGAACATGAAAACGATAATCATGCTGAGCGATAAAGATTTAAATAATAGATTGACCCACGTTCCCTCAGTCGTATATCCATATGTAATCGTTGTGTTAATGATGAATGCTATAAAGATGATTGATAGTCTTAGCATATCATCACTCCTTTTAAGTTATTTTAGATATACGGGGACGCTTTTGCAATCACTATTTTGATTAGCATGCATTTCCCATAAATCTTTCAACTTTATGAGAGATAATTAAGAAGCATCTATCTGGTACTAATGATCCAGACAGATGCTTCTTTTTTATCAATATCTTATTGTTATCTCATTAATTATTTTTAACCATATCTTCAGCTGTGCCAAAGATTTTACGTTTAATTGCTTCGCCAGTTGGTGTGCCTGCTAGTCCACCCAATCCAGTTTCACGTAATGATGCAGGAAGGTTACGACCAACCTTATCCATTGCTTCAATAACTTCATCAACAGGGATTCTACTTTCAATACCTGCTAATGCTAAATCTGCTGAAATTAAAGCGTTACCCGAACCAATTGCATTTCTCATAACACAAGGAATTTCAACAAGTCCGGCTACTGGGTCACAAACTAAACCTAATAAATTACTTATCGCTAATGCCATAGCGTGCCCGGATGCTTCTGGTGATCCTCCGAATATAGCTACTGCTGCAGCTGCCGCCATTGCAGATGCTGAACCAACTTCAGCTTGGCAGCCACCTGTTGCACCAGCTACACTTGCATTGTTTGCTACGACACGCCCAAACAATGCTGAAGTGAATAAGAAATCAATCATTTGCTCTTCTGTTAAATCATGTGTTTTTTCTAATTTAAAAAGTGCACCGGGGATGGTACCCGAGGAACCAGCTGTTGGCGTTGCACAAATAATACCCATCGCAGCATTGACTTCATTTGTTGCAATGGCACCTTTGACTGCATCAATCATTTCATATCCAGACAAAGCATGATGTGTTTCATTATAATCACGTAGTTTAGCAGCGTCATGACCAGTGTAGCCCGTTACACTTTCAACGCCATCACCTGTCGTCCCTTTGATTACTGCGTCTCGCATGACATCTAAATTTTGTTTCATTTGCGCTCGCACTTCATCACGTGATTTACCGCTTAATTCCATTTCTTCTTTAACCATGATATCCGCAAATGACATATTATTTTCTACGGCATAATCTATAGTCTCTCTAATTGAATCAAACATGTTTATTCCCCCTCTAATTTATATAGGAAACGTTTACGTCACTGTATTTCTCTTTAATTGTATTTAATGTCGATTCTGAGATTGCTTTATTTAATGGTATTACAACCAAGCATTTATCTTCATCTATCTTAATAAATTCATCTTTACAGTCTAATTTCATATCGTTGATATCATTAATGAAATGATTTACTTGTGCTTTAGTCATATTTCCGTCAACAACTAAAATTGGTAATCCATGATTTAAATCTACTTCTAGTCCATTTATATGAATACCTTTAATTTTAATTGTACCACCACCGATTGAAATACCGATAATTTCAATGTAGCGACCATCATTACGAGATGATTTAATATAAGCACAGTTTGGATGTTGACCAATACTATCGCCTTCTTCTTCGATGATATCTATTTTAATACCATCATCAGCTGCAATTTCTAATGAAGATTTAATTCGGTTATCAAATGTTGAATATCCCATTGCTCCACCCACAATAGCGACATCTGTACCATGTCCTTGGTGTGTTTGAGCAAATGATTCATAATAATGTATTTCAATATTTTTAGGAATATCTCCCAATATTGCGCGTGCTGAATTCCCAATCTTTACTGCACCAGCCGTATGAGAACTTGAAGGTCCCATCATAACTGGTCCGATAATATCGAAAGCACTTTGATAATCATAGCTCTTTGCCATAATTAAACACTCTCCTTAATATGATTCTTTTTGCTCGGCATTTTAAAGTTGATATTCATTAAATTAAACTTATTAATTAGTGTTCCAATAATATAGGCTAAGACAATGCTGACAATAATCACTGTTGCGATTGTTACAATTGATGTCACTGCATTATTAAAGCCAAACAATACGATGGCGCCTGCAATTGGTGTTGCCATACCTTTGACACCTATTACTAGTCCGCTAAATGTCACGATACATGCGTTGACGACCCCAATCAGTGCATTTGTACCATATAGTTGTACTGGATATTGCGCTATTAAATCAATTTGCGTCAATGGCTCAATACAAACTGCAAATGCTTTTGACGGTCCACCAATGTTTAATTTTCGGAATAAAATAAGGTTAACAAATGAGCTACCTGTACATGTTAGTGCTCCAATAGCCATAGGAACACCTGTCAGTCCTAATAAACTTGTTAATACCATTGAACTTAGCGGTGTCATACCTGTAACAGGAATCACTAGTCCTAAAATAACCGCTAATGCATATGGATTGTTATCACCTACCGCAGTGACAGCACTACCTATTTGTTTTAATGTTGCTAGCACACCAGGTGTAATGATTGATGCAAGTCCGAAAGCAATTGCTGGTGCAAATAAGATCACCACAATTAAGTCCAAGCCTTCTGGAACTTTCTTTTCAATCCATTTAATTAAAAAAGCTACGCCATAAGCTGCGATGAATGCTGGTAATAATTTAAAGTCATGTAATACTAAACCAACAATGACCGCAAATACTGGTGCAACGCCTAAGTTTAAGCACGTTAGAATACCTACTGCGATACCGCTTAAACTTCCTGCTAAATCCCCAATATCTTGTAGAAATTTAATATCAAATACGCCACCAATAGCATAACTTAAGAATGCTTGTGGTAGAAATGTCGCACAAGCTGCACCGGATAATGCTTGTAGTCCTTGTTTACCGTACGGTGCATACTTTAAAAATAGCGTCATGATCACTAAAACCAAGACTAATGTGCCTACACCTAACAGAATATCCATTTCCCAAAAACCTCTCTCTATGTTTATTTTATTTTCAGACCATAAACATCGTACACCCTTAAGAAAACGTTTTCAACTTTTATCTGTTATCAAATCAAATATTTAAGTGAAATATTTCATATTTGTGAAAGATTTTTAAAATGGATTGTTTCAAAAACTACTTATGTTGTCGTTAATATTTACTAATTAACTTTTTACTCTATATTTCAAACAGTTGTGTGACAGTTTTTTGATAACTTTTTTTACATCTGAAAGTAAGTAATATTTCTAAAAAATTTTAATATTTATACACTTTATCTTTCGAGCTATTTATTTTTTGTTTTTGTGCTGTGTTTATAAAACCGCACACTATATTCAAAAATAACTTATTACACATATATTTGCAATAAGATAATTAAAGTAGGATATTATTTTTAGTTTTCTGATAGGAATGATGATAGTCTATAGGTTGAATCTTTACTTTTTTTAAAGCTAAATTTACATCAACTTAACAATGGTTGGTTATACTGAAGATGAAAATATTTAGTATAACTTAGTGGAGGCGATAAAGGTGCAATTGAGTCATTCCGTTAAAGTTGCAATTTCTATCTATTTAGCACTTATCTTTATAACGTTCACTTCTTATTTAGTCATTATTTTATATACGAGTATGACTGGACATGATGTATCACATTTCGTGTTAGATAGTCAGCATTCTCATCATGGATCTCTTACGCAAAAACATTTGAGTCTTCCTGAAATCTCATTTAAATAGTTTATCCTCTGTGTTTCAACATTCATTTCCCATATCGATTCATTTATCTATCATCTAGACCACTACATCTTAGATGATTTTTTTATTTTCTCATTTCACTCTTTCTTAAAAGTCGATATAATGAATTAAATCATTATCATACACCGACATATTTTATGTTGTTGGTGTTAAGTTTTAAAGGGGTGAGATACTTGGCGAACAATCATTCAGCTTTGCGTTTAAAAGGAATTATACTTGCCATTGTCGGTGCTTGTTTATGGGGATTAGGTGGTACTGTTTCTGATTTCTTGTTCAAATATAAGAATATTAATGTCGATTGGTACGTCACTGCTCGACTTGTAGTCAGTGGTGTTTTCTTACTTATTATGTACAAAATGATGCAACCCAAACGTTCTATATTTAGCGTATTCCAAGATCGACGTATGTTAGGCAAATTACTTATCTTCAGTATACTGGGCATGTTAGTTGTACAATATGCTTATATGGCATCTATTAATACAGGTAATGCTGCGATTGCAACATTACTACAATACATTGCGCCAGTTTATATTATTATTTGGTTTGTCATAAGAGGCGTTGCAAAACTAACATTATTTGATGTGCTTGCTATTATCATGACACTATTAGGAACATTTTTATTATTAACGAATGGTTCATTTTCTAATTTAGTCGTCAATCCTGCAAGTTTATTCTGGGGTATTTTAGCTGGTGTAGCACTCGCTTTTTACACAATTTATCCTTCAGACCTACTTAACCGCTTCGGTTCGATTCTAATTGTCGGGTGGGCAATGCTTATTTCTGGTGTTGCGATGAATTTACGCCATCCAATTTGGCACATTGATATCACTAAATGGGACATATCAATTATATTATTTTTAATCTTTGGTATTATCGGTGGTACCGCACTCGCATTTTATTTCTTTATCGACAGTTTACAATACATATCAGCGAAAGAAACAACATTATTCGGAACTGTTGAACCTGTCGTAGCCGTTATCGCAAGCAGTCTATGGTTACATGTGGCATTCAAACCATTTCAAATCGTAGGCATCATTCTTATTATGATTTTAATTTTATTACTATCACTTAAAAGACAACCTGAAGCATTAGATGAATAAGAAAACTCTGATAATCACTTTAGCAAGTAACTATTTTTAACAACGTAGCTACCTTGTATGTGATATCAGAGTTTTTTATTTTAATTAATAATATTTTTCACTTGGTATAAAAAGCGTCGGCGCTCTGGTATCGGAAATACTGGATAAATATGGAATTGGTAATATCCAGGTATAAAGTCATGTTCGATACCTTTTGCACTCAACAATTGCGATAAGTTCAAAGCATCTGGGTACAGTACTTCTTTTGTGCCAACAGTTAATGTAATACGACCTAAACCATCTAAGTCACCATTAATTGGTGATACTTTGTAGTTATCTAAAGGTGTGTCCCCTGCCCATTGTTCAGCTAAGAACACACTGCCATCCACACCTACCATTGGGTCTTTCTTTAAGTAGTCAGGAATTTCAGGATGCTGCATCGTTGCATCTAAAACTGGTGAAATTAATACAATATGTCCTGGTTGCACAATATGTTTTTCTTTTAACAATTGAGCAAATGATAAAGCAATTTGACCGCCCGCAGAGTCACCCATTACAACGATTTGTTTAGAATCTGCTACTTGATTCAATAAATCATGGTATAACTTTTCAAAAAGCACATACGTCGCTTGATAATCTTGATGCGGAATCTTCGGATATACTGGCATGATGACTTTAGCATTGAGTGTTTCTGCAAGTTCATCAATAAATTCGAAGTGAATTTTAAGTGGGTCTTGGAACCATGCGCCTCCATGTGCGTATAATACAACACGTTGATGCTTATCTTGTTTATCATTAACGGTATAAACGGTTGAACCGTAGTGCTTATCCACTGTTACTGGCATCTTAAACTGATAATTGGTGCCCTCATATTCACCTGCTGTCTGTGGCGCCATTTTTTCTAATGCTTTCATCGCTTCTTCTTTATACATAAAACGACGCTTAGCTCTAGATAATCGTATACCTTGTTCTAACATATAACTTTTCACACTGCGTTTTTCTTTAATTCTAATATGTGCGTATGCTGCTACTAAAAATCCAAACGCAAGTGTAGACCATTTTTTACGCATTTGTCGTCACTCCTCTTTGATGATTTCTACTATAGTTCTACTGTACCATGCTGATTCTTATTACTACCAATATTTACTGGGAAATAAGTTATGATGTCTACATAATCTTAGCAATGCTAATCATTTGCGATATTAATGCTCATCGACATCGTTATTTACACTATCATTCATTTGCTTAAGATGATGTTCAAAACGTTGCATATCGATAAAACGCCCTTGACGATGCATTTCTTTTCCATTCATAAAAATTAAATCCACAGGTACAGTGAAAATATTTAATTCTCCAGCAATAGCTTCCACCTGACTTTGATTAATCACAGCTAATGGCACATTGGGATATGATTGCATCAAGTCTTCAATTTGTGGTAAAACGGCATGACACACGCTACACTGATCGCGCATGACATGTACAACTGCTAACGGATATTGATGAATAAATTCACGGAATGCTTCGACACTATTTAATTGCTTAACCATTTCGAACACCTTCTTACTTTTTATATTTTAAAATGAAGTCATTATTTTGTTGCTAAAATGTCTTGAAACACTTGTGGCACAGAGGTTATCTTCTTATCGCTCAATCTGTAAAAACCGCCTGTCTGTGTACCAATACAATGCACGCCATGTGCGGACACAATTTCAAACTGAAACACCCATTTCATCTTGCTTGCTTTAACTAAGTAAATACGACCTACTGGTTTGTCATGTATTGTGACAGGTACTTTATACTCTGCTTCCGTTTTCATAAGTATAGGTGAAATGCCTTGATTGATCATTGTTGAGTAATTCATGTGCTGATTAATAAACGCTGTTCTCAAATCTTCGAACCATCTAATATAAACGATATTACTAACGACACCCATCGCATCAATGTCGTAACCATTCACTTCGATTTCTTTCTCTGCAACTAATAGACCTTCTGTTGTCATAATGACAAATCTCCTTATCTTACAAATAGATTTAAAATCATGTTAATTTATTTTTATTACTTTCATGATAAAAATACAAGCAATTGAACTTTATTACGGAAAATCAAACTTTTCAATGACGTTATTAATTTGACTAGTCGTGAAGATGCATTTTTCTAAAATGTACAAAAAGTACAATCCCTACTTTCTATCCCCCAAACTAACATCTATGCCATTGCTATACATCATTGCGCACTAAAAAGACAGCAGCTTCATTTTAAGCTACTGCCTTTTGTAAAAATATTCTCTTTCAACTCGCTACTTCGCATACGCACTACGAATGACTAAAAGTTCATTCATTTGATATGCTGTTTCATTTTTAATCATTATTTGACTGTCATAATTAGCTTACCTGGATCAGCATCTTGTACATCTTCAATGACAAGTTCTTTATTTTCAAGATTTGTAATAATCATTGGTGTAACGATGCTTGGTGCGTGTGCTTTCAAGTATGCTAAATTCACTTTCATTAATGGTTGACCTTGTGTTACTTTTTCATCAACGTTAATCAGACTTTCGAATCCTTCACCATTCAGTTTCACTGTATCGATACCAATATGAATAAGTACTTCGACACCACTTTCAGATTCTAATCCTATTGCATGTTTCGTAGGGAAGATTGTTTTCACTGTACCATCAAACGGTGCTACAATTTCACCTTTTTCAGGGATAAAGCCAACACCATCACCCATCATTTTACCAGCGAATACTTGATCAGGTACTTCTGATAATGGAATGATTTGACCGACACCTGGTGCATAGATGTCTGTTGTTCCAAGTGCTTCTACGTGAACTGGTTCATCTGACATTTCTTCAGTCACTGTCGTTTCACTTGGTTTCGTAATTTCACCACTCATAATCTTGGCCATATCATGTTTAATTTGATCTGATTTTGGACCAAAGATAGCTTGCATATTGTTTCCAACTTCTAA
This sequence comes from Staphylococcus sp. SM3655, assembly GCF_016917315.1. Lineage (NCBI taxonomy): Bacteria > Bacillati > Bacillota > Bacilli > Caryophanales > Staphylococcaceae > Staphylococcus > Staphylococcus sp. SM3655. The sequence goes on along the minus strand of NZ_CP070305.1, from coordinate 960,112 downwards.
TACACCTGATGCGCCTAAAGCTTTAATACCTGCTACATCTACTTTTGATTTATCAACCACTTCTACGCGCAGACGTGTAATACATGCATCTAAATGTTTAATGTTTTCTTTTCCACCCATTGCATCTAAGACATCAAATGGTAATTTTGCGACACTAGAGTTACGAATTTCAGTTTCTTCATCTTCACGACCTGGTGTTTTCAATTTAAACTTACGAATTGCAAAGTCGAATAAGAAGTAATACACGATAGCATATACAATACCGACTGGAATAACTAATAATGCGTGTGAACGATCCCAGTTTAATAAACCATATAAAATATAATCTATGAAACCACCTGAGAATGTCATACCAATTTTAACGCCTAATAAATGCATTACTAAGAATGATGTACCAGCTAATAATACGTGAATTCCATAAAGTACTGGTGCTACAAATAAGAATGAAAATTCTAATGGCTCAGTGATACCAGTTAAAAATGCAGTTAATCCTGCTGATAACATTAAACCACCCACGACTTTTTTACGTTCTGGTCGTGCATTTTTATAAATAGCAAATGCCGCCGCTGGTAAACCAAACATCATAAATGGATATTTACCAGTAGTAAATGCACCAGCAGTAAATGGTACGCCATCTTTCAATTGTGCCATCCAAATACGTTGGTCACCACGAACCAATTCACCTGCGTGATTTGTATAACTTCCGAATTCAAACCAGAACGGTGAATAGAAAATATGATGTAAACCAAATGGAATTAATGAGCGTTCAATAATACCGAATATAAACGTTGTTAATGTTAAATTTTTATTTAATAAGAAATTCGATAAACTATTTAATCCATCTTGAATTGGTGGCCACGCAAAGCTTAAAAGCACACCTGTTGCGATTGCTACGACCGATGTCACAATCGGTACAAATCGTTTACCTGCAAAGAATCCTAAAAATGGTGGTAGTGTAATATTATAAAATTTGTTGTAACACCATGCGGCTAAAGCACCCATGATAATACCACCAAACACACCCGTTTGTAACGTTGGAATACCTAATACTAAAGCATGTGCTGGTTCTTTCGCTGCTTGACTTAATTCTTTTGCCCCTTTGGCATATGAGAAAATGTCATCAATTGTAATGTGCAACACTTTCCCCATTGTTGCATTCATAATTAAGTAACCTACTAGCGCTGCTAATGCTGCAACACCGTCTCCTCCTGCTAATCCAAGTGCTGTACCAACTGCAAATAATAATGGCAAGTTATCAAATACAACTTGTCCTGCTGCTTCCATGACCGACGAAATCATTACAATGATATCGTTTTTTAACCATGGTGCAATTTCTACTAATTGTTCGTTGTGCATTGCGTTACCAAACGCTAATAAAATACCAGCTGCTGGTAAAATCGCAACAGGTAACATTAATGCTTTACCGATACGTTGCAATTGTCCAAACAATTTCTTAAACATATAAACATCCCCTATCTCAATTTCCGCTTCCATGTACAAAAAAAGCAGGCATGAACAAACAAGACTATTCTCATAGTGCGGTTGTTTGCTCATGCCTGCATTACCAGTAACACGCAAGTGATATCTAATTCATAGCTATTATACATATTTGTAAAAGCGTTTTCAACAACTTTTTCACAATTTTATCATCAATTCAGTACGATCATTTGTGATAAATAAACAAAACGGCAATTCCCATTTTGTTGAAATAGAAATTACCGTTTTTATAGTTCAATTCAATTGTGATAACCTTTAAATCAGTTATAAGAAACGTTTTGCTGCCACTGAAATTGGTGGAATTTGATCTAAATCTAAATGCTTATCTTCAGTAATTGATCTAAATGCCCACTTACCATAACCAAGCGCTTCTTCATTTACAATTTTACCTGGTAATGGCGCAGCATTAGGATCAACATATACATCTACAATCGTTGGTACATCTTGTGCTAATGCCTCTTCGACTATAGCATCTACTTCGCTAGCACTCTTAATTGTATAACCTTTACCACCTGCTGCCTCAGCAAATTTTGCATGATCCATATCAGAAAAATCAACTGCATATTCTAATTCACCAGCTGCTTGTTGTTCATATTTAATAAATGCTAACTGTTTGTTATTAAGTACAAATACAGTTAAAGGTAAATCATATTGTACTGCTGTAGCGAAGTCTTGCATTACCATTTGGAATGCACCGTCACCAGCAATGGCAATCGCTTGTCTATTTGGATATGCAATTTTTGATGCCATAGCTCCTGGAAGACCGCAACCCATTGTACCTAACCAACTTGAAATGATGAACTTGTTGTTCACACCAAGATTTAAATAACGTGTAGACCAAACTGTTGCAGTACCAACATCTGCTGAAATTACTGCATCATCTTTAATAAATTTGTTAATTGATGCCATTAAACGTTCTGGACGTAATGGTTTGCTATTATTATTTTTATCTTGTTCCATCCATTTATCCCAAACCGCTTTACGTTCTAACGTTTTGTTTAAAAATGGTCTTTCCGCAACATGTTTAATATTTTCAGTTAACTGATGCAATGCAATTTTACTGTCTCCAACAATTCCTACATTAATATTAAAACGATGTCCGATATTTTTAGGATTTGTGTCGATTTGGATTGCTTTAATATTTTTCTTAGGTAAGTAATCTACATATGGATAGTTTGTACCTACCATAATTAGTAAATCTGCATCCTGCATTGTCTGATATGAGGTTTTTGTACCTATTTTACCTAAGTTACCAATACTGTATGGATGGTCATCCGGTAAGATTGTCTTAGCAGGTAATGAATGAACGACCGGAATTTTTGCCGCTTCAACAAACGCACGTAGCTCATCTTTCGCATGTTTTGCACCAACACCAATCAACATAACCGGCTTTTTACTCTTATTGATTAATTTAACAGCTTTTTTAATGTCTTTATATTTTGGTGATACAACAGTTGGTCTTGATGTATCTACTGGTTTATTCGTTGTATCTTTAATTTTTTCAGTTAATAAGTCGTTAGGACAAATAACAACAGCTACACCTTTTTGTTCATATGCCGTACGAATTGCTTCGTTAACAATTTCAAACACATTGTCACCTTTTTCAATTTGGTGATTATAAACGGCTACATCTTCACATAATTTTTGTAAATTTGTTTCTTGGAATGCTTTCGTTCCAAGTGCTGTACTATTCGTTTGTCCAGATAATATTAATTGCGGTACATTATCCATTTTGGCATCATACATACCATTTAATAAATGAATTAAACCAGGGCCACCGATACTTAATGCCACACCGATTTTACCAGTTAATTTTGTGTAACCAGCAGCCGCTAAGCTTGCTACTTCTTCATGACGTACATGATAAAATTTAAATTGATCTCTCACTGTACGTAAACTATCGACTACTGCGTCGATTGAGTCTCCTGGAATACCATACAAGTGATCTATATCCCATGCTTGTAATGCTTTAACTAATGCTTCATTTGCTTTTATTTTTGCCATTATTACTAATAGCCTCCCTTTCTGTCTATCATTTTAAATATCTAAATTAATAGAATAATAAAATTAGAACAGGTATTAACACTGAACTAATAACTGCAGTTAAAATCATCCCAATTGAACTAAATGCACCGGATTCAATATCCATTTCTAGTGCTTTAGCTGTGCCAAATGCATGTGACGCATTCCCATACGTTAAACCTTTGGCGATAGAAGATTCAAATCTTCCAAATCTTAATAACATCGAACCTAAAATACTACCGATTAAACCCGTTGTGATAATAAAAAGTACGGTCATCGTATCTGTACCACCTAGTTCATGTGACACTTCGATACCTACTGCGGCTGTTATAGATCGGGGCAATAACGTTACAATGACGTCTTTAGAATAGCCAAATGCTTTAAGTGTTAAGAACACTAACATGAAATTCAGCATGACGCCAGTTAATACACTTGCAAAAATGATAGAGACATTGTCTTTAATTTTCTCTCTATTTTTATAAAGTGGGTACGCTAAACATACGACCGTTGCGTTTAAAATATGGTTGATCCAACTGCCACCTTTCATATACCCGTTATAACTAATTCCAAAGATAAGTAAGACAAAAATAATTCCTAAAGATGCAATTAATGCTGGATTCAAAAATGGGTTCGGATATTTTTGTTGTAACCTTTTAGCGAAATAATATAAAACGACAGTCAACAAAATCATTAATAAGGCTTGCACGTAATCATTCATAAGCGTCTACACCTTTACGATGTTTATGTTTAACAGACATTTTTTCAGCAATATAACCTGAAGATAATGCAACGATACATGTTCCTATGATAATGACTGCGAAAAAGAGTATATAATTTAGCGTAATTTCGGAAGCAACATCCATAATACCTACAACTGACGGTATGAAGAAAAAGACCATCGTCTTTAATAAAAAGTTTGCACCGTCTTCTACCCAAGTTAGCGGTACAATCTTAAATTGTAATAGTAAATAAAATAAAAATAGACCAACAATACTGCCGGCTAAGGGAAGATGAAAAATCTTTTGAATTTCTGTGCCAATATAAGTAATCACAATGATGATTCCTAGTTGTAGTAGTAGTTTGATTATTAATTGGACTTTGTGCATGGCGCCATCCCTTTCTAAATATGTCTAAATTGTTACAATAACTATTATAAAGATGGCGTACACAATATAAAAATACTCTTTTTTTATAGTTTGTATTACTATTTTCTATGGAAACGCTCTCTAAATTTCACTTCATTTTCACAAAAAAACACTCATTATTTCAATGACCCACGTAATGATGCGCCTTAAATAATGAGTGCTTTATTAATATGTTAGCCTAAACGGTCTTTCAAAAATTCTATCCATTTCGTTGTGGCATGACTTAATTGTTTATCCTTCTTCCAAACAACACCTAATTCCCAATGTACATGAGCATCTTCAATGCGTAGCAGCTTCACATCTCCATTTAGTTGCTCTGAAATTGATGTTGGTAAAATACTAATACCTAATTCATTCGTAACTAAATCTTCTATAACATGCCATTGTGAAATTTGCGCTACAGTATTCGGAACAAAGCCAACGTTTTTAGCATTTTCAATAATTTTATCATTCAAGTAAAAGTCTTTATTAAATAAAATGAAGTCTTCACCTGCTAAATCTTCGAGTTTAACAGTTTCATATTTTGCGAGTCGATGCTCTCTGCTCACGATAAGTCGCAAATCTTCCTTATCTAGGGTAGTATAATCGAAAATATGATGATCGACTGGCAAAGTGGTCACGCCTATATCTACTTCATCATTGATAATTTGCTGTTCAATCGTTTTGCCGCCATTTTCTATTAAATTATATGTAACATTTGGATATTGTTGATGGAATGCACCAAGAATATTGATAAGAATCTTCATATTCATGACTGCCGACATACCCATGTTTATATGCCCTGTTTCCAGTCCATTCAAGCGTTCCATTTCAGATGGTAAATAATCATACAGTGCAACAATTTCTTTACTTTTCTCATAAAAAATTTGACCTGCATCGGTAAGAATTAAATGTCTTTTACTTCTATCAAATAAGGGCGTGCCCATTTCATTTTCAATATCTTTAATTGCTTTACTAATTGTAGGTTGTGCAATATATAATGATTTGGAAGCATTAGTCATGCCTCCTTGCTTAACGACTTCAATAAAATATTTCATATGTTTGATATCCACTAACATCATCCTAACTATTTCAACACGTTTATTTCATTATACACAACTTCTTAAACATTCAATAAATTTAGATTCATAAAATTGCTTTATAAAAAGTTTTATGTAAAATACACATTCTTTTATGGTATTATATTAATGGCTCAAGTTTGTTATTCGAGGTGAGGTATTGAGCTTTTACGAATTTATGCAAAGTTTTCTTGGTGATGACACACCATTAGGTGAATTGGTTGATTGGATTAATCAAGATAGCAATTTCCCTAGAGAAGTGAAGAGCCATAGTGAAATATTGTCATATTTTCGAACAAATCCATGTCCTGAAAGCATCTCAGTACCTGTAATTAAACGGGCACTATCAGTTTTCAACCAATTCACAAATGTACAATGATACATGAATACATGGAGTCACATCATCTCATGTTAGCGCTCTGATTGCAGGGCGCTATTTTTAATGTTATCGCTACATTTAGTATATTGTGATTGCTATTTTCTTTCAGTTATAGAACCACGTACCTTTTCTTTTAAATCATTTTATATTTTCCCACTAATATCCGCTGTTAATCAATTCTGACATCCTTGTATCACTATGACAATTAATTGTTAAATACATGAATTTCTACATTTTATGAAAAAATCCATTTTTATTACAATTCAACACTTTATATGACAACTTCATTACAGTTACTTTTATTGTTGATTGCTTGCATTGTTTTCTAAAAAATTTTGTTATCATAATTAACGTTGAATAAAGAAAAAAATTAACTTGGGAGATAAAAATGGAATATAAAAAGATACTAATTCGTTTATTAATTGCTTTTGCAGTACTTTTCTCAGCAGATTTCACTTATCAATCCGTCGAACAAACGCATCAATCGCATGCCGTAGTTAATTATTATAGTAAAAACCAATGTACATGGTGGGCATTTAAACGTCGCGCACAAGTCGGTAAACCTGTTTCTAATAGATGGGGCAATGCTAAAAATTGGTATTACAATGCACGTAAATCAAAATATGCGACTGGTCGTACACCAAGAAAATTTGCTGTCATGCAATCAACTGCAGGATATTATGGACATGTCGCAGTTGTTGAACAAGTATATAAAAACGGTAGTATTAAAGTTTCAGAATACAACTTTTATCGCCCATTAAAATACAATACACGTGTACTAAGCAAAAAGGCAGCACGTAACTTTAACTATATTTACTAATCAAAAAACTTCTATCACGAACGCTTCAATTTCCTGTATGCGTGTGATAGAAGTTTTTATTTTTGTTCATATTAATTTATCTAAGCGCTACGATGGACTGACCTAAACTTTTCTTTAAAATCGCTATTTGCAATTTACTATTGTTGGCTTCTTAAATCTTGTAAAATACGTTCCGCTGCTTGTGTATTTGCACGGGGTTCTTTTTTCAAAGCTTCAGCTACTTTAGCAATTTCATCACCTTTTGCTCCTACAACAATAGCTAATGATTTATATTGTAAACTCATATGACCTTGTTGAATACCTTCTGACACAAGCGCGCGACATGCTGCAAAGTTTTGCGCTAAACCAACGGCAGCAACTACATGACCTAATTCTTGTGCTGACTCTACATTTAGTAGCTCTAATGAAGCTTTAGCTATTGGTAATACTTTCGTACCACCCCCAACAATTGCCAATGTCATAGGCACTTCAATTGTACCAATCAATCGTTGACGATCTTGATCGTAACGCCATGTAGCAATACCACGATACTGTCCGTCACGACTTGCGTATGCATGCGCACTTGCTTCTGCACCACGCGTATCATTTCCTGTTGCTAAAACAACAGCATGTATGCCATTCATAACACCTTTATTATGTGTTGCTGCACGATGAATATCTACTTGTGCCAATACAGAAGCACGTTCCATTCGTTTGGCAACCTCTTCTCCAGTTCTCTCGCCCCTTGCTAAATCTTTAACATCAATTTCGCCTTGAACTTTAACAACGGACGCTGTTGCATGATTGGATAAAATACTCATTAAAATGTCGCTTTGCGGAAATTCATTTTTTAAAAATGCAGTTATGTCCTCTAAAATCGTATTAAGCATATTAGCGCCCATAGCATCTTTCGTATCAACAAATACTTTTAAAGATAGTAACTGTTGCTCAGGAAATGTATCAATCGCTATACGTTGGTAACCACCACCACGCGCTTTAATAGAAGGATATGCCTCATCCGCAATTTTATGAATTTGCTTTTCTAAAGCTTTAATGTCTGCTGATAATTTTTCAGTATCGTCAACGCCATCAAAGACGATTTGACCTATCATAATACGTTCAGAAGATACCGTTTTAAATCCGCCAGTCTGATTCACTAGCTTTGCACCATAACTAGCTGCAGCGACAACTGAAGGCTCTTCCACCATCATAGGTACAACATATGCCTTATCGTCCACAATGATATTCGGTAATAATCCAACGGGTAATGCACCTTGCGCGATGACATTTTCAATTAAACTATTGGCTACTTCTTCATCGATTAATGGATGATTCAGTAAAATGTCGAATTGTTCTTCTGATAACCATTGCTTATCAACCAATTGTTGTAACTTTTCTTTACGAGATAAATGTCGAAAATTCTTATCTAAATTTTGCATGGACGTACTCCTTTTACTTCACATAATTTTTAACATTTCAATCACTACTATTTTTACCACAAAATAACGTCATTCGTCTTAAAATTCAATTGAATAATTGTCGTTTTGACTTTAAAATAAAACAAGGTAAATTAAAACGCTTACAAGAAACGACAAATCATTTTTAAATTTAGTATATTTCTTTGTATAAAATTAGCATATTCTGATATGATACAAGTGTTGCTTTTATAAATTTGAAAGGATGTAAAACCTTATGACAATAGGTATCGATAAAATAAACTTTTACGTTCCAAAGTACTATGTAGACATGGCTAAATTAGCAGAAGCACGCCAAGTAGATCCAAACAAATTTTTAATTGGTATTGGTCAAACTGAAATGGCTGTTAGTCCTGTAAACCAAGACATCGTTTCAATGGGCGCTAATGCTGCTAAGGACATTATAACAGACGAAGACAAAAAGAAAATTGGTATGGTAATTGTGGCAACTGAATCAGCAGTTGATGCTGCTAAAGCAGCCGCTGTTCAAATTCACAACTTATTAGGTATTCAACCTTTTGCACGTTGCTTTGAAATGAAAGAAGCTTGTTATGCTGCAACACCAGCAATTCAATTAGCTAAAGATTATTTAGCAACTAGACCGAATGAAAAAGTATTAGTTATTGCTACAGATACAGCACGTTATGGATTGAATTCAGGCGGCGAGCCAACACAAGGTGCTGGCGCAGTTGCGATGGTTATTGCACATAATCCAAGCATTTTGGCATTAAATGAAGATGCTGTTGCTTACACTGAAGACGTTTATGATTTCTGGCGTCCAACTGGACATAAATATCCATTAGTTGATGGTGCATTATCTAAAGATGCTTATATCCGCTCATTCCAACAAAGCTGGAATGAATACGCAAAACGTCAAGGTAAGTCGCTAGCTGACTTCGCATCTCTATGCTTCCATGTTCCATTTACAAAAATGGGTAAAAAGGCATTAGAGTCAATCATTGATAACGCTGATGAAACAACTCAAGAGCGTTTACGTTCAGGATATGAAGATGCTGTAGATTATAACCGTTATGTCGGTAATATTTATACTGGATCATTATATTTAAGCCTAATATCATTACTTGAAAATCGTGATTTACAAGCTGGTGAAACAATCGGTTTATTCAGTTATGGCTCAGGTTCAGTTGGTGAATTTTATAGTGCGACATTAGTTGAAGGCTACAAAGATCATTTAGATCAAGCTGCACATAAAGCATTATTAAATAACCGTACTGAAGTATCTGTTGATGCATATGAAACATTCTTCAAACGTTTTGATGACGTTGAATTTGACGAAGAACAAGATGCTGTTCATGAAGATCGTCATATTTTCTACTTATCAAATATTGAAAATAACGTTCGCGAATATCACAGACCAGAGTAATCTGTGTATTTGAAAGACATTTAAATATAACCTAAAAACAGCAGTAAGACAGCTTCTCATTGAAATCGTCTTACTGCTGTTCTCTATTTATAACACTTCGTATTGAATGAATTCATTATGCCTATTTGACACATTATTGAAATTTTTAATATACCCCTTATACGTTACGGCTTTGTACTGTGTTTAGGTACATAAAGCTTTGACATATCGATATTCTCCAACTCTAACAGCTTAATTTTATTATTAATCGTTCCACCGAATCCTGTTAAGCTACCCGTTTTACCGACAACACGATGACATGGCACGATAATTGATAATGGATTACTTCCGACTGCACCTCCAACCGCTTGGGCTGACATTTTTGGCTTATCAAGCACCTTGCCTACTTTTTTGGCAATAGCACCATACGTTGTTAACGTCCCATAAGGAATCTGTCTTAATTCATTCCAAACACACTGTTGAAAATGACTACCTGTTGGCTTTAAAGGTATTGTGATTTCAGGATTATCACCTTTAAAATACGCGTCTAACCACTGTGTCGCCTCTTTAAATATCACTAAAGACGTATTTTCTTCCCTAGTACCATCATCTTGTTGATTTTCAAACAAAACAGCGGTCAGACTTACCCCATCACTCACAAGTTCCAATCGTCCTACAGGCGAATCATAGTAACTCTTATACTCCATAAAAATGCCCCCTTTTTCTAATCATACGCCTTAATTGTTAAATTAGAAAATATTCATGTTCACATTTTTTAAAAATAAATAAGTCGTCAATTACATATATAAACACGTAATACCAGCTATCACTTTGCTGCAATATACAGTTACATATCTTACTACACGTGCTAACCTCTTACTTTGTAAACCAAATCTTAAATTAAAATATTGAAAATGCAATGAATCCTTAATATTTTATTAAACCTATAATTACTTATTAAAAATAACACACAATATTCATAAAGTTTTAAAAATATTCTGTTTTATCACCTATTATTAGTGGAAAAGTACAATTGCAATTGTATATAGTTTGCATAACGCTTCAAAAGTAATTTCTTTTTTGTTTAGTTCAAAAAAATTTAGAGGTGATGTTATATGAATAACGGTTTTTTCAATAGTGACTTTGATTCAATTTTTCGAAGAATGATGCAAGATATGCAAGGTTCAAATCAAGTCGGTAACAAAAAGTACTATATTAATGGTAAAGAAGTTTCACCTGAAGAACTAGCGCAACTCACACAACAAGGTGGCAATCACTCTGCTGAACAAAGTGCGCAAGCTTTTCAACAAGCAGCACAAAGACAACAAGGGCAACAAGGTGGCAACGGCAATTATTTAGAACAAATTGGTCGTAACCTTACGCAAGAAGCACGTGACGGTTTATTAGATCCAGTCATTGGTCGTGATAAAGAAATTCAAGAAACTGCTGAAGTCTTAAGTAGACGAACTAAAAACAATCCTATATTAGTTGGAGAAGCTGGTGTTGGTAAAACTGCGATTGTTGAAGGTTTAGCACAGGCAATCGTTGAAGGAAATGTACCAGCAGCAATCAAAGACAAAGAAATTATTTCTGTAGATATTTCATCATTAGAAGCTGGAACGCAATATCGTGGTGCTTTTGAAGAAAATATTCAAAAATTAATCGAAGGTGTTAAATCTTCACAAAATGCCGTACTATTCTTTGATGAAATCCATCAAATTATCGGTTCAGGTGCCACAGGAAGTGATTCAGGTAGCAAAGGGTTATCTGATATTTTGAAACCTGCATTAAGTCGTGGTGAGATTTCTATTATTGGTGCAACAACACAAGATGAATATCGAAACAATATTCTTAAAGATGCTGCATTAACGCGCAGATTTAATGAAGTACTTGTTAATGAACCAAGTGCTAAAGATACTGTGGAAATTTTAAAAGGTATTCGCGAAAAATTCGAAGAACACCATCAAGTAAAATTACCAGATGACGTATTAAAAGCATGTGTTGACTTATCAATTCAATATATTCCACAACGATTATTACCAGATAAAGCAATCGATGTGTTAGATATTACAGCAGCACATTTATCTGCGCAAAGTCCAGCTGTCGATAAAGTTGAAACTGAAAAACGAATTTCTGAATTAGAAAATGATAAACGTAAAGCGGTAAGTGCTGAAGAATATAAAAAAGCTGACGACATTCAAAATGAAATTAAATCATTACAAGATAAATTAGAAAATAGTAATGGTGAACATACTGCTGTTGCTACAGTTCATGATATTTCAGATACTATTCAACGATTAACTGGTATTCCAGTTTCTCAAATGGATGATAACGATATTGAACGTTTAAAAAATATTTCTAATCGTTTAAGAAGTAAAATCATAGGTCAAGATCAAGCTGTAGAAATGGTTTCACGTGCAATTCGCCGTAATCGTGCTGGGTTTGATGACGGCAACCGTCCAATTGGCAGTTTCCTATTTGTTGGCCCTACTGGTGTTGGTAAAACAGAGCTTGCTAAACAATTAGCAATTGATCTATTTGGTAATAAAGATGCACTGATTCGACTTGATATGAGTGAATATAGTGACACAACAGCTGTTTCAAAAATGATTGGTACAACTGCTGGTTATGTCGGTTATGATGACAATTCAAATACGTTAACTGAAAAAGTACGCCGTAATCCATACTCAGTCATTCTATTTGATGAAATCGAAAAAGCAAATCCACAAATTTTAACATTGTTATTACAAGTAATGGATGATGGTAATTTGACTGATGGTCAAGGTAATGTCATCAACTTTAAAAATACAATTATTATTTGTACATCAAATGCTGGCTTTGGCAATGGTAATGACGCTGAAGAAAAAGATATTATGCACGAAATGAAAAAATTCTTCCGCCCTGAATTCCTTAACCGCTTCAACGGCATCGTTGAATTCTTACATTTAGATAAAGATGCATTGCAAGATATCGTCAACTTATTATTAGACGATGTACAAGTTACATTAGACAAAAAAGGTATTACGATGGACGTTTCTCAAGATGCGAAAGATTGGTTAATTGAAGAAGGCTATGATGAAGAATTAGGTGCACGTCCATTAAGACGTATTGTTGAACAGCAAGTACGTGACAAAATTACAGATTATTATCTAGATCATACAGACGTTAAACATGTGGATATAGATGTTGAGGATAACGAATTAGTCGTAAAAGGTAAATAACGACACTTTAACATATCAAAAATGAGCATCAGGTCGCCCTTGCCTGTGCTCATTTTTTTAATTATTTCCCTGGAAAATGTTTTACTACCTGTTGTTCTGTACTATAACAATCACGATCTATTTCACATGTACCACATTTTCCTTGTTTCGAACGCTTGAAAAATTTAACTAGTGTATACAAGGCATATCCGAAAATTGCTAAAAAAATTAAAATGTTAATAATGACTGACACTTTAACCACTCCTTAAACAAATAAATGTCCGACTTGATAAAAAATGAATGTTAAGACATATGCAGTGACTAGAGGATAGGCAACTGCAAGTGCCGTCCATTTCCATGAATAAGTCTCTTTACGGATTGCTGCCACTGTAGAAACACAAGGAATATACAATAGTATAAATATCATAAATGCATACGCAGATAGCGGTGTGAATTGATTTTGAATCACATTAACAAGGCCTGCATCACCTGATGAATAGATAATCGCCATCGAACTTACGATAACTTCTTTTGCTAAAAATCCTGGCACTAACGTAGCACCTGCTTGCCATGTTCCAAATCCGAGCGGTTGCACTAACATACCAAAGAAGCTACCAACCATATGTAAAAAACTTTGATTGATATTCACATTGATACCATGTGGTCCTACATAACTTAATAGCCAAATGACTACTGAGCCGCCAAAAATAAATGTACCTGCTTTACGAACAAAGCCCTTAGCCTTTTCCCAAGTACTACGCCACAACGTTTTAATGGAAGGCACACGGTATGTTGGCAATTCCACAATAAAGATTTCATTATCATTTTTTAAAACCGTCTTAGTAAGTACTGTACTGACTAAAAATGCCATAATAATACCTAAAACATACAAGCTTAATACTACTAAAGATTGATTCTCTTTGAAAAAGATACCTACGAACAACGCATACACTGGCAGTCTAGCAGAGCATGACATGAATGGTGCAATTAATATCGTTGTTAAACGCTCTTTTTCATTTTCAATACTGCGCGCAGCCATAATACTCGGTACGTTACAACCAAATCCGATAATCATCGGTATAAAAGACTTCCCGCTTAAACCGAACGATTCCATAATACGATCCATTAAAACTGCAATACGTGCCATATAACCTGAATCTTCTAATAAAGATATAAAGAAAAAGAGCACAACAATTTGTGGTACAAAGACTAATACTGATCCTACACCAGCAATAATGCCATCTGTAATTAAATCTTGTAAAAATGGTATAACCCCTAGATAATTCATAATCGTCTTCACACTATCTGTAAATGTACCACCTATAAATGCATCAAGTTGATCCGACAAAGGTGTGCCAATCCATGTAAATGTAGTTTGAAAGATCAACCACATAATCGCTAGAAAGATAGGCATCCCTATATATTTATGTGTTAATATCTTGTCTATTCTAGAGCTGAAATATTGCTTATCTTCATCTGGATAAGTTACCACGTCTTGCAATAATGTCTCAATATAATGATTGCGTATACGCTCCATCTCTCGACGAACAGATACAGCCTCTACTTGTTCAGCAACTTGATCACGTAAACTCGACAATTTATTTACAACCTCTGAATTAAGTTCGTTTGCAATTTGCATGTTATTTAATAAGAATTGAATCGCAATAAATCTAGCTTGATACTTATTATGAGATGTCTCTGTCATTATTATTTGACACATATTTTTAATTGTCTCTTCAATCTTCTCACCATAATTGATTTTAAAATGCGGTTGATACCCTTCCCCTAGATGCTTTATTTCGCCAAGTAAATGTTTAGTTCCTTTGCCTGTACGTGCCACAACTGGAAAAATAGGTGTTTTTAACTTTTTCATCAATTTATGATAATCGATTTTTATCCCGCGCTTTGTAGCTACATCAATCATATTTAATCCGATGTATATTGGTTGATTAAGTTCTAACAATTGTACTGTTAATTGCATATTCCTTTTTAGTTGACTCGCGTCAACAATGTTAATGATTCCTGAAAATGAATCGTTTAATAAATAGTCTGTCACTACAGTTTCATCTTTAGAAATCGGCGATAAATCATATGTACCTGGTAAATCAATTAATTGTCCTACATTTTCTTTTAGCTTCCCTACTTTTTTCTCTACCGTTACGCCACTCCAGTTGCCTATATATTCATACGAACCAGTTAAAGCGTTAAACAAAGATGTTTTACCAACATTAGGATTTCCTAAAATACAATAATTTTCCATTCGTCCGGCTCCTATTCTTCTAATGCAATAGAACAAGCATCGCAATGCCTAATACTTAACTGTTGTCCGTTTACTTCAATAATACATGGCCCTTTAAATAAACATTTTTGTTTAATCGTTATGATAGCGTCATCTGTTAACCCAAAGGCACTTAGACGATACAACATATTCTCATTAGCAATATCCATTCGCTTTATTTTATAAGCCTTATTCATTTCACCATTTTTAATGTTTAACATACTATTTCGCTCTCCTATTAGAAATAATAATCATTATCACTTAAAAATCATAACCCTTAAAATTGTAGCTCGCAATACTTTATTTAAATAATTTTCATTTTTCATGTAAAATTTGTGACATTGCAAAAATGTTTTGTATAATCACTTCCATGCAAAAAACCTCCGCTTCAAATGTCATTGATAGACATTTAAAGCGGAGGCATGTACATGTTATTTTATGATTTATTTCGTAGATTTTTTTCTAACAATTGATTGAGCTTTTCAATATTTTTATTCAACTGTTCTATATTCGTTGCTTGTTGTTTTGAATTTAGTTGATGCTTGTTTTGATAATCTATTAAAGCATCATATAAGAACAATGAACTTGCTGATTGCTGTTTCACTTCTTGGTACAATGCCATCGTTTTATCATCTAGTACTATTGAATGTGCATCATCTTGCCCATGTGCATCTTGATGTTTCGATACATTTGTTGCACCTTGTGGATATACTTTAAAGGTTGTGTCGTATGTTTCCTTACTATCTTTAGCTTCAGATTCCTGTGATTCAACCGTTTTATATTTTTCAAGTGCATGTCCTTCAATATCAACTCGTGGAATAATGCGATTCAACCATGCTGGTAAATACCACGAACCTTTTCCAAACAATTTCGTTAATGCAGGAATTAACATCATTCTGACTACGAAGGCATCAAAGAGTACACCAAACGCTAATGCCATACCCATTGATTTAATCATGACATCTTCTTGGAATACAAACGCAAAGAAGACACTAAACATAATTAATGCAGCTGCTACAATAACAGGACCGCTTTCTTTCAATCCTACTTTGATAGAATAATCATTATCCCCTGTTTTACTATATTCTTCATGAATTCGCGACATAAGGAAGACTTCATAATCCATCGCTAATCCAAATAAGATACCTATAGTAATAACCGGTAAAAATGCTAGCATTGGTCCTGTCGTTTCAATACCAAACAGACCTTTCATAAAACCATCTTGCATTACTAATGTTGTAAATCCTAGCGTTGCCATTAATGACAAGACAAATCCTAAAACTGCTTTTAACGGTATTAGAATTGAACGGAAGACAATCATTAATAAGAAAAATGCCAATACAACAATTACTGTTGCAAATAAAGGTATCGCCTCATTTAACTTTTTAGACATATCAATATTAATGACACTTTGTCCCGAAATCTCCGTTTTGAACCCATATTTATCTTGTGCATCTTTATGATAATCTCGTAAATCATGCACTAAATCATTTGTACTCTCTGCATTAGGCCCTTTCTTAGGTATCACGACCATCAAAGCGTAATCATTATCTTTACTCATTTGTGGCGGCGTAACGATATCTACATTTTTCTTATCTTTAATATCTTTATATACAGACTGTAAATCTTGTTGTAATCCTTGTGGATCATCCTTTTTATCTTTCACATTTATCAACATCGGAATTTGGCCATTAAATCCTTCACCAAATTTATCCGAGATTATATCGTAAGCTTTTTTCTGTGTAGAATCTGCTGGTTTAACACCGTCATCTGGAATACCAAGTCGCATATGACTAACTGGTATTGCAGCTGCTACTAATATGATTAAACCTAGTAATACTGCCGCAAGTGCATTTCCTGTAATAAATTTAGACCAAGGCGTATCAATATCTTTTTTAAAATTAGACTGCAATTTGTTCACTTTAATGCGTTTATGGAAAATACTTATTAATGCAGGTAATAAAGTCAGTGCACTGAATACAGCAAATATAACACTAATTGCCGAAGCAAACCCCATCACTGCTAAGAAATCTATGCCAACTAGCGATAAACCGCATACGGCAATCACAACTGTCACACCAGCGAAGATGACTGCGCTACCTGCTGTTCCTATTGCAAGACCAATGCCTTTAATGTAATCTGTTTCAGTTTTCATAACTTGTCGATATCTGAATAAAATAAATAATGCATAATCGATACCAACTGCTAGTCCAATCATTACGGCTAATGTCAGTGTGACATTTGGTATATCAAAGACATAGGTCAATAGGCTAATAATGCCAACCCCAGATGCTAGACCAATCAATGCACTTATAATTGGTAATCCTGCAGCAATGACTGAACCAAATGTAATCAATAACACTACAAATGCAACAATGATACCAACTAGTTCAGAATTACCGCCTACTTCTGTAGATGTCATTCCTGTACCAGTTAACTCTGTTTGTACATTATGATTGTCACGTAAGTCTTTCAAATGACTTTTAACATTATCTCTAGAGCCATCTTTTAAAGATGTTTGACTAACGTCATATGTGATATCTGCAAATGCAGTTGTTTTATCTTTACTAATTTGCTTATTTTCATAAGGATCTGATATTTTATCAATGTGCTTGTCATCTTTTTTAATATCATCTAACGTTTTCTTAATATCTTTAGTAATGTTCGGTTGCACAATACCATCATCTTTAGTCGTCTTAAAGACAACACGTATTTGTGCCTTTTCACTATCTTGATTAAAATGTTTTTCAATCTTTTTATTCGTATCTAACGACTCTAATCCTGTCATTTTAATATCATTGTCAAATTTCGGTGCATTTGTAGCAAGTGGTATCAATATTGCAGCTACAATCACTATCCATGCAATGACCGCGGACCATTTATGTTTTGCGATGAATGTCCCCATCTTATATAAAAATTTTGCCAAAGTATATTGCCTCCTTTTAAAATCAACGTTATAGTTTAACTATACAGTGTAGATTATTGTTTGATTATAGTATCTATCCCCGACCTCTTAAAGAATCAATTGGAAAATTTTGTATATTAAACTACACACAAAGGAGAAATGTAGATGAAAGAGACTGATTTACGAGTTATAAAGACAAAAAAAGCATTGTCGAGTAGCTTGCTACAATTGTTAGAACAGCAATTATTCCAAACGATTACTGTCAATCAAATTTGCGACAACGCACTCGTACACCGCACAACATTTTATAAACATTTTTATGATAAATATGATCTTCTAGAGTATTTGTTCAATCAATTGACTAAAGACTACTTTGCTAGAGATATCAGTGACCGTCTTAATCATCCATTCCAAACGATGAGTGATACGATTAATAATAAAGAGGATTTGAGAGAAATCGCAGAATTCCAAGAAGAAGACGCTGAATTTAATAAAGTATTAAAAAATGTCTGCATTAAAATTATGCATAACGATATCAAAAATAATAGAGACCGTATCGATATTGACAGCGACATCCCAGATAATCTCATATTTTATATTTATGACTCGTTGATTGAAGGTTTTATACATTGGATAAAAGATGAAAAAATTGACTGGCCTGGCGAAGATATTGATAACATTTTCCATAGATTAATCAATATTAAGATTAAATAGTAGATGAGAAACTCATGAGCGTTACCAACATTCATAATAAAAACGATAGTGTACACGTTAATGAATTCGTGTACTACTATCGTTTTTTATTTTTATCGTGCTTATCGCTATTAAAATAACTGATACACAACACATAAACTATGAAGAAAAAAATAAATCCGCTATCTAAATGACTTTGACTCAGTTGTTTAAATGACCAAATTGCTAATACAATTGCCATGATTATTAAAATAACATATCTCACATTCTTATGCCTATAATCCTTTTCTAAAAATATGGTTGCTATTACTTAATTTTTAAAGTTATAAATAAAAAGAGCCAACCGCAATGGATGGCCCTTGTTCATTATGAAGCATTAGAACATTTCTGAAACAACCTTTTGTTCTAAGAAGTGTAATAAGTAGTCTGGGCTACCTGTTTTAGCGTCCGTACCTGACATTTTGAAACCACCAAATGGATGGTATCCAACAACTGCTGAAGTACAACCTCTGTTAAGGTATAAATTACCTACATCAAATTCGTTTACCGCTTTAATCCAATGCTCGCGATTATTTGTAATCACTGCACCAGTTAAACCGTAATCTGTATCATTTGCAACCTCAATGGCTTCATCAAAATCGTTAACTTTCACAAAGCCAACAACTGGACCAAAAATTTCTTCTTGCATGATTCTATCTTTAGATTTTAGTCCTGAAATGATTGTTGGTTCTACAAAGTAACCTTTTGAATCATCAGTGCCGCCACCTTGTTCTAATTTACCTTCTTCTTTACCAATCTCAATATAATTTTTAATCTTATCAAATTGTTTTTTATTAATAACTGGGCCCATATACGTATTGTCTACAGTATTGCCCAACGTTAATTCTTTTGTTAGTTTGATTGACTTTTCTAATACTTCGTCATAAACGTCTTTATGCACAATTGCACGTGAACATGCAGAACATTTTTGACCAGAGAAACCAAACGCTGACGTTACAATAGCTTCTGCCGCCATATCTGTATCAATATTTTCATCAACTACAATGGCATCTTTACCACCCATTTCAGCGATAACACGTTTCAAGAAGTTTTGACCTTCTTGAACTACGGCACTACGTTCATAAATTCTAGTACCTGTCGCACGTGATCCTGTAAATGTAACGAAATGCGTATCTTTATGATCAACTAAGTAATCACCAATTTCTTTCGGATCACCAGGAACAAAGTTAACTACGCCTTTTGGTAATCCTGCTTCTTCTAAAATTTCCATTAATTTATAAGCGATATAAGGTGTATCCTCAGCAGGTTTCAATAACACTGTATTACCTGCCACAACTGGTGCTAAAGTTGTACCAGCCATAATCGCAAACGGGAAGTTCCACGGCGGAATTGTAACACCTGTACCAATTGATTTATAGAAATATTTATTGTGTTCACCTTCACGATCAAGTACTGGCTTACCTTGAGCCAAGTCCATCATTGAACGTGCATAGTATTCAATAAAATCAATACCTTCAGCTGCATCACCAACTGCTTCATCCCATGGCTTACCTGCTTCATAAACCATAATTGCTGCAATTTCCGCTTTTCGACGACGAATAATTGCCGAAACACGTAACATAAGCTCTGCACGATCATTTGCTGACCATGTTTTCCAAGATTTATAAGCTTCGTTTGCTGCTTTAAACGCATCTTCAACATCTTGTTTTGTTGCCTTTGATGCATTTGCAATCACTTGTGATGTGTCTGCAGGATTGATTGATTTAATTTTGTCATCTTTGAAAATCTTCTCTCCATTAATCACTAATGGTATGTCTTGACCTAATTCTTTTTCCACGTCTTTCAATGCTTTCTTAAACATATCCACATTTTCTTGGACTGAAAAATCGTAACCAGGTTCATTTTTAAATTCTACTACCATGTACACTTACCCCCTATAAATTTTGAAAGTGGTTTAACCCTTTGATTTAATGATATAATATCATTTAAACTCATTTTACTATGATTAAGGTTAGTTTTGCAATCGCTTTCATTTTTATGCTTTATCACTTATTCTCAAGTATTTTGAAAATGATTGGTTACTTTTTAAAATTTATATGGGTCGCAACTGCTACTTTATCGTTTCGTCATTTAATGTTTCGGATGGTAGGTCATTATCAATTTTACGAACGACTTTACAAGGGTTTCCAACCGCTAAGCTGTGTGGCGGAATATCTTTAGTGACAACACTACCAGCACCAATCACACTGCCTTCTCCAATCGTCACCCCTGGTAACACGGCTACATGACCGCCAAACCAAGTATTACTGCCAATATGAATGGGTCCGGCTTTTTCAAAACCTTCATTTCTATGATGAAAATTAAGTGGATGTGTCGCTGTGTAGAATCCACAATTAGGTCCTATAAAAACATTATCGCCAATTGTAATCTGTCCACCATCCATAAAATAACAATTGGTGTTTACATAGACATTTTTTCCTAGTTTAACGTTCCAACCATAATCTGTATCAAAAGGAATCGAAATACTTACATTGTCTGTTGTTGTTTGAAATAATTGATCGATTAATTCCTTTCTTTTATTTGTGTCACTCGGCTTTGTATGATTTAATTCAAAGCAAATATCTTTCGCTCGTGCACGTTCATTGATTAAGTCTTGATCAAAGTTTGCATCGTACCATTTTTCTGTTAACATTTTTTCTTTTTCAGTCATTACACCTTTCAACTCCTAATAACTTATTTACTTGTTTAAAAGTTAATCAAATAAACATTCGCCTATGCAACTAATACGCTATAACATTATGAAATCATGACCTTATCACCCTTATCTATACAATTCTCGCATCAAATACTGCTAAAGTAGTAGATAAATTCAATACTACAGACGCATTCATTTTTTAATCTATTAACGTACAATGTGAGTAAGAGAAATATAAAGGAGTATGATAGCGATGAGAATATTAATTACAGGCACAGTTGCTATCTTAATCATTTTAGGTTTGGTCAAAACGATACAAGATTACGAAATGACAAACGACACGAGTCGTCAGTTGTCAGACAACAAAGATGATGATAAAGTCATCCATCTTAATAATTTTAAAAATTTACATGCGAAAGAATTTAACCCATCTGATTTCTTTTAAGTCACCTAAGAATTGCAAATCCAGAAGTCATTTAAGTTTTACCTTTCATTCATACATCCTTTAATATTAATTACGACTTCTTTTATATAGATGCTAAATAGAGAGATTGTTGTGCAATGTTTGCACGGCAATCTCTCTTTTTCTTTTTAAAATTGGTAAAAGTAAAACGCAACGATTGACTTATATACCTATAGGGGGTACATTAGACGTGTAACAATGAATCACAGGGAGGCAATAATGTGGCTAATACGAAAAAAACAACATTAGATATCACTGGTATGACTTGTGCCGCATGTTCAAATCGTATCGAAAAGAAACTGAATAAACTTGATGACGTTAATGCCCAAGTGAATTTAACTACAGAGAAAGCAACTGTTGAGTATAACCCTGATCAACATGATGTCCAAGAATTTATTAATACGATTCAACATTTAGGTTACGGTGTCGCTGTAGAAACTGTCGAATTAGACATTACAGGTATGACTTGTGCTGCATGCTCAAGCCGTATTGAAAAAGTGTTAAATAAAATGGACGGTGTTCAAAATGCAACGGTCAATTTAACAACAGAGCAAGCTAAAGTTGACTATTATCCTGAAGAAACAGATGCTGATAAACTTGTCACTCGCATTCAAAAATTAGGTTATGACGCGTCTATTAAAGATAACAATAAAGATCAAACGTCACGCAAAGCTGAAGCGCTACAACATAAATTGATTAAGCTTATCATATCAGCAGTATTATCTTTACCACTATTAATGTTAATGTTTGTGCATCTTTTCAATATGCATATACCAGCACTATTTACGAATCCATGGTTCCAATTTATTTTAGCTACACCTGTACAATTTATTATTGGATGGCAATTTTATGTAGGTGCTTATAAAAACTTAAGAAATGGTGGCGCCAATATGGATGTACTTGTTGCTGTTGGTACAAGTGCAGCATATTTTTACAGTATTTATGAAATGGTTCGTTGGCTAAATGGCTCAACAACGCAACCACATTTATACTTTGAAACAAGCGCCGTACTAATTACCTTAATCTTATTCGGTAAGTATTTAGAAGCTAGAGCGAAGTCTCAAACAACCAATGCACTTGGCGAATTATTAAGTTTGCAAGCTAAAGAAGCACGCATTTTAAAAGATGGTAATGAAGTGATGATTCCTCTAAATGAAGTACATGTTGGAGATACACTTATCGTTAAACCAGGTGAAAAGATACCTGTTGATGGCAAAATTATTAAAGGTATGACTGCCATCGACGAATCTATGTTAACAGGTGAATCTATCCCTGTTGAGAAGAATGTTGATGATACTGTAATTGGTTCAACGATGAACAAAAACGGTACTATTACTATGACAGCAACAAAAGTTGGCGGGGACACTGCGTTGGCAAATATTATTAAAGTTGTCGAAGAAGCTCAAAGTTCTAAAGCGCCGATTCAACGATTGGCAGATATTATTTCTGGTTATTTCGTTCCTATCGTTGTTGGTATCGCACTATTAACATTTATCGTGTGGATTACTTTAGTTACACCAGGTACATTTGAACCTGCACTTGTTGCGAGTATTTCCGTTCTTGTCATTGCTTGTCCATGCGCATTAGGACTTGCTACACCAACTTCTATTATGGTAGGTACTGGTCGCGCTGCTGAAAATGGCATTTTATTTAAAGGTGGCGAGTTTGTTGAACGCACACATCAAATTGATACCATCGTTTTAGATAAGACGGGTACCATTACAAATGGTCATCCAGTCGTGACAGATTATCATGGTGACAATCAAACGCTACAACTGCTTGCTACTGCTGAAAAAGATTCTGAACACCCATTGGCAGAAGCCATTGTCAATTATGCAAAAGAAAAGCAATTAACATTAACTGAGACAACAACATTTAAAGCAGTACCTGGCCATGGTATTGAAGCAACGATTGATCATCACCATATATTGGTTGGTAACCGTAAATTAATGGCTGACAATGATATTAGCTTGCCTAAGCATATTTCTGATGATTTAACACATTATGAACGAGATGGTAAAACTGCTATGCTCATTGCTGTTAATTATTCATTAACTGGTATCATCGCAGTGGCAGATACTGTAAAAGATCATGCCAAAGATGCTATAAAACAATTGCATGATATGGGCATTGAAGTTGCCATGTTAACTGGCGATAATAAAAACACTGCTCAAGCCATTGCAAAACAAGTAGGCATAGATACTGTTATTGCAGATATTTTACCAGAAGAAAAAGCTGCACAAATTGCGAAACTACAGCAACAAGGTAAGAAGGTTGCGATGGTTGGTGACGGTGTAAATGATGCACCTGCATTAGTTAAAGCTGATATCGGTATCGCCATTGGTACAGGTACAGAAGTTGCCATTGAAGCAGCTGATATTACTATTCTTGGTGGCGACTTGATGCTTATTCCTAAAGCCATTTATGCAAGTAAAGCAACCATTCGTAATATTCGTCAAAATCTATTTTGGGCATTCGGCTATAATATTGCCGGTATCCCTATAGCTGCATTGGGCTTACTTGCGCCATGGGTTGCTGGTGCTGCAATGGCACTAAGTTCAGTAAGTGTTGTCACAAACGCACTTAGATTGAAAAAGATGCGATTAGAACCACGCCGTAAAGATGCCTAGATTCCTTAATAATGAAGGATTCGTTGGTGATTCTGAGATAGGCTAGTGATTGGCTCTATAATGTCGCGGTTTACAGTTGGATCTTCGCTCCAACTGCATATATAGTTACACTTTTCGCTTGGCGAATTAGTGTATCTTACCTAATAGCTCCGCCTATTAGGTTCCATCATTATTATAAATAATAAGTACACTACGGTTTACAGTTGGCTCTTCGCTCCAACTGCATAAGAGCCACTAATTATTATAAATAATAAGTACACTACGGTTTACAGTTGGATCTTCGCTCCAACTGCATAAGAGCCACTAATTATTATAAATAATAAGTACACTACGGTTTACAGTTGGATCTTCGCTCCAACTGCATAAGAGCCACTAATTATTATAAATAATAAGTGGCTCTAAAAGGAGGTGAATGCTATGTCACAAGAAATTTTAAATGTTGAAGGTATGAGCTGTGGTCACTGCAAAAGTGCTGTTGAATCTGCATTAAATAATATTGACGGTGTCACTTCAGCTGACGTTAACCTTGAAAATGGTCAAGTAAGTGTTCAATATGATGACAGTAAAGTTGCTGTATCTCAAATGAAAGACGCAATTGAAGATCAAGGTTACGATGTCGTTTAATTAGGCAATATTCAACGTCATCAACACCAAATTAAAAAATCGAACTGATGAGAATCCCAACAATCCAAATTATCTCATCAGTTCGATTTTTAATTTACTCGTAACCTAGTATCTCCAGTCTGCAATACATCTAATGTTGCATCTAATGCATCGACAATTAGATTTTAACTGCAGCTTCAGTATAAAACGCAATATGTGGTGTTAATATGACATCTTCCCTGTCAATCAACGATTCTAACAATGGATCGTTCAGTGTTTTGCCCCTTTGATCACTTGGGAAAAGTTTGCGTTCAAATTCATACGTATCAAGTGCTGCACCTTTAATCACACCATTGTCTAATGCGTCTAATAACGCCTTAGTATCTACTAAAGAACCTCTCGCACAATTGACAAATACTGCGCCCTTTTTAAAATGTTTAAATAATTCAGCATTAAATAGATAATGATTATATTTCGTTGCAGGTACATGTAATGTCACGATATCAGCACCTTCAACCGCTTCCTCAATCGTATCTTTGTAATCGACATACGTTGCAATTTTAGCATTAGGAAACGGGTCGTATGCGACCACATCACTTTGATAACCATTGGCAAATATATCGGCTACTACACGGCCAATTCGACCTGTACCAATAACAGCTACTTTTAAATCTTTAATGGATTTCGATAAAATAGTAGGTTCCCATCTAAAATCATGCTCCCGCACTTTCGTTTGAATTTGATTAAAATGACGAACCACATTAATAGCCTGGTTCACAGCAAACTCCGCAATTGAATTCGGAGAGTATGACGGCACATTTGACACAATCAAGTTATACTTGTTTGCTAACTCCAAATCATATGTATCAAATCCAGCACTACGTTGTGCGATTTGTTTAATACCTAGTTCATTTAATCGTTTATAAACATGCTCTGATAATGGTATTTGTTGTGATAGCGATAAGCCATCATAACCAGCGACACCTTCAACATTGTCATCAGTTAATGCTTCTTTAGTAATATCTACCTCAACATGATGTTTCTCTGCCCACGCCTTGATATAAGGCATATCTTCATCACGTACACTCATGATTTTAATTTTTGTCATTTTAACATCACCCTTAACTTTATTATTCATATAAATATGCTAGTTCTGTTAATCTTATTGCAGCTTCATCTAATTTCTGGTCATCTAACGCCAATGAAATTCTCACATAACGATTACCATTCTCTCCAAATGGTTTCCCTGGAGCAACAAGTATTGACTTCTCTTGCACTAAAAATTGCTCAAATTGCTCGCTGTCATAACCAGGCGGTGTTTCCAACCATACATATATGCCACCTTTAGCATGAACAAATGGCAAATCACCTTTTGTAAGCATGGCTTCGAATCGGTCACGACGTGTTTTAAATACATTGCTTTGTTCTTCTAAAAAATCATCATAATGATTCAAAGCATATATTGCGGCATCTTGTAATGCACCAAACATCCCAGCATTTGTGTGCGTTTGGTACTTTTTCAAAGCTTGAATCATATCTTTATTACCAACTGCAAAACCGACTCTAAAACCTGACATGTTATAACCTTTAGACAAGGAATAAATTTCAATCGCAACATCTTTCCCATTTTCCGAAGCAAGTATACTAGGATTTTTAGCGTCGAAACCGAAAGCACCATAAGCAAAATCATGCACGATTTTAGTGTCTGTACCTTTAAATTTAGCTATCGCTTCATCAAAAACTTCTTTCGTAGCTGTCGATCCAGTTGGATTATTTGGATACGTTAAATAAATGAGTTTTGTTTTATCTATTATTTGTGAATCAACTTTGGACCAATCTGGCAAATAATGTGGCGGTTCTAAATTAAGCGGGACAGGCTTGCCATCAGCTAAAAGTACACCTGCTAAATAATCCGTGTAGCCTGGATCAGGTAGTAATACATAGTCTCCTGGATTGATAACACATGTTGGTACTGCCACTAATCCATTTTTTGTACCATATAAAATGCATACTTCATCTTCTTTATCTAACGTCACATTATATTGTCTTTGATAAAAATCTACAATAGCTTGCTTGAACGCTTCTTTACCATGAAAAGCACCATATTTTTGATTTTCAGGAATAGTTAGTGCTTGTTGAAAATGATCAATAATACCTTGTGGCGTGGGCCCATCAGGGATTCCAACTGCCATATTAATTAATGGCAATGGTCCATGTTCGATTTTACGTCCCATCGTTTTCCCGAAATAACTATCAGGGATATTTGCTAATTTGTTAGAGATCATCAAATTCCTCCTCTATCATTAAACATAGCCTGGGCGACTATCATAATCCTAACAACTTGTATCACTCTCATTTAGATGGTTACAATGACATCGCCATTCACCGTTATGTTCAACAGAACTTATGACACACGTTGTATTGAATGAATTTATTTTCATTTTAGGTAGGTATAATATTATTGTCAATATTAGGAATTTTCAGATTAATATGCACTCAATCGTTATAATTTAACTGTCATGCATATCCGCATGCGCAACCAGTTAGATATGCTTATATAAAGTATAACGCCCATCAAGGTACGTATTCAAACGTGAACCTTAACAGGCGTCATTCATTGTTAAATAAAACTTCTTAAGCACATACTTATTTCACTATGCCTTTTACGTTCCCCTTATACTTTTCTCACATCTTTCTCTTAGACTACTCCCTTATACGCCCCGCTCAATATCTTTAATCATTTCATCTACAGTTATTTTCGCACTCGTTAAGACAATAGGAACGCCTGCACCTGGATGCGTACTTGCACCTGCAAAATATAAATCTTTATAATCTCGCGATACATTTTGTGGACGATAATAATTACTTTGCGCTAAGGTTGGCATTAAACCGAATGCCGAACCAAATTTCGCATGATACGTTTGCTCAAAATCATTTGGCGTAAAGATTGTTTCTGAAACAATATGCGATTTTATATCTTCAAATACTTCAATCGTTGCTAATTTACGATAAATAATTTCCTTTATTTGTTGCGTCAAAGCTTCATCTGACCAATCGATTCCGCTACCTGTTTTAAGTTCCGGCGTCGGCATTAGCACATAAATACCAGTTTTGCCTTCTGGCGCAAGTGATTTATCAGCGACCGCTGGTACATACACATAAATAGAAGGATCATATGATAAACGTCCCTCAAATATTTCTTCAATATTGCCTCTAAAGTCATCTGAAAAAATAACATTATGAAGTCTCACTTGATCTGTCACATCAATATCTATACCGATATACATTAAAAATGCTGAACAAGAGTAATCTAAGTCTGCAATTTTATGTGGTGGATACTTTTTAATAGGTGCAAAATCTGGCATTAATGATTCCGCAACACTAGGGAAATCAGCCGTACATAAAATTTTATCAAATTTTCTTATGTCACCATTCACTTTTATCGCATCGGCCCGTTTGAATTTAGGATCAATAATAATTTGCTCAATTTCAGCATTTAGTTCAATATTAACGCCTAAGTCTTTATTTAATTGCGCTAGCCCTTGAGCCATGCCATACATACCGCCTTTAATAAAATGCACACCAAACATCATTTCAATCATAGGAATAATTGAATATAGTGACGGGCCTCGTTTTGGATCAATTCCTATGTATAACGTTTGAAACGCTAAAAGCTTTTGTATCTTTTCGTTATCAATATAATGTTCAATTAGCTGATCTGCATGATTTAACGTTTTTAACTTAGCACCTTGCACAAGTGACGTCATATTATAAAAGTCACTCGGTTTGCGATACGTTCTTTCTAAGAAATAGCGACGTGCAATTTCATATTTTTTATAAACATCCGTTAAAAAGGACATAAAACCATGCGTTGAACCAGGTTCTATACTTTCTAGCATTTGCTGTAATTCAGCTAAATCTGTAGGCACCGTTATACGATCATCGTGGTCAAAATACACATCGTAAATATAACGTAATTGTCTCAATTCAATATAATCTTCATAATTTTTACCACACGCTGTAAAAACATCTTTATAAACATCTGGCATCATGACAATTGTGGGACCCATATCAAATGTAAAGCCGTCTTTCTTTAATTGATTCATACGCCCGCCTACATTATTATTTTTTTCAAATATCGTCACTTCATGACCTTGAGAAGCAATACGGGCTGCCGCTGCTAATCCTGTGACACCTGCACCAATTACTGCAATCTTCATTATTCAACCACCTATATTCTATGATATTTACTATTTATTTCATGAAACAACTTTGCCTTTTTCCGCTTATCCACAAAAACACGTTCATGTAATGTATAGTTAGCCTGTCTCACTTCGTCCAGTATTTCAATATATATACGTGCTGCTAATTCTATGATTGGTTGTGCTTCAATACTAAATACTTTGATTTGATCCATAACATCTTGAAAATCTTTTTCTGCGATAGCTGCATAATATTCCCATAAGTCAATATAATGATTATTAACACCATTTTGGTACACTTCAGCAATATCAACTTCATATTGCTTTAATCGTTGCTTACTAAAATATATCCGTTCATTGTCAAAATCTTCACCGACATCTCTTAATATATTAATCAATTGCAACGATTCACCAAGTCTTCTTGCGACATCGTATGTCTGATGTGTTTCATGATCACTTAAAATCGGCGTCAATACTTCACCTACTGTACCAGCAACACCATAACAATATCCGAATAATTCAGCGTCCGTTTCAAACATTGTAAAATGTTGATCTTTATATACAGTATCAATGAGATTATAAAAAGATTGAAAGGCGATATTTTTATGTTGTGCAACATGCTGAAGCGCCATCATGATTCTACGATCACTTTGAAAGTGATGATGTTCATATGGGTATTTTTCAATAGATTGTATATCTTCTTTTATTTGATTTAAAAATTGAATATCGCCATAAACATCTATACTGTCATCAATTTTACGACACACAGCATAAATTGCCCAAACCGCTTTTCTTTGATCTTCTGGTAACAAGTCAAAAGCGTAAGAAAAGCTTTTTGAATGTTTCTTCATGATTTTATGACAATATTTAAAATTCATATCCATCATTGTCATACTAGTCCTCCTATATTGAAATGCCATTACCTTGATTTATTGTTCTTTAGATATAGAATATTGACGACCTTTCCATTCAACTACACCATAACGATGCGTTTGTTTCCAAGATTGGATGAAAATTTTAGTAAAAAACATAAATAACAATGGATGACATACCATTAATAAATTAGAAAATTGGCCGACCCTTCGATGCAGATAAATAAATTGTGTAGTATAGCTCAAGTAAAGTGCTACCATTTTTCTTACAGACATTTGGCGATATTTTAAACTAAGACATAGCCCTAAAATACTCGCTATAGAACCAAACAACCACAACACAATTGCTGTCATGATCTTAGGCTTTGTGCCACCTGCCCCAGTTGACAAATGCTTTGTCCATCCTTCTTGTAATGACTGAAATCCTTCTTGATACATGCGAAATGCAACAAATGGACACCCTTCATAAACTGTTACGGGCAATGATTGTGAAGTATATGCACTTCCTAAAGCAAATCCTTCAATAATATGACGGTTTGCACTTTTATGACCTCCAGTTGCATAATAATCTTCTTTATTTGTTAATGTCACCGGTCCAAATGCATGCTGGTTAGTCCGACCGTCGTCTAAGGTAGAAAATACATTCATACCAACGACTGTCATTAAATTAAATATCGCTGAAAACCCTTCGTAGAAACGCTTTGTTATATGATAAGGCTGTACGCTTAACAATCCTTTTTCACCTTGTAATTGATACTGATTAATCAACGTTTCAACAGCATCTTTCCTTAAGAAAGTTACATCAGCATCTACAAAGGCAATGCGATTCGTACATGCATGCGTCACACCTTGATAACAAGCATGTGATTTCCCATACCATTTGCCGTCAGTATCATCAACAACATCTACTACAGTCGCACCATATGAACGTGCTACACGTGCTGTTTCATCTGTCGATCCGTCATTCATAACAATGACATCTACTGGAACTTGCTGTTGTATTATCAAATGTAGTAAATGACCTATTCTTTTTTCTTCGTTTCTAGCCGGAATAATAATTGTTAATGCTTTATGATTGAAGTTCAGCGTTTTCGCCTTTAGCTGATGTCTACGATTAAATATCAATGCACCACACGCCATAGACATGGTCACTATTACTGTTAATATTCGTGATAACCATTTCATAGATATCACTTCCTATTCTTCGCTTCTCGCGCGTTTATTTTGTCTGCGACTTGTTGCCCACTTAATGTAACCATTGGCATGCCACCACCAGGATTTACTGATCCACCTACAAAGTACAAGTTTTCAAAATACTGACTTTCTTTAGGAAATTTAAATCCTTTGTTTTTCTTTTTATCTGCTACAACACCATATATTGCACCACGATTAGAACGATAATTTTTTTCAATATCCTCCGGTGTCCAAACATCTTCATAAATAATGTGTTTTCTTAAATCAGTAAGTCCCATTTTTTCTAATTTATCCAAAATTTTATCCCTAAACTTCGCATAATCTTCAGTGGTAAAAGGCTGATCTTGAATATATGGAATATGTGGTAAGACTTTGATATTTTCATAACCTACTGGCGCTTGTGTGTGATCAGTTTTATTCGTATTTACTAGATAAATGGTCGGATCATCTGGCAATACCTTTTCATGAAAAACTTGTTGATAATTGAGATAAGCATTTTCCGTAAAAAAGAAATTATGATGTGCTAATTGCGGGTATTGGCAAGCAACACCTAAATGCATCACATATCCTGAGCTTGCTGGCTCAAATTCCCGCTCTAATTTGTTTAATCGTTGAGTATCAAGGTGAAGTAAATATTTATAAGTAGGTATGACTTCCATATTTGAAATAATATAATCTGCCTTTACAAACTCACCTGTATCTAATCTGACACCCGTCACACGTCTTTGATATGTTTTAATATTGTCCACACGTGCACCTGTATGAATTGTGACACCTTCTTCACGCGCTAGCTTTTCCAAGGCATTGGCTAAATGATGGATTCCACCTTCTACATACCAAAGGCCTTGCTCTTGTTGCATATGGAATAACATAGATAATACAGCTGGCGCATCGTATGATGAAGAACCTACATATTTGATAAAATAGCCTAACATTTGTCGCAAGTATGGATTCGAGATACGCTTGTCTATGGCCTGTTGCATAGTATGTACATAATCATAATTAATAAGAGCATTTAATGGCCCATGAAATTTAATAATTTGAGATAGTGTATCTAAACCATAGTTAAAATACCCTTTTTCAGTAATACGATCGATTCGTCTTGTATAATTCAAATAATTTTGCAGTTCCTCTATATCCTGTTTCGACAATATCGCATTATGCTGACCTGTTTCTTTAATACCTTCATACAAATCGATAGTCGTGCCATCTGGAAAAAAGCTACGCCATTGATGTGGTAAACGCTTGATTGTAACGTAGTCTGACATTTGCTTCTTGCTATATTCGAATAATTTTTCAAAAATATAAGGCATCGTTAAAATAGATGGACCTAAATCAAAGCCAAAGCCATCTGATTCATGACGATTCACTTTGCCTCCTATATGATTATTTTGTTCATATAATGAGACCGAATAGCCACTTTGTGCCATTCGAATTGCTGCAGAAATCCCACCTAAGCCACCACCAATAACGATGATATGTTTAGTCATGACGTTCACCTCTTCGTTTTAATATGCGTAGTAACTGCGTTAATCTCGGTCGATTATAGCGTTGCACAATAATGATTGGAACATTAGCTATCATTGCATAGAAAATATTTATATACTTTACTAAACGAGGGCCTTTATTGAATATGATGACTGGAAGTATCGATATCCAATGAATCAACTCTGCCCTCTTTGTCTCTATAATCATTTTTTCAATTTCATCAGTATTGATTGTCATTAAATGACGCTGATCATATATATTTTGATTAAGCTGATGACCATCTAAAATCTTATGTTTCCATTTTCTTACGTAAAACCATTTGTTCCAAAATTTTCCATGCTTCTCAAAGTTAAATGATTTAAATATTATGTACTTCTGACGAAAATACTTATCAGGAATTCTTGTACCTAAATTTGCTATATTTAGTTGAACAATTAACCAATACATACTACAAAAAAATGCTGTTTTAATATATTTTTTCATGGTTTTCATCTAAATTGAATCACTCTCAATCATACTGACATAGTATAAATTATCACTTTATTACTTAGTTCCCTAAAGATCAGTGAATAAACCGCTCTCATTTATATTTATATAAAACAAAAACGCCAATACTCTCATGTTAGAGAATATTGACGTCATTTGATTTACATTTGATTAATGAATGAAATTATATGAACCTGCTTGGTTTGCTGAAATTGTACGAGACGTAACCACACCAGCACCATGTCCATAGTTCATTTCTGAAACACGAACAGAACCGTTGCTGTTAACGCCTTCAACGTAAGCAACATGACCGTAATAGCCTTGTGTTGTTTGCATGATAGCACCAACTTTTGGTGTATTGTTCACTGTATAGCCAGATGATGCAGCTGCGTTAGCCCAATTACTTGCGTTACCCCATGTTGAACCAATTTTCCCACCAACACGATCAAATACATAATAAGTACATTGTCCTGAAGTATATAAGTTACTTCCTGATGCATAACCATTAGAAATTGAACGACCATTTGAAGATGGCGCTGCAGTTGTAGTCACATGAACATTATTACTTGTTGTGCTATAACTTGCACCTGAACCACCAGTATAATAGTTATTTGTTGCTGTTTGACTATTGTTTGTATAGTTATTGTATTGATATGAATGATTATAGTAGTTATTGTAAGATGCATTGTTATAACTATAAGTATTGTAGTTGTTGTAGTAGTATGTGTTGTTTTGCGTTAATTGACTTGGATTCCAATTTCCTGTCCAAGTGTAATGATAATTACCTTGTGCATCAATTGTATACGTATAGCTGTATGATTGAGCGTCATTAGAATTATATCCATTGTTATTTTGTTCTACGGCTTGTGCATCATGTCCTGCAAATGCGATAGTGGCAAGTCCTGCTGTAGCGATTGTAGCTGTAACGATTTTTTTCATAATTAAATATCCTCCCAATAATCAAAACACTCTATACATATAGTCATTAGCGACTCAATTATTTTAAATTTTATATTTTTTATTTTTTTAGTATGCAAACAATTATAACTTTTATAGTTTTGCGACAAAACAAACTATAACAGAGATTAGGTGTCTTGCGGGCTTTGTTATCATAATGTAATCTGTTCCTAATAAAGCTTCATTGAATGTAATATACCAATTAGAATGTTTACAACACTTTTTCTGCACCGTTACTATGGGATTTGAAAATAAAAAAGCACTAAACTTTTAATGAAATACATCATTTTTGATAATAAATATCAGAAGTAATGTAATATTTCAAAAGTTTAGTGCATCAAATTATTTCTTATTTGTAGCATGTGTTTCCATCGTTTTTACAATCAAATCAGTCAGCGCTTTACTACCTGCATATTCTAAGTGAATACCGTCATATGCAAAGTATTCCGGATGACCTGCAGAAGCTTTATACCAATCGACTAGATGTACATTAGAGCGCTTTTCAGCTGCCTCATAAATTAATTTATTTATTCTACCTTCATAATCTCTAGGTACTCTAATAGAAACTAAATATATGTCTGCTTTTCCAAAACTATCCAATAGTTCATTTAATTGATCTTTCGTAAATGCCCCATTTGTACCAAGCTCTACTACAACTTTTTGACCTTTTTTAGCATAGTCTTTATATTGCGATTTCACAATTGGTGTAGCATCAACGAGTTGCCGTCCAACTTTACCATCAATTTGTGCATTTGGTATTTTCTTAGTAAAGACATTACCAATATCCACCATGACCGAGTCACCAATTAATAGTGGTGATGACTTTTTAATATCCTCTTTGCTATTCGCTGTCTGCTTATCCTCTTGCTTATCTTTTTTAACGACTTTTTTCTTCGTTGTTTTAAATTCCGTCTTCTTCTCTTTCTTCTCGGCTTCATGTTGTTTGCCAAGTGCATCAAACTGTCCACTGAGCACAACGATAGACGGAACCAATAATAGGATAACTAACACTGTTCTAGCAAATTGCCCCTTCTTTTTAGGTAAAAATGCAAAAGCTTTAAATCCTTTTTTACGTATAGGTGTTTCAATAAAGCGATACGAAATTTCAGCCATTAACGCTGTTAACAAAATTTCTATAATATAAACGTATACCGGTATTTGTCCTTGTACGTAATAACTGTTCACAAAAACAATGATAGGATAATGCCATAAGTATAAGCTATATGATCGTTTACCTATAATTAGTAAAGGTTTCATACTTAAAAATTTAGCAAATAAACTAGAAGGATGTACCGCAATTGCAATAATGAATAAAGTTGCAAATGATATAATGTAAAATCCTCCATTATAGATCCATTGATCTTGGTCTCCAACTATAAAGAACAAAGTCATTAGAACCGCAAAACCAGATATCCCTATAATATCTAATGATACGACAATCTTTTTAGAAATATCTTTTTTCAAAGCAAACGGAGGCCAAATAAATGCTAATATACAACCAAGCAATAAAGTTTGCAGTCGTGTATCTGTCCCAAAATACACACGTGAATTATCTCCAGTGATGAAATGAATCACTATCATAAGTCCTAAAGAAATCAACGATACAATAAATAGCGTTTGAATAATATTTCTCGGTTTAAATCTATGTAATAAGAACGTGATAACCAATGGGAAAAGCAAGTAAAATTGTTCTTCAATGGCTAAAGACCATAAATGTTTGAGTGGTTCAATAGCAAATTGGTTAAAATAATCTACATTCTGTGAAATGTACCACCAGTTTGAAACATAGAATATAGCTGCAATAGCATCTCGTTTCATTTGTATAATCAATTCCGGTTTAAATATCAGTGTGAACGTAAGCACGACACAGATTAAAAATAACACTGCCGGAATGAGTCGTTTCAATCGTCGCTTCCAAAACTCTAGCAAATCGATTTTTTGCGTCCGATAATACTCACTTATCAACAAACTTGTTATTAAATAACCTGAAATAACGAAGAATGTATCTACTCCTAAAAAGCCCCCACTTAACCATTGTGCATTCAAGTGATAAATAATGATTCCTATAACTGCGAATGCCCTCAATCCATCTAATCCAGGTAAGTATCGCGGGGAATACATTTTTTCTAAACGTTTAAAGTCTTTTGTATCCATGTTAATAAACGCCCCATTTATTTTTCTCTATTTTGTAGCATATCACAATATTTTTGAAAATAAAATATTGCACTGATTTTCATTAATTGATTTAACCCTTAATTAAGATAGTTTTAAATTTTTTATTAAGTAGAAAACAATTATTACAGTTGATTTCATTACTGCAAACCACATATAAATTTGTCGATTTTACTACATAACATAGATTATCATAGATTCTTGAATTTTTAGCAAAATAACTGTTATTTTCATTATATTTTTACAAAAAAAGGTTCGTTTTATATTTTATGCATCTTACTGTAACAGAATCATTAAGATATGCTATTCGAATATACTTTTTCAAAATTTATATAATGAATAAATTAACATGTATTGAAAAAAAAGCGAAATGCAGCCTATCCTCTAATGTAAACCAAACGATATATCTCGTCAGACTTTATATTTAAACGCTATGTGTCACTTTTAAAATGAATATTACTAAGATTGTCATATCAATTATTATTGCATCGAATTAATCTTTTAAATTTCTGTAATAAAACCTATTATCTACATCTAATTTAGGAAAACTACTTGGTAAATCTCCTCGCTTAATTTCACGGAAGCCATTATTAGAATAAAAATACTGTGCACTAATAAATTTATCAATTGTTCCTAAATAAATACCATCGATATTTTGTTCTTTACATGTCATTATAACTTTATCTAAAAGTTTTTTACCTATTTTTAAATTCCTATAACCTTTATCAACAAACATTTTTTTAAGTGCAGACATATTATTATCTAGTCTA
Organism: Staphylococcus sp. SM3655; assembly: GCF_016917315.1. Taxonomy (NCBI): domain Bacteria; kingdom Bacillati; phylum Bacillota; class Bacilli; order Caryophanales; family Staphylococcaceae; genus Staphylococcus; species Staphylococcus sp. SM3655. The sequence goes on along the minus strand of NZ_CP070305.1, from coordinate 922,766 downwards.
ATCAAACCTATAGTACCAACAATATTTTGATGATTGTTTATTGCAAGCCAAAATTGCCCTCCATTATTCAAATAGTTATGTTCGATGTTCTCCAAATCAGGTTGATCATCTCTATCAATTTTTATATTAAATTCATTTTTTTGAATCGATAAAATAAACTCGATTAGCTCTTCCTTATAAGACATATTATATTCAATTATGTTTATAGCCATTTTTATCTCCTTTTTCATTTAATTTAATTATAAAATGTGCGTTTAGTTTGTATCTAGTGTACTCAGTACAGCCTCAAATGAAGTTTCATTCCACTTGGCACTTAATAAAGACAAGTATTTTAGCAGTAATACAATAAAGTCCAATAAATTTCCCTAACTTCAATATCCACTTTTTAAAAAATGTATTTTTAATTAATAAAAAAACTCTCCCCAATTTCTATGGGAAGAGCTATATATTTAATGTCTAAACATTACTTTTATTTATTATGAAGGAATTAGAATCCCCAAGCACCTAAACCTTGTGCTTTGTATGCTTTAACAGCTGCGTTGATTTGTTGGTCAACAGTGTTTGTTGGACCCCAACCTGGCATAGTTTGGAATAAACCTGAAGCACCTGATGGGTTGTAAGCATTTACTTGACCATTTGATTCACGAGCGATGATTGCAGCCCATGTAGAAGCTGAAACACCAGTACGTTGAGCCATGATTTGAGCTGCTGATGAACCAGTAGCACCTGCAGTATTACCATTGCTTAATCTCACTGAACTTGAAGTAGTTGAAGTGCTGTAGTTATGGTAAGTTGGAGCTGAAACAGCTTCAACGTTTGAGTTACTTGATTGTGCATTGTAGCTTACTGATTGTACATTTGAACCTTGGTTGTATGAAGTAGTGTAGTCTGCACCTGCAACGTTTGAGAAACCAGCAGTTTGACCATTAGCTGCTTCATAGCTCCATGACCATGTAGTACCATTTGAAGTGAAGTTATATTGGAAACCATCTTTTACAAAGTGGATGTCATATGCACCATCTTTGATTGGAGCTGCATTTAATTGATCTTGGTGATTATGCGCTAAGTCAACTAAGTGTGCTTGATCAACGTTTACTTCAGCAGCGTGTGCTTGATGTCCTGTACCTGCTGCGTAACCTGTTACACCTAATGCCACTGCTAATGATGATGCCATAATTGTCTTTTTCATAGTAAAAAATCCTCCAGTAATAATTGTAAGTTTATGTTTTTAGTAATTATATTTTGAATTTGAATGTCGTAGTGCAAGTTTAAATTGTCTTTTATTTCTTTCAACGGTACTCACTATATCACAAAAAACCAGCCAGTAAATTACACTTTCTTTACAAAACATTACAATATCAAGTGTTATTTGTAATGTTGAAATATGGCTGTTTTATACTGTAATGTGAAATATGTGCCCTTTAGAATCCAATCAACCCTTGAAATAGTCTTTAACACATAAGATTTTTACTATATTTAGCTCAACTATTACAGCTTTCGTAATATTACAGATTGTATTTTTGTTACATAGCTGTAATATATCTGACATGTAACTTCTCTTATTTTCGTACATTAAACGCAATTAAAAAGCAATCAACAAATATGTTTCTACACATGTATTGATTGCTATTATTGTTGTATATTCAAAGTTTTAAAACACACATCTTTTGTGAATTGTCTTATCTTTTATTAGCGCAAATAAACTGCAGCTCAATTATATTGTTCAACTTCATTCTCGCAATTCACAATAACATTAAATAATTTTTGGTCTCATATTTTCAAAAAACATACTGTTATTATCCCATGAATTTAAAAATATCATTAGTATATAAACGAAACACTTTACGATAAATGATATCTGCAAGCCAAGCTGTTACAAATGGTACAACAAAGAACGCTACTACAATTAGTAAGACACTCAACCAAGCAGAATCAACCTCCATAAATTTAAATGCATTAATCGGTCCTACCATTCCTATAAAACCAAATCCAGCTGACTCTTTCGTTCCATGAATACCTACTAATGCTGATACCAAACCTGATACAATGGCTGTCGTTAATATTGGTAACATAAGAATTGGATATTTCACCATATTAGGTATCATCATTTTAACGCCTCCAAAGAAGACGGATAACGGCACCCCTAAACGATTCACTTTACTTGTACCAATTATCAATACTGCTTCAGTCGCGGAGATACCAATTGACGCTGATCCAGCTGCTAAACCTGTAATACCTATCGCAAAGGCAATGGCCACAGTTGATAGTGGCGAAATAATAATAAGACTAAATACCATTGAAATCAAAATACTCATGACAATCGGTTGTAATTCTGTAAAACCATTAACCATATTACCGATGGCTGTTGTAATCATTTTCGTATACGGCAATATTAAAACACCAATTGCACCTGAAATACCGCCAACAACTGTTGGGAATACAATCAATGCCATACTACCTACGCGATGTTGAATAAGTAAAATGAATAACACTGCAATCGCTGCTGTAATCATTGTATTAATTAAATCACCAATACCCGTAATCATCCAAGCACCATTTTTAAACTGCGCTGCACCGCTTCCTACATATGCTGCACTTGCCACAACAGCAATTGCTAATGGCGATAGGTCAAATTTCATTGCAACCAATGCACCAATCAAAGCAGGTACTGTAAATTGAATTGCAACGACAACGCCTAATAACGTTTTAAAAATCGGATGATAATCCATAAAGTATTTAAAAATTTCTCCAAGTATCGCATTAGGAACTAAACCCGCAACAATACCTATGGCGACACCTGATAAAACTCTAAATATAAAATCTTTGGGTGTAATTGTTTTAATTGATGTCATAATATCATCCTTCCATTTATGTATATACATCTTTATGCAAATAATAAAAAGCCTTAAGTTATAAGCTGCCACTAGCTTAAATTCTAAGATGTGCATGCCGATGTTGTTATATTTAGGCTAGCAGTATCATCTATAACTCAAGACTATGAAAAATAGTATATCACAAAATTCTGAATTTTTAGATAAAGAAATTGGCAATTTTTCAAACATATTGTTACAATACACTTTTATTTTATCTTCATTTTTAAAATCCATTAATATAATAGAAGAAAGACATTCAAATGCTTACCAAAAAGGTACATTATTTGTTAGGAGCGTATCAGCACTTACATATCATCAACACAATTGACAATACAATAGAAGATACTGATAATAAGTGTTAAAACAACAGATGTTAGGTAGTGAACAAATGATGGAAAGTAAATCTATAGATCCAAGAATCGTTAGAACCAAACAATTGCTTGTCGATGCTTTTCTTAAAATTTCTAGAGAAAAGAAATTATCTCAAATTACAGTTAAAGATATCACTGATATTGCTACGCTAAATCGTGCAACATTTTATGCTCATTTCACTGATAAAGAAGACCTCCTAGACTACACATTGTCTGTAACCATTTTAAAAGACTTGAATGATAACTTGAGCATTTCTAATGTCATTAATGAAAAGGTGCTGCGTAATATTTTCATTTCAATTGCGAGTTATATCAAAGATGCTGCAAAGTCTTGCGAATTAAATAGTGAAGCATTTTGCAACAAAGCACATCAACGTATTAATAATGAATTAGAAGATATTTTTGCGATTATGTTAGAAAACAGCTATCCGGAGCATCAACGCGATATCATTGTAAATAGTGCGAGTTTTTTAGCAGCTGGTATCTCAGGCTTAGCATTACATTGGTTTAACACGAGTCAAGAGACAGCCGATGTGTTTATCGATCGCAACCTTCCATTTTTAATTCATCATATAGCACATTTTTAATAAAACTTGGTATTTAGTCATGCATCTTGAAATCACTATGTGACTTAGGTTCATACTTGTACACACAATAAAATTTAACGTATTACGATTGATTAGCCGTGTCTAGGACATAAATCAACGTCCTATACTCTACAATGTCATATTAGCAGTCGTTAACTGAATGAAAATAAGTTTGTCATTAAAACATATAGATTTTAGTGACAAGCATTTTTGTTTTTGCGTACTTAAACAACACTTCAGGCAATATGTTGTTTAGGCAACAAATGATATGTGCGTGTTTATTGGCAAACGTACGACATAGTAGTATAGTATGTCTAAACAACATATGTTGCATAGTTGATATGCGTTGTTTAAATACTAAGATAGGAGGGATTGACGTGAGCGAGACAGATGAACCTCAGGGGTTTGAACGCACGCATAATATATTAAATATTAATCAGAGTAGTCTGGGTGTAGTGACATACATTACAAATAAATTAAAGTCGACGTTGAAGCAACACATAATAATTGCTCGTGGTAAAAAGCGAATCGACTATCGACTGTCGTATAACTTTTACACTACGTATTATGATAATGTAGAAATCAAGAAAATCGACTGTGAATATACCTATGCTATGCCCATTGCAATTTTAATAAGACACACGATGTCATTCGACAATGCTCATTTCTTTGCTCAGTTACGTCATCCTGTCTTATAAAACAACATTGCAGACATGTATATCAAACGACACTTCAATAACATCACTTTGCCATCGTACTACTAGTAAAATCGTGTCTCAAATCCCTTATTTTAATTCCAAAAATCTGCTGGTCAAAAGACCGAGAAACTAAAAACATTACTTAATGTGTTGATAAATTACCATATAAAAATAATCTCAAAATATATCAACACTTGATTCTAAGGAGGATATGACAATATGAAAATTTTAGATAGAATTAATGAACTTGCAAATAAAGAAAAAGTACAACCACTTACTGTAGCTGAAAAACAAGAACAACATGCATTGCGTCAAGACTACTTAAGCATGATCCGAGGACAAGTATTAACAACATTTTCCACAATAAAAGTGGTTGATCCAATCGGTCAGGATGTCACACCAGATAAAGTTTATGATCTTCGCCAACAATACGGTTATATTCAAAATTAATATTTGCTCAAGAGGTATTGCACTTAAGGTGCCAACTGACCTCATAAACAAAGCCCATACTGATTGAAGACACTAATGTGTCCAGGCTGGGACATAAATCAATGTTCTATGCTCTACGAAGTTATATTGGCAGTAGTTGACTGAACGAAAATGCGCTTGTAACAAGCTTTTTTCAATTCTAGTCAGGGGCCCCAACACAGAGAATTTCGAAAAGAAATTCTACAGGCAATGCAAGTTGGGGTGGGACGACGAAATAAATTTTGCGAAAATATCATTTCTGTCCCACTCCCACATTAAACTTCATCTCTGTATGGGCTTTTTATTTATTCTTTTGAGAATTTCATTTTAGCAGACTAAAAAATTAAAATGGTGTCCATCAAGATCTTTGAACATTGCACCATAAAACCCTTGGCTTACTGTTGGTTCTTGAACGACTGCGCCACCCGCTTCTTTCACTTTATTCACCAACTGGTCAACTTCTTCATTTGTGTTCACACCTAGAGAAATCATCACTTCATTTGGTTCAGTATTAAGGCTTTGCTGACTTACATTTTGAAAATGCTTGTTTTCTATTAAAATTACGGTTGTTTGACCTATTTGAATACCGACCATTTTATCTAACATTTGTGGGTTTCTATTTATTTTAAATCCTAACGCTTTATAAAACTGTGCGCTCTTTTCTAAATCTTGCACATGCAAATTAAACCACATTGATTGAATCATGATTGCACCCCATTCATTACTTATTATAGTTTTGGACTTTAAGCCAATCACTTAATGATAATCTTGTTGGATTTATTTCAGCCATTAATTCAAAGTCTACTTCATAACCTTTTTCTTCCAACCATTGCTTTTCTGCAACACCACTAACAAATTCTCCTTCTATAACAGTAGATTTACCTGTCACTTCACTAAAAATTGTTGCTGCTTCACTTAATGTAACTTCATCGGAACCAATCTCTATTGATTGATGCGTAAAGCTTTGTGGATGTGCAAAAATATACGATGCAATTTTAGCTATATCAATAGAAGAAATCATTGTGAATTTTATATTCGGATTAATAAATTCTGGTAATGTAATACGTTCATCTTCGACTTTAGCAATGCGTAAAAAATTATCCATAAAGAATGATGGTTTGATAACTGTTGCATTTATATTAGATTCCATTAATCTATTTTCTATTTTTGCTAGTACTTCAAAGTGTGGGCCAGTTCGATTTCGATTAACCCCTCCCGCAGTACTATACACAATATGTTGAATATTTTCTTGCTCAGCTATTTCAATTATCTTCATACCTTGTCTTAATTCTTCGCTAACATCATCTTTAACGATTGGCTGAATACTGTATAAGCCATACTTCCCTTTCATCGCTGATTGCAAACTAACATTATCACTCAGATCACCTTCAACGATTGATAAATGCGGATGTCCTATGTCTGAAAGTTTACGATTATTCTTATTTCTAGTTAATGCACTTACATACCATCCATCCTCTAACAACTGTTTTACAACTGCATTACCTTGCTTCCCTGTTGCGCCTATTACTAAAATATCTTTCATTTTAGATCCACTCCTCTTTTTATCTTAAAAACCAATAGTCCTCTTTTTCACCTTTTAAATACGTATATGGTTCTGGTGTTTGTCCATTTCCTTTAATATTGTCGTTTATTACATCTCTGACATCCCATACTAAATGAATAAATCGTTGTAATTGATGACTAAAAATGCCTAGTGGCGCTGTCATAGCTAATACTTTTTCCACATCTTCTGTAGTGACATTCAGCTTTTCTGCAATCATTTGAACCGATAAAGTTGATGCTTCGAAATGTGCTTGCAACTCTTCGCACGTAATGCGTCTTTGCTCTTTATTTAAAGACATATGCAACACTCTTTTCTTTTTTAAATATTTACAGCACTTTGCAAATTCATTGCTAACTTTCTTAACACGTTTTATAATAAACGGAGAGTTATCCGTTTGTCAATTTTAGAGAACTATAAGTAGGTGGAACAATGCGAAAGGACGCCATAGAGAATAGGCAACGAATTGAAGAAATAGCGCACAAACTTTTTGATGAAGAAGGCGTTGAAAACATTAGTATGAATCGTATTGCTAAGGAACTAGGTATCGGTATGGGGACATTGTATCGACATTTCAAAGATAAAAGCGATTTATGCTACTACGTCATACAAAGAGACCTTGATATTTTTATCACTCATTTTAAGCAAATTAAAGATGACTATCATTCTAATTATGAGGTTATGCAAGTGTCGTTAGATTATCTTTTACAATTTAAAATCGATAATAAGGCACTACTGCAATGTATTGAAGCAGGCAACAATAAATTACGTTTTTACCAAAGCGCATTTTATCAAGAATTATTTGATTTTTATTATGACTTATTTAAAAGCGATGACGACACTTACACGAAGTTCAAAACAGATATGCTGTTGCAATCATTATCAACTAGTGTATTTGCCTTCCAAATAGAGCATCGCCATATTTCAATTGAAGCGTACAGAAATTATTTATTAAACATTTATTTAGATGAGGTGGAACGTAATGACTAAAATTGTGTTAATCACAGGAGGCAATAAAGGGTTAGGCTATGCAAGTGCAGAGGCACTTAAAGCATTGGGTTACAAAGTTTATATAGGTTCTCGGAATGATGTAAGAGGACAACAAGCATCACAAAAATTAGGTGTTCATTATGTACAGTTAGATGTTACAAGTGACTACTCAGTCAAAAATGCTTATAACATGATTGCTGAAAAAGAAGGCCGTCTTGATATCCTCATTAACAATGCAGGTATATCTGGTCAATTTTCAGCACCTTCCAAATTGACACCTCGTGACGTTGAAGAAGTATATCAAACGAATGTATTCGGTATCGTACGAATGATGAATACATTCGTCCCTCTCTTAGAAAAATCTGAACAACCTGTTGTCGTCAACGTATCAAGTGGTTTAGGTTCATTTGGAATGGTTACAAACCCCGAAACAGCTGAATCTAAAGTGAATTCATTAGCTTATTGTTCGTCTAAATCGGCAGTAACAATGCTAACGCTACAATACGCTAAAGGATTACCTAACATGCAAATCAATGCTGCTGATCCAGGCGCTACAAATACTGATTTAGTTGGTGATTTTAGTAATAATTCCAAACACGTTTCTGAAGGAATCAAGCCAATCATTCAATTAGCAACGATTGGTGCAGATGGCCCAACAGGTACATTTATTAATGGCGATGGAGAGATGCCTTGGTAGATCAATTTTATGTTACAAACATTGAAATTAGAGGTATATAAAAAATGCTTCTGCAATAGATGCAATACAATATGGAGGCGAATTAAATGAAAAGTATTACGTTTGAAGAACATTATGTCATTGAAGATATTCAAAAAGAAACGATGAATGCGATATCAGCAGATCCTAAAGGTGTACCGATGAAAGTAATGTTAGAAGGCCTTGAAAAAAAGACAGGTTTTACAAATGCCGACGAATTATCACATCATGATGAACGTATCCAATTTATGAATAATCAAGACGTTCAAATTCAAGTCTTATCTTATGGAAATGGGTCTCCTTCAAATTTAGTTGGTCAGAAAGCCATTGAATTATGCCAAAAAGCAAATGATCAATTGGCAAACTATATTGCACAATATCCCAATCGCTTTGTAGGCTTTGCAACTTTACCTATCAATGAGCCTGAAGCGGCAGCGCGAGAATTCGAACGTTGCATCAATGATTTAGGATTCAAAGGTGCGCTCATTATGGGACGTGCACAAGATGGTTTTCTTGATCAAGACAAATATGACATTATTTTCAAAACAGCTGAAAATTTAGGCGTACCAATTTATCTACATCCCGCGCCAGTTAACAGTGACATTTATCAATCATACTATAAAGGAAATTATCCTGAAGTAACCGCGGCAACATTTGCTTGTTTTGGTTATGGTTGGCACATTGATGTCGGAATTCATGCAATACATCTAGTATTATCTGGCATTTTTGATCGTTATCCAAAGTTAAATATGATTATAGGACATTGGGGTGAGTTTATCCCATTCTTCTTAGAACGTATGGATGAAGCTTTATTCGCTGAACATTTGAACCACCCTGTAAGCTATTACTTTAAAAATAATTTTTATATCACACCAAGTGGCATGTTAACGAAGCCACAGTTTGATTTAGTCAAGAAAGAAGTAGGTATTGATAGAATTCTTTATGCTGCTGATTATCCATATATTGAGCCTGAAAAATTAGGCGTATTTTTAGATGAACTGGGTTTAACAGATGAAGAAAAAGAGAAAATAAGTTATACAAATGGTGCTAAATTATTAGGTTTATCATCTAACAATTAACAAATGGAGGTCATTGAATATGGAAACTTTAGAATTACAAGGCGCTAAATTACGATACCACCAAGTCGGACAAGGACCCGTGCTCATCTTTATTCCTGGTGCAAACGGTACCGGAGACATTTTTCTGCCTCTTGCAGAACAGTTAAAAGACCATTTTACTGTTGTAGCCGTTGATCGTCGTGATTATGGAGAAAGCGAGTTAACTGAACCAATCCCTGATTCCGCTTCTAACCCTGACAGTGATTATCGTGTCAAACGCGACGCACAGGACATTGCCGAACTTGCAAAGTCATTAAGTGATGAACCTGTCTATATATTAGGTTCAAGTTCAGGTTCAATCGTTGCGATGCATGTGTTAAAAGATTACCCTGAAGTCGTTAAAAAGATTGCATTTCATGAACCACCAATTAATACATTTTTACCAGACAGTACTTATTGGAAAGATAAAAATGATGACATTGTGCATCAAATTTTAACAGAAGGCTTAGAAAAAGGCATGAAAACATTTGGTGAAACATTAAATATCGCACCAATTGATGCAAAAATGATGTCTCAACCTGCTGATACTGAAGAAGGACGTATAGAACAGTACAAACGTACGATGTTCTGGTCAAAATTTGAAATTAGACAATATACGCATTCAGATATTACTTTGGATGATTTCACAAAATACAGCGATAAAATCACCCTACTAAATGGGACAGATTCTAGAGGCTCCTTCCCACAAGATGTTAACTTTTATATAAATAAAGAAACTGGCATACCTATTGTAGATATTCCAGGTGGTCACTTAGGTTATATTCAAAAACCTGAAGGCTTTGCTGACGTATTATTAAATTTGTGGGGTTAATCTATCGTTCTCTAATAAAACAGCTTGGACAGTTTTCAAATTATATTTGATGGCTGACCAAGCTTATTTTTGTTTACGTTTAAACGTTCAAATCAACTCGTTATTATACATGAAGGCATGTTAACCATTCTCTTCCACTGAAAACACTACTGTTCCAAACATTGATAGTCTTCTTTTGAAATACCCTTTCCGATAAGCACCAAATATTCTGGCACTTTTTTTGAAAATGCTACAGGTGTTAATTCATATTGTCCTTGTGTAAATTGAATGAGATACGTATGTGCGGTGTCTTCAAATGTCATAAACCCTTTCAACCTATAAATATGAGACGGAAGGCATGCTAAACGTTTTATAAACTCTGCTTTAGTACATTTGACTGGTGATTGCACAAATTGATGATTAATCATTTGATGTAACGACTTATGTTTATTGTCAGAAGTTGCTGTCATTTGTCTAACTGATATTGGCAAAGTGACGCTGCCATGCATACCGACTTGTATATCGGCCTCTGGGTTAATAACTTCTAAATCTTTCAATAGTTTGCTCGTTGTTTCAACATCTGCTGAATCTATTTTATTAACAAATAAGACAGAACAATATGCTAATTGCTCATAAAATAAGCCTTGGATGTCTTTAGGGAATGATTTAATGTGTTTATACATGCTTGCGTCTATTACACCAATCATATGTGTAATTGTTGTAAACGGAGCTAAAATAGGCGTTAAACAAGCATCTAAGACAGAGACTGGTTCTGCAATCCCACTACATTCAATAAATACAATGTCTGGTTGCTCTTTTAAATATAATTGATGTAACTGTTCTGATACATCTGCTTTCATTGCGCAACAGATACACCCCTCTGTCAGTTCACTTAAAGGTATGTCTTCAGATACTAAGGCACCATCAACACTCATTTTCCCAAATTCATTCATGATGACTGCTGGTTTCAGCGATTCCTTTAATGATTCAGCGAGCAAATGATTTAAGACAGTCGTTTTACCGCCACCTAAAAACCCACCTATAATAACTATTTTCATCTGCGACTCTCCTCTTATACTTCATATGAATAGCATATTCCAAGATAGATCTCCTATTGACTGACATGACTCTATATTCAGTTATAGTTCATTTTTTTAAATAATCAGCATTACTATTTTAACAATGATGCCTACACCAATAACTAAAGACAATGATGTCACCATTTGCTTTCCAATTAATTTTAGTGCTGACTGACCACCTAAATGTTTCAAAAGCATCGTCATTGTGACCGAGCACGCTGTAAAAGTTGAACTAAAAAACACAAGTAGTAGTAACTGTGTTGCTGTCATTCCTTGTAATAAGGCGCCCTGATGCAAATTAAACAAGAGCATGCCGTCTTTTCGAATCATTGAAAATAAAATCCCTGGTGACAATTCTGACGAGATGCCTAATAACGATAATATAGGTGTAAATATTTGTGATAAAACATTCAAAATTGGCGTTAGTGATAAAATACTAACAATAAGACAGATTGTGATAAAAATAGGTAGCGCTTGAACGATAAACATTTGTATATTTTGCCACATTTGTAGCAACATTTGACGTATATTTGGCATATGTAATTGCCTATCATAAGGTAGCGGAACGCTAAGTTGTTGATCATTCTTTTTCAACCATATCCTATTATGTAAGATGCCACCTAAAAGTACTAATATTAAGTACGGCATAAATAGCCATGACTTTCCAGCTACACTAAAAATAGATAATGTCGCACCTATTTGATAACTACAAGAACTACCAAAGCTTATTAAACTCATACACTGCGTCTTCGTGCAGGTATGGCATTGGTGTGCTGCTTGTGAAATAGCTGCTGCATTACATCCAAATCCTTCTAATAGTGGCACGATATCATTACCTTGTAATCCTATCCGTAACATTGAAGGTTCAATTGCCCATATCATCCATGATTTAAGTCCTGTTTGATCAATTATAGCAGTTGATAAACTAATCAATATTACGACCGGCAATGCCCATACGAGCGAATATGTTCCAAGTGATAGCACACCATAATCACCAAATAATATATGTTGTAATATATCGTGATTGAGCAATGTTGTTTGAGTTAAATATTCTATCCATGCTGATACATACTGATTTTGAAACCAATCTGAAAATTGATAAGCGATACCGATTGGCAATGCAAACATTAAAAATATCAACAACCAGGCTAAAAATGTCGCACTTATTTTAGGTCTTAAATGTCGTCGCTCATGTTGAAATAGTGTCAATTGTTCTATCACATGTTCGCTCGCTATAGGCGAAGAAACTACACTTTCTGCCAATGAAATATCTAATTTCTGTTTTATGATTAATAATCTTAATTTCGCTTTTTCTGTTGCGGTAAGTTTATCCGCATGACTAATAACCAAATAATGAGGTTCATTAGGTATGGGCGTATAATGCCCCGTTCTCATATCATATTTCACTTCTAACATGTGCATGACACTTCACAACATGAATAATCATCTAAATACATTTGATTTTTTTGGTAATTTTCAATGACCTCTTGTTTAGCTGGTAAGCCTTCCCGCTGTGTTAAAAGATGTGCAAGTACTGCAAATCGCGCTCTGAATTTATAGATATAGCATAATTTGGCATTATCATTTTCAACTGTTGCACCAATCATAAAAATATTCGGATAACGTGTCGATTCATCATGTGTTGTTAATTTAATATCTTGATTTGTTGTCACAAATAATTGTTGAACGATTGGATTTTTTGTTGCATCAAAGCCAGTTGCTAGTATTGGTTCATGAGGCGTATGCACACTTTGTCCGCTATCAAAACTGATATGATACTGTCCATTGTTAAAATCAATATCTTTAACTGTATAATGTACATTCATTTCAATGCGAGCACCTTGCTTAATGACGTTACCTAGTCTCTGACGTGTATAAGGTGACAATCTAACACTAGGATCAGCATCCGGATCATTTAAACCGGTTGTGCTAGTATAAAGTGCGATGTCAGAGCCATTTTTTGCAAGTTGATATGCAGCATCAAAGCCACTTTCATTACCTCCGATAACCACATATTGTCCCTTATTAAAGTTATCAAAGTCTTCAATTTCACTATAATGAATACCATATTTAAATGGCTTTTTAGGGAAATTATAATCACCTGTTGCGACAAAGATATAATCCGCGTGATATGTCTCTGTTGTCGTTGCAATCGTATAAAATGCATCATCTACAGATATATTTGTGACAACTGTATTTTCAAAGATATTCAGCTCGTAATGGTTGGCAACCACTTGTAAATATTCAGCATATGTTTCTCCGGAAATATGTTCTTCATTAAATGTAAATGCTGGTGAAGTATCCATGGAAATTGCATTCATATCAGGCATGCCAAATCCATTAGACGTAAATGATGGCGTAATCGTAAGGGTCGATTTCGGCCAATGTTTAAATGAATGTCCTACTGTTCCTTTTTCTAAAATAATGACATCTGTTATACCGAAATCTTTTAAGGTAATGGCCATACCTATACCTGCAGCACCGGCACCGATAATAGCCACTTTATGATGTTGCATATTAACACTCCCTCAATGATCTATTTCAAGTTATTGTTTTCGATTATAAATCGTAATAATTACGATTTATAAAGTATAGACCTATCCTTGAGAAATTTCAATATTAAAAGAAAAACTTCCGTTATTGTAGAGAATTTATCTACATTTCGGAAGTTGGTATGTGTCTTTTTTATTAAATTTAAGGATGCTACGTTTAGTTCAAATGATTATGAATAACATTTCATGGTATCATCCAGCCTCAGTACTTGGAGATAACATTTTGGCGGTGAGACAGAAATCATATTTTTACAAAATTTATTGGGGTGTAACTTCTCCACGTTGTATTTCACTATCCAAATTTTGTTTCATATTTTCAAACAATTCTTGAAATCTAACCTCATCTTGATCAGAATAACCTTTAAAAATAACTGAATCTATATTTTCTTCGTTAAAATAATAAATTTCATCTTCCACAACACCAATCGGATATTTACATGCAGAATAGTCAAACATATACTTTTGATTTTCAATTTCTACAATTGGTCCTCTATTAATAATCATTAACTTTTGCGAACCTTCTTTTAAATAAATAATGCTTCCTATTGTTTCCATTTATTTTCCTCCTTTGTCACCGTCTCAATTTCAACATTCCTTCGCATTTCCAAGTCAATCATCTCTTCTTCTGCTTTACGAATGCCATGTTGAATTTGCTGTTGCTGCTCGTATAACGCTTCCGTTGAACGTCGTTTCGCAAAATGAAATTCATCGCGGAACTGTTCCATACGACTAGCCATATTGCTACTATAATAACGCTCACCTAAATGTTGATATAATTGATCTATCGAATGATTAAGCGCATCACTTTCATCTATCAATGCTTTAACCTCTCGCTTTTCATCATATAAGTCATCCATTTGCTTATGTTTCGCTGTGATTATTTTATTGATTTCATCCAGTTTATTCGACATCATTTCACCACGTTTTAATTTTTACCAATTTCATTACCAATCATTACGTCAGTTTGGTCAAAAGCCTCACCAACTTTTTGTATATTATCGCTCGCAGTTCGTATTGCTTCAGCAACAGATTGATTCTTACTCATCAAATCATCTATCACACTATGAGCATTATTATTTCCACTTACTGTTGTACTTTCATCTTTATCCGGTTTCGACACATTATTACATGTTTCAACAGCGCTTTTAATAGATGATGATGCACTATTGGTCTTAAAAATATCACTTTGAACTGTACTCATCATTTACACCTCTCTCCATTTAAATTATTTTAAAATTATTAGAAACTGTATCAATATATGATATTCAAACATTCAATTATACTTAAATATTGTTTTATGATTATATTCAAAATTATTGTATCAATAAATATGTATCATTCCTAGAATTTTATTGAACAAAAAGTTATAAAATCACTTTTATTGCAACTCAACCTTGTTTTACATTACAGAAATTAACAATAGCGATTAAAATTTTATTTTCCAACAATAAAAAAGCACAAATATTTTTATTGAGGCAGCTGAAGGCCTTCTCATTGTAAAAATATCTGTGCATATTATCTATTTATCTCAATCTAACGTCTTAACTAACTTGTTGTATCTTGTAAAATCTTATCCATAGAATGCGCAACACTATCACGGTACATTTCACCAAATTTCAATAAATGGACCATCAATAAATATAAACGATAAAATTCAAGTCTATAGGATGCACCTTTTGCGAGTGGATAATGTTTATTATACGCATCATAAAATTCGCTCGTAAAACCACCAAATACCGTTGTAATACCGATATCGAATTCTCTGTCACCATATAATGGCGCTGGATCAAATAACGCCGGACGACCATCTTGTAAGAACATATAATTACCACCCCATAGGTCACCATGTAATAAAGACGGTTTACTTTGATGCTTTTCTAATTCCGCCACAATTTGACGTCGCACTTTGTCATATACTTTGATATCGTTGGCATCCCATAGCCCTCTATTTAGCAACTCATCTTTCAAATGGTCCAAGCGCTTGTCGACAAAAATGGTACACCAATCGTCTTGCCAATGATTATCAAAAGAAATATCGCCACCTTCATAAGGTAATGAGAAGCCAAATTTGCCTTCTTCTTGTTGCTGACTGTGTAATTGAGCTACGAGTTGCCCTAATTGGCGTTGACTCCCTGAAGCCCCTTCTTCTAAATACGTCATCATTAAATACGCATCACCGTTAACCTCGCCACTTGCAATTACTCTAGGTGCCGTGATACCTGCACGTTCAAATTCATTTAAACCTGCAATTTCTGCAGCATAAAATGATTCTTTACGTCCACGTTGGACAAGTAAGAAAAATGTATCCGTATCTGTTTCGACTCGATATGCTTCGTTTACATCACCACCACTCACTGGTGAAATCTCTTTAATATCTTTTAAAGGTAAATGCTCTAACCATTGTTCATTCATACAAACACCTTCCATTACGCTTACTTTATACTATTATATTGCCTAATTAGGATGATTTAATCTTAAAAACGTTATTCAAACTTGCGTCAATTTTCAAAACTTTTTAGTTTTAACTAGGAAATTATGTAGGGAAATGCTAGTCTATTAAAAGAATATATTTCACATATATTAAGTTGAGGATAGTAAGCCTCAAATATAATGAAATAGGAGCATACTCATGTACAAATTAATTAAACCTTTCTTATTCAAAATCGAACCCGAAAAAGCACACGGACTAACTATCGATGCATTAAAAACGTTACAAAAATTTCCGGTTTTATTCCCAGTCGTCGATAAACTATTTACTTATAAGAATCCAACGTTATCACAAACGATACAAGGTAATACGTACGACAATCCAATTGGCTTAGCAGCTGGTTTCGACAAATCTTGCGAAGTACCAAAAGCATTGGAACACCTTGGATTCGGTGCTTTAGAATTAGGTGGTATCACACCTAAACCTCAACCGGGTAACCCTCAACCACGTATGTTTAGATTATTAGAAGATGACGCCTTGATAAATCGAATGGGCTTCAATAATATTGGTATGAACAAAGCACTCAGTCATTTGCGTAAAAATGCTTATCAAGTACCTGTTGGTATCAATGTTGGTGTGAATAAAATGACACCTTATGAAGCGCGTTATCAAGATTATATAAAGGTTATTGATACGTTTAAACACGACGTTTCATTTTTCACAGTCAACATCAGTTCTCCAAATACTGAAAATCTTCAAAACTTCCATGATAAAGATGAATTTTCAATGTTATGCCAAGCTTTAACAGCATTTAAAAAACAACATGATGTAACAGTGCCAATTTATTTAAAACTAACGTCTGATATGGATTTCGATGGCTTAAAAGCACTATTACCAGCGATTACTGAGACATTTGACGGTATCATCTTAGCAAACACAACGCGACAACGAGATGGTTTAACTTCTGCTAATAAAGTCGAAGAAGGCGGTTTGAGTGGTCGTCCATTATTTGAACGTAATTTAAAATTGATTAAGTATGCTTATCAGCAAACAAATGGCGAATTTTTAATTATAGGTACAGGCGGCGTATTCAGTACTGAAGATGCAATCAAAATGATGCGTCACGGTGCGTCACTTATTCAAATTTATTCATCACTTGTTATTGAAGGCCCAGGTTTAACTAAGAAAATGAACAAAGGCATCGCACGTTACTTAAAAGATCATCATTTTGACAATGTCAGTGATATTATAGGACTAGATGCCTAATCCAACATAGTCAAATAATACTTTAAAACTTGCTGAATCGTCTTATTAAAATTATGATATAACTCAAGAAGATATATTTATCACCATTTTTCAAAATAATGGCTTAAATATCACATATCATTAAATATAGCGTTTTATAACGGAGGCGTTTGTTATGACTAAAGAAACAGATAATAAAAAAACAGTAGCGACTTCTGACAACAAAGACACACAGCAACAAAATCAACCTGAAGAAGATGAACGTCAAGGTTTGAATGGTTATCGTAAAACAGATCTTGATTTAGAAATCGAGCAAGAGCTACGTGAAATGATGAAAACAGGAGAAAATGAAACGAAAAATGACTACAAAAAGTTTAAAGTGTTTTCACTTATTTCAACACTTGTCATTGTCATTTTAGCAATTATAAGATTTGTTCATAAAATGATGTAATTAGAGTGAGACATTGTTTTATGTCTCAGAATCCAGTTATTCATTATAGCTACAATATTTACGATTATATAAATAACCCGAGATTTTAGTATGATTTATTTCACTAAAATCTCGGGTTTCTATTTGATAATTTTTAATAGGGCATGGCTTGTATTTGCGCCTGCCTTTTATCTCATTTCCAATGATTAATCTGGATATTGTTCTAAAAATGCTTTCGCTTCTTTATTAACTGTTTTAAAATCAATACCTTGTTGCATCGCTGCAAAGACACATCCACAATAACACTGCCTAAAGATATTATAGTCATTACACATTTCTATGGAACGCTCATAACCTTTACTTTTCTTAAAATCACTTGGCAAATAGTTCACATCGTATATTTTTTGGACATCCATACCAAGTTCATTGATTAATTGTGCGTTCTTTTTAGGTGATAACGTGATTGCACTGCCAAAATAATCATAGCCATGTTCTGCAGCTGCTTTCGCTACAATATCCAAACGCATTTCAAAACAAGCGGTACAACGTAAGCCGCCTTCTTTTTCATCAGCTAATTCTTTATCCTTCACCATTTTCACAAACTTATGCGGTTCATAAGGTGCTTCAATATACTTCACATTCGCACCAGTCTTGCGATTAAAATCTTCCACAAATTGTTCTTGCACTTTAGCACGTCGTAAATATTCATTTTTCGGATGAATATTTGAATTCGCGAAATAAATTGCAATGTCTGCATATTGTGTTAAAAACTCTAATGTATATGTACTACAAGGTGCACAACAACTATGCAATAAGATTTTAGGTCTGATTGCTTCTCTTTCCCACTGCCCGATTAATTTCTTCAACACCTTGTCATAATTAATTTTTTGATTTTTCATTTTACTGATAATAGGTTCAGCATTAATCATGATTTAACCTCCCACATTTAATCATTAACTTCTATTATATATGATTCATATTAAATGTCAGTCAAAAAAGTTAGAAATTCATTTTAATGCATTTATATTTCGAAAGTCCCTTATGTATCTAAAAGCATTTTTTAAACTTGAATTTTAAAACACTAAACAACACATACGTCTCTGTGTCATTTTCATTTTTTGTATGTCATATATATGTTTACTTCATTTAAATCAATTTCATCTTACAATTTATCGTGTATTTTACAAAAGATTGACTTCAATTCATCGTAAAAGTTATACTTTTGCCATTTTTTAATGTAACATGGTGTTAGTAATAAAAATAATACATTGAGGTGTTTTACATGACAGCATTATTCCCTTATATCGCTTTTGAAAATTCAAAAGAAGCCCTTGCATATTACGAAGAAGTATTTGGTGCAACTGACGTTAAACGTTTAGAAGTTGGCGAAGAACAAGCGTCACATTTTGGTATGACTAAGGAAGAAGCGCAAGAAGCAACTATGCATGCTGAATTTGAAGTGCTTGGCGTAAAAGTGCTATGTTCTGATTCTTTTGGTCGCGCTGACAAAATTAATAATGGCATATCATTATTAATTGATTATGATGTTAACAATAAGGAAGATGCTGATAAAGTTGAAGCATTCTATGAGAAAATTAAAGATCATTCTTCAATTGAAATAGAATTACCGTTTGCTGACCAATTCTGGGGTGGCAAAATGGGCGTCTTTACCGATAAATACGGTGTTCGTTGGATGTTACATGGTCAAGACTATACTGCAATCCAACAATAATGTTATTGATAAAGATATCATTTAATAAGCTTATGTTATTTAGCAAGGCAAGCCACTCTCGATTCATGGCTTGCCTTATTTTATTGTATATTTTTAATTATCGTTGCTGGCCCTTGATTGACAATCGTATTAAAATGCATTATTAAGTCAACTTTGTCTATACGGTTTGGATCTTCTACCCAATGTCTTATCAAAGACAATCCCGCACCTGAAACATAACTCATGAAATAAGAAAATGGTATACCATTAATTTGATCATTTTCATTTTTATAACGTTGTAAATGACACATAATTAAGTCATATAGTTTTTCGTGTATATTTGAATCTTTACCCATACGAAACATCAATTGATAAAATGCGATGTCTTTTTCTATCATATCTATTAAAACAGTCATAATTTGATGTATGTTATCCGTGGATAACTTAACTGCTCCATTTAACTTCTCATCATGAATGAAGTCTCTTATTTCCTCCAACTGCTGGTCCTCTAATTTTTCAAGCAAATCATATTTATCATAATAATGCGTATAAAATGTACTACGGTTAACATCAGCTAAATCTGCAATTTGTTGCACAGTAATCTCTTCTAATTGGTGTTGATGTAAAAGTTCAATAAATGCATTTCTCATTGCAACTTGTGATTTTCTAATACGTCGATCTATAGTCATTTATATCAAGTCCTCCCCAATGATTATAAACAATTATAAACGTTATGTTCATTATCCCACAAATCTCCAACATTGATGATTGGCACACAATGTTTACCTGTTTAATATAGGTGATACAAACAAACAGAAAAAGGTGATAACAATGAACCAACATTTACTAGGAAATCCAAAATTAACTGTAACTCATGTCAATGAAGTTAAAGCCGGTATTAACCACATCGTTGTCGACAGTGTTCAATATGGAAATCAAGAAATGATTATGGAAAAAGATGTCACTGTGGAAATGCGCGATGGCGAAAAATTATATATTAATATTTTCAGACCAAATAAAGATGGCAAATTCCCTGTAGTTATGTCTGCAGATACTTACGGTAAAGATAATAAGCCTAAAATCACAAATATGGGTGCCCTTTGGCCAACATTAGGTGCCATTCCGACATCTAGTTTTACACCTGAAGAATCACCAGACCCAGGATTTTGGGTGCCAAATGATTATGTTGTAGTTAAAGTTGCATTACGCGGTAGTGACAAATCCAAAGGCGTCTTATCTCCATGGTCAAAAAGAGAAGCGGAAGATTATTACGAAATGATTGAATGGGCAGCAAAACAGCCATGGAGTAATGGAAATATCGGAACAAATGGTGTTTCTTATCTTGCGGTGACTCAATGGTGGGTCGCATCATTAAATCCACCACATTTAAAAGCAATGATTCCTTGGGAAGGATTAAATGATATGTATAGAGAAGTAGCCTTTCACGGAGGTATACCGGATACTGGCTTTTATCGTTTCTGGATACAAGGTATTTTTGCGAGATGGACAGATAATCCAAATATCGAAGACATGATTCAAGCACAACAAGAACACCCTTTGTTCGATGATTTTTGGAAACAGCGTCAAGTGCCATTATCACAAATTAAAACACCTCTACTAACATGTGCTAGTTGGTCTACACAAGGTTTGCACAACCGTGGCTCTTTTGAAGGATTTAAACAAGCTGCATCTGAAGAAAAATGGCTATATGTGCATGGACGTAAAGAGTGGGAAAGTTACTACGCTAGAGAAAATCTCGAACGCCAAAAATCATTCTTTGATTTTTACCTTAAAGAAGAAAATAACGATTGGAAAGATACGCCTCATGTCATTTATGAAGTTAGAGATCAATTTTATAAAGGCGAATTCAAATCAGCGTCAGCGTTCCCTTTACCTAACACAGAATATACACCATTGTATTTGAATGCTGAAAATCACACATTGAATCATGCAAAGATTAGTAGCGCGCATGTCGCACAATATGACTCTGAAGATAAACGACAAGATGTAAGTTTTAAATATACGTTTGACAAAGATACTGAGTTAGTTGGAAACATGAACTTAAAACTATGGGTAAGCACTAAAGACTCAGACGATATGGATTTATTTGCAGGTATTAAAAAGTTAGATCGTCGTGGTAATGAAGTTAACTTCCCTGATTTTAATCATATTGAAAATGGTCAAGTAGCTACCGGTTGGTTACGCGTATCACATCGTGAATTAGATCAAGAAAAATCCACAATTGCGCAACCTTGGCATAAACATGAAACAGAATTAAAGTTGTCACAAGATGAGATTGTACCTGTTGAAATCGAATTGTTACCTTCAGGCACGCTATTTAAACAAGGCGAAACATTGGAAGTTGTTGTAAAAGGTAGTGAAATTGTAATTGGTAATAGTACCCCTGGCATGAAAACGCGTTATGAACATGAAGAAACCGTAAATAAAGGCATGCACATGATTTATACTGGTGGTAAATATGATTCACAATTAATCATTCCTATCGTTAATTGATATGCAGCAATTACGGTCGCTTTTGATTAAAAGTGACATAGTGATAGAACTGTATAACAAGAGCAGGCCACACGCTTGGAATCTTAAACCAAGGTGTGGCCCTTTTTATTATTGATGGCTATTTAATTTTATAAATCTTGTCACTAAACTTACTACAAGCAATATTAAACCAATAAATAAAACCATAATTGCTGTATTACTTTCGTTATTTACTCCTGTTTTTGGTAATTCTTTCAATTGTTGCTTATGTACTGACTTGCTCTTGCTATCCAAATGAATACTTTGTTGTTTAGCCATTTGTTTATTACTTTTTGTGTGAATATCATTTGCTTTAATACTTGGATTTACAGCACTATTATTCGATGTTCCATTTGCGTTTTTCAACTGATTAATAACATTTGGATCTTTCGTGCCATCCATTAAATTATCTGGATGTTTTAGTAAATGTCTGCAGTCGGATACTATTTTAGAATCTTTTGCCTTTACCGCATTATTCGGCACCTCATTATCATCTTTCAACTGCTTGATAACATCTGGATCTTTCGTGCCATCTATTAAATTATCAAGTTTTTTCACACGTGCTATGTCACTAACTGGCCCTGGATAATTTGCATCCGGTTGTCTAACTGGTATTAAATTGCTGTTTTCATTCACACCTTCAGGTTTGTTATTTTCGGCGTTCGCATTATCCGTAAAAATCAACACTGATAAAATTGCAACAAATAAACTTATAACTTTTTTCATCATATCCACCTTCTTCAGACCATCATTCTATTTAGTATAATTTTATTATATAATTGCTATCAATTCAATATTTTCACTTCACGAAACTAAACAACATGTCATTAACTTATCTCGTTAAGTTAAGAATTCTATTTTCTACCAAATAAATTCTGAATACTGTTTTAGATAATCAATTCGCAAAACTATTTCTTTATAAATATGTCCATCATTTAACACTGATAAAATTGCAACGATAATACCTTTACTTCTATTACGCTAACCCAATTGGCATAAAAATAAAAACCCCTAATGGATAACTACATTGTTATCTACTAGAGGTTTCTAACTTATACTATTTTATAACACTATCGTATTTTCTTTTTCATGAATCATTTCAATAATGACATTGTCTTCATTCATTACTGCTACTTTAGGTGCATGGTTTTTAATTTCTTCTTCATTCAACTGTGCATAAGTCATGATTATGACTACATCGCCTACTTCAACAAGTCTTGACGCTGCACCGTTTAAACAAATTTTACCACTACCTCTTTCACCAGCTATTACGTATGTTTCAAAACGTGCACCATTATTATTATTCACGATGGCTACTTTTTCATTTGGCAAGATGTCTACCGCTTCCAATATATCTGAATCAATCGTAATGCTACCTACATAATTTAAATTTGACTCAGTCACTCTTGCTCTATGAATTTTAGCATTCATCATTGTTCTTATCACTTTATTCAGCTCCAATTATTATATTATCTATTAAACGCGCTTTTGAAAATTTAACAGCTAACGAGATAAATATGCGTCCAGTTATTTCGTGTTGTTCTACTAATTGAGGATAACTATAAACAGCAACTTCTTCAATGCGTCCACTTATATGTGATTCAAGATATTCAGTAACCCTGTCTATAATTACTTTACTTTGACGTTCACCGTCTTGATACAACGCTTGTGCTAATAGCAAACTTTTACTTAAATGTACCGCTTCTTGTCGTTCTTGCTCCGTTAAATAAACATTTCTTGAACTTTTCGCCAAACCATCTGCTTCTCGAACGATATCAATACCAATAATTTCAACGGCATGATTGAAGTCTTTTACCATTTGCTCGACAATAGCCAATTGCTGGGCATCTTTTTTACCAAAATAAGCATAATCCGGCATAACAATATTAAATAGCTTATTAACTACTGTTACCACCCCATCAAAATGCCCTGGACGCTTCGCTCCTTCTAACACATCAGCTAATGGACCTACTTTGACATCAATACCTAATTCACCTGGATACATATCTTCTACTGCAGGATGAAAAACAATGTCCGCCCCTACTTCTGATACTAATTCTAAATCTTTATCAATTTGTCTCGGATAAGCATCGAAATCTTCGTTTGGACCAAATTGTAATGGATTAACAAATACACTCACAACTGTAATATCATTTGTACTAACTGATTCGCGTACCATCGTTAAATGTCCATCATGTAAGGCACCCATTGTTGGGATAAAACCAATCGTTGTTCCTGAGCGTTTGGCTGCTTTAACAATGTGTTGCATCTCTTTTACCGTAGTAATCAGCTTAGTCATTGTTATTAACCTCATTCATAATTTTCTTTTTATACGTATATTCTTCTGATGGAAATGCACCAGATTTAACTTCTTGATCGTATTGTTTTAAACCGTCCACACCAACACTAAAATCAGCAAATTGCTTCACAAATTTCGCTTTATGTTCAACACCATAATTTAACATATCGTGATAAACCAATACTTGACCATCTGTACCTTTTCCTGCACCAATACCAATGACTGGAATTGTTAAGTGCTTGCTAATTTCTTCTGCTAAATCATTTGGAATTGCTTCAAGTACTAACGCTACTGCACCAGCTTGTTCTACATTTTTCGCATCTAAAATAAGTTGCTCCGCTGCTTCTTTCGTTGCACCTTGTAATTTATACCCCATAACGCCAACACTTTGAGGTGTTAATCCTAAATGTGCAACAACAGGAATACCAATTGCCGTTGCTTTTTCAATAAATGGTGTAATATGCGCTCCTTCTGCTTTAATTGCATTTGCATTCGTCTCCTGATAAAGCTTTAGAGCATGATTTAAGTCTTGTGTCATAGAGATGCCTACTGCACCAATCGGCATATCAACAACTACAAATGTATTTGGTGCGCCTCTTCTTACTGCACGACCGTGATGAATCATATCTGCTAACGTCACTTGTACGGTACTTTCATAACCTAATACAGTCATACCAAGTGAATCCCCAACAAGAATCATATCAATACCCGCTGCTTCCACTTGTTTAGCACTTGGAAAATCATAAGCTGTTACCATAGAAATTTTAGTTTGCTTTTGTTTCATATCTATTAATTGACTTACTGTTTTCAATGTTATTCAACCTCTTTTTGCAGTATTATTAGAAATAGTATAATGAATCTTTTATAGAAAGGAAAGAAGAAGATGTTATCAGTTGCGATTATCGGCCCAGGCGCTGTCGGTACAACTATTGCCTATGAATTACAACAATCATTGCCTCATACAACGCTTATCGGGAGACACGCCAAAACAATAACATATTATACTGTACCACATGCACCTGCACAAGATATTGTTGTGAAAGGTTATGAAGATGTCACAAACACATTTGATGTTATTATTATTGCAGTCAAAACACATCAACTTGATGCAGTTATTCCTCATTTAACTCATCTTGCACATGAGGACACGCTCATCATTTTAGCCCAAAATGGTTATGGTCAACTCGAACATATTTCATTTAAAAACGTATGCCAAGCAGTTGTCTATATAAGTGGTCAAAAGAAAGGCGATGTTGTTACGCACTTCAGAGATTATCAATTACGTATACAAGATAATGCATTAACACGACAATTTAGAGATTTGGTCCAAGACAGTCAAATCGACATTGTATTAGAAGCAAATATTCAACAAGCTATTTGGTATAAATTGTTAGTTAACTTGGGCATTAATTCTATCACAGCACTCGGGAGACAGACAGTTGCAATCATGCATAATCCTGAAATACGTACACTGTGTAGACAGCTATTACTAGATGGTTGTCGTGTTGCACAGGCAGAGGGGTTAAACTTTTCAGAACAAACTGTCGATACTATTATGACTATATATCAAGGTTATCCCGACGAAATGGGAACGAGCATGTATTACGACATTGTGCATCAGCAACCTCTTGAAGTCGAAGCAATTCAAGGCTTTATTTATCGACGTGCACGTGAACACAATCTTGACACCCCATATCTTGATACTATTTATAGCTTTTTACGCGCGTATCAACAAAATATGTAAGCTCATATATAATATAAAAAGACCTTAACGATGCATTTAGAACCACCTGTTCCTTATATCGCTAAGGTCTTTTAATTATATTAGACTATTCAGCTTCTCTAATTTCTTCTGCCACATCTTTATAGTCTATTTTCGCTTTAACAAACGTCTCGTTATTTACCGGGAAATGTTGTTGGAATGTTTCAAAGTTTTGTATCTCAACGACAACGTCATCCACTTCAAAGTCAAGAACATGTCCACCATAAGCTCTTTCATCATCCGCAAAATGTATATGAAAACCAGCAGATCCTACGCCATGAAATAATTCTGGTGTAAAAAATCCAACAATGGCACCACGAATATCTTGTCTTTTTTCCTCAGGTTGTCTGCGTGCTGAATCAATCAAACGTGTATATGGCGGTTGCTGAGCAGGCATCATTCGTACATGCATATGTTTAAATGTGCCATAAATTTTAACAGCCGAAAATAAATTCTCACTTAACATTTCATTTTTAATTTGTGCGAATACATCATCTTGTGATAATTGTTGCAATGGAAATGTCTTACTCGCTTTAAAATTAGTAATCGATGCATACGGTACTTTCTCATCGCCTTTTAATTCTATAAATTCTTTATGCTCGTTAGCATGATATGCCTTTCCGTCTAAAAATATTACTTCGCCATCAGACCCTGTTAACGTTGCAATCCCTAAATTCCCATGTTCTAACAATTCATTAATTGTAGCTGTGCCTTCTAGTAAGCCAGCCATTAACGTACCTAATGTACCATGTTGATACAAGACATTCGTCATTCCAAAACCATCTCCCTATAGTTATTCCTCGTTGTCATGCTCTACTTCGTGATTAATGCAGAACTACTTTCCTTTATACTCAATGACGCCTCAACATTTTTATTCATGTCACTAAATTTTCACGAGTCATAATACTTTATTCAATTATTATTTTACGCAAAAGTATTGCCTCTATCAATGCTTGCTAAAAAAATGGACCTATCAGTGCCACGTGTTACTGCAACACTAATAGATCCTCTTACCATTAATATATTTCTAATTAATACTTAAAATAGGCTTAGTCTTCTAATAAATATTTAATTGAATCAAATGTATCTTCTAATGTTTTAACAGATTTATCGAACAACGCTTGTTCTTCGGCACTTAATGGCATTTCATAAATTTTAACTGCGCCATGTTGGTTAACTAATGTTGGTACACCTAGGTAAACGCCTTTGTGACCACCATATTGACCATCTAATTGTATAGAAACATTTAAGACATTATTTTCATTATTTAAAATGGCTTTTGAAATGCGCATCAATGCTAATGCAATACCATAGTATGTTGACCCTTTAGCTTGGATAATTTCATAAGCAGCGTCACGTGTATTCACATAAATTTCTTCCGCTTTAGCTTCGCTACCAGTTTGTTCTTTTAATGTGTCATATACTGAAATACCTGCTACATTTGCTTGTGACCAAACTGCAAGTTCAGTATCACCATGCTCACCAATAATACTAGCGTCAACACTTGAAGGTGCAACACCAAGTTCTTGGCTAATTAAATATTGTAAACGTGCACTGTCCAATACAGTACCTGAACCGATAACACGCTCTGCTGGTAATCCAGTATATTCTTTTACAAATCTTGTTAAAATGTCTACAGGGTTTGCCGCGATTAAGAAATATCCATCAAAGCCACTATCCATAACACTCTTAACGATGCTCTTCATAATCTTAGTATTTTTTTCAACTAATTGTAAACGTGTTTCACCTGGCTTTTGAGGTGCACCAGCTGTAATAACAACTAAATCTGCATCTTTACAGTCTTCGTATTCACCTGCTTTCACATCAACTGGTGAAGGACTGTGGACTGTACCATGGTTTAAATCTTGAACATCTGCTTTTACTTTGTCTTTTGCAATGTCAATAATTACAAATTCATCAGCAACACCTTGCGTAACCATTGCAAAGGCATAGCTTGATCCTACAGATCCATCTCCGATTAATACAACCTTTTTACCAAATGTTTTCATAATTATGTCTCCTAACCTAATTGAATTTATTTTACACGTGACTACACGTAAAAATATCTATACTGAAATTAAAGATTAACAATTTTATTTTATTATAATATTATGCTACCAAATTACAAACATAAAACTGAGATGTAAGCGGAGTCAAATTACACTCTAACGCCAATAAATATTGATATCTCAAGCTTTAGCACGTAATTTGAAATTTGTGACAATTTTTAGCATTCTAAAATTGCGTAATGACGCTATTTAAAGGCTTTAACAAACTATTGAGCTTTCTATTTTTTTCATTTTAAAAAGGATGGCTATTCGACTTAAATGACTTACTATATAACCTCCTATTTTCCGCCTTACCCTCATCATATTTGATGCATCTTTTTATAGTCAAAGGATTACATTTCATACAAACTAGCCAATCAGACATAAACATGAAATTGATTTTAAAAATATAATGTGCAAAATTGTTAGAAAATTAGCAAAAAATAGTACTTATTCATTTAATATCTGTTATAATCAGTTTTATCATTTAAAAAATCTATGGATGTTATCAAGACAAGTCATTAATACGTAACATAAAGTTGTGATTTTTCAGAATTTTTAGACAAAATATTGATTATTTGTGCTATGATATAACATATTAAAAAACACCGTATAGAATTGTTTATGAATGTTTGGGAGGAAAGTTTATGGGAAGTTTTTTCAATAAAATAGCACGAAAAGAGGATCCGGCTATCTATCAAAATAAAGATGGTCATTTAAAGCGTACACTTCGGGTGCGTGATTTCTTAGCTTTAGGTGTAGGAACAATTGTATCGACATCTATCTTTACGCTACCTGGCATTGTTGCTGCAGAACATGCAGGACCGGCCGTTGCGTTATCATTCTTACTCGCTGCTATTGTTGCTGGTTTAGTTGCATTTACTTATGCAGAAATGGCTGCCGCTATGCCATTTGCAGGTTCAGCCTATTCTTGGGTCAATGTATTATTTGGTGAATTTTTTGGATGGGTTGCCGGTTGGGCTCTATTAGCTGAATATTTTATCGCCGTAGCCTTTGTTGCATCAGGATTCTCAGCGAATTTACGCGGACTTGTGAAACCAATTGGCATCGAATTACCTGCAGCATTATCAAATCCATTTGGTACGAATGGCGGTTTTATCGATATTATTGCTGCTATCGTTATTTTATTAACTGCATTATTACTATCACGTGGTATGTCAGAAGCAGCACGTATGGAAAACATTTTAGTTATTTTAAAAGTATTAGCTATTATTTTATTTGTAATCGTAGGTTTAACAGCAATAAATGTTAGTAACTATGTACCATTTATTCCAGAACACAAAGTAACTGCTACAGGTGACTTTGGTGGTTGGCAAGGCATATATGCTGGTGTTTCAATGATTTTCTTAGCGTATATCGGTTTCGATTCTATCGCAGCAAACTCAGCAGAAGCACTTGACCCTCAAAAGACAATGCCTAGAGGTATTCTTGGTTCTTTAAGTGTTGCTATCGTATTATTTATTGCTGTAGCACTTGTGTTAGTTGGTATGTTCCATTACTCACAATACGCAAACAATGCTGAACCTGTTGGTTGGGCTTTACGTCAAAGTGGTCATGGTGTTGTAGCAGCTATTGTTCAAGCTATCTCTGTTATCGGTATGTTTACAGCATTAATTGGTATGATGTTAGCAGGCTCACGTTTACTTTATTCATTTGGACGTGACGGCTTATTACCTTCATGGTTAAGCCATTTAAACGACAAACATTTACCTAATCGCGCACTAGTTATACTTACTATTATTGGTGTTTTAATTGGTTCTATGTTCCCATTCGCATTTTTAGCACAATTAATTTCAGCCGGTACACTTGTTGCATTTATGTTCGTTTCATTAGCAATGTATCGTTTGAGAAAGCGTGAAGGTAAAGATCTACCAATTCCTGCATTTAAATTACCTTTATATCCTGTGTTACCAGCAGTTACATTTGTTTTAGTATTGCTAGTATTCTGGGGATTAGGATTCGAAGCGAAATTATACACTTTAATTTGGTTTATTGTTGGTATCATTCTATATTTAAGTTATGGACTTAGACATTCTAAGAAAAATGACGTAGCTGAATACCACCCACCAAAATAAAAATCAAAAAAATCATTTCCCATCTGATTAACATCCAGATGTGGAAATGATTTTTTATTTTATATTAAGATAATCGCTATTACCAACCTTGTCCAGATATGTCATATTGATCTAAGTTACCTGCTTCCAAAGCAGTCAGTGCATCTTCTATAGTGTTTAACGCCGTGTCTAATTGCTCTTATGTTATCACCAATGGCGGTTGGAATCGCAACACATTTCCTGCTACAGCTATAATAACTACGCCATGCTCAAAGCAGTAATTACAAATTTTAAGTGCCGCACTGGCATCACGTGTTTTGAGTTTTTTGTCGGAAACAATATCAATACCAATGCTCAGACCTTTACCTCTAACATCGCCTACACTATTGTATTTAGATACCCATTGATCCATTCGTTTCCTAACATATTCCCCTTTTTCCGCACTAGCCTGAAGAAGCAACTGATCTTCAATCATTTGAATTGTGGCTAATGCAGCTTCACAACTAACTGGATTAGCACCTGTTGTAAATAAATGTGCTGGTGCTTCTAAACAATTCATAATCTCTTTGCGTCCAACAATTGCTGACATAGGCATACCACCTGCTAAGGATTTTCCGAAAGTGATTAAATCAGGCGTAAAATTAAAATGCGAGACTGAACTCCATGTACCTGTTCGCCCAAAACCTTGTTGAATATCATCGACAGCGATTAAAATACCATGTTCACGACAAATCTTTTCTAACGCTTCAAAATACCCTGGAACTGGTTCTAAAAGTCCACCATCGCCTTGTATCGTTTCAATAACAATACATGCTACTTCGTCAGCAGGTACATATTTCGCAAACATTTCTTTTAAGGGTGCTAAATATTCTTCTACTGAATTAGCTTGTGGCTGCTCGTACATACCACGATATTTATCTGGAAACGGAATATGATAAAAACCATTCAATAACGGACCATAATGTTTGCGCATATTTAAACTAATAGCTGACATAGACAATGAGCCAAAAGTTGAACCATGATATGCATTAGTGAAACTAATGATATAAGGACGCCCTGTATATGCTCTGGCAAATTTAATGATGCCATCATTTGCGTCTGATCCGGTTAATCCGAAGGTCACTCTTTTTTCAAAATCTCCAGGTGTAATCTCACAAAGCTTCTTAGCTAAACGTACCAACGGTTCATGATACATATATGCTGGTGTATAATGAATAAATTTATCAACTTGTGCCTTTATCGCTTCTGTTACTTCTCTAGGTGCATGACCTACGTTTTGAGAACTCGCACTCGATAACAAATCGATATATGTCTTCCCCTCAATATCAACCAATGTTGCTCCATATCCATGATCAATCACTAACGGATAATATTTAATACGTCCTGATTTCGCAAAATAATGTTCATCCTCTTGAATTAATTGATGTGCTTTACTCATATACATTCCCCTCCCATTGACAGTATTAATGTGCAAGCAAAGTGGCCTCTCTTAAATCGATTATAAAATCCGATTTAAAATCCTGCTCAAATACCGTCATGCCTCTATGAATACTATCCAATATACTAATAAAATTCAGATTTGTAAATATATTCTGATAATTAAGAATTTTATATCAATCTACTTTGTTTATGCGCATAATTTTGTTCGATTAGGGAATTGTTTACTATATTCCATTTGACTCTGAGGTGATACGAATGCGTTTAAAAGTATTGTTCCATTTCATTGCTGCTATTTTCATATCATTCATGTTGCTATGGATGACCATGTTGTTTGACTTAATAAGCAATCAATCACATTTAAAAGCTTTATTATTGAATTTAGATTTTCTAATTCCTTCTGACAATACACCATATATTCTAGAAATAATATGTCACTTACTAATTGGTAGCGTCATTTATTTTGTATTTGTGTTGCTGTTTCATACTTCTAAAAGGCTTTACTATCTATGTTATATCCCTTTATTTTTCTTATTTATAGCATTGTATCCCTTTTTAGTATTTATTGCGCAACGTCCAATTTTTCAATTTAGTGTGACAGAATTAATCGGTTGGATTATTACACATATTTTCTTTATGTCATTAATGGCGTTAGTCATACCTAGAATAAAATAATATTTTTAATTAAACTGACAATTATTTTTCACATTTTATACACTTTTCAAGGTTTATGACTTGAGAAATGTTCTCATTTTTATCATACTGGAGGTGTATTGAAAAGTTAAGGAGTGGAAAGTATGAATAAAGAGCAATTAGAAAAAATGAAAAATGGAAAAGGCTTTATTGCCGCATTAGACCAAAGTGGTGGTAGTACACCAAAAGCACTTAAAGAATATGGTGTAGACGAAGATCAATATAGCAATGAAGACGAAATGTTCCAACTTGTTCACGATATGCGTACACGTGTGGTAACTTCACCTTCATTCTCACCAGATAAAATTTTGGGTGCTATTCTTTTCGAACAAACAATGGATCGCGAAGTAGAAGGCAAATACACTGCAGATTACTTAGCTGATAAAGGTGTTGTTCCGTTCTTAAAAGTAGACAAAGGTCTTGCTGAAGAGCAAAATGGTGTTCAATTAATGAAACCAATCGACAACTTAGACAGTTTATTAGACCGTGCAAACGAACGTCACATTTTTGGTACAAAAATGCGTTCTAACATTTTAGAATTAAATGAGCAAGGTATCAAAGACGTTGTTGAACAACAATTTGAAGTTGCTAAACAAATTATTGCTAAAGGTTTAGTTCCAATTATCGAACCAGAAGTTAATATTAATGCAAAAGATAAAGCTGAAATTGAAAAAGTATTAAAAGCTGAACTTAAAAAAGGTTTAGATAGCTTAAATGCTGATCAATTAGTAATGTTGAAATTAACAATTCCTACTGAACCAAACTTATACAAAGAGTTAGCTGAACATCCTAATGTTGTTCGTGTCGTTGTATTATCAGGTGGTTACAGCAGAGAAAAAGCAAATGAATTACTTAAAGATAACGATGAACTTATCGCAAGTTTCTCACGTGCATTAGCTAGTGATTTAAGAGCTGATCAATCTAAAGAAGAATTCGATAAAGCTTTAGGTGATGCTGTAGAATCAATTTACGATGCTTCTGTAAACAAAAACTAATTTATGCATTAAACGTATTTTTTGATATAAACTACTAAAAAGGACTCATACATGTGCTTTAATGGCATTGTGTATGAGTCTTTTTTGATTAAAGTTGATTTTGCCGTATGTATTAGATTACGTAAAAAAATCGGACAGCTGAAAAATCTTTAAGATTTCTCAGTTGTCCGATTTTAAATATAGCTATTAGAATTTAGTTTTCGTAGTAACCTAATTCTAAGTCTTTTGAAGTTTGTTTACGGATTTTTCTCATTAATTTTTCGTCTTCAATTAATGATTCACCGTATGATGGAATCATTTTCTTGATTTTAGGTGCCCATTCAGTTTTGTATTCAGGGAAGTTACGTTCTAATACTTCTAACGCAACTGAAACTGAAGTTGAAGCCCCTGGTGATTCACCTAATAATGCGATTACAGTGTGGTCTTGTGAGTTAACCACTTCTGTACCGAATTGGATGAATCCTTTACCGTGTTCAGGTGTATCTTTGATAACTTGTACACGTTTACCAGCAGTGTATAATTGCCAATCTTCATTACGTGCTTCTGGATAGAAAGTACGTAAATGGTTCATACAACCTTCTTTTGTCATAATCACTTGGTCAAATGAGTATTTAATTAAAGGTAAGTTTTTAACTGCTGCTGCTAATAAAGTTGTAATGTTGTATGTTTTAACAGACTTGAATAAATCTAAGTTAGAACCATTTTTCAAGAATTTAGGTCCAACATTAGCAAATGGTCCAAATAATAATGTTCTTTGGCCGTCAATGTAACGCGTATCTAAATGAGGTACAGTCATTGGTGGTGTACCAGGTGGCTCTTTACCATAAACTTTGGCATCGTGTTGTTCAATAACTTGTGGGTTTGTACAAGCTAAGAATTGACCACTGATAGGGAATCCACCCAAATGTTTACTTTCAGGGATACCTGTTTTTTGTAATAATGGAATCGCTCCACCGCCAGCACCGATGAATACATAGTCAGTTACTTGTTTGAATTTCTCACCAGTTAGGCGATTTTTAACAGTAACTTCCCATTGACCATTTGATAATTGTTCAAAATCAACAACTTCATGGTTAAATTGCACTGTAGCATTTGGATGTGCTTCAATACTTTTAGCCATTTTACGTGTTAATTCACCGAAGTTTACATCTGTACCTTCGTCAATTTTACTTGCCGCCATGATACCAGGGTTATCTTCACGGCCTTTCATCATCAATGGAATCCATTTTTTCATTACTTCGATGTCTTCAGTATATTCGATATTATCGAACATAGGGAAAGCTTTCATCGCTTCGTAACGATCTTTTAAGAATTTAACATTGTTTTTACCTCTAACATAACTGATGTGTGGTAATGGATTGATAAATTCTCTTGGGTTCTCGATGCTACCGCTTTTCACTAAGTGACCCCAGAATTGTTTTGAAATCTCAAACTCTTCGTTAATCACTTTCGCTTTTTCGATGTCGATAGAACCATCAGGTTGTAAAACTGTGTAGTTCAACTCACATAATGCTGCATGACCCGTACCAGCATTATTTCTTTCGTTTGAACTTTCGATTGCAGGACGATCCAAGCGTTCGTAAACGTGGATATTCCAGTCTGGCTCAATTTCTTTTAACATTGAACCAAATGTTGTGCTAAGTACACCGGCTCCAATTAAAACGATGTCTTTACTATTAGACTTAGCCATTGGTTTCACCTCTCCAAAAATTGTAAATGTGTATCATCAATATGAAAGTTACATAAAACTGACATATTTCTTTAAAATATCAACGCCATAGATAACTTCCTGTTTTAATTGATACGCTGTAACAAAATACTATAGTTAGTGCTTACATGTATATGTTAAAGCAAGCAGTGGTAAATGTAAATTATAATTATTCATTAACTTTGCAATATATTAAATCTTTTATTCATAGAAGATAAATATCAAATCAATCATAATTATTTGACAACAAATAGCTAACGATTGTTTTAATCTACATTTGGCTTATAGCATTTTAAACCTATACTCTATTTTGATACAATATAAGTGTAAAATCAATCATAAAAAGGAGATTCAATATCTGCATCCAAGAAAAACATTACAATTACCTTTAATATTGAAAATTATTTTGAATCTTGCACTTATAGGTATTGTAATTATCGTTCTAACACATACTGAGTTTCAACTTAATGCCGGTGATAGTAATGTGTTTTTATTAAACTGGGATATTCGAGGTTTAACATCTTATATTTTCTCATTCTTAATACTGGTTGCGCTTGTTTCTAAACTAATTTTAATATTTATAACTAGACGACAAAGAACATCATAAATAAACAAGCAGTCCAGTGCGTATCATCATACCTTACGCATTGGACTGCTTTGCTATGTTTATTGATTGCTATCTTTTTGTTGTTGCCATTTTTCTATTTCAGAATCTCGTAGTTCAACACGACGAATTTTACCTGAGTTTGTTTTTGGTAAGTCGTCAACGAATTCAATCTCTCTCGGATATTTATATGGTGCAACTTCATTTTTAACAAATTGTTGTAGTTCTTTAACTAACGTATCATCACCCGCAGTATGGTCCTGTAAAATAACGAATGCTTTAACAATATTTCCTCGTATATCATGAGGCTTTGCTACTACAGCACATTCTTTAACGGCTGGATGATTCGTTAACGTATCTTCAACTTCAAAAGGCCCAATCGTATAGCCTGAACTAATAATAATGTCATCTCGACGTCCTTCAAACCAGAAATAACCATCATCATCTACATGAGCTAAGTCACCAGTGATGTAGTATTTACCTGTTTGCGCTTTCGCCGTACGTTCTGGCTCTTTATAATACCCTTTGAAAAGTGCTGGCAAATCAAGTGGTACTGCAATATTCCCTTTCGTATTAGCAGGTACGCTATTCCCCTCATCATCTACTACAGTGACCGAACTACCCGGAATGCCTTTACCCATTGATCCAATCCTCTGTGGTGTATCTTTTAAAAAGCCTATAAGCAAGGTACTTTCAGTCTGTCCATATCCATCTCTTACAGTTAAATTAAAGTATTTCTTGAATTGTTCAACTACTTCTCGATTTAGTGGCTCACCTGCAGAAACGGCACTATGTAAATGCGTTAAGTCATAATCATTTAAGTTCTGTAATTTAGCCATCATACGATATTCTGTCGGTGTACAACATAAA
Organism: Staphylococcus sp. SM3655; assembly: GCF_016917315.1. Taxonomy (NCBI): domain Bacteria; kingdom Bacillati; phylum Bacillota; class Bacilli; order Caryophanales; family Staphylococcaceae; genus Staphylococcus; species Staphylococcus sp. SM3655. The sequence goes on along the minus strand of NZ_CP070305.1, from coordinate 886,127 downwards.
ACATTAATTTGATATTTTTGAAGCAATTCTAAGTATGTTTCAGGACTGAACCTTCCATTAAATACAAAAGCAGTTGCACCTGAACCTAATACAGATAAGAAAGGACTCCATACCCATTTTTGCCAACCTGGTGCTGCTGTTGCCCAAACTAAGTCATCTTCATTAATACATAACCAATGTTTTGGTGCCATTTGTAAATGTGCAAATCCCCATCCATGACAATGTGTAACGGCTTTAGGATTGCCAGTTGTACCAGATGTATATGACAGAATCGCCATATCATCACGCGTCGTATCTGCCATTTCTAGTTTGTTACTTGCGTTTTCTTTTTCAGCTTCAAGTGAAATCCATCCATCTTTTTGACCGGCAATAACAAATTTAGTTAACGCATCATATTCTTTAATTTTTTCAAATTCAACTGTGAATGGCTCTAGTGCAATAACTGCATTTATTTCACCGTGCGTGATACGGTATTGTAAATCTTTAGTTCTTAGCATTTCAGAACATGGAATGATTGCAACACCTAATTTTAAAGCAGCAATATATAATTCATACGTCGCAATAGATCGTGGCATCATAATGAGTACTTTATCGCTTTTAGATAAACCGTGCGATGCTAAAACATTACCTACTTTATTAGACTGTTCAATGAGCTGTTGGTAAGTGACTGATATATCTTCGCCTTCAGTATTATGATATAGAATTGCCTTTTTATCTGGTATGTGGCTATATTTTTCGATTTCCGAAATAATGTTATATTTTTCAGGCGCGAATAGAGCTGACTTTTGCATAACTAACTTCCTTTCATACATCCACTTTTCCTGTGATGAACATTGTAATTTTATAAATGAATTATATATATCATACGCCTATCTTTACAGAATTTTCAATTAAATAGGGTTAAATACCAAAGTCCTCGACACTACACTTTGACATGACGTAGCATTCAAGGACTTTCAAATGATTGAGGGTTGATATCTCGGGCTAGACCATATCAGCTAATTCAATACGAATATTGTATGATAATTCACGATTAATTATTTTTACATCTGCACCTTTCGAAGTGCCACGATGCTTGTGTGTATGCTTGTACTCAGCTGAATTTTGCCAATGATAAAATGCTTGCCTATTTTCCCACAGCGTAATAATGATATAGTGTCTACCAGCTGTTCTAGGTCTTAAAAACCTTAATGCTTTAAATCCATCAACGTTTTTTAAATGCTTATTACGTCGCAAAAATTTTTGCTCGAATGTTTCTTCTTGTCCTTCGTTAATATATAAATGATTTAACACACATAATGAATCATTTGATAAATCATTTATCGCTTCTAGCACATCGTAATATGCAGTGTCATTATTTTTTTGTATTGTGAGACAATCATCCAGTTCTTCTATTACATAACTTCTATATTCATCATAAATGTTCATAATAAATGCCTTCATTTCATTTATATTTTTGGTCATATTACTTTATATCTATTACTAATTCATTCCCGTATTTATTAATTACAATCATAGTTTGGCTTCTTTTTAAAAGATAAGACTTTGTAAAAAGTATTAATATTTCATGCAAATGGGGACAGGAGTCGCCCACTATTTTTGTGTCTTCAATTTCATGATCATTATTTAACATTAGTCATGAAAATAGCCGACAACTTCATCTGTGAAATCACCGGCCTTTTATTTTAGCTAACTTTATTTCTGATTTTACGATTTTAATTGATCATACAGAGAAAGTGATCTTTTTACAATTTCTAAAAACTCATGATCTATATTGGACATTTGATGAAAATAAGACAAAATGTTTTCTGTTAGCTTCTCTTGTTTTGGGAATGAATCATCTTCTTTAATCCAAATCGCTAATTCGCCTAATGGTGTTTTATCATCTTTAAATGTTTGTATATATTCGTAAAAGCTCATAGTATTCCTTCTCTCAATTTACTTATATAAATCCTACCACGAAAGCTTTCAAGAAAACACAATTAAATGTCTATTTAGTGAACTTTTTAAGGTTGTGCACTCTTTTAATGTCTGCCAATTAGGTCAATTAATCATCACAATGTACAATTAACTCTATTTTCAGTTCATATACTCACACACCGTTTTTGAACAACACATTAACTTCTCATTTAGATAAAACGCAAAAAAGCCTGGCACCAATACAATAGATGCCAGACTAAGAGTCTACTATATAAATTTATTTAGCGTATGGTTTTACTTCGATTGCACCTTCATTTTCATCATGAACACCATGCTTATAATAATCAATATATTGTGGCTCTAAAGGCTTTCTGCCACGTATAATGTCTGCTGCTTTTTCAGCTAACATTAAAACAGGTGCGTGTATATTGCCATTTGTCGTACGTGGCATAGCGGATGCATCAACTACACGTAAATTTTCCATACCGTGGACTTTCATTGTTAACGGGTCAACTACTGCCATTGGATCTGAAGCAGGACCCATTTTAGCACTACAAGATGGGTGTAATGCTGTTTCACCATCTCTACGAACCCAATCAAGAATTTCTTCGTCTGTTTGCACTTCTGGTCCTGGTGAAATTTCTCCACCATTGAATGGATCCATTGCTTTTTGAGATAAGATATTTCTTGCTACACGAATTGCTTCTACCCATTCTTTTTTATCTTCTTCTGTTGATAAATAATTAAAGCGGATACTTGGTTTTTCGAATGGATCTTTAGATTTGATTTTCAAGCTACCACGAGAGTTTGAATACATTGGTCCTACGTGAACTTGATAACCATGTGCGACCGCTGCCTTTTGACCATCATATCTTACAGCTATTGGTAAGAAATGGAACATTAAGTTAGGATAATCAACTTCGTTATTTGAACGTACAAATCCGCCACCTTCAAAATGGTTAGATGCTGCTGCACCTGTACGTGTGAAAATCCATTGTAAACCAATAAATGGCATGCGCTTGATATCTAAGCTTGGCTGTAATGATACAGGTTCCTTACATTTATGTTGTATGTATACCTCTAAGTGATCTTCAAAGTTTTCACCCACACCAGGTAAATGAACACGTGGCTCAATGCCTTTTGATTTTAGGAACTCTGAATCACCGATACCAGATAATTGCAGTAATTGTGGCGTATTGAATGCCCCACCAGACAAAATGACTTCATTAGCATCGATGGTATGTAATTTGCCATTTTTCTTATACGTAACACCAGTTGCTCTTCTACCTTCAAAATGAATTTCAGTTACAAAGGCACGTGTTTCAACGGTTAAGTTTTTACGCTTCATAGCTGGATGTAAATATGCTCTTGAAGCTGACATTCGGCGACCACGATGTACTTGACTATCGAACGGTCCAAAACCTTCTTGTCTAAATCCATTCACATCAGGTGTTTTATGATAGCCTGCTTCAACACCTGCATCAAAGAATGACTGGAATAAAGGATTCGTTGCTGGCCCTCGTTTTAACTTAATTGGTCCATCATGGCCTCTAAATTTATCATAAGGCGCTGCACCGTATGTTTTTTCTAATTTTTTAAAATACGGTAAACAGTGCGCAAAATCCCAAGTTTCCATACCTTCTGGTTCTGCCCAGCCTTCATAGTCCATTGGATTACCACGTTGGTAAATCATGCCATTAATCGAACTTGATCCACCTAAAACTTTACCTCGGGCATGTGCTACTTTACGACCGCCCATATGTGGTTCTTCATCTGTTGAATAAATCCAATCGTAAAATTTATTGCCTGAAGGGAACATTAACGCAGCAGGCATTTGGATAAATAAATCCCAAAAATAATCACTGCGACCCGCTTCTAATACTAAGACTTCTTTATCTTTATCTTCACTCAGACGATTACCTAGTACAGAACCTGCACTGCCTCCTCCAATGATGACATAATCATATGATTTATTTTTGTTACTCATCGTTATGACCTCCAAAGTTTGTTGTATTTCAAAGTGAGTATTGCATGAAATATTTGTTAGTGGCTGATTGGTTATCGTTGAATTACTAAACTTAGCTAACCAAAACACTCGCTTTTCCTTTTACGATTGTTACTAACAGTCATGAAATAATCTATGATTCATTTTGCGTTTAGTCCAAATTATCAATCAACATTTCGCCACTTATACAAAACAAAGTGAGTGTCTTGTGTTCTTACAATGGCACTCACCTTATCTAATTTTTATTTGCTAAACCAATTCACTAATTGTGGATTTGTATTTGTTAAAATGTGTTTTGAAACAAGGTACTCTTCTAAGCCTTCTTTGCCTAATTCTCTACCGATACCTGATTGTTTGTATCCACCCCATGGCGCTTGTGCAAAATATGGATGAAAATCATTAATCCACACCGTTCCAAGTTTCAACTTGTTAGCAACGCGTTGTGCTTTTCCAATATCTTTAGAAAATACAGCACCTGCTAAACCATATATAGAATCATTCGCTAATTGAATCGCTTCTTGTTCAGTTTCAAAGCCTTCTACAGTAACGACAGGTCCGAAAACCTCTTCTTGTACAATACGCATTGACGTATCACAATTTGTAATGACTGTTGGCTCGAAGAATAGACCATCTTTTAAATCGTCTCTATCTGGACGTTTACCACCAACAGCAATTGTTGCGCCTTCTGCTTTAGCTACATCCATATAAGATTCGATCTTATTACGATGTTCTGTTGAAATCACTGGTCCCATTTCAGTATCAGCATCAAAACCATTACCTAATTTGATTTTTTTCACGCGATCAATAAGTGCTTGCTCAAATTTGTCTTTAATACTGTTTTGTACTAATATTCTTGATCCTGCTGAACAAACTTGACCTGCATGGAAATATCCACCATTTAACGCTTGGTCTACTGCCAATTCAAAATCAGCATCATCAAAGATAATGTTTGGATTTTTACCGCCAAGTTCCAAGGCAATATTCGTAACATTATTAGCAGCATTTTTCATAATATGCTTACCAGTCTCAATGCCACCTGTAAATGATACAAGGTCAACCTCTTTATGACCTGACATTACGTCACCAACTTCAGAACCTGCACCTAGAATAAGATTAATTGTTCCTTTAGGGAAACCAACTTCTTCCATTAATTCAAAAACACGTATCGTTGTTAATGGTGTAATTTCACTTGGTTTCATAACTATTGAACAACCCGTAGCAAGCGCTGGCGCAATTTTCCATGATGCTTGTAATAACGGATAATTCCAAGGTGTAATTTGTGTAACTACACCTACTGGTTCTTTAACAATTTTGCTTTCTGTATCTGGAATTGGTGAATCAATCATTTCGCCACCGTCTTTATCTGCTAATCCAGCAAAATACATAAACACGTTATGAATATCATCCATATCTGCATATGATTCTTCTAACGTTTTTCCAGTATCTAATGTTTCTAATCGTGCTAACGCTTCGCGATGTTCTTTAATCTTGTCCGCGATGGCACGCACTTTTTTACCTCTTGTTTCAGCAGTTTCTTGCGACCACTCACCAGATTCGAACGCACGTCTTGCTGCTAAGATTGCACGTTCTGCATCCTCTTTTGTTCCTTCAGAAACCGTAAATATCACTTCTTGATTGTAAGGATTGATAATATCTCTTGTATTTTTATTCGCGCTTTCAACCCACTCACCATCAATATATTGACGCTGAGATAAATGTTTTAAAAGTTCCATTCAACAACCTCCGTTAAGTTTGTTAAATTTTTATTTAACGAATTTTACAAACTTATGTTAGCATAGAAATGAAAAATGTGTCAATTTACAAAACAACTCAAGAATTAAGTTTTGTAAGTTTGTTAGATTTTTATTTAACGAAACATTTAACTTTAATGCTTTAAATATTTTTAATGTCTTTTTTTAGAAAAGGTTTTATAATGTATTAGTATTTATTTTAACGTGACCAAAATGATGTACGGAGGTGCAATGATGACTCGTTCTCAGAACAAACAGCAACAATTAGAACAAGCAAAAGATATTGTAATTAATTCAATTGGACAGACAATGGATTTGTATGGCACGAACAGAAGTGTAGGAAACTTATATGGCACTATGGTGTTTGAAGGCAGTATGACGCTTGATGAAATGCGTCATCAATTGCAAATGAGCAAACCAAGTATGAGTGCTGGCGTTAAGAAATTGCAGGAATTTGATATTGTTAAACAACAATTTACGAGAGGAAGCCGCAAACAACATTTTATCGCCGAGAAAGACTTTTTCATCTTTTTCCGAAACTTTTTCACTAAAAAATTTCAGCGTGAAATTGACATCAATGTCGAAGCAGTAAAAGATGCTCAAGCTATTATCAATCCATTACTTGAAAGCAGTGATTTAACTGAAGCTGAAACACAAGAGGCACAAAAAATTAAAGCTCAGCTTGATCATACACATGTTTATTACGAATGGTTAGAACAGTTAACCGAAGCGATTGAAAGCGGTGAAATTTTCAAATATTTCCCAATTCCAGAACAGCCTTCTGATTCTGAAAATTAAAATTGACTCAAACAACGACAATGATGATTATGCATGATAAAAACAATGCAATAGGTCCACGAAATAAACGGTAATTTCTATCTCAATAAATAGAAATTACCGTTTTTGTTTTATATGACAATCAATTATGGAGGTATTTTCTAGGGCTTTCTTAGATTCGTTACATTGCTTCGCCAATATATTTCAATTAGCTATTCTCGCCCTCACGTACTCTATCAATAATATTTTGTATTTGTTCACGTTTTTCATATTCATTTTCTACAAAATAAACTAACGGTTCATCTTTGATAGTAACCCAAGGTACAAGTACATCAAAATCTAATTCTTTAACCATCTCTAAACTTTGAATAGATTTTTCTCTATCACTTGAACCTAATATAACTGTACGCCATCTCTTCCCTTCAAAACATATAAAATCTCCAGTAAATAAGTAACGGTGATGACCATCATCCCATAAAAATAGTGTCGTCCCTGGTGTATGTCCAGGCGCGGGAATAACTTCTAAATCCTTATCCAACATTACACGATTACTAAATTGTTTTTGAACAGAAATCTTATGTTTCAGTGCAGCCACATCATTTTCATGTATAAAGTAAGGGGCTTCAACTTGATTAGAACCTCCTATAGATTCATGATCATGATTCATCAATACTTTTGAAACACCACCTAATGATGCAATGTTTTGTTGGGAGTCACCTAAGTGTCCGGAATGATAGATAACAATATTACCTGTTTCACGTTTTAAAATAAAAGATTTAAATAGAAATCGATTATCAAAAGGCAGTTCCGAAGTAGGTGTCGCATATAAGTTTTTTGTGATGGATTCTAAACTGTCATGTAATTTGGACTGTTTATTTTTAAATTGATTAGTCATTTTATTTCATCCTTCGATTAATTTGAATTGTACATACGCAATACCCTTTATTTAATTTAATAATCAATGAGAGTCTTTCAAACTTCGATTTAGAATATGCTTCATACAATAAATAAGTACTTGGAGCACTAAAAAATTAAATCTTTTAGTACAACATTAATGAAAACCTAAAAGTTCATCCTACAATGCTACTAAAAAAAGGGGAATGGAACAGAAATGATATTTTCACAAAATTCATTTCGTCGTCCCAGACCCGCTTTGAATTATAAATTATCGTCTTGTTCTTCTTCTGATACTTGAACGATTCGCAATGAACGACGTTCAACTTCTTTTAATTTTTCAGCACGCGTTTCAAGTTTAATTCTATCGCGCCCTAAAATGATTAAAAATGATATCATCATGAAAATAAAAATAACAATTAATGGCACACTTGCCAGTATTGAAGCAGTTTTCAATACTTCTAATGCACGTTCGCCACCAACTAGCATCAATGAAAATGGCAATAAGCACAATGCAAATGCCCAGAATAAACGATTGGCACGTAATGGTTCGCCTACCACTTTTTTCTGAGATGCTGCCGCTAAAATATATGAACCCGAATCAAATGTTGTTGCTAAGAATAAGAAAGCAGATACTAAGAATAATACAATCATCAATGATGGGAATGGTAAATGATGCACCACTTCAATAATGGTTGCCTCTGTACCATGTGTATTTAAATATTGTGTTACATTAAACTGTCCAGAAATTTGTAAATACACAGCATAGTTACCAAAAATACCAAAGAATAATACGCATCCAAGCGTTCCATAAATAATTGTTCCTAGCACGACTTCTTTAAGGCGTCGACCTTTTGAAATTCTAGCGATAAATAAACCGATAAATGGCGCATATACTAACCACCATGACCAGTAGAATATTGTCCAGTCTTGTGGGAAATTCGTTTCTTTTCGACCTTTAATACCACCGAATGGTTCTAACCATGTTGCCATATGAAAGAAATCTCTCAACATATTTCCGAACCCTGTCACTGTCGTTTCCATAATAAAAACAGTCGGTCCAATAATAAATATAAAGGCTAAAAGTACAAAGGATAGCCAAACGTTGATATCACTTAACTTTTGAATACCTTTTTTCAATCCTGTATATGAACTAATGGCAAAGATAACCGTGATTGTTAATAAAATGGCCGAACGTAAAATCATATTTTTACCATCTAAACCAGTTAATCTTTCTATGCCTGCAGAAATTAATGGCACACCTAACGCTAGTGATGTTGCCGCACCACCTAGCAATCCAAAGATAAATAAGATATCTACAACTTTACCTACAAATTTATCTGTTTGACCTTTTAAAATCGGACGACAAGCTTGACTAATTTTATACACCGGTTGTTTTTTAACAAATACTAAATAACCAATTGGTAATGCTGGTAAAACGTAAATAGCCCAAGCAATTGGCCCCCAGTGGAACATACCATATTGCGTCGCATATTGGAGTGCTTCATCACTCATACTTTTCGCGCCATTTGGTGGAACTTGATAGTAAAAAGCCCATTCAATAACGCCCCAGTATAAAATATCAGAGCCTATGCCTGCACAAAACAGCATTGCCGCCCATGTAAATGTATTAAATTCTGGTTTATCACTTGCTTTACCAAGTGTGACATTACCATATTTACCAAATGCGATATACATTACAAAGCAAAAAATCGCCAGCCCCATAAATAAATATATCGAACCAATTGAATCAGAAATGGCACTATTAATACCAGTGATGATATCTTCACTTGCTTTTGGAAAAGCCATCATAGGTATAACTGCAAAAAGAAGTACAGCTACTGTCCCTATAAAGGTCGTCCAGTCCATAACTTTCTCTTTTTTCAATTGTGCTCCCCCTAATTATTAATTTTATGAATCCTGTTTCGATTTATCTCAAAATGTAATAATTATATTGATTCACAAAATTGACAATAACTAACATTTAATAATAATGCAAATTTCATACAATTTGAAACTTGGCAATTATTGAATATTTATATAATTTTTCCCGTAATAAACAAAACCTTAATAGCGCTAAAACAATAGTGTTAAGTTATGATTTAACGAATTTAACAAATTTTACTAGGACGGCATTTAAGAATATTTATACGTTATTAACGAATATTTATTTATTGTAAAACGCTACCAAAAAGTTAGACTTCCTTCCCACTAAAATACCACTTTTCTCTTTCAACTTTTTTAAAAAACGGATATGCAACTTTTAGTATTGGTATCAAAATGATTGTTAGGTCATATTCTATCAATATATTTTTCTAAAGAATTGCTTTTATTAACTTTCAATTATGTACCTAACCTAAAAAGAAGCCAAGGCAACGAATGTTACCTTGACTTCTAATACATATTCAACTAACTATATATTCAATCATACGCGCATGCGAGAGTGATTGTTGTACATCTATAATGCGTTGATTTAAAGAACCTTTATATGGTAAATCAGGTTTGAATAAGTGTTGTATAAATAGACCATCTACTAAAACGTCAATGTATGATAATAACTCTCGACGTTCTGTACAATCATTTGCTAAATATTCATATAAAAATCCAGTCCATACCCAAATTGTCTTTGTATTTCCAAAACGTGCTCGAAATGCTTTGACAAGATTTAATGTAATATCCAAATTACAAAATGGTTCGCCACCTAATAGACTTAGCCCAGATATATAATCATGATCGCAATCATCTAATATTTCTGCTAATATTTCATCAGTGTATTTCTCGCCATATCTGAACTTTTGTGAGGCTTTGTTATAACATCCAACACAATTAAATGGACATCCTGATACATAAACACTGCATCTTACTCCTTCACCGTCAACAAAGCTATTTGATTCTATTTTAGCAATATAACCTTGTCCTTGTTTAATGTCTAAAAGTGTCATTCTTTAGGCGCTTTCATATGTTTTACTCGTGCGCAAATTTCTTTATGACGGCCTTTAATTACTGGACGTTGAACTGGATTGCCTAAGTAACCACATGTTCGTTTAACGACATCAACTGTTTTAGGATTATCATTGCCACAGTTCGGGCATTTAAATCCTTTTTCAGTTGCTTCAAAATCTCCATCGTAATCACATTCATAACAATGATCAATCGGAATATTTGTACCTAAGTAACCAACTTTGTCATAAGAGTAGTCCCATACCGCTTCTAGTGCTTTCAAATTGTGTTGCAATTTCGGATACTCACAATAGTGAATGAAACCACCACTCGCATAATAAGGATAATCTTTTTCAAAATCTAACTTTTCAAAAGGTGTAACATCTTTACGTACATCATAATGGAAAGAGTTTTGATAATATCCTTTATCTGTAATGTCTTTAATATCTCCAAATCTCTCTTGGTCTAAACGACAAAAACGATCCGTTAGCGATTCACTCGGCGTACTGTAAATACTGAACCAAATGTCATATAATTCTGTCCATTTCGTTTGATAACGTTTCATTTCTTTAAGAATTTCAAGCGTAAATGCTTTTGCTTCTTGAGATGTTTCCCAGTCTGGACCATAGAAAACAGTAGCTGTTTCATACAACCCTATATAGCCCATTGAAATCGTTGCACGTTTATTTTTAAATAACTCAGCAACATCATCTGTTTCTTTTAATTTATAGTTAAATGCGCCACTTTTATATAAAATTGGTGCGTTATTCGGTACAGCATCTTTCAAACGATTTATACGATAAAGTAATGCATCATGTAACACATCGATACGTTCATAAAAAATTTCCCAGAATTTCGTCATATTACCGGCAGATTCTAATGCCATTCTAGGTAAATTAAGTGTAACAACACCAAGATTACAACGACCATTATTTTCAAAATGTCCTGCCGCATCTTTCCAACTTGGTAAAAATGAGCGACAACCCATTGGCGCTTTGAAATCACCTAATATTTCTACGAGTTTGTCATAATTTAAAATATCTGGGTACATACGTTTCGTTGAACACTTTAATGCTAGTTGTTTAATGTCATAGTTCGGATCTTGCGGACTAAAGTTGGTTCCTTTTTTAATTGAAAATACAAGTTTCGGGAAAATCGCTGTCGTGCGGTCTTTTCCTAAGCCTTTGATACGAGTATTTAAGATAGCTTGTTGAATTTTGCGACTTAAATGATCTGTACCTAAGCCGAATCCTAATGTTACAAAAGGTGTCTGTCCATTAGATGTATATAAGGTATTAATTTCATATTCTAAACTTTCAATCGCATCATTGATGTCTTTAGTGACTTGTTGATCAACATAACGATCAATTTCAGATTCTTTGACAAATTGCTTTGCGATATTCCTATGTTGTTCTTCATTATGTCGTGCATATGTACTAAGTAATTCGTCAACGCGGTCAACCGTACAGCCACCATATTGACTGCTGGAAACATTGGCTATAATTTGTACAAGCTGCGCTGATGCAGTTTGTATTGATTTTGGTGAAGTTACATTCGCGTTGCCTATTTCAAATCCATTATGTAGCATATTTTTAGCATCTATTAAACAACAGTTAGTTAACGGTTGGAATGGATGATAATCTAAGTCGTGAAAATGTATGTCCCCTCTTTGATGTGCATCTGCAACGTGCTTTGGTAATAAATGATTTAATGCGTAAGATTTAGAAACGATACCTGCTGTTAAATCTCTCATTGTTGAAAATGTATCACTATCTTTGTTAGCATTTTCGTTAACAATAGCAGGATCTTTAGAAATCAAACCCGTTAATGCTTCTTCGATTTGATTCATTTTACCCCTTCTTCCTATATATTGTGTCTACTCATTACGTTATACCACTATATATAGTATTTTCAAATTTTTATTAGTCTGTTAACTAAAACGTCACAAAGTTATTAACATTTAGTGAAATTCATATTTCTACACAATTATTTCATTAATTTTTAAAATTGTTTAAAGATTCGTCCGTCATTTCGACATGTTTATGCAACTATTATTTCATTTTGCACCGGGACTATAGTTTCTATTTTTCATACTTAAATCGTCACAATGCCCATCAACATTGCAATTACTAACATAACGATGGCGAATCCCCAAATCCAAAAGAATGCATACTTAATATACGTGCCCATGTTTGCCTCTGCTAAACCAATTGCCAACCATAAGGCTGGTGAAAACGGACTGACAAATGTACCTATAATATTCCCTATAACCATTGAATAAGCTGTTGATACAGACGGTACACCAAATTGCCCTGCTGTTTGTTCGACGATCGGTAACACAGCAAAATAATAAGCGTCTGTGCTAGTTAGTAAATCTAATGGTACGCCAAGTAAACCTACAATAATATGCAAGTATGGTCCTACTTCTGCAGGAATCACTTTGATTAAATTCGTCGCAATCGCTTTAAGCATACCGGTTTCATTTAGTACACCTAAAAACATACCTGCTGCAATAATCACTGCAGCCATCATTAATGCATTCGGCGCATGCGCTCTTAATCGCTCCATTTGTTCATCCACTGATTTAAAATTAATAACAAGCGCCAATGAGACACCTATCATGAATGCAAATTCAGGTGGCGCAATATTTATTAACATCGCTAGAATAACAGCTAAAGTTAAAGCTGTATTCACCCATTTTATCCATGGTTTTGTTCGTGCACGTCCTTTTACAGGAAACCTTACATCTTGATCTCGTTCATATACTTCAACTAATTTATGTACATCTATATCTTGTGTTTGCGGTAATTCATTTCTCTCTATTGCTTTTTTGATACGTTTTTGTTCTTTAAATCCAAGATATACCGCAAACAACATAACAAGAATGAATCCTATTATTTGAATAGGAATTAATCCATACCATAATTCATTGACACTTTTGGCTTTTAACACTGCAGCTACACGTGCCATTGGACCTCCCCAAGGTACCATGTTCATAATCGCCGCACTTAATGCTAATAGTAAAATCAATAAATATTTATTCATATTTAACGCTTTATATAAAGGTAATAATGCAGGAATAGAAAGCAAAAATGTTACCGCACCGGCCCCATCTAATTGGGCTATTGTGCCAATTAAAGCTGTCATTGCACAGACAATGACGACATTGCCTCGTGTCATTAATATTAAGCGTTTGACAAGCGGCTTGAATAAACCACTATCGTTCATGATACCAAAGAAAATAATGGCAAAGATAAACATAATAACAACGTTGATGACTTGATCTAACCCTTTAGCAAAAAATCCAACCAAATCTGTCACACTATATCCTAAAATCATTGCCCCTAAGCAAGGTATGATTGTCATACCTACAACTGGATTTATCTTTTTGGCAATGAGTAAACCTACAATTGAAATAATAATAATGAGCCCCATTACTGTTAACAACATATTATCACTATTCATATTATTTTCTCCCTCCACTTTTAATACAATTTACATAATCCCCCTCTTTAACTTAAATATTATAATTAATATAATTTTTTATATTTAAGTTATCTCATTTTATCAAAAAAATCTTTTTTGCGTAACTATCAATAGTGAAGTTTGATTTTCCTACTTGATAACATGGCATGACTAATCCTTGTATATCCTGTCCTGTATTTCATTTTGATTTATCATTTTTATTATTGCTTTCTATTGCACAAAAAATCTGGCTAAAGGTCGCTATGATAGTAACGACTTCAACCAGATTTCAATTTATCCATCTATTTTATTAAGTTTGTTCTACGTATCTTTTTCTCTATTGTAATATTCATATTTAAAACGCATATCATTATCGCTTAAATCCTTCATTATTAGACTATTCACAAAGCCGCCCATGTCTTAATTTCAATGATTAAGCGTTAAAGTTAAAATAAGAAGACTTACCTTAGACGGTTAGACGGTCCGCTATTATTATCTTACATCCAACCACGCTAAAAATTGAGCTTGTTTGTCATGATTTAAATATTCTTGTGACACAATTTGTGACAGTAACTGTTGCTTTTCGTTATATGTTATATCAAGTACTTTTATTTTCTGTCGGCAAGTATATAAAAAGTCGATATACGAACTGTATGATGGTGGATATAACGCCTCAAGCTCTGCCATAATTGATTTTGTCAACTTAGGACTCGCACCATCAGTTGATACACTGATAGTTAGCTTGTCGCGGTGTAGTGCACTTGGAAATACAACATTGCCATTTGATGCATCTCCAACATTATTAAAAAGGGCATGCTCAGGTAAGGCTTGTTTTACCGCTTCATTGACACGTGGCTCATTGGTTGCTGCAATAACTAAATAAGCATTTACAATATCACTTGGTTCAAATTCTTTTTCTTTCCATATGACGACACCTTTATCTACCATTTTTTGAAGTTTTTCTGTGATTGTCGGACTGATGACCGTCATATGTTCAACGTATTGACTTAATGTTTGTGCCCGACGACTTGCAATGACGCCTCCACCAACTATGACGACATTTTTATTTGTTAAATCTATCATTAATGGCATATTCATGTTGAGCAACATCCTTTATATCTTTTTACATCATTACACCTTAAAATATTTAACACCAATCGCTAATAAACATCACGTTGATAGCGTTGTTGTTGTTTCATTTGTCGCAATAATAACTCTGCTTCTTCTTGAGAAATATGACGTTCTTTTACCAATACATCTTTAATGGCTTGATGGACATCTTTCGCCATACATTTTTCATCGCCACAAATATAGATTGCTGCGCCTTGCTCAATCCATTCATTGAAACGTTCACTTTCTTCCATTATACGATGCTGTACATATTCTTTGTGTTCTTGGTCTCTTGAAAATGCTAAATCTACGCGTGTTAAGTTTCCATTTTCAAGCCATTCTTCTATTTCTTCTTCATATAAAAAGTCAGAACTACGGTGTTGATCACCAAAGAACAACCATGTTTTTCCAGTCATACCAAGTTCTTCACGTTCTTGTAAATATGCTCTAAAAGGAGCAATTCCAGTACCTGGTCCAATCATAATAACCGGTATATCTTGCTTCATCGGAAATTTGAAGTTCGGATTTTTCTTCAAATAAATTGGTACTATATCGCCTGGTTTAATACGCTCAGCAAAATGAACCGAGCATACACCTTTTCTCTCACGTCCATGTGCTTGATAACGAACCGTACCAACGGTAATATGCACTTCATCTGGCGTTGCCATAAAACTACTAGAAATCGAATACTCTCTTGGTGGTAATTTTCTAAGGATTTGATACATATTCTCAGGTTGTAATTCTATAGTTGGAAAATCTGTTATTAAATCTATAAAGTCCCGATTTATAACATATTCACGCGCCCATGACTCATCTTGAATACGTTCAGATAATTCTTCATTGTCAAAATAGATATCTGCATTTTTCAATAATGGCAATGTTAATTTAGTAAATTCAAAATGTGATGTTAGAGCTTCAACAATAGGAACTGTATCACCATGATCATTAATTGGCACCGGAGATTGCGGATCCCAACCTAACATGGATATTAGTTTTTCAACCAATTCAGGGTCGTTTTGCGGTAATGCTACTATACAATCTCCTGGTTCATATGATTCACTAAAATCATCAAGTAAAAATTCTATATGTCGTGTTTCTTTATTTGAATCGGTACCATTTAAATTGATATTCGCTAATACTTCTGCTTGGTATGGATTTGATTTAGAATATTTCTTTTCTTTGGCAGACTTAATTGATTCACTTATCACCGATTCACTTTGAATACCTTCTGATGTGGTATCAATCATATTAATGATGTCTGCCATCCACTTTTCTGCGTCTTCTTCATAATCAATATCACAATCTACACGCTTACATATATGTTCAGCGCCTAGATTTTCTAGTAAAGCATCAACATCTTTACCAGCTTGACAGAAAAATTCATATGTTTGATCACCTAAAGCTAGTACTGAATATCTCACATGATTTAAATTAGGTGCGTTATCGTCTTCTAAAAATTCAAAGAAATCCCATGCATTATCAGGCGGTTCTCCTTCACCATGAGTAGACGTAATAATAAATAAATCTTCTAACTGTGCGATGTTTGTCGTATCATATTCATCCATTGACATCAAAACAACTTGATGTCCGATATCACTTAAACGTTCTGAAAAAATTTCAGCTAAACGCATGGCATTACCTGATTCAGAACCATATAGCACTGTAACATGCCGCTGATTAGCTTCGATATGTGGCTCTTTATTTTGTAACATATACGTTGTTGAAGTTGCTTGTTCTTCTGATATTTGTGATTGTTGCCACACTTCTGTCTCTAATTGTTGTTGATTACTATCACTTGTCGTATCGTTACTATTAGCTAGTAAAAACCCACTAAGCCACTGTTGTTGGCTCTCTGTTAATGTTTGCAGCAGATTGTTAATCTGTGAGACTTGTTTTTCTGTAAATGGACTATTAGATGTATTTAATTTCAAATATTTTCACCTCAATAAACTTGAAATAGATGATTGACTCATTTTTTATCGATAGTTTAGTCAATTTTTTAATATGTATGGTATAAATTAAAACAAACTTGAGTTGTGTCTGATAGTTATACTTGCAAATATTTACAACTTTCATGTTGCTTGAATGACATTATCAGTAATTCAGACAAAAATATGATTATGTCGTATCAGTTATTAATGCATACAGTAATGCATCGTTGTTATTTTTTATTTATTTACTATTTATTATGTACCAAATCAGCCTTTCAGTAAAATAGGTCAAATTACTGATTTTCTAAATATAAAATGCCTCCTAATAACATACTATTAGTACATCATTAAGAGGCTCTTGTGTTATTTGCATACTAAGCGCTCAAATTTAAATTTAAGATGAAGATTCTTGCAATAATATTTCTATATTTGTCGATATATCCAATGGATCTTCCATTGGCAAGAATCGATTTACAACATTTCCTTGTCGATCGATTATAAATTTTGTGAAATTCCATTTTATTGGGGACCCAAAGATTCCTGGTTGTTCATTCTTTAAATGCGTAAATAACGGATGTTCATCGTTCCCGTTCACAGATATTTTAGCTAACACTGGAAATGTTACACCAAATTTCTCACGACTAATTTTCAAGATTTCTTCATTAGAACCTGGTTGTCGATTGTCAAAATTATTATTCGGAAAACTCAACACTACAAACCCACGATCCTTATATTTTTGAAACAAAGTCTCTAGTTTTTTCAATTGTTCGCTATATATACATTCTGTTGCAGTATTAACAACCAAAATCACTTTACCTCTAAATGCTTCTAATTTATAAGTTAAGCCTTTATAATCACTTACTTCGATATCATACACATTTCTATTATTCATAAGACACCCCTACACAGCCTTTTTTATATTGAATATGTTCTTTTTAGAATGTTCTGATAAAATAAGTGCGCGTTTACACCGCGAACATACATTATATAGCGTGATACATTTTTCGAGCACACGATAAATAATGTTCGAGTTTATGTTGTTGCTCAACCTATCCGATTTACCGTCTTTTTTCACCTGTCTTACTTTATTAAAATAATCACATTGTATAGCTGTATTAGTCCAGCTACAATATCTTTCGTTATAACCCCTCATTATAATCATCCTTATTTTCTATTTTTAAAAAGACAATTAGACCGCTCTTTAAACTATAGATTAATACTTAAGTTAAACTCATACATACTGATACCATACGTTAGATCTAACAATTTAAAATTCGTTATAACTATGGATTAAAGAGCTGCCCAACTCATATAATCCTTAAAAACTTCACATGTGATTGTTTATTAAGCCCTCCTTTATCTTATTAAATATCCTTATAACCCTTTTAAAATTAAACTGACACACTCATACATTGTTACACGCGACGATAAACGTCATATTATTGCATATCATTAAAACAAGTCACTTTGTATCGTGTGCGACCGAATACATATTAAATCATCAATAATGATTATTCAATTATTAAAAATAAAAACGAACATTCTATATAGAGTTTCTACTTATTGTTTTTTCAGCATTGTCTACATTACTTAACATTCGTGTTTGTAAGTAATATTGACCGCCAATATTTAGACACTTTATAAGTATGCCATTCATCATTTTTAATCATATTATTTTTCTTATTGATATTTCTATTCATATATTTCTGATTGTATATTTAGATATAATAATTTGTTATTGGAAATTATATGAAACAAATTTGACTCATCTTTTTCAATATCTAAATGACACGATGCATGATTTTTGAATTTTGTAAGTAACTTCCTTTTAAATTAGACTGAATTGTGACAATTTTCAAACATTTTAATGTGTAAATCATTGGCAAAATATACGAATTGCATTTAAATCGTCAATTTACATATATTTTTGCGTAGTAATCAATCGTTATCATTGTTATTTATCGTTACATTACTTCGAGTATCAGTATGTATTTCGGGCTTCGTTTGATAACGACATTTCTTTGTGACATCGCTTCATCAGTGTAACAACAAATACAATGATTTCGTGATGTTAGTTACCCATTTTATGTGTTGCATAAAATATGTTGTTATAAAACATTTTAAATCATTTTATATAAACAATCTATATATTTTTGTTATCCCCAAAATATCACTTGTTATATTAAAAAACGACAAGACATTTTATCTTATCGGTTCAAATTTGGTATTGTTATTTGTAATGTTTTTAGGTTTCTTTTTAATATAATATATTTCAGTGAAAATACATGATTGATTGTGATTTCACTGAAACATGGTTAATTACGTTGTTGATGAATAACTTTAGCATAAATATAGGAAGTTATTTTGTACATCGCCATATATAGAAACGAAATTATAATGACAGCTAGTACGTAACTTGTTAAAAATATATGATGGTTATTAATACCTATCATATTTAGTAACGTATATACAATGTTACTAGAAATTAATG
This sequence comes from Staphylococcus sp. SM3655, assembly GCF_016917315.1. Lineage (NCBI taxonomy): Bacteria > Bacillati > Bacillota > Bacilli > Caryophanales > Staphylococcaceae > Staphylococcus > Staphylococcus sp. SM3655. The sequence continues at coordinate 866,843 of NZ_CP070305.1, read as the reverse complement.
TATGAATCAGTGCTACTGTTATTGGTATTGCGAACAAGAAAGTCATTTGATTTCGTGTTATCTTTGCTATTCTTCCATTATCTAAACCAAGTTTTTTCATAATGTCATAATTGTGCTGATTTGCATAGGCTTCTGAAACTTGTTTATAGTACATCATTAAAAATATTCCAATGACAAGTACAATTGATACTACGCCACCTACAAATATTAGTCCACCTGTCAGACGATCCCAAACCATTAGCATTTCTGATTTAGAATTTATTGACGCATCGTATTTTTTCGATAGCTTTTGTATTTGTGATGTTGTTAATTTCGTCTTTCCAAATACATTAAAGTTTATCGATATTGTCGAATTCTTTTGTTCATGTGCATAAAATCCTTTTACTTTTTGTAATTGATTGTTATCTTTAACAATTAAAACCATACTATCTTGAATCATCATCAAATTTAACGCATGTGCGTCAAGTTGTTTCACTTTAAAGACTTCATTATTAAGACCGACCTTAGACTGCTTTTTAAAAATAGGTACATTCGTAATCATACCTATACTTTGATTGTCTAAGTGTAATTTGTTTTGGTGATATCGATTATAATCTTGTGCAGTAAAAGCTGTAATCATTACTGATTGTCTTGAAAATATCGCGCCTTCATTACCAATGAAGTCTATTGGAATATCATCACTAGCCTGTTTTAACTTGTAATAAGCACGATTCTTTTCTAAAGAAGCTCTAAATAATGTCGTTTCATATACTTTGAAGTCTTTTGCATTAACCGAACCCTGTATATCACGTTTAATATTCTCAATCGTTTGTTGACGTTCTATTTGTGACTTAGAATTGTCGCTAAATGACAAATCATAATCATTCGTAATCAATTTCGTAATGGTATGATTCATATCACGATAGGTTGTTAATGTCATTGTGAGCGTTACAATCAAAAATGTACACAGCAAAGTGATTGTTGCAAGACTGACTGCATTCATTTTAAGACGTACACGCATCCCAACTACCACAAAAAAATACCGTGGATGATAGTAAACTTTTGATACCTGCTGCAATATACTAATAATTATTTCACTTATACCTACAAAAAATGCATAAGTACCGATAATAACTAATCCTATGACAATCCATATTTTAAAAAAGGCACCAAACGTCGTATCTTGTTGTAATGCAATAAAGTAACCTAAATATAGTGCTGCGCTTCCTATAACAATTAAAACGTAACGCAACCATCGTGATATGACACTAGAATCGGAACGATGTTGATAAGTTATCGGCCGTTGAAAATTAATACTGAACAAGTTGAATATAAGTAGCATGCCCATTAATACAGCAATGATAATCAAAGTAATAAACATCGCTACAGAGTCAAATGGATAATACCTTAACGTCGCAACTTCACTGCCCATTATTTTCTGTATAAACAAGAAAAATATCGCACCAAGTAAGTATCCGCCGGCAATACTAACGACTGAAATTATCACAAATTGTAAGATAGTTTCCATCACTACAATTAAACGCATACTTTTCTTGGTCATGCCCAATGTCATAAAAATGCTAAACTCTTTTCGTCTTTGTGACATCATAAAGTGATTTGCATAGAAAATAAAAATAAAAGTTAAAAGCGCCATAAAAAAATTAGCTATGATAATAAATGGTACTAGGAAGTCATTCTTCTGTTTTATGTAGCTATTTAACCCAATTGACACAAGCGTATATTCAATCATGAATAGTACACTTACCGCTAAAATGAATGGAATGATTACAAGTCGCTGCATAATAAATTGACGTCGCACTATGTGCCATAACAATCTTAACTTCATATATTGACACTTCCTCCATTCACAAGTGCTAAGCTATCTGTTATTCGTTGTTGAAAAGCTAATTGACTTTCTTCACCACGATATATTTCATGATATAGACGCCCATCTTTAATAAAAATGACTCGCTCTGCATAAGACGCATCGATATTTGAATGAGTTACCATTAAAATTGTCTGTTCCAATTGATGAATCTCTTGAAATAACATCATCAATGCCTTTGATGTTTTTGAATCAAGTGCACCTGTAGGTTCATCGGCTAGTAAAATCGTCGGTTTAGTAACTAATGCACGTGCAATGGCAATGCGTTGCTTCTGACCCCCAGAGATTTCAGAAGGATACTTGTTTAAGAATCCCTCTAAATGTAATTGTACTGCCAACTGATGTACCCTTTGTTCTATATCTTTTCGTTTAGCACCAGCTAAAATTAATGGCATCATTATATTTTCTTTATTCGTCATTGTTGGTAAAAGATTAAAATCTTGAAAAACAAAACCTACCATTTGTTGACGATACAGTGCTTTACTTTTATTTTTCATATTATTTAAATGTGCGCCATCCACAATAATGTCACCTTCAGTTAGTCCATCAAAAGAAGCAATTAAATTTAGTAGTGTAGACTTCCCTGACCCAGACTCACCCATAATTGCAACAAATTCATCAGCTCCAACTGATAAATTCATTTGATTAAGTGCTGTCGTAGCATTCAAACCTTTACCATAAACCTTTTTTACATGTTTCACTTCTAGCAACATGGCATGCACCTCATTTCTTTGTTAGTTCTATATTAAAACAAAAAAATACTAATAACATTTAAATTAGTAAAAAAATGTTACTAGTATACTTACAATATTGAAAGTTTTTATTCATCTGGAAATTGAATCGTAAATGTTGTACCCTCATTTTGTTTAGATACGACTGAAACAGGATGGTTTGTGTGTGTTGAAATTTGTTTTACGATAAATAAACCAATCCCACTTGAGTTACTTTGGCGCTGGCCATTATAACCTGAATAGCCCTTATCAAATATTTTAGGCAAGTCCGCTTCACTAATACCGATACCATTATCTTTTACGTATAATTGATTGGATTGCTCATCAAATTCAATCCATATATCTTTACCTCTCGCATACTTAAGTGCATTATTTATTAATTGTTCTATCATTAAAGAGGTCCATCTAACGTCAGTTAATACTTCGTGATGACAAGGTTCATAATGGATTTTTGTTTTTTGATCAATAAACTGTATTGAATATTTCATAATAATTGGGCGAATGATATTATTAATCGAAATTTTAGTGACAGAAATATCAGAAGTTTCATTTAATAACTTTAAATAACTAAGTGCTAAACTTGTATAGTTATCAATTTGAATAACCTCTTGACGAACACGATTCACAACATTAGGCTCATCTCTTTCAAGTAACAGTTGTGCTGCAGTAATGGGTGTTTTCATTTGATGTACCCATGTTAAAAAGTAGCTCTCTACATCATTTTTATATTCAATTTGTTCATTTTTAAGCTGATACAACGCAGTTTCTAAGTTTTCAATTTGTTGTTGTTGGCTTATAGTTTTTACAAAACTTAAATATTTAATACCTATGAATATGAGTAATAATAATAAAATAACGCCAAGTGCTAGTAAATATGCTTCTAATGGCAAATGATACAGGTAAAACATTAAGCCAAATAAAGCAAAAATAACTATGACTATTGCTATTTCCTGAGTAATACTTTTAAGAAAGGTCATTGCATTCACCCTATACTTTATATCCGACATTTTTCTTTGTAATGATAAAATCATTAACGCCAATAGTATTTAATTTTTTACGCAGGCGCGTCATGTTAACAGCTAATGTGTTATCATCTATGAAGTTTTCTGATTCCCAACATTTTTCAATTAAAGCAGTTCTACTTACATATTTATCTTCATTTTGAAATAATAACTTTAATATTTGTAATTCAGTCAAAGATAGCTGTATGTTTTGTTCTTGATACACGACTTTTGCTTCATCTAATATTAATGTACAACCTTTAACCGTCAATGAATCATTAGCTACTGACAAGTCATAAGTTCGTCTCAATAATGCTTGAATTTTGGCAATCGTTAATGACAAGTTAAATGGTTTTTCGATAAAATCATCTCCCCCCATTTGTATTGCCATAATTTGGTCCATATTATCAATACGGGAACTAATAAATATAATTGGCACATTAGATGTTTTTCGGATTTCTTGACACCAATGAAAACCATTTAACGTTGGCAAATTAATATCTAGCAATACAAGCTGAGGTTGATGTTGGTTAAAGATAGACAGTATATCATCAAATTGTTCAACGACAATAACACCGTAATTCCATTTTTTAAGTTCAGATGCTAAACTTTCTGCTATAACAAAATCATCTTCAACAATTAATATTTTCATCTATAATCTTCTTCCTTCAATTGAATTATCCTTTGTTATCTTTTTGTTCTTTAGCCTGCTGCAATGACGGCTCTTGATTTGAACTTTCCGTGTCATTTGTATTTTGATTTAGTGTATTTGCTTTTTCTTTCTCGAGTTGCTTTTTCTTCGTACGTTTACGCTCCTCTAAAATAGACAACACTATAAAGAATATGATTAATAATGGAGATAACATTACTAGTATCATTTTTCCACCTCAAATTATATTTAATTCTATATTTTCACACGCTTCTATTCTAACGCTTTCTATAACAAATTGTCATATATATTCATTTTTTGTTATTCTAAATCACTCTGTTTACATATTTTTAACTAAAACTACATAATTGCTCAAAATTCCTCTTTTACACTGAAGACATAGTCATATACTCAGGAGGATGTCTTATGTTATCAGTTAAAAAAGCCACAAAATTTGCAGTTGCTAACCTTATTATCGTGTCAACGGTTTTTAGTTCTGTCACACCTGCAATTGCGCAATCCGATAAAAGTTCTAAAGATGAAAGTTTCGCGGTTGGTAATACTAAAAATCCAAAAAATGTTATCTTTTTAGTTGGCGATGGCATGGGTCCATCATTTAACACAGCTTATCGTTATTATAAAAATGATTCGCATACCAAAGAAATGACCCCTACTGCTTTTGATTCATATTTAAAAGGCACAAATCGTACATATTCAAATGACCCAAAACAGAATATTACTGATTCTGCAGCTGGCGGAACAGCCTTTAGTTCTGGCCATAAGACATATAATGGTGCCATCGGTGTTGACAGTAACAAGCAGAAAGTAAAGACAGTGCTTGAACGTGCAAAAGAAAAAGGTAAGTCGACTGGTCTTGTTTCAACAGCTGAATTAACAGATGCAACACCAGCAGCATATGCTGCACACGTGACTTCTAGAGATGATAAAAACGAAATCGCTAAACAATTTTATAAAGATAAAATCAACGGAAAGCATAAAGTTGATGTTTTATTAGGCGGCGGCGCTAAATATTTCGGTAAAAGTAATGGCAATTTAGATAAAAAATTCAAAAATGATGGTTACGACCTTGCCACGAACAGTAAGGAGTTATCAAAATCTGATAAAGATAAAGTTCTTGGTTTGTTTGCAGATAAAAATATGCCACTTGCAATAGATGCTTCTAAAGATGAACCATCATTAGCTGATATGCAACAAAGTGCACTTAGTAAGCTTGAGCGTAATAAAAAAGGATTCTTTTTAATGGTCGAAGGTGCTTCTATAGATAAATCAGCGCATTCCAACGATATTACAGGCGTTATGTCTGAAATGGAAGGTTTTGAAAAAGCATTCGATGACGCCATTCAATATGCTAAGAAACATAAAGATACACTTGTCGTTGCAACAGCAGATCACTCTACTGGTGGTCTAACAATTGGTAAAGATAAAGGATACGAATGGAATCCTCAACCGATTAAATCTATGAAACACTCTGGATCATATATGACAGAAAAAATGGCTAAAGGTGAAGACCCTGAAAAAGTTATTAATGAAGGTTATGGATTTGAATTTTCACAAGATGATATGAAAAAGGTTAAAAAAGAGAATAAAAAGCTAAAAAGACTACTTAAAAAAGAAAAAGGCGAAAAATCCGCAGAAGTAGAAACGCAAACAAAAGCCCTACAACACGCTATTCAAAAGCCAGTAAATGATAAATCTTATACAGGGTGGACTTCCGATGGACATACAGGCGAAGATGTTAATACCTACGCTTATGGACCTAGATCAGAATCATTTAGTGGTAATATCGAAAATACAGAAAGCGCAAAAATAATATTTGATATATTCAAGTAAAGCATAAAAAAATTCCCGAGCACTATAACAAGGTGTTCGGGAATTTTTTATGGTTTAATTTAGTACTCAATGTTAGGTGCTTGGTTAACACGTTCTTGGTATTTTTTAAATGCGAAGTATAAACCGCCAACTAATGTTAAAATAACTGCTAATTTTTTCATCATTCAAACTCCTTTCTAAGATGTGTTGAAACTGAGTTCAATTAAATTATATGTTTTTATTATACACTTTTTGACATATTTTTTAAATTTAAGAATGCGAAGATTTTTAACATTTCTGATGCTAGCTTTCTTTTTCATCTTTCAAATGCTTAATAAAATCAAAGCCAGGTCGCCCTTTAGCCAATGCTTCCATCACATCATACCAATCCGAACCGACTTGTTGATATATATTTTGCAATAATTCATCTTGCGCCTTGTTCAATTCAGCAATGAGTTGATCGCCTTTATCCGTCGAATATAATTTTTTGACACGTCGATCAGTCTCTAAAACTTTTTCAATAATGAGACCTTGCTCTTTTAATTTTTGAAGTGTTGCATGTGATCCTTGTTTAGAAATTTCTAATATTTCTAGTAATGATTTAATAGTAATACCAGGTAATTTATTGATAAAAAACAAAAAACGATGATGCTGACGACTCATACCATACTTCTCTATAATTTCATCAGCGGTAGTAATAAAGGTTTTATATGCAAAATAAAACAACATATGCTCATAATCGTTTTTATTGGTCGACATGATGATGACTCCTTTCAAAGCGTTAACCTCATTATAATAAAATTTATAATGTAAGTCATACAAATGATGATAAAACTATAAGCTAAATCTAAGTTTCACGAGAAACATTTTTGTGTATCAGCAAATTGCGCCAATCATATTAATACAAAAATAATTTAAACACTTAGAAATGTTAGTCGTGCGTAAATAGTTTGTATCTCTCACTCTGTGTATTTAATGCAGCCACATATTTTCCAAGAAATAATTAATCATTCACCATCCATGTTATAGCACGCTTAATCGCTTGATCCCAATATGCATAATCATGATCTCCTGGTCCATCTTCAAATTGATAAGGAACATTTTTGCGTGATAAATAATCGATAAAATCTAAGTTGTCTTGATATAAAAAGTCTTGTTTACCACACATAATGAGCAATTTTGGAATTTGTTTATCTTCAGCTACAGCTTTGTCTAGCAAGTAATACGGATCATGTTCAGTTTCTTTAACACTTGAAAGATTGCCAATTATGGCCTCTTTTGAAAAATCATTCCACTCTAGATCCATTAAATTTTGCGCTTCAAACACAGCAGATAATGGTACAGCTTTGGCAAATTTATCCCCTTGTGTTAATGCAAATTTAATTGTGCCATATCCTCCCATAGAGTGACCTGCTATAAAATTGTCATCACGCTTTTTGGAAAGTGGAAATATTTGATGAACATAATCATATACTTCCAAAATATAATCATAATAGCTATGACCATATGCCATGTTAGCATATGCGCTATGATCTACATTGGGCATAATCACAGCTAATTTGTGTTCATTCGCATACCTTTCTATGCTTGTATATCTCATATATGTCGTTTCATCACTTGATAATCCATGTAACAACATTAAAGTTTTTAATGGTTTAGCAGTTGTATCGTTATTAAAGAAGCTTTGATCTTCCGGTAAAATGACTGTCAAATTTTGATGCATACCAATTGTTGGTGAATGATAGTTTAATGAAATATAAGCCATACGTCATGACCCCTTTCTAATTCTACTTTATCAACATTTTACGCTTAATCAATTCACTTTAAAATCATTTTCAACAAAAAAAACCGAATACAAATGTATTCGGCCTAAAAAAGTATTTACGCTTTTTCTTTATGATCTTGCTTGCGTTTTCTAAACAATAGTAATGATCCTAATAATGCCATCATTGCACCAAATAAAGTTGCATTTGTGTTTTCGCTCTTATCTCCTGTTTCTGGTAAAGCATCAGTTTTGTGTTGTTTTGATACCTTATTAGAATGGTTTACTTCACCTTTAGGATTTGATGGTGCTTTCTGTTCATTATTTGGTGGTGTAACTCTTGAATCGGAGTCGCTATCTGAGTCCGAATCGCTATCTGAGTCTGAGTCGCTGTCTGAGTCTGAGTCGCTATCTGAGTCTGAGTCACTATCTGAGTCCGAATCGCTATCTGAATCCGAGTCGCTATCTGAATCTGAATCGCTATCTGAGTCTGAGTCGCTGTCTGATTCTGAATCACTGTCTGAGTCTGAATCGCTATCTGAGTCTGAATCGCTGTCTGAGTCTGAATCGCTATCTGAATCTGAGTCGCTGTCTGAGTCTGAATCGCTATCTGAGTCTGAGTCGCTGTCTGAGTCTGAGTCGCTATCTGAGTCCGAGTCACTGTCTGAATCTGACTCACTATCTGAATCTGAGTCGCTATCTGATTCTGAATCGCTATCTGAATCTGACTCACTGTCTGATTCTGAGTCGCTGTCTGAATCTGAATCGCTATCTGATTCTGAATCGCTATCTGATTCTGAGTCGCTGTCTGAGTCTGAATCGCTGTCTGAGTCTGAATCGCTGTCTGAATCTGAATCGCTGTCTGAGTCTGAATCGCTATCTGAATCTGACTCACTATCTGAATCTGAGTCGCTATCTGATTCTGAATCGCTATCTGAATCTGACTCACTGTCTGAGTCTGAGTCGCTATCTGATTCTGAATCACTGTCTGAATCCGAATCGCTATCTGAATCTGAGTCGCTATCTGAATCCGAGTCGCTGTCTGAGTCTGACTCACTATCTGAATCTGAGTCGCTATCTGATTCTGAATCGCTATCTGAATCTGAGTCACTGTCTGATTCTGAATCGCTGTCTGATTCTGAATCACTGTCTGATTCTGAGTCACTGTCTGAATCCGAGTTGCTATCTGAATCTGAGTCGCTATCTGAGTCTGAATCGCTGTCCGAATCTGAATCGCTGTCCGAATCTGAGTCGCTATCTGAGTCTGAATCGCTATCTGAATCCGAATCGCTATCTGAACCTGAGTCGCTGTCTGAGCCTGAGTCACTGTCTGAATCTGAATCCGGATCTGGATCTGGGTCTGGACTTGGTTCTGGATCTGGCGTTGGCTTCGGTTCTGGATCTGGACTTGGTTCTGGGTCAACCGGTGGCCCTGGAGTTGGGTCTTTCGGATTTACTGCTGAATCACCATCAGCACTTCCACCACCATAACGTACAACATTCTCATTATTCCAACCGAAAATACTGTAGTCTTTACCTGTCGCTGGGTCAATATTTTCTTGAATAACCTGTGTTTTCAAGTTTTTACCAGTATTATCATAGTGACCTTCCACTAATACAACATACGTTTTAGTAATATCGCCAAAATTAATACTTGCTACATTTTGGTATTTATAAGTGATTTTATCCTTAAACTCATTCGTTACTTCTTTAAGGTTAGAGTCATTTGGGTCCGCATAGTAGCTATCTGATAATTTAGATGTATCATTCACTTCAAAAATTCTCAGTTTTGTATCTTTAGCACTTACTTTACCGCTACTTTCTTCGATTTTATCTTGGTAACCTTTAATATACACCCACGTATTACCTAAAACTCGTTGCTTAGGGTTAACAAATACTGTTTGCTTGTATGTGTTTTGACCTGAAGCTGTATCTACACCAATAATTTGAGAAGAAATGTTCGCGCCATTTGGTTTATCAATTCCTGCAATTGGCGAACTATAGTTATAAGTAATTTTATTATTAAACATTTCATCCGCAATATTAATATTCGCATCATATGTTCCTGATTTAGGTGCCTTTGCTCGGTCTGTAAATAAAGGTAATGAAAATTGTCCGTTAATATTTTCTTTATTATTTACATAATCTGTAAAGACAAATGTATACGTCTTAGTCAAGATATCATATGTTGCTTTAGCTACAACATCGCCATTCGTACTTTTAATATCTGCAATTGGCATCGTATTATTTGAATTAGAGTAATCCACGTCTCCATTACCAGTTAAACTATCTGGTAACTTCGCTGTAAAATAATCCCCTGATTTCACTTTCCCTGCCACTTTAAAATTTACCGCCATAAATGTGTTACCACTTTGGTTAGGGTCAAATGTAGTCTTTTCTAACTTGAAATCACTTGCCGTAACTTGACCATTTACATTTGTACCTTTAGCATCAGCAGCATTTACTACCGGTTCAGCAACAGCTAAACTACGTACAGCTCTCGTTCTAACACTTGGTTTACTAGTTCTTTGCGCATTGGAAATCGTTTGTGGTGATGATTGTGGTAAATCTAATGTTTGAGGATTTTTAAGCTCACTGTTTGTCGCTATGCTATTAGCATCATTCGTTGTTTTATTATCTACTTGAGAATTTGCTTCTTGAGGAACAGTTTGATCTTGCATTTTTGCAGCAGTTGCTTGATTTTTAATTGCCGTCGGTTGAGGTGTTTCATTTGTTGAAGCTGGCTCTGTTGTAGTGGTATTGCTCGTTTGTGTAGACATTGGTTTTGTTGTGCTATCTACATTCGCACTGTTTGTGTTTGCACTAATATCAGATGTATCATTAGCAGTTGTATTTAATTGAGGTGTTTCTATCATATTGTTTTTTTCGGAATCTGCACTTGCATTATTTTTCGAAGATTGCGTTGTATCGTTCGATTGTTCTGAAGCTTGTGCTTGATGATTGCCTATCCCAAATAGTATAGTTGCCCCTACTATTACTGATGTGGTACCTACTGTAAAACGTCTAATCGAATACTTATTCTGCTTATTCGACAAATAATCAATTCTTTTTTTCAAAAATATTACTCCATTTCAATTTCTAGATTAGTCTAAATTGTATAATGAAATAAGAATTATATCAATTGCTTTTCGAAAAAAATTACGTAAAATTTGTTTTCTTCCTATTTATATAACTTAAAATTTTCTGTTAACTAGCAAAAATCAATATACTATTTTTACACTATTACAAATTTTTTACTTTTCAAAAACTTAGAAGTTCTAAATTTTTCATCACCTTAAATTTTACTGTAATTTCAACAATCAAATTTAACTAACATTTTAAATTATTCATCATGCTAGCAAAAAAGGCCTAACGTATAAATGTACGTTAGACCTCATGTTCAACTTATTCATTTTACATTGTATATTAAACACATACATCATTGAATAAATGTTTGCTTACTAACCAATTTTTATGATCTTTAACAACAAGTTTTTCATCTTTAAGTTCATGAATAATATGACCAGCTGTTTCCCGGGAAATCCCAGCCATATCACTCATGAGTTGAATAGTTAAAAACTGTTTGATTTCATAAAATTCATCTTGATCGTATCCTACTGTCTGACATAGATGGCATATCAATTTGATAATTCGATCTTTAGCAAATTTACTTGTTAATGCCATGTTATAGTTCATGTGTTGCTGCTCATTATCATTTATTAATGCAAAAAGTGTCAAAAATATATCATCATTAGCTTTGCACAAAAAGGCCATCAATTCTCTAGGCAATCCAAGAACTGTACAATCGGTTAATGCTGTACACAATTCGTTAACCTCTTTCGGATGAAATAAGTTACTGATTGGAAATAATACTTGCTCTTTATTAAAATAACGATATACATCTCCATTTTGATTGTAATGTTCTCTAATAATGTTACCTTCAATTAAAAAGTAAATATTGCTACTTTCTTGTGGCGAAAAATAAATAACTTGGCCTTTCGTATAATGTCTGACAAAACATTCACTTTGATATGGTTGTAATATACTATATGGGATATTAATGTAATCTGCTAATGCCTTTAGTTCATGTTCTAATTTATTATTTCTACCCAAAATAAAGTTTTCTGTCATAAGTTAAACTCCTTCAAACCTTGCAAAGTGTCAGCAGACAACTTTTTCATTTGAATCAACGGAGAAACATATTTAATGTTTTGTCGCGTGATAAAGTGCTACATGTGAATGTGTGTACCTTTATTACCAATCAAAGCTTCGTATGCCTGCTCTAAATTGGTAATGATAACTTTTTTGTTTTCCCCACTTTCAACAAATCGTATCGCAGCTTCTATTTTTGGCAACATCGATCCTTCCACAAACTTACCTTGTGCCGCGTATTTTTTCAGTGTTGCTACATCAATATCATCGATTTGTTGTTGATTAGGTTCATTAAAGTTAATAAATACATTTTCTACATTCGTAAGAATCATTAAGGTATCTGCTTCAATCAGCGTTGCTAATTTCTCACTAGCAAAATCTTTATCTATAACCGCTTCAACACCTTCATAGGTATTTTCTTTTTTTATAACTGGAATACCGCCACCACCGCATGCAATGACAATATTTTTACCGTCTGCTAAAGTTCGAATTAACTGGTGTTCTAGTATAGATTGAGGTAGTGGTGACGCAACTACTTTTCTATAACCACGTCCTGCATCTTCTTTAAAGACTGAGTCTGGCTGTTCTTTTTGTAATTCTTCAACTTCTTCTTTCGTATAAAAAGGACCAATTGGTTTAGTTGGGTTATCAAATCGTGGATCATCTTTATCTACTTCCACACGTGTAACGATTGTGCCTACAGTTCTATCACTATTCATTTCAGTTAAAATGCGATTGATTTCAGTTTCCAACCAATAGCCTATCATACCCTGTGACATTGCACCACAAGTATCCAATGGCATTGCCGGCGTTGTGTCACTGTTCGATTTAGCTTGTTGGATTAATAAACTTCCAATTTGTGGACCATTACCATGTGAAATGACAATACGCGCTGGTGAATCAAATAAAGGTTTAAGGTTTTGCATCGCACATCTAATAGCTGTTTGTTGTGCTTCAGCTGTTGCTTCTGTTGTCTGTATCGCATTACCGCCTAATGCAATGACAATTTTCTCTTTCATATTTTTGTCGCTCCTTTTAAAAAACATTTATCGTTCCCATCAATAACTTAATTAACCCGATAACTGCAAGTACGATAATAATCATAAAAAGAATATAGTCTGATTTAATCAAACGTGTCTGATTATTCTTTTGAACGATTGTATAAACAAGAAGAGCTGGAATATAAAGTAACATCGTCAATAATAAGTAATTGATACCTGCTGCATATATAAGCCATATAGCATAAATTGAGGCTATGATACCAATCGTCCATTGTTTAGTAGTTGCTTGCTGTCGATGCTCTAAAGTGTATTTAACTTGGTAAAATGCACTGAACATGTAAGGGTATAAAATAGCACTTGATGCTAGTGAAAATGCAAATTGATACGCACTCTGTGTAAATAGCATACTTATTAAAAATAATTGTACTAATATATTGGTAATAAGCAGTGCATTTACAGGTGCTCCATTTTTATTTTCTTTAGCAAACCATTTTGGAAATAATCCATCTTTTGCAACAATGAAAGGTAATTCACCAGCAAGCAGTGTCCATCCTAACCATGCACCTAGTACCGAAATAATTAAACCAATATTTACAAGTGTAGATCCCCAACCACCTACAATAGTTGCAAGCACCTGTGCCATACTTGGCGAATCTAATTGCGAAATATGATTTTGCAAAATCACGCCTTGAGCTAATACAGTTAATAAGAAATAGATAATTAAAACTGATATAAGTCCTATAACCGTGGCACTACCTACATCTTTTTTATTTTTAGCTCTACTAGAAAAAATTACTGCACCTTCGATACCGATAAACACCCAAACTGTCACTAGCATCGTACTTTTAACTTGGCTCATTGTGCTCGCCCAACTAAATGGCAATACACCCTCTGACGTCATACTGAAAAAGCCTGTTTTAAAAGTGTCAAAATTGAATGCAATTATCATGCATATGATTACAAGTAAAATCGGTATTAACTTTGCAACAGTAACAATACTATTGATAAATGCTGCTGTTTCAACGCCTTTTAAAATCAAGAAATGGACACCCCAGAGTAGTAACGAGGCGACAATAATACTTGGTAATGTGTTGCCTCCTTTAAAAATCGGGAAAAAGTTACCTACTGCTGACATCAATAGTGTTGCATAGGCAACATTGCCTAAAAACGCTGAGAACCAATATCCCCAAGCACTGATAAATCCTACAAAATCGCCAAATCCTGCTTGAGCATAACTATAAATACCACCGTCTAGCTCCGGCCGTTCATTGGTTAAATTTTGAAATACGAACGCTAATGAAATCATTCCTATAGCTGTAATAATCCAACCAATAATAATGGCTAATCCACCGGCTTTACCGCCCATATCAGACATTATATTGAACGCACCGCCACCAATCATGGATCCTATAACTAGTCCAATTAAAGAAGATTTACTGAGTTTGTTATCTCCTGATTCGTTCATATTCATTTCTCCTTTAATACCAATATGAGGTGTCTGTACATGACACTTATATCATCAGACACATCATATTCATATCGTTCCATTTAGTGATTAACTCCCCAATGTTGCTGCCATTACTGCCTTAATTGTATGCATTCTATTTTCAGCTTGATCAAACACTTTTGAATGTTCACTTCTAAAGATTTGGTCTGTAACTTCCATTTCAGCTAATCCATATTTTTCATAAATTTCTTGTCCATAAAGTGTATTTGTATCATGGAATGCTGGTAAACAATGTAAGAATATCGTTGAATCTTTACCTGTTAAATCAAACATCTGTTGATTCACTTGATAGTCTTTTAATAAATTAATACGTTGTTCAAATTCACTTTCTTCACCCATCGATACCCAAACATCTGTATATATAGCATCTGTATTTTCAACTGCTTCTGCAATATTATCCGTAATCATGACTGAACCACCATATTGACTCGCTTTTTCTTTTGCAATATCAACATATGCCTCTTTTGGATTTAATGATTTAGGTGTACAAATTCTTACATTAACACCTAACATAGCACCTGCTACCATTAATGAATGCGCAATATTATTACGTCCATCTCCAACGTAAGTTAAGTTTATTCCTTCTAGATATCCAAAATTCTCTTTTATTGTCATAAAATCAGCTAACATTTGTGTAGGATGCCAATCGTCTGTTAATCCATTCCACACCGGTACACCAGAGAACTTCGCTAAATCTTCAACAGCTTGTTGTGAAAAACCACGGAATTCAATACCATCGAACATTCTACCTAATACTTTCGCAGTATCCTCTACAGATTCTTTTTTGCCTAATTGAATATCATTTTTTCCTAAAAATTCTGGATGCGCACCTAAATCAATAGACGCAACTGTAAACGCAGCACGCGTTCTCGTCGAATTCTTTTCGAATAGTAGTGCAATATTTTTTCCAGATAAGTAGTGATGCTTAATACCGTTTTTCTTATACTCTTTTAATGTAATTGCAAAATCAATAAGTCCTTCGAATTCTGCTTTGGTAAAATCACTTTCTTTTAATAATGATCTGCCTTTTAAATCATACGGTTTTTGAATTTCTGTCATTATTTTCACCCTCGTTTCTATAATTTATTACGTTAAATGTCTTCTCTGAATAATGGTTGACTCATACATCTAGGGCCCCCACGTCCACGTACCAACTCGCTACCAGATATTTCAATGACTTTAATGCCTTTTTGTCTCAATAAATCATTCGATACATAGTTTCTATCGTAAGTCACTACAACGCCTGGTCTTATACATAATGTATTTGAGCCATCATTCCATTGCTCTCTAGCACCATCAATGACATCACCATTTCCTGTTGGAATGAATTGGATATCATCTATACCTAGTACGTCTTCTAAAGTATCTTTTAAATGACTAGATTGTTTGATGGCAATATCTTTATTTACGTCATCATATTCAATAATAAATATATTCATATTGCCTTCTGCCTTTAAAATGGCTGAATGCATTGTAAATTTGTCATAATCTATCATTGTAAATACTGTATCTAAGTGCATAAAAGTTCGACTAGTTGGAATTTCAATTGCTACTACTTTTTTAAACGTCGCCTGCGGATTTTCAAAAATACGTCGCGCTAACTTTTCAATAGCTTGTGCAGATGTACGTTCTGAAACGCCTATAGCCAAGACATCTTTAGATAAAACAAGTTCATCGCCGCCTTCAATATTGAATGGGCAATCTCGATCTAACCAGATTGGAATATTCGCATCTTTAAATCTAGGATGATGCTTTACAATATATTGAATAAATATTGATTCTCGTCGTCGTGCTCTCCAGAACATCCGATTGATTGTTATACCGTGTCCTATTGAGGCTTGTGGATCTCTAGTAAAATAAAGGTTTGGCATTGGATCTAAATAGAATGGATACTTATCATCCATATACTCTACTAGATGTGTACATTTCGGATTAATTTCTTCCTTACGTACCCCTGACATTATTTTATCTACAAGTTCTTGATTAGAAAGTGTCGCAAATAATGCCTTAATTTCTTCTTCATGACCTAATATTGTTTTTTTAGACTCTGCTAATACATCATCAATAAATTCACTTCTTACTTGAGGATTTTCAATACTTTCAGCTGCTAACTTCTCAAGGTAAAGTACTTCAACACCCTCTTCTCTTAGCACCTGCGCAAAATGGTCATGCTCTTTTTGAGCTACTTCTAAATATGGAATATCATCAAATAGTAATCCATCTAAATAATCAGGTACTAAATTTTCTAATTCTTTTCCAGGACGCTTAAGTAACACAGTTTTTAAAGCTCCAATTTCGCTATTTACTTTAATTGGACCATCTGTCATGTCTATTTCCTCCTTTTATCTTTGAATTCATTTAGAGTATAGACAATCTTCAAACGCTTACATGTGATTATATTCACATAAAGAAAGTCGAAAATTTCATATCTTTTTGTTATACAATACATAATAATGGATTTTTATACATAAATAAAGGTATTTTGGGTCAAAATATACATTTTTTATTCAAAAATACCCATAAAAACATGTTGTATAAAGTTTTTTATACAGTCAATTGAATGACTATGAATTCTTTCTTTCCATAAAAAAACGCGTACACAAGTTAATATTTGGTAACTAACTTGAGTACACGTGATACGAAACAAATTTTTATTATTCATTTGATACATGTCTATTTAAATAATTTTGCATATACGTATTCTGCCATATCATTTGAGGCAGTTAAGATTAATGTAGTGTCATTTCCACTCACCGTACCTAATATCTCTTCTATATTTAGCTGATCGATAAAATAGTTTATGCCTTGGGCGAAACCAGGTGAGGTTTTGACGATAATGTATGAACCATTGATGATTGAACTTAGAACTTCATGTTCACAATAGTGTCTAAACTTTTCTCTCATCTCTTGTTCTGTTTGATTATTAATAGCTTTATAAATCCATGTCTCACAATCGATAGGGACACGATATATATTTAGTTCCTTCAAGTCTTTAGCAATTGTTGTTGCACTATATCTTACACCAAAATATTCTTCAATATATGAAATGATTTGTTCTTTTTTATAAATCTTATGCTTTTTAACTATTGTAGAAACAATTTCTAATCGTTTACTTTTCTTCATATTGTAAACTCCTTTGGTAGTTACGTTTCTTGTATTAAAAAATAAATTCATGCATGTTTCATTTATAATTTAACACTTTGTTTTGCAAAAGATAATAAAAATACATGTAAATTTTTTGTGACAACTTTTAAAATGAATTTTGTATTCTAAGTCAGCATTTAATTATCACATATCTACTACTTGTAATGATTTTAGACTGCCGAGTAGTCTTTCGGCAGACAACCCTCACACTCCTCTCATCTAATTACAAAGAGAGGGTATACCTACAAAGTCAATTATCAATGTAGGTATACCCCATATATAAGCTGTATTTAAAATTTAATTATTTATAAGTGTTTAACATTACTTCTTCTTGTTTATATATTTTTACTCCACGCCTACTTCATTCCATGCTTCATACACCTGTTCAGCTGTTTGCTCGTCATATAAATCTTTAGCCGCTTGGTATAATGCATCTTTACAATCTTTGAAGTTTGAATTACTTGTTAAGTATTCCGTTAATGCTCGGTAGTAAATTTGTTCTGATTTAGATTTCCCTATTGCTTGAATCACGTTATAAGCTGCTTTATTTGGAATTCCAGAATTCGTATGTACGCCACCATTATCTTTTTCAGTGAATACATAGTCTTTCATATGAGCTGGTTGACCAAATTGTTCTGGGTTTGACATGCTGCGTAAAGCGTCTCCCTCTTTTCCAGGTGTGTAGACATCTTCACCCATTAAGAAATCCTCGTCATCTACAAAGTATCCAAAAACATCTGAAAAGCTTTCATTTAGAGCGCCTGACTGGTCCTTATATTCTAAGTTCGCTGTCTCTTGTGTCACACCGTGTGTTAATTCGTGTGCTACTACGTCATTTGCACCCGATAAACTTGTGAATGTGCGACCATCACCATCACCATAGATCATTTTGTCACCGATCCATGCGGCATTATTTCTGTTATCTTGACCACCGTAGTTATTAACATGCGTTAATGAAACAATTGGACTACCTTGGTTGTCATATGATTCACGACCAAATGTGTCTTTGTAATAATCATATGTTTGTTTAGCGTAATAATTTGCATCTACGCCAGCACGTTGCTCATCTTTTACGAAGTTTTCATCTTCATTAGTAATCAATGTTGCTTGACCTGTTTGATCATTAAAGCTAAATGCTGATAATTTACCTTGATGCGTTAAATCTTCTAGGCTAAATCCACCGTCAATACTATTGATATTGATATCTTTTGTATCGCCAAGTACACCTTTTCCTTTACCAGTTTCTGCAGCTTCTTTAACTAAGTTCATTTTTTCTAAAATTTCGCCAGTTTGAGCATCAATTTTAACTTTCCAATGTGAAATTTCTGGTGTCACTGTAATTAACTCAACATTATAAACGTATTTATTACTGTCACCATCGATTTCAACTTTGTTTTCTTTAATGACTTTATCTTTAAGATTTTTCGCTTTATTCTTATCAATCTTAACTGCTTTAAATGCTTTGTCGGCTGCGTCATCTTTACTTAATGTCACTTTATTCGTTGGCTTTACTTTCTTCGCATCAGTATCCCCATTGATTAAAACGACTTTTCCTGATTTGTCTGCGTGTACTTTCACTTCTTTGTCAGGTGCATGAACACCATCAACACTCGGTTGCAATGTATAATGCGTAAATCCTTTTTTATCAGTTTTTACATCAGTAACAGCGTAATCTTGATAAATATTTTTTACATTTTCGGATTTAGGCAATTCTTTTAATGCTTTGACCGCATCACTCTTTTGAGTCACCTCAAATTTAATATCAGAATTAGCTGGTTTATTTTTTGAATCAATCGCTAATGCTGCTGGTGATAAAGTGCTCAACAAGGTTAATGCTGCCATACTTGTAAATGCATATCTTGAAAATTTCCTCACATTTCATTCCTCCTGAAATCTTAAAAACAGCTTATAAATAAAATATTAATTTAATTTTTCAGAAAAGTAAATGATTATTTCTATTTATTTCTATACTTTTTGTTCGTTGATTTTATTTATTGATTCTTTTCTTTTTTAAAAATGTTATCTGTAGCTAAATAAAATTTTAAAAATTGAGCTTAATTATATTTTAAAATTTATCAAGGCTTTATTTTTGTGAAAATATTAACAAATACAAAATAGTGCTCTATATACTTAATCAATGCTTGAAATATGTGAAATAACTATTTAAATAATCATGATCAAATAAACATTTTTATCAATTTCAAACAACTATGTAAGACGCAATAATCGTTATTATTTAATAAAAAAGACTAGAATGCGGTATCTCTCCTCACACTCTAGCCTTAATATGCCATTATTTTATTTACTTGTTTTGTATGGTGTATGTCCAACTGTTACTTCGACAACTCTATTATGATCAACGACAAACCAGATGCCTAATGTCTTTTTAGCATTTTGATAGTAAAAAATACCGCTATCAGCTTCCTTTGTTTTACCATTTTCTTTTTTCAAGTCCTTGCCATAAGCTTTTTGGATATCTTTTAATGAAATATTATTTTTAACTACAAATTGCAATTGACTTGCTTCGTTTCCTTTTGCAGAAACACCTTTAAAAGTTTGATCATATTTCTCTACTTTTTTTATCGTATTCGTTTTAGCTAATTTAATACCATTGAATTTCACATTATCATACTTAATCGCGTTAATAAAATTCTTATCCAGAATAAAATTAGCATTATTACCAATATAACCATTATAAGTATAATATGGGGTTATTGCTGCCTGTGCCTGTTTACTTGTTGGCGCCGAATTTTCAACAACTGTTACTCCAATCAGTGTGCCCAATGCTAATGTTGCTGCTACACAAACTTTACTGGTTTTATTCATAATTATCTCTCTTTTCCATACAAATATTTTATTCCTTACACTTTTATTATAACTTTTTCAGCCATAAAAATACTAATGATTATATTTATAAATACATAACAGTTTTGTTATACTAATTGAAGTACACAAAAAACAATGAAAATATTAATATCGCCTACTTTTCTAATATTTATTTTTTTAAAATGATTATGGCAATATTGAAATAAATTATTTAGCTTCACGTATCAACTACTTTTCATTAACATGGAGGCGTTATATTTGAAAAAACTTCTTATTACCATCGTAATTATCGTATTAATCGGAGCACTTGGGTTCGCAATTTATGCTGCAATAAATCATTCTACATCATCAAGTAATAACCAAGAACAAGAAAATAAAGCTACGCATAAAAAGACAGAAACCGAAGAAAATGATCAACAAGATGATAGTGCAGACAAAGCAGATAAAAATCAAAATAATGGCAATAACGTTACTAATGACAATCAACCATCTTCACAGTCAAATGTTCCTAACAACCATTCAACAGCACCATCGAATACGCAACCAGCTCAGCCAAAAGACTCAAATTCAAATAAAAATAATACTCACGATGGTGGTAGTCAATCGTCAACAAACAACCAAAATAATCAACAACAGAACACACCACCTGCTAATAAATCAAATAATACCAATACGTCTTCTAAACAAACACCTCAAGCACAATCACCTAAAAATTAATCATTTACCTGATACGTCCACAAGTATCAGGTACATAAATTCAGAAGAACAGCAATATGATATTTTTCTATTTGAAATATCTTACTGCTGTTCTTTATTTGCATAATTCGCACTCTGTTAAATTCATATAAAAGTTCGCTTTAATGTCATTGACGTATGTATAAGCTCTCATGTTTAATAATATTAATACACCTTTAAAAACGCTTACACGGAAAATTTAGAAAGGAGGTACATGTTAAATGCTTGATAGACACTTAAAACTACTCCAGTTTTTTATTAAAAATCCATCAAAGCACATTAGTTCTAATGAAATTGCTGAACATGTCAATGTTTCAAACCGCACAGTTCGCAATGATATTCATGTTATCAATAGCAATTTTATGGATGATATCATCGTTAGTATTAAATCTAAAGGATATCAATTAAATACATCGCAGTATACCTTAGAAACGATAACTGAACGTTACACGCATATTCAATCATATAAAGAAAAACTATTATTATCTATGGCGTATCAACTGCTAATGCACAATAAATCGCAGACATTGCAACAACTAGAGCAAGATTATCTATTATCTAAAACTGTGCTCAACGACTATTTCGTTCGAATTCAACAATGGTGTCAAAAATTTAATATCGCTTTAACAATCAAGAAAAAACAAGGTATTGTGGTCGATGGAACAGATAATGATATCACTAATGCCATCATCCATTTAAATCAATTATCATCAGGGCATGTACATGTTGAAGACCTAATTTTAAATGAATTACCTGATTCACACCAAAGGATGATTTCGCATATTATACAAGAGACACTTCAACAACATAGTATTGAAACAACTGATATTCAAATACAACAGCTTTTAATTCATCTCATTTTAATCATTAAACGTAAGCAATCTTTAAGTGAGCTAGACACGTTAAACCACGATTCAAAATTGATATCTCAATCTTGCATTAAGCAAATCAACGAAAGATTAGG
The DNA here is from genome assembly GCF_016917315.1 of Staphylococcus sp. SM3655. Taxonomy (NCBI): domain Bacteria; kingdom Bacillati; phylum Bacillota; class Bacilli; order Caryophanales; family Staphylococcaceae; genus Staphylococcus; species Staphylococcus sp. SM3655. The sequence goes on along the minus strand of NZ_CP070305.1, from coordinate 844,677 downwards.
TTATGACTTGAACGAAAAAGTAATCAATATGTTTTCATTCTTTATTGCTTATCATTTTAATAAACTCGATATTGGCATAGAACGTATATTTATACAAAGTTATATTGATCGCTTAATCGAATTGATGCAGCAACGTATTCATATACCTTTCAATGAAGATTCGATTTTACAACAAAATTTATATAATCATTTTAGTAAAGCATATTTACGTATCACTCAAAACATTTATTTAAACAATCCTTTAGTTATAGAGATTAAAAAACTCTATCCCTTTGTGTTTAACACACTTTTTGAAGCGATTGATAAATTAGCAATTGATACTGATATAGAGATGAGCGAAGATGAAATTGCATTTTTAACAATTCATTTTCAAGCTGCCATCGAGCGTCGTACCAAAACACAATTAAATGTAGTCATTGCTTGTTATTATGGTCTAGGTGTGTCGAATTTTTTAGAAACTAAAATAAATAACTTATCCGAAGAGTTGTCAGTGATAAATACGATTAAACTAGAAAATATAACACACTATCACTTTGACAATGTAGATTTATTAATAACGACCCATGATATTCCAAAACAAACGCTAAACATACTTCCTAAGCACCTAACGACTATCAAGGTTGCACCATTATTTTCTGAAGATGACCGTCACAAAATCAGACTCGTTGTGAAGCAAAAGCAAAATCCAGTTCAAGCACATCATCATATGGACACTGTCAATTTCCTTGTCGTAAATACTGAACAAAAATCACGGCATACTGTGCAAATTTTTGAAGAAGCTCAAAAAATATTACAAGCACATCATGCGATTGTAGAAGGATATATCGAATCAGCTTTAGAGCGTGAGAAATCATCTTCTACATACATAGGTAATTTTATGGCGATTCCTCATGGAGATCCTGAAAAAGTTTTACAATCACATGTGCTTATTTTTCGCACAAAAGATGTTTTTCCTTGGCGACAACACGATGTCAAACTTGTCTTTTTCTTAGCGATTTCGCATAAAGACAAAGCTTTTACAAAACAAATGATGCAATTAATTGCTAACTTGGATGATGATTCAGTGAACCATTTATGTAGTTTAGATGATCATAGTTTAAAGCAACAGTTATTTGAATACTTACAAGAATAATTGCCACTAGTAACGGTAATTATTCTTTTTTTTAGTATCGAGAATACGCTTACAATATAGAAAAGGAGATGATTTTATGAAAATTGTAGCTATTACCTCATGCCCAAATGGCATTGCACATACATATATGGCTCAAGAAAAGCTTGAGCAGGTAGCAAAAGAAATGGGTGTGGATATTAAAGTAGAGACACAGGGCGGTGTTGGTGCTGAAAATGTTTTAACTACGCAAGACATCGAAGAAGCTGACGGTGTCATAATTGCAGCTGATAAACAAGTTGATCTGTCCCGATTTGTTGGTAAACGGTTGATTAATGAAAATGTTCGCGAAGGGATTCATAATCCGAGAGGTCTAATTCAACGTATCATTAATCAAGATGCGCCTATTTATCAATCTGAAACAAATTATCATTCGAAAGATCGCGGTAAGTCTAAAAGTGGTATTCAAATGGTGTATCAACATTTAATGAACGGTGTATCGTTTATGGTTCCTTTTATCGTAGTTGGTGGACTCCTTATCGCCATCGCGCTGACTCTAGGCGGTGAAACGACATCAAAAGGATTAGTCATCCCAGATGATTCATTTTGGAAATCCATTGAAAACATTGGTAGTTTAGCCTTTAAATTTATGGTTCCAATACTAGCTGGATATATCGCTGTTAGTATCGCTGACAAGCCCGGTCTTGTTCCTGGTATGATTGGCGGCGCTATCGCTGCTGACGGTAGTTTTTATGGCAGTGATGCAGGCGCAGGATTTTTAGGTGGTATTGTTGCTGGTTTCTTAGCAGGTTATATCGCAAAGTGGATTAAAGATATTAAAGTTCCAAAAGCAATGGCACCAATTATGCCTATCATTATTATTCCCATTATTTCATCGGTCGTTGTAGGATTGATATTTATATTTTTAATCGGTGCACCAATTTCTAATATTTTTGAGGCATTAACAACCTGGTTAAAAAGTATGCAAGGTGCTAATATTATTATACTTGCGATGATTATAGGTGCGATGATTGCCTTCGATATGGGCGGTCCAGTAAACAAAGTAGCATTTTTATTTGGCTCAGCACTTATTGCTGAAGGTAATTACGCCGTTATGGGTATGGTCGCAGTTGCTGTATGTACACCACCAATCGGTTTAGGTTTAGCAACGTTTGTTCAAAAGTATAAATTCAATCATTCCGAAAGAGAAATGGGTAAGGCTTCCTTCACTATGGGACTGTTTGGTATTACTGAAGGTGCTATTCCTTTCGCAGCCCAAGATCCATTGCGCATTATACCTGCAAACATCATTGGTGCAATGATTGCATCAGTCATTGCAGCCATTGGTGGTGTCGGCGATAGAGTCGCACATGGAGGTCCAATCGTGGCTGTATTAGGTGGTATTGATCATGTATTATGGTTTATCTTTGCAGTGATAGTAGGTAGTCTTGTCACAATGACTACTGTACTATTATTAAAACGCAATACACCAGTTATAGCAGTAGATGCACCAGCGCAACACACGCAACTTCATGATACAGATATTACACAACATGATACAGAGGTTGACAATGTAGATAACACCGCGAAACATTCAGATCTCAATAAACCTTCTCATGTTTTTGATCAACAAACTATGATAATTACTGATCACGACATGTCTCGAAACGAAGCAATTGATATGTTGATTCATAAACTTAAAATTTGCCGTTATGTAGAGCACACATCGCATTTAAAAAATGCAATCCTAGAACGTGAAATGGAGTCTACGACAGCTATTGGCATGAACGTGGCCATTCCACATGCAAAGTCTGATGTTGTAAAACAACCGATTGTAGCTGTTATGAAAAATAATCATGGTGTTAAATGGGAGAGTCTAGATGGTAGTCTACCTCAATTGATATTCTTAATTGCCGTACCAAACAACAGTCAGGATACACATTTAAAAATACTTCAGCGCTTATCTAAAGCGTTAATGAATGATGAGACACGCCAATCACTAATTAATGCAAACAGTACTACAGAAATTTATAACTTATTAATGAAAATATAGAGGAGTTTTAACTATGGCATTATTTTTACAACCCGTTTTTAAAGACAGAATTTGGGGCGGTCATGCATTAAAAGCATTTAACTATGATATCCCTAATGAAACAACTGGTGAATGCTGGGCAATTTCTGCACATCCAAATGGTCCTAATACAATTATCAATGGTCCATACAAGGATATGACCCTAGATCAACTTTGGTCACAACATCGTGAATTATTCGATAATGATTCACGAGATAGTTTCCCTCTGCTAACTAAAGTATTAGATGCCAATGATAAATTATCTGTTCAAGTTCATCCAGATGATGACTACGCTTTAAAACACGAAGGCGAACTAGGTAAAACAGAATGTTGGTATATTTTAGATGCAGCCCCAGGTGCTGAAATTATATATGGCGTACATGCACATAATAAACAGACGTTAATCGACATGATTGATAATCATGAATTTGACAGTCTTTTCAAACGTATACCTGTTAAGCCCGGTGACTTTTATTATGTTCCTGCTGGCACTGTCCATGCCATTGGTTCGGGTATTTTAATTTTAGAGACACAACAATCATCCGATACGACATACCGTATTTATGACTATGATAGACGAGATCAAAATGGTCAATTGCGTGATTTGCACTTAGAGCAAAGTAAAGATGTGATTGAATTAGGCAATCATGAACCAAATACTACTCCTATAACAACTCACATCGACACACACACTGTAACTCAATTTGTAGATAATCAATATTTTGCAGTATATAAATGGGATATTCATGGAGATTTAAAATTCAATAAACCACATGCTTATTGCTTAGTTACTATTATCGATGGTACTGGTACTTTAACAGTAAACGATAAGCACTATGACATCCAAAAAGGTTCTAGCTTTATTTTAACTACGGAAGACGAGGATATTCACTTTGTCGGTAATATTAGTGCTATAGTAAGTCATCCTGGATAATAGCAATGATAACACCCGTCCCATAAAAGACAGAAATTACTATCTCTTCTGTCTAAAAACATAAAAATCCACACATTAAGGAGCTATAACCCTAATGTGTGGATTTAATTTTTATTCTGTAACGTTACTTTGGTCAACTTTTTCAGATACGCGCTTCATCAATGGATCTGTTACAGGTTTTAAAATTAAACCTACAACGAAGAATCCTATGCCAAATAACGTTAATATAATTAATTTTGTAATTAGGATTTCCGGAACAATACCGCCTACTGTTTCACGTAATGAATCAATTGCATACGTAAATGGTAAGTATGGCGAAATGTTTTGGAAAAATTGTGGCGTAGTTTGAATTGGGAATGTTCCTCCACCACCTGCAATTTGTAATACAAGCAATACGATTGCAATTGCTTTACCTGGGTTACCAAGTAATGATACGCACGTATATACGATTGAGTTGAAAATAATCGAACAGAAAATCGTTATAAGTACAAATAATACAGGTGACTCAACTCCTGCTTTTAGGATTAACAAATCTCCAACCGATACAATGAGTGCTTGCAACATACCAAGCATTATAAAGAATCCTGCCTTACCTAAGAACACTTGTCTTGTCGTTAAGACTGACTCTAGACTCTTATGTTTATTATCAACCGTTAATAAACTTACCATCAAGAGTGCACCTACCCATACTGACAGTGCAGTATAGAATGGTGTCATACCTGAACCATAATCCTTAACTGAGAAAACATCAACAGTCTTCTTATTAATAGGATTTGCAATAATACCCGCTTGCTTTTTCAAATCATTCTTAAGTGTGTCGATTAATTTGTCGACTGCATCATCTTTGTCTAATTTCTTGAAAATTTTATTCGCTTTTTTCAAATCTTTTTCAACATCAGGCAATTTATTTTGAGAAAAATCAGCTAAATCTGATAAAGCCTTTTTCGCTTGTGGCTGATTTTTATTTAGTAATCCTACCGCTTGATCATAACCATTTAATAACGTTGGTAAATTTTTATTCACACTTGCTGTCGCATTAGTTAATCGCTGTTCCAACTGTGGTAAGTCATTGCGCACAAAGTTAGCAGCTTTAGCTACATCACTTTTCACTTTCGGGAAGTTTGCTTGAGCATTTTTAACAGCACTAATGTATTGTTGTTCAATACTTGGTAATACTGTTTGTAAGCGATCAATACGTGTTTTACCATTTTTTAAAATAGCTTGTCCACTGTTAATGACTTGATCAATTGTATTTAATTTAGACTGAACATTGGATAATGCAGTTTGCCCTTTGTTCAATTCATCCATAATACGTTGTGATATTGATACTAAAGAGCTGTTAAGATCTTTTTTAACATAATCTCTAAATGATGATAATGATGAATCTAGTTTTGAAAGTTGATCTAGTAATTTAGTAGCTTCAGCAGTTCCTGAACTACCATTCTTTAATGCATTGCTTAATTGATTAACTAACCTTAATGATTCATTAATTCGATTATTAGCTGCTTTTACCTTATCAATTTCTTTTGATAAATCAACATTTTCATTCTTCTCAATCTCTTTTAATGTATCGATAAATTGTTGATTATATTGCGTTGTGTATTCTAAACCGGACTTAACATTATCTAAAGACTCTCTAAAATCAGAAGGCTTGTCCGATGCTAAAATGCCATACGAAATATTACGTAATGCCTGACTATCTTTTTGTGCGGCTTTCGCTTGGGTATCTAAATTATTTGATAATGATAATAAAGAGCCCGTTAATGCCGCTTCCATTGATTTAACATCTTTATCTGTAATGTTTTGTGTGTTCTCGTTAGCTGTGCTGACTTGTGTTGTTGTTATATCTGCAAAACTTTGACCATCTTTTTTCCCGCTTGTACTTTGTGGTGTAGTCGATACAGGCGCATTATTACTATTTGGTGCGGTATTTTGCGTAACATTATTATTTGGTGCAGTATCGCCACTTGGTGCACTTGGTGGCGTTGATGCTACACCATTACCAGCTGCAGGTGCACTATTTGATGTTTCGTTGTTCGCCGCGCTATTTTGAGGAATCTGTTGCTGGTTTCTTCGATTTAAATCTTGCGCGCGTCGAATTGCATCTTGATAATCACCGACTCTACTTCTAACTTGTGTGACGAAGCCTTTGGCATCATTTAACTGTCCATTAGCTTGATCAATACCTTGACTCGCAATGTTAAGTCCTTGATTAATTTTAGGGAACTGCGCTGGCACGTCATCAGCTACAAAATTTAACGCTTTTTCAATTTTCGGCATATAATTATTTAAAGCTAATATCAACTTAGCCTTTTCATTAAGTTGCGGAATAGCACCATTGACTTCGTTTAATTTTTTCTGAGCATCTAAAATATCACCTTTATAATTTCCTAGTTTTCTAAAATCATTGGCATATTTATCTAAATCCGCTTGGTGGTTATTCAAATATACAATTTTATTCGCAAAGTCATTAATCTTAGGTAAAGCTTTATCTGCTGAATATACCGCATTTTTTATCTTGTTAATTGTCGGCACATTTTCTTCAATAGTTAAACCTGCTTTGTTAGCTTCTTCTAATAATGCTCGAGTTACTGTTTTATTAAATTGTTCATTCGCTTTTTCAACGACAACTGACGAACCAGTATCTGTTAGCTTAGACGCAACAGCGTTAATCTTCTGATTCACCTTAAATTCTACATCTGCTTTTTGAGGCTGCTTACGTAGTGTCCCTGTAATTTCATGTGTAAACTTAGATGGGATGTAAATACCTGCAAAATATTTACCCATTTTTATCTCATGATCAGCTTTCTCTCTACTTACAAACTGCCAATCAAAACTTTTATTTTTCTTGAGTGTATTAACCATCGTATTACCGACATTAACTTTTTTCCCTCTGATTGTGTCGCCTTTATCTTCATTAACGACTGCGACCTTGATGTGTCCCGTGTTGCCATATGGATCCCACATTGCCCATAAGTTAAACCAAGCGTAGAACGATGGCAAAATAGCTAAGCCTGCTAAGATAATCCACACAGCTGGCGTCTTAGCTACTTTCTTCAGATCCATTTTAAATAATTTAAATGCGTTCTTCATTGTCACACTCCTATGTAGGAATTATTCATATTTTTTATATATTTTTTGTAAATTAATTTATTTTTGCGTTGTGAATTAGTATAATCAATTTACTGGAAGATATTTAGTCGATTGATACCTATCAACTATTTTCAGCATACGATAAATTATAACAAATCATAGTTTATTATCACACTTAATTATTATATTTTTCAAGGGAGAATACGAAATATGCCTAAAAATAAAATTTTAATTTATTTGCTATCAACTACGCTCGTATTACCTACTTTAGTTTCACCTACCGCTTATGCTGATACACCTCAAAAAGATACTACAGCTAAGACAACATCTCATGATTCAAAAAAATCTAATGACGATGAAACTTCTAAGGATACTACAAGTAAAGATATTGATAAAGCAGACAAAAATAATACAAGTAACCAAGACAATAACGACAAAAAATTTAAAACTATAGACGACAGCACTTCAGACTCTAACAATATCATTGATTTTATTTATAAGAATTTACCACAAACCAATATAAACCAATTGCTAACCAAAAATAAATACGATGATAATTACTCATTAACAACTTTAATCCAAAACTTATTCAATTTAAATTCGGATATTTCTGATTACGAACAACCTCGTAATGACGAAAAGTCAACAAATGATTCGAATAAAAACAGTGACAATAGCATCAAAAATGACACTGATACGCAATCATCTAAACAAGATAAAGCAGACAATCAAAAAGCACCTAAATCAAACAATACAAAACCAAGTACATCTAATAAGCAACCAAATTCGCCAAAGCCAACACAACCTAATCAATCAAATAGTCAACCAGCAAGTGACGATAAAGCAAATCAAAAATCTTCATCGAAAGATAATCAATCAATGTCAGATTCGGCTTTAGACTCTATTTTGGATCAATACAGTGAAGATGCAAAGAAAACACAAAAAGATTATGCATCTCAATCTAAAAAAGACAAAAATGAAAAATCTAATACAAAGAATCCACAGTTACCAACACAAGATGAATTGAAACATAAATCTAAACCTGCTCAATCATTCAATAACGATATTAATCAAAAGGATACACGTGCAACATCATTATTCGAAACAGATCCTAGTATATCTAACAATGATGATAGTGGACAATTTAACGTTGTTGACTCAAAAGATACACGTCAATTTGTCAAATCAATTGCTAAAGATGCACATCGCATTGGTCAAGATAACGATATTTATGCGTCTGTCATGATTGCCCAAGCAATCTTAGAATCTGACTCAGGTCGTAGTGCTTTAGCTAAGTCACCAAACCATAATTTATTCGGTATCAAAGGTGCTTTTGAAGGGAATTCTGTTCCTTTTAACACATTAGAAGCTGATGGTAATCAATTGTATAGTATTAATGCTGGATTCCGAAAATATCCAAGCACGAAAGAATCACTAAAAGATTACTCTGACCTTATTAAAAATGGTATTGATGGCAATCGAACAATTTATAAACCAACATGGAAATCGGAAGCCGATTCTTATAAAGATGCAACATCACACTTATCTAAAACATATGCTACAGATCCAAACTATGCTAAGAAATTAAACAGTATTATTAAACACTATCAATTAACTCAGTTTGACGATGAACGCATGCCAGATTTAGATAAATATGAACGTTCTATCAAGGATTATGATGATTCATCAGATGAATTCAAACCTTTCCGTGAGGTATCTGATAGTATGCCATATCCACATGGCCAATGTACTTGGTACGTATATAACCGTATGAAACAATTTGGTACATCTATCTCAGGTGATTTAGGTGATGCACATAATTGGAATAATCGAGCTCAATACCGTGATTATCAAGTAAGTCATACACCAAAACGTCATGCTGCTGTTGTATTTGAGGCTGGACAATTTGGTGCAGATCAACATTACGGTCATGTAGCATTTGTTGAAAAAGTTAACAGTGATGGTTCTATCGTTATTTCAGAATCCAATGTTAAAGGATTAGGTATCATTTCTCATAGAACTATCAACGCAGCTGCCGCTGAAGAATTATCATATATTACAGGTAAATAAGTATTATATTAAACCCGTAAAATTTATAAGTATAAACAAGGAGTTCGGACTTAAACATATTTCTGTTCATAAGTCCGATTTCTTATTCAATTAAACCCGAGGCATTCAGTTCGAACGCCTCGGGTCATTTTATATAAATATATTATTTTATGTTCAAATGTTCCTCATCATATCCGTTTCAATTGCCATCTCACACATTTTATAAATATGAGCAAATGTACTTATTCTTAAACATTACTGCCGAGCTTTAATTGACGTTATATTAACTATAAACTACTTTTCCATGACTCTACGGATTCAATGTCACATGAGCGTGATAAAATTTGTTCAATAATAAAGTCATGTTTATCATCTGATCTATCACCAACAGCATCTTCTAAAACAGTAATATAATAGTCTTTATCTACACTTTCTAATGCCGTGCTCAATACAGCTCCACTTGTAGAGACACCCGTTAATACTAAATGATTAATATCATTTGCACGTAAATAAACTTCCAAGTAACTACCTGTAAATGCGCTAAAGCGTCGCTTAGAAATAATCGGCTCATCTTCTAGTGGTGCTAAGTCTTCAAGTATTCGTGTAGATGCATCTGCTTCAGTAATCGCATATCCTTGAGCTTTAATTGTTGAAAACACTTTATTACTCGAGGAGACATCATTAAAATGCTTATCTAACACTAAACGTATGAAAATGACTGGTATTCGATGTTGTCTTGCTGCTTCAATTGCTCTCTGATTCGCTTTAATAATATTTTTTATTCTAGGTACACTACTCGCTATACCTTCTTGCATATCCAAAACTAATAGCGCCGTTTTTCGAGACATCTTCATTCTCCTTTACTTCTGTAGTTCTAAGTCGTTAAATTCATTATAACGTTAAAATGATGGACAATCTATTCATTGCATTTTGCATATACTTCACAATAATTTAAGGGGGAAATAAGACGTCTTATATACTTAAAAAAATATATAGATGCTCTTCCCCCAATATAATTATGCTTTATTTTTCAACTTATTGCGTCGTGATAACCAAATCATTAGTACACCCATTGCACCAACAATTACAGATATCGGCAACCAATGTTCTTTTATCGTTTCCCCCGCTTTAGGCAAAGATACATTACCATCAGCATTTAATAATCCACTTAACAATCCATTACCTTTACCAAGTGTTAACGTCTTTTCTGGCTTTGGTGTGGGTATATCTGGAATACTGTCTAATAAATTTGATCCTTGATTCATTAAATTTGCTAACTTATTTAAATCCGTTGTTTTCCCATTTTTATTCAATCGATCTAGTAAACTTGGACGATTTACTATTGGTGATAAAATATAGTCTATATCTTTTTTCGTTTGATTGAGTCTCTTTTGTAAATTCAATAAATCATCCGCTTTACCATTCAATGCCGATTTAACTAAATTAAAAATTTTATTTTGATCTGTTTCTATTTTAGTAATTAAATCTGCCAGTAATTTTGCCTTTTGTCTTTCTATACGTGTTGCTAAAATCGTTTCAATTGCTTGTTTTTTATCTTTGGCATTATTCAAAATTTCTTTTAATATATCATCTGAAGACGTGTCGCCAGTTGATGCAAAATGTTTCTTCAATTGGTCAACGATTTGGCGATTTGATAATCCTTTATTCGTCCAATCTTTAGCCAATTTATCTGCTTCAGCTTTTCCTAATTTCGTTTGTAAAATTTGAGAAATCAATAGCGACTTATCTTGTGATTGATCAATCAATGACGTTAATAAATCATCACTCGTTGTCAGAGATAGTTGATCAATATGACGAGTAATTTGATCTGCAATTTGTTGATCCGTTTTACCATCAACACGTATATCTTTTAGAATTTTATCTGCCTCGTCTTTATTAAATATACTTTCTAAAATGCTTTGTGTAGCATACTTTTTATCATCAGTACGTGCAAGTTCTTCCAAAATAATATTTCGTTGACTTTTTATACGCTCTTTCGTCTTATTTACTTCGCTCATTAAGTCTGATTTTTGATTTTTAGGAAGTTGCGTATTTGCAATACGTTGATCTAAAGATTGTAACGTATTTAGTTTATGATATGTGTAATGTTGCGTTGAGGCATTACTTTTAGCCAATTTTTCAATCATAGCATGATTAATTTTATCGCTTCCTTGTAATTTATCAGTGAGTCGATTACTATGGCTTTGATTCTCTTCATTTGAAAGGAATTTATTTAACACAACATGTCCAGAACCATCATTATTTGGCGTTTTAGCTACTTCATGATTACTATCTGTTGTAGACACTGCTGGATCTTTCGATGCATCTTTCAATGCATCTTTCGATTTGTGTATTTGCTGATTCAAATGGTCTAGGTCTTCTAACGCCTTATTTACCATTGCTTCATCATTTTTATCATCTTTTTCTCCATGTTTTGTTGTAGCCGTTTGTGACATATCATTTTTCATTGCATTAAGATCGTCCTCGCCACTTTGTTGACCCCTATCAACATTTGAAGAAACCTCATTTAAATCTTTAAGCAATTGATCTAATTTACTGTCTATATCACTTTGACCGTTCATTTCAGTGTGAGAACTTTTATTGTCTTTGCTATCCAACTCATTAGCTCGTTTTATGATTTCATCTATTTGCGATGCTGTTTTCGCTTCATTTAGTTGTGCTTTATAATGTGCTTTAGATGAAGCCGATAACTGTTTTAATTGCTCAATTTGACGAATTGCTTTGTCAACTTTGTCTAATAAATCTTGCTTAGATAATATCTCTTTTGAAATTTCAGTATTCTTTTCAGATGCAGCTTGGGCATCGTACGGCAAGATATTCGTTAAAATGATACTTGTCGCCATCATTGTCGAACACGATAACTTTACATATAATTGAAACGATTTCCCTCGATATTTAGCCATCAACATACTCCTTTCTCACTTACTTCCTTCAAAGAATTACATACTATTATATACCTGTTTACAAGAAATTTACACTTATCTATCTAGTTATTGTTGTTAGTAATTATCCACTTATTACTTAGCTTATATTTAAGTAAACAAAAAAGCATGACGTAATATCATATTGTCCATGTCGCTAACATCATATTACGTCAAATCTTTTATATTAAATGATGTTTTATTTTAGACTGCTTTTTCTTTTTAGCTTTCGAGCGCCTGTTTAAAAACTTGCTCGAATTGTTCACGCGAGATTTCGTGTGCATGTGCTTTTTGTGCTAATAAAGCATCTCGAAACTGTTGTTGATCTTTCAAACTCTCTAACATTTGTATTAATTGGTCTTTACTTTCCATTGTTATCTCATCATTATGCTCAAATAAGTGCTCTGATAATGTTACTTTAGCATGGTGTGCGGTTTGACGATAACCTAAAATCAACAACTCATAGTCAAACGCTTGTTCCACCGCATTTAAAATTTCATTACCCTCATTGATATCAAGATAAATATCACATAACTGGTATAGTTCATTTACCCTGTCAATATTAATAGATGGGTATAAATGCACATTAGCATATTGATCAAGTTGCATTAGCTTATCAGACATCTCTGTAATAGCAGCGATGTGAAACTTAAAATCTGGTAAAGTTTCAACCAATACCTTGATGTTACGAAGTTGATCCGAGTTAGTTAATATTACAATTTCTTTAGTATATCTATTACGACTACGATAGTTATATAGATATCCGCCTTGTAAAATACGAGATTGAACCTTTGCGTCTGCTATATTGAGCATCGTTTCATATTCGTTTTTATCTGGAATAATAATATTACAATGTCGTTTCATATCACCTTTACACATCAATTGCATATTTCCCGGGACATTACCATTACAGTGTTCTTGCCATACCAAAACATCACTACCTTTTGATGGCAAATTATATAACACTGAAAATGGTAGGGCTAGTGAGTTAATAACGAAATGATGTTCCGTAATTTCAAGTTGCTTGATAAAAAATAATACGAATGCGAGCTTTGAAGGGAAAAAGTAAGACTTCCCTTGCCAATCCAATATGACATCAGATGTTACAAAATTTTCATAAATCACTTCTTTACCTTCTGCTGTCATATATTTCTTCAAGATCGCTTTACGATTTAAATCGTAAACAGTTTGTGCAAATTTAATACCATTCTTAGAATAATAATCGACAAATCGGACACGTTGTTGGTCATCAAACCATTCGACACGACTAACAATTCTAGGGCGCTCTCCACTTTGATAAAATATTTTGCCTCGTAGACGTCCCATATCATTAATTGTAGCCGAATTGTTGTTACCTTTAATTTCCCAAAAAGCTGGTACAGTAACCTGATTAAAAAATCGTGGTTTCATATTTTCTGTATTATGATTATCTGCAAAAAATTGATACGGTGATATAACATCGTCCGGTAAAAAGCCATTGTCATTGAGTACAATTGTTAAATCTTCTTCCAACTTACTCGCTTTAAAAGACTCATATAACTTTCGTGAATGATCGTTAAAGTAATCAAATAATTTAATCATGTAGCACCTCTTGAACTAATGTTTCCCATTTTAAAATAATATCTTGAGTCATAAATTGCTGTGCCACTTCATAAGAGATGTCATGTGGTGTCTGGGGACCATTGTTAAAATACATTACAATGGCATGAGCTAGTTTTGCGATAACATCATCCACACTATCTTCGTCGGTATCAAAAGGTACCAAGTAGCCATTTTCCCCATCTCGAATAAAGGTTGGGTTACCATAATTCACATTTAATCCAATCATACCTAGTCCTGAGCCTACCGCTTCCATTAGTGTTAACCCAAAACCTTCGCTAGTTGATGCAGAAAGAAATAACTCATAATCATTATAAATTTCATCAAGTTTAACATGCCCTAGTAAACGAATATAATCTTGTGCGCGGTGTGTATCAATAATTTTACGCAGTCGCGTCTTCTCGCTACCTTCTCCATAAATATCAAATGTTAATTCTGGCACTTGTCGTTTAGCCACGATAACCGCTTTGACAAGCCAATCAATATGTTTCTCATTCGCTAAACGAGATGCACTAATCATCGCATATGGCTTTCTTGATAATGTTGGATATGATAATGCATCAATGCTTCCCACAGGAATAGTATAAACACGTGGGCGATAACCTTGATATTGCTCAAATTGTCGACAAACCATATGATTTTGAATATCTGTTGCTGTAATAAAGAAATCAATGTATTTAGCTTTTGAAAATTGATATTCATAATAATTGTTCCATAGTATATGCTGCTCACTCATCATATTATTACTATAATGATCAGCATGAATCACAACACCAACTTTACTATCACCTTTATGCTGCAAAACAGCCTGACCAATATCAGAAGCGCGGTCTAATATGACAATATCGTCTCGGGTTAAATTCAATCGTTGTAAAAAGTATGCAATAAATTCCGTTTTGTTATACAACACCGCATCTTCAAACACATATATAGAGCTGTCTCCATCAATATATTCGTTATAAGCGATGGAACCATCTTCATTATAGAATTGTCGCATATATAATTTCGCTTTATTATCAGCTGGTGCATAATACTCAGAAAATATACGCGTATAACTATAAAAATCTTTACGTACTAACATACTATTAATTACAAATTCTGCACGATCCACAACATCTTTTTGTTCATTTTGTAGATAACATGTTACAAATGATGATTTCCCATTAAAATATAGACGGACTATCTTACCATTTCTTTCTCTAAAACTAATTTCATGACCAAGCTCACGTTCAATGTCATCTAACGTGTACGTTGTTGGTGCTATAGAAATATCACTAAAATACTGATACAACCAAATAACTTCTTGATCTTTAAACCCAATGTTTTGCGTTAATGTCTGTATGTTCTCTGACTGTATAAAATCTAAAAACACAAATTTAGTGTCTTGATTTGTACGTCTCAATAATTTAGCACGGTAAGCTTGTGCATATTCAACACCGCTACTCGCCCAGCCTATACCAAAGTTTATATTATATATTGTCATGCGCTACCCCTTTTCATTTATGGAAAATGTATAACTGGCATACCCTCTTTATCAAATGTAATCATGCTTTGACAAATATTTTTCACCATTCTTTTTTTGATATTTCGTGTCATAACTTCAAATGAATCTAATGCAACTCTATGTATTCAAAAATAGCGTTACGTTGCCCATTTTGTCGTTGATTAACGCTTGCTTTTAATTGTTGTAAATAGTCGACTTGTTCTAACCAACATGAATCAATTGCTTTCAAAAAGACTTTTTGAACGAAAATATTATAATAATATGCACTTTGCATGTTTTTACGATTCAAAGCTAATTGCTTTTCAAATTGCTCTAATAAAAATGTCACTACTGCTTGCTTATCTTTAAAATTAACACAAGCCACATCTTTATTAAATTGGAAACTTAAATTTTGATAAATATACTCGACAACACGCGATTTTGTTAGCACCTTTTCCTCATTTACAAACATTTCAAATACATCTTTAGCTAACGCTTTAAAATCTCGATTCTCAGCATCATCTATTTCTAAAACTCGATTGCGTTCCTCGTATACAAGATCTCGCTGTATACTAATGCTTTTTTCAAATTCATTAGCCATTTCACGAGCTTTAACCCCTTGTTCTTCCGAGATACGCTGCGCTTTAACTACAATTTGCTTAACTTTGCGATTAAACAAATTACTTTGCGATAATCGTTGTGCATCTAATGAATATAATTGATTATTTTCCGCTAAATTACTATCGCTCCATCGCTTAACTAAATAATCATCTAGTGAAATATATATACAAGATGATCCCGGATCCCCTTGTCTACCAGAACGACCACGTAATTGCCTGTCTACACGGCTATTTTCCATATGTTCATGAATAATAACAGCTAATCCACCTAATGCTTCGACACCTTCACCAAGTTTAATATCTGTGCCTCGACCTGCCATACTAGTCGCAACAGTCATGGAACCAATTTGCCCTGCTTCAGCTATCATCTGCGCTTCTTTTGCAACATTTTGCGCAATGAGTAAATTATTAGGAATATCCATTTGGAATAATACTTTCGAAAAGTATTCAGCCGCTTCAGCAGTTCTCGTTATGAGTAAAACCGGTCGCCCCGTTTCATGAAGTTCAACTATATCATGAATCATCGCGATGTTTTTCTCATCAACTGAACGAAACACTTTATCTGGTTCATCGATACGTTGAATCGCTTTATCAGTTGGTACTTGTACGACTATTTTTGAATACAAATCAAAGAACTCTGATTCGCCTAATTTTCCTGTAGCTGTCATACCTGAAAATGATTCAAAAAGTTTAAATAAATTCTGGAAGGTAATTGTTGCCATAACACTTTTATCTGTTGAAACCTCCATACCTTCTTTCGCTTCAATAGCTTGGTGAAGTCCAGCTTGCAACTTAGTTCCCGGTAACATACGACCTGTAATACGGTCAATTAAAACAATATCACCATTATATACAAAGTAATCGACATTAGATTCAAACAAATATTGTG
Organism: Staphylococcus sp. SM3655; assembly: GCF_016917315.1. Taxonomy (NCBI): domain Bacteria; kingdom Bacillati; phylum Bacillota; class Bacilli; order Caryophanales; family Staphylococcaceae; genus Staphylococcus; species Staphylococcus sp. SM3655. The sequence continues at coordinate 827,889 of NZ_CP070305.1, read as the reverse complement.
CGCGCAGTGCTAAATTAATATTACGCACTAGGACCATCGCTTGTTCGCTATATAAATCTTCAACATTAAAGTATGATTGTGCCGCTTCAATACCTTGATTTAACAGCCATATTTCTTTTTTGGTCTTCTTCATTTTAAAATGCACGTCTTCAATCAATGTATCTACAAACTCTTTCACAATATGAAATAGATTTGATTGTAATCTTGGTGCACCCGAAATAACTAATGGTGTTTGAGCAGCATCTAAAATGATTGAATCCACTTCATCAATGATACCGTAATTTAATTGTGGTAAAAATTTCCCTTCCGCACTATCAGCCAAATTATCAATTAAATAATCAAAACCGAGACGTCCATTAGTTGTATATATAATATCATGTTCATATATATTACGTTTTTCCCCTTTTTGATACTCATAATCCACAATATCAACAAAACCTAATGAAGCAGTTAAACCTAACCATTCATATAATGGTTGCATCTCTTCAAAATCTCGCTTCGCTAAATAATCATTCGTTGTAATTAAATATGTTCCTTTTCCCGAAAGAGCATTTAAATATAAAGGCATCGTTGCCGTTAATGTTTTACCTTCGCCTGTTTGCATCTCCGCAATGTTACCTTCATGCAATACAATCGCTCCGATTAACTGAACTTCTTTAGGATACATACCTAATACTCTCCAGCTCGCTTCACGTGCCACTGCATAAGCTTCAGGTAACAATGTATCTAGTGTATCAACTCCTGATGCTAAACGTTCTTTAAATTCTATTGTCTTTTGTTTTAACGCATCATCAGAATATGATTTAACTTCATCGCTCCATGTATTGATGCGTTTCACTATTTTTCTAATCGACTTTAGTCTTAATTCGTTTATCGTAACATCTAGTTTATGTTTCATTTACTTCCCCACCATTCAGTTTCGATACATCTAAGTAATCTAAAAATCGTACTGGATTCATTAAACGTGACATATAATTTAGATGTTTGTCTTGCTCTTCTTTAAAATAAACCTCGACATTTGTATCTTTTAGTTCATGATTTCCTGGGACATGTTCTGTAAGCCATCCTTTTAAATCATCATCTTCATGGCTTGTACGATACACTTTGCAACCCAAATGCTGAGCGACATAAGTTGCAAAAACATTTGACTTTGACCCATAACTAATCAAATTAATAGCCTTTAGGGTATCTTGACTTTGCAAATCATTCTTTAGTTGCTTAATATTTCCCTCGATATTGTCGTCCATCCAACGTTCAACGAGCCAAACATGACCAAACAGTTTCAAAAAATCATTCGAAATAGTTGGATAGGTGTCAGATGGTTCTGCAATAATGACATTGATCATATCATTTCCATATTGGTCATCGCCTATCTTCGTCACCCGCATGCTTTTATACTCTAAATCATCTTGATGCGTCATCTCTGTGATTGTTAAACATCTAAATATAAGACTCGTCGATGCTGCATTCATCATTTTTATTTTATAAGCATAGGCTTCATCAGGATATTGAATCGTAATACTATTTGACTTTACAATCTCAGTACTTAGTTTTGTGCCATTTTTATTATAAAAAATGATGATAAAATACACTGAACCAGCAGGCGTTGCATCAAAATCAAAATGCAATTTATAATGCTGTCCTCTACGCAAAATTGGTAAACTTGGCGCACTTTTATATTTTGAAAATTGCTTTAACATCAACCACTCATGAATCGGTAATCCAGAGGGCATCAAAGGATTTATAAAAGTCACTTCACCATTTGAAAATGATACTTTAGAGCCATACATAAATGTAGTTTGTGAAATATAATTCCAAGTAACTTTAAATGTTTTGTTTTTCAGCATGTTGAACTCTCCCAAACTTGTCTTCCAAAATAATGTTGTAAAAATTAACAAACCAACTTGCAATGGTAGGTGAATCATCATTATGTCGCCCAGGAATACTGCGATTCATCACTCTTGCTTGGTGTGCTGTCAATACAGGTAATAGCTCTTGAAATGCATGTGGATCATAATCATCATGTTGCATATATGCTATGGCAAAAACAGTTTGTGACAATGATTTCTTTTGAAATGTTTGCCAAAATTTTTGATTTAATGCCTGTATCGACGCTTGAGATGTATCACCTTCATTAGACACCAGGACGTCTAATGCTGTACCGAACTCTTCTGGTCTAAGTAATCGCATATGTTCAGCAATCGTTCCAATATTAACAAGTGGTTTACCAACAATAATTGCCTGAGGATTTAACTGAGCACCATAATACAAGGCACCAAATGAACCCATAGATAAACCAGATAATATTAATTCATGTGATTTAAAATTCAGCTTTTCTAATGTCTCGTCAATAACATTGATAATACCTTGTTCATATTCAGATGAACCGATATAAAAACTACCACCTTCAACACGAGGATCGCCGATAAGTAAAAACGGTGCATTCATACGTTTCATCATATAATATCCTTCGAAACCTTCCGCTGTTCGATAACCACTAAAATATACGTTTAGTGGCGGTTTCATATCACCAGGGTGGAAATAATAAATAAATTCCTGTCGTTGACTATCTACGAAACGACTACCACCAAGTAAAAATTGACCCATGTCTAATCTAGACCATCGTTTGTGTATAGGTCCTAAATGTACCGTCCCGTTCCCACGCGCCTTAACAGTTACACTTATATAAGCATCAAATGGTTTCGCAGGTATCTCTAAGGGACTGTCTAACATATCATCAGTCAATACGATTTGTTCAATTAATGCACCATCAGCGCCAGTCTGAATCAATCTAAATGTATATTGCAACTCGAACGCACCATCAATATCAAATTCTGGCCATATTTGAATGACTTTATCTTTATCGTAAACGAGATTATTTTGCCAAGATGCGATAGGTTTAAATTCTTTCCCAAATTCTCCACTCAATGTGAGCTCTGAATTACCTTGGTAAACGACATCTCCTTTAAAATTCGGATGCACAAGTGCTAACTTAGGAGAAACCTTATCTCCATACTGTCCTGAGAAGCTAACTGCCTCTAATTTATTATTACGTTCTTCAATATTCCGGTAATGTAATGGTTGAACAACGTATTTTTGGACATTTTCGTCTTGTTCATATTCAACTGACCAAAATGATTCATCAACATACGTATTGTATGGTTCGCTTATCATTTGTAATAAATTCGTTAATGTCTCCGAGTATGGTGCTTGAATATAGATAAAATCAAAGCGCCCTTCTGCTTCAACAATCGCTTCAATAGCCTCTACATAACCACTATCAAATTCAAACAATCCAATATCGAAGTAATCCCAACTCACACCTTTTTTGTGTTGAAAAATAGGTTCTAAATCGTCTCCTCCAATTTGCAAAACTCTAAATTTACGTGGCATCATTTTCACCTTCTATTAACTCATCGAGCTGATTAATAATATTCTTAGAAGCATATGCATCTATTAATTTTAAAGAATAGGCGTACGCATAATTCCAATTTTTCAAATAAAATAAATAATAATTTAACGCATCATCTAATTCATCAACTGTATTTATAATACGGCCATTGTCATAATCAGAGACGTAATCTGTTTGTTGACCATTAATTTGTGGAATCCCAGCGCTAATTGCACTAATTTGTAAATACAAGTCAGGTTCTTTTGACATATCTATCACAAGTCGCAACGTCCGCAATGCTTCTACAACATCATGTTCAGCATGTATCGTCTTAACAGCAATGATGTCATCTTGATCTTCAGGTGTCATTAATGCTGAAACATTAACATCCGCATTCTGTTTAGCTTGGTATTCCTCATTTACCGACGTAATACATTCACGAAGCCACATCGGTATGTCATTTTGATGGCGCGATAATAAAATTAAACGGTAATAATCTTCCTGTGCGATATAATCCACAAGTCGTTGCATCATTTGTTGCAAATCAGCGTCACTCATACCATCTATCCATACACCTATAAATGTTTCCATCAATTGACTACTTATATTAGGTGATTGTCTCGTTTCAAATGGTGTGATTCGAATCATTGTATTCTCCCGCTGATACTTCTCTTGATGACTAATTAAATCACGTTCTAGTTGCACACTATCAACAATTAAATGGGCATTCTTTACGATAGATTGATATTCCTCATCTGACACAGTTTCATTTCTATTTTTAAAAAATGAATAACTTAACAATTTCGCTGGAATATGATTGGCTATTTGTCGATTGTGCCTAGCATCTGAAGCCACAATCACATGATCATCTTCATGTATTTGTTGTGCAATCATTGCTTGAAATTTTTCTTCAATTAGTTGAGCCATATTGTTATATTCTGTTTGTTGATAGTGATGTTGATATCTTTTTGATACAGTGACTCTGCCATTTTTCAAATCTTCATGAAGTACACAATCTCCATTAATCGTTAAATATTCTTGGTAAGAAGCCTCTCCCTGATCATCAAAATAACGTATCGCTGATAAATAACCTCTGTCATCAAAAATATAACGCCGTTGTAACTGATCTCTTTCAAATTCTTCAAACCAAATTGAATACCCTTCTTGACTAAAATAAATATTTGTATAGGTCTGTTCACTCGTCACACATTTTAATAAATACGGTGTGTACACAAACTCAACATCATCCGGCCATTTTAAGTGATGATAATTAATCGCTTGTGGCGCATGGTGACTGAATCCTTGAATTTCATCAAACACAGACGAATACTTTGTCTCATATAAGTCATATCGATGTAAAAATGTTCTTAAATTTGGTGCATGATTGAGAACAATCAGTTGATAATCTAAGTCATTTTCAAGGTGCATTCCCATTAAACTAATCATATCGTCAAATTCCGTCTTATTTTGTAGTTGATAATACGGCACAGTCGTGTCTTGCCACCATCGTTGGTCATCGTACCAAGCTGGAATAAAGTATTTCATAATTACCTCCTTACCAATACTGGTTTAAAAATGGCTTATATTTATCAAAATATAAATATGTACGAATTGTTTCTGCAATATTAATACTGATGTAAACTAATACAATCAGTTGTACTGAGAAATAAATTTCAGTAGATAAATGCGGTACAAACAATGTGAAATAAAGCGGTATACCAATAATGACTGTAACTAATGCCGATCCAAACCAACATACGCGTCGTGCTTGATAATTTAAATAACGTTCTGTATCCTTACCAGGTTTAACTCCTGAAAAATAATTGCCACTCTTTAAGAAATCTTTGGATTTTTGTTTAGTATTGATTAAAAATCTCGATAAAAAATAACCCAATAACATTTGAATCACTAAATATACTGAAATACCTACTGGACTATCAAATGTCAGCATTGGCATGTCATCTGATATGCTTTTATTAAACATAGATAAAATAAAATGAATGCCACTTTTCAAGAAAACAAAAGCTGAAATACTCATCATTAAAGTAATACTGCCTGCAGGGTTAACTTTCCAAGATAAATAAGATTTCATATTTGTTGCGGAAACGTTCATTAAATCGATATATGGTATTCTCACTTCTACTAATTCAATAAATAATAAGATAAACAATGTGATTATCACAAGGATGATTAACAACGCAATCACAATATGACTTGCATCTATATATTCCATTTTTTGATGCATCATTGATTTAATAATACTAACCATTAAAATCGGCATTGGTCCTGCGATGCCGTAGCGACTATTTTTGTCAGCTAACCAAACTAATAACATCGTTCCAGTAACCAAAATCAATATTGTTAAGTAAATATTGTCTTGATGAACACGTTCTTTCGAAACATATTCATGAATCACAAAATAACTTTGAATAACACTTAAAATTAATGTTAAGATGCGCTCTTTATAATGCTTCTCAAGACTTGTTTGTTTCATGTATTTATCCATATTCCGATAAGAAATCAGCATCAAGATAATCATTGATGTTAACCACGGACCTAATCCTAAAGTGAAAATGTTTAAAGTATTAACGTCTCCACCCATATTAGAAATAGCTATTTTAAAAAATGACTCATGTTTTACTTGCATATCGTTATAGGAAACGATGGAAATGTTTGTGCCTAATATATAAATAAACAAGATAAAACATGTGTATAGCATACGTTTATATATAATTTTATATTCGTATTGTTGTAAAAGTTTTAACATGTTGCACCTCTTTTATATCAAAAACATTAAAAAGACTAAGGGTTCATCACTAATTATTAAAATCCTATATCGATTTTTCTAGTGATTGGTGCCTCAGTCTTTTTAATTTTAGCCAGCTATAAATTCAATTTATGCTTGAGAATCATCTTGATCATTTTCATCTTTCTTTTTCTTTCTCTTCATTAAACCTAAACCAACTAATAATGTCATAACGCCACCTAGTAATCCATTTTGTTTTATTGAGTCACCTGTATCTGGCAATCTTTTTTCACTTTGTGCTGGCGTGCCATTATGTTTAGTCACTTCAGATGTTGCACTTAATGTAGACTGAGATTCACTCGTGCTCGTTGTTGCTTCACTTGATAAGCGAGATGTGCTCGTGCTGTGAGTATGATGCATACTCATTGAGTCTGACGGATGCATTGAGTTAGATTCAGATGTACTTGTTGAGCCGGACATACTTGTTGATGTTGAGTCAGAAATGCTTTGTGAACCAGACATAGATGTACTCAGTGATTCGGATGTGCTTGTCGAATCGGATGTGCTCAATGACGTTGATGTGCTTGTTGACACTGATTCTGAGTCGCTCACTGAAGTCGAGTTGTGCGTTGAACCGGACATACTTTGTGACATTGAAACACTTGTTGAATCGGATTCACTCATTGATGTTGAGTCAGATACGCTCGTTGAACCTGAACCAGACGTACTTAATGATTCAGATATGCTTGTTGAAGTTGAACTACTTGTTGAGTCCGATGTACTTGTCGATGTCGAGTCTGAATCTGATGTACTCAATGATTCTGAGTCACTGATAGAAGTTGAATCACTTGTAGATTCTGATTCTACTGTACTTTGTGAACCACTGATACTTATTGAAGTAGAATCACTGATACTGTCTGATGTTGATAATGATGTCGACACCGACGTGCTTTGTGATGTCGATGTACTTGCACTCATTGACATTGATGTTGATATCGATGTACTTAAGGAACCAGATGCACTTGTACTTGTTGACTGGCTTTGTGCCATAGAATCACTTAACGACTCTGATGTACTCGTTGAGCTTGAGTCACTTACACTTGTTGAACCTGATATTGAGTCACTTAAACTTGTCGATGTTGAAACTGATACGCTTCCGCTCATTGAGTCAGATGTTGAAAGTGATGTACTCGTTGAATTTGATCCACTGATGCTAGACGAATCACTTGTAGACATTGAGTCGCTTTCTGATGCACTGATGCTCATAGAGTCAAATTGACTATTACTTGTTGAGCTTGACTGCGAATCGCTCACACTTGTTGACGTTGATTCTGATCCACTCATACTTTGCGAGCTACTCAATGATTTTGAATCACTTAATGAATCCGAAGTGCTAAGACTTGTGGAACCACTTAAAGATATTGATCCACTTAATGAGTCGGAGTCACTTGTACTAGTAGAATCACTCATTGATATTGAATCACTTAGCGAGGTAGACTCGCTTACGCTTTCTGAACCACTTAATGATGTTGAGGTACTCAATGAACCAGATGTACTTGTTGAAGTCGAACCACTTGTCGATTTTGAATCACTTAATGAATCAGATTCACTCACGCTTTCCGAACTTCTTAGTGACGTCGATACACTTAATGATGACGAATCGCTTGTGCTTACTGAATCGCTCATCGATTGTGAGCCACTCAATGAACTAGACTCGCTTACACTTTCTGATTTTCTTAATGACGTTGAGACGCTCAATGAGCCAGAATCACTTACGCTTGTTGAACCACTCATCGATTTTGAGTCACTTTCAGAATTAGATTCGCTTACACTTTCTGAATCATTTACAGATTCTGACATACTTTGTGAATCAGATATGCTTGCGCTCATTACTTCACTAGCCGATGTTGATGTGCTTGTCGAATCACTTAACGATATAGACACACTCATCGAACCAGATGTACTCGCACTTGTTGAGTCTGATGTTGAATCACTAACACTATCAGATAATGACGTTGAATCACTCATACTTGTTGATGTACTTGTTGAAAGCGACATACTTTGTGAATCACTTGTACTTGTACGCATCGAAGTACTAGTTGAAGCTGATGTACTACGAGAGTCACTTGTTGATGTTGATGTACTTGCTGATCCAGATGCACTTGTACTTCTTGATGTGCTTTGTGAATCGCTTAATGATGTTGATGTTGAATCGGATTCACTTGTACTTTCTGATGTTGAGCCAGATTCTGATGTACTTACCGATGTTGATAAACTTGCAATGGTCGACATGCGGTTTGAAGTTGATGTACTTAGCGAATCACTTAATGATGCTGATGTGCTTTGTGAATCGGATTCACTGCTTTGCATTGACGCAGATGTTGAATCACTTAAAGATGTTGACGACGAATCGGATTCACTTGCGCTTGCTGAGTTACTGAGCGATGTTGACGTACTTGCTGATCCTGAGTTACTTGTACTTGTTGAGTCACTAAGCGATGTTGATGTACTTTCTGATGTTGACTCACTTGCACTTGTTGAGATACTTTGTGAATCAGATTCACTCTCTGAACCACTTAATGATGCTGATGTGCTTGTTGAACCTGATTGACTCGTACTTTTAGATATACTTGTTGAATCGCTTAGTGACGTTGATGTCGATGTGGATTCACTTTGGCTTGTTGACTGACTTGTATATGATGATGTGCTTTGTGAATCGGATTCGCTCGTGCTTGTACTTGTTGAGTTTGAGGCACTTTGGCTTGCTGAGTTTGAGTCTACTCCGCTTTGATTCATTGATGCACTTAGTGACAATGACGTACTCGTTGAGTCAGACAAACTTGTACTCGTTGACGTACTTGTACTTCCTGATGTTGATTGAGACATACTTATGCTCATTGATGTTGAATCGGATTTACTTTCACTTGATGATGTTGAGTCGGATTCACTTTCACTTGTAGAACCACTTAATGATGTGGATGTACTAATGGAATCAGATTTACTTGTACTGATTGAATCACTTGTCGACATTGATGTACTTAATGAATCAGACTTACTATCACTTGTGGAATCACTTAATGATGTTGACAAACTTGTAGAGTCAGACAAACTTGTACTCGTTGACATACTCAGTGATGTTGAAACACTCTCGCTCTTAAACGTTGACGTTGATTCACTGATACTTGTCGATGTTGAAATGGACGTACTACCACTTGTTGAATTACTTAATGATGTTGATGTGCTACCAGATTCTGATGTACTGTCTGATAATGACGTACTCTCACTTGTCGAACTACTCACTGACTCTGATGTTGATTCAGACGTACTTTCACTTAATGATTCACTTAAAAAGGCAGATGCACTTTGTGATTCTGAATCGCTAGTACTATTTGATTCACTTAATGATATAAACGTGCTCTCTGAAGCAGATATTGCTTCACTTATAGAGTCGCTCGTTGACGTTGATTCACTTATTGAATCAGACTCTGATGTACTTAAGCTTGTGGAATCACTCATAGATGTTGATGTACGTTCTGAATTACTTGTACTTAACGATGTCGAAGTACTTACCGAACCAGATGTGCTCGTAGAAGCACTTTGTGATATTGATTCACTTGATGCAGTTGATGCTGATTTGCTATCACTCGTTGAATCACTAAACGACGTTGATATGCTCATTGAATCGGATTGACTTGCACTCATTGAACCAGACGTACTTTGTGATTCCGAAGTACGTACTGAAGCACTTGTCGACGTTGATGTACTTGTTGAACCTGATTGACTAGTACTTTGTGATAATGACTTACTATCAGAATCAGATGTACTTTGTGAATCACTTAATGATTCTGATGTACTACCTGACTGAGACGTGCTCATTGAACTACTTACGGACATTGATTTACTGTCTGATGCAGATAATGACCCACTTGTACTGATAGAGTCACTTACTATCTCTGAAGTACTCATCGAGTCTGATGTACTTGTTGAGACACTTTGTGATGCTGCTATGCTTAGTGATCCAGAAACAGAACCACTTGTGCTCGTCGAATCGCTCAATGATTCTGATGTACTCATCGATTTTGAATCACTTGTACTTAATGATATTGATGTACTTTGTGAATCTGATTTGCTTGTTGACGCACTTTGAGAGTTGGCTATGCTATTTGAAATACTGATAGAGTCCGAGGTGCTAGCTGACTCGCTCAATGATGTTGATGTACTAATTGCATTCGATGTACTGTCACTTAATGATGCTGATGTACTAGACGACCCTGATATACTCGTTGATAAGCTTTGTGACTTAGACAAGCTTCCTGATGTACTCATACTTAATGAGTCACTGAGTGATGTTGATGTACGCAATGAATCAGATGTACTTGTTGATAGACTTTCGGATTTTTCAGTACTGCTAGAGTTTGAAATAGAATCGCTTAATGATGTTGATTTACTAGCTGAATCCGACATGCTTGATGATACACTTTGTGAATTCACTAAACTTGTGCTTGTTGAGCTTGATACACTATTACTTTCAGATGTGCTTAATGACTTAGATGCACTCACAGAATCAGATAGGCTTACACTTGTCGATTTCGAGGTACTAGCTGATGTAGATACCACAATCGATCCTGATGTACTCGTTGATGCACTTTGTGAGTCAGCTTTACTTGTTGACACACTTTGAGATTGTTGTGTACTTCCTGATGTTGATACGGAATCACTCATGCTATTTCTTGTTACTTCATATTTAAAAGTTGTCGTCGTTTTGTTACCGCTCGCATCTGTAGAAACGATTGATATAGTACTTGTACCAATGTTTGTTGGTGTACCACTAATAGTATTATTTGTACTATCAAATGTTAGTCCGGATGGCAATCCAGTCACTGTATTCGTCACCGCATTTCCACTGTTATCTTGCGTAGCAATTTTAATCGGGGATATTGGTGAATACACTTCTGATGATTGATCTCCTATTGGTGTCACTGTTGGTGCTGTCGTATCCACAACATTTATTGTAAAAGTTGTCGTCGATTTGTTATTTGCTTGGTCAGTAGACACAACTGTCACTGTTGATTGACCAATTTTTGTTGGTGTCCCAATGATTGAATTCGTTGCACTATCGTAACTTAATCCGCTTGGTAATCCTGTAACTGTATTTGTCACAGTCCCAGTACCATTATCCGTTGTAGTCAATACAATAGGATTCATTGTTTTACCCACTTCTATGGTTTGATTGCCTACAGTTACAGTTGGTGCTTTTACATCAGTAAAATAATATGTCACTGATTGTCCAGCATTCGTCATTTTTACAGTTTTATTTGTATCATTATAAGTTGACGCATATGAACTATCGACGGACGTGTAGTTATATCCTTTAGCAGTCAATGCAGATTGCTGATTATCGATTGTCACGACTTGATCAACATTTCCTGAATATGTTTTTGGTGGAATAATATCTTTACCTGTTGTTACATCAACGTATCTCACTTGTGTAACAGCAGACTCTGTATATTCGAATGTTCCAAATTGTACTTGTTGTAAATTTGTCGCGCCACCTGTTGAGGCTGTCATTGATAATGAAAAGTTGGTCGTACCACTTTTCGCAATCCAATCTGAAATATTACGTGTCCATGTTTGACCTGCATATTTGACAGTCATAACCTTTGTATCACCATTATAGTTAATATCAAAATCTTGGAACGTGTTATTTGTAGGTTGAACATTTAACTTCGCAGCATTATCAGCTGTTGAACTTGATGTATACGTTGTCGCAACACCATAACTATCTGTTGTTACAAATGCACCAAACGCACCTCCACCAGCTACATTAGATGGGTCAGCATTCGCCTTTGCAGCTGAATTTGGTTTAGATGTATTGTGATACGTATCCAATTTGAAGCCAAATGCGTTACTTAAGCCACCAATACCTACTGCGGCACCGTTTAACCCTGTTTCACCTAATACACCTGGTGAAAAGGCAAAACCGATACCATCTCCACCATTTCCATGCCCTTCATATTTGTTACCTAAATTTACTTTTCCAGAAAAATGAAAACTCTTATTAGAGTCAATACGTGTTCCTAATGTAATAGCACCTTTTTGGCTGTATGCATCCTGTGTTAACGTCACAATACCGGTACTTTGATCATAGGTAGCATTACCTGACGTTGTCATATATTGTTTTAAGTTATCTTTATTAACTGTAATTGTATTAGCAGTTACTGCGGTTGTCGTCGCTGCTGACGCAAATGTTGACATAGCTAAGCGACTGAAAGTTCGAAGTTTTACTGGTGCGGTGCTAGTTGACGTTGTGCTAGTTTTGTTTAAGTTGACCGAAGATGGCGTTGTGCTTTGTGAAGTGTTATTTGATGCAGTACTTTGATTTGTTGATGTATTAATTGGTTGTTCTGTACTTGAAGTTGAAGCTACAGATTTAGTATCAGAACTTGATGTAGTATTCTTTGAGGATGTTGATTCTGATGTAGATGTCAATTTCTCTTGTTGATTGCTTGTACTATTAGTTGTCGAAGTGACCTTTTCAGACTTTTCACTTGAGACTGTGTCACTATTTGATGTTTGTACCGAACTACTATTTTTCGTTACACTTGTGGAATCGGCTGTTGATGTTGATGCTTCGATTGTCGTTGAGTTTTGATTACCTACTGTTTCACTTTGTGTGTTTAATTCAGAAGTTAATGGTGCATCAGAAGCCGCAAAAGCTTGCTGGTCATGCAACATATTTACCGTGAATGCACCACCAATAACCGCCGTAGTTTTCAGTCCGTATCCCGTCATTTTTTTACTAATGCTTTGATTATCTTGACTCACTAAACTATGACTAATAAATGGTAGCCCCATAATTTTGAACATTTCTATTTCTTTAATTCCGGATTTTACCCAATTTTTTCCAGATTTATAAAGTCTTACTCTTGTTTTTTCGTTTGCTAAGCTGTCATGAAATGCTTTCTGTCTTTTACTCATGTAATAACTCCTTGTATTATCTTTACATTCATTAGATTATAATATATGCCACTATTCAATTTAATACAACTCTTTTTTGATACAAAAATACTCATTTTGTTAAAATTTGTAAAAATTCATTTTTATTCGTCTAAATGTAATCGTTTTCATATTTTTAAAATTACTTTTTCTCGTTTATGCGTATAATCTTTTTTTATATAAATTTGGCTAATTGGCTTTATGTTTAATCATTATAATTGTTTCGTTTTTAAAATAATTATTGTATTAATATATCTATACCATCCACCTTTTATTTATAAATAGTTAATTTACAACTAAACGATAAATATTATATGCAAAATACATCTTTAATATTAAAGTAATACCAATATTTTTTCAATAAACCTAGTGTAATATATGTGTAATTCTAAAAGATTCTTCTTTAAAAATATAAATACCACGACATATTGCTTTAACATTTTCATTTATAAAGCGAAAAAATGCATCGCTACTAAGTTGAATGTTTAGTAAGGATGCATTGAATTCACTAAAATGATTAAATTACTTATATCTTTTCATCTGATTGATTATCGAAATTTCTTCCTTCTAAACCTGCTAACTCTTCTTTAGAAGCTGCAGGTGCTTTCATTTCAAATATCTCATTCACTACTGTGTAATCGTAATATCCTAATCTGGCAATAGGTTTAATCGACTTAATGTCCAATTTACCATTATCAAGAATAACCTTATCGTCAATATGAACTTGGGCAACTCTTCCTATAACAATATCTACGGTAGATACTGGATCTCCAGTTGGAATACGAATCGTTTGAACGTACTCACATTCAAAATGAACTGGCGATTCTTTTACACGATATCCTGGAGCTTCTATACATTTTTCCTTTGTTACACCTGCAAAATTAAATTCATCCTCTTCTGGTGGCAATGCTTTCGATGATAAATTAACTGCTTCTCTTAAATCATACGTTGCCATATTCCACACAAACCAACCTGTCTCTTCAGCATTTTTCACTGTATCTTTACGTTCGTGATCACCAAGAACGGATTGATTTGCTGCGAACATAACCATAGGCGGATCCCAAGTTAAGTTTTGATACTGACTATAAGGCGCTAAATTATCTTTCCCATCTTTCGATACAGTAGAGATCCACCCTATTGGACGTGGTACTGTACTACTTTTAAATGGGTCGTGCGGTAAACCATGACTTCTTACACCTTGTTTTGGCGAATAATTCATACTATCTTCACCCCTTATAAGTAATTACATTTAAGGTTACGCCCTCTTTACATAAGCGTCTAATATAAATAAACAATTTATTTATAAGTAGAAACTATATATGACGTGGTTGCTTATAATTTGCGTTCTTGATTCGAAAAATTCAGATAAGGATTTATACAATTAATATTTATGATATCTTTTGTAAATTTAATTAATTATAGTTACTTCAATCATGATTAGTTTATAATAATAAAGTGAAATTGAAAAAGACAGCTATTATGCGATGAGCGAAAAACTTCAAGTAAAACAAGAATTTAACGGCGTTACAAGGCAATACTTGAATTTCAGAACAGATAGTATCGATGATCTGGATAAGTTCAAAAAAGAATTCAAACCTGTTATGCACTTAAAAGGTGATGCATTCAATCAACAGTTACAATCTTTGATTAACAAATATCCACAAATACAAAAAAATATGAAATCAGAGTTCATTGCTTATTATGATAAAGAAAAAAATAGAGAAACAGTAAAAAACTATGCTTGGAACCTTCAAAAATCTATAAATGACATTATGCAATCATATCCTAGCACAAAATTTGTACAGTTTTATAAAGATGATGTTTCCCCGTCAATGGTAGATGGAAATGGCCGTTTAAAATCGGATACTAATGTAATTTCCATCGAGGGAGGAAAGTATGATGAGAACAAATGATCATATAACCGATTTAGATGCTATTGAGTTAAGTAGCGGTTGGAATTACAATTCGAAATTGGAGACTGGCAAAAATGCACTACTATCAGATAGCCTTTTAAGAGATATTAAAGTATTAAGTTCTAATGCTAAAGGCGACGCTGACATACTAGAAACAGAACTTCGTGCTGTAATAAACTCAATGTCTCAAAACGAAGGTAAATCTGTTGATGCACTTAAAAATAGTACCGCTTCTCTAAAAAACAA
The DNA here is from genome assembly GCF_016917315.1 of Staphylococcus sp. SM3655. Classification (NCBI taxonomy): domain Bacteria; kingdom Bacillati; phylum Bacillota; class Bacilli; order Caryophanales; family Staphylococcaceae; genus Staphylococcus; species Staphylococcus sp. SM3655. The sequence goes on along the minus strand of NZ_CP070305.1, from coordinate 812,597 downwards.
TCTAACCAAATTAAAAGAGCAACTCGACAAAACTACACATTAATTTCATACATTTTGAGTGAACAGAATTATATTTCCATAGCAAACATTCCTAAACTACACATACGTTACATAATTGATTCATTTTTATAGAAACGGGTAAAAATGATAAAGTAATCATCTTTCACAAAAAATCAAATATTGGGAGGAATTAAATATGATTTTGCGTTACGCAACGAATTTAAAACTTGCGAAAGAGCTATACCAAGCCAGTAAACCTAAATTGCAAGAAGATAAGGGTATGATTGAACTGTTTGAACATACTTTTGGCTTGCAAAAAGAACTTGTAAAATACGTCGGCATTGCAGAAGCAACTACTGCTGCTTTATACTCAGCTAGCTTTATCAATAAAAACATTTCTCGCCTTGCATCACTATCAACGATAGGCATTTTAAGTGTAGCTGCTTACAAACATTTCGAAGCTGGCCAAGGTAAAAAAGGTGCACAACATGCATTAAATTTATTAGGTCTTGCTACTTTAAGTTTACTAGATACATTTTCTTGTAATAAAAAATAGTCTTCATTTTAGAAGCACATACTTTAGCACCTGTGTACTTTTGATTCAATTCATAAACGGTATACCGCTATAGCATGTGTTTTATTATTTTTCTGGTCTCTTTATCGTAAATATTCCCCCTAATTTAGCATAATCATTTCCGGCTAAACGAGAAACAGCCTGTAATGCGTGTGGATTGATTTTAAAATCACCCTCATAAATACTGTCATCAATATGATAAGTTACAATTTCACCTATTATTAAATCAGCCCCATCTAATACATCTCCAAGCAATATCATTTGCGATAGTTTACATTCGAATCTCATTTTCGCATCTTTAATTCCTGGCGTCTTAATCGTTGTAGATGTTAAAAGTGATAATTCTGTACGACTCAACTCACTGTCACCATATGCTAACGGCGCTGCAGTCTCATTAATATCTTGAACATTATCTTCGTCTGTAATATGCACAACAAAGTCTCCAGTCCGTTCTATATTTAATGCAGTATCTTTTCTCTTACCTCCTGCACGTTGAACTGCAATAGCAATCATTGGCGGATGATTATTAACAATATTAAAAAAGCTAAATGGTGCTGCATTTACTGATGCATCTTGATTTAATGTTGTAACAAAAGCTATAGGTCGTGGAATAATTGAACCAATTAATAATTTATAGTTTTCTCTAGCAGTTAATGATTGTGCATCAAACGTATACATAATACCTACCTCTTTTCTAAGTATATCTAGGTATTTCTCCGATTTTGGTTAATTTAAACATCTATTCTCCTCTGAAAATCACTTGTATTTATTTAGCAAATCTTTTGAAATATGACACATATGCATATCTTCTGGATATTTTTCTAAATGTTGCTGATGTTCTTCAGCACTTTTAATGTAGTTAGACAGCGGTAAGACTTCCACTGCAATTTGATCTCTGTCTTTACGTCGTTCAATGAACTGACGCGCTTCAATTAAGTGGTCATCTACACAACTATATAAACCCGTTCGATACTTTTGTCCAATATCATTTCCTTGTTGATTCACACTGTAAGGATCAATGATTTCAAATAAATAATTCATAATGTCTGTAATTGTTAACATACGATCATCGAAATGAAGTTTGACACATTCAGCATAACCATCATACGGACCGTCTAATTTAGAGCTTCTTCCATTTGCTCTTCCTGCTTCTGTATGTATAATTCCAGGTATTGTTGCAAAAAATGCTTCAACACCCCATAAACATCCTCCTGCTACATAAACAACTGCCATATTTACACCTCATCATCCTTTTTTATATTTTTAACAAGGTTATACCATTTAATACCGCCATGACATGATTCTGATACACCTTCATTACGATACCCATATTTTTCATAAAATGAAATTAATGATTCTCGACATGTTAACGTTACACCATGTCGATGATGATTCTTAGCAAGAGTTTCAAAATAGTTTAGTAAGCGACCTGCAATACCCTGACCTTGATAATTTGGTGCTACAACAAGACCTAACACACTAATATAGCCACCTTCACTATTATTTGTGGAGACATTTTTAAATAAATCATCGCTAATGTAACGCTCTTTTATGACTGGACCGTTGATGTATCCAATTACTTCATCATTCTTTTCAGCTACAATAAAAGTTTCTTGAATTTGTTCAATTCTCAATTTCAATGCCTCTCGTGTTGCAGCTTCTTCCGGTGAAAAACCAATATTTTCAAGTGCAATAATTTGATCTAAGTCCTGCATGATTACTTTTCTTAATACCATAAAAACACTTCCTTAGCCCTATATATCAAAAGTAATACCTTCATCTTTATATTCATTATTTTCAAACTACCTTCACTATAAAAAACGAGTCTTTTTATTGAAAGCCATTCGCCTTAATCAATTAGACAAGTTGTATTATACGAATTAGTAAATAATCATGATTATAATTCATTTTAAGCATACTCAAAAAGACTGGTACATGTATACCAGTCTAATTCGAAAAAATATATTTAGTTAAAACCATTTCAAAAACGACTTCACTTTTCCTGGCTTAGTCGGTCTGTCTAAATAAACAAAATTATCATTGATTACTGAACTGGCATTTCGAAGTAATGCTTCAATATCATTCGAATATTTCTTCAATTTATGATTGTGAAATAATTCTTGCATCAAAAATGGTCTTTGGTCACATGAATGTGCATCTGAAGCTACAAAATGAGCCAAATTACATTCTATAAATTGTAATGATAACTTTTGAATGTTTTTTCCAAATCCACCAACTAAAGAACTCGATGTTAATTGACTCAATGCCCCATTTGCAACAAGTTCATATAATATTTCTGGATTTTTGGCGATACTTCTATTTCTTTCAGGATGTGCAATGATTGGTATGTAGCCTCTCGATTGTATTTCAAAAAACAATTGTTTTGTATAATGTGGTACTTCGCCCGTTGGAAATTCAATTAGTAAATATTTCGAACGATTAATACCTTGAATACTACCATTATCTAAGCCTTGCAGAATCGAATCTGTAATTCTAATTTCTTGCCCGGGAAATAATTTAATATCCAATGCTTGAACTTCTGGATGCGTTCTTAACTCCGCCAATTTCACAAGCACTTGTTGAAATGTATTATCATATCTCGGATGCAAATGATGAGGTGTCGCTACAATACTTGTTACACCTTCATCCTTAGCTTGCTTTAATAGTGCAATACTCTTTTCAATTGTTTTAGGACCATCATCTATATCAACTAATATATGGTTATGAATATCAATCATGATTCATCAGTCCCATAATATGCATAGTAACTAGCACTTTTATCTTTAGGCATTCTATTTAAGACTACACCTAATAATTTAGCACCTGTTGCTTCGATAAGTTCTTTTCCTTTTTTAACTTCATCTTTATTATTATTTTCCGAATTAACTACGTAGACAACATTGCCGGTAAACTTTGAAAATAATTGCGCATCTGTAACTGTGTTCACTGGTGGCGTATCGATAATGACAAAGTTATAATTCATCAATAATGTGTCATACAAATTTGCAAATGCCCTTGATGTAATTAACTCTGACGGATTCGGTGGGATTGGCCCAGACGTCAAGACGTCTAAATCTTGAATTTCAGTTGAGATAATACTGTCTTGATAAGTTGACCAATTTAGCAATAAACTTGAAAGTCCTTCATTGTTTGGCAAATTAAAAATATAATGCTGCGTAGGTTTACGCATATCCCCGTCTACGATTAGTGTTTTATAACCTGCTTGTGCATATGCAACTGCTAAATTTGCTGCAATTGTAGACTTACCTGCGCCTGGTGCCTCTGAAGTGATTACAATGCTTTGAACTGCACTGTCAGGATTTGCAAACATAATATTTGATCTTATGCCTCGAAATTTCTCGCTAATAGGTGACTTTGGTTGTTCATGGACAATTAAACTTGATGTACTTCTTCGTGTATTCGTCATGGTAATTCCTCGTAAATTAAAATTTTTGTATTGAACCTAAAATAGGTAATCCTAGTTGCGATTCAACATCTTCTTCCGTCTTAATACGCTTATCTAATAATTCTTTTAAGAAAATAATCAATATTGCTAAAACAATACCAACAATAATGCTGATCACTAAGTTGACAGATACTATTGGAGATACTTTTACAGCATTATCATGTGCTGAGGAAAGTATCGTAACATTATCAACACTCATAATTTTAGGCATGTCATGAGCAAAAACTTTAGATATTTTATTAACAATTTTGTCAGATTCAGATTTATTCCCAGTGGTAACTGATACAGTAATAATTTGAGAGTTTGTTTGATTGGTTACTTTTAAAAATGAATTCAACTCAGCTGTTGAATACTGACCATCAAATTCTCTAGATACTTTATCTAGAATTCTAGGACTTTTGATAATTTCCGTATATGTATTAACAGACTGCAAACTACTTTGAACATTTTGAAAAGCTAAATCACTTGAAGACTTTTTCATGTTCACTAATATTTGAGTAGAAGCAGTATATTTGTCAGGCATAACAAAAAAGGTTAATGCCGCACTTACTACAAGACATATTGCCGGTAAAATAAGCAATAATTTAATATTCTTCTTTAGAATATTTAATAGTTTTACTAAATCAAATTTTTCTTTCATGGTTTCCTCCACATAATCAATCATTGTATTCATTATGTATGTTTTATAAATCGGACAATTATATCTAGTTTAACGACTACAAAACATACACAACTACATTTTCTCTAATTATTTATATAAATATTTTATCGTTTAAAATTATATCACGATTCTTGACCATTATGTATAACTTATTTATATTTTTGTACAAGATATAATATTGTCCAACTTCAAATATCCAAACCTATTAATAATAAACCTAGATACCATCGTACGCTATCATGGCTTTCTTATAATCGAGTAGAAGCATCATCATTACTTGATTATTTGCTCTTTACAACACCGAGCGTGCCCGTACTCGGTAGTTCAATACCTTGCGTAACCCGTCACTGTGAATTGGGTTAATGATAATAAAGACCACACCTTTTAAAAAGATGTGGGTAATTTATATAATTTTTATTTACATTTTTAACTTATAAAAAAAAGCGCCTATGTCATGATTTACCATCACATAGGCGCTTATCAATAAATTATTACTTATTACTTTCCATTTCATCTAATTTATGCGGATTTCCTGTAATTAGATGACAACTTATTCTTTTCAGGGGAACATTACACTTTTATAATATGTTCAAAGACAAACTTAACCATTCACAAATATAAAGAATAATATTATCAAATCATTGAACAAATCGTATTTTGCAACAATTGATATTTATATTAATGTATTGCATTTAATTTATAAAATTCATATACATCTTAATATTCTCAATATCGATTTATATTGTCAACTTTATATAGATTTAAAAAAATAATCTCATGTCTTTTTTTACAAAAGTAAGTTAATTATTACAAACTAGTAACAAAAATTATTTCTTCAAAAATATATTTAGTAGCGAATACACTTCATCTTTGAATTGACTTTTACTTTCTTCCACTGCTCCAAATTTTTGCGAAAAGGATGCTTTCAAATACCAACTTTCAAGAAACAGCAATATTAAATTCTGAAAGTCTTCTTTTGTCATCTTTATCTTTGATTCATCATAGAATTTTGCTATCTCTTTACTTAATGATTGATTTAAATCTTGTATTTGTCCGTAAATATTTCCAGAAAATTCCTCAGGCGTATTAGATAATTGAACGTACATTCTAATATACCTTTCTTCGATGTCGAAAATAAACTCAAATAAGAATTGATATAAAGCATCAATTGAATAGTTCGATTTATTTTGATTCATCATAATAATATTATTAAGGTAATCAAAACAACATTTAACACTTTGTTCGTAAATACTTTTTTTCGAGTCAAAATGGTAATATAAACTCGCTTTTTTTATATTTACACTTTTAGCTATATCATCAAGTGTTGTACCGTCATACCCCTTCTCTGAAAATAAGGTTATTGCGTTATCAATAATCTTATCCTTCAATTTTTAAAACCCCCTACTGAAAATTAATCACACTATGTTACAGGAAAATTAAGTTGCAATTACAAATATTTCCGTTTAATTATAACAACAATCTATTGCAAATTAAAATACTATCAATTACCATATGGCTTACAACCTAACTAACGAAAGGTAGGTAAAGAAATTGCAATTTTTTAACTTTTTGCTTTTTTATCCTGTATTTATGTCTATTTACTGGATTGTCGGTTCAATTTATTTCTATTTTACCAGAGAAATTAGATATTCATTGAACAAGAAGCCTGACATAAATGTGGATGAATTAGAAGGCATTACATTTTTACTTGCCTGTTATAACGAAAGTGAAACAATTGAAGATACGTTGTCTAATGTTCTGGCACTCAAATACGAGAAAAAAGAAATTATTATCATTAATGATGGAAGTTCAGATAATACAGCAGAACTCATCTATAAAATTAAAGAAAATAATGACTTTATTTTCGTCGATTTACAAGAAAACAGAGGTAAAGCCAACGCACTCAATCAAGGCATTAAACAGGCTTCATATGATTATGTAATGTGCTTGGATGCAGATACTATCGTTGATCAAGATGCACCATATTATATGATTGAGAATTTCAAACATGATCCAAAACTTGGTGCAGTTACAGGTAATCCTAGAATTCGAAATAAGAGTTCTATTTTAGGTAAAATTCAAACGATAGAATATGCAAGTTTAATTGGCTGTATTAAGCGAAGTCAGACACTTGCTGGCGCAGTCAATACTATTTCGGGTGTCTTCACTCTATTTAAAAAAAGTGCAGTTGTCGATGTTGGCTACTGGGATACTGATATGATTACCGAAGATATTGCAGTTTCTTGGAAATTGCATTTACGTGGATATCGTATTAAGTATGAACCGCTTGCCATGTGTTGGATGTTGGTTCCAGAAACATTGGGAGGTCTTTGGAAGCAACGCGTGAGATGGGCTCAAGGGGGACACGAAGTATTACTACGAGACTTTTTTAGCACAATGAAAACGAAAAGGTTTCCTTTATATATTTTGATGTTTGAGCAAATCATCTCGATTTTATGGGTATATATAGTGCTTCTATATTTAGGCTATTTGTTCATAACAGCAAACTTCTTAGACTATACATTTATGACATATAGTTTTTCAATATTTCTACTATCATCATTTACTATGACTTTTATAAACGTTATTCAATTTACAGTCGCACTCTTTATTGATAGTCGCTACGAGAAAAAGAATATGGCTGGACTCATATTTGTAAGTTGGTATCCGACAGTATACTGGATTATTAACGCAGCAGTAGTTCTTGTCGCATTTCCAAAAGCATTAAAACGTAAGAAAGGTGGTTACGCAACATGGTCAAGCCCAGACAGAGGGAATACCCAACGCTAAAATCATCGCTAAATATTGTAAGAGAAACAGCACTTATCGCTATATCGTGTGTCTTTTGGATATATTGTTTAGTTGTTCTACTCGTTTATATTGGTACTATATTTGAAATTCATGACGAAAGTATCAATACAATACGTGTTGCTTTAAACATTGAAAATACTGAAATTTTAGATATATTTGAAACTATGGGCATTTTCGCGATTATCATTTTTGTATTTTTTACAATTAGCATATTGATTCAAAAATGGCAGAGAGGAAGAGAATCGTGAAGTATAGAAAATTAATAATTTTAGTGTTGAGTATCTTGATCATATTGCCTGTAAGCACACTGGATGGTCATCATATTGCAAATGCAGATGACGATTCACCTAAAAAACTGAAATATAAAGAAAATAGTGCTCTGGCATTAAATTATCACCGTGTAAGAAAAGCGAATTTTCTGAATAATTTCATTTACTTCTTTTCTAGTAGTAAAGAAATTAAAAATTATAGTGTTAGTCAATCACAATTTGAATCTCAAATAAAATGGCTAAAATCACATGATGCTAAATTTTTAACCTTGAAAGAATTTTTATATTACAAGAAAAAAGGTAAGTTTCCAAAACGAAGTGTATGGATTAACTTTGATGATATGGATGAAACTATTTATGAAAATGCTTATCCAATCTTAAAAAAATATAAAATACCGGCAACTGGGTTTATTATCACAGGTCATGTTGGGGAAGAAAACTTTCACAACCTCGATATGATTAGTAAAAAAGAACTAAAAGAAATGTATAAAACTGGGTTATGGGAATTTGAAACACATACCCACGATTTGCATAACTTATCTAAAAATAATAAGTCAAAATTAATGAAAGCTTCTGAAGCTACAATCATAAAAGATTTAAACAAAAGTGAAAAATATCTAACTAAAAACTTTAAAAAGTCGCAGAAAACTATAGCCTATCCTTATGGCTTGATGAATGACGATAAATTACCGGTAATCAAAAAAGCTGGGTTAAAATACGGTTTTTCATTAGAGGAAAAAGCAGTCACTCCGAACTCCAATGATTATTACATCCCTAGAATATTAATTAGTGATGATGCTTTTGAGCATTTAATTAAGAGATGGGACGGATTCCATGAAAAAGATTAGACTTGAACTCGTATATTTACGCGCTATTATATGTGCAATTATTATTATCACACATTTACTTACACAAATTACTTTAAAACATGAGAATATGGAGGGAGGATCCTTAGTATTACAATTTTACATTCGTAATATTGTGATTTTTGGTACACCTTGCTTTATTATCTTGTCACAGTTACTGACAACCTTGAATTACCAAAAAGTCACCTATAGATACTTAACTACACGCGTAAAATATATACTTATTCCTTACATATTAATGGGATTGTTTTACAGTTATAGTGAATCATTATTAACAGATTCAAGTTTCAATAAACAATTCATTGAAAATGTCCTATTAGGTCAATGGTATGGCTATTTTATCGTTGTTATCATGCAATTCTTTATTTTGAGTTATATCATTTTTAAAATTAACTATAACCTATTCAACAGTAAAATATTATTATTGTTATCTTTTATTTTACAGCAATTATTTTTATATTACTTTACGAACAACACAGCGTTTCACGATACCGTGCTACACTATTATCCATTAAGTGAAAACACTATAATATTCGGATGGATTTTTTATTTCTTTTTAGGTGCATATATGGGTTATAACTACGAACGTGTATTAAATTTCTTAGAACGTTATTTAGTTATTATGATTGTATTAGCTGTAGCTACTTATTTTGTGTTTATTGCGTTAGCAAATGGAGACTATTGGAACGTTACCAGCTTTTCATATTCATTAACACCATATAATAGTATTATGTTTATTGTTATCTTGGGTATTTGCACGCATTTTAAAACAATGTTATTTAATACGATTCAAATGATTAGTGCTTTCTCATTCTTTATTTATTTATTACATCCAATCATTCTAGACTCATTGTTTGCATATACAAATATATTTGAGGATAATACAATGGTCTTTCTAGCGATATCACTACTATTCATTTTAGGGTTATGTATAGGTGTCGGTATGATATTGCGTGAATTCTATATCTTTAGGTTTATTATTGGAAAACAACCATATAAATTGAACATTAATGCTTATTAATTATTAAGCTATGTTAAAAACACGCGGTGGGCGAAATCAGTTTGAATTGACTGACTTCGTTTTACCGCGTGTTTAATAATGTTATACATATATTCTAATTGCACATTTAAACTTCGTAAATGCCAATGGGAGTGGGACAGAAATGATATTTTCGCAAAATTTATTTCGTCGTCCCACCCCAACTTGCACATTATTGTAGGCTGACTTTCCGCCAGCTTCTATGTTGGGGCCCCGCCAACTTGCACATTATTGTAGGCTGACTTTCCGCCAGCTTCTTTGTTGGGGCCCCGCCAACTTGCATTGTCTGTAGAAATTGGGAATCCAATTTCTCTTTGTTGGGGCCCCGCCAAGATATTACTTGAATAATTCTTTTAGAATTCTAAATAATGATCCGATTAATTGAAAGAAGTCTGCTGTCATTGTATATACCTCCCTTTACTTTATAAATTATGCTTGCTTAGTATCAGTCACCTTTTCAGTTTTCACTAAATCGTCTGCTAAATGATGCCAAAAATCTTGTAATTCTTCTCTTGTGCGCACTGTATCAGAACTGTCTTGTCCTACAAAGTCAACATGATCCCAATCATGTTTTGTAGGCGTCACTTGCCAAATGCCTTTTTGAATTTTATCCGTCGCATTTGTATAAGCTTGATTAAATGGATGTTGAGAAGAAATAACGGATACTAAACCATCGTTTTCTCGCCATTCTTTTTCAGTTGCTTTACCGATTAAGTTACCAGTAATCACAAATGGGAAAAACATATTTAAGTCTGCTTTTTGTCTATCGCTATTTAATGCTTTGTGCGTTGCTTCACCAGTGTATGTTTTATACACAATGTTAGGGTTCAACGACGTTTTACGATTTAAATCTGTTGCACCCTCACGCGTCAGATCGTAAAATCCATTATCTTTTGATTTCCATAAATTAGATTGTTTAACGCGTTTGACATAATCAATATATGATTCATTTGGCTTCTGTTTTAGACCCCATTGAGCCAACCCGAAGTCTACTCTTGAATTTTTATTACCAAACATTTTACCGATATCAAATACGATTTGTCTCACTAAAGCTTCATTACCAGCTAAATCTGATGCGTGTGTACCATTATGTGGTGTTCCTAAAGTAGTAATTGATGAAATCATATTGTCATGATTACCTTTGAATAGTGGAGAAATTTCGCCACCATGTTTCTTTTGATACTCTATTTCTTCACGATTACCATTACGCAGTAATTCTTCTAGTTGACGTATCGTTTGACCGCCCATACTATGTCCAACTAGGTGTACCTTCTGTCCTGGTTTCCAGTCTTTGTAAATTCCTTCGTATGTTTTTCCATAACGTTCATGTCCATATTTTGCTGCATGTGCTGCACCATAATCTACACGACCGCCTTTGATATAATAATAAAGTTCAACTGCGCGGTCATAGTTACTTCCAAAAGCACTTATACTTGCTTCATAAGCTTTGTAACCATTTTCTTCTAAATCTTGGCGAATGTTCATTTTATTACCGCCCCAATAATGAGCTAACACTGAAGGATTAATATCATCTGTAAACCCATTGAAACCATGCACTAAAACGATAGGATCCTGATTTTTATACTGCCCTTGTTTGGCAACTTTATTCGTTTGATCATCTTTCGCTTTTGCAGTAAGTTCCTTTGTCCCTTTGTTTGGTAACGTTGCTACTGCACTACTTTTTAATAAATTTAATCCATTTTTCTTGTCATTTTCCTTTGTTGGTTCTACTGGTGATTTTTGATTGTTTTTTAAATCTGAAACTGATAGTGTTTTTTCGTCTTTTTGAGGTTTCACTTCTTGTTCATTTTTAAAATTGTAGTTAGTAATTTTATCATTCGCTTGATTATTTTGTTGTGGTTGTACTTTCTCTATTTCTGTCTCATTAACAATTTCTCGTTGACTTGTTTGATCTGACTTATTTAATGATGGTGCTTCCTTTGTTAAACTTTGTGAAGGTAGATTGTTATTAGCGTTTGAATCTTGACTATTATCTGCCTCTTTTGACTGTTGCTGTGACGTCACTTTACTTTGTTTGCCATCATTAATAGCCTGTTCTAACCCTTGATTTACATCGCTAGGATTAGCATTGTTATTTTTTGTTGTATCACGTTGAATATTTTTATTATTAAGCGATGATTTTTTATCATCCTTTAGTTGATCTTTATTCAAATCATCTGTTTTACGATGATTTTCTTCTGATATTGTTTTATCATTATGCAAGTTCTTAGTTAAATTTTCAGTATGTTGCTGTTCGTCAACACCGTTTTCACGTTGATAATTAGCATTTTCCCTAGTTTGTTGATCCCCAATAGATTGTGCTGTAACTGTATCCTCCTGTGAATTTCCCATATTCACTTGCTTCTCAGCTGCTTGTGCTTGTCCACCACTTAAAAATAGTAATGTAGCTATTAAAATGGAAGATGCACCTACACTAAATTTACGAATACTATACTTATTTTGACTTTTCATCATTGTCAGCACCTCTATTTTTTTATTTTAGATAAACAAATTGATAATTATTCGAGGAATAAACTCAAATAATTTACTTAACCAAGCACTCATAATGACCATCCTTTCTATTGTTTAATTTGACGAGAAAGCGTTTACATTTGTATTTAAAAAATATATTCTCCAAAGAGAATTTAAAGTGTATACGCTAATCATTTCAAATTATTAATTAATATTATATTTGGCAAAATTTAATTAGTCAATAATTAGACACAATTTAATTATGCAAATTGTAACTTTTTTACATATATCTTTTGTGATTTTTAATATTTACATGCTTGGGGCTTGATTCCAATGATGTATTATTTTTTTAGATTAGCTGTATGGGGTGATTTATGAGCTATCACAGTTATAATGTTTGCTGGTGTCGTATTTTAAACCTAAAAATATCATCCCATCCACAATAATTGTATCAGGATAAACCGTAATACTTGTTCCTAAACTAAATATATACAGTTAATTTTCTTCCCTCAAAGTAAGTATCCTACTATTTTTAATTTATTGTTTAATTACTCTTGAACTACCTTTAACTTAATCTCGAATTTATGATGATTAGCATAAAAATACATCCCATAAAGTTAGTTTTTTAGTCTAACTTTCGGGATGCACATCTTAGTTCTAATGGAGATTGTCTTTTAAATAGGCTATGACATTTCTATTTCAGGCTAGATATATTTTTATTTACAGTATAAATACAAAGAATGTAAAGACAACTATGATATTAAAGGTTACTAAATTCTCTTTAGCTTTTTCGCCATTTTTTCCCTTCATAACTTCATTATATCGATTCATATACTTTTCAACATCTTTAACAGTGACATCTATTCCTGAGTTGCTCAATTTACTTTTTATAATTATTTTTGATTTCGTATTGTGATTATCCACTACTTATCTATAACGAGTTCGCAACTTTAGTACCATCACAGCATTCATAGTTAAAATATGTTGGTGTCGTATTTTAAACTTGAAAATGTCACGTTTTCCACAATATTTGTAAGTGTATAAGCCATGATCCTTTTCCTTATATCTTAGTCCATACTTGCTTTACCACTGTTCGATATTTTGTCGTTCACCTTTAAAGTTATTGCGCTTATGATGTCTACGCGCTAATTCCGCCTCAATTTCTGAAAAATCGACGCCAAGCGCATGCATCAAGACAAATAAATGATAAAGTTCATCTGCTACTTCACTTACAAATGCTTTTTTGTCACCTTTAATTGCTTCAATTACGACTTCAAAAGCTTCTTCACCGTATTTTTTTGTAATCTTTTCTATACCTTCTGTTAATAAATATTTTGTATATGACTTTTCATTATTGGATTGGGCACTATCTTGAACTGTCTGCGCTAATGTTTGCACTGAAAATGGAACTTCTGTGTTGAAACAACTTTGACTGCCTGTATGACATGTTGGTCCATTTGGTATGACATCAATTAAAATAGTGTCATTGTCGCAATCTACATGAATATCTTTAACACGTTGCGTATGACCAGATGTTTCACCTTTTGTCCATAGCCGTTGTTTCGACCGCGAATAGAAACATACCACACCATCTTCTATCGTTTTATCAAAAGCTTCTTGATTCATATAGCCCAACATCAATACTTGTTTTGTTTGATTATCTTGTAAAATTGCTGGCACTAAACCTTTGCTAAAATCAATTTTATATTTGGTCATCTTACTGCTATACCCCCTTGCCGTATCACTTCTTTAATAGATTGAACCGTCGTTTCTCGGTCATGTAATATACTTGCAGCTAAACCTGCAGAAACATCCGTCTGATCAAATAATTCTACAAAGTGTTGTGCATTGCCACCACCACCAGAAGCAATGATTGGAATATTTACAAGAGACTTAATATTTGCTAGGTGTTCAATATCAAATCCTTGCTTCATACCATCATGTCCCATACTTGTAACGAGGAGCTCACCTGCACCTAACTGTTCTACTTGCTGTACCCAGTCATATACTTTAATATTTGTCATCTTTTTACCACCATGCGTACAACAATAATGTGCTTTTCTTTCAGGATCATAATAGCTATCAATTGCTATACAGATGCATTGTCTACCGAATTTATCACTCGCTTGTTTAATGAGCTGTGGATTTTTTAAAGCACTTGAATTTAATGATACTTTATCTGCACCATGATTTAACAATTGGGTAATATCATCGAGACTTTGAATCCCACCCCCTACAGTAAGAGGGATAAACAAGCGTGACGCTGTCTGTTCAATCACTTCTAGCATTAAGCTATGACCCTCTTCCGTCTTAGAGATGTCTAAAAATACTAATTCATCAGCACCCGCTTCATTGTAATACATTGCTAAATCAACAGGATTCCCAATATCCCTTAATCCTTTAAATTGAATCCCTTTAACGACACGACCATCTTTGACATCTAAACATGGAATGATACGTTTTTTAATCATTTTAGCCCCTCCCAAAAAGATGCTTGATGTGCAGCCTTTCCTATAATAGCAGCGTGAACATTTAGCGACGCTAATCGTTGAATATCTTGCTGATGTCTAATACCACCGGAAGCAATGACAGGAATCGTCGTTGCCTTTACTAATTGACCAGTTAATTCAAAGTTAGGTCCGGACATTTTGCCATCTTTAGCAATATCAGTATATATAATGCCGCCAAGAGGTATATCCGATAACTGTCTCACAAAACTAAATAAATTTAACTCTGTGTCCTCTTCCCATCCGTTCACTTTAATATCTTCTCCATAAGCATCAACTGACAGATAAATACGACCTGGAAATGTATGTGCCATCACTTTAAGCCAATCAGTATCTTGAATGCCTTTCGTTCCAACTATGCAATAATTAATCCCTGCGGCAAAGTAGTCCATGATTTGTGACTTCGTACGAATGCCACCACCTACTTCAATATCTTTGGTTGTTAATCTCCTCAATGACTTAATATAATCAAACTCTCGGGCATGCTGTGCCTTAGCACCTATCAAGTCGACGATATGAATACGATTCACACATTCAAATTGACTATAGTAAGCAATACTTTCTTCAGCCGAGCGTGACATTTTTTCTTCACTATCATATTTACCCTCTGTTAACCTCACACTTGTTGACCCAATCAAATCAATCGCTGGCCATAATTCAATCATTTATAAATCCCCCTTGTATTGCCTGACGCAAAATTTGTAACCCATATGTACCGCTTTTTTCAGGATGGAATTGAATACCAATATAATTGTTAAATTGAACAATTGCAGGAATATCAGCCCCATACTGCGCATATGCAATGACATTTTCTGACATCGGCGCTTGGTAAGAATGTACGAAGTAAACATCTTGATTTAACATAGGATGCTTACTCACTAAATTATTCCAACCTAAGTGCGGCACTGGGTATTCTGTTTGGATACGCGAAATATTTCCTGGGATAAACCCTAATCCAGATGCATCGCCTTCATCACTATGCTCATACATTAATTGCATGCCTAAACAAATACCAATCATCTTCTTATCAGTATTCTTAGCCAATATTGCATTGAGATTTAATCGTTTTATCTCTGACATCGCATCTTTAAAATGGCCGACACCGGGCAATATGATTGTTTCTGCTTGATCGATTATTTTTGAGGTATTTGAGACAACCACCTCATACCCCAAATGTTCAATAGCGCGTTTTACATTACTAATATTCCCTAATCCATAATCAACGATGACAATCATTCAATCACACCTTTCGATGACGGCACACGCTGATCATCAGTTGCAGTTAGCGCTATGCCTAATGCACGGGAAAACGCTTTGAATATAGCTTCAATTTCATGGTGTGTATTACCTCCACGAATTAAATCAATATGCGTTGTTAATCTTGCATTGATTACGACCGCTCTAAAAAATTCTTCTACTAACTCCGTATCAAACGTACCAACTTTTTCTTTACTTAATGATGCATTGAATGATAGGTATGGGCGCCCACTTATATCCACAACGACACGTGCTAATGTTTCATCCATTGGAATGTACATCGTTCCATAACGAACGAAATGCTTTTTATCTTTAATCATTTCAAGTAACAATTGGCCAATGACAATGCCGATATCTTCAGTTACGTGGTGATCATCTACGTCAATATCACCTTGTGCCTCAATGTTTAATGACAGACCGCTATGAAATGTAAACAAGGTTAACATATGATTTAAAAAGCCCACACCTGTATTAATATGCGATGGTGACTGATCATCAGATATTGAAATATTTAGTTGCGTTTCAGCTGTGTTTCGTTGTTTTTGATAAATCATATTTTGCACTCCATTCTTTAACAATTTCTTCTAATTGCTTTAACTGTGATGCTGTTGCAATTGAGTATCTTACATAGCCCTTCATCACCGGCTCATCATAAAAGCGAGGTTTAAATCCTTGTTCATATACGTATTGTCCTAATTGTTGCGCTGCTGAGCCTTTAGTAAGTACAAAATTAGCATTTGATGGGAACACTGACATTTTATCTGCAACATGTGTATCAAATATTTGTTTTAACTGCTCAGCTAACTGTCGTTGCATCGTTAAAAATTGTCTTGTCTCTTCTCTATGTCTAAAAATATAAGTCGCAATATTTAGCGTAAATACATTTAATGGATATGGATGTTCTATTTTTTGAATATGCTTTATCGTTCCAGCAGTACTAATTAAGACACCTAATCTTAAGCCGGCAATTCCAAACGCCTTTGATAATGTACGCATTCTTAAGATGTGTGGTGCCAGTTCCACGTCATATGCCGTACCATAATCTAAATATGCTTCATCAATGACAAAGTATCCGTTTAATGCTTTCATCTTATCTGCAATAGCTGTTAAAAATGCCGTATCAAATTGCTTGCCTGAAGGGTTATGTGGATTACTCATAATAAAAAATGATGGTTGTACTTCATCGATTTTCGTTAAAATGGTTTCCAAATCAAACGTTAAATCTGATCCTGCATCTACAAATGCAATTTCACGATTTACTTGTGCCGCATATGCTTGATACATAAAAAAATCAGGATTTAGCGTTAATGCCGGACCTTCTGGCATGATCAGCATTAACTTTTGAATCAATTCATCAGATCCATTTCCTGCAATAATTTGTTCAGGCGATAATCCGTAAAACTTAGCATAAGCTTCCTTGAATTGTTCATATGCTGCATCAGGATATAAATTATATGGCGTTGCACTAATAATAGACGTCATTGTTTTTTCATCCAACGGCGTAACTGGACTTTCATTTTTATCAATATAAATCATTTCAATTACACTCCCCTAAGACTGACGTATTAAAATAGACTGCTGGTGATTGTATAATGCTTCAACATGAGCAATATGTTGTGCTGAATCAGCAATTTGTTCAAACGTATCTTTTGATAAATGGATGACCGTGTTCCGTGTTAAGAAATCATTGACCGATAACCCATTGGTAAATCTAGCTGTTCTATTTGTAGGTAATACATGACTTGGACCTGCAACGTAATCTCCTATGACCTCTGGCGAATAATGTCCAATAAACAATGCACCCACATATTTCACTTTTTCAATATATGGTTGAGGATTTACTGTTTGAATCGACGCATGTTCAGGCGCGATTGTATTCATGACATGGCATGCTTCATCAAAATTACTAGCATGGATAAGGTAGTGTTGATTAGCGATACTTTTAGAAACAATGTCGTATCTGTCCACATTAGGCAATGCTTTAGCAATACGTGATTCTAAATCTTTAAGGACTTGCGCATCTTCACTAATGGCATATGTACGTGCTAATTCATCATGTTCTGCTTGTGCAAAAACATCATATACGATGGCATCTAAATCTGCTGTTTCATCAATAATAAGTGCTATTTCTGTTGGTCCAGCTATTTGGTCAATACCTACTTGTCCAAATAAATATTTCTTGGCATATGCAACAAATTGATTGCCTGGACCTACAACCTTATCAACTTTAGGTATCGTTTCTGTGCCATAAGTTAACGCAGCAATACTTTGAGCACCACCAACTTGAAATACTTGATCAACTTGCGTAATATAGCATGCTGCTAATACTTCTTGAGACACACCATTAGGTTGAGGTGGTGTCACAACGACAATATTTTCCACACCTGCTACTTGTGCTAACGTCGCTGTCATTAATACCGTTGAAGGATAACTTGCTTTACCACCAGGCACATAAATACCGACACTTTCTAGTGGATGGTATATTTCATAACACTCCACTGATTCTTCTAACTGTTGATTCGTCTGTTTAATACTTTCTTGATATGCTTTAATTCTTTCATAACTTTGTTGTAATGCTTGTTTTGTTTTTTCATCTAATGTGTCAAATGCTGCTTTAATTTGTTCATGACTAATTTCTAAATGATCTGTTTTCGTATGATCGAATGTTAGATTATACATTTTCAAAGCCTTATCTCCATGAACTTTAACTTCCTGACAAATATCGCGAATAATTGGATACAATGACTCATCTAATGGTGCTTCTAATGAAAATTGATTTAAAAATTGTTGTGCATTAAGCATTGGCAATAGACACCTCCAAAGAGCGAATAAATTGCTCTATTAATTGTGATTTTTTAAAATAAGCTGCTTTATTAGTTATTAATCTTGCATTGATATCACTAATATGTTGCTTTTCAACCAGTCCGTTCGCTTTTAGCGTAGTACCTGTTTGAACGATGTCGACAATTCCGTCTACCATATCTACAACACAGGCCAATTCAACAGAGCCATTCAATTTAATCAATTCGACATCAATACCTTTTGATTTAAAATATGTTTCAGCAGTATGAACATAACTCGTTGCGATTTTACGATAATTGGTCGTTTCAGGTTTCGCTGCAACCGCAAAATGACATGCTCCAAAAGGCATATTCAACAAATTATTAACATTATATTGGCGCTCATCTAATATGTCGCTACCAACAATGCCTATGTCTGCCATTCCTTGTTCCACATAGATTGGCACGTCACTTCCTTTTTCTAAAATGCATTCAATATTATCTACACTTAATAATAATTGGCGTTCTCTATTTTTTAATGTTTCTGATAATGTCGTATATTCAATTACATCTAAATAGTTAATTAAACTATCCATTAGACGTCCTTTGGCTATGGCGATTCTTAACATTGTGCATACTCCCTTACTTAAAGTGTTAATCCTAATCCAAACCCTTCGATGCTTCCTTTGTAATAACCACCTGTTAAAACTCGAGATTCATTTTCAGCAAAATGACATTGAATAAATAAACCTGTGTAATAGGATCTAGGTGGCTGCGCAGTAATATCTAAATGGATGTCTTTGTAACCTTGTTTATGTAACCAACGTTCCCATATTTTTAATTCAACGAGTGCTGGATGGTCATTTGGAATATAGTGTTCCAATACATTTAATTGTTGTTGCGTATTCTCTTTCAAGATTTGCACGATTGGATGTTCAGTCGACAAATATGTAACCAGTCCCGATAAATTACGTTCCTCAATCATTGATAGTATGTCTGGTGTTTGTAACGATTTATCGAGTAAGGCATCAAGCAATTGATAATGTCCCAATACAACAAAATGCACGTTGTCTCTCAACTGCTGTTGAATAAACTGAATAAATAGCTTTAAGCTCTGTTGTACATTCGCTAATGATGGTGCATAGTTTTCCAAACCAACTTGTACAGCCGCTTCATTATTCCGAATGATTAAACCTGTGTATGCCACTTTTGTTGCTGCAGTTGGATACATTGAGTAATAACGCAATAATTGATCTGTAAAATCATTTCGAAGTGCATAAATTTGATGCTCATGTTGCCAAAAATTTCGCTCACCCATCTGCTGCAAATCCTCATGGTTCAATTGTTTCCAGTCCAACTTTTCAACCACACTAAAATCAACTAACTCATAATCCGCTTTATTAAAATATTTTAAAAATGCTGTTTCCGATTCTTTTAACGCAATTAATTGTTCTGAATTATTCACTCGACCACCCTTTACTTTTAATACTGTATTTAAAATCACTTGGTATTTTCGTTGTTCACTTTACTTCTCTACCACGCTAAAGTGTAATATGATTAATAACTTATCATTTTTAGCAATACATTACAACCTTTTTCAGAAAATTTGGTGTATTGTATTTAAATTTTTACAAAAGAAAAAGGCAAGACATTTGTGCCTATAAAAATGCTTAACCAAGATTTTTATATTGAAGTTGTACTTCTTGCACATATTGTCCTTGCCTTATTATGTAAAGTTATTTTCTTTCTATCTTTTTATTAAATTTAACTATTCTTCATAATCCCGATTACCTTTAAAGAATTGTCTATCTTGTTTACTATATACATTTTCAGGATTAAAAAACGGTTTGAGTTTATATTTAAATTCAAATAAGTTTAGACCATCAATCGCAACCCTATCTTGGTAAACGTTCGTTGCTGATATATCTGTAAAATTGTTTGGACCGACACCTGCAATAAACTTAAACTCTGCTTCATCTACCAAATAATCATACGCTTGTGTATGTCTATCCTGTGCGCCATGTGGAAATACAAACATATCTGTTTTACCTACAATTGGTTCAACTTCATCTTTCCATCTTTTAGTATCACGTTTAATACCTTCTAAAGATGTTTTTTCAAAATTAATGTGACCATATGAATGACTCGCAAATGACCATCCATCCCGTTTCATTGCGCGAACAACTTCCTCAGCTGCCTTTTTATTCTTTGTATAATCTTTACTCGTTAATTCATTCGTGCGATAACCTAATACGCCCTCATAACCGGTTAAAGCAACAACACCCTTTTCACCATTTAAAGAAAAATCTGGATGCTCTTTTACAAATTTATTTAAAATTGGCACGATATCATTGTCATCAGAATAAGTAGCATGGCCTTTTTTGTCTGTCGTTTCAGATACAACATGTTTATTTTTATCGAGTACTAAACGGTCAGCATAACCATGGTGTCTCATGTAACTATAGTAATTCATATCATCAATTGAGATGATTAGTGGCTTTTTACCTTTCGGCAATTTTATTTTTTTGGCTTTTACATGATGAGATGATAAGTCGTATACATCATGTGGATTAACGATGATGTAATTATTTTTATATAATTCGTTCAATGATTTTTTAAATTCACTTACAGTAATCATCCAATCATTGTTGCCCTTAGCTTGGTGTGTATCTCCTGTAAACGCAACTTTTGGGTCTGTAATTAATGGGTGATAAAACACATGATAAACTTGGCCGTGATATGTTTCCCAATGTTCATCCATTTTCGATTTATGCTTTGCATACTCATTTGGATTAACAGATTTATTTTGAGCTTTCTCATTTTGCTTGGAACAGCTATATAACAATGCAACTGATAATAACAGAAAAAATAGCAATAAATATTTTTTATGCATTAAACATTCTCCCTATGTTTTATTATGCACAATTATAACATTTTTATTATGTGGCTCATAACTTTTTAAGAAACTGTTGGGATTTTAATTTTATTTTTTAGATAATGTCATAGTGTTTTATTTATAAAACACTATATCTCCTTGATTGATAATGTCGTCCATAGCTTTGTCTCGCTTGAATTTAAGCCTTTCTGCTAAATTTATTGAACGTTGGTTACACCTATTTGTCCTGATAACTTTTACTGTTTCTTGATCGATATAATTCACAAAATTTGTGATTGCTGTAATAGCCTCACATGCGTACCCTTGTCCTTCAAAACTTGGATGTAATTTATAAAATAAATTTAATACTGTTTCTTGCTTTAATTGTCGATATTCATATCCACAAATACCAATAACACTACAATCTATTTTTTTTACCAATACAAAGTAACCAAATTGATATTGTTGCCAATGGTTTCGCCATTTTTCAATCCACCGTTGTGTGTCTAATTTGGAATTATGTAAACCTTTGGGAGTGTATATATTTGCTTGTGGATGACTACAAATATTATAAAGTTCAATTAAATGCGAGGAACTTGGAATCATTAAATTTAATCTTTCAGTATTTATCATTAAATGTCTCCCTCCTATTTCTATTTAAAGACTATTTATATGAATACTAATGCCACGGGTTGAAATATCGACTATTATTTAAAAAGAATAATGTAACTACTAACATCAGAAGTATTAACGTCAAACACAAAACAACATAATCATCTTTTTTTAATTGTTTTTTGACGTACCAGGTTCTCCTTTTATACTGTCCGAATTGTCTTAACTCCATAGCAGTACTAATAGTGTCAATTCTTTCGATACTAGAAAATATTAAAGGTAACACAATGCGTTTGATACCTTTAACACGGCTAGTAAATTTCGCTTTTTTCGAATTATCATATCCTCTTGCTTGTTGCGCTTGTGAAATATTAAAATATGTTTCTTGAATATCTGGAATATACCTTAATGCTAGTGAGACTGCGTAACTGATTTTATAATTCACACCTAGCTGATTTAAACTTGCAGCAAAATGACTCGGATTCGTTGTGAATAAAAATATTAACGCTAAAGGAACTGTGCTAATATATTTTAATATTAGATTAAAAAGATAGAATAATTCCTGTGATGTTAGCGTAAATCGACCAATACCATTGACTAACTCTGTACGCTGATTATAAATCCTCACACCATATTCAGGGTCAAATATGTATACGGCAATAATATTTAATATTGTGAAAAACAGAATGAATTTAACAACAAAGCGAACTTGTTTCCATTCAATATGAGCATATTTGAACAATAAAATAGATGAAGCACTAATTAAAATTAAATATCTTGTGTCATAAGTCACCATTGCAGAAATAGAAACAACTAATAAGAATAAAAGTTTAACAGTCGCATTTAATTGATGAATACGACTATTTCCCGGGTGAAAACCTATAGTATTATATTGATTCATTGGCGTCTCACCTTCCTATCATGGTTAATAAATAATTGTACTAATTTCTGTGGCTCGCTAATCCCTATATATTCGGCCATTTCAAATAGCGATGTTTGTCTCAATGATGCAATCTCACAGATTTTTTTATCATTTAATACCAATACTGGCGTGGTATCAGCAACGACTTGTCCTTTTGATAATACAATTGTTCTTGAACTATACTCAGACAATAAATGCATATCATGCGTAATCATAATAATCGTCTTCCCCTGTCTGTTTAGCTCAATTAAAAATGACATTATCTCATTATAATGATAGAAATCTTGACCAGCAGTCGGTTCATCCAATATGATTATTTCCGGATTTAAGACTAAAACAGATGCTATAGTGACCCTCTTTTTTTGACCATAGCTTAAAGCTACAATTGGCCAATTCCGAAATGCATAAAGTCCGCATATTTTGAGCACATTCTCTACTCGTATCTTTATATCTGATTCTTTCATACCTCGTGCTCTTAACCCTAATGCTACTTCATCGTAAATCATTTTTTCAGAAATCATATGATTTGGATTTTGCATCACATAACCTACGAATTCAGATCGTTCGCTAATTGACAATTGATTAAATCCCCTATTACAAAATTGGATATTACCTGTTATATCTAAAAATCCACAAATTGCTTTAGCAAGTGTTGATTTGCCGGCACCATTGTGACCAACTATACTAAGCATTTCTCTTCTATAAACATTTAATTGAACATTATTAAGTACACTATTACTATAGTCACTATATTGAACACATACCTCATTTAATTCTAATAGCGGTTCAGATTTGTACTTATTATCATTATTTGCAGATGTTTCATCTATCCATTTTTTCACTTTAAATTTAACATGTTCACTCATACAAACGTCACGTAAATTCGCTAAGTTATCAATGGATTCGACATCTACTTCTGCATATTTAAGCGCTGTACAGTATAATGGTTCACGTATGCCTGCTTCTTTAAGCTTAGATGATTTTAGCAAATCACTAGGCGTTGTATTAGCGATGATTTTTCCATCTTTAAAAAGAAGAACTCTATCAAACGTATCATCTAATGATTCTTCTAATCGATGTTCGACAATAATCATCGTTGACTTTGTTTCTTCATGAATATTGTTTAACAATCTCAGCGTTTCATGTCCTGTCGCAGGATCTAAATTGGCCAGTGGCTCATCCAATATTAAAATAGGCGTACGATGGATTAATATACCACCTAATGAAACGCGTTGTTTTTGACCTCCAGATAAATCTTGCGGTCGGTGATTTAAATGTTCTATCATGCCAACTTTTTCAGCCCAATAACTTACATTTTTCTTCATATCATCTTGTTCAACACAATTATTTTCTAATAAAAAGGCCATATCTTCAGCTGCTGTTAAGCCTATGAACTGTCCATCTGTATCTTGTAAAACTGTACCAACAACATTAGATCTATCATGTAAACAACTAACGGTTGCATCTTGATTATTTATATATAGTTCCCCAGTTATGTTACCTTTAGTTTTAAATGGAATTAATCCGTTTATGCAATTTGCAAAAGTCGATTTACCACTACCTGAAGCACCAACTACTAGCACTTTTTCTCCTGGATAAATATCAACATTTATATTCTGTAATGTAGGTGTTGCTTGACTATGATATTGAAAACTAAAGTCTTTGAACGAGATAATTGGTTCAGTCATGATATATCATTACCTTTCTACATTCATTTACATATCTGATTCAACAAAATGATTATTCTTTACGTAAACTACCTTTTTTTATTTGAGATGAAGCATATGCTTTTAATAATATTGTCCCAATAATACCAACTGAAATAATATTTAATACTGCAGAGATAACACCTTGTGTATAAACCTTGTTAGCCGGTTCGTTATAAATCAAAATATCTAATGTTGGTGCAATAAGTGCCCAGCAAATAATATTCGCAATAATTTGACCGATATTAAAATAAATCATCGATTTCCTAGAAAATCGGCCTGAAGAAAGATTTAATTTTAGGCCAATCCATCCATATAAACAGCCTATAATTCCTGAACAAATAACCCAACTCCACCAAGCACTACCGTATGTCGTGAAATCTTTAATAGCGTGTCCAACTAATCCAGTCATTAAACCAGCAAAAGGCCCAAATATTGCAGATATTAATGCTAAAAATGCATAAGATGTTTCTATATTCGTATTAGGAAAACCTGTTGGTATTACAACAAAACGCCCTAAAATTACAAATACCGCTGCTCCTATACCAATTGCAACAACAGTTTTAACTGAAATATCTTGTTTTTTCATCTTCATTACTCCTTACATAAAAAATTCATTATATTGATGGTGCTTTAGATAAATGAATCGTCCAATCATTTCCAGTACCAATATGATATAAATCTGAAAATGAGTCTTGATTGACCGCTACACCAATATTTACTAGCGAGTTAACATACACAAGAGGTTCACCCACATTAACATCTGCAAACGATCGCGCAAATTTAATAATATTTTGATAGACTTTCTTATCTTGATGATAAATTGTTACCACCAAATTATTACCATGAACAATTTCCAAGGATTTTAAGAATGCCAATGGAATATTTGTCCATAATGACCCAAATCTGATATCTAAAATATCAATGCTTCCTGTAACAGAATCCTCATTTTTTGTCGCTTCTCTTATTTCTAATGCCTCAATACTATCAACATTAATTGCCTGACCGAGACGTTCAAACGCTATCTTATTTGCAGCTAATCTCGCACCATTGTATGCATAAACATCTCTACCATGAAAAGTATGACTTTCTTCCGAATGAGGCAATCGGCTTTTCACTTCATCAATTTCGATAACTTTTTTAATACCTTCGTAATGTTTAATATGACTTAAAGAACCATTATCAGGTGTAATAATGTAATGACCTGAAAATGTTAAGCAAGCAATGCTCCGCCTATCACTACCTACACCCGGGTCTACCACTGATACAAAAACTGTGCCTTTAGGCCAGTATTTTACAGTTTGATATAAACGATATGACGCTACCCAAATGTCATACGGTGGTATATCATGCGTTAAGTTTTCAACACGTATATCATCACTTACAGTATATGCAACTCCATACATTGCACTTACAGCGCCATCACTAAGTCCAAAATCTGATTGCAATACCAAATAATTTCCCATAAAATGCCTCCTTTTTTTAAAACTTCAAAAAAATATTATCTACATAATTAATGTTCTATATTTTGAATTTTCAGAATTATATTAAAATAGTACGAGTCACTTGATGCAAAGTCAATAGTAGTGACTATAAAAATGATAATAATAGTCAGATTTATCTCATTAACTAAATTTCACGGACTTGTAATCACTTCTTTATGTTTGAATTAATTGACTAGGGTATAACAATAGTGTGGTGTTTTATAGGTCATTCTTTAAATACATCACAGAAAATATTCGAATTCGAAATAAAATGCTTGCATCTTTGTTTTTTAGGTGGTATCGTATGTATATCAAGTATAAAAAATATATCTAAGAGATAAAAATATGGAGGTTTTATATTATGACTAACTTTACTTTTGATGGTGCACACAGTAGTTTAGAATTCCAAATTAAACATTTAATGGTTTCTAAAGTGAAAGGTTCATTTGATCAATTTGATGTAGCTGTTGAAGGAGATATTAATGACTTCAGTACTTTGAAAGCTACTGCAACAATTATTCCAAGCTCAATTAACACTAAAAACGAAGCACGTGATAACCACTTAAAATCTGGTGATTTCTTTGGTACTGACGAATTTGATAAAATTACATTTGTGACAAAATCAGTATCTGAAAGCAAAGTTGTTGGTGATTTAACAATTAAAGGCATCACTAACGAAGAAACATTCGATGTTGAATTCAACGGAGTAAGTAAAAATCCAATGGATGGTTCTCAAGTAACAGGTGTTATTGTTACTGGTACAATCAATAGAGAAAACTACGGCATTAACTTTAACCAAGCACTTGAAACTGGTGGCGTAATGCTAGGCAAAGATGTTAAATTCGAAGCATCAGCTGAATTCTCAATCTCAGAATAATCTCATTACACAATCCTCATTGTTTTAATATATATACGAAATGCCAACTATATCATCCCTAGGTATAGTTGGCATTTTTTAACTTCTAAATTAAAAATCATATTTAACTTAATTGATAATAACACCATAAAGTAACAATGATATTGATGAAATTAAAAGTAATACACTAGATAAAATATCTAGCCTTTTATCTTTTTTATCCCTTATTCTATTTGTCAAAAGTGCTCCAACTGCAACTAAAACTAGTATTGTACAAAAAATATAAATAGCCAAAATAAACAACTCCTTATTAAATTGGCATTGGCTTCATTAGAAATAATCAAGAAAATTCTTCTTTATACTTTCTTATATTAAATATTGCCTATTTACGTTATACAAAACTTCATTTTACAAATTGAAGCAAATTATATTTAACTTCTAACTTAAAAATCGCTAAGATTTAAACTTATATTAAGACGCCTTTCATTCAGGTAGGTCTTATTGAAACTGAAAACTTTGATGACCTTTTGCAAAGCCATTAACTGTATAAAGCATAGATCCTCCGCCCATTTCTATATCATTGGAACAAATGATGAGTTGATTTGTTCCAGGTATAAATTGCGGATGAGTAGAACGTAACATATGCCCTTCATCTCGGCCTGGTATCAATATTTGTCCTATTGGATAACCCCTTTTATTAAAAACTAACACTCGACCTTGACCATACATTGCTACGTATAAATTATCGTCACTATCAATACAACATGAGTCTGGTCCTTCATGACCTGTAAAATAGTACGGTATAGTAGCTCCAAATGGTTGTATCGTCACACCATCATCTTCAAGTGCAATGCGATGTAATCGATTGGCTGTAGTTTCTGTTACCCATAGTACTTTTTCATCTGTACTTAAAGCAATACCATTTGCTACGCTAATATTTTGAATGATAGGCGTCACTGTTCTAAAGTCCGGCGAAACATAATAAACGCCTCCTAGTGGATTGGTAGAGTATCCTCTAAAATCTGTAAAATAAAATCCACCTTTAGAATCAAATACCATGTCATCAATACAATATGCTGTTGAAAGATCTTCAATAATATCTTGTAAGTTGTCACCATTTTCTGTAGCTGCAAAAATGCCTCCTGTAGATTTAAAATCTCCTAAATAACAAACGAATAATCGGCCATCTTTATGTATTTTGATTGCTGCAGGATTCGCTTTGTGACTTACAAAAGGTTGTTTGATTTCCTTCGTTTCAGGATTGATTTTGAAAATATTGCCTTCGAATACATCCAATAAAAAGAGTTGTCCCTGCCGATCAAAGTTCAATCCTTCTAGTTGCAATCCTTTTTTGGAAATTTCAAGCCATGGTTCAGCTGTAATTGTTTGTAATTCACTTTCAGATATAATTGGAACAGCACTATTGGACTTCCCGCTATAAAATAATGTAGGTAAATCTTGTTGTGACATCATGATCATTCCTTTCATTTCATTCGTTTTAACTATCATTTTCATTTTAAACAAGATAACTATCAAATAAAATGATAACGGTTTCATTTATCTATTTTATCGGTCTAGTGGCTGATTTCAAGCTAGAAATATTGAATGACAATACAACTCTGTTAAAATGATGGACGTAGACAAATATGCGTATTGACGCTTTATTTTAAAAATTAACATGCTTATAACATGTTTTTAGAAGGAGATTAACCTATGAACTATCAAGTTCTTTTATATTATAAATATACGCCGATTGATGACCCTGCACAGTTTGCTCAGGATCACTTAGCGTTTTGCAAAGCACACCATTTAAAAGGTAGAATTCTTGTTTCTACAGAAGGTATTAACGGCACATTATCTGGTACAAAAGAAGAAACCGAACAATATATGGCACATATGCATGCCGATGAACGATTCAAAGATATGGTGTTTAAAATTGATGAAACTGAAGGACATGCTTTTAAGAAAATGCATGTACGTCCTCGAAAAGAAATCGTTGCTTTAGATTTAGAAGATGACGTCGATCCAAGACACACAACTGGCCAATATTTATCACCTGTAGAATTTAGAAAAGCTCTTGAAGATGATGACACAGTCATTATTGATGCACGTAATGATTATGAATTTGATTTAGGTCATTTCCGAGGTGCAATTCGTCCAAATATCACGCGCTTTAGAGATTTGCCTGACTGGATTAAAGAGAATAAAGCGTTATTTGCAGATAAAAAAGTGGTTACGTACTGTACTGGTGGCATTCGATGTGAAAAATTTTCTGGATGGCTTTTAAAAGAAGGTTTCGAAGATGTAGCTCAACTTCATGGCGGTATTGCTACATATGGTAAAGATCCTGAAACAAAAGGTGAATATTGGGACGGTAAAATGTACGTATTTGATGACCGTATCAGTGTTGATATCAACCAAGTTGAAAAAACAATTATTGGTAAGGATTGGTTTGATGGCAAACCATGTGAACGTTATATTAATTGCGCTAACCCAGAATGTAATAAACAAATATTAGTTTCTGAAGAAAACGAAACTAAATATTTAGGTGCATGCTCTTATGAATGTGCTAAACATGAGCGTAATCGTTATGTTCAAGCAAATAATATTAGTGATAATGAGTGGCAACAACGTTTAACAAACTTTGATGATTTACATCAACATGCTTAGTTTTAATTAAATACCTTTCAAAACACGCTTTGAAAATCCGATTTATAAAGGTTTTTCAAGGCTGTTTTTTATGCGCATACATAACCTGATATGTTTTTAATTATGCGCGTGTTATACTAAATTAAATTTTAATACTGCGGGGTGTCTTAAAATGCACATTTTAGTAACAGGGTTTGCGCCTTTTGACAATCAAAATATTAATCCCTCATGGGAAGCTGTGACTCAACTAGAAGATATTATTGGCACACATACAATCGATAAATTAAAACTACCAACCTCTTTTAAGAAAGTAGATAATATTATAAATAAAACGTTGGCATCTAATCACTATGATGTTGTACTAGCTATAGGACAAGCTGGTGGTAGAAATGCCATTACCCCAGAACGTGTCGCCATTAATATTGATGATGCACGTATTCCAGATAATGATGATTTTCAACCTATTGATCAAGCCATTCACTTAGACGGTGCGCCAGCTTATTTTTCAAATTTACCAGTTAAAGCAATGACTCAAAGTATTATTAATCAAGGACTTCCTGGAGCACTTTCAAATAGCGCAGGTACGTATGTATGTAATCACGTGCTTTATCACTTAGGTTATTTACAAGATAAGCATTACCCTCACCTACGATTCGGATTTATTCATGTGCCATACATACCAGAGCAGATTGGTGGTAAACCCGATACACCATCTATACCATTAGAAAAGATAGTTGCAGGTTTGACTGCAGCCATTGAAGCTATTTCTAATGATGAGGATTTACGTATAGCTCTAGGCACAACGGAATAGTTATAAGAGTAACAACAAAATACATTCCTTAAATGACTAACAACTTTGTTAATAGGGTAATACTTACGGAAGTATGTTTTATTTATGGGGGGAGGAATTAATAATGACTACAAAAACGGTATTTGATGTCATTGATATGGGTTTAGGATATTTAGTAAATGTGTATGATACTTGGAAAGTTGAAAAGATACTTGATGATTATCATAAGCCTTTTTCTAATACCATTCATTGGCAATTTGGGCATGTATTAACAATTTTTGAATCAGCCTTAGCTGTTACTGGTAAAGAGAATATTGATTTAAATATATATAGACCTTTATTCGGAAATGGTTCGTCTCCAGATGAATGGAAGGGCGAAGTACCGAGTATTGGAACGATTTTAGAAGGTCTTCAAACATTACCTGAACGTGCACGAAAACTAACTGAAGATGATTTAGCAATTGAATTGAAACAACCAATTGTTGGTTGTAATAACTTAGAAGAGTTATTAGTATTAAATGCCATTCACATCCCACTTCATGCTGGTAAAATTGAAGAGATGTCTCGTATATTAAAAAATTTAAAATAAATATGTGCTTATTAACCGTTAACAACACGTTAACGGGTTTTTTATTTGTTTAAAAGGTCACTTTTTTGAATTTAATAAACACCATCTATACCAGTTCTTCACCGATTCTCGAAAAATAATTATATTAATGATTTCGTTAATTTAATTTTATATTTAATTATTACTGTACATCTTTTGTAGTTAGCTTTATTCTTAAATTGAAATATGTATAAAACATAGAAAGAAGGACGTTTTAACATGGAAAACACGGTTAAATATCGTAAGTTTATACTCCCTATCGTTGTAGGTCTCCTTATTTGGGCACTTACACCTTTTAAACCGGATGCTGTGGATCCAACAGCATGGTATATGTTCGCAATATTCGTCGCGACAATCATTGCTTGTATTACACAACCGATGCCAATTGGGGCCGTCTCTATAATTGGATTTACAATCATGGTACTCGTTGGCATTGTTGACATGAAAACGGCTGTCGCTGGTTTTGGTAATAATAGCATTTGGTTAATTGCTATGGCATTTTTCATTTCGAGAGGATTTGTGAAAACAGGTCTTGGTAGACGGATCGCACTTCATTTCGTCAAATTATTTGGTAAAAAAACATTAGGCTTAGCATATTCTATCGTCGGTGTAGATTTAATTCTAGCGCCTGCTACACCGAGTAATACCGCGCGTGCTGGTGGAATCATGTTCCCAATTATCAAATCACTTTCTGAATCATTTGGTTCGAAACCGAAAGACGGATCAGCACGCAAAATGGGTGCATTTCTTGTTTTCACAGAATTCCAAGGTAATTTAATTACTGCGGCTATGTTTTTAACTGCAATGGCCGGTAACCCCCTTGCACAAAATTTAGCATCTAGCACATCTAATGTTCACATTACATGGATGAATTGGTTCCTAGCTGCTTTAGTTCCTGGACTTGTTTCCTTAATTGTTGTACCTTTTATTATTTATAAAATTTATCCACCAACTGTTAAAGAAACACCAAATGCTAAGAGTTGGGCTGAAAATGAATTAGCGACTATGGGTAAAATCGCTTTAGCTGAAAAATTTATGATTGGTATTTTTGTCATTGCTCTAACATTATGGATTGTCGGAAGTTTCATTCATATTGATGCAACTTTAACGGCCTTTATTGCGCTAGCATTGTTATTATTGACAGGTGTCTTAACATGGCAAGACATTTTAAACGAAACAGGTGCTTGGAACACATTAGTATGGTTCTCAGTATTAGTGTTAATGGCCGACCAATTAAACAAGCTTGGATTTATTCCTTGGTTAAGTAAATCCATTGCTACAAGTCTTGGTGGCTTAAGCTGGCCTATAGTCCTGGTCATTTTAATATTGTTCTACTTCTATTCACATTACTTATTTGCAAGTTCTACAGCACATATCAGTGCGATGTATGCAGCATTACTAGGCGTTGCCATCGCAGCCGGTGCACCACCATTATTCAGTGCATTAATGTTAGGTTTCTTCGGTAACCTATTAGCTTCAACAACACACTATAGTAGTGGCCCAGCGCCGATTCTATTCTCTTCAGGTTACGTGACTCAAAAACGTTGGTGGACAATGAACTTAATATTAGGTTTCGTCTACTTTATTATCTGGATTGGTTTAGGATCACTTTGGATGAAAGTAATTGGTATATTTTAAAATATTTAAATTAGTGCTCGAATCTCATTGATTTGGGCGCTTTTTAATTTGTATTTAAAATCAACCTTTGCTAAATCAAGACTCCCTTTTTAAAATACGTTTATCCTTTAAATCATTGCGTGCTTCACTGAAAATTTGTATAAAGATTTAAGTCATTACGTAACATCACATAAAATACATTTCTATACTATTCCGCTTCATTGATTAACATTACGTATGCCCTCATAAATCATCATACAAAAAACACCTTCGTTTAAATTCATTTTAATTGCGAATTCAACGAAAGTGCCTTATTTCATATTTAATGTTTCAAATTTATACGTCTGTCACTGTTACTGCACACATACCTCAGTCTCACCTCATCATGACACAAAGGATATTGAAAA
Source organism: Staphylococcus sp. SM3655 (assembly GCF_016917315.1). Classification (NCBI taxonomy): domain Bacteria; kingdom Bacillati; phylum Bacillota; class Bacilli; order Caryophanales; family Staphylococcaceae; genus Staphylococcus; species Staphylococcus sp. SM3655. The sequence continues at coordinate 779,370 of NZ_CP070305.1, read as the reverse complement.
CACGTATAATTATCTTTCCTCGTATTTTATAGGGTTTTTGCGACCGGATGTTTCTTCAATTTAATGTATTGAGAAAGACTATATAACACAATACCTGTCCAAATAAATATAAACGTAATTAATTGATCTATACTAAAAGGCTCTTTGAAAACAAATATGCCGAGTACAAACATTATTGTTGGTCCAACGTATTGAATAAATCCTATTAGCGAAAGTGGAATACGTTTTGCCCCGGCTGAGAATAGGATTAGTGGTATTGCCGTAATAGCACCAGAAAATAACAACCAAAATGATGACATGTTCAATCCAAATGACATCTGATGTTGCTGCCATAAATAAATAACGTATATTAGTCCAGCAGGTGCGGTAACAATACATTCAATCGTAATACTGCTGATGGCATCAATATGTACTACTTTTTTCAATAATCCGTATGTACCAAAGGATAACGCTAATATAATAGAGACGATTGGGAATTCTCCAATCTTGAGCGTCATATATAATACACCGATGAATGCGAATAAAATGGCTAGCCATTCAAATTTATTGAATCTTTCTTTTAAAAAGATAAGTGCGAGCAAAATGCTAACAAGTGGATTTATATAATAACCTAAACTTGTTTGTAGGACGTGACCGTTCGTTACAGCCCAAATAAATGTACCCCAATTTAATGTAATGACATAGCCTGCTACGACAATCGCTAATAGCTGAATGGGCTTGCCTAACAATTGATTCTTATCTCGTTGAAATGCATTGCGTTGTTTTTGTCCAACCGCGAGTATGAATATCATGAATATTGCTGAAAATATAATACGAAAGGCTAAAATTTCAAATGCGCCTATTGCATCAACGAACTGCCAATATATAGGTAGTATTCCCCACAGAATGTATGCACTGAGTGCTAAAAATATACCTTTTTTATATTCTGTATTCACTTACATACCTCCTTACTCTCCCAATTTTTAACATGTTACGCTCACTTAGTTAAGCTAATATAACGATTTTACTAATAATATTTCGATAAAGATATCATTTTGTTTATATTTCCCACATTTATTCACCAACCACTAAACAATATTAATTTTATAAATAATTCTGTACAAATCAGGGTATATTGCCAGAAAGACTACCATACAACATAAAGGATGGATACAAATGACTTTACCTAAAATTGGAAAGCCTGCAACACGCGCGCTAAATTCACAAGGTATATACACATTAGAAGCAGTATCACAATATACGAAGTCATCTCTAATGGAGATGCATGGCGTTGGTCCTAAAGCTATATCAATATTGGAACAAGCTTTATTTCAGCACCAACTACATTTTAAAACGGAAGTTCAGTCTTCATTACCTTTTAAGTTAACAGGAGATGTGTCATGCAATCATGCGCCTAAACGTCAACAAATGATAGATTTTATAGTTGCTACAGCAGCATTAGATATTGAATTATTACGTTCACTGGTTACAACAGAATTTATTTGGTCTGTCCCTGGCCGCTTTGACATATACGGACCTCAAATATTAATTCAAGAACTATCTAATCATTACAATCAGGTTGCTAGTCTCAATATCCATTCCAGCATCACACATGGGTGCTTAGGTTCCATGCATGGTATTGAAATATTAAAAACTGGTAAAGAGATTCATTTTGCTCATTTTTTGAATTTGAAAATCATAAAAAGGATGCCAAGTTAAGCAAAGTGACATCTTACATTGTTGTTGGTTAATTTATCAAATTATATATATCGCAAAAAAATCTTTTGTGGTTACATGTATATTTTTATATAACAAATAATTTTGCATAACATTTTCGTTATATGAACACTTATTACTAGAGTGCACATTGAACATACAGTATGATTAAATATCATGTTATGAAAGAAGGATATATTTTGACTGTTTTTAAAAATGAGCGCTTAAGCTGGTTACCATACATAGCTATTGTCATTTTGTTACACGTTATTGGGTTTAGTTTTTTATGGATTGCTGGAAAAGACCATCATATCTTATTTGGTATGGGGATTCTTGCATATACATTAGGTTTACGTCATGCATTTGATGCTGATCATATCGCCGCGATAGATAATACGGTTCGCAAATTATTACAGCAACGCAAAGATCCATCTGGTGTGGGTTTCTATTTTTCAATTGGACATTCATCTGTCGTATTTTTAATGGCTGTTTTTTTAGGGGTATCTGTAAAATGGGCTAAAGATGAATTACCGCATTTCCAAGATATTGGTGGAACGATTGGTACACTAGTTTCAGGTTTCTTTTTAGTGCTTATCGGTGTGTTGAATCTAATTATTTTAATCTCTTTAATTAACTTGTTCGCTAAATTACGTCGTGAACACATTGAAGAAGCTGAAGTCGATGCATTACTTGAATCTAGAGGATTGGTTTCTCGATTTGTAGGACCTTATTTCAAATTAATCACGCGTAGTTGGCACGTATTGCCACTTGGCTTTTTATTTGGACTTGGTTTTGATACAGCTAGTGAAATTGCGTTACTCGCTCTTTCTTCAGGCGCATCACAACAAGCCATTTCATTTATCGGAATCTTATCTTTACCAATTTTATTCGCATCAGGTATGAGTTTATTGGATACATTAGATGGTGTTGTAATGAAGTATGCCTATAATTGGGCATTCTTCAATCCTATTCGCAAAATCTATTACAATATAACGATTACTGCGATATCAGTCATGGCAGCATTAGTGATTGGGATGATTGAATTGCTACAAATTCTTGCTGATAAGTTAGATTTACATGGTGCGTTTTGGGCATTCATTGGTTCGATCGAATTTGATTATTTAGGCTATATTTTAGTTGCATTATTTTTAATTACTTGGCTTATTTCAAGTTTAATTTGGAAGTTTGGTCGCATAGAACACAAATGGTCTAGATAAGGCAACTTGTCTTGCAACTACCTTTGTATTGTTGCATTTTTAGACACCCTGCACACTTCTTCCATTATGCTACGCTCTCAGTAGTCATCTTTAAATCGTTTCTTTTAGAGATGACTTCATTTTGAGAGCGTATTTTTCTATTTAAAATGTATTTATCCAAAATTCAATGCTTTCGAATTTAAAATTTCAGTATTTCTGTTTAAAATTTAATTATAATCTTTAATACAGGAGGCGCTATGCTTATGAATATTGCGAAGTTAGAGAATTATTTACAAATTGATTCATCTCGTTATAATCGACCGAGTATTGAAGCATTAAATTATTATGCAACACGTTTTATGTTAACTGTACCTTTTGAAAATATTGATGTTCAAAATAGTAAGCCGATATCTATAAATATCGATGCACTTTTTAATAAAATTGTTCATGATAAACGTGGTGGTTTTTGTTATGAATTAAATACATTTTTCAAAGCCTATTTACAACAAAAAGGATTTAATCCTGAATTAATGTCAGCTACTATTCACACACCCGGTGGCGGTCGTAGTCTGAACGGTTCACATGCTTCACTTGTTGTTTCTATAAATGATGTATTCTATGTAACTGATGTTGGCTTTGGAGACTTACCTCTACATGCCATTCCTATTACTTCATCTGAGCATACACAACCAATTACTGATATCAGTGGTACATTCCGCGCTATTTTTAACAACGAAGACAAGGATATTTTCTATGTTCAAAAATTCGAAAATGATCATTGGCATACAAAATATGAAGCTGAATTCAAACCTAAACAAATAGAAGATTTTAATAGCAACATCGAATATAATCAAACGCATCCAGATTCAATATTTGTACAGCATTTATTAATTACAATGCCACAATCATTTGGCCGTGCTACAATGTCTGAAAATCATTTAACTTTAACAAGGAATGGTAGCTCAGAAAAATTTGATGTCACTAAAGATAACTATAAACATTTTTTAGAAAAATATTTTGGACTAAATGTAACTATTAATCGTATTGAAAAACAATAATAGTAAAATATAAAAATATGGGCGTATCTTACTTATTGTAGGTAGCGCCCCTTTTTTATGCTTCATAAACACAACAAAAAGGATATGACACAAACTTCATGTCACACCCTTCTTTTGAACCGCTTCATTTTACTTAAGCAAGTGCATCTACAACATAAATGACACCTACGAATACAAATGCAATAGCAATCATCGTCGAAATAAAGACGATACCCATTAATGGATTAAATAATAAAATGACACCGAAAACAATACCTAATAAATTAAAAATCACTGAAATTAGTTTTAAGCTACCACTACCCGAAAACGTAAATAATCCAGAGATAGAACTAAAAATAAACCAAAAAGCAAACATATAAATAAAGAATGCTGAACTTGCGCCAACATTAAAAATAACTAATAGACCAAATAGAATATCTACAATCCCCATAAACAGAATCCAATTTTGGTTACCACCTACTAAAGCTTTTGCTTTTCTACGGTAAACGATTTGAATCACACCGTTAATTAATACAAACAGTCCAATCAACCAGGTAATAGCATAAAAATTTTCAATTGGAAATGTAAAAATAACGACTGCCAACATTAATAATAATACACCCATTATTAAACTAGACCATTTAATACCTTGATTTCCTTTTTCCATAACAATCAATTCCTTTCAAATAAAACCCTCTTTTAATTTTTACAAAAAATTTATTATACAATAATTAAATTCCCTTTTCTCAATTTACACAAACATCATCACTTAGAAAGCACCATTGCTTTTGTCTAATATGTACGATGAATCTGTATCCTCACTCAAAAATCTACTAAGTAGCGATAGCTTTCAACTCTGTAAGGTTCATTCATTGAATTGTAAGTTTAGATAAAGGCTACTACTCCAAACATTATTTAAAATGAAATTAAATACAAAAGGAGTGAGACTATGACGATATTATCAGTGCAACATGTTTCAAAAACATACGGTAAAAAGCACACATTTCAAGCACTTAAAGATATTAACTTTGACATACAAAAAGGCGAATTCGTTGCGATTATGGGGCCTTCTGGATCAGGTAAGACAACCTTATTAAATGTACTAAGTTCAATTGACCAAATTTCTAGCGGTAGCGTGATTGCTAACGGACAAGAGCTTAATAAACTTAATCAAAAAGCACTTGCCAAATTCCGCAAAGAATCATTAGGTTTCATCTTCCAAGATTACAGTATTCTGCCGACATTAACCGTTAAAGAAAACATTATGTTACCTTTATCTGTTCAAAAAATGTCGAAGGCAACAATGGAAGAAAATTATAAAGCGATCACGACAGCATTAGGTATTTATGACCTAGGAAATAAATACCCTAGCGAATTATCTGGTGGTCAACAACAAAGAACTGCAGCAGCGAGAGCATTTGTTCACAAACCACAAATCATATTTGCAGATGAGCCAACAGGCGCACTCGACTCGAAAAGTGCAAATGACCTATTACAACGTTTGGAAGAAATGAATAAATCGTTTGATACAACTATTGTCATGGTTACACATGATCCGGTTGCAGCAAGTTTTGCAGAACGTGTCATCATGCTAAAAGATGGCCAAATTCATACACAACTTTATCAGGAAGGACGTTCTAAACAGGCCTTTTATGAAGACATTGTACATCTTCAATCAGTATTAGGTGGTGTCTCAAATGACATTTAACCATATCGTTTTCAAAAACTTACGACAAAACTTAAAACATTATGCAATGTATTTATTTTCATTATTTTTTAGCATCGTCTTATATTTCAGTTTTACAACCTTACAGTTTACTAAAGGTGTAAATAATGACGACTCGATGGCCATCATTAAGAAAGGTGCTTTAGTCGGATCAATATTTTTATTTATCATTATTGTCATCTTTTTAATGTATGCCAATCATTTATTCGTAAAACGCCGTACACGTGAATTTGCGCTATTTCAGTTGATTGGTTTAACACGACAAAACATTTTGAAAATGTTAGCACTTGAACAAATGATCGTATTTTTAATCACAGGTGTTGTCGGTGTATTATGTGGCATTGCAGGTGCACAATTATTGCTTTCCATAGTATCTAAATTGATGTCGTTATCGATTAACTTATCGATACATTTCGAACCTATGGCCCTTGTTTTAACTATTTTCATGCTAATTATTGCGTATGTACTGATTTTATTTCAAAGTGCTTTATTTCTAAAAAGACGTAGTATCTTATCAATGATGAAAGATTCAATTAAAACTGATGCCACAACTGCTAAAGTAACGACTGCAGAGGTTATTTCAGGCGTATTAGGTATTGCTATGATTGCACTAGGCTATTATATGGCGACAGAAATGTTTGGTACGTTCAAAGCACTAACTATGGCTATGACATCACCGTTTATCATTTTATTTTTAACGGTTGTAGGCGCCTATTTATTCTTCAGAAGTTCCGTGTCACTTATTTTTAAAACATTGAAAAAATCAAAAAATGGACGCGTATCTATTACCGATGTTGTATTCACATCGTCTATTATGTACAGAATGAAGAAAAATGCCATGTCTTTAACTATCATTGCAATTATTTCTGCAGTTACAGTAACTGTATTGTGTTTTGCGGCATTATCTAAATCAAATACAGATCAAACCCTTACATCTATGGCACCAAATGAATTTAACGTGGTCGCTACTCAAGATGCTAAACAATTTGAAACTAAACTAAGCCAACAACAAATTACATTTTCTAAAAATACTTACGAAACTATTACTGTAGATAATGTTAATGATCAGGTTATTACTTTGGAAAATGGTAGTGATTCAGGTCGCACGAATTCTATTTTAAGTGCAAATAACAAGTTAACAGGCAACAATGCCATCATTACAAATACAAAATCGCTGCCTAACATTATTAATATCCATTTAAACAAAGATTTAGTAGTAAAAGGTACTAAGAATGAAACTTTCCGTGTTACACAAGAAGACAAAGGTAAGGTTTATCCTTTAAATCTAAGCTTCAACTCACCTGTCATCGAAGTAAGTCCTGAAAAGTATCAGCAGTTGAAAACACAAAATAACGTTCATACTTTTTATGGATATGATATTAAACAAACATCACAAAAGGAAAAAGCTCAAGCAATTGCAAAACAGTTTGGAGACAAAGTCATCACGTATGATGAAATGAAAAAAGAGGTCGATGCTACTAACGGTATTCTAATATTTGTTACATCATTTTTAGGATTAGCATTTTTAGTAGCAGCTGGATGTATTATTTATATTAAACAAATGGATGAAACTGAGGATGAACTAAGTAACTTCAGAATATTAAAACGCATAGGCTTTACGCATACAGATATGCTTAAGGGATTATTATTAAAAATTACTTTCAACTTCGGTTTACCATTATTGATTGCTATATTACATGCAGTATTCGCCGCAATAGCATTTATGAAATTGATGGGTAATATTTCCTTCATGCCGGTTATTGTAGTAATTGTTGTATACACCCTCATTTACATTACTTTTGCTTTAATTGCTTTTGTACATTCAAACAAATTGATTAAGAAAACCATTTAACACTTACGATTAAAAGATGCTTCATTAGATATTTTGATTTTAAGCAATGCAGTATAACTATTAATTGATTTAAGAAAAGGAGAGATTGAATCATGAAATTTAGAGAATTAGTAAAACAATCATATGAGGATTTGAAAAATTTGACTGTAACTTGGTATAACGTCATTGCTTTAACAATACTTGTTATTGTATTAAGCTCATTCACAACACCAATGATAGGCATTCCAGCTGGTTTATTAGGTGGCGCCTATTATTTAAAACGTCGTGAAGAAAAAGGTAAATAAATAAGCCTTATGTGCTAAACTCAATATGTATTTCCTACCAAAGAAAACATAAGGAGTTTGGACATCTTGAAGGAGATACTATTGTTGGTCGTCGTCATGGTAGTGCAATCATTACTTTGGTAGAAAGAGTATCCAAGATGATTATCACCTTACGACCCTTAGGTCGTAAGGCAACTGATATAGAAAACGCTCTACACTCAATGTTTTCATCTTTACCTTCTCATATATTTAAATCAATTACTTTTGATTGTGGTAAGGAGTTCTCAAACTGGAAAACATTATGTAACTGTCACGATATATCTATATTTTTTGCTGATCCAGGCACGCCATCACAGCGAGGTTTAAATGAACATTCTAACGGAATACTTAGACGCAGTGGATTAGATAAAGAACTAGATTTCAATTTAGTAACAGACGATCATATCATCAGTGTTGCTCAAAAAATCAATCATCGTCCTAGAAAATCTTTAGGTTATAGAACACCATTGGAAGTATTTATGAGTTTCATCGAAGATGATAAACTTGTCCAGCTTAATTTGACAATCTAAAGATTTATAAAAAAGCCGTTGGTCTCTTCGAAACTACGGCTTTTCTCTGTGCTATAAAATCAGTATGGCGAAGCACAGTGATCATTGAATTCTGACTTTATATAATCAAGAGTATCTTTGGATACACTGATGATATCTATAACAGCATTGCTAATGTAGAATATATTTTCTTGATTATAGAATACAATAAATGGCTCCACTAAACCTTTTTTAATATATAAAGAATAATCAATTAAGTCTTTGTTTTTTATATTTTTAATAGTTGCAATAACATACTTCTCATCGGTAGAATGGATTTCTTCGTACCAGTTAGTAATATTAAAAAAACGACCAATTCTTGTTTTTTCTCTAAATTTAACAGGATATAAGTATTCAGACAAAAATGTACATTTCGTCTTTGATTGGTTATTAAATATAACATTAATAATATTAGAAATTTGCTTTTTATTGAGAACATCAATATCTAAGCGTATCCTATTTTTCTCAGGTGCTTGAAAATAGGGAATTTCATGTTCTAAATCAAAATGTATTTGTTGTGTTTCAAGGTTAATAATCATTTTAATCTCCAATTCTTTTTAGGTTAGCATCGTATGTACCACTTCTTGTTTTCTTGCTACCTAAATTCTTAATACTGCTTGCACCTTTTCATTTTATCTTCTCATATATTTAAATCAATTACTTTTGATTGTGGTAAGGAGTTCTCAAACTGGAAAACAATATGTAACTGTCACGATATATCTATATTTTTTGCTGATCCAGGCACGCCATCACAGCGAGGTTTAAATGAACATTCTAACGGAATAATTAGACGCAGTGGATTAGATAAAGAACTAGATTTCAATTTAGTAACGGATGATCATATCATCAGTGTTGCTCAAAAAATCAATCATCATCCTAGAAAATCTTTAGGTTATAGAACACCATTGGAAGTATTTATGAGTTTCATCGAAGATGATAAACTTGTCCAGCTTAATTTGACAATCTAAAGATTTATAAAAAAGGAGAGATTGAATCATGAAATTTAGAGAATTAGTAAAACAATCATATGAGGATTTGAAAAATTTGACTGTAACTTGGTATAACGTCATTGCTTTAACAATACTTGTTATTGTATTAAGCTCATTCACAACACCAATGATAGGCATTCCAGCTGGTTTATTAGGTGGCTCTTATTATTTAAAACGTCGTGAAGAAAAAGGCAAGTAAGCACATTCCATCGGTATAGAACATTGCTATGACCTTTCAAGTCAGATTTTAATATCAACAAGTAGCGTTTATCGCTGCTTGTTTTTTATGGATTGCTTATAAAATCATCATGTTTAAACGATATGTCACTTTGAAAACTAGCAAACACCATAAAAGACTACAATTTTTTTATTTTTATAAACCCCTTTAAATCAACGTTTCTAAGGTTTTTAAAAATCTTTTTTAATTTATTTTCAAAAAACACTGTACATTATGCCAATATGAGCGTATAGTTGGTCTTACGTAATAAAAGCTCGTGAATTAAATTGTAGTGTATTTGTTTAGAATATCCTCTTTTTTAGTTATGAATTTGTTACAAATATTAAGTGCAAAAGCACACGGAGGTTTTCTATATGAATAACGGTACAGTAAAATGGTTTAACGCAGAAAAAGGTTTTGGTTTCATCGAACAAGAAAATGGCGGAGACGTATTCGTACATTTCTCAGGTATCGCTAGCGATGGCTACAAAACTTTAGAAGAAGGTCAAAAAGTTACTTTCGAAATCACTGAAGGTCAACGTGGAGACCAAGCAGTTAACGTACAAACTGTTTAATCTTACAACATAAAACGACTCATTATAAATGAATCGCTTTGATTACCAACAAGGTTCTAAATCTTGTTGGTATTTTTTTATGCTATTTTGGATAATATAAATAATATGAGACGATACCACGATGATTTATAAAAACTTATTTGCCAAATACACACTAAGGAAAATTATGAGGCTGAGTATACCAATTACTGATATAATAGAAAGCGCATTTGTCATCGTATTTCTAGCTTTAGTCGTTTGTACTTCACTAGGATCTTTTCCATTCATAAAAGCAACAATTCGATCGTAGTTGTCCATTTTATGCACTTTTTTTAAATCTTCTATTTTCATAGATGCATAAAAACCTATTCCCAAAATGATTGCCACCGTTACACCCCAAGTCCAATTCCAATAAACAACTAAAGGTCCCATTAAAATTGCAGCTAATGTCATGAAAATAAGCATCACATATGTCCATAAGTTAAGACTTCGTTGCGCTTTAATATCAGGTACAAATGGAATGGTCCCTTTTACTAAATCATCTAAAGTTACATTGAACAATTCACACATCATTAATAAGTTATGTATGTCTGGTAAGCTTTTGTCATTTTCCCAATTAGAAATACTCTGCCTAGATACATATAACTTTTCAGCAAGATATTCTTGTGAATAACCATCTCGTTCCCTATACTTTTTAATTTGTTTACTCAGATTCAATTACATACGCCTCCAGTCAATTAGTACAATCATTACAATCAGACTATCAGATAAAGTTAAATCAAGTCACCTTTATGATTGACTAAATGTTTTGACATACGACAACATCGGGGTTCGAAGACTCCCTTAAGACAGACCTGTATGATTACGCGCTTGTAATTTTCTCAATGCCAACTTGAATTTCACTTATTAATGATGCAACTTTTCCATGCTATTCAATGCTTGCAAAGTTAGTCCTAGTTAAGAGATTACGTTCACACTATTTACTATTCGATTTTCCAGCTTTCCAACTATGCTTTTCTAATCTTTTTTGTGCTATAAATTCTACCGCTTCAAAAATACATACTGCACTGATGAACCAGCTTAGGAAACCAACAACAATGCTAATCAACCACATGTGCGTCATATGTAACATCATCCATGTAACTAAAATACAAACTAATACCCCTGTCATACCAAACACTGCGCCACGACTTACATGCACAGCGACTTTATCACCATATTGCATACCTGTAATAAACATAGACACTAAAAATACTGCCGGAAACGTTGCAAATATACCGCCAAATTCTTTCCAAGGTAGTGTTACAGATACAATATAACTTAATAATACTGCAAATCCCCCCACAAAAAATTTCATTAATGTTAATTTCATGATGTTCTGCCTCCAATAATTTATTACTTAATAACTGAATACAACTAATTATCACGCATTTTCCAAACTATAAATGTCTAATACTGAATATTGCGAGGGAAATAACAAACCAACAAACAACCGTGAATATTGCGCCTTTCCGATAACCTTTATGCTTAATGTAGAGAGATGTCAAAAATACAGTTAATATACAAGACAGAATACCGACAATTGCTCCAGTACTAAGATTCATCGACATCTCCACTAATTGCGTACCACGATGATCTAAAGCTAATGCGATAATAGCCGCAAGAAAGACTGCCGGCATAGTAGCTATAATACCTCCTAACTTACCACCTACCTTATCAGCAATAATTGAAGCTAATGCAACAGCGATACCACCAATGACAAAATGAAGAATTGCACTTCCAATTGAAAACATCTTCAACGTACCTTTCTATAATTAATTCAATACAAAACGTATCATTCACACAAAGTGTAAAACTTAAATTTTCTACTGTAAAGGCAACTCAAGCGATGTTCATAAAGCTTTCATGATACTTTCATAAACTAGCAATAAAGGGTTCAAATGAAAGTATATCCAGCTCAAATTAGGGAGTGGGACAGAAATGATATTTTCGCAAAATTTATTTCGTCGTCCCACCCCAGCAAGGTTGACTAGAATTGAAAAAAGCTTGTTACAAGCGCATTTTCGTTCAGTCAACTACTGCCAATATAACTTCGTAGAGCATAGAACATTGATTTATGTACCAGCCTGATCAACATATAAATATAAATTTTTATGTTTCACGTAAAACAAAAAAAGACAAAGCTGTTATGATCTTAGCTTTGTCTTTTATGTGTTAGTCATCATGTATACGACATCCTACTACTAACGTTTATATATTCGAATTTTTATTTCATAATAATCTTCATGATCTTTGTCTTTATGCTCAACATGTAGTCCTGTTTGTTGAATCGCTTGGATACTTTTGCCTACCTCATCTCGTGCTTGAGTGACATCTTGTGCAAAGCGAAGGTTTTGTGCTTTGACTTTTTCGGGCCCCGTTTTTTGGCGTACTCTATCTTCAGTCTGTTTCACATTTAGTTTTTGTGCAATGACTTGCTCAATCAACGCTTCTTGTTCACTATCAGACAATGATAATACCGCTCTCGCATGGCGTTCAGTAATTTTACCTTCTCTTAAGCGAAGTAGTACTTTCGGCGCCAACTTCAATAAACGCAACTTATTTGCAATAAAGCTTTGACTTTTACCTAAACTTTTTGCCAATTCACTTTGCGTTGTATCACCAATTTCCAATAATTTCTTATAGGCTTCCGCTTCTTCAACAACAGACAAATTTTCTCTTTGAATATTCTCAATTAATGCAACAACAGCCGTCTCTTCATCATCCATATCACGAATAATAACGTCTGCTTGAGGTAAATTTAGTGATTGTATTGCTCTAAATCGGCGCTCTCCAGCAATAATTTCAAACATATCTTCTTCAATCGGTCTTACAACAATAGGTTGTAGTAAACCATGTTCATGTATTGATTCAGCAAGTTCTTTAATTTTATTTGGTTCAAACACCTGTCTTGGTTGATAACGGTTGGGAACGATACGTTCAATTTGAATGGATTCAACATTACTATTGCGATCTTCTTCAATATGTCCAATGATGTCATCTTTGTTTTTCAAACCAAATAATTTTGAAAAAGGTTTTTTCATTATCCATTCGCTCCTTTTATGTTAGTTGTAAAGGATTATGCATTATTTTTCAAGTAAAGGAGTCTTATTAGGCGTCCCTGGTTTTCTTGGATACTTTTTCGGCGTCTGTCTTTTTTTATCAATAATGAACATCTGGCGCTCTCCAGCATCTTCTGGCAATTCGAAAGTATGTGTTTCTGTAACATTACCACCTAACACACTAATTGCAAATTTTGCTTCTTCTAATTCTTCTTCACCTTTTGAAGATTTTAATGCAACAAACTGTCCACCTTTTTTAACTAGCGGTAAACACAATTCACTTAACACGGATAATCTAGCTACTGCTCTTGCAGTAACAACATCATAAGACTCCCTGTAGACACCCTTACCAAATGTTTCTGCTCTATCGTGTATAAAGCTGACATCCTGTAATTGTAATTCTGACGCTAAATGGTTTAAAAATTGAATACGCTTATTTAATGAATCAACAATCGTCACTTTTAACTGCGGAAACATTATTTTTAACGGAATACTTGGAAAACCAGCTCCAGCGCCTACATCACATATACTTATAGGCTGATTAAAATCAAAATAAAAACTAGGTGCAATGGAATCATAAAAATGTTTCAAATATACATCGTGTTCATCTGTAATACTTGTCAAATTCATCTTTTCATTCCATTCAACAAGTAAACGATAATATGTTTGAAACTGTTGTTTTTGAGTCTCAGTTAATTGAATATTATGTTCTTTTAATTGTTCTGCTAACCATTCTACAGTCATTAGTCACTCACCCTTTGGAGTTTACCTTGTTCTAAGTAAATCAATAATATAGATATGTCTGCTGGATTTACCCCTGATATTCTAGAAGCTTGTGCAATATTTAAAGGTTTTACTTCTGATAATTTTTCTCGCGCTTCAGTCGCCAAACTATCAATCTTACTATAATCTAAGTCTTCTGGAATTTTCTTCTCTTCCATACGCTTAACTTTCTCAACTTGTTGTAGTGATTTATTGATATAACCTTCATATTTTGTTTGTATTTCTACTTGTTCTTCAACATCTGCATTCAATTGATGTTCTTCTTCTAAAATTTCTAAAATTATATCGTAAGTCATTTCAGGTCTGCGTAATAAATCGATAGCTAAAATACCATCTTTTAAGCGAGAACCACCATGTTGTTCGATAATCGCTTGCGTATGTTCGTTTGGTTTAATACGAATATCTGATAAACGCTTAATTTCCGCATCAATTTGCTGACGTTTTTCATTAAAACGTGCATATCGTTCTTCAGAAATCATACCAAGTTCATATCCCATATCCGTCAATCTCAAATCAGCATTATCATGACGTAGTAACAAACGATATTCTGCACGTGATGTTAGTAAACGATAAGGTTCATTAGTACCTTTAGTTACAAGATCATCGATTAAGACACCAATATATGCATCTGAACGACTTAATATCTTTTCGCCTGTGTTTAACACTTTACCTGCAGCGTTAATACCTGCCATCAATCCTTGTCCTGCTGCTTCTTCATAACCAGATGTACCATTAATTTGACCTGCAGTATATAAGTTTTTAATCATTTTCGTTTCAAGTGTAGGCCATAACTGCGTTGGCACAATCGCATCATATTCAATTGCGTAGCCGGCACGCATCATATCTGCTTTTTCAAGACCTGGTATCGTCTCTAACATTTGACGTTGCACATGTTCAGGAAGACTTGTAGACAATCCTTGCACATATACTTCATTTGTATTACGACCTTCAGGCTCTAAGAAAAGTTGATGTCGCGGCTTATCATTAAATCGAACAAATTTATCTTCAATTGAAGGGCAATAACGTGGCCCGGTTCCTTTAATCATCCCTGAATACATTGCAGATAGATGTAAATTATCATCGATAACTTTGTGTGTTTCAGCATTAGTATACGTTAGCCAACATGGCAATTGATCTAATATATATTCTGTTGTTTCAAAGCTGAATGCACGACCTACATCGTCACCTGGTTGTATTTCAGTCTTCGAATAGTCAATTGTTTTTGAATTTACACGCGGTGGTGTACCTGTTTTAAAACGAACAATATCAAAACCAAGTTCTCTTAAATTGTCTGATAATGTGATTGATGGTAATTGGTGATTTGGTCCACTTGAGTACTTCATATTACCTAAAATGATTTCACCACGTAAAAATGTCCCTGTTGTGATGATAACTGCCTTAGAATGATATTCTGTACCAATATTTGTACGTACACCTTTAACTTCATCATTTTCTATAATTAATTCATCTACCATACCTTGCATGATATGAAGATTTTCTTCATCTTCAATCACACGTTTCATTTCTTGTTGATAAAGTACTTTATCTGCTTGCGCTCTTAGTGCTCTTACAGCAGGTCCTTTACCTGTATTTAACATTCTCATTTGAATGTGTGTTTTATCGATTGTTTTTGCCATTTGTCCACCTAAAGCATCAATTTCACGAACAACGATGCCTTTAGCTGGTCCACCTACAGATGGGTTACATGGCATAAATGCAATATTATCTAAATTTATTGTTAGCATTAATGTTTTAGCACCACGTCTTGCAGATGCTAAACCTGCTTCTACACCTGCATGTCCCGCACCTATAACGATTACATCATATTCTTGAACCACAATATAAACCTCCTTATTTGATATCTTACTAGCCTTCTTAAGACGGTATTCCGTCTATTTCAATTACTATTTACCTAAGCAGAATTGACTGAATAACTGATCGATGAGTTCATCACTTGCAGTCTCACCAATAATTTCTCCTAATATTTCCCAAGTTCTAGTTAAATCAATTTGTACCATATCCATAGGCACACCAGATTCTGCTGCATCAATCGCATCTTGTATCGTTTGTCTTGCTTGTTTTAATAATGAAATATGTCTTGAATTAGAAACATAAGTCATATCTTGATTTTGTACTTCTCCACCAAAGAACAAATCTCGAATTTGTATTTCTAATTCATCAATACCTTCTTGTTTTAACATTGAAGTTTGAATTAATGGCGTATCACCTATCATATCTTTAACTTCATTAATATCTATGTTTTGCTCTAAATCCATTTTATTAACAATTACGATTACATCTTCATTTTTAACCACTTCATATAATGTGTAATCTTCTTGAGTCAATGCTTCGTTATTGTTTAATACAAATAAAATTAAGTCTGCTTGGCTAAGAGCCTTTCTAGAGCGTTCAACACCAATCTTCTCTACTATATCTTCTGTCTCACGTATACCAGCAGTATCAACTAATCTTAATGGCACGCCACGAACATTGACGTACTCTTCTAAGACATCTCTAGTCGTACCTGCTACCTCAGTTACAATCGCTTTATTATCTTGTATTAAATTATTTAACATCGATGATTTACCTACGTTTGGTTTACCAACAATAACTGTAGATAAACCTTCACGCATAATTTTACCCTGCGCACCGGTATCTAATAAACGATTAATTTCCTGTTTGATTTCTTTAGACTGCTCTAAAAGAAATTCAGTAGTCGCATCTTCAACATCATCGTATTCAGGATAATCAATATTCACTTCCACTTGAGCGAGTATCTCTAATATAGATTGACGTTGTTTTTTGATTAAGTCACTTAGACGACCTTCAATTTGATTCATCGCAACTTTAGAAGCTCTATCTGTCTTCGAGCGAATAAAGTCCATAACTGCTTCAGCTTGAGATAAATCAATACGACCATTTAAAAAGGCACGTTTTGTAAATTCACCTGGCTCAGCCATTCTAGCGCCATATGTCATAGTAAGTTCCAGCACTCTATTAATCGTTAAAATACCACCATGACAATTAATTTCTATAATATCTTCGCGTGTAAATGTTTTTGGCGCTCTTAACACAGACACCATAACTTCTTCAATCACTTCTTTAGACTCTGGATCAATAATATGACCGTAATTAATCGTATGTGATGGAACATCATTTAAAAGATGTTTTCCTTTATATAATTTGTCAGCAATTTCAACGGCTTGCGGTCCAGACAATCGAACAATTCCAATTGCCCCTTCACCCATTGGTGTTGAAATACTCGTAATTGTATCTAAATCCATATTGCTACTCGCCTCCTTCAACGACGTGAATACATTTTAAAATAAGTTATTATAACCCAGAGGT
Source organism: Staphylococcus sp. SM3655 (assembly GCF_016917315.1). Classification (NCBI taxonomy): domain Bacteria; kingdom Bacillati; phylum Bacillota; class Bacilli; order Caryophanales; family Staphylococcaceae; genus Staphylococcus; species Staphylococcus sp. SM3655. Next base: position 762,022 of record NZ_CP070305.1, on the reverse strand, counting down.
AAGTCTTACGTTTGTATGAGGTAAGACTTCGGGATGTGTTGAGTGGTTAATGTTTTACTTCCCCTACCCTATCCTTACTTAATTTTTTTATTAAAAACTTTGGCAATTTTAAGTACGTGCTCAAGACTATTCTGTATTTGTAAAGTCGTCATATCTTTAGCTGGCTGTCTTGCTATTACAATAATATCTTTGGCCAATATATGCGACTTATGTACTTTGAAATTTTCACGTATTGCTCTTTTAATCTTGTTTCTTAACACTGCATTACCTAGTTTTTTAGAAACACTAATACCTAAGCGAAAATGGTCTATTTCTTTATTATTACAAGTGTATACAACAAATTGTCTGTTGGCTACAGAATGACCTTTTTTATATATTCTCTGAAAATCTGCATTCTTTTTAATTCGGTAAGCTTTTTCCAATAACATCACTCGCTTATTTATCGTTTTTATTTGAAGCTATATTTAAACTTCTATTGAGCTTATAACATAAATTTCTATTTATTCTTAATTTAAACGAAAAAAAAGATCACTGATGAGTCAGTGATCTTATGCAGATAAAACTTTACGGCCTTTACGACGACGGCGCGCTAAAACTTTACGGCCATTTTTTGTGCTCATGCGTTTTCTGAAACCATGAACTTTACTATGTTTACGTTTATTTGGTTGATAAGTACGTTTTACCATGCAAAACACCTCCATCTTTATACAGTTATCTAATATACCAGATTATGCAGACTCTGATCACTTTAATAGATAAGATTTTGCGTTTCTTAGATTAAAATTCTCGTATTAGCTCATTGATTATCTAGTCATAATTCAAGCAACTACTACAATATAACAAAATCCTTTTTATAACGCAAGTTCATTTTATACTACTGCTCAATTTTTTTACTTTTATCGATTAAAGATAGAAATACACGATGCGAGCAATCAAATTTCATAACATCACCATGAGTTTGGTCCGAAGCATGAGTGTTTACAATGTTTGAATACCTTATACAGTTCTTATACATACTTTATAAATTATTTCCCAAGCTGTTTTGATACACTCACTAACAGATATTCTATAGAAGGAAAAGTTATCCACTTATGCACATTTATAGTTTTCAGAATTGTGGATAATTAGAAATTACACACAAAGTTATACTATTTTTAGCAACATATTCACAGGTATTTGACATATAGAGAACTGAAAAAGTATAATTGTGTGGATAAGTCGTCCAACTCATGATTTTATAAGGATTTATTTATTGATATTTACATAAAAATACTGTGCATAACTAATAAGCAGGATAAAGTTATCCACCGATTGTTATTAACTTGTGGATAATTATTAACATGGTGTGTTTAGAAGTTATCCACGGCTGTTATTTTTGTGTATAACTTAAAAATTTAAGAAAGATGGAGTAAATTTATGTCGGAAAAAGAAATTTGGGAAAAAGTGCTTGAAATTGCTCAAGAAAAATTATCAGCTGTAAGTTACTCAACTTTCCTAAAAGATACTGAGCTTTACACGATTAAAGATGGTGAAGCTATCGTATTATCGAGTATTCCTTTTAATGCAAATTGGTTAAATCAACAATATGCTGAAATTATCCAAGCAATCTTATTTGATGTTGTAGGCTATGAAGTTAAACCTCACTTTATTACTACTGAAGAATTAGCAAATTATAGTAATAATGAAACTGCTACTCCAAAAGAAACAACAAAACCTTCTACTGAAACAACTGAGGATAATCATGTGCTTGGTAGAGAGCAATTCAATGCCCATAACACATTTGACACTTTTGTAATCGGACCTGGTAACCGCTTTCCACATGCAGCGAGTTTAGCTGTGGCCGAAGCACCAGCCAAAGCGTACAATCCATTATTTATCTATGGAGGTGTTGGTTTAGGAAAAACCCATTTAATGCATGCCATTGGTCATCATGTATTAGATAATAATCCAGATGCCAAAGTGATTTACACATCAAGTGAAAAATTCACAAATGAATTTATTAAATCAATTCGTGATAACGAAGGTGAAGCTTTCAGAGAAAGATATCGTAATATCGACGTCTTATTAATCGATGATATTCAGTTCATACAAAATAAAGTACAAACACAAGAAGAATTTTTCTATACTTTTAATGAATTGCATCAGAATAACAAGCAAATAGTTATTTCGAGTGATCGACCACCAAAGGAAATTGCACAATTAGAAGATCGATTACGTTCACGCTTTGAATGGGGGCTAATTGTTGATATTACGCCACCAGATTATGAAACTCGAATGGCAATTTTGCAGAAGAAAATTGAAGAAGAAAAATTAGATATTCCACCAGAAGCTTTAAATTATATAGCAAATCAAATTCAATCTAATATTCGTGAATTAGAAGGTGCATTAACACGTTTACTTGCATATTCACAATTATTAGGAAAACCAATTACAACTGAATTAACTGCTGAAGCTTTAAAAGATATCATTCAAGCACCAAAATCTAAAAAGATTACCATCCAAGATATTCAAAAAATTGTAGGCCAGTACTATAATGTTAGAATTGAAGATTTCAGTGCAAAAAAACGTACAAAGTCAATTGCATATCCGCGTCAAATAGCTATGTACTTGTCTAGAGAGCTTACAGATTTCTCATTACCTAAAATTGGTGAAGAATTTGGTGGGCGTGATCATACGACCGTCATTCATGCTCATGAAAAAATATCTAAAGATTTAAAAGAAGATCCTATTTTTAAACAAGAAGTAGAGAATCTTGAAAAAGAAATAAGAAATGTATAAGTAGGAAACTTTGGGAAATGTAATCTGTTATATAACAGCACTAATGATAACAATCATTTTTTACATTTCTATATGCTAATGTGGCAAGATGAGAAAAACTCATTTTGTGGATAATGTTTAAAAGTCATACACACCATACACAAGTTATCAACATGTGTATAACTTCGCCAAATCTATGTTTTTAAGACTTATCCACCAATCCACAGCACCTACTACTATTACTAAGAACTTAAAACCTATATAATTATATATAAACGACTGGAAGGAGTTTTAATTAATGATGGAATTCACTATTAAAAGAGATTATTTTATTACACAATTAAATGACACATTAAAAGCTATTTCACCAAGAACAACATTACCTATATTAACTGGTATCAAAATCGATGCGAAAGAACATGAAGTTATATTAACTGGTTCAGACTCTGAAATTTCAATAGAAATCACTATTCCTAAAACTGTAGATGGCGAAGATATTGTCAATATTTCAGAAACAGGCTCAGTAGTACTTCCTGGACGATTCTTTGTTGATATTATAAAAAAATTACCTGGTAAAGATGTTAAATTATCTACAAATGAACAATTCCAGACATTAATTACATCAGGTCATTCTGAATTTAATTTAAGTGGCTTAGATCCAGATCAATATCCTTTATTACCTCAAGTTTCTAGAGATGACGCAATTCAATTGTCGGTAAAAGTGCTTAAAAACGTGATTGCACAAACAAATTTTGCAGTGTCCACCTCAGAAACACGCCCAGTACTAACTGGTGTGAACTGGCTTATACAAGAAAATGAATTAATATGCACAGCGACTGACTCACACCGCTTGGCTGTAAGAAAGTTGCAGTTAGAAGATGTTTCTGAAAACAAAAATGTCATCATTCCAGGTAAGGCTTTAGCTGAATTAAATAAAATTATGTCTGACAATGAAGAAGACATTGATATCTTCTTTGCTTCAAACCAAGTTTTATTTAAAGTTGGAAATGTGAACTTTATTTCTCGATTATTAGAAGGACATTATCCTGATACAACACGTTTATTCCCTGAAAACTATGAAATTAAATTAAGTATAGACAATGGGGAGTTTTATCATGCGATTGATCGTGCATCTTTATTAGCACGTGAAGGTGGTAATAACGTTATTAAATTAAGTACAGGTGATGACGTTGTTGAATTATCTTCTACATCACCAGAAATTGGTACTGTAAAAGAAGAAGTTGATGCAAACGATGTTGAAGGTGGTAGCCTGAAAATTTCATTCAACTCTAAATATATGATGGATGCTTTAAAAGCAATCGATAATGATGAGGTTGAAGTTGAATTCTTCGGTACAATGAAACCATTTATTCTAAAACCAAAAGGTGACGACTCGGTAACGCAATTAATTTTACCAATCAGAACTTACTAAAAATAGATATAAATAAAGGATGACGTGATTAATTAAAACGTCATCCTTTATTTTTTTGCAAAAATAATTCTAGATGCGTATGTAAAATAAATTTGACAGCATTTTAAACAGCAAATAAAAGACGCCAATTAAATTTATGACAAATATATCCAAATTTTAATAAGTGTGCTTATATGCCCTCTAAATTTAAAATTTTAATAGTCAATAACAAGTTGAATATAAAAGTTAAACGCCGTTAAATAGCGTTAAAAAATTGAAAATGACAGTATTGCCAAAAAATAAGAATTAATTATTTATATGTAAACGGTTTCTACCTCTATTTTAAATGAAATTTGTGACAAAAAAAGGTATAATATATTAATGACATACAAAGAAATGGAGTGATTATTTTGGTTCAAGAAGTTGTAGTAGAAGGAGACATTAATTTAGGTCAATTTCTAAAAACAGAAGGGATTATTGAATCTGGTGGTCAAGCAAAATGGTTCTTGCAAGACGTTGAAGTATTAATTAATGGAGTGCGTGAAACACGTCGCGGTAAAAAGTTAGAACATCAAGATCGTATAGATATCCCAGAATTACCTGAAGATGCTGGTTCTTTCTTAATCATTCATCAAGGTGAACAATGAAGTTAAATACACTCCAATTAGAAAATTATCGTAACTATGATGAGGTTACGTTGAAATGTCATCCTGACGTGAATATCCTCATTGGAGAAAATGCACAAGGAAAGACAAATTTACTTGAATCAATTTATACCTTAGCTTTAGCAAAAAGTCATAGAACGAGTAATGATAAGGAACTCATACGTTTTAATGCTGATTATGCTAAAATAGAAGGTGAGCTTAGTTATAGACACGGCACGATGCCATTAACAATGTTTATAACTAAAAAAGGTAAACAAGTCAAAGTGAATCACTTAGAGCAAAGTCGTCTAACTCAATATATTGGACACCTCAATGTGGTTCTATTTGCGCCAGAAGATTTGAATATTGTAAAAGGCTCTCCTCAAATAAGACGACGCTTTATAGATATGGAGTTGGGCCAAATTTCTGCTGTTTACTTAAATGATTTAGCTCAATACCAACGTATTTTAAAGCAAAAGAATAATTACTTAAAGCAGTTACAATTAGGCCAAAAAAAGGACTTAACAATGTTGGAAGTATTAAATCAGCAGTTTGCTGAATATGCAATGAAAGTAACTGATAAACGTGCACATTTTATTCAAGAGCTAGAGTCGTTAGCTAAACCGATTCATGCTGGTATCACAAATGATAAAGAAGCGTTGTCGCTGAATTATTTACCTAGTCTTAAATTTGATTATGCTCAAAATGAAGCGGCACGACTTGAAGAAATTATGTCTATTCTTAGCGATAATATGCAAAGAGAAAAAGAACGAGGCATTAGCTTATTCGGACCACATCGAGATGATATAAGTTTTGATGTGAATGGCATGGATGCTCAAACATATGGTTCTCAAGGACAGCAACGTACAACGGCTTTGTCCATTAAATTAGCTGAAATTGAGTTAATGAATATCGAAGTTGGGGAATATCCCATCTTATTATTAGACGATGTACTCAGTGAATTAGATGATTCGCGTCAAACGCATTTATTAAGTACGATTCAGCATAAAGTACAAACATTTGTCACTACGACATCTGTAGATGGTATTGATCATGAAATCATGAATAACGCTAAATTGTATCGTATTAATCAAGGTGAAATTATAAAGTAACAGAAAGCGATGGTGACTGCATTGTCAGATGTAAACAACACGGATAATTATGGTGCTGGGCAAATACAAGTATTAGAAGGTTTAGAAGCAGTACGTAAAAGACCAGGTATGTATATAGGATCGACTTCAGAGAGAGGTTTGCACCATTTAGTGTGGGAAATTGTCGATAATAGTATCGATGAAGCATTAGCTGGTTATGCAAATAAAATTGAAGTTGTTATTGAAAAAGATAACTGGATTAAAGTGACGGATAACGGACGTGGTATCCCAGTTGATATTCAAGAAAAAATGGGACGTCCAGCTGTCGAAGTTATTTTAACTGTTTTACATGCTGGTGGTAAATTCGGCGGTGGCGGATACAAAGTATCTGGTGGTTTACATGGTGTTGGTTCATCAGTTGTAAACGCATTGTCACAAGACTTAGAAGTATATGTACACAGAAATGAGACTATATATCATCAAGCATATAAAAAAGGTGTACCTCAATTTGACTTAAAAGAAGTTGGCACAACTGATAAGACAGGTACTGTCATTCGTTTTAAAGCAGATGGAGAAATCTTCACAGAGACAACTGTATACAACTATGAAACATTACAGCAGCGTATTAGAGAGCTTGCTTTCTTAAACAAAGGAATTCAAATCACATTAAGAGATGAACGTGATGAAGAAAACGTTAGAGAAGACTCCTATCACTATGAGGGCGGTATTAAATCGTACGTTGAGTTATTGAACGAAAATAAAGAACCTATTCATGATGAGCCAATTTATATTCATCAATCTAAAGATGATATTGAAGTAGAAATTGCGATTCAATATAACTCAGGATATGCCACAAATCTTTTAACTTACGCAAATAACATTCATACGTACGAAGGTGGTACGCATGAAGACGGATTCAAACGTGCATTAACGCGTGTCTTAAATAGTTATGGTTTAAGTAGCAAGATTATGAAAGAAGAAAAAGATAGACTTTCTGGTGAAGATACACGTGAAGGTATGACAGCAATTATATCTATCAAACATGGTGATCCTCAATTCGAAGGTCAAACGAAGACAAAATTAGGTAATTCTGAAGTGCGTCAAGTTGTAGATAAATTATTCTCAGAGCACTTTGAACGATTTTTATATGAAAATCCACAAGTCGCACGTACAGTGGTTGAAAAAGGTATTATGGCGGCACGTGCACGTGTTGCTGCGAAAAAAGCGCGTGAAGTTACACGTCGTAAATCAGCGTTAGATGTAGCAAGTCTTCCAGGTAAATTAGCCGATTGCTCTAGTAAAAGTCCTGAAGAATGTGAGATTTTCTTAGTCGAAGGGGACTCTGCCGGGGGGTCTACAAAATCTGGTCGTGACTCTAGAACGCAGGCGATTTTACCATTACGAGGTAAGATATTAAATGTTGAAAAAGCACGATTAGATAGAATTTTGAATAACAATGAAATTCGTCAAATGATCACAGCATTTGGTACAGGAATCGGTGGCGACTTTGATCTAGCGAAAGCAAGATATCACAAAATCGTCATTATGACTGATGCCGATGTGGATGGAGCGCATATTAGAACATTGTTATTAACATTCTTCTATCGATTTATGAGACCGTTAATTGAAGCAGGCTATGTGTATATTGCACAGCCACCGTTGTATAAACTGACACAAGGTAAACAAAAGTATTATGTATACAATGATAGGGAACTTGATAAACTTAAATCTGAATTGAATCCAACACCAAAATGGTCTATTGCACGATACAAAGGTCTTGGAGAAATGAATGCAGATCAATTATGGGAAACAACAATGAACCCTGAGCACCGTGCTCTTTTACAAGTAAAACTTGAAGATGCGATTGAAGCGGACCAAACATTTGAAATGTTAATGGGTGACGTTGTAGAAAACCGTAGACAATTTATAGAAGATAATGCAGTTTATGCAAACTTAGACTTCTAAGCGCTGTGAACTGAACTTTTGAAGGAGGAACTCTTGATGGCTGAATTACCTCAATCAAGAATAAATGAACGAAATATTACCAGTGAAATGCGTGAATCATTTTTAGATTATGCGATGAGTGTTATCGTTGCTCGTGCATTGCCAGATGTTCGTGACGGTTTAAAACCAGTACATCGTCGTATACTATATGGATTAAATGAACAAGGTATGACACCGGATAAATCATATAAAAAATCAGCACGTATCGTTGGTGACGTAATGGGTAAATATCACCCTCATGGTGACTCATCTATTTATGAAGCAATGGTACGTATGGCTCAAGATTTCAGTTATCGTTATCCGCTTGTTGATGGCCAAGGTAACTTTGGTTCAATGGATGGAGATGGCGCAGCAGCAATGCGTTATACTGAAGCGCGTATGACTAAAATCACACTTGAACTGTTACGTGATATTAATAAAGATACAATAGATTTTATCGATAACTATGATGGTAATGAAAGAGAGCCGTCAGTCTTACCTGCTCGATTCCCTAACTTGTTAGCCAATGGTGCATCAGGTATCGCGGTAGGTATGGCAACGAATATTCCACCACATAACTTAACAGAATTAATCAATGGTGTACTTAGCTTAAGTAAGAACCCTGATATTTCAATTGCTGAGTTAATGGAGGATATTGAAGGTCCTGATTTCCCAACTGCTGGACTTATTTTAGGTAAGAGTGGTATTAGACGTGCATATGAAACAGGTCGTGGTTCAATTCAAATGCGTTCTCGTGCAGTTATTGAAGAACGTGGAGGCGGACGTCAACGTATTGTTGTCACTGAAATTCCTTTCCAAGTGAATAAGGCTCGTATGATTGAAAAAATTGCAGAGCTCGTTCGCGACAAGAAAATTGACGGTATCACTGATTTACGTGATGAAACAAGTTTACGTACTGGTGTGCGTGTCGTTATTGATGTGCGTAAGGATGCAAATGCTAGTGTCATTTTAAATAACTTATACAAACAAACGCCACTTCAAACATCATTTGGTGTGAATATGATTGCACTTGTAAATGGTAGACCGAAGCTTATTAATTTAAAAGAAGCGTTGGTACATTATTTAGAGCATCAAAAGACAGTTGTTAGAAGACGTACGCAATACAACTTACGTAAAGCTAAAGATCGTGCCCACATTTTAGAAGGATTACGTATCGCACTTGACCATATCGATGAAATTATTTCAACGATTCGTGAGTCAGATACAGATAAAGTTGCAATGGAAAGCTTGCAACAACGCTTCAAACTTTCTGAAAAACAAGCTCAAGCTATTTTAGACATGCGTTTAAGACGTCTAACAGGTTTAGAGAGAGACAAAATTGAAGCTGAATATAATGAGTTATTAAATTATATTAGTGAATTAGAAGCAATCTTAGCTGATGAAGAAGTGTTATTACAGTTAGTTAGAGATGAATTGACTGAAATTAGAGATCGTTTCGGTGATGATCGTCGTACAGAAATTCAATTAGGTGGATTTGAAGACTTAGAGGACGAAGACTTAATTCCAGAAGAACAAATAGTAATTACACTAAGCCATAATAACTACATTAAACGTTTGCCGGTATCTACATATCGTGCTCAAAACCGTGGTGGTCGTGGTGTTCAAGGTATGAATACATTGGAAGAAGATTTTGTCAGTCAATTGGTAACTTTAAGTACACATGACCATGTATTGTTCTTTACTAACAAAGGTCGTGTATACAAACTTAAAGGTTATGAAGTGCCTGAGTTATCAAGACAGTCTAAAGGTATTCCTGTAGTGAATGCTATTGAACTTGAAAATGATGAAGTCATTAGTACAATGATTGCTGTTAAAGACCTTGAAAGTGAAGACAACTTCTTAGTGTTTGCAACTAAACGTGGTGTCGTTAAACGTTCAGCATTAAGTAACTTCTCAAGAATAAATAGAAATGGTAAGATTGCGATTTCGTTCAGAGAAGATGATGAGTTAATTGCAGTTCGCTTAACAAGTGGTCAAGAAGATATCTTGATTGGTACATCACATGCATCATTAATTCGATTCCCTGAATCAACATTACGTCCTTTAGGCCGTACAGCAACGGGTGTGAAAGGTATTACACTTCGTGAAGGTGACGAAGTTGTAGGGCTTGATGTAGCTCATGCAAACAGTGTTGATGAAGTATTAGTAGTTACTGAAAATGGTTATGGTAAACGTACGCCAGTTAATGACTATCGTTTATCAAATCGTGGTGGTAAAGGTATTAAAACAGCTACGATTACTGAGCGTAATGGTAATGTTGTATGTATCACTACAGTAACTGGTGAAGAAGATTTAATGATTGTTACTAATGCAGGTGTCATTATTCGACTAGATGTTGCAGATATTTCTCAAAATGGTCGTGCAGCACAAGGTGTTCGCTTAATTCGCTTAGGTGATGATCAATTTGTTTCAACGGTTGCTAAAGTAAAAGAAGATGCAGAAGATGAAACGAATGAAGATGAGCAATCTACTTCAACTGTATCTGAAGATGGTACTGAACAACAACGTGAAGCGGTTGTAAATGATGAAACACCAGGAAATGCAATTCATACTGAAGTGATTGATTCAGAAGAAAATGATGAAGATGGACGTATTGAAGTAAGACAAGATTTCATGGATCGTGTTGAAGAAGATATACAACAATCATCAGATGAAGAATAATAAAAAATAAGACTTCCCTATATGTAGGGGAGTCTTATTTTTATGCTAGAAAGTAATGCTTTACTATATTCAATGATTAGTAATGACTAACTTTCTAATTGTTTCATTGCGTAAGGTATTTCATTGATAAGTCTTGATGGTGGCACCACATACATATCTTTTGCAAGGTTTTCGCCAATAAAACTATGTGTATATGTGGCACTCATAACCGCTTCTTTTAAGTTATCAAATTGACCGACAAAGCTTGTAATCATACCAGCAAGTGTATCGCCCATACCACCAGTCGCCATTGCTGGGCTACCGATTGTCAATTTAAAGTCTTCATCTTTAAAGAAAATTTCAGTACCATGTTTTTTAAGTACAACAGTTGCACCTAAACGATCAACTGCTTCACGATTACGCTCATATGTCTGTTCCTCAATAGGAATACCACTTAATCGTTCCCATTCTTTGAGGTGTGGTGTAAAGATCACACGACATGTAGGTAATTGCGGTTTCAGTTTACTAAAGATTGTAATCGCATCGCCGTCTACGATTAAATTTTGATGCGGTTGTATATTTTGTAGTAGGAATGTAATGGCATTATTTCCTTTGAAATCAACGCCAAGACCTGGACCAATTAGTATACTGTCAGTCATTTCAATCATTTTCGTCAACATTTTCGTATCATTAATATCAATAACCATCGCTTCTGGGCAACGAGAATGTAATGCTGAATGATTTGTTGGATGTGTAGCTACAGTGATTAAACCACTACCGCTAAATACACATGCACGAGCCGCTAACATAATGGCACCACCTAAGTTAGCAGATCCACCAATTAATAAAATTTTGCCATAATCACCTTTATGTGAATCTTCTTTACGCTTAGGAATGTTAATAGAATTTAACGTTTCCATAGTGATATAACCTCCCATGTAAAAGCCTTTTCCGAATTTATTCAATTTTAAAAATATATAGTAACTTTTAACAAAATGTATTATAAATTTCTGAATTCATTATTATTTGTCGTTAAATACAATAGATAAATTATTAAATATGCTTACAACAATCTTAATATCCTTTAACGCACTACAATAGTGCTCTGATAATAGGTTATAAATGTACGTAAAACCATTGTTTCAATAAAAATGAAAACGTATACTTCAAGAAGGATGGGTTACTTAATATAAACAAGGGGGTAACATATATGACTTTATATTTAGATGGTGAAACACTAACAATTGAGGATATTAAATCATTTTTACAACAACAATCAAAGATTGAAATTATTGATGATGCGTTAGAACGTGTCAAAAAAAGTAGAGCGGTAGTTGAACGTATTATTGAAAATGAGGAAACGGTTTACGGTATTACTACAGGTTTTGGGTTATTTAGTGATGTACGTATAGACCCGACGCAATATAATGAATTACAAGTGAATCTGATACGCTCACATGCCTGTGGACTAGGTGAGCCATTTTCAAAAGAAGTAGCATTAGTCATGATGATTTTACGATTGAATACATTATTAAAAGGTCATTCAGGTGCCACTTTAGAATTAGTGAGACAATTACAATTTTTTATAAATGAACGTATTATACCGATAATCCCACAGCAAGGCTCTCTCGGTGCATCAGGAGATTTAGCGCCATTATCACATTTAGCATTAGCATTAATTGGTGAAGGGAAAGTATTGTACAGAGGGGAAGAAAAGGATAGTGACGATGTATTAAGAGAATTAAATAGACAACCTTTGAACCTTCAGGCTAAAGAAGGTTTAGCATTGATTAATGGTACGCAAGCTATGACAGCTCAAGGTGTCATTAGTTATATAGAAGCAGAAGATTTAGGTTACCAATCTGAATGGATTGCTGCATTAACGCATCAGTCTCTTAATGGCATTATAGATGCATATCGACATGATGTGCACGCTGTTCGTAATTTTCAAGAACAGATTAATGTGGCAGCGCGTATGCGTGATTGGTTAGAAGGATCAGCATTAACAACGCGACAAGCAGAAATACGTGTACAAGATGCATATACGTTGCGTTGTATACCACAAATCCATGGCGCGAGTTTTCAAGTATTCAATTATGTTAAACAGCAATTAGAATTTGAAATGAATGCGGCTAATGATAATCCACTTATATTTGAGGAAGCAAATGAAACGTTTGTTATTTCAGGTGGTAACTTCCATGGACAATCTATTGCTTTTGCATTAGATCATCTTAAATTAGGTGTAAGTGAATTAGCAAACGTATCGGAACGTCGTCTAGAGCGACTAGTAAATCCTCAATTAAATGGTGATTTACCAGCATTTCTTAGTCCAGAGCCAGGATTGCAAAGTGGCGCGATGATTATGCAATATGCTGCTGCAAGTCTCGTTTCTGAAAATAAAACTTTAGCGCATCCAGCGAGTGTTGATTCTATCACTTCATCTGCGAACCAAGAAGATCACGTATCTATGGGAACTACAGCTGCTAGACATGGTTATCAAATTATTGAAAATGCAAGACGTGTGCTGGCAATCGAATGTGTTATTGCATTACAAGCAGCAGAGTTAAAAGGTGTTGAAGGTTTATCACCAAAAACACGTCGTAAATATGAGGAGTTTCGAAGTATCGTGCCATCCATTACACATGACCGTCAATTTCATAAAGATATTGAAGCGGTTGCACAGTATTTAAAGCAATCAATTTATCAAACGACTGCATGTCACTAAATCGACATGAGTGATGTTTGAAATCGTTACTTGAAAAAGCAAATATAGTTTGCTATATTAAAAATAACTTAATAAGACATTGTTCGTAGGACAAGTAATATATAGTGTTCGATATCAGAGAGCTTGTGGTTAGTGTGAACAAGAATCAACATATATATGAATCTACCTACTTAATTTAAAAGAACAATCGGTGATAACCGTTATTTTAGTGAAGTGCAATTTAGGTTTAGTGTATCTTTATAACTTAAATTGTTAAATAGGGTGGCAACGCGTAGACCACGTCCCTTGTAGGGATGTGGTCTTTTTTTATTTTCTAAAAAATAAAGACGTACGTCATTCCATAATAAATGATAATTATTTGGGAAAGGATGAAGGTTAATGTTAGACATTAGATTATTCAGAAATGAGCCTGACACAGTTAAGAGCAAAATTGAATTACGTGGAGATGATCCAAAAGTTGTAGATGAAATTTTAGAATTGGATGAGCAACGACGTAAATTAATTAGTGCAACAGAAGAAATGAAAGCACGTCGTAATAAAGTAAGCGAAGAAATCGCATTAAAAAAACGTAATAAAGAAAATGCTGATGATGTGATTGCTGAAATGCGCACATTAGGTGACGATATTAAAGAAAAAGATAGTCAATTAAATGAAATTGATAATAAAATGACAGGTATCCTTTGTCGTATTCCAAATTTAATAAGTGATGATGTACCTCAAGGTGAATCTGATGAAGATAACGTTGAAGTTAAAAAGTGGGGTACACCACGTGAGTTTTCATTTGAACCCAAAGCACATTGGGATATTGTAGAAGAATTGAAAATGGCTGATTTTGATCGTGCAGCAAAAGTTTCAGGTGCGCGTTTTGTATATTTAACAAATGAAGGTGCGCAATTAGAGCGTGCTTTAATGAACTATATGATTACAAAACATACAACACAACATGGTTATACAGAAATGATGGTACCACAGCTTGTGAACGCAGATACAATGTATGGTACAGGTCAATTACCTAAATTTGAAGAAGATTTATTTAAAGTAGAAAAAGAAGGATTATATACAATTCCAACTGCTGAAGTACCATTAACGAATTTCTACCGTAATGAAATTATTCAACCAGGTGTACTTCCTGAAAAATTCACTGGTCAATCTGCATGTTTCCGTAGTGAAGCAGGATCAGCAGGTAGAGATACAAGAGGATTAATTCGTTTACATCAATTCGATAAAGTGGAAATGGTACGTTTTGAACAACCTGAAGATTCATGGAATGCTTTAGAAGAAATGACAACAAACGCAGAAGCAATTCTAGAAGAGTTAGGTTTACCATACCGTCGTGTTATTTTATGTACAGGTGATATTGGATTTAGTGCAAGCAAAACATATGATTTAGAAGTTTGGTTACCAAGCTACAATGATTATAAAGAAATTAGTTCATGCTCAAACTGTACGGATTTCCAAGCGCGTCGTGCTAACATCCGCTTCAAGCGTGACAAAGCAGCTAAACCAGAATTAGCACATACATTAAATGGTAGTGGTTTAGCAGTTGGACGTACATTTGCTGCTATTGTTGAAAATTACCAAAATGAAGATGGAACAGTAACAATTCCAGAAGCATTAGTACCATTTATGGGTGGTAAAACACAAATTTCAAAACCAGTTAAATAAAGGCTTTAGCTACAAGCTTTAAAAAGTATATATCTACGTATACTTAAAGCAAGGGCAAGATACTTTAAATAATATTTTAAAAAGTGGTGACGAAGCTGTCGCCACTTTTTTTGTGCTGTAAAAGTATAATAGTGAGCCAATGCACATAACAACAATAAATTAAGTTTGTGGTTTAATGGGGTGAACGCATTTCATTATAGCAACAATACGGGATAATTATGATGAACTAAAACAATCTAAAACGTAACAATTTTGAGCATCACTATTATAGGAAATTAAGTGATAAAAAACTGATTTCGTTGATGTAGTATGAGTAATATCGATGGAGTAGGGTAGGGGGAGAGGATGATGATTATAAGGGAGTGTTACATGAATCAATATCCCAGACTCATCATTAGATATAAAAAATTATAAAATTAGTACTTAAAAACAACTACAAATCCGTAGAAAATATGGAGGTAGTCTTAAATAAAAAATTGAAAATTCTCAAAAATAAAAAGTTGATATGAAGATGATTGAAGACTCCAGTATGTCTAACCTCAGACAAACTGGTGTCTAATGTTATTGCTTAGGGTATAGAACTGTATTAGACTAGGTATATTATTTTTTCGTAATTATATAAATATAAAGTGGCAAAGGAGGTAATTGAGATGGCAACACATTTAAGTTTTAGACAAGGCGTGCAAGAGTGTATCCCAACATTATTGGGTTATGCCGGTGTTGGTATTTCATTTGGTATTGTGGCTTCGTCTCAAAACTTTAGTATTTTAGAAATTATCTTGTTATGTCTTGTTATATATGCCGGTGCTGCGCAATTTATTATGTGCGCGTTGTTTATAGCAGGTACACCGATATCAGCGATTGTACTAACTGTATTTATCGTAAATTCAAGAATGTTCCTTTTAAGTATGTCGCTTGCACCAAACTTCAAGACATATGGGTTTTGGAACCGTGTTGGATTAGGTTCATTAGTAACTGACGAAACGTTTGGCGTCGCCATTACACCTTATTTAAAAGGAGAAGCTATCAATGATCGTTGGATGCATGGTCTTAATATCACAGCATATTTATTTTGGGCAATTTCATGTGTAGCTGGGGCTTTATTTGGCGAATATATCTCAAATCCGCAAACGCTAGGGTTAGACTTTGCTATCACAGCTATGTTTATCTTTTTGGCCATTGCGCAATTTGAATCAATTACTAAATCGCGATTAAGAATTTACATAGTACTCATTATTGCCGTCATAGTAATGATGTTATCGCTAAGTATGTTTATGCCTTCATATCTAGCAATATTAATTGCAGCCACAATTTCAGCAGCGTTAGGAGTGATGATGGAACGATGATAACTCATATGAACATGTTAATACTTATTTTATTGTGTGGAATCGTAACGCTATTAATTCGAATTATACCTTTTATCATGATTTCAAAAGTGCAATTGCCTGATGTTGTGGTTCGATGGCTATCATTTATCCCAATCACACTATTTACGGCACTTGTCATTGACAGCATTATTCAACAGACGCCTCATGGTGAGGGGTATACATTAAACATCCCTTACATTATCGCGCTCATTCCGACGGTTATTTTATCTATAATCACGCGTAGTTTAACTATTACAATTATTAGTGGGATTGTTATCATGGCAACATTACGATTTTTCTTTTAAAAATAACTGAAAATCATTGAACAGATATTTAAACTTAGGTAAACTGTTAGTAATCAGAAAATTCTGATATACAAATCGTCTATGTTAAGATTGGGAATCGTGTATACGTAAGCGATTTGGCTAACGCATGACAATGATAACAACATTTTAAATGATAAAAGTAATTCATCACTGAATCTCAACTAACACATAACAATTTCATATTTCTTATTGTGAGAAGTTGAGGGACTTGGCCCTGTGATACTTCAGCAACCGACTTTATAGCACGGTGCTAAAACCAACGAGTTACTCGAATGATAAGTATAAAGACTTCTTACTTTTCAATAGGGTGAGAAGTTTTTTTGTTTAAGGAGGAAAGAACAATGACAAATTACACAGTAGATACTTTAAATTTAGGGAAATTTATTACAGAATCTGGGGAAGTCATAGATAACTTGCGTTTGAGATATGAGCATGTCGGTTATCATGGACAACCATTAGTTGTAGTTTGTCATGCATTAACTGGCAATCATTTAACATATGGAACAGATGATTATCCGGGTTGGTGGCGAGAAATTATTGATGGGGGATATATACCCATTCACGATTATCAATTTTTAACATTTGATGTTATTGGTAGTCCTTTCGGTTCAAGTTCACCTTTAAACGACCCTCATTTTCCTAAAAAATTAACATTAAGAGATATAGTCAGAGCGAATGAACGAGGTATACAAGCCCTTGGTTATGATAAGATTAATATTTTAATAGGGGGAAGTCTTGGAGGTATGCAAGCAATGGAACTACTTTACAATCAACAGTTTGAAGTAGATAAAGCCATTATCCTTGCTGCAACAAGTCGAACATCATCTTATAGTAGAGCTTTCAATGAAATTGCAAGGCAAGCCATTCATCTTGGTGGTAAGGAAGGTCTAAGTATTGCACGCCAATTAGGTTTTTTGACATATCGATCATCAAAAAGTTATGATGAACGTTTCACGCCGGATGAAGTAGTCGCATACCAACAACATCAAGGTAATAAATTTAAAGAACATTTTGATTTGAATTGTTATCTGACACTGCTAGATGTATTGGATAGTCACAACATTGACCGAGGTCGCACAGACGTAACGCATATTTTTAAAAATTTAGAAACAAAAGTGTTAACGATGGGGTTCATAGATGATTTGCTATATCCGGATGATCAAGTTCGTGCATTAGGTGAACGTTTTAAATATCATCGTCATTTCTTCGTGCCTGATAATGTTGGGCATGATGGATTCCTACTAAACTTTAGTACCTGGGCACCTAACTTATATCATTTCTTAAATTTAAAGCATTTTAAGCGTAAGTAATAATATATATATTTTCAAAGAATGAAGCCACTAAATCACAGTTATCATATTCAAAAACATCTAGAGTACATTGAGAGTGGAAATGAATTGTGAATCTAAATCAAGCTTGATTGCTATGTAGTGGGATTAAATAATCATATTGAAAATGAAAGCACACAAAAGCGATTCAAATGAGTATGTTAATTACTTATAAAACATGAAAGTTATTATTCAATTAAATGAAATAGAAGCATACAATCTATAAATTGTTAATTTCCATTAAAGAGGTTAAAATAATAGCTATAGTTAAAAATATGGGAGTGGCTTATGTGTTTTCAAAAATACAACCTAAAGCAACAATAATTGCAACGATTGCGTTGGTATTTGTCGCTTTAGCTTTATATCTAGTGCCTGGTTTAGGACTAATATTTGCATTATTTGCAACCATACCAGGTATCGTTTTATGGAATAAATCAATACAATCTTTCGGGATTAGTGCACTTATTACAGTAATTATAACAACTGTTTTAGGTAATACCTTCGTTTTAAGTGCCATCATATTAGTCTTAATTGCAAGTTTAATTATTGGTCAATTGCTCAAAGAAAGAACGTCTAAAGAAAGAATATTATACGTAACAACAGTAGCGATGAGCTTAATTTCATTAATCGCTTTTATGTTACTACAAACATTCGGAAGGATTCCACCATCAGCGAGCATAGTAAAACCTTTCAAGCAAACATTACATGAAGCGATTACGATGAGCGGTGCCGATGCGAATATGACCCAAATATTAGAAGAAGGGTTTAGACAAGCGACCGTTCAATTACCAGGTTTCATCATTATCATTACATTTTTAATCGTCTTAATTAACTTAATCGTTACATTTCCGATTTTACGAAAATTTAAAATCGCTACACCTGTATTTAAGCCACTTTTCGCGTGGCAAATGAGCGGTATTTTATTATGGATATACATTATTGTTATCATATGTTTATTATTTACAGGTCAACCGAGTGTGTTCCAGAGCATTCTTTTAAACTTCCAACTTGTGTTATCATTAGTAATGTATATTCAAGGTTTAAGTGTTATTCATTTCTTTGGTAAAGCGAAAGGTTTGCCGAATGCAGTAACGATTTTACTATTGGTTATCGGTACAATACTGACACCTACGACACATATTGTAGGACTACTTGGTGTTATCGATTTAAGTTTGAATTTGAAGCGAATCATGAAAAATAATTCTAAAAAGTGAATAGAGGTGGAATAATGAATCGGCAGTCCACTAAGAAAGCTTTACTAATACCATTTGTCATCATGATCATCACAGCAATTGTTTTAATGGGTGTATGGTTTATCTTTAATAGTCTTATAGCACTAATTGCATCTATCGTTCTTGTCGTGATGATTATTGTTAGCATCATTTTATTCAGACAAGCTTTAATGAAAATGGATAGTTATGTAGATGGTTTGAGTGCTCAAATTTCAACAACAAATAATAAAGCAATCAAACATTTACCAATTGGTATCATTGTTTTAGATGAAAATGATCACATCGAATGGGTTAACCAATTTATGACAGATCATATGGAAGCAAATGTCATTTCTGAATCTGTAAATGAAGTATTTCCAAACATTTTAAAGCAATTAGATAGAGTGAAATCCGTTGAAATAGAATATAATCAGTATCATTTCCAAGTACGTTATTCTGAGAATGATCACTGCCTCTATTTCTTTGATATAACTGAACAAGTACAAACAAATGAACTATATGAAAATTCTAAACCAATCATTGCGACATTATTTTTAGATAACTACGATGAGATTACGCAAAATATGAATGATACGCAGCGTTCGGAAATCAACTCAATGGTAACGCGTGTCATTAGTCGATGGGCAACTGAGTATAATATATTTTTCAAAAGATACAGTTCCGATCAATTCGTAGCCTATTTAAATCAAAAAATATTAGCTGACTTAGAAGAATCTAAATTTGATATCTTGAGTCAATTACGTGAAAAAAGTGTTGGTTATCGTGCCCAATTAACATTGAGTATCGGTGTTGGTGAAGGTACTGAAAATTTAATCGACTTAGGTGAATTATCACAATCAGGCCTAGACTTAGCATTAGGACGCGGTGGCGACCAAGTTGCAATTAAAAGTATTAATGGTAATGTGCGTTTCTATGGCGGTAAGACTGACCCGATGGAGAAACGTACTCGTGTAAGAGCACGTGTGATCTCACATGCGTTAAAAGATATCCTTGCAGAGGGTGACAAAGTCATTATCATGGGACATAAACGTCCTGACTTAGATGCAATTGGTGCAGCAATCGGTGTGTCTAGATTTGCAATGATGAATAATTTAGAAGCATACATCGTATTAAATGAGACTGACATTGATCCAACATTACGACGCGTGATGAACGAAATTGATAAAAAGCCAGAGTTAAGAGAGCGATTTATAACATCAGATGATGCTTGGGATATGATGACATCTAAGACAACCGTAGTGATTGTTGATACGCATAAACCGGAACTGGTTTTAGATGAAAATGTCTTAAATAAAGCAAACCGTAAAGTTGTTATCGATCATCATAGACGTGGTGAAAGCTTCATCTCTAATCCATTGTTGATATATATGGAACCATACGCAAGTTCGACAGCTGAATTGGTAACAGAGTTACTGGAATATCAACCAACAGAACAACGTTTAACACGTCTTGAATCAACAGTGATGTATGCAGGTATTATTGTAGATACAAGAAACTTTACATTACGAACAGGATCAAGAACATTCGATGCAGCGAGTTATTTACGTGCACATGGTGCAGATACGATTTTAACGCAACATTTCTTAAAAGATGATGTGGATACTTACATTAATCGATCTGAATTAATTCGAACTGTAAAAGTTGAAGATAATGGCATAGCCATTGCGCATGGTTCAGACGATAAAATTTATCATCCAGTAACAGTTGCACAAGCAGCAGATGAACTGTTAAGTTTAGAAGGTATTGAAGCATCATATGTTGTTGCGAGACGTGAAGATAATCTGATTGGTATATCTGCGCGTTCACTCGGTTCAGTAAATGTCCAGTTAACAATGGAAGCACTTGGTGGCGGTGGACATTTAACCAATGCGGCAACACAACTTAAAGGTGTGACAGTCGAAGAGGCGATAGCACAATTACAACAAGCAATTACAGAACAATTAAGTAGGAGTGAAGATGCATGAAAGTAATTTTTACACAAGATGTTAAAGGTAAAGGTAAAAAAGGTGAAGTTAAAGAAGTACCAGTAGGTTATGCAAATAACTTCTTATTGAAAAAGAATTATGCTGTAGAAGCAACACCAGGTAACCTTAAACAATTAGAGTTACAGAAAAAACGTGCAAAACAAGAACGCCAACAAGAAATTGAAGATGCTAAAGCATTAAAAGAAACGTTATCAAACATTGAAGTTGAAGTATCAGCAAAAACTGGTGAAGGTGGTAAATTGTTTGGATCAGTAAGTACAAAACAAATTGCCGAAGCACTAAAAGCACAACATGATATTAAAATTGATAAACGTAAAATGGATTTACCAAATGGAATTCATTCCCTAGGATATACGAATGTACCTGTTAAATTAGATAAAGAAGTTGAAGGTACAATTCGCGTACACACAGTTGAACAATAAAGTTGGATTGAAATAAGAGGTGTAACCATTCATGGATAGAATGTATGAGCAAAATCAAATGCCACATAACAATGAAGCTGAACAGTCTGTCTTAGGTTCAATTATTATAGATCCAGAATTGATTAATACTACTCAGGAAGTTTTGCTTCCTGAGTCGTTTTATAGGGGTGCCCATCAACATATTTTCCGTGCAATGATGCACTTAAATGAAGATAATAAAGAAATTGATGTTGTAACATTGATGGATCAATTATCGACGGAAGGTACGTTGAATGAAGCGGGTGGCCCGCAATATCTTGCAGAGTTATCTACAAATGTACCAACGACACGAAATGTTCAGTATTATACGGATATCGTTTCTAAGCATGCATTAAAACGTAGATTGATTCAAACTGCAGATAGTATTGCCAATGATGGATATAATGATGAACTTGAACTAGATGCGATTTTAAGTGATGCAGAACGTCGAATTTTAGAGCTATCATCTTCTCGTGAAAGCGATGGCTTTAAAGACATTCGAGACGTCTTAGGACAAGTGTATGAAACAGCTGAAGAGCTTGATCAAAATAGTGGTCAAACACCAGGTATACCTACAGGGTATCGAGATTTAGATCAAATGACAGCAGGGTTCAACCGAAATGATTTAATTATCCTTGCAGCGCGTCCATCTGTAGGTAAGACTGCGTTCGCACTTAATATTGCACAAAAAGTTGCAACGCATGAAGATATGTATACAGTTGGTATTTTCTCACTAGAGATGGGTGCTGATCAGTTAGCCACACGTATGATTTGTAGTTCTGGTAATGTTGACTCAAACCGCTTAAGAACGGGTACTATGACTGAGGAAGATTGGAGTCGTTTTACTATAGCGGTAGGTAAACTATCACGTACGAAGATTTTTATTGATGATACACCGGGTATTCGAATTAATGATTTACGTTCTAAATGTCGTCGATTAAAGCAAGAACATGGCTTAGACATGATTGTGATTGACTACTTACAGTTGATTCAAGGTAGTGGTTCACGTGCGTCCGATAACAGACAACAGGAAGTTTCTGAAATCTCTCGTACATTAAAAGCATTAGCCCGTGAATTAGAATGTCCAGTTATCGCATTAAGTCAGTTATCTCGTGGTGTTGAACAACGACAAGATAAACGTCCAATGATGAGTGATATTCGTGAATCTGGTTCGATTGAGCAAGATGCCGATATCGTTGCATTCTTATACCGTGATGATTACTATAACCGTGGTGGCGATGAAGATGATGACGATGATGGTGGTTTTGAGCCACAAACGAATGATGAAAACGGTGAAATTGAAATTATCATTGCTAAGCAACGTAACGGTCCAACAGGCACAGTTAAGTTACACTTTATGAAACAATATAATAAATTTACCGATATCGATTATGCACATGCAGATATGATGTAAAAAAGTTTTTCCGTACAATAATCATTATGATGATAAAATTGTACGGTTTTTATTTTGTTCTGAACGGGTTGATATATGTTAAGTTTGTGTATTGAAAGTGATAAATTAGTACTGTCAACGCCTCTGTTAAAGGGTTTTTAGGACGTTGAAGACGATTTGTTAAAATGATTTTTCTTTTAAAAAGGCCGAAAATCAATGTTCGATTTTTATTTGCATTATGGTCTCGATATTGGTAGAATATCAAATGGTTAAATGAGAAAAACTTGGAGGTGCTCACATGTCATCAATCGTAGTAGTTGGGACACAATGGGGAGACGAAGGAAAAGGAAAAATAACGGATTTCTTGGCAGAACAGTCAGATGTTATCGCGCGTTTTTCAGGTGGTAATAATGCAGGCCATACCATTCAATTTGGCGGAGAAACATATAAATTACATTTAGTACCATCTGGTATCTTTTACAAAGACAAATTAGCGGTAATCGGTAACGGTGTCGTTGTTGATCCAGTTGCACTATTGAAAGAATTAGACGGATTAAATGAACGTGGCATTCCTACAAGTAATTTACGTATATCTAATCGTGCGCAAGTGATTTTACCATATCACTTAGCACAAGATGAATATGAAGAACGTTTACGTGGTGATAATAAGATTGGTACAACTAAAAAAGGTATCGGTCCAGCATATGTAGACAAAGTTCAACGTATCGGCATTCGTATGGCAGATTTACTTGAAAAAGAAACATTCGAAAGATTATTAAAATCAAACATTGAATATAAACAAGCATATTTCAAAGGTATGTTTAACGAAACATGTCCATCATTTGATGATATCTTTGAAGAATATTATGCTGCAGGTCAACGTTTAAAAGAATTTGTAACAGACACATCAAAAATCTTAGACGATGCATTTGTAGCAGATGAAAAGGTACTTTTCGAAGGTGCGCAAGGTGTAATGTTAGATATCGACCATGGTACATATCCATTCGTTACATCAAGTAATCCAATTGCAGGTAACGTTACTGTTGGTACAGGTGTAGGTCCTACATTCGTTTCAAAGGTAATTGGTGTATGTAAAGCTTATACATCACGTGTTGGTGATGGTCCATTCCCTACTGAATTATTCGATGAAGATGGACATCATATTAGAGAAGTTGGTCGTGAATATGGTACAACAACAGGACGTCCACGTCGTGTAGGTTGGTTTGATTCAGTTGTATTACGTCACTCTCGTCGTGTAAGTGGTATTACAGATTTATCTATTAACTCAATCGATGTTTTAACAGGCCTAGACACAGTGAAAATCTGTACAGCTTATGAATTAGACGGTAAAGAAATTACTGAGTACCCAGCAAACTTAGATCAATTAAAACGTTGTAAACCAATCTTTGAAGAGTTACCAGGTTGGACAGAAGACGTAACAAGTGTGCGTACTTTAGAAGAATTACCTGAAAATGCACGTAAATATTTAGAGCGTATTTCAGAATTATGTAATGTACAAATTTCTATCTTCTCAGTTGGTCCAGATAGAGAACAAACAAACCTATTAAAAGAATTGTGGTAGAACTTTATATAAGTCATACGCAATGATTATAAATACATGAGCCTTCTATCTTTATTGGTAGGAGGCTTTTGCTATGCTTACTTCTGTATCGATTCGATTATTTAGATAAAAAATACTAACGTAAAGGTGATATTTGCTAGTCATAATTTAAAAGATTAGATGATATTTAACGAAATTAAGAAGAAACACTTGAATGTAATAAGTCTGATGTCGAAAATAGCTATTAAAATAGAGTAGACGTAAGTGTAAATGAAAGCACCTAAAATAGAAAAATTTCAAAAATAGCGTAATTATTATAATAAATAGACAGCCAATAAAATGCAATTTTTCACTTATAACATTCTTCAAAAAATAATAGCAAAATTATGTAAAAAATATCTTGTCATGGCAAGATTGGCTGTGCTATAATCTATCTTGTGCTTAAGAACGGCTCCTTGGTCAAGCGGTTAAGACACCGCCCTTTCACGGCGGTAACACGGGTTCGAGTCCCGTAGGAGTCACCATTTTTTAGGTCTCGTAGTGTAGCGGTTAACACGCCTGCCTGTCACGCAGGAGATCGCGGGTTCGATTCCCGTCGAGACCGTACAAATGCCTATCCAAGAGGATAGGCATTTTTTTGCGTTTAATATTATATTAATAAAAGATATATGGACGAATGATAATCATATTGATTTATCTGTTCGTCCATTTTCTTTATAATGTATGAACCTCAAGTAACTTAGTGGTTGGATATGAAAGATAAACGTAGACAATAAAATCTTTATTAGACGTACAAACATATGCTACTGTCAACATATTTCTTCGTTGTGATATGCCACCAGTCCTCCATAACATCAATTGTTAAAGTGACGAATAACGAATAATGATATTTATTTTCTGAGCAATGACGTGCAACTAGAAGTTGCCATTACCCTAATTTTATTATTGGAATAGAGACCTCATCATTGTGTTAAATATCATTGTCACAATCCGCCGTGAGAAACTAATAAAAAATATTAATATATAAGTTTATATTGGAAAATAGAATTAATAGCTTATAAATGGTAAATTATATAATAGGTTACTATACGTTATAAGACGGAAAATGCGCACAATAACAAAAATAGTAAGCGACATCCTGTGATTTTTTACACAAACATAAACGATAAAGAACAAAAAATGATAAAATAATATTAATGATTTAAGAAAAGAGGTTTATGCAAATGGCTAGAAAAGTTGTTGTAGTTGATGATGAAAAACCGATTGCTGATATTTTAGAATTTAACTTAAAAAAAGAAGGATACGATGTGTACTGTGCATACGATGGTAATGATGCAGTCGACTTAATTTATGAAGAAGAACCAGACATCGTATTACTAGATATCATGTTACCTGGTCGTGATGGTATGGAAGTATGTCGTGAAGTGCGCAAAAAATACGAAATGCCAATAATAATGCTTACTGCTAAAGATTCAGAAATTGATAAAGTGCTTGGTTTAGAACTAGGTGCAGATGACTATGTAACGAAACCGTTTAGTACGCGTGAATTAATCGCACGTGTGAAAGCGAACTTACGTCGTCATTACTCACAACCAGCACAAGACACTGGAAATGTAACGAATGAAATCACAATTAAAGATATTGTGATTTATCCAGACGCATATTCTATTAAAAAACGTGGCGAAGATATTGAATTAACACATCGTGAATTTGAATTGTTCCATTATTTATCAAAACATATGGGACAAGTAATGACACGTGAACATTTATTACAAACAGTATGGGGCTATGATTACTTTGGCGATGTACGTACGGTCGATGTAACGATTCGTCGTTTACGTGAAAAGATTGAAGATGATCCGTCACATCCTGAATATATTGTGACGCGTAGAGGCGTTGGATATTTCCTCCAACAACATGAGTAGAGGTCGAAACGAATGAAGTGGCTAAAACAACTACAATCCCTTCATACTAAACTTGTAATTGTTTATGTATTACTGATTATCATTGGTATGCAAATTATCGGGTTATATTTTACAAATAACCTTGAAAAAGAGCTGCTTGATAATTTTAAGAAGAATATTACGCAGTACGCGAAACAATTAGAAATTAGTATTGAAAAAGTATATGACGAAAAGGGCTCCGTAAATGCACAAAAAGATATTCAAAATTTATTAAGTGAGTATGCCAACCGTCAAGAAATTGGAGAAATTCGTTTTATAGATAAAGACCAAATTATTATTGCGACGACGAAGCAGTCTAACCGTAGTCTAATCAATCAAAAAGCGAATGATAGTTCTGTCCAAAAAGCACTATCACTAGGACAATCAAACGATCATTTAATTTTAAAAGATTATGGCGGTGGTAAGGACCGTGTCTGGGTATATAATATCCCAGTTAAAGTCGATAAAAAGGTAATTGGTAATATTTATATCGAATCAAAAATTAATGACGTTTATAACCAATTAAATAATATAAATCAAATATTCATTGTTGGTACAGCTATTTCATTATTAATCACAGTCATCCTAGGATTCTTTATAGCGCGAACGATTACCAAACCAATCACCGATATGCGTAACCAGACGGTCGAAATGTCCAGAGGTAACTATACGCAACGTGTGAAGATTTATGGTAATGATGAAATTGGCGAATTAGCTTTAGCATTTAATAACTTGTCTAAACGTGTACAAGAAGCGCAGGCTAATACTGAAAGTGAGAAACGTAGACTGGACTCAGTTATCACCCATATGAGTGATGGTATTATTGCAACAGACCGCCGTGGACGTATTCGTATCGTCAATGATATGGCACTCAAGATGCTTGGTATGGCGAAAGAAGACATCATCGGATATTACATGTTAAGTGTATTAAGTCTTGAAGATGAATTTAAACTGGAAGAAATTCAAGAGAATAATGATAGTTTCTTATTAGATTTAAATGAAGAAGAAGGTCTAATCGCACGTGTTAACTTTAGTACGATTGTGCAGGAAACAGGATTTGTAACTGGTTATATCGCTGTGTTACATGACGTAACTGAACAACAACAAGTTGAACGTGAGCGTCGTGAATTTGTTGCCAATGTATCACATGAGTTACGTACACCTTTAACTTCTATGAATAGTTACATTGAAGCACTTGAAGAAGGTGCATGGAAAGATGAGGAACTTGCGCCACAATTTTTATCTGTTACCCGTGAAGAAACAGAACGAATGATTCGACTGGTCAATGACTTGCTACAGTTATCTAAAATGGATAATGAGTCTGATCAAATCAACAAAGAAATTATCGACTTTAACATGTTCATTAATAAAATTATTAATCGACATGAAATGTCTGCGAAAGATACAACATTTATTCGAGATATTCCGAAAAAGACGATTTTCACAGAATTTGATCCTGATAAAATGACGCAAGTATTTGATAATGTCATTACAAATGCGATGAAATATTCTAGAGGCGATAAACGTGTCGAGTTCCACGTGAAACAAAATCCACTTTATAATCGAATGACGATTCGTATTAAAGATAATGGCATCGGTATTCCTATCAATAAAGTCGATAAGATATTCGACCGATTCTATCGTGTAGATAAGGCACGTACGCGTAAAATGGGTGGTACTGGATTAGGACTAGCCATTTCGAAAGAGATTGTGGAAGCGCACAATGGTCGTATTTGGGCAAACAGTGTAGAAGGTCAAGGTACATCTATCTTTATCACACTTCCATGTGAAGTCATTGAAGACGGTGATTGGGATGAATAATAAGGAGCATATTAAATCTGTCATTTTAGCGCTACTCGTCTTGATGAGTGTCGTATTGACATATATGGTATGGAACTTTTCTCCTGATATTGCAAATGTCGACAATACAGATAGTAAGAAGAGTGAAACGAAACCTTTAACGACACCTATGACAGCCAAAATGGATACAACTATTACGCCATTTCAGATTATTCATTCGAAAAATGATCATCCAGAAGGTACGATCGCGACGGTATCTAATGTGAATAAACTGACGAAACCTTTGAAAAATAAAGAAGTGAAGTCCGTGGAACATGTTCGTCGTGATCATAACTTGATGATTCCTGATTTGAGCAGTGATTTTACATTATTCGATTTTACGTATGATTTACCGTTATCAACATATCTTGGTCAAGTACTGAACATGAATGCGAAAGTACCAAATCATTTCAATTTCAATCGTTTGGTCATAGATCATGATGCTGATGATAATATCGTGCTTTATGCTATAAGCAAAGATCGCCACGATTACGTAAAATTAACAACTACAACGAAAAATGATCATTTTTTAGATGCATTAGCAGCAGTGAAAAAAGATATGCAACCATACACAGATATCATCACAAACAAAGATACAATTGATCGTACGACGCATGTTTTTGCACCAAGTAAACCTGAAAAGTTAAAAACATATCGCATGGTATTTAATACAATTAGTGTTGAAAAAATGAATGCTATATTATTTGACGATTCAACCATTGTTCGTAGTTCAAAGAGTGGTGTTACTACTTACAACAATAATACAGGTGTCGCAAACTATAACGATAAAAATGAAAAATACCATTATAAAAACCTGTCCGAAGATGAAGCAAGTTCCAGCAAAATGGAAGAAACGATTCCAGGAACCTTTGATTTTATTAATGGTCATGGTGGTTTCTTAAACGAAGACTTCAGATTGTTTAGTACGAATAATCAGTCAGGCGAGTTAACATATCAACGTTTCCTTAACGGTTATCCAACGTTTAATAAAGAAGGTTCTAATCAAATTCAAGTCACTTGGGGTGAAAAAGGCGTCTTTGATTATCGTCGTTCGTTATTGCGCACCGACGTTGTTTTAAATAGTGAGGATAATAAAACGTTGCCGAAATTAGAGTCTGTACGTTCAAGCTTAGCGAACAATAGTGATATTAATTTTGAAAAAGTAACAAACATCGCTATCGGTTACGAAATGCAGGATAACTCAGATCATAACCACATTGAAGTGCAGATTAACAGTGAACTCGTACCGCGTTGGTATGTAGAATATGATGGCGAATGGTATGTTTATAACGATGGGAGGCTTGAATAAATGAACTGGAAACTGACAAAGACACTTTTCATTTTCGTGTTTATTCTTGTCAACATCGTGTTAGTATCGATTTATGTTAATAAAGTCAATCGCTCACACATTAATGAAGTCGAGAGTAACAATGAAGTTAATTTTCAGCAAGAAGAAATTAGGGTGCCAGCCAGTATTTTAAATAAATCTGTTAAAGGCATACAATTAGAACAAATTACGGGACGATCAAAAGACTTTAGTTCAAAAGCTAAAGGTGATTCTGATTTATCCACATCAGATAGTGGAAAATTATTAAATGCGAACATCAGCCAATCGGTAAAAGTTAGTGATAATAACTTAAAAGATTTGAAGGATTATGTTAACAAACGTGTGTTCAAAGGTTCAGAATATCAATTAAGTGAGATTAGTTCTGGTTCTGTAAAATACGAACAAACATATGATAATTTCCCGATTTTGAATAATAGTAAAGCGATGTTGAACTTTAATATAGAAGATAACAAAGCGGCTAGTTATAAACAATCAATGATGGGTGACATTAAGCCCACAGATGGTGCAGATAAGAAGCATCAAGTTATTGGAGTGAGAAAAGCAATCGAGGCATTATATTATAATCGTTACTTGAAAAAAGGTGATGAAGTCATTAATGCTAGACTCGGTTACTACTCAGTCGTGAACGAAACGAATGTTCAATTGTTACAACCAAACTGGGAAATTAAAGTGAAGCATGACGGTAAGGACAAAACGAATACTTACTATGT
Source organism: Staphylococcus sp. SM3655 (assembly GCF_016917315.1). Taxonomy (NCBI): domain Bacteria; kingdom Bacillati; phylum Bacillota; class Bacilli; order Caryophanales; family Staphylococcaceae; genus Staphylococcus; species Staphylococcus sp. SM3655. The sequence continues at coordinate 731,613 of NZ_CP070305.1, read as the reverse complement.
CGAAGCGACAAATAATAACCCTAAAATTATTAATCATTAATATGAATCGTAATAAGCTAGTATTGCAAGCTCATCATATGTGAGAAGCGGTGCTAGCTTTTTGCTGGTACGGTTTATTATGGCTGACAGGCGACATTTCTGCGTCTCCAACGTGCGCATTTATTCATATTTTAAGTAGAACCGCATTGTAAAATTAGTGTAACTGTTATTTTAAAAACTTTAGTATTTGTCTAATCATTGTTATAATAATTAAGAAATTCATTGCACGTGATTATCAAAATTTAAATATAAGAAACCGGTCGATGAACTAAAGTTACATAATAGGAAAGGTATACAAAACAGCTAATATACTGATAGTTTCTGTAGGGAAAATCGTATATTTGCACTGATGTATATTGCAGTCATATAGAGAGATTGACTGTTTAAAGAGAAAGGATGAGCCGCTTGATACGCATGAGTGTATTAGCAAGTGGTAGTACAGGTAACGCCACTTTTGTAGAAAATGAAAAAGGTAGTCTATTAGTTGATGTTGGTTTGACTGGCAAGAAAATGGAAGAATTGTTTAGTCAAATTGACCGTAATATTCAAGATTTAAATGGTATTTTAGTAACCCATGAACATATTGATCATATTAAAGGATTAGGTGTTTTGGCGCGTAAATATCAATTGCCAATTTATGCGAATGAAAAGACTTGGCAGGCAATTGAAAAGAAAGATAGTCGCATCCCTATGGATCAGAAATTCATTTTTAATCCTTATGAAACAAAATCTATTGCAGGTTTCGATGTTGAATCGTTTAACGTGTCACATGATGCAATAGATCCGCAATTTTATATTTTCCATAATAACTATAAGAAGTTTACGATTTTAACGGATACGGGTTACGTGTCTGATCGTATGAAAGGTATGATACGTGGCAGCGATGCGTTTATTTTTGAGAGTAATCATGACGTCGATATGTTGAGAATGTGTCGTTATCCATGGAAGACGAAACAACGTATTTTAGGCGATATGGGACATGTATCTAATGAGGATGCGGGCCATGCGATGACGGATGTGATTACAGGCAACACGAAACGTATTTACCTATCACATTTATCACAAGATAATAATATGAAAGATTTGGCGCGTATGAGTGTTGGTCAAGTATTGAACGAACACGATATTGATACGGAAAAAGAAGTATTGCTATGTGATACGGATAAAGCTATTCCAACGCCAATATATACAATATAAATGAGAGTCACCCTATAAAGTTCGGCACTGCTGTGAGACGACTTTATCGGGTGCTTTTTTATGTTATTGGTGGGAAATGGCTGTTGTTAGATTGAACCGGCTTGATTGAAATGTGTAAAATAATTCGATATTAAATGTAATTTATAAATAATTTACATAAAATCAAACATTTTAATATAAGGATTATGATAATATATTGGTGTATGACAGTTAATGGAGGGAACGAAATGAAAGCTTTATTACTTAAAACAAGTGTATGGCTCGTTTTGCTTTTTAGTGCAATGGGATTATGGCAAGTCTCGAACGCGGCTGAGCAGCATACACCAATGAAAGCACATGCAGTAACAACGATAGACAAAGCAACAACAGATAAGCAACAAGTACCGCCAACAAAGGAAGCAGCTCATCAATCTGGTGAAGAAGCGGCAACCAACGTATCAGCATCAGCACAGGGAACAGCTGATGATACAAACAACAAAGTAACATCCAACGCACCATCTAACAAACCATCTACAGCAGTTTCAACAACAGTAAACGAAACGCGCGACGTAGATACACAACAAGCCTCAACACAAAAACCAACTCACACAGCAACATTCAAATTATCAAATGCTAAAACAGCATCACTTTCACCACGAATGTTTGCTGCTAATGCACCACAAACAACGACACATAAAATATTACATACAAATGATATCCATGGCCGACTAGCCGAAGAAAAAGGGCGTGTCATCGGTATGGCTAAATTAAAAACAGTAAAAGAACAAGAAAAGCCTGATTTAATGTTAGACGCAGGAGACGCCTTCCAAGGTTTACCACTTTCAAACCAGTCAAAAGGTGAAGAAATGGCTAAAGCAATGAATGCAGTAGGTTATGATGCTATGGCAGTCGGTAACCACGAATTTGACTTTGGATACGATCAGTTGAAAAAGTTAGAGGGTATGTTAGACTTCCCGATGCTAAGCACTAACGTTTATAAAGATGGAAAACGCGCGTTTAAGCCTTCAACGATTGTAACGAAAAATGGTATTCGTTATGGAATTATTGGCGTAACGACACCAGAAACAAAGACGAAAACAAGACCTGAAGGCATTAAAGGTGTTGAATTTAGAGATCCATTACAAAGTGTGACAGCAGAAATGATGCGTATTTATAAAGACGTAGATACATTTGTTGTTATATCACATTTAGGGATTGATCCTTCAACACAAGAAACATGGCGTGGTGATTACTTAGTGAAACAATTAAGTCAAAATCCACAATTGAAGAAACGAATTACAGTCATTGATGGTCATTCACATACCGTACTTCAAAATGGTCAAATTTATAACAATGATGCATTAGCACAAACAGGTACAGCACTTGCGAATATCGGTAAGATTACATTTAATTACCGCAATGGAGAGGTATCAAATATTAAACCGTCATTGATTAACGTTAAAGACGTTGAAAATGTGACACCGAACAAAGCATTAGCTGAACAAATTAATCAAGCTGATCAAACATTTAGAGCACAAACAGCAGAGGTTATTATTCCAAATAATACGATTGATTTCAAAGGAGAGAGAGATGACGTTAGAACGCGTGAAACAAATTTAGGAAACGCAATTGCAGATGCTATGGAAGCATATGGCGTTAAGAATTTCTCTAAAAAGACTGACTTTGCCGTGACAAATGGTGGAGGTATTCGTGCCTCTATCGCAAAAGGTAAGGTGACACGCTATGATTTAATCTCAGTATTACCATTTGGAAATACGATTGCGCAAATTGATGTAAAAGGTTCAGACGTCTGGACGGCTTTCGAACATAGTTTAGGCGCACCAACAACACAAAAGGACGGTAAGACAGTGTTAACAGCGAATGGCGGTTTACTACATATCTCTGATTCAATCCGTGTTTACTATGATATAAATAAACCGTCTGGCAAACGAATTAATGCTATTCAAATTTTAAATAAAGAGACAGGTAAGTTTGAAAATATTGATTTAAAACGTGTATATCACGTAACGATGAATGACTTCACAGCATCAGGTGGCGACGGATATAGTATGTTCGGTGGTACTAGAGAAGAAGGTATTTCATTAGATCAAGTACTAGCAAGTTATTTAAAAACAGCTAACTTAGCTAAGTATGATACGACAGAACCACAACGTATGTTATTAGGTAAACCAGCAGTAAGTGAACAACCAGCTAAAGGACAACAAGGTAGCAAAGGTAGTGAGTCTGGTAAAGATGCACAACCAATTGGTGACGACAAAGTGATGGATCCAGCGAAAAAACCAGCTCCAGGTAAAGTTGTATTGTTGCTAGCGCATAGAGGAACTGTTAGTAGCGGTACAGAAGGTTCTGGTCGCACAATAGAAGGAGCTACTGTATCAAGCAAGAGTGGGAAACAATTGGCTAGAATGTCAGTGCCTAAAGGTAGCGCGCATGAGAAACAGTTACCAAAAACTGGAACTAATCAAAGTTCAAGCCCAGAAGCGATGTTTGTATTATTAGCAGGTATAGGTTTAATCGCGACTGTACGACGTAGAAAAGCTAGCTAAAATATATTGAAAATAATACTACTGTATTTCTTAAATAAGAGGTACGGTAGTGTTTTTTTATGAAAAAAAGCGATAACCGTTGATAAATATGGGATATAAAAACGAGGATAAGTAATAAGACATCAAGGTGTTTATCCACAGAAATGGGGATAGTTATCCAGAATTGTGTACAATTTAAAGAGAAATACCCACAATGCCCACAGAGTTATCCACAAATACACAGGTTATACACTAAAAATCGGGCATAAATGTCAGGAAAATATCAAAAACTGCAAAAAATATTGGTATAATAAGAGGGAACAGTGTGAACAAGTTAATAACTTGTGGATAACTGGAAAGTTGATAACAATTTGGAGGACCAAACGACATGAAAATCACCATTTTAGCTGTAGGGAAACTAAAAGAGAAATATTGGAAGCAAGCCATAGCAGAATATGAAAAACGTTTAGGCCCATACACCAAGATAGACATCATAGAAGTTCCAGACGAAAAAGCACCAGAAAATATGAGTGACAAAGAAATTGAGCAAGTAAAAGAAAAAGAAGGCCAACGAATACTAGCCAAAATCAAACCACAATCCACAGTCATTACATTAGAAATACAAGGAAAGATGCTATCTTCCGAAGGATTGGCCCAAGAATTGAACCAACGCATGACCCAAGGGCAAAGCGACTTTGTTTTCGTCATTGGCGGATCAAACGGCCTGCACAAGGACGTCTTACAACGCAGTAACTACGCACTATCATTCAGCAAAATGACATTCCCACATCAAATGATGCGGGTTGTATTAATTGAGCAAGTGTACAGAGCATTTAAGATTATGCGAGGAGAAGCATATCATAAGTGATGCGGTTTTTTATCCACTTTTTTGCTTAATGAACGAGGTAAACTACGAGATAATCATTCAGCATATGCATTTATCAAACGTCTCATTAAACAATTTGGTAAACCTCAAGAGGTAATTACAGATAAGGCACCTTCAACGAAGGTAGCAATGGCTAAAGTAATTAAAGCTTTTAAACTTAAACCTGACTGTCATTGTACATCGAAATATCTGAATAACTTCATTGAGCAAGATCATCATCATATTAAAGTAAGAAAGACAAGGTATCAAAGTATCAATACAGCAAAGAATACTTTAAAAGGTATTGAATGTATTTACGCTCTATATAAAAAGAACCGCAGGTCTCTTCAGATCTACGGATTTTCGCCATGCCACGAAATTAGCATCATGCTAGCAAGTTAAGCGAACACTGACATGATAAATTAGTGGTTAGCTATATTTTTTTACTTTGCAACAGAACCGAACCAGGGCCATTGCCTTAATAAAGTCGCCCAGATTGTCCGGGTTAGTTACTTCATTTATTCAATGTTCTGAAGGTGTTTTGAAAAATAGTCTCCAGTCTGCCATATTTGTTCTTGATCCACTTCTGACAATGAGGGATTCGTGATCCATAAATCATTCGTAACTCTTTGAAAAGGATCGTTTTTAAAATGGATGTCGTTTTGGTTTCTAGGTTTTCCTATTTGTTTAAACGTATCAAATGGTACGACCATACGATCCCCCCGAATTTTGTGTTCATCAATACGGACAGCATGTTCACCTTCAAGGGTAATGGTACCGTCAAAAAGGATGAGGTGCATATCTTCTTTTATTGCCTGTAACGTCCACGGCATACCCGAATCGCGCTCAATCAATTCTTGAAAAGTTCTTAAAAAGTCCTTTAATCTGTTATCCACGTTCTGTTCATCCGCAAGTGCCGTCCTTATGCCGTATGAAGTCAAATGAAAGGCAAGAGAAACCTCCGGCACCCCGGCACCAATAATAATGACTTCGAATTCAGTGTATGGATCGATTGAACAACAACTAACCATAAAAACCACCCCTCCAATCTCACGGCCAATTTGGTCAACATATCCTATCATCACTAAGAAAAGCTATCTGATAGCAAAATCCCAGCAAAAAAATTACTGTCCAGTGTTAAATCCCATGTTAATTGCATTGCAGGCATTCGTTATTTACTGCAATCTGCCGATCATTAAATATACATTTACCTAAAATTCATTTATTGGGCATACAATGCTTTTAGGCAAATGTTTAGGAGGTATGGCAATGGATAGTCATTTAAATCACATTTTGTCCTATTGGCAGGGACCACCGTTGGAAGGGGCAAAAACCATAATTAGTAAGTATGGATATCCCCAGGAAGCAACAATGAGACGATTAATTTGGTACAATAGCGGGCCATGGAAACGCACGATAGTATATAAGGATCCAGTCCCTCATAACTTCCCTACCCCTCACCTTGATTTCCTTAAGCAGACCATCGATTATAAAGTGCCCGTACACTTATATGATGCGATTGCCGCTTTTGATGGAAGTGTCTACTTAGATCGAACTACAGGTGAGGCATCAGCAAAGTGTCATGAGGAAGCGATGAATTTTTTATCTTTAAACTTGTTAAATGACATTGTAACTGGCAAACGTGATGTTCAAGGAGCAAAAGCTTTCTACGCCCAAACTGCCGAACAGTTTACCAAATATCATATAACATCTCCTTATACAGAAGGTTTTCTTTTTCCAATGCAATATAATACGGCAGACCTTGGCGTTACATATTTTAAATAAGGTGCCATTTTGGCACCTTATTTACTCCTATATTCAAGAATCCACTTTCTCGCTTTATTAACTCCCCGATATAGGCACAAGCAATTGATCTTTTTATTTATTTGGTTTCCCATAAAATTGGTTTCACTAGATAGAGCTTCGGTTACAGGACATCATCGTAAGGCCAAGATTGACGCAGGCGTAATTGCCTAAGATTAAATGTTACAACAGGACCCATTAGTAGGTCCTGACTCCTCATAACGCGCTCCCAAATGGCGACCCAGTTCAAAGGCATCTTCAACGGGCAAAACGCTCGACTCAGGGTGTTGGTTAAGCCAGTCTTGGGCTGCACTCGGTGAACTGAAAAAGTGAACGTTGTTACAGAAGGCCGACCGAACCGAGGCCATTTCATCTGGTGTAACAATCGAGACAACGGCTGTTGAAGGCTCGACGCTTACAACGCGGTCCGGTTCCACCGTCAACCGTACGGACTTACCGGTGCCGTGACAAGGCGAAGCGATGTGGACCGTCCGGCCGATGAGTGCTGGGAACATAAGTGTGTCAAGGGCGCACCATGCATATAGTTGCTTCCCATCAACCTCGAAGCGATGGGGGGTAGGGACCAGTGTGAGGCCATAACCGACGACACGGCCCTGCTCATCAAGTTCCACACTAGGTAGAGTCTGTAGGACTTGCTTAACTTCCTCGACGGGCTTCCCGGTCTCCGCCGCGATGTCCTCAACGGGGACTGGATCGCCCTCCGCCAGCATTTTTAGCAACGGACGGAATAACCACTCCATAGAGACGGCTTCCCCTTGATCAAAAGTTTGATTAAGTTGGGCTGAGAATTCTGAAATATTTTTCATAAGCTTATTCCTCCTTATATTTTCTCCACTTCATTGTTTTAAGTGCCTCCTGCAACATAGCATTAGAATCAAAAGGAACCATTAGCCTGCACAACAAGATAATTTCGATACGTCTTTATCAAACGTCAAGGCTGCAAGCTTTAATCCTTCAGCCATCGTTAAATAAGGCGCAAAGCTATCCGTAAGGTCTTCAATGGTCAATCCAAATTGAACCGCTAACGTTGCCGCATAAATCACATCTCCAGCATTTTCACTCACAATGTGCGCCCCGATCAATTTCTGGGTTTGGGCGTTGACTACAAGTTTATAGACCCCTGTTGTTTCGTGATTGACTAAGGCCCGCGGTACAGCGTCCAACGGAAGGACCGATGTTTTGACATCGTAACCTTTTTCTTTTGCCTGTTGTTCAGTCAAGCCGACTGTGGCGATCGATGGATTGGTGAAGGTTACGCCGGGAACAAAGCGAAGATCGATTTTGCGTTTCGCTAGACCCAACGCATTATTTGCCACAATCCCGCCTTCATAAGCTGCAACATAAACGAATTGCGGACCGAGGGTCACATCGCCCGCGGCATATATTCGGTTATTCGACGTTTGCAAATATTCATTGGTCAGCACTTCGCCTTTTTTCCCTGTTTTCACACCTGCTGATTCAAGGTTTAAAGTCTCTGTGTTCGGCTTTCTTCCTGTTGCCACGAGGACTTGATCGGCTTCGATGACTTGTTCTTGACCGTTCACTTCAATATAAATGCTTGTCGACTTACCGTTTTGCTCAACCTTTTGATAAGTGACCCCAGTGATCAGGTTAAGTCCTTGCTCAGTTAAGGATTCATCGATGGCTTCGGAAATTTCAGGATCGTAGGTTTTAAACAGACGCTCGCTTCTTTGCATGAGAGTCACTTCTGTTCCGAGGTTGTGAAACATTTGACCTAATTCCGCTGCGATATAGCCAGAACCGATCACTGCCAATCGTTGTGGAACCTCTTTTAATTCGAGTGCGGATGTACTTGTTAAATAATCAACCTCATTCATTCCCGGGATTTCCGGAACAGCCGGAGAAGCCCCCGTTGCGATTAAAAAGCTTTTAGACGTGATGTTTTGTCCATTCACTTGTATCGTCTTATCGTCGATAAACGAGGCCTCGCCACGAATGAGATCAAATCCATATTCTTCGATCAAGTCTATATATTTTTCTTGACGCATTTGACTGACTAATCCATCTTTTTGTTCGGTCAATTGGGCAAGGTCCGCAGCACCGGTACTCGTTTGAAGTCCGGTAAACGGATTGTTTTGGGCGAGACCGTTTATTTCACCGGCACGAAGCATGGTTTTTGACGGTACACAACCGATGTTAACGCAGGTCCCCCCGACGGTTCCCCGTTCTACCATGGCCACTTTCGCCCCGTTTTCATTGGCCTTGATAGCTGCAGAAAACGCCGCACCGCCGGAACCAATAATCAGAAGATCGTAATCGCCATCCCGATTGAAATCTACACTGTTTTCAGAGGGCTGGCTTTCTTCCTCTCCGGGTTGATAGCCGGCTGCCGAAATATTTTGCTTAGCCTTTTCGATCTGATCATCGCTGAGTTCAAAAATGGCCTCACCGCGTCGGAAATCGGCCGAAACATCTTTAGCTCCGGCTTGTTCCAATGCTTCGGTTACATGTTCTTCACAGCCTGTGCATGTCATGCCTTGAATGGGTATTTTATATGAATTTTGAGTCATTTGAATCCCTCTTTCTATTTAAAGTTTGATAGACAGTTCTGTACATTTATCTCATATTTATCTTGTCTCATGTTTCCGATCCACGCTCTCTGGAGGCGTACAGCAATCCGTTTTATTTTTTGTTTTTCCATTGCCTTCAGGAGAATTGTATTTGTTCTTCAACAACTTGCTGAGGATCAGAGCAATCATAACAATGGCCAATGCTGCAAAAATGCCGGTCAACCACCAATTTCCTGTCGCACCAGCAAAGAGGGCACCAATACCTGTGCTCCCTAATGCAACAAGGAGAATCGGTCCTGCGCAACAAAGTAAAGGAACCAATAAAGGAACCAATAATATTCCGAAAAAGGCCCAAACACCCCAGCGGTTACCTTTCGAGCGATTCTCATCCATCATTCTCACCACTCTTTCTAAAAAAATTTTATTCTTTGGTTAAGGTACATACATGGCCTATAGCCTAACTTGAAATTTGTTCGTTTAGCTTTTTTACATCTTTCATCTATTTTTTGTTACACCTGATCGGTTGGATTTTAAAATGTACAAATGCCACCAGAACCGAAATACCAGTAATAAGCCATGTACAAACCGGAGAGGAAAATCACAACAGCTGCTATTTTTTGGATAGAACTCATATAGTTGTGCAGAAACTTCTGTACCAATTGTCGTGAAATCAATGAGACCATCGTGATCGCTGTCACCACAATTCCCATACCAAGGGAGTAGATGATGAACTTGATGATCACGGCCGTTACGCTATTGTCATTCAGCGATGCAGAGACCACCAACATAAAGGCTGGCAAGGTACAACCAAGTGATGTCACGGCATAGGCTATTCCGTAAAAATAGATAGACCATTTCCCTGGCTTGACTTGAAAAGATCCTATTTTAATCGGCAAATGCTTCCCAAATAGCATGCCCAACCCCAATAAAGCAATGAGTATACCCATAACCAATGAAAGAATCGGAAAAATTCCTGTTAGTGCGCTTCCCAATCCTCCTATCAACAAACCAGCCAATACAAAAATCGTTAAAAACCCCGTGGTCATCGCTCCACCAAGCCCTAATCCTTTAAAAATTGCATAGCGGAACGAATGATCCTTTGTTTCGCCTCCAATTAAATAGGAGATATAAGAAGGAAGCAAGGCGATACCACAAGGATTAAAGGCCGCAACCATTCCAGCGGTCAGAATGAAGAGAAACGAAAAACTCATAATTCCACTCCTATCTTTAAAACATGGGGCCAATCCCCGCCATAATCCTGTTTAAATTTCGCAAAGCTTTCTTTTGTATCTGTGTTAGGGTCTAAACTAACTGTGATCAATTGAACATCGTTCGGGTTTAGTTGATGAATTTCCTTAAAGATTTCCTCATTGTATATACAAGATGGACACCAGGTTGCCATAAAATAAATGAGTGTGGGTTTCTCATTAGGTAGGCTGACTGGATTTCCTTGAATGTCTTGAACCTTTGATTCATTCGCGGTATCAGATTCTGCTCCACAAGCTGTTAAACCGATTAACAACACCGTCATTATAGCGGTGAAGGAAATGCGTTTTTTCATTCAAATCTTCCCCCATTTATTTATCAGGCCCTCCCATTAACGTTTCAATAATAGGACAGGTATATATCGCCTTTTCATCTGGACACTTTTCTTTTAATTCCTCTAATAACCGTTGGATTCGTAACAAATCCTGCACTTTCCGCTCGATTTCTTTGGTTTTTTGAACGGTAAAGGCGTACATATCTTTACATCTCTCCCCATCTTGATCAACCACACCAAACAACAGGTGGATTTCCTTTAGCGAGAAATCCAATTCCTTCATTCGTTTAATAAACCGTACCCGATCTGCTGTTTCCTCTGAATATATTCGATACCCTGATTCGTTTCTGGGAGGCCCGGCTATCAATCCTTTCCGCTCGTAATACCGAACGGTTTCTTTATTCACATCACACGCTTTAGCCAATTCACTGATTTTCATCCCCATATTGTCACCTCAATAAAAAGTATAAACCCTGTACCATAGTACACGGTCAAGTCATACATTATTTTTTCTTTTATAGAATAATCTTATAAAATAGGTCAGATAAAAAACCTTATTTATCAAGTGTTCACATAAGCTTTTTTAGAAGTTTAAGAATAAAGATATCTGCTCTTCACGCCAAGAAGCCACATTCTTCCGTTGAAAAATGCGGCTGTCAAAAAAGTTATTTTCTTTTTGATTCTAAGATCATATAACAAGATTAGACGATAAAGTGGTTTATAAACATCTCACAAAACGCAAACTTACAACATGTGTGCAATGTCCGAAGCTGCCGTTGGATAGGCAAATATCATTTGTTTCAATTCTTTGGTTGAAATTCCAAAGCGAATGGCTGTTGCAAAGTGGTTAATTAGTTCATCGGCTTCATTACTAATCAAATGAGCACCGACAACTTGATCACTATCCTCGTCAATTAGCACTTTAAACGCAGCAAAGTCCTCATTTGTCCGTTTATACGTAAACCAGTCGGAGATGTTTTTCTGCTTTACTTTAATATTCCGGCCAGAGTTTTTGGCTTCCTCCTCGCTCATACCTACCGATGCCATTTTAGGTACGGTAAATACAGCAGATGGAATCACGGGATATTCAATTTTTTTGCTGTTCCCTTTCAATAAATTAGATGCTACGACATGAGAATCTGCACTGGCTACAGGTGTGAGGGGCAAGCCATCCGTTGCTGCAGCATCTCCAGCTGCATAGACATTCGGGTTACTTACACTTTGCAAATACTCATTAACATGGACACCATGTTTTTTCCTTTCTATATTCCCTTTTTCAAGATTCATATCTAAGGCAGGGACCCGTCCAGCACCATGAATAACAATGTCTGCTTCAAACCGCGTTATATCCTCTTTTTTTCGAGCGTACACATGAAACTTTCCTTGTTCTTTTTCAATGGATTCAACGGAATGTTGAAGATGTACCTGTATGCCAATCTCTTTCGACTTTTCTAAAAGGATATCTACAAGATCTATATCAAAATTCTCCAAAGGTCTTTGACCTCGATGGATAATATGAACTTCTGATCCAGCACGTGCCGCGATATGAGCAAATTCAAACGAAATATACCCACCACCAACAAAGACGATTCTTTGTGGTAATTCATCCAACTCCAAAAACTCATCACTATAAGTAAGATGTTCTTCTCCTTTTATGGGTAAAGGGGTAGGTTTCGCACCACTAGCGATCAAGAAATGACTCCCCTCGAGCACTTCTTTATTCACTTCAAGTTTGTCCTCACTCACGAAAGATGCATTGCCATGATACGTATCGATTCCCTGTTTATTCAATGCTTCCTCTTTTTTTTCCGGGACATCATCTGTAAAGGTTCTTTTAAAATTCATAAGATCTTTCCAGTTGATGGAGACTTCAGACGGTACTCCATTCTTAACCATCCGTTTGTTCCAATCAATAAGCTCGGCAGCACCATGTAGAACCTTTTTTGGGTCACATCCACGTAGTGCACACGTGCCTCCAAACGGCCTGTCATCTACCATAGCTACATTCCAGCCGGCTTTATTACATTTTGCTGCTGTGATTGACCCCGCAGAACCTGTACCAATCACAATAAGATCGTATTTCTTTGTCATCATTATCCTCCTCACAGAAATCACTCTTTAATAAGTTTTCCCTGTTTTTATCTAATGAAACTCTGTACCTCATCCACAGTTTGAAAAAATCCATCATCTTAACTAAACGGTGGATTCACTGTGTTGTTATCCCGGACAACATTGTTAAATATATGGCAAGGGGTTCTTTTAAATCTTCTACAGTTAAGCAAATTATCGGCTAATGTCGCCTCGTTGTATCGCAAATGGTTCTGTTGCAAAGTTGAATTTATAGTATAATTTTAACAAAAAGGAGTCTTCTGTATGAACTATTTCAGATATAAACAATTTAACAAGGATGTTATCACTGTAGCCGTTGGCTACTATCTAAGATATGCATTGAGTTATCGTGATATATCTGAAATATTAAGGGAACGTGGTGTAAACGTTCATCATTCAACGGTCTACCGTTGGGTTCAAGAATATGCACCAATTTTATATCGAATTTGGAAGAAAAAGCATAAAAAAGCTTATTACAAATGGCGTATTGATGAGACGTACATCAAAATAAAAGGAAAATGGAGCTATTTATATCGTGCCATTGATGCAGAGGGACATACATTAGATATTTGGTTGCGTAAGCAACGAGATAATCATTCAGCATATGCGTTTATCAAACGTCTCATTAAACAATTTGGTAAACCTCAAAAGGTAATTACAGATCAGGCACCTTCAACGAAGGTAGCAATGGCTAAAGTAATTAAAGCTTTTAAACTTAAACCTGACTGTCATTGTACATCGAAATATCTGAATAACCTCATTGAGCAAGATCACCGTCATATTAAAGTAAGAAAGACAAGGTATCAAAGTATCAATACAGCAAAGAATACTTTAAAAGGTATTGAATGTATTTACGCTCTATATAAAAAGAACCGCAGGTCTCTTCAGATCTACGGATTTTCGCCATGCCACGAAATTAGCATCATGCTAGCAAGTTAAGCGAACACTGACATGATAAATTAGTGGTTAGCTATATTTTTTACTTTGCAACAGAACCTTATATTTATTAAAACCAAAATATGATATTGAAGCAAGTCTTACCAAGGAACTTCCAAATTCACAGTTCCAGAACAATGAATTTGGAAGTTCTAGAACTGTGAATTTAAGTGGTCAAGAACTTCCAAATTCACAGTCTAATGATACTGAGTTAAATAATACTAATTATATAGAAAATGAGGATAATGATACGTATGATATGAATGATATTATATCTAATACTTTAATAAATAATAATAATCATCATTCGAATCATACAAATCATCAAAAAACTGAATTTAATAATGACGCCCTTAAGTTCCAAGTACTCGAAGAATTGCCACAACAACTTCAAAACTATTTAAGTAAATTTGAAATTAGAGAAATTCGGATTATTAAAAGCGTATTACTCAAAGGGAAAAAGTCATTTAATACTTCACATGATACTTATTATCGTTTAGAAGATGTTGAGTTTGAAATTGTAAGTGTATTGAAACGTTTTAAAGCGATGTTGCTACAAAAAAATGAAACCGTTGAAGCTATGCAAGGTTATTTAATGCAATCCATTAAAGCTGAACTTGAAGAAACACATGCCCTTTATATGCGCCGTAAAAACATGAAACAATATAATATCTTTAATCAATAATTCAAATGATTTTATAACAATCAAAGAGACATCAAAATATTCCGTTAAATCATCTGACTTTTTAACTGATGACGACGAAAAAAATCAAGAAATTTTAAGTGATCTAGAAAAGGTTTGTATCGAAAACGTATGTTAAGTTATGGTGGAATGCTTAAACAGAAGCATAAAATTTTAAATTTAGACGATGCCGAAGACGGCAATTTAATTAATACAAGTGATAAAGATAAAACAACAGATGAAGAAGAAAAGGCACATTCGATTACGGCAATTTGGAATTTCGAAAAGCAAAATTATTATTTAAGACATTAGTGATAACTGATGTCTTTTTTTATTGATTTTTTGTAAAAAAGTACTGTCTTATTTTTGTGACAAATGCTGTATGTAGTGTCACAAAACTGTGACAAACGCAATATATTGTGTCGCAAAAGTGTGACATTTCGTCTTTTTATGCCCCCATGCAAAAAGACCGACGAAGTCTTGAAATATCTGGCTTTGCCAGATCCCCCATTCATTGATGGGGACAAATTTCCCTTATGCTCTTACGGAGATTTTAGAGTTAAATTAAAATTTCTAAGTTTTTGATAAGAAAAGCCCTGCAGGAATTTAGAAAAACATGGGGAAGTTTTAAAGTATTTTATGCTAATTTTTAAATTTGCATGTAAATGGGCAGTATATAAAAAAATAGTCACTGGTTTTGCTCAAATTTTTGTTTTTGAAAATAGCATATATTTATTTGGCTCATATTTGCGTTTTAAAAGCGTATATAAGTTTCGGATATAAAAAACTATATGCCCTCCCTAAATCTTTAAAATACCCCCTTAAAATTTAAAATAAAGGTATTTATAATTTGAGTAAGTCTTGTGATAAAGTTTTTTAAAAAAGGAGTGTTTATTTTGAATAAAAACACAGTGTTAGATAAAGGTTACGTTATAGCAACTATTTTAAATGTTTTCTTTTTACTTGGATTAATTTTTATATCTCATTTGGAAAATTTATATATATTAATTCCGTATGTTATTTTGATGGGAATAAATGCTATTTATTTGGTTGTTAAGGTTATGAATTTCAAAAAGAATAATTAGAATATTTGAGGGGATTTTGAAACGAGTTTCTTCTTGTTTTCACACTGTTTTTTTTATTCCTATTGGTGTTGTTGCTTACTTTTTGTTTTTCTATAAAGATGATGCTTTTGACGAGATGGAAGAAAAATATGATTATCATGAAGATAATAAAAAATAGACGACGCATTTATGCCGAGAAAATTTATTGATGTTGAGAAGAACCCTTAACTAAACTTGCAGACGAATGTCGGCATAGCGTGAGCTATTAAGCCGACCATTCGACAAGTTTTGGGATTGTTAAGGGTTCCGAGGCTCAACGTCAATAAAGCAATTGGAATAAAGCAATTAGATGTTTTTACTTATTATTTTTTTATTTGTTCGTAGAGATATTGGGCAATGATGCATATACATATATTACTTAGCATAACTGTTACAGTCATCTGTATTCCTCCTTGTTTTTACTCTGTGTTTATTAATATAGCAATCAGCAGAGCAAACTATTCTTTTATAAAAAAGAGATTTAACCACTGAGTGATCAAAGCTTTAAATTTGCCCATAATATTATGTTCTTTCGAAATCCTGTTTTTTTCTGTCTAAGAGATAAAAATGCTTTAAGTTACCGTCAAATAAAGGTTTTTAAGGTGTATAATAATTAAAAATAAAAGAATGAGGGATGATTCATTGGAAAATAAAAGTAATGGTTTAGTTGGATATGCTATAGCAACTTTTTGTATTATTTTTGGCTTTTTTTGGTTTATGTTTGGTGGTGGAGGTTGGATTTGGATAGGTTTTCCGTTTTTAATATTTGGATTCTTAGGACTACTTGTTGAGTTGAGTGAAGAAGGCTATAAGAGGTATTGCTATTTTACTGGTGGAGTTGGAATGATTTTCTTATCTTTGTATTTTGTAGATTATGAATTTTTTGTTCTGAAATTTATATTTGCCATTTTAATTTGTGGTGCTATGACTTGCTTTGTAGTTGGTGCTATTTATGCTTTCAGAATTTCTAATGGTAAAGCTTCTTTTGCTGATACGCTTTTTAAGGTTTTTGATATTGCTGGTGCTGTATATTCTGCTTATTTATTATTCAAAGAAATTGTTAATTTCTTTTAGGTTTTGAAACGAGTGAAAACGAGTTTCTTCTTGTCTTGATACTATATAGAAATAACAAGCTATTATAAATAGTATAACGCTATAAAAAGGGAATGCGTCTACGAAGATAAACATAAATATGTTTGATTTTAAAGTGATCGTAATAAATGATTTGTATAAAATCATATTTAGAAAATGCAATCCAATCTTGTTTATTAACCAAATTAAAATGAGATATAAGTTGGGAAAATTGATAAATACATGTTCTATTTTCATTAGGTAAGTAACAATATTTTATGGTTTTATTTTGCAAGTAGTCTGTGAAACTTTTATTATATGCTGACCAATTTTTGTGTAGTAACTCTTGCATAGTTAGATTAAAGAAGCACTACACTTCATTGACAACATCAAATTTTAAATAGGTCGTATTACTTTCAATGCGATCTATTTTTCTTTTGGTATAATAAGTCGTTTTTAAAAATTTATTAAGTGATTTTGCCAATTTCTTTTGAGATATTTCTTCGTTAAGACGTTCCATTTTTAGTTTATAACTTAGTTTTATTTTGAACACTTCTTTTGTTATAGACACATCTTAAATATAGTATAAAAATTAGTGCTTTTAACATTTGATTTGATAATTTTTTCTTACATGTTATGAAAAAAATATATGGATATTATGAGCGTTTTAGTAAAAACGTGAAAATTAGTAAAAATCTTGTAAGAGCATAAGGGGAATTTGTACCCATTTGAAAATTGGTGATTTGGCGAAGCCAGATATTTCAAGAGATTTAGTATTTTTTGATGTGGGGGCCAAAATTTTGTTAGTGTTCCACCTTTTTAATGAGAAAGGTTGGGTTATTTTGGCTAACAAAGAACTGAAAATTAGAAATGTAGATAGTGGATTGCTAGGTTGATTAAGTATATTAGCTAAAGAGAAAAACATATCGAGAAATGAATTAATATTAGAAACATTAGAACTGCTATATACACTTGAAAGTTGTCAAAAATTATATGAAGAACAATCACATCAGCAAGCACAAAATACAAAAAAATTAAAAGAAATTGCGAGTAAATAAAGCAAAATTTTAGCGTTACTTGAATCAGTAGATTATTAAATATGAGAACAAAAGTTGAAAAAGTGTGAGCTATTTTATATTTAAAATGTATTGAAATTCAAAACGTTCATGCGTGGAATAAATTACAAAGATATATCCATTTTAACGCCAAAAGGAAATTTGATTGAGAGTATAAATAAAGGTATAAAAGATGAAAATTAAAAATTGAGTTTAAAGGACATAGAATGGTATGTCAACATTTTTTTAGACAGTTTTCATGTGTAAATTTTTAAATGTCACTGGCGTCAAATACTGTAATGAAGAATGTGGTCTAAAATTGTTGTACCAATTTACATAATCAAATAGTTCTGTTTCTAGTCATAATAAAATCAACTGCCTTCTTAGTTGAACAACATCTATTTTAATAGAGTTTATCTAATCCACTGCGTCTAAGTATTCCGTTAGAATGTTCATTTAAACCTCGCTGTGATGGCTTGCCTGGATCAGCAAAAAATATAGATATATCATGACAGTTGCATATTGTTTTCCAGTTTGAGAACTCCTTACCACAATCAAAAGTAATTGATTTAAATATATGAGAAGGTAAAGATGAAAACATTGAGTGTAGAGCGTTTTCTATATCAGTTGCCTTACGACCTAAGGGGCGTAAGGTGATAATCATCTTGGATACTCTTTCTACCAAAGTAATGATTGCACTACCATGACGACGACCAACAATAGTATTTCCTTCAAGATGCCCAAACTCCTTATTGAATAAAGGAAATTCTTCTATTCTTTCAGAAATATTTCTTTTAAAAGTCTGTCTGCCTCTTTTTTCAGAATGACCATTTGGCTTTCTTTTGCCTTTCATAGGTAAATCATGTACAGCAAAAATGTTCTCTTTAAACATTCTGTAAAGTGTTTTAACAGAACAGTTGATCGTGCGTTCACCTCTGCCAATAATAGTATTAGGTGTCCATCCATCAGCTATTTTCTCTCGGATATAATCAGACTGTTCTTCTGGAAGAACTATTCTATGCCTCCCACAATTAGACTTTCTTTGTTTGTATTCTTGATAATATTCAAGGGCAGACATCCCCGACTTAAAAGCATTGATTACGTTATAAATTGTCTGTATAGAACGTTTCAATCTACTCGAAATCTCTTTAACTGAAAGATTCTGGTGATAATATGATTCTATGAACGTAAGTTCATCCGTGTTAAGACGTGTATAGTCCATTCTGTACTAACTCCTTATGTTTTCTTTGGTAGGAAATACATATTGAGTTTAGTACAGAAGGCTTATTTATTTGTCTAACTTAATTTTACAATTGGCGAATTTGTTTTCTTTATATACGCCGTAGTTTTTAATTAAAATATTTCTTGATTGAAAGTCTAACTTTTTAAGTGGAATTTCCTCTTTTAAAATTGGAAATTGATAATCAGCGTATTGTCTTGTAATACTTCTTGTTTTTTCGCTTATACTTAAAATTAATTGACTAGTAAAAATTTTATGTTTTAGTATCACAAGTGTTCTAATTCAAAAAATATTTAAATTTATCTAATTATTGACACCCACATTTTCGGCGATTTTTATGGAAAATAAAAATAATAGGTATTCAATTCGTAAATTTTCAGTTGGTGTAGGATCTATTTTAATAGCTAGTTTTATAATGATTTTTCAAAATGAAGCTCATGCTTCTGAAAAAGCAATAGAAACACCTAAAGAGGAAAAAGCAATAGAAACACCTAAAAATTCTAATGATTTGAAGTTTTTAAAGGATGCAAAATTTTCTTCAGATTCAGAAAATTTAGATATACGTCTTAGACCTGAATATAATGTTGGGAATGCATTAGTCGTAAGAGTAGATAAAGAAATAAATCCTGAAAAATTTGTGGATTATCCAGAAGGATACACAGTACAAAGTTATGTGTCAAAAGGATCAGATTATCCAAGTGTTGAAAAGATAGTTAAAAATAAAATAACAGGTATGTATAAAATAACGTATACTCTTATGGATAAAGCTGGAAATCCTGTTAATGGTTCTGATGGGCAGGTTGTCATTCGTAGCCTTAATATATATTTTTATGATCCTACACCAGTATTAGAAAGTATTGATAAAGTAAATAAGAAAATAAAAGATGGGAACTACAGTAATGGAGATGAAGTTAAGAAAGAGCTAGATAAAATAAGAGTTGACATTGAAAGACCTAAAGAAATACCAAATATCAAAGAATTTTTAAGTAAGGTTGATATGGAAGAAAAAAAATTAAAAGTAACAGATACAACTGCACCAGAGGCACCAAGTGTAAATGACACAGAAGTAGGAAGTAAAAAAGTGTCAGGAAAAGGACACGAAGTAGGAAATACTGTAACTGTTACATTCCCAGATGGAAAAACAGCAACAAGTAAAGTAGATGAAAAAGGCAACTGGACAGTAGATGTTCCAGAGGGAACAGAGTTAAAAGTAGGTAATGAAATTACAGCGACTGAAACAGATATGTCAGGTAACAAATCAGAGTCAGGGAAAGGAAAAGTAACAGATACAACTGCACCAGAGGCACCAAGTGTAAATGACACAGAAGTAGGAAGTAAAAAAGTGTCAGGAAAAGGACACGAAGTAGGAAATACTGTAACTGTTACATTCCCAGATGGAAAAACAGCAACAAGTAAAGTAGATGAAAAAGGCAACTGGACAGTAGATGTTCCAGAGGGAACAGAGTTAAAAGTAGGTAATGAAATTACAGCGACTGAAACAGATATGTCAGGTAACAAATCAGAGTCAGGGAAAGGAAAAGTAACAGATACAACTGCACCAGAGGCACCAAGTGTAAATGACACAGAAGTAGGAAGTAAAAAAGTGTCAGGAAAAGGACACGAAGTAGGAAATACTGTAACTGTTACATTCCCAGATGGAAAAACAGCAACAAGTAAAGTAGATGAAAAAGGCAACTGGACAGTAGATGTTCCAGAGGGAACAGAGTTAAAAGTAGGTAATGAAATTACAGCGACTGAAACAGATATGTCAGGTAACAAATCAGAGTCAGGGAAAGGAAAAGTAACAGATACAACTGCACCAGAGGCACCAAGTGTAAATGACACAGAAGTAGGAAGTAAAAAAGTGTCAGGAAAAGGACACGAAGTAGGAAATACTGTAACTGTTACATTCCCAGATGGAAAAACAGCAACAAGTAAAGTAGATGAAAAAGGCAACTGGACAGTAGATGTTCCAGAGGGAACAGAGTTAAAAGTAGGTAATGAAATTACAGCGACTGAAACAGATATGTCAGGTAACAAATCAGAGTCAGGGAAAGGAAAAGTAACAGATACAACTGCACCAGAGGCACCAAGTGTAAATGACACAGAAGTAGGAAGTAAAAAAGTGTCAGGAAAAGGACACGAAGTAGGAAATACTGTAACTGTTACATTCCCAGATGGAAAAACAGCAACAAGTAAAGTAGATGAAAAAGGCAACTGGACAGTAGATGTTCCAGAGGGAACAGAGTTAAAAGTAGGTAATGAAATTACAGCGACTGAAACAGATATGTCAGGTAACAAATCAGAGTCAGGGAAAGGAAAAGTAACAGATA
The DNA here is from genome assembly GCF_016917315.1 of Staphylococcus sp. SM3655. Lineage (NCBI taxonomy): Bacteria > Bacillati > Bacillota > Bacilli > Caryophanales > Staphylococcaceae > Staphylococcus > Staphylococcus sp. SM3655. The sequence goes on along the minus strand of NZ_CP070305.1, from coordinate 710,563 downwards.
CAACTGCACCAGAGGCACCAAGTGTAAATGACACAGAAGTAGGAAGTAAAAAAGTGTCAGGAAAAGGACACGAAGTAGGAAATACTGTAACTGTTACATTCCCAGATGGAAAAACAGCAACAAGTAAAGTAGATGAAAAAGGCAACTGGACAGTAGATGTTCCAGAGGGAACAGAGTTAAAAGTAGGTAATGAAATTACAGCGACTGAAACAGATATGTCAGGTAACAAATCAGAGTCAGGGAAAGGAAAAGTAACAGATACAACTGCACCAGAGGCACCAAGTGTAAATGACACAGAAGTAGGAAGTAAAAAAGTGTCAGGAAAAGGACACGAAGTAGGAAATACTGTAACTGTTACATTCCCAGATGGAAAAACAGCAACAAGTAAAGTAGATGAAAAAGGCAACTGGACAGTAGACGTTCCAGAGGGAACAGAGTTAAAAGTAGGTAATGAAATTACAGCGACTGAAACAGATATGTCAGGTAACAAATCAGAGTCAGGGAAAGGAAAAGTAACAGATACAACTGCACCAGAGGCACCAAGTGTAAATGACACAGAAGTAGGAAGTAAAAAAGTGTCAGGAAAAGGACACGAAGTAGGAAATACTGTAACTGTTACATTCCCAGATGGAAAAACAGCAACAAGTAAAGTAGATGAAAAAGGCAACTGGACAGTAGACGTTCCAGAGGGAACAGAGTTAAAAGTAGGTAATGAAATTACAGCGACTGAAACAGATATGTCAGGTAACAAATCAGAGTCAGGGAAAGGAAAAGTAACAGATACAACTGCACCAGAGGCACCAAGTGTAAATGACACAGAAGTAGGAAGTAAAAAAGTGTCAGGAAAAGGACACGAAGTAGGAAATACTGTAACTGTTACATTCCCAGATGGAAAAACAGCAACAAGTAAAGTAGATGAAAAAGGCAACTGGACAGTAGATGTTCCAGAGGGAACAGAGTTAAAAGTAGGTAATGAAATTACAGCGACTGAAACAGATATGTCAGGTAACAAATCAGAGTCAGGGAAAGGAAAAGTAACAGATACAACTGCACCAGAGGCACCAAGTGTAAATGACACAGAAGTAGGAAGTAAAAAAGTGTCAGGAAAAGGACACGAAGTAGGAAATACTGTAACTGTTACATTCCCAGATGGAAAAACAGCAACAAGTAAAGTAGATGAAAAAGGCAACTGGACAGTAGATGTTCCAGAGGGAACAGAGTTAAAAGTAGGTAATGAAATTACAGCGACTGAAACAGATATGTCAGGTAACAAATCAGAGTCAGGGAAAGGAAAAGTAACAGATACAACTGCACCAGAGGCACCAAGTGTAAATGACACAGAAGTAGGAAGTAAAAAAGTGTCAGGAAAAGGACACGAAGTAGGAAATACTGTAACTGTTACATTCCCAGATGGAAAAACAGCAACAAGTAAAGTAGATGAAAAAGGCAACTGGACAGTAGATGTTCCAGAGGGAACAGAGTTAAAAGTAGGTAATGAAATTACAGCGACTGAAACAGATATGTCAGGTAACAAATCAGAGTCAGGGAAAGGAAAAGTAACAGATACAACTGCACCAGAGGCACCAAGTGTAAATGACACAGAAGTAGGAAGTAAAAAAGTGTCAGGAAAAGGACACGAAGTAGGAAATACTGTAACTGTTACATTCCCAGATGGAAAAACAGCAACAAGTAAAGTAGATGAAAAAGGCAACTGGACAGTAGACGTTCCAGAGGGAACAGAGTTAAAAGTAGGTAATGAAATTACAGCGACTGAAACAGATATGTCAGGTAACAAATCAGAGTCAGGGAAAGGAAAAGTAACAGATACAACTGCACCAGAGGCACCAAGTGTAAATGACACAGAAGTAGGAAGTAAAAAAGTGTCAGGAAAAGGACACGAAGTAGGAAATACTGTAACTGTTACATTCCCAGATGGAAAAACAGCAACAAGTAAAGTAGATGAAAAAGGCAACAATTATAAAAATGAAAAGCTTCTACCAAATACAGGTATGAAACAAGAAGGAAAAAATACAGCTTTTTCATCAATCATAATAATATTGATGGCATCAATGTTATTTATTAATAAACGTAGAAAAAAAGAAAATAAAGAAATATAGTTTAAAATAGACAATAGAAAAAGGAAAATCATTAATTATTATTTTCCAATAATAATTATAAAATCAATTGATCAAGGCTCTATGTCAAATTGGACTGATGCATTCAATATCGGAAGTTAGGCAACTAAACATTGTTTAACTTCCTTTTTACTTTTTGGAGTGTAAAGTGTTGAACATAATAATAGGGTTCTATAATAAATTAAGATATATTATTATAAGTTAAAATGTTGAATCGTCTACACTTAGTTAACAATATCTATTTTTATAAAATTAATCAAACTAAGTGTAGACAGTTCATCTATATATTTATTTTTCGCCAATTGTAAAATTAAGTTAGACAAATAAATAAGCCTTCTGTGCTAAACTCAATATGTATTTCCTACCAAAGAAAACATAAGGAGTTAGTACAGAATGGACTATACACGTCTTAACACGGATGAACTTACGTTCATAGAATCATATTATCACCAGAATCTTTCAGTTAAAGAGATTTCGAGTAGATTGAAACGTTCTAGACAGACAATTTATAACGTAATCAATGTTTTTAAGTCGGGGATGTCTGCCCTTGAATATTATCAAGAATACAAACAAAGAAAGTCTAATTGTGGGAGGCATAGAATAGTTCTTCCAGAAGAACAGTCTGATTATATCCGAGAGTATGTAAAGCTAAAGCTGCAACTGAAACTATCAAAAATGAGTTAAAACGTTAATTTAGAGATAAATATTTTTAGGTTCTCCATCAAATGTGGTGGGTATATAATTTAAAGAACTATTTTAAATTACAACTTTTAGAGTTTTTATTATTAGGCGGCCAGTCCATTATTGGGCTTGGTTGTCTTCTTTTTTCTCCTTTGTATAAGCTGAAAATCATCATTATACGTGCTTTAAAGTTGTTGAAATTTCTGTAACCAAAAGAAATTCGCTTGATTAATTTTATCTTATTATTAATTCCTTCTATAGCACCATTATTAAATGCTGGGTAATAAATTGTATTTCTTAACATCCTTTGATGTTTTCTATAATATTTAACCGCTTTCCATACACCCTTACTCACAGACTTTTTACTAACTGAATTTAAACGATTAATAAATTTAGGCCAATTACATAACCTTAGGTCTTTTCGTAATCCTTGGACAAGTTCGTAGGAGTGTCGTAGTATATCGTCTTTTGAAAGCATGAATTCTACAATGTCAGATGAGCGTTTATAAGCCTTAAAAGATTTATTCCATCTGTATTTACTAAATATGGTTTTACTAGTATCCATCAATAGGACTTTCCAGTTATTCTTAAAAATTGTATAATCAGGTCCTTTTTTATTACGGTATTCATTCATAACTTGTACACGATACTTATTAAGTTCTCTATTTAAATGTTGAACGATATGGGATCTGTCAAAAATAATAGCTGCATTAGGAAATAGGTCGCGAAATAATCGGACATAGGGTTCATACATGTCAATAGTAACCGTCTTAGATCCAGTTACATTTTTAACGCTTTTAAATTCATCCATAGATTAATGAATTTAGGGGATGATTTTGAACTGCGTTTCTTCTTTTGTCTTGATACTATAAAAAACAAAGTTATATAACATAAGACGACTTATCGAAAGTAGATATGCTTGTATATTCACAGATGGTATAATAATAGAGTCGCCTATCTCTCAGGTGTCAATTGACGAAGAGAGGAGGTGCATTACTTTGCTAATCATTTTCGTTCACATCATAGCACCAGTCATCAGTGGCTGTGCTGTTGCGTATTATACTTATTGGCTTAGTAAACGCAACAAATAATTAATAGGCGACTTTATAAGCCAGCATCGAAAAAATCCCCACACTACTGCAATAGTGTGGGGATTGGTGCATTAATTGTTAATCATTTTCGTTATATAAATTATAACACTGGTTAGTAGAGAAATGCAAAATGATTGAATTAATAGTAAATGTATTAATGAATACTCATACTTATACTTTTAAAATAGTTCTTCCTAAATGTTGTCCTTTTAAAAGCTGATCTATCGTTTTATAGAATTCTTCAAATCCAATTTCATTGTATAGAAGTGAATTTCCTATATTCCATTCATTTGCTAACTTACTCCATATATCTTCACGGATATTATGATCAACATATACAGAATCAATGCCAATTAATTTAATACCTCTAAGAATAAACGGTAATATATTAGCGTTAAGTGAATTTCCTGCTACATTTCCACATACAGTAGCAACACCTTGATAATTTAGACGTTTTAAACCGTATAATGTTACATTACTCCCCACTGTATCTAGGAAATAATCAAAAATACCTTTTTTAAGTGGTTTATTATCATCTTCAATTATTATTACTTGTTTTGCACCTAATTTTTTTGCGATTTCTATTTGCTTTTCTTTTCTTACGATAGCAGTGATATTTTCATATCCAATTTTACGTAAAATTTGTATTGCAACACTGCCCACACCACCTGTAGCCCCAGACACTAAAATTTCAGGTTGTGATTTGATATTCATTCCATATTTTTCTAGTTCAAAAATTGATAATGCTGCCGTAAAACCGGCTGTGCCATATACCATAGACTCTTTAATAGACATTTCTTGGGGAATAGGAACAATCCACTCTCCAGGCACTTGTGCATATTCTGAAAATCCACCTGTATGTGTCACACCGACATCATAACCAGTAACTAATACATTATCGCCTTCTTTAAACTTATCATTCGAACTTGATTCAACAATACCTGCAAAATCTATACCAGGAATCATAGGATAATCTCTAATTACACCGCCTTTATATTGTAAAGCTAGCATATCCTTATAATTTATTGAAGAGTATACCACTTTTACTAAGACATCACCCTTCGATAAATGAGATTCATCAACGGTTTCTATTTTATAACTAACATTTGATGCACTTTTTCTCACTACTATCGCATTGAACATTTATTAGCCTTCTTTCACAATTGTTTTGTAGAGGTATGTTTTTGTTGCAAAACTATTTTCCTACAAAACTTATCATGATATGATAAGCGAGTCAATACTAATGATTTAAGAGGGGTTTTTGTTGTGGAATTAGATAATTGTATAAATTATTTGTTGAGTACTTCTCAGAATAGAGTGTTTAAACATTTTAAAAGTTTATTAAGTCCCTATAATATTACTCCAGCAGAATATGGTGTTTTGAATTGCTTGATTAATAGTAATTTGAATACACCTAAAGCGATTGGTAATACTTTAAATTTAGAACCTTCAACAATATCTGGAATATTAGATAAGATGTCCAAAAAGGATCTAATAACACGTCAAACTGATAATGAAAATAGAAGAACTGTGCTAATAAACAGTACAAATAAAGCAAAAGACTTATGGCCAACATTAGAAAAGAAAGCCTATCAACTTAATAATCATTACTTCGCTAATTTAACTAATGAAGAAACTGTAGTGTTTAAAAAGATATTACTAAAGATAAATGAAACTACTTTTTAATTTTTACGTTATTAAAAAGTTGAAGTGCGAATTATAATCGAGTAAATATAAATGATAGCTTAGCTTAATTATATATTAAAGCCAACTATACTTTTATTCTCGAAAAACCTACTATCCAAATTTCTAAGATACTTTAGTCTCTATAATAAAAATATTGTAATATAATTTATGTATTTTTTAGGTACATTCTAATCATACAAATGAAGTTGTTGAATTTATAATAGCTTAAACGTATGATTAGTGTGTATTTTTTAACTTTTATTATTGTTGAAAGTTAAGTTGTATTTACTTATCACTCTTTTCATCTTCTAATTTATTGAGATAACGATAAATTGTTGTACGTGAAACTTGCCATTGTTCAGCAATTGTCTTAATTGGCGTACCATTATCATAAAGTGTTTTGAGCAATTTTAAATCTTGTTTGTTTAATTTTTCGGGTCTTCCACCATACCGTCCTCTAGCACGTGCTGCAATTCTACCAGCTGAAGAACGTTCTAAAATTAAATTACGTTCAAATTCTGCAAATGCTGCGAATAAATGAAATAATAATTGTCCGGTAGAACTTGATTTATCCATCGTTATATTTTCTTCTAAACTATGGAAACTTACACCTCGTTCATTAAGCTCATTAACTAATGTAATTAAATCCTCCATATTACGTCCTAGTCTATCTAATCTCCAAACAACAATAGTATCTCCAGACCTTGCAAATTCAATTGCTTTATCTAAACCAGGTCTTTTACTTTTTGAACCACTCATATGATCGTTAAATATCTTTTCACAACCATATGCATTTAATCGATCTTCTTGTAAATTTAAATTTTGTAATCCTGTTGAAACTCTTGCATAACCTATTTTCAAAATACAAACCTCCTATATCCATCATTAGTGTACCATAACTTAAATACGGGTACTTTTATGAACATAGATTTTTTATTGGGTTTCTGAACATAAAAATAAATGTAATCCTCACTTATTTCGATATAAAAAAAGAGTGTACAGAAAATGGTTATTTTCTGTACACTACAAAATAAAAAAGTCAAATGGTATATACCCCTATCCCGTATATGTTACACTCAAATTGTCTTATTACTATCTTTAAAAATATAAAATTAGGAGGTTTAATTTTGTCGAATAACAAAAAACACCAAAATCATGAGCATCATAGTCATCAAGAACATGAAAATCACACTAGTCATGGTAATCATGAACATCACCATCATGGAAATTTTAAAAGTAAATTCTTTATTTCTTTGATTTTTGCGATACCGATTATTATTTTATCGCCCATGATGGGAGTTAAATTACCGTTTCAAATTTCATTTACAGGGTCAGATTGGATTGTATTAATTCTTGCTACAATTTTATTCTTTTACGGAGGAAAGCCATTTTTATCAGGGGCTAAAGATGAAATTTCAACTAAAAAACCTGGAATGATGACGCTTGTTGCTCTAGGTATTTCAGTAGCTTATATTTATAGTTTATACGCCTTTTATATGAATAACTTCAGTGGTTCATCCACACATACAATGGACTTTTTCTGGGAATTAGCGACTTTAATTTTAATCATGTTATTAGGTCATTGGATTGAAATGAACGCAGTAGGTAATGCAGGCAATGCACTGAAGAAAATGGCAGAACTTTTACCTAATACTGCAGTGAAGCTGATTGATAACAATCAACGAGAAGAAGTTAAAATATCAGATATTCATATTGACGATATTGTGGAAGTCAGAGCAGGCGAAAGTATACCCACAGACGGAATCATTGTTCGAGGAGAAACATCAATTGACGAATCATTAGTTACTGGCGAATCAAAAAAAGTTCATAAAACTCATAATGATGATGTTATTGGAGGTTCAATTAATGGTTCAGGTACAGTACAAGTTAAAGTGACTGCTACGGGTGAAAATGGCTACCTATCTCAAGTTATGGGTCTTGTTAACCAAGCTCAAAACGATAAGTCAAAAGCTGAACTCCTCTCTGATAAAGTCGCAGGTTATTTGTTTTACTTTGCAGTAAGTATTGGCCTGATTTCATTTATCGTATGGATGCTTATTCAAAACAACGTCGATTTCGCACTTGAACGGCTAGTAACCGTATTAGTCATTGCTTGTCCACATGCATTAGGCTTGGCAATACCTTTAGTTACAGCACGTTCTACCTCTATAGGCGCACATAATGGTTTAATCATTAAAAACAGAGAATCTGTAGAAATCGCACAACACATTGATTACATCATGATGGATAAAACTGGGACACTAACTGAAGGTAACTTTTCAGTGAATCACTATGAAAGTTTTACAGACGAGTTAAATAATGAAGAAATATTGAGTCTATTTGCTTCATTAGAAAGTAATTCTAATCATCCACTTGCCACTGGTATTGTTGATTTTGCTAAAGGCAAAAATATTTCATATGCTACTCCTCAAGAAGTTAATAATATTCCAGGTGTAGGCTTAGAAGGCACAGTTGATAATAAAAAACTCAAAATAGTGAATGTTTCTTATCTCGATAAAAGCAATTTTGATTATAATAAAGAACAATTTACGAATCTCGCTCAACAAGGGAATTCTATTAGTTATCTAATTCATGACCGACAAGTTATTGGTATTATCGCACAAGGCGATAAAATTAAAGAAAGTTCAAAACAAATGGTTTCGGATTTATTATCGAGAAACATTACGCCAGTCATGCTTACAGGCGATAATAAAGAAGTGGCACAAACAGTGGCTGAAGAATTAGGTATTAGTGATGTCCACGCGCAATTGATGCCCGAAGATAAAGAAAGTATTATCCAAGATTATCAAAGCAATGGTAGCAAAATCATGATGGTTGGTGATGGTATCAATGATGCGCCAAGCCTTATTAGAGCAGATATTGGTATGGCAATTGGCGCAGGGACAGATGTAGCTATTGAATCGGGGGATGTCATACTCGTTAAAAGTAATCCTTCTGATATTATCAATTTTTTGTCCCTTTCAAAAAATACGATGAAAAAAATGGTTCAAAATTTATGGTGGGGCGCAGGATATAACGTGATTGCAGTTCCTCTTGCAGCTGGTATATTAGCTTCTATTGGTTTAATATTATCACCTGCTGTGGGTGCAATACTTATGTCTTTAAGTACGATCATCGTAGCAATTAATGCATTTACATTAAAATTAAAATAAAAGAGGTAAATATAATGTATAAAAAAATGTTCACAATTTTAATTACGTTATTTTCTATAATGTTTATGGTTCCTAATGATACTTTTGCAGAAGGTAAGCACAACATGATGGACATGAAAGAAAATGATCAAAAGCGAAATGATATGATGGATATGAAAAGTCATGACGAAAGAAAAAATTTGAATTCTTCACAAGGAAAAAATGAAATAACATTTCCCAAAGTTTTAGATCCTAAAAAAGATAACAATGGTTATAAAAGTTATACATTAAAAGCGCAGAAAGGAAAGACAGAATTTTACAAAGGTAATTTCTCTAACACTTTAGGATACAATGGAAATTTACTTGGGCCAACTTTAAAATTAAAAAAAGGAGATAAGGTTAAAATTAAGTTAGTCAACAACTTAGATGAAAATACAACATTTCATTGGCATGGGTTAGAAATAGATGGAAAAGTGGATGGAGGCCCTTCTCAAGTTATAAAACCAGGAAAAGAAAAAACAATAAAATTTGAGGTTAAACAAGAGGCTGCTACATTATGGTATCATCCCCACCCCTCCCCAAATACAGCTAAACAAGTTTATAATGGTTTATCAGGGTTATTATATATAGAGGATGACAAAAAGAATAATTATCCTAGCAATTATGGGAAAAATGATTTGCCTATAATAATCCAAGATAAAACATTTGTATCTAAAAAATTAAATTATACAAAAACGAAAGATGAAGATGGTACTCAAGGTGATACAGTCCTTGTGAATGGGAAAGTAGATCCTAAATTAACAACAAAAGAAGGAAAAATACGTTTGAGACTTTTAAATGGCTCCAATGCTCGGGATTTAAATCTTAAGCTAAGTAATAATCAAAGTTTTGAATATATTGCTTCAGAAGGCGGCCATTTAGAAAAGACTAAAAAGTTAAAAGAAATTAATTTAGCTCCTTCAGCAAGAAAAGAAATAGTAATAGATTTATCTAAAATGAAAGAAGAAAAAGTCAATCTTGTTGATAATGATGAAACAGTAATTTTACCAATTATTAACAAAGAAAAAAGTACTAACAAAGACACTACTCCAAAAGTAGATAAAAAAATCAAATTAGAAGGTATGGACGATAATGTTACTATTAATGGCAAAAAATTCGATCCTAACAGAATAGATTTCACACAAAAGGTAAACCGTAAAGAAACTTGGGAAATTGAAAACGTCAAAGATAAAATGAGTGGTATGAAGCACCCGTTCCATATCCACGGAACGCAATTTAAAGTTTTATCAGTGGATGGGAAGAAACCTTCAGAAGATATGAGAGGCAAAAAAGACGTTATATCTCTGGAACCTGGACAAAAAGCCAAAATAGAAGTGGTTTTTAAAAATACTGGGACATACATGTTCCATTGTCACATACTTGAGCATGAAGATAATGGAATGATGGGACAAATAAAAGTAACAAAATAATTTATATCGTCGCGATCATTTTATCATCTCCAAATATTTTAGGGATGAGGCTGGGACATTAAGTTTTTAGGCAATGTAAAAAAGCTGATTTCTATTAATTATTTGATGGAAATCAGCTTTTTTGATATTTATTTTATAATGTACAGCTCGTTGAGCTGCTATTTTCCTTATATTAAGTGCCATTAATACAAAACCTAGCTCTCGTTTAACTTTATTTATTCCTCGAACTGACATTCGAGTGAAACCCAAAATAGCCTTCATAAATCCAAAAACAGACTCTACATCAATTTTTCTTTGACTATAGATTTTTTTCGTTTCTGGTTCAGAAAGCTTTTGATTAATTTGGGCTTTAAAGTATTCCCAATTATAATTCTTCATGATTTTCTTATTGGATTTCGAATTTGGCTTCATGCATTGTTGCCTCAAAGAACATGCTGAACAGTCATCGCATTCATATAGTTTGAAGTCACGTTTAAAACCATATCTATCATTACGGTTTGCATATCTTTTAAAACCTATTCTTTTGTTATTAGGACATATAAATTCATCATTAAGTTCGTCATATTTCCAGTTTTGAGTGTTAAAAATGTCACTTTTAAACTTTCTCGTTTTATCTTTAATAAACATACCATACGTAATAAGTGGCGTTTTATTAAAATCATCTATAATAGCCATATAGTTTTGCTCACTACCATAACCTGCATCAGCTACAATATACTCCGGTAAATAACCGAAGGTATTTTGAATCATTGTTAAAAATGGAACTAAAGTTCTAGTATCTGTCGGGTTTTGAAATAGGTCATAGGATAAAACAAATTGAGAATTTGTCGCTATTTGTAAATTGTATCCTGGCTTAAGTTGGCCATTTTTCATATGGTCTTCCTTCATTCTCATAAAAGTTGCATCATGATCAGTTTTAGAAAAGCTATTTCTATCTTTAAGAATCGATTTTTGTTCTTCATATTTACTTTTTCTTTCGGAATAATCATCAAATTTCTTTTTGAACTTCTTAATCTCAGTTCTTTTTTTACGGGTCTGTTTTCTAATTTGAGTACAATCTTCATTCTGAATAGAATGATTTAAATCTTCGATTTCTTTATCTAAATGACTACCAATTAAATCTATTTCTTCTATTGTTAAATCGCTATCTCCATCTTCTTTTATCTCTGGTATTATTTTTTCTTCAACTAAGTCACGATATAATGCTTTTGAATTTTCGTTCAATTTCGATTCGTGATTTTGAATACTTTTCTTCCACACAAATGTATACCTATTGGCATTAGCTTCTACTTTTGTACCATCAATAAAAATTGAATTATCATCAATAAGATTTTGCTTTAAACATTGACTATGAAACTGAATAAATAAAGATTCAATTAATGCATCAGTATTAGGATTTACTCTAAAACGATTAATAGTTTTATAAGAAGGTGTTTGATTTTGAGCTAACCACATCATTCGAATACTGTCATGAAGTAATTTCTCTATTCTACGACCAGAAAATACAGATTGAGTGTATGCATATAAGATAATTTTTAACATCATTTTTGGATGATAGGATGTTGCGCCACGATGATGTCTGAATTCATCGAATTCGCTATCAGGTATCGTTTCAACAATTTCATTAACATATCGTGAAATATCATTTTGAGGAATTCTAACAGAAGTTTCTATTGGTAGTGTAAGTTGGGTCATGTTATAATTTTTATACATAAGGCACCTCGTTAATTTAGTTTAGTGGTATTTATTAAATTATACGAAAGTGTCTTATTTTTTTAAAGTATTTCAAAGTAAAATTACATGTTAATACGTAGTATTAATGGCGAGACTCCTGAGGGAGCAGTGCCAGTCGAAGACCAAGGCTGAGACGGCACCCTAGGAAGGGATCCGTCATCAAAAATTCTATTTATAGAATTTTACAGTAATGTGCCAGACGGGCAAAGCGAAGCCATTCAATACGAAGTATTGTATAAATAGAGAACAGCAGTAAGATATTTTCTAATTGAAAATTATCTTACTGCTGCTTTTTAGGGATTTATGTCCCAGCCTCTCCGTAAATTGCACACATATAGTACCTATTTATCCTTCACTCTCATCAGTCGCAAACTATTTAATGCTACCAAAATAGTGGCTCCCATATCGGAAAGAATCGCAATCCAAAGGGTTAGCCAGCCTGGAATAACCAATAGTAAGGCAATTATCTTAATTCCGATGGCAAACGTGATGTTCGCTTTGATGATATTTAGCGTTTTCCTGCTAAGTCTTACTGCAAATGGAAGCTTACTTAAATCATCTCCCATTAATGCAATATCAGCTGTCTCGATGGCAGTATCTGTTCCAGCACCGCCCATTGCAATGCCAACAGTGGATGCAGCAAGTGCAGGAGCATCATTGACGCCATCGCCAATCATAGCTACATTACCATGCTCGGCTTTCATTTTTTTAATATAGTCCAACTTATCCTGTGGCATCAATTCGGACTGAATATCAGAAACGCCTACATGAGCACCGATTGCTTCTGCGGTACCTTGATTATCACCTGTCAGCATAATTGTTTGCTTGATTCCTAACTGATGAAGTTTTTGAATCACATTTTTACTTGTTTCGCGGACCTCATCTGCTACAGCAATCACGCCGAGGATTGTTTGGTCCGTTCCAATAATCATGGCCGTTTTCCCTTGGTTTTGTAAAACTTTCACTTTATTTTCAAACTCAAGGCTAAAATCGGAAACATTTAATTCTTTAAAAAGCCTTGGACTGCCAATGTAATAGGTTGTTCCATCTATATTCCCTTGAATGCCCCGACCTGTAATAGAAGTGAAGTCCTCCACTCTAACATCGGAATAAGTAATATTATCTTGCTCTGCTTTCTTCATTATTGCTGAAGCAAGTGGATGTTGTGATCGATATTCTAAAGCTGTAATAATGGAAAACAGCTCTTTTTCTTCCACTTGATCATTTAACACTTTAAAATCTGTTACCACTGGTACACCTTTTGTCAGTGTTCCTGTTTTATCAAATGCGATTGCCTTAATGGCTCCTAATTCCTCTAGATAGACACCGCCTTTAATCAACACACCTTTTTTAGCTGCATTTCCAATTGCCGAGACAATCGAGATTGGAGTAGAAATAACTAATGCACACGGACATCCAACTACAAGTACCGCTAATCCTTGATAAACCCAAGTATCCCAACTTCCACCAAAGAATAAAGGTGGAACGACTGCAACGAGCGCCGCAATAACCATAATGATCGGCGTATAATATTTCGCAAATTTATCTACGAATGCTTGCGCTGGAGCGCGCTCCCCTTGTGCTTCCTCAACCAGATGAATAATCTTGGAGATAGTTGTATCCTCTACGTATTTGGTGATTTTTACTTCAAGTAGTCCCTCTTCGTTAAGCGTACCTGCAAATACTTCATCATCTACCGTTTTGGCAACAGGGACAGATTCTCCTGTTATAGCAGCCTGGTTGACAGCCGACACACCATTTATAATGATCCCATCCATGGCAATTTTCTCCCCTGGTTTGACGATCATAATATCACCCACGGCAATATCGTCCACATGGATCATTATTTCCTGACCATTCCGCATAACAAGTGCTTCTTTTGGGGCAATATCCATCAATGAACGAATGGACTGTCTTGCTCTATCCATAGAAAAACGTTCAAGTGCTTCACTGATTGCAAAGAGAACGACAACAATGGATGCCTCTGCCCATTCACCAATGATGGCAGCTCCAATAACTGCTACGGTCATCAGGGTTTTCATGTCGAAATCAAAGCGTATCAAATTTTGAAAACCAACTTTAAATAGTGAATATCCGCCAATTACAATCGAACCTACAAATAACATGGAAGTTACAAGGTTATCTTCTCCATTTACAAAGTGAGAAAGGTAACCAAAAGCAATCAGTAATGTGGCAAACAGCAATGTGCTGTGTTTTTTATAAAACGGTATTTTCTCTTCTTTAGGAGCCTTAGTGTCTTCTTTGACCGCTTGCATCGATGAATTCGCTAGTTTTTCGGGAAATACCTTAAGATTCTCGAAAGCACCTGCTTTTTCAAGCTCTTGAACCGATGCATTTCCATATACATCAATTTTGGAAGCGCCAAAGTTCACTTTTGCATCCTGAACTCCAGCTAGTTGTTTTACATTTTTTTCAAACTTCCCAGCACAATTCGCACACGAGAAACCCTCCACACGGTAAACCTGTTTATCTTCTGTTAATGTTTTTGCTGAACTATCCAATACTAGCAACCTCCCTTTGATACAAGAAAGCTTTTTCTACAAGCTGTTTAACATGCTCATCATCTAGTGAATAATAGACTACTTTTCCTTCTTTACGGTATTTTGCTATACCTAAATTTTTCAATAATCTTAAATGATGGGATGCCGTAGCCGTTGAAGATTCAATGATATTAGCTACATCACAAACACATAACTCTCCCTCTAAAGACAAAACATAAGCAATTTTAACTCTTGTATCATCTGATAGAGCCTTAAAAACTTTCGCTACATCCATAGGATTCTGTTTAGCAAGGTCTTTTTTAGCCCTGTTTACCTTATCTTCATGAATATAGGTAACTTCACACATATCTTTTGTCATAATTATCCTCCTTATTCAAATGACTGTTTGTTTGATGATTATAATATATCCCACCATAAACAAATAGTCAAATGATTGTTTGAATGATATATAATTAATATTAAAAAGGATTGATTTCTAATGTTAGAAACCAATCCTTTCGGAGATTTTAACCAAATTTTAAAGTATCTTAAACATAACTGCCCCGTTAGTTTAAGTGCATCCTTTCACAATCTGTCTACAGATTAATAATTAAAACTACTCTTTATTATACAGATCTCCATATAATTTTTGAATTTGGTTCTGTAATTTTTTATTTTCTTTTTTTAATTCCATAACCCTTCTTTTTAAGGTTTTTATAAGGATTTCCTCCGAACGAGAACTTTTCTTGGGTTTTGAGACTACATTTGATGTTATTTGACGCTCACGAAGGGATTCGATTCTTTGCCTAATATCGTGTTCCTTATAAAGCCATGATTTAGAAACATTAGCTTCCTTTGCTATTGAATTAAAATTAATAGCTTTACCTTCAATCGAAAATTTAGAAATCGCTTTGTCTACTTTTTCCCTTGTCTTTTGTGATTTCTGCTTCGCCAAACGTACAATTTCTGTTGTATTTCTAACTTGTTTATCCATTGATAATTACCCCGTCAAACTTCCAATGATTTGTTCGGTTCTGTTGCAAAGTTAGAAATATAGTATAATAGTCAACAAAAATGAGGTGCAGAGGATGAATTATTTCAGATATAAGCAATTTGACAAAGATGTCATTACTGTAGCCGTTGGCTACTATCTAAGATATGCATTAAGTTATCGTGATATATCTGAAATATTGAGAGAACGAGGCATCTATGTTCATCATTCAACAATTTATCGATGGGTACAGGAATATGCTCCTATTTTGTATCAAATTTGGAAGAAAAAGAATAAGCAAGCTTATTATAAATGGCATATAGATGAGACGTATATCAAAATTAAAGGGCAATGGAATTATTTATATCGCGCTATTGATGCAGATGGCCATACACTAGATATTTCGTTACGTAAGAAACGAGATAATCACTCAGCATATACGTTTATTAAACGTCTTATTAAACAATTTGGCAAACCTCAAATGATAATTACAGACCAAGCCCCTTCAACGAAGGTGGCAATGTCCAAAGTGATTAAAGATTTTAAACTTACCCCCAACTGTCATTGTACCTCTAAATATTTAAATAATCTCATTGAACAAGATCATCGTCATATCAAAGTAAGGAAAATAAGTTATCAAAGTATCAATACGGCAAAGAATACGATCAAAGGCATTGAATGTATTTATGGACTATATAAAAAGAACCGCAGATCTCTTCAGATCTACGGGTTTTCGCCATGCCGTGTAATTAGCATCATGCTAGCTAGTTAATACGAAGTATTATTTTAAACATAAGGTTAGACACTTATTTTTTAACTTTGCAACAGAACCTCCTATTTTTAGTAATATTTATAGCCCTAACAGTTAGATAAACTGCATTTATAAAACCCAAAATAGTATATGGAATTAAAATATATAAATTTTCTAATTGAACTAAGAAAGTTAACCCAACTAAAAATAAAACATTCAAAACGGTAGACATAATAAAAGCTATATCTAACTCATTTTTTTTATTCAAAATACATTCCTCCTTTTTTAAAATTTTACCATAGTTGCTTTATTGATGTTGAGCCTCGGAACCCTTAACAATCCCAAAACTTGTCGAATGGTCGGCTTAATAGCTCACGCTATGCCGACATTCGTCTGCAAGTTTAGTTAAGGGTTCTTCTCAACGCACAATAAATTTTCTCGGCATAAATGCGTGTCTATGCGTAGACATGGAGACACTTCAGAATTATGGAGTGATTACATGAGTTTAACTATTTTTCTTTATTCAGTTTTAGGAAGTTTATTAGCAAATTATATCTACGAAAAATCTTCGAAAAGAAGTTCAGCTCATGATAACGAGTTTACCTATGATGAATGAAGTCATTGGAAATCCACTACTAGATAAATTTATGAAAGATTTAATTATTCAAATTTTAGCAATGATTTCAGAACAAGAAAGAAATGAAAGTAAACGTCGACAAGCTCAAGGGATTCAAGTCGCCAAAGAAAAAGGTATATATAAAGGGAGACCTATTCTGTATTCTCCCAATGCTAAAGACCCACAAAAGCGTTTAGTTTATTACCGAGTTGTTGAATTACTTGAACAGGGTAAATCTATAAGTACTATAGCTAAAGAAGTTGGTATTACACGTCAAACTATATATAGAATAAAAAATAGTAAATAAAATAACATAGACAATAATCTATATAGATGTTAATCTATTTAATGTCTAGGAGGTTTATTCATGTCTTATAAAGAACTATCAACAATATTAAAAATTTTATCAGATTCAAGTAGGTTAGAAATATTAGATTTACTTTCTTGTGGTGAGCTATGCGCTTGTGACTTATTAGAACACTTTCAATTCTCACAACCTACACTAAGTCATCATATGAAGTCATTAGTAGATAATGAATTAGTTACAACACGAAAAGACGGCAATAAACATTGGTATCAACTTAATCATGCTATTTTAGATGATATTATCCAAAACTTGAACATCATTAATACATCTAATCAAAGATGTGTATGTAAAAATGTGGAATCAGGTGACTGTTGATGACTATTTTAGCAATTGTAATTTTTCTTTTAACTTTAACCTTTGTGATTTGGCAACCAAAAGGTTTAGATATTGGTATTACAGCTTTAATTGGAGCTGTTGTTGCTATCATTACAGGAGTCGTAAGTCTTTCTGATGTATTAGAAGTAACAGGTATTGTTTGGAATGCAACTTTAACTTTTGTGGCTGTTATTCTTATTTCATTAATATTAGATGAAATTGGTTTTTTTGAATGGTCTGCGATACATATGGTCAAGGCTTCAAACGGTAATGGCTTAAAAATGTTTGTTTTTATTATGTTACTTGGAGCAATTGTAGCAGCATTTTTCGCAAATGATGGTGCAGCTTTAATCTTAACGCCTATTGTATTAGCGATGGTAAGGAATCTAGGATTTAATCAAAAAGTGATTTTCCCCTTTATTATTGCCAGTGGTTTTATTGCTGATACTACATCACTTCCCTTAATTGTAAGTAACTTAGTTAATATCGTTTCTGCAGATTACTTCGATATTGGATTTATTGAATATTTTAGCCGAATGATCATTCCTAATATATTCTCTCTGATTGCTAGTATTCTCGTTTTATGGTTATATTTCAGAAAATCCATACCTAAAACGTTCGATACAGAAAATCTATCAGATCCTAAAAGTGCAATTAAAGATTCTAAGTTATTTAAGCTTTCATGGATAGTATTAGCAGTACTACTCGTTGGATATCTTGTTAGCGAGTTTATCCAAATTCCTGTATCAATTATTGCTGGTATTATTGCTTTTATCTTTGTAATATTAGCTCGTAAATCTAAAGCAGTTCATACAAAACAAGTGATTAAAGGTGCACCATGGAATATCGTTGTATTCTCTATTGGTATGTATCTTGTTGTGTTTGGACTAAAAAATGTAGGTATTACAACGGTCCTTGGGGATGTTTTAACAAACATTTCAAATTATGGGTTATTTAGCAGCATCATGGGTATCGGCTTTATAGCTGCTTTCTTATCTTCGATTATGAACAACATGCCAACTGTTTTAATAGATGCAATAGCGATTGGCCAATCCAGTGCTACAGGAATATTAAAAGAAGGCATGGTTTATGCGAATGTCATAGGTTCTGATTTAGGACCTAAAATTACGCCAATTGGTTCTTTAGCAACATTATTGTGGCTACATGTCTTAACACAAAAAGGTGTGAAGATTTCGTGGGGAACATACTTTAAAACTGGAATTATCATCACTATTCCAGTCCTATTTGTAACACTCTTAGGTTTATACCTTACACTAATCATATTTTAAGAAAAGGGGCTTTAATTATGGATAAGAAAACAATTTATTTTATATGTACAGGAAACTCTTGTCGTAGCCAAATGGCTGAAGGTTGGGGAAAGGAAATATTGGGTGAAGGTTGGAATGTCTATTCTGCTGGTATTGAAACACATGGTGTTAATCCTAAAGCAATAGAAGCTATGAAAGAAGTAGATATTGATATATCAAACCATACGTCAGACTTGATTGATAATGATATTTTAAAACAATCAGATTTGGTCGTAACGTTATGTAGTGATGCAGACAATAATTGTCCTATTTTACCACCAAACGTTAAAAAAGAGCATTGGGGTTTTGATGATCCAGCAGGTAAAGAATGGTCAGAATTCCAACGTGTTAGAGACGAGATTAAATTAGCTATAGAAAAGTTTAAATTGAGATAATCATAAACACCTCTTATTTAGTTAATAAGAGGTGTTTTGCCATTTAAAGAACAAAATTTGTGCCATATACAATATGCCCTCTCTTTTTCTCATTAACGAACGTTTATAACGCAATCATGATGAGAGTATTAATACAGTTAATTATTTGAAATACTTTAGTTTACATAATGTTGAATTATAGGTAGTGAAATTGTATTTATTATACATTGTCATATCGTTGTTTAATGATAGTTAATTTAAGGATAATAGAATTAATATTATATATAGATGAACAAAACAAGCAACAGAGCAAAAAAACACTTTTAGATTATTTTTACTCATTATCTATTTTATTTATTTTTGCTATAATAAATAAAGAATATTAAATGGAGGTGTTTTTATGAAAAAGAAATTTGTTTCTAGTTGTATTGCTAGTACAATCTTATTCGGCACTTTATTAGGTGTAACTTATAAAGCTGAAGCTGCAACAGTACATGTAGCTGGTGGTGTTTGGAGCCATGGTATTGGAAAACATTACGTATGGTCTTATTATAGTCACAATAAAAGAAATCATGGTTCAACAGCAGTAGGGAAATATTCATCTTTTAGTGGTGTTGCTCGACCTGGTGTTCAATCTAAGGCATCTGCTCCAAAGGCTTGGGGTGGAAACAAAACATTTTATAGTCTTCACTAATTACATATATTAATTAAGGAGAATAGACAGAATTAAGTAAACTTAATTCTGTCTATTCTCTTGAAAGAGGCAATATGAAAAAATTCAAATTATTTTTAGATTTTAGTACTTTATTATTAATTTCAGGGCTATTATTTTTATTTTTCTTCAAAGAAAATGAAGAAATTATACCTGAAAGTTCCAATATTTTAACAATCTCTAATTGGGATAAATCTAACAGTAAATCAAAAGTGTTAGATGTCATTGAATCAGGCGCCAAAAATCAAAATATACAAATAATTAAATCCGTTAAAGATTTTGATAATAAAAAAGAATTTTTTGTTTTCAACTCAAAACGAAATAATTCTGACTTTATACGTAATAAAACATCACTTTTAACTCCATCAGATTTATTAAACAGAGAGATAAAAGGAAAGTATTATATTATTGGTGAACATTTCAATGTAGAAGAGCTTACGAGTGAATTAAAAAAAGCTGGTTTAACATCTGAAGTTGAATACATAAATAGAAACATATTATTTTTTGAATTAGTCATAGATAATGATTTATTAGTGCCTTTCATATTCTTAGGCGTATTATATCTTTTGTACTTCTTATATGACAGAGGATATAATTTGAAATTTTATGCTATTCAAAAGCTACATGGCTTTTCAACTACACGCATTATTTTTCATAATATTCATATAAAAATCATTTATTGGCTAGTACTTACCACTATTTTCTTTATTGCTAATATATTAATCATTCATATAGCCAATTTAGAATTGGATTTCTTAATGTTTATTCGTAGATTTATCGTGTTGCTTTTTGTTTTTGCTTGTATTACTACATTGTTGTGGCTGATTTCGTATAGTCTTCTTTTGAAGTTAAGTATTCCATTAACCTTAAAAGGGAAAAAAGGATATAAGTTTTCAATATTTATGGGTACCTTCACCAAATGTATCATGGTGCTAATACTATCTTTTTTACTGGCACAAAATTTAAATGCTTATACGAAGTTAAAGAATATATATGACTCTGAAAAAATCTGGCAAAAGTTAGATAATTACTATACATTAGAGATTTCTCCTAATATTAGAAATTCAGAAGAAAAACAAATTTTAGAAACTAATATATACAATTTAATTAAGAAAAGCGAACAACTTGGTGGATTGCTTTTAAAGAATAATAATATAGCCAATCCCGATAAAAACAATTACATTCCTGAAAATGGCAATGTCTTTTTTATCAATAACAATTTTCTGAATTTCTATAAAAATATAAATCATGATTTTAAAATGATTGTCAATCATTCGGATAAAATAAACGTGTTTATTCCTCCAAGGTTACAATATCAAAAATCTGAAATTCAAAAAAATCACCAAGGATGGATTGACTTTCAAAAGCAACAAAACAAAAAAGTAGATGTGCAAGTACTGTCAAAAAACGTATCTGTTTTTTCTTTTGATCGCACAACTAATTTGAAATTTGGATATCTAGATTCTCCAATAGTAATGTTGTTGACACCTGACGATTTAACAGGAGATTTTTATTTAGCTGCTGTTTCTCAAGGTGGATATCTATTTAAAGATTTAGATACACTTAAACAGTTGCTTAAAGATAATCACCTAGAAGAAGAAATTAGCGGTATAACTAATTACAAGGATTCTGTGTTAAATGAATTAAATGAAACGAAAACAAAAATGATAATAACAATAGTTACTATTATTATTAACGTTTTCATTCTTTTGATAGCTACTGTATTTGAAACAATTCAATATTTTAGCTGGAATAAAAAGCAACTATTATTAAGAAAAATTCATGGTTATTCATTATTCAGCAGTAATGTACGTTATTTAACAATTTCTATTTTACTTTCTATTATGTTAGCTTACACTACGCATATTTTATTTGGTTCAAAGATATTACTATTCATAATAATGTCTATTGCTATTATTCAACATTTACTTCAAATTGCTTATATTAAATATCTTGAAAAATACTTTAAAGATTTAATGAGGGAGATTTAAACAATGAAAAGAACTTTAATTATTGTAACAATTGTACTATTAATCATCATACTTAGTCTGTTATTGGTTAGAAATGAGCATTTAGATCGTTTTAACCCACTGTTAAAAGAAAAAGTATCTTATGCCAAAGTTCCAAAAGATACCCAGGACTATAGAAATATAACTGTATACTCTAAAAATGGAGAAAAAAAGAGTTATAAATTGGATTTTTTAGGTTATGATCCTACAAAAGAATATGTGAAAGTAAATCATAAAGGGAAATATGTGCGTTCGATAGAATACATTACAAAAGATATTCCTAGCTTTTTAAAATGAGGTGACCGATAGTGATAAAACTTGAAAATGTTTTTGTAAAAAAAGGTAATAAAAACATTTTAGACGGATGTAACTTTAATTTTGAAAAAGGAAAATCATATGCTTTAGTTGGAGAAAGTGGCGCTGGAAAATCTACTTTACTTAACATAATCGCCGGGTTCGAAGATGTATCACAAGGAAGCATATATATTGAAGATAAGTTACTAAAAAAGAAAGTCGATTTTTATAGATATACGTTAGGGTATTTGTTTCAAAATTTTGCTTTACTTGAAAATCAAACAATCAGTCAAAATTTAGGTTTAGCCCTAAAGTTCAAAAAGAATAAAAAAGATAATATGAACTTAAAGAAAGAAGTATTAAAAAAGGTCGGCCTAGATTTAGATATCAAGAGAATTGTTAGTTCTCTAAGCGGTGGTGAACAACAAAGAGTAGCATTGGCAAGATTAATATTAAAAGATCCGAAAATCATTTTAGCTGATGAACCTACTGGATCACTAGATACGAAAAATGGAAAAATAGTTATTGATTTATTATTGAAGCTACTTGATGAAAATAAAACTATGATTGTCGTAACGCATGATTTAGAGCTTGCGAAACGATTTGATGTCATAGTCAATATTTCTGAGCTTAGAAGTTAAGAAATATTGATAGGTATAGCCATACATAGAGAAAAAACAATATGAAATATGATTAGTCATTACTTTTGAGTTTTTTAATTTAAGGACTGGATTTTCCAGTCCTTTTTTGTGATGACAAAAAACAAGCCTCGCAGAGCACACGTTTTTAATGACTTATTTGGTTTTTAATAAGTCTAGTATGTTAAAACTTTTCTGTGTTTAGGTGTTATAATCATATGCAGTGGAAGTTGATTTATTATGTCTTATTCAATTATTCGAGTTGTTAAAGTGAAATCAAAAACAAATACAAGAGGTATTCAAAGAGAAAATAAAAATTATGAAAATATAGATATTGATTTAAGTAAGTCATATTTAAACTATGATTTAGTCAATGATACTAAGTTTGATTTTAATAAAAAAATTGATGAGAAAATCGAAAAAAATTATAAAGGGAAACGCAAAATTAGAACAGATGCCATTAAACATATTGATGGATTAATTACATCAGATAATGTGTTTTTAATCAATTATCTGAAGAAGAGACAAAATAGTTTTTTAAGCATGCTAAAGCGTTCTTGGAAGAAGAATACGGTAAAGAAAATCTTTTATATGCGACAGTACATATGGATGAGATAACACCACATATGCATTATGGCGTAATTCCTATTACTAAAGATGGACGTTTAAGTGCGAAAGAAGTTGTAGGTAATAAAAAAGCATTAACCGAATTCCAAGATAGATTCAATACGTATATTAATAAGCAAGGCTATGATTTAAAACGAGGAATTTCTAGACAACTTACAAAAGAAAAACATGATCAAGTTAGCGGCTATAAACAAAAAACAGAATATCATAAACAAATGTATATGCGCGAGAAGCAAATAGAGGATCATTTAAAGTGAGAAAATGATAAATTGATATAAAACTACCAAAAATCATTAGATACGCTTAAAAAGCTTCTGAGTGTCATGTATGAAATTAAAACTAAAAATGTAGGTGGATGGTTTCATAAAGAGAAGCAAGAAACAGGCAATATTGTAATTACTAAAACTTATTTTGAAAAATACACTAAACAAATTAAAGCAGCACAGATGATATTAGATGATTATGAATGGATTAAAAGTGGGAAGTCATTAAAAAAATCAGAGAAACAAAATGAAAGTTTAGTTAATGAATTGACTAGTGTCCATATGGAAAATGAAAAGCTGGTTGAAGAATTTAATGATTTAGCACAACGTTATAATTATTTGTTGTCAGAGAATGAAAAGAAAGATAAAGAACTAAATTATACGCTTAAGTTATTCAATCAAGTTTTTAAAATCATTAAAAGTATGATGAAAGAAGAGCGTTATCATACGCTAATAAATCATATTGATAATCATTTAGACAATTCTAAAATACGTGAAGTAATGACGATAGATAACAATGATGAACAGTTCTTTAAGAAGAAATATCAAGCACAAGAATGAGAAATCATTTTTAAAGAAGATAGAGAAGATGGTTATACATTATAAAAATAGATATTTAAATGCATTTGTTTGAGGTTAATTATTTTTTAGGATGAAAAATAGGTAGCCCCCCTCTAACTTTTTAATATATTTTTATAAATCTTTTTAAAAACCTTTTTAGGGGCTTGTTCAGACCTAGAGCAACAAGGGATTTCAATGCCTAAAGGAGTGTTTTTGCCACATAAAAGGAGTGTTTTAAAAAGTTGTACTCCTTTTATGGTTTGACATTGATAATAAAGTAGTTTATTGTGAATAAAAGTTTTCAAATGGGAGTGTATATTCAAACGATACTCCTTTAGGTTCGTAATAAAGGGGGGGCTGTATCATGACAGGAGAGACAGTTGTATATAAAAATGAAATGAATTTAGTTCCATTAAGGCGATTTACAGCTACTGAAATTAATTTATTTTTTGCGATGTGTAATAAATTAAAAGAGCAAGATACTAATACATTACGTTTGTCTTTTGATGAATTAAAAAAATTAAGTAATTATAGTCCAGAAACACGTAATATTAATAGATTTGCTAATGATTTAGATAATGTGTATAAAAAGATGTTGAATTTAACCATTAGATATGAAGATGATGATGTAATAGAAAGATTCGTTTTATTCAATCATTATAGAATCCATAAGCGAGAACAATATCTAGAAATATCAACTTCTTCAAATTTAAAACACATATTGAATTCAATTACTAATAATTTTACAAAATTTGAATTAAAAGAAATGACTAGGCTTAAATCTACATATTCTAAAAATATGTTTAGATTACTTAAACAATACAAACATACAGGCTATTTAAAAATTCACATCGATGATTTTAAAAATCGTTTAGATATACCTAAATCTTATCGTATGACTGATATTAACAAAAATGTTTTTAAACCTATTATTATTGAATTAGGTTCTATATTTAATAATCTTACTATCAATAAAATCAAAGCGAAAAAAGGGCGTAAAATTGAATGGATAGAGTTCACATTTGACGCTGAGAAACGCATTCATAACAAACGACAACCTCAAATGTCCAAGATAGATAAATCAAGACAATATGTGAGGCGTGAAAAGACGCCTAAATGGTTAGAAGAACGGTCATATGAAAAGCAACCTCAAAAAGATTACGACCCACAATTAGAGAAAGAACGAGAGGATTTTTTAAAACAACTTGAACTGAATTGGGAATAACGCAACTTTTCGTTGCGAGTTGGTTAACTAAAAGTATCGTGACTTTTCAATTATTTTAATTATAGTTTGAGTTAAGGAGTGATTTTATGAAATTAGCTGAAGCTATAAAAGAACAGAGAGAATTAAAAAGATGGTCTCAAGAGGAATTAGCCAATATATTAAAGGTTTCCAGACAAAGTGTTTCTAAATGGGAAAGTGCCAAAAACTATCCTTCCTTAGATATTTTGATTGCTATGAGCGATTTATTTGGAATCTCTTTAGAGCATTTAATTAAAGGAGATGCACGTTTTAAAAAAGTTATTTTAGAGGGAAATTATAGAGAGAGTAACAGGGCACCTTCCATAGTTGATTTTCTTTATGATTTTTGGTGGCTTTTCTTTCCTGTTGCCGGATTTTTAGTTTGGGCCATTCATTCGTTCATGGGTTGATTTTAAAATCAAAATTTAATGCACATCAGGCAATATGAAAAAGGAAAGTATTTTTACGACACCTTGAAATGTATTGATAAGAATAGAAGAGTTTACAAAAGGCAATATGAAATATATACTAAAAGTAACAAGAATTTCGTTTGTAAACGCACCAAACCCCGAACTATTCGCCGTAGTTCGGGGTTTTTTGGTGAATTGGCTTTAATCGTCTATATTATTTTTTATCACGTTTATGGAGCCAATAACCAAATAACGTAACGAGACAACCACTGATTGCCGTTGTCATGATGTGAACAAGAATTTCATTCATAAATCGCACCTCCTCTCTACGCCGAATTGACGTCTGAGAGATAGACGACCTTCACATTATAACAAATCTCTTCTTCCATGAAATAACATGAATATTAATAAATGTTGTTATATATTAAAGATAAATAAATATAAGGGTGGGATTGATAATGTTTGGCGATCAAAGATAAGAAGCTACAAAATATGTCATTAAAGAAGGTTATCAAGATATTTATTTCCTCAACAAAAACGGGGAATGGTATTATTTCGAAGTAAGAAGTGCCTGGCGTGGCAAACATATTATTAGAGTTAAAGATGGTTTGTTAGGTTGGAGAAAAGAAATAGTAACTGAATAAAGATACAAAATACTTGCCAATGCAAAAGAATGAAAACGCGTCAAATCAACGATGTATAAAAGATGCATAAAAGATAATGAAAGTAAAAAGCCATAAATGCCTATATGACGGCATTTATGGCTTTTTGTTTGGTTAACATAATCGATGATTACCAGAAGTTCTCACTATATAGAAGGCACTAAAAGTTATAAACTTTTAGTGCCTAATTAATTATTTTAGCTACCAAACAAACGACTCCAAAACCCCTTTTTAGGTGTTTCTACTTCCCTGTCCTCAGGTCCACTCTCTATTTCTTCAGATAGTTTATCATCTCTCTTTAATACGTCTTCGTTTTCACTGTCATCCTTTTTCGCTTTAGTTATGCCCTTATGATTTAATTCTGCTTCTATTGGTTGTATTTTCTTTTGTTGTTGGTTGCTATTTTTATATTCTTCAGTAAAAGTTGCTTCTTGCGGATTAATGCTTTGTCTATCATTAGTCGCTGTATCAAAAGAGTAATTAAGCTGTCTTTCTTCTTCTAATTGGTTTTCTAGTTTTTGAATCTTTTTATTACTTTCTAAAGCTAATATTTGTTGATTCTCCAACAGTTTATTTAATGTATTAACATTGCTATTTTGTTGATCTAGTTGTTTAGTTAAATTCTCAATATATTTTTCATCATTTTTAGCTCTAGTTTCAAAGATTTCTATTTGCTTTTCTAATTCATTTACTTTTGTTTTTAATGACTCAAAACTATTTGAATTATTGTATATATGCTTTTCAAACTCTGCAGTATTTTCATTAAATCTTTCTTTTTTTATTGATTCTTTATTTTGCATTGTCCTTTCTTTCTTAGTGATCTTTTCTATAATTTTTAAACAATCATTATCATTAATATAATTAATTCCATTTTCTTTTTTAAAAGATATATTTAAGTTTTTAGCATTATTAACAATAGTTTGTTTAGTTACATTCAATTCATCAGCAACCATTTTAATAGTTTTCATAACATTCATCCTTAGGTACATAAATTGGTACCTAAATTTTACCACCTAACAAATATTTTTTCATCTTTCGACATCTAAATTTACTACCTATTTCACTACTTTAGTACCTAATTAGCCGTTAAAAACTTCTATAGGTGGCTAATTAGGTACTAAAGTAGTGAATTTTTATCATTTTAAAGTTACAATGTTCTTTCAACTAAACTTAAAAAGCTTTATATACAATCTTAAAAGTGTTAATATTACTTTGTGAATATTAAAAGAGTCGATACTATTGGCGTAGCATCGACTCTCGGTAATAAAACGATTCGCATTCGTCTGTTTATATAATTTTTTGATACTTGTATTATATATATCTAATCATATAAGTGCAAGTACAAAACATATAACCTACGTAAAAATTGTTTTATTACCTCTATCCAAAAAGTGGAAATGAGGTTTTTATTATGCCCAATTTTGAGAAATACAATTTATCACAAGTAAAAACTGAAAGATTTTACCAACTGCCTAAATATTTGTTCGAAGATGCATATTTTAAGAAAATGTCAGCAGAAGCCAAAATTATGTATGCATTATTAAAAGATCGTTTCGAATTATCCATCCAAAATGAATGGGTAGATAGAAATAATAACATTTACTTTATTTTCAGTAATAAACATTTGTGTGAGTACTTAGGTTATGGAGAACAAAAAATCATAAAATTGAAAAAAGAGTTAGTAAATTTTAATTTATTAACTCAAGAGCGTGTTGGCCTTAATAAACCAAATAGATTATATTTGGTTCTGTTGCAAAGTTGAATTTATAGTATAATTTTAACAAAAAGGAGTCTTCTGTATGAACTATTTCAGATATAAACAATTTAACAAGGATGTTATCACTGTAGCCGTTGGCTACTATCTAAGATATGCATTGAGTTATCGTGATATATCTGAAATATTAAGGGAACGTGGTGTAAACGTTCATCATTCAACGGTCTACCGTTGGGTTCAAGAATATGCACCAATTTTATATCGAATTTGGAAGAAAAAGCATAAAAAAGCTTATTACAAATGGCGTATTGATGAGACGTACATCAAAATAAAAGGAAAATGGAGCTATTTATATCGTGCCATTGATGCAGAGGGACATACATTAGATATTTGGTTGCGTAAGCAACGAGATAATCATTCAGCATATGCGTTTATCAAACGTCTCATTAAACAATTTGGTAAACCTCAAAAGGTAATTACAGATCAGGCACCTTCAACGAAGGTAGCAATGGCTAAAGTAATTAAAGCTTTTAAACTTAAACCTGACTGTCATTGTACATCGAAATATCTGAATAACCTCATTGAGCAAGATCACCGTCATATTAAAGTAAGAAAGACAAGGTATCAAAGTATCAATACAGCAAAGAATACTTTAAAAGGTATTGAATGTATTTACGCTCTATATAAAAAGAACCGCAGGTCTCTTCAGATCTACGGATTTTCGCCATGCCACGAAATTAGCATCATGCTAGCAAGTTAAGCGAACACTGACATGATAAATTAGTGGTTAGCTATATTTTTTACTTTGCAACAGAACCTTGTTTTTCATATGTGCGTTCTTCTAACCATTTTGGTGTTTTCTCACGACTGATATATTGTCGTGACTTACCTATATTCACCATTTGTGGCTGTCGTTTACTGTGAATACGTTTCTCAGCATCAAAAGTAAACTCTAACCATTCAATTTTACGTCCTTTTTTTGCCTTTATTTTATTGATATTAAGATTATTAAAAATGAAGCCTAATTCTTTAATGATAGGGGCTAATACTTTTTGATTAATATTTGTCATACGGTAACTATTAGGAATATCTAGCCGTTCTCTAAAATCATCAATTTTAATTTTTACATAGCCAGTATGTTTATACTGCTTAAGTATTCTGAACATATGCTTAGAATATGTAGATTTAAGGTGTGTCATTTCTCTAAGTTCAAATTTAGTGAAGTTACTAGTTAATGAATTAATAATATGTTCTAAATCTGGATTAACACCAATAGCCACATACTCTTTATCTTTATAAATTTCTACTTTAGTAAAAAGAATAAATTTTCTAATAACATTCTCAGTTTCTTCTCTATATGTTAAAGAGAAAACTTTATCATAGAATTTTTCTAAATCTTGAATAAAAAGCTTTTTATCATGACTATAGTAATTACTTAATTCTTTTAATTCTTCAAATGGCACATTAACAGTCAAATTGCCTTTATCTTTTAATTTATTACACAAAGTAAAAAATAAATTAACTTCAGTATTATTAAATTTTCTCAATGGAACTAAATTCATATCATTTTTATATACTACTGTTTCTCCACTCAACTAACTCCACTCCAATCTAAAAGAAACCTTTATAGAATAAAGATTCCTATTAACTTTAATTGAAAATACTTATAATAACTATTTTATAAACAATAATAACATAAAGAAACCTAATATAAAAAAAGTTTCTTTAGTTTAATGATTGGTTGCCTTTAGTTTAATGATTGGTTGCCTTTAACATCTCAAATCCGTTGTCACTCTGAGGATCAAATCCCTCCTAAAAAGGTTTTAAAAAGATTTATAAAAAGATATTAAAAAGTTCGGGGCAATTTGCCCCTCACAAATTCAAAAGACAAAAAGGAAACCAACCACACTTGTGGTTGGTTTTTATTATTTAAAAAAGCAATAAGTAATATAACTTTAATGCATTATTCCAATTGCTTTATTGACATTGAGCCTCTGAACCCTTAATAAACCCAAAAACTGTCGACTCGTCGGTTTCATAGCTCACGCTATACCGACATTCGTCGAAACAGTTTAATTAAGGGTTCTTCTCAATGCACAATAAATTTTCTCGGCATAATGGCGTGTGTTACTTTTTATTTCTCTTTTCATTTCTAAGCTATTTTAAGCTTGATACAGCTTTTTTATTACCTCAAATGTGGTTTTTATTCAACATTTATATTAAATGCGCTTATACACGCTTAAAATGGCATATATAAGTCCTCCAAATAAAGCATAAGGAACAAGATAGAAAATAAGTATGAAATAACGCCATGCTGAATGACCTGTTTTCAGGACATAGTTCAGCCATTCATAAAAATGTTGCACACCTAACCAGTCGCCTAAGGGACTTAAGACTAAAAATGTGACCATGACTAAAGCAATAATAAAAAACATCGCTGTAATGCCTTTGGTTAAACGATGAAACGCTTGATCATATTGTTTAACAGCTGTTTCGTTGTGCTTGATACGTTCATCCATGGTTGCTTTATAATCGTTATTCGCTTGTTGCAGTTCTGCTTGATTGGTTTGTAACTGCTCAATCGCCTTATGTGTGTCTGTTTTTACATCTTTCAATTCTTCTTGGATGGCTGTTTGAAAATCTTGTTTTAAATTATCGTTATTAATGCGTTCAATATAGTGTTTCGCTACACTGATAAAACGCTTTTGTGTGATTTCAGTCGCTTGATTAAAGTTCGAGGCCGTGGTCTCGATCGTTGTTAATAATTCGTCGTGACGCTTGTTTCGCTCGTTCTCTCTCTTCTCGATCTCTTCGAGCCTTTTCATCAGCAAGTCTTGCTGATTCTGCAGCTTGTCTGCTACGCTCAAGCTCATTTGTGTCTTGGGCGAATTGGTCCCAATCTGATTGAGTGACGCCTGTATCTCGTTCAGTTGATTCATCACGACTTGAAGTTGGTCGTTTTGGCTGGCATTCGGTGTCTGAGTCTCGTTCTTGTTGTCTCCGTCGTTGAATTTGTCTTTCAAAGCCATCTTCGATACCTCCTTTATTGTAATCTTCGCCGAGTTTACGCCCACGCACCTTTTTATCTTCGGCTAAGTGTCGATAGGTAATGCTTTTGGGTGTGACACGTTCAATTTCAATACCATATTGGTTTAAATGGTCTTTGAATTCATCCATATTCGTTGCTTGTGATTGGTCTATCGCCTCTCTAATCTCATCTTTCCATGAATATTGGGCTGTTGATTTCGTATTAGGGTCAGCAATCGCTTTTTCTGTCTGCGTATAACGTAAGCGTGCTGTGTCCTTTTCTGGCACGCTTAAACCATGTTCCATGCAAACCTCATCATTGAAATTTCTGACATTACGTAACGCTTGTTTATTGTTATTGAATTTCTTACCTGTCTCGAGGTCAATTGAATTAATCACAATATGATTGTGTACATGGTCTGTATCTGCATGCGTATAGACCGCCACTTGATGATTCGGTGCGAGCTTTTCAGCGAGTGCTAAGCCTAATTGATTACATTGTTCGGGCGTGACTTCGCCAGGTTTAAACGATTGGATAATGACATGCCCTTGATTCCCATCGGTTTTACCATATAACTCACGAGAAGCTTTAAAACTCGATTTGGCATAGTCGACATCACAATTTAAACCACTTTTTTCAACCGCGCGTTTTTCAGCATAATTAATGGCCCGTGACGTTGATTTAGTCGCACTTAATTTAGTTGTCGCCATGATGATCACGTTCTTTCAATTTTTGATAAGACAGATAAAATTTAGTGCCATCAATAAAAGCTAATCCTAAAAAAATCAAACTTGGAAAAATTTGTTGTTCATGGAAAATTAAAAAACTGGCAATTGCTAAACAAACAACTAATAATATCGCACTTACAATCATTGTTCCTTTAGTGTTTTCCATACCTCATCAAGCCTTTCACGTAATTCACTGATATTGCGTTCTAATGCTTCATAGTTCGGTGCTTCATGTTGATGTTGATTACAATATTTGGCAATCTGATTGGCATTTGCGCCTAACATACTCAAATCTTTTGCTACCGATTGTCGCGTTGCTTGATCCAATTTGGGTGCGACCAATCGGGCACCTTGTGCCTTCTTCTTAACGAATGCAGGCACACTCATATTTAAAGTTTCAGCTGATTGTTGTAACTTTAAATATTCGGATTCGCTCACACGAAAACTAATTTGTTTCGGCGCCTTACGGTTGGGTTTACGGTTTCGCCCAACAGTTTCGTCGCTAGCCACAAATGTGTTTTGTTCGCTCATACATCCCACCACGCTTTCTACGAAAGATAACTCCTTAATATAATTTTACTTTACAGGGTAAAGCAAAATTTATCAAGTCGTTATGTGGTTTGGCAAGCACTGGCTTTGCTATCCACTTCGTTCTAGCACGCCGTACTTGATGGGATTATATCCCATACCCTTTATGTTTTTGCTAACGCAAAAAATGAGTGGCAAAATGCTAGCCACTCATAGTTCAAAACCAAATTCAAAATCAAAACACCAGCAACCAAAAATATGGTTGCTCATAAATGAAGTTCTGAAAAGCAAAGATTATTTATTAAGGTGTTATGCGTATTAAATATTCTTTTTTTCTATGTTTTAATCAAATTTTTACAGTTATTAATACTTATATTCTATTTGATATTCAGAAATATTTTTATGTCCTTTTTCTGTTAACTCTGCGTATCGTGTTGTCCCACAAATCGGAAAACATTTATTATAAAACAATTCTACATTTTCAGCTAAATCTTGTCTCGCTATACTCTCGAGTGCTAATAAAAAAGTTTTTTCACTCACATTTAAGGTTTTAAAATCTACACTTTCTCCTTCTTTAATCGATAACAGTACACTATACATTAAATCTTGTTTTAACAACGTTCATCACCTCTTATTTATCTAGATGACGATACAAAGTTGCTCTACTTATATTTGTCTGTTCTTTTATCTCATTTAAAGTGTATTTTTTACTCATATACATTTCAATAGCATCACTAAGATTTTTGTCGTTTCTTTTGGGTCTTCCTAAGTTTTTTCCTTCTTTTGCATAATTTTCTAAACCTAAACGAGTTCTAAATTTGACAATGTCACTTTGGAAGTCTGTGATATCATGTAATATTTCTATAAATTCACCTTTGATGTCTTTATAAATATAACGATTTAAATTAATAACATATAAAGATATATCCTCCTGAGAAAGATAATCTAATATATCTACTAAATGTTTCGTAGAATCTGCAAGAATACATAAATCCGTAACGTATAACATATCTCCAGAAACTAATTTTTCATTTAAAAGAACATCTAATATATTCCTCTTCTTATTATTAGCATGAATTTCTTCAACAATTTCATTTGTATGATTTTCTATTTTCTTTTTTTGTTCATTTAAATTGTCGTTTATTGTAACGGGTCTAATATAACCGTATTTCATTTAATTGCACCACCCTGTAGGTGAAGTGTAACATAAAGTTTCATTAACGGGTATACATATGAAACTTTTCTGTTATACTTTACAATATAATTAAATAAAAAGGAGAGTAAGTTATGGTTGAAAAATTAAAAAATGAATGGCTTAACCAGCCAGGAAAAAATATACTTGCCGGTATTGTAGTTGCTTTAGCTTTAATCCCTGAAGCTATTGCATTTTCAATTATTGCAGGTGTAGATCCAATGGTTGGTTTATATGCTTCGTTCATTATTGCTGTGGTTACTGCTATTGTAGGTGGCAGACCAGCAATGATATCAGGTGCAACAGGGGCTATTGCCTTATTAATTGTTCCACTTGTGAAAGATTACGGTGTAGAGTATCTTCTAGCTGCTACTATACTAATGGGGTTAATCCAATTAATTTTAGGACTACTTAAAGTTGGTCGT
The DNA here is from genome assembly GCF_016917315.1 of Staphylococcus sp. SM3655. Lineage (NCBI taxonomy): Bacteria > Bacillati > Bacillota > Bacilli > Caryophanales > Staphylococcaceae > Staphylococcus > Staphylococcus sp. SM3655. The sequence continues at coordinate 676,359 of NZ_CP070305.1, read as the reverse complement.
CTAATGAAATTTATACCTCATTCCGTCATGATTGGGTTTGTAAATGCCCTAGGAATAATGATTTTTATGTCTCAAATAGAACATATCTTTGGAATATCAATTTCAACATATATATATGTAATTATCACGTTACTCATTGTATATATAATTCCAAGATTTTTTAAAGCTATACCTGCACCATTAATAGCTATTATCGTGTTGACTGCCCTTTATATGTATACAGGTTCTGACGTGAGAACTGTCGGAGATTTAGGGAATATTAAACAAGCTTTACCTCACTTTTTAATCCCTAATGTGCCCTTTAATTTAGAAACACTTCAAATTATTTTCCCTTACTCTTTATCTATGGCTATTGTAGGTTTAGTAGAAAGCTTACTTACAGCTAAAATTGTAGATGATGCTACAGATACTTATAGTAGTAAAAATAGAGAGTCACGTGGTCAAGGTATCGCTAACATGATCACCGGTTTATTTGGTGGTATGGGTGGTTGTGCCATGATTGGTCAATCGGTCATCAATGTTAAATCAGGAGCAAACAGTAGATTGTCTACATTTACAGCCGGTATCGTACTTATATTTATGATTATTGTACTTGGAGGACTCGTAGTGCAGGTTCCAATGCCAATTTTAGCAGGTATTATGGTTATGGTTTCTGTTGGTACATTTGATTGGAATTCTTTTAAATATATTAAAAAAGCACCGAAAACAGATGCAGTTGTTATGCTCATTACGATGATTATCGTTTTAATGACTCATAACTTAGCTATAGGTGTTGTTGCAGGGGTCGTTTTCAGCGCTTTATTCTTTGCTACTAAAATTTCAAAAGTAGAAGTAATTTCTGAAGAATTCGGTAAAATAAATCGATTATCTTTTAAAGGACAAATCTTCTTTGTTTCTATTGACTCTATGATGGATCAAATTAACTTCGATATTAAAAATAGTACCATAGAATTAAACTTCAATAATGCACACTTATGGGATGATTCTGCAGTCGATGCAATTGACACGATAGTACGAAAATTCGAAGAAAAAAATAATATTGTTCGTGTAGAAAAATTAAATTCAGATAGTCGTAAAATTGTTTCAGAGTTAAGCCAACTAAATGAAAATCATTTAAACTAAAGGAGCGTTATTTATGTATAAATCAATTTTATTAGCAGCAGATGGGTCAGAAAATAGTTTGCGTTCAGCAAAAGAAGTTTTAAATTTTATAGATGATAATACTGTTGTTACTATTCTTACAGTTGTAGATGTTGAGGAGTCGAAAACAGATGTTTTACATGGTAAACAAAGTTCCAGTTTGACGAATGAAAGAGAAGACAAACTCTCTCATATCACTGAGTTATTTGTAGAGCATAATGTGAAATATGAAATGAAAATTGCACATGGTGTTCCTGCGGACACAGTTGTTTCAGTTGCAAATAGTGGAGAATTTCAGGCTATTGTTTTGGGAACACGTGGATTAAATAGTTTGCAAGAAATGGTGTTAGGTAGCGTCAGTCACAAAGTAGCAAAACGTTCAGAAATTCCCGTTGTTATTGTAAAATAGTCTGTCTAACTCAATCCGTGAAAGGATTGAGTTTTATTTTAGAGGTGAATATTAGATGAAAACCAAAAATTTCTATTATGGTTGGGTTATTGTATTTATTGCTGGTTTGACAGTTTTCTTCTCTGGCCCTGGCCAAACTTATTCAAACGCAGCATTTATTGATGAATATATTCAAACATTTGGATGGAGCCGTACAGAAGTTTCCTCAATATATTCTTTAGCTATTCTATTTGGAATCATATGGGGAATTGCGAACGGTCTAGAAAGAATTGGAACCAATATTGTTTGGGCTAACTACTTTGGACGTAAGCATGTAGGGAGTATAAATGGAATTGGATCAACTATGCTAGTGATTGGTTCCTCTTTAGGACCATTACCATTAGGCCTAGGTCATGATATTTTCCAATCCTATTCATTAACTATTTATATGATGATTATTTTCCCCATTATTGGTTTAGTTTGTGCATTATTGGCTAAAAAGCCAGTTAAAAATTATTAAAATATACCATAGAAAGAATGGTATTTAAGGGGAGATGTTATGAAGTTTTGCAAAGGAATATGTATTCTAATATTATTGGTTTTTTGTGATTTGTTGATTTTTAAACGGTCGAAAGTATGGGGAGTAGAGCATGAATCGAGTAATAATCAAATTCGAATAATAAAAGAAGAAGACTATACAGATATGGTTATTAACCAATACTAATCATATTTTAGTATAACAATATATAGATAAACCTCTTTATAAGAATGGATATGTTATACAAATCTACTACCTATAACACTTTATTATGTTAACTAAACCAAAAGGGACAAACGCCGTCATTTCAGCGTTTGTCCCTTTGTGTTTGGATTATCGATTATTCATATTTTATACATACCCTTAACCACACGTTTTCATGTATTTTCATTAAGAGAATTTTTGTATCTTTATTCAGTTGAAGAGCGTCTATTTTTTAGACGCTGATTGTTTTACGCGTTGTTTTGTAACGAATATTAATATTGAAATTAAAATGTTTATAATACCAGCAATTAACATGACTAATCCAAAAAGACTAAATATGAAGTCAATGATTGGGATCTTGTGAGCGAGATATATTAAAAATCTCCCTATACCTATATAAAACATACCCCCTAAAATTGGAAAGATGAGAGGTATATTACTTTTTAATGTATTAGCGATTTCTTCATTTGTCTTTTTATTTAAGAGTAAAAGTGATACTGGGAGTAATAGCAATGTCATTTCAAAAAATAAGTCGGAAGTTAAATGAATAGCAAAACCATAACCTCTGAAGTAATTTCTAAATGCGATACATAACATAATGATTAAAACTGAGAAATCAAACTCTCTACTACTAATTTCATCTAAATCAAAGAAATTTAATTTAATCCGTTTCATCATATCATCCTTTCTATTAATAATTTATAATAGAAAGGCACTTCCGTGCACAAAGGAGGTGTGCATATGGCGTTAACGATACTCTCACTTGTTGGAACATTTATCTTATCTGTTATTGCTGGTGTAGTTGCGAACTACATTACAGATAACCTAAAAAGATAAATAAAAAACCCCACTTTGCTTTGGTCGGCAGTGGGGTTTTGACATATGGCGAACCATACTTCACTTGTTACCTTCAGTATACATCAGCAGATACTATTTGTAAAAATTCATCTACTTTTATTATTCTTCCCAATCGGTTTGGAGCTGTTTTAAAAAGGCTTCTCGTTCTTTCTCTAATTGTGGATCATACTCATTTTGTGTTTGTTTTTGGTTCTGTTGCAAAGTTGAATTTATAGTATAATTTTAACAAAAAGGAGTCTTCTGTATGAACTATTTCAGATATAAACAATTTAACAAGGATGTTATCACTGTAGCCGTTGGCTACTATCTAAGATATGCATTGAGTTATCGTGATATATCTGAAATATTAAGGGAACGTGGTGTAAACGTTCATCATTCAACGGTCTACCGTTGGGTTCAAGAATATGCACCAATTTTATATCGAATTTGGAAGAAAAAGCATAAAAAAGCTTATTACAAATGGCGTATTGATGAGACGTACATCAAAATAAAAGGAAAATGGAGCTATTTATATCGTGCCATTGATGCAGAGGGACATACATTAGATATTTGGTTGCGTAAGCAACGAGATAATCATTCAGCATATGCGTTTATCAAACGTCTCATTAAACAATTTGGTAAACCTCAAAAGGTAATTACAGATCAGGCACCTTCAACGAAGGTAGCAATGGCTAAAGTAATTAAAGCTTTTAAACTTAAACCTGACTGTCATTGTACATCGAAATATCTGAATAACCTCATTGAGCAAGATCACCGTCATATTAAAGTAAGAAAGACAAGGTATCAAAGTATCAATACAGCAAAGAATACTTTAAAAGGTATTGAATGTATTTACGCTCTATATAAAAAGAACCGCAGGTCTCTTCAGATCTACGGATTTTCGCCATGCCACGAAATTAGCATCATGCTAGCAAGTTAAGCGAACACTGACATGATAAATTAGTGGTTAGCTATATTTTTTACTTTGCAACAGAACCAGCTTCATTCTGATAGATAGTCATTAATAATTGTTTGCAAATCGTTATTAAGTACCGTTGTTACAGCGTCATCATCCATAAAATCCTCGTAGATTTTATCAAGAATTTATTCCTCTTACAGACATTCGCGAGAAGTCCGTTTTAATTTTATTAGAAGTAATTCAGGTTTGAACCTACCTAAATGAATATATGAGTTATCTTTTATACTACAAAATATATTCAGATTTCAATAATGACATAAAATAGGCATCTTTATATTTACCTTTAGTGTAGAATTGCTCTTTGAGTAATCCTTCTGTTTTAAATCCTTGTGACTCGTATATATGAATAGCTTTTTTGTTATCTGCATCAACATATAGATAGATCTTGTGCATATTTAAAATATTGAATGCATAAATTATCGCTTTTTCGAATGCGAATTTTGCATAACCTTTACCACTGAACTCAGGTTTAATAATTATTTGTATTTCACAATTACGATGGATGTAATTAATTTCTACTAATTCAACAATACCTACGACTTGATTTTCATCTTCAACAATAAAACGTCTTTCCGATTCATCTAATAAATGCTTATCAAATAAATGTTGAAGTTCCGTTAAGGATTCATAAGGCTCTTCAAACCAATAAGACATAATAGAATATTCATTATTTAATTCATGAACAAAAAGTAAATCACTATATTCTAATGCTCTTAGTTTCATAATTCCACTCCCAAAATCTTCATATATATTTGCATTATAAATATAAATAACGAATAAGTCATCATCACTGTGAACACTTTTTTTAACAATTCATCACATATTAATTCTCATTTTCTTATTATTCTCGATTTATTACTCTTACTATGAAATCTATAAAATTCTCATATTTGTTTATATTAAGAATAAATACGTCAATAGTAACAATAAAAAATAAATAATAGAGCATCCCTCACCGCTAAGTGAAGGATGCTCTAGTTTTATTGAAATATACATTTCATTTTGTTAAATAATTATTAATAATATTTTGAAAATCATTATTACGTGAAATCTTCATAGATTTTATCAAGTATTTCTTTGTCTTCAATTGCTGTGAAGTGATGTACCAATCCTTTTTTACAATCATATGTAATTTTGTGACGCTAGGTAATTAGTAATTGTTCGTCAGTCTGATTGTATAGTATCAAGTTTCATAGATAATACTCTTTGATTTTAATGTCCACTTTGACGTGCTTTAAGATTGAGTATATACATAATGTCATTGTTGAATGTTAAAAATCCTATAAATGTTTATTCATCTGCAGGATTTTTTAATCTCCAAGAATAAAAATCATCATAGGACAACTGGATTATTGTTTGGATAAATAACGTAAACAATAATTAGGTACTATTATTTATTTTTGTTTATTCTTTTTCCTAACAAAATAAAGAAAAGAATAAACGCAATTGTTAAAAATATGTGTCCTAAACCAGCAATACCAGCAATAGCAGGACTTACACTTAGATCTTTAATGGTAGAAATACCGTTCACGAATTGCATTGCCACAGTAACAAGCACACCTACATGGTATATATAAAAGAAACTGTTAAACAGCTTTGTATGAGTTGTTAATTTGAATTGGCCCTCGATAATCATGAAAATTAAGAACATAATTGTACCTAGTACTAATAAATGTGTATGTGTAACATTTAATTGAGAAAAACCGCTAAAATCTTCCGCTTTTGTCATTTCTCTATAAAATAGACCACTTAATAACCCTAATAGTGTATAGAGCGCTGAACTATACATTAATCTTTTCATTTTAATTCCCCCTATTTTTAATTACGAGATAAGTATAGCGGTAGTTTATGAACTGAGTATGAACTTACAACAAAAAAATTAATGAAGTACTTTACAATAAACTCAATTTATTAGATGGTGGAGGGACGAAAAAGGATTTTAGAAAAATAAATTAATATATTTTTATTTTGATAAGTAATAATTAATAATATCTTGGAAATCATTGTTAAGTATTGTTGTAATACAATCGTCATTCATAAAATCTTCATAGATTTTATCAAGTATTTCTTCATTTTCAATCGCTGCGAAATGATGTACTAATCCTTTTACAATTGATACATAACTTTGCGATGCTAAACAACTAGCAACTGTATGCCAATCTGATTGTTTAGTTTCATGGTTCATAGATAATCATCCTTTATTTCAATGTCCATTTTTGACGTGCTTTAGGATTAAGCGGATGCATAATATCATTTGTTGCTGGATTTATCAACTTTTTCACCTTCTTTTTATGAGGTTTTAACATTTCCATTACCTGTGATACACGTTCAACGACAGTTGGCCGCTTCGCATAAGCTCCATAGGCTAGAATCACTGTGTCACTTTCACTTATCGCTTTCATCAAGTGAATATCAGTGTGCTCATCATATGGATTTTTGATGTGTTTGAGATTTTCTGGACTTTTAATATTAGAGAATAGATTTACAAGATATACAGCGCCATATTGTTCAGAATTAGCTAATTGGTTGAGGATAAGAACAGTTGTGAGATCGAGTGATAATACACCGTCTAAATGAGGATACATCGTTATCACTGTGCATGCAGCTTTCTTTTCATCCCATGTTTTCTTGAGTAAATAGCGGTGCTGTTCATCATCGCTAAATATGGCTTCTGTGTGTATCGTACTTTTGATTGTATTCATCATCGTCACTTCCTTTAGTATTCTTCTGGTAAAAGCATCACATAATAAAAAGCGTCCACGTCATCTTCACGAATGACGTAGACTTTCTTAGGTAATGCATTTTGATTTTTTTCATCGTTTGTATAGTGATATTCCAATTTGTATGTGGGTTGTTCTTGTTCATGCGTAACTGACAACATATTATCATCTTCTTGTAGTTTGAAAATGTGTAGGTAATCGGTATGAGAGTGGTTATCTCTTTCTTTTACCATATTCCAAAGTATGATTTGAAGGTCTAGAGATAGTTGTTCACTAATGCCTCTTGTGATGTATCGATTGATTTTCATACTATTTGCCTCCATTTTGCTTTTCTTTCATGATGTCAATCACTTCGTTAATGACTGTAACAGATATTTGTGCCACTTTGATCCAATTATTCATGGTCCTGACCTCCTTGTTTTAGTAAATGACGTTCATCAATAATGATATTTTGAGTATCTGTAAGGTACAGAAAGTCCATATCAAAATGATCCAGATAACCAATACTGATGAGTTGGTTATTGGCATACATTAGAAATGGATAGATACTTAGCTCATGTAGCTCATCATTATAGTAGGTATAAGTCTCGAGTGTGAGTTGTACCAGTGGAGAATCATTAATAAAACGTTCCGGTAGAATATTTTCTGCTGCTTCCTCCAGCGCTTCACATTCCCAAGCTTCGTTATTAGATAGTTGGAATAAGTGGGTCATATATTGTTTGAGTTCTTGAGTGATGGTTTTCATATTATTGCCTCCTAGATAGTGTAATAGTGATGTAGTTCATATACATCATTGAGATAATATATATTTGATTTGTCATTTATTACGAATCCCGGTGGGAATAAGAGAAAATTCCATATAAAAACCCGCTACAAACGTTGGTATGACAAGGAAATCCCGAAATTCCGCCTATTTTGACAAACAATCAACTCATTATTTATAAGTATTGATGATAGGGTTGTGTCTCTGCTTCCTTATATATATTATTTATTTATAAAAAGTAACGGGATTTTGGGATTGTGCTTGCACAATCCTTCTGCTTCTTCGAATCTGCAAATCCCAATCATTTCCCGAGAAAAAATCATTGTGGGATGTTCTTTAGCAATTTCAATATAAGCTTCGTGTAGTAGTAGATAGATACTGTCAATTCGCTCTCTCATTAGATAAGTGTTATTGAAATTGATAAAGAGAATTCTCAAAAATAGTTAGATAAAATAAGTAAAAGAAGATAGGAAAGATTATTGTCAAAAAATAGTTCTATTAGTTAAATAGTAAGATATAGGGTTTGTGGTAAAAATAAAGACGAAGTGCTGAGATGCACTTCGTCGAGAGGAGTATCATTGAAAACCTGTTTAATTACTTCATTATTAAGTTTGAGTGTGACATAGAACTGTTTTTTATGATTGTCATCTTTTCTAATATTAATACGATCAATCACTGATAGGTACAATGCTTTGAGTCGAGATTTTTCCATGTGCTTAATATCTTGAAAGATGTGTTGTAATAGTTTACTGATTTGTTTGGCATCAAATAAAGACTTATCTTCATTTTGTTGATTTTTGAGTTGGTTGATTTGATTCGTAATGTCATTGAGTTGCTTTTCATATTTTTGAATACTTGGTCTGATTACTGATGTTAAGTCCGGATTATCCTCGATGGTTTTAATCAAGTTATTTAGTTTGGTTTGTACTTCATCATATTGTTGTTGCTTATAAGCAATATCGTGATGAAGTGCAGCGCCATCAACTTTATTTTCTTGATTAACACGTGCTACAACGCGTTGAATGACTTTATCACTTTTGACTATTTCGAGTATTTGCTTCATCACATAATCTTCAATCACATCAGCTCTTACACTGTTTGCCGAGCATACTTTGGAACCCTTGTTCCGAAAATTACTACATGAATAGTAACGAATACGTTTCTTGGTCCCATCTTTAAGTGTATTCGTTGTATTGCTTGCTGCCATAGGTGCGCCACATTGAGGACAGTGAATAATGCCTGTAAGCAGATTCGTTCCTTTGCCATGGACTTGGGGTTTTTGACTGACTTGTTTTTTACGCATTTGTACTTTATCCCATAAATCTTGATTAATAATGGGGGAATGCTTACCTTCAGCTATCACTGGTTTATCATTCAGCCCTTTACGACGTTTTTCACTCCAATCTTTGTATTTCGCAAATTGAATTTTGCCGATATAGAATGGGTTAGCTAATATATATGTGATAGAACTAATACTAAAAGGTTTACCCTTTTTAGTGACATAGCCTTTGTGATTTAATGCATTGGCTATTTTACGATAGCCATGTCCTTTGGCATAGGACTCGAATATATATTTCACAATATTAGCTTCATGTTGATTAATCATCAGTTCATGTTTACTATTAGGTATTTTGTCATAGCCCAGCGGCAAATTGCCTTGATAATAGCCTTCTTGGGCACGTCTCGTTTGACCCATAAATACATTCTCGACAATGTTATTACGTTCGAATTCTGAGAAACTCGCAAGTATTTGTAACATGAGTTTACCAGAAGAAGTATTGACTTCCATACGCTCTGATAAACTGAAAAATTCGACATTTTGTTTATGCAAATCTTCGACGATTTTCAGAAGATCCGATGTATTACGAGCTAATCGGTTTGTTTTGTAGATCATAACACAATCTATATTGCCTTCTTTTGCATCTTTCAACATACGTTGGAGCTCAGGTCTGTTCATAGATTTACCTGAAATACCACGATCAGCGTATATATCTTTGACCTCAAAATGATGGAAGTCACAGTATTCTTTGATTTGATTGATTTGTCCATCGATACTATAACCTTCTGTGCTTTGCATTTCTGTTGAAACACGTACATAGATACCGACACGTTTTGTTTTAAGTTGTTGCATTATGTTTCATCCTTTCTTTGTTTATGCAATTGATGATTGCATGGTTTGATTGACGATATTGAGTGGTTCATTTTTGAAATAGATTCCTATAAGATTTTTATCTTTCGTAATGTGAATGGTTTCAATATAGGGGTACAATATGTTTAACGTGAAACGTTTTTGAATAATATTTTGAATGGTGTGTTGTATTTGATGCCCATTGATAGATGTAGTGCGTTGCGGTTGTTGACGTAATGATTGCGTTTGTTCTCTGAACGTTTCTGCATCAATGATGCCTTGTGCCAACTTTTCTATCAGTTGTTCTTGAGTCAATGTGTGATGTTTTTCTATGTTTCTTTGTCTTTTGATGCGTTTGTCAATCGCACTTTTAATTTTTGTGTAGATGCGTTGATTTTGATAAAAGTCTCGGCACACTTCTAATACTTTATCTTCAAGTGTTTGTGCATTGATGCCTTTAAAATCACAGACAAAGCGTGAAGCATTCATGTTTTTAGGACAGACGTAGTAACGTAATGTATGATTCTTTTTTCTAACGGTCATATTCGTAAGTGTTGCATTACAACATGGGCATTTGATTTTTTGTTTTAGTTGGTTATCCGAAGGTGTCTGTTTGGTTTGTTTTTGCGATCGAAGTCTCTGCGCTTGCTCATATATACTTGTGGAAACAATAGAAGGAAACATATTGTCGAATTGGCCATATTGATTATTGACACGACCACAATAATTAGGATTGATGATAATGTTACGAACTTGATAGGGTTGTCGATTGATATACGTGTTATCTTCTTCTAATAACTGTGCAATTTTCTTATAACCATGACCTTTAAGGTAATAATTGAATACACCCTTTACCGTTGGTGACTCATTTTGATTGATGATGAATGTTCCGTTGTGATATTCGTAACCAAAGGGCGCATGGGTTGTAATCAATCGACCTTGCTTTGCTTTTTCTTGAAGCCCATTTCTGACTTGTTCTCCAATGTTATCTGATTCAAGTTCGGCCAAGCTGATAAAAATATTAAGCTTGAATCGGTCGAAAGCTTGATCCATATCAAAATAACCATCATGCACACTTAAGATATGAACACGATATGTTTGACATAATTTGATGAGTTTTAATGCATTTTTCAAATTACGATGCAACCTATTAAGACGATAACAGCATAATATGTCACATTGTCCTTGTTGAATTAATTGTGTCATTTGTCGATACCCACTACGATTATCTTTGCGTCCTGATTGTTTGTCGCTATAAAAGTTGATATGTTGAATATGATGTTTTTCGGCTATTGCTTCGATAGCTTGTTTCTGTGCTGCAAGAGATTGTTGTTTCATCGTACTTTGACGTAAATAGCCTATGACTTGTTTCATATCGGCTCCTCCTTTCACAGTGATAATATATATTTATGGATGAATTGATATATAAGCCCAACATCAATGAGATGTTGGGCGTCCATATTAGTCATTCGTTTGATTGATTTCTTCAATTACCAAATCGGCTAATATCTCGATAAGTTCATCCATGTTTTTCACTCCGTTATTTGTTCTATCTTCAATACGTCGATTATTCAGTTTGATGCTTCACAGTTGTATGATAAAGACAATTAGAAATCTTCGTGAACTCCTGAAGGGCCTATCCCTTCATTAGCGGATTTAAAAAGTTCTTTCGCAGCTTTGTTATCATTTGACGGTGTCCAATTTTGAAGTAACGACTTATCTTTAGTTAATCCGAGGATAGATGCAAACTCTACATCTAATTTTAGATGGTAAAATACAAGTGATTGTTTTTTACCGCTATTATCTTTGACACTTCTTTTAGTTGTTTGGCGTCCACGGTCAGCTAATATGAAACCTTTATCTCTTAAGGCGTTGACAACATTATTAACATCTTGGAAGTGATGATTGTTTAGCATCTGTTTAAAAACGTTCGCAATCATTTTTACTTCGATATGGTCATCTTTTAATGAGATTAATCCATAGTTCTCAAACATATTTTTCAAAGCACCTTCATCTGAAAACTTACCTCTGTTTTGTGCCACAAATTGAATGATGACATCAATAGCTTTATCAGCTAATGAGCGTTCAGAGACTGTATGAGTATGATAATCAATAAAGTAGTCTCTTATATTAGCGATATCAATATCTGTAGATAAAACACGACCTAATATTTTCGCAGATGTTGTAATGACTGCATAACGCTTAAACATACGATTGCCTGTGTTGCTTTTATCATCTTTCAATTTAGCTTCAAACCAATCTACTTCCTTGTAAAACCATTGAATAACTTCATCTTCACGATTTATAAGATATTTAGCTACTAACGGTAAAACATGACCATAGTTTAGTGCTACAGCTTTTTTAATATTGTCAGCATTGGTCGCATTTGTAGTGAATTGTTCATTAATCTCGATGGTTCTTACACGTAATCCATCGTTTTGAGCTGAATCATTAAAAATACTGTATTCTGACGTTGAAATGACAGAAGTACCCCAATTCTTAGGCGTTTTAACTTCTCCATGAACGTTTGAACGTTGACGACCTTGACCTTCAGTGATGGAGTACAATAACCCCGTTGTATCTCTAAAAGTTGCTGATGAGAGTTCATCAAATACAATAGGTATACCAAAATTGTTACTCAAGTAACCTTCAAGTGCATTACGTGTGGCATTCCAATTTCTAAAGAGAGTTTCATTACCTTTGGTAGGGTTACCAGCGACTGATACAGCTAAAGAAGCTGCAGTTGACTTACCGGTTGAGGATTGACCTGTAAAACTAAAAATGATTCCGGCAAATTCGGTTTCATGTTTGTGCTTCAGGAAACTCGTTACTAAGGCAGAAATACCAAATACGACTGCTAATTCTAAAAGAAGAGAACCTTTAACCTCTTTTAGATACATGTTAAACCAATTATCAAATGTACCTTTAGGAGTTAAGTCATAAGCATTATCACAAATGGCGTCAGATGGAGATTTATTATCAAATTCTTTAGTAGTATAGATTTCACTTAACGATACAATAGGACCAAACGGTGTTTCCAGTATACCTACCCCTTCATATAAGTAGGAAATGGGTAATTGATTGCGCATTTGTTGCAACGCATAACCTAAATCTTTTGTATATTTTTCATTAATACTAAATCCATACTTCATTAAAGATGGCAGTTTTTGTGTTGTTAAAATATCACTAGATTCAACAATTTCTTTTTGATCCTCGTCTGTAATAATTACTTTTTCAGTGTTAGTTTTAGGGTCAATAAACTTATTTTCGATAACGATAGGACCTGCGATTTCAACTTCAGTAGGCATTCCTCCTTTTTCTTTGGGAGGCTTGTCTTTATACCAACCTTTTTGTGATTTGTATCGTGGTGAAGGATTAAATGAAGGGTTAGTTTGAGTCATTAGCGAACACCTCCTTTCGAAGGGTTGCTGTTATGGTGTGGATTAGGACCTGTTTTAAGATAAACTAAGTGACCGTGAGTATCCTTACCGATAATAATAAATGGAACACGTGGCGCATGTTTTACAAAATATGCGAACCAACGTCCAACATTTTGTTGTACTGCTTTAGAACACGGTACATTTGCACGACTGTTCAAGTCATGAAATGTAAATTCTTCTCCTTCAGGTAAATTGAATGCAATACCTAAAACCTTGCGTTTTAACAATAAAAAGTGGAGACTCTTTTTATTCATTTGGATCATCCTTTGTACATTAGTCATCATTTAAATGATGCACTTGTATCTTATATCTTTACTGAGATATAAAGTTCTAAATTTGAGAGGAAAATATTAGGACATTGGTATTACACCTTTTGATAAGTAAAAAAACAACGATTTTTTTAGGCTGACCTCAATTAGTGGGAATTATATAAAAACACTTTCGTTGAATTCATATTAAAATGAATCATACGGGGGTGTTTTTTTCTATGAAAAGAGTTTCTTATTCAGTAGAAACAAAGTATAAAGCAGTTGAAATGAAAGCAGCAGGATTTTCAACAAAAGAAATTATGAAAGAATTAAATATTAGAAATAGAACACAAGTGAAAACTTGGTGGCGATGGTATCGAAATGGGGAAAGTTATAGATTTTCACAACACGTTGGTAAACAATATACCTACGGTAAAGGATTAGAAGAGCCGTCAGAAGTAGAACAATTAAAATTAGAAAATAAGAGAAAAGATATAGAATTGGATATTTTAAAAAAGTACAAGGCATTGGAGAGGAAGTGGTACCAACAGTAGTCATAGATTTAGTGGATCAATTAAAAGTAAAATATTCAATCAAATTGATACTAGAAGTATTAAACATACCTAAATCAACATATTACCGATGGAAAAACAAAACCCATAAAAATGATACCGTAACACAAAAAGTCATTGAATTATGTAAAGCTAACCACTATACCTACGGTTATCGTAAGATTACAGCATTGATTAATCAATGTTATACCTCACCAATTAATCATAAGAGAGTACAGAGAATGATGCAGAAGCATCATTTGAACTGCCGAGTTAGACCTAAAAAGACGACAAGAATAGGTAAACCGTATTATAAAACGGACAATTTATTACAAAGACAATTTAAAGCGAGTTATCCAATGGAAGTATTAACAACCGATATTACTTATTTACCATTTGGTCATTCTATGTTGTATTTATCTTCGATAATGGATATTTATAACGGAGAAATTGTGGCGTATAAAATAGATGATAAACAAGACCAAAGTTTAGTTAATGATACATTAAATCAAATCGATATACCTGAGGGTTGTATATTACATAGTGATCAAGGCAGCGTTTATACATCTTATGCTTATTATCAATTGTGCGAAGAAAAAGGCATTATCAGAAGTATGTCCCGAAAGGGAACACCTGCCGATAACGCCCCGATAGAAAGTTTCCATTCCTCGCTAAAGTCTGAAACTTTTTACATCAATAATGAGCTTAATCGCTCTAATCATATTGTAATAGATATTGTCGAAAAGTACATTAAAAACTATAATAATAATCGAATTCAACAAAAACTAGGCTACTTATCCCCTGTAAAATACAGAGAATTAATAGCCTAGAACATGGTGTTTTTATTAAGTTCCCGTTTTAAGGGTTCAGTGTCTTTTAATCGTTGGTTTTTTTTATTGAATTAATAATATAAATTTGGTCCATCGTTAATATCTTCTAAACGTGTCTTGTAAAACTTACTGATTATTTGAATCATTAGTTTATCGAGAAAATCATTAGGATTATTATTAAAGTTGTCTCTTTTATAAAAGTTGCTAATATTATATTTTTTTAGATCGGTGAGTAAAGACCTTTCTACTTTTTCTGTCATTTTTATATCATTCATAATAATATTATGAATTAAATCTTTTAATCTAGTATTTCTTACATAACCATCAATAAGACTTTTAAAACGGGTTAATGATCGTTCGTGTTTGTGTGCTAATTTATTCAAATCATTTTTTAAATTAGAAATACTATATAAAGCGACTAATACATCGTATTGTGTCGCACTTTGAATGATTTTACTTGTTACTAAAACTAATTCATCCATTAAATCGGAAATGGCAGTGAATAATGCAAAGTGGAACGTATCTTCAATAGTTGTTAAATAATATAATTCATTGTCGCTAATTAGATCTTGTTTTTTCATAAATTCATTTATAGTGTTTTGAGACTCAATAAGTCCATCTATTGTTAAATTAACTTTACGTGACTTTTCTGTCAGAATACTACGGATGAATTTAAAGTATGTATCATTTTGATCATATAAGTTGAGAGAAATGCCGATAACAGCTTGCCTAAATTGGTCTAACTCATCAGATTGATTTAAGCTATACTTGTTATGAATCGAAGGTTTGATACTATTAGCAATTTCAAAGTATTGAGAATTACTTGTTCGTTCTTTGATTAAACCTTCCGTCACTAATTGTTTAAAGTAGTTAGACTTATTTAAGTTTGAGATATTTTTCTTAACATAAGAGTCTTGTTTTTCTTTATAAATGAGATATTTCGTTAAAAAATCACTTATTAATACATCGTCAAAATTTTCTTTAGATAAATCTTGATGAGTTTCTAATATTGTATCTTTCAGATTTATAAATGATTCCAAAGAAGATACATCGTCAATAGCTTTTTCATAATCTATTCTATAGTTAGCTTTTTTTAATTCAATATTTTCTCGAATCTGTTTTATTGTATTGTTAGCTATCTTTTTAGCAAAATCTGTTGTTTTATTGATTGTGGTTAAGAACTCGGTGAAATATGTATCTAGAGTTGTTGATTCTAACACATCTAGAGCATCTACACCTTGGTCAATGATTTCATTTGAAAGTTCATCTATGTCCACCATACTTTGACTATCAATAGAATACGTCAGATTATCTTTAGTAAAGCCACTAGGAATTTTATCGATAAATATACCCTCTTCACTACATTTCACAGTGTGTTGCTCAATATTTTGATCAGAGGTATTTACAAAGTAGCTTATATATATAGTTTCATTAGGTTGTGCTTCTCCCACTACATAATTTGTTCTAATTTCTTCAGGTAAAATATCTTTTGCATACTCTTTTAGTATAAATTCGTAATCAATTTTATGTATAAAATAATTAAAACTTTGAAACCACATTTCTATTTTCCATTTATTTTTAATCATTACATTCACTCGCTTTCTATATTGAAATTAAGTATACCAAACTAAGTTTAGTATTATTTAATAATTTTAATAAAAGAATACCAACAAACTATTTTATGATTTTTGTCCCAAAAACTTATTTTTTGTCCCTTTTGATGTTATAATTAGATTTATTAGAGAGGTGTAAAATTTGAAGAAAAAACAAATAATTAATTTAATCAAGTACTATTCAGAAAATAACGATATAGGGTTTAAAAAAGAAGCTTTTAATATCGCGAATTCATTTGAAAAGAATGGAGATACTCAATTAGCTCAATATATAATGTCTTTAATGTCCGATACTAATGTTTTTACACCACAAATGCAAAATCATAAATATGAATATATAAAAAAAATGAACATTAGCAATAAGTCTTTGCCTTTACCTGAGGTAATTAAAGAAGATGTAATAGGCATCGTAAATGCTATTGGTCATAATGCTGGAATTAGTAAATTTTTATTTGAAGGAGAGCCAGGAACTGGTAAAACTGAAACAGCTAAACAAATATCTAGAATATTAAATAGAGAGTTATTTTACGTTGATTTTGATTCTTTAATAGATAGTAAGCTTGGACAAACTTCAAAAAATGTATCAAATTTATTTAACGAATTAAATACTATAACTTACCCACAAAATGTTATTATTCTCTTTGATGAAATAGATGGATTAGCTATGAATAGAATAAATGAAAGAGATATAAGAGAGATGGGAAGAGCTACAACTAGCTTATTAAAAGGATTAGATAGTGTTAATGAAAATCTTGTTATT
Organism: Staphylococcus sp. SM3655; assembly: GCF_016917315.1. NCBI lineage: Bacteria > Bacillati > Bacillota > Bacilli > Caryophanales > Staphylococcaceae > Staphylococcus > Staphylococcus sp. SM3655. The sequence goes on along the minus strand of NZ_CP070305.1, from coordinate 659,220 downwards.
ATTGGAACGACAAATCTTTTTAAAGATTTTGACAAAGCCTTAGTTAGAAGATTTGATGCAACTATTAATTTTAATAGATATGAAAAACAAGATCTCATTGAAATTGCAATTTTTATTGCTGAAGAATTATTAAATGTTTTTAAGTTTGCTGGTAGAAACAAGCGACTATTAAAAAAAATACTTGAAACAAGTGACAAATTACCTTATCCCGGTGATTTGAATAATTTATTAAAAACATCTTTTGCTTTTAGCAACCCTAATAATGAATTTGATTACTTAAAAAAGATATTTATTAATATCTTAGGTAAAGAAAATTTGACATTGGATTTCTTGAAAGATAATAGATACACAATGAGAGAAATCGAATTATTGACAGGTATTTCAAAAAGTCAAGTTGCTAGAGAACTGAAGGGAGATAACACCTATGAATAATATTTTACGTTTAAAAGGTACTTTAAATTATAAGAAAAATAGTAGTAAAATGGGGAACCGAAATTTACCTAAAAATACTACAGTGACCAGTGAACATTTAAAAAAGTTAGAAAAAGAATTAATACAATTAATTAATTTTTGGGAAAAAAATCTTTTGTTTGAAGGCGCTTTAGTAAGCGTATATTATAAAACAGTTATTGCTAAAAGTAACAGGATTAAAGCATACATGAAAGGTAAGTCTAGTAGCTCTAACGATTCAATTGTTGGAGCTAGATTCGATGATGAAAATAATAATAAGTATATAATTACACATTTAGTTGATTTAAACACATTACGCAATGATGTCAAAAATTTAAAGATAGTTATTAAAATTGTTAATGAACGTTTTAATGGAGAAATCGATGATAATATTATTAATCAAGTTAATAGTAAAGAGATTTTAATTGAAAATATTTCGAAGACAAAATTTACCCAATATATTATAGATAGCTATTATATAGAAAAATTTGATGTATATTATAATATTGAATTTCAAGATAAAAACTCCATTATTAGCTTATTTGATGTAAACCAAAATTTAAAGACTATGCTAGAAAATTTAGGAATAACTATCCCTAAAAGTCGTATTTATGACAATACAACTGTTTTAATGATGCCAAATGAAATTGAATTATTAAAAAATAAAGCTGCATTTTTAGTCTCAATGGCAGTAACTGATATTTCAAAATTAGACAGGTTTAATTTCGAAACAATTGAAAATCATGAAATCATGAGTATTCCTGAACCTAACAAGGAGGTTACTATTGGTGTTATTGATACGTTATTTGATAAAAGAGTGTATTTTTCTGAATGGGTTGAATACCATGACTTAGTTAGTAATGATATAGAAAAGAATGCCAAAGATTATGAACATGGTACAGCTATAACTTCTATATTAGTAGATGGTCCTACTATTAACCCCGATCTTCAAGATAACTGTGGAAGGTTTAAAGTTCGTCATTTTGGAGTAGCTGTAGCTAATAACTTCAGTTCCTTTAATATTATGAAATCAATATCAGATATAGTTATTAATAATCCAGATATTAAGGTATGGAATTTATCACTTGGATCAAATAAAGAAAAACCTAAGAATTTTATTTCACCTGAAGCTTCTATTTTAGATAAAATTCAATATGAAAATGATGTAATATTTATAGTTTCTGGTACAAACAAACCCAAAAATGTAGAAAGAAATATGGCTATTGGGGCGCCTGCTGATTCAATAAACTCAATAGTAGTAAATGCAGTTGACATAGAAAAAAATCCTGCAACATACACAAGGGAAGGTATTGTATTGTCATTTTATAATAAACCAGATGTGAGTTGTTTTGGTGGAGATAAAACTAAACTTATGAAAGTTTGTATGCCATTAGGGGAAGCAAATGTCCAAGGCACATCATTTGCTGCACCATGGATAACTAGAAAAGTTGCATATTTGATAGAAGTATTAGGATTTTCAAGAGAGGAAGCAAAAGCATTAATTATAGATTCTGCTACGACGTGGCATGAAAATAAATATAAGTCTAATATAGTGGGGTATGGAGTTGTACCTATAGATATTAATGAAATTATTAAATCGAAAAATGACGAAATAAAATTTATTATTTCTGGTGAGTGTAAAAAGTATGAAACTTATTCCCATTCTATACCTGTTCCTGTGATCGATAATGAGCACCCATATTTAGCAAAAGCTACGTTATGTTATTTTCCATTTTCAGAACGCAATCAAGGAGTAGACTATACAAGTACGGAATTAGATTTTAAGTTTGGAAGAATAGATAACAAAAATAATATAAAACCCATTGATAAGAATAAGCAAGATATAGAAGGTAACTACTTCAATGAAGATGAAGCAAGAAAGAATTTTAGAAAATGGGATAATGTGAAACATTATACTGAAGAATTAAAAGCTCGAAATAGAGGTAGAAAGAGTTATAAAAATGGGATGTGGTCATTTAATATTAAAGTCAAAGAGCGAGTTGACAAAAAGTATGGTGAAAATATCAAATTTGGGGTAGTTATTCGTTTGAAAGAAATAGAAGGCCGAAATAGAATAGAAGATTTTATTTATAACTGTCAATTAAAAGGTTGGTTAGTAGAACAAGTTAATGTAGAAAATAGGATAGAAATTCATAATCAAGCTGAAGAAGAAATTATATTTGACTAAAACTGAGTGGAAGAGAGCATTTGTATTAGAGTGCTCTTTTTTTGATTTTAATATATAATTAAAAATTACAATTAATAAAAAAACCGCTTCAATAACCGATACGCAGAGGCGTATCATAAGTAGAAGGGGGATTAGCCAATTTAATAAATAAAGGGGTGACAGAATGGACAATCACATAAAAATTTTTGACAATTTATTTCAAAGTAATATTTCAAAATTCCAAAATCTTTCTAGTAAATCATACATTATTAGAAATGATACTGAAAAGAATAGTTATCTTCCTATGGTTCAAGAGATAAGAGAGTTGTTTGGAAAAGAAGGAGAAATTTTTTCTAAAAGTATAGGAACACATCCTGACTTTTTTGAAATAGAAAACACTAATGAATACCAGTACATTTGTTCCCTTTTTGTAGATATATCTGGGTCTACAAAACTAGCTTTGAAATATAGTTTGGATAAAGTTAAACTTTATAAAAATGCGATAATTTCTAGTGCTATAGAAATATTTCGTGCATTTGACGGTCATATTCATAGAATACAAGGAGATGCGGTGCTTGTTTATTTTGGACATAAAGAACTGGAAAAAAGTGATGCAATAATTAATGCAATCAACGCTGCGTCATTAATGCAGTATTTTAACGCCACAACATTAAAAAAATTTTTTGAAAGTGAAAATTTAGAGCCGTTAAAAATTAGAATAGGAATTGATTTTGGTGATGATTCTAGTGTATTGTGGTCAAAATATGGAATTGATGGAATTAATGAAATAACTTCTACCAGTATACATACTGACTTAGCATCAAAATTACAAAACAAAGCCCCTTCAAATAAGATTATGATAGGAGAAAATATAAATAAATATCTTGATATTCCTACAAAGTTTAGAAGTATAAAAACTGAGAAGAACAATGGTGTTGATGTTGAGAAAAGATATATTTTAAATACAAATAATTTGGGAAGATATTCTATGGAAGTGTTTGAATGGGAAAAATACTTGAATAGTTTTTCAATGTTGCCTCCTTTTTCTACAGAAAATGAACAATTTTACTCACCTAGAGATTTGAAAATAAGATGTTGGATTATTGATGAAAAAAATCAGGATAAATATGAATATATTGAAAGAGGTAGTGCTTTAAAAAAAGAAATGAATTTGTTATTTAAATTAGAAATTTATAATCAATGTCTAGAATTTAAAAATATTAAATGGAGAGTGGTAAACTACGGAGAGGAGGCAAAAAAGGACAAGGAATTAGAATTTGAAATGAATCAGTATGAAGGGTATCAGTATTGTAATCAAAAGACAGCTTATACAGGATTACATTTTATGGAATGTTATTTGTACGACATCAATGATAAAATAATTTGTCATGATAGTTTTGGTCTTTTTATAAATGATAATAATAGAGAAGTGAGAAAATTAGGAATAGAGGATTGAGTAATGTGAAAAAAGATGAGTTCATAAAGTTACATCAAAGCTATCTAAATGAATATATTAAATTTGCTGATGCCAAGGCATTAGCTATCATAAGTATTAATGGCTTTATTTTAAATTTTAACTTTTCAAAACGTAATATTAAATTTCATAATACCGAAGACATTTTCAATTTTACAGCTTTTATATTATTGATAATTACAATTATACTAGCAGCATTTGCAGTATATCCAAGAACAAATAATAGAAGCGAAAAAGGAATTATTTTTTGGGATAATATAAATAGTATGGGAGAAAAAGAATTTATAGAGAAAGTGAAATTTGAAAAAGAGGAAGAATTACTTGAAAAAACGATACAACAAAATTATTTTTTAGCAAAAACTGCATCTATGAAATATTCAATCATTAGAAATGTTTTTATAATTTCAGCATTAGGCTATCTCTGTTTATTATTTTCAAGTATCTTTCAGATTATATGCTCTTGAATTTTCAGTTTTAACATGAAAAGGAGAAAAATAAAAATATGGCAACAATTGGATTTGAAGAAAAATTATGGCAAGCTGCGGATAAATTACGAGGGAGTATGGATGCAGCAGAATATAAAAATGTAGCATTAGGTATTATATTTTTAAAATATGTTTCTGATTCTTTTGAGGAAAAATATGAAGAATTATTGAATGATGAATATGCAGATGAAGAAGATAAAGATGAATATTTAGCAGAGAATATTTTCTGGGTTCCTAAAGAATCAAGATGGCAATACATAAATGATAATTCTAAGAAGCCAGAAATTGGTCAAATTATCGATAAAGCTATGATAGCAATTGAAAGAGAAAATGAGTCTTTAAAAGGAGTACTACCTAAAGATTATGCACGACCAGCTTTAGATAAGGAGAAATTAGGAGATATTATTGACTTGTTTACTTTCAAAGTCGGAGACTCTGAAAGTAAGAAACAAGATGTCTTGGGGCGTGTTTATGAATACTTCATCGCAAAATTCGCAAGCGCTGAGGGTAAGAATGCTGGGGAATTCTATACACCAGCATCAATCGTAAAATTGCTTGTTGAAATGATTGAACCATATCAAGGTAGAATTTATGACCCCTGCTGTGGTTCCGGCGGTATGTTTGTACAAAGTGAACGTTTTGTAGAACGTCACCAAGGACGCTTAGATAATATTGCGGTATACGGTCAAGAATCAAATCCAACCACTTGGAAATTAGCAAAAATGAATTTGGCTATTCGAGGTATAGATAATGATTTAGGTGATCATCATGCAGACACGTTTCATAATGATTTACATAAAGATTTGAAAGCTGATTTTATATTGGCTAATCCACCATTCAATGCAAGTGATTGGGGACGAGAAAAATTACTAGATGATTACCGCTGGAAATTTGGTATTCCACCTAAAGGCAATGCCAACTATGCATGGATTGAACATATGATTTCTAAACTTGCCCCAAGTGGTACAGCAGGATTTGTATTAGCGAATGGTTCAATGTCTACAAGTGGTAAAGATGAATTAGAAATACGTAAAAACTTAATTGAACAAGACTTAGTTGAATGTATAGTTACATTACCAGGGCAACTATTCTATTCAACTCAAATTCCAGTATGTTTGTGGTTCGTGACAAAAAATAAAGCTAAAAACGGCAAGAATGAACGACGTGGAGAAGTACTATTTATAGATGCTAGAAATATAGGAAGCATGGTATCAAGAACATTAAAAGAATTCTCAGATGATGAAATAAAAGATATAGCAAATGTTTATCACTCATGGCGTGGAACAAACAATAACCAATATGAAGATAAAGCAGGTTTCTGTAAAGTAGCAAAGACAGAAGAAATAAAAAACAATGAATATATCTTAACGCCGGGACGTTATGTAGGATTAGCAGAAGTAGAAGAAGACTCAGAACCATTTGAACAGAAAATGGAAAGAATCACAGCAGATTTAAGTGAACAATTTGCGAAATCAAAAGAACTCGAGGACCAAATCCGTAAGTCATTGGAGGGATTAGGTTATGGAGTTTGAAACATTTAATTTAACTGATTTATATACTATTAGTTCAGGTTTATCAAAAAATAGAAAATATTTTGGTACTGGTACACCTTTTTTAACATTTAAAGATGTATTCGATAATTTAATATTACCTAATGAGTTTTCTGGGCAAGTTATAACTGAAGAAAAAGAAAGAGAAAAGTATTCAGTTAAAAAAGGAGACCTTTTTTTAACAAGAACTAGTGAGAAACAAAATGAGTTAGGTATAAGTGCAGTAGCTTTAAAAGACTATAAAAATGCGACTTTTAATGGATTTACCAAAAGATTAAGACCAAACAAATATTGTGAGAATAAATTGTTACCAGTATTTGCTGCATTTTATTTTAGAAGTAATAATTTTAGAAATCAAGTAAATTCTATGTCTATCATGTCTACAAGAGCAAGTTTAAATAACGAAATGATTTCAAAACTTAAAATTACTATACCTAGTCTTCAAAATCAGATGAAAATTAGTCATATACTATTAGCACTTTTAAAAAAAGAAAAAATCAATCAAAAAATCATAGCAAATCTTGAAGAACTTTCTCAAACACTATTCAAACGTTGGTTTGTTGATTTTGAATTTCCTGATGAAAATGGAAATCCATACAAATCAAGCGGTGGAGAGATGGTTGATAGTGAATTGGGTGAAATACCTAGGAGTTGGAAAGTTGATGAATTAGGAAATTATATAAAAATAAAAAGTGGTAAAAGACCTAAAAATAAAGTTGATAAAGAAGATATAGAAAATGTGGTGCCAATAATTGGTGCTAGTAAAATAGTGGGTTATACGAATGATTATTTATATAATGAAAAAATTATTATAATTGGTAGGGTAGGAACTCATGGTGTAATCCAAAGGTTTTCTACAAGAACATGGCCATCAGATAATACTTTTGTAATAACAAGTGATTTTGAAAGCATTATATATCAAGTACTTAAAAGTATAGACTATATATCATTGAATAGAGGTTCTACACAACCTCTATTATCTCAAAAAGATATTAAGAATACTAAAGTAGTAATGCCCACCAATGCAACTTTGCTTTCAAAATATCAAAAGAAAAACAATCATATTTTAAAAATGATGGATCAAAAAATCATAGAAAACAAGAAATTAACACAACTCCGTGACACATTACTACCAAAATTAATGTCAGGTGAAATTGAGATACCTGATGACATCGAGGTGAATGAAGATGAGCTTTCAATTTAGTGAAGATGATTTAGAACAGGTTGCACTGAAGTGGTTTGAGGGTCTTGGCTATTCTGTTAAGAATGGTCGAGATAGTAGTGACAATGGGATTATGAATGAACGGGAGAGCGACAAAGATGTTGTGTTTGATGATCGTTTGGAAGCAGCTTTGAGACGTATTAATCCTGAACTAAATAATAGTGCAATTGAACAGGCTATGCGTGAAATTTCTATTGAGAAGTCTCCTAGTTTATTAGAGAATAATCGTTCTTTCCATGAAATGATTACTAATGGTATTGAGGTTGAACACTATAATGATGATGGTGAGACGATTAATGATTTGGTCTATGTGTTTGACTTTGATAACCCAGGAAATAATGATTTCTTAGCGGTTAATCAATTAACTGTTGTAAATGGAGATTATAAAAAAAGACCTGATATTGTGTTATTCATAAATGGATTACCAGTAGTGGTAATTGAACTGAAAAATTCTACAAATGAATCTGTTGGTATTGAAGACGGGTATCATCAGATAGAAACTTATAAAATGAGAACTCCACAATTATTTAATCATAATGCAGTATTAGTTACGAGTGATGGTATAAATACAAAAGCTGGTTCTTTAACTGCTGAGTATGATCGTTTTATGACTTGGCGTACTAAAGATGGAAAAACTGAAGATTCATCAACATTTCGTAGTTTAGATATATTGATTCACGGTATGTTAAATAAAGAGGTACTATTAGATTTAATTCGTCATTTTGTTTTGTTCCAAGATGATGGTAAAGGAAATATAGTTAAAATATTAGCTGCATATCATCAATATTATGCGGTTAATAAAGCTGTTGATCGTGCTATGGAAGCAACATCTGAACATGGTGATGGTAAGGGCGGCGTTATTTGGCACACACAAGGTTCTGGTAAGAGTTTGACAATGGTCTTCTTCTCAGGAAAGTTAATTCAAAAATTAAATAATCCAACATTAGTGGTCGTAACAGACCGTAATGACTTAGACAATCAATTATATGGTACTTTTGTTAAGTCCAAAGGACGCTCAGGTAAAGGGTTACTAAGACAAACACCTAAACAAGCAGAATCACGAAAAGAATTGAAAGAACTATTATCTGTAGAATCAGGTGGTATTGTATTTACAACTATGCAGAAATTCGAACCTGAAGAAGGTCAAGTGACAATGGATGCTTTAACAGAACGTAAAAATGTAGTAGTTATGGCAGACGAAGCACACCGCACACAATATGGTTTTAAAGCAACTTACAATGAAAAAGGTGAAGGTATAAAATATGGTTATGCAAAATATTTAAGAGACGCTTTACCTAACGCTTCGTTCGTTGGTTTTACTGGAACACCTGTATCTTCGACAGATAAGAATACGCAAATGGTATTTGGTAATTATATTGATGTATATGATATGACACAATCTGTAGAAGACGGTAGTACGGTTAAAATATACTATGAAAGTCGTATTATTCCATTAAATTTACCAACTGATTTAGATATTGATGATGCATATGATGTCATTACTTCTGGCCAAGAAGAAGATACTAAATCTCGATTGAAATCTAAATGGTCACGTATAGAAGCTCTATCTGGTGCAGAAAAACGAGTACATGCTTTAGCGACTGATATTATTAATCACTTTGAAACAAGACAGAAGGCAATGAAGGGTAAAGGTATGATTGTCACAATGAGTCGTCGTATTGCAGTTGATTTATATGATGAAATTATAAGACTTAAACCCGAATGGCATTCAGATGATGATAACAAAGGTGTTATCAAAGTCGTTATGACAGGTTCATCTAGTGATCCGCAAAACTTCCAAAAACATATAGGTCCTAAAAAGCGAAGAAATCTTCTAGAGAATCGTATGAAAGATGTTAATGATGAACTGCAACTCGTAATTGTGCGAGACATGTGGTTAACAGGATTTGATGTACCTTCAATGCATACAATGTACATAGATAAACCGATGAAAGGTCACAATTTAATGCAAGCTATTGCACGTGTTAATAGAGTATTTGAAGATAAACCGGGCGGCTTAATTGTTGATTATGTAGGTATTGCTGAAAGTCTGAAGGAAGCACTAAAAGAGTATACGGACTCTGATAGAGAACAAACAGGTATAGATACAGAAAAAGCGCTAGAACTAATGTTAATGAAATACGATATCATTCAAGATATGCTATATAACCATGACTATTCTGACTTTGAGTCAGAAGACCAATTAAATCGCTATAATGCTATCTCAAATACGATGGATTATATTATTGGATTAGGTGAGAAAGAAAGAGAGCGATTTGTGACAACAGTTACAGAGCTTTCTAAGGCATTTGCATTATGTGCAACAGAGGAAGCTGCTCAAGAACTGAATAGTGAAATTGCGTTTTTAAAAGCAGTAAAATCAGGGCTTGTTAAATTATTAGCTCCACCTAGTGAAGGAAGCAAGCGTAAAAAGACACCTGCTGAAATAGAAGCAGAAATAAATCAATTGATTTCAAAGTCAGTTGTAACTGAAGAAGTTGTAGATATTTATCAAACACTCGGAATTGAAAATCCAGATATCTCAATATTGTCAGATGATTTCTTAAAAGATGTAGAAGGACTACAGCAAAAAAATGTTGCAGTTGAATTGTTGAACAAATTACTCAAAGGACAAGTTAAGTCATTAATGAAAACTAATACTACTGTATCTAAAAGGTTTTCTGAGATGCTAAGTAAATCAATACAAAAATATAATAACCGTTCTATTGAAGCATCAAAAGTCATAGAAGAATTAATTCAAATGGCGAAAGAAATAAATCAAGAAAAAGAAAGAGGAAAAGAATTAGGTTTAAGTACTGAAGAAATTGCATTTTATGATGCATTAGCTTCACATGAAATAGCAAAAGAAGCGATGGATGATAAAGAATTAAGGGCTATTGCACATGAATTAACAAAAACTGTTAAGAATAATATGAGCGTAGACTGGTCAAAACGTGAGAGCGCAAAGGCTAAAATGAGAGTCCAAGTAAGACGACTATTAAAGAAATATGGTTATCCACCAGACTTACAAAAAATGGCAGTAGAACAAGTAGTGGAACAAGCAGAATTAATGGCAAGTCAACAATATAAATAAATACTGTTTATATTGTTGACCTGTTAGATACTTTTTTAAATTAAACATTTAAGACAGAGTATATAAAAAAGTGTCAATATACCGGTAGACTAAAGAGAAAAGGAGATTGATATGAAATTCGACTTAATTATAAGTAATATTATGATAGGGATATTAGTTATTTGTTCTGCATTTGCCTTAATGTTTGTCTTTTATATTCAAAGAAAGTTAACGCCGGAACAATACTTTTCTTTTTCAGAATTCTTTTTAATAGGAAGAGGTTTAAATATCAAGAAAATTTTGAATAGAATGATATTGATTGTTAGTTTCAACTGTATTTTGTTTTTAATACTTAAGAATTTTTTTAAAATTGAATTAGTATGTAGTATGTGTATACTAAGTACATTGTTGGGTTCGATTTTAATTATTTATCCGGCGTTTAAAATTAGGCATGATTTACCTAACAATGAGATGAAAAGTTTGTTGAACTATATGTATGTATCTTTTGTTTTTTTAGCACTTATTATTTCTACTCTTACTGTATTTACTTTAGTAGTATTATTTGATGATATTAGTATAGTAACACTTTGGCAAGAGCATAAAAGTGGAATAATTTTATATCTTCTATTAGTGATACCTAGTCTATTTTTTAATCCTACAAATTATGAAAAGAAAATGGAATATGCCATTGAAAAACATCATGAGAGTGAAAAAGAGATAAAGGAAACGCTAATAAAAAATAATAATGAAACAATTATACCAGACGAGTCGCAAAGTTCTTCACCATTCAAAATTAAAAAAGTTTTTAGATTGTTGAATAGGATTATGAAAGATGATTGAATATTATTTGAAGAAAATTATACATTTATATGAAAATAATAAATGCGAAATTTTACATTTAAAAGTTAATTTTAAGGATAACTTCGATATGTTAAGTTATATTTATTGTATTGAGAACATGCATAGAGGTTCAAATATTATAAAGATAGCGGAGTATATATTAGTAAAGTATTTTCAAAAATATTGTATAAATAAAGACTTTTCTATAGGTCCATTTCAAGTAAAAAAGAGTTTTTGCGTGTCTAATAATTTATATTTAGAGTCATTAGATAAATTATTGGGATTGCACAGTAGTGCACACTTAATTAATGAATTTATTGAAAATAAAAAATATTATTTGAATAATGATGAAATTTTATCCTTATATCATTCAGGGAAGGTGATGGATACTAGCTTTTCAACTTTAATGTATACAAGATTATTTAAACATTTTTCTAGTTATTTAAGAAAACACGAATTAAAAACAACTGATGATAACAAGTTTACTAATTATTAAATTTAAATCACCCTAGTTCATACCTAAAAGACTTTCACACAAACAAACAAAGGAGGAAACTTAAATTCCTCCTTTCCCTTATTACTCATACTATAATTCAATTTTAACGTCTTCGTCCATTTGGGCTTCAAATTCATCTAGTAGTGCCCGTACTTCTGCAATTGATTGTGTGTTCATCAATTGATGGCGAAGTTCGCTAGCGCCTCTTATGCCACGCACATAGATTTTAAAGAATCTACGCAAACTCTTGAATTGTCGTATTTCATCTTTCTCATATTTGTTAAACAATGATAGATGCAATCTCAACAAATCTAATAGTTCTTTGCTTGTGTGTTCGCGTGGTTCTTTTTCAAAAGTGAATGGATTGTGGAAAATGCCTCTACCAATCATGATGCCATCAATACCATATTTTTCTGCAAGTTCAAGTCCTGTTTTTCTATCGGGAATATCATCGTTAATTGTTAACAATGTGTTTGGTGCAATTTCGTCACGTAAATTTTTAATAGCTTCGATTAATTCCCAATGTGCATCTACTTTACTCATGCGTTTGATAAAAACTTAAATAATATTAATTCGGTCATCAGTGGCGTTAAATCTTTTATCATTTTTAGTTATAGTTGATAAATTTATATTTATAAGCATATATGGATATTTCATCAAAAATTTTTATTTATATAAATCCGAACTGCATACATATTTGTTTAAATAAGAGGTATTATTTTTCGGGAAATTGCTGTCTGAGTTAAAAGGATTAGTTTTATAAAATGAGTTGAACTATAGCAAAAACGATTAAAATACTGATAATCCATTTTTGTATTATGTTAGGGACTTTTTTACTTAATTTTAACCCTATTGGAGCAAATATAATACTCCCTATTATAAGGAATAAGGCGTCATATAAAGGGATATAACCTTGAATAAGTTTGATGACAAAAGCACCAATTGAAGATATAAAAGCAATTACTATACTATTAGCGACTACAGTATTCATTGGTAATTTGAATAAAACTAATAATATAGGAATAATAATGAAGGCACCACCTGCACCTACTATACCTGAAATGATACCAATGAAAAGGCCAATGATAACTAATAAATATTTATTAAATGAAGACTTTTCGGAACTAGGTTTCACTTTAATAAACATTAATGTTAATGCAAGTAAAGCAATAATGATATATACCGTATTTACAAATATAGCATCAAATAAATTTGCTAGAAATGCACCTAACATACTCCCTATAATCATGCCGCCACCCATATAAAGAACTAATTGTGGCGAGAACTCTGTTTTTTTTCGAGCTTTTAATGAGCCACTTAATGTACTGAAAAAGACTTGGCTAGAAGTAAGACCTGATGCGATATATGCGCTATATGCAGGGGCTCCGAATAATGGTGGTAATAATAAAATAGCTGGATAAATAATGATAGCACCACCTACGCCTACTAGACCAGATATGAACCCGCCGAATACCCCAATGAGTAACATGATAACTATATTAACAATATCCATTACTTACTTTTCACCAATAAGTTTACAGCTTCATTAATTAACTCTTGGGAGCTTTCTTCATCATCCGCAGCTGCTTTTACACATTCTATTAAATTCTCACTAATAATGATACTCATCAAGCGTTGGAGTGAACTCTTTGATGCACTTATTTGTGTAATGACATCTTTACAGTCTTTTCCTTCCTCCATCATTTTAATAATTCCATTTAGTTGCCCTTGTATTCTATTAATACGATTAATCATTTTTTTATCATAATTCATAGTCATACCTCCACTTTTAATTGAATAAAAATATATTAATAGATAAACACAAATGTGTCAAATACCCCTAGAGGTATTTGACAAGTTCCATCCAACTGTTTAAAATACCCCTACAGGTATTTTTAGGGAGGTTATTATGAAACAATATGGAGAAAAGTTTATCGATGAATTTAGTAAAGCAGAATTGGAAAAACTAGCCAAGCAAGGGCAATTAATTGATGTTAGAACAGAAGAGGAGTATGCATTAGGACATATCAATGGTTCCATACTTCATCCTGTTGATGAGATTGAGTCATTCAATAAAGAAAAAAATAAAACCTATTATGTAATCTGTAGAAGTGGTAACAGAAGTGCTAATGCTAGTAAATATTTAGCTAAACAAGGTTATAACGTTATAAATCTTGATGGTGGTTATAAAGCTTATGAAGAAGAAAACGATAGTTATGATACACAAGAAGAATATAAAAGTATAGAAATTAAAGCAGATCGTAAACAATTTAACTATCGTGGTCTTCAATGTCCAGGGCCAATTGTAAAAATTAGTCAAGAAATGAAGAATATTGAAGTAGGTGACCAAATTGAAGTCAAAGTCACAGACCCTGGATTCCCTAGTGATATTAAAAGTTGGGTGAAACAAACAAGGCATACTTTAGTTAAGCTTGATGAAAATGACAATGGAATTAATGCGATTATTCAAAAAGAAAAAGCAAAAGATTTAGATATAAATTATTCTGCTAAAGGTACTACAATTGTATTATTTAGTGGAGAATTAGACAAAGCTGTAGCAGCATTGATTATTGCAAATGGCGCTAGAGCTGCTGGAAAAGATGTAACTATCTTCTTTACTTTTTGGGGGCTTAATGCATTAAAAAAAGTGCAAACAGTTAATGTTAAAAAGCAAGGTATTGCAAAAATGTTTGATTTAATGTTGCCCAAAAAGAATATACGAATGCCTCTTTCCAAAATGAATATGTTTGGTTTAGGAAATATGATGATGCGCTACGTAATGAAAAAGAAAAATGTTGATTCATTATCAACACTTATCAATCAAGCTATTGAGCAAAATATCAAATTAATCGCTTGTACGATGAGTATGGATGTCATGGGTATTCAGAAAGAAGAACTTAGAGATGAAGTTGAGTACGGTGGTGTAGGCACTTATATTGGTGCTACTGAAAATGCGAATCATAATTTATTTGTCTAATTAAATCTATTAATAAAAGGAGTTGTTATCATGTTTTTTAAACAGTTTTACGATAATCATTTATCTCAAGCATCATATTTAGTGGGTTGTCAACGTACAGGAGAGGCAATAATAATAGACCCTGTTCGTGATTTATCGAAATATATAGAAGTTGCAGATTCTGAAGGTTTAACAATTACACAAGCTACAGAAACACATATTCATGCTGATTTTGCTTCAGGAATTCGTGATGTGGCTAAACGCTTAAATGCAAATATATATGTGTCTGGCGAAGGTGAAGATGCATTAGGGTATAAAAATATGCCATCAAAAACACAATTTGTTAAACATGGAGATATCATTCAAGTAGGCAATGTTAAATTAGAAGTTCTGCATACTCCAGGACACACGCCTGAAAGTATTAGCTTTTTACTCACTGATTTAGGTGGTGGTTCAAGTGTTCCGATGGGATTATTTAGTGGTGACTTTATTTTTGTTGGTGATATAGGTAGACCTGATTTATTAGAAAAATCTGTTCAAATAAAGGGTTCTACAGAAATTAGCGCGAAACAAATGTATGAGTCCGTTCAAAATATTAAAAATTTACCAGACTATGTTCAAATCTGGCCGGGTCATGGTGCTGGAAGCCCTTGTGGTAAAGCATTAGGTGCCATACCTATATCTACAATAGGTTATGAGAAAATTAATAACTGGGCATTTAATGAAATTGATGAGACTAAATTTATTGAATCATTAACATCAAATCAACCAGCACCACCGCATCATTTTGCACAAATGAAACAAGTTAATCAGTTTGGTATGAATTTATATCAATCATATGATGTTTATCCTAGTTTAGATAATAAGAGAGTAGCATTTGATCTTCGTAGCAAAGAGGCCTTTCACGGTGGCCACACAAAAGGAACAATCAATATACCATACAACAAAAACTTTATTAATCAAATTGGTTGGTACTTAGATTTTGAAAAAGATATAGATTTAATTGGAGATAAATCTACTGTTGAGAAAGCGAAACACACTTTACAATTAATTGGGTTTGATAAGGTAGCAGGCTATCGTTTGCCAAAATCAGGCATTTCAACCCAGTCCGTTCATAGCGCTGATATGACAGGTAAAGAAGAACATGTATTAGACGTACGTAATGATGAAGAGTGGAATAATGGACACTTATATCAAGCTGTTAATATTCCACATGGTAAATTATTAAATGAAAATATTCCTTTTAATAAAGAGGATAAAATATATGTACATTGTCAGTCAGGTGTTAGAAGTTCAATTGCAGTGGGTATATTGGAAAGCAAAGGTTTTGAAAATGTGGTGAATATTAGAGAAGGCTATCAAGATTTTCCAGAATCATTAAAATAATTTAAGGATGTGGAAAAAATGAATAAGCATTATCAAATTGTTATTATTGGTGGCGGTACAGCAGGTGTTACCGTAGCATCAAGACTATTAAGAAAAAATCAAAACTTAAAAGAGAAAATAGCAATTATAGACCCAGCAGACCATCATTACTATCAACCATTATGGACGTTGGTTGGTGCAGGGGTATCTAGTTTGAAAAGTTCTCGTAAAGATATGGAAAGTGTTATACCTGAAGGTGCTCACTGGATAAAACAGGCTGTTTCAAGTTTTCAACCTGAAAATAATAGCGTTATTTTAGGAGATAATACAGTCGTTTATTATGATTTTTTAGTAGTAGCTCCAGGATTACAGATTAATTGGTCTTCAATTAAAGGACTAAAAGAAAATATAGGTAAAAATGGTGTTTGCTCTAACTATTCACCTGACTATGTTAACGAAACTTGGAACCAAATTTCTAATTTTAAACAAGGAAATGCCATTTTTACGCATCCAAACACCCCTATAAAGTGTGGAGGTGCGCCTATGAAAATTATGTATTTAGCTGAAGATTATTTTAGGAAACATAAAATCCGTTCTAACGCTAATGTGATATATGCAACGCCAAAAGATGCTTTATTTGACGTAGGAAAATATAATAAAGAATTAGAGAGGATTGTTGAAGAAAGAAATATAACAGTCAATTATAATTATAACCTTGTTGAAATCGACGGTGACAAAAAAGTGGCTACATTCGAACATATCAAAACATACGATAGAAAAACAATAAGTTATGATATGTTACATGTAACACCACCTATGGGTCCCTTAGATGTAGTAAAAGAAAGTACACTTTCAGATAGTGAGGGATGGGTAGATGTTAACCCAACCACATTACAGCATAAAAGCTACTCTAATGTATTTGCACTTGGTGATGCTTCAAATGTACCTACTTCAAAAACAGGCGCAGCTATTCGTAAGCAAGCACCTATCGTCGCTAATAATTTATTGCAAGTGATGAATAATCAAATGTTAACGCATCATTATGATGGTTATACTTCATGTCCTATTGTTACTGGATATAATAGGTTAATACTTGCAGAGTTTGATTATAATAAAAATACTAAAGAAACAATGCCGTTTAATCAGGCCAAAGAACGTAGAAGTATGTATATATTTAAGAAAGATTTATTACCTAAAATGTATTGGTACGGCATGCTAAAAGGATTAATATAATAAAGTACAGAAAACAATAAATTTTTAATGAAAAATCTTTTACTATAAAATATTAAGTATTTAAATGACGTGTCAGTGTTGTGTTTATATGTCGTGAATTTTTAGCTCTAAATAGTAAAAGATTGAAAAAGTTGTTACTGTTTTAAATGATCACGATGAAGTCATTCAATAAGAATGATTATGAAAATAGAAACAGCAGTAAGATGTTTTCTAATTGAAAATCATCTCACTGCTGTTTTTTTAAAGGTTTATACCTCATCCTCTAAATTATTTAATAATAATTAATGGTATTTGAGCAAGTTTAGCGACTTTATGACTGACATTACCAATATCCATTTCTTGCCAGATATTCAAACCACGTGTACTCAAAATGATAGCTTGGTATGTACCTCCAATAGTAATTTCAACAACTTTGTCTGTTGAACACTAAGAGCAATTTTAATTTCATAATGTGTTGTAAGCAATTTTTTAATTGGAGTTTTTTTCTGAGTTAAACGATATCCTGATGTATTTTTAATTTTGCACCATTTCCAAAAGGATGAGTGATATAAGTAAAAAGGCATCATCGGGAGTTATCCTATCAGGAAAACCAGATAATACCTAAGTAGAAAGTGTTCAATCCGTGTTAAATTGGGAAATATCATCCTCAACCTTTATTACTCATACTATAATTCTATTTTAATGTCTTCGTCCATTTGGGCTTCAAATTCATCTAGTAGTGCTCGTGCTTCTGCAATTGATTGTGTGTTCATCAATTGATGGCGAAGTTCGCTAGCGCCTCTTATGCCACGCACATAGATTTTAAAGAATCTACGCAAGCTCTTGAATTGTCGTATTTCATCTTTCTCATATTTGTTAAACAATGATAGATGCAATCTCAACAGATCTAATAGTTCTTTGCTTGTGTGTTCACGTGGTTCTTTTTCAAAAGCGAATGGATTATGGAAAATGCCTCTACCAATCATGACGCCATCAATGCTATATTTTTCTGCAAGTTCAAGTCCTGTTTTTCTATCGGGAATATCACCGTTAATTGTTAACAATGTGTTTGGTGCAATTTCATCACGTAAATTTTTAATAGCTTCGATTAATTCCCAATGTGCATCTACTTTACTCATTTCTTTACGTGTACGAAGATGAATAGATAAATTGGCAATATCTTGTTCGAAGACGTGCTTCAACCAATCTTTCCATTCATCGATTTCATAGTAGCCAAGGCGTGTTTTAACACTTACCGGAAGCCCACCTGCTTTAGTTGCTTGAATAATTTCCGCAGCGACATCCGGTCTTAAGATTAAACCGGAACCCTTACCCTTTTTAGCAACATTTGCTACAGGACATCCCATATTTAAGTCAATGCCTTTAAAGCCCATTTTAGCTAGTTGAATACTCGTTTCACGGAACTGTTCTGGCTTATCTCCCCATATATGAGCGACCATCGGGTGTTCATCTTCGCTAAAAGTTAAGCGTCCGCGCACACTATGTATGCCTTCAGGGTGGCAAAAGCTTTCAGTATTTGTAAATTCAGTGAAAAACACATCCGGTCTAGCTGCTTCACTTACAACGTGTCGAAAGACGATATCTGTAACGTCTTCCATTGGCGCCAAAATAAAAAATGGACGTGGTAATTCACTCCAAAAATTTTCTTTCATAATATATTTATACCCTCTTTATAATTAGTATCTCGATTTTTTATGCATGATGATATTACCACAAAAGCCTAACTTATACAAAAGGAATTTCAATAGTTGCAACCATTTGAAAGGGAAGTCTAAGAGTAGTCTAAAATAAATGTTGTGGTAAGTTGATCAATACAAAGATCAAGGATTATAGTATTAAATTGTTCATTATTAATGATACACTACTTATGAATATGATTCAGAATTTTCTTTGGCTACTTTTACAGTAAAGCGATTTTTTAGTTATCTTATAACAAAGACAAATTTATAAAGGTGATATTATGGAAGATTTAAAGGAATCTTTAAAAAGTTTAGGTTGGTGGGATTTATTTTTTGCGATACCTATGTTTCTGCTATTCGCATACCTTCCAAACTATAATTTTATAACGATATTTCTTAACATTGTTATCATTATTTTCTTTTCCATAGGTTTGATTTTAACTACGCATATAATTATAGATAAAATTAAGAGCAACACGAAATGATTCATTAATACGAATGTGATTAAACATAAAACTGAAGGAGCGATTACAATGGCGACTAAGAAAGATGTACATGATTTATTTTTAAATCATGTGAATTCAAATGCCGTTAAAACTAGAAAGATGATGGGAGAATATATTATTTATTATGATAGTGTGGTTATAGGTGGTTTGTATGATAATAGATTATTGGTTAAGGCGACTAAAAGTGTACGTCATCAATTGCAAGATAATACATTAGTTTCGCCATATCCAGGTGCCAAAGAAATGATATTAATTCCAGACATTACCGAAGCAATAAATCTCACTAATTTATTTGAGCTCATAAAAAATGATTTGAAAAACTAATCATAAATTGCCA
Organism: Staphylococcus sp. SM3655; assembly: GCF_016917315.1. Lineage (NCBI taxonomy): Bacteria > Bacillati > Bacillota > Bacilli > Caryophanales > Staphylococcaceae > Staphylococcus > Staphylococcus sp. SM3655. The sequence goes on along the minus strand of NZ_CP070305.1, from coordinate 639,387 downwards.
TACTCAACTATTTTGAAAAGTATCAATTTCATATTATCAAATTATTGAGTATCTCGATTTATTGTTATACACAAACAGTATTTTTGCTATGATAGAGTTAATAAATATAATAAATTGAATAAGTAACTTTACAAAACTAGAATGATTCAATTCAATCACAATTATTTGAAAATAGAGGTGAGCAGGTGAACGATATGTTAATTAGTCTCGTAATCCCTGTTTTTGCTTTGTTAGTTATTGGTGGTATTATTTGGGTGATTATAGAAGGTATAGTACATATTTCAAAAAAGAATAAAGCAATCGATAACTTTTTAAACCAAGTTAATAAAGTAAGTGAGACATATAAATTCGCTACTGCTTTTTTATTTCTAATCTTGGCTACGGCTGGTATTTCTCAATTTTATCTATATTATATAGTATCAGCGTTTCTTTTTTGGCTTGTCATACTTACCTTTGGTATTGCAGGTATCATTTTTTTAATGCCATATGGATTATGTTTCCTACCACTTTATAAGCAAAAAAAGAAAAAACAGACATTTAAAAAATACATGGTTTACACTACGATTGGTTTGTCAATTTGTCTAGGCTTATCTCTAGTTTTGGTTCACACTACGAAAATTTATATGGACGAAGGTGGCGTAAGATACTATTACGGTAGTTTTGTAATGAAACAAGCGGGCGGTTATGCTTATTTAGCTTTAGCGGTACTTTCAACGTTGTTAATTGTTGCGAAAAAAGCTACAAATAAAAATAAAGAAATCGAAACCGTCGACAATACAAATATAACGGAAAGATAATTAAGGGAGTGCTCATTCAGGAGTGCTCTTTTTTGATGTCCAAATTTAGTTGCAAATGAAGGCATAGAAGAAATTTTTATAGTCATTTATTGGATAATAAATTATGGTCATATCGATTAATTTTATTAGTGAGGATTTTACAAACATTTGTTGAATAAATATGGTAATGATAATATATGAATATTTTTGAAAAAACACTAATATGATTAAATTATTTGTTAAAATAGCATTAAGTAAAAAACAAATAGGGAACAAGGTGGGATTTCATGAGTCAATTGCTAAATGATACGTTATCGGCTTGGTTGTTAATTGAATCTTTAAGTCCAGGAGAAGTAAATTTTACAGCGGAAGATATACTCTCAGCTGAACATTTTAAAAATGGTGCAAAGCAAGCACAACTTCAAAGTTTTGATGAATATTTTGAAATATGGAATTCTGAACGCTTTATTATATCAGAAGAAAAATCAGAGACTGGGGAACTTATATTTAAATTTTATAGACATTGCTTCCGCTATAATGAAATTAATTTGAAAATTCAGGATATTTTTGATGATTATTCTGATATTCATAATCCAAATGGGACACACTGTTATGGTTACACATTTAACACAGATAAACACGGCAAAGTGATAGTTGATTCTATACATATTCCGATGATTATGAGTGCATTAAAAGAAATTGAAAAGAACAAAAATGCCAATATAGAAGAAAAATTTAATGATTCTGTTGAAAAATTTTTTCAAAAAGTAAAAGAAATTTTAGCAGATGAACCAATTAATGAATTTAAATTGAAGAAGATGGACAAAGCTTATGATGAGTACTTTTCTGTATTAAATTCAAAGAAAGATGGATTATTTGGACATTATGTAGCAATAGAATATGTGAAAGATAGTGATTTACCACAGCCGGAATTTAACAGTTTCTTCATAAGTGATATTGAGAAAGCAAGAAAATCTCCCAACCAAACTTTAATTGATTACATTGAAGGTGTAGAAGAAAGTCAGCGCATAGAAGTAGATGAAAATAAAGAAATGTTTGACAAATTTTTACATCCTTCACGTTTGCCTGATGGACGATGGCCATCACAGACTGAGTTTAGATTGTCTTTAATGCAACAACTTGCTGTAAACCAAATTACGAGTGGTAATGAAAGAATAAGTTCAGTTAATGGGCCACCAGGGACAGGTAAGACTACTTTATTAAAAGATATATTTGCTCATCTAGTAGTTGAAAGAGGTAAAGAGTTAGCTAAACTAAATAATCCTAAAGATGCATTTGTCAAAACAAAAATTCATGAAACGGATGATAAATACGTATACTTACTAAAGGAATCTATTGCCAAATATAAGATGGTAGTCGCATCTAGTAATAATGGAGCTGTTGAAAATATATCTAAAGATTTACCGAAAATTGAAGAAATTATAAGAAATCCCGAAAAATGTAAATTCCCTAAATATGAACAGAATTATGCAAATTTAGCACATGAATTAAAAGATTTTGCTGAAATAGCTGAAGATTTGATTGGTGAAAGTGCCTGGGGCTTATTTTCTGGAGTTTTTGGTAAAAGTACTAATATTAACCAAGTATTGAGTCATATGTTAAAACAAGATGCGAATGATATTGGCTTTGCTAAATTACTACAAAATGAGAATAATCGTATGAGTTATAACGAGTTAATGAGTGAATGGCAATCACATCAACGTGCATTTTTAGAAGAGTTGAGGCATGTTGAAATGTTAAAAGAAGAATCTATTAGAGCATATGATGTTTATAAAAATTGTGAGTCTTTCTCTAAGATTGAACAGGTTATTAATAGTGAAAAAACAAGTATTGAAGAACAGGTATATCATTTAGATAATGAAACGTTACGAGACAATAAAGAAATAGAAGATTTGGATAATCGAATTAATTATATTGTTAAGCAAATAGAAACTTTAAATGAGTTAATTAAATCCATCAAAGAAAGCAACAAAGGTTTTATTAGCAAACTGAAAGCGATGTTTAATTCAGAAGAAGATGAAAGCTATAAAGATCATAATAAAGAGAAGCAACAATTATTAACACAACAGTTAGAGTTAGAGAAATGTAAAAAAAACAAACATGAAGACCTTGTTAGCAAACTAAAAGAAAAAGAGAAATTAATTAAACAATTAACTAAAGTACAGTTGCAATTAGACGAGTTAAATTCACAGTTACAAGAGTTAGAAGCATATCGTATTGAGTCAAAAATTACAATTCCAGAAAAAGATTTTTGGAGTGACAACAATTATGATGAGCGCCAAGTTACTAATCTGTGGACGAGTGACGAACTTCAATACAGACGTGCCATGCTCTTTTTAAGAGCAATGATATTGCATAAATTATTATTGATTGCTAATAATACAACTATTTATTATGCGATTAATGATTTTAAAGATAGAAGGAAATTAATTGATGCAAATCCAGATAAAGTACACAACGCATGGAATGTGATGCATTTAATATTTCCAGTAGTTAGTACGACGTTTGCAAGCTTTAAATCTATGTATGGGGGCATACCAAAAGATTTCATAGACTACTTATTTATTGATGAAGCAGGACAAGCAATACCTCAAGCAGCTGTGGGAGCATTATATCGTTCAAAAAAAGTTGTAGCTGTAGGTGATCCGATTCAAATAGAACCGGTTGTGACTTTAGAAAGTCATTTAATTGATAACATTCGTAAAAATTATCATGTTCCGGAATATCTAGTTTCTAAAGAAGCTTCTGTGCAGTCTGTTGCAGACAACGCCAATCAATATGGTTTTTGGAAATCTGATGCTACTGATAGTAATCAAAAAACCTGGATAGGCATACCTTTATGGGTGCACAGACGATGTTTAAAACCTATGTTCACGATAGCTAACCAAATCGCTTATAATAATAAAATGGTGTTGCCAAGTAATATTACAAAAGTAGGTAAAACAGGTTGGTATGACGTTAAAGGAAACGCAGTTCAAAAACAATTTGTGAAAGAGCATGGTGAAAAAGTAGTGGGATTATTAGCTGATGATTGGATTGAAGCAATTAAGGAAGGTAAAAATGAACCGAGCTCATTTGTAATATCACCTTTTTCAGCAGTACAGCAACAGATTAAACGTATGTTAAAGCAACAACTACCGACTAGAATTGATATTGAACGTACAAAAATTAATCAATGGGTCGATAAATCCATTGGTACTGTTCATACTTTTCAAGGTAAAGAGGCTCAGAAGGTGTATTTTGTAATAGGTACTGATAATACCCAAGATGGTGCTGTGAACTGGTCATGCGAAAAACCAAACTTGTTAAACGTTGCAGTGACAAGAGCTAAGAAAGAGTTTTATGTAATTGGCGACATGCAAAGAATACAGATGAAACCATTTTATGAGACGATTTTTAAAGAAAGAAATGTAAAATAACATACAAAAAAGTATATAGAGGAAGTTATACATTTTAAAAGGAGCAAAATTGAATAATGGAGAAATTTAACAACTGGATATTAAATGCAATAAGTGGATCTCAAACAGACAAGAATGAAACAACTGAAGAATTAAAAGGGGCAAAATTTATCATTTTATATGCATATTCAATGCTCGTTTTGCTTGCGTTAGTAATTTCTAACATATTCATTCACATTTTGGAGCCTAAACTATCAATCACCACTCAAATCATCATCGTTTTGATTTTAATTGAAGCACTAATTGGACTGCGTTTCTTGAAAGCGTACGATGTTAAGCGTGGCAAAGATAAAGAAAATAAGAAAAATAGTAAGGATTTCGTTAAACTAAAATCAATTTTAGTAGCAATTTTATTTACATCATTGGCGCTGACAGCAGGTACTGTAGCTGATATATACGGTTTCACTGACTTAGGAAATACTAGAAGTGATTTAATCGTTTGGAGCATAGGTGGTATTATATTTGGCCTCGTATGTTACACAATGGAAGATAAAAAATAACGATAAGGAGCTGGCGATTATAAAGCTAGCTCCTTTTTTAACTTATATATGTAAAGCACTATCCTAAGGGTCTTTAATCATATGTCAATAATTCCTATAATTAATACTCTTAAATATTGTTTAAATAAGTTTTAAAATTTTACACATATTTTTATTTAAAAAAGATGCATAATTAATGTATTAAATATAGAAAGAAGTTGATATTATGAAAAAGTGTATTAAGACTTTGTTTTTAAGTATCATTTTAGTAGTGATGGGTGGTTGGTATCATTCAGCACATGCGTCAGATTCGTTGAGTAAAAGTCCAGAAAATTGGATGAGTAAACTTGATGAAAGCAAACATTTAACTGAGATTAATATGCCAGGCTCACATGATAGTGGCTCATTCACTTTAACTGATCCGGTAAAATCGGTTTGGGCAAAGACTCAAGGCAAAGATTACCTTACTCAAATGAAGTCGGGAGTCAGGTTTTTTGATATTAGAGGTAGAGCAAGTGCTGATAATATGATTTCAGTTCATCACGGCATGGTTTATTTGCATCATGAACTAGGAAAATTTTTAGATGATGCTAAATATTACTTGAGTGCTTATCCAAACGAAACAATTGTGATGTCTATGAAAAAGGACTACGATAGCGATTCTAAAGTTACGAAGACATTTGAAGAGATTTTTAGAGAATATTATTATAATAACCCGCAATATCAGAATCTTTTTTACACAGGAAGTAATGCGAATCCTACTTTAAAAGAAACGAAAGGTAAAATTGTCCTATTCAATAGAATGGGGGGTACATACATAAAGAGTGGTTATGGTGCTGACACGTCAGGTATTCAATGGGCAGACAATGCGACATTTGAAACGAAAATTAATAATGGTAGCTTAAATTTAAAAGTACAAGATGAGTATAAAGATTACTATGATAAAAAAGTTGAAGCTGTTAAAAATTTATTGGCTAAAGCTAAAACGGATAGTAACAAAGACAATGTATATGTGAATTTCTTGAGTGTAGCGTCTGGAGGTAGCGCATTTAATAGTACTTATAACTATGCATCACATATAAATCCTGAAATTGCAAAAACGATTAAAGAAAACGGGAAAGCTAGAACTGGTTGGCTGATTGTTGACTATGCAGGATATCCGTGGCCTGGATATGATGATATCGTAAGTGAAATTATAGATAGTAATAAATAAGGATTCAATAATGATATTAAGACGAGTATGAAAATAGTTAGATTCTAATTATTTTCACTACTCGTTTTTATTTTGAAAATAAGTAATAATTCAACAATATTATAAATTGAACAGATTGTTTGTGAAATTTTTGATAATATTAAAGTGAAAAAGTGTTATAAATTGATAAATATATGTAATTAACAAAAACAAATCATTTTAAAAAGAAGAGAGTTGTAAGATGATGAAACGATTAAACAAATTAGTGTTAGGCATTATTTTTCTGTTTTTAGTCATTAGTATCACTGCTGGTTGTGGCATAGGTAAAGAAGCGGAAGTTAAGAAAAGCTTTGAAAAAACATTGAGTATGTACCCTATTAAAAATCTAGAGGATTTATACGATAAGGAAGGCTATCGTGATGATCAGTTTGATAAAAATGATAAAGGTACATGGATTATAAATTCTGAAATGGTTATTCAACCTAATAATGAAGATATGGTAGCTAAAGGCATGGTTCTATATATGAATAGAAATACCAAAACAACAAATGGTTACTACTATGTCGATGTGACTAAGGACGAGGATGAAGGAAAACCGCACGACAATGAAAAAAGATATCCGGTTAAAATGGTCGATAATAAAATCATTCCAACAAAAGAAATTAAAGATGAAAAAATAAAAAAAGAAATCGAAAACTTTAAGTTCTTTGTTCAATATGGCGACTTTAAAAATTTGAAAAATTATAAAGACGGAGATATTTCATATAATCCAGAGGTGCCGAGTTATTCGGCTAAATATCAATTAACTAATGATGATTATAATGTAAAACAATTACGCAAAAGATATGATATACCGACGAGTAAAGCTCCAAAGTTATTGTTAAAAGGTTCAGGGAATTTAAAAGGTTCATCAGTTGGATATAAAGATATTGAATTTACGTTTGTAGAGAAAAAAGAAGAAAATATATACTTTAGTGATAGCTTAGATTATAAAAAAAGCGGAGATGTATAATCATGGCTCAATCAGAATATGAAATCAATCCCGGAAAAAGAGAGTGATGAAATGATAAAACGTGTAAATAAATTAGTGCTAGGTATTAGTTTTCTGTTTTTAATCATCAGTATCGTTGCTGGTTGTGGTACAGGGAAAGAAGCGGAAATAAAGAAAAGTTTTGAAAAAACATTGAGTATGTACCCTATTAAAAATCTAGAGGATTTATACGATAAGGAAGGCTATCGTGATGATCAGTTTGATAAAAATGATAAAGGCACATGGATTGTTAATTCGGAAATGGCGACTCAAAATAAGGGAGAAGCTTTAAAAATTAAAGGTATGGTCTTGTATATGAATAGAAATACCAAAACAACAAAAGGATATTATTATGTAAATGCAATAAAGAATGATAAAGACGGAAGACCCCAAGAGAATGAAAAAAGGTACCCAGTTAAAATGGTCGATAATAAAATCATTCCAACAAAAGAAATTAAAGATAAAAACATAAAAAAAGAAATCGAAAACTTTAAGTTCTTTGTTCAATATGGAAACTTTAAAGATTTGTCGAAGTACAAAGATGGAGATATTTCATACAATCCAGAGGTGCCAAGTTATTCAGCAAAATATCAAGTAACTAATGATGATTATAATGTAAAACAATTACGTAAAAGATATGATATACCGACGAATAAAGCACCAAAGTTATTGTTGAAAGGTACAGGTAATTTAAAAGGCTCATCAGTTGGATATAAAGATATTGAATTTACTTTCGTGGAGAAAAAAGGTAAAAATATATATTTTAGTGATAGCTTAGATTATAAAAAAAGTGGAGAAGTATAATTATGTCTAAACCAGAATATGAAATTGATCCTGGAAAAAGAGAGTGATGAAATGATAAAACGTATAAACAAATTAGTGTTAGGTATTAGTCTTCTGTTTTTAATCATCAGTATCACTGCTGGTTGTGGCATGGGTAAAGAAGCGGAAATAAAGAAAAGTTTTGAGAAGACATTGAGTATGTATCCGATTAAAAATCTAGAGGATTTATACGATAAAGAAGGTTATCGTGATGACGAATTTGATAAAAATGATAAAGGTACATGGATTATTGGTTCTGAAATGGCAACTCAAAATAAGGGGGAAGCTCTGAAAGTTAAAGGTATGGTCTTATATATGAATAGAAATACCAAAACAACAAAAGGATTTTACTATGTTAATGCAGTAAAGAAAGATGGAGATGGTAGACCTCAGGATAATAAAATAGAATATCCGGTGAAAATGGTAGACAATAAAATCATTCCAACTAAAGGTATCAAAGACGAAAACATAAAAAAAGAAATCGAAAATTTTAAGTTCTTCGCGCAATATGGCAGCTTTAAAGATTTGTCGAAGTACAAAGATGGAGATATTTCGTACAATCCAGAGGTACCGAGTTATTCAGCTAAATATCAATTAACTAATGATGATTATAATGTAAAACAATTACGTAAAAGATATGATATACCAACAAATAAAGCGCCAAAGCTATTGTTGAAAGGTTCGGGAGACTTAAAAGGTTCATCAGTTGGATATAAAGACATTGAATTTACTTTTGTGGAGAAAAAAGGTAAAAATACTTTTTTTACTGATAGTCTACATCTTGAACCAAGTGAGGATAAATAATCATGACTAAAAAAGAGTATGAAATCAATCCCGGTAAAAGAGCGTGATGAAATGATAAAACGTGTAAATAAATTAGTGCTAGGTATTAGTTTTCTGTTTTTAATCATCAGTATCGTTGTTGGTTGTGGTACAGGGAAAGAAGCGGAAATAAAGAAAAGTTTTGAAAAAACGTTGAGTATGTATCCGATTAAAAATCTAGAGGATTTATACGATAAAGAAGGATATCGTGATGATCAATTTGATAAAAATGATAAGGGAACATGGATTGTTCGTTCGTCAATGTCGATTCAATCTAATGGAAAAGATATGAATATAAAAGGCATGGTTTTATATATGAATAGAAATACAAGAACAACAAATGGCTATTACTATGTTGATGTTATAGAAAGAGAAGATAAAGGTATACATCGTGATAACGAAAAAAGATATCCGGTTAAAATGGTCGATAATAAAATCATTCCAACTAAAGAAATTAAAGATGAAAAAATAAAAAAAGAAATCGAAAACTTTAAGTTCTTTGTTCAATATGGCGACTTTAAAGATTTGTCGAAGTACAAAGACGGCGATATATCATACAATCCAGAGGTGCCGAGTTATTCAGCAAAATATCAATTAACTAATGATGACTATAATGTAAAACAATTACGAAAAAGATATAATATACCAACGAATAAAGCACCAAAGCTATTGTTGAAAGGTACAGGGAATTTAAAAGGTTCATCAATTGGCTACAAAAAAATTGAATTTACTTTCGTAGAGAAAAAGGGAGAAAATATATACTTTAGTGATGGGCTACATTTTAATCCAAGTGAGGATAAATAATCATGATTCGATCAAATTATGAAATCGATCCAGGAAAAACAATAAAAAGAAATAGGATTGTGAAATTATGAAACGATTAAATACATTGGTATTGTACATCAGTTTTTTGATATTAATCATCAGTATCGTTGCTGGTTGTGGTACAGGGAAAGAAGCGGAAATAAAGAAAAGTTTTGAAAAAACATTGAGTATGTATCCAATTAAAAATCTAGAGGATTTATACGATAAAGAAGGCTATCGTGATGACGAATTTGATAAAAATGATAAAGGAACGTGGACTATTAGTTCTGAAATGGCAATTCAGAAAAAGGGAGAAGCCTTAAATATAAAAGGTATGGTTTTGAAGTTAAATAGAAATACAAGGAGTGCAAAAGGATTTTACTATGTTAATGCGATAAAGAAGGATGAAAATGGCAGACCTCAGGATAAGCAAATAGAATATCCCGTTAAAATGATTGACAATAAAATCATTCCAACTAAAGATATCAAAGATGAAAAAATAAAAAAAGAAATCGAAAACTTTAAGTTTTTCGCGCAGTATGGCAATTTTAAAGATTTGACGAAGTATAAAGGTGGAGATATTTCATATAATCCAGAAGCCCCGATTTATTCAGCAAAATATCAACTAACCAATGATGATTATAATGTAAAGCAATTACGTAAAAGATATGATATACCGACGAATAAAGCTCCAAAGTTATTGTTAAAAGGTTCAGGAAATTTAGATGGTTCATCAATTGGATACAAAAAAATTGAATTTACTTTCGTAGAGAAAAAAGGAGAAAACACTTACTTTACAGCTAACCTACATTTTAAACCGAGTAATGATGAATAATCGTGACTAATAAAGAGTATGAAATCGATTCAAGGAAACAAAATAAAAAGAAGAGAGTTGTAAGGTGATGAAACGTTTAAATAAATTAGTGTTAGGTATTAGTTTCTTATTTTTAGTCATTAGTATTACTGCTGGTTGTGGCATGGGTAAAGAAGCGGAAATTAAGAAAAGTTTTGAAAAAACGTTGAGTATGTATCCGATTAAAAACCTAGAGGATTTATATGACAAAGAGGGCTATCGAGATGATCAATTTGATAAAAATGATAAGGGAACATGGATTGTAAATTCTCAAATGGCAATTCAAAATAAAGGAGAACCTATGAAATCAAAAGGCATGGTTCTGTATATGAATAGAAATACAAGAACAACAAATGGCTATTATTATGTTAATGTGATTAAGGGCGAGGATAAAGGTAAACATCAAGACAATGAAAAAAGATACCCTGTTAAAATGGTCGACAATAAAATAATCCTTACTAAAGAAATTAAAGATGAAAACATAAAAATAGAAATCGAAAACTTTAAGTTTTTTGTTCAATATGGAAACTTTAAAGATTTGGAAAATTATAAAGATGGAGATATATCATATAATCCAGAGGTGCCAAGTTATTCAGCAAAATATCAATTAACTAATGATGATTACAATGTAAAGCAATTACGTAAAAGATATGACATACCAACAAATAAAGCACCGAAATTGTTGTTGAAAGGTACAGGGAATTTAAAAGGTTCATCAGTTGGATATAAAGACATTGAATTTACGTTTGTAGAGAAAAAAGAAGAGAACATTTACTTTAGTGATGGGTTAATTTTTAAACCAAGTGAGGATAAATAATCATGACTCGATCAAAATATGAAATCAATCCAGGAAAGATAATAATAAGAATAGGATTGTGAAATTATGAAACGATTAAACAAATTGGTATTGTATATTAGTTTTTTGATATTAGTCATTAGTATCACTGCTGGTTGTGGCATAGGTAAAGAAGCGGAAATAAAGAAAAGTTTTGAAAAGACATTGAGTATGTATGCAATTAAAAATCTAGAGGATTTATACGATAAAGAAGGCTATCGTGATGATCAGTTTGATAAAAATGATAAAGGCACATGGATTATTAATTCTGAAATGGTTGTTCAACCTAAAGGGGAACGTATGAAATCAAAAGGTATGGTTCTATATATGAATAGAAACACTAAGACTACAATCGGGAAGTATATAGTGAGTGAAACACTTCATGATGAAGATGGTAGACCTAAGAGTATAGATAAAGAATATCCCGTTAAAATGGTAGACAATAAAATCATTCCAACTAAAGGTATCAAAGACGAAAACATAAAAAAAGAAATCGAGAATTTTAAGTTCTTCGCGCAATATGGCAGCTTTAAAGATTTGTCGAAGTACAAAGACGGTGATATATCATACAATCCAGAGGTGCCGAGTTATTCAGCCAAATATCAATTAACCAATGATGATTATAATGTAAAACAATTACGAAAAAGATATAATATACCAACGAATAAAGCACCAAAGTTATTGTTGAAAGGTACAGGTAATTTAAAAGGCTCATCAGTTGGATATAAAGATATTGAATTTACTTTTGTGGAGAAAAAAGGTGAAAATATATACTTTAGTGATAGTCTACATCTTGAACCGAGTGAGGATAAATAACCTCCTGCCTCCCACACGATTCAACACGAATTTCAAATATGTTGCTGTAAAATAATGTAAAATAAACGTATTCATATTACTGAATTGAGGGATAGTATGCAACGTGATTATTTAATTCGAGTAGAAACTGAAAGCATGCCAGATTTCAAAAGGCTCAATAGTTTAATGATTGGTTTTGTTATTAAAGGTGAGGCACACATTTATGATGAAAATAATATGACGCAATGCAACAGTGGCGACATTTTCATCATTAACCACCGCGACTTGTATCGATTTCAACTTCAACAAGATGGCATCATATGTTATATCCAATTCCAAATGAAATATTTAGCAGACAAGTTTGATGATGTGCATTGTCTATATTTTCACTTAACAGATGCGACCACAACAAAGAATATACATCAACTGAGAAATATAATGGCAAGACTGGTTTCAACACATATCCGACATAATGAGTTGTCTAAATTGACTGAGCAACAACTTGTGATTCAGTTGCTTATGCATATGATTCATTATGTCCCGCGTACATATCATTCGAACCAAAGTATCTTAAATGATGATAAAGTGAATCAAGTATGCGACTATATCGAGTTACATTTTCATGAAGATTTAAGCCTTTCAGAATTAAGCGAATACGTTGGGTGGTCAGAGAGCCATCTGTCTAAAAAGTTTACAGAATCGCTAGGTGTAGGATTCCATCATTTCTTAAATACGACGCGAATTGAGCATGCGAAACTCGATTTGACATACACAGATGAAACCATTACTGATATTGCATTGCAAAATGGCTTTTCAAGTGCAGCGAGCTTTGCGAGAACATTTAAACACTTTACGCATCAAACACCTAAACAATATCGAGGTGATCGTCCAGCAATCACTGAAAACCAGCAATCGGCACAACATGATTATCACGACCGTGAATTGATATTACTTTTAAATGACTACATTGAAGAAATGAATCATTTTATTGAAGATATTGAAAAGATGAACTATAAAGAGATTGCCTTTCAACCAACCAATCACCAACTAAATCAATTTAATCATATTATTCAAGTGGGCTATTTGAGGAATTTGCTCAATACACAGTATCAATCACAGTTGCTTACATGTCATCATGATTTTCAAGTCAATGAAGTATTAGCATATGATGTGATTCCATATATCATGAAAAAGCTCAATGCGCCATTCACGTATGATGCAGAAATTTCGAATATATTTTATGATATTGATTTGTGTTTAGACTTTTTATTAGATCATAACTTTAGTTTGACCATGCATTTGGATCAGTATGACTCACGTGATTATATCGATGCATTTAAAATTTTTATCCATCACGTTGCCCTGCATGTCAGTCATAGAAAAGATTTGAAGTTCAACTTGTATGTGACGACATTGCACACGTCTTTGATTGAAATGATTGATTATTTTAAAGCATTATTCCCTAATGGTGGCTTGTACATTCACTTAGATCAAGCTACGGAAAGACATCTACCATTATTGAAACGACTTGAGCCACACATCGACCATTTTGTATTTGATGCCAATTCAAATGACGCTGTTGATTTTAATAAAATGAATGATGATGAATTTAAAACCGCGAGTCAAATGATTATTAATAAAACGAATTACCTTATCGACTTAATGCATCGTCATCGCCTAAAGCGTCCACTCATTTTACTCAATTGGAATACATTGACGGGTGATACATTTATTACAAACGGCGAATATTTTAGAGGTGGTATCATCATTGAGCAATTATTAAAATTAAGTTCTAAAGTAGAGGGTATCGGGTATTGGTTGAATTATGATTTGCACGTCAGTCATTGTAAAAATGAACGGGATTATATGAATTCTATTGAACTATTTCATCAATATAATGGAAAACGTCCGGTCTATTTCACGGCATTGCTATTTAATAAATTAACAAGCAATATTTTGTATTCTGATGATACATGTATTGTCACGGGGACTGATTCAAATTTTCAAATATTGTTATATGATGCAAAGCATTTTAATCCGTACTTAGCGTTGGACAATCAAATGAATATGCGTGCGACGGAAATGATTCATTTGAACATTAATGCCCTGGAAGAAGGTATGTATAAGATTAAACATTTTACCTTAGATAAAGAAAATGGTGCGTTATTTAATCTTTGGCGCAAACATCATACGATACATGGCATGGACAAGGACTCTATAGATTACGTTAATCGAATGAGTTTTCCGAAATTAGAAGTATATGATATAGATATCACGGACACACTGGCATTAAACATTAAAATGATTACGAATGGGATTCACTTAATTGAAGTAAAACGTTACCCAAGTTCATAAAATGATCACAAATCACAAATTTTGATATACATAATTTGTGATTTTTTATATTCAAAGCTAAAATTGCAAAAAATTAATGGTTAACATCTCTGTTGTTGGCAATATAAATAATGATTAATCATTTATGATGTAACTAAGGAGATGAAGGATATGAATCAACAATTAATTGAAACTTTAAAATCTAAAGAAGGCAAAATGATTGAGATCAGACGTTATTTACATCAGCATCCAGAATTATCTTTTCATGAAGATGAAACGGCGAAATACATCGCTGAATTTTACAAAGGTAAAGATGTGGAAGTAGAAACGAATGTCGGACCACGTGGAATTAAAGTAACGATTGATTCAGGGAAACCTGGTAAAACATTAGCAATCCGTGCAGACTTTGACGCATTACCCATTACTGAAGATACAGGATTATCTTTTGCATCACAAAATAAAGGTGTTATGCACGCATGTGGTCACGATGCACATACAGCATACATGCTTGTATTAGCAGAGACGCTTGCTGAAATGAAAGATAGTTTTACAGGAAAAGTCGTTGTGATACATCAACCAGCTGAAGAAGTACCACCAGGTGGTGCTAAAACAATGATTGAAAATGGTGTATTAGACGGTGTTGATCATGTATTAGGTGTACACGTCATGAGCACAATGAAAACAGGTAAAGTGTATTACAGACCTGGTTATGTTCAAACAGGACGCGCATTCTTCAAATTGAAAGTTCAAGGTAAAGGTGGTCATGGTTCATCACCACATATGGCCAATGATGCCATTGTTGCAGGTAGCTACTTCGTCACAGCGTTACAAACAGTTGTATCTAGACGACTAAGTCCATTTGAAACCGGTGTTGTCACAATCGGTTCATTTGACGGTAAAGGTCAATTCAATGTCATTAAAGATGTTGTTGAAATTGAAGGTGATGTACGTGGATTAACAGATGCTACAAAAGCAACAATTGAAAAAGAAATTAAACGTTTATCAAAAGGATTAGAGGATATGTATGGTGTAACTTGCACCTTAGAATATAACGATGATTATCCAGCATTATATAATGATCCAGAGTTTACTGAGTACGTGGCTAAGACGTTGAAAGAAGCAAACCTTGATTTTGGTGTTGAAATGTGTGAACCACAACCACCTTCAGAAGACTTTGCATATTATGCTAAAGAACGCCCAAGTGCCTTTATTTATACAGGTGCAGCGGTGGAAAATGGTGAAATTTACCCACATCATCATCCTAAATTTAACATTTCAGAAAAATCATTACTTATTTCTGCAGAAGCAGTAGGGACAGTTGTTTTAGATTACCTTAAAGGAGATAACTAACATGAATGAAACGTATCGCGGGGGCAACAAGTTAATCTTAGGTATTGTATTAGGTGTTATTACATTTTGGTTGTTTGCACAATCACTTGTAAATGTTGTACCGAATTTACAACAAAGTTTTGGTACAGACATGGGGACAATTAGTATTGCGGTCAGTCTAACTGCACTATTTTCAGGCATGTTTGTTGTTGGAGCAGGTGGTCTGGCAGATAAAATTGGGCGCGTGAAAATGACGAATATCGGTTTATTATTAAGTATTATTGGTTCAGCATTAATTATTATTACGAATTTACCGGCATTATTAATTTTAGGTCGTGTTATACAAGGTGTATCAGCAGCGTGTATTATGCCTTCTACATTGGCCATTATGAAAACTTATTATCAGGGTGCTGAACGTCAGCGTGCCTTAAGTTATTGGTCTATCGGTTCTTGGGGTGGCAGTGGTATCTGTTCACTCTTCGGTGGTGCAGTTGCGACAACTATGGGTTGGAGATGGATTTTCATCTTCTCAATTATCGTTGCCGTACTTTCAATGTTACTCATCAAAGGGACGCCTGAAACGAAATCAGAAATTACCAATACACATAAATTTGATGTTGCAGGGCTAATTGTTCTAGTAGTTATGTTGCTAAGTTTAAACGTTGTCATTACTAAAGGTGCAGCACTTGGTTACACATCATTATGGTTCTTTGGTTTGATTGCAATCGTAATTGTAGCATTCTTTATTTTCTTAAAAGTTGAGAAAAAAGTAGATAATCCGCTTATTGATTTTAAATTATTTGAAAATAAACCATATACAGGTGCAACGATTTCGAACTTCTTATTAAACGGTGTTGCAGGTACATTAATTGTAGCGAATACATTCGTGCAACAAGGTTTAGGTTATACAGCATTGCAGGCAGGATACTTATCAATTACTTATTTAATCATGGTGTTATTGATGATTCGAGTTGGTGAAAAATTATTACAAAAAATGGGTTCTAAGCGACCAATGTTATTAGGTACATTCATTGTGGTCATTGGTATTGCACTTATTTCATTAGTATTCTTACCAGGCATATTTTATGTTATCAGTTGTGTCGTAGGATATTTATGTTTCGGACTAGGCTTAGGTATTTATGCAACACCTTCTACAGATACAGCTATTTCGAATGCACCGTTAGATAAAGTTGGCGTTGCTTCAGGTATTTATAAAATGGCTTCATCACTTGGTGGCGCATTCGGTGTCGCAATTAGTGGTGCTGTATATGCTGGTGCAGTTGCTGCAACGAGCATTCATACAGGTGCGATGATTGCACTTTGGGTTAACGTATTAATGGGAATCATGGCATTTATCGCAATTTTATTCGCGATTCCTAATGATGATAAACGTGTCAAAGATGCGAAATAATAACGATGACACGCCAAGTGTTTTGATAATGATATAAATGAAAGTAAAGCAAATTAAATGAGGAAATGTATAGAGCAGTGCATATAGATAAATCTATGATTGGATTAACACTAATATAAATATAAATGAAAATGAAAAACCATCCACTTAAATTTTTGATAAGTTAGGTGGATGGTTATTTATTGCGTTGTTCTAAAAATTTGGACATTTATATGGAAAGAACTATATATAATGTGAAGGTTATGGCAATTCGCTTCAATGAAGGCGACGTGTAAAAGTGTATATTAAACGTTTCGGGGTCAGACTCCGAGAACAGTGTCCGTCATGCTTACCGCATACTAATGAAGCATTATTATATGAGTGTTTATAGCCGATTTAAGATAATAAAGTTTGCTAAATATAAAAGAGCTTGTGACATTCAATAAAAATCGAATTATCATCAATAAGATTTTGCTTTAAACATTGACTATGAAACTGGATAAATAAAGATTCAATTAATGCATCAGTATTAGGATTTACTCTAAAACGATTAATAATTTTATAAGAAGGTGTTTGATTTTGAGCTAACCACATCATTCGAATACTGTCATGAAGTAATTTCTCTATTCTACGACCAGAAAATACAGATTGAGTGTATGCATATAAGATAATTTTTAACATCATTTTTGGATGATAGGATGTTGCGCCACGATGGTGTCTGAATTCATCGAATTCACTATCAGGTATCGTTTCAACAATTTCATTAACATATCACGAAATATCATTTTGAGGAATTCTAACAGAAGTTTCTATTGGTAGTGTAAGTTGGACAAAGTGTCTTATTTTTTAAAGTATTTAAAAGTAAAATTACATGTTAATACGTAGTATTAATGGCGAGACTCCTGAGGGAGCAGTGCCAGTCGAAGACCGAGGCTGAGACGGCACCCTAGGAAAGCGAAGCCATTCAATACGAAGTATTGTATAAATATAGAACAGCAGTAAGATATTTTCTAATTGAAAATTATCTTACTGCTGTTTTTTAGGGATTTATGTCCCAGCCTGTTTTACATGCATCTGAATCTCTAATTTTAAAAAAATATGAATATAAATAAGACAGTAAAAATTAAATTTCAGTTGTTGCAATTTCTTCATCTGTAGGTACATCATCGTTAAGGCCAACAAGTGCTTCAGAAACATTTCGTGAATGATAACCGATACGTTCAAGAACACCAATCATATCGATATATAGTAATCCGCCTTTTGTTGTACATTCACCACGATTAAGGCGTTTAATATGACCTTTGCGTAGTTTATGTTCAATATTAAATGATTCTCTACTACGTTCTACAATTTCATCTTTTTTCGTTTTGTCATAAACATCTAACATGTCGATGGCTTTATCAAATGACTCAGCAACATGGTTGAATAATTTATCCATACCGCGTTGTGCATCTTCTGTAATGCGAATATCTTCATCATGTTGGCGTTTTAATTGAGCGACATACTCTTCTGTTAGCTCTGCTACTTTTAAAATAGAGCGATTGACATCAAACATAACTGCTAAACGCTCAACGTCAGCCTTCGTTATGGCTTTTGTAGAAATTCTAACTAAATAATTTCGAATACTATCATTGATTGTTTCAACAGCTTGATGCTTTTGTTCAAGCTTTTTGATCAATTTTTTATCGTCTTTTGTAATTTCGCGAATGTCTTCAAACATCGTTAAGACAATCTGACCCACATTTTGTAATTCTTTTTGAGTTTCTTGTAATGCAACACCAGGTGCGTGATAAACAAGATCTTTGTTTAAGTGCTGAGGTTTATAGTCATCAGCAATATCTTTACCTGGGACAAGCTTTGTAACTATCCATGCTAAACCTGCTACAAATGGTAATTGAATCAAAGTATTTGTTATGTTGAAGATACCATGTGATACTGCAATCGTCATCGCTGGTTTTAAGTGCCATACATCTTGTAACAAACTAATCAAATGAATCACAACTGGCAAGAAAATTGTGAAGATAATTACCCCGATTAAGTTAAAGATGACGTGTACAAGCGCCGCACGTTTTGCAGCGATTGAGCCGGCTAAACTAGCTAAGATAGCTGTAATCGTTGTACCAATGTTATCGCCTAGTAACACAGGGATTGCTGCGTTTAAGCTGATTAAATCTTGTTGATAAAATTCTTGTAAAATACCAATCGTCGCACTTGAACTTTGAACTAGTGCTGTTAACCCTGCGCCGACAATGACAGCAAGTATTGGATTTGATGACATATCAAGCATTAATTGTTTAAATCCATCTAATGATGCTAAAGGTTTAACGGCATCACCCATAAATTCTAGACCGAAGAATAGAGAACCGAAACCGAATAGTATGCGGCCAATGTTATTGATTTTAGAGCGTTTAAAGAAAAAGATTAAAAATGCACCTAATGCTAAAATTGGCATTGCATATTCGCCTAAATCTATACCGATAATAAATGCAGTTACCGTTGTTCCGATATTAGCACCCATTATCACTCCAATGGCTTGTTTCAATGTCATAAATCCAGCTGTTACCAGTCCGATTGTGATAACTGTCGTACCTGAACTACTTTGTATTAAAATAGTTACAACGATACCTGCAATAACACCTAATACTGGATTTGATGTAAATTTGTTTAAAATATCTCGTAGCCTGTCTCCTGCTGATGCTTGAAGCCCGTCTCCCATGATTTTTAAGCCGTAAAGGAAAATACCTAAACCACCTAAAAAGAGAAAATGACTTCTGTAACCGACATTTCCATTATTTCACCTCAAATAAGCTTTATATTTAGATTATCGCTTATAATTGTAAATTTAATGTTAAGATTAGGTAAAATTATTTAACAATATATGTTATTTGTATATGACTTGTAAAATATCGTCACTTATTATGTAAATTTTCAGTGTGAAATGGCAGGTTTGCAATCACTTGTTTAACAAAATGATGCAATCAATCATGTAATTATGTTTCATCAAAAAAATCATGAGAGTGGAACAACGAAATAATTTTTATGAAAACATCATTTCTGTCCCAGTCTCATGATTTGAAATCACCAAATAAAAATCTATTAATGGTTTTCGTTATAACAATTTGTGTTCTTTTAATAATGACTCAATGTACGTACCTTTTATCTTTTTAAGGAATCCTGCTAATGCGAGTTTTTGCATTTTCGAATCTTTAGTAATCTCACGCAAATCTTGGTGGTCATTCAGTTCGTATATGGCATCCATTAAGACGCGAAGATCAAATGGACTATTGATGACTTCTGGAATACCACGATCTATATTTAGTAATTGATAAACAGCTTCCATGGCAGTACGAACCGAATATTCTGTTGTAAATACAGTGTCTCGCTCTGTTTCTGCAAAGTTACCAATAAATGCTAAGTTCTGAGATTGATGCGGGACGACTAAAGGTCTGTCGCCGATAGCACGCGTCATGAAATAAGATGTGATATATGGCATATAAACAGGAATCGTATTAGATGCATGTTTTGCTAAGTCTTCAATTTTGTCAGTTGATACACCTAAGTGATACAGCCATTCTTGGCATATTTCATTACCACTACATTCTGTAATTGGCTTTTTAATATAATCGCCGTTTACATCTGAATATAAGGCATAAATCCATGTAGATATTTCATTTTCAGGTTGGTCTTTAAACTGTTGCTGACGATTGATTGTAAAACTCATTTGCCATGCAGAATCATTGATTGTAATAATACCGCCTGTAACTGTTTTGCCTGCAAGTGGGTCACGTTTACAAATACTTTCTATTGTATCGATAATCTCTTTATTGTTTGTTGTAGAAGTTGCTGAAACAAACCAACTTTTTTTAGGAATATTTTGGCAAAACTTATCAGGATTACCAAATTCAGGACTTTGTCGCGCTAAATTTTTCCATAGTGTCCAACTACCACCTAATTCGTCAGTTGGTGGCGCTGGTGTATCATTATCACCATAAGTAGAGCTTTCTGTAATACTACCGTTTGTCACAAAGACAAGATCGTTTATAGTCAGTTTAATAGATTCTGCATTACCATTACGGTCAATTAATATTTCTCGGGCAATTTTTTGACTTGTCGTAACATCTATTTTAATATCTTCGACTTTTACATCGTATTCAAATTGAACCCCATGCGATTTTAAATATTCAACCATAGGTAATACTAAAGATTCATATTGGTTATATTTAGTGAATTTTAAAGCTGAAAAGTCTGCGAGACCACCAATATGATGAACGAATCGCATTAGATAGCGACGCATTTCCATAGCAGAATGCCACGGTTCAAATGCAAACATCGTTTTCCAGTAAATCCAAAAGTTTGAATTAAAGAAGTCATCGGAAAATACATCTGTTATTTTGACATCATCTAAATCTTCTTCATTCGTTAAGCATAAATCTAAAATTTCTTTAATCGCCGTTTTAGTCAAAGTGAAGTCTCCATCTGTGACTAAACGTTGACCCTGTTTCTCAATAACACGACAACGAGAATAGTTAGGGTCTTCTTTGTTTAACCAATAGAATTCATCTAATACTGACGCGTTATCGATTTCTAATGAAGGGATAGATCTGAATAAGTCCCACAAACATTCAAAGTGGTTCTCCATTTCACGACCACCGCGGACAACATAGCCTTTTAAAGGAATATTTTCTCCGTCAAGACTACCACCTGCTTTAGGTAACTCTTCTAAAATATGAATCTTAGAACCTTCCATTTGACCATCCCTTATTAAAAAACAAGCTGCAGCAAGTGAAGCTAGACCAGATCCGATTAAGTAAGCGGATTTGTTTTCTACATTTTCAGGTTTTTTAGGGCGCGCAAATGCTTCATAATTTCCATAACTGTAATACATATCCACCAAGTCCTTTCGTATTGGAATACACTCAGACTATACCCCTTTGTGAATTGCAAATATTAGTATTTATATTGGTAAATTTGACGAAATTAGATCATTTTTATATTTTTGATTTTTAAAATTTTATCACTCGAATGTTTTTGGATTCTGAGGTGCGGGACTTGGAATAATTATGTATTTTGAAAGAAGTTACTTAAACTAACGCCTAGTAGAGTGATAATTCCGCCTATAATAGCAAGGGTTGTTGGTAGCTCGTCTAATAACAGATAAGATAATAATAAAGAAACGATAGGTGTTAAATAAAGAGACATTGTTGCATCAGAGACACCAACTGACTTCACAATATAAGCAAGCAAAACGTATGGAATTATAGTAGGGAATATAGCTAAATAAAGTACCGATACTATTGATGTAAAAGTGGCGCCGTGTATATCGTTGATGATTTCAGGAATAAAAATAAGCATAAATGGTGAGCTTGCCATTATTGTATATAGTGTGAAAGCGATGAAGCCGTATTTTTCTATGTATTTTTTCTGGAAAGTAAAATACAAACTTTCACTAAAAGATGCAAGTAAAATAATAAAAACACCTAATACATTAATAGTTGTGTAATCATCTTTACTTATTGAAATAATGGATATTCCTATAAATGCGACGAGTGAACTTAACCAATTCCATTTTGAAAAATGCTCTTTTAAAAATATATAAGCTAAAGCACTAGAAAAAATAGGCGTTGTAGAGACTAGAATTCCAGATATACCTGCACTAATCAAAGTTTCACCAAAATTTAAAGCTGTGTGATATATCACAAATCCACAAAATCCTAAAATAAAAATAACAGGGATATCTCTTAGTTCAGGGGTAGGCAATTTCTTTATAATTACGAACGGCAAGAGAATTATTGTTGCTAAAATTAAACGAAATGCCGACAATGATTCTGCACTAAAATCATTTAACGCAATCTTTATCATTGGAAATGCAGATCCCCACAATATGATAGTAAATAAATATGATAGAAAAGTAGTGTCTCGAAGTTTATTCATTAATATCATCACTCCTTTAATTATGTGTTTCTATATTAAAAAATATGATTTAAAATGAGTACAACCAATTTTGAATGGATTTACCTATCCAATTTTAAAAGGGAGGGAGAAGATGGCTAAATATAAAGATATTGCTAGTGACATAAGAGATAAAATAATCACAGGGGATTGGTTTTATGGAATGAAAATACCTTCACATAGGCAGTTGGCGATACAGTACAACGTAAATAGAGTAACGATTATTAAAAGTATTGAGTTATTAGAAGCTGAAGGATTTATCTATACTAAAGTAGGTAGTGGAACATATGTTAATGACTATTTGAATGAAGCACATATTACAAATAAGTGGTCTGAAATGATGTTATGGTCCTCTCAACAAAGAAGTCAGTATACGGTGCAATTAATTAATAAAATTGAGACAGATGATTCGTATATACATATAAGTAAAGGTGAATTGGGTATATCGTTAATGCCACATATTCAATTGAAAAAAGCCATGTCTAATACAGCCAGTCATATTGAAGACTTATCTTTTGGTTATAATAATGGCTATGGTTATATCAAGTTAAGAGATATTATCGTTGAACGAATGTCAAAGCAAGGTATAAATGTAGGTAGAGAAAATGTAATGATCACTTCAGGCGCTTTACATGCCATTCAACTTTTATCTATTGGGTTTTTAGGTCAAGATGCCATAATAATTTCGAATACACCATCATATATTCACTCTACAAATGTTTTTGAGCAATTGAATTTTAGACATATTGATGTTCCTTATAATCAAATTAATGAAATTGATACCATCATTGATAGATTTATTAATTTTAAAAATAAAGCGATTTATATAGAACCTAGGTTTAATAACCCGACAGGTCGTTCTTTAACGAATGAGCAAAAGAAAAATATAATTACTTATAGCGAAAGACATAATATTCCTATCATTGAAGATGATATCTTTAGAGATATTTTCTTTAGCGATCCAACTCCTTCTATCAAAACTTATGATAAATTGGGAAAAGTTATACATATAAGCAGTTTTTCAAAAACGATTGCACCAGCAATAAGAATAGGTTGGATTGTTGCTTCTGAAAAAATAATAGAGCAATTGGCAGATGTAAGAATGCAAATTGACTATGGATCCAGTATTTTGTCACAAATGGTTGTATATGAGATGTTGAAAAATAAGTCTTATGATAAACACTTAGTAAAGTTAAGGTATGTTTTAAAAGATAAACGAGACTTTATGTTAAACATCCTCAATAATTTATTTAAGGATATAGCACATTGGGAGGTTCCAAGTGGAGGTTATTTTGTATGGTTAGTCTTTAAAATAGATATAGATATTAAATATTTATTTTACGAATTGTTAAGTAAAGAAAAAATATTAATCAATCCGGGTTACATTTATGGCAGTAAAGAAAAGAGTATAAGGCTATCTTTTGCCTTTGAATCAAATGAAAATATTAAGCATGCGCTCTATAAAATTTATACATATGTGAAAAAGGTTTAATTAAAACAATAATTCGAATCATTATGTGGCATGTTAAACAGCTAAATATAAGCTATGCACATTTAACAAGCGGATACTCCTGACGCAATTATAGTATCATTACATATTGTTTAATCGTTTGGGGTAATGTAATTAAAAGGTAAAATAGGCAGAGTGTTATACACAAAATGTAAAGAAAGAGGCGATAGAATGTCTAAAATCAGGTCTTTTACAATATTAAGTCTACTTATTTACTTAGCTATGATGTGCTATACAGTAGTGACCTATTCAAAATTACCAACCAAAGTACCTATTCACTATAATTTAGCAGGGGATGCTGATAACTTTGCTGATAAATGGGTGCTGCTTTTGATTAATAGCGCATTTATAGTGATTTGGCTTATATTTTTCATTGCAGGTAGATACTATGAACGATTAGCCAAATGGTCACATTATAATCATACACCACGTGAAATTCGAGCGATTAAATTATTTTTAAGTACGTTAAATTTAGAGATTATGAGCTATATGTCTATCTTCACAGTATTAGAAATTTGGCAAATACAACACCATCATCAATTCAATTTACTATGGTTTAATATGATATTTATCATTATCATTGGTTTGACGCTTGTCATATTTTGTTTACTTCCTACAATTCATAAAATGAGAGATTCTCAATAAAAATATAAACTCTCATGATGCAGTTTTGAAGCGGATTCCTGAGATTATTATAAATAATATCAAGTATTTATAATTAAAATGATATATTATTTATTATAGTTAAATATTGTGTATATTTTGTGAACTTTTTGTAAAAATTCGATTGCCTGTCACATATAGGAGTGTTACATTTTAAATATGTGATCATCGCAAAATATAAGTTGAAATAGGTTGTAGATTAATCAGGATGATAAATATTTTATATAAAGAGAGGGAGTCATTATGACACTACTTACTGTAAATCCATTCGATAATGTTGGATTATCAGCCTTAGTTGCAGCAGTACCTATTATTTTATTTTTATTATGCTTAACCGTTTTTAAAATGAAAGGCATTTATGCAGCATTGACAACTTTGGTTGTTACATTGATTGTGGCTTTATTTGTATTTGAATTACCAGCGCGTGTATCAGCAGGTGCGATTACAGAAGGCGTTGTTGCCGGTATTTTTCCAATAGGATATATCGTTTTAATGGCAGTTTGGTTATATAAAGTTTCTATTAAAACAGGACAATTTTCTATTATTCAAGATAGTATTGCTAGTATTTCAGAGGACCAAAGAATCCAACTATTATTAATTGGATTTTGTTTCAACGCATTTTTAGAAGGTGCAGCAGGATTTGGTGTGCCAATTGCGATTTGTGCAGTATTATTAATTCAACTTGGATTTGAACCATTAAAAGCAGCGATGTTATGTTTAATTGCTAATGGTGCGGCGGGTGCCTTTGGTGCAATTGGTTTACCAGTTAGTATTATTGATACGTTTAACTTAAGTGGAGGCGTTACAACATTAGATGTTGCGAGATACTCAGCATTAACACTTCCAATTTTAAACTTTATTATTCCATTTGTTTTAGTATTCATTGTAGATGGTATGAAAGGTATTAAAGAAATTTTACCTGTCATTTTAACAGTGAGTGGTACATATACTGGATTACAATTATTATTAACAATATTCCATGGTCCAGAACTAGCAGACATTATTCCATCACTAGCAACAATGGTGGTGTTAGCATTTGTTTGTCGTAAATTTAAACCGAAAAACATTTTCAGATTGGAAGCGTCTGAACATAAAATTCAAAAACGAACGCCTAAAGAAATTGTCTTTGCTTGGAGTCCGTTCGTCATTTTAACTGCCTTTGTATTAGTATGGAGTGCACCATTCTTCAAAAAATTATTCCAACCTGGAGGTGCACTTGAAAGTTTAGTAATAAAATTGCCAATTCCAAATACTGTGAGTGATTTATCGCCTAAAGGAATTGCGTTGCGTCTCGATTTAATTGGTGCAACTGGGACAGCGATTTTATTAACAGTAATTATTACAATTTTAATTACGAAGTTAAAATGGAAAAGTGCGGGTGCTTTATTGGTCGAAGCAATTAAAGAATTATGGTTACCGATCCTTACAATTTCAGCGATTCTAGCTATTGCTAAAGTTATGACATACGGTGGTTTGACTGTAGCAATTGGACAAGGTATTGCTAAAGCTGGAGCAATTTTCCCATTATTCTCTCCAGTATTAGGTTGGATTGGTGTGTTTATGACTGGTTCAGTTGTAAATAACAATACTTTATTCGCACCTATTCAAGCGACAGTGGCACAACAAATTTCAACAAGCGGTTCATTACTTGTGGCAGCTAACACTGCAGGTGGTGTAGCAGCGAAACTTATTTCACCACAATCAATTGCCATTGCGACTGCAGCTGTTAAAAAAGTTGGTGAAGAATCAGCATTATTAAAAATGACGCTAAAATACAGTATTATATTTGTTGCCTTTATTTGTATTTGGACGTTTATACTAACGTTAATATTCTAAATATAAATAATGTTGTCACTTGGATTCAAATGACATTTTAAATCTAATTATTCATGAATCGAACTAGTACGAAATGCATTGAGCATCTTGTCTAGTTCGATTTTTTAATGTCTAAAAATGTCGTATATGTAATTAGAGTAGAAAGTGTTGAGGCGTTTCAGAAGTTGTTTAGAAAAGTAAGTAAAATAAAAAATGCACTGAGCAACAAAAGATGTTGCTAGTGCATTTAGATGATTCTTATCATTTCAAATAAGAATGTGTTAATCAACGTATATAAGTTAAAATTGGTTTGGATAAAATGATATCTATCGTTGTGTATTGTTTGTTTTTATAGTTCGCGACGACGTCCAGCTAATAACGCTGCACCTAACGCTAATGATAATCCACCAAATACAGTTGTACCGATGAATGGATTTTCTTCACCAGTTTCTGGTAATGCTTGAGCTTTGTTAGCATCTGCATGGTTTGCTGGTTGCTTCTTATCAACAACAAGTTCTTGACCAGGTTTGATCATGTTTTTATCAGCTAATTTGTTATCTGCAGCAATTTTGTCAGCAGTAGTGCCGTTTGCTTTTGCAATGTCATTTACTGTATCACCAGGTTTAACGACATGTACTCCGTTGCCGTCTTCTTTACCAGGTTTTTTGTTGTCTTCTTTGCCAGGCTTGTTGCCATCTTCTTTACCAGGTTTTTTGTTGTCTTCTTTACCAGGTTTTTTGTTGTCTTCTTTACCAGGCTTGTTGCCGTCTTCTTTGCCAGGCTTGTTGTTGTCTTCTTTACCAGGCTTGTTGTTGTCTTCTTTGCCAGGTTTGTTGCCGTCTTCTTTACCAGGTTTGTTGTTGTCTTCCTCTTTTGGTGCTTGAGCATCGTTTAGCTTTTTAGCTTCTGCTAAAATTTCTTTGCTCACTGAAGGATCGTCTTTAAGGCTTTGGATGAAGCCGTTACGTTGTTCTTCAGTTAAGTTAGGTAAATGTAAAATTTCATAGAAAGCATTTTGTTGTTCTTTGTTGAATTTGTTGTCAGCTTTTGGTGCTTGTGCATCATTTAGCTTTTTAGCTTCTGCTAAAAGGTTAGCGCTTTGGCTTGGGTCATCTTTTAAGCTTTGGATGAAACCATTGCGTTGTTCTTCGTTTAAGTTAGGTAAATGTAAGATTTCATAGAAAGCATTTTGTTGTTCTTTGTTGAATTTGTTATCCGCTTTCGGTGCTTGAGATTCATTTAACTTTTTAGCTTCTGACAATAGGTTAGCACTTTGACTTGGGTCATCTTTTAAGCTTTGGATGAAACCATTGCGTTGTTCTTCGTTCAAGTTAGGCATGTTCAAGATTTCATAGAAAGCATTTTGTTGTTCTTTGTTGAAATTGTTGTCAGCTTTCGGTGCTTGAGATTCGTTTAATTTTTTAGCTTCACCTAAAACGTTAGTGCTTTGGCTTGGAT
This sequence comes from Staphylococcus sp. SM3655, assembly GCF_016917315.1. Classification (NCBI taxonomy): domain Bacteria; kingdom Bacillati; phylum Bacillota; class Bacilli; order Caryophanales; family Staphylococcaceae; genus Staphylococcus; species Staphylococcus sp. SM3655. The sequence goes on along the minus strand of NZ_CP070305.1, from coordinate 611,052 downwards.
CGTCTTTAAGACTTTGAATGAAACCATTGCGTTGCGCTTCGTTTAAGTTAGGCATGTTCAAAATTTCATAGAAGGCGCTTTGTTGATCTTTGTTGAAGTTATTTTGTTGCGCATCAGCTTTTGGAGCTTGAGAGTCATTAAGTTTTTTAGCTTCACCTAAAACGTTAGCACTTTGGCTTGGATCATCTTTAAGGCTTTGGATAAAACCATTGCGTTGATCAGCATTTAAGTTAGGCATATTTAAGACTTGATAAAAAGCATTTTGTTGAGCTTCATCGTGTTGCGCAGCATTTGCAGCAGGTGTTACGCCACCAGATATAAGTAATGTACCTAAAGTTACAGATGCAATACCTACACCTAGTTTACGAATTGAATAAATGTTTTTCTTTTTCAAATTAATACCCCCTGTATGTATTTGTAAAGTCATCATAATATAACGAATTATGTATTGCAATACTAAAATCTATATTTATAATTAAATTTAAAGGTAAGTTTTACAACTTTATAAAATAAATATTTTTCTGAGATTTATTCAGGAAGTAAAAGGCTTAAAACCGCAAAATCACGCTATTTCGATTAATAAAAACAGATAAAATATAGAGATATTTTTTATAATGAAAGCGGTTTAATACATATGAGTTAAAAAATATTTTTAAGAATAAAGTGGGGCTTTGAATGTGCTGAGGTTTAATTTCGGAAATGGTTTTAAGTGATATAGAAAATAGAAAGTTGTTCATTATGTGCTGAGGTTTTATTAAAAAATAGAAAACACAAGTGCACTTTAGAATACAGCACACTTGCGTAATAGAGATATTATTCAAAAACAAGATGTAAATGATCTTTATCTGCTAATAATTGATTCACTTGAGCTAATAATTGTTCAGCATGGTCTTGCTGCGCGTCATCCATATGAATTAAAATTTTTCTTTCATCTTAAGTTGAGCGTTCTTTTATTAGATAGCCTTGCTTTTTTAAATTATTGAGAGCTCTAACAGTTTGAGGGTATTTATGGTGGATTGTTTCAATTAAATCTTTAAGAAGAACGATGTTTTTATTTTGAGAAGTGATAATAGCTAGAATTGTGAATTCTACAAAACTTAATGTTAGATGTTTTTTGATAATATTCTTGAAATACATTGTATACATCATCAAGTTTAGAAATTCTTTACTATCTTTTGGTATCATCTGTGATTCACTTTGATCTGCAAGGTTAAATTGTTTAATGATTTGATCAAACAATGTAACACGTTCTGCAATTTTCTCTCGTTGTTCTTCAGATATTGAAATGTAAGTATTACGCTCATCAATTTTACTTCGAACTTTACTAATATATGAATGTTTCACAAGTACTTTTATATGCTGTACTAAATCCGATTGTTTATAACATAAATCTGAAACAATCTTCTTAAATGGAAGTGTGTTTTCTTGCTGATGAAATAAATAAGTCAGTAATATAAATTCTTTTATAGTCATATCGACTTCAGGCTTGACTTTTTTCTTAAAACGAAACATATATGCTTCAATGATTATAAAATCTCTAATTTTGTCATGGTTATTATATTTCATTGTTTTATCTCCTTGTATATGCACTTTATTTTAATATAACACAATATAATAAGAAAAATAATCCATAATTTACAATTAAAAATAATATGATATTTTTATTAAAATTTGTGTTTTTGAATAAATGACATTATCAAACACTATATTTAAATAAGAAATAGTTATCGATATTTGAAAAATCGAAGAATATTGATTGATATTATAGAATATGAGTCGGTGTTATTTGTATATAAAGTATTAATATGTAATTAAGAAAGTCGACGCTTGTTAACAATAACAACAACTATATGTATAAAAAAACCTCGCAACTGTTAGTTAACTGAATCATTTAGCTAACTTCGTTGTGAGGTCATTTTGTTTTAATAATATCGTTATAACTTTTTCACGGTTAATAATAAGTATATGAAGAATGGGGCACCAAAAGCAGCAATAAATACACCTGCTGGCACTTCTTTAGGCAAGAATAAGGTACGCCCAATTAAGTCTGCAATAACAATTGATATGGCACCAATCATTGCTGACATTAGTAACTTTTTAGCATAACTTCCGCGAACGATTGTTTTCGCGATATGTGGTGCGATTAAACCGACAAACCCAATGTTACCTACTAAACTGATTGCCATAGATACGAGTATAGTAGAAGTGATTAATTGGATTAGTTTCATACGTTGTACATGTAAGCCTAAGCCAATCGCTACAGGGTCATCAAGTATAGATATTTTCATTTTTGGTATAACAAGAAATAACAACGGCACAACAGCTAAAATAACCATACCCAAAATGATTGTATCTTTAAACGTAGCACCGTAAAGACTTCCGACTAGCCATGTATAAGCTTTGGCAGCAGATAATTGCTTCGTTGTAATGAGTAATCCTTGGACAAGCGCAATAAACAACGTTTGCATCGAAATACCGATGATTATGAGTGTTGTCGGGCGTATTTGTCCTTTCGTTTGAAACACTAATAGTATCATCATTGCAACTGCGCCACCTAATACTGCAAATAGTGGAAGTAAATGTATCGTTAAATGGCTGAAAAATGCAATAAAGACAACAGCACTTAAGCTAGCACCACCTGTGATACCGATAATATCAGGTGAGGCAATTGGATTTTTTAATACATTTTGCAACATTAAACCACTCATTCCTAGTGCGGCACCTGCTAAAATCGCAAGTGTAATGCGAGGTAAGCGTAATACTTCTAAAGTGAATTGATCCATACTGTCATTTGGATTTATAAAGTACATCAGTACGCGTTGTAATGGTATAAAGCTTGAACCAATCATCATACTTACCACTGAAACGATGGCTAAAAAGATTAACGCGAAGATGAGATGGTAATTGTCTTTTTTATTAATCTTTTCGGTCATAAGCGTTGACGTCCTTTCTTCATAATATAGATTAAGACAATAGCGCCAATGACAGCGGTAACGACACCGATAGGCAACTCTAGTGGCTTAATTATTATACGAGCAACAATGTCTGAAATGATCATTAGGATTGCTCCAGCTAATGCAGTAAAAGGAATTAAATACTTATAGTTTGGTGGTAATAATCGTTTGCTAATATTCGGTACGATAAGACCCACAAAGACGATTGATCCAGCTACGGCTACCGAAATACCGGCTAACATACTGATGAGCATAATAATCATCCATTTGATTAATTTTATGTTTTGACCGAGGCCGGTTGCAATGTCGTCACTTGTCATCAAGATGTTGATGTGTGCAGCCATGCTAAATGCAATTAAAATAAGTATCAATACAAGCGGAATAATCCATGGGATATCCCAAATATTACGTAATGAAACGGAGCCACTTAACCAAAATAATAGGCCTTGTAAGTCTGTTTCGTTCATAATAAGTATGCCTTGAGTAAAGGCTGTAAATAGCATCGCAATCGCAGCACCTGCCAAAATGACACGGTGAGGTGAGAATAGTGTTTGTCTAAACATACCTAGCGCAACAACTAATATAGTAACAACAATGGCACCTAAAAATGCAATAACTACAATCATTTTAAAAGATTGAATTTGGATAAATGTAATACTAAAAATGACAAAAAATACTGCGCCTGCATTGACACCGAAAAGCCCTGGTGAGGCTATTGGGTTTCGTGTAAGTGCTTGCATCAACAAACCTGAGACAGCAAGGGCAGCACCAGTCAATAACGCAATGATTGTTCTCGACGCCCGTGCACCAGTGACAACATCATGTAAATCGTTTTCACTATCAAAGTTGAATAACGCCTGTATCACCGTACCTGGTGACACAAGCGTATTTCCAATCATTAAACTTAAGATAGCTACTATTGCAAGACATAAACCAGCAATAACGATTTGGTATTTTGGTTTAAGTAGCATCGTAAAACTCCTTAATTATTTTGATTGTTTTTCAATATTTAACTTTTCATATAAATCGTCAATCAATTTTAATGATGATTTATATCCGCCAGCTAAGTTCCAAGTGATTTCATCTAAATCATCAGATACTTGGTTGTTTTTAACTGCGTCTAAATTTTTCCATTCTTTACTTGAAGTCCATTCGCTTTCAGTCTTTTTAACTAATGCAGCATCTTTCGCATTTGGATCTGATTTTACTACAAAAATATGATCAGCGTTCATTAATGGAATGCTTTCTTTGGATGTAAGTTGGATAATATCTTTACCATTATCAACTTGTTTTTGTAAGTCTTTATTACGTTTGAATCCTAAATCATTTAAGATTTCACCAGCATATCCACCAGCATAAATTCTTGTATGATCAGCACGGAAGTTAACAACTGAAGCTTTCAATGGCCATGCATCTTTATACTTTGCTTTTGCATCTTTTTGGAATGCAGCTACTTTATCATCGTACTTTTTAAGTAAATCTTCAGCTTCTTTTTCTTTCCCTAAAGCTTTCCCCATTAACTTAGTTGTATCTTTGAATTTGAAAACTGTATCAGTAGAAACTGTTGGTGCGATTTTAGATAATTGATCGTAAACTTTTTCATTTCTAACTTTTGACGCGACAATTAAGTCCGGTTTTAATTTAGAGATTTCCTCTAAGTTAGGTGCAGGTTCTTGACCTACAATCTTAGTATCTTTTAAATCATTTTTTATGTATTCGAATTTCGGTTTTTGTGTCCATGATTCTACAGCACCTACAGGTTTAACACCTAAAGATACAGCGACGTCAGTGGCACCTTGATATAGCGTAACAACACGCTTTGGTTTCCCTTTAATTTCAGTTGTACCCATTGCATGTTTAATTGAAGTTGTTTCCTTATCTTTGTTATCAGATGATTGTTTATTTGAATTCCCACTACATCCTGCTAAAACAAGTAGGAAAGCAAGCGTAACAACAAGCATTTTAATTACTTTATTCATTGACTAATTAGCCTCCTTCGTGATGTATGACAATGAGAATCATTATCACTATTTAGTATGAATTAAATTTTTTCCTAAGTCAATAAAATATTTATGATTTACATGCAACTTATAATTATTTGACATATAAATGCATAAAAAATATAATCCTAATTACTTGATAGTGAGAATCATTATCAATTAGGCAACACACAATATTATAGAATTTTAAATTTGAGGAGGAAGCGCTTTTGATTGAAAAAAGTCAAGCATGTCACGATTCATTGTTAGATTCTGTAGGGCAAACACCTATGGTTCAACTTCATCAACTATTTCCGAAACATGAAGTGTTTGCAAAGTTAGAGTATATGAATCCTGGAGGCAGCATGAAAGATCGACCTGCCAAGTACATCATTGAACATGGTATTAAACATGGTTTAATCACTGAGAATACACATTTAATTGAAAGTACTTCTGGTAATTTAGGCATTGCGTTGGCAATGATAGCTAAAATCAAGGGATTAAAACTCACGTGTGTTGTTGATCCTAAAATATCACCAACAAATTTGAAAATTATTAAAAGTTATGGTGCCAATGTAGAAATGGTTGAAGAACCTGATGCACATGGGGGTTATTTAATGACTCGTATTGCAAAGGTGCAAGAACTGTTAGCCACTATTGACGATGCATATTGGATTAATCAATATGCGAATGAGTTAAATTGGCAATCCCATTATCATGGTGCAGGCACAGAGATTGTTGAAACAATTAAGCAACCTATAGATTATTTTGTCGCGCCAGTCAGCACGACAGGTAGCATTATGGGTATGAGTAGAAAAATAAAAGAAGTGCATCCAAACGCACAAATTGTTGCTGTTGATGCGAAAGGGTCAGTCATTTTTGGTGACAAACCTATTAATAGAGAATTACCTGGTATCGGTGCTAGTCGTGTACCCGAAATATTGAATAGATCAGAAATTAATCAAGTGATCCATGTAGATGATTATCAATCTGCTTTGGGCTGTCGAAAACTGATTGATTATGAAGGCATATTTGCCGGAGGTTCAACAGGTTCGATTATTGCAGCGATTGAGCAGTTGATAACGTCAATTGAAGAAGGTGCAACAATTGTCACGATTTTACCAGATCGAGGCGATCGTTACTTAGATTTAGTTTATTCAGATACATGGTTAGAAAAAATGAAATCAAGACAAGGAGTTAAATCAGAATGAATAGAGAGATGTTGTATTTAAATAGATCAGATATTGAACAAGCGGGAGGTAATCATTCACAAGTTTATGTGGACGCATTAACAGAAGCATTAACAGCCCATGCGCACAATGATTTTGTACAACCGCTTAAGCCGTATTTAAGACAGGATCCTGAAAATGGACACATCGCAGATCGAATTATTGCAATGCCAAGTCATATCGGTGGTGAACACGCAATTTCAGGTATTAAGTGGATAGGTAGTAAGCACGACAATCCATCGAAACGTAATATGGAGCGTGCAAGTGGCGTCATTATTTTGAATGATCCAGAAACGAATTATCCAATTGCAGTTATGGAAGCAAGTTTAATTAGTAGTATGCGTACTGCAGCAGTTTCAGTGATTGCAGCAAAGCATTTGGCTAAAAAAGGATTTAAAGACTTAACAATCATTGGATGCGGGCTAATCGGAGACAAGCAATTACAAAGCATGTTAGAGCAATTCGATCATATTGAACGCGTGTTTGTTTACGATCAATTCTCTGAAGCATGTGCACGCTTTGTTGATAGATGGCAACAACAGCGTCCGGAAATTAATTTTATTGCGACAGAAAATGCTAAAGAAGCAGTATCAAATGGTGAAGTAGTCATTACATGTACCGTAACGGATCAACCATACATTGAATATGATTGGTTACAAAAGGGTGCATTTATTAGCAACATTTCTATCATGGATGTGCATAAAGAAGTCTTTATTAAAGCTGACAAAGTCGTAGTAGATGACTGGTCACAATGTAATCGAGAAAAGAAAACTATTAACCAATTGGTGTTAGAAGGTAAATTCAGCAAAGAAGCACTTCATGCTGAACTAGGACAACTTGTGACAGGTGACATACCAGGACGTGAAGACGATGATGAAATCATATTACTTAATCCGATGGGTATGGCTATCGAAGATATTTCAAGTGCTTACTTTATTTATCAACAGGCACAACAACAAAATATTGGGACAACATTGAACCTATATTAAGAATGCGAGGTGTCTGAACATTGCAGAATCATACAGCAGTCAATACAGCACAAACGATAATATTAAGAGATTTAGTTGATGCATTATTATTTGAAGATATAGCCGGTATTGTATCGAATAGTGAGATTACTAAAGAAAATGGACAAACCATTTTGATATACAAACGTGAAACACAGCAAATAAAGATACCTGTTTATTTTAGTGCTTTAAATATGTTTCGTTATGAAAGTTCACAACCAATTACGATAGAGGGAAGGCTGTCTAAGCAACCTTTAACGGCAGCTGAATTTTGGCAAACAATTGCTAATATGAATTGTGATTTAAGTCATGAATGGGAAGTGGCTCGCGTTGAAGAAGGACTGACTACTGCTGCCACACAGCTTGCTAAACAATTATCAGAATTAGATTTAGCGTCGCATCCTTTTGTGATGTCCGAGCAGTTTGCAAGTTTAAAAGATCGTCCATTCCATCCATTAGCTAAAGAAAAAAGAGGATTAAGAGAAGCGGATTATCAAGTGTATCAAGCTGAATTAAATCAATCATTTCCTTTAATGGTTGCAGCAGTTAAAAAGACACATATGATTCATGGCGATACTGCAAATATCGATGAATTAGAAAATTTGACAGCACCTATAAAAGAACAAGCGACAGACATGTTAAATGATCAAGGGTTATCAATAGATGACTATGTACTATTTCCGGTACATCCTTGGCAATATCAGCATATTTTGCCGAACGTCTTTGCGAAAGAGATTAGTGAAAAGTTGGTTGTACTATTACCGTTAAAATTTGGAGATTATCTGTCGTCTTCAAGTATGCGTTCATTAATTGATATTGGCGCACCGTATAACCATGTCAAAGTACCATTTGCAATGCAGTCATTAGGCGCATTAAGGCTAACGCCTACGCGTTACATGAAAAACGGAGAACAAGCAGAACAATTATTACGTCAGCTTATAGAAAAAGATGAAGCACTAGCTAAGTATGTCATGGTTTGTGATGAAACAGCTTGGTGGTCATATATGGGTCAAGATAATGATATTTTCAAAGATCAATTAGGTCATCTAACTGTTCAGCTAAGAAAATATCCCGAAGTGCTAGCCAAAAATGATACGCAACAGCTAGTGTCAATGGCAGCACTCGCGGCAAATGATCGCACTTTATATCAAATGATTTGTGGAAAAGATAATATTTCTAAAAATGATGTCATGACGTTATTTGAAGATATCGCGCAAGTCTTTTTAAAGGTAACACTATCATTTATGCAATACGGCGCATTACCAGAGTTGCATGGTCAAAATATATTGTTGTCATTTGAAGATGGACGTGTACAAAAATGCGTGCTACGTGATCATGATACTGTCAGAATTTATAAACCATGGCTAACAGCACATCAGCTTTCATTGCCGAAGTATGTCGTCAGAGAAGATACACCTAATACGCTAATTAATGAAGATTTGGAAACATTCTTTGCTTATTTTCAAACATTAGCTGTATCGGTAAATCTATATGCCATTATTGATGCAATTCAAGATTTATTTGGTGTAAGTGAGCATGAACTTATGTCGTTGTTAAAACAAATTTTAAAAAATGAAGTGGCAACTATTTCCTGGGTTACAACTGATCAGCTAGCTGTCAGACACATTTTATTTGATAAACAGACGTGGCCATTCAAACAAATTTTATTACCATTGCTATATCAACGTGATAGTGGTGGAGGTAGTATGCCTTCAGGTTTAACTACCGTACCAAATCCAATGGTGACATATGATTAATCAGTCTATATGGCGCAGTAACTTTCGCATTTTATGGCTCAGTCAGTTTATAGCGATTGCTGGACTGACAGTACTTGTGCCATTATTGCCAATTTATATGGCATCACTACAAAATCTATCAGTAGTAGAAATACAGTTGTGGAGTGGTATAGCGATTGCTGCTCCAGCTGTAACGACGATGATAGCTTCACCGATATGGGGGAAGCTAGGTGATAAGATTAGTCGAAAATGGATGGTGTTAAGAGCGTTACTTGGTTTGGCGGTATGCTTATTTTTAATGGCATTGTGTACGGCACCATTACAGTTTGTACTTGTGAGGTTATTGCAGGGACTATTTGGTGGTGTTGTTGATGCATCAAGTGCGTTTGCGAGTGCAGAGGCGCCAGCTGAAGATCGTGGAAAGGTATTAGGAAGACTGCAAAGTTCAGTCAGCGCAGGGTCTCTTGTGGGACCATTAATTGGCGGTGTTACAGCTTCGATATTAGGTTTTAGTGTGTTACTGATTTGTATTGCCGTTATTACTTTTATTGTCTGTATTTTCGGTGCATTAAAATTGATTGAAACGACACATATGCCAAAATCACAAACACCAAATACTAATAAAGGTATTCGCCGTTCATTTCAATGTCTATTATGCACACAACAAACATGTCGATTTATTATCGTTGGCGTTTTAGCAAACTTTGCTATGTATGGCATGCTAACTGCATTATCACCACTTGCTTCATCAGTGAATCATACAGCGATAGATGACCGTAGTGTGATTGGATTTTTACAGTCCGCATTTTGGACGGCTTCAATATTAAGCGCGCCTTTATGGGGTCGCTTTAATGATAAATCATATGTTAAATCAGTATATATATTTGCCACGGTTGCATGTGGTTGTAGTGCGATACTGCAAGGTTTAGCGACGAATATAGAGTTTTTAATGGCTGCAAGAATACTTCAAGGATTAACATATAGTGCATTGATTCAAAGTGTCATGTTTGTTGTTGTAAATGCTTGTCATCAGCAACTTAAAGGCACATTTGTTGGAACGACAAACAGTATGTTAGTTATTGGTCAAATTATTGGTAGTCTTAGTGGCGCTGCCATTACAAGTTATACTACACCAGCTACTACGTTTATCGTTATGGGCATAGTATTTGCTGTAAGTAGTTTATTTTTAATTTGTTCAACCATCACTAATCAAATCAACGATCACACATTAATGAAATTATGGGAGTTGAAACAAAAAAGTGCAAAATAAAGAATTAATACAACATGCAGCGTATGCGGCTATCGAACGCATTTTAAATGAATATTTTAGAGAAGAAAATTTATATCAAGTGCCACCTCAAAATCATCAATGGTCTATACAATTGTCAGATCTCGAAACTTTAACGGGTGAATTTCGCTATTGGTCTGCGATGGGGCATCATATGTATCATCCAGAAGTATGGCTTATTGATGGAAAAAGTAAAAAAATAACAACTTATAAAGAAGCAATTGCACGTATTTTGCAACATATGGCTCAAAGTGCAGATAATCAAACGGCAGTGCAACAACATATGGCGCAAATTATGTCTGACATCGATAATAGCATTCATCGCACGGCGCGCTATTTGCAAAGTAACACAATAGACTACGCAGAGGATCGCTATATCGTTTCAGAACAATCTTTATACTTAGGTCATCCATTTCATCCGACTCCTAAGAGTGCAAGTGGGTTTTCAGAAGCAGATTTAGAGAAATATGCACCCGAATGTCATACATCATTCCAATTACATTATTTAGCTGTGCATCAAGATGTTCTGCTCACGCGCTATGTAGAAGGTAAAGAAGATCAGGTTGAGAAAGTATTGTATCAATTAGCAGATATAGACATATCAGAGATACCCAAAGATTTTATTTTATTACCAATACATCCTTATCAAATCAATGTGTTGCGACAGCATCCACAGTATATGCAATATAGTGAACAAGGTTTAATAAAAGACCTTGGCGTTTCCGGTGATTTAGTGTACCCGACGTCTTCGGTTAGAACTGTATTTTCAAAAGCATTAAACATTTATTTAAAATTACCGATACACGTTAAAATTACTAATTTTATACGTACGAATGATCTTGAACAAATTGAACGAACAATTGATGCCGCGCAAGTTATCGCATCAGTCAAAGATGAGGTTGAAACACCCCATTTTAAATTGATGTTTGAAGAAGGATATCGTGCATTGTTACCGAATCCATTAGGGCAAACAGTTGAACCTGAAATGGATTTATTAACAAATAGTGCCATGATTGTTCGTGAAGGGATACCGAATTACCATGCTGATAAAGATATTCATGTATTGGCGTCATTATTTGAAACGATGCCTGATTCACCGATGTCTAAGTTATCACAAGTGATTGAGCAAAGTGGTTTAGCACCAGAAGCATGGCTTGAATGTTATTTGAATCGTACATTATTGCCGATATTAAAGCTGTTTAGTAACACAGGCATTAGTCTAGAAGCACATGTACAAAATACATTAATTGAATTAAAAGATGGCATACCCGACGTATGCTTTGTCAGAGATCTTGAAGGCATTTGTCTATCTAGAACGATTGCTACTGAAAAACAGCTTGTGCCAAATGTTGTGGCAGCATCAAGCCCTGTTGTATATGCACATGATGAAGCATGGCATCGTCTTAAATATTACGTTGTAGTAAATCACTTAGGACATTTAGTATCAACTATTGGTAAAGCGACTAGAAATGAAGTTGTGTTATGGCAACTTGTAGCGCATCGTCTTATGACTTGGAAAAAAGAATACGCGAATAACGCAGTATTTGTTGACTGTGTAGAAGATTTATATCAAACGCCGACCATTGCGGCTAAAGCGAATTTGATGAGTAAATTGAATGATTGTGGTGCAAACCCTATTTATACACATATACCAAATCCAATTTGTCATAACAAGGAGGTATCGTATTGTGAATCAAACAATTCTTAATCGTGTAAAGACTAGAGTGATGCACCAACTGGTATCATCACTTATTTATGAGAATATTGTTGTGTATAAAGCGTCATATCAAGACGGTGTCGGTCATTTTACAATAGAAGGACATGATTCAGAGTATCGCTTTACTGCTGAAAAGACACATAGCTTTGATCGTATACGTATCACATCACCAATTGAGCGTGTCGTAGGAGATGAGGCAGATACAACAACAGACTATACACAATTATTGAGAGAGGTTGTATTTACATTTCCTAAAAATGATGAAAAGCTAGAACAATTTATTGTCGAGTTATTACAGACAGAATTAAAAGATACGCAAAGTATGCAGTATCGAGAATCAAACCCACCAGCAACACCTGAGACATTTAACGACTATGAATTTTATGCGATGGAAGGGCATCAGTATCATCCAAGTTACAAATCACGTTTAGGATTTACGTTGAGTGATAATTTGAAATTTGGTCCTGATTTTGTACCAAACGTTAAACTGCAGTGGTTAGCTATCGACAAAGATAAAGTAGAAACGACGGTATCAAGAAATGTTGTAGTTAACGAAATGTTACGTCAACAAGTTGGCGATAAGACTTATGAACATTTTGTACAGCAAATTGAAGCGTCTGGCAAACATGTAAATGATGTTGAGATGATACCTGTACACCCATGGCAGTTTGAACATGTCATCCAAGTTGATTTGGCTGAAGAAAGGCTTAATGGCACAGTACTATGGTTAGGGGAAAGTGATGAGCTATATCACCCTCAACAATCGATTCGTACGATGTCGCCAATAGACACGACAAAATATTATTTAAAGGTACCAATAAGTATAACGAATACTTCAACGAAACGAGTGTTGGCGCCTCATACAATTGAAAATGCAGCGCAAATTACGGATTGGTTAAAGCAGATACAGCAACAAGATATGTATTTAAAAGATGAATTAAAGACAGTTTTTCTAGGGGAAGTCTTAGGACAGTCTTATTTAAATACACAACTTTCGCCTTATAAACAAACTCAAGTTTATGGTGCGTTAGGTGTTATATGGCGTGAAAATATATATCATATGTTAATCGATGAAGAGGATGCGATACCATTTAATGCACTTTATGCAAGTGATAAGGATGGTGTACCATTCATTGAAAATTGGATTAAACAATATGGTTCTGAAGCTTGGACAAAGCAATTTTTAGCTGTAGCGATTCGTCCAATGATTCATATGCTTTATTATCACGGTATTGCCTTTGAATCGCATGCACAAAATATGATGCTCATTCATGAAAATGGTTGGCCTACACGTATTGCCTTAAAAGATTTCCATGATGGTGTTCGTTTTAAGCGTGAGCATTTAAGTGAAGCTGCTTCACACCTGACATTAAAGCCAATGCCAGAAGCACATAAAAAAGTGAATAGTAATTCATTTATTGAAACAGATGACGAACGTTTAGTACGCGACTTTTTACATGATGCATTTTTCTTTATTAATATCGCCGAAATCATCTTATTTATTGAAAAGCAATATGGTATCGATGAGCAGCGACAATGGCAATGGGTTAAAGGCATCATCGAGGCGTATCAAGAAGCATTTCCAGAGTTGAATAACTATCAACATTTCGATTTGTTTGAACCTACGATTCAAGTTGAAAAGTTAACGACACGTCGATTATTAAGTGACTCCGAGTTAAGAATTCATCATGTTACAAATCCATTAGGTGTAGGAGGTATCAATGATGCAACAACTATCTCTGAAACATAGATTAAACAATGGTGATTCAGTTTATGGCATTTTTAATTCTATACCGAACCCATTGATGATCGAGGTTATCGCAGCAAGCGGGTATGACTTTGTTGTGATTGATACAGAACACGTGGCGATTAATGATGAGACACTAGCGCATTTAATTCGTGCAGCTGAAGCAGCGCATATTATACCAATTGTACGTGTCACTGCAGTGATAGATAGAGATATCATTAAAGTGTTGGATATGGGTGCGAGAGGTATTATTGTGCCACACGTTAAAGATCGTGAGACAGTTGAGCATATTGTGAAATTAAGTCGTTATTACCCGCAAGGATTAAGAAGTTTGAATGGTGGTCGCATGGCAAGATTTGGACGTACACCATTACTTGATGCAATGGAGATGGCTAATGAGCATATTATGGTGATTGCCATGATAGAAGATGTTGAAGGGGTTATGGCCATTGACGATATAGCACAAGTCGAAGGTTTAGACATGATAGTCGAAGGTGCCGCAGATTTATCGCAGTCACTTGGCATACCATGGCAAACGCGTGATGATCAAGTAACATCACATGTTCAACATATTTTTGAGGTTGTGAATGCACATGGTAAACATTTTTGTGCATTACCACGTGAAGATGAAGATATTGCAAAATGGCAGGCACAAGGTGTACAAACATTTATTTTAGGTGATGATCGCGGAAAAATATATCGCCATTTAAGTGCATCTCTAGCGACGTCTAAACAGAAAGGGGATGATGGCTAATGCGTATAGTTCAACCTGTTATTGAACAATTAAAAGCACAATCTCATCCAGTTTGTCATTATATCTATGATTTAGTCGGACTGGAACATCATTTGCAACATATTACATCGTCATTGCCGAGTAATTGTCAAATGTACTATGCAATGAAAGCAAATAGTGAACGAACAATCCTAGATACAATTAGTCAGTATGTTGAAGGATTCGAAGTTGCATCTCAAGGTGAAATAGCAAAAGGTCTTGCTTTTAAACCAGCAAATCATATTATTTTTGGTGGCCCTGGTAAGACAGACGAGGAACTAAGATATGCAGTAAGTGAAGGTGTTCAGCGTATTCATGTTGAAAGTATGCATGAATTACAACGGCTAAATGCCATCTTAGAAGATGAAGATAAGACACAACACATTTTATTGCGTGTTAATTTAGCAGGACCATTTCCCAATGCAACGTTGCATATGGCAGGACGCCCAACACAATTTGGTATTTCTGAAGACGAAGTTGATGATGTCATTGAAGCTGCGCTAGCAATGCCAAAGATTCATCTAGATGGCTTTCATTTTCATTCTATTTCTAACAATTTAGACTCGAATTTACACGTCGATGTAGTGAAACTTTATTTTAAAAAAGCAAAATCATGGTCTGAAAAACATCGATTTCCACTCAAACATATTAATCTTGGTGGTGGCATAGGCGTTAACTATGCAGATTTAACTAGCCAATTTGAGTGGGATAATTTTGTAGAAAATTTTAAAACACTTATCGTTGAGCAAGAAATGGAAGATGTGACATTGAACTTTGAATGTGGGCGCTTTATTGTGGCACATATTGGTTACTATGTGACAGAAGTGCTAGATATTAAGAAAGTGCATGGTGCTTGGTATGCCATTTTAAGAGGAGGTACGCAACAATTTAGACTGCCGGTATCTTGGCAGCATAACCATCCTTTTGAAATTTATCGTTATAAGGACAATCCATATTCATTTGAAAAAGTTTCAATTTCGAGACAGGACACAACGTTAGTCGGTCAATTATGTACACCGAAAGATGTCTTTGCTAGAGAAGTACAGATAGACGCAATCAGTACAGGCGACGTTATTGTTTTCAAATATGCAGGTGCATACGGATGGTCTATTTCACATCACGATTTCTTAAGCCATCCACATCCTGAATTTATTTATTTAACGCAAACAAAGGAGGATGAATAACTATTGAATCATATTCATGAACATTTAAAATTGGTACCAGTAGATAAGATTGATCTTCACGAAACATTCGAACCTTTAAGATTGGAAAAAACGAAAAGTAGTATTGAAGCAGATGATTTTATACGTCATCCTATTTTAGTGACAGCGATGCAACATGGTAGATATATGGTTATAGATGGTGTGCATCGGTATACAAGTTTGAAAGCGTTAGGATGTAAGAAAGTTCCAGTGCAAGAAATCCATGAAACACAATATTCAATTAGTACATGGCAACATAAAGTTCCATTTGGTGTGTGGTGGGAAACGTTACAACAAGAACATCGCTTGCCATGGACTACTGAGACAAGACAAGAAGCGCCATTTATTACGATGTGTCATGGTGATACAGAACAATATTTGTATACGAAAGATTTAGGCGAAGCACATTTTCAAGTATGGGAAAAGGTTGTCGCAAGTTATAGTGGTTGTTGTTCTGTAGAGAGAATTGCACAAGGTACATATCCTTGTCTTTCTCAACAAGATGTACTCATGAAGTATCAGCCATTGAGTTATAAGGAAATTGAAGCGGTTGTTCATAAAGGGGAAACTGTGCCAGCAGGTGTGACACGCTTTAATATTTCAGGACGATGTCTTAATCTTCAAGTACCACTGGCATTACTTAAACAAGATGATGATGTTGAACAACTGCGTAATTGGAAGCAGTTTTTAGCAGATAAGTTTGCCAATATGAGATGCTATACTGAAAAAGTATACTTGGTGGAGCAATAGTTTTACTGTGATGTTGAGGGAAATATGATGATTTAGCGTATTGATAGCGAAAATATAATAAAACAATATAGTGTGGAGAACTTTTGATATTTTATAAATATTGAAGTTCTCCATTTTTGTATTTTGCATATAAAAATTAAATAAAATAAGGTATATTAAGGTAAAGTATAAATTTTAAATAAATGGGGAATGAGTATGAGCTCAATTATAGGAAAAATAGCAATTTGGATAGGCATCGTAGCTCAAATATATTTTAGTGTCGTTTTTGTTAGGATGATATCTATTAATATTGCTGGAGGATCTGATTACGAAACAATTTTTTTATTAGGATTAATATTGGCTCTTTTCACTGTTTTACCAACCATCTTTACTGCGATTTATATGGAAAGTTACTCTGTAATCGGAGGTGCACTTTTTATTGTTTATGCTATTATTGCACTGTGTTTATATAATTTCCTTTCGTCAATTTTATGGCTGATTGGTGGTATTTTGCTGATTTGGAATAAATACTCAAAAGATGAATCGACAGACGAAAATGAAAAAGTTGATATTGAAAGTACAGAGAATCAATTTGAATCTAAAGATAAAATCACTAAAGAATAAAGAGAATATTTAAGGTAAAGTATAAATTTTAAATAAATGGGGAATAGACATGGAAAAAATGTAGAAAAATCATTCATAAAGATAGGTTTATATTTTCAAATAGCTTATATAGTACTCATGGCTATAACTTTATGTGGGTTTGTAATTTGCTATGGACTAATTTTCGGCCTTTTCTATTTATTATCAGGTAGCAGAGCTGATTATTTAATAGTAACAATAGTTATATCGGCAATAATTTCTATATTTGTAATTATACTTTCAATCGTACCTGTCATCGTATTGGCATCTGACTTATTTAAAGAAAGGATTTCAAAAGGTGTCATATTAATTGTATTGGCTATTATTGCTTTAGTATTATGCAACTTTGTATCTGCAATACTCTGGTTTGTTTCAGCCATATCTATTTTAGGTAGAAAAAAATTAGTAGCTGCAGCAGATACTACCACTATTCAAAAAAGTAAAGGGAACGCAAATCAAGCATCACATAAAGACACGTGTAAAAAGGAACTTGATAGTCAAGACATGATGGAACATCCTGAGGTTAAAAATCCCACGACTAAAAACCTTGAAGGATTTAACGAAGAAATACATAAAGATGAAGCTACAACTAAAGTTGTCAGTGATAACACGGAACCGCCGATTGAATCAAAAGACCATGTCTCGAAAAAAGATTGATGACAAACTAATCGAGAGACTTAAAAAAATAATATTCAACATAAGCACTTTTAAAACGACATTTAAACGCATTGCCAATCACTAATGGTAGTGCGTTTAACTATACCTTAAATATCTGAATATTTTGTTAAATGGAGCTACCTTTGTTGTACTATTCAAATGAAGAGGAGTAAAATGTAATTAAAGGAAAGAAATTTGAGGAGTGATCTTTATGACAAACAACAAAGTAGCATTAGTAACTGGCGGAGCACAAGGGATTGGTTTTAAAATTGCAGAACGTTTAGTGGAAGATGGTTTCAAAGTAGCAGTTGTTGATTTCAATGAAGAAGGGGCAAAAGCAGCTGCACTTAAATTATCAAGTGATGGTACAAAAGCTATTGCTATCAAAGCAGATGTATCAAACCGTGATGATGTATTTAACGCAGTAAGACAAACTGCCGCGCAATTTGGCGATTTCCATGTCATGGTTAACAATGCCGGCCTTGGACCAACAACACCAATCGATACAATTACTGAAGAACAGTTTAAAACAGTATATGGCGTGAACGTTGCAGGTGTGCTATGGGGTATTCAAGCCGCACATGAACAATTTAAAAAATTCAATCATGGCGGTAAAATTATCAATGCAACATCTCAAGCAGGCGTTGAGGGTAACCCAGGCCTGTCTTTATATTGCAGTACAAAATTCGCAGTGCGAGGTTTAACACAAGTAGCCGCACAAGATTTAGCGTCTGAAGGTATTACTGTGAATGCATTCGCACCTGGTATCGTTCAAACACCAATGATGGAAAGTATCGCAGTGGCAACAGCCGAAGAAGCAGGTAAACCTGAAGCATGGGGTTGGGAACAATTTACAAGTCAGATTGCTTTGGGCAGAGTTTCTCAACCAGAAGATGTTTCAAATGTAGTGAGCTTCTTAGCTGGTAAAGACTCTGATTACATTACTGGACAAACAATTATTGTAGATGGTGGTATGAGATTCCGTTAATAATCATGCATTAACGATAAATAAATCCTTATTGTTAAGTTTAATCACTTAGCAGTAAGGATTTTTTAGTGCACTTAGAAGGGATTGTATTGGTAGAAAATTAATAAGCGAAGTTCTTAAATGAGTTATGATGTCACAGTCTAATGCATCAGTTGAAAGCATTACTAGTATTAACACACCCAAGATATTATAAAACATCACAAAAACACCACTATCTAATTTATCTCAATAAAAATTCACAAAGTTATCTCATTTTATTTTTATAAATAAAAAATATCGATAAAAAGCTTACAATACTTTATGTTTTTATGATATATTTTTAATGTATAAATGAGGTGGAAGATTTGGAAAGAGTTTTGATAACTGGTGGGGCTGGTTTTATTGGGTCGCATTTAGTAGATGATTTACAACAAGATTATGATGTTTATGTTCTAGATAACTATAGAACAGGTAAACGAGAAAATATTAAAAGTTTGGCTGACGATCATGTGTTTGAATTAGATATTCGTGAATATGATGCAGTTGAACAAATCATGAAGACATATCAATTTGATTATGTTATTCATTTAGCAGCATTAGTTAGTGTTGCTGAGTCGGTTGAGAAACCTATCTTATCTCAAGAAATAAACGTCGTAGCAACATTAAGATTGTTAGAAATCATTAAAAAATATAATAGTCATATAAAACGTTTTATCTTTGCTTCGTCAGCAGCTGTTTATGGTGATCTTCCTGATTTGCCTAAAAGTGATCAATCATTAATCTTACCATTATCACCATATGCAATAGATAAATATTACGGCGAACGGACGACATTAAATTATTGTTCGTTATATAACATACCAACAGCGGTTGTTAAATTTTTTAATGTATTTGGGCCAAGACAGGATCCTAAGTCACAATATTCAGGTGTGATTTCAAAGATGTTCGATTCATTTGAGCATAACAAGCCATTTACATTTTTTGGTGACGGACTGCAAACTAGAGATTTTGTATATGTATATGATGTTGTTCAATCTGTACGCTTAATTATGGAACACAAAGATGCAATTGGACACGGTTATAACATTGGTACAGGCACTTTTACTAATTTATTAGAGGTTTATCGTATTATTGGTGAATTATATGGAAAATCAGTCGAGCATGAATTTAAAGAAGCACGAAAAGGAGATATTAAGCATTCTTATGCAGATATTTCTAACTTAAAGGCATTAGGATTTGTTCCTAAATATACAGTAGAAACAGGTTTAAAGGATTACTTTAATTTTGAGGTAGATAATATTGAAGAAGTTACAGCTAAAGAAGTGGAAATGTCGTGAAAATGACATTGAAGCTGTCCATAATAATAAGGGTTATGCCTATCAAAGAAAATTAGACAAACTAGAAGAAGTGAGAAAAAGCTATTACCCAATTAAACGTGCGATTGACTTAATTTTAAGCATTGTTTTATTATTTTTAACTTTACCGATTATGGTTATATTCGCCATTGCTATCGTCATAGACTCACCAGGAAACCCTATTTATAGTCAGGTTAGAGTTGGGAAGATGGGTAAATTAATTAAAATATACAAATTACGTTCGATGTGTAAAAACGCAGAGAAAAATGGTGCGCAATGGGCTGATAAAGATGATGATCGTATAACAAATGTCGGGAAGTTTATTCGTAAAACACGCATTGATGAATTACCACAACTAATTAATGTTGTTAAAGGGGAAATGAGTTTTATTGGACCACGCCCGGAACGTCCGGAATTTGTAGAATTATTTAGTTCAGAAGTGATAGGTTTCGAGCAAAGATGTCTTGTTACACCAGGGTTAACAGGACTTGCGCAAATTCAAGGTGGATATGACTTAACACCGCAACAAAAACTGAAATATGACATGAAATATATACATAAAGGTAGTTTAATGATGGAACTATATATATCAATTAGAACATTGATGGTTGTTATTACAGGGGAAGGCTCAAGGTAGTCTTAATTTACTTAATAAGTTCAAATAAAAGTTATATTTTAAAGATTGTGACCAATTGTTACAGTATAACGAGGAATCCCTTGAGACAGTATCAAATGGCATTAAGAAATATGTGCCATCATTGATTTGCATGGCTATAAATACTATTCATCTGATGAGATAGCCATGTTAAGAAATTGAAAGTATAGCATTAAAGGGGTTTGTAACAGTTGAAAATTATATATTGTATTACTAAAGCAGACAATGGTGGTGCACAAACACATCTCATTCAACTCGCCAACCATTTTTGCGTACACCATGATGTTTATGTCATTGTAGGCAATCATGGACCAATGATTGAACAACTAGATGCAAGAGTTAATGTAATTATTATCGAACATTTAGTAGGTCCAATTGACTTTAAACAAGATATTTTAGCTGTCAAAGTGTTAGCACAGTTATTCTCGAAAATTAAGCCTGATGTTATCCATTTACATTCTTCCAAAGCTGGAACGGTCGGACGAATTGCGAAGTTCATTTCGAAATCGAAAGACACACGTGTAGTTTTTACTGCGCATGGATGGGCTTTTACAGAGGGTGTTAAACCAGCTAAAAAATTTCTATATCTAGTTATCGAAAAATTAATGTCACGTATTACAGATAGCATTATTTGTGTTTCAGATTTTGATAAACAGTTAGCGTTAAAATATCGATTTAATCGATTGAAATTAACCACAATACATAATGGTATTGCAGATGTTCCCGCTGTTAAGCAAACGCTAAAAAGCCAATCACATAACAATATTGGCGAAGTAGTTGGAATGTTGCCTAATAAACAAGATTTACAGATTAATGCCCCGACAAAGCATCAATTTGTTATGATTGCAAGATTTGCTTATCCAAAATTGCCACAAAATCTAATCGCAGCAATAGAGATATTGAAATTACATAACAGTAATCATGCGCATTTTACATTTATAGGCGATGGACCTACATTAAATGATTGTCAGCAACAAGTTGTACAAGCTGGGTTAGAAAATGATGTCACATTTTTGGGCAATGTCATTAATGCGAGTCATTTATTATCACAATACGATACGTTTATTTTAATAAGTAAGCATGAAGGTTTGCCAATTAGCATTATCGAAGCTATGGCTACAGGGTTGCCTGTTATAGCCAGTCATGTTGGCGGTATTTCAGAATTAGTAGCTGATAATGGTATATGTATGATGAACAATCAACCAGAAACTATTGCTAAAGTCCTGGAAAAATATTTAATAGACAGTGATTACATCAAAATGAGTAATCAATCTAGAAAACGTTATTTAGAATGTTTTACTGAGGAGAAAATGATTAAAGAAGTGGAAGACGTTTATAATGGAAAATCAACACAATAGTAAATTACTAACATTGTTACTTATCGGTTTAGCGGTTTTTATTCAGCAGTCTTCGGTTATTGCCGGTGTGAATGTTTCTATAGCTGACTTTATCACATTACTAATATTAGTTTATTTACTGTTTTTCGCTAACCATTTATTAAAGGCAAATCATTTTTTACAGTTTTTCATTATTTTGTATACATATCGTATGATTATTACGCTTTGTTTGCTATTTTTTGATGATTTGATATTTATTACGGTTAAGGAAGTTCTTGCATCTACAGTTAAATATGCATTTGTAGTCATTTATTTCTATTTAGGGATGATCATCTTTAAGTTAGGTAATAGCAAAAAAGTGATCGTTACCTCTTATATTATAAGCAGTGTGACTATAGGTCTATTTTGTATTATAGCTGGTTTGAACAAGTCCCCTTTACTAATGAAATTGTTATATTTTGATGAAATACGTTCAAAAGGATTAATGAATGACCCTAACTATTTCGCGATGACACAGATTATTACATTGGTACTTGCTTACAAGTATATTCATAATTACATATTCAAGGTCCTAGCATGTGGTATTTTGCTATGGTCTTTAACTACAACGGGGTCTAAGACTGCGTTTATCATATTAATCGTCTTAGCCATTTATTTCTTTATTAAAAAGTTATTTAGTAGAAATGCGGTAAGTGTTGTGAGTATGTTAGTGATTATGCTGATATTACTTTGTTTTACCTTTTATAATATCAACTACTATTTATTCCAATTAAGCGACCTTGATGCCTTACCGTCATTAGATCGAATGGCGTCTATTTTTGAAGAGGGCTTTGCATCATTAAATGATAGTGGGTCTGAGCGAAGTGTTGTATGGATAAATGCCATTTCAGTAATTAAATATACACTAGGTTTTGGTGTCGGATTAGTGGATTATGTACATATTGGCTCGCAAATTAATGGTATTTTACTTGTTGCCCATAATACATATTTGCAGATCTTTGCGGAATGGGGCATTTTATTCGGTGCATTATTTATCATATTTATGCTTTATTTACTGTTTGAATTATTTAGATTTAACATTTCTGGGAAAAATGTAACAGCAATTGTTGTAATGTTGACGATGCTGATTTACTTTTTAACAGTATCATTTAATAACTCAAGATATGTCGCTTTTATTTTAGGAATTATCGTCTTTATTGTTCAATATGAAAAGATGGAAAGGGATCGTAATGAAGAGTGATTCACTAAAAGAAAATATTATTTATCAAGGGCTATACCAATTGATTAGAACGATGACACCACTGATTACAATACCCATTATTTCACGTGCATTTGGTCCCAGTGGTGTGGGTATTGTTTCATTTTCTTTCAATATCGTGCAATACTTTTTGATGATTGCAAGTGTTGGCGTTCAGTTATATTTTAATAGAGTTATCGCGAAGTCCGTTAACGACAAACGGCAATTGTCTCAGCAGTTTTGGGATATCTTTGTCAGTAAATTATTTTTAGCGTTAACAGTTTTTGCGATGTATATGGTCGTAATTACTATATTTATAGATGATTACTATCTTATTTTCCTACTACAAGGAATCTATATTATAGGTGCAGCACTCGATATTTCATGGTTTTATGCTGGAACTGAAAAGTTTAAAATTCCTAGCCTCAGTAATATTGTTGCGTCTGGTATTGTATTAAGTGTAGTTGTTATCTTTGTCAAAGATCAATCAGATTTATCATTATATGTATTTACTATTGCTATTGTGACGGTATTAAACCAATTACCTTTGTTTATCTATTTAAAACGATACATTAGCTTTGTTTCGGTTAATTGGATACACGTATGGCAATTGTTTCGTTCGTCATTAGCATACTTATTACCAAATGGACAGCTCAACTTATATACTAGTATTTCTTGCGTTGTTCTTGGTTTAGTAGGCACATACCAACAAGTTGGTATCTTTTCTAACGCATTTAATATTTTAACGGTCGCAATCATAATGATTAATACATTTGATCTTGTAATGATTCCGCGTATTACCAAAATGTCTATCCAGCAATCACATAGTTTAACTAAAACGTTAGCTAATAATATGAATATTCAATTGATATTAACAATACCTATGGTCTTTGGTTTAATTGCAATTATGCCATCATTTTATTTATGGTTCTTTGGTGAGGAATTCGCATCAACTGTCCCATTGATGACCATTTTAGCGATACTTGTATTAATCATTCCTTTAAATATGTTGATAAGCAGGCAATATTTATTAATAGTGAATAAAATAAGATTATATAATGCGTCAATTACTATTGGTGCGGTGATAAACCTAGTATTATGTATTATTTTGATATATTTTTATGGAATTTACGGTGCTGCTATTGCACGTTTAATTACAGAGTTTATCTTACTTATTTGGCGATTTGTTGATATTACTAAAATCAATGTGAAGTTGAATATTGTAAGTACGATTCAATGTGTCATTGCTGCCGTTATGATGTTTATTGTGCTTGGTGTGGTCAATCATTATTTGCCCCCTACAATGTACGCTACGCTGCTATTAATTGCGATTGGTATAGTAGTTTATCTTTTATTAATGATGACTATGAAAAATCAATACGTATGGCAAATATTGAGGCATCTTCGACATAAAACAATTTAAGTACCGGTAATGCTATACTTTAGAAAATTAAGATTAAGAAGAAAAGGCAATTTCTTATTGAAAAATGGAAGTTGTCTTTTTTAATTCTTTTTAAAAGCGGGAAACAAAAGCAGTTAAATGCCTTTTTGCATTCAATATTAAATATTATATCAATTTCGAATATTTAAATTTTATATAATTGGATATAACAAATAAATAATAATTATTGCAAAACACACCCGAAATTAATTATTATAAAAGTATATTCATAAAAGGAGGAATATACTTATGGCATTTAAATTACCAAATTTACCATATGCATATGATGCATTGGAACCATATATAGATCAAAGAACAATGGAGTTTCATCACGACAAACATCACAATACGTACGTGACGAAATTAAACGCAACAGTTGAAGGAACAGAGTTAGAGCATCAATCACTAGCGGATATGATTGCTAACTTAGACAAGGTACCGGAAGCGATGAGGATGTCAGTCCGTAATAATGGCGGTGGTCATTTTAACCATTCATTATTCTGGGAAATACTATCACCTAATTCTGAAGAAAAAGGTGGCGTAATAGATGACATCAAAGCGCAGTGGGGCACTTTAGATGAATTTAAAAATGAATTTGCAAATAAAGCAACAACATTATTTGGATCAGGTTGGACTTGGTTAGTTGTTAATGATGGCAAATTAGAAATTGTGACAACGCCAAACCAAGATAATCCATTAACAGAAGGCAAAACACCAATCTTACTATTTGATGTTTGGGAGCATGCCTACTATCTGAAATATCAAAATAAACGTCCAGACTATATGACTGCATTTTGGAATATTGTTAACTGGAAAAAAGTTGATGAATTATACCAAGCAGCAAAATAATATAACTTAATATAATTGAGGTGGAGCATCTACAAGGTGTTCCACTTTTTTGTACTTAATATCTTTACTTATTTGTTTTTGTGTAATGGGATAGCACGTAAAAGTGGCAAAATAATAAGATAAATTTCAACTCGAAATACCTTATTATTGTTGACTATAATGATGACCTAAATGTTATATACATCAGACAACACTATTAATTAATCAACATATTGACATTAAATAAATTGACAAAATAAGTAATTATTGTGAATCTAAAGTGAAATTTTTATAAAAAATTGTAATGATTCAAAAATTTTGTTGCATTTCTTTTGTAATCATATGATAATGTAAATGTAATCAAATTGTAATATAAGGGGAAAAGACAATGAAAAAATTAGCAACAGTAGGTTCTTTAATTGTAACAAGCACTTTAGTATTCTCAAGTATGCCTTTTCAAAATGCGCATGCCGACACAACTTCAATGAATGTGTCGAATAAACAAAGCCAAAATGTACAAAATCATCGTCCTTATGGCGGAGTAGTACCACAAGGAATGACGCAAGCACAATATACTGAATTAGAGAAAGCTTTACCCCAATTAAGCGCTGGCAGTAATATGCAAGACTATAATATGAAATTGTATGATGCGACGCAAAATATTGCTGATAAATACAATGTGATAATTACAACTAATGTAGGGGTATTTAAACCACATGCTGTTAGAGATATGAATGGCCATGCGTTACCTTTAACAAAAGATGGCAATTTTTATCAAACGAATGTAGATGCAAATGGTATTAATCATGGTGGTAGTGAAATGGTGCAAAATAAAACAGGTCATATGAGTCAACAAGGCCATATGAATCAGAACACACACATGAACCAACAGCCACACATGCAACAAGGTCATATGCAATCATCAAACCATCAAATGATGAGTCCAAAAGCAAATATGCATTCATCAAATCATCAAATGAACCAAAGTAACAAAAAAGTTTTACCAGCTGCTGGTGAAAGTATGACATCAAGTATTCTTACTGCAAGTATTGCCGCACTACTATTAGTATCTGGGTTATTCTTAGCATTTAGACGACGTTCAACAAATAAATAAACATAATACGATTAATAATAGAAAAATCGTGTGATTATCTGAGCGAGCCTAGGACATAAATCAATGTCCTAGGCTCGCTAATGTTATATTGGCAGTAGTTGACTGAATGAAATTGCGCTTGTAACAAGCTTTTCCATTTCTTACCAACTCCCTAAATAGTCATCAAAAAATTTCTTATATTTTAATAATTTTAATAATCCGATTGTCTTATACGTGTCAGTGTTAATTCAGATATTTCCTGTGGAATATACCACTTATTAATCATAATTGGATAAGGTGTTTGTGCGTACAATGTTTCAATAATCAGCCAACAATGTGTATCACCATCAAACACGTGACTATGATTTTTGAAGTGGGGCGCTTTGGTAATAGACATTTTTAAATCTGATTGATATGCATTGCTATAAATCGTTTGCTCAACGAATGTCTTCATGTCGTCTTCGTTTTGTGTATTCACTTTAAATGTGTCAATGACATTTAACGGTATAAAGGTAAAGCAAAATGCATCAGCTTGCTTAGAATGATTGTCCTTTTTTTGATAATAGCGTTCCATTGCAATGACGGCAGAAGGATGGTTTGCAAACAAATGATTTGTATATTCACTTTCTAAATCAACACGATAATTAATTGATGACATAGATACGCGAGCTAGCAATATTTGATCAAGTGGATGCTTAAATTGATCCATACTTGAAGCGTGTTGGGCATTTGTTTGTGGAATAACAAAGTGTCCCTTCCCTCTTGTACTCTCTACGATGCCATCTTCGGCTAACAATTTTATAGCTTGGCGCAAAGTCATACGACTGACATCAAAGCGCGCACAAAGTTCCTTTTCAGTAGGTAATGCATGGCCACTCGGATATTTTCCTATTTGAATTTCTTTATATAACGTATTATAAATCGTTAAAAATTTTGGTTGTGTTTGCGTCACGTAGACAACCTCCATAAAGTTACTTAATCACTCTCATCATACAATAATTTTTACTCGAATTGGAAAAATTATAAAAATTAAATATAGATAGGCTTTGAAAATTAGTTTTATACAAGGTTAGTAGCTGTAACTGTAAAATGTTCTTAATATTGTCAAAATGTAATGCTTGAAAGCGCTTTTAAAAAATATTATTATATACATGGTTAGACAAATAGACAAATCACTATACAAATATTGGGAGGAATATTTTATGAAATCAACACCACACATTAAACCAATGAATGACGTCGAAATTGCAGAAACGGTTCTATTGCCAGGAGATCCGTTAAGAGCTAAGTTCATTGCAGACACTTATTTGGATGATGTGGAACAGTTCAATACAGTGCGAAACATGTTTGGTTTTACCGGAACATATAAAGGTAAAAAAGTTTCTGTCATGGGTTCAGGTATGGGTATGCCATCTATTGGCATTTACTCTTATGAATTAATTCATACATTTGGTTGTAAAAAATTAATTCGCGTTGGCTCTTGTGGCGCGATGCAAGAAAACATTGATTTATATGATGTGATTATTGCACAAGGTGCCTCTACTGATTCAAATTACGTTCAACAATATCAATTACCAGGTCATTTTGCGCCAATTGCTTCTTATCAATTATTAGAAAAAGCAGTTGAAACAGCACGTGACAAAGGTGTACGTCATCATGTAGGTAATGTGTTATCAAGTGATATTTTCTATAACGCGGATACAACAGCGAGTGAACGTTGGATGCGTATGGGTATTTTAGGTGTAGAAATGGAATCAGCTGCATTATACATGAATGCAATTTACGCTGGTGTCGAAGCATTAGGTGTGTTCACAGTGAGCGATCATTTAATTCATGAAACGTCAACAACACCTGAGGAAAGGGAACGTGCATTTACAGATATGATTGAAATTGCACTGTCATTGGTGTAGATGATTATGAATGTTGAATATTCTAAAATAAAGAAAGCAGTACCTATTTTATTATTCTTATTTGTATTCAGTTTGGTTATAGACAACTCATTTAAATTGATTTCTGTAGCCATTGCTGATGACTTAAACATATCTGTAACGACAGTAAGTTGGCAAGCGACATTAGCCGGTTTAGTAATTGGTATTGGCGCTGTAGTATACGCTTCATTATCTGATGCCATTAGTATACGCACACTATTTATTTATGGCGTGATATTAATCATTATCGGATCAATTATTGGTTACATTTTCCAACATCAATTCCCATTACTTTTAGTTGGACGTATTATTCAAACTGCCGGTTTAGCTGCTGCAGAGACATTATATGTGATATATGTTGCAAAGTATCTTTCTAAAGAGGACCAGAAGACTTACCTTGGCTTAAGTACGAGCAGTTATTCCTTGTCATTAGTTATCGGTACATTATCAGGTGGATTTATTTCTACGTATTTACACTGGACAAATATGTTTTTAATTGCATTAATCGTAGTATTTACGTTGCCATTCCTATTTAAATTATTACCAAAAGAAAATAATACGAATAAAGCTCATTTAGATTTTGTTGGCTTAATTCTAGTGGCAACTATTGCTACAACAGTCATGCTGTTTATTACGAACTTTAATTGGTTATATATGATTGGTGCCTTAATTGCGATTATCGTTTTTGCGCTATATATTAAAAATGCGCAACGTCCATTAGTAAATAAATCATTTTTCCAAAATAAACGTTATGCTTCATTTTTATTTATAGTATTTGTAATGTATGCTATCCAATTGGGTTATATTTTTACGTTCCCATTCATAATGGAGCAAATTTATCATCTGCAACTAGACACAACATCACTGTTATTAGTACCGGGTTATATAGTAGCAGTCATTGTTGGTGCACTAAGTGGTAAAATCGGCGAATATCTGAATTCAAAACAAGCGATTATCACAGCAATTATTTTAATAGCACTGAGCTTGATTTTACCTGCATTTGCAGTAGGTAATCACATTTCAATCTTCGTCATTTCTATGATATTCTTTGCAGGTAGCTTTGCTTTAATGTATGCACCTTTACTTAACGAAGCCATTAAAACAATAGATCTTAATATGACAGGTGTGGCTATTGGTTTTTATAATTTAATTATTAATGTGGCGGTATCTGTAGGTATTGCGATTGCTGCGGCTCTAATCGATTTTAAAGCATTAAATTTCCCAGGCAATGATGCATTAAGTTCACATTTCGGTATTATTTTAATTATTTTAGGTTTAATGAGTATTGTCGGATTAGTTTTATTCGTCAGCTTAAATCGTTGGACACAATCTGAAAAATAAATAGATATAAATTCGCGAGATATATTCGTATTTATAGTAAAATTAAATAAAGAGATTATATAACACGAGGAGTAGTAAGTATGAAATTTGAGAAATATATAGATCACACTTTATTGAAGCCTGAGTCAACACGTACGCAAATCGATCAAATCATCGATGAAGCGAAAGCATACAATTTTAAATCTGTATGTGTGAATCCAACACATGTTAAATATGCAGCAGAGCGACTAGCTGATTCAGAGGTGCTCGTTTGTACGGTAATAGGATTCCCATTAGGTGCGTCGACAACTGCAACGAAAGCATTTGAAACAGAAGATGCAATTCAAAATGGTGCAGATGAAATTGACATGGTCATCAACATCGGCGCATTAAAAGATGGACGTTTTGATGATGTACAACAAGACATTGAAGCAGTGGTTAAAGCTGCGAAAGGTCACACAGTAAAAGTGATTATTGAGACGGTATTGTTGGACCATGACGAAATTGTAAAAGCGAGTGAATTAACAAAAGCGGCTGGTGCGGACTTCGTTAAAACTTCAACAGGTTTTGCAGGTGGCGGTGCGACTGCAGAAGACGTTAAATTAATGAAAGATACAGTAGGTGCTGATGTAGAAGTAAAAGCATCAGGTGGCGTACGTAATTTAGAAGATTTCAATAAAATGGTTGAAGCAGGTGCGACACGTATTGGTGCGAGCGCAGGTGTTCAAATTATGCAAGGTTTAGAAGCAGATTCAGATTACTAATATATATAAATTTTGGGAGTGATAGCTATGACAAGACCATTTAATCGTGTACATTTAATCGTAATGGATTCAGTAGGTATTGGTGAAGCGCCAGACGCAGCTGATTTTAAAGATGAAGGTTCACATACTTTAAGACATACCTTAGAAGGTTTCGATCAAACTTTACCAAACCTTGAAAAGTTAGGTCTAGGGAACATCGATAAATTACCAGTAGTAAATGCAGTTGAACAACCAGAAGCATACTATACTAAATTGAGTGAAGCTTCAGTTGGTAAAGATACAATGACTGGTCACTGGGAAATTATGGGATTAAATATTATGCAACCTTTTAAAGTATACCCTAATGGATTCCCTGAAGAGTTAATTCAACAAATTGAAGAAATGACAGGTCGTAAAGTTGTTGCTAACAAACCGGCATCGGGTACGCAAATTATCGATGAGTGGGGCGAGCACCAAATGAAAACTGGTGACTTAATTGTTTATACAAGTGCAGACCCAGTATTGCAAATTGCTGCACATGAAGACATTATCCCATTAGAAGAGTTATATGATATTTGTGAAAAGGTTCGTGAGTTGACAAAAGACCCTAAATATTTAATTGGTCGTATTATCGCACGTCCATATGTTGGTGAACCAGGAAACTTTACACGTACATCTAATCGACATGACTATGCGTTAAAACCTTTTGGTAAAACTGTCTTAGATCATTTGAAAGGCGGTGGTTATGATGTTATTGCCATCGGTAAAATTAATGACATTTATGATGGTGAAGGTGTAACAGAAGCGGTTCGTACGAAGAGTAACATGGACGGTATGGATCAATTGATGAAAATTGTTAAGAAAGATTTCACAGGTATTAGCTTCTTAAACTTAGTAGACTTTGATGCATTATACGGTCATCGTCGTGATAAACCAGGTTATGCACAAGCAATTAAAGATTTCGATGATCGCTTGCCAGAACTGTTTAGCAACTTAAAAGAAGACGATTTAGTAATTATTACAGCAGACCATGGTAATGACCCGACAGCGCCAGGTACGGACCATACGAGAGAATATATCCCAGTAATTATGTACAGTCCGAAATTTAAAGGTGGTCACGCACTAGAAAGTGATACTACATTCAGTTCTATCGGTGCAACTATAGCAGATAATTTCAACGTAACATTACCAGAGTTCGGTAAAAGTTATTTAAAGGAATTGAAATAGAATAAATTTAGATATTATAAAAACAGCAGTGAAGTTAACTATAACAATAGTTTTCTTCACTGCTGTTTTTATTATAATAGAGAAACGTAAGACGGTAGGACCTCTTATTTAGGAGTATCCTGATTTAATGTTAAACAATACGTTTTCGGATTGAACCGGAAATTAAATCGACAATTGCGACCATTAGTACTAAACCGATTAATATAATACCTACACGGTCCCAAGAACGTGTTTGAATGGCAAATATGAGTGGTGTCCCGATACCACCAGCCCCAATTAGCCCCAGTATAGAAGCTGAACGTAAGTTTAGTTCAAAGCGATAAAGTATGAGTGATAGAAAGGCAGGCATAATTTGTGGTATGACTGCAAATACGAGTGTTTTAATTTTATTCGCACCACTGGCCTTTAATGATTCTACAGCACTGAAATCTAGACCTTCAATATCTTCAGCTAAAAGTTTCCCAAGCATACCTACGGAATGGATACCTAAAGCTAATACACCTGAAAATGAACCTGGGCCAACAGCTTTGATAAATATAAGTGCCATTACAATTTCTGGGAAGACACGTATAACACTTAAAATAAATTTGCTAACACCTGAAACTGGGCGTAGTTTTACCATATTATTTGCACCTAGAAATGCTAATGGAATACAGATAATTGCGGCGATGAAAGTACCTACAACGGCTATCGCAAAGGTTTCAAGTAAACCACGTAATAAGTCTTCGCCATCTGGTATATAGATATAGCTGATGTCAGGATGGAATAATCCGCTGAATATGGATTTTAAGATTTCTAATGATTTACTTTTAAGTTCTAAACTTGGTACACCTGCAAATGCCCATATGATAATAGCTAAGACGACAATTGCAATAAGCCATCTTTTAATCAATTTTCGTTTGTGTGCTTTTGTGTGAACATTATATTTTGCTATTTCCTGTGTCATGCGAGATGTGCCCTCACTTTCGTACTGATGTAATCAATGACGACGACGATAACTAAAGTAAATAAAATAATCGTTGCTGTTTTTGGATATTGAAATAAACCAAGTGTTTGATCATAAAACAATCCAATACCGCCAGCGCCGACTAATCCAAGCACAGCTGAAGCACGTATATTTACTTCAAATGCATATAATACGTATGACATAAATGACGATATGGCTTGTGGTACAACACCGAAAACAATCCATTTTATTTTATTAGCACCAACAGCCGTCATTGCTTCCATTGGACCTGGATCTATCGTTTCCAATGATTCATATAATAATTTTCCAATAATACAGATAGTTAAAATAAACAATGCTAATATCCCTGGAATTTGACCGATTCCAAATACCGCCACAAAGATTGCTGCTAATAGCAAATCCGGTATAGTACGAACTATATTTAAAATAAAACGCGAGGGTATTGAAATCCACTTTTGATGAACGATATTGCTAGCACATAATAACGCAATTGGTATTGAAACGATGCTACCTAATACTGTACTTACGATAGCCATTCGAATGGTATCTAACATTGGCGTTGTAATTTGTTGTAAATACTCGAAATCAGGTGGAATCATTTGTTTGAATAGATCACCTATTTGAGGTATTCCTATCATTAAATCTCCAAAATTAAACCCCGTATAAATGAAGCTCCAAATGATAAGCACGATGATTAACATGAAGGTAAAACTCGTTTTTAAAGAAACCTTTTTCTTTAAAAGGGAGTCATACTTTGTAGGTGTTTCTAAAGGCATGTTAGTTCACTCCTAGCTTTTCATCTTCTTTAATTGTACGTCCATATATTTCACTAAATACGTCATCTGTTGCTTCAGATGCAGGACCATCATAGACAACTTCACCATCACGTAAACCAATGATGCGTGTGCCATATTCTTTTGCCAAGTCAACAAAATGTAAATTAATTAAAATTGTAATGCCTAATTCTTGGTTGATTTTTCTTAAATCATCCATAACCTGTTTCGTTGTTAATGGGTCTAATGAAGCAACTGGTTCATCTGCAAGAATAATTTCGGATTCTTGGCATAGCGCACGTGCAATAGATATACGTTGTTGTTGGCCACCTGATAATTCATCAGAGCGTTGATTATATTTATCTAAGATGTTGACCCGTTCTAGTGCATCCATTGCTTTAATTTTGTCTTCTTTTGGAAATAAACCTAATACCATTTTCCAAGTAGGGTGATAACCTACACGTCCACTTAGTACATTTCGTAATACACTTGACCGTTTAACTAAATTAAAATGTTGGAAAATCATACCTATATTTCGGCGCATTTCTAATAATGCTTTACCATGGGCTTTAGTGATTGATTTACCTTGGATGAAAATTTCACCTGACGTGATATCATGCAAACGATTTACAGATCTTAATAACGTGGATTTCCCAGCACCAGATAGTCCGACAATGACTGCAAATTCACCTTTTTCAATATTTAAGTTAATATTTTTCAAGCCTACATGACCGTTAGGATAGACTTTACTGACGTTTTTAAATTCGATTTGACTCATGTTTGACACCTTTCTTTAATAAAGAAAAGCCAAGGTAAACTGAAATATCATAGACATTGGGTTTCTGTGTACAAATGGTTTCAAATGTACAGCGACACCTTTCTATATCTGTTTCAGTTTAGCGCCTAGCTTTTCAATATTAATCTAGAATATATCTATTGAACGAAAGCTTTTAATACCAAATTCGATAATGATTATTTCATATCTTTAACTAATTTTTCGTACTCTCTTACAATGTCGAAATTTGAATCTTTCGTTTCTGTGTATCCTTCATGTGAATAAACTTCGCTAATAATTTTGTGACCTTCTTTTGATTTAGCAATGTCTATAAAAGCTTTTTTCAATTTTTCTTGGAAATCTTTATCCATATCTGGTCTTACAGAAATTGTGTCATTCGGAATAGCTTGTGTTAATTTTAAAATTCGTGTGTCTTTAAATACATTTGGTTGGTCTTTTTTCACAGTATTACGTGCATCGTTAAATACAGCCGCAGCATCTACATCTCCATTTAATAATGAGATAACTGCTTGGTCATGACCTTTAACATTCACAATTTTCATATCTTTAGTTGCATTAATACCTGCTTCGTTTTTTAACATCGCAAGTGGGAATGTATATCCAGCAGTTGATGTTACATCTTGTAAGGCAATTTTCTTACCTTTTAAATCTTTCAAGCTTTTAATTTTTGAGTCTTTTTTAACAAGAATTTCTGATTTATAACTATCTACAAGTTCTTTACTTGCTGAACCATCTTCTTTTACACCAAAACGTTGTGCTTGTAATAATAAATCAGCTGCTTTTTGATCATGTGCTAATGTGTATGCCGTTGGTGGTAAGAAACCAACATCAACTTTTTTAGACTTCATAGCTTCAACAATTGTATTGTAGTTAGTTGATACAGACACTTTAACTGGAATTCCTAATTCTTTAGATAGTAATTTTTCTAATGGTTTTGCTTTAGCCTCTAATGTTCCAGCATTTTGCGAAGGTACAAATTGTACTGTTAATTCTTTAGGTTTGTATCCTCCTGATTTAGAATCCGAATCATTACTAGCGTTCTTTTGATTATCTAAAGAACTTGAGTTTCCACATGCTGCTGCAAAAACAATGACTGCTAACATTAATACAAATAAACACTTAAAATTTTTCATTTGATAACTGTCCCCTTCACATTCTTAATCGTGTAATATGTATGCAATGAAATTACACTTATAGCGTACCACATTTAAATGTGAAAAAGTATTTTATAAAAATGAATTTTAATAACTTTCTTTAAGAGTTTGATAAGATTTTGTAAACTTTTCGTTAAATTGCTCATATGCAACGAATTTTTATCCTATAATTCAAGAACAAATTTATTTTAAAAGGAGCCTCACAAAATGAAAAAAATATATAAGTCATTAACTGTCTCTGCAATTGTTGCAACGGTATCATTAAGTGCTTTACCGCAATCTTTAGCTATAACGCATGAATCGCAACCTACAAAGCAACAGCGAACGGTATTATTCGATCGTTCTCATGGTCAAACAGCTGGTGCTGCAGATTGGGTTAGTGATGGTGCATTTTCAGATTATGCGGATTCAATACAAAAACAAGGTTATGACGTTAAAGCTATTGATGGTCATTCGAACATAACAGAAGCAAGTTTGAAAAGTTCCAAAATATTTGTAATTCCTGAGGCTAACATTCCTTTCAAAGAATCAGAACAGGCAGCAATTGTTAACTATGTGAAACAAGGTGGCAATGTTGTCTTTATTTCAGATCATTACAATGCTGACCGAAATTTAAATCGTATTGATTCATCGGAGGCAATGAATGGTTATCGACGTGGAGCATATGAAGATATGTCGAAAGGTATGAATGCAGAAGAAAAAAGTTCTACTGCAATGCAAGGTGTGAAAAGTTCAGATTGGTTATCTACAAACTTTGGCGTACGTTTTCGATATAATGCACTAGGTGATTTAAATACGAGCAATATTGTTTCTTCAAAAGAAAGTTTCGGTATTACTGAAGGTGTGAAATCTGTCTCTATGCATGCCGGATCGACATTAGCAATTACTAATCCAGAGAAAGCAAAAGGTATTGTGTATACACCAGAACAATTGCCAGCGAAAAGTAAATGGTCACATGCTGTAGATCAAGGTATTTATAATGGGGGCGGTAAAGCAGAAGGCCCCTATGTAGCAATTTCTAAAGTTGGAAAAGGTAAAGCAGCATTTATCGGTGATTCATCACTTGTGGAAGATAGTTCGCCCAAATATGTAAGAGAAGATAATGGAGAAAAGAAGAAAACATATGATGGTTTTAAAGAACAAGACAACGGTAAGCTATTAAATAATATAACGGCTTGGATGTCTAAAGATAATGATGGGAAATCACTTAAGGCGAGTGGCCTAACATTAGATACAAAGACTAAGTTGCTTGATTTTGAACGACCAGAGCGTTCAACTGAGCCTGAAAAAGAGCCATGGTCACAACCGCCGAGTGGTTATAAATGGTATGATCCAACAACATTTAAAGCAGGTAGTTATGGCAGCGAAAAAGGCGCAGATCCTCAGCCAAACACACCAGATGATCATACGCCACCAAATCAGAACGAAAAAGTAACATTTGATATCCCGCAAAATGTTTCTGTAAATGAGCCATTTGAAATGACAATACATTTAAAAGGATTTGAAGCAAATCAAACACTTGAAAATCTTAGAGTTGGTATTTACAAAGAAGGCGGACGTCAAATCGGACAATTTTCAAGTAAAGATAACGATTATAACCCACCAGGTTACAGTACTTTGCCAACAGTTAAAGCAGATGAAAACGGAAATGTCACAATTAAGGTCAATGCTAAAGTACTTGAAAGTATGGAAGGTTCAAAGATTCGTTTAAAACTCGGTGACAAAACCTTGATTACAACAGACTTCAAATAAATATATAATAGAAATAAGAAAGATGTTTGTGATTGAAGGAGTGAGTGAGGATGTCAAACATAGCATTTTATGTCGTGAGTGACGTACATGGTTATATTTTCCCAACAGATTTTACGAGTAGAAATCAATATCAACCTATGGGATTGTTACTAGCGAATCATGTTATAGAACAAGACAGAAGGCAGTATGACCAAAGTTTTAAAATAGATAATGGTGATTTTTTGCAAGGGTCACCATTTTGTAATTACTTAATCGCGCATAGCGGCAGTAGCCAGCTTTTAGTTGATTTTTATAATCGAATGGCATTCGACTTTGGTACGCTTGGTAATCATGAATTTAATTATGGATTGCCATACTTAAAAGACACTTTACGCAGACTCAATTATCCAGTTTTGTGCGCTAATATATATGAAAATGATAGTACATTGACTGATAACGGTGTGAAGTATTTTCAGGTTGGAGATCAAACGGTTGGTGTGATAGGTTTAACGACACAATTTATTCCCCATTGGGAACAACCAGAGCATATTCAGTCACTTACGTTTCATAGTGCTTTTGAAATACTTCAACAATACTTACCTGAAATGAAGCGACATGCAGATATCATTGTGGTTTGTTACCATGGTGGATTTGAAAAGGATTTAGAAAGTGGTACGCCGACCGAAGTATTAACGGGTGAAAATGAAGGATATGCCATGTTAGAAGCGTTTTCTAAAGATATAGATATCTTTATTACGGGTCACCAACATCGACAAATTGCTGAAAGATTTAAGCAAACGGCTGTGATTCAACCTGGTACGAGAGGTACAACTGTAGGCAAAGTTGTCTTGAGTACTGATGAATATGAAAATGTATCCGTTGAATCATGTGAATTACTTCCTGTTATAGATGATTCCACATTTACTATTGATGAAGATGACCAACATTTACGAAAGCAGTTAGAGGACTGGTTAGATTACGAAATTACTACATTGCCATATGATATGACGATTAATCATGCATTTGAGGCACGTGTGGCACCGCATCCTTTTACTAATTTTATGAATTACGCTTTTTTAGAAAAAAGTGGTGCAGATGTTGCCTGTACAGCTTTGTTTGATTCTGCTAGTGGTTTCAAGCAAGTCGTGACGATGCGAGATGTTATTAACAATTACCCATTTCCAAATACATTTAAAGTTTTAGCTGTAAGTGGTGCCAAACTTAAAGAAGCCATTGAACGATCAGCAGAATATTTTGACGTGAAAAATGATGAAGTAAGTGTGAGCGCAGACTTCCTTGAACCCAAACCACAACACTTTAATTATGATATATATGGTGGCGTAAGTTATACCATTCATGTTGGAAGACCAAAGGGACAACGTGTGAGCAATATGATGATACAAGGTCACGCAGTTGATTTAAAACAGACATATACAATTTGTGTAAATAATTATCGTGCAGTTGGCGGTGGTCAGTATGATATGTATATCGACGCGCCAGTTGTAAAAGATATTCAAGTTGAAGGCGCACAACTACTTATTGATTTTTTATCAAATAATAAATTGATGCGCATCCCGCAAGTTGTTGATTTTAAAGTTGAAAAGTGACGGATATATGTAAAACTTACTTGATTTTAATCGGGTAAGTTTTTGTTTTTATTTAAACTAATCACTCATAAACACCAATATACTTTAAGAAAAATGTTGATTTTACAAAAAACAAGGCTTATATTTTATATAACTTAATATTATGAAGTGATTAATTTGGAAACAATTAAACAAGAAGTAAGAGAATCTATTGTTAAAGGAATTATCGCGGGATATAAGGACTATGTTAATGAGAGAAATGAAGTCAAGAAACGTATGGTGATTAGTGATGCCTATGTGTACACCAAATCTAATCATATTGAAAATCAAGTTGCTAAGCATTTGGAAAATTTTGTTAAGTATATTAAAGAAAATGCTGGACCATCATGGAAGTATTTAAAGTTTATATTTAATAAGGATGAAGAGAAAAATAATATCATGTTTATATTGAAAAATGAAGATTACTTTGATGAAAAAAATGTAAGCGTAGGGAAGAGTTTAGTTGCTGATAAAAATCCAAAAAGTAAAAACTATCTAGAGGTACTTATGGCTAAGAATACGGATATTAATTTTGATACTGTTGGAGAAGATTTTGAAATTAGGCATCAAATGACTGCAGATAGTATATTATTTAATATAAAAGAAGGCAGTAATAGAGATATTAATTCTTATTTTTTAATTATTACATATCGTATTGATAAAGAATCAAAGCAATTAGCTGCAATCAAACAATGGTTGCCAAATCCAGAAACAAATTCTGCAATTATGGTTGATGATTTGACACCATTGTTAGATAAAGTAATAGTAGAAAGAGAAGATTATCATATTGACGAAGAAGAGTTAGAAGTACTTAAAAACGATGGAGAGTTAGAACTCATAGATGTGGAACATGCATTTGGTATCAGTATCGATGAAGGTAACGATATGATTGAAAGTGAAAGGTGAAGTTAATGTTTATTGGCAAGAATTTAGAATACGTGAGAAAGCTTAATGCTCTAAGTAGAAAAGAATTATCAGAAAAAATAAATGTGAGTGAACAAGCAATTTGGCAATATGAAACAAAAAATATGATGCCAGAAATTAGTAAAATTTATGATATGACATCTATTTTTAATGTTAAATCTAGCTACTTTATTAGCGAGCAGCCCGAAGAGCTCCTAATAAATTCTGTCGATAAACATAGTATAGCTTTTAGAGCAAAAAATTATAAAGTATCTACGAAACTATTAAATAAGCAATATTATCAAGCAATGTATTTATCTAATTTAACTAGCTACTTATTTTCTTTTGTAACGATACCGGATAATATTATTTTATCTTTAATAAATAATTTAGATGAATTGTTGAATGGCAATTTAGAATCACTAAATAAAAAAGAAAGCATAAAAGAAATTGCTAAAGTTGTGAGGGCTAAAATTCTTCAAGATGAAAGCAACGAAGCACTATTATTTATACTTGAAAAAGCGGGTATAGTTATATACGAAAAGCGAATTAATGATAGCATAGACGCATATAGTTTTTGGAGTAAAGATCAGACACCTTTTATTATACTGGGTACAAATAAGGGGGTAGCAGTTAGAAGGAATTTTGATCTTGCACATGAGCTGGGACATCTCGTTCTACATCGTCATATTCAATTCGACTTATTATCTCCTGAAGAATATAAGACAATTGAACATGAGGCAGATATTTTCGCCTCTGAATTTTTACTACCTGAAGAAGCGTTTAAAAAAGACTTTGATCAAATGACCAAAAAATCAAATCCTGACTATTTAGCTGTATTGAAAGAAAAATGGTATGTTTCTATACAAGCAATTGCAATGAGAGCGTATTATCTAGGCCTAATGTCTAGTACTCAGTACAGATATTTTTGGGCATCATTAAATAAAAAAGGCTATAAAAGTAAAGAGCCTTTAGACGACGTGATTGAAATGTCACGTCCTGTCAAAATGAATAGTTTATTAAAGTTGTATTTTGATAGA
This sequence comes from Staphylococcus sp. SM3655, assembly GCF_016917315.1. Lineage (NCBI taxonomy): Bacteria > Bacillati > Bacillota > Bacilli > Caryophanales > Staphylococcaceae > Staphylococcus > Staphylococcus sp. SM3655. Next base: position 570,273 of record NZ_CP070305.1, on the reverse strand, counting down.
AATTTACTGACACCACAAAAATTATTGAATTATTTAAAAGTCGATGAAACATTTTTGAATCATCTAGCAGGTATTAATTTAAAACTCTTTAAGGATTATGTTAATGAAAATAGAGAATATAATATAACGAATCTATATAAATAAGGCACCAATATTTAAAACTCGAGCTGAAAAGATCATCATTTCAGTTCGAGTTTTTTTGTGTAACATCTGTTGATAGGTAGCGACAAGGACCTTTTAATGTTGTGTTTTGTGCGATATAACAAGCTTTTTAGGCTATTAAAGAATATTCAGAATTAAATATATAATTATGAATAAATTATGTCATTGAAAAAATTATGATTATAAAATCATTCTAAAAACACCGAAATAACAATGATTTCATGAAAACATTTATTTTAAAATTTGATATTTGTTCAAATAATATTCGAAATTAAACTTTTTTGTATAGAATTTTCTTTATATCCTGAGAGACATGTACTATAATGTTTGTGAAATAATTCACAAAGTATAAAGGAGTGGTTGTATATGTTAACTATACCTGAAAAAGAAAATCGTGGATCGAAAGAACAAGAAGTGGCAATTATGATTGATGCTCTAGCTGACAAAGGGAAAAAAGCATTAGAAGCATTATCTAAAAAGTCACAAGAAGAAATTGATCATATTGTTCATCAAATGAGCTTAGCAGCTGTTGATCAACATATGGTGCTAGCAAAATTAGCACATGAAGAAACTGGAAGAGGTATATACGAAGATAAAGCGATTAAAAATTTATACGCTTCTGAATATATATGGAATTCAATAAAAGACAATAAGACAGTAGGGATTATTGGTGAAGATAAAGAAAAAGGATTAACGTATGTAGCGGAACCAATTGGTGTTATTTGTGGTGTTACGCCAACAACAAATCCTACGTCGACAACTATTTTTAAAGCGATGATTGCAATTAAGACAGGAAATCCAATCATTTTTGCATTCCATCCAAGTGCACAAGAATCGTCGAAGCGTGCAGCAGAAGTTGTATTAGAAGCGGCAATGAAGGCAGGTGCACCTAAAGATATTATTCAATGGATTGAAGTGCCTTCTATCGAAGCAACAAAACAATTAATGAATCACAAAGGTATTGCATTAGTTCTAGCAACTGGTGGCTCCGGCATGGTTAAATCTGCATATTCAACTGGCAAACCGGCATTAGGTGTGGGACCAGGTAACGTGCCGTCTTACATTGAAAAAACAGCACACATTAAACGTGCAGTAAATGATATCATTGGTTCAAAAACATTTGATAATGGTATGATTTGTGCTTCTGAACAAGTTGTAGTCATTGATAAAGAAATTTATAAAGATGTTACTAATGAATTTAAAGCACATCAAGCATACTTTGTTAAAAAAGATGAATTACAACGCTTAGAAAATGCAATTATGAATGAACAAAAAACAGGTATTAAGACTGATATTGTCGGTAAATCTGCAGTTGAAATAGCTGAATTAGCAGGTATACCTGTCCCCGAAAATACAAAACTTATCATAGCCGAAATTAGCGGTGTAGGTTCAGACTATCCGTTATCTCGTGAAAAATTATCTCCAGTATTAGCCTTAGTAAAAGCCCAATCTACAAAACAAGCATTTCAAATTTGTGAAGACACACTACATTTTGGTGGATTAGGACACACAGCCGTTATCCATACAGAAGATGAAACATTACAAAAAGATTTTGGACTAAGAATGAAAGCTTGTCGTGTACTTGTAAATACACCATCAGCGGTTGGAGGTATTGGTGATATGTATAACGAATTGATTCCGTCTTTAACATTAGGTTGTGGTTCGTACGGTAGAAACTCAATTTCACATAATGTTAGTGCGACAGATTTATTAAACATTAAAACGATTGCTAAACGACGTAATAATACTCAAATTTTCAAGGTGCCTGCTCAAATTTATTTTGAAGAAAATGCAATCATGAGTCTAACAACAATGGACAAGATTGAAAAAGTGATGATTGTCTGTGACCCTGGTATGGTAGAATTCGGTTATACAAAAACAGTTGAGAATGTATTAAGACAAAGAACGGAACAGCCTCAAATTAAAATATTTAGCGAAGTCGAACCGAACCCATCAACTAATACAGTATATAAAGGTCTGGAAATGATGGTTGATTTCCAACCGGATACAATCATTGCACTTGGTGGTGGTTCAGCGATGGATGCTGCAAAAGCAATGTGGATGTTCTTTGAACACCCTGAGACATCATTCTTCGGTGCTAAACAAAAGTTCCTAGACATCGGTAAACGTACTTATAAAATAGGCATGCCTGAAAATGCGACGTTCATTTGTATCCCTACGACATCAGGTACAGGTTCAGAAGTAACACCATTTGCAGTTATCACAGATAGTGAAACAAATGTAAAATATCCGTTGGCTGATTTTGCTTTAACACCTGATGTTGCAATTATTGACCCTCAATTTGTGATGAGTGTGCCAAAAAGCGTTACAGCAGATACAGGAATGGATGTACTAACGCATGCAATGGAATCATATGTATCTGTAATGGCTTCAGACTACACAAGAGGTTTGAGTCTACAAGCGATTAAATTGACGTTCGAATATTTAAAATCATCTGTTGAAAAGGGTGATAAAGTTTCAAGAGAGAAAATGCATAACGCATCAACTTTGGCTGGTATGGCATTTGCAAATGCATTCTTAGGCATTGCACACTCAATTGCACATAAAATTGGTGGCGAATATGGTATTCCGCATGGTAGAGCGAATGCGATATTACTACCGCATATTATCCGTTATAATGCCAAAGACCCGCAAAAACATGCATTATTCCCTAAATATGAGTTCTTCAGAGCAGATACAGATTATGCAGATATTGCCAAATTCTTAGGATTAAAAGGTAATACGACAGAAGCACTCGTAGAATCATTAGCTAAAGCTGTCTACGAATTAGGTCAATCAGTCGGAATTGAAATGAATTTGAAATCACAAGGTGTGTCTGAAGAAGAATTAAATGAATCAATTGATAGAATGGCAGAGCTCGCATTTGAAGATCAATGTACAACTGCTAATCCTAAAGAAGCACTAATCAGTGAAATCAAAGATATCATTCAAACATCATATGATTATAAGCAATAATCTATCTGATAATAATCATATAACTCACCTGAAATTACAAAAGTAAAAAATGCCACATAAACTTTAAGTCGATAATCATTATACGGTTATCGGCTTTTATTTATTGCCAAATCTACAGAGAGATACAAACTAGACAATCATTTTTTTAAATAAAGAAAATATTAAGATTGATACTCATTTCACAAACTATTACTACTTTAGAGTATAATTATTTTTAATTTCATATAAATAAAAAGGCGAAAATAATGCGGTTTAAAAGTAATTAATTGTTTAAACGATATGTAATATGTAAATACTATATATATAATACCAATTTTAATGAAAATTTTTAAGGGAGGTAAATAATGGAAAGTACATTAGAATTAACAAAAATTAAAGAAGTATTACAAAAAAACTTGAAGATTTTAATTATTTTACCGCTATTATTTTTAATTATTAGCGCTATTGTTACATTTTTCGTCTTATCACCTAAATATCAAGCTAATACTCAAATCTTAGTGAATCAAACTAAGGGTGACAATCCTCAGTTTATGGCACAAGAGGTTCAAAGTAATATTCAACTTGTAAATACGTATAAAGAAATTGTTAAAAGTCCTAGAATTTTAGATGAGGTGTCAAAGGACTTAAATGATAAGTATTCACCATCTAAATTGTCGAGTATGTTGACAATTACAAACCAAGAAAATACGCAACTTATCAACATCCAAGTTAAAAGTGGTCATAAACAAGATTCGGAAAAAATTGCGAATAGCTTCGCTAAAGTTACAAGTAAACAAATTCCGAAGATTATGAGTGTGGATAACGTATCAATTTTATCTAAAGCAGACGGTACAGCAGTTAAAGTCGCACCAAAAACTGTAGTGAATCTAATCGGTGCATTCTTTTTAGGATTAGTTGTCGCGCTTATATATATCTTCTTCAAAGTAATTTTCGATAAGCGAATTAAAGATGAAGAAGATGTAGAGAAAGAATTAGGATTGCCTGTATTGGGTTCAATTCAAAAATTTAATTAAGGATGGTTGCTACTTATGTCAAAAAAGGAAAATACGACAACAACACTATTTGTATATGAAAAACCAAAATCAACAATTAGTGAAAAGTTTCGAGGTATACGTTCAAACATCATGTTTTCAAAAGCAAATGGTGAAGTAAAGCGCTTATTGGTTACTTCTGAAAAGCCTGGTGCAGGTAAAAGTACAGTTGTATCGAATGTAGCGATTACTTATGCACAAGCAGGCTATAAGACATTAGTTATTGATGGCGATATGCGTAAGCCAACACAAAACTATATTTTTAATGAGCAAAATAATAATGGACTATCAAGCTTAATCATTGGTCGAACGACTATGTCAGAAGCAATTACGTCGACAGAAATTGAAAATTTAGATTTGCTAACAGCTGGTCCCGTACCTCCTAACCCATCAGAACTAATAGCTTCAGAAAGGTTCAAAGAATTAGTTGATCTGTTTAATAAACGTTACGACATTATTATTGTCGATACACCGCCAGTTAATACTGTGACTGATGCACAACTATATGCGCGTGCTATTAAAGATAGTCTGTTAGTAATTGATAGTGAAAAAAATGATAAAAATGAAGTTAAAAAAGCAAAAGCACTTATGGAAAAAGCAGGCAGTAACATTCTAGGTGTCATTTTGAACAAGACAAAGGTCGATAAATCTTCTAGTTATTATCACTATTATGGAGATGAATAAGTATGATTGATATTCATAACCATATATTGCCTAATATCGATGACGGTCCGACAAATGAAACAGAGATGCTGGATCTTTTAAAACAAGCGACAACACAAGGTGTTACAGAAATCATTGTAACATCACATCACTTACATCCTCGATATACCACACCTATAGAAAAAGTGAAATCATGTTTAAACCATATTGAAAGCTTAGAGGAAGTACAAGCACTAAATCTAAAGTTTTATTATGGTCAGGAAATAAGAATTACCGATCAAATTCTTAATGATATTGATCGAAAAGTTATTACCGGTATTAATGATTCACGCTATTTACTAATAGAATTTCCATCAAATGAAGTTCCACACTATACTGATCAATTATTTTTCGAATTACAGAGTAAAGGCTTTGTACCGATTATTGCACATCCAGAGCGGAATAAAGCAATAAGTCAAAACCTTGACATACTATACGATTTAATTAACAAAGGTGCTTTAAGTCAAGTGACAACGGCGTCATTAGCGGGTATTTCCGGTAAAAAAATTAGAAAATTAGCAATTCAAATGATTGAAAACAATCTGACACATTTCATCGGTTCAGATGCGCATAACACAGAAATCAGACCGTTCTTAATGAAAGACTTATTTAATGATAAGAAATTACGTGATTATTATGAAGATATGAACGGATTTATTAGTAATGCGAAGTTAGTTGTTGATGATAAAAAAATTCCTAAACGAATGCCACAACAAGGTTATAAACAGAAAAGATGGTTTGGGTTATAAACAGCAAATGAGGGGTTTTATGGCACATTTATCTGTGAAATTGCGGCTTTTAATACTAGCATTAATCGATTCACTGATAGTGACATTTTCAGTATTCGTAAGTTATTACATTTTAGAACCGTATTTCAAAACATATTCTGTCAAATTATTAATATTGGCAGCTATATCACTATTCATATCGCATCATATTTCAGCATTTATTTTTAATATGTATCATCGAGCGTGGGAATATGCCAGTGTGAGTGAATTGATTTTAATTGTTAAAGCTGTGACGACATCTATCGTTATTACGATGGTGGTCGTGACAATTGTTACAGGCAATAGACCGTTTTTTAGATTGTATTTAATTACTTGGATGATGCACTTGATTTTAATAGGTGGCTCAAGGTTATTTTGGCGTATTTATCGGAAATACCTTGGAGGTAAGTCATTTAATAAGAAGCCAACTTTAGTTGTTGGTGCTGGTCAAGCAGGTTCAATGCTGATTAGACAAATGTTGAAAAGTGACGAAATGAAACTTGAACCGGTATTAGCAGTCGATGATGACGAACATAAACGCAATATCACAATTACTGAGGGTGTAAAAGTCCAAGGTAAAATTGCGGATATTCCAGAACTAGTGAGGAAATATAAGATTAAAAAAATCATCATTGCAATTCCAACTATTGGTCAAGAGCGTTTGAAAGAAATTAATAATATTTGCCATATGGATGGCGTTGAGTTATTGAAAATGCCAAATATAGAAGACGTCATGTCTGGTGAGTTAGAAGTGAACCAACTTAAAAAAGTTGAAGTAGAAGATTTACTAGGCAGAGATCCTGTTGAATTAGATATGGATATGATATCAAATGAATTGACGAATAAAACTATTTTAGTTACGGGTGCAGGTGGTTCAATAGGATCAGAAATTTGTAGACAAGTTTGTAATTTCTATCCAGAACGTATTATTCTACTTGGCCATGGTGAAAACAGTATTTATTTAATCAATCGTGAATTGCGAAATCGCTTCGGAAAAAATGTTGATATCGTTCCTATTATAGCGGATGTGCAAAATAGAGCGCGTATGTTTGAAATTATGGAAACGTATAAACCATACGCAGTTTATCATGCAGCAGCACACAAGCACGTGCCGTTAATGGAAGAGAACCCTGAAGAAGCAGTACGTAATAATATTTTAGGTACGAAAAATACTGCTGAAGCTGCTAAAAATGCAGAGGTAAAGAAATTCGTTATGATTTCTACGGATAAAGCCGTTAATCCGCCTAATGTCATGGGAGCTTCAAAGCGAATTGCAGAAATGATTATTCAAAGTTTAAATGATGAAACGCATCGAACAAATTTTGTTGCAGTGAGATTTGGTAATGTACTTGGATCGAGAGGATCTGTGATTCCACTTTTCAAAAGTCAAATTGAAGAAGGTGGGCCAGTTACTGTGACACATCCTGAAATGACACGTTACTTTATGACAATTCCTGAAGCTTCTAGACTAGTTTTGCAGGCAGGGGCATTAGCAGAAGGTGGCGAAGTATTTGTGCTAGATATGGGAGAACCAGTGAAAATTGTAGATTTGGCACGTAATTTAATTAAGCTAAGTGGTAAAAAAGAAGACGACATACGCATTACTTATACAGGGATTAGACCCGGCGAAAAAATGTTTGAAGAGCTTATGAATAAAGATGAGGTTCATCCTGAACAAGTATTTGAAAAAATATATCGTGGCAAAGTACAACATATGAAATGTAATGAAGTTGAAGCGATTATTCAAGACATCGTCAATGACTTTAGTAAAGAAAAAATTATTAACTATGCCAATGGCAAAAAGGGAGATAATTATGTTCGATGACAAAATTTTATTAATTACTGGGGGCACAGGATCATTCGGTAATGCTGTTATGAAACGGTTTTTAGATTCTAATATTAAAGAAATTCGTATTTTTTCACGCGATGAGAAAAAACAAGATGACATTCGAAAAAAATATAATAATTCAAAATTAAAGTTCTACATTGGTGATGTGCGTGATAGTCAAAGTGTAGAAACAGCAATGCGAGATGTTGATTACGTATTCCATGCAGCAGCTTTAAAACAAGTGCCGTCATGTGAATTCTTTCCAGTTGAGGCAGTGAAGACAAATGTTATTGGTACAGAAAATGTCTTACAAAGTGCTATTCATCAAAATGTTAAAAAAGTCATATGTTTATCTACAGATAAGGCAGCGTATCCTATTAATGCTATGGGTATTTCAAAAGCAATGATGGAAAAAGTATTCGTAGCCAAATCAAGAAATATTCGTAGTGAACAAACGCTGATTTGTGGTACAAGATACGGTAATGTGATGGCTTCAAGAGGATCAGTAATACCTTTGTTTATCGACAAAATCAAAGCTGGAGAACCTTTAACGATTACAGATCCTGATATGACAAGATTTTTAATGAGCTTAGAAGATGCGGTAGAACTAGTTGTTCATGCATTTAAGCATGCAGAGACAGGAGATATTATGGTTCAAAAAGCACCAAGCTCAACGGTAGGGGATCTTGCGACCGCATTATTAGAATTGTTTGAAGCTGATAATGCAATTGAAATCATTGGTACGCGACATGGAGAGAAAAAAGCAGAAACATTGTTGACGAGAGAAGAATACGCACAATGTGAAGATATGGGTGATTATTTTAGAGTGCCGGCAGACTCCAGAGATTTAAATTATAGTAATTATGTTGAAACCGGTAACGAAAAGATTACGCAATCTTATGAATATAACTCCGATAATACACATATTTTAACGGTGGAAGAGATAAAAGAAAAACTTTTAACACTAGAATATGTTAGAAACGAATTGAATGATTATAAAGCTTCAATGAGATAGGAGAGATTGACGTTGAATATTGTAATTACAGGAGCAAAAGGTTTTGTAGGAAAAAACTTGAAAGCAGATTTAACATCAACGACAGATCATCATATTTTCGAAGTACATCGACAAACTAAAGAGGAAGAATTAGAGGCGGCGTTGTTGAAAGCAGACTTTGTCGTGCATTTAGCGGGAGTTAATCGACCTGAACACGACAAAGAATTCAGCTTAGGAAACGTGAGTTATTTAGATCATGTACTTGATATATTAACTAGAAATACGAAAAAGCCGGCGATATTATTATCGTCTTCAATACAAGCAACACAAGATAATCCTTATGGTGAGAGTAAGTTGCAAGGGGAACAGCTATTAAGAGAGTATGCCGAAGAGTATGGCAATACGGTTTATATTTATCGATGGCCAAATTTATTCGGTAAGTGGTGTAAGCCAAATTATAACTCAGTGATTGCAACATTTTGTTACAAAATTGCACGTAACGAAGAGATTCAAGTTAATGATCGGAATGTTGAACTGACGCTAAACTACGTGGATGATATCGTCGCTGAAATAAAACGTGCTATTGAAGGAACTCCAACGATTGAAAATGGTGTACCTACAGTACCAAATGTATTTAAAGTGACATTGGGAGAAATTGTAGATTTATTATACAAGTTCAAACAGTCACGTCTCGATCGAACATTGCCGAAATTAGATAACTTATTTGAAAAAGATTTGTATAGTACGTATTTAAGCTATCTACCTAGTACAGACTTTAGTTATCCCTTACTTATGAATGTGGATGATAGGGGTTCTTTTACAGAATTTATAAAAACACCGGATCGTGGTCAAGTTTCTGTAAATATTTCTAAGCCAGGTATTACTAAAGGTAATCACTGGCATCATACTAAAAACGAAAAATTTCTAGTTGTATCAGGTAAAGGGGTAATTCGTTTTAGACATGTTAATGATGATGAAATCATTGAATATTATGTTTCTGGCGACAAATTAGAAGTTGTAGACATACCAGTAGGATACACACATAATATTGAAAATTTAGGCGACACAGATATGGTAACTATTATGTGGGTGAATGAAATGTTTGATCCAAATCAGCCAGATACGTATTTCTTGGAGGTATAGCGCATGGAAAAACTGAAATTAATGACAATAGTTGGTACAAGGCCTGAAATCATTCGTTTATCATCAACGATTAAAGCATGTGATCAATATTTTAATCAGATATTAGTACACACTGGTCAAAATTATGATTATACATTGAATCAAATTTTCTTTGATGATTTGGAATTAAGACAACCGGACCACTACTTAGAGGCAGTTGGAAGTAACCTTGGAGAAACGATGGGGAATATTATTGCGAAGACATATGACGTTTTATTACGCGAACAACCAGATGCACTTTTAATTCTTGGTGATACAAATAGTTGTTTAGCAGCAGTATCTGCTAAACGATTAAAGATTCCTGTTTTCCACATGGAAGCGGGTAATAGATGCTTTGATCAGAATGTACCTGAAGAAATCAATCGTAAAATTGTAGACCATGTCAGTGATGTGAATCTACCTTATACGGAACATAGCAGACGTTATTTATTAGATGAAGGCTTCAATAAAGCGAATATCTTTGTGACAGGATCACCGATGACAGAAGTGATAGAAGCGCATCGAGATAAAATTAATCACAGTGACGTTTTAAATAAACTAGGATTAGAACCGCAACAATACATTTTAGTATCTGCGCATAGAGAAGAGAATATCGATAATGAAAAGAATTTTAAATCATTAATGAATGCGATAAATGATATTGCCAAAAAGTATAAAATGCCTGTGATTTATTCAACGCATCCAAGAAGTTGGAAGAAAATTGAAGAAAGTAAATTTGAATTTGATCCATTAGTTAAACAGTTAAAGCCATTTGGTTTCTTTGATTATAATGCATTGCAAAAAGATGCATTTGTTGTGCTATCAGATAGTGGAACATTGTCAGAAGAGTCGTCTATTTTGAAGTTCCCTGGTGTCCTTATTCGAACTTCCACAGAAAGACCGGAAGTACTAGATAAAGGTACGGTTATTGTAGGTGGTATTACCTATAACAATCTAATCCAATCCGTTGAACTAGCAAGAGAGATGCAAAACAATAACGAACCGATGATTGATGCTATTGATTATAAAGACACTAACGTTTCGACAAAGGTAGTTAAAATTATTCAAAGCTATAAAGATATTATCAATCGAAATACTTGGAGGAAATGACGATGAGGATAGCGATTGAAAAGATAATTGGTTTGCTGAAAAACCAGTCCTCTAAAGAATCGAATGTTAAGATTCATCGCTTGGCGTATATTACAAACTCAAAATTTGATGGCAATAACTATATAGATAGATGGTGTAAAATCAGGAATTCTCACATTGGTGAATACAGTTATATTGGATTTGGTAGTGATTTTAATAATGTAGAAGTAGGAAGATATTGTTCGATATCTTCGGATGTAAAAATTGGGTTAGGAAAACATCCTACACACTTTTTTAGCTCATCACCGATTTTTTATTCTAATAATAATCCATTTAACATAAAGCAAAAGTTTATAGACTTTAATGACCAACCAAGCCGTACAACAATTAAAAATGATGTGTGGATTGGTGCAAATGTAATTATTATGGATGGATTAACAATAAATACTGGTGCAGTCATAGCAGCCGGCTCAGTTGTTACTAAAAATGTAGGAGCATATGAGGTTGTTGGTGGGGTTCCTGCAAAAGTGATTAAGAAGCGATTTGACAATAAAACAATTGAAAAACTTTTGGAAAGCAAGTGGTGGGAGAAAACGCCTGACAAACTAAAAGGATTTTCGGTTGAATATTTAAATAAAAAGGATACTTAATGATATGAGAATTTTAAATATTGTATCGAGTAATATTGTTCAAGACCCAAGGGTACTTAAACAAATAGAAACAATTAAAGGCGTTACGAATGATTATAAAATTGTTGGAATGAATAATTCACAAGCTACTAATAAGCGATTGGAAAATTTAGATTGTAATTATCGTTTGTTAGGTAGCAAGGTAGATCCAAAAAATATTCTTTCTAAATTAATTAAGCGTATAAGATTTGCAACAGGTGTTATCCGAGAAATTAAAGCTTTTAAACCTGACGTGATTCATGCAAATGATTTCGACGTATTATTAATGGTCTATTTAAGCAATTATAAAAAAGCTAGTATTGTTTATGATGCGCATGAAATATATGCGAAAAATGCCTTTATTAATAAAGTTCCACTTATTTCAAAGTTTGTAGAAAGTATAGAAAAACACATAGTAAAACATCGTGTTAATGCCTTCGTAACAGTAAGTCATGCAGCAAAAGAATATTATCAATCTAAAGGATATAAGAAGGAAGCGAATGTTATTACGAATGCACCTATTTTAAATGATAGCAGAGAATTTAAAGAAATCGAAAACTTTAAAGAAATCGTATATCAAGGTCAAATTGTAATGGACAGAGGATATGAAGAGTTTATTATTGCTTCATCAGCTTTTAAACAAAATGCTCCTTCATTCATAATTCGAGGGTTTGGTCCGCATGAAGAAGTGATAAAAGAACTGATTAGTTATAACTCGGAAAATATTAGGTTGGATAAACCAGTTGAAGTAAGAGAATTGGTTGATAAGTTAGCAGAAAGTAATGTTGGTGTTGTCTTGACGAAACCTGTATCTATTAATTTTGAATATACAGTATCTAATAAAATTTTTGAATGTATACATGCTGGTTTACCAGTAATTTTATCGCCTGTAAAAGAGCATATTTATCTCAATGAAAAATATAAATTTGGCATTGTTCTAAAGGAAGTTACGCCGTTAGAAATTGAAAAGGCGGTTAGAAAATTAAGAGATAATCACGATTTGTTTAATCATTTACGTCAAAATGCAATTAAGGCGTCTAAAATTTTGAATTGGCAAATAGAAAGTGAACGATTAGTAGAATTATATAAATTTTAAAGAGAGGTAAACTATGAAATTTTTTGTACTTTGTGCAATTATCAGCATGAACATATTTATAGTAATCTCTACATTTACTAAAGAAGTATTAGGGTTCCCTATAGAGCCGGTGTATTACTCAACCATGGTTGGTATAGCATTAATTACCACGGTGTTTGCTATTTATAAGATAATTGTCACGCAAGAAATTCCGCGAGGGTTAATATTATTAATTGCTATATGTTTGCTTTATCTAGCTTTTTATTATTTTTCACCAGATAAGGAAGAGAAACTAGCTAAAAATAATATTCTATTCTTTTTAACATGGGCAGTTCCAGCGGCAATTAGTGGTATTTATATTAAATATATAAACAAGGCTACGGTAGAAAGATTTTTTAAATTAGTATTTTTCATATTTTCTGTTTCATTTATTTTTGTAATTTTAATACCAAAACTTACAGGTGAGATACCTAGCTATATCAATTTTGGACTTATGAACTATCAAAACGCTTCGTACCTTTCAGCATTTACTGCCGGATTAGGCATTTATTTCATTATGAAAGGTTCAGTGAAACATAAGTGGATATATGTTCTATTTACAATAATTGATATCCCTATTGTGTTTATACCAGGAGGGCGTGGAGGTGCTATTTTATTAATTCTTTACGGCTTATTTGCATTTATACTTATTACGTTTAAAAGAGGAATACCTATTGCAGTAAAAAGCATTATGTATATTTTTGCATTAAGCATATCTAGTGTATTGATTTACTTTCTTTTTACAAAAGGTTCGAATACTAGAACATTTTCATATCTACAAGGTGGAACACTTAATTTAGAAGGTACTTCTGGAAGAGGACCGATTTATGAAAAAGGTATTTACTTTATTCAACAAAGTCCGTTATTAGGCTATGGGCCATTTAACTATTATAAACTAATCGGAAATATACCACATAACATCATTATTGAGTTGATTCTATCATTTGGCTTATTAGGGTTTTTTATCATAATGATTTGCATTTTGCTACTAATTTATAAAATGATTAGGAACTATGATCCAAACACTATAGATTTACTCGTTATGTTTATAGCAATCTATCCAATCACATTATTAATGTTTAGTTCAAATTATTTAGTTGTAAGTGAATTTTGGTTTGTGTTGTTCTATTTTATTACAAAAGGACGGCGTCATCATGGTTAAGAAAGTTTTTATTATGGATAGCGTAAAGACAATAATTGGTACGTTGCTTATAGCTTTAGGATTACAATTTTTAGCTTATCCAATTATTAATCAACGAGTAGGTAATGAAGCGTTTGGTTCTATTTTAACGATTTATACAATAATAACAATCACGAGTGTTGTATTAGGCAATACGCTTAACAATATACGATTGATTAATATGAATCTATACAAATCCAATCATTACTACTGGAAATTTGTGTCGATACTTTTAATTTCAATTCTGATTGAGAGTATAGCTTTAATTATTGTATTTCTTTACTTTTTTAATTTGAACACCATCGATATTATCTTTTTAATTCTACTTAATATTTTAATGTGTTTAAGGATTTATCTGAATGTATTTTTTAGGATGACTTTAAAATATAATCAGATTTTGTATATTGCTCTTATTCAATTTTTAGGTTTGCTGATAGGACTATTTCTATATTATTTAACCCAAAACTGGATTGTTTGTTTTATTACCAGTGAATTGTTTGCAACGATATATACATTGGTTAAATTACGGGGATTAACTATAGGCGAGTATCAAAGTGAAGATAATAATGTGGTCAAAGATTATGTGATGCTACTGAGTACAAATAGCCTTAATAATTTGAATCTCTACTTAGATAGATTAATCTTATTACCAATTATAGGTGGAACAGCTGTAACTATATCATTTCTCTCAACATTTATTGGGAAAATGTTAGCTACATTTCTGTATCCGATTAATAATGTAGTACTTTCATATATTTCTGTAAATGAAAGCGACAATATAAAGAAACAATATTTGAAAACTAATCTATTTGCTATAGCTGCCCTATGTTTAGTCATGATTATATGTTATCCAATTACAATAATTATTGTCTCTTTACTGTATAACATTGATTCAAGTTTATATTCGAAGTTTATTATTTTAGGTAATATAGGTGTTTTATTCAATGCAGTGAGTATTATGATCCAAACTTTAAATACAAAACACGCATCAATAACATTACAAGCGAATTATATGACGCTTCACACGATTACATTTATATTCATAACTATTTTAATGACAATTGCGTTTGGTCTAAATGGATTCTTTTGGACAACGCTGTTCAGCAACATTATTAAGTATGTGATTTTAAATATTATAGGTTTAAAGTCTAAATTCATTAATAAAAAGGACGTCGATTAGATGAGTGAAAAAAAGATTTTGATTTTATGTCAGTATTTTTATCCGGAATATGTATCTTCTGCGACGTTACCAACTCAATTGGCGGAAGATTTAATTGCGAATCACATTAATGTCGATGGCCATATGAATATAGTAATCATAAACAGGTTTCTAAAACCGAGATGCATCGTGGTATTCGCATTCGACGTCTCAAGTATTCGAGGTTTAATAACAAAAGTAAGGTTGGAAGGATCATCAATTTCTTTAGTTTATTTTCAAAATTCGTGATTAATATACCTAAAATGTTGAAATATGATCAGATTCTTGTTTACTCTAATCCACCAATCTTGCCATTAATACCAGACGTTCTGCACAGACTGCTTAAGAAAAAATATTCTTTTGTGGTGTATGATATAGCACCTGATAATGCGATTAAGACAGGTGCAACACGTCCAGGTAGCATGATTGATAAACTGATGCGTTACATTAATAGACATGTCTACAAGAATGCTGAAAATGTCATTGTCCTTGGTACGGAAATGAAAAACTACTTACTAAATCATCAAATTTCTAAAAATGCTGACAATATCCATGTGATTCCTAACTGGTATGACATGCGTCAATTACAAGACAATCGTATCTATAATGACACATTTAAAGCTTACCGTGAGCAATACGACAAAATTTTATTGTATAGCGGTAATATGGGGCAGTTACAGGATATGGAGACACTTATCTCATTTTTAAAATTAAATAAGGATCAGCCTCAAACGTTAACAATACTTTGTGGTCATGGTAAGAAATTTGCAGATGTCAAAACGGCAATAGAAGACCATCGTATTGAAAATGTTAAAATGTTTGAGTTTTTAACAGGTACAGACTATGCTGACGTATTAAAAATTGCGGATGTATGTATTGCATCGCTGATTAAAGAAGGCGTCGGTTTAGGCGTGCCGAGCAAGAATTATGGCTATCTTGCAGCTAAGAAAGCGTTGGTACTCATCATGGATAAGCAATCTGATATCGTTCAACATGTTGAACAATATGATGCGGGTATCCAAATTGATAATGGCGATGCACATGCCATTTATAACTTCATCAACACTCACTCGAGTAAGGAATTGCACGAGATGGGTGAGCGCGCACATCAACTGTTTAAAGATAAATATACGAGAGAAATTAATACTATGAAGTATTACAATCTGTTGAAGTGAGGAGATAATTATGAAGCGATTATTCGATGTAGTGAGTTCAATATATGGTTTAGTAGTTTTAAGTCCGATTCTGTTAATTACAGCATTACTAATTAAAATGGAATCACCTGGACCAGCCATTTTCAAACAAAAAAGACCGACGATTAATAATGAATTGTTTAATATTTATAAATTTAGATCAATGAAAATAGACACACCTAATGTTGCAACTGATTTAATGGATTCAACATCGTATATAACAAAGACAGGGAAGGTCATTCGTAAGACCTCTATTGATGAATTGCCACAATTATTGAATGTTTTAAAAGGAGAAATGTCAATTGTAGGTCCTAGACCAGCGCTTTATAATCAATACGAATTAATCGAAAAACGTACAAAAGCGAACGTGCATACGATTAGACCAGGTGTGACAGGACTAGCTCAAGTGATGGGGAGAGATGATATCACTGATGATCAAAAAGTAGCGTATGATCATTATTACTTAACACATCAATCTATGATGCTTGATATGTATATCATATATAAAACAATTAAAAATATCGTTACTTCAGAAGGTGTGCATCACTAATGAGAAAAAATATTTTAATTACAGGCGTACATGGATATATCGGTAATGCTTTAAAAGATAAGCTTATTGAACAAGGACATCAAGTAGATCAAATTAATGTTAGGAATCAATTATGGAAGTCGACCTCGTTCAAAGATTATGATGTTTTAATTCATACAGCAGCTTTGGTTCACAACAATTCACCTCAAGCAAGGCTATCTGATTATATGCAAGTGAATATGTTGCTGACGAAACAATTGGCACAAAAGGCTAAAGCTGAAGACGTTAAACAATTTATTTTTATGAGTACTATGGCAGTTTATGGAAAAGAAGGTCAGGTTGGTAAATCAGATCAAATTGATACACAAACACCAATGAACCCTACGACCAACTATGGTATTTCCAAAAAGTTCGCTGAACAAGCATTACAAGAGTTGATTAGTGATTCGTTTAAAGTAGCAATTGTGAGACCACCAATGATTTATGGTGCACATTGCCCAGGAAATTTCCAACGGTTAATGCAATTGTCAAAGCGACTGCCAATCATTCCCAATATTAACAATCAGCGCAGTGCATTATATATTAAACATCTGACAGCATTTATTGATCAATTAATATCATTAGAAGTGACAGGTGTGTACCATCCTCAAGATAGTTTTTACTTTGATACATCGTCAGTAATGTATGAAATACGTCGCCAATCACATCGTAAAACGGTATTGATCAACATGCCTTCAATGCTAAATAAGTATTTTAATAAGTTGTCGGTCTTTAGAAAATTATTCGGCAATTTAATATACAGCAATACGTTATATGAAAATAATAATGCACTTGAAGTTATTCCTGGAAAAATGTCACTTGTTATTGCGGACATCATGGATGAAACGACAACCAAAGATAAGGCATAAGTCATCTATTAAATAAAATCAACATACAAATCGTTTTATTTGGAGGTTATAGTATGAAGTTAACAGTAGTTGGCTTAGGTTATATTGGTTTACCAACATCAATTATGTTTGCAAAGCATGGCGTCGATGTGCTTGGTGTTGATATTAATCAGCAAACGATTGATAAGTTACAAAGTGGTCAAATTAGTATTGAAGAACCTGGATTACAAGAGATTTATGAAGAGGTTCTGTCATCGGGAAAATTGAAGGTATCTACAACGCCAGAAGCATCTGATGTTTTTATCATTGCCGTTCCGACGCCGAATAATGATGATCAGTACCGGTCATGTGACATTTCGCTAGTTATGCGTGCATTAGATAGTATTTTACCATTTTTAAAAAAAGGGAATACTATTATTGTAGAGTCGACAATTGCGCCTAAAACGATGGATGATTTTGTAAAACCAGTCATTGAAAATTTAGGGTTTACAATAGGTGAAGATATTTATTTAGTGCATTGTCCAGAACGTGTACTGCCAGGAAAAATTTTAGAAGAATTAGTTCATAACAATCGCATCATTGGCGGTGTGACTAAAGCTTGTATTGAAGCGGGTAAACGTGTCTATCGCACATTTGTTCAGGGAGAAATGATTGAAACAGATGCACGTACTGCTGAAATGAGTAAGCTAATGGAAAACACATATAGAGACGTGAACATTGCTTTAGCTAATGAATTAACAAAAATTTGCAACAACTTAAATATTAATGTATTAGATGTGATTGAAATGGCAAACAAACATCCGCGTGTTAATATCCATCAACCTGGTCCAGGTGTAGGCGGTCATTGTTTAGCTGTTGATCCGTACTTTATTATTGCTAAAGACCCTGAAAATGCAAAGTTAATTCAAACTGGACGTGAAATTAATAATTCAATGCCGGCCTATGTTGTTGATACAACGAAGCAAATCATCAAAGCGTTGAGCGGGAATAAAGTCACAGTCTTTGGTTTAACTTATAAAGGTGATGTTGATGATATAAGAGAATCACCAGCATTTGATATTTATGAGCTATTAAATCAAGAACCAGACATAGAAGTATGTGCTTATGATCCACATGTTGAATTAGATTTTGTGGAACATGATATGTCACATGCTGTCAAAGACGCATCGCTAGTATTGATTTTAAGTGACCACTCAGAATTTAAAAATTTATCGGACAGTCATTTTGATAAAATGAAGCATAAAGTGATTTTTGATACAAAAAATGTTGTGAAATCATCATTTGAAGATGTATCGTATTATAATTATGGCAATATATTTAATTTTATCGACAAATAAAATGTGTCAAACTAGGGCATACATGATTAAGGAAAGATAAGCTGTCATGTGTTTGAACTTCAGAGAGGATAATGTTATGAAAAAAATTATGGTTATTTTCGGTACGAGACCCGAAGCAATAAAAATGGCACCATTAGTAAAAGAAATTGATCATAATGGGAACTTTGAAGCGAACATTGTGATTACAGCACAACATAGAGATATGTTAGATAGTGTGTTAAGTATATTTGATATTCAAGCTGATCATGATTTAAATATTATGCAAGATCAACAAACGTTAGCGGGCCTTACGGCGAATGCGCTTGCTAAACTTGATAGCATCATTAATGAGGAACAGCCGGATATGATTTTAGTACATGGTGATACTACAACGACTTTTGTAGGAAGTTTGGCAGCATTTTATCATCAAATTCCGGTCGGACATGTAGAAGCTGGACTTCGAACACATCAGAAATACTCACCATTTCCTGAAGAGTTAAATCGAGTCATGGTAAGTAATATTGCTGAATTGAATTTTGCGCCAACAGTAATTGCAGCTAAAAATTTACTTTTTGAAAACAAAGACAAAGAGCGTATCTTAATTACTGGAAATACAGTTATTGACGCATTGTCAACAACAGTTCAAAATGATTTTGTTTCAACGATTATTAATAAACATAAAGGCAAGAAAGTTATTTTACTAACAGCGCATCGTCGTGAAAATATTGGGGAACCGATGCATCAGATTTTTAAAGCAGTAAGAGATTTGGCAGATGAATATAAAGATGTTGTCTTCATTTATCCAATGCATCGTAATCCAAAGGTAAGGGCGATTGCCGAAAAATATTTATCTGGGAGAAATCGGATTGAATTAATTGAGCCATTAGATGCGATTGAGTTCCATAATTTTACAAATCAATCGTACCTCGTGCTGACAGATTCTGGTGGTATTCAAGAGGAGGCTCCTACATTTGGAAAACCTGTGTTGGTATTAAGGAATCATACAGAGCGTCCCGAAGGCGTTGAGGCGGGAACATCGAGAGTAATTGGCACAGATTATGACAATATTGTTCGAAATGTGAAACAATTGATTGAGGATGATGAAGCGTATCAACGTATGAGTCAAGCGAATAACCCATATGGTGATGGACAAGCATCACGACGTATTTGTGAAGCAATAGAATATTATTTTGGATTGCGCTCAGACAAGCCGGATGAATTCGTACCTTTACGTCACAAATAATAAAAAACCCCTAATCATGAAGTTGGTTTAGACAACCAGCGGTGACTAGGGGTTTTTAATATGTTTATTTTTGATAGTGGTAGCCAATATCATATTTAAATACTTTATTTGATAATATTGGACTTTGCTGTCCATCGTCATCACTTTTTAAACGTACATTTTTATGAGCTTCTTTAAATACATCGGAATTCAACCAATTATTAAAGCTATCTTCAGATTCCCAAATAGTTAAGATTTTAACTTCGTCTGTATCCTCGGTATTTAATGTTTTAGTGACAAACATTTGTTGGAAGCCTTCAATAGTTTCAATACCTTGTCTATTGTAAAAACGTTCAATCGTTTCTTCCGCACTGCCTTTTTGTAATTGTAATCTATTTTCTGCCATAAACATGGGCAATCACTCCTCTATTTTATGATTTGATTTGGGTAATGTTTTTACAAATGTAAAGAGTACAGCGGTTTGTATGATAACCATTATGATTAATCCTACACGGACTGCAAGAACATCCACCATATAAATTGAAAAAGCTATTACAATGTATAAGCTAATTAAAATTTTAATTTTCTGTTGTAGCGTGTAGCCTCGATGTAAATAAAAGTTTTCTACATATTCTTTATAAATTTTTTGATTAATAAGCCAATTATAAAAGCGATCTGAACTTCGAGCAAAACAAAAAACTGCTACGAGTAAAAAAGGGGTCGTTGGCAGTAAAGGTAATACGGCACCTGCAATACCAAGCGCTGTAAATATTAAGCCAATGACGATTAAAATAAGTCGCATTGAAAAAACTCCATTCTAGTACTAATGCGCATGTAATATTGTTTTAGTAATATAACTCATGCTAAATATAATGTGTATGATAAGTGCAATGACTCAGTAAAATGAAACGTTGTTGAATTATTCTTGTCCCATTAACGCATTTTAAGCGCGACTTTCATAACAACCAAACTATTTAATGAGAATTATTCTCAAGTATTATAGTTATATTATGTGTTTTATTTTTGAAAAGTGCAATATGTTTTCGAAAATAAGATTATTTTTATGTGCAAAAACGACGCAAAAGTTTTAAAAATGAGACTTCTGTGAGCTGATTATTTTATAAAATGTAAACGCTTACTATATAATGTGAATCATATCGTTTAAAAGCATTATTAAATATGATGCTAAGAGATTTATATTATAGCCAATAAACAAAGGAGAGATAATATGGCAGTAAACGTTCGAGATTATATTGCAGAGAATTATGGTTTATTTATCAATGGGGAATTTGTTAAAGGTAGCAGTGACGAAACAATCGAAGTGACTAATCCAGCAACTGGAGAAACACTATCACATATTACAAGAGCAAAAGATAAAGATGTCGATCATGCAGTCAAAGTGGCGCAAGAGGCATTTGAATCATGGTCATTAACTTCTAAATCAGAACGTGCACAAATGTTGCGTGATATTGGTGATAAATTAATGGCACAAAAAGATAAAATTGCAATGATTGAAACATTAAATAATGGTAAACCGATTCGTGAGACAACAGCAATTGATATTCCATTTGCTGCAAGACATTTCCATTATTTCGCAAGTGTTATTGAAACAGAAGAAGGTACAGTGAATGATATCGATAAAGACACAATGAGTATCGTACGACATGAGCCGATTGGCGTCGTAGGTGCTGTTGTTGCTTGGAACTTCCCAATGCTATTAGCTGCATGGAAGATTGCGCCAGCCATTGCTGCAGGTAATACAATTGTGATTCAACCTTCGTCTTCAACACCATTAAGTTTATTGGAAGTTGCTAAAATTTTCCAAGAGGTATTACCTAAAGGTGTTGTCAATATACTAACGGGTAAAGGTTCAGAATCAGGTAATGCAATTTTCAATCATGATGGTGTAGATAAATTATCATTTACGGGCTCAACTGATGTAGGTTATCAAGTTGCCGAAGCTGCAGCAAAACATCTAGTACCCGCTACATTAGAGCTTGGTGGTAAAAGCGCCAATATCATATTAGATGATGCTAATTTAGACCTTGCAGTTGAAGGTATTCAGTTAGGTATTTTATTCAACCAAGGTGAAGTATGTAGTGCAGGTTCTCGATTATTAGTTCATGAAAAAATTTATGATCAATTGGTGCCACGTTTACAAGAGGCATTTTCAAATATTAAAGTTGGAGATCCACAAGATGAAGCTACACAAATGGGTAGTCAAACTGGTAAGGATCAATTAGATAAAATTCAATCATATATTGATGCAGCAAAAGAATCAGATGCACAAATTTTAGCAGGCGGTCATCGCTTAACTGAAAATGGATTAGATAAAGGGTTCTTCTTTGAGCCGACATTAATTGCTGTGCCAGACAATCATCACAAATTAGCACAAGAAGAAATATTTGGACCAGTGTTAACAGTTATTAAAGTGAAGGACGATAAAGAAGCAATTGATATAGCTAATGATTCTGAGTATGGTTTAGCAGGCGGTGTATTTTCTCAAAATATCACACGTGCATTAAATATTGCTAAAGCTGTACGTACAGGACGTATTTGGATTAACACTTACAACCAAGTACCAGAAGGCGCACCATTTGGTGGTTATAAAAAATCAGGTATCGGTCGAGAAACTTATAAAGGTGCGTTAAGTAACTATCAACAAGTTAAAAATATTTATATTGATACAAGCAATGCTTTAAAAGGTTTGTACTAGAATAAATATCGTTTCTGAAGCGTGTTTGTAGGCAGTCTAGCGGTAAGTCTTAGCATGTTTACGGCGTTGTTTAGATTTTAAGCGAAACAAAATATATAGGAACACGTATCATGATATTAGGATATAATGACTAAAATAATAGCAGTAGGATGGTTTTTAATTGCAAATCATCTTACTGCTGTTTTTAATTATGCTAATTTGCGATGCGGTTATTATAAGGACAGAGTTGTTTATTAATTATGGTGATTTAGAAATATGAAGTTCGATATGCAAAGTCATCGTTTGTTTTAATATGTGGAACAATCATTAAAGTTATTGTGATTTTTTGAACTTAATGAAACTAAACAATAAATTTGAGATACTTTTTTGTCATTTTTATGTAACTAACACAATAATCTCGTACATTATTAAAATTTTCTATATGATAGGGATAAAGCAAAGCGCGAGTGTGCTGTAAAAGTTTTTCCAAGGTGATATTACATAAAGATATAAAGGGTAAAGATTAATGAGTTGTCATGTAAATGACGATGATGTATAAATCATGGTTAATTACGGAAGCATTAATATTAACCTGAGAAGCTATAAAGAATTATTTTTAAAAGCGACAATATTAAATACGACGCATTTATTTAGGAGTGGCAAACGTATGAATGGGAAAAAGGCGAATACGATAAACAGATACAAATATTTTCATCATGTCAATCATCAAAAAATTCAACAAAGTTCTAAAAAGACGCTGTGGGCATCACTTATCATCACATTGTTATTTACGGTGATTGAATTTGTCGGAGGTTTAGTATCTAATTCATTGGCATTACTGTCAGATTCATTTCATATGCTTAGTGATGTATTAGCACTTGGTTTATCTATGTTGGCCATTTATTTTGCAAGTAAGAAGCCGACTGCACGATACACATTTGGATATTTAAGATTTGAGATATTAGCTGCATTTTTAAATGGTTTAGCATTAATTGTAATTTCAATCTGGATTTTATATGAAGCTATTGTACGTATTATTTATCCGCAACCAATTGAAAGTGGCATTATGTTTATGATTGCTAGTATTGGTTTACTCGTTAATATTATTTTGACAATTATCCTTGTAAGGTCTTTAAAACAAGAAGACAATATCAATATTCAAAGTGCATTATGGCATTTCATGGGAGACTTATTGAACTCTATTGGTGTCATCGTTGCAGTTGTATTGATTTACTTTACAGGATGGCGCATCATCGACCCAATCATTAGTATTGTAATTTCACTCATCATTTTACGTGGTGGTTATAAAATTACGCGTAATGCGTGGTTAATTTTAATGGAAAGTGTGCCTCAACATTTGGATACTGATCAAATTATGGCAGATATTAAAAACATAGATGGCATATTAGATGTACATGAATTTCATTTGTGGAGTATTACAACAGAGCATTATTCATTAAGTGCCCATGTT
The DNA here is from genome assembly GCF_016917315.1 of Staphylococcus sp. SM3655. Classification (NCBI taxonomy): domain Bacteria; kingdom Bacillati; phylum Bacillota; class Bacilli; order Caryophanales; family Staphylococcaceae; genus Staphylococcus; species Staphylococcus sp. SM3655. The sequence goes on along the minus strand of NZ_CP070305.1, from coordinate 546,090 downwards.
GTGTTAGATAAAAAATATGAGGGTGATGATTATCAAGCGATTGATCAAGTATCATCATTGTTGAAAGAAAAATATGGCATTGCACATTCAACGTTGCAAATTGAAAACTTGCAATTGAATCCATTAGATGAGCCATACTTCGACAAATTAACATAAATAAAACATTGTACAGGCTGGGACATAAATCAATGTTCTATGCTCTACGAAGTTATATTGGCAGTAGTTGACTGAACGAAAATGCGCTTGTAACAAGCTTTTTTCAATTCTAGTCAGGGGCCCCAACACAGAGAATTTCGAAAAGAAATTCTACAGGCAATGCAAGTTGGGGATGGGCCCCAACAAAGAGAAATTGGATTCCCAATTTCTACAGACAATGCAAGTTGGGGTGGGACAACGAAATAAATTTTGCGAAAATATCATTTCTGTCCCACTCCCACGTTTGTTTTGGATTATGTTGCATCATTTAAATGATTTTCGTCAATTTCTTTGATGCTATCTACATCTAACACGACATCTTTAGGTTTCAAAATATGAATATGTTTTTCATCATTTGTATGTAAAATGCGTTCTATGATGTATCTTTGACCGGCCATTGTTTCTACAGCAATCTTTTTGTTTCTAGCTAAACTTGCTACGACAGATTCTTTATCCATAATGATAGCCCCCTATATATATGTTTATTTACTTATACCCTAACATGATTTTTATACTCTTTGAAAATATATTTTACAGAATTTTATCTAAATATTTAAAAAAATCGCTCAATATCCTTGTAATCCGATAAGAATTATAGTAATATTTTTTCAACCATTGTTATAGGAGGTCTTATTAATGACATTATTTTTATTAGAAGCTAACAATCTTGATTTTGCATCAACGAAAGAAGAACTAGAAGCAAAGGCAGCATCACTATCTACGAAGACAATTCCAACATTAATTGAAGTACAAGCTACTGAAAATTTAACTCATGGTTATTTTATTGTGGAAGCAAATGACGAAGCAGAAGCTAAACAATTTTTAACAGAAGCAGATATTAGTATTCAATTAGTCAAAGAAGTACGCTTAGTTGGTAAAGATTTAGATGAAGTTAAAAATGGTGATGCACATGTTGATTACCTTGTAACTTGGAACATTCCGGAAGGCATTACGATGGATCAATATTTAGCACGTAAAAAGAAAAATTCTGTTCATTATGAAGAAGTGCCAGAAGTTGAATTTAAACGCACATATGTATGTGAAGATATGTCTAAATGTATTTGTTTATACAACGCACCTGATGAAGAAGCGGTACGTCGCGCGCGAAAAGCAGTTGATACACCGATTGATGGCATCGAAAAACTTTAATAAGACAACAAGTTGATGAGATATATGTATATAGGTTTGACGTGGATTTCGATTGCAGTTAATTAGAATAGCTCAATGCTATAAATGTAAGTAGTTGATATGAAGAAACTAATGAACTAAATGCAAGTATTTTCTAAAACAATCATTTTATTGAAATTTAGTAGAGCTGAAATTAATATAACGTCGTTAATTGAATAACGCTTATGTTATAAGAGCACTCATACCAAACCATAATCATCTATAGATATAACAATTCACGATATAAGGGCTGTGTTTGGCATAGCCCTTTAGATATACACTTAATTCCTATTAAAATAGTAGGGATTAAAAGGGGGCTTGTCATGATTAAAATTCAACAATTACAACATCACTTTGGATCACTTAAAGTAATTCATAACTTTAATTTGGACATTAGCAAGGGAGAAATAGTCACTTTCATAGGGAAAAGTGGTTGCGGAAAGTCTACTTTACTCAATATTATCGGTGGATTTATTCATCCATCGTCTGGTCGTGTCATTATTGATAACGAAATTAAACAACAGCCATCTCCAGATTGTTTAATGCTATTTCAACATCATAATTTGCTGCCATGGAAAACGATTAATGACAACATTAGGATTGGATTTCAACAGAAAATTAGTGATGAAGAGATTAACGCACAGCTTAAATTAGTTGATTTAGAAGGCAGGGGAAAGCATTTTCCCGAGCAACTGTCCGGGGGTATGAAACAACGTGTGGCACTATGTCGAGCGCATGTGCATAAGCCTAACGTTATATTGATGGATGAGCCATTAGGTGCATTAGATGCATTTACACGTTATAAACTTCAGGATCAACTAGTGCAACTAAAACATAAAACGCAATCAACTATTATTTTAGTGACGCATGACATTGATGAAGCTATTTATCTTTCCGACCGCATTGTTCTGTTAGGTGAAGGGTGCAATATTATTTCTCAATATGAAATTACAGCATCACATCCACGCAGTCGTAATGATAGCCACCTACTTAAGATTCGTAATGAAATTATGGAAACATTTGCATTGAATCATCATCAAGTTGAACCTGAATATTATTTATAAGGAGTGAGTGACGATGAAAAGGTTAAGCATAATCGTCATCATTGGAATCTTTATAATTATAGGATGTGATTGGCAAAGGACGTCTAAAGAACCGTCTAAAAATGCCCAAAATCAGCAAGTGATTAAAATTGGATATTTGCCGATTACACATTCAGCTAATTTGATGATGACTAAAAAATTATTATCACAATACAATCATCCGAAATATAAACTAGAATTAGTTAAATTCAATAATTGGCCAGATTTAATGGACGCATTAAACAGTGGTCGTATTGATGGTGCATCAACTTTAATAGAGCTAGCGATGAAATCAAAACAGAAGGGCTCAAATATAAAGGCTGTGGCATTGGGCCATCATGAAGGCAATGTCATTATGGGACAAAAAGGTATGCACTTAAATGAATTTAATAATAATGGCGATGATTACCATTTTGGTATACCACATCGTTATTCAACACATTATCTTTTACTTGAGGAATTACGTAAACAATTAAAGATTAAACCGGGGCATTTTAGCTATCATGAAATGTCGCCAGCAGAAATGCCAGCCGCATTGAGTGAACACAGAATTACAGGGTATTCTGTAGCCGAACCATTCGGTGCACTGGGTGAAAAGTTAGGCAAAGGTAAGACTTTGAAACATGGTGATGACGTTATACCTGATGCGTATTGCTGTGTGCTAGTACTGAGAGGGGAATTGCTTGATCAACACAAGGATGTAGCGCAAGCATTTGTACAAGATTATAAAAAGTCTGGCTTTAAAATGAATGATCGCAAGCAAAGTGTAGACATTATGACGCATCATTTTAAACAAAGTCGTGACGTTTTAACACAGTCAGCGGCATGGACATCCTATGGTGATTTAACAATTAAGCCATCCGGCTATCAAGAAATTACGACATTGGTAAAACAACATCATTTGTTTAATCCACCTGCATATGATGACTTTGTTGAACCGTCATTGTATAAGGAGGCATCGCGTTCATGACACGTCCCACAAATAACAAATTTATATTACCTATTATCACATTTATTATTTTCTTAGGCATTTGGGAAATGGTCATTATTATTGGGCATTACCAACCTGTATTGTTACCTGGTCCTGCTCTTGTAGGAAAAAGTATATGGACTTTCATTGTTACTGGAGAAATTTTCCAACATTTAGCAATTAGTTTATGGAGATTTGTAGCGGGCTTTGTTGTCGCATTGTTGGTTGCTATTCCATTGGGCTTCTTGCTTGGAAGGAATCGTTGGCTATACAACGCTATCGAACCGCTATTTCAATTGATTAGACCGATATCTCCGATAGCATGGGCACCATTTGTTGTTCTATGGTTTGGTATTGGTAGTTTGCCAGCGATTGCGATTATTTTTATCGCTGCTTTTTTCCCAATTGTGTTCAATACTATTAAAGGCGTTAGAGACATTGAACCTCAATATTTAAAAATAGCGGCAAATTTAAATTTAACTGGGTGGTCATTGTATCGCAATATATTATTTCCCGGGGCATTTAAACAAATCATGGCTGGGATACATATGGCGGTAGGAACAAGTTGGATATTTTTAGTTTCTGGTGAAATGATTGGTGCACAATCGGGATTAGGTTTTTTAATCGTTGATGCACGAAATATGTTGAACTTAGAAGATGTTTTAGCAGCAATATTCTTTATCGGATTATTTGGTTTTATTATTGATCGATTCATTAGTTATATTGAGCAGTTTATACTTAGAAGATTTGGTGAATAAGGAGAGATGATGATGACTTTAGAAACGCTTATCAAAGAACAATTAGATCCTCATTTAGTAGAAGTTGATGAAGGGACGTATTATCCGAGAACATTTATTCAACAATTATTTGTAGATGGTTATTTCGGTGAGGCGGCATTGAGAAAAAATGCTGAAGTAATCGAAGCTGTATCGCAGTCTTGTTTGACAACAGGATTTTGTTTATGGTGCCAATTAGCTTTTTCAACGTATTTAGAAAATGCCACGCAGCCACATTTAAATAATGACTTACAACAGCAATTGTTATCTGGAGAAATATTAGGTGCTACCGGATTGTCTAATCCGATGAAGTCATTTAATGATTTAGAAAAGTTGAACCTTGAACACACTTATGTTGATGGACAATTGGTTGTCAGTGGACGTATGCCAGCTGTAAGTAATATTCAAGAAGACCATTATTTTGGTGCGATTTCGAAACATGAATCATCAGATGAATTTGTCATGTTCATTCTACGTGCCAATCAAGATGGTATCACTCTCGTTGAAAAAACAAATTTTTTAGGGGTCAACGGGTCAGCAACGTATCAAATCACATTGAATCAAGTCGTAGTGCCACAATCACAAATCATCACGCATGATGCGAAGCAGTTTGCGGCAACTATTCGCCCGCAATTTATTGCTTACCAAATTCCAATAGGATTAGGCTCAATTAAAAGTTCTTTAGAGTTAATTGATGCATTTTCAAATGCGCAAAACGGAATAAATCAATATTTAGAGTATGATGTTGAAGCTTTTAAAAAACGTTATCGTCAACTTAGAGAGGAATATTATGCAATATTAGATGACGGTAACTTAACTTCACATTTAAGTGAATTAATATCATTGAAGAAGGACATTGGCTATTTATTGTTAGATGTAAATCAAGCTTCTGTTGTCAATGGTGGTTCAAGAGCGTACACACCATATTCGCCACAAGTTCGCAAGTTAAAAGAAGGATTCTTCTTCGCAGCATTAACGCCGACATTAAGACATTTAGGTAAACTTGAAGCAGAGTTGAAGGGGTAAGTGTGATAAGCTGATTTGTTGTTTAGATGCGTTTGTTGAAACATTTTTTAAAATAATATAAATCTTAGTTTATAAACATTTTCTGTTAATTTGTTATATCCTTTTAACTAGGAAAATATACATTTCGTAATAATAATAATCGTTATCATTGAAAAAGTGTTAATAAGGTGTATAATGAAAATGTGAACAATTAATGAACTTCTTATTTTAAAGAAGGTGAATACTATAGATACGCATACTAAAGAACAACAATTCTCGAATCTAGTAAGATCTTATCGTAAAGAATACGTGGGTAAAGGACCCAATAGTATTCGAGTGTCGTTTAAAGATAATTGGGCGATTGCACATATGACAGGTGTTTTGAGTAAAGTTGAGAGTTTTTACCTAAACGACAAACGCAATGAATCGATGCTCCATTATACACGCACAGAGAAGATTAAACAGATGTATAAAGAAATAGATGTAAATGAGATGGAAAGTCTTGTAGGCGCTAAGTTCGTAAAATTATTTACAGATATTGATTTGAATGATGATGAAGTCATTTCAATATTTGTTTTCGATAAGTCAATAGAATAAGTGTTGCTGGTGTAAGGTACACGGTGCTGTTTGCTAACTTCGCTTTGAATTTAACAATAATTCAAGGGGGTGGTATGTCAAACGGTGCCGTTTTTTTGTCATATTTTTAAAACAAGCAACATGCAACACGTACTTTAAGGAAGTCAAAATTTATCATTTAGGAGAGATGGATATGAAAATCGTAGCGTTATTTCCAGAAGCAGTAGAAGGTCAAGAAAATCAATTACTTAATACTAAAAAAGCATTAGGATTAAAAACATTTTTAGAGGAAAGAGGACATGAGTTCATTATATTAGCAGATAATGGTGAAGACTTAGATAAACATTTACCAGATATGGATGTGATTATTAGTGCGCCATTTTATCCTGCATATATGACTCGTGAACGTATTGAAAAAGCACCGAACTTGAAATTAGCAATTACAGCAGGTGTAGGATCTGACCATGTAGATTTAGCGGCAGCAAGTGAACACAATATTGGTGTCGTTGAAGTTACAGGAAGTAATACAGTTAGTGTGGCAGAACATGCGGTTATGGATTTATTAATACTTCTTAGAAACTATGAAGAAGGTCATCGTCAATCAGTAGAAGGTGAATGGAACTTGTCTCAAGTAGGTAATCATGCGCATGAATTACAACACAAAACAATTGGTATTTTTGGATTTGGTCGAATTGGACAACTTGTTGCTGAAAGATTAGCGCCATTTAATGTAACATTACAACACTATGATCCAATCAATCAACAAGACCATAAATTGTCTAAATTTGTAAGCTTTGATGAACTTGTTTCAACAAGTGATGCGATTACAATTCATGCACCATTAACACCAGAAACTGATAACTTATTTGATAAAGATGTTTTAAGTCGTATGAAAAAACACAGTTATTTAGTGAATACTGCACGTGGTAAAATTGTAAATCGCGATGCGTTAGTTGAAGCGTTAGCATCCGAGCATTTACAAGGATATGCTGGTGATGTTTGGTATCCACAACCTGCACCTGCTGATCATCCATGGAGAACAATGCCTAGAAATGCTATGACGGTTCACTATTCAGGTATGACTTTAGAAGCACAAAAACGTATTGAAGATGGAGTTAAAGATATTTTAGAGCGTTTCTTCAATCATGAACCTTTCCAAGATAAAGATATTATTGTTGCAAGTGGTCGTATTGCTAGTAAAAGTTATACAGCTAAATAGAATAAGGATGCTGGGCTAGCGATTAACGCTTTCAATTTTATATAAATGAATCATATAAGCACTACTGCTGTTGTAAAGATGGCAGTAGTTTTTTTATGATTACATCTAAGTATAGTCACGGCTATGTTAGGACAATGATTTAACATTTACGCACATATGTGTTCACTTACGCAATTATTGATAAATTTCATTCATTTGGAATAATATATAGTCATATAGTGCTAATTTTTTTGAGGCATTATATGCAAGATGCATTGTAAAGTCGATGCATTTGTTTGTTAAATAACTTTGTATAACTAAAAATTCTTTGTTTCAACGTATAATCTAATAATAGATTTTATATAAATGGTAGTGTGTATATATGTGGAAAGGGGTGTAGTTATTAATGAAACGCTTAAGTACGACTTTGAAAGTACGATTGATTAGCAATTTTTTACAGCTAATTATTACGACAGCATTTATACCGTTTATAGCACTATATTTAACAGATATGTTAAGTCAATCAATTGTCGGTATATATCTTGTTGGTTTAGTGGTTCTAAAATTTCCATTGTCCATTATATCTGGTTACCTTATTGAGATATTTCCGAAAAAGTTGCTAGTACTTATTTATCAAGCGACGATGGTGATAATGCTTGTGTTCATGGGCGTATTTGGGTCACATCAATTGTGGCAAATTATTGGTTTTTGTGTTGCATATGCCATATTTACAATCGTTTGGGGATTACAATTTCCAGTTATGGACACATTAATTATGGATGCAATTACCGAAGACGTGGAACATTATATTTACAAGATTAGCTATTGGATGACAAACTTATCGGTAGCTATTGGGGCATTGTTAGGTGGCTTGATGTATGGCTACAGTATGTTACTACTTTTCTTAATAGCAGCTTGTATATTTTTAATTGTACTCTTTATTTTATATATTTGGTTACCTCAAGACCGAAATCAAGTAAAGCAAAGTGATGACAAGAGGCATGCAAGTCGTTATCAAAAATTACAAATAATGAATATATTTCGCAGTTATAAATTAGTTTTGAAAGACCGTAATTATATGTTATTGATTTCGGGGTTCAGTATCATCATGATGGGTGAATTTTCAATCTCCTCATATATTGCTATTAGACTAAAGGATCAGTTTGAAACAATAAGTATAGGTTCATATGATATTACAGGTGCTAAGATGTTAGCAATCTTGCTAATGATTAATACGGTCGTCGTCATTTTACTCACGTATTCAATCTCGAAAGTTGTATTGAAAATAGATTTTAAAAAAGCTTTAATCACTGGTTTGCTGATTTATATTGTTGGCTATAGTGGTCTAACCTATCTTAATCAGTTTGGCTTATTAGTTGTTTTTATGATAATTGCGACTGTAGGTGAAATTATTTATTCGCCTATAGTTTCAGAACAACGCTTTAAAATTATTCCTAAAGCTAAAAGAGGAACATATAGTGCAGTTAATGCATTAGGTATTCATTTTTCAGAAACACTAGCTAGGTTAGGGATTGTGTTGGGTGTTTTCTTAACGTCATTACAAATGGGACTGTATATGTTTATCGTTTTAACAATTGGTGCTAGCATGCTTGTTGCTGGTGTATTTGGGGGACAAAAACAAGTGAATACAAATTGAATTTATTTAAATATTTATTTTATGCATCTTTTTATATGGAAAACCTATTAATTTGGTCGTAATTAAAATAGAGATAAATTTATTAAGAATTTGTTAAAATTTAAGGATAACAATTGTTTTATGCGAGTTGTTTGTTTAATATAAACTTGCTTCATGGATATTTTGTAACAACAATATTGAGTTTGCAATGAGATGTGAACAACAGAAAGTGATTAACGAGTTGTAGTGTGCTATTTATCGAAGATGTATGTAATTTACATTGAAAAATATACCAATTGTAACGATGATACAAGATGTATTTTAGGGTAGAATATATCGCTCATATGTTGCGAATGGTGTTTTATATTAATCATTACATAACGAGTTAATTAACATTTCGTCGGTTATCATATCATCATGCAATTTCAGTAAGTAATGAGTATTATGATATGAAAGAAGGACTTTTTATGATTATGGGTAATTTGAGATTTCAACAGGAATATTTTCGTATATACAAAAATAATACAGAATCAACGACACACCGTAATGCGTATTGGGTTAAACTCGCTAAAAATGTTGAAGCTACTAAAATGATGTATGCATTATCGACAATTGTGCAACAACATGCATCTATAAGACATTTTTTTGATGTTACTACCGATGACAATTTAACAATGATACTTCATGAATTTCTGCCTTTTATTGAGATAAAACAAGTTCCATCTTCTTCCGCAAACTATGATTTAGAAGCTTTTTTTAAGCAAGAATTAAGTACTTACCATTTTAATGATTCACCTTTATTCAAAGTTAAATTGTTTCAGTTCGCTGATGCTGCATATATACTATTAGATTTTCATGTGTCCATTTTCGATGATAGTCAAATTGATATTTTTCTTGATGATTTATGCAATGCATATCGTGGCAATACTGTTATTAACAATACTCGACAGCATGCACATATAAATAGAAATGATGATAAAGACAATCAAGATGCATCGCATATAGCATTAGACTCAAACTATTTTCGGTTAGAGAATAACTCTGACATCCATATTGATAGTTATTTTCCAATTAAGCATCCATTTGAACAAGCTTTATATCAAACGTATTTGATTGATGATATGACATCAATAGATATGGCATCGTTGGCTGTTAGTGTGTATTTAGCTAATCATATAATGAGTCAACAACATGATGTCACATTAGGTATACATGTACCATCACATTTACCAAATGATTTACACGGAAATATTGTGCCGTTAACGTTAACAATCGATGCAAAAGATGTATGTCAACGTTTTACAACAGATTTTAATAAATGTGTGTTGCAAAATATGTCGCAATTACAGTGCGCGAAGTCTTCGCTTTCACTAGAGACTATTTTTCATTGTTATCATCATATGATGTCTTGTTGTAATGATGTTATTGAGGATGTACATCAAATACATGATGCACATACATCTTTAGCGGATATTGAAATTTTTCCACATCAACACGGGTTCAAAATTATATATAACAGTGCAGCATATGATTTGCTCTCAATCGAGACGCTGAGTGACTTAGTTCGAAATATTTATTTGCAAATTACTGAAGAAAATGGAAATAAACGAACAACTGTAGATGAACTTAATTTGATGACAGAACGTGATATTCAATTATATGACGATATCAATTTAAGTTTGCCTGAGATAGATGATGCGCAAACAGTTGTTACCTTATTTGAGCAACAAGTTGAAGCAACGCCGAATCATGTCGCTGTGCAATTTGACGGAGTGTTTATAACATATCAAACATTGAATGCACGCGCGAATGATTTAGCACACCGTTTGAGAAACCAGTATGGTGTTGAACCTAATGATCGTGTCGCTGTCATAGCTGAAAAAAGTATTGAGATGATAATAGCGATGATAGGTGTGTTGAAAGCTGGTGGGGCTTACGTGCCAATTGATCCGAACTATCCAAGTGATCGTCAGGAGTACATTTTAAAAGATGTAACGCCTAAAGTTGTAATAACGTACCAAGCTTTATATGAAAATGGTAAACAAAATATTAATCACATTGATTTGAATAAGATAGCGTGGAAAAATATTGATAATCTTTCTAAATGTAACACGTTAGAAGATCATGCTTATGTTATTTACACGTCGGGGACAACTGGTAACCCTAAAGGGACACTAATTCCGCACCGAGGTATTGTTCGCTTGGTCCATCAAAATCATTATGTACCATTAAATGAAGAGACGACGATTTTGTTATCAGGAACTATAGCCTTTGATGCTGCAACATTTGAAATATATGGTGCATTGCTCAATGGTGGAAAGCTGATTGTTGCTAAAAAAGAACAATTATTAAATCCAATAGCGGTAGAACAATTAATCAATGAAAATGACGTTAATACTATGTGGTTAACCTCCTCATTATTTAATCAGATTGCTAGTGAACGAATAGAAGTATTGGTACCGTTAAAGTATTTATTAATTGGTGGAGAAGTATTGAATGCTAAGTGGGTGGATTTGCTTAATCAAAAACCGAAGCATCCTCAAATTATTAATGGTTATGGACCAACTGAAAATACAACATTTACAACGACGTATAATATACCTAACAAAGTTCCAAATCGTATTCCTATTGGTAAACCGATTCTGGGTACTCATGTTTATATCATGCAAGGCGAGCGTCGGTGTGGCGTTGGTATTCCTGGAGAATTATGTACAAGTGGCTTTGGGTTAGCTGCAGGTTATTTAAATCAGCCAGAATTGACAGCAGATAAATTTATCAAAGATTCAAATATAAATCAGCTGATGTATAGAAGTGGTGATATCGTTCGTTTGTTACCCGATGGCAACATAGATTATTTATATCGAAAGGACAAACAAGTTAAGATTCGAGGGTTTAGGATTGAGTTGTCAGAGGTTGAGCATGCGCTCGAGCGTATACAAGGTATTAATAAAGCAGTTGTTATTGTTCAAAATCATGATCAAGATCAGTATATCGTTGCTTATTATGAAGCGATGCATACATTATCACATAATAAGATTAAATCACAATTACGTATGACCTTACCGGAGTACATGATACCAGTTAATTTCATGCATATTGAGCAAATTCCTATTACTATTAATGGGAAATTAGATAAGAAGGCATTGCCTATCATGGACTATGTCGATACGGATGCCTATGTAGCACCGAGTACAGATACCGAACACTTGCTATGCCAAATTTTTGCAGATATTTTACATGTGAATCAAGTAGGTATTCATGATAATTTCTTTGAATTAGGTGGCCATTCATTAAAAGCAACGTTAGTGGTGAATCGGATAGAGGCATCTACTGGGAAACGATTACAAATTGGTGATTTATTACAAAAGCCAACTGTATTTGAACTAGCACAAGCGATTGCTAAGGTTCAAGAACAAAACTATGAAGTGATTCCAGAAACTATAGTTAAAGATGATTATGTGCTGAGCTCTGCACAAAAGCGTATGTATTTATTATGGAAATCAAACCATAAAGATACGGTGTATAACGTACCTTTTTTATGGCGGTTATCATCAGAACTTAATGTAGCTCAATTGCGACAAGCAGTGCAGCGTTTGATAGCGCGACATGAGATTTTACGAACACAATATATTGTTGTAGATGATGAGGTTCGACAACGTATTGTGGCAGATGTTGCAGTTGACTTTGAAGAAGTTAACACGCATTTTACGGATGAACAAGAAATCATGCGCCAATTTGTAGCACCTTTTAATTTGGAAAAGCCAAGTCAAATTAGAGTGAGATACATTAGAAGTCCCTTACATGCATACCTCTTTATAGATACGCATCATATCATTAATGACGGTATGAGTAATATACAATTAATGAATGATCTTAACGCACTTTATCAACATAAATTATTGTTACCACTTAAATTGCAATATAAAGACTATAGTGAGTGGATGTCGCATCGTGATATGACGAAACATAGACAATATTGGTTATCTCAATTCAAAGATGAAGTACCTATTTTAAGCTTACCGACAGACTATGTTAGACCAAATATTAAAACGACAAATGGAGCAATGATGTCATTTACAATGAATCAACAAATGAGACAGCTACTTCAAAAGTATGTAGAAAAGCATCAAATTACTGATTTTATGTTCTTTATGAGTGTGGTCATGACGTTGTTAAGCAGATATGCTCGAAAAGATGATGTTGTTGTCGGTAGTGTGATGAGTGCGCGTATGCATAAAGGCACGGAGCAAATGCTAGGCATGTTTGCTAATACGTTGGTATATAGAGGGCAACCGTCACCTGATAAAATGTGGACACAGTTTTTACAAGAGGTTAAGGAAATGAGTTTGGAGGCATACGAGCATCAAGAATACCCATTCGAATGTTTAGTAAATGACTTAGATCAATCACATGATGCCTCACGGAATCCATTATTTGATGTCATGTTAGTACTACAAAACAATGAAACGAATCATGCTCATTTTGGGCATAGTAAATTAACACACATTCAACCCAAATCAGTGACGGCGAAATTTGATTTATCTTTCATCATTGAAGAAGATCGCGATGACTATATAATCAATATCGAGTATAATACCGATTTATATCACTCAGAAACAGTTCGTCACATGGGTAATCAATGTATGATTATGATTGATTATATTTTGAAGCATCAAGATACACTACAAATTTGTGATATACCAAACGGCACGGAGGAACTTCTAAATTGGGTCAATACGCATGTTAACGATCGAATGCTTAATGTCCCGGGAAATAAATCTATCATAAGTTACTTTAATGAAGCTGTCTCACGACAAGGTAATCATGTTGCGCTAGTCATGAATGATTTGACAATTACGTATGAAACATTACGCAACTATGTGGATGCCATTGCGCACATGCTTCTATCAAATGGTGTGGGCAATGGTCAACGGGTTGCCTTGTTTACAGAACGTAGTTTTGAAATGATTGCGGCGATGTTGGCGACAGTTAAAGTAGGTGCATCTTATATACCTATCGATATTGATTTTCCGAAAAAGCGACAAGGCGCAATTTTGGAGGATGCTAAAGTAACTGCAGTCATGTCTTACGGCGTTGAAATTGAAACGACATTACCAGTCATTCAATTGGAAAATGCTAAAGGCTTTGTTGAATCAAAGGAAAATGAACAATATGATGATTTACATGGCAATCAACTTGAAAACACAGCGATGTTAGATAATGAGATGTATGCTATTTACACATCTGGTACGACCGGGATGCCTAAAGGGGTTGCCATACGACAACGAAATTTGTTGAATTTAGTGCATGCATGGTCAACTGAATTGCAATTAGGCGACAATGAAGTATTTTTGCAACATGCAAATATTGTTTTTGATGCATCAGTTATGGAGATTTATTGTTGTTTGTTAAATGGTCATACGCTTGTGATTCCAGATAGAGAGGAACGTGTTAATCCAGCACAGTTACAACAACTCATTAATAAGCATCGTGTGACGGTGGCGTCGATTCCGTTACAGATGTGTAGTGTTATGGAAGACTTTTATATTGAAAAGTTGATTACAGGCGGGGCAACTAGTACGGCATCCTTTGTTAAATATATTGAGAAGCATTGTGGCACGTATTTCAATGCCTATGGACCATCTGAGTCAACAGTCATCACATCGTATTGGTCACATCATTGTGGTGATTTGATACCTGAGACGATTCCAATTGGCAAACCCTTATCTAACATCCAAGTGTATATTATGTCAGATGGTTTGTTATGCGGTATTGGTATGCCAGGCGAGTTGTGTATTGCAGGTGATAGTTTAGCGATAGGATATATTAACCGTCCAGAATTAATGGCTGATAAATGGCAAAATAATCCATTTGGTAAAGGAAAGTTGTATCATAGTGGTGATTTAGCACGTTATACATCTGATGGTCAAATTGAATTTTTAGGAAGAATAGATAAACAAGTGAAAGTTAACGGGTACCGTATTGAACTTGATGAAATTGAAAATGCAATATTAGCTATTCGTGGTATATCTGATTGTGTTGTAACAGTAAGTCACTTTGATACGCATGATATATTGAATGCTTATTATGTCGGAGAGCAACAAATGGAGCAGGATTTGAAGCAATATTTAAATGATCATCTGCCTAAGTATATGATTCCTAAGACTATAACGCATATCGATTGTATGCCATTAACCACGAATGACAAGGTGGATACTACGCGTTTGCCAAATCCATCACCTATACAACAGTCTAATAAAGTGTATAGCGAACCATCTAATGAAATTGAGCAGACATTTGTTGATGTATTCGGAGAGGTATTGAAACAAAATGATGTCGGTGTTGACGATGATTTCTTTGAACTTGGTGGTAACTCATTAGAGGCGATGTTAGTTGTCTCGCATTTAAAACGATTTGGCCATCATATTTCAATGCAGACATTATACCAATATAAAACCGTGCGACAGATTGTTAATTATATGCACCAAAATCAACAATCATTAGTTGCATTACCGGATAATCTTTCGGAATTACAAAAGATTGTTATGTCTCGTTATAATTTGGGTGTTTTAGAGGATAGTCTAAGTTATCGACCTCTAGGAAATACACTATTGACTGGCGCTACAGGGTTTTTAGGTGCTTATCTGATTGAAGCACTACAAGGATACAGTCATCGCATTTATTGTTTCATACGTGCTGATAATGAGGAAATAGCATGGTATAAGTTGATGACGAATTTAAATGATTATTTTTCAGAAGAGACGGTTGAAATGATGTTATCAAACATTGAAGTCATTGTTGGTGATTTTGAGTGTATGGATGATGTTGTTTTACCAGAAAACATGGATACGATTATTCATGCAGGTGCTCGTACAGATCACTTTGGTGATGATGATGAATTTGAAAAAGTAAATGTTCAAGGTACTGTTGATGTCATACGTTTGGCACAACAACATCATGCAAGGTTAATATATGTGTCTACGATAAGTGTGGGAACTTATTTTGATATAGACACAGAAGATGTGACATTTTCAGAAGCGGATGTCTATAAAGGGCAACTACTAACATCACCATATACACGGAGCAAATTTTATAGTGAATTAAAAGTATTAGAAGCTGTAAATAATGGCTTAGATGGTCGGATTGTACGTGTTGGTAATTTGACGAGTCCTTACAATGGAAGATGGCATATGAGAAATATAAAGACTAACCGTTTTTCAATGGTAATGAATGATTTGTTACAACTGGATTGTATCGGGGTTAGCATGGCTGAAATGCCTGTAGATTTTTCTTTTGTGGATACGACTGCAAGACAAATTGTCGCATTAGCACAAGTCAACACACCACAAATCATTTACCATGTGCTATCACCTAATAAAATGCCGGTGAAATCTTTGTTAGAATGCGTTAAGCGCAAAGAAATTGAACTCGTCAGCGATGAATCATTTAATGAAATTTTACAGAAACAAGACATGTACGAAACGATTGGATTAACTAGTGTTGACCGTGAACAACAACTAGCAATGATAGATACAACATTAACATTAAAAATAATGAATCACATCAGTGAAAAATGGCCAACGATAACTAACAATTGGCTGTATCATTGGGCACAATATATCAAAACAATATTCAATAAGTAAGTAGGGAAAGTTATGACAGTATTTGTAATGCAATTACAGAGTAACTTGAAAAGTATTGAAGAATTAATATCACAAAGTCGTTGGTCATATAAAAAACCGCGTACAGTCAACTATAGATACAATCAAGATAAACTCATGCACAGATTGGGAGATATTTTAGTGCAATATGGAATTCAACATGACACAGGTTTATTACTACATGAATGGCATTATCACATTTCGCCACGAGGTAAGGCAGATATTGTTCAACACAATCGTGATGGACAGCCCATCTATGTGAGCTTATCATATAGTTATCCTTATATCGTGTGTGTTGTCGATAAAGAACCAGTTGGTATAGATATCGAAAAGATATCACAACGTTTAGACTGGCGTACGTTAGTGACGTGTTTCTCTACAAACGAAGCACATCAAATATGTAGTTTAAATGATTTTTATCAAATATGGACACAAAAAGAAAGTTTTACAAAATTGATTGGTGAAGGTTTAATCAAAGGATTGGACATTTATGATATGACACAATCACACTTTTATCAATCACGTGAAGTGAAGTTCAAACAATTTATTTTTGATCAGTTTATGCTACAGGTATGTTTCTTAGGACAGGCACCCTGGGGTTATAAAAAAGTGTCTGTATTTCAGTTATTGAGTAGTTAATATGACGTCTGACAGTATCATTGCGCAGTGATTTTAAACTATACTGCCTAAATGTTTACTGTTAGATGTTTTTTTATTGGAAAAATGAAAGGTGAATACACGATGGCATCATTCAAAATCATGACGAGATTAAAGTAAGTGATAAGGTGAAAATATACTGAGCAATATTGAAATTGCCAAAAATAATAGTTTGTTACGACGCATTTGAGACTTTAATGCTCACGTAAGTTGGCTGGAATCATATCATGTCAGTTAATAAAATAACGTGAGCATCAATCATCATACTCAAACGATGATTTAAAACTCACGTTAATGTTAGTCAGTGTATTAATTTAATTTATAGCGATAGACAAAATGTTGTCGCACTAATTCAATTGTCATCATCCAGACGATATGGCCAAAGAATTCTGACAGATGCTCTTGGAATGGTTGATCCCACACAGCAGGTACAGTATGCATGATTGGCATAATGATAAGGTGGAATAATACCCAAATAGCAATACCAAAAACAGCACCTTGTCCCATTGCTAAGTAAGCGTATTTTTTAACTAATATGCAGTAAATAATTGCAATGACGATAGAAAAACTAAAGTGGACAATAAAGCTTACCCAAGGCAATTCCATATTTGAAAATGTATATGTTTGATGCGTAAACTCACTACTAAATCCTAATTGTTGCAATAACTCTTGAGGTGGGTTCGTTGCATTACGTTCTGGTGTGCGAGGTGGAAACATGACCTCCCAACCTAATTTTACAATTCCAGATAACAAGCCACCGATAATTCCAGCATAAATGAATATACCCATTTGTCGTTTCGTCAACTTAAGGACTCCTCTCTATTTACTATCCTCATTATAGTATTTTGTGAAAATAATCACAATAAAAAGCTTTGCAAAACTTAAAATATTTTGATAAACAAATTTGTAAAAGGTTATTAGTTTTTTACATCTCATATTGTATCGTACTGTATTCAAAATTGTTAACGAGATGAACGGCAAATAAATGTTTTAGCGCAATGGATAATCGAACTGGAATCATCGCGTGTCAAAACTTGTTAGGTCTTAATTTCATAGTTATGAATTAAGGATTGTTGTGCCAACAAAATCATTATTGTAAATAGATTCAATGATATTTGGCTTGTTTCCTGATGCAATGATAACTTTAGGACAGCCATTTTCAATCGCATTTTTGGCATCTAGCACTTTGGGAATCATACCTCCATAAATATCACCATGTTCAATATATTGATGAATATCGACTAATGGCAATTGAGGTATAACAACATCATTGATGAGTACACCTGCAATATTACTTAATACATAAATAGGCGCTTTTAATGATGATGCAATAAAATAGGCAAGCGTGTCAGCATTAATATTGTAAAATTCTCCATCATGGTTATTGAAACCAATCGAATTGATGATAGGTACAAATTTAGTACATAAATACTGTAAAGCATCCTTATTTAAAGCGGTCGGAACACCGACATATCCATATTGTTGATCAAAAGATGTAATTTCAAACAGCTGTGCATCCAAACCACATAAGCCTATTGCAGAACATTGGTGCTGGTTAAATTGAGCTACTAATGCAGTGTTAACGTCTGCAATGAGCGTGTGTTTAGTAATGGTCATGGTTGCTTTATCAGTCACTCTTAGGCCATTAACAAAGTGTGGCTCGATTTGCTGGTTTGATAATGCATCATTAATAAATGGGCCACCGCCATGAACGATAATAGGGTAGATGTTGTTTAATCGTAAATGCTTAATATTGTTAATAATTGATGGATGCATGTCACTAAGTGTACTGCCACCAATTTTAATGACAATAAATTTCATCTAACCAACACCACCTTATGTTCGATATGATGCGTTGATACGCACATAATCATAGGATAAATCACAACCGTATGCAGTCGCTGCAGCGTTACCTAAACCAAGTTGAACGTCAATTGTGACATGTTCATGAGTTAATGTGTTCGACATAGCTTGCTCATCAAATAGTACAGCCATACCTTTATCAACGACAGGTATTTGGTTCAGTTGAACATATGTGCATTTAGGATCAATTTCACATCCGCTATAGCCAATAGCTGTAATGATTCGACCAAAATTGGCATCTTCGCCAAAAATAGCTGATTTTACTAGATTTGAACTTACGATAGTTTTACCGATTTTTCTTGCGTCTGATATTGACTTAGCGCCTGAAACATTGACACTGATTAACTTTGTTGCGCCTTCGCCATCTCTGGCTATAGCTTTAGCTAAAAATGTACAGACAAAATTGAATGCATCAACAAATGTTTCCCATTGTGGATGGTCTTGATTAAGTATTTGGTGTTCAACTTGGTGATTTGCCATGACTAATACCATGTCATTTGTACTTGTATCGCCATCAACAGTAATCATATTAAATGTATGGTCAGTCGAAGATTTTAATAATTGATGAAGTGTATTCGATTCAATCGATGCATCGGTTGTTATAAAAGCAAGCATGGTAGCCATATTTGGGTGAATCATACCTGAACCTTTGGCGCTACCACCAATTGTAACGGTTTTACCATCGATTTTTAGTGATACAGCGATATGTTTTGTACAGGTATCAGTTGTTAAAATTGCCTCGTTAAACGCACCTGGCGTTGCAAAATTAGCATCCTTAATATGTTCGGTCCCAGTCTTAATTTTATCCATAGGCAAATATTCACCAATGACCCCAGTTGAAGCAACAGCAACATGCTCAGATGGTATTTGAAGTTGTTGAGCAACCCATGTTTGTGTTTGTCGTGCATCATCGATACCTTGTTGACCGGTACAAGAATTTGCATTAGCTGAATTAACAACAAGTGCTTGTAATTTTCCTTTAGACTTTTGTAAAGTGTCTTCAGTGACAATAAGTGGTGCAGCTTTAAACTGATTTAAAGTATATACGGCAGCTGCACTTGCCAAAGACGATGAGTAAATCCACCCAAAGTCTTTTTTGTTAGCGCGTAAACCGATGTGCATACCACCAGCCGTGAAGCCTTGAGGTGTACTAATATCGCCATGTTTAATAATTGAAAAGTTATATTGTTGTGATGTCGTTTCTTGATGTTTCATTCTAACACCCCTTATGGATAAACTGGTGATTGATTTAGGCCAGTCGTCACTTCAAAATCATATAATATATTTAAATTTTGAATGGCTTGCCCACTTGCGCCTTTGACAAGGTTATCAATCACTGATACTAAAATTGCTGTTTGTGATGTTTCATCTACATAGATACCGATATCGCAGTAGTTACTACCGAGTACTTCTTTTGTGGTTGGAAAAGTCCCAATATCTCTAATTCTGACAAATGGCTGATTAGCATAATAAGAGGTCATTAATTTATGTAATGATTCAGTCGTATATTCAGATGAAAATTTGACATAAATTGTTGATAAAATACCTCGTGTCATTGGTACGAGATGTGGTGTAAATATGACTGATACATCTTGACCCGCAATGATAGATAAATATTGCTCGATTTCCGGTTTGTGTTTATGGTTTCCGATTGCATAAGCGCTTAGATTTTCATTCATTTCTGAAAAATGAACACGTTGTGATAATGAACGACCAGCACCTGACACGCCGGTCTTAGCATCAATAATAATAGATGACAAATCTACTATTTTTTCGCTAATAAGTGGATGTAATGCTAATAATGTTGCTGTAGGGAAACAGCCAGGATTAGAAATGAGCTTCGTTCCATTGTTATCAAACGATTGCCATTCTGAAATGCTGTAAATAGCATGATTCAAATCATCTTGTGCTGCAGCAGTTTCTTTGTAATATGCTTCATATATTTCACGATTCTTAATTCTAAATGCGCCAGATAAATCGATAACATGAATACCTTTTTCTACTAAGGGAGGGATACATGTTTTACTTACGGGTGCTGGTGTCGCAAAGAAAATCACATCACAGTCATTATTGTCCACTGTAAGTGCTTCGAAATGTTGCATAATATGTTGTAAATGTGGAAATGTTAATTTCAACGGTTCATCTACTTTTGAATGTGAGTAGATGTGTGCAATCGTTACATGAGGATGTGTTTGTAACAATCGAATTAATTCAATTGCGCCATAACCGCTACCGCCAACGATACCTACTTTAATCATCATGAATCCCTCCTATATCATATATAAATGATTAATTGTTAATTTTTAAAAACGTCTTGAAAAGCTGCAACAATTTGATGGATTTCCTCTTTATCAATGACTAGAGGTGGTGACAATCGAATGATAGTACGATGCGTGTCTTTGCACAAGATTCCACGTTGAATCAGTTGATCCACAAAAGGTGCAGCATCTGTGTTAAGCTCTATGCCTATAAATAAACCACGACCTCTAATTTCTTTAATACTAGGATGTTTAAGTTGTAGCAACGCTTTTAATAAAAATGAACCTAAGCGTTCTGATCGTTCAACCAGTTGTTCATCTTTAAGTACATCAAGCGCTGCCGTCGATATTGCAATGGCTAAAGGGTTACCACCAAATGTCGAACCATGTGTACCTGGTGTTAGAACACGCATGACATCATTATTTGCAAGTACAGCAGATACAGGGTATAAGCCGCCACCCAATGCCTTACCTAAAATATAAATGTCTGGAACAACTTGCTCCCATTCCATCGCAAACCATTTCCCAGTTCTACCAAGACCAACTTGAATTTCATCTGCAATCAATAATATTTGATATTTATCACATAGATGACGCACAGCTTGAATATATCCTTTCGGTGGTATATTAACGCCACCTTCACCTTGAATTGGTTCCAAAATAATTGCTGCTGTATTTGGTGAAATAGCTTGTGTTAATTGTTCAATGTCTCCAAAATCTACAGTTGTAGTGCCTTGAAGTAGGGGGTGAAATCCTGCTTTATATGCGTCGTGGTTAGATAGTGATAATGAGCCAAGTGTACGACCGTGAAAATTGTTATTCATAGCGATGATTTCAACTTGTCCGTCAGTAATGCCTTTAACTTCAGAGCCCCATTTTCTAGCAATTTTAATGGCTGCTTCAACAGCTTCAGTACCAGAGTTAAGGGGGAGTACTTTGTCTTTCTTAGCAAGATGACAAATTTTTTCTTCCCATTTCCCGAGATTGTCACTATAAAGGACACGTGAAATGATAGACAACTTTGAAGCTTGTTCTGTCATCGCTTTAACAATTGTTGGATGACAATGGCCTTGGTTTGCAACTGAAAAACCCGAAATGCAATCTATATATTGTTTGCCATCAGTATCCCAAACTTTGACACCTTTACCTTTAGAAATGACAAGCTTAAGTGGTGCATAATTATTAGAGCTATAATAATCAGTTAATTCAATGATTGAATTCATCGGTCTCCCTCCTTTATATTTATACAATTTAAAGAATTAATATTAATATATTACAGTTGTTCAATATAAGTGTCAAATGTAAATTTAATAATATAAAGATAAGGTTGTGTTTGTATTAATGTGATTTGTAAAATGAAAGTACTAATATTTTTTGTGGATAATCATTGATATGTATGTATACGATTGCAGTTTAATGTAGTATGAATAAAAAATGCCACAAGCATATGTTTAACATATGACTGTGGCATAGTATTATGCTTGTGGAATTTTACGATGCTTAATTTTATAAATAATGAAGCCGATAATGAAACCAATCAAACTGAGAACAACCCAGCCCATACCAATGTCTGATAATGGTAAATATTTTTGG
This sequence comes from Staphylococcus sp. SM3655, assembly GCF_016917315.1. NCBI lineage: Bacteria > Bacillati > Bacillota > Bacilli > Caryophanales > Staphylococcaceae > Staphylococcus > Staphylococcus sp. SM3655. The sequence goes on along the minus strand of NZ_CP070305.1, from coordinate 523,453 downwards.
CTGAAATTAATCAAAGTTTGTGAGAATGATGTGCTTGAAATGAACTCTGGACTAGCTTTTAATCCATCTACTAATGCAGCAATCATTGTAAAGAAAATGGTACATTGATAAATAATTTTTGAATGATGGAATTTGCTACTAAATAATGTTAGTACAATCAAGGCAATTGCTAATGGATATAAGAACATTAACACTGGGACTGAGTACATAATAATCTTAGTTAAGCCAACATTCGCGAATAAGAACGAAATAAAGCTTACAACTGTTGCAATCGCTAGGTAATTCATTTTAGGGAAAAGGTGTTCGAATGTTTCTGAAAATGCCGTAATCAAACCGATGGCTGTTTTTAAACAAGCAACCATAACGATAAGTGACAACAGGACGATACCGTAGTTACCTAAGTAGTATTGCGTAATTTGCGCTAAGGCAATACCACCATTTTCACTAAGTTTGAAATGACCAATACTTAATGTACCCATGATTGCTAGTAGGGTATAAATGATCCCCATCATAATGATACTGATAGTACCAGACTTAATTGTTTCTTTAGCGATATCAGTTGGATTTTCGATACCTAACTTTTTAATCGTTGCAACAATGATGATACCAAATGCCAATGACGCTAGCGCATCTAAGGTATTGTATCCATCTAAAAAGCCGTTAAATAAGGCATTTGATTGATATTGTTTACTAATAGGTGCATCAGATATGCCACCTAATGGATGGATAAAAGCAAATAATAAAATAATTGCTAATAATACTAAGAATACCGGATTTAAAAATTTACCGATATATTCTAAAATTCTTGATGGCTTTCTCGCAAAAAACCATGCAATCACAAAGAAGACGAAGCTAAAAATAAATAAATATAAAGTGATTTGCTTTGGTGATAAAAATGGCGAAAATGCAATTTCAAATGATGTAGTTGCCAGTCTAGGTAAGGCGAAAAATGGTCCGATAACTAGATATAAGGCAATCGTGAAAATGTAAGCATATGTTTTATTAACACGCGATGCAATTTCAAATAAACCAGATGTCTTTGAAATGCCAATAGCAATGATACCTAGAAATGGTAAGCCAATTGCTGTAATTAAAAATCCTAAGTTAGCGATAAAAACGTTAGAACCAGCAGCTTGCCCCAAGTGTATTGGGAAGATAAGATTGCCGGCACCAAAGAATAAACCAAATAACATAGAACCTATAAACATGTTTTCTTTAAATGTTAGTTTCTTCTTCATATATGTATTTGTTCTCCTTTTTAGAACTTATAAAAATCTACTTAATTAAGATAATATCAAAAATTAAACATAAAGTGATACATAATTTTGCAATAAATACTAAATTTTTTGAAAATTCCGGAATAAATACTGTTTTTTATGTAGTAGGGGCGTAAGTTAAGAACGATTTAACAGATATAGGCTAAGTTTATAGATAGGAGGTTAGACAACCCGACGTATTAATACTTTGTAAAATAAAGATACCCCCTTCAACATGATCGAAGGGGGTAAGTGTATGCTTAGTTCAATATATTTAGAAAGTCGTTTGTAGTTATTGTTTGTCCCATCAATGGGAATAAATTATCTATTGGGAATTGATGTAGCGTTTCGTTTTGAGCGCTCATCATGTCAGTAACAAAATACTGATCGTAGTTTAATTGATAGGCGTCTCGTGCTGTCGTATCTACACCAATATGCGTTGCGACACCACCAAGAACAATCGTATCAATTCCTCGACGTCGCAATTGTAAGTCCAAATCTGTTCCTACAAATGCACTAAAATGTCGTTTGTCTATGACAAAATCGTCATCTCTCTTGTCTAATAAATGATGGAAACGACTGTAGTCGTCGCCTTCTTTTGGTGGTAATGAGATCATTGCATTTGGTTGCAATACATCTTTACCATCATAGAAATTCACGCGAACAAAAGCGATAAAGCCATTGTTTTTTCTAAAAACATCTATTAATTTATTAGCGTTTTGAACGACATTTTCAGCTGTATGTGGCGCATAATTCATCTTAAGTATACCTTCTTGCAGGTCGATTAACACTAAAGCGGTTTTATTAAAATTAATCATCTTATATCAGAGTCCTATTCGTTTAATAAAGTATTCGCTTAAACTTATACCCTGTATACGATGAAATTATTTATTTTGTTGTGAAAAAGCTTTAGCGATATCGATCAGTTTCTTCGGTGCGTCTTCGACAGACATTTTGACTTCGACAAAATGCATCACATCGGGATGACCATTAATTGCATTAAACGTGTCTTGTAAATCTTTTGATGATTCAACGTCATGAATTTCAACATTTTTACCACCAAATACAGCTGGTAAAGCTTTATAATCCCACATGTGAATTTCATTATAAGGTTCATACATGCCGTGAATAAGTCGTTCTACCGTATAGCCGTCATTATTAATCACAAATAATACCGGTTTAATATGCTGTCTAATCATAGTTGAAATAGCTTGAACAGTTAGTTGCAATGAGCCATCACCAATTAATAATAAGTTACGACGATCTTTGTCTGCTAATTGTGAACCTAATGTTGCAGGTAATGTATAGCCGATAGAACCCCATAACGGTTGCCCTATAAAAGTATTGTTTTTGTATAATGCTAAATCATAAGCACCAAAGAATGATGTACCTTGATCAGCAATGATGACATCATTTGGTTTTAAGAAATTTTGCATCATTTTAAAATAAGTTTGTTGTGTTAATGGTTCTGTGCCAACAGTATAATCGGGTGATGTTGGACGATGATACGCAGGGAACGTTGCGTTATTCGTATATGAAATATTGGATAACTGTTTTAACAATGATGGTAGAGATATTTCATCATTTGTAACATCGTCAATTTTGATATTGTGATGATTTAACATAACGACATCATCGATATTGAATTGGTATGAAAAACCTGCTGTTGCTGAATCTGTTAATTTGGCTCCAATATTTAAAATTAAATCGCTGTTGTCCACATAATCTCGTATTTTATCTTCGGCAATTTTCCCATCGTAAATACCCATATAATATGGATTTTCCTCATTAAAAGCACCTTTTCCTAATGAAAGTTGTGCTACTGGTATCTGTGTTTGATTTACAAAATCTTCTAATTCTTGATGGAGGTGAAAACTGTTAATTTCATGTCCAGTAATGATGATAGGCTGCTTCGATTGATGCAATTTAGATGTTAATAACTCTATATATGTTGATGCATCCGTATCTTTGGCTGCCGTTACTTCAAATGGTGTCGGTATCTCAATTTCAGAGATTGCGACATCGATTGGTAAATGTAAATGAACTGGGCGTCTTTCGGCGATTGCTGTATTAATTAAACGTGGTATTTCGGTTGTTGCATTTTCAGGTGTGATATAACCTTGTGCAACGGTTATATGTGCAAACATTTTTCGGTAGTCGTCAAATGTACCTTCACCTAGTGAGTGATGTACATATTTACCGGAATGTTCAACAGCACGTGTCGGCGCACCTGTAATCGCAATGACAGGTATGCGTTCAGCATATGAACCTGCGATACCGTTGACGGCACTTAATTCGCCAACACCAAATGTAGTAACTAATGCAGCGAGTCCATTAAGACGGGCATAACCGTCCGCTGCGTAACTTGCGTTTAATTCATTTGTATTTCCTACCCAATCTACATTGGGATTGCTGATAATATCGTCTAGAAAAGCGAGATTAAAATCACCAGGAAGACCAAAAATTTTATCGACGCCTGCTCGATGAATAGCGTCAATTAAGTAAGCTCCAATGCGTTGTTTCATAAAAAAACCACCTTTTCTCTATATTTACACTTAAAATGATAGCCTCGAATATAGTGTAAGGTCAAGGAAGTTGACTTTGTTGTGAAAACGCTAACAATAGTGAACAATTAATATTTTTTTAGGAAATGAGTATGAAGGGGGGCTTTAATTGATGATCTTAAAATTCAAAATTTAAGGGGAGAGCGAACTATCAATGATGCCGCAAAATACAATAGCAAAGAAAAAACAGGCGCGTCACCTTATGAAGGTATACGCACCTGTTTATAGTAAGCATTATTTAGCTTCAAATAATTGATCGCCAAATGAAATGTTGCCATGTTCACCTTGTTTAAAATCAAGGTTTGTAATGTTTCCTTGTGTCACGATAATAGGCGTAATATCACTCTTTGCATGATTGCGGATGTAGTCTAAATCAAAGTTGATTAATAAATCACCTTGTTTAACTTCTTGACCTTCCTCAACATGTAAAGTAAAGCCTTCTCCGTTTAATTTAACAGTGTCTAAACCGATGTGGATTAATAGTTCTAAACCACTATCTGATACAAGACCAATTGCATGTTTTGTTGGGAAAATCATTTGTATTTTACCGTTGAATGGTGCACGAACTTCACCTTGTGAAGGTTTAATAGCGATACCGTCACCCATCATTTTTTCGCTGAACACTTGATCAGGCACTTCTGATAAAGGTGTTACTTCACCAGTTAATGGTGCATGAACGATATGGCTCAATTCGCTTGTTGCAGATTTATCTTCTGCAACAACAACAGTTTCGTCTTTATCGTCTTCCATAGTAGTAGGGTTTTCTACTACTTGACCATTCATAATCTGTTGCATTTCATGTTTGATTTGGTCAGATTTAGGACCAAAAATTGCTTGCATATTATTGCCGACTTCTAATACACCAGATGCGCCTAAATCTTTCAAACCAGGAACATCAACTTTAGATTTGTCGTTAACTTCAACACGTAGACGTGTGATACAAGCGTCTAAATGTTTAATGTTTGCTTTGCCACCCATAGCTTCTAATACTGCATATGGTAATTCAGTTGCTGAAGCAGTAGCCGCTTGTGATTGTTTATCTTCACGACCTGGTGTTTTGTATTTTAATTTTACAATTAAGAATCGGAATACGAAGTAGTAAATAACTGCGTATACAAGACCTACAGGAATAACTAACCACCATTGTGTCTTATTAGGTAGTATACCGAGTAAGAAGTAGTCGATGAAACCACCTGAGAATGTATAACCTAGATGAAGATCTAATAAGTACAATGTTAAGAATGATAAACCATCAAGTACTGCGTGAATAAAGAATAATAATGGTGCTACAAATAAGAATGAGAATTCTAATGGTTCTGTAATACCAGTTAAGAATGATGTTAAAGCAGCAGAACCCATTAAACCTGCTACTACTTTCTTATTTTCAGGTTTAGCTGTGTGATAAATTGCTAAAGCTGCTGCAGGTAAACCGAACATCATAACAGGGAATTCACCTTGCATGAATTTACCAGCTGTCAAATGTGCGCCTTCACGAATTTGTTCGATAAAGATACGTTGGTCACCGTGAATAATTTCACCAGCTGCATTTTTCCATGAACCAAACTCGAACCAGAACGGTGCGTGGAAAATGTGATGTAGACCGAATGGAATTAATAAACGCTTGATGAAACCAAATAAGAATACGGCAACACCAGTATTTGAATCTAATAATCCTGTACTGAATGCATTTAATCCTGATTGAATCGTTGGCCAAATTAATGCCATTGGGAATGCTAAAATAAATGATGTTGTAGCCATCATAATAGGTACGAAACGCTTACCAGCGAAGAAACCTAAATAAGATGGTAAGTTAATGTTATAGAACTTGTTATAACACCAAGCTGCCAGGGCCCCGATTATAATACCGCCGAACACACCTGTTTGTAATGTTGGGATACCTAAAATGCTAGCGTAACCACTCGCTGGATCACCAATATTCTTAGGTGTAACTTGTAAAAAGTCGCCCATTGTTTTGTTCATGATTATGTAACCGACGAATGCTGCGATAGCTGCTACGCCATCACCGCCAGCTAATCCGATTGCGACACCTAATGCGAAAATCATAGGCAAGTTATCAAAAATGATACCACCAGCACCTGTCATTAATTTAGCGACAGTTTGTACGCCACCATTTTGTATAAACGGCAAGTAGTGTTGTAATGATTCACCTTGCATAGCTGTACCGATAGCTAATAACAGACCAGCTGCTGGTAAAATCGCAACAGGTAACATTAGCGCTTTACCAATACGTTGCAATTGACCGAAAAGTTTCTTCCTCACTTGTCCAACCTCCAAAGTTGTATTTATTATTTAAGATTCAATAAAAAAAGACACGAGCAAATAGACTGTGTTGGTAACCATCACAGCTTAATTTAACTCATGCCTAATCTTACTTAGTAACACGTTGGTGTATGTAATTAATGTAAAAGAAGCAATTGACTAAGTAGTATATAAAACTGATACGTTAGTTTATCTAGCTTACCATCACATCTTATTGAATCTTATTTGTTTGCGACTCCTATTTTAGCATGGTGAAGTATGCGTTTTCAATACAATTATTAAATTCAATTTCAAATCTCTTAATTGTTCACAGATTATTATTAAAACATAATATAAGATAATCCTGAATAAAATGTATAAAAGTTATTGTAATAATCCAGCAGTAGCAGCTATTATCAGCACTTAAAAGAAAGGATAATCTTTGATGGTGTAATAATTAACTTGTGACAGAAATATGTAAGATTATTACAATGAACAGGCTTTAACTGATTAATATTGTAATGTGTTTTCTCTTATAGTAAAATGTAAGCGATTACACAACTCGACTATATTTTCCTAATAATTATATTGTTAAGGAGGGCTACTTTGACAGGCTTTTCAGTGTATTTAGGACAACCTTTAGATGAAGCGTATATTAAGCGAATGATTAAACAAGGTTACCAAATGATTTTTACATCTGTACAAATACCAGAAGAAGATGACGAGACAAAATATCATTATTTCACAAAACTACTCAATTTATTAAAACATGAACAAGTGACTTACCTCATAGATGCTAATCCATCTATTTTAACACCATCTTTTTATGACCATCTTCGACAATATGATGCACAATTTATGATTCGTATCGATCATAGTACATCAATTGAGGCAATCGAAGCGATAATGGCACAGGGTTTAAAGTGCTGTTTGAATGCAAGTATTATTTCCCGGGAATTGTTAACAAGCTTACATCAACAATTGAATGATTTTACATTACTTTCATTTTGTCATAACTATTATCCAAGACCAGATACGGGATTATCTGTTGACTTGGTCAATAAGAAAAATGAACTCATTTATCAATTTAATCCAAAGGCACAAATATATGGTTTTATTGTAGGGAGTGATTTGCGAGGTCCTTTGCATAAAGGCTTGCCAACAATTGAAGCAACGAGACATAGTCATCCTGTCGTTGCAGCTAAATTATTACAAGAAACTGGTGTATCTGAAGTGTTAGTTGGAGACTCATTGATTGAAATGAGGCAGGCAAAACAACTTATAGATTTTTGCAAGCATAGGCATTTCACGTTATGTATTGAAGAAGTGTTTGATACGACAGTGACTTACCTTTTCGATATGTGTCATAAAGTACGCCCGGATAATCCGGAAAATGTCATTCGTTCGGAAACGTCAAGACAAATATGTCCACATTCGATTCAACCACAGTTTACGACGCAACGACGCATTGGTTCAGTAACCGTTGATAATTTGAATAACGGACGTTATCAAGGCGAAATGCAAATTGTGAGACAAACGCTTAGTGCACATGACAATGTGAATGTTGTTGCACAAATTATTAAAGAAGACTTACCACTGTTAAGTTGTATCGAGCCGAATGATACATTTGATTTTCAAAAAACTAGGCAGTGTAAGAAGTGATGGAAAATAGTACGACCGAAGCGCGTAATGAAGCGACGATGCATCTTGATGAAATGACTGTGGAAGAGGCTTTAATTACGATGAATAAAGAAGATCAGCAAGTCCCGTTAGCAGTTCGAAAGGCAATACCACAATTGACAAAAGTAATTAAAAAAACAATTGCACAGTATAAAAAGGGTGGACGATTGATTTATATCGGTGCAGGTACAAGTGGAAGGTTGGGTGTCTTAGATGCAGCGGAGTGTGTACCTACATTCAATACTGACCCTCATGAAATTATAGGTATTATTGCTGGTGGACAACATGCTATGACGATGGCTGTAGAAGGTGCGGAAGATCACAAAAAATTAGCGGAAGAAGATTTGAAAAATATAGATTTAACATCAAAAGATGTCGTTATAGGAATTGCCGCGAGTGGCAAAACGCCATATGTTATAGGCGGTTTAACATTTGCTAACACAATCGGTGCTACAACAGTATCTATTTCATGCAATGAACATGCAGTTATAAGTGAAATTGCGCAGTATCCAGTAGAAGTTAAAGTTGGTCCAGAAGTATTAACTGGTTCAACACGTTTAAAGTCTGGTACAGCACAAAAGTTAATTTTAAATATGATTTCAACCATCACAATGGTTGGTGTCGGAAAAGTTTACGATAACCTCATGATTGATGTTAAAGCAACCAATCAAAAACTGATCGACCGTTCAGTGCGTATTATTCAAGAAATATGTGCTATCACATATGATGAAGCAATGGCGTTATATCAGGTATCTGAGCATGATGTGAAAGTTGCGACAGTTATGGGTATGTGTGGCATTTCTAAGGAAGAAGCAACAAGACGGTTATTAAACAATGGTGACATTGTTAAACGAGCAATCAGAGATAGACAACCTTAGGAGGGATTTAAATGACCAAAGAACAACAACTTGCAGAACGAATTATTGCTGCAGTAGGTGGTATGGATAATATAGATAGTGTCATGAACTGTATGACACGTGTGCGTATTAAAGTATTAGATGAGAATAAAGTAGATGACCAAGAACTAAGGCATATTGATGGTGTCATGGGTGTTATACACGATGAACGCATTCAAGTTGTGGTTGGACCTGGTACAGTCAATAAAGTGGCTAATCATATGGCGGAATTAAGTGGTGTTAAACTAGGTGACCCAATACCACACCATCACAATGATAGTGAAAAAATGGACTATAAATCATATGCAGCTGATAAAGCAAAGGCGAATAAGGAAGCGCATAAAGCAAAACAAAAGAATGGTAAGTTGAATAAAGTATTGAAATCAATTGCCAATATCTTTATACCGTTGATTCCTGCATTTATTGGAGCTGGATTAATTGGTGGTATTGCAGCAGTACTGAGTAACTTAATGGTGGCAGGCTATATTTCAGGTGCTTGGATTACGCAACTTATAACAGTATTTAATGTCATTAAAGACGGTATGTTAGCATACTTAGCTATTTTCACTGGTATTAATGCGGCTAAAGAATTTGGTGCGACACCAGGACTTGGTGGCGTGATTGGTGGTACAACGTTATTAACGGGTATTGCTGGTAAAAATATTTTAATGAATGTCTTCACTGGAGAACCATTGCAACCTGGACAAGGTGGGATTATTGGCGTTATTTTTGCCGTTTGGATTTTAAGTATTGTCGAAAAGAGATTACATAAAATTGTGCCAAATGCGATTGATATTATTGTAACGCCGACTATTGCATTGTTGATTGTAGGACTATTAACTATCTTTATCTTTATGCCATTAGCAGGTTTTGTTTCAGACAGTTTAGTTTCAGTAGTTAACGGAATTATTAGTATTGGTGGCGTATTTAGTGGATTTATCATTGGTGCAAGCTTCCTACCGTTAGTTATGTTAGGGCTTCATCATATTTTTACGCCAATTCATATAGAAATGATTAACCAATCAGGTGCTACTTACTTATTGCCAATTGCAGCGATGGCTGGTGCTGGACAAGTAGGTGCCGCATTAGCACTTTGGGTAAGATGTAAACGCAACACAACATTACGTAATACTTTAAAAGGTGCATTGCCAGTTGGTTTCCTAGGTATCGGAGAACCATTAATCTATGGTGTGACTTTGCCATTAGGTCGACCTTTCTTAACTGCTTGTATTGGTGGTGGTATTGGTGGCGCTGTAATAGGTGGAATTGGACATATTGGTGCCAAAGCAATAGGCCCAAGTGGTGTGTCACTATTACCATTAATCTCAGATAATATGTATTTAGGTTATATTGCAGGATTACTTGCTGCGTATGCTGGTGGATTCGTTTGTACATATTTATTTGGAACGACAAAGGCGATGCGACAGACAGATTTGTTGGGTGATTAATGATGACAAATATTTTATATCGCATTGATAAGCAGTTGAGTGATTTTACGAAGACAGAAAAGATAATCGCTGATTACATTTTAAAGAATCCACATAAAATCATTGATATGACTGTGAATGATTTGGCAGATGTTACGAATGTTAGTACAGCATCAATTGTTAGATTTAGTCGGAAAATGACACATCAAGGTTTTCAAGAGCTAAAGATTGCGATATCTCGATACTTACCCGAAGATATTGCAACCAATCCACATTTAGAATTGATTGAAAATGAATCTGTAGAAACTTTGAAAAATAAAATGATTGCTAGAGCAACGAATACGATGCGATTTGTAGCTACTAATATTATGGATGCGCAAATTGATGCAATTTGTGATGTGTTGAAAAATGCCAGGACAATATTTTTATTTGGATTTGGCGCATCGAGTTTGACTATTGGTGATCTTTTTCAAAAGTTATCTCGTATTGGCTTAAATGTCAGGTTATTACATGAAACGCATTTACTTGTGTCAACATTTGCGACGCATGATGATAGAGATTGCATGATTTTTGTGACGAATCAAGGTAGTCATAGTGAATTGCAGTCAATTGCACAGGTGGCCACACATTACAGTATTCCCATCATAACTATATCTAGTACAGCTAATAATCCAGTGGCTCAAATTGCAGACTATGCATTGATTTATGGCAGAACTGATGAAAATGAAATGCGTATGGCGGCTACAACGTCACTATTTGCACAGTTATTCACGGTAGATATATTGTACTATCGATTTGTAGCATTAAATTATCATGCGATTCTAGATTGTATAACCCAATCGAAAATGGCACTTGATAATTACAGGAAGCATCTTGCGACGATAGATTTTAAACATTAGATATTGTGTGCGTTCTAACATAAAGTTAGTTGCAACGTAAACAATTGAAGTTTTTGATGTGATTCAGTTGCTTGATGAAAAATTGTTGCTACAAGTTTGTAAAACTGGCATAGAGGCTATTTTGAAAATGATAAAGGCGTGACAAATTAAAGCAAAGTTCAGATTTGAGCTTTGCTTTTTTCATAGATGGAAATTAAATGCTGAAGAATAATTTTAATGCTAAATGAACTAATACGAAGGTGCTAAAAGCAATTATTATCAAATTAGTGATATGAATGAAATGTTTAAATCGTTTGCGTTGATTGTATTCGGGACTTTTATAGAGTAGGTAGTAGTACATAAAGAGTATGGCTGCGAACATGCCGAATATTGAAGTGAAGTTACCTACAGTGACTGCCATGTAATGATTTAAAGTTAAATAGTAACTTAGACTAATAATAAAAAATAAAATGATTTGATAGGTAATTAACACCATTCAAGTCCCTCCATTAATCGTAGACAAAAAATTTATCAATGATTTGATTATTTGTATTCAAATTTTAGTATACGACTTACCTCAAAGACAAATATTAAAAGATAAGACAATAAAATTAGAATAAATTTACGTTTGAAGATAAAAAACAAACATTTTTCATTAAAGTTTATGATATATTTAGAGCAATAGAAAGTGTATGGAAGGGGATATGAATGGCATACCAAAGTGAATACGCATTAGAAAATGAAATGATGAATCAACTTGAACAATTGGGTTACGAAAGAGTAACGATACGTGATAATAAGCAATTGCTTGATAATTTTAGAACGATTTTAAATGAGCGTCATGCGGACAAATTAGAAGGCAATCCCTTAACAGATAAAGAATTTCAACGTCTGTTAACGATGATTGATGGAAAAAGTATTTTCGAGAGTGCCCGTATTTTACGTGATAAATTACCACTTAGACGTGATGATGAGTCTGAGATTTATTTGTCGTTTTTAGATACGAAAAGTTGGTGTAAAAATAAGTTTCAAGTGACGAATCAAGTATCTGTCGAGGATACATATAAAGCACGTTATGATGTAACGATATTAATCAACGGACTACCCCTTGTCCAAGTTGAATTGAAACGTCGAGGTATTGATATTAATGAGGCGTTTAACCAAGTAAAACGTTACCGCAAACAAAATTACACAGGCTTATTCCGCTACATACAAATGTTTATCATTAGTAATGGTGTTGAAACGCGATACTTTTCTAATAATGATAGCGAACTATTGAAGAGTCACATGTTTTATTGGAGTGATAAACAGAATAACCGTATCAATACATTGCAATCGTTTGCTGAGTCATTTATGAGACCTTGTCAATTAGCTAAGATGATATCGCGCTATATGATTATTAATGAAACAGATAGAATACTGATGGCAATGCGTCCGTATCAAGTGTATGCGGTAGAAGCACTTATTCAACAAGCGACTGAGACAGGGAATAATGGATATGTATGGCATACAACTGGAAGTGGTAAGACGTTGACTTCTTTTAAAGCGAGTCAGATTTTATCACAGCAAGATGACATTAAGAAAGTTATCTTTTTGGTTGACCGTAAAGACTTGGATAGTCAAACAGAAGAGGAATTTAATAAATTTGCTAAGGGTGCTGTAGACAAAACTTTTAATACCTCGCAACTGGTACGCCAACTAAATGATAAAAGTTTGCCACTTATTGTAACGACGATTCAAAAAATGGCTAAAGCGATTCAAGGGAATGCCCATTTATTAGAACAGTATAAAACGAATAAAGTTGTATTTATTATTGATGAGTGTCATCGCAGTCAATTTGGTGACATGCATCGTCTAGTTAAACAACATTTCAAAAATGCCCAATACTTTGGATTCACTGGTACGCCACGTTTTCCAGAAAATAGTAGTCAAGATGGTAGAACAACTGCAGATATTTTCGGTAGATGCTTACATACGTATTTAATTAGAGATGCCATTCATGATGGTAATGTACTTGGTTTCTCAGTTGACTATATTAATACTTTTAAAAATAAAGCTTTAAAAGCAGAAGATAACAGCATGGTTGAAGCAATTGATACGGAAGAAGTATGGTTAGCGGATAAACGTGTGGAATTAGTAACACGACATATCATCAATAATCATGATAAATATACACGTAATCGTCAATATTCAAGTATATTTACAGTCCAAAGTATTCACGCGCTTATTAAATATTATGAGACATTTAAGCGACTTAACAAAAAGTTGGAACAACCGTTAACGATAGCTGGTATATTTACGTTTAAACCTAATGAAGATGATCGTGATGGTGAAGTGCCATATCATTCACGTGAAAAATTAGAGATAATGATTAGTGATTATAATAAAAAGTTCGAGACGAATTTTTCAACAGACACAACTAATGAGTATTTTAATCATATTTCAAAAAACGTTAAAAAGGGCGTTAAAGATAGTAAAATTGATATCTTAATCGTTGTTAATATGTTCTTAACTGGTTTTGATAGTAAAGTACTGAACACTTTATATGTTGATAAGAATTTAATGTATCATGATTTAATTCAAGCGTATTCACGTACAAATAGGGTTGAAAAAGAATCAAAGCCATTTGGTAAAATTGTAAACTATCGTGACTTGAAAAAAGAGACAGACGATGCACTGAGAGTATTCTCACAAACAAATGATACGGATACAATTTTAATGCGCAGTTATGAAGAGTATAAAAAAGAATTTATGGACGCTTATCGTGAGCTTAAAATGATTGTGCCGACACCACACATGGTTGATGACATTCAAGATGAAGAAGAGCTAAAGCGCTTTGTTGAAGCTTATCGTTTATTAGCTAAAATAATATTACGTTTAAAAGCATTTGACGAGTTTGAGTTTACAATTGATGAAATTGGAATGGATGAACAAGAGAATGAAGACTATAAAAGTAAATATTTAGCTGTGTACGATCAAGTAAAAAGAGCGACGGCTGAGAAAAATAAAGTATCCATTTTAAATGATATTGATTTCGAAATAGAAATGATGCGTAATGATACGATTAATGTGAATTATATTATGAATATATTGAGACAAATTGATCTTGAAGACAAAGCGGAACAACGTCGTAACCAAGAACAAATTAGACGCATTTTAGATCATGCAGATGATCCGACATTGAGGTTAAAACGAGATCTAATTAGAGAATTCATCGACAATGTTGTACCTTCTTTAAATAAGGATGATGATATCGATCAAGAATATGTTAATTTCGAAAGTATTAAAAAAGAAGCGGAGTTCAAAGGATTTGCTGGAGAGAGATCTATCGATGAACAAGCCCTAAAAACAATTTCAAATGACTACCAGTATAGTGGTGTTGTAAACCCACATCACCTTAAAAAAATGATTGGTGATTTGCCATTGAAAGAAAAGCGTAAAGCAAGAAAAGCCATTGAATCTTTCGTGGCAGAAACAACTGAAAAATACGGTGTGTAATGATTCAGCCCCCTCGCTAGATTAGTGTAGGGGGCATTATTATTTCATTAGAAAAGGCTCATTTGTTAAATTCATCTTATCAAGAATATAACGAATGTTCCTTGTTTTAAACTTATTAATTAATAGAGACATTTTATCTGAAAATATCACTGAATGCTAATACTAATCAAAGAAAAAGTGATAATTAAAATAAGATATATAATACCCCAAATAGTGGATGCTCGTATAGAAAGTTTCGACGTACCAATTAGCATGACTGTAAGTATGTATGCTTGTACAAAAAATTGTAAGTCGAAAGTACCCAGAATGCGATTTCCTTTAGCAAAAATATTTAAACTAGTAATAGAATAGTCAATTAATGATAAACCGGCACTTATTTGGATGGTAAGTATAATTAAACTAATAGCATTTGTAAACAGTATGTAGCTTAACGTTGCAGAGAATATAGATTTTGTATTAGCATCTGAGCGCATAATTCTAGAGATAACTAGAATGATTAAAAATGTAAATAATACGCTGAAAACTCTTGAGAAAAAAATACTAATTTGACTAAAAATTTTTATTTGTGCTAATGATGTCTCTGAGAGTCCTGCTTCACTCAATAACTTTTTATAGTCCACTAACAAATGTATATGTAACAATTATTATCAAAGTCAGAAACAGCTTAATGATTAACTTTGGTTGAATGCGGATATTTGCAAAGTGATTAAACAAAGGTAGTTTTGATAATGACATATAGACCTCCTAATGATATAATTCTCCTATATTTTATCATAAAAATAATATAAAAAATATATTTTATTAAAACTAAGTATAAAAAATGGTTTGAAGAGTATTTAACATTTATAGGAGGACATAAATTGAGGCGTAAAAGGAAATGGCTAATTGTTATTTGTGTATTATTAGTATTGATTACGATATCACAAATTTTGAAACATTTTAACTATGGAACTGAGAGTAAAGAAGCATACAATACATATACGGTTGAAAAAGAAAGACAATTAGATTTACAAGGTAAGGCATATCCACGTGAAGTTAAAACATATTATAAAAATAATCAGGTTGGAACATATTTGGGTGTGCAAGTAGCGGACGGGCAAACAGTCAAAAAAGGAGACATGTTAATTAATTATAAAATAAATAGTAATAAACGACAGCAACTTGTTGATAAGATAAATGATACTCAACATATTATTACAGAAGTTTATTTAAACATTACTAAAGGTTTAAACAATCGAGAGATACAGAAGAAGTTAATTGAATATAAGCAGACATTATATGAAGCTCAACAGCAATTGTATCAGTATGATAGTCAAAATAGGGATAGTATGTATGCATCATTTGATGGCAAGATTATGATCAAGAATATAGATAATGACAGTGATAATCAACCTATACTGTATCTCATTTCAAAGGAGTCTCATATTAAAACGTCTGTTACGGAGTTTGATTTAAACAAAGTCAAAAAAGGAGACAAAGTTAACTTAAGTATTACGAGTACGGGTAAAACAGGAGCGGGGATTATAAAACAAATCTCTGAGTTGCCTATTAGTTATGAAGAGAATTTAAGTCTTCACGAAAATGATGCCCTGCATTTACCAGAAAGTAACAACGATGGGGAATTAGCAAATTCAAAATCGATTTCGGCATCTCCAATATTTAAGAGTAATAACAACTCTGAATTATCAAAGTATGGAGTTATAATTGATGATCTTAGTCTACCAATACGTGCAGGTTATTCGTTGGAAATTAAAGTCCCATTAAATGCGATTAAAATACCTAAATCAGTATTAACAAAAGGCAATAATGTTTTTATTGTTAATAAAAATAGTATTGTGGAAAAACGGAATATTCGTATAAAAAGAATCAATGGTGACATTATTGTAGAAAAGGGGTTAAAACCTGGAGACAAGTTAATTAAACAACCTAAAAGTACAATGAATGATGGTGATAAGGTTGAGATTTCGTCATGATAGAATTAAAGAATGTTTATAGGACTTTTAAAAACGGTGATAAAAATATTCGAGTTTTAAAAGACATTAATATACATATCAATGCAGGTGAATTCATAGCGATTATGGGACCATCAGGCTCAGGGAAGAGCACACTGATTAATATCTTAGGATTTATAGATCGAGAGTATCATGGTGAATATTTGTTTGAAGGAAGTAATTATCAGACACAATCTGATAATCAATTGGCAAACATAAGAAATAAAACAGTTGGATTTGTTTTTCAAAATTTTAAACTAATTCATAATAATACTATTTTAGAAAATATAAGTATGCCACTGGTATATACAAATATGAATACGATAGAACGAAAGAATAAAGTTATGACTGTGCTCAGTGCTGTAGGCCTAGATGGCAAAGGTGATTTTACTCCTAGTAAACTATCAGGCGGTCAACAACAACGTGTTGCAATTGCGCGAGCCATTATAAATAATCCAAAGTTTATTATTGCAGATGAGCCAACGGGTGCTTTGGATTCAGATACATCTAAAATTATTATGGACATATTTACATCATTAAACCGAGATAATCATACTACAATTATTTTAGTCACACATGATCGTAAAGTAGCAGAAAAAGCTGATCGAATAATTCATATTTTGGATGGTCGTATACAACATGAAGAGGTGATTAAATGAGGAAAGTTTTCAATATTTTTACAATAGCTTTTAAATCAATATTGAAAAATAAAGGTAGAAATATATTTACAATGATAGGTATAATCATCGGTATTTCTTCTGTTATTACGATAATGTCTTTGGGAAATGGCTTTAAAAAAACTGCTGCTGATCAATTTTCAGATGCTGGCGCCGGAAAACAAGAAGCGTTGATTAGCTTTACTTTTAAAGTTGATGAGAAAATCAAAAAGTATCCTTTTAATCAAAGAGATATAGAGTTGGTAAATCAAGTTGATGGCGTACTAGATGCGAAGCTAAAGGAAAATAAAGAAGAAGGAATTGAAGCCACAATAACTAATGTCCAGAAAAAAAGTGACATCTTCATTATAAAAAAACAAAATTTACACTCTTTTAAAGTAGGTAGAGGGTTTGATAAAGAGGATAATGAATTACGTAAGAAAATAGTGGTTATAAATGATCAAGTAGCAAAAACTGTATTCAATAATAATGCTATTGGTAAATCGCTATATATTGAGGGACAGGGATTTGAAGTCATAGGAATTACGGATAAACTATATTCTGACTCATCTACCGTTATAATGCCTGAAAATACATTCAACTACTATATGGGACACTTACATCAAGGTCTGCCTACCTTACAGATAATTATTGAAGATGGTTACAATAAAAAAACTGTAGTTAAAAAAGTAGAATCACTATTAAATAAAAAAGGATCGGGCTCTGTTTTAGGTGAGTATACATATACAGACACTGAAGAAATTATCAAAAGTATTGATAAAATTTTTGATAGTATTACTTATTTTGTAGCAGCTGTTGCCGGTATTTCACTTTTTATTGCTGGTATTGGAGTTATGAATGTCATGTATATATCTGTAGCTGAAAGAACAGAAGAAATTGCGATACGACGTGCATTTGGTGCAAAAAGTCGAGATATTGAACTACAATTTTTAATAGAGAGCATTTTAATATGTGTGACAAGTGGTTTTATTGGACTTATTTTAGGTGTTGTGTTTGCAACAATAATTGATGTATTAACACCAGATTATATTAAAAGTGTAGTAAGTTTGAGTTCTGTCATAATTGCGGTTAGTGTGTCGATATTAATTGGACTTCTTTTTGGATGGATACCAGCTCGCGCAGCATCTAAGAAAGAGCTCTTAGATATTATAAAATAGTAAATTTAAAATGGTAAAAGTACTGAAGACTAATTATCATATTAAACTGACTATCAACACCAACGATGGAAATGCGTATTAGAATAAAAGTAAGATATATATTGCAAAATGCAAATTATATATTGAATTTACTCAAAAAATAACATATTACTTTTAAAATATAAAAAAATATTATATAATATTTTTGAGAAGGAGGTGGAAGGCCTATGCTAAAATTACATAAAAAAATAGCTTGGACAGGAATCAAAGGTTCAGCTATAACTACATTTATTACTGCCTTATATAATGGAAGTAGTGTTTGGAACGCGCTAGCTGTTGCTGGTATTGCTTTTGGTGGTGGCGCTGGTACTGCGGTTGCAGCTCTTGGTCGTGCAACAGTAATGAGATTTATCAAACGTTGGGGCGTACGAAAAACAGCTGCTTGGTAAAAGATAATCTAATTCTTTATAAGAGAGGCTTTCTTTTTTGGGAAAGCCTCTTTTTAAAAAAGGAGATTCAATGAATAATTCAATATTTTATACCTATTTAAAATTTAATCTTAGATATTTTATCCGTAGAAAATTTGAAATTGTAAAAAGGTCGCGACTTAATGTTACTACAAAAATACTGTTTTTAATTAAATTGATTTTTTCGTCACTATTATTATTTATTTCAACTATTATGTTAGCTGACTATTTCAGTGATTATATTGATTTTATAGAATATTATTTCTATGCGAGTATGTTTATTTACATTGTATTTATACCATTAATACCTAGAACTAAATTATTGATCAATCCAATGGATAAACAGCTGTTATATAGATCTAGTTTGAGAGAAGTTGACATTTTTAACTTGATATATGCTTCAGACGTTTTAAAAAAGTTTGTTGGATATTTTAATTTGTTGATAGTTGGTATGGCTATTAGTTTATATCATATTAGTCCTTTTATATTTAACCTCAAGGTTTTTTGTGCACTAATATACTTTTCAACAATCTCTTATGTAATTCAAATTATTTTTATAAATATTAAAGTCATAAGCACAAAAAAATTATTTTCTTATCACTATTGTGTTTTTAATTTTATGATGGGAAGCATTGTTTCTGTTATTGGATTTGTCGTCTCATTTCTTTTAGTAAATTTATTAATAAAACCCTTTTTAGTTTTTTCGACATATGTAATAAAAAGTAAGAAAACTTTTGAATGGTATAGTTATTTTCAGGATATAAAGAACGAAGTCATTATTATTAATGAAAAAGTTATGCAATTATTAGATTATATATCACCTCACACTATTTTTATGAGATTAAACTTTGTGAATATATCATTTGTGATTATTACAATAGCTTTATTTATAGCGTTATATTATTTTAATAAAATAGGGTTTTGGTATAGAAAAGAAGATATCTATCTATCTTCAACAAATATTAATTTTTCGTTGCCAATTTCAATAAAAGCTATAACAACAATACAGCTAAAACACTGGATAAGTAACAAAGAAGAAGTTAATTTACATAAACCTTTCTTCTATATTAGTTATTCAATATGGTTCTTTTTAGGGTGTTTAATCTATTTTTCACAGATGGCATATAATCAGTTAGCTAATGCAGTTATTTTTATTTTGATATTAAACACTATAACTCGTGATAGTTTTTCTGCGGGGACGGATTTTTTTACTAAATCATTACGTTTTGATTCAGATAGAAAAAGTATCGGTTTGTATAGGATGTCAAACACTGATTTTAAACAAATTTACGATTCTAAATTATCTCTAATTCGCTTTATTGGTTTTAAAGAAACAATACTTGCTATTATTTTATTAGCAATATTTTTAAATCAAGACATATATTTATATATAATTGGATTTGAAATAATAATCATCAATACAGTAATAATTCCTAATTTATCATTATTACCTTCGTATTTATCTCCACATTTCAATCATCAACATTACAGTGAATTAGAGTCTTTTGAAGAACAAATTTTTCTTGAAGATACTGTTTTTGATAAAGTTAAGAATTTTTTATCGTCATCATATTTTTTAATTCTATTTGTAGGTTACTTATCTCAACGTAATTATATTGACATAATGATTTTTATAATTATTTTCAACATTTTAGCCTTAATACTTGTTTCGTTGTTTATTAGGTTTTCTAAACAAAAAATAACAAAGTCTTGGAGAAAGAGGGATTTATATTTATAGTATTAAATACAAACAAATTTTTATTTTTAATATATTGGTGTTAATAATAGGTGGATTATTGGGATGCTTGGTTTATTACTTATTAAATATTGATTTAGGTAAAATGATAGTTGCTCAAGATTTAAATTTACAAGAGATTTTCTTTCATAATTTAATTTATTTCTTCTCTGCAATATTTGGTTTTCTGACACTTGGTCTGTTAAATATAGGTATGTTACTCATAAATTCTGGGATGTTAGGCTTTTTTATAGCACATGGAATCTATAGCAATCAATTAAAATCTATTCTATTAGTATTAGCGCCACACGCTATATTTGAGATTTTAGCACTTTTAATTGCTTCAACATTCTCATTAGGTTTTTTATCATACCTTTATCAAAGAATGGTAAAGAAAAATAAAATAAAAAATAAAATGTTCCATAATTTTGTAACAACAATAATAACTGTTATTGTATTAACAATAATCGCATCATTATTAGAAGTTTATGTAACCATAAATTAAGGAAGTGTATCATGCTAGTTTTAAATAATCTTCAAAAAAAATTTACTAATTCAAAAATGGTTTTGAATAATGTGAATGCTAAGTTTAGAAGTGGGAGCATCAATTGCATAGTGGGAGTAAATGGGGCAGGTAAAACGACTTTGTTAAATATTATTAGTAGTATATTGATGCCAACAAAAGGTGATGTATATTTAAATAGTGAAAGTATTTTTGAAAATAGCACACTAAAAAAAGAGATTTTTTACACACCAGTAAATCCCTTTTTTTATGAAAATTTAAGTGCTAAAGATAATTTGTACTTAATATGTAGCCTATATAATCGGAAAATAGATCAAATAACTATTGAGAAAACTATTAAAGATGTAGGTTTGAATATAGAAGATCTAAATATACCTGTATATAATTTTTCAAGTGGTATGAAGCAAAAACTAAATTTTGCTTCTATGTTATTAGTAGATTCAAATGTTTTATTATTAGATGAACCATTTAATGCCCTTGACCATGTTGCTCAAAAAAATTTCACACGAATTTTAAAGGGATTAGTTTCTAAAGAAAAGATAATAATTTTCACTAGTCATTTGCCTAATACAATTTTAGAACTCTCAGAAAATATTTATTTGTTAAAAGATGGATGTTTTACAGATAAACGAAAAGCACAGTCATTTAATCAAACCACGTTAGAAACATGGTTGTTAGAAAGTCAAAAAGAGGTGATACCTTATGAAGAAAAATGATTTGTTAGTAATGAGTGTAGTATATATTTTAACTTCAGTCATAATGTTCTACATTAATGGATTAAGTAAACAATTTTTTACATATGTAGTTGGTTTCCCAATTATTTATTTTGGTTATATATGTCTAGTTAATCTTATAAAAAAAAGAAGTCGGAATAATTAAAAGTGAAAAATAATTTGAAAATAGCTAGAGTTTCACTATCTATGACTCAAAAGGAGCTAGCAAATAAAGTTGGAGTAACTAGACAAACAATATCTCTTATAGAAAAGGGTGTACATAACCCCTCTCTATCACTATGTAAAAATATTTGTTCGGTGTTGAATAAAAATTTGGATGAGATATTTGGAGAGAAACCACAATAAAAGAGCTTATTGAAAGATAATCTAAAAGTCGACAATATATTTCTTCTCAGAAACTGCTATTATTTTGAAAAGAAAACACACTTATTATAAATTTAAAATACCGAAATATAGCATTATTAAATCAAAAATAGAATTAAAAAAGAAAATTAATCGAGAAAAGTATTAAATGTCATTTATTTGAATGTGTTAATTATGAAAGAAAAAGAGTAAGTGATGTTAAATATACATTGACTAAGCTAAGTTGACACACTCAAAAATCTGAATATTCTAATAAAATATAAATAATCCCCCGCACTTCACATAGTGGCGGGGGATTTATTCTGGCGTTAAAATGCCCAAAGTATGGGGGTGACTCTTAAATCATGGCAAAGCACCTAAAACTTGATATGGTGCCGAGCCCTAACTTAGCACAATATAGTTAGTATGACAAAGTCATCTAACATAACACATCAGAGATTGCCTGATTTATTCCAGACCATACAGTGATACAGTTGCACAACGCATGACTTTTATTTAGCAATAACTGCTACTTCTGAAATAAGTTGCTTTGCATAGTCTGATTGCGGATGTTTGATAATATCTTCTGTGTTATTCAGTTCAACGATTTCGCCATTTTTCATAACTGCTACGCGATCACATATTTCATTGATAACACCCATGTCATGTGTGATGAATAAATAAGTGATGCCGAAGTCTAACTGTAATTGTTTTAATAACTCGATGATATCTTTTTGAATTGAAACGTCTAAAGCGGACACTGCCTCGTCGCAAACAATCACTTTAGGTTCTACAGCAAGTGCTCTCGCGATACTTACACGCTGACGTTGCCCACCAGATAATTCGTGTGGATAGCGATATAAGAAACTTTGATCTAGGCCAACTTTTTCTAACAACGATACGACAGTTTTAATAATGTCATCATTATCTTTGACTTTTCCATGAATGATTAGTGGTCGTTTAATCACATCAATGACTTTAAATCTTGGGTTAATAGATGCGAATGGATCTTGAAAAATCATTTGTATCTCTTGTCGTAAAGATTTCAATTCATCATCTTTAAATAAACTTAATGGTAATTCATTATACCAAATAAAGCCTTCTGACACTTCCTTTAGACCGACGACCGTCTTAGCTAATGTCGATTTCCCTGACCCTGACTCACCAACAATGCCTAATGTTTCGCCTTTTCTAATAGCCAAGTTAATAGCATTAACTGCTCGGTATAGGCTACCACTCGGTGATGTGTAATCCACGCTCACGCGATTGAATTTTAATAAAATATCATTGTTTAACAATCTTGGCGGACGCGTTTGATGAATATCAGGAATTGCATCTATTAAGCGTTTCGTATAGGTATGTTGTGGCGATTTAAAAATACTTTCAACCGTGCCACTTTCAACGACACTTCCATCTTTCATTACAATCACATCGTCGCAAAATTGATACACAGCGCCTAAATCGTGAGTGATAAAAATAATAGACGTTTCGGTGTACTCATAAAGGGACTTCATTAACTGCAGTAATTGATTTTGTGTACTGGCATCTAATGCCGTTGTTGGTTCATCTGCGATTAAAATTTGTGGCTTTAAAATCAATGCCATTGCTATCATGACACGTTGACGCATACCACCAGAAAGTTCATGTGGATAAGCATCAAATTGTCGAGTTGCATGTTTTATACCTACTTTTTCTAAAATGTCTATTGTCATCGACTTTGCTTCAGATTTAGATACACGTTTATGTTGAAATAGTACTTCTGTAATTTGTTTGCCGATCGTTAATCTTGGATTTAACGAAGAGAGTGGATCTTGAAAAATCATTGAAATATCCTTACCTCGAATTTGTTGTAACGCTGAAGTTGATAAATTAGTTAACGATTGCCCATTAAAAATAATTTCTCCTGTTAATGTGTGATCTGGATAATCTGGTAGTAGCCCTAAAATAGATTTAGCAGTAATACTTTTTCCTGATCCTGATTCACCAACAATACCTAGGATATGTTTTTTTCGTAATTCGAAAGAGACGTTTTTTACCGCTTGAACTGTAGTTTCATCATAATTGAATTGTACATTCAGACTGTTGACTTCTAATAAATTTGACATGATGTTGTGCCTCCCTATTCACAAATGTGTAAATTTATTCTATACTTTTGTATATCATAGTAATCTACTCAAGATTATTTTACAAGGAGTGATTATCATAATTACTTATTTAGAATCTTTTAAGTCGTTGTATCACAAGGCATTTTACAAGTTTGTATTATCGGTATTAAGCTTGCCAATATTTTTATATGCAGTGATAAAGTTTTTCTTTTCTGCTAAGAGAAAAAATTTTTACGCTAATAATTCTGAAATTTCAGAATTTGAACAGGCGTTACATCAAAAATATAAATATTTATCGCAGCAAAAGTCATCCACACAAATACATAAAGAAGCATTAAAAATATTCAAGGCACAAAGTTCTAATACGAGTTCAAAGAATATTGAACAAGCACATTTTTCAACATACTTTGAAAATGTATTATTTCATAAGTTCATCATGATCAAAGTGATATTGGCCTTGCCGATGTTCATCTTATTGACTTTTTATTTACAGCCATTAGTAAGATATATTTTTGAGCGAATTGTCATGGCTGTGATTGTCATCATTGGTGTTATTGTCAGTGTGTTTACCATTCTGTATTTTTCACCGCTTGATGCGGCTTATAGCATACTGGGACAAAATGCAACAAAGGCACAGATACATCAATTCAATGTATTACATCATCTTAACGAACCTTATTTTATTCAATTGTGGGATACCATCAAGGGTGTTTTTACCTTTGACTTAGGTACGACTTACAAAGGGAATGATGTTGTGACTAAAGCAGTTGGCGAAAGAATTCCAATTACAATAATTGTCGCAGTATTAGCGCTAATTGTGGCATTAATTATTGCGATACCAATTGGTATTATCAGTGCGATGAAGCGAAATAGTTGGCTTGATATCACGTTAATGATAATTGCATTAATTGGTTTATCTATTCCAAGTTTCTGGCAAGGGCTATTATTCATTTTAGCGTTCTCATTGAAATTGGATATTTTGCCACCATCTTATATGCCAGAACATCCAATATCATTGATTTTACCTGTACTTGTCATTGGGACAAGTATTGCTGCTTCTATCACGCGTATGACAAGGTCTTCTGTACTTGAAGTAATGCGCAGCGATTATGTTTTAACTGCTTATGCAAAAGGATTATCGACGACACAAGTAGTTATTAAACATATTTTGAAAAATGCCATTATTCCAATTGTAACGCTAGTTGGTCTTCTAGTGGCAGAATTACTAGGCGGTTCAGCAGTGACGGAACAAGTATTTAACATTAATGGTATCGGTCGTTATATCGTCCAAAAACAACTAATACCTGATATTCCAGCAGTCATGGGTGGGGTCGTATATATATCAATTGTAATATCTTTAGCAAACTTAATTATTGATATATTTTATGCTTTAATCGATCCAAAATTACGTAGTGAAATTAACGAAAGGAAGTGAGGCATATGGTAAAACTTACAACAAAGATAGCTTCCTTAAAACTATTCGCAAGTTATGCTATTGCAACTTATATTTTAGTTATATTAACGAGTGCATTAAATCTTTTTAAAGGTTATGTGGCCGATACGTTCTATATTGCAGAAACATTGCTAATCGTTTTAACCATCATTTTAATTATCATCTTAACAACGGAACAAACATGGAAGCATCATGACCTATGGCGACGTATCGTCGAAGTGTTGTTATTGTTGATGACATTAACAGGCAACGTATTTACATTATTAATGTTTGTAAGTATTAGACGTTACCAACGTACATCGCAAATACATAGTTATAACGGGTGGGAATCGTTTATACGAAAAACTACTAGACATCGTATTGCGATTATCGGGTTACTTATTTTAGTCTACATGCTGACATTATCAGTTGTGTCACAATTTACATTTGATACGACATTGGCTACTAAAAATCAGTTCAATGCACTGTTACATGGACCGAGTCTAGCCTATCCGTTTGGTACTGATGATTTCGGTAGAGACTTATTTACACGCGTAGTT
The DNA here is from genome assembly GCF_016917315.1 of Staphylococcus sp. SM3655. NCBI lineage: Bacteria > Bacillati > Bacillota > Bacilli > Caryophanales > Staphylococcaceae > Staphylococcus > Staphylococcus sp. SM3655. The sequence goes on along the minus strand of NZ_CP070305.1, from coordinate 497,293 downwards.
GTCGGAACGAAGCTGACATTTTCAATTTCAATTATTTCAGTAGTTATTGCAGTTATTTTTGGTGTGTTACTAGGCACTATCGCAGGTTATTTTAATCATATTGATAATTTAATAATGCGAATTTTAGATGTAGTGTTTGCAATTCCATCATTATTGTTAGCGGTGGCAATTATTGCATCATTTGGAGCAAGTATTCCAAATTTAATTATTGCTTTAAGTATCGGTAATATACCATCATTTGCACGGACAATGCGTGCCAGTGTTTTAGAAATTAAACGCATGGAATATGTAGATGCAGCACGTATCACTGGTGAAAACACTTGGAATATCATATGGCGTTATATTTTACCGAATGCGATTGCGCCTATGATTGTACGTTTTTCATTAAATATAGGTGTGGTTGTATTAACAACAAGTAGTTTAAGTTTCCTAGGACTTGGTGTTGCACCTGATGTAGCTGAATGGGGCAACATTTTACGTACCGGTAGTAACTACTTGGAAACGCACAGTAATTTAGCTATTGTACCTGGTATTTGTATTATGTTCGTCGTTTTAGCATTTAATTTTATAGGTGATGCAGTGCGTGATGCACTAGATCCAAGAATTCATTAAAAAGGTAGGGATAGATGTGAAGAAAATCATTAGTATCGCAATTATAGTTTTAGCGTTGGTATTAAGTGGTTGTGGTGTCCCTACGAAATCAGAAGTGGCTCAAAAGTCATCGAAAGTTGAAGTGAAAGGCGAGCGACCAACAATACATTTCCTAGGACAAGCAAGTTATGAAAATGATATGAATATCGTTAAAGATCAATTGGAAAATGCAGGATTTAACGTGAAGATGAATATCCAACCAGATTATGGTAGCTATCGTACACAACGTCAAGCCGGCAATTATGATATCCAAATTGATGACTGGATGACAGTGTTTGGTGACCCGAACTATGCTATGACGGCATTATTTAGTTCTACAGGATCAAATAGTTTATTGAAAGATAAACATGTAGACCAGTTGTTAAATAAAGCTTCTACTCAAAATGAAGCAGATGTTAAACAAACATATAAGCAAATTGAAGATGAAGTTGTATTTGATAAAGGGTATATGGCGCCTTTATATGGATCAAAAAAGAATTTAGTATATGACAATAAAGTGTTAGATAAAAATAGTGTTGGATTGCCAAATTCACGTGCATTAATATGGCAACAATTTGATTACAACAATAGTAGAGAACGAGATACGCGGCCACTTGTGATGACACAACAAGATGGTGAAATTCCTACATTGGATCCAATACGTTCAATTGCGCCGTCAGTATATTCAATTAATATGAATATGTACACAAGGTTATTATTATTAGATGAAAATGATCATTTAACAACGAAAGGTTCGTTAAGTCATGATTATGCTGTGAATAAGGACAATAAAGCGTTTTATTTCTTGTTAAGAGATGATGATTATTTTGCGAAAGTGGTCAATGGACAAGCACGTAATACTGGAGAGCGTGTATCGGCTGAAGATGTTAAGTTTTCTTTAGATAGAGCACGTGATAAAAAGTCTGTGCCTAACAATAATACTTACAATATGCACAAACATATAAATGACATCAAGATATTAAAAGATGAGGACATCGATCAGTTGCGTAAAGAGAAAGACAAGGATGATAAATCAATCTATGATAAGTTGATTAAAGCTTATAACGTCAAATCGTTAACGACAGATGGTCAAAAAGTAAATAATAAAGACGGTATTTATCAAATTGTTAAAATTACGACAGATCAATCGATGCCTCGAGAGGTAAATTACTTAACACACTCTTCGGCAGGCATTTTATCTAAAAAATTTGTTAATCAAGTAAATCAAGAATATCCAAAAGGATATGGGGATAGCAGTACAATTCCTGCAAATTCAGATGGGAAAAATGCGCTGTATGCAAGTGGCGCATACATTATGACACAGAAAAATGCATATCAAGCAACGTTTCAACGTAATCCAGGATTCAACGAAACAGAAAAAGGTAGTTATGGACCAGCTAAAATTAAAAATATTACATTGAAGTTTAATGGTGATCCGAATAATGCATTGTCAGAACTTAGAAATCATTCAATTGATATGTTGGCAGATGTGAATCAAAAACATTTTGATTTAATTAAGTCGGATAAAAATTTAAGCATTATTCGCAAAAATGGACGCAAGTCAGTCTTTTTAATGCTAAATATTAAAAAAGGTATATTTAAGACGCATCCAAACTTGAGACAAGCAGTAGTTAATGCGATAGATCAGGATCAATTTATTAAGTTTTATCGTGGCGATAAATTTAAAATTGCATCACCGATTACACCACTTGTCGATACTGGTAACGAGCAACGTCAAGATTTAGAAAAAGTAGAAAAAGCCATTAATCAATAATGTTTTAAATATTTAACAGAAAGTAGGAGGATATAGTATGGTCATTAACTTAAATGACAAACAGACAAAAACATCTAAAGAAGGGTTAATTTCCGTATCACATCCTCTTGCGGCTAAAATTGGTAAGGATGTATTAGATCAAGGTGGCAACGCCATGGATGCAGTGATTGCAATTCAACTGGCATTGAATGTGGTAGAACCATTTGCATCAGGTATTGGTGGTGGCGGGTATTTGCTATATTATGAGCAAAGTACTGGCAGTATAACTGCGTTTGATGCGCGTGAGACAGCCCCTGCACATGTAGATAAACAATTTTATCTAGATGATTCAGGCGAATATAAATCATTTTTTGATATGACTACACATGGTAAAACTGTCGCTGTGCCAGCAATTCCAAAGCTGTTTGATTATATTCACAAGCGTTATGCTAAGTTGTCATTGGAAGATTTAATTAATCCTGCAATTGAACTAGCTATTGAAGGTCATGCAGCCAATTGGGCTACTGAAAAATATTCGCGCCAGCAACACGCACGATTGACAAAGTATCATGAAACGGCACAAGTATTTACGCATGAAAATCAATATTGGAGTGAAGGTGATTGGATTGTACAACCCGAATTAGGTAAGACATTTCAAATATTAAGAGAACAAGGGTTTAATGCATTTTATAAAGGTGACATTGCGAAACAATTAGTCAATGTTGTCAAAGCATGTGGTGGGACAATCGCTTTAGAGGATCTAGCCAATTATGACATTCAGATTAAAGCGCCAATCAGTGCGACATTTAAAGACTATGACATTTATTCAATGGGTCCATCTAGTTCCGGTGGTATCACGGTAATTCAAATATTGAAGTTATTAGAACACATCGATTTACCATCTATGGGTCCAAGATCTGTCGATTACTTGCATCATTTGATACAAGCGATGCATTTAGCATATAGTGATCGTGCGCAATACTTGGCGGATGATAATTTTCATGAGGTGCCTGTACAGTCATTAATTGATGACGATTATTTAAAAGCACGCAGTACGCTCATTGATAGCAATAAAGCAAATATTGATATAGAGCATGGTGTTGTGTCTGATTGCATTAGTCATACAGATATTGAAGAAAATCATACCGAAACAACTCATTTTTGTGTGATTGATAAGGAAGGTAATATTGCTTCATTTACGACATCAATTGGTATGATTTATGGTTCAGGTATCACGATTCCAGGCTACGGTGTGTTATTGAATACGACAATGGATGGCTTTGATGTAGTAGATGGTGGTATTAACGAAATTGCACCATATAAACGACCACTAAGTAACATGGCTCCAACGATTGTGATGTATCACGGGAAGCCGATATTAACAGTAGGTGCACCTGGTGCCATAAGTATCATTGCTAGTGTTGCGCAAACATTAATCAATGTATTAGTGTTTGGCATGGATATTCAGCAGGCTATAGATGAACCTAGAATTTATAGTAGCCATCCTAATCGCATTGAATGGGAGCCTCAATTTTCACAATCTACAATATTAGCATTGATTGCACATGGACATGCAATGGAACATAAACCAGATGCCTATATTGGAGATGTACATGGACTACAGGTTGACTTGAATACACGTGACGCGTCGGGAGGTGCTGATGATACGAGGGAAGGCACAGTGATAGGTGGCGATGTATTATCAATTAGAAAACAACCATTACCTAGTCCGAAAATATACGATAATGACACCCATCGAGTATATTTCAATGATATGCAGTTGCCATTATATGCTGAACAAGTGCGGTGGATGCATGACAAATATTGGGTTGATGAAAGTGTTGTCAGAATCATCTTCTCTGAAGTTAGTGCACATATTGAAGATATAAGAAGTTATGAAATCGCCGGAAAAAATTATATAGATATTGCCTGGTTGGCACGGAAGAAAGGTTATCAAGTTACCTTAAAGGATGACAGTTTATACTTAACTGATGAAACGTATCATTCAGTGAAAGCAAACACAAATGCATACTATAGATATGATCGAGATAGTATCACAAGATAATTTATGTATTTGATATATAGTTTGAAGTGGATTTTGATTTTTGTTGAACGAAAGGGTTCGATTTCAAACTTTAGAGTGATGCTTGAGTGTAGTAATGTTGAAGTTGTTATAAGAAACGCTAGTCGCCTTTGTAAAATATAAAACGCCCCACAAATTCGTTTTTGATGTACACCACAATAGTTAGTCTAAAATCTAACTTGATGTGATTCGGTACAATTAAATGAATGATGTGAGGCGTTTTTATAATGTGAGATTTTAATAAATGATTTGGTTATTTCTATAATTACATCATAAGTATTAATGTTCACTTAATTTATTATAAGTAAGGCTTTCTTTGTATATAATTTGGTCTTTTCCAGGACTTGAAAAATAAAAATAAAGTTTCTGATCTTGATGATTATTGCCTTTTAAATCACTCATTCCCTTTAATTCCACCTTTGTTGATGCATTTCTGGGAATATTATATCTACGTTTTAATTGTTTAACGTTTGGATTATCATTCGACAACTTACCAGATAAATTATAATAATCAGTGGTAGGATCATGTGTGACTTTCAAATCATTGCTATTTAAAATGCTTGTTAAATCACCACTTTGAATCAAAAATTGATTGTTTTCGATTTTTTGTTTCAGCGCGGGATCTTTTACGTCTTTTGTGAAAACGATTTTATTATTAACTACTTTTACTGGATAACTTTTGTATGTCGAGTCAGTAGCATTTTTTCTATCGTTTGTAGTTGTGTCATATTCACCAGTTATTTTATGTGTGTTCTTATCTACCTTTAACAACATACGGTCTTCTTTTAAAAGCTCATCTGATCCAACAACTGAATAAGAGGATTCTATATACCATGTGTCTTGATCATTATTTTCATAATGGGGATTATCGTGACCATCAATTTCATAAAGCGTTTCTAAGTTTTTAATAGGATACGTACTTAGTACTTTTTTAAGACCATCTTTCAAATGAATTTGTTCCCACTTCATTGCCAAAAACATACCGCCACTGACTACAATTGAAATAATAATAATTGCTGCTAAGTTTAACCAGAAAATTTTATGTGCTTTCATACATTCCCACCGTTTCTCAAAATACTTCATTAACACTATAATAATATATTTTGAAAAATATTTACATCAGTATTAAAGTGAATATCAAATTTTAAATTTATGAAAATAATAGATATTTATAAAAAGCGGAAAAGAGATACAATAAAAAACTGCATGACGTTGAGGAGTCACACAGTGTAATTAAAAATTTAAAATGTAGTTGCTAATTTTTCAGCATTATTAATACTAGTTGCTTTAATTTCTTCAGTCTTATGAGGTTCAGCATTGTGTCCTTCAATAATGATTGTTTCATATGATGGCACACCTAAGAATGTCATAATTGTTCTTAAATAACGGTCACCCATTTCAAAATCAGCAGCAGGTCCTTCAGTATAATATCCACCACGTGATTGAATGTGTAATACTTTTTTGTCAGTTAACAAACCTTGAGGTCCTTCAGCAGAATATTTAAAAGTTTTACCTGCAATTGAAATAGCATCAATATATGCTTTAACTACAGGTGGGAAAGAAAGGTTCCACATAGGCGTTACAAATACATATTTATCTGCACTTAAAAATTCTTCTAAAATGTCACTCAATCTTGAAACTTTCATTTGTTCATCATCAGTTAACGTTTCGCCATTACTCATTTTTCCCCAACCAGTTAATACATCTTTGTCAATAACTGGAATATAAGTTTCAAATAAATCAATATGTTTCACTTCATCATCAGGATGTTGTTGTTGATATGTTTCGATAAATGCTTTACCAGCCGCCATAGAATTTGATACCAGTTCATTAAAAGGGTGTGCTGTAATATATAATACTTTTGCCATTTGAAAATTCTCCTCTGTTTCTGTTATTTTCTTGAGTATAATTATTATATTAGATATAAAATTTGATATCAATAAAAATATTCAAATTACCATCATTTTCTTCATCTATATTTGGCAGTACTACTAAAGTATGAGTGCATTTAATTATGAAATAGTTGATTTAGAATATATACTTAATACCCAAAATATATGAAGGATGGATGCCACTATGACAAAGCGACCAAAACGTATTTTGGCAACAATTATCATTTTTCTTTCACTATTATTTATATAGATGACATTCAAAAATGGTTTAACCAATATACCGATAAATTGACACAAAATCATAAAGGACAAGGACACTCAAAATGGGAAGACTTTTTTAGAGGGAGTCGGATTACAGAGACTTTTGGTAAATATCAACATTCACCATTTGATGGTAAGCATTATGGAGTTGATTTTGCATTGCCAAAAGGTACACCAATTAAAGCGCCGACGAATGGTAAAGTAACACGTATCTTTAATAATGAATTAGGCGGCAAGGTATTACAGATTACCGAAGACAATGGAGAATATCACCAGTGGTATCTACACTTAGACAAATATAATGTCAAAGTAGGTGATCGAGTCAAAGCAGGTGATATTATTGCATATTCAGGTAATACAGGTAAACAAACGACAGGCGCACATTTACATTTTCAAAGAATGAAGGGTGGCGTAGGTAATGCATATGCAGAAGATCCTAAACCGTTTATCGATCAGTTACCTGATGGGGAACGTAGCCTATATGATTTGTAGTTATAGAAGAGTGCCCGCAGTCTAAAAAATTAAGCAATCATTGTGTGAGTATGATACTTACATAATGGTTGCTTTTTTCAATGAAAATCGTAATGCTAAGTCATACTTGTTTGATTTAGATATTACTTAAAATGTAAGACAAGGTTGTTAGCATTGGCAGTGAAATATCGCACGTAAAAAATCATTATTGCCACACTAAAAATAGTTGTGCGCTATATCAATTTTCTGTATAAAAGTTTAATTCTGACAGTAATGTAAACGTTTCCAATTTATGATTGACATTAATAATGACTGAATATATGATTTATGTAAGTATTTGTGCAAACGTTTTCACAAAGTGTATTGCACAATCAAACTGTAAACAAAGTATGGGAGGCATAACATGGCAGAACTAAAGTTAGAGCATATTAAAAAGACGTATGATAACAACAATACTGTAGTGAAAGATTTTAATCTACATATTACTGACAAAGAATTCATTGTATTTGTTGGTCCATCGGGATGTGGTAAATCAACAACATTACGAATGGTTGCTGGACTAGAGTCTATCACATCTGGAGATTTTTATATTGATGGGGAACGCATGAACGATGTTGAACCAAAGAATAGAGATATTGCGATGGTATTTCAAAACTATGCATTATATCCACATATGACTGTATTTGAAAATATGGCATTTGGGCTAAAGCTACGTAAAGTAAATAAAAAAGAGATTGAACAAAAAGTCAATGAAGCAGCTGAAATATTAGGATTAACTGAGTATCTTGGTCGTAAACCAAAAGCGTTATCTGGTGGACAGCGTCAACGTGTTGCTTTGGGCAGAGCTATTGTTAGGGATGCGAAAGTCTTTTTAATGGATGAACCATTATCGAATCTTGATGCGAAGCTTCGAGTACAAATGCGCACAGAAATATTGAAATTACATAAGCGACTTAATACTACGACAATTTATGTTACACATGATCAAACTGAAGCATTGACGATGGCTAGTCGAATTGTTGTTTTGAAAGATGGCGACATTATGCAAGTCGGCACACCTAGAGAAATATATGATGCCCCTAATTGCATATTTGTGGCGCAATTTATCGGCTCACCAGCAATGAATATGTTGAATGCTACAGTTGAAATGGACGGATTGAAGGTAGGAACACATCATTTTAAATTACATAATAAAAAATTTGAAAAGTTAAAAGCTGCTGGCTACTTAGACAAGGAAATTATTTTAGGTATTCGAGCTGAAGACATTCATGAAGAACCAATATTTATTCAAACTTCTCCAGAGACACAATTTGAATCTGAAGTAGCTGTATCCGAACTGTTAGGTTCAGAAATCATGGTACATAGTACATTCCAAGGAATAGAATTGATTTCTAAATTAGATTCAAGAACACAAGTGATGGCGAACGACAAGATTACACTAGCATTTGATATGAATAAGTGTCACTTTTTTGATGAAAAAACAGGAAATCGTATCGTCTAAGGGGGAGTATTCATGTCTAAAATTTTAAAATGTATCACGTTAGCCGTGGTAATGTTATTAATCGTAACTGCATGTGGCCCTAATCGTTCGAAAGAAGATATTGATAAAGCATTGAATAAAGATAATTCTAAAGACAAGCCTAACCAACTTACGATGTGGGTGGATGGCGACAAGCAAATGGCGTTTTATAAAAAAATTACGGATCAATATACTAAAAAAACTGGCATCAAAGTAAAGCTTGTAAATATTGGTCAAAATGATCAACTAGAAAATATTTCGCTAGACGCTCCTGCAGGAAAAGGTCCAGATATCTTTTTCTTAGCACATGATAATACTGGAAGTGCCTATCTACAAGGCTTAGCTGCTGAAATCAAATTATCAAAAGATGAGTTGAAAGGTTTCAATAAGCAAGCACTTAAAGCGATGAATTATGACAATAAGCAACTAGCATTGCCAGCTATCGTTGAAACAACCGCACTTTTCTATAATAAAAAATTAGTGAAAAATGCACCGCAAACGTTAGAAGAAGTTGAAGCTAATGCTGCCAAACTAACTGATAGTAAAAAGAAACAATACGGTATGTTATTTGATGCTAAAAATTTCTATTTTAATTATCCGTTTTTATTCGGCAATGATGATTATATTTTCAAGAAAAATGGCAGTGAATATGATATTCATCAGCTAGGACTAAATTCAAAACATGTCGTCAAAAATGCTGAACGATTACAAAAATGGTACGACAAAGGGTATCTTCCTAAGGCAGCAACACATGATGTCATGATTGGTCTTTTTAAAGAAGGAAAAGTAGGACAATTTGTCACTGGACCGTGGAACATTAATGAATATCAAGAAACGTTTGGTAAAGATTTAGGAGTAACAACATTACCTACAGATGGTGGCAAACCTATGAAACCATTTCTCGGTGTACGTGGTTGGTATTTATCTGAATATAGTAAACATAAGTATTGGGCTAAAGATTTAATGCTGTATATCACTAGTAAAGATACATTACAAAAATATACAGATGAAATGAGCGAAATTACTGGACGTGTTGACGTGAAATCATCTAATCCAAATTTAAAAGTGTTTGAAAAGCAAGCACGTCATGCTGAACCGATGCCTAATATTCCTGAAATGCGACAAGTTTGGGAACCGATGGGCAATGCAAGCATATTTATCTCAAATGGTAAGAATCCTAAACAAGCGTTAGATGAGGCGACGAATGATATAACGCAAAATATTAAGATTCTTCATCCATCACAAAATGATAAGAAAGGAGATTAGTTATGACGAAACGTAACCCTAAATTAGCGGCATTATTATCTGTTATACCTGGTTTGGGACAGTTTTATAATAAAAGACCCATTAAAGGTACGATATTTTTTATCTTTTTCATCAGTTTTATTTCTGTATTTTATAGCTTTTTAAATATTGGTTTTTGGGGATTGTTCACATTAGGGACAGTACCTAAGTTAGACGATTCTCGTGTCTTACTTGCACAAGGTATTATTTCTATCTTACTCTTTGCTTTTGCAATCATGCTATATGTCATTAATATTTTAGATGCATATCGTAATGCTGAACGATTTAATCGCAATGAGGAAATAAAGGATCCGAAGGCACGTATGGTTGCAACATGGGACAAGACGTTCCCATACTTACTAATCTCACCAGGTACATTCTTATTGATATTTGTAGTTGTATTTCCATTAATATTTATGTTTGGAGTAGCATTTACAAATTACAATTTATACAACGCGCCTCCGAGACACACATTAGAATGGGTTGGTTTAGATAACTTTAAAACGTTATTCACAATTGGCGTTTGGCGTAAAACATTTTTCAGTGTTATTACTTGGACATTAGTATGGACGCTTGTTGCAACGACACTTCAAATTGCATTAGGGCTGTTTTTGGCAATTATTGTAAATCACCCTGTCGTCAAAGGTAAGAAATTTATCCGTACTGTGTTAATCCTACCTTGGGCTGTACCATCATTTGTGACAATTTTAATATTTGTAGCGTTATTTAATGATGAATTTGGTGCGATAAATAATGATATTTTGCAACCTTTATTAGGTGTAGCACCAGCATGGTTAAGTGATCCGTTTTGGGCAAAAGTGGCATTAATCGGCATTCAAGTATGGCTTGGATTCCCATTTGTCTTTGCACTGTTCACTGGAGTACTGCAAAGTATTTCATCAGATTGGTACGAAGCAGCAGATATGGATGGTGCGTCTAGTTGGCAAAAGTTTAGAAACATCACATTCCCGCATGTCATTTACGCCACAGCGCCATTGTTAATTATGCAATATGCAGGTAATTTCAATAATTTTAATCTTATTTATCTATTTAATAAAGGCGGTCCACCAGTGTCAGGACAGAATGCTGGTAGTACAGATATCTTGATATCTTGGGTGTATAATCTGACATTTGAGTTTAACAACTTCAACATGGGTGCAGTTGTGTCATTAATTATTGGATTTATTGTTGCTATTGTCGCATTTATTCAATTCAGACGTACAAGTACGTTTAAAGATGAGGGAGGTTTATAAGATGACAAAGAAGAAAAACATATTAAAAGCAATCGGTATTTACAGTTTTATAGCGATGATGTTTGTCATCATTTTATATCCACTACTGTGGACATTTGGCATTTCCCTTAATCCAGGTACGAACTTGTATGGTGCCAAAATGATACCAGACAATGCAACATTTAAAAATTATGCATTCTTACTATTCGATGACAGTAGTCAATACCTGACTTGGTATAAAAATACGCTTATCGTAGCATCTGCAAATGCACTGTTTAGTGTGATATTTGTCACGTTAACAGCATATGCTTTTTCTAGATATCGCTTTGTTGGTCGTAAATACGGGCTGATTACATTTTTGATTTTACAAATGTTCCCTGTATTAATGGCAATGGTCGCAATCTATATTTTGCTAAATACAATTGGATTATTAGATTCTTTATTTGGACTAACACTGGTATATATTGGTGGATCAATACCGATGAATGCCTTTTTAGTGAAAGGTTACTTCGATACGATTCCAAAAGAACTTGATGAATCTGCCAAAATTGATGGTGCAGGGCATATGCGTATTTTCTTACAAATTATGCTTCCATTAGCTAAGCCGATTTTAGCAGTTGTTGCTTTGTTCAATTTTATGGGGCCATTTATGGACTTTATATTACCTAAAATACTATTAAGAAGTCCTGAAAAATTCACATTAGCAGTTGGATTGTTCAACTTTATTAATGATAAGTATGCAAATAATTTCACAGTGTTTGCAGCAGGGGCAATTATGATTGCAGTACCTATAGCAATCGTATTCTTGTTCTTGCAACGCTATTTAGTATCAGGTTTAACAACAGGTGCGACAAAAGGTTAGTTTGAAATTAGGAGCGGGACAGAAATGATAAAGAACCACTAATGACGATAAAGATTAAAAGGAGGACGTTATGATGACGATTAAAGTTGGAATCATTGGGTGTGGTGGTATTGCGAATGGCAAGCACATGCCAAGTTTACAAAAAGTTGAAAATGTTGAAATGATCGCATTTTGTGACGTAGACATTTCGAAAGCAGCGAGTGCGGCAGAAGCATACGGAACTGACAATGCAAAGGTTTATGATGATTACAAAGCATTGTTAAAAGATGACACGATTGATGTTATCCATGTTTGTACGCCAAATGACTCGCATTGTGAAATTACTGTAGCAGGGTTGCATGCCGGTAAACATGTGATGTGTGAAAAACCAATGGCTAAAACGACAGCAGAAGCTCAAAAAATGATAGATACAGCTAAATCAACAGGTAAAAAATTAACAATAGGTTATCAAAATCGTTTCCGAGCAGATAGTCAATTTTTACATCAAGCAGCGCAACGTGGCGACTTAGGAGACATTTACTTCGGAAAGGCACATGCCATTCGTCGTCGAGCAGTACCAACATGGGGTGTCTTTCTAGACGAAGAAGCTCAAGGTGGAGGACCATTAATCGATATCGGTACACACGCTTTAGATTTAACGTTATGGATGATGGATAATTATGAACCAGAATCAGTGATGGGTTCAACATTCCATAAATTAAATAAACAGCATGATGCGGCAAACGCTTGGGGTTCATGGAATCCAGATGAATTTACAGTTGAAGATTCTGCGTTTGGATTTATTAAAATGAAGAATGGAGCGACGATCATTTTAGAATCCGCTTGGGCGATTAATTCTTTAGAAGTGGATGAGGCAAAATGTTCATTATCAGGAACTAAAGCAGGTGCTGATATGAAAGATGGTCTACGTATTCATGGTGAAGACATGGGTACACTTTATACCAAACACGTTGAATTGGAAAACAAAGGCGTCGACTTTTATGAAGGTAATGAAGTGGATGAAGCTGAAGAAGAAGCAAAAGCTTGGATTGATGCAGTTGTAAATGATACTGAACCAGTTGTGAAACCGGAACAAGCAATGGTAGTTACAAAAATTCTTGAAGCGATTTATCAGTCTGCAAAATCAGGCAAAGCAATTTACTTTGAATAACATCATACGGTAAGGAGGCACATCATGACAAAATTAAAAGTTGGTGTGATAGGTGTTGGTGGCATTGCACAAGACCGTCATATTCCAGCATTGCTGAAACTCAAAGACACAGTCTCATTAGTTGCAGTACAAGATATTAATACAGTTCAGATGATTGATGTTGCGAAGCGCTTTAATATACCTCAGGCAGTTGAGACACCTAGCGAGCTGTTTAAACTTGTTGATGCGGTGGTCATTTGTACACCCAATAAATTCCATGCTGATCTTTCTATAGAAGCATTGAACCATGGTGTCCATGTCTTATGCGAAAAGCCAATGGCAATGACGACGGAAGAGTGTGATCGCATGATTGAAGCGGCTAATAAAAATCACAAATTATTAACTATCGCTTATCATTATCGTCACACAGATGTCGCTATGACTGCTAAAAAAGCAATTGAAGCAGGTGTGGTTGGTAAACCTTTAGTAGCACGTGTACAAGCGATGCGTAGGCGTAAAGTACCTGGGTGGGGTGTTTTTACCAATAAAGCGTTGCAAGGTGGCGGTAGTTTAATCGATTATGGTTGCCACTTGTTAGACTTATCTTTGTGGCTATTAGGTAAAGATATGGTGCCGCATGAAGTGCTAGGAAAAACATATAATCAATTGAGTAAACAACCGAATCAAATTAATGATTGGGGAACATTTGATCATACTAAATTTGATGTCGATGATCATGTTACTAGTTATATGACATTTGCCAATCGAGCAAGCATGCAGTTTGAATGTTCGTGGTCTGCAAATATAAAGGAAGATAAGGTGCACGTTAGTTTATCAGGCGAAGATGGCGGTATCAATTTATTTCCATTTGAAATATATGAGCCCCGCTTTGGAACTATTTTTGAAAGCAAAGCTAATGTTGAGCATAACGAAGACATTGCTGGTGAGAGACAGGCGCGTAACTTTGTCAATGCGTGTTTAGGTATAGAAGAGATTGTGGTGAAACCGGAAGAAGCACGCAATGTAAATGCCCTTATAGAAGCGATTTATCGTAGTGATCTTGATAATAAGAGTATACAACTTTAATGATTATCATATATGATACAAAATTCTCAATATAAAAAGAAGGAGTGCTTTTCAATGAAAATAGGTGTATTTTCAGTATTATTTTACGATAAAAATTTTGAAGATATGTTAGATTATGTCTCAGAATCTGGATTGGATATGATTGAAGTTGGAACAGGTGGTAACCCAGGAGATAAATTTTGTAAGTTAGATGAGTTGTTAGAAAATGAAGACAAGCGCCAAGCATTTATGAAGTCAATCACAGACAGAGGCTTACAAATAAGTGGTTTCAGTTGTCATAACAATCCAATTTCTCCAGATCCGACAGAAGCGAAAGAAGCCGATGAAACGTTACGTAAAACAATCCGTTTAGCAAATCTATTAGACGTGCCAGTTGTTAATACATTTTCTGGCATTGCAGGATCAGATGATACCGCTAAAAAGCCTAATTGGCCTGTTACACCTTGGCCAACAGCCTACTCTGAAATTTATGATTATCAGTGGAATGAAAAGTTGATACCATATTGGCAAGATTTAGCTGAGTTTGCAAAAGAGCAAGATGTAAAAATTGCCATAGAGTTGCATGCAGGATTTTTAGTGCATACACCATATACAATGTTGAAGTTACGTGAGGCTACAAATGAATATATCGGTGCTAACTTAGATCCTAGTCATCTATGGTGGCAAGGTATTGACCCAATTGCTGCGATTCGCATATTAGGCCAAGCAAATGCAATTCATCACTTCCATGCTAAAGATACGTATATTAATCAAGAAAATGTAAATATGTATGGTTTAACTGATATGCAACCATATGGTAACGTTGCGACAAGAGCATGGACATTCCGTACAGTTGGTTATGGACATAGTCCATATGTATGGGCAGATATCATAAGTCAACTTATTATTAATGGATATGATTATGTATTAAGTATTGAACATGAAGATCCTATTATGTCAGTAGAAGAAGGTTTCCAAAAAGCTTGTCAAACTTTGAAATCTGTTAATATTTACGACAAGCCAGCAGACATGTGGTGGGCATAATACGAACTCGAGGTTAGTCTGAAGTTTGTCTGAAGTAAG
Source organism: Staphylococcus sp. SM3655 (assembly GCF_016917315.1). Classification (NCBI taxonomy): domain Bacteria; kingdom Bacillati; phylum Bacillota; class Bacilli; order Caryophanales; family Staphylococcaceae; genus Staphylococcus; species Staphylococcus sp. SM3655. The sequence continues at coordinate 482,029 of NZ_CP070305.1, read as the reverse complement.
ACTGGTGGCAGTGTTGAATAAATGCATATGCCGCCAAGCCATTGCCAAAAATTTCACACCTTAAATCATGTCATTGTTTGTAAAGAAGGTGTACTTTATATAAGTATATAGCGATGGTCATACCCATTCACAGTAACAATCCTTACCATTGAAAAGAGTATATAACCTTTTCAATGGTGAGGTATATGATAATAAAAAAGCCTGTTGTCACAATGGTCATAGACACGACATACTTTAAAGGTTTCTGAATATAATATTTCAGAGCGCACTTTAAAGATGGACGTCGATGGCGACTAATGTGATGACAGGCTTTCATTTTTAAATATTCATTAATTTCTCTTCTTGTTTAATACGTACATATAAGAAATACGCATACGGTACTAATAAAATAGTTGTATATGTTGCGTGTGTTAATAATAATACACCGATTAATTCAGGAATGATGTTTAAGAAGTAATTTGGGTGTTTTGTAATTTTATATAATCCAGATTTAATAATAGGATGGTTAGGTAAAATGAATAATTTTAATGTCCAAATACCACCTAAAGTTTTAATAACCATAAATAACATGATATAAGCAAAGATTAATATAACTAAGCCAATACCATTTGCAAAGCTAAATGTATCTTTATTAATAAATGCCTCTACACCAGCCAATACATAAATTAAAACGTGTGTTATTGCTAAAAACTTCGAATTTTTAACGCCATATTCAACTGCACCGTCTGCTTTTAATTGTTTTGAGTGATTAATAGATATCTTTAAGCTGACAAGTCTGATACAGAAAAAGATAAGTAATATAGATAGAATCATGATGTCCTCCGTCATTATGTCATATGTATAAGCGTTGATTTTGACAACATAAAGTATTTTATAGATAAAACTTGTCAAATACTATTAACTATTTATTAATTTTAGTACATAAATATGTTTCTAAGTATGTGTTTATGTTCAGTATTTTGGATAATTTAATAATTTTAAGGATATTAAGCGCTTACACCGACGTGATATATTTGGCTTAACGAAAATGATTGAGGTGACAGAGATGAACTTTTTTGATATCCATAAGATTCCGAACAAAGGCATTCCATTATCGGTACAACGTAAATTATGGCTTAGAAACTTTATGCAAGCTTTCTTTGTAGTGTTCTTTGTTTATATGGCTATGTATTTAATTCGAAACAACTTTAAGGCGGCCCAACCGTTTTTAAAAGAGGAAATCGGATTATCTACATTAGAACTTGGTTATATCGGATTAGCATTTAGTATCACGTACGGTTTAGGGAAAACATTACTTGGATATTTTGTCGATGGACGTAACACAAAACGTATTATCTCGTTCTTACTTATCTTATCTGCGATTACAGTTTTAATTATGGGATTTGTTTTAAGTTACTTTGGTTCTGTAATGGGATTATTAATTGTACTTTGGGGACTTAACGGGGTGTTCCAATCAGTTGGTGGACCTGCAAGTTATTCAACGATTTCAAGATGGGCGCCAAGAACGAAACGTGGCCGATACTTAGGATTTTGGAATACATCACATAATATCGGTGGTGCCATTGCAGGTGGTGTTGCACTTTGGGGTGCTAATGTATTCTTCCATGGAAATGTTATAGGGATGTTCATTTTCCCATCGGTGATTGCATTACTTATTGGTATCGCAACATTATTTATCGGAAAAGATGATCCAGAAGAATTAGGATGGAATCGTGCTGAAGAAATTTGGGAAGAGCCGGTCGATAAAGAAAATATTGATTCTCAAGGTATGACGAAATGGGAGATCTTTAAAAAATATATCCTGGGAAATCCTGTTATATGGATTCTATGTGTTTCAAACGTCTTTGTATACATTGTACGAATCGGTATTGATAACTGGGCACCGTTATATGTGTCAGAGCATTTACACTTTAGTAAAGGCGATGCAGTTAATACGATATTCTACTTTGAAATTGGTGCATTAGTTGCAAGTTTATTATGGGGCTACGTATCAGACTTATTAAAAGGTCGTCGTGCAATTGTAGCTATTGGCTGTATGTTTATGATTACATTTGTTGTCTTATTCTACACAAATGCTACAAGTGTCATGATGGTTAACATTTCATTGTTTGCATTAGGTGCGTTAATCTTTGGTCCGCAATTATTAATTGGTGTATCATTGACTGGTTTTGTTCCTAAAAATGCCATCAGTGTAGCAAACGGAATGACAGGTTCATTCGCGTATCTATTCGGTGACTCAATGGCGAAAGTTGGTTTGGCGGCTATTGCTGATCCAACACGTAACGGTTTAAACATCTTTGGATATACATTAAGTGGATGGACAGATGTTTTCATCGTCTTCTATGTTGCATTATTCCTAGGCATGATTCTATTAGGAATCGTTGCTTTCTATGAAGAAAAGAAAATTAGAAGTTTAAAAATCTAATATCAATCGGATTAAAAGTATCGCCAATTTATTGCAGTATAGTTGGCAATCCTGCCCCGACGGCATGTGCGTGAAGAGATGAAAGATACTGCTTCTACCCTTGCAAATATATCATCTCTATGTCTCGGGGCAGATCATAATTCCCTGTTATGAAGTATCCTTATTTGCCCGACTTAGGGTGACTCAATGAATTTACTCCTTACAATAAAGACATATAGCGGTGTCGATATTGTAGGGAGTATTGTTTTATATTTAAACTCTCTAAAAAGCGGACTGAAAGAAAAGTGAAAACTTCTCTAGCAGTCCGCTTTTTCATAGAACAAAATGGAGGCGCCATAATCATTAGTTATTTGTTAATATATTTTGCTTGCTTACAATAATCACTTGGCGACATTTGTAAATATTTTTTAAAATGATAGCTAAACATTTTATACTCTGAAAAGCCTACTTTGTCTGCAATTTCATAGTGCTTATAATGTCGATCTAACAATTGCAGAGATTGTAAAATACGATAGCGATTTAAATAATCGACAATTGTAATACCAACATGATCTTTAAATGTTCGCATCGCATACGATTCACTAACATCGATATGTTGAATTAAATCTGAAACAGTCACTTTCGTTTGATAAGATTGCTTAATTTGATCAACAATCTGATTTACATAATAATCATCGTATTCTACTTTTAATAATGGTTGGAAGGCATCATGACAAGGTGCTAAGCTACGGCCGTTCTGTGATTGTTGCTCTAATAAGGTACGGACAAGTCTTCCTAAAATAACTTCTAATTGTGCATGGTCTACTGGTTTTAATAAATAATCAAGAACATGATGTTGAATGCCGGCTTTCATATATTCAAAGTCATCGTAACTCGATAATATGATGACATTACAATCTAGATGCGCAATATCATTGAGTAAATCGACGCCATTTTTACGTGGCATACGAATATCAGTAATTACTAATTCTGGCTGATGTTGTTGAATTAGTGATAATGCTTCAACACCATCTTTAGCAGTGTATATTGTATTGAAATGATAGTCTCCCCAAGGAATGATTTGCTTTAATCCTTCTCGAATAATTCGTTCATCATCACAAATAACTACCTTAAACATCTACATTCCCCCTTGAAAGTGGTATTTTATAACAAATTAACGTACCTTGATTACGCTTTGAAAAAATATGAAGTCGTGCATGTGAACCATATTGAATCATTGCTTTATTGTGTAAATGATTTAATCCCAAATGCTTAGTATCAAATACATCATTATTAAGAGATTGGCGTACATATTGCAGGCGAGATGACGACATCCCGATACCATTGTCGCAAACTAAAACATGTAAATTCTGACGTGCCAATGTCAGGCGTATAGTAATGTCCAATGACTCAGTATCTCTACCATGTTTAATAGCATTTTCTATGAGTGGCTGAAGCATCATTTTACCAATTGTCTGGTGACGCGCTTCTTCAGAACTTTCGATATGGAGCTTAATCATGTCATCAAAACGGATGTTTTGTATCGCAACATACTGTTCAATGTAGTTCAGCTCTTCGTTTAATTCCACTGTATGTGAATTTGTACGTAATGAGTAACGTAACATTTGCGATAATTGTTGGACCACAGTTTGTGCTAATTTCGGAGATAACGTAATTAAATATTGTATTGTTTGCATCGTATTGAATAGGAAATGAGGTTGGAATTGGCGCTCTATTTCCTTTAACTGAATATCACGCAAGCGACGTTCTGTATGCTCAATAGAATGGATCAGTTGCTCATTTGATTCAAATAAATCGTAAATATAATTATTAATTTCTTCTAGTTCACTGTTGTTTTTTAAAGGCGTATATGTACCTAGATGACGATTTTTGGCATAGTAAATTTTTTGAATAATCGTTTCGATATCTTTTGTTTGTCGTTTAGCCATATTATCTGCGCTAATGAAACCAAATATTACTAGTAAAACAAGAACTACGGCCATAACAATTAACAACGTGATACCATCTTCAATGTTTTCATGTATATCTTTATAAATAATGAGACGATGGTCAGCATGGTTTAATTTTACAGATTCATTCATAAATCCGAATTGTTGCGGTCTATACTTTTCACCTATAGTAAAACGGTCATCGTTGGCGTATAAAATATTGTCATATTGATCAACGATAAGTGCGAATTGTCGGCTATCTTTCTTAATTTCACTTAAACGTGGGGTGTTAGCCATATAAATTTTAAGCATATATGTACTATTATTGAATTTAAGCTGATGCGTTGAAAATAAATACATATTTTTAGTGTTTAAATGTTCATAATTATTGGTTATAAACTGATTTGGTCCAGATAATTCATAATAAAGTGTTGCGGGCTGTTGGTGTATTAATTTTAATAATTCACGTTTTGTAGCGGTAACATCATGATGATTTGTTAAATCGAGCTCTTGAAACGAATTATTATGCTGTGTAATAAATGTCTGAATCTGCTTTTCAGTGTGATGTAAAGATGACTGACTTTCATCAACATGTTGATGAATCGTACGATGCTCAATCCAAATATAGATGGCATAGAAGCTTACTAGTCCAATAATAATGACTAAAAATACTGGAAAAATAGTAGACGCAAATAACGATCGTCTCAATTGATGTCTATAAGGTTTGTATGCCGTCATTGAATCATCTCCAAAAATTTATGATGTGGAATGTCCGGTAATTTAGATTTCGGTATTAAAGGTATGTTCTTAAGATTTTCGATAGACTGATCGCTTTGTTCACTAACATCCTTTCGAATTGACTTGGCATCGAACTCTGCAACTAATCGTTGTTGTACTGAGCGGCTTGTTAAATATTGCACTAACTTTTTACGCTTAGGATGAGGGTGTGCATTTTTAACTAAAGCAATACCATCAACATTTAACATTGTTCCTTCAATTGGATAAACGATTGATACAGGATAACCTTTGTTTTTCCATGTGCGTGCATCTTGTTCGTAGCTTAGACCTGCGTAATATTTACCTTTTGCAACATCTTCAATGACTTTAGACGTCTTTGACAGTTGCATCGCATGGTTTTGGAATTGATGCACATCACTTACTCGATGATGCATGCTATAAATAGCGCGCATATGTTGATAGCCTGTCGTTGTTGTATTTGGATTTGAGTACGCAATTTTACCTTTAAGTATAGGTTGTAATAAATCTTGATAACCTCGAATCTTAATATCTCCTTGTAAATCTGAATTCACTACTATAACTGTTGGCATTAATAGAAAACTAGTAACATATTTATTGTTCGAGCGATAATCCTCTAATTGCTGTGTTACAGATGTATCTTGATAGGGAACAAAATCTTCTGGATGATCAATTGTTTCTGATAACACACCACCCATAAAGACGTCACCACGCTCCGAAAAATCTTCGTTATGCAAGTTTGAAAGCAGTACTTGAGTAGATCCATGTTTGATTTCAATTTTGACATGCTCTTGTTTTTCAAATTCATTTAAAATTGGACGAATCAAGTTTGATTGATACGGAGAATAAACTGTTAATACATTTTTATCTGATTCAGAGTGACGCGTATTAGCGCATGATGATAAAAAAATGAGAAATAATAGCAAGATATAAATTTTTGATTTCATGATATCCCATCAATTCTATGTATATTTTAATACAATAATTTTAGCAATAAATGACGCATAAGTAATGTTAAATATTTAGAAATGTTTATAGATGACTTGTTAAGACGTTGCAAATGTTGTGATAGCACAAAATTATTGTTTGTCAAGACGATTTACCGAGGCTGTAAAATCAAACTGTTATATTTTATTTGTAGCTGTTATATAAAAAACGGCAAGATATTGAACGGTTCAAAAGTATATTTTTACGTCAATAAAAGTATTTAATCCAGTCTCTTCATATATAAAAGTAAATCTTTCTAAGTGTTGATTTAACGCTTATCAACAATCATTTTTTATAAACAAATATATACTCCTAAATTAACTTTTAAAGCAATGAAAATAGTGAACATTATAACTGTTGTGTAACAGAATGCAATTAGCATATTACTGTTACACAAATTAGTACAGTTTCTATGTTTTGACATACATTTGATGAAAATTGTACATAATTTATGTGAAAAAAATCACAACAAACATGCTACAATGACTATGAAAACGTTAACATAGCATTTCAAATTCACAACATTATACAGATGGAGGCGTTTAGTATGTTAGAAACAAATAAAAATCATGCAACAGCTTGGCAAGGATTTAAAAATGGAAGATGGAACAGACACGTAGATGTAAGAGAGTTTATCCAATTAAACTACACTCTTTATGAAGGTAATGATTCATTTTTAGCAGGACCAACAGAAGCAACTTCTAAACTTTGGGAACAAGTAATGCAGTTATCGAAAGAAGAACGTGAACGTGGCGGCATGTGGGATATGGACACGAAAGTAGCTTCAACAATCACATCTCATGATGCTGGTTATTTAGACAAAGATTTAGAAACAATTGTAGGTGTACAAACTGAAAAGCCATTCAAACGTTCAATGCAACCATTCGGTGGTATTCGTATGGCGAAAGCAGCTTGTGAAGCTTACGGTTACGAATTAGACGAAGAAACTGAAAAAATCTTTACAGATTATCGTAAAACACATAACCAAGGTGTATTCGATGCATATTCTAGAGAAATGTTGAACTGCCGTAAAGCAGGTGTAATCACTGGTTTACCTGATGCATACGGACGTGGACGTATTATCGGTGACTATCGTCGTGTAGCTTTATATGGTGTAGATTTCTTAATGGAAGAAAAAATGCATGACTTCAACACGATGTCTACAGAAATGTCAGAAGATGTAATTCGTTTACGTGAAGAATTATCAGAACAATATCGTGCATTAAAAGAATTAAAAGAACTTGGACAAAAATATGGTTTCGATTTAAGCCGTCCAGCAGAAAACTTCAAAGAAGCAGTTCAATGGTTATACTTAGCATACCTTGCTGCAATTAAAGAACAAAACGGTGCAGCAATGAGTTTAGGTCGTACATCAACATTCTTAGATATCTATGCTGAACGTGACCTTAAAGCAGGTGTTATTACTGAAAGCGAAGTTCAAGAAATTATTGACCACTTCATCATGAAATTACGTATTGTTAAATTTGCTCGTACACCTGATTACAATGAATTATTCTCTGGAGACCCAACTTGGGTAACTGAATCTATCGGTGGTGTAGGTATCGACGGACGTCCACTTGTTACGAAAAACTCATTCCGTTTCTTACACTCATTAGATAACTTAGGTCCAGCTCCAGAACCAAACTTAACAGTATTATGGTCAGTACGTTTACCTGACAACTTCAAAACATACTGTGCAAAAATGAGTATTAAAACAAGTTCTATCCAATATGAAAATGATGACATTATGCGCGAAAGCTATGGCGATGACTATGGTATCGCATGTTGTGTATCAGCGATGACAATTGGTAAACAAATGCAATTCTTCGGTGCACGTGCGAACTTAGCTAAAACATTACTTTACGCAATCAATGGTGGTAAAGATGAAAAATCTGGTGCACAAGTTGGTCCAAACTTCGAAGGTATTAACAGCGAAGTATTAGAATATGACGAAGTATTCAAGAAATTTGATCAAATGATGGATTGGCTAGCAGGTGTTTACATTAACTCATTAAATGTTATTCACTACATGCACGATAAATACAGCTATGAACGTATTGAAATGGCATTACATGATACAGAAATTGTACGTACAATGGCAACAGGTATCGCTGGTTTATCAGTAGCAGCTGACTCATTATCTGCAATTAAATATGCACAAGTTAAACCAATTCGTAACGAAGAAGGTCTTGTAGTAGACTTTGAAATCGAAGGCGACTTCCCTAAATACGGTAACAATGACGACCGTGTAGATGATATCGCAGTTGATTTAGTAGAACGCTTCATGACTAAATTACGTAGTCATAAAACATATCGTGATTCAGAACATACAATGAGTGTATTAACAATTACTTCAAACGTTGTATACGGTAAGAAAACTGGTAACACACCAGACGGACGTAAAGCTGGCGAACCATTTGCTCCAGGTGCAAACCCAATGCATGGCCGTGACCAAAAAGGTGCATTATCTTCATTAAGTTCTGTAGCTAAGATCCCTTACGATTGCTGTAAAGATGGTATTTCAAATACATTCAGTATCGTACCAAAATCATTAGGTAAAGAACCAGAAGATCAAAACCGTAACTTAACTAGTATGTTAGATGGTTACGCAATGCAATGTGGTCACCACTTAAATATTAACGTATTTAACCGTGAAACATTAATAGATGCAATGGAACATCCAGAAGAATATCCACAGTTAACAATCCGTGTATCTGGTTACGCTGTTAACTTCATTAAATTAACACGTGAACAACAATTAGATGTAATTTCTCGTACATTCCATGAAAGTATGTAACAAAATTTAAGGTGGGAGCACTATGCTTAAGGGACACTTACATTCTGTCGAAAGTTTAGGTACTGTCGATGGACCGGGATTAAGATATATATTATTTACACAAGGATGCTTACTTAGATGCTTGTATTGCCACAATCCAGATACTTGGAAAATTAGTGAGCCATCAAGAGAAGTCACAGTTGATGAAATGGTGAATGAAATATTACCATACAAACCATACTTTGATGCATCGGGTGGCGGTGTAACAGTCAGTGGTGGCGAACCATTGTTACAAATGCCATTCTTAGAAAAATTATTTGCGGAATTAAAAGAAAATGGTGTGCACACTTGCTTAGACACATCGGCTGGATGTGCTAATGATACAAAAGCATTTCAAAGGCATTTTGAAGAATTACAAAAACATACAGACTTGATATTATTAGATATAAAACATATTGATAATGACAAACATATTAGATTGACAGGAAAGCCTAATACACACATCCTTAACTTCGCGCGCAAACTGTCAGATATGAAACAACCTGTATGGATTCGACATGTCCTTGTGCCTGGTTATTCTGATGATAAAGACGATTTAATTAAACTAGGGGAATTCATTAATTCTCTTGATAACGTCGAAAAGTTTGAAATTCTGCCATATCATCAGTTAGGTGTTCATAAGTGGAAAACATTGGGCATTGCATATGAATTAGAAGATGTCGAAGCGCCCGATGATGAAGCTGTTAAAGCAGCCTACCGTTATGTTAACTTCAAAGGGAAAATTCCCGTTGAATTATAAATACAATTCAGACCGAAAAGAAAGCATATGCAACTTCAAGAGTGAAGGGGCATATGCTTCTTTTTCAATTGAGTATAGAGTATTAGCAAGACGTAGTAAGTATATGAGACAACTTCTACAATGGTTGAAGGAAGACGTTTTTGTAAGTAGCTATGCTGATAAAGAATGTGATGTCTTGTTAAAGGTGGGGTTCCAATATCATCGAATGGGTTATTATTTGATACTTGCATATGAATATGAGTCTTTTCAAATTTTTATTGACCCTGAGTAATGAAAAATATTAAGATGAAACTTAATATTAAAGCAATGCGGAGCGTGATTATGAAGAGAATTAGTAAAGATATATGGGCAGTATTTAAATTACTGTATCAAAATAAAGGGCGTTTTAGCATTAATGCCTTACTATTGCAGTTAATCATGATTTTTATTAGTAGTACATACTTAATTTTACTATTTAATATGATGTTAAAAGTAGCTGGGCAAAGCCAACTTACGATTAACAATTGGACGGAAATCGTAAGTCATCCTGCCAGTGTGATACTTCTTATTATATTCATATTAAGTGTTGCTTTTCTGATTTATGTAGAGTTTTCATTGTTAGTTTATATGATTTATGCCGGCTTTGATCGACAGATTATTACATTTAAATCCATTTTTAAAAATGCCTTTGTAAATGTGCGTAAACTCGTAGGTGTACCAGTTATTTTCTTTGTCATTTATTTAATGTTAATGATACCCATTGCCAACCTAGGACTAAGTTCAGTATTAACAAAAAATATTTACATACCTAAATTTTTAACGGAAGAACTTATGAAAACGACGAAAGGTATAATCATTTACGGTACCTTTATGATTGCTGTATTTATATTAAACTTTAAATTAATATTTACTTTACCGTTAACGATTTTAAACCGCCAGTCGTTATTTAAAAATATGAGACTAAGTTGGCAAATTACGAAGCGAAATAAGTTTCGACTTGTTATAGAAATAGTTATATTGGAACTCATCATTGGTGCGATTTTAACATTAATTATTTCAGGAGCAACATATCTTGCTATTTGTGTAGATGAAGAAGGAGATAAGTTTTTAGTCTCATCAATTTTATTTGTTGTATTGAAAAGCGCATTGTTCTTCTATTATTTATTTACGAAATTATCATTAATCAGTGTGTTAGTACTGCACTTAAAACAAGAGAATGTATTAGACCAACCGGGCTTAGAATTTAAATACCCAAAACCGAAACGGAAGTCTAGGTTCTTTATAATTTCAATGGTACTTGCAGTGACATGTTTTATCGGTTATAACATGTACTTACTTTACAATAATACTATCAATACAAATATCTCCATTATTGGCCATCGTGGTTTCGAAGATAAAGGCGTTGAAAATTCTATTCCGTCATTGAAAGCTGCTGCAAAAGCGAATGTCGAATACGTTGAGTTAGATACAATTATGACGAAAGATAAACAATTTGTTGTTAGTCATGATAACAATTTGAAACGTTTAACAGGTGTTAATAAAAATATTTCTGAATCTAATTTCAAAGATGTCGTCGGTTTGAAAATGCGTCAAAATGGACATGAAGCAAAACTTGTATCCTTAGACGAATTTATTGAAACGGCTAAACAATCAAATGTGAAGCTACTAGTAGAGTTAAAGCCACATGGTAAAGAACCAGCAGATTATACACAACGTGTTATTGATATTTTGAAAAAGCATGGTGTTGAACATCAATATCGTGTGATGTCATTGGATTATGATGTGATGACTAAGTTGAAAAAAGAAGCGTCATATCTCAAGTGTGGTTATATCATTCCGTTGCAGTTTGGTCATTTTAAAGAAACATCATTAGATTTCTTTGTCATCGAAGATTTTTCTTATTCGCCAAGACTTGTTAATCAAGCGCACTTGGAAAATAAAGAAGTCTATACTTGGACTATTAACGGCGAAGAAGATTTAACGAAATACTTACAAACCAATGTTGATGGTATTATCACAGATGACCCAGCATTAGCTGATCAGATTAAAGAAGAAAAGAAAGACGAAACATACTTCGATCGTTCTATAAGAATTTTGTTTGAATAATATAAACAAAGACCTCTAAAGTTATCAAGATGATACTTTCAGAGGTCTTTTTAATGTTGCGCCTATGGCATGAGCGATTGTTTTATTCGTTTATAAACATGTGTCAAGTATTTATAAGGCAATTTGGCGTCACAAACACTTACATGATTTATTGGTGAATTATTAATTGTTTTGTGAATGCAAAGGGTTAGAAATTGAATCGTAAATACTTTCTAATCTATGTTTCGCTTTAGTCATTTGATCCAAATTTTTAGTGCGTATAGCTGATTTAACAATATAGTGCGCAGCTAAAATGTCGCGTTTTTGATACGCATCTAAATTTAGGTACGATAATTTATTTAAGTCAGTGTTTGCTATTAATTCATGTAATTGATCTACAAGCGCTTGATGTTGATACGTATGTGATGTAGTTTCAGATTTGCTTGCTAATTTAATACCAGTCGTATCAAGGAGCGCCGCTTTAATACCAGCAACTAAATATGTTTTGATTTTCATTTGTGTTGTCATGCTTTGTTACTCCTTTGATGTACATTAATCAAAAAAATTATACACTATTGTATATTGCAAAGCTAATTAACTATAACAAAAAGATAGTTAATGCTTTGTTTATTCTAGTTAATATATAGTTAATGTCTTTTAATATTTTGTTTCTTTAATGTAGATTGGGCAATTACATTTTGGAGGAATTAAAAAATTATGAAAAAGCAAATAATTTCGCTAGGCGCATTAGCAGTTGCATCTAGCTTATTTACATGGGATAACAAAGCAGATGCGATAGTAACAAAGGATTATAATGGGAAATCACAAGTTAATGCTGGGAGTAAAAATGGGACACCGATTTCTAATGGTTACTTTTGGGGGAAAATCGATAGTCTAGAATCACAATTTTCTAAAGCATTAGCAATAATTGAAGAGTATCAATATGGTGAGAAAGAATATAAAGATGCAAAAGATAAGTTTATGGATAGAATTTTGTCAGAAGATCAATATCTTTTGGAGAAAAAGAAAGCTCTGTATGAGAAATATAAAGAGTGGTATAAAAAGCACAAAGAGATAAACCCAACTTATCCAAAAATGCAAACATTCCATGAATTTAGTGTATATAATCTAACTATGGAAGAATACAATGAGATTTCTAAATCTTTGAAAGATGCGGAAGAAGAGTTTCGTAAAAATGTAAGCGAAGTTCAACTACAAAATTCTGATTTGAAGTCTTTTGACAAAACTAGAGAAACTAAGGCTACAGATGATATATACGATTTTGTTTGTGAAATAGACACACTTGTAGCTACGTATTATGGCGACCAGAATTATAGAGAAAATGCGAAAGAACTTAGAATGAAAATGGATTTAATACTTGGAGATTCTGATAACCCTAACCGAATTACGAATGAAAGAATTAAAAATGAAATGATGAAAGATTTAAATTCAATCATTGATGATTTCTTTATAGATACTAATCAAAACAGACCTACAACGATAAAGAAATACGATCCTAGAATTCATGACTTTACTAAGAAAAAAGAGAATAAAAGTAACTTCGATGCTTTAGTTAAAGAAACTAAAGATGCGGTTGCTAAGGCTGATAATTCTTGGAAAACTAAAACTGTCAAAACATATGGTGAAGCTGAAACAAAAGCACATGTTGTAAAAGAAGAGAAGAAAGTTGAAGAACCTCAATTACCTAAAGTTGGAAACCAGCAAGAGGATAAAACTACAGTTGATAAAGCTGAAGAAACAACACAACCAGTGGCACAGCCATTAGTTAAAATTCCACAGGGCACAATTACAGGTGAAATTGTAAAAGGTCCAGACTATCCAACTATGGAAAATAAAACGTTACAAGGTGAAATCGTTCAAGGTCCAGATTTCCCAACAATGGAACAAAGCGGCCCATCATTAAGCAATAATTATACAAACCCACCGTTAACGGACCCTATTTTAGAAGGTCTTGAAGGTAGCTCATCTAAACTTGAAATAAAACCACAAGGTACTGAATCAACGTTGAAAGGTACTCAAGGAGAATCAAGTGATATTGAAGTTAAACCTCAAGCAACTGAAACAACAGAAGCTTCAAAATATGGTCCGAGACCGCAATTTAACAAAACACCTAAGTATGTGAAATATAGAGATGCTGGTACAGGTATCCGTGAATACAACGATGGAACATTTGGATATGAAGCGAGACCAAGATTCAACAAGCCAAGTGAAACAAATGCATACAACGTAACGACAAATCAAGATGGCACAGTAACATATGGCGCTCGCCCAACACAAAATAAGCCATCAGAAACAAATGCATATAACGTAACAACACATGCAAACGGCCAAGTGTCATACGGTGCTCGTCCGACATACAAGAAACCAAGTAAAACAAACGCATACAACGTAACGACAAATCAAGATGGCACAGTATCATATGGGGCTCGCCCAACACAAAACAAGCCAAGCAAAACAAATGCATATAACGTAACAACACATGCAAACGGCCAAGTATCATACGGAGCTCGCCCGACATACAAGAAACCAAGCAAAACAAATGCATACAACGTAACAACACATGCAAATGGTCAAGTATCATATGGCGCTCGCCCGACACAAAAAAAGCCAAGCAAAACAAATGCATATAACGTAACAACACATGCAAATGGTCAAGTATCATACGGAGCTCGCCCGACATACAAGAAGCCAAGCGAAACAAATGCATACAACGTAACAACACATGCAAATGGTCAAGTATCATATGGCGCTCGCCCGACACAAAAAAAGCCAAGCGAAACAAACGCATATAACGTAACAACACATGCAGATGGTACTGCGACATATGGGCCTAGAGTAACAAAATAAATTTATAACTCTATCCAAAGACATACAGTCAATACAAAGAATTATGTATCTATACAACAGTAATCATGCATTCTATGATGCTTCTAACTGAATTAAAGCATCGAACAATCGGAAGCATATTTCTAAATTATTTATTCATTATAGTCTTAAACATAACATGACCTAATATATTACTAACCTATTAAAATAAACCACGCACATCTAAGTGATATACGACAATCACAGCAATAATAATTGCTTTAGAAAGTCGTACCGAACTGGAACTTACAAGTCTAGTTCGAACACACACTGATGTGAGTGGTTTTCTTTATTTTAAACATGAACAATCAGATAAGTTACTAGCATTAGCAAATATTATTAAATCAAAGGGCTTCGATTCATAAAATTTAAAACAATGATTAAAATTAGACGTGTAAATGTTAAATTCTAAAACGGAAATAACCACCATCCCATTAAACCACTTTTTTGTTCAATCACTATATTTCACACAGCTTCATTAATAAAACGAAATTGCTTCAACCCGCTTCAACTTCAGCCTACTTCATTCAATAACCTAACGAATCCGCTTCATCCAAAATCAACCATTCTAACGCACATACTCAAATATAGCAGCTGCACCCATGCCGACACCAATACACATCGTAACCATGCCGTAACGGCTATCGGGACGTCTACCCATTTCATTAAGTAAACGCGCGGTTAACATTGCCCCTGTAGCACCTAATGGATGACCTAAAGCAATAGCGCCACCATTCACATTCGTACGTGATATATCTAGACCTACTTCTTTAATAGATGCAATCGTTTGAGAAGCAAATGCTTCGTTCAATTCGATCAAATCAATGTCTTCAACAGATAGATTGCTGAGTGACAATACTTCAGGAATCGCATATGCAGGCCCAATACCCATAATTTTCGGGTCAACGCCTACTGCCTTATAACCAACGAATCGTGCAATAGGTGTCACGCCTAGTTCTTTCACTTTATCTCCAGACATTAAAACTACAAATCCTGCACCATCAGAAAGTGGGGCAGATGTTCCCGCAGTCACAGTGCCGTCAGCTTTAAATACTGTACGTAATTTGGCTAATGCCTCCATCGTGGTGTCAGGGCGTATAAATTCATCTTGGTCAAAGATATTTGTGTGTACTTTTGGTCCTGCGTTTGTATATTCAACTGAGTTTACCCGTATTGGAATAATTTCATCTTTGAACCGACCATCACGTTGTGCGTCATAGGCACGTTGATGACTTCTGACAGCATAAGCATCTTGATCTTCGCGTGATACGTCAAATTGGGATGCTACATTTTCAGCAGTTAAACCCATAGGATATGACGCACCTATATCATCATATTGTAAGGTTGGATTGTTTGTGGGCTCGTTGCCACCCATTGGTACGGCACTCATCAATTCAACGCCACCAGCTACAAGTATATCTCCTTGACCAGCCATAATTTGATTGGCTGCAATCGCGATGGTTTGTAATCCTGATGAGCAGTAGCGATTCACTGTTTGACCCGGTACCGTGTCAGATAATCCCGTACGCAATGCAATCGTTCGTGCAATGTTTTGTCCTTGTAATCCTTCTGGAAAAGCCGTACCAACAATGACATCTTCAATCAAATTCTTATTGAATTTTCCGTCAATACGTTTCAATACGCCTTGTAATACTTTGGCTGCGACATCATCAGGTCTTTCGTGGAATAATGCGCCTTGCTTTGCTTTTGCTGCGGCTGAACGCCCATAAGCTACAATGTATGCTTCTTGCATGGTTATCATCCTCTCTTAATGACTATCTTTTAATTACGTAATGGCTTACCAGTTTTTAACATATGTGAAATTCTTTCATATGATTTTTTAGATTTTAGTAAGTCAATAAAGCCAATTTTCTCCAACGATTGAATGTAACGTTGATTGATAAATGTATTTCTTGGTAAATCACCACCCGCTAAAATTGTGGCGATATTTAAGGCGATATGATAATCATGGTCGCTAATAAAATGCCCCCGTCTTTGCGCATCTAATTGTCCTTGGATCAATGCTTTGAAGTCTTCACCTAAAGCGATATATTGATGTCTAGGATTCGGAATATAGTTTGTTTCTGCTTCATATTTCGCACGTTTGAGCGCAACTTCGACACGTTGTGCTGTATTGAAAATAATCGTATCTGTATCACGTAAATAACTATAACGACGTGCCTCAAAGGCATTTGTAGAGACTTTCGCAAATGCGATATTCGTCAGTACTTTTGTCATGGAAGCTTGTTTGTCATCAAACTTATGCGATGTGCGTAATATGCGATCAGCCATTTCTGCAAGGCCACCGCCACTCGGTAATAAGCCAACGCCTGCTTCAACAAGACCTATATATGTTTCACTTGCAGCGACAACAATAGGTGAGTAAAGTACAAGCTCACAGCCACCGCCTAAGGCACGACCTTGAACAGCTGTGACTACTGGTTTCAAACTATACTTCAAACGATTAAAGCTATAATGTAATTTATCAATTGATTGTGCAACGACATCATCTACAAGACCGTCTTCATGCGCCTTTTTCATTAAGAAAAGGTTAGCACCCACACTGAAATTGTTACCATCTGCATAAATGACCATACTTGTGTAATGTTCATTTTCCAGTAAATCAATGGCATCAACTAACGCATCGTTGAATTCATCGGTAATGACATTATTTTTACTTTGTAATTTCAGTAACAGTTGATCATCATGAGTTACGGAAAGTTTGGCATCACCTTTATCCCAAAGTTCATCTTTTACGAAGTGAGAAATAGGTGTTGCATATTCAATGGTCTCATCTTGTTTATAAAAGCCACCATCTAAATCACTAATCCATTGTGGTAAGTCTCCAAGTTCGTCTTCCATACGTGTTTTAACACGTTCGTATCCCATTGCATCCCATAATTGGAATGGACCAAGTTTCCAGTTGAACCCCCAGACAAGCGCACGGTCTATGTCTCGGAAATCATCGGTAGCTTTAGGTACATTGATAGCAGAGTAATAGAAATTATTACGTAATGTCTCCCATAAAAATAGTCCCGCTTCGTCTTGCGCATTGAATATGGTATCAAGGTTATGCACTAAGTCTTTATTAAATTCATTTAAAATTGGTAATTGTGGTTGCGATACAGGTACATAATCTTGTTTTTCAACATCGTAAACAAGTCGAGCTTTAGTTTCTTTATCCTTTTTGTAAAATCCTTGTTTCGTTTTACGTCCGAGTGCGCCATTGTCAAACAACGTATTTACAATTTTGACATCATGAAAATAAGGTGTTTCTTCAGGTACTTGTTGCATGCCTTTAATTACAGACACTGCAATATCTAAACCGACTAGGTCAGATAGCGCATATGTACCTGTTTTAGGACGACCAATCGCTTGCCCAGTTAAAGCATCCACATCTACAATGCTTATCTTGTGTTGCTCGGCGCGATACATAATATCATTCATTGTTTGCGTGCCGACTCTATTTGCGACAAAGCCAGGCACATCATTGACGACAATGACACCTTTACCTAACACATTTTGCGCGAAATTTTTTACATCTAATATAATAGATTCCTTCGTGTGTGACGTAGGTATTAACTCCACTAATTTCATAATACGTGGTGGGTTAAAGAAATGTAGACCAAAGAATCGTTCTTGATCCTTCTCGTTAAATGCTTGAGCAATCGCATTAATTGGAATACCTGATGTATTTGTAGCGAATAAAGCATCTTCTTTAGCATGTTGTAGAACTTGTTGCCAAACAGCATGCTTAATTTCAATATCTTCTTTGACTGCTTCGATATATAAATCAGCATCATCATTTACCAAGTCATCATCAAAATTACCATATGTTAAATGACTCGCTAGATTTAAGTCGAATAGTAGCGGCCGTTTCTTATCTGTAATTTTATCGTAAGATTTTTTCGCAATGAGATTTGGATCGTTTTTGTCCACTACAATATCTAATAGTTTTACTTTAAGTCCAGCATTCACAAAGAGTGCTGCCAGTTGAGCGCCCATCGTGCCTGCGCCAAGAACGGTTACTTTATTAATTGTCATAGTGATTCCTCCAATTTAGTTGAGGATAAGATAACCATTAAGATAATTGGAATAACGTTGCTATTTTATAAAATTAATTAAGTATCTTTGACAGTCATCTTAGCCTCTTATTTAAGGAAAAAGCTTTATGCTTAAAATAAGTCTTTTTTTAGTGAAATTAATGCATCTCATATAATTCTTTGCTATTTATACGAAAGCAGAATCTCCAGTCAAAGCGCGTCCAATTACTAAGGCATTAATTTCATGTGTACCTTCGTACGTGTAAATCGCTTCTGCATCAGAGAAGAAACGTGCAATATCATAATCGTCAGCTAGTATGCCATTACCACCTGTAATACCGCGGCCCATAGCTACTGTCTCACGCAAACGTAAGGCATTCATCATCTTCGCCGTTGAAGTTGCAACCTCGTCATATTCACCATGTGCTTGCATATTAGCTAATTGAGCACATGTTGCCATTGCTTGAGCTAAATTACCTTGCATCATTGCTAGCTTTTCTTGTATTAACTGATATTTACTAATTGGTTTGCCAAATTGCTTACGCTCAGTGACATAATCTAATGTGGCACGTAAAGCGCCAGCCATACCACCTGTAGCCATATAAGCAACGCCTGCTCTCGTTGAATAAAGAATTTTGGCAATATCTTTAAAGCTTGTTATGTTTTGTAAGCGATCCGCTTCATCTACTTTGACATTAGTTAATTTAATTAGTGCGTTAGGAACAATGCGAAGTGCGATTTTATTATCAATGACTTCAATATCGACGCCATCTTGTTCTGGTCTGACTACAAAGCAATGGGGTTTGCCAGTTTCTTTATTTACTGCGAATACTGGAATGACATCAGATACATGTGCACCACCAATCCATTTCTTTTCACCATTGATAACCCAAGTATCGCCTTGGCGTTCAGCGATTGTTTCAAGACCTCCCGCAACGTCCGAACCGTGTTCTGGTTCAGTTAAAGCAAAGCATGTACGCAGTTCATGTGACTGTAATTTAGGTACATATTTCGCAATTTGTTCTTTGCTACCTCCGAAATAGAAAGTGTTATGCCCTAAACCTTGGTGAACACCGAGTAGGGTAGCTAAGGAAATATCAAATCGCGCGAGTAGGTAAGACATGAAAAACTGAAATAGTTGACTAGGCATTTTGGCGTTTGGACGATCCTTGTAAAGTAATGGATTGTTAAAATAATTTAATTCTCCCAGATCTTTAAAATAGTCCTCGGGTACAGTAGCGTCTATCCAATGTTGATTAATATTTTCACGGTACTTACTTTCTAGCAATGAATCTACTTGTTGTAAAAATTCGACTTCACCGTCTGTTAAACCTTTAGCAATACTAAGTACATCTTCAGGAAATAATGTTTTTAAGACCGTTTCTTTTTCAAATGCCATATAAATTCCTCCTAAAAATAATATGAATACTAATGTGAAATGCATTTAATTCAAAAACAACACGCTTTATTTGTAAACGCTTACACTAAATATCAAAAATTTTTATCACCTTTAAAGTGTTTGTGAGACTTTGTCATTCATCATTTGTCGAATCGCAAGTTTATCTGGTTTCTGCGTACTGTTTAACGGCATATGTGTCACTGGTACATACATTCTTGGGACTTTATAACCTGCTAAACGACTTCGCATATGTTGATCTAAAATTTTAGCGTAATGAGGTTCATCTTCGCGAAGTATAATGGCTGCAGCAATTGATTCACCATATTTTGGATGATCATAGCCAACGACCACACACCGGTCTACTAGTGGATGCTCAGCTAAAGCATTTTCGACTTCAGATGGTAAGACATTTTCGCCACCAGTTATGATTAATTCTTTTTTGCGGTCAATAATAAATATATCGCCATCGTCGTCCATCTTCGCTAAGTCACCAGTTAATAAATAACGACCATGAAATGCTTTGGCAGTCTCTGCTGGTTTATTCCAATATCCTGGCGTGACATTTTTAGCCTTAATTGCAAGTTCGCCAATCTCACCAGTAGGTACTTCCTCACCGTTATCATCAAGGATACGTGCATCAACGAACATGACTGCTTTACCAATACTCATTGGCTTACGTTTTGAATTTTCCGGTGTATTAACAAGTACAAGAGGTGCTTCAGTTAAACCATAGCCGTTAATAATGTTTATGCCATATTGTTTAAAAGCTGCTTGGATACTTGGTAATGGTTGTGAACCACCTTGGATGATATAATCCATAGCTTTAAAATTTTCAGGATTAAAATTACTAGCACGTAGCGTACTATAATACATTGTCGGAATCATGATAATAAATGTAGGTTGATATTGTGCAATCATGTCATTCAATTCTTCGCCGTTAAAGTAACGTTGAAGAATAAGTGTGCCACCTGACATTAATACTGGTAATACAGTATCGTTAAACCCTAAAACATGGAACATTGGTGTTGATACAATCGTAATATAGTTTGAATTGAACTTGTACGTTAGCTCTAAGTTTGCACCGTTATGAACGAATGATTCATATGAGAACATCACACCTTTAGGTGATCCGGTTGTACCACTTGTATAAATTAATGCTGCAAGGTCTTGTGGTTCAACAGGAGTTGCTTGAAAAGGTTGGTGATAATCTGGATTTACGATTTCATCATATTGCGCTACATCAATATCCATATGCAATAAGTTTTGGTCAATATCGGTGAGTGAACTTAAATGTTTTTCAGCATAGAAGAGCAGTTTTAATTGTGCATCTTCCACAATGGCTGCAATTTCTTTTGGGTTAAGCCGCCAATTCAATGGTAAAAAAACCGCACCTGTTTTAAAACAAGCAAATAATAAATCTAATATTGCAATATCATTTGGCGCAAAAATACCGATAACATCGCCTTTTTTAACACCTTGAGATGTTAAATAATGTGCCATATTATCAGCGCGTGCATTGAGTTGTTGGTATGTCCAAGATGTTTGTTTTGCGTGATCAATAACGGCAGGCTTGTCATCATCGAAGTCTGAACGCGTTTTTATCCAATCGAAATTCATTAGTATACCCCCTTTAGCTTCACTTTCATACTTTATGAATTGATTGTTTAAGTTGTCCCCATTTTTCTTTGTAAATGCTGGTATCAATTAATTTTAAATGATCAGCAATAATTGGTTTAAAAGCCATTTGATTCAAAATATCTTTATGCAAATCAAGACCTGGTGCAATTTCAATTAGTTTCAAGCCTTGATTGGTGAGTTCGAATACTGCACGATCAGTAACAAAATAGACTTCTTGCTCGAGTGATTGTGAATATTGTGCATTAAAGTCGATATGGCTCACATCTGATACAAATTTCTGGTTTTGTCCTTCAGTTTCAATGTTTAATCGTTGATTATGACATGAGACATGACTGCCAGCTACAAAAGTACCTGAAAAGATAATTTTATTTACAGATTGCGTAATGTCTATAAAGCCGCCACATCCATTTAGTCGGTCATTGAAGTAAGACACGTTGACATTGCCGTATTGATCAACCTCAGCAAAGCTAAGATAGGCAACTGATACACCATTGTTATAAATAAAATCCCATGCTCGATCATGAGGCATGCGCACATCTGCATTGTAATTCATACCAAAATGTTCACGACTCCCAACGAATCCACCGAAAATGCCAACATCTAAAATCGGTTGCACATCATGTTCAACACATTCTTCATGCAATAAATTAGAGAGTTCATTATTGATGCCATAACCGATGCTAATTGTATCGCCATAAGTTAAAAACTGAGCAGCACGTCGGAGAATCAATTTGCGACTATTAAAAGGTAATGCGGGTTCAGGTATTCCATCAATTCGTTCTTCTCCAGACAAGGCTGGTAAATAATGACTTTGAATTACTTGGCGGTGATTCTTTTCATCTTCTGTGACGTATACATAATCGACAAGATTTCCTGGGATAACAACTTCATTCGGTTTTAGTTGATAGTCGTCAACTAAATCTTTAACTTGTACAATAACTTTCCCATGATTGGCTTTCGCGTTTAATGCGACATGATAACACTCGCTCAAGTACGCTTCTTGAGTTAAATAAATGTTACCTTGTTGATCTGCGTATGTTCCTCTCAGTAGTGCCACATCAACGCTAGGGAATGTGTAATGTAAGTATGTTTCATCGTTGATGGTTACTAATGAAACTAAATCATCCGTTGTTCGTGTATTTACTTTACCGCCACCGTATCTAGGATCAACAGCTGTGTTTAATCCGATTTTAGTAATAACTCCAGGTAATAATTGATTACTCTGACGATAATGAGTTGCAATGATACCTTGTGGTAAAAAATAAGCTTCAATGTCATTATTTTTCATTGCTTGTGCCGTTTTGGAAGAAGCCGTTAAAATACTCATAATGACACGTTTAATCATGCGACGTTCTATAAAATCATCTAAATCCGGTGCGGCACCTAAACTATGAATATCATTCGCTAATATAAACGTTAAATCATTGGGCGTATGAAATGTGTCATGTTGCGCTAACACAGCACGTAGAACTTCGGCGGGTAAGTTGGCTACAGCTAATGCTGGTAAACCAATCACATCACCATCTTTAATGATATGTTGTAAGTCGTGCCATGTGATTTGTTTCAAGCAAGTCACCTCCATCACATTTGATAAAATATAGCGTTTTTACACTTTGTGTAAACCCTTACAAGAAATATAACATAACGACGTTTAAAATCAATTAGAAATATCTTTTTATTCTGATAATAGACACAGTATAGACACATTTTGATGGTCGATAACAATTGTAATATCAAGGGTTTGTAATGAATTGAATATCATTAAAATACTTATATAAAAATATTGCTCGGAATATAAAAAGTTAAATAGGTATTGATTTTTAAATATGAAATACAAAGCGCCCAATCGAACAAAGTATTTATATTAAAATATGGAAAATTCATCAATATTAAATTAAAATAGTTTTATTATGAAAAGTGAAAGTAGGTAAGTCTATGGAAGGTCTTAATCATCGAAGAAATACAGAAAAAGAAGAGACAACACAAACGCAATCAGTTGCACCTAATACAGGTGAAGAGGAGATGTCATCAGCAATTACACAATCAACTAAGACGTCCGACATACATAATGAATCTATCGATAAACAAATGGAAGCCAAAGCGCATGAAACAGCGCAAAATACAGATTTAAAAAATGAAGCAAGAAGTTTATTTGATAATGCAACCAAATCTATCGGTAGACTAGCCGGCAATGATGAAAGCTTAAATCTTAATTTAAAAGATATGTTTTCTGAAGTATTTAAGCCACATACTAAAAACGAAGCAGATGAAATATTTATAGCGGGTACTGCTAAAACTACGCCAGCAATTTGTGACATATCAGAAGAATGGGGGAAGCCATGGCTCTTTTCTCGAGTATTCATCGCTTTCACAGTAACATTTATTGGATTATGGGTCATGGCAGCAATTTTTAATAACACTAACGCGATTCCGGGTCTCATTTTTATAGGGGCTTTAACAGTACCATTATCGGGTTTGTTCTTCTTTTATGAATCAAATGCGTTTAAAAATATTAGCATTTTTGAAGTTATTATCATGTTCTTTATTGGCGGCGTATTTTCATTACTAAGTACGATGGTATTATATAGATTTGTCGTTTTTAGTGATCAATTCGAAAGGTTTGGTTCTTTAACATTTTTCGATGCATTTTTAGTAGGATTAGTTGAAGAAACTGGAAAAGCACTCATTATTGTTTATTTCGTCAATAAATTGAAAACAAATAAGATTTTGAATGGATTATTAATCGGTGCTGCTATTGGTGCAGGTTTCGCAGTTTTTGAATCAGCAGGTTATATTTTGAATTTCGCTTTAGGAGAAAATGTCCCATTATTAGATATTGTCTTCACACGTGCGTGGACTGCGATTGGTGGTCATTTAGTTTGGTCAGCGATTGTTGGTGCTGCAATAGTTATTGCGAAAGAACAGCATGGCTTTGAATTCAAAGATATTTTTGATAAACGCTTTTTAATATTCTTTTTATCAGCCGTTGGTTTACATGGCATTTGGGATACATCATTAACGATTCTTGGCAGTGATACGTTGAAAATATTTATTTTAATCGTTATTGTGTGGATACTTGTATTCATTTTAATGGGGGCAGGTTTAAAACAAGTGAATTTACTGCAGAAAGAATTTAAAGAACAACAGAAAAAAGTAGACGAATAATAATTAAAGCTTATGTTGCTCATATGTTTGTGACATAAGCTATTTTTATAATTTGTCTTTAAAAGAGTGGAATAGGAATACTTTTCGGAGTTAAAAAAGTGTTTCACGTTAAACAAATAGTGACAATTAGATTTATATAAAATGAACATGATTCACTGAAAGTATGTAATAATTATTTTATTGAAATTCATCAAACAGAAATTAATACAATCATATAAGCAAATTAAACCACGCCATAATCATATTGGATGACTTCGGCGTGGTTTTTATAGTTGAAGCAGGGCTGAGACATAAATCAATGTCCCACACTCCCTTATCGTTCAATCGTTGTTCGATAATCGATTAAATAGATACCTTCAGGTGTTACTTTATAATTTTTAACCTTAGAGTTAGCAGCGACTATTTGATCGTTGTAAGCAATATAACTGTTTGGTACATCTCGACTTGATAATTTAATAATATCATTAGAAATATTGTGACGTTCCTTAACATCTACAGTATGATTCAATTGATTAATTAAATCATCGACGTTGCTATTATTGTAGGCTCCTTTATTAATAGCACCATCTTTTTTATATGCTTGATTAAAGAAATAACCAGTATCTCCACGAGGAATTGTTCCGAAACTATACATCGTTGCATCCCATGCAGAACGGTCTTTTAAGTAACCTTCTATGTCATCAACACTTTTAATGTCGATTTCAATATTTGCTTTTTTAGCATCTGATTGTAATACTTGCGCAATTTTCGATAGCTCTGGACGACCGTCATACGTAATTAACTTAATTTTTAAAGGGTGTTCTTTTGTATAACCATCTTTAGCTAACAACGTTTTTGCTTGTTCGATATTTTGTTTGGTTAACTTAGGTTCTTTAATATATGGAATTTTATCATTAAATGGACTCGTTGCAGGTTTCGCATAACCTTGATAAATATGATCTGCAATACCTTGTCTATCAATGATATGATCTAATGCTTCACGAACGGATTTAGTCATTTTTTTATTAGTATGATTATACATAAGTAAAGAAGTTCTAAATCCAGATTCTTTTGACACTTTTAAATTTTGATTATTTTCTATGTCATGAACTTTATTAACTGGGACATCAGTTATTAAATCATCTTTTTGAGATTCTAAATTTCTGACGCGATTATTGCCGTCTTCTTGGTACGTCACAGTAATATGATCAAGTTTCGGTTTACCTTGCCAATAGTCCTTAAAATTCGACAATGATATTTTTCGAGATTGCTTATAATCTTTTATTTGGTAAGGGCCTGTACCAACAGGAGTTTGATTAACATCTGATTTAGCATCTGTATCATAAATTGCCATAAAAGGATTAGCTAATTCAGATACAAGTTCAGGGTAAGCGGAGTTGGTTTTAATTGTCAGTTTTTGACCTTTAGCGGTAATTGATGATATTGGTAATGAATATTTGACCAAGTCGCTTTTTTTCATGCTATTTTCAAGGCTAGATTTCACTTTTTCTGCAGTCAATTTTTGACCGTTTTGAAATTTAATATTATCTTTTAATTCTATATCTAACGTTGTATCATTTGGTTGATGATACGATTTCACTAATGCTTTTTCTATTTTTCCTTGATCATTTGTTTTAAATAATGATTCTGCAGCACCAATCTTAACTGGTACATCTGTTTCATAAGGTGCAATAGACTTTGTTTTTAACGGTAACGAAATATTTAAGTCTTTGCCAGATGAATGCATTGAGCCACATCCTGATAACACTAATACTGCTGAAAATATAGTTGCTAGTCTTTTAAACTTCATTTCATTAACACTCTCTTTCTAATTACTATGTAAAACCCAACAATTAATATTTTAAAACTTTATTTTGTTAAAGTAAAATATTGTTCAAGTTTAGTAATCATTAAATTTCAATTAATTGTAGTAATTATGCTTTTTAAAAATAAATATTAGAAATGAAGTTAGCAACATTTATAGTGATTCACGATAAACATATATACCTAAGTATTGAGCAACTGCTGTAGTACTACAGCTTGGTTATGTTTAGTATCTTTTGCTGCATATAACAATAGAACATGATTATGCTGATTTACAATATCCTTTAATTTGTCAAAAGCATCTTTTTGTGCATCCTGATCACGTAATTCTTTTTCATATTTTTCTTTAAAAGCTCCAAAAAGTTTAGGATCATGTTGGAACCATTGTCGCAACTCAGTAGAAGGGGCAATGTCTTTTAACCAATAATCTAGGTTAGCAGTTCTTTTCGAAATACCTCTCGGCCAGACTCTATCGACTAGGATACGAATAGCGTCGGTATTATCTTTATTGTCATAAATCCGTCCAATATCTACGGTCATCTTGTGAACTCCTTTCTTATGAAATTCAGTGAGCATACATCAATGCATGTTGTGGTGGGACGACGAAATAAATTTTGCGAAAATCTCATTACTGTCCCACTCCCAATTAAAAAACAGCCATGACAAAGTAAAGTCATAGCTGTTTTTGTATATATGTTATTTATTTTTACGTTTAGTTAAATACTTCAAACCAACTGCAAAGACGGTGTAACCGGCAAGTGTTTGAATCAATGTTTTGATTAAATTGTTATTTTTAACAATAATATTTGCAGTAACAATACTTACGAAATATAATGCAAATACTTTTACGTAACGTTGATTAAGTTTCATATGAGCACTAAACCTCTTTTCTCAGTTATACTGCAACGCTTAGTCTTGGAATAAACGTTTCGTAGTGTACGCGATCCATATCGTAATTTAAAGATTTAAGTGCTTCGATCATAGATTGTAAGAATTTTGTACCACCACAGATATAAATTTCAGGTTTATTTGCTAAAAATACTTGTAATTCTTCAGCACCAATATAGCCTTGTTTATCTTTTAAGTGTGTATATAATTTAGCGTTGTCATGATGGCTTGCGATACTGTTGAAGTTGTCTTTGAAAGGTAAATGTTGTTCATTTTCAGCAACTTGAACCATCTGTGTATCTAAACCTTTGGCAGAGGCAGCTTCATACATAGCTACTAAAGGTGTAACACCAATACCTGAACCTAAGAAAAGTTGTGGTTCAGTCGTATTCTCTAATACGAATCCACCTACAGGCGCAGCTAAATTAATCATATCGCCTTCTTTAATCTCATCGTGTAAAATTGTTGAAACTTCGCCTTCATGTTCTGTTGTGACATCACGTTTAACGCCAAAAGTTAAATGGTTTTTTTCACCTGATACGATAGAATAGTGACGTTTAGCTCTATATGGAAGTTTATCACTAGAAACATCAACTGTGATGTATTGGCCTGGTGTAAATTCACTAAAGTCATATTCTTCAGTTTCAACTGTAAATGATTTAATGTCTTCAGATTCTTGTTTAATATTGGTAATTTTGAATGGTTTAAAACCAATCCACATCATTTGATCATAAATTTCTTTTTCAATTTGGATGAACACATCCGCAATAACGCCATATGCTTTTGCCCAAGCTTGAATGACAGGATCATTTTCTTCTAATCCTGTCACGTCTTGGATTGCTTTTAATAAATTTTCCCCCACAATTGGATAATGTTCAGCATAAACTTGTAATGCACAGTGTTTATATGCGACTGGCATAATGACTGGTTTAATAACACTTAAGTTATCGATATTAACCGCAGCGGCCATTACAGCTTGTGCTAATGCTGAAGATTGCATGCCTCGTTTTTGGTTCGTTTGATTAAACATGTTTAAAAGTTCAGGATGCGCTTTAAACATTTTTGGATAAAAGATTGACGTAATTTCTGTCCCTTTCTCTTTAAGTAAAGGCACCGTTTGTTTGATAATGTCTTTCTCTTGTTCTGTAAGCATGATACTCCTCCTTTAATCTGTCTATTTTGATTATTCTACTAAAAATTTCGATATTCAATTAATTGGTTTGAGAAAATATAAATAAAATGGCAAATTTGATAATTGTATGACATTTTTAATTTTTTAAATACTTATCAATAAGCATTGTGTACAATTGTCTGTTTGCACACCGACGATTGCGCGCATTTATTTGACTAATTCAAAAAACATTGTTGTTTTCTTAGAAAAAAGTAAACATGATAATAAAAATGTGAAAGTGTAAATAATCACTGGCGAAGTACGAAGACTAAAGACATCTAAGATGTAATCGTATACAAATTAAAAAGGTGTAAAAATTAAAATAAAATGTGAAATAAATCACAATTTAATATTGACCCAGTACTTAATGCATGTTACATTTTATATGTGAAATAAATCACAAACTTAAAAGCGGATGACACATGACCTTTTAAGTTATGCGTTGAAAATAAAAGAGATGTTTATTTGCTTTTGTATCGTCAATAAGCAGCATTAAACTAACATATTTGAAGCTACACGTATGTTAGTGAATTAATCATAAGGGAGTTTTTGTAATGAACAAATTTAAAGGGAACAAAGTTGTATTAATAGGTAATGGTGCAGTAGGTTCAAGCTACGCATTTTCATTAGTGAACCAAAGCATTGTTGATGAATTAGTCATCATTGATTTAGACACTGAAAAAGTTCGAGGAGATGTTATGGATTTAAAACATGCCACACCATATTCTCCAACAACAGTTCGTGTGAAAGCTGGCGAATACAGTGATTGTCATGATGCGGATCTAGTTGTCATCTGTGCTGGTGCTGCACAAAAACCTGGAGAAACACGTTTAGATTTAGTATCTAAAAACTTGAAAATATTCAAATCAATTGTTGGTGAAGTAATGGCATCAAAATTTGATGGTATTTTCTTGGTAGCTACAAATCCTGTTGATATTTTAGCGTATGCAACATGGAAATTCTCTGGTTTACCTAAAGAACGTGTTATAGGTTCTGGTACAATTTTAGACTCTGCACGCTTTAGATTATTGTTAAGCGAAGCGTTCGATGTTGCGCCACGTAGCGTCGATGCTCAAATTATTGGTGAACATGGTGACACTGAATTACCAGTATGGTCACACGCTAATATTGCGGGTCAACCTTTGAAGACATTACTTGAACAACGTCCTGAGGGCAAAGCGCAAATTGAACAAATTTTTGTTCAAACACGTGATGCAGCATATGACATTATTCAAGCTAAAGGTGCCACTTATTATGGTGTTGCAATGGGATTAGCTAGAATTACTGAAGCGATTTTCAGAAATGAAGATGCCGTATTGACTGTATCAGCATTATTAGAAGGCGAATATGATGAAGAAGATGTTTATATTGGTGTTCCAGCAGTCATCAATAGAAACGGTATTCGCAACGTCGTAGAAATCCCATTAAACGACGAAGAACAAAGCAAGTTCGCACATTCAGCTAAAACATTAAAAGATATTATGGCTGAAGCAGAAGAACTTAAATAACTTTTTATAAAATCTATACCATTCCAAAAATTGTAAAACCTTACCCCAAAAATTGTATAAAGGGCTATTTGATACAACTATATGTGTCGAGTAGCCCTATTTTTAATGTAGTGAAAGTCGTTGTTGAAATTAAATTCAAATCTGGCACTTAAGCTTTAATCATAGCATTAAGATGATTGTCTAGCAGAGGCGATTTGCGGGCTCACTACAGTGCATGATGAACTTAATGCTTCAAATGTAACATTAAAAATAAAAGCAACGATGTCACTTCTTACTTCGTACATCGTTGCCATTAGTTCTGTTGATATTTCGGTTAGTCTTAATCCCCGAGCAATTCTTCAATTTCATTTTTGATAACTGTAACGTGAGGCCCATAAATTACTTGCACACCAGTGCCTTGCTGGATTACACCTTTGGCACCAGTACTTTCGAGTAATGCTTTATCGACTTTGTCATTTTGATGAAGTGTGACGCGTAGTCTCGTTGCACAACAGTCAACGATTTCAATGTTATCTTTGCCTCCCAAACCAGCAACAATAGTTTGTGCTCTTTCAGTAGCCTCAACTTGTTGTGCTGCAGCTTTATCTTCTCGACCAGGTGTTTTGAAATTAAATTTCGTAATTAAGAATCTGAAAACGATGTAATACAAACAGAACCACACAATTCCAATAGGTATGACGTATAGGTAGTTTGTTTTACTATTACCTTGTAGCACACCAAAAAGTAAGAAATCGATAAAGCCTCCACTGAAGGTTTGACCAATTGTAATGTTGAAAATGTCTGACATCATAAATGCTAATCCATCAAAGAAGGCATGGATTACATAAAGAATAGGTGCGACAAACAAGAAACTAAACTCTAAAGGTTCGGTAATACCTGTTAAAAATGAAGTGAGTGCAGCGGATAACATTAAACCGCCGACAACTTTTTTATGTTCAGGTTTAGCTGTGTGATAAATTGCAAGTGCGGCACCACATAAGCCGAACATCATCGTAATAAAACGGCCTGACATAAAGCGTGACACACCTGAATAATACTTCGTCACATCTGGATCACCAAGTTGAGCAAAGAAGATGTTCTGCGTACCTTGAACTAAGTGTCCTTTGACTTCTAAAGTACCACCAAGTGCCGTCTGCCAAAACGGTAAGTAAAAAATATGATGTAAACCGAGTGGACCTAACAATCTTAAGATGAAGCCATAAACAAAAGTACCGATGGCACCTGTTTTCGTTACAAATCCACCAACATGATAAATGCCGGCTTGTATGCTTGGCCAAATGAAAAACATCAATACACCTAAAAAGATTGCGGCAAATGCTGTGACAATAGGGACAAATCTAGAGCCACCAAAGAAACCTAAATACGGTGGTAATACCACTTTGTGATATTTGTTGTGAAGTATTGCGGTCATAATACCTGTGATAATCCCGCCAAAAACACCGGTTTCAACCGTTTGTATACCGAGCACCATGCCTTGTCCATTTTGTGCAAGCTGATCTTTTGCCAATGTGCCCGTGATAGTTAATAAGCCATTCATAGTTGCGTTCATAATTAAGAAACCGAGTAGTGCAGCTAAACCTGCAGTACCTTTATCGCTTCTAGATAATCCGATTGCGACACCAATTGCAAAGATGACTGGTAAATTTTGGAAAACAATACTACCTGCAGCTGACATTAATGTAAAAATATTTTGTAATAAGGTAATATCTAAAATAGGGTATGCTTTAACGGTGTTTGGATTACTTAATGCACCACCGATACCCAACAATAGACCTGCAGCTGGTAAGATTGCGATAGGTAGCATAAAGGACTTGCCGAACTGCTGTGCTTTTTCAAATAAAGATTTCATCAACATCCCTCCTAATTATTCTCAATATAGCTTTTGAGAAATTTAATATCAATATATATTCTGTGTATGAAAATATTTTTCATAAAAATTGTTTGAATCATGTAACAATCATATAAATTGCTGTTTATATTGTTGTGAAAATGAGTTGACAAAAGTCGGTATAGATATGTAGACATCCTATTTTTAGCGAGGTAGGTTGATAAGGCATATCGGATAAATTTATAAGCCATAAAATAGATAAATAGTGTTTGTATCCAAAAATATGAGAAAGTTAAAACTATTTTTCAAAATAAACATGATTCACCACATAAATAAATATACATAAGCTATCGATAACAACTTAAGAAAGGTGGATATATAAATGAAAAGAAAGATTATTATGGATTGTGATCCAGGACACGATGATGCAATAGCATTAATTTTAGCGGGGGCAATTGACAGTCCACTAGAGATATTAGCTGTAACAACAGTCGCAGGTAATCAATCAGTTGACAAGAATACGACAAACGCCTTGAACGTATTGGATATTATGGGACGTCAAGATATAGCAGTAGCGAAAGGTGCGGACAGGCCGTTAATTAAATCAGCTGCCTTTGCTTCTGAAATACATGGGGAATCTGGATTAGATGGTCCGAAACTACCGTCGACACCATCACGTCAAGCAGTTGCAATGCCAGCATCAGATGTGATTATAAACAAAGTGATGACGAGTGATACACCTGTAACAATTGTAGCGACAGGTCCTCTTACGAATGTAGCAACGGCATTGATTCGTGAGCCAAGAATCGCTGAGCATATTGAATCTATTACTTTGATGGGTGGTGGTACATTTGGAAATTGGACGCCTACAGCAGAATTCAATATTTGGGTAGATGCTGAAGCAGCGAAGCGTGTTTTTGAAAGTGGGATTACTATAAATGTGTTTGGTTTAGATGTAACACATCAAGTTTTAGCCGACAATCACGTGATTGAACGCTTTGAAAGTATCAATAATCCTGTTGCACAGTTCGTCGTAGAATTATTGCAATTCTTTAAGAAGACATACAAGACTCACTTTAATATGGATGGTGGTCCAATACATGATGCTTGTACAATTTTGTATTTGTTACAACCAGAATTGTTTACAATGGTACCCGTTAATATCGACATTGAACATCAAAGTTCACTAACTTATGGCACTATGGCTGTCGATTTAAATCATGTTACAGGTAAGCCTGCCAATGCTTATTTTGCTACAGCAGTTGATGTTGAAGAAGTGTGGAACTTGATAGATTATAAGTTACGTACTTACGAATAATAATACTTAATTAAATAGATACAGTTAGCCCTAAGGCGCCTGATATAAGCGTCCTTAGGGTTTTTGTATTGGATTACATTGGTCATGACAATTTGATAATGATTGAGATATGTATGTTAAAAATGCTTCAAAAAACATAAAACACAAAAATATATGTAAAAATTTCAATTGATTTATTTTAAAAGATTAAAATCACAAAAAAATATAGATATAATTGAAATGTTGTTAAAACATCACAATGATGTACATGCTCATTTTGAAAATATGTGTTCAAAGTGTGTACATCGGTGTGACGATTGATGATAAATTGAGCTCAGATGCTCAAAGGAGGATCGAACATGAACGGGGATAATCAGCAAATACTCAGAGAAATTGTATTGAATCCTACTATTCATGGTAAAGAACTTGAATCGATATTTGGTTTGTCTCGTAGACAACTAGGATATCGCATTCAAAAAATCAATTTGTGGCTTGAACAAGAGGGTTATCCAAAACTTGAAAGAACAAGCCAAGGAAATTTTATTGTAAGTTCTGAAATCATGACGTTATTCAAGCGAGATGTATCGGAGCAGCAAATGTTAAACGGCAACAATGTCATTTTTAGCATAGAAACACGTCGTTATTATTTAATGCTCATGCTTTTTAGTAAGGAAAATGCAATGTCTCTAAACCATTTTTCAATTGATTTACAAGTCAGTAAAAATACTGTCATTCACGATATAAATCATGTGAAAGAGCAATTGGAAGATCATGGTTTGTCACTTAAGTATTCTCGAAAGCATGGTTATGAAATTGTTGGTGATGAATTTGAAGTTCGCCGTTTCTTCATTAAGTTGATTGATCAAAGGTTGAATCATGATATTACTAAAAGTGAAGTTTTAAAGGCGCTCAACTTAACATTCGAAGATATCGCATATCAAAAAGACAAGATCAAACAGGTAGAACAATTTTTGAAGAGTCGCTTTATAGACAAATCACTTAGTTCATTGCCTTATGTCCTTTGTGTGATTCGTAGACGAATTCAAAGTGGTCATGTGATGAATCCATTAAATATTAATTATCAGTATTTGAGGGATACGAAAGAATATCAAGCAACGGAGATTATGACGCAACATGAGCCGGATTTGCCAGAAGCGGAAAAGTTATATTTGACATTACACTTACTTTCAACAAGTGTGCAATGGACTGATTTGCAGGAATCAGATAACATATCGAATTTAACGATGGCCATCGCTCAAATGATTCACCATTTTGAACAAATCACTTTTATTAACATTGAAGATAAGGAGAAATTATCACAGCAACTCTTGTTACATTTAACGCCTGCTTTTTATAGGATTAAATATAACTTAACGGATCGTGATGAATTAATAAATCCTTTACAAGGAAATTATCAATCCTTATTTCATATGGTGAAACAATCATGTCAATCGTTAACTGAATATTTCGGAAAATCGTTGCCTGATAATGAAATAGCATATTTAACCATGTTGTTCGGAGGTAGTTTGAGACGTCAAGATGAAAACTTCGATGGCAAGATAAAAGCTATTATCGTGTGTACACAAGGCACGTCAGTATCACAAATGATGTTATACGAGTTGCGAAACTTATTTCCAGAAATTATTTTCTTAGATGCGATTTCACTTAGAACATTTGAAAATTACACATTAGATTATGACATCGTCTTTTCACCAATGTTTGTCCTAACACATAAAAAATTATTTATCACAAAAGTAGCTTTATCTGAAAATGAGCAACGAAAGTTACGTAAAGATGTGATGAAGTACATTAATAAGGAATCGGCTGACATTGATAAGGAAATAAACAAGTTAATGGCATTAATTGAACGCACAACGACAGTTAATGACATTACAGAACTACGTGATGGTTTAGAAGATTTTATTGCCAATTATAATTCAATTTCAACCATTAATGGATCGATTGTCACACAAAATAAGACATTAGATTTAGCTGACTTGATACCGGCAAGGCACGTGAAAAGAATGCATCATGTTGAAAATATTGATGAAGCTATTGCTAAAGCAAGTGATGTGTTAGTTGCTAATCATTTTATTGATATTAAATATATTCATGAGATGCAACAGGTATTTGATGATTCGTATATGGTTATCATGCAAAATATTGCTATTCCACATGCATACTCTGAAAAGCATGTACATAAAACAGCGATGAGTATGTTGATATTACAAGAACCAATATACATGTCAGATGGAACAGCAATCCATATTATTGTACCTATTGCTGCTGTTGATAAAGTGACACACTTAAGAGCGTTACTACAATTGAGAGATGTGGCGCAAGACAATGACGCAATTAAGCGCATCATACAAAGTCGCAAAAATTCTGATGTAAATGAGATTTTAAAAAATTATTCAAATAAAGAAGCGAGGGGAAATGGATGGGACAGCAATTAGTGCATAAAGAAAATATAATGCTCAATTTGTCGGCAACTGATAAAGAATCCGTATTGTCACAAATGTCAGATGTGTTATTTCAAAATGGGTTCGTGAAGTCAACGTTTAAAGATGCAGTCATCGACAGAGAAAAAGAATTTGCTACTGGTTTACCAACGCATCTATGTTCGGTCGCTATACCGCATACAGATGTCGAACATATTAACCATAGAACGATAGGTGTGGCTGTTCTAGAAAAAGAAGTGCCGTTTATTGAAATGGGAACACTTGATCAACAGACAGAAGTGAAAATCGTTTTTATGTTAGCAATGAATAAAGTAGATGATCAACTTAAGCTGTTACAACAGTTGATGCAAATTTTTCAAAGTGAAGAAAAATTGGAGCAGATTCTACGAACGAAAGATGAAACAATTTTAGCAACACTAATCAATGATTATTTGGAATATAACTAAAAATTAATTGGAGGAATTGAAAATGAAACAAGTATTAGTAGCGTGTGGTGCAGGTATTGCAACGTCAACAGTAGTAAATAATGCAATTGAGGAAATGGCAAAGGAACACAATATTAAAGTAGATATTAAACAAATCAAAATTACAGAAGTTGGACCTTATGAAGACACTGCAGATTTATTAGTTACAACTGCAATGACAAAAAAAGAATATAAATTCCCAGTTATCAACGCACGTAATTTCTTAACTGGTATTGGTATTGAAGAAACAAAACAACAAATCTTAACAGAGTTACAAAAATAACGGAATTGATATGTAACGTGGGTCAATAACATATAAATATATGCAAATTGCATATAAATGACTATCACGACAAATGATTGTTGATGACATAGAAACGCAGTGACTGTAATTCAAAAGGACTGCAGTCGAATGTAGCAAGGGTTGTCGTTGAAATGACTGTAACGTCAAATGTAATCACAATCGGAAAGTATCGTGACAATGCATATATAACAGGGAGGGTTTAAATATGAGTTACTTCACTGATTTTGTAAGGGGATTTTTAGATTTAGGTGCAACTGTTATTTTACCGGTTGTCATATTCTTGCTTGGCCTATTCTTTAGGCAGAAAATTGGAGCGGCATTTAGGTCTGGTTTAACAATAGGTGTGGCTTTTGTAGGGATTTTCTTAGTCATCGATTTATTAGTTAAAAATTTAGGGCCAGCAGCACAAGCGATGGTTAAAAATTTAGGCGTCAGTCTGAATGTGATTGATGTAGGTTGGCCAGCAACATCATCTATCGCTTGGGCATCATCTGTCGCAGCATTTATTATTCCACTCGGAATCATAGTTAACGTTGTATTGCTAGTAACTAAAGTGACAAAGACGATGAATGTAGATATTTGGAATTTTTGGCATTATACGTTTACAGCAGCAATGGTTTATTCCGTATCAGGCAGTATTTGGCAAGCGTTATTAGCAGCAGTTATTTTCCAAATTATCTGTTTGAAAGTAGCAGATTGGACAGCACCGATGATGAGTGAGTTCTTTGATTTACCAGGTGTATCGATTGCTACAGGAAGTACAATTTCTTATGCACCAGGTATTTACTTAGTTAAATTGTTACAAAAAGTACCCGGTCTGAATAAGTTAGATGCTGATCCTGAAACAATTCAAAAACGTTTTGGCGCATTTGGAGAGTCTATATTTGTCGGCTTAATTTTAGGTTTAGGTATTGGTGTGTTAGCAGGTTACAAACCTGGAGACATCATTAATTTAGGAATGTCAATGGCTGCAGTAATGGTATTAATGCCTAGAATGGTAAAAATCTTAATGGAAGGTTTAATGCCAGTTTCAGAGTCTGCAAGAACATGGCTAAATAAACGTTTTGGCGAACGTGAAATTTATATTGGATTGGATGCGGCTGTAGCATTAGGTCATCCAGCGGTTATTTCGACAGCATTAATTTTAGTACCTATCACTGTTTTATTAGCCGTTATTTTACCAGGAAACCAAGTACTACCTTTTGGTGACTTAGCAACGATACCATTTGTTGTCGCGTTTATTGTTGGTGCAGCAAGAGGAAACATTATTCATTCTGTCATTGTGGGTACGATTATGATTGCAATTTCATTATATATTGCAACAGACGTAGCACCCATTTTCACAGATATGGCGAAAGGTACGAATGTACAAATGCCAAAAGGTTCATCTGAAATTTCAAGTATTGATCAAGGTGGTAATATCGTTAACTATCTTATCTTTAAACTATTTAGTCTATTCAATTAAAAATCGAGGTGTTTGTGGTGAAAGCTTTAGTAAAAACAAGAGAAGGACATGGCAACTTAGAACTTCTTGATAAAGAAGTTGCAACACCGCTAGATGATAAAGTAAAGATTAAAGTACATTATGCAGGAATTTGTGGCACAGATATTCATACTTATGAAGGTCATTATAAAGTTAATTTTCCAGTGACATTAGGTCATGAATTTTCTGGTGAAATCGTTGAAGTTGGAGCAGACGTTAAAGATTTTAAAGTTGGTGACCGTGTCACATCTGAAACGACATTCTATGTTTGTAATGAGTGTGAATACTGTAAATCAAAAGACTATAATTTATGCAACCATCGAAAAGGTATTGGAACACAAGTTGATGGCGCATTTACTAATTATGTCATTGCACGTGAAGAAAGTTTGCATCATATTCCAGACGAAGTATCGTATCAGTCTGCAGCTATGACAGAACCATTAGCATGTGCACATCATGGCGTTTCTAAGATTCAAGTCAATTCAGGCGATGTAGCAGTTGTAATGGGACCTGGGCCAATCGGATTACTTGTAGCACAAGTGTTAAAAAGTAAAGGCGCAACTGTTGTGGTAACTGGATTGGACAATGACAAAGTCAGATTAGATAAAGCAGAAGCATTGCACATGGATTATGTAGTCAATTTACAACAAACAGACTTAAAAACGTATATCAATGGAATTACAGACGGTTACGGTGCAGATGTTGTTGTTGAATGTTCAGGTGCAGTTCCAGCAGCACGACAAGGTTTGGATATTTTACGCAAAAAAGGTTTCTACAGTCAAATAGGTATTTTTAAGGATGCTGAAATTCCATTTGATATGGAAAAAGTGATTCAAAAAGAAATAACAGTTGTTGGTAGTAGAAGTCAAAAGCCAGCAGATTGGGAACCTTCATTGCAACTTATGGCGGATGGTTTAGTAAATGCTGAAGCTTTGGTGACAAAAATATATGATATTTCGAAATGGGACGAGGCGTATCAACATTTAAAATCCGGCGAAGGTATTAAAGCATTACTTAAGCCGCTCGATTTAGATGAAAATGAAGGAGAGAATTAATATGGTAGAATCAATGCTAACTTTTATGCTTGGGCCATTAAGACAAATCACTGATTTTTATATGGAACATTTACTCGTAAGTAATTCCATTGTCATTGCAGGTTATTTTGCGACAGGTATTTTTAAAAAGAAAAAAGTTGTGAATTAAATCAAATTTGAGGTGATTTACAAGTGAAAGCATTGAAATTATATGGCGTGGAAGATTTACGGTATGAGGATAATGAAAAGCCAGTCATTGAAAGTGCGAATGACGTTATTATTAAAGTACGAGCGACTGGCATATGTGGTTCAGACACGTCACGATACAAAAAAATGGGGCCATACATTAAAGGTATGCCATTTGGTCATGAATTTTCAGGTGTAGTAGATGCCATTGGAAGTGATGTTACGCATGTTAATGTGGGCGACAAAGTGACAGGTTGCCCAGCAATACCTTGTTATCAATGCGAGTATTGTTTAAAAGGTGAATATGCACGATGTGAAAAGTTATTCGTCATTGGCTCATATGAACCTGGATCGTTCGCGGAATATGTCAAATTGCCAGCGCAAAATGTTTTAAAGGTTCCAGACAATGTTGATTACATTGAAGCAGCAATGGTTGAGCCATCAGCCGTTGTTGCGCATGGGTTTTATAAATCGAATATACAACCTGGTATGACTGTTGCAGTAATGGGGTGTGGCAGTATAGGTTTGTTAGCTATTCAATGGGCACGAATATTTGGTGCTGCACATATCATCGCTATAGATATAGATGCGCATAAACTAGATATTGCAACATCATTGGGCGCACATCAAACAATCAATTCAAAAGAAGAAAATCTTGAGAAATTCATCGAAAATCATTACGCCAATCAAATCGATTTAGCTATAGAATCATCAGGTGCTAAAGTTACGATTGGTCAAATATTGACGCTACCTAAAAAAGGTGGCGAGGTGGTATTACTCGGAATACCATATGATGATATTGAGATTGATCGCGTTCATTTTGAAAAAATTCTGCGTAACGAGTTGACAGTATGTGGCTCTTGGAACTGTTTGTCCAGTAATTTTCCGGGCAAAGAGTGGACGGCAACCTTACATTATATGAAGACGAAAGATATTAATGTAAAGCCTATTATTTCTCATTTTTTACCGTTAGAAAAAGGCCCGGAGACATTTGATAAATTAGTTAACAAGAAAGAACGATTTGATAAAGTCATGTTTACGATTTATTAGTATGCACCTTTGAGGACGAAAACGCTGGTATAGTTATAGCTATGAAAGTGCGAATGCCGTCTGGTCTATAGATACTATCGAAATAATTCATCTTCGAATATACGTTGATAAATAGCCGGTTTACTTGTGTGAAATATGCTTGTGAATCGGTTGTTTTGCATTTTGTATACTTAAAATGAGATGGCAATATTTGATAATTTTTAAAGTGAAAATCAAGTACAGCCACTTAATAAGATAAATTTATTATAATATATGGTAAAATGATGGCAGTAATAATGAATTTGAAAAAGAGTAAACATTAATACCTTTAACAATTTAATATCGTCAGAGTTAATGATTAACTGCATGGCAAAACAACTTAGAATGGTCAGTTACAAAAATACATTTTTATAAAAAATTATCACACTATTGTGACAACTATCTTTGGATTAATAAAAGAGGCAAGTGAGCAATAGGTTAGGCTTATGTGCGGGCATAGGTCAGTAATGTATAAATGGAAATGATGTAATGACAGAATGGAGGACAACATGATTTATGCAGGTATTTTAGCAGGAGGTATTGGTTCGAGAATGGGGAACGTGCCATTACCAAAACAATTTTTAGATATTGATAATAAACCGATTTTAATCCATACAATTGAGAAGTTCATTTTAGTGAGTGAATTTAATGAGATTATTATCGCAACGCCAGCACAGTGGATTTCCCATACACAGGATATTTTAAAAAAATATAACATTACAGATCAACGTGTCAAAGTAGTTGCAGGTGGTACGGATCGAAATGAAACAATTATGAACATTATCGACCATATTCGCAATGTAAATGGAATTAATAATGATGATGTGATTGTAACTCATGATGCCGTAAGACCATTTTTAACTCAACGTATTATTAAAGAGAACATTGAAGTAGCAGCAAAATATGGTGCAGTAGATACAGTCATTGAAGCAATTGATACGATTGTAATGTCTAAAGATAAACAGAACATACACAGTATCCCTGTAAGGAATGAAATGTATCAAGGCCAAACACCACAATCATTTAATATTAAATTATTACAAGATAGTTATCGCGCCTTAAGTAGTGAACAAAAAGAAATCTTATCAGATGCATGTAAAATCATTGTCGAATCTGGACATGCAGTTAAATTGGTACGTGGAGAACTATACAACATTAAAGTGACAACACCGTATGATTTAAAAGTAGCAAATGCCATTATTCAAGGTGATATTGCCGATGATTAATCAAGTATATCAA
Source organism: Staphylococcus sp. SM3655 (assembly GCF_016917315.1). Taxonomy (NCBI): domain Bacteria; kingdom Bacillati; phylum Bacillota; class Bacilli; order Caryophanales; family Staphylococcaceae; genus Staphylococcus; species Staphylococcus sp. SM3655. The sequence continues at coordinate 440,428 of NZ_CP070305.1, read as the reverse complement.
CTCGTTGCACCGAGACAGTTCGACGTCACATATAATAATGTTGATATTTATGGTAATCATGTCATCGTAAGACCTTTATACTTGTCTATTTGTGCAGCTGATCAAAGGTATTACACAGGTCGAAGAGATGAAAATGTACTACGCAAAAAATTACCAATGTCATTAGTTCATGAAGCTGTTGGTGAAGTTGTATTTGATAGTAAAGGGGTATTTGAAAAAGGTACGAAAGTAGTAATGGTACCGAATACACCTACAGAGCAACATCATATTATTGCGGAGAATTACTTAGCCTCTAGTTATTTTAGATCTAGTGGTTATGATGGTTTTATGCAAGACTACGTTGTGATGGCACATGATCGTATCGTTCCGCTGCCTAATGACATTGATTTGAGTACGATTTCATACACAGAGTTAGTGTCAGTAAGTTATCATGCTATACAACGATTTGAACGTAAATCTATACCTTTGAAAACCAGCTTTGGTATTTGGGGTGATGGTAACTTAGGTTATATTACTGCTATTTTGCTACGTAAGTTGTACCCAGAAGCTAAAACTTATGTATTTGGTAAGACAGACTATAAATTAAGTCATTTTTCATTTGTAGATGACATCTTTACAGTAAATCAAATACCAGATGATCTTAAAATTGATCATGCATTTGAATGTGTTGGAGGTAAAGGAAGTCAAGTTGCACTTCAACAAATAGTTGAACATATTTCACCAGAAGGCAGTATTGCTTTGTTAGGCGTAAGTGAATTACCCGTGGAAGTGAATACACGATTAGTACTTGAAAAAGGATTAACGTTGATTGGTAGTAGTCGAAGCGGCTCTAAAGATTTTGAGCAAGTTGTTGATTTATATCGTAAGTACCCAGACATTGTTGAAAAGTTAGCATTATTAAAAGGACATGAAATTAATGTATGTACGATGCAAGATATCGTCCAAGCGTTTGAAATGGATTTATCGACATCTTGGGGAAAAACAGTATTGAAATGGACGATTTAATAAACCGATGGGGGAATAACAATGACAAAAACGAAACAAGCAATACATATTGATAACATATACTGGGAACGTGTTCAGTTATATATTGAAGGACATAGTGAAGGTGTCGATTTAACATCAGGACAATTTGTTCTGAGGAATTTAACCGAAACAAAAACATTAGAAGCAAATGAAATGAAAATAGACGGTAATACATTTATATGTAGATTCAACGTCGCAATATTAGACGATGGGTATTATTTACCAATGGATAAATATTTATTTGTTTATCATGACCAGTTAGAGTATATTGGACAACTTAATCCAAATATTATTGATCAAGCTTATGAGGGATTAAATGAAGAGCAAATTGAAGAATACAATGAGCTGACTACACAAAATGGAAAAGCAAACTATGTGTTAGCCAACGAAGCTAAAGTTTTCCGCAAAGGTGGCGTATCACAACATACGGTCTATACCATTACTCCGGAAATAGCAAGTGACGTTAACGAATTTGTATTTGATATTGAAATCACCTTACCTCAAGAGAAATCAGGGGTCATTGCGACAAGCGCACACTGGCTTCATAAACAAGGACATAAAGCTTCATTTGAAAGTAGAAGTTTCTTATTTAAAGCTATTTTTAATATTACAAAGTTACTACATATTAAAAGAAGCAAAACAATATTATTCACATCAGATTCGCGTCCGAATTTATCAGGGAATTTCAAGTATGTATATGATGAGTTACTTCGCCAAAAAGTAGATTTTGATTATGATATTAAAACGGTATTTAAGGCGAATATTACGGATAGACGTAAATGGAGAGACAAGTTTAGATTGCCATATTTACTTGGTAAGGCAGATTATATTTTTGTTGATGATTTCCATCCATTAATTTATACGGTTCGCTTTAGACCATCACAAGAAATTATTCAAGTGTGGCATGCCGTTGGTGCTTTTAAAACAGTTGGCTTTAGTCGTACAGGAAAAAAAGGTGGTCCGTTTATCGATTCATTAAACCATCGTAGTTACACGAAAGCATATGTTTCATCAGAAACCGATATTCCATTTTATGCTGAAGCATTTGGAATTAGAGAAGAAAATGTTGTACCAACAGGTGTACCACGTACTGATGTACTATTTGATGAAGCTTATGCAACACAAATTAAACAAGAGATGGAAGATGAATTGCCAATTATAAAAGGTAAGAAAGTTATTCTATTCGCACCGACATTTAGAGGTAATGGTCACGGTACGGCACATTATCCATTTTTTAAAATTGATTTTGAACGTTTAGCAAGATACTGCGAGAAGCATAATGCAGTTGTGTTATTCAAAATGCATCCGTTCGTAAAAAATAGACTTAATATTTCACGTGAACATAGACAATACTTTATCGATGTGTCAGATCATCGTGAAGTTAACGATATTCTCTTTGTTACAGACTTGTTGATTAGTGATTATTCATCTTTAATATATGAATATGCAGTATTTAAAAAGCCGATGATTTTCTATGCATTTGACTTAGAAGATTACATTACGACGCGTGATTTCTATGAACCATATGAATCATTTGTTCCAGGTAAAATTGTACAATCCTTTGATGCATTAATGGATGCTTTGGACAATGAAGATTATGAGGTTGAAAAAGTTGTACCATTCTTAGATAAACATTTTAAATATCAAGATGGTCGCTCAAGTGAACGTTTAGTCAAAGATTTGTTTAGACGCTAATGTTGGCATATATTACTTGCCATGCAAATGAGTCATAAGGCATAGTTTTCAAGAAGGGTTCTGACAATGAAGTTAGCAACATGTCATGATGAGAAGCAGGACTATACAATGAGAATAACCTTTTGATTTTTCATGCATAAGGCGATTCAATCAAAAGCAATCACCTTCCAACTGAATTGTCATTTTGTAAAATAAAATAATCGATCCAATCGTTATCTAATTCATAAATGTGTAAACACATACGTTATGAATGGATAACGATTTTTTGTTATGTTAAAGTGGTACATTAATCATGTATTTCGTATGATAATTAACGACAAGTGTAATGGTTAAATGTATTTTATGATGAAATGCTATAATAGGCATGGTTACAATGAGCTTGCTCATACATATTAATATAATTACAAAAACACGTCGGAGGTACGACATGATTAAAAATACAATTAAAAAATTGATAGAACATAGTATATATACGACTTTTAAATTACTATCAAAATTGCCAAACAAGAATCTAATTTATTTTGAAAGCTTTCATGGTAAACAATACAGCGACAACCCCAAAGCATTATATGAATACTTAACTGAACATAGCGATGCCCAATTAATATGGGGTGTGAAAAAAGGATATGAACACATATTCCAACAGCACAATGTACCATATGTTACAAAGTTTTCAATGAAATGGTTTTTAGCGATGCCAAGAGCGAAAGCGTGGATGATTAACACACGTACACCAGATTGGTTATATAAATCACCGCGAACGACGTACTTACAAACATGGCATGGCACGCCATTAAAAAAGATTGGTTTGGATATTAGTAACGTTAAAATGCTAGGAACAAATACTCAAAATTACCAAGATGGCTTTAAAAAAGAAAGCCAACGGTGGGATTATCTAGTGTCACCTAATCCATATTCGACATCGATATTTCAACATGCATTTCATGTTAGTCGAGATAAGATTTTGGAAACAGGTTATCCAAGAAATGATAAATTATCACATAAACGCAATGATACTGAATATATTAATGGTATTAAGACAAGATTAAATATTCCATTAGATAAAAAAGTGATTATGTACGCGCCAACTTGGCGTGACGATGAAGCGATTCGAGAAGGTTCATATCAATTTAATGTTAACTTTGATATAGAAGCTTTGCGTCAAGCGCTGGATGATGATTATGTTATTTTATTACGCATGCATTATTTAGTTGTGACACGTATTGATGAACATGATGATTTCGTGAAAGACGTTTCAGATTATGAAGATATTTCGGATTTATACTTAATCAGCGATGCGTTAGTTACCGACTACTCATCTGTCATGTTCGACTTCGGTGTATTAAAGCGTCCGCAAATTTTCTATGCGTATGACTTAGATAAATATGGCGATGAGCTTAGAGGTTTTTACATGGATTATAAAAAAGAGTTGCCAGGTCCAATTGTTGAAAATCAAACAGCACTCATTGATGCATTAAAACAAATCGATGAGACTGCAAATGAGTATATTGAAGCACGAACGGTATTTTATCAAAAATTCTGTTCATTAGAAGATGGACACGCGTCACAACGAATTTGCCAAACGATTTTTAAGTGATAACTTAAAAACAATAAAAAATTATAAATTAATTAGTTAAGTGATATAAATAATAAACGAAATGTTTGCTTGTATGTTATTATTTGTGTATGAAAACGTCTGATATAATGTAATATAGGTTTAAACAAAATATGCTAAAATATAAGCAAAATATGTATAATTTTAAGTAATACACAGACATTTAGAGTTTTGATTTTAAAATGAGTTTTCAATTGAAAAATGCAACGAAATTTAAATAATTAAATATAGATATAGTTGAATGGAGGAAGTATTTTATGAAATACGCTGGTATTCTAGCTGGAGGTATAGGCTCAAGAATGGGTAACGTACCTTTACCTAAACAATTTTTAGATTTAGACAACAAACCGATTTTAATCCATACATTAGAAAAATTTATTTTAATTAATGATTTTGAAAAAATTATTATCGCGACGCCACAACAATGGATGACGCATACGAAAGATACACTTAGAAAATTCAAAATTTCTGATGAAAGAATTGAAGTCATTCAAGGTGGTAGCGATCGTAACGATACAATTATGAATATCGTTAAACATATTGAATCAACAAATGGTATTAACGATGACGATGTCATTGTGACACATGATGCAGTTAGACCATTTTTAACGCATCGTATTATTAAAGAAAATATTCAAGCTGCTTTAGAGTACGGTGCAGTAGATACAGTGATTGATGCTATAGATACGATTGTTACATCTAAAGATAATCAAACGATTGATGCAATTCCAGTGCGTAATGAAATGTACCAAGGTCAAACACCTCAATCGTTTAATATTAATTTATTAAAAGAAAGCTATGCACAGTTGAGTGATGAGCAAAAGAGTATTTTATCTGATGCTTGTAAGATTATTGTAGAAACAAACAAACCGGTTCGACTTGTAAAAGGTGAGTTATATAACATTAAAGTAACAACACCTTACGATTTAAAAGTAGCGAATGCTATTATTCGAGGTGGTATTGCCGATGATTAATCAAGTATATCAATTAGTTGCACCTAGACAATTTGAAGTTACGTATAACAACGTAGATATTTACAGTGACTATGTCATTGTACGTCCTTTATATATGTCAATTTGTGCTGCCGATCAAAGATATTATACTGGTAGCCGTGATGAGAATGTCTTATCTCAGAAATTGCCAATGTCTTTAATTCATGAAGGTGTTGGTGAGGTCGTATTTGACAGTAAAGGTGTGTTTAATAAAGGTACAAAAGTAGTTATGGTACCGAATACGCCGACAGAAAAAGACGATGTCATTGCTGAAAACTATTTAAAATCGAGCTACTTCAGATCAAGTGGACATGATGGGTTTATGCAAGATTTTGTGTTGCTAAATCATGATAGAGCTGTACCACTACCTGATGATATTGATTTAAGTATTATTTCATATACAGAGCTTGTAACAGTAAGTTTGCATGCTATTCGTCGTTTTGAAAAGAAATCTATTTCAAATAAAAATACATTTGGTATTTGGGGTGATGGTAACTTAGGTTACATTACAGCCATTTTATTACGTAAATTATATCCAGAGTCTAAAATATATGTCTTTGGTAAAACAGATTATAAATTGAGTCACTTCTCATTTGTTGATGATGTCTTCTTTATTAATAAAATACCTGAAGGCTTAACATTTGATCATGCATTTGAGTGTGTGGGTGGTCGCGGTAGTCAATCAGCCATAAATCAAATGATCGATTACATTTCACCAGAAGGAAGCATTGCACTGTTAGGTGTAAGTGAGTTCCCAGTAGAAGTTAATACACGTCTAGTATTGGAAAAAGGACTAACGTTGATTGGTAGTAGTCGAAGTGGTTCAAAAGATTTCCAAGATGTTGTAGACTTATACATTCAATACCCAGATATTGTAGATAAATTAGCGTTGTTAAAAGGTCAAGAATTTGAAATTGCAACAATTAATGATCTTACAGAAGCTTTTGAAGCAGACCTGTCTACATCTTGGGGTAAAACAGTATTAAAATGGATTATGTAAATAGAAAAGGATGAATTAACGTTGGTTAAAAGTAAGATATATATAGATAAAATCTATTGGGAACGTGTTCAGTTATTCGTTGAAGGACATAGTGAAAACCTAGATTTAGAAGATAGTAATTTTGTATTAAGAAATTTAACTGAGACACGTACAATGAAGGCGAATGATGTCAAAATAGATGGGAATCAATTCGTTTGTCGTTTCAATGTAGCTATCTTAGATAATGGTTATTACTTGCCTGAAGATAAGTACTTATTAGTGAATGAGCAAGAACTTGATTATATTGCACAGTTAAACCCAGATGTGATTAATGATGCATATCAAAATCTAAAGCCAGAACAAGAAGAAGAATACAACGAATTAGAAACACAAAATGGTAAAATCAATTTCTTATTGCAGACTTACCTAAAAGAATTTAGAAAAGGCGGCATTTCGAAGAAAACGGTTTATACTGTTACACCTGAAATTTCTAGCGATGTTAATGAATTTGTCCTTGATGTTGTTGTAACGACTCCGGAAGTTAAAAGTATTTATATCGTTCGTAAATATAAAGAATTACGTAAGTATTTCCGCAAACAATCATTTAATACAAGACAATTTATTTTTAAAGCGATATTTAATACGACGAAATTTTTCCACTTGAAAAAAGGGAATACGGTGTTGTTCACATCAGACTCTAGACCAACGATGTCTGGAAACTTTGAATACATCTATAACGAAATGTTACGTCAAAATTTAGATAAAAAGTATGATATTCACACTGTTTTTAAAGCGAATATTACAGATAGACGTGGCATCATCGACAAGTTTAGATTGCCATATTTACTTGGGAAGGCAGACTACATCTTTGTTGATGACTTTCACCCATTGATTTATACAGTGCGTTTTAGACGTTCTCAAGAAGTTATTCAAGTATGGCATGCCGTTGGTGCCTTTAAAACAGTTGGCTTTAGTCGTACTGGTAAAAAGGGTGGACCATTTATTGATTCATTAAATCATCGTAGCTATACAAAAGCTTATGTATCATCTGAAACCGATATTCCATTCTACGCTGAAGCATTTGGTATTAAAGAGAAAAATGTAGTGCCTACAGGTGTTCCACGTACTGATGTACTATTTGATGAAGCTTATGCGACACAGATTAAACAAGAGATGGAAGATGAATTACCAATTATTAAAGGTAAGAAAGTCATTCTTTTCGCACCAACATTTAGAGGTAGTGGTCATGGTACAGCACATTACCCATTTTTCAAAATTGATTTCGAACGTTTAGCAAGATATTGCGAAAAAAATAACGCGGTTGTATTATTTAAAATGCATCCATTTGTGAAAAATAGACTTAATATTGCAGACAAACATAAACAATATTTTGTTGACGTTTCTGACTTTAGAGAAGTTAATGATATACTGTTCATAACAGATTTATTAATTAGTGACTATTCATCTTTAATATATGAATATGCAGTATTTAAAAAGCCAATGATTTTCTATGCATTTGATTTAGAAGATTATATTACGACGCGTGATTTTTATGAACCATATGAATCATTTGTTCCAGGTAAAATTGTGCAATCATTTGACGCATTAATGGACGCCTTGGACAATGAAGATTATGAAGGAGAAAAAGTCATTCCATTCTTAGATAAACATTTTAAATATCAAGATGGCCGATCAAGTGAGCGTTTAGTCAGAAATTTATTTGGTAGCTAAGTTTATATAGTAGTCAAAGTGGGAGAGGTATAATGATGAAATTTTCAGTAATAGTTCCAACATACAATTCAGAAAAGTATATGACAGAATTACTTAATAGCCTTGCGAAACAAGATTTTCCGAAAACTGAATTTGAAGTGGTTGTAGTTGATGACTGTTCAACAGATCAAACGTTACAAATAGTTGAAAAGTATCGTAATAAATTGAACTTGAAAGTAAGTCAACTCGAAACAAATTCTGGTGGTCCAGGTAAACCTAGAAATGTGGCGTTAAAACAAGCAGAAGGTGAATTTGTATTATTTGTGGACTCCGATGACTATATAAACAAAGAGACTTTAAAGGATGCAGCAGCATTTATTGATGAACATCACTCAGATGTCTTATTGATTAAAATGAAAGGTGTTAATGGTCGTGGTGTACCACAATCTATGTTTAAAGAAACAGCACCTGAAGTTACTTTGTTAAATTCAAGAATTATCTATACTTTAAGCCCGACTAAAATCTATAGAACAGCATTACTAAAAGATAATGACATTTATTTTCCAGAAGAATTAAAGAGTGCAGAAGATCAATTATTTACAATGAAAGCATATTTGAATGCAAATCGAATCAGTGTGTTAAGTGATAAAGCGTATTATTATGCTACAAAGCGTGAAGGGGAACATATGAGTAGTGCGTATGTTTCACCTGAAGACTTTTACGAAGTCATGAGATTGATTGCTGTAGAAATATTAAATGCAGATTTAGAAGAAGCCCATAAAGATCAAATCTTAGCAGAATTTTTAAATCGTCATTTTAGTTTTTCTCGTACGAATGGCTTCTCACTTAAAGTTAAACTAGAAGATCAACCGCAATGGATTAATGCTCTAGGAGACTTTATACAAGCAGTTCCAGAACGTGTAGATGCATTGGTGATGAGTAAATTACGACCATTGTTGCACTACGCGAGAGCGAAAGATATAGACAACTATAGAACTGTAGAAGAAAGTTACCGTCAAGGTCAATACTACCGTTTTGATATTGTAGATGGTAAATTAAACATTCAATTCAATGAAGGCGAACCATACTTTGAAGGCATTGATATCGCTAAGCCAAAAGTGAAAATGACAGCATTTAAATTTGATAATCATAAAATTGTTACAGAGCTAACGTTAAATGAATTTATGATTGGCGAAGGACATTATGATGTCAGACTTAAATTACATTCACGAAACAAGAAGCACACAATGTATGTACCTTTAAGTGTCAATGCGAATAAACAATATCGTTTTAACATTATGTTAGAAGATATTAAAGCGTATTTACCTAAAGAAAAAATTTGGGATGTTTTCTTAGAAGTCCAAATAGGTACGGAAGTATTTGAAGTGCGTGTTGGTAATCAACGTAATAAATATGCATATACTGCAGAAACAAGTGCATTAATTCATTTGAATAATGATTTTTATAGATTAACACCGTATTTCACAAAAGACTTTAATAACATTTCGTTATACTTTACAGCTATTACATTAACGGATTCAATCTCATTGAAGTTAAAAGGTAAAAACAAAATCATTTTAACTGGTCTGGATCGTGGTTATGTATTTGAAGAAGGTATGGCTAGTGTCGTGCTAAAAGACGACATGATTATGGGAATGTTAAGCCAAACGTCAGAAAACGAAGTGGAAATCTTACTTAGTAAAGATATTAAGAAGCGAGACTTCAAAAATATTGTTAAGTTAAACACTGCACATATGACTTACTCGCTAAAATAAATAATAAATGCCCTCAAATCTATGTGAACTAACATGATTTGAGGGTTTTATTTTACTATTTATGAAATGATTATGACATTTCCCTGATTTTCATTTTCATATACATTAAATTGTATACACTGAAAATGAGGAGGTCGTCTATAATGATAAATAAAAATGACATAGTAGCAGATGTAGTAACAGATTATCCGAAAGCAGCAGATATTTTTAGAAGCGTAGGTATAGACTTTTGTTGCGGTGGACAAGTAAGTATAGAAGCAGCATCCTTAGAAAAGAAAAATGTAGATTTGAACGAATTATTACAGCGTCTCAATGACGTTGAACAAACGAATACACCAGGTTCGCTTAACCCTAAATTTTTAAATGTTTCGTCACTTATTCAATATATTCAAGCAGCATATCATGAACCTCTTAGAGAAGAATTTAAAAATTTAACACCTTATGTGACGAAATTATCGAAAGTACATGGACCTAACCATCCATATTTAGTCGAGTTAAAAGAAACATATGATACATTTAAAAATGGCATGTTAGAGCATATGCAAAAAGAAGATGATGTTGATTTTCCAAAACTAATTAAATATGAACAAGGTGAAGTAGTAGACGATATTAATACAGTGATTGATGATTTAGTATCTGATCACATTGCAACGGGACAATTGTTAGTGAAAATGAGCGATTTAACATCTAGCTATGAACCACCGATAGAGGCATGTGGTACGTGGCGACTCGTTTATCAGAGATTAAAAGCACTTGAAGTGTTAACACATGAGCATGTTCATTTAGAGAATCATGTTTTATTTAAAAAAGTATCATAAATAACGCGATTAGAAACTGTTGGCAAAGTAATGTCAGCAGTTTTTCGCTATACTTAACAGAAATTTAGTGATATGAACAGCATTATTTGAAAAGAAAAATGGTCAACTTAGCATAAAAATTGATATGAAAATTTAATGGTATAGATAATTAAATAGTAGCGTGTTTTTTTAATAATTTATTCATGAATTTTACATGCACTATTATGATAAAATAAACATAATTATAATTCACTGAGGTGCTATCGTGCTATCGCTAACAATGTTATTACTTGAGCGTGTAGGTTTAATTATTATTTTGGCCTATGTGTTGATGAATATTCCATATTTTAAAAACTTAATGAATCGTCGACGTACATGGAAAGCACGTTGGCAATTATGTATTATTTTCAGTTTGTTTGCCTTAATGTCTAATTTAACTGGTATCGTCATCGATCATCAACATAGTTTGTCAGGAAGTGTGTACTTCCGTTTAGATGATGATGTATCTTTAGCTAACACACGTGTATTAACGATAGGTGTCGCAGGATTAGTTGGTGGCCCTTTTGTAGGTCTATTTGTTGGCGTTATTTCAGGTATTTTCAGAGTGTATATGGGTGGGGCGGATGCACAAGTTTATCTTATCTCATCTATATTTATCGGTATAATTGCTGGTTATTTTGGCTTACAAGCTCAAAGACGCAAGCGTTACCCGAGTATTGCGAAAAGTGCCATGATTGGAATTGTTATGGAAATGATTCAAATGTTGAGCATTTTAACATTTTCCCACGACAAAGCATATGCGGTTGACCTCATATCATTAATTGCACTACCAATGATTATTGTTAATAGCGTTGGTACGGCGATTTTTATGTCTATTATCATTTCAACATTAAAGCAAGAAGAGCAAATGAAGGCTGTTCAAACACATGACGTACTGCAATTGATGAACCAGACATTGCCGTATTTTAAAGAAGGATTGAATAGAGAATCGGCACAACAAATTGCGATGATTATTAAAAATTTAATGAAAGTATCTGCCGTAGCAATTACAAGCAAAAATGAAATCTTATCGCATGTAGGTGCAGGTAGTGATCATCACATACCAACAAATGAAATATTAACAAGTCTGTCTAAAGATGTATTGAAATCAGGAAAGTTGAAAGAAGTTCATACTAAAGAAGAGATTGGTTGTAGTCATCCGAATTGCCCGCTTAGAGCAGCTATCGTGATACCACTTGAGATGCATGGTTCTATCGTCGGTACATTGAAGATGTATTTTACAAACCCTAATGATTTAACTTTTGTGGAACGTCAACTTGCAGAAGGATTGGCAAATATTTTTAGTAGCCAAATTGAACTTGGTGAAGCCGAAACGCAAAGTAAGTTATTGAAAGATGCTGAGATTAAGTCATTACAGGCACAAGTGAGTCCACATTTTTTCTTCAATTCAATTAACACGATTTCAGCTTTAGTTAGAATAAATAGCGAAAAGGCACGAGAGTTACTATTAGAATTGAGTTATTTTTTCAGAGCGAATTTACAAGGCTCAAAGCAACATACGATTACTTTAGATAAAGAGTTAAGTCAAGTGCGTGCATACTTATCACTCGAACAAGCACGTTATCCAGGAAGATTTAATATCAATATTAATGTTGAAGACAAATATCGCGATGTGCTTGTACCACCATTTTTAATTCAAATTTTAGTTGAAAATGCCATCAAACATGCGTTTACGAATCGAAAGCAAGGTAACGATATTGACGTGTCAGTGATTAAAGAAACTGCAACACATGTACGTATTATTGTACAAGATAATGGTCAGGGTATTTCTAAAGATAAAATGCATTTGTTGGGAGAAACATCTGTAGAATCAGAATCTGGAACTGGTAGTGCTTTAGAAAATTTAAACTTACGCCTAAAAGGATTATTTGGAAAATCCGCAGCATTACAATTTGAATCGACATCGAGCGGTACCACTTTTTGGTGTGTACTTCCTTATGAAAGACAAGAGGAGGAATAAATATGAAAGCATTAATCATAGATGATGAGCCATTAGCACGTAATGAATTAACATATTTATTAAATGAAATTGGTGGTTTTGAAGAAATTAATGAGGCAGAAAATGTAAAAGAAACATTGGAAGCACTACTGATCAATCAATATGACATTATATTTTTAGATGTCAATTTAATGGATGAAAATGGGATCGAATTAGGAGCTAAGATTCAAAAGATGAAAGAGCCACCTGCGATTATTTTTGCAACTGCACATGACCAATACGCAGTACAGGCATTTGAATTAAATGCGACAGACTATATTTTGAAACCGTTTGGTCAAAAACGTATTGAACAAGCAGTCAATAAAGTGCGTGCGACTAAAGCCAAAGATGATAATAGCGCAAATGCAATTGCGAATGATATGTCGGCGAATTTTGATCAAAGTTTACCTGTTGAAATTGACGATAAAATTCACATGTTAAAGCAACAAAATATTATTGGGATTGGCACACATAATGGTATTACAACCATACATACAACGAATCATAAATACGAAACAACAGAGCCATTGAATCGTTATGAAAAACGATTGAATCCCACTTATTTTATACGTATTCATCGTTCATATATTATTAACACGAAACACATTAAAGAAGTGCAACAATGGTTTAACTACACTTATATGGTAATATTGACAAATGGTGTCAAGATGCAAGTTGGACGTTCATTTATGAAAGATTTTAAAGCGTCGATAGGATTACTTTAACAGTAATCCTTTTTTTTATGCATTTTACCTATGATATTTTGTATTTCGGACTAAAATTCACGCAAATCGAAGTGAGCCATCTATACTTTAGTTAAATCAAACGTAGGAGGCAATGGTCGTGAAACAACAAAAAGACGCATCAAAACCAGCACACTTTTTTCACCAAGTCATTGTAATTGCTTTAGTACTCTTTGTATCGAAAATAATTGAATCATTTATGCCAATTCCTATGCCTGCATCAGTAATCGGTTTAGTATTATTATTTGTATTATTATGTACTGGTGCTGTTAAGTTAGGCGAAGTCGAAAAAGTAGGAACGACACTAACAAATAACATTGGCTTACTCTTCGTACCAGCCGGTATCTCAGTTGTTAACTCTTTAGGTGTCATTAGCCAAGCACCATTTTTAATCATTGGACTAATAATCGTCTCAACAATACTATTACTTATTTGTACTGGCTATGTCACACAAATTATTATGAAAGTTACTTCGAGATCTAAAGGTGACAAAGTCACAAAAAAGATCAAAATAGAGGAGGCACAAGCTCATGATTAACCACTTAGCACTAAACACACCTTACTTCGGAATACTGTTATCCGTTATACCATTTTTCTTAGCGACCATATTATTTGAAAAAACAAATCGTTTCTTCTTATTTGCACCGCTATTTGTCAGTATGGTATTTGGTGTGGCCTTCCTCTATTTAACAGGCATTCCGTATAAGACTTACAAAATAGGTGGAGACATTATTTACTTCTTCTTAGAACCAGCAACAATCTGTTTTGCGATTCCGTTATATAAAAAGCGTGAAGTGCTTGTTAAACATTGGCATCGTATCATCGGAGGTATTGGTATCGGTACAGTTGTAGCGTTATTAATTATTTTAACTTTTGCGAAGTTAGCACAATTTGCCAATGATGTTATTTTATCAATGTTACCTCAAGCAGCAACTACAGCGATTGCGTTACCAGTATCAGCTGGTATCGGTGGTATAAAAGAATTAACATCATTAGCAGTTATTTTAAATGGTGTCATTATTTATGCCCTAGGTAATAAATTCTTGAAGCTTTTCCGAATTACTAACCCTATTGCCCGAGGATTAGCACTTGGAACAAGTGGTCACACATTAGGTGTAGCACCAGCCAAAGAATTAGGACCTGTAGAAGAATCAATGGCAAGTATAGCTTTAGTGTTAGTTGGTGTAGTTGTTGTAGCAGTTGTGCCTGTCTTTGTAGCAATATTCTTCTAAAACGAAAAACCTAAGCAAGATAATAGCAGTTTGAGCCATTGTTATTATCGTGAAAAAACGTCTATACTCCGGTTTATAACTGGGATATAGACGTTTTTATGTATGTATTACTTTTTACTAGGAATATAAAACTGTGCATGACGATAATGAAATACGATGTCAGACGAATCAAAGGGTTTGCCAGTCATTGTATAAAAAGTCTGGTGGTAACGTAAACATGGTTCACCTGTAGACAATTGTAGTAATGAAGCTTCACTTGAAGTGAGTTTATCTACATTAAAGAAAATATCTGAAAAACCAATACGAAGTTTCATGTTTGATTCTAAATAGTCGAAGATAGAGCCCTTAGCAATATCATCATTTAAATATTTCACGATTTCTTTATGATAATAAGAATATTCGATACATAAAACATCATCGTCCACGAATCTTAATCGCTCTAAATAGTAGACGGTATCATCTGCATTTAATTGGAGTTCATCTTGTACAGATTTAGGTGGCGTTGCCATCTCCTTAAAAACAAGTACCTTACTTGTCATTCGATGTTCACCTAAACTTTTAGAGAAACCATTAGTCTTAAAGACGTTGATACGATTGGCATCTGCAATATTTCTCACATAAATACCACTGCCTTGTGCTTGATAGATCAAACCATCTTGTTCCAATAAGCCTAATGCTTTAATGATAGTACTCTTACTTACTTGATAACGTTCTTTTAATTGCGTCACGCTTGGCAATTTATCACCGGGTTTGAAATTAGATTGATGTATAAACGCATTAAGTTGCTTAGCAATATGTTCATACTTTAACAATATTCTGTCCTCATTTCACTTTGTCTGTAATTATTATAGCACAAAATATTATAATTGTATCGGCGTTTACAAATTGAACCGGTACAATTATAATTGGAGGTAAGTAAATACATTTTCATTCTACTATCAAGTTGAGGGGGTAATATTTATGAGCAATAAATATAAAGAACAAGCCCAAGACATTCTTACAGCTGTAGGTGGTGTCGAAAACATTGTTGATGCAACGTATGACACGAAGTGCATTACAATTCATATGCAACATACAATTCCTTCTACAGCAAATGAAGTGAAACAAATAGTTGATGTGACATCTGTAGCAGAAAATGATGCGCAGTTAGTCATAAAATTAAATGGAAATGTCGATGAAGTGTATCAGCAATTACAGCGATTAATTAAGAATGCTAATGTTGAAGAGAGTGAGAATACTGACAACATTAATAGCCAAGATACAAGTTATACACCTCAAGTAAAAGTAACAACACCAATTTTAGTGAAAGCACCAATCGCTGGTCGTCGTATTTTACTTAAAGAAGTAAGAGATTCAATTTTTAGAGAGAAAATGGTAGGCGAAGGCTTGGCAATTAAAGCTCATGAAGAATCCAAAGTAATCGCACCGTTCAATGGTTTAGTATCTATGATTGTACCAACTAAGCATGCAGTTGGTATTCAATCAGAAGACGGTGTGGACATAGTCATTCATATTGGCGTGAATACAGTTGACTTGGAAGGTAAAGGGTTCAAGTGCTTTGTAAAGCAAAATGATCATGTTGAAGCAGGGCAAACGTTGTTGCAATTCGACCAGCAATATATACAACAACAAGGCTACAATGCTGACGTTATTGTCGTTATTAGCAACTCTGCCGATTTAGGAAAAGTAGAACTGACAATGAATGAAATCATTACGACTGAAGATGTTATTTTTAAAATATTTAAAAACTAGGAGTGTGTTGTAATAATGACAAAATTACCGCAAAATTTTATGTGGGGTGGCGCTCTTGCCGCAAATCAATTTGAAGGTGGATATGATAAAGGTGGTAAAGGATTAAGTGTAATTGATGTTATGACGAGTGGTGCACATGGCAAAGCACGTCAGATTACAGAATCTATAGATCCCAATCACTATTATCCAAATCATGAAGGTATTGATTTTTATCATCGTTATAAGGAAGATATTGCCTTGTTTAAAGAAATGGGATTGAAATGTTTACGTACGTCGATTGCGTGGACACGTATCTTTCCGAATGGGGATGAAGGTGTGCCAAATGAAGAAGGACTTGCCTTTTATGATCGTATCTTTGATGAATTAATTGCACAAGGTATTGAACCTGTTGTGACGTTATCACATTTTGAGATGCCACTTCATTTAGCGAAACATTATGGTGGATTTAGAAATAGAGAAGTTGTCGATTATTTTGTGCATTTTGCGCGTGTTGTATTTGAAAGATATAAAGATAAAGTGACATATTGGATGACGTTTAATGAAATTAATAATCAGATGGACACATCAAATCCTATCTTTTTATGGACGAATTCTGGGGTAGCATTGACAGAAAATGATAATCCTGAAGAAGTCTTGTATCAAGTAGCACATCATGAACTTTTAGCCAGTGCTTTAGCAGTTCGTCTTGGTAAAGAGATTAATCCGAAGTTTAAGATTGGAACAATGATTTCACATGTACCCATTTATCCATATTCGTGTCATCCGAAAGATATGATGGAAGCACAAATTGCGAATCGCTTACGTTTCTTTTTCCCGGATGTCCAAGTGAGAGGTTATTATCCAAGCTATGCTAAAAAAATGTTGGCACGAAAAGGATATGATGTTGGATGGCAAGAAGGGGACGACAGTATTTTACAGCAGGGCACGGTTGATTATATTGGCTTTAGTTATTACATGTCTACGGCTGTAAAACATGATGTTGATACTACAGTTGAAAACAACATCGTCAACGGTGGTTTGAATCATTCTGTGGAGAATCCGCATATCGCAACGAGTGATTGGGGTTGGGCGATTGATCCAGATGGCTTAAGATATACATTGAATGTGTTATATGATCGTTATCAGTTGCCACTTTTTATTGTGGAAAATGGTTTTGGTGCAGTTGATGAAGTGGTAGATGGACATATTCATGATGATTATCGCATTGAATATTTAAAAGCACATATTACAGCAGCGATAGAAGCAGTTGATCAAGATGGTGTAGATTTAATCGGTTATACGCCATGGGGAATCATTGATATTGTTTCATTTACAACCGGTGAAATGAAGAAACGCTATGGTTTAATATATGTTGATCGAGATAATGATGGTCATGGCACGATGGAACGCTTGAAAAAAGATTCGTTCTATTGGTATCAACAAGTGATAGCATCAAATGGAGATAAATTATAAAGGTACATTGTAAGTATTTTAGGGTTAGAGCCCGAGACATAAATTAATATAGTAGGACCTACAGTGTTATATTGGCGGGCCCCAACACAAAGAATTTCGAAAAGAAATTCTACAGGTAATGCAAGTTGGCGGGGCCCCAACATAGAAGCTGGCGGAAAGTCAGCATACAATAATGTGCAAGTTGGCGGGGCCCCAACACAGAGAATTTCGAAAAGAAATTCTACAGGTAATGCAAGTTGGGGAAGGACAGAAATAAATTTTGCGAAAATATCATTTCTGTTCCAATCCCGTGATGTTAAAATTTTAAAAAAAATAATGCCACTAACTAAGTATGTATAGTGTTAATGTTTGAGTGTTTATGAAAGTCTTTAACCAAAATTGATGACTTACTAATCAACGATAACGATATTGTTAAGTAGATGATTAGTGTCACAAAGAAATTAAAGTAGCAGTCAAACATAGATACAAAGTACGGTTAGTGGCATTATATTTAGTCCTCTTTTTTAGCGACAAAAGTAATATAATTCATATCTTTACGCAATTTAGTCATCGTTTTAAACATTTTACAAAACATTGGTCGATTTTCTTTTTTCAAAGCATTGTTGATAATCTTTATAGTTCCAACAATACCTTCGTCATAAATTAAACCTTTTGGTGTCATTAAACTCATTGGACCAGTATGATAATGCACATGATTAAAACCAGCTTGATTATATAAATCTAACCAGCCAAGTTTCGTCTGCGGTGAGACATTGACATTAATTGCTGCAGATAATGATTTAACAACATGTGTGGCATGTGATTCATTAACGATGACAATATCATGTGTTAACAAGATACCCCCAGGCTTTAAGACTCGGTAGTACTCGCGTAATGCTTTTTCCTTTATGGCGATGGGTAACATTGTTAACATTGCTTCATTTAAAACGATATCGAATTGATTGTCATCAAAGGGCAATTTAACAGCATTCGCTTGTTGAACTTGAATATATGATTCAAGACCTGCTGCTGAAATGTTTTCCTGTGCTTTTTCTAATGCTTTCTTATTTATATCAACGCCTTGAATGTGACAGCCATATGTATGAGCTAGATAAATAGATGTTGTGCACATATTACATGCCACTTCTAACACTTGTTTATCTTGTGAAAATGCCCCTTGTTGTATTAACCAATCTGTTGCTTCTTTACCACCGGGGCGTAGACGAGTTTTTCCTAATTTAGCTAAAAATGTATGACCAGCTTCTTTAGACATAGCATAACCTCCTTTTAATTGATAATTATTATCATTAATATAGCATATTTATATGCGATAATTTGGAAGTTAAAAAGATTACAAAAAATTGTCACTTCATTTATAACTAAACATGAGTCAACAAGCATAGGTTTAGTGGAAAATTATTTCTAATAGATGATGTTTTATAAAGATAAAAAAGCACAGCCATGATATACGAATGTTGCATGTTATATGCTAAACCTTCATATCATAGCTGTGTTTGATTCATTTAAACTTGATTTACTTCTTCTAGTAGAGGAATAGATGCTTGCGCGCCGTGTTTTTGTACAGTGAGTGAGCTCGCTTTATTACCAAAATCAATAGCATCTGCTAAGTTATCTTGCGACTTGTTTAAGCGACTGACAAATGCACCAATAAATGTGTCGCCTGCAGCAGTTGTATCAATCGCATTTACTTTATAAGCTTCGATGTGTTGGCTTTGATTTTTAGTAGCAAAATATGTACCTTGCTTACCTAGCGTAATCAAAACAGTCTTAATGCCTAAAGATAAAAAGTAATTGGCATTGTCTTTCATAGATTGTTCATTAGTTACTTTAATCCCAGATAACAATTCGGCTTCTGTTTCGTTTGGCACAATAATATCGATTAATGATAATAATTCATTAGGTAATGCTTTCGCTGGTGCAGGATTTAATACTGTCGTCACACCATGTGCCTTGGCAATTTCAAATGCAGATATAATAGCCGGGATGGGTACTTCTAATTGTGCAACGATAAAGTCTGCATTGATTATAGCGTCTTTTGCGTTAATAACATCTTCAGGTGTCATCGTCATATTCGCACCACCATAAACATAGATGGTGTTTTGTCCTTCTGCATTCACAGTGATAAAGGCTTGGCCTGTTTTTGCTTCAGTTGTTTTGATAATATATGATGTATCAATATGAGCCGCTTTAAAATCTTCTAAGATGAAATCAGCAACGCCATCAGTGCCAATTTTAGTAATAAATGTTGTGTCTGCTTGCATGCGTGCAGTGGCAATAGCCTGGTTGGCACCTTTACCTCCGCCGAATGCTTTTTGTGCTTCTTCAACATGTAATGTTTCGCCTGGTTGTGCATATCTTTCAACTGTTAAAAATTGATCGACATTCGTTGAACCTAAAATAACAACTTTGTTGGTCATGTGTACGCTCCTTTCAAGTTATAACTTTTAAAAAGTAACATTCGATTCTAATGCAATATTAGAGTAGGGCGTTGTTTCACCAGTACGAATATTACCTTTATTTAATGGGTGAGCTAAGTTACTTTTCATTTCTTCGTGAGGAATGAAAATGATTTCGATTTCCGATGAAATCAATTGTTTAATTTGTTGCAATTGTGTAGGGTTATGTTCTTTTATTTCTTCTGCTAAGTATATTTTTTGGATTTCCATTTCTTCTAACACTGTAGCTAAGACATCAATAAAGCGTGGTAAGTTTTTAGTTACAGCTAGGTCGATACGACGATGATCATTTGGAATTGGCATGCCAGCGTCATTAATCGTTAATAGATCAAAATGACCAATTGTCGCGATTGCTTTTGAAATATGTTCATTTAAAACAGCTGATTTTTTCATGACATCTACACTCCTTATTTTATAAATACTGTAACAGAAGCGGCTACTAAAATGAGTACTAAGCCGATGATTGTAATAACCATTTCTTTTGACGTTTTATGTTGTTTTAAGAAATAAATACCAGTTAATGTAGCAAGCACAACGGATGTTTGAGAAAGAATAAATCCAGTTGCTAAACCATTCATATTAGGTTGTGCTGAAATAAGATATGTTAAGGCACCAAATGCAAAGAAGAAACCTGAAATAATTTGTAACCACGTAATTTTATTACGGAATGGATTCTCTGCTTTCATATTCATAAAGCCATAAATGACTGCAACAATTACCATACCCATTGCTTGAGGTAAAAAGGCAGTTAGGCCATCAATAGAAGTTGCTTGCGGTGCAGCTGAATATAACCAGTATCCAAATTCACCAATTAACAGAAGTACCACTGCACGACGTAAATTTTTGGCGTTACTTGCTTCTTTGCGTTCACTCCAAACTGTCATACGCGCCCCAATTAGAATAACGACTAAAGCTGTAAAGCCAATGATTTTATGACCAATGCCTGGCCAATTTCCTAATGCAAAGACACCCCATAAAGATGCGCCTAATAATTGGAATGCTGTTGTGACAGGCATGGCACGAGATGAACCGACTAATTCGAACGCTTTAAATGTAATGATTTGTCCGAATCCCCATCCTGCACCTGATAATAAGGCGAATAGTAAATTTGTTCCAGTAGGGAAGCCACTTGATGTGACTACGGCTAATATAATAGCGAAGATTAACGTACCTACAGTAGCACCGATAATTTGATGTACAGGTTTACCACCAAACTTTGAAGCGACTGTTGGGAAGAATCCCCAGCCAATTAAGGGGCCTAACCCGATAAGTAATGCAACAATGCTCATGTTATACACCTCACGATTTGTTTCTAGTAAAACGTTTTACCAGTGCCATCGTACCATTTTTATTTGTAAAATGCATGCGTTTTCATAAAGGCTGAAAACGTTTAAATCATATTTAAAAATTCATACATTATTATTTTAATTTCTTAGTGAAATAATTATGATTAAAAACCCTCAGCATTAAAGCAACGCTAAGGGCCTAACAATGATGAGTATATTTCGGAAGATACGTAGTTAGTTTGAAAGATGATAGCCAGTTGTTGCACGAATTTTTAAAGTCGTTGGTAATTCAATCATATCAATGGATTTATCTAAGTGCTGTAATCGTTGAAGTAATAAGGTTAAAGATGTTTTGCCAATATCAGTTATAGGTTGTGCCACAGTAGTTAAAGGTGGCGAGACGTACGCTGCATAATCAATGTCGTCATAACCTATTAATGAGATATCTTTCGGAATACTGATGCCATGTTCAATTAGTCCTCGTAAAATGCCAATAGCGAGTTCATCGTTAATAGCGAAGATTGCAGTGGCAGATTGAACCATGATGTCATCAACAATGGTTAGCCCACCGCGCTTAGATAATTCAGTATGGACGATTTGTGGTTCTGGCAATTGATTCGCGCGCAAAGTATCAACAAATCCAGCGACACGAGTCGACATATTCGCCATCATGTCATATGGTGCAACAATCATCATATTGTTGTGACCGAGTTCTATTAAATGTTGTGCTGCAAGTTGTCCGCCTTGATATTCATTTGTCCGAACAAAATCTGTATAGCCTTGATGGTCATTTTGATCCAGTACGACATAAGGTACATGATGTTTCTTTAGATAGTTATTTAGGGCGTCCGGGGATGAAATGTATTGTGCGATGATTAATCCGTCAATACCTCGATCAATTAAATGTTTAATATTGTCATACAAATCAGTTGCTGTAGATGTTAAAAAGCATAAATCAACATCAGATGGTTTATGGTCATGAATACTTTGCATCAGTGATGAGAAAAACGGATTTGTTAAGCTAGGTAAAATGACGCCAATAGTTTGAATTTTACTACCGCGCAATTGTTTTGCATGTTTATTAGGGGCATAGCCTAAACGTTCTGAAACAGCATGTACGTTTTTTATCGTTGTTGCGGAAAAACGACTATCATTATGATTTAAAATATGTGACACAGTTGTAACTGATACACCAGCTTCTCTAGCAACATCTTTAATTGACACTTTTTTCATATTATATTCCTTCTCTTTATTCTGTAATTAATCATACAGTTATATACCCGATTATTATATTCATCATATCATGATAAACATTTGATGACATATGAAGACGTGAATGACTTTTATTGTCTACAAACAGACGCCTATAGTATGCGATTAAGGTTGAGGCGAGAGAATATATTATTAAGGTTAAATAACTTTTAATGATTATGATAACAAGAATTTTAAAATCTTTATTGTGATGAAAAATACAAAAGCCATTATTTTAAATAATGGCTTTTGTATTTGAAAAAAGTATTAAAAAATATAACGAAATGATGTGGTTAGCTCAAGATCAAACACCTTCTTATAAAACTATTAATCGTTTTAGAGTGAATCCTAATACTGATGCGTTAATTGAATCTTTATTTATTCAGTTCGCTTATTTTTCTTGAATTTCTTGTATATCATTTTAAAGTGATAAAGATATTTCGAAACATGATGCTTCTATTATATTTAAGATTTAACCGTTTTTGGAATGATCATGTATGCAGACAATGAGCCGAGCATCATTAATATAATGCTGACGATAAATGTTACAGTTGCAGCTACACTAGGCGTATAGTTTAGTTGTAACATACTGAAAACAGTTGTACTTAACGCTATACCAAAGGCGCCACCTAGTGTGCCACTCATTTTATATAATCCTGTAGCTAAACCAACTTTTTCATTAGGCATACTGAAAATTGCAATTGTAAGGCCGGGTGTTGCGACTAAACCATTTCCAATTGCGCAAATGACAAACCCAATAACAACAGCAATGATATATTGTGATGGTTGAAGTGATGTCATGCTAATAATAGTGATGCCGATGACAGGGAACAACGGACCAATGATGAGCATCAATTTGCCACCGAAACGTAATGTTGCTTTTTCACCTAAACGAATCATCGCAACTGCCACAATGGCATATGGCAATGTAACAAGTCCAGATTGCGCAGCTGATAAACCAAGGTGTGTTTGAGCATATATGAAAAAGACCACTGTTACGCCTAGACCACTATTTAAAACAAAGTTATTTAAAAATGCACCAATGAACGGACGGTTGCGTAATACTGAGAAATCAATAAAAGGTACTTCATGTCGACGTTCGATGATGATGAATATCAACGTAGTGATGCTAAAAATGCTCAGACAAATGATTGAAAATGTACTAAACCAACCTTGTTCGAATCCTTGTGTTAACAATAATGTAAAGCTACCAATCATAACAGCGAAAATCGACATACCTTTGTAATCGAATGGATGACGGTGGCTATGTTGACTTACTTTTTCAGGTGTGCCTTTTAGAAGCAATATGGCAATGAAAGCAATGACTATACTAATGATGAAATTCGTTTGCCATCCGAAATTTGTGGCAATTAAATCGCCGATAACACCAGCTAGGCCGATGCCACCAACAGTACTAATCATTAGATAACTAATCGCTCGTCTTAAATGATCTCCTTTAAATTGATTATTTAAAACGCCAACTGTTGAAGGTAACAAGATAGCTGCTGATAGACCTTGTAAAATTCTACCGATGATGAGCAGTGCAGTGATGTCCGATATAATTAATAGAAGAGATGCAAACATACTGATTATGAGACCCATGTATGTCATTCTCAGTTGTCCTATTTTATCAGCAATATCACCTGCAGCCACCATGAAGATACCTGTGGCGAAGGAAGTTAAACTAATAGATAAATTTAACACGGCAGGAGAGGTTTGATACGTTTGACCAACGAGAGGTCCTATATTAATAAATGATTGTGCAAACAACCAATATGTTAATGCAGACAACATAATCGCAATAATAATATTACTGCGTGGTGAAGATTGTGTGTTATTCACAGATGTCACTCCTTGTAAAAATTAAATATAGAAAGTCATGAGATGAAGTGAACGGATGTATAGATGATCGTTCACTCACACATAAGTCATGATTTCCTTACATATCATACCACAGTTATTGAGAATGAATATCAATTAATTGCTTGTATGATTGATTTTTTATAGTATGTTTAAGTGAAACAGCTTTATTTGAAAGTGATTAAAGTAAATGAAGGTACAGAGGAGTGAGAACAATGTGCACAGGATTCACAATACAAACTTTAAATAATCAAGTACTTCTTGGACGCACGATGGATTATGATTATCCATTAGATGGTTCGCCAGCAGTGACGCCTAGAAATTATCGTTGGACATCTCGCACTGGCACGACAGGCCAAACGCAATATGGCTTTATTGGTACAGGAACAGATATGGAAGGTTTTATTTATGGTGATGGTGTTAATGAACATGGCGTTGCCATTTCAACACAATATTTCCGAGGTTATAGTTCATATGGATCAACACACAAAGCGGACGCGATGAATATTACGCAAAATGAAATTGTGACATGGATTTTGGGATATACAACAAGCATTGAAGATATGAAACAACAAGCATCCCAAATACATGTTGTAGCTGTATATTTAAATGATATCGGTGAAGTTCCGCCATTGCATTATCATGTTTCCGATGCAACTGGACATTCAGTCGAAGTTTCATTTAAAGAGGGTGAAGTGGTTATAAAAGATAACCCTATTGGTGTCTTAACAAATCATCCAGACTTAAATTGGCATTATAGTAATTTAAGACAATATATCAATATTTCTCCTTATCCAGCAACAGCAAAGTTATTGGAAGGTGTAACGATTGAACCTTTAGGCAATGAAGCAGGTACATTTGGATTGCCAGGTGGATTTACTTCAACTGAGCGCTTTGTGAGAATGGCATTTATGAAAGCAAACATTGCTCAAAACAATGATAAAGAAATGGATTTAATGAATGCATTTTATTTATTAGATGCGGTAAATATACCGATTGGAATTGTACGTCCGCATGATGCTGACAATCACTATACGATGTATCAGACCGTAATAAATTTAACTACAAGAACGTTATATATTAAGTATTATGGCAGCAATGAAATAGTAGCATTAAAGCTCACAGATGATTTAATTAATAGAAAAGATATGACGATTTTTAAGCCTGAGAAGCATATCACTATTAGAAAGTTGAATGACAATCAATAGCGATTGATAATGGAATTTGGTTGATATGATTTGATGGATGATTACTATCATACATTAGCGTTGAACCGCGAACATGGACGAATGATTAGTTGTTAATTTTGAAAATTTATAAAAGGTTAAACGAATGCAGTGAGAGATGTCATTTTAATATCAATGTATGGCTATTTTGTAATGACAATGTAATGAGTTTAGTAAAACATTTCGGGAATATTAAATAGTTGGAAAATGAGAATTAAATCCTTTACTCAGTTGTCTAATTCTTTTAGTATGTGCAGTACAGTTTAATTGAAAACTAACTTTAACTTTAATGGAGGATGTTTTATACATGAAAAAATTAACAGCAGCAGCGATTGCAACGATGGGCTTCGCTACATTTACAATGGCGCATCAAGCAGATGCAGCAGAAACGACAAACACCCAACAAGCACATACACAAATGTCAACACAATCACAAGACGTATCTTATGGTACTTATTATACAATTGATTCTAATGGGGATTATCATCACACACCTGATGGTAACTGGAATCAAGCAATGTTTGATAATAAAGAATATAGCTATACATTCGTAGATGCTCAAGGACATACGCATTATTTTTATAACTGTTATCCAAAAAATGCAAATGCCAATGGAAGCGGCCAAACATATGTGAATCCAGCAACAGCAGGAGATAACAATGACTACACAGCGAGTCAAAGCCAACAGCATATTAATCAATATGGCTATCAATCAAATGTAGGTCCAGACGCGAGCTATTATTCACATAGTAACAACAACCAAGCGTATAACAGCCATGATGGTAATGGAAAGGTCAATTCCCCTAATGGCACGTCTAATCAAAATGGCGGATCAGCAAGTAAAGCGACAGCTAGTGGTCATGCGAAAGACGCAAGCTGGTTAACAAGTCGTAAACAACTACAACCATATGGACAATATCACGGTGGTGGTGCGCATTACGGTGTCGACTATGCAATGCCTGAAAATTCACCAGTTTACTCATTAACTGATGGTACAGTAGTACAAGCAGGTTGGAGTAACTATGGTGGGGGTAATCAAGTAACGATTAAAGAAGCGAACAGTAATAACTACCAATGGTATATGCATAATAATCGTTTAACTGTTTCAGCTGGTGATAAAGTCAAAGCTGGTGACCAAATTGCATATTCAGGTAGTACGGGTAATTCAACAGCACCTCACGTACACTTCCAACGTATGTCTGGTGGCATCGGTAATCAATATGCAGTAGACCCAACGTCATACTTGCAAAGTAGATAATACAGTAAATCCCAAGTTACGATATCATACGCAACTTGGGATTTTTTCGTTTTAATAATAGGTATAAGCCCATTGCTTGTCCTCTAAAACATGTTGATAAAAAGGATCTTGGCCAATTAACTTGATATCATCTGCAAGTGCTTCAACTTCATCTAAATGATGGGTAGTTAATATAATTAAACATTTAGATTTCATAATGTTAAGCAGTTGGTGGATGTCATGTCTAGATTTCAAATCAATACCAACTGTCGGTTCATCTAAAATTAGAATTCGAGGTTGACCTAGTAAACCTACTAATATATTAATTTTACGTTTATTCCCACCAGACAATGTAGATACTTTGGCAGACGTATCATCAAAATTTAATTGCTGTAAATATTCGTTGATAGTTGTATCGTTAATTGGATTTTTACAAAGTGATTTAAAAAAATTAATGTTTTCAGCCACTGTCATGTGTTCAAATAACGCAATGTCTTGTGGCACATAACCGATGTGATTTTGGATTTGTCTTTGATTCCATTTTTCGCCGAAATAGTTGATAGTTCCATCATTAGCTTTTTCAATACCAGCGACCATACGAAGTAATGTTGATTTTCCAGCGCCATTATCACCAAGTAATACGGTTAAACGATTACTATCAAAGGACATAGTTAAATGATTGAAAATCTGTTTGTTACGGTAACGCTTTGAAAGGTTATTAATTTCTATCATCAGTTACGCTCCTTTACATGAAAATAATCAAGTATACGATACCCATAGCAAGTGCATATATAAATGTCATGAATAATCGATGACTTATTGTTTGAATATGGAATAAGATAAAGACGATACCTATCTCATAAATCAATATAAGTAACAGTGATTTTAAGTAAAATATTAAGCTGAGTGGTTGAGACAAATATAGACTAACTGCCAATAGTACCAACAATAACAAGATCGTATGTGTCATTACATAAGTACTATATAGTTTGAAACGGCTTAAATGATATTGTGATAATCGTTGCAATGCTGCTTGTTGGTTTAAACGATAATGAAGTACTACTTGAACAGCGCTAACAAATAAAATCACCGCAAAGATTAAGCTAATTGAAATAGAGTGTTGTGCTTGTTTAGTAAGCGACACAAATTTGATTTTAGATTCAGGTGTATGTTTATGATAGGACTTGTTGATAGCATCGATGGATTGATGTTGTTTCATATCCTCAAGGTGTTCATAAATAATGTTAGGAATTTGCTGTTCATATAATGAACTACTAACAATTTCTACAGCAATACCACCTATAAAGTCATCTCTACCATATAACTGTATCGTTTCTTTTAAACTGTTCTCTTTTAATTTTTGAGAGAAACCTTTAGGAATTTGCATACTTAAAATAGCTTCCTTTTTAGTAACATCATCTTCAATATAGCTTTCATCTTCATCGACTTTTTTAATAGTTACATAGTCAGATTGTTTAATTTTATTGACGAATGATTTTGATGCAGTGGTTTGGTCTAAATCTTGAATGGTAATCGGTATTTTGAAGTTGTCATGTGCTACACGGTAACCGATACCAATAAGTACGAGTGCGATGACAATGGTTGTTACGAGCAAGATGTATTGTAACCATTGCTTGAACACAACAAGTTGTATATAAGGCTTCATTGACGATACCTCCAAACCAATACAGCTAAATTAATTATCAAAAGTGCGATGAAGCTAAGATAGAAACTAGGGTGCAGTTCTAAAATGTAGTTGTTTAAAATAATTTCTAACAATTGATTTGTTACAACTGCGAACGGTTGAATATTGAAAACGCCATTTGCTATATGTTGTAAAAAAATCGTAGGTATTGTTAAACCAGATAACACCAGGATGAAAATAGCTAATATGACTTTACTAATACTATTCAACAAGCCTGTTGTTAAAAGTTCGATGAGTAATAACCACAGTATTAAAAAGGTAACATAATAGCTTAAATGAATGGCTAACGTTGGCCAATTATATAATTCAAAGGTGTTCGGAATACTGAACACAATCCAAACTACACCAACGATACTCCATAACATAGTATAAAACCATGTAATCAACGCACGAATGATTAATAAACGCTCTTTAGAAAAATGAAACATTTTCAATCGCGCTTTCAATACAGTATCTTGATTCATTTTCAAAACTGTAAATAAAGATAGTGCAAAGATGAATACCGTTGCTAAAAATCCTGTAATTGCATAATAACTGCCCGTATCGTATAAATGAATCGGTTCTAAGTTAAATGCACCTGAACGGTTTAATCCTGTAATCAGCAAATCAGTCATAACATTGATACTGTCAGAATGTGATGCTTTCGGTGCTAAGTCTTGAAAAGCTAAGATGCCACCCATTGATCGCATAAGACGTTGGTAAACAGAATCTGTTAGCTGAGATAGCACGACACTTTTCATGGATTGTTGATCATATGTATATACTGAAATTGGTAGTTCGCCTTGTTTATAAAATGCCTTGGTCATACCTTTATCAAAAACAAAATAGCCTTGAAGTTTATGTTTTTTTAACAAAGTATGTGCTTGCTTATCATCATATGCTTTAATGCTTACATTTTTTCCTAGGTTACTCCCTTTACCAATAGAGTTTAAGATTAATTTCGTTTCACTTGATTGATCTTTATCTACGACACCTATATTAAAATGATTGTCATCTTCTGTTACATGTTGGATCGTCGTTAATGTAATAAGGAGTGCCGCTAATATAAATAGTAAATAGATAATCAAATACCACTTTTTCAATAAAAAAGAGTGGTAGATGCGAAACAAATGTATTGTTTTCATTTAACCACTCCTCCAATGATAAGATTGAAAGGCAAGATGACCTTCCAATCTTATTTTTATATTTTAGTTATTTAGATGCCTTTTTTAAAATTGATTCAAACATTTTGCCGCCATTTTTTTCTATTTCTTTTTCAAGTTTTTCACGGTCTTTTGAAGATAGACTATTGAAATCTTTCGCACCACTATCATCAAAATCAATATCTGCTTTCAATTTTGTGCTAGATTTTAAAATGAAATTAATTGGTTCTTCAGCATATTTGATGCCGATATTTAACGTAGATTTCTGAGTGTTATTTTTTACGTCAGAATCTATATTATTTTCAAAAGTGAATTCATTTTCGTCGCCATATTTATCTAATGCGACAGTGATTTTACCTTTATCTTGACGTTTTGTGCCATCTACTTTTTCTTGGTTATCTAATTTGATTTTTGATTCATCATATTCTGTCTTTTTACCAAATTCGTATTTATCACTGTATTTATTGTCTTTTTCCTTAGAAGATACGCCTTTAATTGTATATTTCGCTTCAGCATACGTGTATTTATCTTGATCGAAATCAAGTGCGTAATCTAGTTTTAACTTATCGTCTTCTAAAGTATTAGTACCTTTGATTTTAGTTTTATTATTTTCTTTGTCTGTAATAGTAATTTCTCGTTTTACAATCGTATGTTTTTCGGTATAAATTTTAGATTGAATTTTAGCAAATTCATCCTTTTTAGTTTCTTTGACATCGTCAATTGCTTTTTTGATGTCCTTATCAAAGTCTTTTGTAGTACCTTGTTCTTCCATTAATTTTTTAAGGTCTTTATCCTTTTTAGCTTCTTCTAATACAGCTAATGTGATTTTTTTAGTGTCAGCTCTGCTAAGTGTTAACGTGACAGGTCTAACTTTGTACTTTTCACCATTAACCTTAATTTCTTCTTTTTTACCTTTATCAAAATTATCGTCATCTAATTTGTCGACAATAAGTTCGGAATATTTTTCGGCAATTTTGCTGTAGTCACTTTGTTGTGCTTGAGCATTACTAAAAAGAGTATTTAAATTTAGTTGTTGGTTTGTAATACCATTTTCTTTTGCTATTTCTTCATCTTCGCCTGTAAGTTTTGAATAAGTTGATAATAAATCAGAATTATTAACACTATATTTCCCTTTAAATAATGGTGATTCGAAATAATGCTTATCTTTATCTGCAGCTAACTGGAATTTCCCTAATGCAGAGTCTGCTATTGTTGGTTCAAGATTAATCATTGATTTCTCTTTTTTAGGATCATGTCCATATGACATTTTAATTTTCGAAGCATTAACAACAGATTTAGGAATACCAAGCCCCTTAACAATTTCATCTGATGCATCTGCGCTTAATTCTAATGAAGATAAAAATGAATTATCTTTCATCTTTTCTTGGAACTTCACTTCGTTTTCAAAACGGTCATTAAAATAATCTTTATACATTTTTGCAGTTTGTTGTTCGCTTTTTAAGTATGTATTTTTCGGTGTGTTTGCAAAAAATGCATAAACTCCCCATGCGATTCCACCTATTAATAATAAGACAATAATAATAGGAATTATAATTTTTAACTTTTTAGACATTTTGCTTCCTCCCAATTATTTATGAGTTAATCATATCAGAACAATACATTTTATTAAATGGTTTATTTTAAATTTTGTTTAAATTAATAGAATTTTAGTTATAATAATGTTTAATAAGTTATTGAAAATCTAATAAACTACAAAAAATAGTTTGATTACATAATGATTCTTGAAAAATGTAGGTTAACTTGATAATATGCATTTTTTTGGCGAAGAAGATTTATTTAACTTATAAAAATATTGAAGTGAGATTGGGGAGATTATGAATTTATGGAATTGAAAGTCGATGATTTTGTAAAGAATATAAAAAGACCGTACTTAACTGTATTGGGAGTATTTGTAGTTGCCTATTCATTATTTTTTGATTCATTGATGTTTTTCTATGGCAAACTATATGATAAATTGCCTGTATATTTGCTGGTGTTTATGGCCTTTACAGCTGTAATTTTGATTATGATGTACATACAAGAGAAAAATGAGAATTACAAAGTTGAAAAAAGATATGTGGTTAGATATCTCACACTTAACGTTATTGTGGGATATACTTTGCCATTGCTTTTGGCATCTATTTATGTTTTTGGGGTAGCTGGTTTTGGATTTGACGTTTTTAATTATTGGCTAGGTATAGTGATGATGCTATTTATTTCTTGGTTAGGCTTATTTTTATTTTATAAAAATAAATTTGATAGTGAAAATCCGAATAAAGCAGTTAATGTCATAGCAATTATAATAAAATTATTTGCATTTGGTGGATTATTCTATATTAGTACAATTGTACCTAACACTGCAGATGAAGAAAAATTTATATATACAAGTATTCTAATAAATTTAGCTTCTGATGCTCTTCTTGTTAGGTCATATTTTAATTACGCGTTATACAAGAGTATTAAGAAAGATATCGAAAAAGTTTAGATAATTAAAGATTTTTGTATAGGGGGGATAAGTGTAATGGAGATAAAGGAAATTGTAGCAAATATAAAAAGGCCGTACTTAACACCTTTTGTAATATTTACGATTTTGCTCTCATTGTTTTTTGATGCGATTATGTTTTTCAATAGTAAACTTTATGATAAGTTGCCATTATATTTAGTCGTATTTTTAATTTTTGCAATAGTAGTGTCAATTTTACTGTATTTACAAGAAAAAAGTGAGAAGGTAAAAGTTGAGAAAAAGAATGTGATTTGGTATATGACACTAAATGTTATAACTGGTTATTCAATGCCATTATTTATTGCTTCTACTTATGTTGTTGGTGCAGCAGTAAACGATATAGATGTGTTTTATTATTGGTGCGGAGTAGCTTTGATGTTATTTATTTCTTGGTTAGGTTTATTTTTATTTTATAAAAATGAATTTGATAGTGAAAATCCTAATCCTGCAGTTAACTTTATAGCAATTATTATAAAATTATTTGCTTTAGCAACTATATTTTATATAAGTAAAGTTGCGCCTAGTATTGCGGATGAAAAGAACTTTATATTTTTAAGTATACTAATAAATTTAGGTGTTGATGCTCTACTTGTTAGGTCATATTTTAATTACGCGTTATACAAGAGTATTAAGAAAGATATCGAAAATGAAGGTAAGACAATGTAAAGGAAAGACATAAAAAATAATAGGAGTCTAACCATGATAATTTTTATTTTAATAACAATATTTGCTATTTATTATATAGCAATGATTGCTAGTTTATTTAAAAGTGAAGGTTTTTCAATAATAGGTTTAATATTAGATGTTGTTATAATGGGGACATTGATTTTTTACTATTTTATAGGCGCTCGCTTTGTTGATCATGATTTAAGCAACTTTTTAATGTTCATGGATACTGGATCATATATTTTTATGTACTTTGCAATTAAGTGTTTATGGGTGAAACCTAAGGTAGTAAATTATTTGATTGCAAAAGAATTGGGTGAATCTAAAGAGGTCATTGAAGAGCAGGAATTAGATTTACAGACATCAAAGATAAGAGGTATCTACTTTTTCATTATTTCAGTGGTGATGTTAATTATCACTAAATTAAGAATGCAACCTGAGTTACAGGCAGATGCTATATCGATGAATCCTGTATTTATTTTTGTTGGTGTTATAATCATTTTAATTTGGCTAGTACTGGATATATATCGCAAGAAAAAATACGGTATATTCTTATTCAAGACGATAGTGCCATTAGTTGTTACGATTTGGATTATTATAGCTACAATTATACTTTCGTAAATGATTTTGATTAATGGGGAATGTAGAGAACATTTCTTTGTAATTTTATAATCGAATAACATACAAAATAAAGCGACCAATTTTGCAGTGTTACGAATTGTAAACTGCGAACTGGTCGCTTTTTATTGATGTCATGATTAATTTAATGGATGTAATTATATGATGAAACTTCTGAAGCAGAGATGGTTCTTGATGAAACGATATATTCACCAATCCAATTCATTTCTGAAATTAGAATACTTCCATCAATATTAACTTTTTCAACGTAGGCTACATGACCAAATGGACCATTTACTGTTTGTAAAATTGATCCTCGTGTTGGGTGTCTATCTACTTTGAAGCCATTGCTTGAAGCTTGGCCTGCCCAGTTTTTAGCATCTCCCCAAAATGTACTAATCGTGTGTCCATCTTTGGCACGTTTATCAAAGACATACCATGTACATTGTCCAGCAGTATATAAGTTGTTCTTACTTGTGATAAGAGGCTGATCAATGATTTTACCGTTACCTAATGCTAAAGGTTTACCGTCAGCAGTCTTTGCTTTGTCATTAAATTCGGCGATTTGTAATTCGTCATACAATTCGTCTAAATCGATGCCTGTAATAAGCCCTTTGTTATCTTTTGAAAAAGCGTTATTTAATTCATCGTCATTGTCTTCGACATTCGGTATTGCTGGTGTCAAAGGATTGCTTGGTGACGTTTGAGGCGGTGTGTGTGAATCAATTGCGTCATTAATGTGCGTATACTGACCACTTAATGAAGAATGGTACTGATTGTTGTTAAGATCACGTTGATTTGCGTGTTGATGATTGTCGTTTGTACGTGACTGGTTTTGATGATTGTTGTTTGGCGTGTTGTTTTTGTCATATGTATAAGTATACGCGCCGGTGTCTTTATTCACTTTGAACTGTGCGTTTGGGTGTGCTTTCTTTGCTTCTTCTAATGTTTTGCTATCATTCGTATATGCTTGAGCCGAGTTAGGCGACATACTAAATAAAGTAAGAGTTGTCATCGTCAGTAAAATTGTTTTCTTCATAATAACCATTTAATCCTTTATGTATTTAATTTAATTTTAGTATACACATTTATATTACAAAAATGAATGGTTAATTAAAAATATATGGGTATATTCAATATATTTATTTAAAAAAAGCTAAAAATACTTAAAAAACTATATACATATACTAATAATTTATATATTATTTGAGTAAGGAGCACTTTTTCAAAAAATAGTGTCCCTAAAAAGTTTTGATAAACTTAAAATATTCAGGAGGTTTCTAGTTATGGCAATGATTAAGATGAGTCCAGAGGAAATCAGAGCAAAATCGCAATCTTACGGGCAAGGTTCAGACCAAATCCGTCAAATTTTATCTGATTTAACACGTGCACAAGGTGAAATTGCAGCGAACTGGGAAGGTCAAGCTTTCAGCCGTTTCGAAGAGCAATTCCAACAACTTAGTCCTAAAGTAGAAAAATTTGCACAATTATTAGAAGAAATTAAACAACAATTGAATAGCACTGCTGATGCCGTTCAAGAACAAGACCAACAACTTTCTAATAATT
This sequence comes from Staphylococcus sp. SM3655, assembly GCF_016917315.1. Taxonomy (NCBI): domain Bacteria; kingdom Bacillati; phylum Bacillota; class Bacilli; order Caryophanales; family Staphylococcaceae; genus Staphylococcus; species Staphylococcus sp. SM3655. Next base: position 405,106 of record NZ_CP070305.1, on the reverse strand, counting down.
TCGGTTTGCAATAAGCATTCTGAAATTGGCAAAGTCACATTTTCTAATGTGGCTTTGCTTATCATTTTTTTAAGAAAACAACTGAAAGGAAATAAGCATGAAAAAGAAAAATTGGATTTATGCATTAATTGTCACTTTAATTATTATAATTGCCATAGTTAGTATGATATTTTTTGTTCAAACAAAATATGGAGATCAATCAGAAAAAGGATCCCAAAGTGTAAGTAATAAAAATAATAAAATACATATCGCAATTGTTAACGAGGATCAACCAACGACATATAACGGTAAAAAAGTTGAGCTGGGTCAAGCATTTATTAAAAGGTTAGCAAATGAGAAAAACTATAAATTTGAAACAGTAACAAGAAACGTTGCTGAGTCTGGTTTGAAAAATGGTGGATACCAAGTCATGATTGTTATCCCAGAAAACTTTTCAAAATTGGCAATGCAATTAGACGCTAAAACACCATCGAAAATATCGCTACAGTATAAAACAGCTGTAGGACAAAAAGAAGAAGTAGCTAAAAACACAGAAAAAGTTGTAAGTAATGTACTTAACGACTTTAACAAAAACTTAGTCGAAATTTATTTAACAAGCATCATTGATAATTTACATAATGCACAAAAAAATGTTGGCGCTATTATGACGCGTGAACATGGTGTGAATAGTAAATTCTCGAATTACTTATTAAATCCAATTAACGACTTCCCGGAATTATTTACAGATACGCTTGTAAATTCAATTTCTGCAAACAAAGATATTACAAAATGGTTCCAAACATACAATAAATCATTATTGAGTGCGAATTCAGATACGTTCAGAGTGAACACAGATTATAATGTTTCGACTTTAATTGAAAAACAAAATTCATTATTTGACGAGCACAATACAGCGATGGATAAAATGTTACAAGATTATAAATCGCAAAAAGATAGCGTGGAACTTGATAACTATATCAATGCATTAAAACAGATGGACAGCCAAATTGATCAACAATCAAGTATGCAAGATACAGGTAAAGAAGAATATAAACAAACTGTTAAAGAAAACTTAGATAAATTAAGAGAAATCATTCAATCACAAGAGTCACCATTTTCAAAAGGTATGATTGAAGACTATCGTAAGCAATTAACAGAATCGCTGCAAGATGAGCTTGCAAATAACAAAGACTTACAAGATGCGCTAAATAGCATTAAAATGAACAATGCTCAATTCGCTGAAAACTTAGAAAAACAACTTCATGATGATATTGTCAAAGAACCTGATACAGATACAACATTTATCTATAACATGTCTAAACAAGACTTTATAGCTGCAGGTTTAAATGAGGATGAAGCTAATAAATACGAAGCAATTGTCAAAGAAGCAAAACGTTATAAAAACGAATATAATTTGAAAAAACCGTTAGCAGAACACATTAATTTAACAGATTACGATAACCAAGTTGCGCAAGACACAAGTAGTTTGATTAATGATGGTGTCAAAGTGCAACGTACTGAAACGATTAAAAGTAATGATATTAATCAATTAACTGTTGCAACAGATCCTCATTTTAATTTTGAAGGCGACATTAAAATTAATGGTAAAAAATATGACATTAAGGATCAAAGTGTTCAACTCGATACATCTAACAAGGAATATAAAGTTGAAATCAATGGCGTTGCTAAATTGAAAAAGGATGCTGAGAAAGATTTCTTAAAAGATAAAACAATGCATTTACAATTGTTATTTGGACAAGCAAATCGTCAAGATGAACCAAATGATAAGAAAGCAACGAGTGTTGTGGATGTAACATTGAATCATAACCTTGATGGTCGCTTATCGAAAGATGCATTAAGCCAGCAATTGAGTGCATTATCTAGGTTTGATGCACATTATAAAATGTACACAGATACAAAAGGCAGAGAAGATAAACCATTCGACAACAAACGTTTAATTGATATGATGGTTGACCAAGTTATCAATGACATGGAAAGTTTCAAAGACGATAAAGTAGCTGTGTTACATCAAATTGATTCAATGGAAGAAAACTCAGACAAACTGATTGATGACATTTTAAATAACAAAAAGAATACAACAAAAAATAAAGAAGATATTTCTAAGTTGATTGATCAGTTAGAAAACGTTAAAAAGACATTTGCTGAAGAGCCACAAGAACCAAAAATTGATAAAGGCAAAAATGATGAATTTAATACGATGTCTTCAAATTTAGATAAAGAAATTAGTAGAATTTCTGAGAAAAGTACGCAATTGCTATCAGATACACAAGAATCAAAAACAATTGCAGATTCAGTTAGTGGACAATTAAATCAATTAGATAATAATGTGAATAAACTACATGCGACAGGTCGAGCATTAGGCGTAAGAGCGAATGATTTGAACCGTCAAATGGCTAAAAACGATAAAGATAATGAGTTGTTCGCTAAAGAGTTTAAAAAAGTATTACAAAATTCTAAAGATGGCGACAGACAAAACCAAGCATTAAAAGCATTTATGAGTAATCCGGTTCAAAAGAAAAACTTAGAAAATGTTTTAGCTAATAATGGTAATACAGACGTGATTTCACCGACATTATTCGTATTATTGATGTATTTACTATCAATGATTACAGCATATATTTTCTATAGTTATGAACGTGCCAAAGGACAAATGAATTTCATTAAAGATGATTATAGTAGTAAAAACCATCTTTGGAATAATGTCATTACGTCAGGTGTTATTGGTACAACTGGTTTGGTAGAAGGATTAATTGTCGGTTTAATTGCAATGAATAAGTTCCATGTATTAGCTGGCTATAGAGCGAAATTCATCTTAATGGTGATTTTAACTATGATGGTCTTCGTACTTATTAATACGTATTTACTAAGACAGGTAAAATCTATCGGTATGTTCTTAATGATTGCTGCATTGGGTCTATACTTTGTAGCTATGAATAATTTGAAAGCGGCTGGACAAGGTGTGACTAATAAAATTTCACCATTGTCTTATATCGATAACATGTTCTTCAATTATTTAAATGCAGAGCATCCTATAGGCTTGGCGCTAGTAATATTAACAGTACTTGTGATTATTGGCTTTGTACTGAACATGTTTATAAAACACTTTAAGAAAGAGAGATTAATCTAATGTTGATGAATAGCGTGATTGCTTTAACTTTTTTAACAGCATCTAGCAATAATGGCGGACTTAATATTGACGTGCAACAAGAAGAGGAAAAGCGAATCAATAATGATTTAAATCAATATGATACAACGCTATTTAATAAAGACAGCAAAGCGGTTAATGATGCGATTGCTAAGCAGAAAAAAGAACGACAACAACAAATAAAAAATGATATGTTTCAAAATCAAGCGAGTCACTCGACTCGCTTGAATGAAACTAAAAAAGTGTTATTTTCCAAATCTAACTTAGAAAAGACTTCGGAGAGTGATAAAAGCCCCTATATTCAAAACAAGCAGGAGAAAAAAATATTCCCGTACATTTTGATGTCTGTAGGGGCTTTTTTGACTTTAGGATTTGTCATTTTTTCAATTCATAAAGGGAGACGAACGAAAAATGAATCAGCACGTAAAAGTAACATTTGATTTTACTAATTATAATTACGGCACATATGACTTAGCAGTACCAGCATATTTACCGATTAAGAATCTAATAGCATTAGTGTTAGACAGTTTGGATATTTCGATTTTCGATGTGAATACACAAATTAAAGTGATGACGAAAGGTCAATTACTTGTTGAAAACGACCGACTTATTGATTATCAAATCGCTGATGGAGATATTTTGAAGTTACTATAGGAGGAAAAATAGATGGTTAAAAATCATGACCCTAAAAATGAAATGCAAGATATGTTAACACCTTTAGATGCCGAAGAAGCAGCTAAAACAAAATTACGTTTAGATATGAGAGAGATTCCTAAGTCTTCAATTAAACCAGAACATTTTCATTTAATGTACTTATTAGAACAACATTCTCCATATTTTATAGATGCTGAACTAACTGAACTACGTGATAGTTTCCAAATACATTATGACATTAATGACAATCATACACCTTTTGATAATATTAAATCATTTACTAAAAATGAAAAATTACGTTACTTACTTAATATCAAAAATTTAGAAGAAGTAAATCGTACACGCTACACATTTGTGTTGGCACCAGATGAATTATTTTTCACAAGAGATGGATTGCCGATTGCCAAAACGAGAGGATTACAAAATGTTGTTGACCCTTTGCCAATGTCGGAAGCTGAATTTTTAACAAGATATAAAGCACTGGTTATATGTGCATTCAATGAGAAACAATCATTTGACGCATTAGTTGAAGGAAACTTAGAACTACATAAAGGAACACCATTTGAAACTAAAGTTATTGAAGCGGCAACGTTAGACTTATTAACTTCGTTTTTAGATGAACAATATCAGAAACAAGAACAAGATTATAGTGAAAATTATGCATATGTTCGTAAAGTAGGGCATACCGTTTTTAAATGGGTTGCTATCGGTATGACAACGTTAAGTGTGTTATTAATTGTATTCTTAGCCTTTTTATATTTTTCAGTAATGAAGCATAATGAGCGCATTGAAAAAGGATACCAAGCATTTGTGAAGGAAGATTATACGCAAGTACTAAATACGTATGATGATTTAGATGGAAAAAAATTAGATAAAGAAGCGCTTTACATTTATGCCAAAAGCTATATTCAAACAAATAAACAAGGTTTAGAAAAAGATAAGAAAGAAAACTTGCTTAATAACGTGACACCAAATTCAAACAAAGACTACTTATTATATTGGATGGAATTAGGACAAGGACATCTTGATGAAGCGATTAATATAGCCACTTATTTAGATGATAACGATATTACAAAGTTAGCGTTGATTAATAAATTAAATGAGATTAAAAATAACGGAGATTTATCGAATGATAAACGTTCTGAAGAAACGAAAAAGTATAACGATAAATTGCAAGATATTTTAGACAAAGAAAAACAAGTTAAAGATGAAAAAGCGAAATCTGAAGAAGAGAAAGCAAAAGCAAAAGATGAGAAATTAAAGCAACAAGAAGAGAACGAAAAGAAACAAAAAGAACAAGCACAAAAAGATAAAGAAAAACGTCAAGAAGCTGAAAGAAAAAAATAGTATAGGACTGAGGCAAAGACAATGCATAAATTGATTATAAAATATAACAAACAATTGAAGATGCTCAATTTGCGAGATGGTAAGACATATACTATTAGCGAAGACGAGCGTGCAGATATTACGTTGAAATCGTTAGGCGAAGTCATTCATTTAGAACAAAATAATCAAGGTACTTGGCAAGCGAATCATACTTCTATTAATAAGGTGCTTGTTAGAAAAGGTGACCTTGATGACATTACATTACAACTTTATACAGAAGCTGATTATGCATCATTTGCTTATCCTTCAATTCAAGATACGATGACAATTGGGCCAAATGCGTATGATGATATGGTTATTCAAAGCTTGATGAATGCCATCATTATTAAAGATTTTCAATCAATACAAGAATCACAATACGTACGCATTGTGCACGATAAAAATACAGATGTGTATATTAACTATGAACTACAAGAGCAATTAACAAACAAAGCTTACATTGGTGATCATATTTATGTTGAAGGGATATGGCTCGAAGTACAAGCTGATGGTTTAAATGTATTGAGTCAGAATACAGTGGCATCGTCATTAATTCGCTTAACACAAGAGATGCCACATGCACAGGCAGATGATTACAATACGTACCATCGTTCGCCAAGGATTATTCACCGTGAACCGACCGATGATATTAAGATTGAAAGACCGCCACAGCCAATACAGAAGAACAATACAGTGATATGGCGTTCCATTATACCGCCATTAGTAATGATTGCTTTAACTGTTGTCATCTTTTTAGTGAGACCAATTGGTATTTATATTTTAATGATGATTGGTATGAGTACAGTAACGATAGTATTTGGTATTACAACGTATTTCTCTGAAAAGAAAAAGTATAACAAAGATGTTGAAAAACGAGAGAAAGATTACAAAGCTTATTTGGATAATAAATCTAAAGAAATTAATAAAGCGATTAAAGCACAACGTTTTAGTTTGAATTATCATTATCCAACGGTTGCTGAAATTAAAGATATCGTTGAAACGAAAGCACCAAGAATATATGAAAAAACATCGCATCATCACGATTTCTTACATTATAAGTTAGGTATTGCGAATGTAGAAAAGTCATTCAAATTAGATTACCAAGAAGAAGAATTTAACCAACGTCGTGATGAACTATTCGACGATGCTAAAGAATTGTATGAATTTTACACAGATGTAGAACAAGCACCATTAATCAATGATTTAAATCATGGTCCAATTGCATATATTGGTGCACGACATCTCATTTTAGAAGAATTGGAGAAAATGCTAATCCAATTGTCAACATTCCATAGTTATCATGATTTAGAGTTTCTATTTGTGACACGTGAAGATGAAGTTGAAACATTGAAATGGGCACGTTGGTTGCCACATATGACATTGAGAGGTCAAAACATTAGAGGGTTTGTTTACAATCAACGAACACGTGACCAAATTTTAACGTCAATTTATAGCATGATCAAAGAACGTATCCAAGCTGTGCGTGAACGCAGCAGAAGTAATGAGCAAATTATTTTCACACCGCAATTAGTGTTTGTCATTACAGATATGTCATTAATTATTGATCATGTCATTTTAGAATATGTAAACCAAGATTTATCAGAATATGGTATTTCATTAATCTTTGTTGAAGATGTGATTGAAAGTTTGCCAGAGCATGTAGATACCATTATTGATATCAAGTCTCGTACTGAAGGCGAACTGATTACGAAAGAAAAAGAATTAGTTCAATTGAAATTTACACCTGAAAATATTGATAACGTTGATAAAGAATATATCGCGAGACGTTTGGCGAATTTGATACACGTCGAACATTTGAAAAATGCAATTCCTGATAGTATTACATTTTTAGAGATGTATAACGTGAAAGAAGTAGATCAGCTTGATGTGGTTAATCGATGGAGACAAAACGAAACATACAAAACGATGGCAGTACCTTTAGGTGTAAGAGGTAAAGATGATATTTTATCATTGAACTTACATGAAAAAGCACACGGGCCACATGGTTTAGTTGCTGGTACCACTGGTTCAGGGAAATCTGAGATTATCCAATCATACATTTTATCTTTAGCTATTAATTTTCACCCTCATGAAGTTGCATTCCTATTGATTGACTATAAAGGTGGGGGTATGGCGAACTTATTTAAAGATTTAGTCCATTTAGTTGGTACGATTACAAACTTAGATGGTGATGAAGCGATGCGTGCCTTAACATCAATCAAAGCCGAATTGAGAAAACGTCAACGTTTATTCGGAGAGCATGACGTTAACCATATTAATCAATACCATAAGTTATTTAAAGAAGGTGTTGCGACAGAACCAATGCCACATTTATTCATTATTTCCGATGAGTTTGCCGAATTAAAATCAGAACAACCTGATTTTATGAAAGAACTTGTATCAACGGCACGTATTGGACGTTCGTTAGGTATTCATTTAATACTTGCGACACAAAAACCATCGGGTGTTGTTGATGACCAAATTTGGTCTAACTCTAAATTTAAATTGGCATTAAAAGTACAAGATAGACAAGACAGTAATGAAATTTTAAAAACACCAGATGCAGCAGACATTACATTACCAGGTCGTGCGTATTTACAAGTTGGTAATAATGAAATTTATGAATTATTCCAATCTGCATGGAGTGGTGCAACATATGACATCGAAGGCGATAAATTAGAAGTTGAAGATAAGACGATTTACATGATTAATGACTATGGTCAACTTCAAGCAATCAACAAAGACTTGAGTGGACTTGAAGATGAAGAAACGAAAGAAAACCAAACTGAGTTAGAAGCGGTTATCGATCATATCGAATCTATTACAACACGATTAGAAATTGAAGAAGTTAAGCGTCCATGGCTACCACCATTGCCAGAAAATGTATATCAAGAAGATTTAGTAGAAACAGATTTCAGAAAATTATGGTCAGATGATGCAAAAGAAGTGGAATTAACATTAGGACTTAAAGACGTACCAGAAGAACAATACCAAGGACCGATGGTATTGCAATTGAAAAAAGCTGGGCACATCGCGTTAATCGGAAGTCCAGGATATGGTAGAACAACGTTCTTACATAACATTATTTTCGATGTTGCAAGACACCATCGTCCTGATCAAGCACACATGTACTTGTTCGATTTCGGTACCAATGGTTTGATGCCAGTCACAGACATACCGCATGTCGCTGATTACTTTACAGTAGATCAAGAAGACAAGATTGCTAAGGCGATACGTATATTTAATGATGAAATTGATCGTCGTAAGAAGATTTTAAGTCAGTATCGTGTCACTAGTATTTCTGAATATCGAAAATTAACTGGTGAAACAATTCCGCATGTCTTTATTCTTATTGATAACTTTGACGCAGTAAAAGATTCACCTTTCCAAGAAGTTTTTGAAAATATGATGATTAAAATGACGCGTGAAGGGCTAGCATTAGATATGCAAGTAACCTTAACTGCTTCAAGAGCTAACGCTATGAAAACACCAATGTACATTAATATGAAAACGCGTATCGCAATGTTTTTATATGATAAATCAGAGGTGTCGAACGTAGTAGGACAGCAAAAATTTGCGGTTAAAGATGTTGTGGGTCGAGCATTGTTAAGTAGTGATGACAACGTATCATTCCATATTGGCCAACCATTTAAACATGATGAGACCAAATCATATAATGATCAAATTAATGATGAAGTATCGGCGATGACAGAATTTTATAAAGGTGAAACACCAAATGATATTCCTATGATGCCAGATGAAATTAAATATGAAGATTACAGAGAATCATTAAACTTACCGGATATAGTTGCAAATGGTGCTTTACCAATTGGATTAGATTATGAAGGTGTTACACTACAAAAAATTAAATTAACTGAACCAGCAATGATTTCATCAGAAAATCCGAGGGAAATTGCGCATATTGCTGAAATTATGATGAAAGAAATTGACATATTAAATGAAAAATATGCGATTTGTATCGCAGACTCAAGTGGAGAGTTTAAAGCTTATAGGCATCAAGTGGCTAACTTTGCCGAAGAAAGAGAAGACATTAAAGCGATTCATCAACTAATGATTGAAGACTTAAAGCAAAGAGAAATGGACGGCCCATTTGAAAAAGATTCACTTTATATTATCAATGATTTTAAAACATTTATTGATTGCACGTATATTCCGGAAGATGATGTTAAAAAGCTTATTACAAAAGGACCAGAACTTGGCTTGAACATTTTATTTGTCGGCATTCATAAAGAATTAATAGATGCTTATGATAAACAGATTGATGTTGCACGTAAAATGATTAACCAATTTAGTATAGGTATTCGTATTTCAGACCAACAATTCTTTAAATTTAGATTTATTCAACGAGAACCTGTTATTAAAGAAAACGAAGCATATATGGTCGCGAACCAAGCTTATCAAAAGATTAGATGGTTTAAATAGCAATGAATTAAATAGGAGGGAGGTATGTTATGAATTTTAATGATATTGAAACAATGGTTAAGTCGAAATTTAAAGATATTAAAAAGCATGCTGAAGAGATTGCGCATGAAATTGAAGTTCGTTCTGGATATTTAAGAAAAGCTGAACAATATAAGCGATTAGAATTTAATTTGAGTTTTGCACTAGATGATATTGAAAGCACAGCAAAGGACGTACAAACTGCAAAAACTAGTGCTAATAAGGACAGTGTAACTGTTAAAGGAAAAGCGCCCAATACGTTATATATCGAAAAAAGAAATTTGATGAAACAAAAGCTTGAAATGTTGGGTGAAGATATCGATAAAAATAAAGAATCCCTCCAAAAAGCTAAGGAAATTGCTGGCGAAAAGGCAAGTGAATATTTTAATAAAGCAATGAATTAATATTGAGGTGAAGATATGGGTGGTTATAAAGGTATTAAAGCAGATGGTGGCAAGGTTGATCAAGCAAAACAATTAGCGGCAAAAACAGCTAAAGATATTGAAGCATGTCAAAAGCAAACGCAACAGCTCGCTGAGTATATCGAAGGTAGTGATTGGGAAGGACAGTTCGCCAATAAGGTGAAAGATGTGTTACTCATTATGGCAAAGTTTCAAGAAGAATTAGTACAACCGATTGCTGACCATCAAAAAGCAATTGATAACTTAAGTCAAAATCTAGCGAAATACGATACATTATCAATTAAGCAAGGGCTTGATAGGGTGAACCCATGATGAAAGATGTTAAGCGAATAGATTATTTTTCTTACGAAGAATTAACAATTTTAGGTGGTAGTAAATTACCTCTCGTAAATTTTGAATTGTTTGATCCATCAAATTTTGAAGAAGCTAAAGCTGCTTTAATTGAAAAGGAATTAGTAACAGAGAATGACAAGTTAACTGATGCAGGTTTTAAAGTGGCGACATTAGTCAGAGAGTATATTAGCGCAATTGTAAATATTCGAATTAATGATATGTATTTTGCACCATTTAGCTTTGAAAAAGATGAATATATTTTGTTAAGCCGGTTTAAAAATAATGGATTTCAAATACGAATTATAAGTAAAGACATTGCATGGTGGTCGATTGTACAATCATATCCTTTATTGATGAGACAAGAAAAATCCAATGATTGGGACTTTAAACAAATTGACAAAGAAACATTGGAGAACTTAAATAATGAAAGTATCGATACGATTGGGCGTGTTTTAGAAATTGAAATATACAATCATCAAGGTGACCCTCAACAAAGTTTATATAACATTTATGAACAAAATGATTTGCTACTCATTCGATACCCATTAAAAGATAAAGTGCTGAATGTTCATATTGGTGTCATTAATACATTTATACGAGAATTATTTGGATTCAATACTGATGAAAATCATATTAATAAAGCAGAGGAGTAATGACGTTGAGTGGAAAAATTAGTGTTAAAGCTGAAACGATTGCACATGTTGTAAAAGAATTGGAAAGCATAAGTCAAAAGTATGATGAAATAGCTCAAAACTTTGGAAAAATAGCGCAATTAAATTACTACAGTAGTGAAAAAGCTTCACATTCTATGGAAAACGGCTATAGTAGTGCTGCAACAGTCATTAGTGGTCTCAAAGGTCCATTGAGTACACTCGGTGGTGGCGTCATGAATTCAGCACAAAAGTTCTTTGAAGCAGATGAACATTGGGGTACGGAATTTGCCAAGCTTTACTATAATATTGAGGGATAGGTGCATGACATGACAAAAGATATTGAATATCTAACAGCTGATTATGACAATGAAAAGTCATCTATCCAAAGTGTAATAGATGCAATAGAGGGTCAAGACTTCTTAGATGTAGATACAACAATGGATGATGCGGTAAGCGATGTCAGTTCTTTAGACGAAGATGGCGCAATATCATTAACGAGTAGTGTAGTAGGTCCACAAGGATCTAAATTAATGGGGTATTATCAAAATGAGTTATATGATTATGCATCTCAATTAGATTCGAAAATGAAAGAAATTATTGACACGCCATTTATAGAAGATATAGATAAAGCATTCAAAGGTATAACGAATGTTAAATTGGAAAATATATTAATAAAAAATGGCGGTGGTCATGGTAGAGATACCTATGGGGCTTCTGGGAAAATTGCAAAGGGAGATGCCAAGAAAAGTGACAGCGATGTTTATAGCATCGATGAAATATTAAAATCGGATCAAGAATTTGTAAAAGTAATTGATCAGCATTACAAAGAAATGAAAAAAGAAGATAAGAAATTATCTAAGAGTGATTTCGAAAAAATGATGACTCAGGGCGCTTCTTGTGATTACATGACAGTAGCTGAAGCGGAAGAGCTAGAGGAGCAAAAGAAAAAAGAATTGGCAGTTGATATTTTAGCGGGTGTCGGAATTATAGCTTTAACTATAGTCAACCCTGTCGCAGGTGCAGTAGCAGCAGGTGCATATACCGCTTATTCAGCAGCCAATGCAGCCACAGGAAAAAATATTATAACTGGAAGAAAGCTATCTAAAGAAGAACGCATCATGGAAGGACTTTCGCTTATTCCGTTGCCAGGTATGGGCTTCCTCAAAGGTGCTGGGAAAAGTTTAATGAAATTAGGCTTCAAAGGCGGAGAAAAATTTGCAGTTAAAACAGGATTGCAAAAGACAATGCAACAAGCGGTTAGTCGTATTTCACCTAAAATGGGAATGATGAAAAACAGTGTGTTGAATCAATCTCGTAACTTTGCTCAAAATACTCATGTTGGACAAATGTTGAGTAACATGCGTGGTCAAGCAACTCATACTGTTCAACAAAGTAGAAATTGGATTGGACAACAAGCACAAAATGTCAAACGAATAGTAAATAATGGACTTGATAAAGAAATAGCACATCCATTTAAACAACAACTTGCACCAGCGGGAATGGGTGGTATAAAATTTGCTGAAACAACTACTTTGAGAAACATGGGTCAAAACATAAAGCGTGCTGTTACACCACAAAATCACGTGACACATGGTCCAAAAGATAGTATGGTGAGAAGTGAAAGTAAACATAGTGTAAGTAGCCATGAAATTAATTCATCAAAATATGTTGAATCACCAAACTACACCAAGGTTGAATTCGGAGAACACTATGCAAGACTTAGACCTAAGAAACTAAAAGCAAATATAGAATATACAACACCAACTGGTCACATATATCGGACCGATCATAAAGGGCGCATAAAAGAAGTTTATGTAGACAATCTTTCTCTAAAAGATGGCGGTCGTAATAACCATGCACAAAGAACTGTGGGGGGAGAGGATAGATTACCAGACGATGATGGTGGTCATTTAATCGCTAGAATGTTTGGTGGGTCAAAAGACATAGATAACCTTGTGGCGCAAAGTAAATATATCAACCGTTCATTTAAGGATAATGGTGAATGGTATAAGTTGGAAAAACTATGGGAAAAGGCAATCAAGTCTGGAAAACCAATAGAAAATATTAAAATAGAAGTTAAATATAAAGGTAATAGTCAAAGGCCAACTATATTTAAGGTTGGATATGAGATTAATAATGAACGAAAAGTTAAAACAATAGAAAATATATAGAGGTGTTAGTATGACATTTGAAGAGAAGCTTAGCAAAATATACAATGAAATTGCGAATGAGATTAGCAGTATGATACCGGTAGAGTGGGAAAAAGTATATACAATGGCTTATATAGATGATGGAGGAGGTGAAGTATTCTTTAATTATACTAAACCAGGTAGCGATGAATTGAATTATTACACGAATATATCTAAAGATTATAATGTTTCAGAGGAAATATTTGATGATTTATGGATGAATCTGTATTACTTGTTTAAGAATTTAAGGAATTTATTTAAAGAAGAAGGTCTTGAGCCATGGACATCATGTGAATTTGATTTTACAAGAGAGGGTAAATTGAAAGTATCATTTGATTATATAGATTGGATAAATACAGAGTTTGATCAATTGGGCCGTGAAAATTATTATATGTACAAAAAATTTGGGGTTATACCAGAAATGGAATATGAAATGGAGGAGGTTAAACAAATCGAGCAATATATTAAAGAGCAAGAAGAATAGACAATCTTCATGAGAGACTAAACAATAAAGCTTTGTTTAGTCTTTTTAGAGTTTAAGTAAAAAGCAATAGATACCGTAAAGTTGATGCTCATCAAATAATAATATAAAGATAATTTTAGGTTTTTAAACTTTTAATCGAAAAGAATCTAAGTTTATAGCTTTAAATACGTAATATGCTATTTAAAAAATAATGTATAGGAGATAGATATGACTACTAAGGAAAATATAGACATTCTTCGAAAGCCAGGTGCACAAGCCTTAAGTTTAATATCATTGTTTTTGATACTTTTTTCATGTCTAACTTTCTTTTTTGGTTTAGATTATGAAAGGTTTCCAAACTATTTAAAGATAACGACAATTATAGAATTAATAATTATTGTAATTAGTTTACTTCAATGGATTAGGTTTATAGATTTCGAAAAAGAAAGTGCACAGAAATATAAAAAAATATATGCTCGATTTTTAGTTATTATAAATGTGTTAACTACGATCACTGTAGTATTTGCACTGTGTAACCTTTAGTATTTTGCAGCTGTACAAAACCATTATGATTTATTCAATTATTGGTTAATGGGTACGATTTCAATCATAATTAGCTATTTATTATTAGTAATTGGCGGAATGTTTACGTTGTTAAAATTACCTAAAGTAACAAAACGCTGGGGTGGTAAAACTAAAACACATTTCGGTTTATTATTAACTGCGTTGAGCTCATTTATATATATTGAAAAAATTATCGAATATATATTGATTCCTAATGTCGTAGAATCCAAGTTTATAATTATTGTGAGCATGTTGGTTATCGCTGGAGCACAATTTGTGGCATTTCAATTTATTATGCAATACAGTAGATTCTATATTTTTGAATTAAATACAGAAGATGATGACTAAATGATTTTGTAAATTCTGTGAAGTATACTTATATAAGAAAATCAACTTCAACGTATATCACCATATTATTTTATACTCAATGATGTGAATGGATTTAAGTGGATTGATATTAAAGTAAAAGTTATGGAATATTGAGGTGCGAATATGGAGTTCTTATTATTAATTGTCGTAGCCGGACTGTATTATATTATATATTTAACTGCTGTGATGTATTCTGAAAAAATAGTAGTATTGCCTATAATCATCTATGCCATTGTGTTTGTAATAATTGGTATCACTTATATCTTTATAGGCGACAGCTATGATCAATTAACAAATTTCAATGTGATTTTGTATATGGGGAGTTTGTTTTATGCATGGATGGCTTTTAGAAATCTTTGGAACAGACCATTATTATTAAAATATAAGAATATTACAGATAGTTCAAGTGGAATAGTTAATAAATCTGAATACAATTCAGTTGAAAGCTTACGTATAAATATTGAAATAGCTAAGTATAAAGGGATTATTTCTTTGATAGTAGCTATAGTACTAACGGTATTAATGACATTAAAGTCAACACCTCAAATTACTGCGGAAACACGTGACTTAAGTATCTCATTTTTCATACTCAGCTTATTTATCATTGTTATATTTGCTGTTTGGGATTTAATTATTAGAGTTAGAAAAGGAGCGTTTGCTTTTGTTGTAATAAGGCCAATATTATTCAGTTGTTGGTTATTTATTCTGAATATGATTTTATCGAGATTATTATAATGATATTACATATAGGTATGCGTGAATTTTATTTATGAAATGGTAAAAAAGTATATACTATTAATATCTTTTTTACTATAATTATAAATAGTTAAATAAATTGAAAGACAAAATAATGAGTAGGAGTTAATGAGATGGAAAACCAAAATCAAGGCAATGGCTTAAAAATTGCAACATGGGTATTTATTGTATTAACAATAGTTACACCGTTATTTGGTATTGGAAGTATTGTTTGTAGTATTAATTACAAAAAATACGATGCTGAAAAAGGTTCGAAGTTATTGCAAATTGCAATTATCGTAACAATAATTGCTTTTGTTTTAAATTTATTAGCATATTTAGGTTTAAGATAAGTAAAACGAATTTGAAGAAGCATTAAGCGACATTTGGGTGTTGTTTAATGCTTTTTATTTAACGGTAATGAAAATATAGGGGAGATAACATGACTTTCGAAGAAAAACTAAGTCAAAAGTACAACGAGATTGCGAATAAGATTAGCAGCATGATACCGGTAGAGTGGGAAAAGGTATATGCAATGGCATATATAGATGATGGAGGAGGAGAAGTGTTCTACTATTACACAGAACCTGGAAGTAATGAATTATACTACTATACTAGTGTATTAAATAAATATGATATATCGGAATCGGAATTTATGGATTCAGTGTATGAGTTGTATAAACAATTTCAAGATTTAAGGAATTTATTTAAAGAAGAAGGACATGAACCATGGACATCATGCGAATTTGACTTTACAAGAGAAGGTGAATTAAAAGTTTCATTTGATTATATTGATTGGATAAATTCAGAATTTGGTCAAGTAGGTCGACAAAATTACTATAAGTATAGAAAATTTGGAATTTTACCAGAAACGGAATATGAAATTAATAAAGTTAAAGAAATCGAGCAATATATTAAAGAGCAAGATGAAGCTGAAATATAGGGGAGATAACATGAATTTCGAAGAAAAACTAAGTCAAAAGTACAACGAGATTGCGAATGAGATCAATGGAATGATACCGGTAGAGTGGGAAAAGGTATATGTAATTGCATATGTGGACGATGGAGGTGGGCAAGTTATATTTTATTATACCAAGCCCGGAAATGATGAGCTGTATTATTATTCGAGTATCGTTGAAGATTATAATGTTTTAGAAGAAGTCTTTGATGATTTATGGATGGAACTTTATAGATCATTTAAAAAATTAAGAAATATATTTAAAGAAGAAAGTCTTGAACCATGGACATCATGTGAATTTGACTTTACAAGCGACGGTAAATTAAACGTATCTTTTGATTATATAGATTGGATGAATTCAGAATTTGGACAAATAGCAAAAGAAAATTATTATATGTACAAAAAATTTGGAATTGTACCTGAAACGGAATATGAAATTAATAAAGTTAAAGAAATCGAACAATATATTAAAGAGCAAGAAGAAGCTGAACAATAGGGGAGATAACATGACTTTCGAAGAAAAATTAAGTGGAATGTATAGCGAGATTGCGAATAAGATTAGTAGCATGATACCGGTAGAGTGGGAAAAAGTATATGCAATGGCATATATCGATGAAGAATGTGGAGAAGTGTTTTACAATTATACTGAACCAAGAAGTGATGAATTATTTTACTATACAAGTGTGATAAAGAAGTATAATTTATTGAAATCAAGCTTTATGGATTCAGTATATGAGTTGCATGATCAATTTGAGGAACTAAGAGAAGTATTTATAGAAGAAGGTCTTGAACCATGGACATCATGTGAATTTGATTTTACGAGCGAAGGTAAATTAAAAGTTTCATTTGATTATATTGATTGGATAAATACAGAGTTTGATCAATTAGGCCGTGAAAATTATTATATGTACAAAAAATTTGGTGTTTTACCAGAAACGGAATATGAAATGGAGGAGGTTAAACAAATCGAGCAATATGTTAAAGAACAGGAAGAATAAACTATCTTAATGTAAGACTAAACAATAAAGCTTTGTTTAGTCTTTTTTAGCGGTTAAGTAAAAAGCAATAGAGACCGTAAAGTTGATGCTCATCAAATAATAATATAAAGATAATTTTAGGTTTTCATACTTTTAATCGAAAAGAATCTAAGTACTTATAAATTTAAATACTTAATATGCTATTACAAAATCAATGTATAGGAGATAGGTAAATATGACTACTAAGGAAAATATAGACATTCTTCGAAAGCCAGGTGGACAAGCCTTAAGTTTAGCATCATTATTTATGATACTTTTTTCATGTCTAACTTTCTTTTTTGGTTTAGATTATGAAAGGTTTCCAAATTATTTAAAGATAACGACAATTATAGAATTAATAATTATTGTAATTAGTTTACTTCAATGGATTAGATTTATAGATTTCGAAAAGGAAAGCGCACAGAAATATAAAAAAATATATGCCCGATTTTTAGTTGTTATAAATGTGCTAACTACTATCACCGCAGTATTTGCAACATGTAATCTTTACTATTTTGTTGCTGTGCAAAATCATTATGATTTATTTAATTATTGGTTAATGGGTACTATTTCAATCATAATTAGCTATTTGTTATTAGTAATTGGCGGAATGTTCACGTTATTAAAATTACCTAAAGTAACAAAACGTTGGGGTGGTAAAACTAAAACACATTTCGGTTTATTATTAACCGCGTTGAGCTCATTTATATATATTGAAAGAATTATCGAATATATATTGGTTCCCAATGTCGTAGAATCCAAGTTTGTCATAATGGTAAGTATCATTATTATTGCTTGTACACAATTTGTAGCCTTTCAATTTATTATGCAATACAGTAGATTCTATATTTTTGAATTAAACACTGAAGATGATGACTAAATAATTTTATAAATTACTGTTGGAGTATACTTATATAAAAAATCAACTTCAACACATTATTTTTTACTCAATGATGTGAAAGAATTTGAGTGGATTGATATTAATGGGATTTGATTATTAGAATTAGAAAAGGAACGTTTGCTTTTGTTGTAATAAATCTAATGTTTTTCAGTTGTTGGTTATTTATTCTGAATATGATTTTATCAAGATTATTATAATTGTATTACATATAGGTGTTGGTAAATTTTTATTTACGAAATGGTAAAAAAGTATATACTATTAATATCTTTTTTACTATAATTATAAATAGTTAAATAAATTGAAAGACAAAATAATGAGCAGGAGTTTTATGGTTATTATTTACAAATAATATAATACTAAAAAAGACTCGAAATTATTTGGAATTCCAGTTATCGTAACAATAGTTGCAGTTATTTTAGTTCCATTAGTGAATTTAGGTATGAAATGAGTAATATTAATTTGAAGAAGCATTAAGCGACGTAGAGGTGTTGTTTAGTGCTTTTTATTTAACGGAAATGAAACTAATATCTATTTTGAAAATATAGGGGCGATAACATGACTTTCGAAGAAAAACTAAATGAAATGTACAACGAGATTGCGAATAAGATCAGTGGGATGATACCAGTAGAATGGGAGCAAGTATATACGATAGCCTATGTAAATGATAGAGGTGGAGAGGTCATTTTTAATTATACTAAACCAGGTAGCGATGAATTGAATTATTACACGGATATATCTAGAGATTATAATGTTTCGGAAGAAATATTTGATGATTTATGGATGAATCTGTATTACTTGTTTAAGAATTTAAGGAATTTATTTAAAACAGAAGGACATGAACCATGGACATCATGCGAATTTGACTTTACAAGAGATGGTAAATTAAACGTATCTTTTGATTATATTGATTGGATTAAATTAGGCTTAGGTCCGTTAGCTAGAGAAAATTACTATATGTATAAAAAATTTGGGGTTATACCAGAAATGGAATATGAAATGGAAGAAATTAAAGAAATCGTGCAATATATTAAAGAGCAAGATGAAGCTGAAATATAGGGGCGATAATATGACTTTCGAAGAAAAACTAAGTCAAATGTACAACAAGATTGCGAATGAGATTAGTGGAATGATACCAGTAGAGTGGGAAAAAGTATATACAATTGCTTATGTAGATGATGAAGGTGGAGAAGTCGTTTTTAATTATACTAAACCAGGTAGTGATGAATTGAATTATTACACATATATCCCTAGAGAGTATAATGTCTCTGAAAAAGTATTTTATGATTTGTGGACGGATTTATATAGATTGTTTAAGAAGTTAAGAGATTTATTTAAAGAAGATTTAGAACCATGGACATCATGTGAATTTGATTTTACAAGAGATGGTAAATTAAACGTATCTTTTGATTATATTGATTGGATGAATTCAGAATTTGGACCAATGGGAAGAGAAGATTATTACATGTATAAAAAGTTTGGAATTTGGCCTGAAAAAGAATATGCAATAAATAGGGTTAAAAAAATAGAAGATTATATTAAAGAACAAGAAGAAACTGAACTATAGGGGAGATAACATGACTTTCGAAGAAAAATTAAGTGAAATGTACAATGAAATTGCGAGTGAGATTAGCAGTATGATACCGGTAGAATGGGAGCAAGTATTTACAATAGCTTATGTAACTGATCAAGCTGGAGAAGTCATTTTTAATTATACTAAACCAGGTAGTGATGAATTAAATTATTATTCAGACATACCTAAAGATTGCAATGTATCAAAAGATATTTTTAAGAATTCATGGTTTAAAGTTTATCGAATGTTTGATGAGTTAAGAGAAACTTTTAAAAAAGAAGGTCTTGACCCATGGACATCATGCGAATTTGACTTTACAAGAGACGGTAAATTGAATGTATCATTTGATTATATAGATTGGATAAATACAGAGTTTGATCAATTGGGCCGTGAAAATTATTATATGTACAAAAAGTTTGGTGTTTTACCAGAAATGGAATACGAAATGGGAGAAATTAAAGAAATCGAGCAATATATTAAAAGCCAAGAAAGTTAATTATAGGAATGAGGTTAAGCAATAAGATTTGTTTAATCTTAGTTTGCTGCAATTTAAAATTGTTGATATTTCTAGGAAGAATCATTCGAAATTGGAAGATTAAAGTGAGAATGAACTCATAAGTGGCTCAATAACAAATTGTATAAAAAATATTGATCCTAATGTTGATAGACTCATCGATAAAATTACCGAGATGCAAAATGATGTTAATTCATTAGGTAGTACCTTATCTGTACTAGAAAATGCAATAAATTCAATAGCTTCTGCTATTGAAAAATTAACCAATTAAAGGAGTAGTAATGGAAAAAATAAAGAAAATAAACAAAATATTTTTATCATTTGAAGTTATTCCATTTGCAATGATGATTTTGCTAGCATTTCCACCAGTTATTGCAGGTATAATTAATAATCGTTTGCAGTATGGTAGGGATTTTGGCGATAGAGTAAGCTTTTATTGTTATATTTCAATTATGGTTGCATATGCAATTACCATTTTGTTAGAAATTATTTTTTACTTTATTTTATTGAAAAACTATCAATACGATCAAAATAATATTGAATTGGCTAATAGAGTGAAAGTTACAAAAGTACTGTCGATTTTGTATATGATTCCTGGATTATATGCGATTGCATGCTATTTTAGATTTATACATGTTCGCTCATTTAGAGAAAATAAAAAATCCGGACAGCCGGCCTATCACTTTTGGGAATTTTTTATAAAACCTTATCGCAAACCCATAGAGTTGAAAGACTTTTTTATTAAAAATAGATAATTAAGGAGTAACCGATGAAAAGATTATGCATAGGATTGTTAATTATAATGATGAGTATAATCAATTATGGTTGTGGCAATGATCAAAATGAAAATAAATATCAAAGTCAAATTAATAAAGTAATGAAAATTCAACAAGAAACTCATAAAGAGATGGTTAAAAAGAGTAATGAAGTTAATCCTGAATTTAATAAGGATAAAGTAAATACTTATGTATTTAATGATGGCAAATTAATTATCATAAGCTATAAGTTATTTAAAGATAAAGATCAAATGTTTTACGCGACTTACGAGTTTAAAAACGACAAAATTTATTATAAGAGAGATATTGATCCTAAAACATACGTGAAAGAACACCAATCAGATTATAAAGATATTAAAGTAAAATAATTTAAAGGAGTAGGAAAATGGAAAAATTAATCAAAGTGACGTCTTTAATTGGAATTATTATTCAAAGTTTTTTAACATTGTTATTTTTATTATTTTTAATTTTATCAGCAACAGGCATTATACAGCCAGAATTGACCACAACTGTTAATGGTGAACAAACTATACAAAGCCCAGAAACTGCTCAAGCAACATTCGTGACAATATTCGCAATATTATTTGTTGTTTCTTTAGTTTCAGATTTATTAGGCATTATAGCTATGAAAAAGTTGTTTGTGAATAATAAAGCGAGTGGCATTTTGTATATTATTGGTGCAGTGATCAGTGCCAATTTATTAACATTTATTGCTTGGTTAATAAGTGGGATTTCTGTTTTAAGATATAACAAAATAGGAAAAGAAGTGTCATAGCATGAAATATACTTGGTGGATACTTTTAACAATTGCAGGGATTTTAAGTTTAACAAGTGTTTATGGATTTATTTTATGTTTAGGTAGCTTTGGAATGTTGGCACTGAATGTCATGTGGCTATTTGTTTATACGCCGCATAAAAATTCTAAAGCACTTGAATCTATATCAAAACCAACGATAATTTTATCAATCATTGGGACATATGCAGTATTTATATTTATGTCTATCTTATTTTACTTCGTAATGAAAGCTAGTTTTATGGAAATTGGAATAAAACTTTACGGTGAATCTTTTAATATGTTTGGAATACCATTATTCATTATTGCTATCATTTTATTTACAATCGGTACAGTATTCGTTTATAAAATACAGCAATCAAGATTAAAGCAGTAGAATATATTAATTTAAAATGGGACAGGTTTAAAAGAAATCCGTCCTAATGATTTATACATAAATAGATGTAGTTGAATCTATATGACTCAAATACTTTGAAGATAAAAAGATAATGACAATGAATGTAAAATGTGATTTTTACAATAATAAAATATAAAAATTCCAACTGAAAATGTAATGGTTTAGAAAGGAAATCTAAATTTTAATAACGATAAATGAAGGATAGATAAACATGAATAACTCAAACCAGTTTGTTAAATTTGTACCTTCATTTATTTGCGTTGAAAATCACGAGTCTGTTTCCATTTTCGAAAAATAGAAACGAGTATTGTAAATAAAAACTCTCATGGATACAAGTCGATTATATAGTTTAAAGATGATGAACCAATTTAGGATGAAAATTTAAATGGATGGATATATTTAGATTTTACTGAATTGTAAAAATAGAATTTCAAGTTATTTGAATGTATTTATAAATATATCGTTATTATTAAAGTAGAGATTAGGGGAGATAACATGACTTTCGAAGAGAAATTAAGTGAAATGTATAACGAGATTGCGAATGAGATTAGTGGGTTGATACCTGTAGAATGGGAAAAGGTATATACAATTGCTTATGTAGATGATGAAGGTGGAGAAGTGTTCTACTATTACACAGAACCTGGAAGTAATGAATTATACTACTATACTAGTGTATTAAATAAATATGATATATCGGAATCAGAATTTATGGACTCAGCGTATGAGTTGTATAAACAATTTCAAAATTTAAGAAATATATTTAAAGAAGAAGGATATGAACCATGGACATCATGCGAATTTGATTTTACAAAAGAAGGTGAATTAAAAGTTTCATTTGATTATATAGATTGGATCAATACAGAGTTTGATCAATTGGGCCGTCAAAATTATTATATGTACAAAAAGTTTGGTGTTTTACCAGAAATGGAATATGAAATGGAAGAAATTAAAGAAATCGAGCAATATATTAAAGAGCAAGATGAAGCTGAACTATAGGGGCGATAATATGATTTTCGAAGAAAAACTAAGTCAAATGTACAACAAGATTGCGAATGAGATTAGTGGAATGATACCAGTAGAGTGGGAAAAAGTATATACAATTGCTTATGTAGATGATGAAGGTGGAGAAGTCGTTTTTAATTATACTAAACCAGGTAGTGATGAATTGAATTATTACACATATATCCCTAGAGAGTATAATGTCTCTGAAAAAGTATTTTATGATTTGTGGACGGATTTATATAGATTGTTTAAGAAGTTAAGAGATTTATTTAAAGAAGATTTAGAACCATGGACATCATGTGAATTTGATTTTACAAGAGATGGTAAATTAAACGTATCTTTTGATTATATTGATTGGATGAATTCAGAATTTGGACCAATGGGAAGAGAAGATTATTACATGTATAAAAAGTTTGGAATTTGGCCTGAAAAAGAATATGCAATAAATAGGGTTAAAAAAATAGAAGATTATGTTAAAGAGCAAGAAGAAGCTGAACTATAGGGGAGATAACATGACTTTCGAAGAAAAACTAAGTGAAATATACAACAAGATTGCGAATGAGATTAGTGGGATGATACCAGTAGAGTGGGAAAAAGTATATACAATTGCTTATGTAGATGATGAAGGTGGAGAGGTCGTTTTTAATTATACTAAACCAGGTAGCGATGAATTGAATTATTACACATATATCCCTAGAGAGTATAATGTCTCTGAAAAAGTATTTTATGATTTGTGGACGGATTTATATAGATTGTTTAAGAAGTTAAGAAATGCATTTAAAGAAGAAGGTCTTGAACCATGGACATCATGTGAATTTGATTTTACAAGAGAGGGTAATT
The DNA here is from genome assembly GCF_016917315.1 of Staphylococcus sp. SM3655. Taxonomy (NCBI): domain Bacteria; kingdom Bacillati; phylum Bacillota; class Bacilli; order Caryophanales; family Staphylococcaceae; genus Staphylococcus; species Staphylococcus sp. SM3655. The sequence goes on along the minus strand of NZ_CP070305.1, from coordinate 380,986 downwards.
TGAAAGTATCGTTTGATTATATAGATTGGATTAAATTAGGTTTTGGTCCATCAGGAAAGGAAAACTACTATATGTATAAAAAATTTGGAATTTTACCAGAAACGGAATATGAAATTAATAAAGTTAAAGAAGTAGAGAAGTGTATTAAAGAGCAAGAGTAGCAGACATGTTATAGAAGGCTGTGCAATTTTACATTTGATTCAAAGAAGAAGGTAAACGATAAGATTATTTGCAACTTAAAAAGTCTATTAGCTTCTCGGTATCCATACATCATATGTATAAATGAGTTTAACTAATTAATAAATCACGATATAAATTTAAAATTGCCATTAATTGAAAAGGTTATTGTAGTGTATTTTATAAAGTTGATGCACATCGACTTATTTTTTAAAACTTATATCAAAAAAATATGAGAAAAGTATATACTATTAAAATGTTTTTTACTATAATTATAAATAGTTAAATATTTGGGAATTGAATAAATATATAGGAGGCAATTTTTAGAGATACATAGCAATGTAAAGGTATCAAATAGTTATTGCATAATTTATTATGATGACATAATTTTCAGTAGATAGTTGTAAATTAACACTGAAATAGATGTTTATATTAAGAAGACTTTAATATCATAATTAATCAAAATCTTGCGTCAAACATTTAAACGAATTTTAAGTTGATAACAATTGGCAAAACATTGTTCAAACATCACAATGATAAAGCATATTATCAGTATTGTAGTGTGTGGAAAATGACAGCCATCTAAGGAGAAAAATGATGAAAAGAATATTGGTAGTATTTTTAATGTTAGCAATTATATTGGCAGGTTGTTCTAATAAAGGTGAAAAGTATCAAAAAGATATTGATAAAGTGTACAAAGAACAGAATCAAATGAATAAAATTGCCTCGAAAGTACAAAACACTATTAAAACAGACATTAAACAAGAAGACAGTAATACACATGTTTATAAAGATGGTAAAGTCATTATTATTGGTATTCAATTGTATAAAGATCGTGAAAAAATGTATTATTTCGCATATGAAATAAAAGATGGTAAGGCAGAGATCAATAGAGAAATAGACCCAATTAAGTATATGAAAGACCATAAAGCAGATTATGAAGATGAAAATGTAGAAGTGGAAAAAGATTAACGTAGGCTTTCTTTAAAACTTTTAACCAGTTTCAAAAAGTAAATGAGCTTTAGCGACAATAATTTTTAAAATAAACACGATATAAATTTAAACATTTATATATAAGAACACAAACGCAAGTTTGTAAATAATAATAATAATAAAGGAGTAAGACAATGGAAAAATCGATCAAAATAATGACAATAATAGGAATTGTTGTTCAGGGTTTAGCAACGGTATTTAGTTTACTATTGATGGTTTTAGCAGCATCAGGTGTAATGACTACAGATGTGTCAACAACAGTTAATGGTGAGGTTGACCCAGTTGATGCAGAAACAGCAGCAGCAATTTTCACTGTATTATTCTTATCCCTATTCATATTTGGAATCATTTCAATTATTTTAGGTGCAATCGGTATGTTTAAAGCATCTAAAAACAAAAAAATGAGTGGTATATTGTTGATTATTGGAGCTGTAATAAGTGGTAACATAATTACATTTGCTTTATGGTTAATCAGTGGTATTAAACTACTTACTAATAACAAGCCTAAAGATGAAATAAGCGACTTATCATAAACATCGTATATTGAAATTTCAAGATTTCTTAACCGATTAAATAAAGTGCTCTCTTAGAAGTAGATTTTCAGTCAATAACTGCTTTTAAGAGAGCATTTTGTATTTGATAATGCTCATAGCATCGGACAAAAACCATTGACGAACTTAAAAAAATACGTTAGACAATGCACTTCTAAATATTAAAGGCATCGACTAACGCATTGTTCAAATATAGTTAATTATTTTTATAAAATTGATGATGATCATTCAAGTAAGCATAGAATAAACCTATAATGAGTCCGCCTCCAATATAGTTACCGATAAAAGCCGCAGCGATATTCGAAATAGCTGGTATGAAGTGCAATGTATCAACTTGATAAATTAAACCACCCATAAATAAGCAACTGTTGTAAACGACGTGTTCATAACCCATAAAGGCGAATATGGTAACACCGAACATCATGACAAACATTTTTGCGAGTACATCGTCAATTTGCATGGCAATAACTAATGAAATATTGATAAAGAAATTGGCGAATATCGCTTTCATTAATATACTTACAAAACCAGTAGACAACGTTTTATGCTCTATAACTGCTGATAACTGATTTAACATATCTGGCGTCATTACATTTGAAAAACGCATGAAACTAAATAAAATGGCAGCACCTAAAATATTTCCTGCAAAGCACAATAAAAATATTTTCAATACTCTAGTCGGTTTAATTACTTTATAATACAGGCCTACAGTAAAGTACATGAAGTTACTGGTTAGTAGTTCGGAGTTTGTAAATAAAATGAGTACTAACGCAAAGCTGAATGTAATGGCGCTGGCCATATTCACTATACCTGGTGGTAAATCTGGTTCGTGTGTTGCTTTAACTGATAGCACGAAGACCGTAATAATACCGATAATAAATCCTGCCATCATCGCGCGTAATAAATAACGTTTTAAATAAACGCTTTGTAATATATCTTTTGTTCTTATTGTTTCGACTACGTTATTTACCCAGTCGTCCCCATAAAATATTTTATCCCATTTAATATGTTTCTCCTTCACAATGACATCCTCACTTTTCATTTGTTAATCAGAGTATACTATGAATCGTCTTATTTGTGAATAATTTCACAAAAATTAATTTTAAAAACTAATATTTTTGAATAACAGCTAGGATTTTTTAACAAATCATTTATTTTAAAATAATTAATCGTCAGTTAGTATCAATGAATAAATACAGATTTTCATACAAAAAGCCTAGTAACGATGGGTCAATCATTACTAGGCAGTGAGCATTTATTAAGTTGTAGCTTGTTTCGGACGGCGTATAAATACATCGATTATGAAACCGATAATAGCAAAGAGCATGAATGGTACAAGCCAAGCTAAATCGATATCTGCTAAAGGTAACATCATAAACGATTTCAAAATAACACCGTGTAATAAGTTAAAACTATTTAGTATTTGTAAAATTGAAATAATCAATGTAATAACAGTTGCGAGTCGATAGGCCCAACTGAATCTGAATGTGCTAAACATGTTAGCAAATGATATCAGTACAAGTGCAATAGACACGGGATAAATTAAAGTCAATAATGGTACAGCAATTTTTAAAATCATTTCTAAACCAAGTGTTGTAAATAAGAACCCTATGATAGAGAAAATAAGTGCAAATATTTTATAAGAAAACTTAGGTACGTGTTTCTTAGTAAATGTTGCACAAGCGTTGACGAGTCCTATACATGTTGTTAGGCATGCAAGAATAACCGTCATTCCAAATACGAGGTTACCGAACGAACCAAATACTCGTAATGAGTTGTACGTCAATATATCTGTACCATCTTTAAAGTTTCCTGGAGCTGTTGATGCCCCAACGTATGCAAGTGCAAAGTAAATCATTCCAAGTAATATGGCTGCAATAAGACCTGAAAAGCAGACATATTTTAAAATTTTCATGCGATCTGTGAGGCCTTTAAACTTATAGCCATTGACAATGACAACGGAAAAAGCTAACGCAGCAACAAGATCCATTGTAAAATAGCCTTCCAAACTTCCTGAAATGAAAGGATGTGTTATATATTTATCCTTAGGTGCACTTAGTGCAGATTCAGGGTTGAAAATGACAGCAATACTTAATAGAGCGACCATTAATAGTAATAACGGTGTTAATAATTTACCTAAATTATCAACGATTTTCGATGGATTTAAACTAATCCAGTAAACGATGGCAAAAAAGATTGCTGCGAATATAATTAAAGTCCATTGGTTGTGCACAGGTAAAATGTGTCTTGTACCAATTTCGTACGCGACATTTGCAGCACGTGGAATACCGTAAAATGCTCCGATAGACATGTAAATTACGACAGCAAAAATAAATCCGAACCATGGGTGTATACGATTGCCTACACTTTCAACACCTTCATCATAAAATGCAACAACAATAACAGTAATAAAGGGGAGTAATATGCCTGTAAGGGCAAAGCCTAGCATCCCAATCCACATATTTTGACCCGCTATATGGCCAAGCATGGGCGGGAATATTAAATTTCCGGCTCCAAAAAATAGTGAAAATAACATGAGGCCCGAAATAATAACTTGTTTTTTCAATGTAATTTCCTTCCTAAAACTAGATATTCATAATAATTTAAAAAATCTGAAAAATAAAAACGTTCTTACTTTATCTTTAAATGACAATACTATGATTCTATTATTTTATAAAAAAGATTGCAATAATAACGTCTTGCTATTATTGGATAATGACAATTAAAGTGTCGTTTTTATGAATTAAAATAGGTGAAAGTAAGTTGGAAATACGTTGGAGCGTTGTGATTTTTATGAGAAATTGTAAGAGTGAGGACTGCTATTTATAAAAGGTAAACTATGGATGAGTTTATGGTTGTTCCAATAGGTAAATAAGAGATAGCACACTGTACACATAATGATACGTGGATGAGTGAATATGTCTGATAGGAAGGCCTAGTCACTCAAATGAATTTAAGTTTATTACGTGATAAATCACAAATCTCTCTCATGTGATAGGTCTCCCATTAAATCATGCTTATATGAAATGTTCACATATTTGTTAGCTTTTCAAGAAATAATATTAAATATCTTTTCATAGTATAGCAATATTAAATAAATGCATTTATAATTTTAACTGTATTTTAAATATTAATCATGAGGTGATAAGATGAATAAAATTTCAAAGTATATTGCAATAGCATCATTATCGGTAGCGGTTACAGTTTCAGCACCACAAACAACAAATTCTACAGCGTTTGCCAAAAGTTCTGCTGAAGTTCAACAAACGCAACAAGCTTCTATACCAGCATCGCAAAAGGTGAATCTTGGTAATCAAAATATTATGGCAGTGGCTTGGTATCAAAATTCAGCTGAAGCAAAAGCATTATATTTACAAGGTTATAACAGTGCAAAGACACAGTTAGATAAAGAGATTAAAAAGAATAAAGGTAAACATAAGTTAGCTATTGCTTTGGATTTAGATGAAACAGTTTTAGATAATTCTCCATATCAAGGCTATGCATCAATACATAATAAACCTTTCCCAGAAGGTTGGCATGAATGGGTACAAGCTGCTAAAGCTAAACCTGTCTATGGCGCAAAAGAATTCTTGAAATATGCTGACAAAAAAGGTGTCGATATCTACTATATTTCTGATAGAGATAAAGAAAAAGATTTAAAGGCAACACAAAAGAACTTAAAACAACAAGGTATCCCTCAAGCTAAGAAGAGTCATATTTTACTAAAAGGTAAAGATGATAAGAGTAAAGAATCACGCAGACAAATGGTTCAAAAGGATCATAAACTTGTCATGCTATTTGGAGATAATTTATTAGACTTTACAGATCCAAAAGAAGCTACAGCTGAATCTCGTGAAGCATTAATTGAAAAACATAAAGACGATTTCGGTAAGAAATATATCATTTTCCCTAACCCAATGTATGGTAGTTGGGAAGCTACGATTTACAACAATAACTATAAAGCAAGTGACAAAGCAAAAGATAAATTACGTAAAAATGCTATTAAGCAATTCGATCCTAAAACAGGCGAAGTTAAATAATATATGAATTGGACGTCTACATGTACTTAAAGGTATATGTAGGCGTTTTTAAATTGATCCTTAATTTTAAATGTACCGTACAAAAATAATAGACAATTAATTGCATTTTCCATAAATTTGCTTTTAATATAAAAAGTTCGGGTATAATGAAGGATAAGTGTATGTATAACATTACAGAGCGCAACACGACGTACGTGCATCTAAGAATATAAACAATGTTTAAATCATAGTAGTAGGGAGAGAAATGCATGTTTTTAGCTTGGAATGAAATACGGCGCAACAAATTGAAGTTTGGACTAATTATTGGTGTGTTAACGATGATTAGTTACTTGCTATTTTTATTATCTGGATTGGCGAATGGTCTTATCAATATGAATAAAGAAGGCATTGATAAGTGGCAAGCAGATGCCATTGTTCTAAATAAAGATGCCAATCAAACTGTGCAACAATCTGTTTTTAACAAGAAAGATATTGAAAATAAATACAAGAAGCAAGCTACTTTGAAGCAAACAGGGGAAATTGTGTCTAATGGCCATCAAAAAGACAATATTTTAGTGTTCGGTGTTGAAAAGTCATCATTTTTAGTTCCGAGTTTAATAGAAGGGCATAAAGCGACTAAAGATAATGAAGTGTTAGCTGATGAAACACTTAAAAATAAAGGATTTAAAATTGGCGACACATTATCACTATCTCAATCAGATGAAAAATTGCATATCGTAGGTTTTACAGAAAGTGCAAAATATAATGCGTCACCAGTCATTTTCACGAATGACGCTACCATTGCCAAGATCAATCCTAGATTGACTGGAGATAAAATTAATGCAGTTGTTGTACGTGATTCAAATTGGAAAGACAAAAAATTAAACCAAGAGCTTGAAGCGGTAAGTATTAATGACTTTATTGAAAATTTACCAGGTTATAAACCGCAGAACTTAACATTAAACTTTATGATTTCATTCTTATTTGTCATTTCAGCTACAGTTATAGGCATTTTCTTATATGTCATGACATTACAAAAAACAAGTTTATTTGGCATATTAAAGGCTCAAGGATTTACGAATGGCTATTTAGCGAACGTAGTTATTTCGCAGACGCTCATATTAGCATTATTTGGTACGGCATTTGGCTTACTGTTAACAGGCGTTACAGGTGCATTTTTACCTGATGCAGTACCTGTCAAATTCGATGTACTAACATTGCTCGTATTTGCAATTGTGTTAATGATTGTCTCTGTATTAGGAAGTTTATTCTCCATTTTAACAATTAGAAAAATAGATCCGTTAAAGGCGATCGGGTAGGAGGTGTAGCAAATGTTGAAATTTGAAAATGTAACAAAGTCATTTAAAGATGGGAATCGTAACATTGAAGCGGTTAAAGATACAAATTTTGAGATAAATAAAGGTGATATTATAGCATTGGTTGGACCTTCTGGCTCTGGTAAAAGTACATTTCTAACTATGGCAGGTGCTTTACAAACACCGACATCTGGGCACATTTTAATCAATAACCAAGATATTACGACAATGAAGCAAAAAGCATTGGCAAAAGTTAGAATGTCTGAAATAGGTTTTATTTTACAAGCTACAAACCTTGTACCATTTTTAACGGTAAAGCAACAATTTACATTATTGAAAAAGAAAAATAAGAATGTTATGTCTAATGAAGACTATCAGCAACTTATGTCACAATTAGGTCTAACATCATTGCTTAATAAGTTACCTTCAGAAATTTCAGGTGGTCAGAAACAACGTGTGGCGATAGCCAAAGCGTTGTATACGAATCCGTCGATTATTTTAGCGGATGAACCTACCGCGGCGTTAGATACTGAAAATGCGATTGAAGTTATTAAAATTCTACGTGATCAAGCCAAAAAAAGAAAGAAAGCATGTATTATTGTTACACATGATGAACGACTTAAAGCATATTGTGATCGTTCATATCATATGAAAGATGGCGTCCTTAATCTTGAAAATGAAACAGTAGAATAGTTTTATTAAGCCGGTACATCATGTGCCGGTATTTTTATGTTTATGTATTATTTGAATAAACTTTCACATTCAATTAATAATAATTATTATCGGAAATTAGAAATATTCCGTGAAATATAATATTTTTTGTAGTAAAATGGCCTCTAAGTATTCAATATTTAAATATGGGGATTGAATATAAAATTATCGTAATGGGGGTCAATGGTTATGGATTTATTGATAGGTACTTTATTTTTATTTTTGGTCTTAGTGATTTTTACATTATTTACATATAAAGCGCCTAATGGTATGCGTGCCATGGGAGCATTAGCTAATGCAGCAATCGCAACATTTTTAGTAGAAGCATTTAATAAATATGTTGGTGGCGAAGTATTCGGTATTAAATTTTTAGAAGAGCTAGGAGACGCTGCGGGAGGTCTAGGTGGTGTCGCTGCCGCTGGATTAACAGCATTAGCTATCGGTGTGTCACCAGTATATGCATTAGTTATAGCAGCCGCGTGCGGTGGTATGGATTTATTACCAGGTTTCTTTGCGGGTTATATGATTGGATATGTGATGAAATATACAGAGAAATATGTGCCGGATGGTGTCGACTTAATTGGATCGATTGTCATCTTAGCACCATTAGCTCGTCTTATTGCAGTATTATTAACGCCAGTAGTGAATAGTACATTGATTCGAATTGGTGATATTATCCAAAGTAGTACGAATACGAATCCAATTATCATGGGTATCATTTTAGGTGGTATTATCACGGTTGTCGGCACAGCGCCATTGAGTTCAATGGCATTGACAGCATTATTAGGTTTAACGGGTGTACCTATGGCTATTGGTGCCATGGCAGCATTTAGTTCGGCATTTATGAATGGGACGCTATTCCATCGCTTAAAATTAGGTGATCGTAAGTCTACGATTGCAGTAAGTATTGAACCTTTATCACAAGCAGATATTGTATCAGCCAATCCAATTCCAATCTATATTACAAATTTCTTTGGTGGTGCGATTGCTGGTTTAATTATTGCTATGTCAGGTTTAATTAACGATGCGACAGGTACAGCTACACCGATTGCAGGATTTTTAGTTATGTTTGGATTTAATCATCCAATGACTATTGTAATTTATGGTGTAGTAATGGCGATTGTAGGTGCGCTTGCAGGTTATCTTGGTTCAATTGTATTTAAAAAATATCCAATTGTTACTAAGCAAGACATGATTAATCGAGGTGCAGTAGACGCATAGCATCATCATATTGAATAGTAAAAACAAATAAAACATAGTAACGTGATTCAGTCGATGTAAAAATCGATAATGAGTCACGTTTTTTTTATAGAAAAGTATAAGACATAAAAATGTCATAATTTATAGTCGACAAATATCATACTGTATAAACATATATCATTTTCTCAAGTGCCTTTTACGCGATGGAATGAACTTACTTTTTACGAAATTATGCGTATTTTATAAACAAATATCATTGATATAACGGTAAATGTAAGCGTTTACAACTGAAATAACTGCATGCTACGATATTTTTGTAAATTCACTGATTCAAGTATTTTAAGTCAATATGAGGAGGGATGTTATGAGCGATTCTGAGAAAGAAATTTTAAAAAGAATTAAAGATAATCCGTTTATTTCACAACGTGAACTTGCTGAGGCAATTGGATTATCTAGACCCAGCGTAGCAAACATTATTTCAGGATTAATACAAAAGGAATATGTTATGGGAAAGGCATATGTTTTAAATGAAGATTATCCTATTGTTTGTATTGGCGCAGCGAATGTAGATCGTAAGTTTTATGTGCATAAAGATTTAGTTGCAGAAACATCAAATCCTGTAACGTCAACACGCTCTATTGGTGGCGTAGCAAGAAATATTGCTGAGAACTTAGGTAGGCTTGGCGAAACGGTCGCTTTTTTATCTGCTAGTGGACAAGATAGTGAATGGGAAATGATTAAACGATTGTCCACACCATTTATGAATTTGGATCATGTTCAACAATTTGAAAATGCGAGTACAGGTTCATATACAGCTTTAATTAGTAAAGAAGGCGACATGACATATGGCTTAGCAGATATGGAAGTGTTTGACTACATTACGCCTGAATTTTTAATTAAGCGTTCACACTTATTGAAAAAGGCTAAGTGCATTATTGTCGATTTGAATTTAGGCAAAGAGGCATTAAACTTCTTATGTGCCTATACCACGAAACATCAAATCAAATTAGTTATCACCACGGTTTCTTCCCCAAAAATGAAAAATATGCCTGATTCATTACATGCTATTGATTGGATTATCACGAATAAAGATGAAACAGAAACATACTTAAATTTAAAAATAGAATCTACTGATGATTTAAAAATAGCTGCTAAACGCTGGAATGATTTAGGTGTTAAAAATGTTATTGTGACAAATGGCGTGAAAGAACTCATTTATCGAAGTGGTGAGGAAGAAATCATCAAGTCAGTTATGCCATCAAATAGTGTGAAAGATGTTACAGGTGCAGGTGATTCATTCTGTGCTGCAGTAGTGTATAGCTGGTTAAATGGGATGTCTACTGAAGATATATTAATTGCTGGTATGGTTAACGCAAAGAAAACGATAGAAACGAAATATACAGTTAGGCAAAACCTAGATCAGCAGCAACTTTATCACGATATGGAGGATTATAAAAATGGCAAATTTACAAAAGTATATTGAGTATTCTCGAGAAGTTCAGCAAGCACTGGAGAACAATCAACCGATTGTAGCATTAGAATCAACAATTATATCGCATGGTATGCCGTACCCACAAAATGTTGAAATGGCAACAACAGTAGAGCAAATTATCAGGAATAATGGTGCCATTCCAGCAACCATAGCCATTATAGAGGGCAAAATTAAAATTGGTTTAGAAAGTGAAGATTTAGAAATACTTGCAACTAGTAAAGACGTTGCTAAAGTATCTAGAAGGGATTTAGCAGAAGTTGTTGCGATGAAGTGTGTTGGTGCTACTACTGTAGCGACGACGATGATATGTGCTGCAATGGCTGGTATTCAATTTTTTGTTACAGGAGGTATTGGGGGCGTCCATAAAGGTGCAGAACATACGATGGACATTTCAGCAGACTTAGAAGAACTGTCTAAAACAAATGTCACTGTTATCTGTGCAGGTGCCAAATCAATTTTAGACTTACCTAAGACGATGGAGTATTTAGAAACAAAAGGCGTTCCAGTTATTGGATATCAAACGAATGAATTGCCAGCATTCTTCACTCGCGAAAGCGGTGTTAAGTTAACAAGTTCGATTGAAACGCCAGAACGACTTGCTGACATTCATTTAACAAAACAGCAGTTAAATCTTGAAGGTGGCATTGTTGTTGCTAATCCAATTCCATATGAGCATGCCTTATCAAAAGCATATATTGAGGCAATCATAAATGAAGCTGTTGTTGAAGCGGAAAATCAAGGTATTAAAGGTAAGGACGCCACACCGTTCTTGTTAGGGAAAATTGTAGAAAAAACGAATGGTAAAAGTTTAGCAGCAAATATAAAACTTGTTGAAAACAATGCGGCGTTGGGTGCTAAAATTGCTGTCGCTGTTAATAAATTATTGTAGGTGATGATACATGAATATTTTATTCGCTATCACAGGGATAGCATTTGCACTATTTGTTGCGTTTTTATTCAGTTTTGATCGTAAAAACATAGACTTCAAAAAGACGTTAATAATGATATTTATTCAAGTGTTGATTGTGTTATTTATGATGAACACAACGATTGGTTTAACAATCTTAACTGCATTAGGCTCATTTTTTGAAGGGTTAATAAATGTTAGTAAAGCAGGTATAAACTTTGTTTTTGGAGATATACAAAATAAAAATGGCTTTACGTTCTTTTTAAATGTGTTGCTGCCATTAGTGTTCATTTCTGTATTAATAGGCATTTTTAATTATATTAAGGTATTACCATTTATTATCAAATATGTAGGTATCGCTATTAATAAAATAACGAGAATGGGGCGCTTAGAAAGTTACTTTGCTATTTCAACAGCAATGTTTGGACAACCAGAAGTATATTTAACAATAAAAGATATTATTCCAAGATTATCTAGAGCGAAATTATATACAATTGCGACGTCTGGTATGAGTGCTGTTAGTATGGCAATGTTGGGTTCATATATGCAGATGATTGAGCCCAAGTTCGTAGTTACAGCTGTAATGTTAAATATTTTTAGTGCGCTTATCATCGCCAGTGTAATCAATCCCTATAAATCTGATGATAGTGATGTTGAAATTGATAACTTAACTAAATCAACGGAAACGAAATCAGTGAATGGAAAAACAGGAAAACCTAAGAAAGTTGCCTTTTTCCAAATGATTGGTGATAGTGCGATGGATGGGTTTAAAATCGCTGTTGTAGTAGCCGTGATGTTGTTAGCGTTTATTTCATTAATGGAAGCAATCAATATCATTTTTGGTAGTGTTGGTTTGAATTTTAAACAGCTTATTGGCTATGTGTTTGCACCAATCGCATTCTTAATGGGGATTCCATGGAGCGAAGCTGTTCCAGCTGGCTCTTTAATGGCGACCAAATTAATTACAAATGAGTTTGTAGCAATGCTTGATTTTAAAAATGTCCTGGGTGATGTATCAGCTCGTACACAAGGTATCATTTCAGTTTACTTAGTAAGCTTCGCTAATTTTGGTACGGTTGGTATCATCGTAGGTTCAATTAAAGGCATTAGTGATAAACAAGGAGAAAAAGTTGCATCCTTTGCAATGAGGCTGTTACTTGGTTCAACTCTAGCTTCAATCATTTCAGGATCAATCATTGGCTTAGTATTGTAAATTAATCGAAGCACCTAAATTAAATTCATGGCAAAGCTAAACCCCGTCACCAAGTTGGCGCAACAGCGCATCATAACTTAGTGACGGGGTTTTATCATAACAATCTACTTTTTCGTAGCCGTTTTTGAAATGTATGTTGATGGTTTATCTTTTTCAAAAATTGTTAATCCCGTTATATCTTTTTTATGTTTTGAAGGGACAATGAAGCTAAGTATATAAGCAAAGACAAAAGCAACTGTAAATGAAATGGTAGATACATAGAAAGGTGAGTTACCTTTGCCAACACCATTATAGACATAAGCAAAGATGATACCCAATATTAATCCACAAATAACACCGAATGTATTCGTACGTTTAGTGAAAATACCAACTGCAAATACACCAGCTAATGGAACACCGAATAATCCAGTTACAAACAAGAATAAATCCCATAAGTCATTTGAATTAGAAGCAATTAAGTATAGTGACATTCCAAAACCGAAAATACCTGCAATGATGATGACCAAACGAGCAAAGTTAACTTCGTGTCGCTCGCTACCTTTTCCGAAGAAGCGTTGCTTAATGTCGATTGAAATACAAGCAGATATAGAATTTAAACTAGATGAAATGGTAGACTGTGCAGCGGCGAAAATGGCTGCAATAAGTAATCCTGCAACAAATGGTGGCATCTCAGTCAAAATGAAATATGGCACTACAGATGATGTATTGAAGCCTTTTGGTAAAACAGCTTCATGTGCATAAAATGAATACAACATTGTACCCATACCATAAAATAAGGGTGCTGAAATTAAAGCTAGGATACCATTTGTCCATAACGATTTATTTGTTTCTTTTAAACTATCAGAAGCTTGATAACGCTGCACGACGTCTTGACTCGCTGTGTATTGATACAAGTTGTTGAAAATATTTCCTAGGAAAATAATTGGAATGGCAGCTGCCGCAGTATTTAGTTTCCAATTGTCTGCACTAATTAATTTTTTGTGCTCAATCGCATCTGCAAAGACAGTGCCAAAACCGCCTTTAATGTTCATAACACCTAGAATAATGATAACTAAAGCGCCGCCTAATAAAATGACGCCTTGAATGAAATCACTCCAAACCACACCTTCGAATCCACCTAAAAATGTATATAAAATACATAGTAAACCAACGAGTGATGCAACGATATAAGGGTTCATGTCTGATACAGATGTGATTGCTAATGTTGGTAAGTAGATAACGATTGCAACACGCCCTAAATGGTAAACGACAAATAATAATGAGCCAATGACACGTATGCTAGGGCCAAATCTAGCTTCTAAATATTCATATGCTGATGTTACCTTTAACTTTTTAAAGAAAGGGACATAGAAATAAATAAGTAATGGAATAATTGCGACGATAGCAATGTTACCAGCGATATATGACCAATCTGTTAAAAATGCTTTCTCTGGTGTCGACATAAATGTAATCGCACTTAACGTAGTAGCATAAATTGAAAAGCCAACTACCCAAGATGGCAAGCGACCACTTGCGGTAAAGAAACTATTGGTACTTTGGCTCGCGCGCTTGGTAAAATAAACGCCAATGAACAACATAGCTAGTAGATAAATGATAACGGCAACCCAGTTTAGTGTGCCAAATCCAACTTCTTTCATGGGCAACATCCCCTTTACAATGTATTGATTCTTTGATGTCTATAAATCGTATTTTGCAATGAGTTGATCTAATGTTTGTCGATGTGCTTCGTTAAAAGGTTTGAAAGGTCTTTTCGGTAATCCTGCATCAATGCCACGATGACGTAATATTTCTTTCAATGTTGGATAAATCCCCATTGATAACACTGTTTCGATGATGTCGTTTGAATCATGTTGTAGTTGGTAAGCTTCTTGAATTTGACCTTGTCGTGCTAAGTCGAAGATTTTTCTAGCGCGGCGACCATTAACGTTATATGTAGAACCAATTGCACCGTCTACGCCAGAAATCGTAGCTTGAACTAACATTTCATCAAAGCCAGATAAGATTAATTTGTCTGGGAATGCTTTTCTAATACGTTCGAGTAGGAAGAAGTTTGGCGCTGTATATTTAACACCAACAATTTTTTCGTGATTAAATAGCTCGCTGAATTGTTCAATAGAAATATTCACACCTGTTAAATCTGGTATTGCATAAATAATCATATTGTTCTGTGTTGCTTCGATAATATCGAAATAGTAATCTCTAATTTCTTCAAAAGTAAATGGATAGTAGAATGGTGTTACGGCAGAAAGTGCATCATAACCGAGTTCTGTGGCATATTTTCCGAGTTCAATGGCTTCATTTAAATCTAACGAACCTACTTGAGCAATCAATTTCACTTTATCCCCAACTGCCTCTTTGGCAACTTTGAAAACTTGCTTCTTCTGCTCTGTATTTAATAAAAAGTTTTCGCCTGAGCTACCATTTACATAAAGACCGTCTAATTCTTCAGTTTCAATGGCATTTTGAGCAATTTGTTTGAGTCCTTGTTCATTTACTTGACCATTTTCATCAAAAGGAACGAGTAACGCTGCATATAAACCTTTTAAATCTTTGTTCATTATGAAGTCCCTCCAAAAATCATTTGATAATATAGTTTACAGCTATAATTGTAAACGCTATCATAAAATGTAACAATATCTTTTTGAAAATTGTAGTCATATTTATGTATAATTAATGAAAATGTTTTTCAAAATCAATAGAAATGGAGTGAGTAAGGTGTATTACATCGCAATCGATATTGGAGGCACTCAAATTAAATCGGCAGTTATTGATAAGCAATTGAATATGTTTGACTATCAACAAATACCAACGCCGGACAACAAAAGTGAGCTTATTACTGACAAAGTATATGAGATTGTAACAGGATATATGAAGCAATATCAGTTGATCCAACCTGTCATAGGTATTTCATCAGCAGGCGTTGTTGATGAACAAAAAGGCGAAATTGTATACGCAGGGCCAACCATTCCGAATTATAAAGGTACTAATTTTAAGCGATTATTAAAATCACTGTCTCCTTATGTCAAAGTAAAAAATGATGTAAACGCTGCATTACTAGGCGAATTGAAATTACATCAATATCAAGCAGAACGGATCTTTTGTATGACGCTTGGTACAGGCATTGGGGGTGCGTACAAAAATAATCAAGGTCATATTGATAATGGTGAACTTCATAAGGCAAATGAAGTTGGGTATTTATTGTATCGTCCAACTGAAAATACAACGTTTGAGCAACGTGCTGCAACGAGTGCATTGAAAAAGCGCATGATTGACGGAGGATTTACGAGAAGCACACATGTGCCAGTATTGTTTGAAGCAGCTGAAGAAGGTGATGATATTGCAAAACAAATATTGAATGAGTGGGCAGAAGATGTAGCAGAAGGGATTGCCCAAATACAAGTCATGTATGATCCAGGGCTTATATTAATTGGTGGCGGTATATCTGAACAAGGAGACAATCTCATTAAATATATCGAGCCGAAAGTTGCACACTATTTACCAAAAGACTATGTTTATGCACCAATACAAACGACTAAGAGTAAAAATGATGCAGCATTGTATGGCTGTTTGCAATGATGGTTGAAAGAAGGAGTCATTCTAAAATAGAATTTGAAACCGTTACGAGAGATGAGAGCTGTTGTTAGTTCCACACATCACACTCTATCTAGGACCAATCTAAACTATATCAACCAACAGTGTGCCACGGACATATTAAATTGAAGAAGCTGAGATATTAAAATTTTAGAAAATGTAAAAAAATATTTGGTATTGAAATTAAAAAAGCACCTAGCAACTCGTTGGGGCAATCACGATGATTATCTACAGTTGCAGGTGGATTTGAATATACTACTAGTTATTTGTTGTCTAGGATAATAGATTTAGTATGTTGATAAGTTTGACTCAGATTCGTATTTTCTAATAAATGATAACTCACGATATCGATTAAAAAGAGTGTCGCAATTTGTGTGTTGATAAATTGATGGTCGGTATTACGCGATTGATCCGTTGTTAAAAGTACTAAATCTGCACAATCTGTAAGTTTACTACCTTCGAAATTTGTGATGGCAACGACATATGCACCATGAGATTTGGCGACTTCCGCTGCTGAAATTAATTCCGAAGTATTACCACTATTTGACATAGCAATAAACATGTCCGAATGAGATAGTAGGGATGCCGATATTTTCATTAAATGTGAATCGGTAGTAACATTACCTTTTAGCCCCATACGAATCATACGATAATAAAATTCAGTCGCTGATAAACCAGAGCTACCTAGTCCAGCAAAGAGTATATGCCGACTTGATTGAAGTTTGTCGATAAAGGTTTGGATAATGTCGTTATCAATAAATTCACCAGTTTGTTGAATGATTTGTTGATGATATTTATGAATTCTTTGAATGATTGGGCTATTTTCAATAACTGTCTCTGTCATTTCTTGTTGAATATTAAATTTTAAATCTTGGAAATTCTCATAATCCAGCTTATGACTAAAGCGTGTCATCGTTGCTGGTGATGTACCAATCGCATGGGCTAAGGAGTTAATCGTTGAAAAGGCATCGCTATAACCATTTTGTCTTATATAATTGACGATGCGTTTATCAGTTTTTGTAAATAAATGTTGATAACGTTGAACACGATTCTCAAATTTCATTGTGTCACCCCTTCATCTTAATGATTACTATTATATATGAAAAATATTTTCAAGATAGTAAAAAGCATTGATAAAAATTATCTTAATGATATATTGTAAATGACTTTACGTGAAAAAACGACTTATGGAGTGAGGAATAATGTTACCACATGGATTAATAGTATCTTGTCAGGCACTACCAGATGAACCATTGCATTCATCTTTTATTATGTCGAAAATGGCATTAGCTGCGTATGAAGGTGGTGCTGTTGGTATTCGCGCAAATACTAAGGAAGACATTTTAGCAATTAAAGAAACGGTAGATTTACCAGTTATTGGCATTGTGAAACGTGACTATGATCACTCAGATGTTTTCATTACTGCAACGTCAAAAGAAGTTGATGAACTGATAGAAAGCCAATGTGAAGTCATTGCATTGGATGCAACGTTACAGCAACGTCCGAAAGAAACGTTAGACGAATTAGTATCATATATTAGAACACATGCACCGAACGTTGAAATCATGGCTGATATCGCGACCGTTGAAGAAGCTAAAAATGCCGCACGACTTGGCTTTGATTATATTGGCACGACGTTACATGGCTATACTAGTTATACGCAAGGACAATTACTTTATCAAAATGACTTCCAATTTTTAAAAGATGTACTACAAAGTGTTGATGCAAAAGTTATTGCGGAAGGTAATGTCATTACACCGGATATGTATAAACGTGTGATGGACTTAGGCGTTCATTGTTCAGTCGTTGGTGGTGCGATAACACGACCAAAAGAAATTACGAAACGTTTTGTTCAAATTATGGAAGATTAAATGATAACGATAAAAAAACGAGATGACCATCATTAATTAAAGGCACCTAATTATCTTAGGTGGCTGAATGAATGTAATGGGTTCATCTCGTTTTGTTTGTTTATGATAGTGATTTTATTTTCAACTTTATCCAAAAATAAGTAAAGCGACGGGGATGGTGATTAATAGCGACAACGCCACGCGTAAAAACCAAATGATGATGAGTTTCCAGACAGGTATTTTAATTTCAGTTGCTAGTATACATGGCACTAATGCTGAGAAAAAGATAATGGCTGATACGCTTACTACACCGACGACAAATTTAGTACTCATTGCAGCTTTAGTTACTAACAAAGATGGTAGAAACATCTCTACAATAGAAATCGCTGACGCTTTTGCTAGTAAAGCCTGATCAGCAATTGGGAAAATATAAATAAATGGATAGAAGATATAGCCAAGCCAATCAATGAATGGTGTATAGTTCGCTACAATCAGTCCTAAAAAACCAATCGATAATATAGAAGGTAAAATACCAACAGTCATTTCTAAACCGTCTTTCAAATTGTCCCAAACGTTCTTCACGAGAGATGGTGTTAATGCATTTTGTTTCATCGCCTCTGCATATGCAGTTTTCAGTCTGCTTCCTTCAATAGCAACTTCTTGTTCTCCTTCTTGTCCGTTATAATATTCTGTTGATTCATTGCTGATTGGCGGTAGCCATGCAGTAATTGCAGTCACGACAAATGTGATGACTAAAGTTATCCAAAAGTATAAATTCCAATGCGGCATTAATCCTAAAGTTTTAGCAACGATAATCATAAAAGTTGCTGAAACTGTTGAAAAGCCAGTCGCAATAATCGTGGCTTCTCGTTTGTTGTACATCCCTTGCTTATAGACACGATTAGTAATCAATAATCCTAAGGAATAACTGCCGACAAACGAAGCCACTGCATCGACAGCGGATTTTCCTGGTGTTTTAAAAATAGGTCTCATAATAGGCTCCATATAAACACCGACAAATTCTAATAAGCCATAGCCCACTAATAAAGAAAGCGCAATTGCACCTACTGGAATTAAGATACTTAATGGCATCATTAATTTTTCAAACAAAAACGGACCATAGTTAGCTTTAAATAGTATTGATGGACCGATTTTAAATACATACATTATACCAATCATTGCACCTGCAACTTTAAATAATGTAATGACCAAGTTTGTGATTGAAGTCATAAAAGTACGTCTCACTATTGGTAACGCTGTACCAATTAAAATCATAATCAGTGCAACATAGGGCATAAGTGGACCTATGATTGAGCGAATGGCTAGATGAACATGATCGACGAAAATAGTGTTGTTACCATTAATCGTAAAAGGAATAAAGAAACATAGTATGCCCACTAAACTATAGACAAAAAAACGCCATGCACTTGGTTGTTGTGCATTAGAATGATATTGATTCATTAAAGCAACCCCTTTGTTTAAATGAATACACAAAACTGTATGATGCATCTTCCCCTTAATGAGATGAATCATTATTTTAATTTAGAAAAATCTGAAAACTTACTATAATTGTATAGTTTGAATTATTTTCATACCAATACAAATTAACTAATTATATATAGATTGAAACTATATTACTTAATAAAATATTTATCTTAAATGTTGTTGTGTTGATTCAACGCCACAACTAAAAGTGTTTATAAATTATTTGGAAATGCACATATTTGTAAATGATTAGTATCGATTTAATATCGTATTATTAAATTTTTATTAATTTTGTAGTCTTAATCAAAAAATAATATATGTCATGTTATATTGAAGGTGTAGTTGTTTTTCATTCTCAAGAGGGGGTCAAAAAAATACTTTTGAGGTGATTATATGTTAAGAGGACAAGAAGAAAGAAAGTATAGTATTAGAAAGTATTCAATAGGCGTGGTGTCAGTGTTAGCGGCTACAATGTTTGTTGTGTCATCACATGAAGCACAAGCCTCGGAAAAAACACCAACGTCCAATGCAGCGGCACAAAAAGAAACACTAAATCAACCGGGAGAACAAGGGAACGCGATAACGTCACATCAAATGCAGTCAGGAAAGCAATTAGACGATATGCATAAAGAGAATGGTAAAAGTGGAACAGTGACAGAAGGTAAAGACACGCTTCAATCATCGAAGCATCAATCAACACAAAATAGTAAAACAATCAGAACGCAAAATGATAATCAAGTAAAGCAAGATTCTGAACGACAAGGTTCTAAACAGTCACACCAAAATAATGTGACTAATAATACTGAACGTCAAAATGATCAGGTTCAAAATACCCATCATGCTGAACGTAATGGATCACAATCGACAACGTCACAATCGAATGATGTTGATAAATCACAACCATCCATTCCGGCACAAAAGGTATTACCCAATCATGATAAAGCAGCACCAACTTCAACTACACCCCCGTCTAATGATAAAACTGCACCTAAATCAACAAAAGCACAAGATGCAACCACGGACAAACATCCAAATCAACAAGATACACATCAACCCGCGCATCAAATCATAGATGCAAAGCAAGATGATACTGTTCGCCAAAGTGAACAGAAACCACAAGTTGGCGATTTAAGTAAACATATCGATGGTCAAAATTCCCCAGAGAAACCGACAGATAAAAATACTGATAATAAACAACTAATCAAAGATGCGCTTCAAGCGCCTAAAACACGTTCGACTACAAATGCAGCAGCAGATGCTAAAAAGATTCGACCAATTAAAGCGAATCAAGTACAACCACTTAACAAATATCCAGTTGTTTTTGTACATGGATTTTTAGGATTAGTAGGCGATAATGCACCAGCTTTATACCCAAATTATTGGGGTGGAAATAAATTTAAAGTTATCGAAGAATTGAGAAAGCAAGGCTATAATGTACATCAAGCAAGTGTTAGTGCATTTGGTAGTAACTATGATCGCGCTGTAGAACTTTATTATTACATTAAAGGTGGTCGCGTAGATTATGGCGCAGCACATGCAGCTAAATACGGACATGAGCGCTATGGTAAGACATATAAAGGAATCATGCCTAATTGGGAACCTGGTAAAAAGGTACATCTTGTAGGGCATAGTATGGGTGGTCAAACAATTCGTTTAATGGAAGAGTTTTTAAGAAATGGTAACAAAGAAGAAATTGCCTATCATAAAGCGCATGGTGGAGAAATATCACCATTATTCACTGGTGGTCATAACAATATGGTTGCATCAATCACAACATTAGCAACACCACATAATGGTTCACAAGCAGCTGATAAGTTTGGAAATACAGAAGCTGTTAGAAAAATCATGTTCGCTTTAAATCGATTTATGGGTAACAAGTATTCGAATATCGATTTAGGATTAACGCAATGGGGCTTTAAACAATTACCAAATGAGAGTTACATTGACTATATAAAACGCGTTAGTAAAAGCAAAATTTGGACATCAGACGACAATGCTGCCTATGATTTAACGTTAGATGGCTCTGCAAAATTGAACAACATGACAAGTATGAATCCTAATATTACGTATACGACTTATACAGGTGTATCATCTCATACTGGTCCATTAGGTTATGAAAATCCTGATTTAGGTACATTTTTCTTAATGGATACAACGAGTAGAATTATTGGTCATGATGCAAGAGAAGAATGGCGTAAAAATGATGGTGTCGTACCAGTAATTTCGTCATTACATCCGTCCAATCAACCATTTGTTAATGTTACGAATGATGAACCTGCCACACGAAGAGGTATCTGGCAAGTTAAACCAATCATACAAGGATGGGATCATGTCGATTTTATCGGTGTAGATTTCCTAGATTTCAAGCGTAAAGGTGCAGAACTCGCCAACTTCTATACAGGTATTATAAATGACTTGTTGCGTGTTGAAGCGACTGAAAGTAAAGGAACACAATTGAAAGCAAGTTAAATTCATATTCGTAATTTAATATGCTATGTATTTCGTGCTACTAACATGGCACAGCAGATATAAGTAGCATCACAGTGTTGAATTTAAAAATAGTAAAGTGAAATAAAGCGCCTGTCTCATTAGAGAAAACTAAAGGGACAGGCGTATCTGTTTATGAGCTTAATAAATTGTATGAATAATATGGTTGATCGAATAACTGTTTATCATGATGATAAATTGAGTTTTTTAAAATAATGATATATTACATCATTGTTATAGCGTTTAAGAAATCAACAACTTTACGATAAATAGTGATTGCTTCGTCATTAGGTCTACGATCAAAATCATGCTCGTTTTTATTCACGCGTTCAAATGTTGAATGTGGAACATGATTCATGATATGTTCGCTTTCCTCAACGGGAACATCATAATCGCCATTACAATGCGTAATGAACACCGGGGGAAGTGTTTTAAGTTCATATGGTGCAATATTATATTTTGAATCAGTATAATCAGCAATGTTAATCATATTTATCCATTTACCTGTGCCACGTGCATAAACGTAGATTAAAAAACGTTGTGCGATTTGATCTTGAACAACCGGTGTTGGTGAAGTGAGTTGTGCAATCATTGTTTCGTTTACGCTTTGAGCTATTTTTGCGTAATAACTATTAGTTGTTTTAAAAGGTTCAGTGTTGATGCGACTATAACCATAAAAATCAATAACACCATCAATATCTCTGTCTCGTGCAATTAATAGACTTAAATATGCACCTGATGATCTGCCAAAGGTAAAAATAGGGCAATTAGAATATTGTGATTGAATCGCATCGAATGATGCGTAGACATCCTCAATAATGCAATCGAGACTTACTTCTGGTAATAAACGATAACTTAGTTGAATTAAATCGTAATGTTCCGTAAGGATATCGATATACTGTGGGGATAAATCGTTAGCTTTACCGAACATTAATCCACCACCGTGGATGTAGACAATAGCGCCTTTTGTTGGTTGATTTTTTGCTTTAATAATTGTGTAAGGTAATGCAAATGCATCTTTAGTAATTACTTTATCTTTAATTTCAGTCACGATTTAATAGGCTCCTTATTTTTGATATTGATGTCATTATAACACTGTCTTAAATTTCCATGAAAAATAGTCTTAAGACGATGAGTCATGATAATTCTGTTCCAATTGACGTAAAGCGTCACGGGTATGCTTCTTTAGACCTTCCCCATAATCCATCATTTTAACAATATCTTTAAAAGCAGCATGTGGAATGGCTAAATCTTCTAAATCTGCCATAGAAAATTCAAGATTGATATCATGTGGTCGCTGTTCAGCAAGTTTATGCACAAAGTCAGGTTCTGTGACAAAAGGCGAAGACATGCCGACCATATCTGCATGTTGTAAAGCATCTAAAGCAGACTCTGGAGAATTAATCCCGCCACTTGCAATTAAAGGGATACGACCTGCTAAATGTTCATAGACAATTTGGTTAACTGGTCGACCGAAATGATCACCTGGTGTACGAGACGTATTTTGATAAATATGTCGACCCCAGCTAGCGATTGCTAAGTATTGGATGTTTGAAACGTCCATGACCCAATCGATTAATTGGTTGAACTCGTCAATGGTATATCCTAAATCACTGCCTCTGGTTTCTTCTGGCGTTGCTCGAAATCCTAAAATAAAATTGTCAGGTGCTTCTTTATCAATCACTTCTTGTACCGCACGCATAACTTCTAAACATAATCTTGCACGATTTTTTAATGAGTCGGCACCGTAATGGTCTGTACGTTTATTCGAAAAAGTTGAGAAAAATGTTTGAATCAGCAAACGTTGTGCAATCGAAATTTCCACACCATCAAAACCTGCTTTAATCGCGCGTAATGTAGCATCGCGATACTGCTGAATGATGCTATTGATTTTCTCATGAGACATGGCGATAACATCGTGTTCAATCGGTGAATTCAAAGTCATAGGACTTGGTCCATACACCTTTCCAAAATTTAAAATGGCTTGATTTGAAAAACGACCAGCATGCGCTAGCTGGATAATAGCGAGGCTACCATGTTGTTTCATCGTAGATGCCATGTTAGTTAATCCAGGGATACAAGCATCATGATCAATATTAAAGCCATATTCAAACAATTGACCATAAGGTTCAATGTAAGCAGCGCCGGTGACTTGCATTCCAGCTGAATTAGAGCGACGTGCAGCATAAGCCAAGTCTGCTTTTGTAATATAGCCTTCTTTTGTTGATGCGTTTACGGTCATTGGTGATAATACAAAGCGATTCGAAATTTTGATGCCATTAGGTAAGTGGATTGATTGTAAAAGTGGTTTGTATCGGTACATACTATGATTCCTTTTCTATTCAATATTGTTTTCAAAGTACCATGGAAAGAATGAATAATCAATGATGAACAGTCTTGATAGAATAGAATTGGTACATGGAAAACATTTTTAAAATTGAACTAATGAATGGCATTTGTAGGTCTGAAAATATGAATATGAAAAAGAAAAATAAAGGCGAAAAGATATAAAAGTTAATTGAAAAACGTTATCATATACGTGGGTATATGAAGAGGGAATGGTATTAAGAACGCTAAAATGTTATGTCGGTTTGACATGACAGGATAAGTTTGGAGATGACGGATTGGTTAAATTAAGCGTATTAGACTATGCCTTAATAGATGAAGGTAAGGATGCACAAAAGGCATTGCAAGATTCAGTGACACTTGCAAAATTAGCAGATCGACTTGGCTTTAAGCGAATTTGGTTTACGGAACATCATAATGTACCAGCGTTTGCGTGTAGTAGTCCAGAACTTTTGATGATGCATACATTGGCGCAGACAAATCACATACGAGTTGGCTCTGGTGGTGTGATGCTGCCGCACTATCGACCTTATAAAATTGCTGAGCATTTTAGAATGATGGCAGCGTTATATCCAAATCGTATTGATTTAGGTATTGGTAATAATCCAGGTACTACTATGGTAAAGCAAGCTTTAGATGGAATAAATCCTACATATGATAGTTACGATGAATCGATTTCGTTATTACGTGATTATCTTACAATAAAGGATAAACCAAGTGCGCATACGTTAGGTGTCCAACCACACATTGATCATTTTCCAGAAATGTGGTTATTAAGTAGTAGCGCAACATCTGCCAAAATAGCTGCCGAACTAGGTATAGGGCTTTCTGTTGGCACATTTTTGCTACCAGATATAAATGCGATACATGCAGCGAAGGATAACATTGATATTTACAAAAAACATTTCCAAGCATCAACGATTAAAATGGACGCAAAGGTGATGGCATCTGTATTTGTCATTGTAGCTGATAATGAAGCGGAAGTAGCAGCATTGCAACATGCCTTAGATGTTTGGTTATTAGGTAAATTACAATTTGCAGAATTTGAACATTTTCCATCGGTAGACACAGCGCAAAAGTATAAGCTTAATGATCGAGACAAAGAGATGATTCAAGCACATCAAGCACGCATCATTGCAGGTACACAAGAACAGGTTAAAGCACAATTAGATGATTTCATTGCTACGTTTGAAGTTGATGAGGTGTTAGTAGCACCGCTTATTCCAGGCATTGAACAGCGTTGTAAAACATTAAAATTACTAGCGGAGATCTATTTGTAGCATTTTAAATAGAAGAGAAAGGATGAAGATAAGATGAAAAAGTTAGCCAATTATTTATGGGTAGAAAAAGTAGGAGATTTGTATGTGTTTAGTATGACACCTGAATTGCAAGATGATATTGGGACAGTAGGTTATGTTGAATTCGTAAGTCCAGATGAAGTTAAAGTGGATGATGAAATTGTGAGTATCGAAGCATCGAAAACGGTCATTGATGTGCAAACGCCATTGTCAGGAACGATTATTGAGCGAAATACAAAAGCGGAAGAAGAACCGACAATTTTAAACTCTGAAAAACCAGAAGAAAATTGGTTGTTCAAATTGGATGATGTCGATAAAGAAGCATTCCTAGCATTACCGGAGGCTTAAATGGAAACGTTAAAATCAAATAAAGCGAGACTTGAATATTTAATCAATGATATGCGTCGAGAGAGAAATGACAATGACGTATTGGTAATGCCATCTTCATTTGAAGATTTGTGGGAATTATATCGAGGCTTAGCAAATGTCAGACCGGCATTACCTGTAAGTGATGAATATTTAGCTGTACAAGATGCTATGTTAAGTGATTTGAATCGTCAACATGTTACGGATTTGAAGGATTTGAAGCCGATAAAAGGTGACAATATCTTTGTTTGGCAAGGTGATATCACGACGTTAAAAATCGATGCTATTGTTAATGCTGCAAATAGTCGTTTTCTAGGATGTATGCAAGCTAATCATGACTGCATTGATAATATTATTCATACAAAAGCGGGTGTTCAAGTTCGACTTGATTGTGCAGAGATCATTCGACAACAAGGGCGCAATGAAGGTGTAGGTAAAGCCAAAATAACACGTGGATATAATTTGCCAGCAAAGTATATAATTCATACGGTTGGTCCGCAAATACGTCGATTGCCTGTTTCAAAGATGAATCAGGACTTGTTAGCTAAATGTTATCTTAGCTGTCTTAAATTGGCTGATCAACATAGTTTAAATCATGTCGCTTTTTGCTGTATATCTACAGGTGTATTTGCTTTTCCTCAAGATGAAGCAGCAGAAATTGCTGTTCGAACAGTAGAAAGCTATCTCAAAGAAACAAATTCAACATTGAAAGTCGTGTTCAATGTATTTACAGATAAGGATTTACAACTGTATAAGGAGGCATTGAACCGTGATGCAGAGTAGTAAATGGAATGCAATGTCTCTTTTAATGGATGAAAAGACAAAGCAGGCTGAAGTATTGCGTACTGCGATTGATGAAGCAGATGCGATAGTGATTGGAATTGGTGCAGGCATGTCTGCATCTGACGGATTTACATATGTAGGAGAGCGTTTTACGGAAAATTTCCCAGATTTTATTGAAAAATATCGCTTCTTTGATATGTTGCAAGCGAGTTTACATCCTTATGGCAGTTGGCAAGAGTATTGGGCGTTTGAGAGTCGTTTTATTACATTAAACTATTTAGATCAACCTGTAGGTCAGTCTTACCTCGCTTTAAAATCCTTAATGGAAGGTAAACATTACCATATCATAACTACGAATGCAGACAATGCTTTCGATGCTGCTGAATATGATATGACGCATGTATTTCATATACAAGGGGAGTATATACTGCAACAGTGTAGTCAGCATTGTCATGCTCAAACATATCGTAATGATGATTTAATTCGTAAAATGGTTGTTGCGCAACAAGATATGCTTATACCTTGGGAGATGATTCCAAGATGTCCAAAATGTGATGCCCCAATGGAAGTGAATAAACGTAAAGCGGAAGTTGGCATGGTTGAAGATGCTGAATTTCATGCGCAACTACGACGTTATAATGCTTTTCTAGAGCAACATCAAGATGATAAAGTGTTGTATTTGGAAATTGGAATTGGTTATACTACACCACAATTTGTGAAGCATCCTTTTCAGCGTATGACACGTAAAAATGAAAATGCCCTTTATATGACGATGAATAAAAAGGCATATCGCATTCCGAATTCAATTCAAGAACGTACCATACATTTAACTGAGGATATCTCAACATTGATTACAGCAGCACTCCGGAACGACAGCACAACGCAAAATAACAACATTGGAGAGACAGAAGATGTACTTAATAGAACCGATTAGAAATGGAGAATATATTACTGATGGTGCGATTGCACTCGCTATGCAAGTTTATGTTAACCAGCATATCTTTTTAGATGAAGATATTTTATTCCCTTATTATTGTGATCCAAAAGTGGAAATTGGACGTTTTCAAAATACTGCTATAGAAGTGAATCAAGATTATATAGATAAACACAGTATTCAAGTAGTTCGCCGAGATACTGGTGGTGGCGCTGTGTATGTTGATAAAGGTGCCGTTAATATGTGTTGTATTTTAGAACAAGACACTTCAATTTATGGTGATTTTCAACGATTTTATCAACCAGCTATAAAGGCGTTGCATACATTAGGTGCAACAGATGTGGTACAAAGCGGTAGAAATGATTTAACATTGAATGGTAAAAAAGTGTCAGGCGCCGCAATGACATTAATGAATAATCGTATTTATGGCGGTTATTCGCTATTACTTGATGTTAATTATGAAGCAATGGATAAAGTGTTAAAGCCTAATCGCAAAAAGATTGCATCGAAAGGGATTAAATCTGTGCGCGCACGTGTTGGTCATCTTAGAGAAGCACTGGATGAAAAGTATCGTGATATAACCATTGAAGAATTTAAAAATTTAATGGTGACGCAGATTTTGGGAATCGATGACATTAAAGAGGCGAAACGATATGAATTAACGGATGCAGATTGGGAAGCGATTGATGAATTAGCTGATAAAAAGTATAAAAATTGGGATTGGAATTATGGCAAGTCACCCAAATATGAATACAATCGAAGTGAAAGATTATCTTCAGGTACGGTAGACATAACAATTTCTGTTGAACAAAATCGTATCGCAGATTGTCGTATTTATGGGGATTTCTTTGGACAAGGTGATATAAAAGATGTGGAAGAAGCATTACAAGGAACAAAAATGACAAGAGAAGATTTAACGCATCAGTTAAAGCAATTAGACATCGTTTATTATTTTGGCAATGTTACGGTAGAATCATTGGTTGAGATGATTTTAAGTTAATATTGTTTAGGCGTTAATGTCGCACCCTCAATGAATATGTGTATTTGCTTTTAAAATGGTGACTATGTAGTTATGTAATTTGAACATACGATTGAAAATGAATTTAGTTAATTAGCAAAGACATCATATTTATAGCGTTTGTGTTTCTAAATGATTGGGTATTTGAAAATGGTTAATGATAGTTTTTAAAGGAATAAATTCATTTTCATTTATATAAGTAAGATTAAATACTAGCTACTAAAGTCTATTTATATACGTCAAAATATAATGACTGCTATAATGAGTAATCAATAGACACAAAGAGGAGATTATGTGATGAATAATAAAGTATTAGTAACCGGTGGTACAGGGTTTGTTGGCATGCGAATTATTTCACGATTATTAGAACAAGGTTATGACGTACAAACGACGATACGTGATTTAAGTAAAGCTGATAAAGTAATTAAAACAATGCAAGACAATGGCATTTCCACAGAGCGATTAATGTTTGTCGAAGCGGATTTATCACAAGATGAACATTGGGATGAAGCAATGAAAGATTGCAAGTATGTCTTGAGTGTAGCATCTCCGGTGTTTTTCGGTAAAACAGACGATGCAGAAGTGATGGCGAAGCCTGCAATTGAAGGTATACAACGTATTTTAAGAGCTGCAGAACATGCGGGTGTTAAACGTGTGGTAATGACTGCAAACTTTGGTGCAGTTGGTTTTAGTAATAAAGATAAAAATTCAATCACAAATGAAAGTCATTGGACAAATGAAGATGAACCAGGCTTATCAGTATATGAAAAATCAAAATTGTTAGCTGAAAAGGCAGCGTGGGATTTTGTTGAGAATGAAAATACAACAGTAGAATTTGCCACAATCAATCCAGTTGCAATTTTTGGGCCATCATTAGATGCACACGTTTCAGGAAGCTTTCATTTATTAGAAAATTTATTGAATGGTTCAATGAAACGTGTACCTCAAATTCCGTTAAATGTTGTTGATGTGAGAGACGTAGCTGAACTGCACATTTTGGCAATGACAAATGAACAAGCTAATGGCAAGCGATTTATTGCGACGGCTGATGGACAAATTAATTTGTTGGAAATTGCAAAATTAATTAAAGAAAAGAGACCTGAAATAGCTCAAAAAGTTTCTACTAAAAAATTACCAGACTTTATTTTGAGTCTAGGTGCTAAATTTAATCATCAAGCTAAAGAAGGTAAACTTTTATTAGATATGAACCGCAATGTAAGTAACGAACGTGCAAAAACATTACTTGGTTGGGAACC
This sequence comes from Staphylococcus sp. SM3655, assembly GCF_016917315.1. Taxonomy (NCBI): domain Bacteria; kingdom Bacillati; phylum Bacillota; class Bacilli; order Caryophanales; family Staphylococcaceae; genus Staphylococcus; species Staphylococcus sp. SM3655. The sequence goes on along the minus strand of NZ_CP070305.1, from coordinate 350,993 downwards.
GATTGCGACACAAGAAGAAGCAATTTTAGCAGCAATTGATAGTATGGCTAAGTATCATTTAATATAATACAAAACACCGTCCATAAGTAAGTGGCTTTCCTCTTGATAAAAGGGGCATTCACTCAATATGTGACGGTGTTTTATATTTCTACGTTAACACTATTGCTGTGGCTTTTGACGGCCTTTTAATAAAATTGCTGTCGCACCTACGATAATAATAAATAGAATCGCACCAAATAATCCCATATATTTTACTGCGTTACCGAACACGATACCGACAGTTAAAAAGTCTGTATCTGAGAATGTTGTTGCAGCACCACCTAATTCGCCTAAAAATGGCAAGAATAATAATGGTAAAAACGTGATTAGGACACCATTTAGAGCGGCGCCAGCAACAGCACCTTTAATACCGCCTCTTGCATTACCGAATACAGCAGCCGTTGCACCTAAGAAGAAGTGTGCAACTACGCCAGGTAAAATGACGACGCCACCAAATAAGAATAAGATAAACATACCGATGACACCTGTAATAAAGCTGACAAAGAATCCAATTAATACTGCATTTTGTGCATAAGGGAACACAATAGGGCAGTCTAATGCAGGTTTAGAATTTGGTACAAGCTTTTCAGAAATTCCTTTAAATGCTGGGACGATTTCAGCTAAGATTAAACGAACGCCCGTTAAAATAATAAATACACCAGCAGCAAATGTCACACCTTGAATTAATGAAAAGACAATAAAGTTTTGACCATCACTAATAGATTCGTGTATATAACTAACGCCCGCAAATAAGCATGCGATGAAGTAAAGTAATGCCATCGTAATCGAGATACTAATTGTACTTTCTCGTAAGAAACTTAAGCCTTTTGGAAATTTAATCTCTTCCGTTGATTTAGACTTACCTTTGAATAATTGACCTACAGCACCTGCGGCAAAGTAACTGATTGAGCCAAAATGACCTAAAGCTACTTGGTCATTCCCTGTAATTTTTCGCATCGTAGGTTGGAGTAATGCAGGTAATACTGCCATGATTAATCCTAATACGAGTGCGCCGATAACAATCGTTAGCCAGCCTTTAATATGACTGACTGTTAAAATGATTGCTAAAAACGCAGCCATGTAAAATGTATGATGACCTGTTAAAAAGATATATTTTAAATTAGTGAAGCGGGCAATTAAAATATTAACAATCATGCCACAGACCATGATGAGTGCAGCTGTTGTTCCAAAATCTTTTAAGGCTAGTGAGACGATAGCTTCGTTGTTAGGTACGATACCTTGCACACCAAATGCGTGTTGGAATATTTTGCCGAATGGTTCAAGAGATCGAACGACGACATCAGCACCTGCACTTAAAATTAAGAAGCCTAATATCGTTTTAATGGTTCCTGAAGTGATCGTTGCGGCAGGTTTTTTCTGAACGATTAAACCTATAAAGGCAATCAGTGCAACAAGAATGGCTGGTTGACTTAAAATATCGACTATAAAATTAAGGATTGCTTGCATAGGTCGTACCTCCTTTAAATCATGTTAAGTTGTTGTAATTTTTCTGAGAGCTTTTGTTGTAATTCAGCTTTATCTAAAATATTATCAAGAACTAAGACATCCCCTAGACGTTCGGCATTTTCAGCTAAATCTCTACCACAAATAAACAAGTCAGCCATCTCTGGACTTGCTGTCATAATGTCACTATGTTCAACTTCGATATCAGATGGTGCATTAAGTTGCCTAAGTGCTTCTTGTGCGTTCATTTCTACCATAAAACTACTTCCTAAACCGTGGCCACATACTACTAAAATTTTCATATTAATCATGCTCCTTTAAAATGTTTTTAATGTCTTGTGCATTTGTTGCAGTTAATAGTTGCTGGACTGTTTGGTTATCGCCCAGTACGGTTGCTAAATTTTGTAATACAGATAAGTGTGAATGATTGTCGATGGCACTCAATACAAAAATGAGAGATGCGTAGTGATCTTCATCACAAAATGCCACATGTTGATTCAACTTTAATAGACTTAAACCAACTTGATGTACGTCATTGTTCGGTCTTGCATGTGCAATTGCAATTTCAGGTGCGATAACGATATAAGGTCCAAGTTCATTAACGCTATCAATCATTGCTTGAACATAGCCTTGTTCAATAATTTGTTCTTGTAGTAATGGCTGAGAAGCTATAGTTATAGCTTCAGTCCAATCATTTACTTGTTCTTTTACAATGATGCGTGTTGTTGACAAAATGTCTAATGACACGTTATTAAACCTCCTTTGTCATAGTTAAAGCAATGTGTTGTTTAATTTTAAAAATATTCCCATCTAAGAAATCTTGTCGATATAAGTCGTTGCTTAAGCATTCACTTAACTGTCCCAATGCCTTTAAATGTGCATTGGGGTGGTCCGTTGCTAATGTAATTACAAGGTGAACGGGATCGTTAGCTTTACTACCAAAGATAATCCCTTCAGTGAAATATGTTAGTGCGAAACCTACACCATTCTGTACATAATCAGTACCAGCGTGAATAAGTGCAATATGTGGACTAATGACCATATATGACCCGAATTGTTCAAATTGTTTTAAAATTGCAGCTGTATAATTTGAATCGACAATGCCATCATTGATTAAAGGTTGCACAGCCACTGTAATTGCCGGTTCAATTGATAATGGTTGTTTATTTTTAATGATGCGATGTTCAGGTAATAAATCTGCGAGTGACTTGCCATCAGTTGCCATTTTCATGACTCGTTGTTCTCTTGCGTCATTGATAATTTGATTCAATTTTTGACGAGATTGTTGATTGATAAATGGATCGACATGAATAACTGGTACAGCTGATATTTCACAAGGTACTGTTGAAATGACATAATCAATGTTATCTTGCAATAATCGACTTTCTTCCAATTGATAAATGGAATAGGCATCCCAAATGTGAAACTCAGGATACAGGTGATTTAGTTTTGATTTTAAAAGTTGCGACGTGCCTATACCAGAACCACATAGTAAGACAACCTTAATCATTGATTGTTTATGTGTTGCAACACGCTCTATACTTGATGCGAAGTGAATTGTAATGTATGTTAATTCATCTTCGTTGAAGCGAATAGCAGCATCTTGTTCAATTGGGCTAATATGCTTGCTAACGGCTTCAATGATTTGAGGATAGCGACGCATAACTTCTTGCCTCAAAGGATTAGGTTGTAGCATATCGTATTTAATACGATGTATAGCTGGTTTGATATGTGTGATCAGACTGGTATGTAACTTGTTGTCTTTTGACATATCAATGCCTAATTCTTGGCTAACACAAGTAATCAATTCATGTATATTTTGCGATAAATCATGGTATTCAAAGGCAATTGAAGATGCTGTATGTTCGGTCATTTTAGAGCCTAGTAAATGTAACGTGATAAAGATAATTTCAGACTCTGGAAATGTGACATTACAACTACGTTCTAAGTTTTCTATCATTTTTGAAGCAATAGCATACTGATTAGTATGTCGCCATTTATCAATTTCATTGATAGGTATATCGAACGAAAAATTTTCATTTAGACGCTGAATGGCAATGAGTATATGATAGATTAAGCCATCGATAGCCGACTGAACTAAATGATAATTTTCACTATTTAATGTCTTAATAATGGCACGGCGAACCAATGCGATTGATTCTGAATTAAAGATATCCGCCTCTATAAAAGGTGCAGCTTGTTTCATATATTGATGTATAAAGTGTGCATACGCTTTACGATAGTGATCTTCCTCACCAATAATATTGAATCCTTTATTGTGGACATAATTTAACTTTAAATGGTATTGATCTAGTTGGGCCTGTATCATTTTAATATCATCTGCAATTGTCCGACGCGAAACATTAGCATCTTGCGCAAGTTGCTTTGTTGAAACAGGATCGGTTGTTTCGAATAACTTTAAAGCGATATGTGTGAGTCGCTCATCTTTTGAAAAATGAATTTGATTCGTTAGATTGTGCTCTAATTCATTTAATAGTGTCGCGTGAGCTGTTGTTACTTTGATGCCTGCAGCTTTATTACGGCTGACTTGGTAATGATAAGTTTCAGCATATTGCTCAATATATGCTATATCATATTGAATGGTACGAGGTGATACACCAAGTTGATTAGCAATGGTATTGATTGGAATAAACGTTTGCTCATGAATTAAAAGATACAAAATTTCTATTTGTCTATAACTTAACAACGTAATATCCTCCTATTTGTAATTGTAAGCGATTTCTTGAAAACGTAGATATGCAATCTCTTTCATATTTTAATCCGAAAAATTGCATATCAAAATGTTTATGGCGCAAGATTTTATAGGAACTTTTAAAATAAATTAGATATTCATGTTGACAATTTAAAAATGTCGCAGTATATTTAGTTAGACATCTAACGAAATGGTGGTGCAATAAATGGAATTCACTTATTCGTATTTATTTAGAATGATTAGTCATGAGATGAAACAAAAGGCTGATCAAAAGTTAGAGCAATTTGATATTACAAATGAGCAAGGTCATACGTTAGGTTATCTTTATGCACATCAACAAGATGGACTGACACAAAATGATATTGCTAAAGCATTACAACGAACAGGTCCAACTGTCAGTAATTTATTAAGGAACCTTGAACGTAAAAAGCTGATCTATCGCTATGTCGATGCACAAGATACGAGAAGAAAGAATATAGGGCTGACTACCTCTGGGATTAAACTCGTAGAAGCATTCACTTCGATATTTGATGAAATGGAACAAACACTCGTATCGCAGTTATCTGAAGAAGAAAATGAACAAATGAAAGCAAACTTAACTAAAATGTTATCTAGTTTACAATAAATGATAAGTGTGACTGGTAGAAATCAGTCACTTTGTCTTTAATATTATAGTTAGATATCTAATTGTTAGTAAGCTAATTATTGGAAAAGACAAGGAGTATTGAACAATGAAAGACGAACAATTATATTATTTTGAGAAATCGCCAGTATTTAAAGCGATGATGCATTTCTCATTGCCAATGATGATAGGGACTTTATTAAGCGTTATTTATGGCATATTAAATATTTACTTTATAGGATTTTTAGAAGATAGCCACATGATTTCTGCTATCTCTCTAACACTGCCAGTATTTGCTATCTTAATGGGGTTGGGTAATTTATTTGGCGTTGGTGCAGGAACTTATATTTCACGTTTATTAGGTGCGAAAGACTATAGTAAGAGTAAATTTGTAAGTAGTTTCTCTATTTATGGTGGTATTGCACTAGGACTTATCGTGATTTTAGTTACTTTACCATTCAGTGATCAAATCGCAGCAATTTTAGGAGCGAGAGGTGAAACGTTAGCTTTAACAAGTAATTATTTGAAAGTAATGTTTTTAAGTGCACCTTTTGTAATTTTGTTCTTCATATTAGAACAATTTGCACGTGCAATTGGGGCACCAATGGTTTCTATGATTGGTATGTTAGCTAGTGTAGGCTTAAATATTATTTTAGATCCAATTTTAATTTTTGGTTTTGATTTAAACGTTGTTGGTGCAGCTTTGGGTACTGCAATCAGTAATGTTGCTGCTGCTCTGTTCTTTATCATTTATTTTATGAAAAATAGTGACGTTGTGTCAGTTAATATTAAACTTGCGAAACCTAATAAAGAAATGCTTTCTGAAATCTTTAAAATAGGTATTCCTGCATTTTTAATGAGTATCTTAATGGGATTCACAGGATTAGTTTTAAATTTATTTTTAGCACATTATGGAAACTTCGCGATTGCAAGTTATGGTATCTCATTTAGACTTGTGCAATTTCCAGAACTTATTATCATGGGATTATGTGAAGGTGTTGTACCACTAATTGCATATAACTTTATGGCAAATAAAGGCCGTATGAAAGACGTTATCAAAGCAGTTATCATGTCTATCGGCGTTATCTTTGTTGTATGTATGATTGCTGTATTTACAATTGGACATCATATGGTCGGACTATTTACTACTGATCAAGCCATTGTTGAGATGGCGACATTTATTTTGAAAGTAACAATGGCATCATTATTATTAAATGGTATAGGTTTCTTGTTTACTGGTATGCTTCAAGCGACTGGGCAAGGTCGTGGTGCTACAATAATGGCCATTTTACAAGGTGCGATTATCATTCCAGTATTATTTATTATGAATGCTTTGTTTGGACTAACAGGTGTCATTTGGTCATTATTAATTGCTGAGTCACTTTGTGCTTTAGCAGCAATGTTAATCGTTTATTTATTACGTGATCGTTTGACAGTTGATACATCTGAATTAATAGAAGGTTAAATATTTCGTACACTTCTGGCTGAGTATATTTCGGTCGGAAGGGTATTTTTCGAAAAAAATAAATATATGATACGATTATGAAAAAATAAAGTGAGATTGGCATATGTACAAATCTAAAATACTGTTGAAATATATTTTTAGTGAAGAATCAGAAGTTAAAGATTTAACTGAAGAAAAATATAATCAAGATTACGAAGCATTAACATTTAGCTTTAAAGAGGAAACATATCAAAGTAGGTTAGCTAAGAAAACACCGACTAAAGCAGGGTATTTTGTTACATGTTGGACGAAAGACGAGAACAATTGTAATCAACCATACTCGAAAGAGGCATTTGCAGATTACTTAATGATTATAGTTATTGATGAAGAATTAAGCGGTTATTTTTTATTTCCTAGGGAATTATTGGTAGAAAAAGGTATCTTAACTACATTTGAACATAAAGGTAAGATGGCTTTTAGAGTTTATCCTAAGTGGTGTAATCAATTGAATAAAACAGCAGGGCAAACACAAAAGTGGCAATGTAAATATTTTTTTGAATACTAATAAAAAGTCATATGGTTGAACTTATAAGAGATGAATATATCATCTTTCGATAAGATAACCATATGACTTTATTTTTTATCATTTAATGATGAACGGTTTCTTGTCCTACTTTATTCCAAGTGAGGATAAAGCTCAACATTGCAAACACACTGATTGCTGTTAATAAAATAAAACCGACATCCCATCCGAATTTATCAACTACAGCACCTAAGACGATGTTGGCCATTACAGCACCAAACAGATAACCAAATAATCCTGTTAATCCAGCTGCTGTGCCAGCTGCTTTTTTAGGTACATAATCTAATGCTTGTAAACCAATTAACATAACTGGTCCATATATTAAGAAACCAATGGCAATTAATGAGACATTGTCTAACCAAGCATTGCCTGGAGGATTTAACCAATAAATTAATACAAATACTGTGACACCTAACATAAAGAAGAAACCTGCAGGTCCACGACGACCTTTGAATAATTTATCAGAAATGTAACCACATAATAATGTACCAGGAATTCCAGCCCATTCGTATAAGAAGTATGCCCAACCTGATGCTTTTAAGTCGAAATGCTTTTCTTCACTTAAGTAGACTGGCGCCCAATCAAGTACACCATAACGCACGAAATAAACAAATATATTTGCAAAGGCAATTGCCCATACCCATTTATTGTTTAGTACATATTTAAATAAAATTTCTTTTGTAGTTAATTCTGTTTCTAATGTTTTCTTATCGCTTGTAGCAAAGTCATTTTTATAAATTTCGATTGGAGGTAAACCTTGAGATTGAGGTGTGTCTCTAATCAATACGTATGAAATTGCGGCAATGATAAGTGCTAAGAGTGCAGGGTAAATGAATACACCTTCGAAACCTTTTAAATAACCAAAGTTGATAAATGCTGTTGTTGTAATACCCCAAGCAGCAATAGGTGCCATAATACCTCCACCAACATTATGCGCAACGTTCCAAAGGGCAGTCTTACTTCCGCGTTCACTTACACTAAACCAGTGAACGAGAACACGGCCTGAAGGTGGCCAGCCCATACCTTGAAACCATCCATTTAAGAATAATAGGACAAACATAATACCGATACCTGATGTAAAGAACGGTACAAATCCCATTAACAAATTGACGATAGCAGTGAGTGCTAATCCAAGAACTAAGAATATCCGAGCATTGCTCCGATCACTTACAGTACCCATAAAGAACTTACTAAATCCATATGCGATGGAAACAGCAGAAAGTGCAAAACCTAGTTCCGCTTTTGTAAAACCTTGCTCTTGCAATGCTGGCATCGCTAATGAAAAGTTTTTACGTAATAAATAGTACCCAGCGTAACCGATGAAAATACCAAGAAATACTTGGAGACGTAATCGTTTATAGGTATCATCTATCTGATTTTCTGGCAAAGGCTTAATATGCTTTGCAGGTTTAAGAAAATTCATAAAATCCTCCTTAATATGTATTTATATGCATTTTGTGCGATAAACTTATATTAGACATGTATGAAAGCGTTGTCAATATACTTTTGTGAAATCTTGCATATTTAGTTATTGAAGTATTTTATAAACATTTAGAAAAAATAAATTGCTACACATAAATTTATAATTATGCAATTATTATGTCGTTATACATACTAGCTGTGTATCTACGAATGAGTACAAACATATTTTTATTTGCAGAAAAGGGGTAAATGGCATATAACTATCTTTTTTATATAAGTTAGTATAAAATTTATACTAATAGGAGGGATAGTATGAATATAGTAGGGCATCATCACATATCCATGTATACAAAAGATGCAAAACGTAATAAGGATTTTTACACAAATGTCCTTGGATTACGATTAGTTGAAAAGTCGGTTAATCAAGACAATCCTTCAATGTATCATTTGTTTTATGGGGACGAAGTAGGTACAGCCGGAACAATTTTAAGCTTTTTTGAAATTCCCAATGCGGGTCATAAGCAGCCAGGTACTGAAACGATTTATCGATTTTCATTATTAGTACCAAATCAAGCGGCACTTCATTATTTTGAAAAACGTCTTGAGAATAATGGTATTAAGTCTGAACGTTTGTACTATCTTGGACAAGAAGGTATTGTCTTTAAAGATGAAGACGACTTAGAAATCATATTGCTTGTTAATGATAGTTTTGAAGTACCACATCAATGGCAACATAACGCTTATAGTGAAATACCTCAAGCATATCAAATTTTAGGAATAGGGCCAGTCGAATTAAGAGTTAGAAATGCAGCGCGTACGGTAGAATTTTTGGAAAATGTCTTAGGTTATCGTAAAAGAGATAATAAATCATTCGATGTGCTGACATTAGCACCACAAGGTTTATATTCGGATTTTGTAGTTATTGAGCAACAGGGACAACGTGAAAGACCTGGACGAGGTTATATCCATCATATTGCAGTTAATACATCACTAATGAGTGATTTAGATACAATTTACAAGAAATTACAACAACAACCACAAAGTAATTCAGGTATAATTGATCGCTATTTCTTTAAATCATTATACTATCGCCATAATTCAATTATGTATGAATTTGCGACTGAAGCGCCTGGATTTACTATTGATACACCTGTTGAACAATTAGGAAGTCAATTGAACTTGCCTGACTTTTTAGAAGCAGAACGTGAACAAATTGAAAGTAAGTTACACGAAATATAAAGGAGAATGTTTAATGGCCAAATTAGAAATGAATAAAAATACGCCTCTTGAGTTTGGTTTGTATTCCTTAGGTGATCATTTATTGAATCCATTTAAAGGTGAAAAAATTAGTTATGAGAAACGTATTAATGAAATTATTGAAGCAAGTAAATTAGCAGATGAAGCAGGTATTGATGTTTTTGCAGTTGGTGAAAGTCATCAGGAGCATTTTACAACACAGGCACATACGGTTGTGTTAGGTGCAATTGCCCAAGCGACAAAGCATATCAAAGTTTCAAGTTCTTCAACGATTATTAGTGCAACAGATCCTGTAAGAGTATTTGAAGACTTCGCGACATTAGATTTGATTTCTCATGGTAGAGCCGAAATTGTAGCTGGCAGAGCATCAAGAACAGGTATTTTTGACTTGTTTGGCTATGATTTAAAAGACTATGATGAATTGTTTGAAGAAAAATTAGGTTTACTTTTAGAGTTAAATAAAACTGAGCGTATTACTTGGTCTGGAAAATATCGTTCAGAACTTAGAAATATGAAAATATTCCCAAGACCAATCGATAATACATTGCCAATATGGCGTGCTGTTGGTGGTCCACCTGCAAGTGCTATTAAAGCGGGAAAACAAGGTGTGCCAATGATGATTACAACCCTTGGTGGCCCAGCAATGAACTTTAAAGGTTCTATAGATGCTTATCGTCAAGCAGCAACTGAAGCAGGTTTCGATGCTTCGCCTAAGTCTTTACCAGTAAGTACAGCGAGTCTGTTTTATACAGCTGAAACAACTCAGGATGCTATGAGAGAATTTTATCCACATTTGAATACAGGGATGTCATTTATTCGTGGCGTTGGTTATCCGAAACAGCAATTTGCTAATTCACCAGATTATAGAGAAGCGCTAATGGTTGGAAGCCCGCAACAAATTATTGAAAAGATATTGTATCAACACGAGTTGTATGGTCATCAACGTTTTATGGCACAGCTTGATTTTGGCGGTGTGCCATTTGAAAATGTTATGAAGAATATAGAGTTAATTGGCAACGACATTATACCGGCGATTAAAAAGCATTTATCAAAATAGGAGGGGCGTCATCATGAATATTGTATTATTGTCAGGTTCCACAGTAGGTTCTAAAACGAGAATTGCTATGGATGATTTAAAAAATGAACTAGAAGTCATCAATGAGGGACATCAAATAGAGTTGATGGATTTACGAGAACTTGAATTAGAATTTAGCGTTGGAAAGAATTATCTAGATACTACAGGAGATGTATATAAATTAACGACGTCGTTAATGCAGGCTGATGTGATTTTTATTGGTTTTCCAATTTTTCAAGCTTCCATCCCTGGTGCTTTGAAAAATGTGTTTAATCTACTTCCAGTCAATGCGTTTCGTGACAAGGTAATAGGACTTGTAGCGACAGCAGGTTCTAGTAAACATTATTTAATTCCTGAAATGCATTTAAAACCAATATTGAGTTACATGAAAGCACATACGATGCAAACGTATGTATTTATTGAAGAGAAAGATTTTTCAAATCAACAAATTGTCAATGATGATGTTGTATTTCGGTTAAAAGCGTTGGCACAATCCACAATGCGAACTGCCAAAGTACAACAACAAGTGTTTGAAGAAGAAAACAACCAATACGACTTTTAAAGTATAAAAATAAGACGCTCGGCACACTAAATTTGTAAGTGTTTGAGCGTCTTTTCATATTAACTATATAGCCAATGAACGACGATAAAGGCAAGTGATGACAAGCATATTGAGGTAATAATGATTGTCATAAGCGGTTTAAGTGCGCGATTTTTAAGATCTTTAAATGCAACATTTAACCCTAAAGCAACCATGGCCATTAATAAGCAAATTGTTGATACAGTATTTAAAATATTTAGCAATGCTGACGGAATAGTTACATATGTATTCACTAAGGCCATAATGACAAATCCAATTAAAAAGTATGGAATGCTTATTCGACCCTTGCTAGATGATTCTGATGAACGGAAACGCATAATTAAAATAAGTACGATGGTTAATGGAATCAGTAAGAATACTCTGCCAAGTTTACCAAGAAGTGCAATTTTAAGTGCATCACTACCACCAAAGCCACCAGCTAGGACAACGTGTGCAATTTCATGAAGACTAACGCCAGACCAAGCGCCATAAACAGTTGTCGTCATTGAAAAGATAGCGTAGATAGCTGTATATATAAGTGAGAATATCGTACCAATCAATGCGATGATACCGATACTAATAGCTGTATCCTTTTCACGTGATTTGAATATTGGAGCGACTGCGGCAATAGCAGCAGCACCACAAACGCCTGTGCCGACACCTAGTAATAATGCGATGTTTTTGTCACCATGCAACAGTTTGTTGACAAAGAGCATCATTACAATACTGAAAATAACGACACCTACATCGATGGCTAATAGTTTACTACCTTGACCGATAATATCGAATATATTGAGTTTAAGTCCATATAGGATGATTGCAAATCTTAATAAATATTTAGATGAAAACGTAATACCTGAGCTATATTGTTCAGGATATCCTCTAAAGTGACGAAATAGAATAGCGATTAATATCGCGATAGTTAATGCGCCAACCTTATCTAAGATTGGCAATTTAGCTGCTAAAAAGCTAAATAATGCGACTATAAATGTTAGTGTTAGTCCAATCATAAAATGCTTATTTTTCAATGATGCCATGAGCAGTGCCTCCTTTAATAGCATTTTAGCACTGTTTTGTCGTATTTTTAAATATAAATTTGGAATGGTTAATAAAGTAGAGATTAAATTAAGTTGTGTGATAGGTATCAAGGACATCAATCAAAGTAATAGGCACTACAACGCTTATTGGCGGGGCCCCAACAAAGAAGCTGACGAAAAGTCAGCTTACAATAATGTGCAAGTTGGGGATGGGCCCCAACATAGAGAAATTGGGTCCGTAATTTCTACAGACAATGCAAGTTGGCGGGGCCCCAACATAGAGAATTTCGAAAAGAAATTCTACAAGCAATGCAAGTTGGCGGGGCCCCAACAAAGAGAATTTCGAAAAGAAATTCTACAAGCAATGCAAGTTGGGGAAGGACAACAAATTTAAGATACAAGGCGTAATATTAATATGTTATTATTATGATAATTTACAAAATTATATGAAAAATAAATGAGGGTGTGATGGTATGTTTGGAATGAAAGTGAATGAACAAATAATATTAAAAATTTTAGAAGCCCATGACACAGAAGCGCTTTTCAATTTAGTCAATCGTTCAAGAAATTCACTTAGGGAATGGTTACCTTGGGTAGATGCAACTGAGCAACCATCAGATACGCGTGCGTTTATTAAAAGAGGACTTTTGCAATTTTCTGATGGTAATGGATTTCAGTGTGGCATTTGGTATGAAGGAACGCTAGTTGGTGTCATCGGTTTACATGAAATTAATCACATGCACAGAAAAACTTCATTAGGATATTATTTAGATAAACAATTTGAGGGTCATGGGATTATGACACAAGCAGTTGAGGCATTGATAAAGTATTGTTTCGAAGAGCTTGACTTAAACCGAATTGAGATTAGTGCCGCAGTTAATAATGAAAAAAGCCGAGCTATTCCTGAAAGGCTGGGATTTACTAGAGAAGGTATGTTACGTGACAATGAATTACTAAATGGTATTTATTCATCGAGTTACATCTATAGTTTATTAAAATCAGAATACGACCAAAAATGACAAATTAGACTTACAAAAGAGTGATGACATTTAAAATGGCATCGCTCTTTTATTTAATTTTTGAAAATAAAAGGTTGTTGACAGTATTATTTTATAACAATATAATGATTTTGATAATTATTATCAACTAGATAATGTTCATGGGAGGATGCCTTAAAATCATCATTTTAAGAGCCACGTATTATCTTGGCATTTAGGGAGTGTGAGATAGTACGAATGAGGGCATGTCTATGGGGATAATAGAATTTCTATAATGAGGTGTCAAAATGAAAAAGTTAACAACGCTATTATTAGCATCAACGTTATTAATTGCTGCATGTGGGAACGACGATAGTAAGAAGGATGATTCAAAGACATCGAAAAAAGATGATGGTGTTAAAGCAGAATTAAAACAAGCAACAAAAGCATATGATAAATATACTGATGAACAGTTAAATGAATTTTTAAAAGGTACAGAAAAATTTGTTAAAGCGATTGAAAATAATGATATGGCCCAAGCAAAAGCGTTATATCCAAAAGTTCGTATGTATTATGAACGCTCTGAACCAGTTGCAGAAGCATTTGGAGATTTAGATCCTAAAATTGATGCACGTCTTGCAGATATGAAAGAAGAGAAAAAGGAAAAAGAATGGTCAGGATATCATAAGATTGAAAAAGCATTATACGAAGATCAGAAAATTGATGATGTGACTAAAAAAGATGCACAACAATTATTGAAAGATGCAAAAGAATTGCATGCCAAAGCTGATACATTAGATATCACACCAAAATTAATGTTACAAGGTTCTGTTGACCTATTAAATGAAGTTGCAACTTCTAAAATCACAGGTGAAGAAGAAATTTATTCACATACAGATTTATATGATTTTAAAGCGAACGTTGAAGGCGCACAAAAAATTTATGACTTATTTAAACCTATTTTAGAGAAAAAAGATAAAAAATTAAGTGATGATATTCAAATGAACTTCGATAAAGTGAATCAATTATTGGATAAATATAAAGATAACAACGGCGGTTATGAGTCATTTGAAAAAGTATCGAAGAAAGACCGTAAAGCATTTGCGGATGCTGTTAATGCATTAGGAGAGCCACTAAGTAAAATGGCTGTGATTACTGAATGACAAATTATGAACAAGTTAACGATAGTACGCAATTTTCAAGACGTACATTTTTGAAAATGTTAGGTATTGGCGGTGCCGGTGTTGCAATTGGCGCAAGTGGTGTTGGTAGCATGTGGTCTTTCAAATCAATGTTCAATACACCAGAAGATCCGGAAAAAGATGCGTATGAATTTTATGGTAAAGTGCAACCAGGCATTACCACACCCACGCAAAAAACATGCAATTTCGTTGCGTTAGATTTGAAGTCAAAAGATAGAGATGCAATTAAGGCAATGTTTAAAAAGTGGACGGTTATGGCTGATCGTATGATGGATGGTGATACAGTTGGCAAGCCGAGTAACAATCCTTTAATGCCACCAGTAGATACCGGTGAATCGATAGGATTAGGTGCAAGCAAGTTAACGATTACCTTTGGGATTAGTAAGTCTTTGATGAAGAAAATTGGGTTATCTAGTAAAATTCCCGATGCCTTTAAAGATTTACCGCATTTTCCGAATGATCAGTTAATAGACGATTACAGCGATGGTGATATTATGATTCAAGCATGCTCAAATGATTCGCAAGTATCCTTTCATGCGGTTCATAATTTAGTTCGTCCATTTCGAGATATTGTTAAGGTACGTTGGGCGCAATCTGGTTTTATCTCTGCTAAAGGTAAGGAAACACCTAGAAATTTAATGGCATTTAAAGATGGAACAATTAATCCTAGAAAGAGTAATCAACTTAAAGATTATGTGTTTATTGATTACGGATGGGCGAAACATGGAACTTATTGTGTTGTCAGACGTATTCAAATACACATTGAAACGTGGGATCGTACTGCACTGGAAGAACAAGAGGCTACATTTGGTCGGAAACGACATAGTGGTGCGCCGTTAACAGGCGGGAAAGAGTTTGATGAAATTGACTTAAAAGCGAAAGATAGTCATGGCGAGTATATTATTGATAAAGATGCCCATACGAGACTAGCGAAAGAAGCAAATACGTCAATTTTACGTAGAGCCTTTAATTATGTTGATGGCACGGATGACCGCACAGGTAACTTCGAAACAGGCTTGTTGTTCATTGCTTTTCAAAAAGCGACAAAACAATTTATCGATATACAAAATAATTTAGGTAGTAATGATAAATTAAATGAATATATTACACATAGAGGTTCTGCTTCATTTTTAGTATTACCAGGTGTTAGTAAGGGAGGATACCTTGGTGAAACATTATTTGACTAAATTTGTAGCAATGCTAATAACTGCTGCTATGGTGTGTAGCTTTGGGTTACTGAAAAGTCAGGCAGCAGAACAACAAAGTATTAGTGATGTATATAGTGTGATAACGGATGCGAAATCTGCACTTTCTAATAATTCGATATCGAATGACAATAAGCAGAAAGCAATTGAGCAAGTGGTAAGTGCAGTTAAGAAATTATCGCTTGAAGATAATAGTGAAAGTAATGCTGTCAAATCAGATGTGAGAAAGCTTGAAGATGCAAAAGCGAATGATGATCAAAAAGATACACTTTCGCAATTAACGAAGTCATTAATTGCTTATGAAGAGAAATTGGCTAGTAAAGATGCGGGTTCTAAAATTAAACTATTACAACAGCAAGTCGATGCCAAAGATGCTGCGATGACAAAAGCGATTAAAGATAAAAATAAAGCGGAATTAGAATCTTTGAACAATAGTTTGAATCAGATTTGGACAAGTAATGAAACAGTGATTCGCAATTATGACGCAAATCAATATGGACAAATTGAAGTCGCATTATTACAACTTAGAATTGCAATTCATAAATCACCATTAGATACGGCAAAAGTGTCACATGCTTGGACAACTTTTAAATCAAATATTGATCATATCGATAAAAAAAGTGATACGTCTGCAAATGATCAATACCATGTATCACAATTAAATGATGAGTTAGAGAAGGCGATTAAAGCTATCGACGACAATCAATTGTCGGATGCTGATGCTGCGCTTACACATTTTATAGAAATTTGGCCGTATGTTGAAGGTCAAATTCAAACTAAAGACGGTGCTTTGTATACGAAAATTGAAGATAAAATACCATATTATCAAAGTGTATTAGACGAACATAATAAAGCACATGTGAAAGATGGTTTAGTAGATTTAAATAACCAAATTAAAAAGGTTGTTGGCCATAGTTATAGCTTCGTCGATGTGATGATTATCTTTTTACGTGAAGGGCTAGAAGTGTTATTAATTGTAATGACATTGACTACTATGACGCGTAATGTCAAAGATAAGAAGGGTACTGCAAGTGTGATTGGTGGTGCAATTGCCGGACTTGTACTGAGTATTATCTTAGCAATTACGTTTGTAGAAACTTTAGGGAATAGTGGCATTCTTCGTGAAAGTATGGAAGCGGGATTAGGTATCGTTGCGGTCATATTAATGTTTATCGTTGGTGTTTGGATGCACAAACGTTCAAATGCAAAACGTTGGAATGACATGATTAAAAATATGTATGCTAATGCGATTAGTAATGGTAATTTGGTATTGTTAGCGACGATTGGTTTAATATCTGTGTTGCGTGAAGGTGTCGAGGTTATCATTTTCTATATGGGGATGATAGGTGAGCTAGCGACCAAAGATTTTATTATTGGTATTGCTTTAGCTATCGTTATTTTAATCATCTTTGCATTATTATTTAGATTTATAGTTAAATTAATACCTATTTTCTATATATTTAGAGTGTTGTCGATCTTTATTTTTATTATGGGATTCAAAATGCTTGGCGTAAGTATTCAAAAGTTACAATTATTAGGTGCGATGCCAAGACATGTTATTGAAGGATTCCCAACGATTAACTGGTTGGGCTTCTATCCAAGTTATGAACCATTGATAGCACAAGCTGCTTATATTATGGTAGTTGCTATCTTAATCTTTAAATTTAAAAAATAAAAAACAGGCCGAGTGCCTGTTTTTTTTGTTGCGATGTTGGAAATATTCGGTATTGCAGTATAACGATAATCACAGCATTAATTCTTATAAGATTAATGTGTTGGCGGTTTGCCTCGGTATGTAAATTTAACGATGAACGTACTGAACTCAAAGAGCAATATGAGTGGCAATGTAAGTAATATATTTAATGTTAAATCGGGTGGTGCAATGATACTTGCCAGCACAAAGCAAGCGAAATAAATATATTTTCGATAATGCTTCAATGATGTGATATCTATAAGACCGAATTTTGCAAGTCCTATGAATAATATTGGCAATTGGAATAAAATGCCAAAAGTGAAAAGCCAACGGATAAGTTCAACTAAATACGCTTTAAAGCCAATGACAGGCGAAATGTTTAAAGTTAATGATAATTTTAACGCGAATTGAATGATTATTGGAAAGCCAACATAAAATGCAAAAGCGACGCCAGCACAGAATAATAACACGCTGAAAAAACTATATTTATAAATAAATTGACGTTCATTATTATGTAATCCAGGTGCAATGAATGCCCACAATTGATAAAACATGACTGGTGAAATGAAACAAAACGCGATGAAAAATATAATCATCACGTATATTTGGATCATTTCTGTGAATGAAAATGCATGTAAGGACACATGTGCACGGGTAATATACGTTATGAATGGTGTCATCCACCAAAATGATGAAACATATACGACGATGACTGTGACGACGAACGACAATAGTATTTTAACTAAACGATGACGTAGCTCGCTAAAATGAACTAGTAAGGTGTGGTCAGTGCTATTGCTCTCGCTGTTGTTTCGATTTCTTACTGGGTGTGTCGTGAGACTCTTTGTCTAAATCTTCTGTTGCAGATTTAAATTCTTTTAAAGTAGAACCGATAGCACGACCAAATTGTGGTAATTTTTTCGGACCAAAAATAATTAAAGCGATAATGCTAATGACGACAAGACTTGTTGGGCCTGTGATGCCTAAAATAAAAGTGTTAGTTATCATGATAATCAACCTCACTCATAAGTAGTATATAGTATTTACTTTATACCGAACGATAATGATTATCAATAAAATTTTATGAAATAATTAAAATATTGCTATAAATACAAATTGCTGAGGTATTAATTCTGAAATAACAGCTTGGTCTTGCAAGTCGATATAAGTACAAGTGCCCGCTTGAATATCGATATGCCATTTATAAATGCCAGCTTCAGCCATTTCATCACAAAATGTTTCAAAATCTGTTTGCCCTTGTTGATGTCTTGTTAAGACGTCTTGAACTATTGTTTTGTTTGATTTTTGAGCAACAGGAATCGTACTTTTCACAGATGACGTAACGATATCATCTTCTGATTGATGTACGTATGTTGCAGTGCCATCTTGAATGTTGACGATATTGTAAGTCATCCCCATATCTTTAAAAGCTTTGAATAGTTTTGGAAAGTCAACACCAGTAAATTGTTGATGTGCTTGTTGAATTGCAGATAATGTAAATGCCATAATAATCTCCTTTGAATGGTTTGATTTAGTGAAAATGCGTGCATCATACTAAAATTAGAATGCTGTTAATTATGAAGGAAGGTGTAACGAAAGTAAACAATTATGACTTGTAAGCGTTGAGGTGTTGTTTCAAAATGTCATACATAGGTGGACAATCATATTTTTTTGTGTAGATTTGACAAATATAGTTGTCAAAAAGACGCATATCATTTACAGTGTAATTAAGGAGTTGATGCGATGTGCGTAATCGATTGAAAGAATTACGAGCACGAGATGGCTTAAACCAAACGCAACTTGCTAAACAAGCGGGCGTTTCAAGACAAACCATATCGCTAATTGAGCGAAACAATTTTATGCCATCAGTATTAACGGCAATAAAAATTGCTCGCATTTTCAATGAAACGGTGGAAACGGTTTTTATTATTGAGGAGGATGAAGCATGAAAATACTAAGATATATCGGATATCTTTTACTAGGTGGAATTGTAGGGGGTATCATTGGTGGAATTTTAGGTAACTTTGATGGATTTGGTATTGAGAACTTGACGTTTGCGACATATAACAATGTCGTTGTAATATCGATAGTTGCGACGATTATCATCATATTGGTAGAAGGCATTATTTTGATGAATCAAAGACGTGCATTGAAGTATAAGCAACTTGTAGATAAAGAGGTAGATATCGATGCAACAGATCAATATGAGTTGCTTGCTAATCGTTATGTTTTAAATGGAAGTATATTAAGTATTCTGCAGACAGTTATTGCTTTTTTAGTATTGCTTATTTTTGTGGTAGGGCACGCTGCAGCAAATGCAATACTATTCTTTTTAATACCATTTTTTGCTAGTGCTATTTTCAATACACAATTTACGCTGTTTAATAGAAGATTTGATGATAGAATGCCAAAAATTGCTGATAAGAATTACACTGAAAAGCGATTGGAAATATTGGATGAGGGTGAACGCCATATAGAATTAATTGCATTATTTAAAACATATGCGATCAACTTATCCATATTGATACTAGCCATTATTTTTATAGGGTCTTATTCAATTGCTACAGGAATTAATCAAAGCTTTAGTTTGCTACTTATCATTGCTATTTTCATATATAACGCCTTTAGTTATTTATTGAAGAGAAGACGTTTTTATTAAAATTAAACAAAGAGGAGCATGGATATGACAACATTGTTAAACGTAGATCGTGTGAACAAACAATACAAAGATTCGGATTTTAAATTACAAGATGCATCTTTAACGATTGCTACTAATGAGACAGTAGGATTAATCGGGAAAAATGGCTCGGGTAAATCGACATTAATTAATATTTTAGTAGGCAATCGACTTAAAGATAACGGTAGTATTGCATTTTTTGGAGAAGAACATGCTATGGATGATGTAGAATATAAAGAACACATAGGTGTTGTGTTTGATGATCTGAGAGTACCTAATAAATTGACTATTAAAGATATTGATAAAGTATTTCAATCTATTTATACGACTTGGAATAGTCAAAAATTCTTTGATTTAATCAAATATTTCGAGTTGCCACTACAAACTAAAATTAAAACTTTTTCAAGAGGAATGCGAATGAAGATAGCTTTAACGATTGCGCTTTCTCATGATGTGAAGTTACTAATCTTAGATGAAGCAACTGCGGGTATGGATGTTTCTGGACGAGAAGAAGTAATGGAACTATTAGAAGATTTTGTCACACAAGGTGGAGGTATCTTAATATCATCGCATATTTCTGAAGATATAGAACAATTAGCGGATAAATTAGTGTTTATGAAAGATGGACGAATGATTTTAACTGAACAGAAAGATATACTTTTAGCACAATATGGAATTGTTACGACAGGAGATAAAGATGTTGAAATTCCTAAGCATTTAATCATTGCTTCTAGATTGTCAAAGGGGAAATATCAAATTTTAGTTAAAGATTATGCAGAATTTGAAAATGCAGAACCTTTAAAACACATTGATGACGCTACGAAAATCATAATGCGAGGTGAAGTATAATGAAAGGTATGTTCCTAAGTAGTTTTTATGCAACGAGAAAGCAAACATATATTTATTTTATAGTCGCTATCATAGCTGCGGGATACTTTGCAGTATTTAATCCGTTGATGAGTTCGGCAATGGCTGGGGTTATGTTAATCACACCCATTACTGATAATATTAAACATGAAAAAGACTCAAGATGGATGTATTATGTATCTACTTTACCGGTTAAACGTAATGATTATATTAAGTCATACTTTGCCTTTTATTTAATCTTATTCGGTGCAAGTTTAATGATTGGATTAGTTGTGACTACAATCGTGACCCAAAGTGTGATGATTGGTATTATGTCAGGTTTAATGAGTTTTGGTATCATAGGGGCATACTCTATCATTTTCCCATTGACATTTAAATTTGGCGCTGAAAACTCCAATGTCATTATGATATGTGCATCTATACTACTACTTATTTCTTTCGTGGTCTTTTTCTTTATATATGGTATGGTTAGTGGTGCATCTGCATTAGAATTTGAAAAAATTAGCACTGAAGGATGGCTAGTTGTCATAGCATATGCGGTCATTGGTATAGTTATAACGAGCGTTTCTTATATATTGTCTATTAAAATTTTTAACAAACAAGAACTATAATCAATATTCTTGGTGTGAAGCTAGTCCTTGAAATAATATTTAGAGCAGGTGATAAATCAATACGATTATCATCTGCTCTTTTTGGTGTGGAATGAAATGCAGGGTGATAAGTATAGGTGACATATCTAGATTGATTCATTTGTTTTGAGGTGGTTATGTTGTGTGGGAATTATTTCCTTTTATAGTGAGGATTAACGTGTATATATTATTTAGTATGTTGCTGAAATTTATTTGTGTGTATCAATTGATGATGGTATATGCCAATGATTTCCTTGGAAATATTTAAAAACCTCGATCATGTAGCATAACTGAATCCAAAAGTATAATGTGAAGTTCGACACTTTTGGATTCAGTTCAAATACTTTGACCGAGGTGAATACTATTTATTCATTTTTATTACGTAGACGTTGATTTTTAAAATAAATCAGCATGATGCAGAAAGTCGCAACGGATACCGAGATAATCATTACTTGGTCATGCCCTTTAAAGATAAGGCTGATGATATATGATACTACAAGTATGCCAAGTGAAGAAGAAATATATTTTGCGTTTGTCAGTTCATTATGGAAATAAGGGGTGATTAACCATAATCCAATATAGAATATTAAAACACTGATATACATCATATTAATTTCAAACAAGTCATTTAGTTTATTGTTATTACTAAAAACAATTGCAGCATTAATCACACCTAAAGCGATATTGATTAATAGATGCGTATACGATAAACGGAAACCGATAGATGACAATTTATGATTAATGTAATTTTCAGTAATGATCCAATATACACCGAAAAGACTAATTAAAATCATAAATTGGAATATATAAATGTAACTAAAATGATCAATGCTAAATGATGACGAAGCTAAACCAACCAGTACCTCGCCAAAGATAATAATTGTTAGTAACGAAAAACGTTCTACTAAATGCATCATATTAACAGGTGATAATACAAGATATTTCTGAAATGGAATAAGTCCTGTCGCTGCAATGAATACGCCTAAAAATCCAGGGATGTAATGGATACTTTGTGGTAGTACTAATGATAGAAATGATAAAAATGAAATCACAAAGGCTACGCTCGCAAAAGCTTGACATGTACGCTTATCGCCATAATCTAACCCTGTACGTATATGTAATAAATACTGTAATCCGATACTTAAATACATAATTGCCACGCATAAGAAGAATGGGAAGAATGTCTTTTCAAAGTCCGGATATAGGCTGTTAGATAGGAAGACCATGATGAACATATTAAACATCATAAACGAGACGTCTTTGAATGTAACTTGACCAAATCGATTTGTAAAAAATGTTTGATGAGACCACATTAACCATAAGAACAAACTCATGGAATCCTGCACGCTTTTCAGCTAAATGTTTTGGTGTTAATGCATTAACCATAAAATTTTAACTCCTTTAAGATGTGTAATTAATTTACTAAGTATACTATTTATTTTTTCTAGTGAATAGGGGCAGATTTGGCGATGAAGTGGAAGGAGAGGTGACTGCAAGGTAATTGTGGAATTAACAATCATCAGCGATTTAATATTTGACTGGAGATGTAATGGTAAGAAAAAGTTGATGAGAAATTGATGGTGAAACCAGCTGTGAATAGCGATGCAATGATAGATAGCATTTAATTAGAGTCATTACGCGAAATGATTAATGATAATTTGTGGTAAATCAAAGCATAATTTTGTACTATAGATGAGGATGATAGAGCATATTTAAGAGTGTGAAATGTTATAGTGAAACCGTTTACGTTTCCGATTGCCCAAACAAATTACATCATTGTATAATATGATTTGTTAAATGCATAACAAGAATGAAAATGTAACATACGTAGCAATTGGTTTCATAAATTGGATGTTAGTGGCGTATTGGTTCATTAGACGTATTAGTAATAAAATTGTATATATCATAAGGAGATGAATATGACATGACGAGAGTCGTATTAGCAGCAGCATACAGGACACCTATTGGCGTTTTTGGAGGTGCGTTTAAAGACGTGCCAGCCTATGATTTAGGTGCGACTTTAATAGAACATATTATTAAAGAGACGGGTTTGAATCCAAGTGAGATTGATGAAGTTATCATCGGTAACGTACTACAAGCAGGACAAGGACAAAATCCAGCACGAATTGCTGCTATGAAAGGTGGCTTGCCAGAAACAGTACCTGCATTTACGGTGAATAAAGTATGTGGTTCTGGGTTAAAGTCGATTCAATTAGCATATCAATCTATTGTGACTGGTGAAAATGACATCGTGCTAGCTGGCGGTATGGAGAATATGTCTCAATCACCAATGCTTGTCAACAACAGTCGCTTTGGTTTTAAAATGGGACATCAATCAATGGTTGATAGCATGGTATATGATGGTTTAACAGATGTATTTAATCAATATCATATGGGTATTACTGCTGAAAATTTAGTAGAGCAATATGGTATTTCAAGAGAAGAACAAGATACATTTGCTGTAAACTCACAACAAAAAGCAGTACGTGCACAGCAAAATGGTGAATTTGATAGTGAAATAGTTCCAGTATCGATTCCTCAACGTAAAGGTGAACCAATCGTAGTCACTAAGGATGAAGGTGTACGTGAAAATGTATCAGTCGAAAAATTAAGTCGATTAAGACCAGCTTTCAAAAAAGACGGTACAGTTACAGCAGGTAATGCATCAGGAATCAATGATGGTGCTGCGATGATGTTAGTCATGTCAGAAGACAAAGCTAAAGAATTAAATATCGAACCATTGGCAATGCTTGATGGCTTTGGAACTCATGGTGTAGATCCTTCTATTATGGGTATTGCACCAGTTGGCGCTGTAGAAAAGGCTTTGAAACGTAGTAAAAAAGAATTAAGCGATATTGATGTATTTGAATTAAATGAAGCATTTGCAGCACAATCATTAGCTGTTGATCGTGAATTAAAATTACCTCCTGAAAAGGTGAATGTTAAAGGTGGCGCTATTGCATTAGGACACCCTATTGGTGCATCTGGTGCTAGAGTATTAGTGACATTATTGCATCAACTGAATGATGAAGTTGAAACTGGTTTAACATCATTGTGTATTGGTGGCGGTCAAGCTATCGCTGCAGTTGTATCAAAATATAAATAATAAGAAAACAGGTTATCACAACAGTATTAATTACATGTTGGCATAACCTGTTTTTATTTGTTTATGGATTTATTGGGTAATATTAGTCATTTGATGGTTTAATTGCAAATGCTCTAACAGGGAACCCAGGTGCATCTTTTGGTTTAGGGCTGATAGCGTAAATGATGGCGCCACGAGTTGGTAATTGATCTAAATTAGTTAATAACTCGACTTGGTATTTATCCTGACCAAGAATATAACGTTCGCCAACTAAATCGCCATTTTTTACAACGTCCACAGATGCATCGGTATCGAATGTTTCATGACCAACAGCTTCAACACGGCGTTCTTCAATTAAGTACTTCAAAGCATCTAATCCCCAACCCGGTGCATGTTGTTGTCCGTTCGCATCTTTGTTTTCAAACTTTTCAATATTAGGCCAACGTTTTGACCAATCGGTACGAAGTGCAACAAAAGTGCCAGGTTCAATAGTACCATGCTCTTTTTCCCATGCTTCTATATGCGCACGTGTTACGATGAAATCATTGTTGTTCGCTACTTCTGTTGAAAAGTCTAATACAATTAACGGCAATACCAATTCTTTTAAATCAATGTCTTCTAAATAACGTTTATTCTCGACAAAGTGAATTGGTGCATCAATGTGAGTACCATATTGCGTTACAATATTCCAACGTTGCACATAGAAACCATGATCTTTAACCGTGAATAAAGTTGAAACTTCGCCTTTTTCAAACTCACTAAAACGTGGTATTTCCGGATCAAATGTATGCGTTAAATCAACCCAAGTTGCTTGTTTTAAAGTATTTAATTGTTGCCATAAAGGATATTGTGTCATAAAATCACCCGTTTTTAGTTTATTATATGATAAATGCTGCGATTATTCTTGGCGTTTAGCTTTAACAGCATTCACAAGCACAGTCAATGCATCTTTAACTTCTTCTTCTTTTCGCGTTTTCAAACCACAGTCAGGGTTTACCCAGAATAATGAGCGGTCGATTTGTTGTAGTGAACGATTGATTGCTGTAGTAATTTCTTCTTTTGTTGGAATACGTGGACTATGAATATCATATACACCTAGACCGATACCTAAATCATAATTAATATCTTCAAAGTCTTTAATTAAATCACCATGGCTACGAGATGTTTCAATTGAAATAACATCAGCATCTAAGTCATGAATAGCATGAATGATTTGACCGAATTGAGAATAACACATATGTGTATGGATTTGAGTTTCATCACGAACTGAAGACGTTGCAAGTTTAAATGATAAAACAGCATCTTTAAGATATTGTTCGTGATATTCAGAGCGTAATGGTAAGCCTTCACGTAATGCAGGTTCGTCAACTTGGATAACTTTGATTCCTGCAGCTTCAAGTGCTAATACTTCTTCGTTGATTGCTAAAGCAATTTGATCTTGAACGACTTTACGTGGTAAATCAACACGTTCAAATGACCAGTTTAGAATTGTTACAGGTCCAGTTAACATACCTTTAACTGGTTTATCTGTTAAGCTTTGTGCATAAACTGTTTCATCAACAGTTAAAGGCGCTGTCCATTTTACATCACCATAAATGATTGGTGGTTTTACGGCGCGTGAACCATATGATTGCACCCAACCGAATTTAGTTACTAAGAAACCTTGTAATTTTTCTCCGAAGAATTCAACCATGTCATTACGTTCAAATTCACCGTGAACTAATACATCTAAGCCGATGTCTTCTTGAATTTTAATCCATCGAGCAATTTCATTTTTTAAGAATGTTTCATATGCTTCGTCTGTAATGCGTTTGTTCTTCCAATCTGCACGGTATTTTCGAACTTCTCGGCTTTGTGGGAATGATCCAATAGTTGTTGTTGGTAAATCCGGTAAGTTCAAACGTTTTTGTTGTTGTTCAATACGTTGCGCGAATGGTGATTGTCTTGAAGTACGCACGCTTTCGAAATCATAATCTAAGTTTTTGAATGATTGATTTTGGAAACGCTCATAACGTGCTTTTAATTTATCATATTTAACACTATCGTTTTGATTCAATAGGCGACGCAATGCATCTAATTCGTCTAATTTTTCAGTTGCAAAGCTTAAGCCTTCGCCAACACTTGTATCTAATGTTTCATCATCTAAAGATACTGGAACATGTAATAATGAAGATGATGGTTGAATGACAAGCTCATTAGTGTGTGCTAACAATTTGTCGATTAAGACTTTTTTAGCTTCAATATCACTTGCCCATACATTACGACCATCAATAATTCCAGCGTATAATGTTTTTGATTTATCAAAATCTCCTGCTTCAATTTGTTTAAGGTTATAGCCATTATCATGGACAAAGTCTAAACCTAAACCACCAACAGGTAAAGAACTTAAGAATTTAAGATGTGCACGTTCAAAGTATGTTTGAATGACTAATTTTTTAGCAACACCAGCTTTTTCGAAATAGTCATAAGCTTCACGTGTAATATTTTCATAGCTTTCGCTGTCGTCTGTAACTAAGATTGGCTCATCAACTTGAATGTACTCAGCACCTGCATCAATTAATGATTCAAACACTTCTTTATAAAGTGGTAATAACGTTTTAACTTTTTCTTCAAAAGTTTGGTGACCGCCTTTTGATAATTTAACAAAAGTAATCGGACCAACAATGACAGGGTGAGCGTTAACGTTTAAAGATTGGGCATATTTAAAGCGATCTAATAATACATTGCGACTCACTTTAGGCTCAACATTGTCCCATTCAGGTACGATGTAATGATAGTTAGTGTTAAACCATTTTATAAGTGCACTTGCAACATGGTCTTTATTACCGCGAGCAATATCAAATAATAAATCATCATCAATAGTTCTTCCTTGGAAACGTTCAGGGATGATGTTGAATAATAATGACGTATCTAATATATGGTCATATAAAGAGAAATCACCAACTGGGATGCTATCTAAGTGATAGTACTTTTGTAATAATAAATTTTCTTTATGTAGATCAGTTAATGTTTGATCTAATTCTTCTTTAGAAATCTTCTTTGCCCAATAACTTTCGATGGCTTTTTTCCATTCTCTTTTTCTACCTAATCTTGGGAATCCTAAGTTTGATGTTTTAATTGTTGTCATAATATTGCCTCCTTGTGAGCAGTAATAGATTTTGAGTATGCTGCAAGTTCTAATGAATCTTCGACATTTTGAAACGGTGTGATAATGTATAAACCATTAAAATATTCATGAACAGTATCGATTAAATCCTTTGAAAGCTTAAGACTTAGTTCTCGTGTTTTGGCTTTATCATCTTTAACTGCTTCAAATTGTTGTAAAATTTCATCTGACATCTTGATTCCTGGCACTTCATTATGCAAAAAGAGTGCGTTTTTGTAACTTGCGATAGGCATAATGCCTATGAAAAATGGTTTGTTCAAGTGCTTAGTGGCATGGTAAATTTCAATGATTTTCTCTTTGCTGTACACGGGTTGTGTTATAAAATAAGACATTCCGCTTTCTATCTTTTTCTCTAATCTTTTGACGGCACCATCTAATTTACGAACATTAGGGTTAAAGGCGCCAGCGATGTTGAAGTGTGTACGTTTCTTCAGCGCATCACCGTCAGTGTTAATACCTTGATTAAATCTTAGAGCGAGTTCAGTTAATCCTTTAGAATTAACATCATAGACATTGGTTGCACCTGGTAAGTGACCAACTTTTGAAGGATCACCAGTTATGGCTAATATTTCGTTAACGCCAATGAGCGATAATCCAAGTAAATGGGACTGCAAGCCGATTAAGTTTCGGTCTCGACATGTAATATGTACGAGTGGTTCAATATTGTAATATTGCTTAATTAAGCTAGCAGCAGCAATATTGCTAATTCTGACAGTTGCCAATGAATTATCTGCGAGTGTTACCGCATCTACTTTAGCTTTATCAAGTTTAGCGATATTTTCAAAAAATCTATCCGTGTCTAAATGTTTCGGTGTATCCAATTCGATAATAACGGTTGGACGTTCTTGAACCTTAGATGTTAATGATTGTCTAACTTTATTTTGAGATGGATTGAAAAGTGCTTTCGTTGGTATCGGAATCACTTTTTTGTCATTAACAGGTTTAAGTGTCTGAATAGATTCTTTAATAAATTTGATGTGCTCTGGCGTTGTACCACAGCAACCACCAATTAAACGAACACCTTCGCGAATTAGATTTTGAGCAACTTGACCGAAATATTGTGCATTGTCACTATACTTAAATTCACTATTTTCAATATCTAATAAGCTGGCATTTGGATAACAAGATAAGAATGCGTGCTCTGGTAATTCAATATGTGTGAAAGACTCTTGCATATGGTGCGGGCCATGATGACAATTGAGTCCCACGATGTTTGCACCACATTGAACGAGTTGTTTTAATCCTTCATTGATTGCCTGACCATTAACTAAGTAATTTGTGTTTGAAGCGGTTAATTGAGCAATGATTGGAATGTCGTATTTCTTTCTCGTTCGTAAAATGACATTTGTTAACTCTTCTAGGTCGTAATACGTTTCGAAAAGTAGCGCGTCAACGCCTTCTTCAATTAAGGTGTCTATTTGAA
This sequence comes from Staphylococcus sp. SM3655, assembly GCF_016917315.1. Lineage (NCBI taxonomy): Bacteria > Bacillati > Bacillota > Bacilli > Caryophanales > Staphylococcaceae > Staphylococcus > Staphylococcus sp. SM3655. The sequence continues at coordinate 321,833 of NZ_CP070305.1, read as the reverse complement.
TTTCAGTATGATAAAGAATAGTTTGTAAGCTGATATCCTCTTGTTTGATACCTCTAAACCCACCAACTGTGCCTAATATATACGTATCTTTATTTGCTGCTTTTTTTGCGATGCGAACGGCGGCTTGATGTATTGCTTTAACTTTATCTTCAAGACCGAATCGTTTTAACTTTTCAAAATTTGCACCATAAGTATTGGTTTGAATGACATCAGCACCGGCTTCAATATATGAACGATGGATGCGTTCAACTTTATCTGGATGGCTAAGATTATATGCTTCTGGACAGGTGTCTAATCCTTCAGAGTATAAAATGGTTCCTATAGCGCCATCAGCTACTAAAACATTATCTTTCAATTGTGTGAGGAATTGACTCATTGAATGCCTCCTTTAATGCGTATTTGATGTCTGCAATGAGTTCATCAGGATCTTCGAGACCAACACTTAATCGGAATAGACCGAAAGTGATACCACGTTCTTGCCTCACTTCTTCAGGTAGTGTTGCGTGAGACATTGTTGCTGGGTGCGAAAGTATTGTTTCCACACCACCTAGACTCACTGAAACGAGTGGTAATGTCAGTGCATCGACAAATTGTTGTGCTTTAGACTCATCAGCTAAACGTAAGCCAATAACGGCACCGCCATTTTTAGCTTGTTCTAAATGAGATGCAGTAAGTCCCGGATAATAAACTTCTGAAATTTCATCTTGCTTTATTAAAAATGACACGATTTTTTGCGCGTTTTCGACAGATTGTTTAAATCTGATTGGAAATGTTTTTAAATGTTTAGCAAGTGTCCAGCTATCTTGAGCAGATAACATATTGCCTGTACCATTTTGTATTAAATAAAGAGCTTCACTAATTGCCTCATTATTAGTAATGACAGCACCAGCAATTAAATCGCTATGTCCACTTAAAAATTTTGTAGCACTATGAATGACAATATCAGCGCCAAGTAATAAAGGTGATTGACCTAACGGTGTCATGAATGTATTGTCCACAGCTACCAGTAGTTCATGCTTTTCGGCTATTTTAGAAACAGCTTTGATATCAGTAATTTTAAAACAGGGATTCGATGGTGTTTCGATATAAATTAATTTTGTGTTTGATTGAATGGCACCCTCGATTTGTTCGAGCTTGGTAGTATCTACGGTTGTAAATTCAATATTAAATCGATTCAAAATTTGCTCAGTGAGGCGAAAAGTACCGCCATATACATCATCGGGTAAGATGACATGATCACCAGATTTGAAAGTCAAAAGTACTGCTGAAATCGCAGCAATACCTGATGCAAAAGCAAAAGCGAATTTCCCCTGTTCTAATCGTGCTAACTTCTCTTCTAAAAGTTCACGGTTAGGGTTGCCACTTCGTGCATAATCATATTTAACATCGCCACCAAGACTTGTTTGATGGAATGTTGAAGAATCATAGAGTGGTGGGTTAGCTGAATGATATTCCACACCTCTACGCCAATCGAATATCACTTCTGTCTCTTTTGAAAGTGTCATACAATCTCTCCAATCTGAGCTTTATCTAATGCTTGGATGATATCGCGTTCGATGTCTTCATAATTTTCAACACCTAGTGATAAGCGGATTAAATACTCATCAATGCCACGTTTATCTTTTTCAGCATCTGGCATATCAACATGTGTTTGGGTGTAAGGGAAGGTCACTAATGTTTCAGTACCTCCTAAACTTTCTGCAAAAATGCAAATGTCTAAATTTTCTAATAATTTAGCGACGCTATAGGCCTTGTTAAGTCTTAAACTAAGCATGCCAGTTTGCCCGCTATATAGTACTTCGTCAATTGCTTGAAGTGACTGACATTTTTTAGCAAGTTTTCTAGCGTTTGATTGCGCACGCTCAATGCGTAAATGCAAAGTTTTAAGTCCACGTAACAACAAATAACTATCTATTGGTGAAAGTGTTGCGCCAGTCATGTTGTGAAAATCAAACAACTGTTGCGCGAGTGATTCACCTTTGACGGTTACGACACCTGCTAGTACATCATTATGTCCACCAATATATTTCGTAGCTGAATGTAAGACTATATCAGCACCTTCTGCTAATGGTGTTGAAAGATAAGGTGTTAAAAATGTATTGTCGATAATTGACAATAAGCCTTTAGCTTTACAAAGTTGATAGTACGGCTTTACATCAATAGCAATCATTTGTGGGTTAGATATTGGTTCAATGAATAATGCAACTGTTTTATCAGTGATTTCTTTTTCAACTTGTTCATAATCTGTAAAATCAACGTACTTAAATTTGATATTGTATTGTTGCTCATAAAATTCAAATAATCTAAATGTGCCGCCGTATAAATCGAATGAAACTAAAATTTCATCGTGTGGTTTAAATAAATTACATATTAATTGAATGGCTGACATTCCACTTGATGTAGCGAATGATGCAATACCATGTTCGAGTTTGGCAAAACAGGTTTCAAATGTTGAGCGTGTAGGATTTTTAGTACGTGTATAATCAAAACCTGTCGATTGTCCTAGTTTTGGATGCTTGTAGGCAGTAGATAAATGGATTGGATTCGCTATAGCACCGGTTGAATCATCGGTTAATGTGATTTGGGCTAACTGTGTATCCTTCATATTAAGACCCTCCTATAAGAAAAAATAAAAAAAGCTTCCGTCCTTCGTACCCGAATGAATCGGATAAAAAGGACGAAAGCTTATGTTTCGCGGTACCACCTTTATTTGTTATTCCATCGCTGAAATAACCTTATTCAGTACGCATTAAAAGTAAATATGCTTACTGAACAATTATCACAATTAAAGTCAGTAAGTAAGGATATAGTAATGTGCTATCCCATACTTATTAACAAAAAATCGTGCGTAAAGAATCCAGTACGCCATTTAACATCAATGTTAATACTGTATCGCTATAACGGGCGAACCCGTAGACACCTCATATTGGCATCAACACTCCAAGGCCATTTTCAAACACGCTTTCAAAATCTTCTCTCAGCTACTAAAGACTCTCTGTATAAGCAGGGTGTGTTTTACTTTCCTCTTTATTGTGTTTACGTTTCATTAAACTGTTATAAGATATTAATTAGCTTACAGAGTAAAAAAAGATTTGTCAACAATTATTCAGAAAATTTTGATTTAAAAGTTAATTTGTTTGTGAAATTGTAATTGGTATCTTGAAGTTGAAAAATGAATTATTTTTTAAATAAAGTGTGGTTAATGGTTGTCTGACTCATTTAGAATACATAAAATATATTTAACTGTTGTTATCAAATAAAAAGTGATGTGAGTGAATTGTCAAAAAGTGAAGATCAACGTATTACTAAAACAAAAGATGAACAAATTAAGCAAATAGATATATCGGATATCAAACCGAATCCGTATCAGCCCCGAAAAACTTTCGATGAAAATCATTTAAATGATTTGGCAGATTCAATTAAGCAATATGGAATTTTGCAACCAATTGTGCTTAGAAAAACAGTTCAAGGTTATTACATTGTAGTTGGTGAAAGAAGGTTTAGAGCTTCGAAAATTGCTGGTCTAAAATACGTATCAGCGATTATCAAAGATTTAACAGATGAAGATATGATGGAACTGGCGGTCATCGAAAATTTACAACGAGAAGACTTAAATGCGATTGAAGAAGCTGAAAGTTATCAACGTTTGATGACAGATTTGAAAATTACACAACAAGAAGTAGCGAAGCGATTGAGTAAGTCGCGCCCGTATATAGCGAATATGTTGAGGTTATTACATTTGCCGAAAAAGATTGCTGACATGGTAAAAGATGGGCGACTGACAAGTGCACATGGACGAACGTTATTGGCAATTAAAGATGAACAACAAATGCTTAGGTTAGCGAAACGGGTTGTTAAAGAAAAGTGGAGTGTTAGATATTTAGAAAACCATGTTAATGAATTAAAAAATGTTTCGTCAAAGTCGGAAACAGACAAAGTAGATATAACTAAGCCTAAATTTATAAAGCAACAAGAACGACAGTTGCGAGAACAGTATGGTACCAAAGTAGATATATCAATAAAAAAATCGGTTGGTAAAATCTCATTTGAGTTTGATTCACAAGAAGATTTTCTAAGAATAATTGAACAATTAAATCGTAGGTATGGTAAATAGTTACACAATTTTATATAATAACTCTTTGTGCAAGTGTAAATAAATTGTAATCAGTGAACATTTGATTCTAGATATATTGAGACTTTCGTAGGTTGGAAGTATATAAAAATATGAATACAATATTGATATATCATATAGAAGGGAGTAACGCTTATCATGAATCAAGTCATGAATATTATTTCATCTCTATTTGAGCCATTAACAAAAATAGAAACATATGAAAACATTGCAACTAAAATCGCTATGATTGTTATTTATATTATCGTAGCCCTCATAGTTATTAAAATACTGAATAAAATGATTGAACAGGGATTTAAGATTCAAAATAAGAGTAAAAAGAGTAACAAAAAGCGCTCTAAAACTTTAATATCTCTTGTTCAAAATGTAGTGAAGTATATCGTTTGGTTTATAGTTATTACGACGATTTTAAGTAAATTTGGCATTAGTGTTGAAGGTGTTATTGCAAGTGCTGGTGTCGTAGGTTTAGCAGTAGGTTTTGGTGCTCAAACCATTGTTAAAGACGTTATTACTGGATTTTTCATTATATTTGAAAGTCAATTTGATGTAGGTGATTATGTTAAAATAAACAATGGTGGTACGACTGTGGCAGAGGGAACGGTTAAATCAATAGGACTTCGTTCAACACGAATCAATACAATTTCAGGAGAATTAACAATTTTACCAAATAGTAGTATGGGTGAAATAACGAACTACTCAATTACAAATGGTACAGCTATCGTTAAAATTCCAGTGTCTGTCGAAGAAAACATTGATAATGTTGATAAAAAACTAAACAAACTATTTACTTCTTTACGTAGTAAATATTACTTATTTGTTAGTGATCCGGTTGTTATTGGTATTGATGCTATTGAAGATACAAGAGTAATATTGAGAATATCTGCAGAAACAATTCCAGGTGAAGGATTTGCTGGAGCTCGAATTATTCGCAAAGAAGTACAAAAAATGTTTTTACAAGAAGGTATTAAAACACCTCAACCAATTATGACTGCTTATAATCATAGTGAAAACGGTGTTTAGTAGTTTATAATACATGGAGGTCATATTTAATGGCGTCAAAATATGGAATAAATGATATAGTAGAAATGAAAAAACAACATGCGTGTGGAACAAACCGTTTTAAGATTATTAGAATGGGTGCAGACATAAGAATTAAATGTGAAAATTGTCAAAGAAGTATTATGATTCCACGTCAAACGTTTGATAAAAAACTTAAAAAAATCATCGAATCTCATGATGATACACAAAGATAGGAGAATGATTAATGGCTTTAACAGCAGGTATCGTTGGATTGCCAAACGTTGGTAAATCAACATTATTTAATGCAATAACAAAAGCAGGTGCTTTAGCAGCGAACTATCCATTCGCTACGATTGATCCTAATGTAGGGATAGTAGAAGTGCCAGATGCTAGATTACTTAAATTAGAAGAAATGGTTCAACCTAAAAAGACATTGCCGACTACATTTGAATTTACAGATATCGCTGGTATTGTGAAAGGTGCTTCAAAGGGAGAAGGGTTAGGTAATAAATTCTTATCACATATTAGAGAAGTAGATGCGATTTGTCAGGTCGTTCGTGCATTTGATGATGATAACGTAACTCATGTTGCTGGTCGAGTAGACCCTATTGATGATATTGAAGTTATTAATATGGAATTAGTACTAGCGGACTTAGAATCTGTTGAGAAACGTTTGCCTAGAATTGAAAAATTAGCACGTCAAAAAGATAAGACTGCTGAAATGGAAGTACGTATTTTAACAACTATTAAAGAAGCTTTAGAAAATGGTAAACCCGCTCGTAGTATTGACTTTAATGAAGAAGATCAAAAATGGGTGAATCAAGCGCAATTACTGACTTCTAAAAAAATGCTTTATATCGCTAATGTTGGTGAAGATGAAATTGGTGATGATGATAATGATAAAGTAAAAGCGATTCGTGAATATGCAGCGCAAGAAGACTCTGAAGTGATTGTTATTAGTGCAAAAATTGAAGAAGAAATTGCTACATTAGATGATGAAGATAAAGAAATGTTCTTAGAAGATTTAGGTATCGAAGAACCAGGATTAGATCGATTAATTAGAACAACTTATGAATTATTAGGATTATCAACATATTTTACTGCTGGTGTGCAAGAAGTACGTGCTTGGACATTTAAACAAGGTATGACTGCACCTCAATGTGCTGGTATCATTCATACTGATTTTGAACGTGGATTTATCCGTGCCGAAGTAACAAGTTATGACGACTATGTACAATATGGTGGCGAAAGTGGCGCTAAAGAAGCGGGCAGACAACGATTAGAAGGTAAAGAATATATTATGCAAGATGGCGATATCGTTCATTTCAGATTTAATGTATAAACGATAGAGTGAAGTTAATTAAATAGTATATATGGAGAAGAGGCGGAATCAATTGTTCGCCTCTTTTAATTATGCGTATAATTTATTAAAAGAATGGAATAATTTTACTCGCGTTAATAATATCTTGAGTGCTGAAAAATTGTTTGCCTTCGCCAGTATAAGCAGGCTCTAAAACAAGATTAGCCTTTGCACAATAAAGCCATTCAGGATGAATGCCACTATTAAGTATCTCTTGGAATTCTTGAAAATCTTTAGACCAATCAATATTTAAATTCATTCCTTACCACCTCACAACTATTATAGAACACGTGTTCGCTTTTGTGAAGTGTATTTTTAAAAATATCATAGAAAATTTCAAATGAATTAATGTCAAAAATGATATGAAGAGTAGTTTGAATTATTATTGTAAAAAGTAATGGCGCATGATATAATTCTTTATTGTGAGTAATGAAAATTATTCCTTGCTTATCTGTTTTAAGATTGATAAGCCGTATAGACCACAAGGAGGTGCAAATATAAAATGAGAACATATGAAGTTATGTACATCGTACGCCCAAACATTGAGGAAGATGCTAAAAAAGCGTTAGTTGAACGTTTCAACGGCATCTTAGCTACTGAAGGTGCAGAAGTTTTAGAAGCAAAAGACTGGGGTAAACGTCGCCTAGCTTATGAAATCAATGATTTCAAAGATGGCTTCTACAACATCGTACGTGTTAAATCTGATAACAACAAAGCTACTGACGAATTCCAACGTCTAGCTAAAATCAGTGACGATATCATTCGTTACATGGTTATTCGTGAAGACGAAGACAAGTAATAATTAGAGGGGGCGTTTAAATGCTAAATAGAGTTGTATTAGTAGGTCGTTTAACGAAAGATCCGGAATACAGAACCACTCCCTCAGGTGTGAGTGTAGCGACATTCACTCTTGCAGTAAATCGTACGTTCACGAATGCTCAAGGGGAGCGCGAAGCAGATTTTATTAACTGTGTTGTTTTTAGAAGACAAGCAGATAATGTAAATAACTATTTATCTAAAGGTAGTTTAGCTGGTGTAGATGGTCGCTTACAATCCCGTAATTATGAAAATCAAGAAGGTCGTCGTGTGTTTGTTACTGAAGTTGTGTGTGATAGCGTTCAATTCCTTGAACCTAAAAATGCGCAACAAAATGGTGGCCAACGTCAACAAAATGAATTCCAAGATTACGGTCAAGGATTCGGTGGTCAACAATCAGGACAAAACAATTCGTACAATAATTCATCAAACACGAAACAATCTGATAATCCATTTGCAAATGCAAACGGACCGATTGATATAAGTGATGATGACTTACCATTCTAAGAAAAATTAACGAAATTAAAGCGAAAAAATTATCAAAGGAGGCACACAATCATGGCAGGTGGACCAAGAAGAGGCGGACGTCGTCGTAAAAAAGTATGCTATTTCACAGCAAATGGTATTACACATATCGACTACAAAGACACTGAATTATTAAAACGTTTTATCTCAGAACGCGGTAAAATTTTACCACGTTGTGTAACTGGTACTTCAGCTAAATATCAACGTATGTTGACTACAGCTATCAAACGTTCTCGTCATATGGCATTATTACCATATGTTAAAGAAGAACAATAATATATAATTTATTGTCAAACCCCGTAGGCATAGGCTTACGGGGCTTTTTGTGTTTTGGGGTATAGACAAAGGGCAAAAAAGGATGATGTGAATGTTTTGTGTTCGGAATTTGCACAAAGATATATTTATATTGCAAAAATAATATGAATTTAGATGCATAAAAAAAGAACTACGCATTTTAAATAAAATGCATAGCTCTTCTTTTTCTTGCATACGAATTAAAATAACTCGCGAGACCTATAAGTCTCTTTCCTCACTAGATAGTTTATACTTTTGGTCTGTTGAAGTCAATAATTTTATCTAAAGCTATAAAAAATCTTTTGATAGCTAATGCATTATTATAATAGCTTTCGTTTCTTTTATATCGCTTTTGAAGTTGGTCCAAATCGTGATATCTTGCTTGGATAATTGCATTACTACAAACTTGATTATGTAATTCTAGCGTAGCGAAAGTATCTATGAAATTTTTTATTCCGAACATGTTTCTAGATATGCCTATATTATTCCCTTTTTCAAATAAATATTGAGGAGATCTACTGTCATAATTTAGATTTGCTATGATGGGTTGGTTATGAGCTGATTTGTTTCTTATATTTTTAACTAAAGGCATTAAAATATTAGCAACTCTCAATTCTTCGTCATTGTACTTCTTGTAATAGAAGTTGAGAAACGAAACGAATTGACCTAGTTGCATGAATTCAATGCAAACCCATGCGGGTGGATTTTGATAGTATTTATTCAACTTCTCGGGTAGTTGTCCTCGTTTATTCATATGCTTGAATATTTCGTTTTTATTTTTGATTTTGGTTTCCATAACTTCTTCTGGTGTTCTTGAATTTGTGTCAAAATTTGAATTGCTATATGATTTATCAATACATAAGAACTCATCTATTATTTTATAACCATCTTCTTGGTTATTTTCTGTTATTAGTTTTAAGACTAGACACTTTAAACTATGTTCAATATCTAAAGTTAAATGCAACATTGTGTATCTTAATTTCATATCTATAGTTGCTAAATCTGATAAATAAGCAAATTCTATGAAATAGCCGCCATTCTTTTTTTCGAAATTTTTTCGGAAATAAGCTAGTTTGAAAAAGTAATTATTTTTTCTAAGAATTTCATTTGCTTTTTCGGTGTCAATAATATTAAAAAATATATTCATCTGTTTTAATTTCGCTATTTGCTCATCAAAATTGAGCATAGGCTTAATTTCTGCTAGTGTATCATCTTTTTCCAATTTTAACTCCCCAATCGTTCAAATTTATTCATCATATCTTTCGCCATCTGATTAGTAACATGTGTGTATATCTCTAGATTTTTTTATAATCTGAATGACCTACATGCTCTTGCATTGCTTTTAAGTTAATTCCTAATTGAGCAAGTGTAGATATATGCGAATGATGTAATGTATGCGTTGTTATAGGTTTCTTAATAGGACTAATATCAGCGCCCCCCTTTAATAATGTGGCTAATTTTGTTCGAGTCGATAGGGCTACCAGCCGTATTTGTGAATATGTACTCTCTATCAATAAACTTATCATTCCAAGCATAAGTGTTCTTAGTAAGTCGATGCTTTGGGTAGTGAGCCCTATGGCCTTATAGCTATTACTTCTTTCAGTTGTCTCCTTTACTCCGAATGCTCCCGTCTTTTTTCAGTTTCCCAATTAACTTTACCGTCGATATCTAGCTTTTTATCTTCATAGTTTATATTTACTCTCTTTATTGCAAGTAGCTCACCGATACGCATGTCATTAGCAATTTGAAACTGTACCATAGCTTTTACAATTTTATAATTACGTTTTGTCGTTGGATATTTTTATGCTGAATTAGATAGTCGAAACAATCCAGTAACTCCTTAACTTCATTATCTTCTAAAGTGTTATTATGTTTAGCTAGTAACGCATCACTATAGGGATATCTATTTTATCTATTACACATATAACTTTGAATTGCTTGCTATTTTAAATTAACAAATTTTATTCTCTTAGATTTAGTCCAATTATGTGTAGACGATTTATAGTTATTAAAGACAAAGTGATAGAAAATTAAAGTTAATCAAGAGTTAAGATGAATTTAATTCATGAACACGTCTATTATTTTTATAATTGTAGCAAATAAAGCTTTACATCAAGGAGGTAGTTAAATATGTTCAAAAAACATCATTCGAAAAATTCAATCGTATTAAAATCTATTCTATCGCTAGGTATCATCTATGGGGGAACATTTGGAATATATCCAAAAGCAGACGCGTCAACACAAAATTCCTCAAGTGTACAAGATAAACAATTACAAAAAGTTGAAGAAGTACCAAATAATTCAGAAAAAGCTTTGGTTAAAAAACTTTACGATAGATACAGCAAGGATACAATAAATGGAAAATCTAATAAATCTAGGAATTGGGTTTATTCAGAGAGACCTTTAAATGAAAACCAAGTTCGTATACATTTAGAAGGAACATACAGAGTTGCTGATAGAGTGTATACACCTAAGAGGAACATTACTCTTAATAAAGAAGTTGTCACTTTAAAAGAATTGGATCATATCATAAGATTTGCTCATATTTCTTATGGCTTATATATGGGAGAACATTTGCCTAAAGGTAACATCGTCATAAATACAAAGAATGGTGGTAAATATACATTAGAGTCGCATAAAGAGCTACAAAAAGATAGGGAAAATGTAAAAATTAATACTGATGATATAAAAAATGTAACTTTCGAACTTGTGAAAAGTGTTAATGACATTGAACAAGTTTGAAATTAAGTTAAATTAGTATATATAGTGTTTTATCGCTAATACTTTGAAAGTTAGGTATCTAAAGGTGCCTAGCTTTCTTTGTTATGATTAGCACCATCATATAGAAAATTCTTTAATGACTTTTATGCCGAAATCTACAAAAATAATTTCTCTTTTATGGTTAATCAATATGTTTTTACATTCGACAACCTTAAAATTAACTTCTTTCAATTCCATAATAAAGTCTCTATAAAATAACTTATTTTAAAAACGATTCGTATCTTTCAGATTCAAATACCATCATTTTCTCCTAATACTTACACTTTAATTACAATTATGTAAGTTGTTTTCAGAGGCATCCTATTTTATATTTTGTCAGAGGTGATCTTTTGAAAACGATTTTAAAAACAATAACATATCTTGCACTTACTATCATTGGCGCTTATGCTGCTTTATTCATTTTAAAAACAATAGACTCTCATGGTATAACAGATCAATTTAACCCATTAGTAAAGGAAGATGATTCTTATGTTAAAACGACAGAGGTGTCTACTAGAATGGATGATCAACTCCGAAGTTATACTCAAAGTGCTTTTAATAAAGAAGGGAAAGAGACGCAATTAATGTATACTGCTACATTTGATGTTAAACCGCATAGATACTTGAAAATTACACATAAAGGTCATCATGTAGAAACTTTTGAAGAAGTTGAAAAGGAAGAAGTACCTAAAAAAGCATTAGACAAACTGAGTCGATAATAGCATGCTTATATTACATGGTTCAATTATAAAATGAGTACGAACGAAAGTAACACATGATGATTAATTTAAAAATATTTGTAATAATTATGAATAAAATTAAAAACAAGGGGTAATACAATCTATATAGCATATAAGCTTTTGTTATGAGTTTCAAAAATAGGAAGAGAGAGTGATATTATGAAATTAAAATCATTAGCAGTGTTATCAATGTCAGCGGTGGTGCTTACTGCATGTGGCAATGATACTCCAAAAGATGAAACAAAATCAACAGAGTCAAATACTAATCAAGACACTAATACAACAAAAGATGTTATTGCTTTAAAAGATGTTAAAACAAGCCCAGAAGATGCTGTGAAAAAAGCTGAAGAAACTTACAAAGGCCAAAAGTTGAAAGGAATTTCATTTGAAAATTCTAATGGTGAATGGGCTTATAAAGTGACGCAACAAAAATCTGGTGAAGAGTCAGAAGTACTTGTTGCTGATAAAAATAAAAAAGTGATTAATAAAAAGACTGAAAAAGAAGATACAGTGAATGAAAATGATAACTTTAAATATAGCGATGCTATAGATTACAAAAAAGCCATTAAAGAAGGACAAAAAGAATTTGATGGTGATATTAAAGAATGGTCACTTGAAAAAGATGATGGCAAACTTGTTTACAATATCGATTTGAAAAAAGGTAATAAAAAACAAGAAGTTACTGTTGATGCTAAGAACGGTAAAGTATTAAAGAGTGAGCAAGATCACTAAAAAGATTCGTTGCATTAACGCTTGTAAAATGTCTTAATTTATATTAATTAATAAAATACCCTCACAACGTAATGTAATATATCCAGTATAGATTTGAAAGGATATATGCCAAACGTGTTGTGAGGGTTTATTTGCATCTATTTATCCATGCGAATATCGACTTCTTCTAAATGTTTCTGATATTCTTTAACCTTACTTTCTAAAAACATTTCATATGGTGCATCAAAGAAGTCAGCTAAATGCATGGCATCTTTAAATTTAGGTTCATGGTGATGATTCTCCCATTCCCAAATTTGATGTGCTTCATATTTAGTACCATATTTCTCATTTAATTGCTGTGCTAATTCGTCAATTTCTAAATTATGTTTAGTTCGTAAGTTATATAAAATATGCATATTCATTGTTCATTAACCTCGCTTCTTGATTTAAAATTCAAAGATGCTCTAATAATATGTGTATATTCTAGTCCTATAACATAAAATAATCAAGCTATGAATTCGGCAGAAAAAATAATGTAAATGTATATGATATTACCGGTACAGAGACTTTAAATAACGATAGCTACATTGAATAAAATTGATATTCAATTACTACTTTTAAAAATATTTGGATAAAAATAATTTGAATTTGTTTTAGAATTGTAAATAAGGGGTACTACTTAGAATAACGCAAAATAAATAGAAAAAGGAGACTGAAAATTATGTTTGGATTTATTGGAATGTTAATTGTCGGTGGCTTAATTGGATGGGCTGCTGGTGCTATTATGGGTAAAGATATCCCAGGTGGTATTTTAGGTAATATTATCGCGGGTATTATTGGATCATGGGTAGGTGGCAAACTATTCGGACAATGGGGTCCTGAATTAGGAAGTATTTACATCTTACCAGCTTTAATTGGTTCAATTATCTTTATTGCAATTGTAACGTTAATTTTAAGAGCTGTTCGTAAAAAATAAAATATTCAACTTAGGTTGAATTGAAATAAAGATGGCATTCAGTTGTCATCTTTTTTATTTGCGTGAAAATGGTCAATATGTATTATAATATTTGAAAATGTAGGTAAGATAGGATTAAAAAGTAATAAATTAACATGAGGAGAGGTTGGAAATAAAAAAGCGAGTATTTGACAAATAAAAAAAGGATGACGTTGGGTTGCGCCATCCAGGAGTATTATGTTCATGAATATAAAAGACTGTGTAGTCATTTAAGAACTACACCCATATAGTAACACATCACTTGATTAAAGACAATACTATTTTTAGAGTCATTAATTTAAAATATGAATTAATTCTTTTTTAGAAAAGACTATTAAGATTGATGCCGATTAAGTGGTCAAAGTGTTATGGTAGATATGAAATACATAAGGTAAGGAGTAATAGCATGACGATTTATTTAGTTAGACATGGTGAATCACAATCGAATTATGATAATAAACATTTTAGATCTTATTTTTGTGGACAATTAGATGTGCCGTTAACGGATAGTGGCACAAAAAGTGCAGACGATTTATGTGATTATTTTAAAGAGAAACAGATTAAACATGTATATGTTTCAGACTTATTAAGAACACAGCAAACGTTTGAACATATTTTTCCATATGACATTGCATCAACGACTACGCCTCTATTAAGAGAACGTTCACTTGGCGTATTTGAGGGTGAATATAAAGATGAAATCAGTGCGAATCCGAAATATGAAAAATATTTCAATGATCCAAACTTTAAAGACTTTCGTCATAGTTTTTCACAAAAAGCGCCTGAAGGAGAAAGTTATGAAGATGTATATCAACGCGTCGAACATTTTATGAATCATGTTGTCAATGAAGATACACAAAAAGATGATATCGTCATTGTTGCACATCAAGTTGTCATTCGTTGTTTAATGGTTTATTTTAATAACGTTTCACGGGAAGAAGCTGTGGATTTAAAAGTTGAAAATTGCAAACCATATATCATTGAATAGAAGTATAGAGGTTCTGAAAAGCTGTGTTTTATAGCTGCCTTCAGAACCTTTTTTGTATTTGGAATTTAATGGGAATCATTCTTATCAACAGACTTACCACCAATAGATAATGTGATAATTGTGCTTGCGAACAAAATAATTGAAGTTATAAATGACGCTAATGTAAAAGGTGTAAATTGAGTGAGCGATAATATCAATGATAAAAAGAACCAAGAGATAGCCCCTAGAAATTGTAAAATAGCAGAAGAAATTCTAAAACTCATATAATCATATATAGCTAAAACAATTGAAGGTAATGCGACTAATACCATTATAATGATGTTGAGGGTGAATAAATATGGCTGTTCAAAAGTTACTGTGTTTGGACCTGTTGGATGCATGGCTGCTAAAAATAAGCAAACAATCGTTGATAAAATTGATAAGATAATAAAAGTAATTCGAACTTTCATCATGACCATCCTTTGTTTATAGAGTCAATATAAGTATGAAATATGTTAGATATATAGTCAAATGCGTCAACTAATGGGAATTTTGGCATAGATAGAGAATTTAAGACCAATAAAAAAGCATCAAACAGTAAAAAGCTGCTTGATGCAAAATGGTATGGTTTTGGTTAAAATGTATTGGCACAAAGATTAGTCACTTTTAAAGATAAAGAATTGTCATGAATTAAAGCACATGTAATGATGTGTTACATGTCGCAATGATGGCTTTCAGTTATTTATCGATAACATCACTCTTGATACCTTTAGATTTTAAGAAATCTTTAATTTTATCTTGTTGCTTTTTATTAACATCACCGGCATATTTTGTTGGCACGTCGACAACATTGATTTTATTTTGCGGTTGATAGCTAAGCTTTTCAATATCTTCATCAACATTGGCGATTGTACTATTTAAAGCTTTGAAGTAATTCATCATTAATTCAACGGGTTTCTTATATTCTTTAGGAATATTGTTTTCAGTGACAAATTTCTTGAAATGCAAATCGTTTTTAACAGCTAAGTTAGATAAGTGGCTAAGTGTTTCTGCTTGTTTTTCAGTCACTTTTGTTTGACTGTCAATTTGTTTATCTAGTTTATGTTGCATAATATATTTGTTATCAAGTATATCGCTATTTACAGACAAATACTTTTCTATAGCTTGCTTCATCTCTGCATCACTAATATCACTATTTTTCTTATCTGAGTTAAAGATATCTTTTGTTTCTAATTTTTTAGCGCTTTTAGGTGCATGGATGCCAGTACTTGTATGATGATCTTCGTTATCAGATTGATCGGACGCGCAACCTGTAAGAATTAATGTCGATGCTAAAAATGTACTTAGTAGTAATCTCTTTTTCATAATGTAATATAACTCCTTAGTTTATCTTTAATTGAAAAAATATGTATTCATGTTTAATAGAGTAACATTGAATTAGTTTGGAATGTCACGATGACCTTGCAATGACCATAGACGCAAATGATTACGTGCATGAGTTACTTTTTCTATCAATAATGCGTCGTTTTGAACATTGTTAAGGATAGCATTATCTATAAATAACTGCATAATTGGTTGTATCAATTTAGATGTAGGTATCGTACGTAAAAGCATAATGATTTCGTTCACATACTTTTCCTTCTCAATATCATTTTTCATATTGATTTGTTTGCGTAGATAACTGGTAAACTCTTTAATTGCTTGATCAGATTTCAAATAGTGATGTCTATCATAATAGATTAATTCTTCAACCGAAGCTGGTACATAATATCCATCATCAGAAATATCAATGCCAGACGCCTCAGACTCGACAACATCAAATAACACAGGGTGAAACACGAAGTCATCTTCAATATAATATAGCTCAGTACCAGCTAAAGTATCTAAGCTATATTGCAACTCTTCTTTACTAAAAGTAGCGTCATAAAATCTTTGTGTGAGATATAGTAGATGATTAGTTGATAAAATACCATACAAGTTTACAGAACCAAGTATAATACGAAGAGGTAAAATATCTTTTTTATCTATTAATCCTTTCTTAATCTCAGAAATCAATTGAGTGATTGCATCACTTCTTAAGCTATCGGTTGTACCAAAATCTTCAAAGTCATCATCTTTAAGTAACATATCTAAGTCAACTTCGTCGTCCATAAATGATAACTCTAACGCGTTTTCAAACTCTGCTAAACTTTTCTCAATTGTTTGCTCATCAACAAACTGATTTACAGCTTTCTCAAAATCACCATTGCCGACTTGATTCACGAAATTTTCAATATGTTTACGCACATCATTTGGCAAAATAAGACAATCATATTCAAAGTCGTAATAATAATAAAAATGACTAGTTAAAAAGTTGTCAAAATTTATTAATTGTAGCTTTTCAAATTTAGTTAGTTCATTGTTTAATCGGTAGTTAGCATCACTTTCAAGTATGCTAGAAAGAATGTCAAACTCAAATAGAGTAGTATTAGAAAACACTTGTTCAATGATGTGATTATTATTGAAAAATGCTGTCATAATTAATTCAACAAGATTTTGTTTGTTTTTATTTGAGAATCCTTTGATACCATACTGCCTGCATATTGTTTTTAGCTCGTCATTAGTTTTTAACAGTAAAGCATGTTCTAATGTGACATCGTTTAAGCGCGTATGTTGTCTTACACGTAACACTTCTTCATTTAAATTCATATGGTTTATTGTATCTAACGATTCGAATTCACCATATGCATTATCTAGTACCTCTGAATTGATATATCTTAAAAAGAAATTATTTACAAAGAACTCATCTTCGTTAAGTTGATAAACAAAACCTAGGTGATTTGTTAGCTTTAAAATATTAACATCACGGCTATTTACGATTGTGACAGGGTTACCCTTAGATATTAATGTTTCTATAAATCTTTGTTCTGAATTATCCATATCATGATAAATTTTATGTATATTTTCAGGGCGTAAAGCATGCATCGTGACTTCAAATCCTTCTTTTTGGGTCGGTAAATTAAAATATTCGCATGCGTTTTGTAATTTTCTTGGGTATATAAAATGAACATCAAGCATTTTTGCACACCTCGTTGTATATATTAAGTTTATCATAACATGATTTTATGTCGGGATAAAAAAATAACAGCATCTTAACAAATGTAAGATACTGTCAGTGAAATGAATGAAACTTTAGTTTCTGATAATATAGTCAAAGGCATTTAATGCTGCATTTGCACCAGCGCCCATTGAAATGATAATTTGTTTGTTCTTCTGATCTGTGACATCGCCAGCAGCAAATATTCCAGGAACATTCGTATTATTGTTACGATCAATCACAATTTCACCACGTTCGTTTAATTCAACAGCATCTTTTAACCATGATGTGTTTGGAAGTAAACCAATTTGAACAAAGATACCATCTAAGTTAAGTAGATGTTCTTCGCCGGTGCTCATGTCTTCGTAACGTATACCTGTAACATGGTCTTCTCCGACAACTTCAGTAGTTTTGGCATTTGTTTTGATATCAACATTTGATAAAGAACGTAAACGATCTTGTAACACGTTGTCTGCTTTTAATTCGCTAGCGAATTCGAATAATGTAACATGATTAACGATACCAGCAAGGTCAATTGCTGCTTCAACCCCAGAGTTACCGCCACCGATAACTGCTACGTCTTTATTTTCGAATAGAGGTCCGTCACAGTGAGGGCAGAATGCAACACCTTTATTAATCAATTGCTCTTCACCTGGAATGTTTAGCTTACGCCAACCTGCACCAGTAGCAATAATGACTGTTTTACTTTCTAAGACAGCACCGTTTTCTAACGTAACTTTAATTGCTTCGTCAGTCTTTTCGATATCTGTAGCACGTATACCTGTCATTGCATCAATGTCATATTGATCAATGTGCGCTGCTAAGTTAGAAGAAAATTCAGAACCAGTTGTTTCTTTAACAGTAATGAAGTTCTCAATACCAGCAGTATCATTAACTTGGCCACCGATACGATCAGCAACTATACCAGTACGTAAACCTTTACGTGCTGTGTAAATCGCTGCACTACCACTAGCAGGACCACCACCAACGATTAAGACATCATAAGGTTCTTTATTTTCAAACTCAGATGCATCTGCCGTACTGCCTAGTTTCGAAAGAATATCTTGGATTGTCATACGACCATTGCCAAATTCTTCGCCATTTAAAAAGACAGCAGGGACTGCCATGATGTTTTCAGATTCTTCACGGAACACTGCACCATCAATCATAGAATGCGTGATGTTAGGGTTGATCACACTCATTAAGTTAAGTGCTTGAACGACATCAGGACATTTTTGACACGTTAAACTAATGAATGTTTCAAAATGGAATGAACCTTCTAAGTTTTTAATTTGGTCAATGATTGACTGTTTTTCTTTAGGTGCACGACCACTAACCTGTAAAATTGCTAAAACAAGTGAGTTAAACTCGTGACCTAATGGAATACCTGCAAATGTTACACCTGTTTCTTCGCCAGGACGATTGACTGAGAAACTTGGTGTACGCTTTAAAGACTTTTCAGAAAGTGAAAGTCTAGGTGACATATCAGAAATTTCTGTTAATAATTCTTTGAGTTCCTTAGATTTTTCATCTGAACCAAGGCTGGCAACGAATTCAACGTTGCCCTCCATTAGTTCTAATAATTGTTTAAGTTGTTGTTTTAAATCAGCATTAAGCATGGTTGTAATGCCTCCTTAGATTTTACCTACTAAATCTAAACCAGGTTGCAATGTTTTAGCGCCTTCTTCCCATTTAGCTGGGCATACTTCGCCAGGGTTTTTACGAACATATTGAGCTGCTTTGATTTTGTGAGCTAATGTACTAGCGTCACGGCCAATTCCGTCAGCGTTAATTTCAGATGCTTGTACAACACCGTCTGGGTCGATAATGAATGTACCACGTTGAGCTAAACCAGTAGCTTCATCTAATACATCAAAATTACGAGTGATTGTTTGTGATGGGTCACCAATCATAGTGTAAGTGATTTTGCTAATTGCATCTGAATGGTCATGCCATGCTTTGTGTACGAAGTGAGTATCAGTTGATACTGAGAATACATTTACGCCTAATTTTTGTAATTCTTCATATTGGTTTTGTAAGTCTTCTAATTCAGTTGGACAAACGAATGAGAAGTCAGCAGGATAGAAGCATACTACGCTCCAAGAACCTTTTAAATCTTCTTGTGTAACTTCTTTAAATTGATCTTTTTTTGGATCGAAAGCTTGCGCTGTAAATGGTAAGATTTCTTTGTTAATTAATGACATAAATATCTTCCTCCTAAGAATTTAAGTATGAATTAGAACTATCAATTGATTGTGCTTAATTATAATAATTCTAATCTCTTAGTTAGCATTATTACATTTTGATCCAGAATAGTCAACTGGATAACTTTGTAAAGTGAATGATTACTTTTAAAATAAAGAAAGATAATATAAAGTGCTTTGATAATGGATTTTGTAGTTGATGATTTAAAAGGTTGTGTCTATATTTAATATCTTGATTTTAATGTAAAAAATGTAAAAAAAGAAGATTTGTATTCTCAACTAAGTCAACCTTATTGATAATGGTGTGAGAATATTTGTTCGAGATGGATGAAGGTAATGAGTGAGAAACTGGATTTTTAAAGTATGAGACAATATTTTTAAAAGTTCAATTATTAACTTATAAGCAAATAATTGCTATAAAAAAGTTTGGACGTGTACAATTGCAATATGAAGATTTTAAATTAATTGTAAAGTATCGAGGAGTGGGTAACGTGTCAGAACATGTATATAATCTTGTGAAAAAGCATCATTCTGTTAGAAAATTTAAGAATAAACCTTTAAGTGAAGACGTTGTTAAGAAATTGGTAGAAGCTGGACAAAGCGCTTCGACGTCAAGTTTCCTGCAAGCATACTCAATTATTGGTATCGACGATGAGAAGATTAAAGAAAATTTACGAGAAGTTTCTGGACAACCTTATGTTGTAGAAAATGGCTATTTATTCGTCTTTGTTATTGATTATTATCGTCATCATTTAGTTGATCAACATGCTGAAACTGATATGGAAAATGCATATGGTTCAACGGAAGGTTTGCTAGTAGGTGCAATCGATGCAGCATTAGTTGCCGAAAATATTGCGGTAACTGCTGAAGATATGGGGTATGGC
Organism: Staphylococcus sp. SM3655; assembly: GCF_016917315.1. Lineage (NCBI taxonomy): Bacteria > Bacillati > Bacillota > Bacilli > Caryophanales > Staphylococcaceae > Staphylococcus > Staphylococcus sp. SM3655. The sequence goes on along the minus strand of NZ_CP070305.1, from coordinate 301,350 downwards.
ATTGTCTTTTTAGGATCATTAAGAAATGATGTTGAACGAGTTCGAGAAATTTTAGACTTACCTGACTATGTCTTCCCGGTATTTGGTATGGCAGTAGGGGAACCCGCAGATGATGAAAATGGTGCAGCCAAGCCACGCTTACCATTTGACCATGTCTTCCATCATAATAAGTATCATGCTGATAAGGAAACACAGTATGCACAAATGGCAGATTACGACCAGACAATCAGCGAGTACTATGATCAACGTACAAACGGGAATCGCAAAGAAACATGGTCACAGCAAATTGAGATGTTCCTAGGAAACAAAGCAAGATTAGATATGTTAGAACAATTGCAAAAATCAGGCTTAATACAGCGATAGCAAGATACCAAAATAACCCGCTCCCTCTAGCTTAAAATGATAAGTATAGCTAGAGGGGGCGGGTATTTCTTGCAATGAATTAGTGTGAAGTTAATGCAGCATTATCATTTGATTCGAAAGTATCTTTGTCCCAATGTTTAGTTAACTTGGCGGTACCTGTACCAGCTAGCATTGAATCGTTCACGTTTAATGCTGTTCTACCCATGTCAATCAATGGTTCAACGGAGATGAGCACGCCGGCTAAAGCGACTGGCAAGTTTAACGTTGACAACACCAATATGGATGCAAATGTAGCCCCGCCACCGACGCCAGCAACGCCGAATGAACTAATAATCACGACAGCGATTAACGTTACAATAAATTGTAAATCAATTTCTACATTAGCGACGGGTGCGACCATAATTGCAAGCATTGCAGGGTAAATACCTGCACAACCATTTTGTCCAATCGACAATCCAAATGTTGCAGCGAAATTGGCAATACCCTCCGGCACGCCTAGACGTCTTGTTTGTGTTTGTACATTTAGCGGTAAGGCACCCGCGCTTGAGCGTGATGTGAATGCAAAGATTAATACTTCCAAAGTCTTTTTAACATAGCGAATTGGGCTAATACCTAACAGACTTAAAATAACTAAGTGAATGATATACATCGTAATTAATGCAGCGTACGATGCGATTAAGAATTTTCCTAAAGTCCAAATGGCACCAAAGTCACTTGTCGATAACGTGTTGGCCATAATTGCTAATACACCGTATGGCGTTAAACGTAAGACGAACGTCACAATCGCCATTACTAGTGAATAGATAGCGTCAATCGCACTCTTAAGCAATTCACCATGATCAGGTTGTTTGCGTGCTACGCGTAAATAAGCAAATCCTATAAACGAAGCAAATATCACGACAGCAATCGTGGAAGTTGCACGTTGTCCAGTGAAATCTAAGAATGGATTTTTAGGCAATAATTCCAAAATTTGTTGTGGTAACGTATGTGCTGTTAAATCTTTCGCTTGTTTAGCAATTTCGCTTCCACGTGCTTGTTCAGCGTTACCAAGATTAATTGTTGATGCATCTAAACCAAACACCAAGGCATACACAACACCAACAATTGCAGCAATGGTGACAGTGCCAATTAAAAAGATAAAAATGAGACTACCAATTTTAGCAAACTTTTCTCCGATTTGAATTTTAGTGAATGCAGCGACAATAGAAATGAAAATTAAAGGCATCACAATCATTTGCAACAATGCAACGTAACCTTGTCCGACAATGTTGAACCAGTCACTTGTTGATGTAATAACATTCGAATGTGTTCCATAGACAAGATGTAATAACACGCCAAATACAATGCCGATACCTAAAGCTGTAAACACACGTTTCGCAAAAGATATATGTTTGCGAGCCATCATGTGCAATATTACGATGAAAATCACCAATACGATAATATTAATCAGTGTAAGAAAAGCATTCATGAACGTCACTCCTCAAATTTTTGAATATAATTCCGACTAGTATGCTAAGAATAATATTAATTTTAAAATATTTCAAGAGGGCATTTGCAATTAAATGTAAACATGATGAAATTCGACCGTTGGCATAAGGGAATTTGTAAACAAATCGTTTTGAATTTAGTAGAGAAAGGTGAAAAGGGTTAATAGTGTTATGACCTAGTCGATTAAAGTTGATATTTGAAAATGAAGCAGGGCATTAAATGCAATAAATTAAATAAGTTGTCATTACAGCGTTAATAATAGAAATGATTTTAACAGGAAAAAAGTGATGAATATTTGGAAAAGATATATATCGTGCACTGTCATAAGAGATAAGATATGAGAAAACAAATGCATCCTTGAATCGAGATGTGGCTATGACGGTTTGATAAAAATTGCTAACCTCATATTTATTGAATAAAAAGATAATAAATGATCAACCTTGAAAAGACGCTTCGAACAAACACGTTGTAAAAAATTCTGTCGAATCAAAATTAGCATCTTTTGAGGGTTCGTGTGTGCAGGTGGTAGTTCAAAAGCTACCGTAAACAAATATTTTTGTTTGAGAAAAAAGGCGTTTGTAGTAAATGTGAATATGAGTGTGCCCTTGTGTGATTCGTCATTTACTAACACAGCCAAACATTTAAATTGAATGGGCTTATTAAGATGAATCTATTTAGGAATACACAGGAGCCATCCCATTTAAAAGTAACATACTATAAAAATTTATTCAAAATTCAATATTAATCATAATGAATAATTGAAAAACCTGAAACAAATTAGTTTGATATGCTCTCTTCAAAGTAGATATTGAATGGAGTATATCAGCTTGTTTCAGGTTTTATGAATTGAGTATTAAATTTGTGTTCAAATCACAAGTTTACAGGTTGAATAAACGTGCGAAGAAACCTTTTTTCTCTTCTTGAGGTTTTGGTTCTGACATTTCTGACTGTGAAGCTGTGCTGTCATTTTCTGCTTTCGCTTCCGATGAATCGTTCGAAGTAGCTTGTTTAGAAGCTTCTACATGGGCTTCTGCTACTTGTTGTTCAGCATCATGTTGCGCTTCTGCATCTACTGTAGCTTCTTTATTTGAAGTCTCAGCTGCTTTGTCATTTTTAGACTGCTCAACGCTTGCTTTTTCAATTGCTTCAGTTGCAGAAATTTGATCCTCTTTATCTACTTTAGTAGCAGTGCCATCGCCCGCATTTTCTGCTTTAGTATCCGTCTTGGCGTCTGTTGATGTATTCACTCCAGCAACCTTTGAATCTTTGCTGTCAGCTTTATCTTCAGTAACAGCATTATTTTCAACTTTATTTGTTGATTCAGCCAATACTTTAGCTTGAGATGCTTGTGCTTCTTGGATAGCCTCTTGTGATGTTTGGATGGCTTTTAAGGATTCACTATTTGAATCGATTTTAGTTGTAAGTTGATTTTGAAGTTCTTTTAATTCTTGTTGTTGCTGATGTACTTGATTCATCATTTGACCAAGTAGGTGACGTTCTTCGCGCATTTTCTGGATTTCTAGGCGTAAATCTTCTACTAATTGAGCGACATTTTGATTAGTAGGTAAGTTTTTGTCATCGTTTTTGACAATGACTTGCAGGAAGTCTTTTTCTTTTTCTAATTCATCAAACGCTAGATCATAACTATTTGTTTGTTTTACTTTGTCGGCAATGTCTTTGAAAAGCTCGATATCTTCTTCTTTGAAATCAGTTGCTTCACGACCACGATATTCAGTCTTGCTTAGTTGGTAACCACGTTCTTCTAAATGTTGAACAATTTTACGAACTTGCTTCTCACTTAGTTCTACGCGTTGTGCAAATTCTTTAGTTAACATACTTTAAAGTCCTTTCTGCATATGCTTTATGTATACTGACGTTTGTCTACGGGCAGTGAAACGTCAGTCTTGCTTCATACATAGTTTAAACGTTATTGTTAGTGATTTCAAGTTTGTTTAAAATGGTTTACGTAAATCCATTTCTTCTAATAAAGCATAAATAATTTCACGTGCGATACCATTTGCAAATACATACTTCAAAATATAATTTGATTTAACACTTGTACCGTAGATATCCTTTGTCAGTTTAATATTTTTCTTTAAAAATAGGTCGACTTTTTTAGTGTGACCATCATTAGTTGGATGAATGTAATCAATTTCAGTTTGTCTTTCAAATTGATGTTCGTATAAAAACTGTCTACGGTGTTCAATAATGAGTCCATTATCTTGTGTTAAATCTGCAGGTTCTTTAGGGACTTCCATCATTAAAAAGTTAATACTTCTAGAATGAACAAGGTTTGATAATAAGTTTAGTTCATGTTCAATTTGATGTAATGTTTGCGTCATTAACTCATCATGGTTGGGTAGGTCTTTTGCGAATAAATAAATTAAAAATGCTGAATTGGTTGTGGCTTCATAATGTGCAGTTGCTAGACTGACAACAACATCGTTTTCTAAGCCTACGATAAAGACATAATCGTTTTCGGTTTTGTTGTTTTCTAATGAGCGTTTGATGATACGTTTATCTTCAGTTAAAGATAAATTTAACTTAGTATCGTAAAGTTTAAGTGCTTCGTTGTAATGTGGATCTTTGACAGATTGAATGGTTTTAAATTCCATTAGAACACCTCCCCAATTTAAATAATATTATAGCATAATTGCCTGCTGTAAAAGACTGTTCATAAACTTTTAAATGGTATAAAAAACTGTACTATCTTAAATTAGACAGTACAGTAATCTCATTTTGAATTCAGTGTGATAACTAAGCTTTGGGACCTTTAGATGCTTCAGCAAAATGTGTAATATCAATCTCTTCATAAGCTGAATTATTTTCATGCACTTCTTGATGTGATGATTTGTCACGAACCGCTACAACTAACATTTTATCGTCTAAAATAAGTTGTTTATATTTTTCTAATTCATCAGGCGCTAAGTTGTAGCGTGATAAAACTGCATGTTCACCATCTTCTCCTGTTAACAGTTTAGTCATTCTATCACTAAATGTTCCACTTGTTGAGATAAGGGAGATTTCAGAGTCGTGTAAGTCATTTAGGTGTAATTTACTTTTACTAATAATTGTTAGCTCTGATTCTAAATAACCTTCAGATTTCTTTTGATTGATTACGTTGTATAATTCGCCAGTGTCATTTACTACAGTAATATCTGCCATAGTTGTCGCCCCTTTAAAAATTTGTTTATTTAATCTTTTACCCTTCTTATTATAAAGTAAAACCCTTACATTATTAAGTTATAAGTCTTCATTCGCATTAAACGTCTCTGTACATTTATAAAACTATTAAAAGATTACCTAAGCAGTTATTGAAAAAATGCCGAAAATTTGCTATTATCGTTAAATAATTTACATAAACTCATATAATCTAAAGAATATGGCTTTAGAAGTTTCTACCATGTTGCCTTGAACGACATGACTATGAGTAACAACACAATACTAGGAGTAGCTTCAGCCATTAAATTGTAACCATGGTGGGTGATTTATATCATTTTACATGATGGTCACAGTTTATTTGATGAAACTTCTTTTACATTGATTGCATGACAAATTCGTTATGCATGTTCGTTCACTCATAAACCCTGAAACTATTATTTAGTTTGGGGATTTTTTTGTATCTAGCACCAATTTAAGAGCAAAATGTTTCACACAAATCTGAGGAGGTTTTAAGAGTGGAGTTACTAGGACAAAAAGTAAAGGAAGACGGCGTTGTAATTGATGAGAATATTTTAAAAGTCGATGGATTTTTAAATCATCAAATTGATGCAAAGTTAATGAATGAAGTTGGTCGCACTTTTTACGAGCAATTTAAAGATAAAGGGATTACTAAAATCTTAACCATTGAAGCTTCCGGTATCGCACCTGCAATCATGGCTGCACTGCATTTTGATGTGCCATGTTTATTTGCGAAAAAAGCAAAACCTAGCACTTTGACGGATGGTTATTATGAAACATCTATTCATTCATTTACTAAAAATAAAACAAGTACGGTCATTGTTTCAAAAGAATTTTTATCAGAAGAAGATACTGTACTTATCATCGATGACTTTTTAGCAAATGGTGATGCTTCATTAGGATTATACGATATCGCACAGCAAGCGAATGCTAAGACAGCTGGTATTGGTATTGTTGTTGAAAAGAGTTTCCAAAATGGGCATCAACGTTTAGAAGAAGCAGGTTTAACAGTTTCTTCTCTCTGCAAGGTTGCTTCACTAGAAGGAAACAAAGTGACATTGGTGGGAGAAGAATAATGAAAAATTTAATCCTAAGTGTTCAACATCTTTTAGCTATGTACGCAGGTGCCATCTTAGTTCCAATCATTGTTGGTACAAGTTTGAAGTTTACACCTGAACAAATCGCTTACTTAGTTACAGTAGATATATTTATGTGTGGGGTTGCCACATTTTTACAAGCCAATAAAGTAACAGGAACAGGATTACCAATCGTTCTTGGATGTACATTCACGGCTGTTGCGCCCATGATTTTAATTGGTCAAACGAAAGGAATAGATGTACTTTATGGTTCGCTATTTTTATCAGGGATATTAGTTATTATCATCGCGCCTTTCTTTTCACATCTTGTAAAATTCTTCCCACCAGTAGTAACGGGTAGTGTTGTTACTATCATTGGTATCAATTTAATGCCAGTAGCAATGAATTACTTAGCTGGAGGTCAAGGTGCAAAGGACTATGGAGATGTTAAGAACATTTTGTTAGGTTTAATGACATTAATCATTATTCTTGTTTTACAAAGATTCACAACTGGATTTATTAAGAGTATTGCCATATTAATTGGACTCGTTTTAGGAACGATAGGTGCTGGCTTACTTGGGATGGTCGATATTAATCAAGTCAATCATGCCGGTTGGTTAGGCATCCCAGTGCCGTTTAGATTCTCTGGATTTAGCTTTGATGTGACATCGACGTTAGTGTTCTTTATTGTAGCTATCGTTAGTTTAATTGAGTCGACAGGTGTCTATCATGCGTTAAGTGAAATTACCGGTAAGAAGTTAGAAAGAAAAGATTTTCGTAAAGGTTATACTGCGGAAGGTCTAGCGATAGTGTTAGGTTCTATATTCAATTCATTTCCGTATACAGCCTATTCGCAAAATGTAGGACTTGTTTCTTTATCCGGCGCTAAGAAAAATAATGTTATATACGGCATGGTCGTGTTATTACTTATATGTGGTTGTATACCTAAGCTTGGCGCATTAGCAAATATCATACCGCTACCTGTGTTAGGCGGTGCGATGATAGCTATGTTTGGCATGGTAATGGCATATGGTGTTAGTATATTAGGACATATCGATTTTAAAAATCAAAACAATTTATTAATTATCGCTGTATCAGTAGGAGTAGGTACTGGTATAAGCGCTGTACCACAAGCATTTAAAGGTTTAGGTGAACAATTTGCATGGTTGACTCAAAACGGAATTGTTTTAGGCGCAATCTCTGCAATTATTCTTAATTTCTTTTTTAATGGAATAAAGTATAAACAAACGGAAGAAAATGTGAAATAATATAACTAATTAATTTGAAAAATGGAGGCTGTTTTTAATGTGGGAAAGTAAATTTGCAAAAGAATCATTAACGTTTGATGATGTGTTATTAATTCCAGCACAATCTGATATTTTACCGAAAGACGTTGATTTAAGCGTACAATTATCAGACAAAGTTAAATTAAATATTCCAGTTATTTCTGCTGGTATGGATACTGTAACTGAATCTAAAATGGCGATTGCTATGGCTCGTCAAGGTGGTTTAGGTGTTATTCATAAAAATATGGGCGTTGAAGAACAAGCGGACGAAGTTCAAAAAGTAAAACGCTCAGAAAATGGTGTCATTTCAAATCCATTTTTCTTAACACCAGAAGAAAGTGTTTATGAAGCGGAAGCATTAATGGGTAAATACCGTATTTCAGGTGTACCAATTGTTGATAATAAAGAAGATCGCAACTTAGTAGGTATTTTAACAAACCGTGACTTACGTTTTATTGAAGACTTCTCAATTAAAATTGTAGATGTAATGACGCAAGAAAATTTAATTACAGCTCCAGTGAATACAACACTTGAAGAAGCAGAAAAAATTCTCCAAAAACATAAGATTGAAAAGTTACCATTAGTTAAAGACGGACGTCTAGAAGGTCTTATTACTATTAAAGATATTGAAAAAGTTATCGAATTCCCTAATGCAGCTAAAGATGAACACGGTCGTCTACTTGTAGCAGCAGCAATTGGTATTTCAAAAGACACTGATATTCGTGCTCAAAAATTAGTCGAAGCAGGTGTGGATGTCTTAGTTATCGATACAGCACATGGTCACTCTAAAGGCGTTATCGATCAAGTGAAACATATTAAGAAGACTTACCCAGAAATCACATTAGTAGCAGGTAACGTAGCAACTGCAGAAGCAACAAAAGATTTATTTGAAGCGGGAGCAGATATTGTTAAAGTTGGTATTGGCCCAGGTTCAATTTGTACGACACGTGTTGTAGCAGGTGTTGGTGTACCACAAATTACAGCAATTTATGATTGTGCAACTGAAGCACGCAAACATGGTAAAGCTATCATTGCTGATGGTGGTATTAAATTCTCAGGAGATATCATTAAAGCATTAGCTGCTGGTGGACATGCGGTTATGTTAGGTAGCTTATTAGCAGGTACTGAAGAAAGTCCAGGCGCAACAGAAATTTTCCAAGGTAGACAATATAAAGTATACCGTGGTATGGGCTCTTTAGGTGCGATGGAAAAAGGTTCAAACGACCGTTACTTCCAAGAGGACAAAGCGCCTAAGAAATTTGTTCCTGAAGGTATCGAAGGACGTACGGCATATAAAGGTGCGTTACAAGATACAATTTACCAATTAATGGGCGGTGTGCGTGCTGGTATGGGTTATACTGGTTCACACGATTTAAGAGAATTACGCGAAGAAGCACAATTCACACGTATGGGCCCTGCTGGTTTAGCAGAAAGTCACCCACATAATATTCAAATTACGAAAGAATCACCGAACTACTCATTCTAATTAAGATAAAGGAGAACGACAAATATGGAAATGGCAAAAGAACAAGAGTTAATCCTTGTCTTAGACTTTGGTAGCCAATACAACCAATTAATTACACGCCGAATTCGTGAAATGGGCGTTTATAGTGAATTACACGATCATGAAATTTCAATTGAAGAAATTAAGAAAATGAATCCAAAAGGTATTATCTTATCAGGTGGTCCAAATTCAGTTTATGAAGAAGGTTCATTTACAATTGATCCGGAAATATATAATTTAGGAATTCCAGTACTTGGTATTTGTTACGGCATGCAATTAACTACTAAATTATTAGGTGGTAAAGTTGAACGTGCCAATGAACGTGAATACGGTAAAGCAATCATTAATGCGAAGTCAGATGAGTTATTCGCTGGCTTACCAGCAGAACAAACTGTTTGGATGAGTCATTCTGATAAAGTTATTGAAATTCCAGAAGGCTTTGAAGTTATCGCTGATAGCCCAAGTACAGACTATGCAGCAATCGAAGATAAGAAACGTCGCATTTATGGTGTTCAATTCCATCCAGAAGTACGTCATACAGAATATGGTAATGATTTATTAAATAATTTTGTCCGTCGTGTTTGTGATTGTAAAGGTCAATGGACAATGGAAAACTTTATCGAAATCGAAATTGAAAAGATTCGTCAACGCGTAGGAGACCGTCGTGTATTATGTGCGATGAGTGGCGGCGTAGATTCATCTGTTGTAGCTGTACTATTGCATAAAGCAATAGGTGATCAACTAACATGTATCTTTGTAGACCATGGCTTACTTCGTAAAGGTGAAGGCGACATGGTTATGGAACAATTCGGTGAAGGTTTCAACATGAATATTATTCGTGTTAATGCGAAAGATCGCTTTATGAATAAATTAAAAGGTGTTTCTGATCCTGAACAAAAACGTAAAATCATTGGTAATGAATTTGTATATGTATTTGATGATGAAGCATCAAAACTGAAAGGTGTAGACTTCCTTGCGCAAGGAACACTTTATACAGACGTTATCGAATCAGGTACCAAGACAGCACAAACAATCAAATCACATCACAATGTTGGTGGATTACCAGAAGACATGGAATTCGAATTAATCGAACCAATCAATACATTGTTTAAAGATGAAGTACGTAAATTAGGTATTGAATTAGGTATTCCAGAACATTTAGTGTGGAGACAACCATTCCCAGGACCTGGTCTTGGTATTCGTGTACTTGGAGAAATTACTGAAGATAAACTAGAAATCGTTAGAGAATCAGACGCGATTTTACGCCAAGTGATTAGAGAAGAAGGTCTTGAAAGAGAAATTTGGCAATACTTCACAGTGTTACCAAACATTCAATCAGTAGGTGTTATGGGAGACTACCGTACGTATGATCACACAGTAGGTATTCGTGCAGTAACATCTATCGACGGTATGACAAGTGACTTCGCACGCATCGATTGGGAAGTCTTACAAAAGATTTCTAGTCGTATCGTAAACGAAGTAGATCACGTCAACCGCGTAGTCTATGACATTACATCAAAACCACCAAGCACAATCGAGTGGGAATAATTATATATAATAAAACCACCTGTTTGCACGGGTGGTTTTTAATTTGAGTAGTTGGAAAATTACAATAAGGACGGAAAAGGGGTAAGGTGTTCTAAGTTTGCGTTTTAATTCATCAATAAGGCAATTTTCCGTGTTTATTTTTATATAAAATTTCATATTGTTTAGGATCTTCTTGTTTTAAATCATAAATTATAGTTTCGTCTACTATTTTTTCTAATTCAAGTGTATTAAAGCTCCAGTCATTTGTTGTTATTATAAATATTTTTTGGACTGGGTTGTTATTTATATGATTAATTAGCCTAGGAGTATCTGTTTCTATTATTAGAGCAGATTCTACAGGATAGTAAATAGCAAAGTCTCCGTGATAAATTGTGTTTCTTTCATAGAGGTTAACCTCTAAGGTTAAATTACTCAATTTGAAGATTGTGTTTTGAGTTATATTTTTAGGAATAATTCGATTATCTACTATTTGTTTTAGGTTGCCTATTGAACGAGTGTGTATCGTCCCTTTTGTGTAATCGGAATTATTTAAAGCTCTTAAAACAGTTGTTAATTTATACTCGTTAACATAACCCTTTACTAAAGCCATCCGTTTATCGCTACCTATAAAATCTTTCAGTTTTTTGTTGAATTCATTATTGTTGTGCATAATATTTTATCCTTTCCATTAGTTGATTGTTTTCATTTGTTCAAATCTCTATCCATTTACTCGGTTACAGGGCTGTGTATTTGCAGAGTAATATTATGATTGAAATAACCAACGCGTTCCGTATTCGTTTTGAGTGACGCAGCTAGCTGCGATAATAGTGACATGTGGCTTATAACACATTGTGTAATTTATTGTGTGTTTTGTGATGTCTAATATTGATTGCAGATTGTTGTATATTTCACTTAAAGGGCATTTATATAAAAAAAGAGGCCAGATGACGTATCATCTGACCTTCAGCTAAAACGCTGAGAATATGTCATTCTTCAAGAGAATGAAGCCGGAATGGTTACCGGGAATTTGTAAATCAATTATATCAGATGTAATATTACAATTCAATTAGAAAAGAACTTTATCTTTAATTGCTTTTCGATTTCATTCATGTCATCTTCTGAAATTATTATCGTTCCAGTAGGATCAGAATCATTTATTTTGCTTATACGTCTTTTGCTTATTGTTGTAATTGCTGATATATTAACGTATGTATCTTTCCCTTTGTGCTTGGAATAAACACCTATCACTCTATACAGTTCATTAGCTTTTTGATTTAAGTTAGACAAAAGCTTTTTATCTTCTGTGCTAAGTTTAATGTCAATTTCTCTATATTTTTGGGCTAATGCTTGTACTTTACTACTGATATCGATAATCTGTTTTTTTAAATCTGTTGCTGTTAGATTTAGCACCGATTCGTTTAACTTCAAATAATTTTTATTACCTTTGGAAGAAAGTGGAACTATTGTAACTGTTTCTTTTCCTTTATTGTCTTTGTTATCTAATATTACACAAAAATGATTACCAGAAAACTCACTTCCAATATTACTCCCTAGTTTTACATATACCACTGTTCCTCTACTATATGATTTATAATATCTTTTTTTATTGCTTGTAACATCGCTATGTATAGCAATTGAATAAAACTCTAGCCAATGAGGCATGTATATAACTTTCATGTTTTTACTATCGGATTTTGAATAAGCTTGTTTTAGTTTTTTGTTTGACGTATTTAATTTACTATTTGCTTGATTGATATTTTTAGACATTAAATAGTGTTCTCCTAATCAATTTATTCTTCTTTATATCAGCATTATTAGCACTGAAATTAACATGAATGGTACGAAAATAGATGTTACTATAAAACCAACAATTTTTATTAGGTGGAACTCATCAATTTTGTATTTAGCAAATTTCGCAATGACCTCCTATTTATTCGCTTTTTATAGTTCATGTATGTGTAAAAAAGTCTATATTGAACATCTAATTATAAGCGAATTCCTAATGCTAAAAGCAATCTAACTTACTTAAATATTATTATGAGTTTTTATTGAAATTAAATAAATTTAAACTATTTCTTTTAGTCTCTCCATATCGTTGGAAATTGGTTCTTTATATAATCAGATAAATTAGGATCTTCAAGTAATGTATCTTTAAAAAGTTCAGTTTCTAAATCAACTCTAATATTTGAAGTTAGAAAATTTTCTATTTCATATATAGATTCACAATCAATTTTGTTGCTGTTATATATATAAACACTATATTTAATTAAATCATTTAGTACATTTAAAAGAATTTGGTGAACTTATACAAAAGTTTCAAGAAATAGAAAAAATATCTTCTGATATAAGTTTGGCGACCGAATTAAATGACGCACAAAAATGGATGAAATTAAATTAAAATGCGATATACATGTTTCAGTGGTATTGCTGTGTATGGTGATATTAAAGTCTGTGAAAATAATCATGGCGAATTAATCAAAAAGCACTGCAATTATAAAAATATCATATATATATGTGATTGTATTTTATTACGATGAAGTAAATGATTTAAAGCAGATACATGTTCCATTTTTAAATGTTGAACTTCTTTGCGTAATTTTATTAACTCTTTTTCATCACTTTTTAAATTATCTTGATGATTGAAGGATCCAGTATTTTGGTGTTGTTTTATCGAATTTGAGAAAATTGAGGGTTTTAAATCATACTCGCGTATAATTTCATTCTTAAGCTTACCATTTTTATATAATCTAACCATTTGTAACTTAAACTCTGAACTAAATGTTCTTCTTTCTTTTGTCATAATAAAATTGACTACTTTCTTAATTTAACAATATCTATTCTCATAGAATTTGTTCAATTAAGTGTAGACGACTCACTGACACATCATAAGTACGTATGGAATTTTGATCGTTCATTTTTATTGCTTTATGTTTTAGGAAATGTGCTATTGAAGGGTTTAAAGATGTTTGGAATTTCTTGGTTTCTTGACTTATATAGTTATGAAAGAGGGCGTGGTCCTTTATTAAATTTCTGAGATCAGAAATGCTATAAATAAAGTGATTAAGATTTTTTGTTTTCATGTAATTTAAGAAATGGATTTGTTTTTTGTGGGGTATTTTTAATTCTATTATGAAATGGTTTGAATTTTGCAGTTGCAAATATGATAGCTGCTTCTTTTGACAAAGTAATAGAACCTTTTTCTTCTGGTACCATGATATTCACTCATTGTACAATTCAATTTAAGTATTATAAAATAATTTTACTATACAATTACCTTTGTGTAAATCGTTTCCTATTGTTACCAAATTATTTGTTTAAAAGCGTTATGCAATGCCAATCAACACTAATGGGGTGTAAGTATTTCCCTGTTAATATTTTATTAGCGTTATTTACATATACCTTCTGTAATGTGAATTTTTAAAATTACAGTTTACATGGAACGTTGTGGCGTATATTCTGTATATAGAAGTGTAAAAACACAATTGGGTTGGTAGTCCTAATGCAGTTTTAAAACTGTCAGTAACCTTCCTCCTCGGGTCGTCCGTCATTTCTAATTAAACTAGAGAAGGGATAGCATGGAGCTATCTATTTTTTACAATGGGCAATTTTTTGTAGCATTGGTAGAATATAAAATGGGAAATAAATCAAAATTTATCCAATACACATTTGGGAATGAACCTGATGATATAGAGGTATTGGATTTTATTCATCATCAATTAATGAAAATGATTGATGATGTGCAAACTATTGTTTATACGAAAAATATTTCTAGAAAAGTAAACCCGAAAAGGCTACAAAGACAAATTGCTAAGGAGCAAAAGAAACCTAAATACTCTACCCAAGCACAAATAGCTATTAAGAAAGAATTAGAATTAAAGAAAAAGCAAAAGCGGAAGAACTATAAAGAAAAACGTGATGCATTTCGAAAAAGAAAAAGAGAAATTAAAAAGGTTAAAGCAAAAGAGAAGCATAAGGGGCATTAGCAATACGACAAATAAATTAAAGCAAAATGATTTATAGGTGGTTGGGATGATTTTAATTAGTTCGTGTTTGATAGGCGAAAATGTAAGATACGATGGTGGCAATCAATTGGATGTTAGATTGAAAAAATTAATAGACAGCGGAAAAGCTATTCACGCATGTCCAGAATTACTTGGTGGATTATTAATTCCTAGAGAACCTGCAGAAATTATTGGTGGCGATGGTTTTGATGTGTGGAATGATGCTGCAAAGGTTGTTACTATTTCGAACAAAGACGTAACTGATGATTATAAACATGGAGCAATAGTTACATTAAAAATTTTGAAAAAATATCAATGTGATACAGTTATTTTAAAAGCAAATAGTCCATCTTGTGGATCTCAAGAAATATATGATGGGAATTTTACAGGAAATAAGAAAAAGGGTATAGGTGTGGCAACTGCTTTACTCATTAATGAAGGTATAAACGTATATGATGAAAATACGTTTTTTGACCAAAACATGATTGAAACGATAGTACATGAAAAGTAAGTATTGAGGATATACGTAATAAACCAAGTGTTTAAGTTGTGCGATGTTTTATGAAATGTTTTTTAAATATCCTGAATAATATTGAAATAATAAACTTATAGTGATAATATTTATTTAACTGATCCATGAGAGTAGGAACCCCACCATACGGGAATTTCGAAATCATGGGTTTTTTGTTTTAAAGGATTGATGCAATAGATAAAGTAGCCATTCTAATATATGGAGTATTTATCAACTGAAAATTAAATCAGATATGGGTTTTCTTCATTAAATAATTTTTCTATAAGGAAACAGAGGCAACGCTACTGTCACCTCTGCTTGAAATAATTAGGATGAAATACTCTGAGTCTAAAGTCCACACCCAAATCACTCAAATTCTTAAATCCTCCAAACCTCCGACTACATCTCCAAATCCCCAAACCCCAATACTTACCAAAGCATTGATATAAGTGCCAATACTGGCAATGTGCCTTGTTTGAAAAAGATACTAATATTGCTTGAAAGGCCACCATAAATAGCAACGCCAATGATATACACTAAAATAGCTGCGCATATTTCTTTTGGATTACTGCTGATAAACAAACCGTATATTAGCAAAATTCCGATTAAACCGTTATATACGCCTTGGTTCTTCAAAAGTACGTTAATATTTTTGTCTTTCAACTTATCGACGCTTATATTAAATGTCTCGCTAGTCTTTTTGGAAGTTGTAGCAATCGTTTCAAGGTACATAATATAGAAAAACTCTATTGCTACAAATATGATTAAAATTGTCGAGATGATATTCACTGTAACGCTCCTTTAGTATTAAATATTTTCTTGTAAAAATGATTGCAGTGTCTGTGGTTGATCATTGACTAATTGTTGGAAATCATTGGATTCTTGGTCTAATAGTCCTCTTGCTCCTGCGTCGTACATTGATGCCAATAATGCACCAAAGCCTTTAGGTTCATCGTACATTTCTGCAAATGTCTCTAATGAAACGGGCTCATATTTAATTTCTGTGCCTGATGCCTCAGATAAAATTGCAGCAAGTTCTTTCATATCATAACTGTAGCCTGATAATAAATAGCGTTTGCCCCAAGTATCTGGATTTTTAATAATAGCAATGACACCTCTAGCAATATCATTTCTAGTAATATAATTAATACGACCATCACCAGCTGGATAAATCAGTTTATGCATATTCATCAATTCTGGTAAATATGGTTTAAGTGGATCCATGTACATTGCCATTCTTACATAGGTATAGTCAATGCCACTTGTTGCCAATAGACGTGTTGCATAACCAAAATAAGGACTCATATGGAATGGATTATTATGCTGATCTGCGTAATAACCTATGAAAATGATATGAGCAACGCCACTTTGCTTTGCCGCATATACTAAATTTTCCACTTCAGGAATACGTTTGAATGATGGATGAATAATACTTGGAATAAACACAACGGTATCCATTCCTTTAAATGCTTCTACCATGCTTTCTTGATTAAAATAATCTAATTGTCGAACAGAAACTTTTCCACGCCAATCTTCTGGAACTTTCTCAACATTTCTAACACCAATGTGAAAATGATCTATGTGATTTGCAATGGCTTGATTTGTAATATGTGTGCCTAAATGACCTGTAGCACCTGTTAACATAATATTCATTCACTTCATCTCCTAATCTTTATATACATAACATAATACTTATTCGATGGTTTTCAAAACATTTGATTTTATAAAAAATTGTAATCTGTATTTATTGTCGTCGTGTATAGTAAATACGTATATGTTATTAATGTTGAAAATACCATAATGACGCGTTTTAGTTGATGCGTGTCACCATGATCTTTGAAAATTTTGACATGGTACTGCGACGATATGGTGTCATTTTTGTGTCTGAAACTTTTACATTTTTTAAAATAAAATGGTATAAAGTGTGAATTGTATAAAAATGAGTCTCGTAGGATAAGAATTGATTAATAACAGTTAGCATTTTATTAATTACCTTAACAATGATTCAAGTTTAGTTAAATGAGGTTTAATTTGAAAGGGGATAGCGCCTCAATATAATGTAGGTAGATTGTTCATATTACGTAATTGAAAAATCAAATTTAAATAGATTGGGGCTAAAAATTATGAAATTTAAAGCGATAGCAAAAGCAAGTTTAGCATTGGGAATGTTAGCAACAGGTGTAATAACGTCGAATATACAATCAGTACAAGCGAAAACAGAAGTTAAACAACAAAGTGAATCAGAGTTGAAACACTATTATAATAAACCATTTTTCGAGCGTAAAAATGTGACTGGATATAAATATACTGAAAATGGTAAAGATTATATGGAAGTCGCAACAGATCATCAGTATTATCAAATATCGTTACTAGGTCCGGATAAAGATAAATTTAAAGAAGGAAATAATCCAGGTCTAGATATATTTGTCGTTAGGGAAGGTGACAGTAGGCAAGCTGCGAATTACTCAATTGGTGGCGTAACAAAAACAAACAGTCAACCTTTTATTGACTATATACACACACCAATCCTTGAAATCAAGAAAGGTAAAGAAGAACCACAAAGTAGTCTATACCAAATTTATAAAGAAGACATCTCATTAAAAGAACTTGATTATAGATTACGAGAACGTGCAATTAAGCAACATGGCTTGTATTCAAATGGTCTTAAACAAGGTCGAATTACAATTACAATGAAAGATGGCAAATCACATACTATCGATTTAAGTCAAAAACTTGAAAAAGAACGTATGGGTGATTCTATCGACGGCAGACAAATACAAAAAATTCTAGTAGAAATTAAATAATACATTCTAACAACAAAGCGCTATGTTGAATAGTGCTTGTTATAGAAACTATGGAAGTTAAGCGACGTACTGTTGCTTAGCTTCTTTTTTGAGGGGAAAAGTTACAAAACTCACACAAACAGTCGCACCACGCATTATCTTTTGCTTAAATAGCTTAATCATATTTTATGAATAGTTAAAAACAGGTTAATGTGAATATCCGAATACAGCTCCTATAATATGGGTGTATGATTCAAATTACGTAATAAAACAATCTAATTATAATAGATTGGAGAATACAACTATGAAAATGAAAAATATTGCAAAAATAAGTTTGTTATTAGGAATATTAGCAACAGGTGTAAACACTACAACGGAAAAACCAGTTCATGCCGAAAAGAAACCTATTGTAATAAGTGAAAATAGCAAAAAATTAAAAGCTTATTATACTCAACCTAGTATTGAATATAAAAATGTGACAGGTTATATCAGTTTCATTCAACCAAGTATTAAATTTATGAATATCATAGATGGTAATTCTGTTAATAATCTTGCTTTAATTGGCAAAGATAAGCAACATTATCATACGGGTGTACATCGTAATCTTAATATATTTTACGTTAATGAGGATAAGAGATTTGAAGGTGCGAAGTACTCTATTGGGGGTATCACAAGTGCAAACGATAAAGCTGTCGACCTAATAGCAGAAGCAAGAGTTATTAAAGCAGATCATATTGGTGAATATGATTATGACTTTTTCCCATTTAAAATAGATAAAGAAGCAATGTCATTGAAAGAGATTGATTTTAAATTAAGAAAATACCTTATTGATAATTATGGTCTTTACGGTGAAATGAGTACAGGAAAAATTACCGTCAAAAAGAAATACTATGGAAAGTATACATTTGAATTGGATAAAAAGTTACAAGAAGACCGTATGTCCGATGTTATCAATGTCACAGATATTGATAGAATTGAAATCAAAGTTAGAAAAGCATAACACAAACTTGACGACGAAATAATTTGAAATTGAAATAGAGAGGTTAAGTGATGATCAAACGTTGCTTAACTTCTTTTTAATGCTTAAAAATCATTTCAAAGGCACATAGAAACGCTATATTAATCTCATAATCACTCATTATTTTTTGCTTAAATTACTTAATAATACTTCAATAATTGTTAAAAGGGGTTTAATGTGATTATCTTAGAACGCCATCTATAATGATGTTGTATGATTCAAATTACGTAAAAAGACAATCGAATATAATATAGATTGGAGCATACAATTATGAAAATGAGAACAATTGCTAAAACCAGTTTAGCACTAGGGCTTTTAACAACAGGCGCAATTACAGTAACGACGCAATCGGTCAAAGCAGAAAAAGTACAATCAACTAAAGTTGACAAAATATCAACGCTTAAAGCAGAGCGATTAGCAATGATAAACATAACAGCAGGTGCAAATACAGTAACAACACAAGCAGCTAAAACAGGACAAGAACGCACGCCTAAACTCGAAAAGGCACCAAATACTAATGAGGAAAAAACTTCAACTTCCAAAATAGAAAAAGTATCACAACCTAAACAAGAAGCGCAGAAATTGCTTAATATATCAGCAACGCCAGCGCCTAAACAAGAACAATCACAAACGACAACCGAATCCACAACGCCGAAAACTAGAGTGACAACACCTCCATCAACAAACACGCCACAACCAATGCAATCTACTAAATCAGACACACCACAATCTCCAAACATAAAACAAGCACAAACAGATATGACTCCTAAATATGAAGATTTAAGAGCGTATTATACAAAACCGAGTTTTGAATTTGAAAAGCAGTTTGGATTTATGCTCAAACCATGGACGACGGTTAGGTTTATGAATGTTATTCCAAATAGGTTCATCTATAAAATAGCTTTAGTTGGAAAAGATGAGAAAAAATATAAAGATGGACCTTACGATAATATCGATGTATTTATCGTTTTAGAAGACAATAAATATCAATTGAAAAAATATTCTGTCGGTGGCATCACGAAGACTAATAGTAAAAAAGTTGATCACAAAGCAGAATTAAGCATTACTAAAAAAGATAATCAAGGTATGATTTCACGCGATGTTTCAGAATACATGATTACTAAGGAAGAGATTTCCTTGAAAGAGCTTGATTTTAAATTGAGAAAACAACTTATTGAAAAACATAATCTTTACGGTAACATGGGTTCAGGAACAATCGTTATTAAAATGAAAAACGGTGGGAAGTATACGTTTGAATTACACAAAAAACTGCAAGAGCATCGTATGGCAGATGTCATAGAAGGTACAAACATTGATAAAATTGAAGTGAATATAAAATAATCATGACGTTCTCTAAATAGAAGCTGACATCGGAAAAACAAGAAGTTAAGTGACAACGGTTTACATGTTGCTTAGCTTCTTTTATTATGCGCAATGATGTAAAAAGACGAATATTCATTTGTTTGCAAAAGTGGCATTTCTATGTCTTAAAAGTGACGGAACCTCAAATGTGCCAAGTGTTGAATCACATCAAAATCATTTTTATTTAACGAACATTATGGATTTCTTAATTTACTTAACGATGATTCAAATATAGTTAAACAAGATTTAATGTGAATGGAGCAATACGCCATCTATAATAAAGCTGTATGATTCAATGAATGTAATCGAACAAATCTAATAATTATGAATGGAGCATACAACTATGAAAATAACAACGATTGCTAAAACAAGTTTAGCACTAGGCCTTTTAACAACAGGTGTAATC
Organism: Staphylococcus sp. SM3655; assembly: GCF_016917315.1. Classification (NCBI taxonomy): domain Bacteria; kingdom Bacillati; phylum Bacillota; class Bacilli; order Caryophanales; family Staphylococcaceae; genus Staphylococcus; species Staphylococcus sp. SM3655. Next base: position 280,845 of record NZ_CP070305.1, on the reverse strand, counting down.
ACAACGACAACGCAAGCAGCAAATGCAACAACACCATCTTCAACTAAAGTGGAAGCACCGCAACAAACAGCAAATGCGACAACACCGCCTTCAACTAAAGTGGAAACAACGCAAGCAGCAAACGCGACAACACCATCTTCAACTAAAGTGGAAACACCACAACAAACACCAAATCCACCAACTTCGCCTTCAACTAAAGTGGAAACACCGCAACAAGCAGCAAACGCGACAACACCATCTTCAACTAAAGTGGAAGTACCACAATCAACACCGCTCTCAACTAAAGTAGAAGCACCGCAATCAAAACCAAACGCGACAACACCACCTTCGTCTAATGTAGACACATCACCACCACAATCGCCAACCACAAAACAAGTACCAACAGAAATAAATCCTAAATTTAAAGATTTAAGAGCGTATTATACGAAACCAAGTATAGAATTTAAAAATGAGATTGGTATTATTTTAAAAAAATGGACGACAATAAGATTTATGAATGTTGTTCCAGATTATTTCATATATAAAATTGCTTTAGTTGGTAAAGACGATAAAAAATATGGTGAAGGAGTACATAGGAATGTCGATGTATTTGTCGTTTTAGAAGAAAATAATTACAATCTGGAAAAATATTCTGTCGGTGGTATCACAAAGAGTAATAGTAAAAAAGTTGATCACAAAGCAGGAGTAAGAATTACTAAGGAAGATAATAAAGGTATAATCTCTCATGATGTTTCAGAATTCAAGATTACTAAAGAGCAGATTTCCTTGAAAGAACTTGATTTTAAATTGAGAAAACAACTTATTGAAAAAAATAATCTGTACGGTAACGTTGGTTCAGGTAAAATTGTTATTAAAATGAAAAACGGTGGAAAGTACACGTTTGAATTGCACAAAAAATTACAAGAAAATCGCATGGCAGATGTCATAGATGGCACTAATATTGATAACATTGAAGTGAATATAAAATAATCATGACATTCTCTAAATAGAAGCTGTCATCGGAAAAACAAGAAGTTAAGTGACAACGGCCTACATGTTGCTTAGCTTCTTTTGTTATGTTCGATGATTTGAGAACCCGAATTTTCGATGGGTCCAAATATGACGTGGAAGAGTCCTGAATTTATCTGTAAATCCCTATCTATCGGGTGTGAAGCACAACGGGATCAGTTTTATTTAACGAACATTATAGATTCCTTAATTTACTTAATAATGATTCAATGATTATTAAAGATGGTTTAATGTGAAAGGTCAAATACGCCAACTATAATAAAGCTGTATGATTCAATAGACGTAAGCGAACAAATCTAATAATTACGAATGGAGCATACAACTATGAAAATGACAGCAATTGCGAAAGCAAGTTTAGCACTAGGTATTTTAGCAACAGGAACAATAACATCAACGCATCAAACTGTAAATGCGAGTGAACATGAAGCAAAATATGAAAATGTGACAAAAGATATTTTTGACTTAAGAGATTACTATAGTGGCGCAAGTAAGGAACTTAAAAATGTTACTGGTTATCGTTATAGCAAAGGTGGCAAGCATTACCTTATCTTTGATAAAAATAGAAAATTCACAAGAGTACAGATATTTGGTAAAGATATTGAAAGATTTAAAGCACGCAAAAATCCGGGATTAGACATATTTGTTGTTAAAGAAGCGGAAAACCGTAATGGCACAGTGTTTTCATATGGTGGTGTCACTAAGAAAAATCAAGACGCTTATTATGATTATATAAACGCACCAAGATTTCAAATCAAGAGAGATGAAGGTGACGGTATTGCTACGTACGGTAGAGTACACTACATTTATAAAGAAGAGATTTCACTTAAAGAACTCGACTTTAAATTGAGACAGTATTTAATTCAAAATTTTGATCTGTATAAAAAGTTTCCTAAAGATAGTAAGATAAAAGTGATAATGAAAGATGGCGGCTATTATACGTTTGAACTTAATAAAAAATTACAAACAAATCGCATGAGTGACGTCATTGACGGTAGAAATATTGAAAAAATAGAAGCCAACATTAGATAATGCAATGAAATATGGATAATAGTAAAATATGGATAGTATAGAGGAGTTAGGCAACATAAGTTGCTTAGCTTCTTTTTTGTGTTGGAGAGATGAAAAATAGAAGAGGGTTCATGATCAAAATTTTGGAAATAGTTGATACCTATAGTCGCGCGTTGTCCTTTTCGTGACATGAAACAATGTGGAAAACATAATTAAATTGAGGGAAAGTGTGAATAGTTAAAAAATTAGCATTGTGTTATAAAAAATAATTAATACTGTTAGGATTTCATTAACTAACTTAACGTTGGTTCAAAAATAGTTAAAAAGAGGTTAATTCATAGCGCAGTATCTCGCTTATATAATGATAGTAGATTGTTCGTATTACGTAATTGAATTAATCATATAAAAATATATTAAGACAAAATTTATAAATAGATTGGGAGAATAGTACTATGAAATTAAAAACGTTAGCTAAAGCAACATTGGCATTAGGCTTATTAACTACTGGTGTGATTACATCAGAAGGCCAAGCAGTTCAAGCAAAAGAAAAGCAAGAGAGAGTACAACATTTATATGATATTAAAGACTTACATCGATACTACTCATCAGAAAGTTTTGAATTCAGTAATATTAGTGGTAAGGTTGAAAACTATAACGGTTCTAACGTTGTACGCTTTAACCAAGAAAAACAAAATCACCAATTATTCTTATTAGGAAAAGATAAAGAAGAATATAAAGAAGGTATTGAAGGCAAAGATGTCTTTGTGGTAAAAGAATTAATTGATCCAAACGGTAGATTATCTACTGTTGGTGGTGTAACGAAGAAAAATAACCAATCTTCTGAAACTAATATACATTTATTAGTTAATAAATTGGACGGAGGAAATTTAGACGCTACAAATGACTCATTTTTAATTAATAAAGAAGAAGTTTCACTGAAAGAACTTGATTTCAAAATTAGAAAGCAATTAGTTGAAAAATACGGTTTATATCAAGGTACGTCTAAATACGGTAAAATCACTATCATCTTGAACGGCGGGAAAAAGGAAGTAATTGATTTAGGTGATAAATTGCAATTCGAGCGCATGGGTGATGTGTTGAATAGTAAGGATATTAATAAAATTGAAGTGACTTTGAAACAAATTTAAAGTAAGTAATCAATGACTCGAAAGTAATAAATTTGAAGCAGCTTAACGATGAAATGTTGAATAAATACGTACATCCTCCAAAAAGGGGCGTATCTAAATCAACAGTGTCGTTAGGCTGTTTTTATGTTTTATAACGCAGGGTATAAGCATACTAAAAATTCAAATTACTCCTGAAAGTGATGTCCACTGAATATTAATTAGAACTTCATTAACCATGATTTAAGTTTAATTAAACGAGTGTTAATGTCAGTCTGTCTCAAAGCCCTTTATAATAAATGTGTATTATTCAAATTACGTAATAAAAGCAATCCAATATATTAAGATTGGAGCACATGAATATGAAATTTACAGCGATAGCTAAAGCGATATTTGTATTAGGAATATTAACAACAAGTGCAATGATAACAGAAAATCAATCGGTTAATGCAAAAGGAAAGTATGAAAAAATGAACCGTTTATATGATACAAACAAGTTACATCAATACTATTCAGGACCTAGTTATGAGTTAACAAATGTTAGTGGCCAAAGTCAAGGTTATTATGACTCTAACGTTTTGCTTTTTAACCAACAAAATCAAAAGTTCCAAGTATTTTTATTGGGAAAAGATGAAAATAAATACAAAGAAAAAACACATGGTTTAGATGTCTTTGCGGTACCAGAATTAGTAGATTTAGATGGAAGAATATTTAGTGTTAGTGGTGTAACGAAGAAAAACGTAAAATCAATATTTGAGTCTCTAAGAACGCCGAACTTACTAGTTAAAAAAATAGACGATAAAGACGGTTTTTCTATTGATGAATTTTTCTTTATTCAAAAGGAAGAAGTGTCATTGAAGGAACTTGATTTTAAAATAAGAAAACTGTTGATTAAAAAATACAAACTGTATGAAGGGGCAGCTGATAAAGGTAGAATTGTTATTAATATGAAAGATGAAAATAAGTATGAAATTGATTTAAGTGATAAATTAGATTTCGAGCGTATGGCAGATGTCATTAGTAGTGAACAAATTAAGAACATCGAAGTGAATTTGAAATAATCAATGATATATATAGAATGAAAGCTTAAGAAGCGGTTTAATAATTCCATGTTTAATGATTTTGATACGTGTTTTTATAATAAAAACATATCGAACATTGACTACATTATTAAGCTGCTTTTTTGTACACTTTATAATGAATAACTTAAGATTTAAAACTAATCTGAAAGAACAATGATTCACCAAAAAATATTTATGTTGCTATTAAAAATCAGTTAATACGAATGTTAACATACGTTTGATTTTCATTAATAATGATTCAAGTTTATTTAAATGAGCGTTAATGTCAGTCTGTTTTGATGCACCTTATAATAAAGACAGATAGTTCAAATTACGTAATAATAACAATCCAATACATTAAGATTGGAGCAAAAAAATATGAAATTAACAACGATAGCTAAAGCAACATTAGCATTAGGAATATTAACTACAGGTGTGTTTACAGCAGAAAGTCAAACTGGTCACGCGAAAGTAGAACTTGATGAGACACAACGCAAATATTATATAAATATGCTACATCAATACTATTCTGAAGAAAGTTTTGAACCAACAAATATTAGTGTTAAAAGCGAAGATTACTATGGCTCTAACGTTTTAAACTTTAAACAACGAAATAAAGCTTTTAAAGTATTTTTACTTGGTGACGATAAAGATAAATATAAAGAAAAAACACATGGCCTTGATGTCTTTGCAGTACCTGAATTAATAGATATAAAAGGTGGCATATATAGCGTTGGCGGTATAACAAAGAAAAATGTGAGATCAGTGTTTGGATTTGTAAGTAATCCAAGTCTACAAGTTAAAAAAGTTGATGCTAAAAATGGCTTTTCGATAAACGAGTTGTTTTTTATTCAAAAGGAAGAAGTATCATTGAAGGAACTGGACTTTAAAATAAGAAAACTCTTAATCGAAAAATATAGATTGTATAAAGGAACGTCTGATAAAGGTAGAATTGTTATCAATATGAAAGACGAAAAGAAGCATGAAATTGATTTAAGTGAAAAATTAAGTTTTGAACGTATGTTTGATGTAATGGACAGTAAGAAAATTAAAAACATTGAAGTGAATTTAAATTAGTTCGAGTTAATAGCATAATAGCTTAAGAAGCGACTTAACGACAAAATGTGAATTGACATCTGTGTCCTTATATAAGGAACTGTGTTAAATACATTACTGTTGTTAAGTTGTTTTTGTAATTCAAAGAGCAGAACAGAGTAACATCATCAGTTGTAGTAAACGATAATCCAGTAAAACAACTAAATGAAATAATGAAAGTCATTTAACCTGAACATTAAAATATATTTGTTTTTCATTAAGAATAATTCAAGTATATTTAAATCGAGGTTAATTATCGTATGAAACGATGCACGTTATAATAAAAATGTATGATTCAAATTACGTAATGAAAACAATCCAATATATTAAGATTGGAGCAAAACAATATGAAATTAACAGCGATAGCTAAAGCTGCATTAGCTTTAGGAATTTTAACAACAGGAACTTTAACAACAGAAGTTCATTCAGGTCATGCAAAACAAAATCAAAAGTCAGTAAATAAACATGACAAGGAAGCATTATACCGATACTACACTGGAAAGACTATGGAAATGAAAAATATTAGTGCTTTGAAACATGGTAAAAACAACTTACGTTTTAAGTTTAGAGGTATTAAGATTCAAGTTTTACTGCCTGGAAATGATAAAAGTAAATTTCAACAGCGTAGTTATGAGGGGTTAGATGTTTTCTTTGTTCAAGAAAAAAGAGATAAGCACGATATATTTTATACTGTTGGTGGTGTAATACAGAATAATAAAACATCTGGAGTTGTCAGTGCACCAATATTAAATGTTACAAAGGAAAAAGGTGAAGATGCTTTTGTGAAAGGGTACCCTTATTATATTAAAAAAGAAAAAATAACATTAAAAGAGTTAGATTTTAAATTGAGAAAGCATCTAATCGAAAAATATGGACTTTATAAAACAATCTCAAAAGATGGTAGGGTTAAAATTAGCTTGAAAGATGGCAGTTTTTATAACCTTGATTTAAGATCTAAATTAAAATTTAAATATATGGGGGAAGTCATAGAAAGCAAACAAATTAAAGATATTGAAGTTAACTTAAAGTAAATAATTACGAATAATTAAAAGTAATTGAAGCGGCTTAACGGTGAAATGTAAATTGGTGCGCATAGCTTATACAAAAAGGAGGCATCAATCGATATCGTCGTTAAGCCGTTTTGGTTTGCGTTTCATAAATCCTATTCCAATCTCTATGAATATAAAAATTTCCACCACCAACATCAAAATTCTCCACATCGCAACATAACCAAATGTTATAATAAATCTATTACACAAAGAGATAAATTACTTATTCAAAGGCGGAGGAATCACATGTCTATTACTGAAAAACAACGTCAGCAACAAGCTGAATTACATAAAAAATTATGGTCGATTGCGAATGATTTAAGAGGGAACATGGATGCGAGTGAATTCCGCAATTACATTTTAGGCTTGATTTTCTATCGCTTCTTATCTGAAAAAGCGGAACAAGAATATGCAGATGCCTTGTCAGGTGAAGACATCACGTATCAAGAAGCATGGGCAGATGAAGAATACCGTGAAGACTTAAAAGCAGAATTAATTGATCAAGTCGGTTACTTCATTGAGCCACAAGATTTATTTAGCGCGATGATTCGTGAAATTGAAACGCAAGATTTCGATATCGAACATCTGGCGACGGCAATTCGTAAAGTTGAAACATCAACACTAGGTGAAGAAAGTGAAAATGACTTTATCGGACTGTTCAGCGATATGGATTTGAGTTCAACGCGACTAGGTAACAATGTCAAAGAACGTACTGCACTAATTTCCAAAGTCATGGTTAACCTTGACGACTTACCATTCGTTCACAGCGACATGGAAATTGATATGTTAGGTGATGCATATGAATTCCTAATCGGGCGCTTTGCGGCGACAGCGGGTAAAAAAGCAGGCGAGTTCTATACACCACAACAAGTATCTAAGATACTGGCGAAGATTGTCACAGACGGTAAAGATAAATTACGTCATGTGTACGACCCAACATGTGGTTCCGGTTCATTGTTGTTACGTGTTGGTAAAGAAACGCAAGTGTATCGTTATTTCGGTCAAGAACGTAACAATACCACTTACAACTTAGCGCGCATGAACATGTTATTACATGATGTGCGCTATGAGAATTTTGATATCCGTAATGATGATACGTTGGAAAATCCAGCCTTTTTAGGCCATGCATTTGATGCGGTTATTGCGAACCCACCATACAGTGCGAAATGGACTGCAGATTCAAAATTTGAAAATGATGAACGCTTCAGCGGTTACGGCAAACTTGCGCCAAAATCCAAAGCAGATTTTGCCTTTATTCAACACATGGTACATTACCTAGACGATGAAGGGACCATGGCAGTCGTACTACCACATGGTGTATTATTCCGAGGGGCCGCAGAAGGTGTCATTCGTCGTTATTTAATCGAAGAAAAGAACTACTTAGAAGCCGTGATTGGCTTACCTGCCAATATTTTCTATGGGACAAGTATTCCAACATGTATCCTTGTATTTAAAAAATGTCGCCAACAAGACGATAACGTATTATTTATCGATGCATCCAATGATTTTGAAAAAGGAAAAAATCAAAACCATTTAAGCGATGCCCAAGTCGAACGTATTATTGACACATATAAGCGTAAAGAAACGATTGATAAATACAGTTACAGTGCGACATTACAAGAGATTGCCGATAACGATTACAACCTAAACATACCGAGGTATGTCGATACATTCGAAGAAGAAGCACCGATTGATTTAGATCAAGTCCAACAAGATTTGAAAAATATCGATAAAGAAATCGCAGAAATTGAACAAGAAATTAATGCATACCTGAAAGAACTTGGGGTGTTGAAAGATGAGTAATACACAAAAGAAAAATGTGCCAGAGTTGAGATTCCCAGGATTTGAAGGCGAATGGGAAGAGAAGCAGTTAGGGGATCTTACTACCAAAATAGGTAGTGGAAAGACTCCCAAAGGTGGAAGTGAAAACTATACAAACAAAGGCATACCATTTTTAAGGAGTCAAAATATTAGAAATGGTAAATTAAATCTTAATGACTTAGTTTATATTAGTAAAGATATAGATGATGAGATGAAAAATAGTAGAACGTACTATGGTGATGTTCTTTTAAATATTACAGGAGCATCAATAGGTAGAACAGCCATTAATTCGATAGTTGAAACGCATGCTAATTTAAATCAACATGTATGTATTATTAGATTGAAAAAAGAGTATTATTATATTTTTTTTGGACAGTATCTATTATCAAGAAAAGGAAAAAGGAAAATTTTCCTTGCACAAAGTGGAGGTAGTCGAGAAGGTCTAAACTTCAAAGAAATTGCTAATTTAAAAATCTTCACCCCAACTATATTTGAAGAACAGCAAAAAATAGGCAAGTTCTTCAGCAAACTTGACCGACAAATTGAATTAGAAGAACAAAAACTTGAATTACTTCAACAACAGAAAAAAGGCTATTTGCAGAAAATCTTCTCACAGGAATTGCGATTTAAGGATGAGAATGGAAATGATTATCCAGAGTGGAGATTTGCTAGATTTAAGGACTTTATGTATAAACCAATAAACATACGACCTGCAATAAATATTAGTAAGTCAGAATTGCTAACTGTAAAATTACATTGTAAAGGGATAGAGAAAGCTAATATAAATCGAGTATTAAAACTAGGAGCTACGAATTATTATAAGAGATTTGAAGGTCAATTTATTTATGGGAAACAAAACTTTTTCAATGGAGCATTTGACATAGTGCCAAAAAAATTTGATGGACTTTATTCATCAAGTGATGTGCCAGCGTTTGAAATAAATACCGAAAAGATTGAACCTAACTATTTTATCAGCTATATCTCTAGACCAAGCTTTTATAAAAGTAAGGAAAAATATTCTACTGGTACAGGTAGTAAAAGAATACATGAAAATACGGTGTTAAATTTCTCTTTACATTTACCTTGTTTAAACGAACAATTAAAAATTGCTTCTTTCGTTTGTTTTCTCAATAGAAAAATTGAATTACTAGAAAGAAAAATCTATCTAATAAAGAAACAAAAGCAAGCTTTGCTTCAACAAATGTTTATTTAAACAATTGTATCGTTCTACGAATCTATTAATGTATTTATGAAAAATTTTTCTAAAAATAACGAATGAATCGATCATACCAAAAACGAACATTAAATTTAGGCACTGTGAAAGCGCAGTGTCTTTTTTGTGTCGAAATTGTGTACAGAATAAGTAGTTAAATAAAGATTAAGTTGAGATAAAGTGTTATTCGTAAATAAAAGAGAGTAGATCGATAGGAATTAAATGATATTAGTTAACTATTTATTAAATTACTTAATAATGATTAATTTTTAGTTAAAGTAAGTTTAATGTGAAGCACGACCGTTGCTCATTATAATGAATGAGGATTGTTCGTATTGCGTAATAGAATAAATCAAATAGACTAAAAATTGGGAGCATAGAATTATGAAATTAAAAAATATTGCTAAAGCAAGTTTAGCACTAGGGATTTTAACAACAGGGATGATTACAACTACTGCTCAGCCAGTAAAAGCAAGCGAGTACAGCGATTTAAGAGCAGTATCAAATGATACATTTAATTTAAAAACATATTATACTGGTCCTAACTTTAATTATAAAAATTTAAAAGGTTATAAAGAAGGGAACAAAGTTGAATTTGTAGATGAGATTACTCACCAATTAAATGTAATTGATTTGAAAGGTTCAGATAAAGAAAAATTAAAAGATATGATAGATGGTACTCTGTTTGATGTGTTTGTAGTTAGAGAAGGAACAACTAAAGACGCTACTAATTATTCAATAGGTGGAATTAGTAAACCGAATAGTAAAAGCTATATAGATACACTCAAAAATGTAAATCTAAAAGTTTCAAAAAAAGTAAGCTCAAATTCAGCTACAGTAGCATCATCGCATTTTGAAATTAATAAAGAAGAAATTTCATTAAAAGAATTAGATTTTAAATTGAGAAAACAATTAATTGATAATCATGATCTTTATAAAACAGAACCTAAAGACAGCAAAATTACAGTTACTATGAATAATGGAGACTATTACACATTTGAATTAAATAAAAAGTTACAAGAACACCGCATGGGTGATGTAATCGATGGTACTAAAATAAAAGAAATTAATGTTGAATTAAACTAATAATATTCGAGGGAGTAAATCATGAGGGAAAATTTTAAATTACGTAAAATGAAAGTCGGTTTAGTATCTGTTGCAATTACTATGTTATATATCATGACATATGGCGAAGCAGAAGCATCAGAAACTAGTGATGCTATTGGAAATCACAATGTGAATAAAACAGAAGAATCTGAAACTACGTCACAAATTGTTCAAAATAATAAAGAAATAAATGCGGATCAAACAAAAAAGAATACTGTCAAATTGGATCCTATCAAGCCAGGAGATCAAAAAGTCACAGGTACTACATTACCAAATCAATTAATTTTATTAAGCATAGACAAAAAAGATGTGAGTTCATTTGATAGTGGAAATAGTGAGCTAGTGATGTCAAAGGAAGATGGAAAATTTGAGTATGACTTAAACGGAAGAAAAATTGTCCATAACCAAGAGATTGAAGTAACTTCATCTTCAACGGAAGGTTTATTTGACGATGAAGAGGATGAAGAATTGGAAGAAGCTACAACTGAAAAAGCTGGTGATGAGGAAGAAAGTACAGAAGCTAAAGCTACATATACTACGCCTCGATATGAAAATGCCTATAAAGTGCCTGAAAAGCAATTAGATAAGAAAAATGGACATCATCAAGTTTTCATCGAACCAATTACTGAAGGTTCAGGTATTATTAAAGGTCATACGTCTGTAAAAGGTAAAGTTGCACTTTCTATTAATAATAAATTTATTAATTTTGAAGAGAGCGTTAAGGGCGGAGTTAGTAAAGAAGATACTAAAGCTAGTTCAGATGGTATCTGGATGACTATTAAAGATAAAGGGTACTTTGATTTTGATTTCAAAACGAAACGTTTCGATAATTTAGAGTTAAAGAAAAATGATGATATTTCATTAACATTTGTACCTGATGATGAAGAAGATGCATTAAAACCTTTAATTTTCAAAACTAAAGTAACAAGTTTAGAAGATATTGATAAAGCAGAAACTAAATATGAACATACTAAAGTAAAAAAAGTTAATGTTTTAAAAAATGATGAAGAAGATTTACAAGTAGATGAAATTTATGGAAGCTTATATCATACAGACAAAGGTAAAGGTATTCTTGATAAAGAAGGTACTAAAGTAATTAAAGGGAAGACTAAATTCGCAAACGCAGTAGTGAAAGTATATTCTGAACTAGGTGAAGCACAATTGTTCCCTGATTTACAAGTTAATGAAAAAGGTGAATTTAGCTTTGACTCACATGGTGCAGGGTTCAGATTACAAAATGGAGAAAAGCTTAACTTCGCAGTAGTTGATCCAATTACTGGTGACCCCCTTAGCAAATTGGTAACTAAAGAGATTGATATTGAAGAAACACCTGAAGAAAAAGCAGATCGTGAGTTTGATGAAAGAATGGAAAATACACCCGCTTACTACAAGTTATATGGTGATAAAATAGTTGGTTTCGATACTAATGATTTCCCGATCACTTGGTTTTATCCATTAGGTGAAAAGAAAGTTGAACGCACAACACCAAAATTAGAAAAATAATTAATAAAATAAAACAGCTTAATGATGTAATGAAACTAGTGAGTTAATCACTGACTTCAACGTCATTGAGCTGTTTTTTTGAGCTTTGTTACAAAGCATTATTGAATTTATTTTACGTGTTCATATTTTGAAACATCAAAGCCGTCTTGCTTAGCTTTGTTGATGATGTCTTTGATTGAATGTAATCCTTTATCGGCGAAGTATGATCTTAAGTTGTCTTTTGTAGCTTGGTCAGCATTCTTATCTAGTAACACATCGATATAACTTAACTCGTGTTCTAAGAAGTTTGCGTCATCATGTAGTACGAGTCCATTTTGAGAATACACTTTCGCATCTGCTTGATTACCATATCCAACAACGCCAGTTGCTAATACACCTACCATTGCCGTAGCTACTAAAACCTTTTTTAATTTCATATCTATCACTCCTCTAAAAATTGTAACTCTATCATAACACTGAATATTAAGAAAAATACGTTTATTAAGTCGATTTAATAATTTTTAATAAATAGTTAAAATGGCAAATATTGATAAAAAGCAATTAATCTTTAATACGATGATTATGGATTTTCCTACTAAAACCTTGATTTCAAAGAGGGTTTAAATCAAATGAAACAATAATAAAAAATAATGCAACATAATAATAAGTACAAATTTAATTAAGAAATTAAATTGATTGTATATGTATAATTTGGTAACGTAAAAGAGAAATATACAAAATAATTAATTATTTATATGAAAAGAGAATATAAATGAAGTATAAAACAGAGAGACGTGAAACGATGCGATATTTAAAAAGACTTTCATGGTACATAAGCATCTTAATTTTAATAGTTGTTATAGCTGGTTGTGGCAAAGGTAATGAAGCAAAAGAAGGTTCAAAAGAAGAACAAATCAAAAAGAGCTTTGCGAAAACGTTAGATATGTATCCAATTAAGAATCTCGAGGATTTATACGACAAAGAAGGATATAGAGATGGTGAATTTAAAAAGGGCGATAAGGGGACTTGGACTTTACTCACAAGTTTTTCAAAAAGTAACAAACCGGGTGAAATAGATGACGAAGGCATGGTTTTATATCTAAATAGAAATACCAAAGAAGGCAACAGGATATTATTATATGAATAAAGCTCATGATGAATTTAATGAAAAAGATCAACAAAAAAAATATCATGTTGAACTTAAAAATAATAAGATTGTTCTTTTAGATAATGTAGAAGACGAAAAACTTAAACAAAAAATTGAAAATTTTAAATTTTTTTAGTCAGTATGCCGATTTTAAAGATTTAAAAAATTATCAAGATGGAAGTATAACAACTAATGAAAATGTACCGAGCTATGAAGCAGAATACAAATTGAATAATAGTGATACAAATGTAAAAAAACTTAGAGATATTTATCCAATTACAACGAAAAAGGCTCCAATATTAAAGTTACATATAGATGGTGATATAAAAGGAAGTTCAGTTGGATACAAAAAAATAGAATATAAATTTTCAAAAGTTAAAGATCAAGAGACAACATTAAGAGATTATTTAAATTTTGGGCCGTCTGATGAAGATAGCTAAAGTTTATTAAATGTAGAAATAATTCTAAAACAGAGAGACGTGAAATGATGGGATATTCAAAAAGGTTTGTATTGTACATAAGTATCTTGATTTTAATAGTTATGGTAGCAGGTTGTGGTAAAAGTGATGAAACAAAAGAAGATTCCAAAGAAGAACAAATTAAAAAGAGCTTTGCGAAAACGTTAGATATGTATCCAATCAAAAATCTCGAGGATTTATACGACAAAGAAGGATATCGAGATGGCGAATTTAAAAAGGGAGATAAGGGGACGTGGACTTTACTCACAAGTTTTTCAAAAAGTAACAAACCGGGTGAAATAGATGACGAAGGTATGGTTTTATTCCTTAATAGAAATACAAAGAAGGCAACAGGATATTATTATATGAATAAAGCTCATGATGAATTTAATGAAAAAGATCAACAAAAAAAATATCATGTTGAACTTAAAAATAATAAAATAGTTCTTTTGGATAATGTAGAAGATCCAAATCTCAAAAATAAAATAGAGAATTTTAAATTCTTTAGTCAGTATGCTGATTTTAGAGATCTTAAAAATTATAAAAATGGAAATATATCAAGTACAGATAATGTGCCAAGCTACGATGCAGAATATAAAATGAGTAATACGGATAAAAATGTAAAAAAACTTAGAGAAGTTTATCCTATTACAACCAAAAAGTCGCCAGTATTAAAATTACATATAGATGGCGACATAAAAGGAAGTTCAGTTGGTTATAAAAATATAGAATATAATTTTTCAAAAGTAAAAGACCAAGAAACAGCTGTAAGAGATTTTGTGAATTTTGGACCATCTGATGGAGGTAGCTAAAGTTTATTAAGTGTAGAAATAATTCTAAAACAGAGAGATGTGAAAAGATGGGATATTTAAAAAGGATTGGATTGTGCATAAGTATCTTGATTTTAATAGTTATTGTAGCAGGTTGTGGCAAAAGTGATGAAACAAAAGAAGGTTCCAAAGAAGAACAAATTAAAAAGAGTTTTGCGAAAACGTTAGATATGTACCCAATTAAGAATCTCGAGGACTTATATGACAAAGAAGGATATCGAGATGGCGAATTTAAAAAGGGTGATAAGGGGACTTGGGTTATCAGTTCAGCAATGGTTAAACAGCCAAAAGGTAAAATTATGAGGTCAAGAGGTATGTATCTATTTTTAAATAGAAATACAAGAACGGCAAAAGGATATTTTATTGTAGATGTAACAAGTAACGATACATTAAAAAAGACAGAAGATAAAGAAAAGCGTTATCCAGTAAAGATGGTAAATAATAAAATAATACCGATTGGTCCAATTAATGACGAAGGCATAAAAAAAGAAATTGAAAACTTTAAGTTTTTCTCACAATATGGTGATTTTAAAGGATTAAAGAATTATCAAAATGGTGATTATTCATATAACGCAGAAGCACCTACTTATTCTGCTAAATTTCAATTAAGTAATGATGATTATAATGTAAAACAATTACGTAAAATGTATGACATTCAAACCAAAAAAGCTCCTAAATTGTTGTTGAAAGGTACTGGAGATTTAAAAGGTTCATCAATTGGACATAAGGACATTGAGTTTACCTTCGTTGAGAATCAAGAAGAGAATGTATTTTTTACTGATAGTTTGGAGTTTACCCCAAGTGAGGACTATTAACTATGATAAAAAAAGGGGATACGGAACAATGAATAATTTTAGACAATGCGCGTTGTGTATAGGTACATCGGTCTTTATTCTATTAGTATCAGGTTGCAGTGGCGTATTTGACACTCCTGAAGATTCAAAAGAAATACAAATTAAAAAGAGCTTTGCGAAAACATTAGATATGTACCCAATCAAAAATCTTGAAGATTTATACGACAAAGAAGGATATCGAGATGGAGAATTTAAAAAGGGAGACAAAGGGACGTGGGTTGTTAGATCTGAAATGATAATTCAACCAAAAGGTAAAAGTTTAACTTCAAGAGGCATGATATTATACATGAATAGAAATACTAGGACCACAACCGGTTATTTTTCAATAGAAGAAATAGATTCAAGAAAAAGCCTTGATGAAAGAGAAACAGAAAAAAAGTATCCTGTGAAAATGATAAACAATAAAATTATTCCAACTGAGGAGATAAAAGATGAAAAGTTGAAAAAGGAAATTGAAAACTTTAAGTTTTTTGTGCAATATGGCAGTTTTAAAGGAATAGAGAATTATGAAAATGGTGACATTTCCTATAATTCTGAAGCTCCTATTTATTCAGCGAAATATAAACTGAAAAATGATGATTATAATGTTAAAGAATTACGAAAAAGATATAATATTCCAACAGAAAAGGCGCCTAAATTGTTGTTGAAAGGTTCGGGGGATTTGAAAGGGTCTTCAGTTGGATATAAGGAAATTGAATTTATATTCATAGAAAATAAAAAAGAAAATATATATTTTTCAGATGGATTAAACTTAATTCCAAGTGACTAAAAATAACACAAAGGTTGATAGTACTCAACAAATATTAACATGATAGAGAGAAGTGAAAAAATGAGGGATTCAAAAAGAGTAGTATTGTACATAAGCATTATGGTGTTGAGTATTTTTATAATTGGTTGTAATAGTTCAAGCGAGAATGCAAAAAAATCAAAAGAAGACTCAAAAGAAGACCAAATTAAAAAGAGCTTTGCGAAAACATTAGATATTTACCCAATCAAAAATCTTGAAGATTTATATGACAAAGAAGGATATCGAGATGGCGAATTTGAAAAAGGTGATAAGGGGACGTGGACGATATATACAGATTTTGCCAAAAGTAATAAAGCGGGTGAATTGGATAGTGAAGGTATGGTATTACATTTGAATAGAAATACGCGGACGGCTAAAGGATATTACTTTGTAAGAAAAACTTATAACGAAGAGGATAAGATGCCGCAAAGGAAAGATTATCGTATTGAACTAAAAAATAATAAAATAGTCCTTTTAGATAAAGTAGAAGATGAAAAACTCAAACATAAAATAGAAAATTTTAAATTTTTTGGGCAATATGCAGATTTTAAAGACTTGAAAAATTATCAAAACGGGAAAATATCGAGCAATGAAAATGTTCCATATTATGAAGCAGAGTACAAAGTAGAAAATAGTGATAGAAATGTAAAAAAACTTAGAAATGTTTATCCAATTACAACCAGTGAATCGCCAACTTTAAAATTTCATATAGATGGGGATATAAAAGGTAGCTCGATAGGATATAAAAAAGTGGAATATATCTTTTCAAAGCAAAAAGATAACCAAATTTCTGTCAGTGATTTTTTAAATTTTAACCCATCAAAAGATAATCAGTAGAGATTCAATAAAAAATCAGACAAGAAAGATGTGGAATAATGAGAAATTTAAAGAGAGACGTATTGTACATAAGCATTATGGATTTGAGTATTTTTATAATAGGCTGTGATAAATCTAGTGTTACTGCTGAAAAAGCAAAAGAAGACTCAAAAGAAGACCAAATCAAAAAGAGCTTTGCGAAAACGTTAGATATGTATCCTATTAAGAATCTCGAGGATTTATACGACAAAGAAGGATATCGAGATGGTGAGTTTGAAAAAGGCGATAAAGGGACTTGGACGATGTATACAGATTTCGCCAAAAGTAATAAACCGGGTGAGCTAAGTAATGAAGGCATGTTCTTGAGCTTAGATAGAAACACACGTACAGCTAAGGGGTACTAATTTGTCAGGACGTTTTATCGCAAGTATAAATTACCTTATAGAAAAAATTATAAAGTTAAAATGAAAAATAATAAAATCATTTTATTGGATAAAGTAGAAGATAAAAAGCTTAAACAAAAAATAGAAAATTTTAAGTTTTTTGGACAATATGCAAATTTTAAGGATTTGGAAAATTACAACAATGGCGACGTGTCAATAAATTGGAATGTTCCAAGTTATGACGTGAAATATAAAATGAGTAATAAAGATGAAAATGTTAAGCAATTAAGAAGTCGTTATAATATTCCTACTGATAAATCACCGGTATTAAAAATGCATATTGATGGTAATTTGAAAGGGAGTTCCGTTGGAGATAGGAAGTTAGAAATTGATTTTTCAAAACGCGAAAATAGCCATTTATCAGTAATAGATTCTTTGGATTACCAGCCAGCGAAAACTAATAAAGATGACAAATGATAAGGATGGTGTGAAACAATGAGGTCTATAAAAAGGATCAGATTGTGCATAATCCTATTGATTCTAATCATTTTTGTAACATCTTGCGGTGGTGGTAATAAGATTACTGGAGATTCGAAAGAAACACAAATCAAAAAGAGTTTTGCGAAAACATTAGAAATGTACCCAATTAAGAATCTCGAGGATTTATACGATAAAGAAGGATGCCGTGATGGTGAATTTAAAAAGGGGGACAAAGGTACATGGACAATATCAACAGATTTTGCTAAAAGCAACAAACAAGGTGAAATGAATAGCGAAGGTATGGTACTACATTTTAATAGAAATACGAGGACAGCAAGAGGATATTATACTGTAAGAACAACTTATGATGAAGTGGATAAGTTGGCACGCGAAAAAAATACCGTGTTGAATTTAAAAACAATAAGATAGTTCTATTGGACAAAGTAGAAGATGAAAATATTAAACAAAAAATAGAAAATTTTAAATTTTTCGGGCAATATGCCGATTTTAAAGACTTGAAAAATTATAAAAATGGAAGAATATCTAGCAATTTAAATGTTCCTTATTATGAAGCAGAGTACAAAAGGAATAATAGTGATGGAAATGTAAAAAAACTTAGAGAAAAGTACCCAATTACAACCAAGCAGTCTCCAATATTAAAACTGCATATAGACGGCGATATTAAAGGTAGCTCAGTTAGATATAAACAGATAGAATACACATTTTCTAAGGAGAAAGATGATGAGACTTTTATGAGTGATTTTTTGAACTTCGGTCCCTCACACAGTAAATAGTAAATAAAACCAAGGGCATAAACTAATTTGAAACAAGAGAGAAGTGAAAAGATGGGATATTTTAAAAGAGTTGTACTTTACATAATTGTTATGGTTGTGAGTGTTTTTATAATAGGTTGTGATAGTTCAAGCGATACTGCAGAAAAATCAAAAGAAGATTCAAAAGAAGAACAAATCAAAAAGAGTTTTGCGAAAACATTGGATATGTATCCAATTAAGAATCTCGAGGACTTATATGATAAAGAAGGATACCGTGATGGCGAATTTAAAAAGGACGACAAAGGAATGTGGACTATATATACAGATTTTGCTAAAAGCAATAAATCAGACGAATTGGATGATGAAGGTATGGTTTTAAATCTGGATAGAAATACTCGAACGGCTAAGGGATATTATTTTGTTAAGAAATTTTATGAAAAGGATAAATTTTCAGATAGAAAAAATTATAAAGTTGAAATGAAAAACAATAAAATTATTTTATTAGACAAGGTAAACGATCCAGACCTTAAAGAAAGAATAGAAAATTTTAAGTTTTTTGGACAATATGCAAATTTTAAGGATTTGGAAAATTACAACAATGGCGACGTGTCAATAAATTGGAATGTTCCAAGTTATGACGTGGAATATAAAATGAGCAATAAAGATGAAAATGTTAAGCAATTAAGCAGTCGTTATAACATTCCTACTGATAAAGCTCCAATGTTAAAAATGCATATTGACGGGGACTTAAAAGGAAGTTCTGTTGGATATAAAAGGTTAGAAATAGACTTTTCAAAAGAAGATAGGGATATTTCAGTCATTGATTATTTAAGTTATAAGCCAGCGAAAAAATAGTGTTGATAATTAAATATTAGGGTGTGAAATGATGAGATATTTAAAAAGAGTTGTACTGTACATAATTGTTATGGTTTTGAGTGTTTTTATAATAGGTTGTGATAAATCAAGCGATACTTCAGAAAAGCCAAAAGAAGATTCAAAAGAAGCACAAATTAAAAAGAGTTTTGCAAAAACGTTAGACATGTATCCTACTGAAAATCTAGAAGACTTTTATGACAAAGAGGGATATCGAGATGGAGAATTTAAAAAAGATGATAAAGGTACTTGGCTAATTAGATCCGAAATAGTTAAACAGCCAAAGGGCAAAGTGATGAAAACAAGAGGTATGCAATTATATATTAATAGAAATACCAAAACAGCCAAAGGTTTCTTTGTTTTGAAAGAAATAAGTGAAAATAATAATCGTGTAAATAAAGATAAGGAGGAAAAATACGAAGTGAAAGTGGTAGGAAATAAAATTATTCCTACTGAACAAATTAATGACGAGAAAATAAAAAAAGAAATTGAAAACTTCAAGTTTTTTGTGCAATATGGAAACTTTAAAAATTTCGAAAAATACAACAATGGTGAGTTTTCATATAATCCTGAAGCACCAATCTATTCGGCTAAATATCAATTACACAACGATGATTACAATGTAAGGCAACTACGTAAAAGATATGACATTTCAACAAAAGAAACACCGAAGTTACTTTTGAAAGGTGGAGGAGATTTTAAAAATTTCTCAGTTGGTCAAAACGATATTGAATTTACTTTTGTTGAAAGAAAAGGTGAGAATATTTATTTTAACGATAGTGTTGAATTCATACCAAGTAAGTAAAGTTAAATTACAATGTGTAGTTTGATGAAATAATCAAATATCAAAAAATGTGCAAAGAGATGTGACAAGATGAAGTGTTTTCAGAAATTATACATATTTATATTAATTTTAATCGTATTAATGGCAGGATGCGAAAGTAATAAGATCACTGGAGATTCGAAAGAAACACAGATTAAAAAGAGCTTTGCGAAAACGTTAGATATGTATCCTACTGAAAATCTAGAAGACTTTTATGATAAAGAAGGATATCGAGATGGAGAATTTGAAAAAGATGATAAAGGGACTTGGCTAATTAGATCTGAAATGAAAATCCAATTAAAAGGAGAAAATCTGGAATCTAGGGGAGCAGTTATAGAAATTAACAGAAATACTAGAACGGCTAAAGGGAATTATATTGTTAGAGAAGTTGTTGAAGATAGCGATGGAATGACACACAATCATACAAAAAGGTATCCTGTGAAAATGGAAAATAATAAAATGATTCCATTAAAATCAATTGATGATGAAAAAGTAAAAAAAGAAATTGAAGAATTTAAATTCTTTGTACAATACGGGAATTTCAAAGAATTGGAAAACTATAAAGAGGACGAAGTGTCATATAACCCAGAAGTACCAATATACTCTGCACAATATCAATTGAAAAACAGTGATTATAATGTAGAACAATTAAGGAAGCGATATAATATCCCGACGAAAAAGGCGCCTAAATTATTATTGAAGGGTTCAGGTAATTTAAAAGGCTCATCAGTTGGATATAAAAATATTGAATTTACCTTTGTTGAAAATAAGAAAGAAAACATTTACTTCACAGATAGTGTCTACTTTAATCCAAGCGAGGATAAATAAATATAATTACTAATATAAAAAATGACGTTAGAATATTTAATAATAAAGTTAAATTAGTTATATATATTAAATTGATTAAGTGAGTTTTGTTTGATAACATAAAAGTTGAATAATCACTATTTTAATAAGTTGTATGAAATATTCAAATGTTTATAAAATTAAAGCAGAGAGATGTGAAATGATGAAGTATATTAAAAAAAATGCTTTGTACATGTGTGTATTACTTTTAATCATTTTTATTGGAGGATGTGGAAATATGAAAGATGAACAAACAAATAAAACAGATTCAAAAGAAGAGCAAATCAAAAAAAGTTTTGCGAAAACGTTAGATATGTATCCTACTGAAAATCTAGAAGACTTTTATGATAAAGAAGGATATCGAGATGGAGAATTTAAAAAAGATGATAAAGGTACTTGGCTAATTAGATCTGAAATGAAAATTCAATTAAAAGGAGAAAATCTGGAATCTAGGGGAGTAGTTTTAGAAATTAATAGAAATACTAGAACGGCTAAAGGGAATTATATTGTTAGAGAAGTTGTTGAAGATAGCGATGGAATGACACACAATCATACAAAAAGGTATCCTGTAAAAATGGAAAAGAATAAAATCATTCCATTAAAACCAATCGATGACGAAAAAGTAAAAAAAGAAATTGAAGAATTTAAATTCTTTGTACAATACGGGAATTTCAAAGAATTGGAAAACTATAAAGAGGACGAAGTGTCATATAACCCAGAAGTACCAATATATTCTGCGCAGTATCAACTGAAAAACAGCGATTATAATGTTGAACAATTAAGGAAGCGATACAATATACCGACGAAAAAAGCGCCTAAATTATTATTGAAAGGGTCAGGTAATTTAAAAGGTTCATCAGTCGGATATAAAAATATTGAATTTACCTTTGTTGAAAATAAGGAAGAAAATATTTACTTCACAGATAGTGTCTACTTTAATCCAAGCGAGGATAAATAAATATGAAAAATAAGGATTATACTATAAATCCAGGTAATTTAAAAAGCAATTCCGAGGCAACAAGCTCCATATCTAGTGTTAGTTATGAAATAGAAAATGCTAATAATCATGGATTAAAAAAAGATAAAATACACGATCAAATTGAAGACTTAAAAGCAGGAAAAAAATTCCCTTCTAATCTTGAGTATATAGATAGTCACACAGATAAAAAACACGGTGTGACAGCATCAGCTTTCCTAAACAAAGATACCGGGAAAGTGATTATTGGCATGACTGGAACAAACTTCAAAAAGGAAGCTCTTGCGAAGCAACTTTTGCTACCAGGGTTTGCAACAACAAAACAAGATAAAATTGACTCAGCTGAGACTAGAAAGGATTTAATTTCCGGTGTCCAAATTGGAACATTTCCTCCGTCTGATAAAAGCAAACATTATGAAGAAACACAAGAGTTCATCAAAAAATAAAAAATAAGTATGATATTGATTTTATTACTGGGCATTCATTAGGCGGTAGAGAAGCGGTAATATTAGGTATGAGTAATGGTATTCCTAATATCGTTGTTTATAATCCAGCTCCCATATCAGCTATTGGCTTAGACCCTAATTCTCGATTATTTAAATTATATAAAGGATATAAAGGTAACATTACTAGAGTTGTATCTAATAAAGATGAGTTAACTAATTTTATTCAGGGATATACGAAATATGTTTATTTTGGACATGAGATAGTGATTGAAAATGGTAAAGGTCATTCAATGGATGGATTCTTAACTGAACAAGAACAAAAAGCTATAAAAAAAGAACTTAAAAAACTACAAGGTTATGTAGAAGAAAATAATAAGTCATTTGTAAAGCATTCTAATAATGCCATATCTAAATTAGCTAGTATAGAATTACTTAGAACAAATATGATGACTACAAATGGAGGTTGGTTATCTTCTTCGCAACAAAAAGCTTTAGAAAGTTTATCAGCTTTAACAATTGCGCAGTCATTCAGTCAACTGATAGATGATGAAATTAATCAAATTAAAAAAATGTATAATGAAAAGGAAAAGAAATTTGAAAAAAATTGGGAAGACGCGCAAAAAGCTGGAAACGCTGTAGGTAAAGATATAACTGTGAGTGAAGTGCTAGAAGCTTTAGATGAAGGTCATGTGAATGAAAGTAGTATGGTAGGAGATCCTGAACAAATGATATCTGCAAAAGAAAGACAACTTTCAACGATAGGGTCTTCTGTATCAAATTATATTCTAAGAGTTAGATCTAGTATTAATGAAATCGTTGATAAAGATCAAGTGCTTGCATCACAAATAGGTGGATTACTATGATGTTCAATCGAATTAATAATAAAAATGAATTAGAAGAATCATATGAATATGAGAAAAAACGTATAGAGAATGAACTGCAAAATTTGAATGAGTTTAGGCATAGAGCTCGAAAAGAAAATGAACGTAGTTATGATGTTTTTCAATATTTGAAACACGAAATGAATTATAGTGAAGATGCACAAAGGAAAATGACGAGAAATATAGAAGCGTATGAGCAAGAAATCAATGAGATAATTAGAAAGCAAGAATGGAAATTAGAAGAATATAAAGAAGACTTAAAAAAATCTTATAAAAATCAGTTAGATAAACTAAGTGATTGATAATTTGGAGGAGATTAAATGAGTCCAATGGTAGGACCAGTTATAGGACCGGATATAGTACCGAGTATATCGTCAATGATAAAGGATGCTCAAAAAGTAAATATTCGCACAGTTATTGCACCTGAACATAAGAAAAAACAGAAAAATATTGAAAATGAATTAAAAGGTGAAGAAAAAGTATTGATTGAACAAATGGCGCAGCATTGCGAAGCTTTTAAAGCTAATTTTAAAGGCGCAGCTCAAGGAGATTGGGTTAAAAGTGCCATGTCTGAGATAGACAGCATTAAGGATGACCTGAAAAAAATTAATAGCTAAACTACATATCATATTAATAAATAAAGCTCCCTTCAAAATTTTCATTTTTTCAATGTCTACTTTGGAGGGAGCGCTTCAGTATAATCACAACTGACACTAGGCCGCTTCTTTTTAATTTAATTTATTCCCATGTAAAGTGATTCGAACCGAATCGAAATATCACACTCACAATTGTAAAAACACAACTTAAATTACTGTCCCGCATTAAACATATCCACATTCCAAACAGCAACAACAAAATCCTCAAGTACCAAAAGCTATGATCACTTTATCAAAATCAACGCAAGTTAACCTCTCTGGAACTACCCGCCATAAATCATCTTCACCTTATAAACCATAAAGCGCTGCAGTTAAGTATTGAATGGCATAGCCAATTGAAATGAAAATAGCAATCGTTATAATAGCACTGCCAATGGTATATAACGTATGTTTCGTAGATAATCCTTCAGTCTTTGAACCAAAAACACTGAGTAGAATAAATGCAATACCAATGACATATAAAACTAAAATGACAAATAGCATGTTTATACACCTCGATTCTCTTTCGTGAGATATATCTTTGTCTCCATTATAAAGTAAAGCGCTCAATAATTTAATTAAGTATACTATTTTTTTATTATCGAAGATTGCGAAAGATGAAACGCTCCTATATAATGTAAAACGGAATTATTCCTATTTACAAATAAATTGAAGTGAGGGTATATATATGGCTAAAATTCCAGTTACGGTATTAAGTGGTTATTTAGGCTCGGGGAAAACAACGTTGTTAAATCATATTTTACAAAATCGTGAAGGTCGACGTATCGCGGTAATTGTAAATGATATGAGTGAAGTTAATATCGATAAAGATCTTGTCGCAGATGGTGGGGGACTATCGCGTACAGATGAAAAATTAGTCGAACTTTCTAATGGTTGTATCTGTTGTACACTTAGAGATGATTTATTAAAAGAAGTTGAGCGTTTAGTGAAAAAAGGTGGCATCGATCAAATTGTTATTGAGTCAACAGGGATTTCAGAGCCAGTACCTGTTGCACAAACTTTCTCATATATTGATGATGAACTTGGCATTGATCTTACAGCGATTTGCCGTTTAGATACAATGGTTACAGTTGTGGATGCTAACCGCTTCGTACATGACATCAACTCAGAAGATTTATTGATGGATCGTGATCAAAGCGTTGATGAAACAGATGAGCGTTCGATTGCTGATTTATTAATTGACCAAGTTGAATTTTGTGATGTATTGATTATTAATAAAATTGATTTAATTAGTGAAGAAGAACTAGCGAAGTTAGAAAAAGTGTTAAGTGCATTGCAACCGACTGCTAAAATTATTAAGACAACAAATTCTGAAGTAGATTTAAAAGAAGTTTTAAATACGCAGCGTTTTGATTTTGAAAAAGCGAGCGAGTCAGCAGGATGGATCAAAGAACTTGAGTCTGGTGGGCATGCATCGCATACACCTGAAACAGAAGAATATGGTATATCATCGTTTGTATATAAACGTCGACTTCCTTTCCATGCTAAAAGGTTCAATGATTGGTTAGAAACCATGCCAAATAATGTCGTACGCTCAAAAGGTATCGTATGGCTAGCACAATACAATCACGTAGCATGTTTATTATCTCAAGCAGGGTCATCTTGCAATATTCATCCAGTTACATATTGGGTGGCTAGTATGTCTGAAGCGCAACAAACGCAAATATTAGCAGAACGCCAAGACGTCGTAGCTGAATGGGATCCAGAATATGGCGATCGTCATACACAATTTGTCATTATTGGTACCGACTTAGATGAAGAAAAATTAACAAAAGAACTCGATGCATGCTTAGTCAATGCGCAAGAAATTGATGTAGATTGGCAACAATTTGAAGATCCATATCAATGGCAAATTAGACCAGCACGATAAGTTGAATGAAGTATAATCATTTTTGAATTGTGGCTTAATTGTTTGCAATTTATGACAATTAATAAAAAGTTAAGGTGTTCTTAGGATCTTTTTGTTTTCAATCTATCTAAAGTGTGATAGTTTTGATAAAGCAGAAATTTGCATTTTATCCATAGGGCTAGGACATGTATGTGTCTTAGTCCTTTTTATATTTACGTTGATGAAAAATGGCAAAACCATCGTACCAACTGTTAATTGAAGGTACAATCATTGTTTAACAGTCATAAAAATGAGCGAAGTAAATGCAGCTATCAATGTACTATTAACACTTACGGTCACACGAGTGTTTCAGTCTAAACGTGCAACGCAATTCTGCACGTGGCCAATATATCTTGCGCTAGATCATGAAGATCATTAAGATTTCGCATGCCAAATCATGAATGTCTCAAAACTCGAGTATCAAACATAAAACACGCCACAAAAATATAACGCGTCAGACTACAAAGATCACGAATATTCCGTACGTCCCACCAAGAACATCCTATACAAAAAACCAAGACCATTTATTTGCAACAAACAAGACTCACCTCACATCAATAAATCAACACAAAGCAAAGCCACCATCCCTATTGGCATAGTGGCCTGAGAATTTTAAGTATTCAATTCGCTTAAATTATTTTGCGAAAATGTCGATAATTGCTTTGATGATTTTAATGATAGTACCTACAATAGCCATCGTTTTGTCCTCCTGTATGTTGATTTAACATAGTGATGAGTTGTTGATCGTTAATGTTTGAGATTAGTTGTTACCTAAAAATTTACCAAGTAAATCTTTAAAGAATTTGAATAATTTTGCTACGAATTCCATGTGAATGGCCCCCTTCAAATAAGATGTTCATATCTATGAGATTTTTATAACTTACTTACCAGTGAATTTCTCAATTAATCCTTTAATGAATTTAATGATTCCTGCAATGATACCCATGTGAAAGACCTCCTTTGTTTGTTATGAAATCTTATTTACCAGTGAATTGTTCGATTAAGCTTTTGATAACTTTAATGATGCCAGCGATGATACCCATTAAGATTACCTCCTTTGCTTATGAGTTAACTTTATTGTACATAGTTATCTTGTGCGTAATTGATTTTTTTCCTAACTTGAATTGTTATGATCATAACTGCGAATTTTTTATTTTAAAAGGACGGGAAATACTGCCTAACTGTACAGGTGCATTTACAAAATCTTTACAATCATTGGTTTAATAGAGGTTAAGCTCATGAATTTGACATGAAGCAGAAATTTAATTATATTTTATGTTATAAGTTTAAAACGAATAACACGTTAGGTCTCGTCTAGGCAAAGCATATTTATGAAGATGAATTGAACAGACAGAAGTAACATTTTATATACATATGTGCATGGGAGCACGCTTAAAGAGAACACTGCAACAAGGTATATCAACGTACCGTGATGCAGTGTTCTAGTTAAACTGAAACCTGCAATAGTAAATTTTCTGCCATTATGTACAGAATCTACTATTGTAGGTTTTTATTTTTATACATAAGCAATTATGCGAGAGATTAGAAATAAGGAGGTTATGCAGTGTTAAGTTTTCAATTGCTATTTTCACTGTTTGTTATTGCGCTTATCATTGCATTGATAAGTGGCTTGTTATTTTTAGCACCAGTTATGCCAATGAGATATATTAAATTACATTTATACATACTAGTCATGCCAGTATTATTTGCAGTCATTGGCTTTTTCGGTATTCATGGTCAACATGTCTTAGGTCCATTTAAAATAGATCGTTTATCTTGGTTATTAGCTGGCTTTGTAATGGCGCTTGGCTTTATTATTCAAAAGTTTTCAATGCGATATTTACTAGGTGATCATCATTATAGACATTACTTTCCATTGTTCACTGCGATTACGTCGTTTGCATCTTTAGCATGGATGTCTGAAGACTTAAGACTGATGGCACTCTGCTGGGGTATGACATTATTATGTTTAACATTGCTGATGAACGTTAATCGTTTTTGGAAAGTGCCACGTGAGTCTGCGAAATTATCAAGCATGACATTTTTATGTGGTTGGCTTGCATTCGTTGGAGCAATTGTAACTATTTATATTGCGACTGGCGAGTGGCGCGTGCCTCAACATATGTCCAATTCGACATGGTCATTGTTGACGAATGTACTACTTGTATTAGCTGTCATGATACCAGCAGCACAATTTCCATTTCATCGATGGTTGATTGAATCTGTAACGGCACCAACGCCAGTATCAGCAATTATGCATGCAGGAATTGTGAATGCAGGTGGTGTTATTCTAACTCGTTTTGCGCCGATATTTGATAATGGATTTGCGTTATCATTATTACTTATCCTTTCTAGTATTTCTGTATTGTTAGGATCGGGTATTAGCTTAGTTCAAGTTGACTATAAACGCCAATTAGTGGGCTCTACGATGAGTCAAATGGGCTTTATGTTAGTTCAATGTGCATTGGGTGTATATTCAGCAGCGATTATTCATTTAATATTGCACGGTATTTTTAAAGCAACATTATTTTTACAATCAGGTTCTATCGTGAAGCGATTCAATATTCCAAAACAAGCATCTGCTAAAGACGCTTATGGCTGGATTGTCATGGGACGTGTATTAGCTATTATCGTGGCATTTCTATTTTGGATGAGTAGTGACAGAAGTGCATATGAAGTGTTAAGTGCACTCATTCTAGCATGGTCATTACTTGTATCTTGGAATCAGATGGTAGCCTTTAGTAAAGGGCGCATGGCACGTCTGGTTGGCATGATTTTGATTGCAATTGTGACATTTATCTACATCATCACACATAATTATTTTTACGATGTATTGCGAAATATAACAACACATGCGACAACACCGCCTACAGTGAGTGTCATCATTAGTGTTGTCATTTTAATCTTTGGTAGTTTATTAAGTATTTGGGTGGCGCGTCATCGATACTCTAAGGGTTTTGCGGTATTGTACGTGTGGTTAGTTAATCTAGGTGAAGCACGCTCGAAAGCGATAGAAAGTCATCCGAATTATTTGAAGAAGTATTTATAGGAGGTGAAAGGTATGACAACACAGTTAAATATCAATTCAGTCATTGAAAATGCGAAACGTGTTATTACACCATTATCACCGATTTCGATTTTTGCAGCACGAAATCCATGGGAAGGATTAGAAGCGGATACGTTTGAAGATGTTGCAAAATGGTTACGTGATGTTCGAGCTGTGGATATTTTTCCAAATAAAGCATTAATAGAAAGTGCTGTGGCACGTGGTGAATTAGATGAAAGTGTCTTTAATCAACTTGTTACTGATATGTTACTTGAACATCACTACAATATCCCGCAACACTACATCAATCTTTATATTGATAACATTAAAACATTAAAAGACGTACCTGCATCATATATGAATCATTCAAATGTTGATGTTGTTGCTGATCTACTATTAGAAAAATCAAAACTTGATATGGCTGATTCATATCATCACTATGATGTACGTCCGATGAGTGATGCAATAATAGATGAACAAGGTGAGCCACTTAGCGAACAAGTGAATCGTCAAATGATTAAATGGACGAAACTTTATATCGATCAATTTCTATCGAGTTGGACAATGCCGAAGCGAGAGCAAAGTTTTTACCATGCATGGTTGCATTTAGCGCAACATGACCATAGTTTTACTAAAGCACAGCGCCAAGTGATTAAAGGCTTACCCAATGATCCTGAAATGACGATAGAGTCAGTATTAACTCATTTTTCAATAGATCAGGAAGACTACCAAGCTTATGTTGAAGGACATCTTTTGGCGTTACCGGGTTGGGCAGGTATGTTGTATTACCGTTCACAACAGCATCACTTTGAACAATATTTGTTAACGGATTATTTGGCAATTCGGTTAATTGTCGAACAATTGCTAGTTGGTGATGAGTTTAAGTCAGTCACTAAAGATTGTGAAAGTAGATCGGAAAATTGGTTTAAGCAAACTGTTGCATCATGGTGTTACTACAGTGATATGCCTAGCGATGTATTACTACAACATGACGTCAATGAAATTCAAACGTTTATTCATTTTGCAGCAACTATGAATAAAAATGTATTTAAAAATTTATGGCTAATTGCCTGGGAAATGACATACGAATCTCAGTTAAAACAAAAAATTAAAGCAGGTCATGAAAGTGTGGCGGGCGCATTAGATGTAAACCAAGTAAATGTCTCAGAAAATGATAACGCTAATCAGCCACATTCAGTATTGTTAAATGACACACAAGCAGTTGATGAAAATAATAGCGAGCTAAATCAGATGGGCACATCAACGAAAGCGCAAATTGCATTTTGTATAGATGTTCGTTCAGAACCATTTCGTAGACATATCGAAGCAGCAGGGCCCTTTGAAACGATTGGTATTGCAGGTTTCTTTGGATTACCTATTCAAAAAGATGCCGTAGACGAACAATTCAAACATGATTCATTACCTGTCATGGTACCGCCGGCATATCGCATTAAAGAATTTGCAGACCGCTACGATATGAATGTTTATCGACAACAGCAACAGACAATGTCATCGATGTTTTACACATTTAAATTGATGAAAAATAATGTTATGCCTAGTCTGTTATTGCCTGAATTAAGTGGGCCATTTTTAAGCTTGAGTACCATTGTCAATTCGATTATGCCTAGAAAAAGTCGCGCGTCTTTACAAAAAATAAAACAAAAATGGTTGAAAAAGCCTGAAACAAAGTTAACGATTGATCGTGAGTTTGACCGAACATCAGATTTACCTGTTGGATTTACTGAGCAAGAGCAAATTGATTTCGCGTTACAAGCGTTGAAATTGATGGATTTAACCGAAGCATTTGCGCCGTTCGTTGTGTTAGCAGGTCATGCTAGTCATTCTCACAATAATCCACATCATGCATCACTTGAATGTGGGGCTTGTGGTGGCGCATCAAGCGGTTTTAATGCTAAGTTATTAGCGATGATATGTAATCGTCCAAATGTCAGACAAGGATTAAAACAAGCAGGCGTGTATATTCCAGAGACAACTGTTTTTGCGGCAGCAGAACATCATACGTCTACTGATACGTTGGCATGGGTATATGTGCCAGACACATTATCAGCTTTAGCTCTAGATGCATATGAATCATTGAATGACGCGATGCCGATGATTTCTGAACATGCGAATCGCGAACGTTTGGACAAACTGCCAACGATTGGTCGTGTGAATCATCCAGTGGAAGAAGCACAGCGGTTTGCGAGTGATTGGAGTGAGGTACGTCCAGAATGGGGCTTGGCTAAAAATGCATCATTTATAATTGGACGACGCCAATTAACAAAAGGCATTGATTTAGAAGGGCGGACATTTTTACACAATTATGATTGGCGTAAAGATAAAGATGGCACATTATTAAATACCATCATTTCTGGTCCGGCACTTGTGGCACAATGGATTAATTTACAATATTATGCGTCGACAGTTGCGCCGCATTTTTACGGAAGTGGGAATAAAGCGACACAAACCGTCACGTCAGGTGTTGGTGTCATGCAAGGTAATGCGAGTGATCTGATGTATGGCTTATCATGGCAATCTGTTATGGCTGCTGATCGAACGATGTATCATTCGCCAATTCGTTTGCTTGTCGTTATTCAGGCACCTGACTATGTTGTAGCTAGACTACTCGCGAATAATGAGCATTTCGCTAGGAAGGTGTCTAATCATTGGCTGCGTTTAATGAGCGTTAATGAGGAAGGGCGTTTTAAAAGTTGGATTTAACGATGAAATGTTGCGATGCTAAGTAACTAATATATCATCATATCTACAATGTTCTAGCTTCTTAAAATATACTAAAAATGATAAACTTAATGTAATAGTTGATGTCGTGATAACGATACAAAGATGAAGTAATCAATTTTAATATTATTGGAGTTAGTGATATGAAAAGAACGAAAGGTGAAATCGAAGCTGAAATCAGTAAAGCCATTACGCAATGGGAAAAAGATTTCCTTGGCAGAGGTTCCTTGTCAGTTAAATCAGACATTTTAAGAGATATGGTGATTATTAGTTTACAAGGTATCTTAACGCCAGCAGAATATCGTGTGTGTAGTACGAATGAAGGATTACTAAATATTAAACGAACACGTTCTGAATTAGTTGAATCCGGTGAGCAAGATTTGAATGATATCATTCTTAAAATTACAGGTATCAAAGTGATGAGCTTCCACAGTGATTTAAGTACAGTTACAGGTGAACGTATTATCGTATTCAAACTTGAGGATAATTTGGAAAAGCATATTTAAGAAGGTTAGGTATGCTTTTGTTGGCTTATTAAAGCTATAGAAGTATGTTTGGTTAAACAGCGCAACGCCATATATTTGGGTGTGCTGTTTTTCTATTATATGATGTGTTTATTACGTGGATGAATGCGTGGGTCTGAATATAGCCCGTGAAAGGCGTATGTCATAAAATTTGCGAATGGTGACAAGTCGACGCAAGCATATTTGTTGCGAGACATGCCCACTATCCTTTTACATAAAGAGTATATGTGTGACGTAGGCATATAATCGATAAAGTATTCCTAAAAAATTAGGTATAATGACCATTGTTGCAATAAGTTTTTCGGCCTTGAAACCGATAACGCATAGTATAATAGGAATAAAATATAATACAAATATCCAGTAAATCAAATTTGAAAACGATGGATGAATAGGGGTAAAGAATCTAACTAATGTAATGATTAACGCTATATAGACAAAAATAACTCTATTGATACGCCTTACCCCCTCTGTATAATAAATATAGATCGTACTAAATTGAAAATAGCAAAATATTGTTATTTCAATTATACAATGTTTTATTTGCAATATACATAACAATATGAACTTTATAATTTTGATATTGTCGGTAAAGTGAAATTTGTGGCACATTGATATTATGGATAACATTTGTAAAATGAAAATGATGATACGAGGAGATTGTAAGATGATAGATAAAAAATTAACATCACCGAAAATGACAGTGCCTTTATTTTTAATCGCGCTGATTGTATTTATAGGTATGTTTTACAGTGTAGTGACAAATCAAGAATGGCTTAAAAATATAGATATGGGATCATTAACATGGTTTACAGATTATTTCGGTGAGCCACAACGTCAGTATGTTAACAATTTATTTAATTACTATATGACGTTTAGTGCGGAAATTGGAGATGTCAAAGGTGTCGTGTTGATTTCCATTATCGTCACAATCATACTGTTTATTAAACAGAGGCATTTAGCGGTTTGGTTTGTGACATATTTGGTTTCAGGCGTCATCATGAACAAATTAATTAAAGATACTGTTTTACGTCCAAGACCATATAATCATTTAGCCGTTGATACAGGCTTTTCATTTCCAAGTGGACATTCCAACGCCAGCACATTATTATATTTCGCCTTAATGATCATAATTATTTCACTTGCTGCTAAGACAATAACAAAAGTGTTGAGTGCGCTAGTTATGGGAATATTATGGCTTAGCATATTATTTTGTCGCCTTTATTTTCATGCACATTACTTTTCAGATGTCATTGGCGGCACGTCACTAGCAATCATTTGGGTAGCGTTATTCTTAATGGTATACCCATACTTTATTAATCATCGACGACAACGCGTTTAGCAAACATCTTTAGACATAGTGGAGGTATATAGAAAAATGAGAATTAAAACACCGAGTCCATCGTATTTAAAAGGCACAAATGGACATGCGATATTATTAT
Organism: Staphylococcus sp. SM3655; assembly: GCF_016917315.1. Taxonomy (NCBI): domain Bacteria; kingdom Bacillati; phylum Bacillota; class Bacilli; order Caryophanales; family Staphylococcaceae; genus Staphylococcus; species Staphylococcus sp. SM3655. The sequence goes on along the minus strand of NZ_CP070305.1, from coordinate 247,212 downwards.
TACATTCATTTACAGGTACAAATCGGGATGTGAAGCATCTTGCAGCTGAGTTAAATGACCAAGGATTTAGTTGTTATGCACCGAATTATCCAGGTCATGGTTTATTGTTGAAAGATTTCATGACATATAATGTAGATGATTGGTGGGAAGAAGTTGAGAAAGCTTACCAATTTTTAGTCAATGAAGGTTATGAATCTATCAGTGCAACGGGTGTGTCTTTAGGTGGATTAATGACATTGAAATTGGCGCAACACTATCCTTTGAAACGTATCGCTGTCATGTCAGCACCAAAGGAAAAGAGTGACGATGGTTTAATAGAACATTTAGTTTATTATAGTCAACGCATGTCGGATATTTTAAATTTAGATCAGCAAGCATCGAGTGCGCAATTAGCAGCAATTGATGATTATGAAGGTGAAATTACGAAGTTTCAACATTTTATTGATGATATCATGACAAATTTAAATGTTATTAAAATGCCAGCTAATATATTATTTGGTGGTAAAGATGCGCCATCCTATGAAACAAGTGCACACTTTATTTATGAACATTTAGGATCAGTAGACAAAGAATTAAATGGTCTGAAGGATTCGCATCATTTAATGACGCATGGAGAAGGCAGAGATATTTTAGAAGAAAATGTTATTCGCTTTTTCAATGCTTTAACATAATTGAAGATTTTAAAAATTAACACTTGAATGACGATGTTATTATATTTGTCATTTGAGTGTTTTTTGTGGCGTGATAGTATAGGGAACTTAGCTAAAGTTAATTTGTGGCGTGATAGTATAGGGAACTTAGCTAAAGTTAATTTGTAGTGTGATGTCGTGGAAATATTATGGAGTTATACCAGAAGTTGATTTGTATTGTAATGTCGTGGAAATTTTATGGGCATTGCACCTGAAGTTGTTATGTGGCGAGATGTTGGGGATATAGATGGTGTTGTATATGGCGAGATATTGGCGCACGTATACAGCATTGAACCAGAAAATTTAATGTAGCGTAATGACAACACATTACAAGAGTTGACTATATTATGATAAATCCAGGCGCTACCGTATTAATGAAACAATTTTGATGCAGGTGTATTGCATGTTATTTACATACATGTTAGAGTGTTACTTAAACACGTAGACGCTTTAACGCTTTAAAGGAGATGTGAATGATGAAAAGACAACAATCACAATGGAAGTCATCAACTGGATTTATTTTAGCTAGTGCGGGTTCTGCAATCGGTCTTGGTGCCATGTGGAAATTCCCATATATGGCAGGGATTTATGGCGGCGGTGCCTTTCTAGCTATGTTCTTAATATTCACCATTTTTGTTGGGTTACCATTACTCATTATGGAATTCACTGTTGGGAAAATGGGACGGACATATACAACACAAATATATAGTAAATTAACTGGTAAAAAATGGCTCAATATCATTGGCTGGAACGGTAATTTGGCAGTGTTTATTTTATTTGGCTTCTATAGTGTTATCGGTGGTTGGATTGTCATTTACATCGGACAAGTATTATGGCAATTAGTTATATTTCAACGCATCAATCATCTCCAAGAAATGAATTTTGAAGCGGTAATATCAAATCCTTGGTTAACTGTTCTAGGGCAAGGTATATTCATATTCGCTACGATGATTATTGTCATGTTAGGTGTTGAAAAAGGATTAGAAAAGGCATCGAAAGTTATGATGCCATTGCTGTTTGTCTTTTTAATCATCATTGTGATTAAGTCTTTAACATTAGATGGTGCCTTAGAAGGTGTGAAATTTATTTTACAACCAAGAGTATCAGAGATTACTGCTGACGGTATCTTGTTTGCGCTAGGCCAATCATTCTTTACGTTATCATTAGGAACTACAGGTATGATTACTTATGCGAGTTATGCCTCTAAAGACATGACGATTAAGTCATCAGCTATTTCTATCGTTGTTATGAATATCTTTGTATCTGTATTGGCAGGTCTAGCTATATTTCCGGCGTTACATAGTTTTGGCTATGAACCACAAGAAGGGCCTGGATTATTATTTAAAGTACTACCAATGGTCTTTAGTCAAATGCATCTAGGCACATTATTCTATTTGGGATTCTTAGTGCTGTTCTTATTTGCGGCTTTAACGTCATCTATTTCTTTATTAGAATTAAATGTTTCTAACTTCACGAAGAATGACAATACAAAACGTAAAAAAGTCGCAGTGATTGGTAGTATTTTAGTATTTATCATTAGTATTCCAGCAACCTTATCTTTTGGTATCTTAAAAGATGTAAGATTCGGTGCGGGAACGATTTTTGATAATATGGATTTCATCGTTTCGAATGTATTGATGCCATTAGGCGCATTAGGTACTACGCTTGTCGTAGGACAATTATTAGATAAAAAATTATTACAACAATATTTTGGTAAAGATCGATTTAGATTATTCAGTGGTTGGTATTACTTAATTAAGTATGCGATGCCTGTCGTTATTATTTTAGTCTTTATCGTGCAATTATTTAGTTAATATATAGAAGCATCTGACACACAAGTATTTGTGTTGCTCAGGTGTTTTTTTGTTTTGAATTGAAAATTTAGTACTGGTTCTGAATTAATCGAAACTTAGATAATTGCAAAATAACAAAATGTCGTTTATAATTCTTATCTGAAAAGTAAGAATTAAAATTGAGACATGAAGAAAGGTTTCATTCATTTGATCGGCATGTCAGATGAGGGTGCATCTATGATTACTTATGATTTAATTGGCAATACACCATTAGTACTGTTAGAACATTATAGTGATGATAAAGTTAAAATTTATGCCAAGCTTGAACAATGGAATCCTGGAGGCAGTGTTAAAGACAGACTCGGGAAATATTTAGTAGAGAAGGCAATTCAAGAAGGGCGTGTGCGTGCAGGTCAAACTATTGTTGAAGCGACTGCTGGTAATACAGGCATAGGGTTAGCTATTGCAGCGAATAGACATCATTTGAAATGTAAGATCTTTGCGCCGTATGGTTTTTCAGAAGAAAAGATTAATATTATGATAGCGCTTGGTGCAGATGTTTCAAGGACGAGTCAGTCTGAAGGTATGCATGGGGCACAATTAGCTGCACGTTCCTATGCTGAAAAATATGGTGCCGTTTATATGAATCAATTTGAATCCGAACATAATCCGGATACATATTTTCATACATTGGGACCCGAATTGACTTCAGCATTACAGCAAATTGATTATTTTGTGGCTGGTATTGGCTCTGGCGGTACATTTACAGGTACCGCACGTTATTTAAAGCAACATCACGTGCAATGTTTTGCCGTTGAGCCAGAAGGGTCCGTGTTAAATGGAGGGCCAGCTCATGCACATGACACTGAAGGTATCGGTTCTGAGAAATGGCCGATATTTTTAGAGAGACGTCTTGTAGATGGGATATTTACGATTAAAGATCAAGATGCCTTTCGAAATGTCAAAAGTTTGGCTATAAATGAAGGGTTGTTAGTAGGCAGTTCTTCAGGTGCAGCATTACAAGGTGCATTGAATTTAAAAGCGCAACTAACTGAAGGTACGATTGTTGTCGTATTTCCAGATGGTAGTGATCGCTATATGTCTAAACAAATATTTGAATATGAGGAGAATAATAATGAACAAGAAAACTAAATTAATTCATGGTGGGCACACAACAGACGATTATACAGGTGCCGTTACAACACCAATTTATCAAACAAGTACATATTTACAAGATGATATTGGTGATTTACGTCAAGGATATGAATATTCTCGTACTGCGAATCCAACAAGAAGTTCTGTAGAAAGCGTTATTGCGACATTAGAAAATGGCAAACATGGCTTTGCATTTAGTTCAGGTGTTGCAGCAATCAGTGCAGTTGTTATGCTGTTGGACAAAGGAGATCATATTATTTTAAATTCAGATGTATACGGCGGTACTTATCGCGCATTGACAAAAGTATTTACACGATTTGGCATTGAAGTGGATTTTGTAGATACAACGCATACAGATTCAATTGTACAAGCGATACGCCCAACAACAAAGATGTTGTTTATTGAAACACCTTCTAATCCATTATTACGTGTTACTGACATTAAAAAGTCTGCTGAAATTGCGAAAGAACACGGTTTGATTTCAGTCGTTGATAACACATTTATGACACCTTATTATCAGAATCCATTAGATTTAGGCATCGATATTGTCTTACATTCTGCAACGAAATATTTAGGTGGACATAGTGATGTCGTTGCTGGTTTAGTTGCAACATCGGATGACAAGCTTGCAGAACGTTTAGCATTTATTTCAAATTCAACAGGTGGCATTTTAGGACCTCAAGATAGCTATTTACTTGTGAGGGGTATTAAAACATTAGGCTTACGTATGGAACAAATTAATCGCAGTGTTATTGAAATTATTAAAATGTTACAAGCACATCCAGCTGTGCAACAAGTGTTCCATCCAAGTATTGAAAGTCATTTAAATCATGAGGTCCATATGGCTCAAGCGGATGGCCATACAGGTGTGATTGCATTTGAAGTGAAAAATACAGAAAGTGCCAAACAATTGATTAAAGCAACATCGTATTACACATTAGCTGAAAGTTTAGGTGCAGTGGAAAGTTTAATTTCAGTACCTGCATTGATGACACATGCATCCATTCCAGCAGATATTCGAGCTAAAGAAGGTATTACAGACGGACTTGTAAGAATTTCTGTAGGTATTGAAGATACTGAAGATTTAGTCGATGATTTAAAACAAGCACTAGATACGTTATAAATAATAGCAGCACTAGCATATATTTTGAGTTCAACGTTTGTTGTTCTTGAATATACTAGTGCTTTTTTGTGCGATGTTAATCATTCGTGATTGAGTTATGGAGGTTTGGTGGACATTTTTATTCATTTAATTCGATAAATGTCATAGTAGTCTCACAATTCGTCATTGTCTCATGAATTACTTATTTTTTAACTTTTTAGAAAATTCGGCAAATTGTATTGACGATATATGCAATTTTACATATAATGCTTTTATTCCTAGTGGAATGATAAGAATTTGAAGGAGGGGGCTTTGCATGATTGAGTTTCGACAGGTAAGTAAGACCTTTAATAAAAAGAAGCAAAAAATAGATGCTTTGAAGGACGTATCATTTACGGTCAATCGCAATGATATTTTTGGTGTGATTGGATATAGTGGTGCAGGAAAAAGTACGTTGGTAAGACTCGTGAATCATCTTGAAGCTGCCTCGAATGGACAAGTGATTGTAGATGGACATGATATTACGAATTATAGCGATAAAATGATGAGGGATATTAAGAAAGATATCGGTATGATATTTCAGCATTTCAATTTATTAAATTCAGCTACCGTATTTAAAAATGTAGCAATGCCACTCATTTTAAGTAAGAAAAGCAAAACAGAAATTAAGCAACGAGTAACGGAAATGCTTGAATTTGTAGGATTGAGTGATAAAAAAGACCAATTTCCTGATGAATTATCTGGTGGGCAGAAGCAAAGGGTGGCTATTGCAAGAGCGCTTGTTACTAATCCGAAAATACTCCTATGCGATGAAGCAACAAGCGCATTGGATCCAGCAACGACTGCTTCGATATTGACGTTATTAAAGAATGTCAATCAAACCTTTGGCATTACAATTATGATGATTACACATGAAATGCGCGTTATTAAAGACATTTGTAATCGTGTTGCTGTAATGGAAAAGGGTCAAGTGGTTGAAACAGGAACTGTTAAAGAGGTGTTTAGTCATTCTAAAACGACGATTGCTCAAAATTTTGTGTCTACAGTTATACAGACTGAGCCAAGTACATCATTGATTCGTCGATTGAATGACGAACAAGTTGGCGATTTTAAAGATTATAAAATCTTCGTCGAGGAAACTCAGGTGACACAACCGATTATAAATGACTTGATTCAAATTTGTGGCAGAGAGGTTAAAATTTTATTTTCATCTATGTCAGAAATACAAGGTAACACCGTATGTTATATGTGGCTTCGATTTAATATAGATCTACAATTTGATGACACGGCAATAAATCAATATTTCAAAGAGAAAAATATTCAATTTGAGGAGGTGCATTAACATATGTTTGGTTCTGATTTAGACAGTGCACAGTTAGTGCAAGCATTATACGAAACGCTATATATGGTATCTATTGCTTTATTTTTAGGAGCAGTGATTGGTATTCCATTAGGTGTCTTATTGGTAATTACTCGAAAACAAGGCATATGGCCCAATATAGTGATACATCAAGTTTTAAATCCTTTAATCAATATTTTAAGGTCACTACCATTTATTATTTTGTTAATTGCGATTGTGCCATTCACAAAATTAGTAGTAGGTACTTCAATTGGTACGACTGCTGCCATCGTGCCTTTAACAGTATATGTGGCACCTTACATTGCAAGACTTGTTGAAAACTCATTATTAGAAGTAGACGAGGGGATTATTGAAGCGGCGAAAGCGATGGGCGCTTCACCACTACAAATCATTAGATATTTTTTAATTCCTGAAGCGTTAGGTTCATTAGTATTAGCAATTACCACTGCGATTATTGGACTTATTGGAAGTACGGCGATGGCAGGAGCTGTTGGCGGTGGTGGTATAGGAGACTTAGCTTTAGTGTAAGGTTATCAAAGATTTGATACGACGGTCATTATTATTACCGTTATTGTATTAGTCATTATTGTCCAAGTGATTCAAACGCTAGGGAATGTCCTAGCTAGATTCATACGTAGACATTAATGATATATAGTGAAGATTTTGAAAGGAATTGATAAAATGAAAAGATTGATTGGGTTAGTTATCGTAGCACTTGTATTATTAGCAGCGTGTGGTAGTAACAATGATAAAAAAGTAACAATTGGTGTCGCATCAAATGACACTAAGGCTTGGGAGAAGGTTAAAGAATTAGCTAAAAAAGATGATATTGATGTGGAGATTAAGCACTTTTCCGATTACAATTTACCGAATAAAGCATTAAACGATGGTGATATTGATATGAATGCATTCCAACATTTTGCATTTTTAGATCAGTATAAGAAGGCACATAAAGGAACAAAGATTTCAGGATTAAGTACAACAGTTTTAGCACCGTTGGGCATTTACTCAGATAAAATTAAAGATATCAAAAAGGTTAAAGATGGTGCTAAAGTTGTCATTCCAAATGATGTATCAAACCAAGCACGTGCTCTTAAACTATTAGAAGCAGCTGGTTTAATAAAACTGAAAAAAGATTTCGGATTAGCAGGTACAGTGAAAGATATAACGTCAAATCCAAAACATTTAAAAATTACTGCAGTAGATGCACAACAAACTGCGCGTGCTTTATCTGATGTCGATATTGCAGTTATTAATAATGGTGTAGCAACTAAAGCGGGTAAAGATCCTAAAAATGATCCGATATTTTTAGAAAAATCAAATTCAGATGCTGTAAAGCCATATATTAATATTGTTGCAGTTAATGACAAAGACTTGGATAACAAAACATATGCTAAAATCGTAGAATTGTATCATTCAAAAGAAGCTCAAAAAGCGTTGCAGGAAGATGTCAAAGATGGAGAGAAACCTGTTAATTTATCTAAAGATGAGATTAAGGCAATAGAAACGTCATTAGCAAAATAAATTATATTGCGTCCTACAAGCAAAGGTCATGCTTATGTTTGTAGGGCGTTATTGTTTGACAATAAAATTATTTCCAATAGAGAAAGGGATTGTAATCATTTTATAGTGAAATATTATGAAATTGTAATAATTTAGATATTGTAAAATCTAATAAGTTGTAATAATTTTAAGGGGTAATTATAAAATTTGATGATACAGTATATGATTTTTTTGTAATCATAATGTCATCAAACATCAACCTATTATACATAATAAAATCGTATAATGATGTAGTATTCATAAATTCGGATAAAAGAATGTTAGGAAAGTTAAGCAAGAGGAGGATTTTAAAGTGCAAAAAAAAGTAATTGCAGCTATTATTGGGACAAGCGCGATTAGCGCTGTTGCGGCAACTCAAGCAAATGCGGCTACAACTCACACAGTAAAACCGGGTGAATCAGTGTGGGCAATTTCAAATAAGTATGGGATTTCGATTGCTAAATTAAAGTCATTAAACAATTTAACATCTAATCTAATTTTCCCAAACCAAGTACTAAAAGTATCTGGCTCAAGTAATTCTACGAGTAATAGTAGCCGTCCATCAACGAACTCAGGTGGCGGATCATACTACACAGTACAAGCAGGCGACTCATTATCATTAATCGCATCAAAATATGGTACAACTTACCAAAACATTATGCGACTTAATGGTTTAAATAATTTCTTTATTTATCCAGGTCAAAAATTAAAAGTATCAGGTACTGCTAGCTCAAGTAACGCTGCGAGCAATAGTAGCCGTCCATCAACGAACTCAGGTGGCGGATCATACTATACAGTACAAGCAGGTGACTCATTGTCATTAATCGCATCAAAATATGGTACAACTTATCAAAAAATTATGAGCTTAAATGGCTTAAATAATTTCTTTATATATCCGGGTCAAAAATTGAAAGTAACTGGTAATGTATCTACGAACTCAGGATCTGCAACAACTACGAATAGAGGTTACAATACACCAGTATTCAGTCACCAAAACTTATATACATGGGGTCAATGTACATATCATGTATTTAATCGTCGTGCTGAAATTGGTAAAGGTATTAGTACTTATTGGTGGAATGCTAATAACTGGGATAACGCAGCGGCAGCAGATGGTTACACTATCGACAATAGACCTACTGTAGGTTCTATCGCTCAAACAGATGTAGGTTACTATGGTCATGTTATGTTTGTAGAACGTGTAAATAACGATGGTAGTATTTTAGTTTCAGAAATGAACTATTCAGCTGCACCAGGTATTTTAACTTACAGAACGGTACCAGCTTACCAAGTAAATAATTATAGATATATTCACTAAAGTCTTACGTATATAAATATATAATGAATTCCTATTACATTTCACAAGCTGAAAAGTTGGATTGAATCCTAAACTTTATGGCGGGGCTATCAAAGTCGTGATTGTTGTAATAGGAATTTTTGTATAAGAAAAAGGATTGGTCGAATGAACTTCATGTTCTATGTTCGACCAATCCTTTTCTGAATTAGTATTCATGCTTTACTTTGCGAATGCTTGTAAATAATCTAGCACCGTTTGTTATTAAAGTAACAACTGCCACTGCTTTTTTGAACTTACGTGGTGACTTAATTGAAATGTAAAAGTCTAACACGGTTCCTACAGTGCTTAAACCTAATGAAAGATATACTAATTTTTTATTTTTAGCATGATATTTATAGCCATTGTAGCCGTCGACTATGAAACCTGCGACATTTAGTAAACTTGATAAACGTTGTGATTTGGAACGTTTTGCCATAATAATAATTCCCCCTAGTATCTTCTGTTTATATGAAAAATTGGGTGCGCTGAATTGCTAACGTTTTGCGCTATAACTACTCATATATGATAACATAATTGTACAGTATAATTTTAAAAATTGATTTCACAAAGTTGGGGTGTCAAAGATGATTAAATGTGTCTGTTTAGTTGAAGAAACAGCTGATAAAATATTACTTGTTCAAGTAAGGAATCGCGAAAAGTATTATTTCCCAGGTGGTAAAATAGAAGAAGGGGAATCACGAGTACAAGCGCTGTTAAGAGAAGTAAAAGAAGAATTAAATTTAACATTAACAATGGATGAAATTGAATATATCGGGACAATTGTAGGTCCTGCATATCCACAACAGGATATGTTAACTGAGTTAAATGGATTTCGCGCATTAACCAAAATCGATTGGGAAAACGTAACTATCAATAATGAAATTACGGATATACGCTGGATTGATAAAGATAATGATGCGTTGATTGCGCCTGCTGTCAAAGTTTGGATTGAAACGTATGGTGGTAAACATGACAAATAATGACACCATCATGTTACGACATTATGTCCCACAAGATTATTCGATGTTAGAAGCTTTTCAATTAAGTGAAAGTGATTTGAAGTTTGTTAAAACGCCAGAGGAAAATATTACAGCTGCAATGTCTGATAATGAAAGGTATCCCATCGTTGTAATGGATGGCAGGCAATGTGTGGCCTTTTTTACATTACATCGTGGAAAAGGGGTCGCACCATTTAGCGATAACCAAGATGCAGTATTTTTCAGGTCATTTAGTGTTGATCAACGTTATCGTAATAGAGGAATAGGTAAAGTGGTAATGGAAAAATTGGCGTCATTTATCACTTCAACATTTCAGGATATTAATGAGATTGTGTTAACGGTTAATACTGACAATCCACATGCCATGGCACTTTATCGCCAACAAGGATATCAATATATGGAAGATAGTATGTTCATCGGAAGACCTGTTCATATTATGGCGTTAACTATAAAATAAATTAAATTTAAAAGCATCTTTACTCATCGTCGACCACAACAATTAATGATGAATAAAGGTGCTTTTTGTTATAGATCATCGGACAATTTACTATAGTAAAAAGCGACCTAGTGAACAATTGACATATATCCACAGGTCGCTTAACTTAAGTTATATTGCTAGTTGCGATTAATTGATAGACTCATCATTTTTGCGCTGTCGAGATGGTCTTTTTATTAAAAATGCCGTAATCCAAGCCGTAATCGGAATACTGATTGCAACGGCAATACCGCCTAAAATAATAGAAATAAATTCTTGGGCAAATATTTTAGAGTTTATAATATGACCAAATGAATATTTAAGTTTGAAAAACCAAATAAATAAAGCAAGTTGGCCACCAAAAAAGGCAAGGTAAATCGTGTTCGCAGATGTCGCTAAAATTTCTCTACCAACACGCATGCCAGATTGGAATAATTCGTATTGCGTAAGTGTTGGATTCACTTGATGCAATTCATAAATGGGTGAACTAATGGTAATCGTTAAATCTATCACAGCTGCAATAACAGCAAGAATAATAGTGAACACCATAAATTGAACCATATCAATGCCAATATTCATTGAATACACATATGTTTCATCTTGTTGTTCGGTTGAAAAGCCTTGTAGATGACCGAAGTAGACCGATAAATAAATGAGTGTAATCAACAATATTGTTGTAACGATAGTGCTGATAAATGCAGCTTGTGTTTTAACATTGTAACTATTGAGTACGAATAAATTACAAGCGCCAATAATAATGCAGAAAAAGAATGTGACGACATAAATCGGTACGCCAAAAATAATCAATACAATACTAATAATTAAAATAGCGAAATTTAAAAATAGGGTTAAATAAGAGATGAATCCCTTTTTACCTCCGAAAATTATCATCAGAAAGAGGAGCAATAACGCCAATATAAATACAGCATTCATTGTTTCGCCCTCCTTAATGTTTCAAATATTTCCATAAACAATATTGTGATAGGAATTGTAAGTACGATACCTATACCGCCTGTTAGTGCGCGCGCAATTTCTAACGACCAATTCATCGAAATAGTATAAGTCACAGTATTTGCATTTTTTAAAAAGATTAAAAACATAGGTAGTGCACCGGATAAATATGAGAATAATAAGATGTTAGTCATTGTTCCCATAATATCTTGGCCGATGTTTCGCCCAGCAAGCGCCCATCTCCTCATTGAAATGTATGGCGTACGCTGTAAAATTTCATGCATACCACTAGCAATTGTAATTGCAACATCCATAATAGCGCCAAGTGAACCTATTAACACTGAGGCTAGGAAGATATCTTTCGGTGGTAATGATAAAAAGTTCATCGTTTCATATTTAATGCCTTTACCATCTGTCATATATATGATTAATTCTGTTAAACCTATACTCAAAAAAGTTCCGATAATTGTACTGGCTATGGTAATGAGTGTACGCATATGCCAGCCTGTAACGAGCAATAAAGTGAGTATTGTTGAACAGATCATGGCAATGGTCATGAGTAAGAATAAATTAATATTGCTATGTTGAATATGAATGTAAATTGCGATTAATATGGCAATAGAATTCAAGATTAACGATAAAATCGATTGCAGTCCGACTTTGCGACCAACCAATAATACAGTTAATAAGAACAAACCAGTGATGATAACCGTTAAGGTATCACGCTTCTTTTCTATAATATAAGCATCACTCGGCTTGTTAGAAATATGTAATAATACTTTTTCGTGTGTGCGAAATGCCTCAGAATCTGCTTGCGATTTGACGTACTGATGATTAATCGTCGTCGTTTCTCCAGCAAATTGACCATTTAATATTTTGACTTTTAATTGATTTTTATATTTAATATCACGATTATTTTGTGCATCTTTTGTAGGTGTCGAAGAAACATGTTTGACATCTATAATTTGACCAATTGGTTTGTTGTAAAAGTTCTCATTATTGAATGTAAATAAAATAGCACCAATGAATGCGATGCAGAACAAACCTAAAATTATATTAAATGGCTTTGTAAATAAATTTCTATATTTCAAAAACAAAACCCCAATTCTATGAATGAATTAATATGGTGATTATACGCCCTTAATTTTTTATTTTCAAAGATATTACTGCTAAGTGTAAAACGAAAATCATCATTGATAAAGTCGAATTACTTAATGGAATGTAGACGTTTTAGTCATTAATTGCTGAATAAGTGTTAATAAGATACCAATATCACTCTTTGTATAAGGCTCCTTTGTAATAGCACATATCGTTCTTTTTAATTCAGTATGATCTAATTTTATATCTATCCATGATTTAGATTCTGGTAAATGTATATTTTGTGATGAAATGATATAACCTTCTTTTTGACGAAGGAGATACTGCGCAAGTGGTTGGCTACTGATTGTGTATACATCTGATTTAGTAATCTTGCGCAATTGTTTTTTTACAGTTTCGGCAAATGGTGCCAAGCAATAAATATGACTATGCTCAAACTGAATTAATGGTGGGTGTGTCGCCATCGTAATTGGATCGTCTGAAGGCGCATATAAATGATAGTGCTCTTCGAATAAAGGTAGCATATGTAATTGTTTGTGTTTACGTATTTCTGGTGTAAGTTCCGTGAAACCAATGTCTATATTCCCATTTAATACGCTATTTATAATTGTGTCATGTTCTAATAAGCTCGGTATGACATGTGTATCATTTTGTAAATGAAACGTTTGGATAAGTGGTAGTAACATGTGGGATACGTCACTCTCATCATAGCCAATGTAGATACTTTTATTTTTAGTTAATCCATGGCTTTGAAATTGTTCAATCGTGCTATCTAAATGTTCAATAATACGCAGAGCTTCATTAAATAATAATTTCCCTTCAGATGTGAGCGTAATATTGCGTCCTTGCTTTTTAAATAAAGACACATTAAGTTCTTGTTCTAATAATGTAATTTGACGGCTTATCGCTGATTGAGCAATGTTTAGTTCAAGTGCTGTTTCAGAGATATGTTCTCTTTTAGCGACCTCGATAAAATATCTTAATTGTTTAATTTCCATAGCGATATAGGCACCTCCAAAAATGAGTGTTTTGTAACTATTATAGCAATATTATTGATAAATGTTCTATTTTTTAGATGAATATCTTCTATTTTATATATTGAACAGATAAATTTTTTAGATTATAGTAATTATCATTAATAACTAATATCAGAATATTCTAAAAAAGGGGTGTGCATCATGCACAATGAGAAATTAATTAAAGGCTTATATGACTATCGTGAGGAACATGATGCGTGTGGTATTGGTTTTTATGCGAATATGGATAATAAAAGGTCTCACGACATCATTGATAAATCGCTTGAAATGTTGCGACGCTTAGATCATAGGGGCGGGGTCGGCGCAGATGGCATCACTGGTGATGGCGCAGGTATTATGACTGAAATACCTTTTGCATTTTTCAAACAACATGTAACGGACTTTGATATCCCAGGTGAAGGTGAATATGCCGTGGGGTTATTTTTTTCCAAAGAACGCATTTTAGGTTCTGAACATGAAGTAGTTTTTAAAAAATATTTTGAAGGCGAAGGGTTATCAATTCTTGGTTATCGTAATGTACCAGTTAATAAAGATGCCATTGCTAAACATGTAGCAGATACGATGCCAGTCATTCAACAAGTGTTTATTGATATTAGGGACATTGAAGATGTTGAAAAGCGTTTGTTTTTAGCGAGAAAACAATTAGAGTTCTATTCGACTCAGTGCGATTTAGAATTGTATTTTACGAGCTTATCACGCAAAACAATTGTATATAAAGGTTGGTTACGATCAGACCAAATTAAAAAACTATATACAGATTTATCGGATGATTTATATCAATCAAAGCTAGGGTTAGTGCATTCGAGATTTAGTACGAATACATTCCCGAGTTGGAAAAGGGCACATCCTAACCGTATGTTAATGCATAATGGTGAGATTAACACGATTAAAGGTAATGTAAACTGGATGCGAGCACGCCAACATAAATTAATCGAAACATTATTTGGCGAGGATCAACATAAAGTGTTTCAAATTGTCGATGAGGATGGTAGTGACTCTGCTATTGTAGATAATGCGCTAGAGTTCTTATCGTTAGCCATGGAGCCAGAAAAGGCAGCGATGCTACTCATACCTGAACCTTGGTTATATAATGAAGCGAATGATGCAAATGTACGTGCGTTTTATGAATTTTATAGTTATTTAATGGAACCGTGGGATGGTCCTACAATGATTTCGTTCTGTAACGGTGACAAACTTGGCGCGCTTACAGATAGAAATGGATTACGTCCAGGTCGTTATACGATTACTAAAGATAACTTTATTGTCTTTTCATCTGAAGTGGGTGTTGTGGACGTACCTGAAAGTAATGTTGCTTTTAAAGGTCAATTGAATCCTGGAAAGTTATTGCTTGTTGATTTTAAACAGAATAAAGTCATTGAAAATAATGATTTAAAAGGTGCGATTGCTGGAGAATTACCATATAAAGCGTGGATTGATAACCATAAAGTTGACTTTGATTTTGAAAATATACAATATCAAGATTCGCAATGGAAAGATGAGACGTTATTTAAATTACAACGTCAGTTTGCATACACGAAAGAAGAGATTCATAAGTATATTCAGGAACTTGTAGAAGGTAAGAAGGATCCTATCGGTGCAATGGGATATGATGCGCCAATTGCAGTGTTGAACGAGCGACCAGAATCACTATTTAATTACTTTAAACAGCTGTTTGCACAAGTTACGAATCCACCAATTGATGCGTATCGTGAAAAAATCGTAACGAGTGAACTTTCTTATTTAGGTGGCGAAGGTAACTTACTAGCACCTGACGAAACGGTTTTAGATCGTATTCAATTGAAAAGGCCGGTATTGAATGAATCACACATAGCAGCGATTGATCAGGAACATTTTAAATTAACTTATTTATCAACGGTATATGAAGGGGATTTGGAAGATGCGTTAGAAGCATTAGGCCGAGAAGCAGTGAATGCTGTAAAGCAAGGCGCTCAAATTCTAGTGTTAGATGACAGTGGATTAGTTGATAGCAATGGCTTTGCAATGCCGATGTTACTCGCAATAAGTCATGTGCATCAATTACTTATTAAAGCAGATTTACGTATGTCTACAAGTTTAGTCGCTAAATCTGGTGAGACACGAGAAGTGCATCATGTTGCTTGTTTACTCGCATATGGCGCGAATGCAATTGTGCCATACCTAGCGCAACGTACAGTTGAACAACTGACATTGACAGAAGGGTTACAAGGCACCGTTGTCGATAATGTTAAGACATATACGGATGTATTGTCCGAAGGTGTCATTAAAGTAATGGCTAAGATGGGAATTTCGACAGTGCAAAGTTATCAAGGTGCACAAATATTTGAAGCGATTGGCTTGTCTCATGATGTGATTGATCGTTATTTTACTGGGACACAGTCTAAGTTATCGGGTATTTCGATTGATCAAATTGATGCTGAAAATAAAGCACGTCAACAAAGTGATGATAATTATCTTGCATCAGGTAGTACATTTCAATGGAGACAACAAGGTCAACATCATGCTTTTAATCCGGAATCTATTTTCTTATTGCAGCACGCATGTAAAGAAAATGACTATGCGCAATTTAAAGCATACTCTGAAGCGGTGAACAAAAATAGAACAGATCACATTAGACATTTACTTGAATTTAAAGCATGTACACCGATTGACATCGACCAAGTTGAACCGGTAAGTGACATTGTCAAACGCTTTAATACAGGGGCGATGAGTTATGGATCGATTTCAGCGGAAGCACATGAAACGTTAGCACAAGCCATGAACCAATTAGGTGGAAAGAGTAATAGTGGTGAAGGTGGCGAAGATGCAAAACGTTATGAAGTACAAGTTGATGGAAGCAACAAAGTAAGTGCGATTAAACAAGTTGCTTCTGGGCGTTTTGGTGTAACTAGTGATTATTTACAACATGCCAAAGAAATTCAAATTAAAGTTGCGCAAGGTGCAAAGCCTGGTGAAGGTGGTCAATTACCTGGTACTAAGGTATATCCGTGGATTGCGAAGACAAGAGGGTCAACGCCAGGTATCGGTCTGATTTCACCACCGCCACATCATGATATTTATTCAATAGAAGATTTAGCGCAACTGATACATGATTTAAAAAATGCGAATAAAGATGCAGATATCGCGGTAAAATTAGTTTCGAAAACAGGTGTTGGTACCATTGCATCTGGGGTGGCAAAAGCATTTGCAGATAAAATTGTCATCAGTGGTTACGATGGTGGTACAGGGGCTTCACCTAAAACGAGTATTCAGCATGCCGGTGTTCCTTGGGAGATTGGTTTAGCAGAAACACATCAAACATTAAAACTAAATGACTTAAGAAGTCGTGTTAAGTTAGAAACAGACGGTAAGTTATTAACTGGTAAAGATGTAGCGTACGCATGTGCGCTTGGAGCGGAAGAATTTGGATTTGCAACTGCACCATTAGTGGTGTTGGGCTGTATTATGATGCGTGTATGCCATAAAGATACATGTCCAGTAGGAGTTGCAACTCAAAACAAAGATTTACGTGCTTTATATAGAGGTAAAGCACATCATGTTGTTAATTTTATGCATTTTATTGCACAAGAATTAAGAGAAATTTTAGCATCTTTAGGTTTGAAACGTGTAGAAGACTTAGTTGGAAGAACTGATTTATTACAACGATCATCAACATTAAAAGTGAATAGCAAAGCGGCTAGTATTGATGTTGAAAAACTGTTATGTCCTTTCGATGGGCCAAACACAAAAGAAATTCAACAAAATCATAATCTTGAGCATGGATTTGATTTAACAAATTTATATGAAGTAACGAAGCCGTATATTGCTGAAGGGCGTCGCTATACAGGTAGCTTTACAGTAAATAATGAACAACGTGATGTAGGAGTTATTACAGGTAGTGAGATTTCGAAACAATATGGAGAAGCAGGACTTCCTGAAAATACAATTAATGTTTATACGAATGGTCATGCTGGTCAAAGTCTTGCAGCATATGCACCGAAAGGCTTAATGATTCATCATACTGGAGATGCGAATGACTATGTTGGTAAAGGATTATCTGGTGGTACGGTCATTGTCAAAGCACCTTTTGAAGAACGACAAAATGAAATTATTGCTGGTAACGTCTCATTCTATGGTGCGACAGGTGGTAAGGCATTTATTAACGGTAGTGCAGGAGAAAGATTCTGTATTAGAAATAGTGGTGTAGATGTTGTCGTTGAAGGTATCGGTGACCATGGATTAGAGTACATGACTGGTGGACATGTCATTAATTTAGGTGATGTAGGTAAGAACTTCGGTCAAGGTATGAGTGGTGGTATTGCTTACGTTATCCCGTCTGATGTAGAAGCTTTTGTTGAAAATAATCAACTAGATACGCTTTCGTTTACAAAGATTAAACACCAAGAAGAAAAAGCATTCATTAAGCAAATGCTGGAAGAACATGTGTCACACACGAATAGTACGAGAGCGATTCATGTGTTAAAACATTTTGATCGCATTGAAGATGTCGTCGTTAAAGTTATTCCTAAAGATTATCAATTAATGATGCAAAAAATTCATTTGCACAAATCATTACATGACAATGAAGATGAAGCGATGTTAGCTGCATTTTACGATGACAGTAAAACAATCGACGCTAAACATAAACCAGCCGTTGTGTATTAAGGAAAGGGGGAGATACGATGGGTGAATTTAAAGGATTTATGAAGTATGACAAACAGTACTTAGGTGAATTATCACTGGTAGACCGTTTGAAGCATCATAAAGCATATCAACAACGATTTACTAAAGAAGATGCCTCTATCCAAGGTGCGCGATGTATGGATTGTGGAACGCCGTTTTGTCAAACCGGACAACAGTATGGTAGGGAAACAATAGGTTGTCCAATTGGAAACTACATTCCTGAATGGAACGACTTAGTGTATCATCAAGATTTTAAAACTGCTTATGAACGCTTAAGCGAAACAAATAACTTTCCTGACTTTACAGGGCGTGTATGTCCTGCACCATGCGAAAGTGCTTGTGTGATGAAGATTAATAGAGAATCGATTGCGATTAAAGGTATTGAACGCACAATTATTGATGAAGCTTTTGAAAATGGTTGGGTAGCGCCGAAAGTTCCGAGTCGCCGTAGAGATGAAAAAGTGGCAATCGTTGGAAGCGGTCCAGCAGGATTAACTGCTGCTGAAGAACTTAATCTACTAGGGTATCAAGTAACTATTTATGAACGTGCTAGAGAATCAGGCGGTTTATTAATGTATGGTATTCCGAATATGAAACTTGATAAAGATGTGGTTCGACGTCGTATTAAGTTAATGGAAGAAGCGGGCATTACTTTCATTAATGGTGTTGAAGTAGGCGTTGATATTGATAAAGCAACGTTAGAATCTGAGTATGATGCCATTATATTATGTACTGGTGCACAAAAAGGTAGAGATTTACCTTTAGAAGGACGCATGGGTGATGGTATACATTTCGCTATGGATTATTTAACTGAACAAACGCAGCTGTTAAATGGAGAAATTGATGATATTACAATAACTGCAAAAGATAAGAATGTCATTATCATTGGTGCTGGTGATACAGGGGCAGACTGTGTAGCGACAGCATTAAGAGAAAATTGTAAATCGATTGTTCAATTTAATAAATATACGAAATTGCCAGAAGCAATTACATTTACAGAAAATGCATCATGGCCTTTAGCAATGCCGGTGTTTAAAATGGACTATGCGCACCAAGAGTACGAAGCTAAGTTTGGTAAGGAACCACGTGCATATGGTGTTCAAACAATGCGTTACGATGTTGACGATAAAGGACACATACGTGGTTTGTATACTCAAATTTTAGAGCAAGGCGAAAATGGTATGGTCATGAAAGAAGGACCTGAAAGATTTTGGCCTGCTGACCTTGTATTATTATCAATCGGCTTCGAAGGTACAGAACCAACAGTACCGAATGCTTTTAACATTAAAACGGATAGAAATCGAATCGTGGCGGATGATACAAACTATCAAACTAATAATGAAAAGGTATTTGCTGCTGGAGATGCTAGACGTGGTCAAAGTTTAGTTGTATGGGCAATTAAAGAAGGTAGAGGCGTAGCGAAAGCAGTAGATCAGTATTTAGCGAGTAAAGTTTGTGTATAATCTTTGTATGGAAATGGTGGTTACGTTGACGTTGTGTCATGCTGAATCGAGTTTGAAATAATCTAGTATCTATCAACGTCACATGCCATCTTTGTAACCTAAAAACAAAGGTTTGTAAGACAACAAATAGATTAATTATAAGTAGTGATTTTTTACATTCGTTTTATAGGTCAACTGTAGTGGAAGACAATGATTTGTGGTAATCATGTAATGCTTAAAAACAATATTGACTTTTACAGAACGTTCATATATGATAAATATTGTGTTTAGGAGGAATACCCAAGTCCGGCTGAAGGGATCGGTCTTGAAAACCGACAGGGGCTTAACGGCTCGCGGGGGTTCGAATCCCTCTTCCTCCGCCATCAATATTTATATTAAATACTATATATAATGAAGGTAAGTGTTCAAATTTTGAGTATTTACCTTTTTTATTTGTCTTTGAATGACTCGTAATTTTTGATAATAGAAATGATAAGGCATTGAGATTGGAAGGGCATTTGGCTTGTGCAATATACATAGCTAAATGTCTTTTTTGTTTTGTGAAATATGATGGATGGCTTGTGTGGACAAGTTTGCTATTTATAGATATGCATTTTTCAATTTAGGAGTTGGCCATGCATCTACACTTTATAATGGTGAGAGCGTGGTGAGGTATTGTTAATAACGCAATTGTAGCGAGGAGTTATTGCTACATATGTCGTTATGGCTCATTGATTTTCTGAAATGGCTATCCCAGATAATTGTGACAAAATAAAAATATTTTGTTGAAAGCCTTTACATAACTTGTCTAGACAAGTTATACTCGTTTTAAGACATTAAGGGAGTGAAATATATGGCTGTAAAAAGAGAAGATGTAAAAGCCATCGTAACCGCTATTGGGGGAAAAGAAAATCTTGAAGCTGCAACGCATTGTGTAACACGATTACGTTTAGTGCTGAAGGATGAAAGTAAAGTTGATAAAGACGCATTAAGTAATAACGCGTTGGTCAAGGGGCAGTTTAAAGCAGACCACCAATATCAAATTGTCATTGGTCCAGGAACAGTCGATGAAGTGTATAAGCAGTTTATTGATGAAACAGGTGCTCAAGAAGCTTCGAAAGATGAAGCGAAACAAGCAGCTGCGCAAAAAGGGAATCCAGTACAACGTTTGATCAAATTGTTAGGGGATATTTTTATACCAATATTACCTGCGATTGTGACAGCTGGTTTGTTAATGGGGATCAATAATTTACTTACAATGAAAGGTTTATTTGGTCCAAAAGCACTTATTGAGATGTATCCGCAAATTGCTGATATTTCAAACATCATTAATGTGATTGCGAGTACGGCATTTATTTTCTTACCAGCATTAATTGGTTGGAGTAGTATGCGTGTATTTGGTGGTAGTCCGATTCTAGGCATAGTCTTAGGTTTGATTTTAATGCATCCGCAATTAGTATCTCAGTATGATTTGGCAAAAGGGAATATTCCGACGTGGAACTTATTTGGCTTAGAGATTAAGCAGTTGAATTACCAAGGTCAAGTGTTGCCTGTTTTAATTGCAGCTTATGTTCTAGCTAAAATTGAAAAAGGATTAAATAAAGTCGTTCACGATTCGATAAAAATGTTGGTCGTTGGACCCGTAGCGCTTTTAGTTACTGGATTTTTAGCATTTATTATCATTGGACCAGTTGCATTATTGATTGGTACAGGTATTACATCTGGTGTTACATTTATATTCCAACATGCAGGATGGCTTGGCGGAGCAATATATGGATTGTTATATGCACCACTTGTAATTACAGGACTACACCATATGTTTTTAGCAGTAGATTTCCAATTGATGGGTAGCAGCTTAGGTGGTACGTATTTATGGCCAATTGTTGCGATTTCCAATATTTGTCAGGGCTCTGCAGCATTTGGAGCATGGTTTGTCTATAAACGTCGTAAAATGGTTAAAGAAGAAGGCTTGGCATTAACATCTTGTATTTCTGGTATGTTAGGTGTTACTGAACCAGCTATGTTTGGTGTGAACTTACCTTTGAAATATCCATTTATCGCTGCGATATCAACGTCTTGGGTATTGGGGGCAATCGTTGGTATGAATAACGTACTTGGAAAAGTTGGTGTTGGTGGCGTGCCAGCATTCATTTCAATTCAAAAAGAATTTTGGCCAGTATATCTTATTGTGACAGCTATTGCTATTGTTGTACCATGTATACTAACAATTGTGATGTCTCATTTTAGTAAACAAAAAGCGAAAGAAATTGTTGAAGATTAATAAAATAAAAAAGGGGCGTTCGTTATTTGGACGTCCTTTATTACGTTATAAGGTGGTAATTGTGTGTCGAAAGAAATAGATTGGAGAAAATCCGTTGTATATCAAATTTATCCTAAGTCGTTTAATGATACGACGGGGAATGGTATAGGAGATATCAACGGAATTATAGAAAAATTGGATTATATCAAGTTATTGGGTGTTGATTATATTTGGTTAACACCAGTGTATGAATCACCGATGAATGATAATGGCTATGATATCAGCAATTATTTAGAAATCAATGAAGACTTTGGAACGATAGATGATTTTGAAAAGTTAATCAAAGTTGCGCATCAAAAAGACTTGAAAGTGATGTTAGATATTGTCATTAATCATACGTCGACGGAGCATGAATGGTTTAAAGAAGCCCGTAAATCTAAAGATAACCCTTATAGAGATTATTACTTTTTCAGATCATCTGAAGACGGGCCGCCAACAAATTGGCATTCTAAATTCGGTGGTAATGCATGGAAGTATGATTCTGAGACAGATGAATATTATTTACATTTATTTGATGTCAGTCAAGCTGATTTAAATTGGGATAATCCGGAAGTACGTCAATCGTTATATCGCATAGTCAATCATTGGATAGACTTCGGCGTTGATGGTTTTCGATTTGATGTCATTAACTTAATTTCTAAAGGTGAATTTAAGGACTCTGACAAAATAGGTAAAGAATTTTATACGGATGGTCCTAGAGTGCATGAGTTTCTGCATGAATTAAATCGTCAAACGTTTGGTAACACTGACATGATGACTGTAGGAGAAATGTCTTCGACGACGATTGAAAATTGTATTAAGTATACACAGCCAGAACGCCAAGAATTGAATAGTGTTTTTAATTTTCATCATCTAAAGGTTGATTATGTTGATGGTGAAAAGTGGACAAATGCGAAGCTTGATTTTCATAAGTTAAAGGAAATTCTGATGCAATGGCAACGAGGTATTTATGACGGTGGCGGATGGAACGCGATTTTCTGGTGTAATCATGATCAGCCACGGGTAGTGTCTAGATTTGGTGATGATACGTCGGAAGAGATGAGGATACAAAGTGCTAAAATGTTAGCTATCGCACTGCATATGTTGCAAGGGACGCCATATATTTACCAAGGTGAAGAAATTGGTATGACGGACCCACATTTTACATCAATAGCACAATATCGTGATGTTGAATCGATTAATGCCTACCATCAGTTGTTAAGTGAAGGGCATGCTGAAGCGGATGTGTTAGCGATTTTAGGACAGAAGTCACGAGACAATTCGAGAACGCCTATGCAATGGAGTGATGATGTTAATGCTGGATTTACAGCTGGTAAGCCTTGGATTGATATTTCGGAAAATTATCATCAGGTCAACGTTAGACAAGCACTTCAGAATAAAGATTCTATTTTCTATACGTATCAAAAATTAATACAATTAAGACATACGCATGATATTATTACGTATGGAGACATTGTGCCACGTTTTATGGATCATGATCATTTATTTGTTTATGAACGTCATTATAAGAATCAACAATGGCTAGTAATTGCGAATTTCTCAGCATCGGCTGTTGATTTGCCAGAAGGATTGGCTAGCGAAGGTCGTGTTGTGATTCAAACAGGCACAGTGGAAAATAATACGATAAGCGGGTTTGGTGCAATTGTAATCGAAACAAACGCGTAAAATAAATTGAGTGGATGCGTTTATATGATGAAGCAAAAGAAGTTTATGAAGATTTATGAGGCGTTGAAAGAAGATATACTAAACGGGCAGATTCAATATGGTGAACAAATTCCGTCTGAACATGATTTGGTGCAATTGTACCAGTCATCTCGAGAGACCGTGCGTAAGGCATTAGATTTGTTGGCATTAGACGGCATGATTCAAAAGATTCATGGTAAAGGGTCACTTGTCATTTATCAGGAGGTTACAGAGTTTCCATTTTCTGAACTTGTTAGTTTTAAAGAAATGCAAGAAGAAATGGGCGTCGCATATTTAACTGAAGTTGTTGTGAATGAGGTTGTTGAAGCGCATGAAGTTCCAGAAGTTCAACATGCTTTAAACATCAATTCTAGTGAATCGCTCATTCATATTGTTAGAACTCGTCGGCTTAACCAACATGTGAAGATTGTTGATGAAGATTATTTTCTAAAGTCGATTGTTTCAGATATAGGTAATGATGTTGCGAGTGATTCTATTTATGATTATTTGGAAAAGGTATTAAATCTTAATATTAGTTATTCAAGTAAGTCTATTACTTTTGAACCGTTTGATGAACAAGCATATCAATTGTTTGGTGATGTATCGGTGGCTTATTCAGCAACAGTTCGAAGTATTGTGTATTTAGAAAATACAATGCCGTTTCAATATAATATTTCAAAACATCTTGCAAATGAATTTAAATTTAACGACTTCTCAAGACGTCGTACAAAGTAAACAATGATATAAATGATTTATACTTGCAATTAACTATTAAAATATAGTAATATATATCTTGCCGTGCTAGGTGGGGAGGTAGCGGTTCCCTGTACTCGAAATCCGCTTTATGCGAGGCTTAATTCCTTTGTTGAGGCCGTATTTTTGCGAAGTCTGCCCAAAGCACGTAGTGTTTGAAGATTTCGGTCCTATGCAATATGAACCCATGAACCATGTCAGGTCCTGACGGAAGCAGCATTAAGTGGATCATCATATGTGCCGTAGGGTAGCCGAGATTTAGCTAACGACTTTGGTTACGTTCGTGAATTACGTTCGATGCTTAGGTGCACGGTTTTTTATTTTTTAAATATTAAACCGATTATTAAGAGTTGAAAATATATATTTATTTATAGAAGCTACTTTCTTGAAGACAATTCAGCGTATTATACGTGGAACATGTTTGTGGGAAGTAGCTTTTTTATATGTGAAGTTTGATTCAAGTGAACTCGATGTGCAGTTTGAATGATTTTTGTGTCAATGAAAAGTAAGAAGTTATAATTTGATGATAAAGAAATGATGGTGAAATGAGGGGGAGTATCTTACAATAGAATTATTAATGAGATACGTTATGATTATTGACAATCAAATGCCTACGGAGGACATATGCAAATATATTTAAGTACTTTAACAGAGTTAGATTATGATAAATCTTTAAATAGTATTGAAGAAAGTTTTGATGATAATCCTGAAACGAGTTGGCAAGCACGTGCGAAAGTAAAACATTTAAGAAAATCTCCTTGCTATAATTTTGAATTAGAAGTAATAGCGAAAAATGAAAATAACGATGTCGTTGGACACGTTTTATTAATTGAAGTAGAAATTAATAGTGATGATAAGACGTATTATGGTTTGGCGATTGCCTCTTTATCAGTTCATCCTGAATTACGTGGACAAAAATTAGGTCGTGGCTTGGTTCAAGCAGTAGAAGAGCGTGCCAAAGCACAAGAGTATAGTACGGTTGTTGTAGACCATTGTTTTGACTACTTTGAAAAGTTGGGTTATCAAAATGCTGCTGAGCATGACATTAAATTAGAATCTGGTGATGCACCGTTACTTGTAAAATATTTATGGGATAATTTGACGGATGCACCACACGGAATCGTAAAATTTCCAGAACATTTTTATTAATTGTTCAATTAAGAAGTAAAGGTATTATCATGCTATAATGAGAGGTAATTGTTTATGGAGGTGCTAACTTGAATTATCAAGCCTTATATCGTATGTACAGACCCCAAAGTTTCGAGGATGTCGTCGGACAAGAACATGTCACGAAGACATTGCGCAATGCGATTTCTAAAGAAAAACAGTCGCATGCTTATATTTTTAGTGGTCCGAGAGGCACGGGGAAAACGAGTATTGCCAAAGTGTTTGCTAAAGCAATCAACTGTTTAAATAGCACTGATGGAGAACCTTGTAATGAATGTCATATTTGTAAAGGCATTACGCAGGGGACTAATTCAGATGTGATAGAAATTGATGCTGCTAGTAATAATGGCGTTGATGAAATAAGAAATATTAGAGACAAAGTTAAATATGCACCAAGTGAATCGAAATATAAAGTTTATATTATAGATGAGGTGCACATGCTAACAACAGGTGCTTTTAATGCCCTTTTAAAGACGTTAGAAGAACCTCCAGCACACGCTATTTTTATATTGGCAACGACAGAACCACATAAAATCCCTCCAACAATCATTTCTAGGGCACAACGTTTTGATTTTAAAGCAATTAGCCTAAATCAAATTGTTGAACGTTTAAAATTTGTAGCAGATGCACAACAAATTGAATGTGAAGATGAAGCCTTGGCATTTATCGCTAAAGCGTCTGAAGGGGGTATGCGTGATGCATTAAGTATTATGGATCAGGCTATTGCATTTGGTGATGGTACGTTAACATTGCAAGATGCGTTGAATGTCACAGGTAGCGTACATGATGAAGCGTTGGATCACTTGTTTGATGATATTGTACAAGGTGACGTACAAGCATCTTTTAAAAAATACCATCAGTTTATAACAGAGGGTAAAGAAGTGAATCGCCTAATAAATGATATGATTTATTTTGTCAGAGATACGATTATGAATAAAACATCTGAGAAAGATACTGAGTATCGAGCACTGATGAACTTAGAATTAGATATGTTATATCAAATGATTGATCTTATTAATGATACATTAGTGTCGATTCGTTTTAGTGTGAATCAAAACGTTCATTTTGAAGTGTTGTTAGTAAAATTAGCTGAGCAGATTAAGGGTCAACCACAAGTGATTGCGAATGTAGCTGAACCAGCACAAATTGCTTCATCGCCAAACACAGATGTATTGTTGCAACGTATGGAACAGTTAGAGCAAGAACTAAAAACACTAAAAGCACAAGGAGTGAGTGTCGCTCCTGCTCAAAAATCTTCGAAAAAGCCTGCGAGAGGCATACAAAAATCTAAAAATGCATTTTCAATGCAACAAATTGCAAAAGTGCTAGATAAAGCGAATAAGGCAGATATCAAATTGTTGAAAGATCATTGGCAAGAAGTGATTGATCATGCCAAAAACAATGATAAAAAATCACTCGTTAGTTTATTGCAAAATTCGGAACCTGTGGCGGCAAGTGAAGATCACGTACTTGTGAAATTTGAGGAAGAGATCCATTGTGAAATCGTCAATAAAGACGACGAGAAACGTAGTAGTATAGAAAGTGTTGTATGTAATATCGTTAATAAAAACGTTAAAGTTGTTGGTGTACCATCAGATCAATGGCAAAGAGTTCGAACGGAGTATTTACAAAATCGAAAAAACGAAGGCGATGATATGCCAAAGCAACAAGCGCAACAAACAGATATTGCTCAAAAAGCAAAAGATCTTTTCGGTGAAGAAACTGTACATGTGATAGATGAAGAGTGATACATGACAAGCGATATAATCGTATGTATAATGAAAGAAACATCATTTTATTGATAAATATTTATTGATTTTCAAGGAGGAAATGGAATATGCGCGGTGGCGGAAACATGCAACAAATGATGAAACAAATGCAAAAAATGCAAAAGAAAATGGCTCAAGAACAAGAAAAACTTAAAGAAGAGCGTATTGTAGGAACAGCTGGCGGTGGCATGGTTGCAGTTACTGTAACTGGTCATAAAGAAGTTGTCGACGTTGAAATCAAAGAAGAAGCTGTAGACCCAGATGATATTGAAATGCTACAAGACTTAGTGTTAGCAGCTACTAATGAAGCGATGAATAAAGCTGATGAGCTTACTCAAGAACGTTTAGGTAAACATACTCAAGGCTTAAACATCCCTGGAATGTGATCATAGATGCATTATCCAGAACCTATATCAAAACTTATTGATAGCTTTATGAAATTGCCAGGCATTGGTCCAAAGACAGCCCAACGTCTGGCTTTTCATACCTTAGATATGAAAGAAGACGATGTTGTTCAGTTTGCCAAAGCATTAGTAGATGTTAAGAGAGAATTAACATATTGTAGCGTATGTGGTCACATTACTGAAAATGATCCATGTTATATTTGTGAAGATAAACAAAGAGATCGTTCAGTTATTTGTGTTGTGGAAGATGACAAAGATGTCATAGCTATGGAAAAAATGAGAGAATACAAAGGTTTATATCACGTTTTACATGGGTCTATTTCGCCTATGGATGGCATTGGACCAGAAGATATTAATATTCCTTCATTGATTGAACGCTTGAAAAACGATGAAGTTAGCGAATTAATCTTAGCTATGAACCCGAACTTAGAGGGGGAATCTACAGCCATGTATATTTCTAGATTAGTTAAGCCTATAGGTATCAAAGTGACGAGATTAGCACAAGGGTTATCGGTAGGTGGCGATTTAGAGTATGCTGACGAAGTAACATTATCTAAAGCAATCGCAGGTAGAACAGAAATGTAATGTCTTCTATTAAACATTTTTGATTTTAATACTATAGTAAGAAAAGTCACAGTGTAATCATTGTGGCTTTTTTTATGGTGTGGTGTGATGTACTACTTTATTTGCGGTGTGGCGGTGGTATGGTTTACCTAGTTTTACTGAGGGATGGGTAATCTTTAGGAAGCAAGCCGTTGGTTGTGATTTGTTACTTCTAATAGTAATGATGTGAATTGGATTATCGAATTAGATCTATGGTTATGGTGTGTTGGTGCTATTAATTTGATAAATGCGGTTAATGACTATGCAAATGAAATTCTTTTGTAATTGAAATGATAGATGCTGGCTTAGTAGTTGTACTTCTTTGGTCTAAAGCTTATTAAATCAGCCTGTATAGCGGTGTTTTGAGAGATTATTTAAAACTTGTAAATTTATTTTTAATTTCTGGTAAAAAAATAACGTTCTGTTTTGCGGTTTTTTTGATTGATATGGTTAGAGAAAAAGCTGTTTCTTGTTCTAAAAAACGTACTATTTATAAGTGGGGGTTTTTTAAGTTCGATTTTTAGGATAAGGGCGTTCAGAACAGATGGCAAAGGTGTAATTTTTACTGTTGTTAAGCAGTTTGAAAGCCTGTATAGTATTTATTTGTTGAGGCAAACAAAACAACTCAACTTAAGAAATAACTTGAATTACTAACGAAAATTAATTTTAAAAAGTTGTTGACTTAAATGTTAATAAAATGTATAATTAATTCTTGTCGGTAAGAAAAATGAACATTGAAAACTGAATGACAATATGTCAACGTTAATTCCAAAAAACGTAACTATAAGTTACAAACATTATTTAGTATTTATGAGCTAATCAAACATCATAATTTTTATGGAGAGTTTGATCCTGGCTCAGGATGAACGCTGGCGGCGTGCCTAATACATGCAAGTCGAGCGAACGGACGAGAAGCTTGCTTCTCTGATGTTAGCGGCGGACGGGTGAGTAACACGTGGATAACCTACCTATAAGACTGGGATAACTTCGGGAAACCGGAGCTAATACCGGATAATATTTTGAACCGCATGGTTCAAAAGTGAAAGACGGTCTTGCTGTCACTTATAGATGGATCCGCGCTGCATTAGCTAGTTGGTAAGGTAACGGCTTACCAAGGCAACGATGCATAGCCGACCTGAGAGGGTGATCGGCCACACTGGAACTGAGACACGGTCCAGACTCCTACGGGAGGCAGCAGTAGGGAATCTTCCGCAATGGGCGAAAGCCTGACGGAGCAACGCCGCGTGAGTGATGAAGGTCTTCGGATCGTAAAACTCTGTTATTAGGGAAGAACATATGTGTAAGTAACTGTGCACATCTTGACGGTACCTAATCAGAAAGCCACGGCTAACTACGTGCCAGCAGCCGCGGTAATACGTAGGTGGCAAGCGTTATCCGGAATTATTGGGCGTAAAGCGCGCGTAGGCGGTTTTTTAAGTCTGATGTGAAAGCCCACGGCTCAACCGTGGAGGGTCATTGGAAACTGGAAAACTTGAGTGCAGAAGAGGAAAGTGGAATTCCATGTGTAGCGGTGAAATGCGCAGAGATATGGAGGAACACCAGTGGCGAAGGCGACTTTCTGGTCTGTAACTGACGCTGATGTGCGAAAGCGTGGGGATCAAACAGGATTAGATACCCTGGTAGTCCACGCCGTAAACGATGAGTGCTAAGTGTTAGGGGGTTTCCGCCCCTTAGTGCTGCAGCTAACGCATTAAGCACTCCGCCTGGGGAGTACGACCGCAAGGTTGAAACTCAAAGGAATTGACGGGGACCCGCACAAGCGGTGGAGCATGTGGTTTAATTCGAAGCAACGCGAAGAACCTTACCAAATCTTGACATCCTTTGACAACTCTAGAGATAGAGCCTTCCCCTTCGGGGGACAAAGTGACAGGTGGTGCATGGTTGTCGTCAGCTCGTGTCGTGAGATGTTGGGTTAAGTCCCGCAACGAGCGCAACCCTTAAGCTTAGTTGCCATCATTAAGTTGGGCACTCTAAGTTGACTGCCGGTGACAAACCGGAGGAAGGTGGGGATGACGTCAAATCATCATGCCCCTTATGATTTGGGCTACACACGTGCTACAATGGACAATACAAAGGGCAGCGAAACCGCGAGGTCAAGCAAATCCCATAAAGTTGTTCTCAGTTCGGATTGTAGTCTGCAACTCGACTACATGAAGCTGGAATCGCTAGTAATCGTAGATCAGCATGCTACGGTGAATACGTTCCCGGGTCTTGTACACACCGCCCGTCACACCACGAGAGTTTGTAACACCCGAAGCCGGTGGAGTAACCTTTTAGGAGCTAGCCGTCGAAGGTGGGACAAATGATTGGGGTGAAGTCGTAACAAGGTAGCCGTATCGGAAGGTGCGGCTGGATCACCTCCTTTCTAAGGATATATTCGGAACATCTTCTTCAGAAGATGCGGAATAATGTGACATATTGTATTCAGTTTTGAATGTTTATTTAACATTCAAATATTTTTTGGTTAAAGTGATATTGCTTATGCGAGCGCTTGACAATCTATTCTTTTTAAAGAAAGCGGTTGTCAGACAATGCATTAAGAAAAATTAAAGCGGAGTTTACTTTTGTAAATGAGCATTTGATTTTTTGAAAATAAAGCAGTATGCGAGCGCTTGACTAAAAAGAAATTGTACATTGAAAACTAGATAAGTAAGTAAAATATAGATTTTACCAAGCAAAACCGAGTGAATAAAGAGTTTTAAATAAGCTTGAATTCATAAGAAATAATCGCTAGTGTTCGAAAGAACACTCACAAGATTAATAACGCGTTTCCTGTAGGATGGAAACATAGATTAAGTTATTAAGGGCGCACGGTGGATGCCTTGGCACTAGAAGCCGATGAAGGACGTTACTAACGACGATATGCTTTGGGGAGCTGTAAGTAAGCTTTGATCCAGAGATTTCCGAATGGGGAAACCCAGCATGAGTTATGTCATGTTATCGATATGTGAATACATAGCATATCAGAAGGCACACCCGGAGAACTGAAACATCTTAGTACCCGGAGGAAGAGAAAGAAAATTCGATTCCCTTAGTAGCGGCGAGCGAAACGGGAAGAGCCCAAACCAACAAGCTTGCTTGTTGGGGTTGTAGGACACTCTATACGGAGTTACAAAGGACGACATTAGACGAATCATCTGGAAAGATGAATCAAAGAAGGTAATAATCCTGTAGTCGAAAATGTTGTCTCTCTTGAGTGGATCCTGAGTACGACGGAGCACGTGAAATTCCGTCGGAATCTGGGAGGACCATCTCCTAAGGCTAAATACTCTCTAGTGACCGATAGTGAACCAGTACCGTGAGGGAAAGGTGAAAAGCACCCCGAAAGGGGAGTGAAATAGAACCTGAAACCGTGTGCTTACAAGTAGTCAGAGCCCGTTAATGGGTGATGGCGTGCCTTTTGTAGAATGAACCGGCGAGTTACGATTTGATGCAAGGTTAAGCAGTAAATGTGGAGCCGTAGCGAAAGCGAGTCTGAATAGGGCGTTTAGTATTTGGTCGTAGACCCGAAACCAGGTGATCTACCCTTGGTCAGGTTGAAGTTCAGGTAACACTGAATGGAGGACCGAACCGACTTACGTTGAAAAGTGAGCGGATGAACTGAGGGTAGCGGAGAAATTCCAATCGAACCTGGAGATAGCTGGTTCTCTCCGAAATAGCTTTAGGGCTAGCCTCAAGTGATGATTATTGGAGGTAGAGCACTGTTTGGACGAGGGGCCCCTCTCGGGTTACCGAATTCAGACAAACTCCGAATGCCAATTAATTTAACTTGGGAGTCAGAACATGGGTGATAAGGTCCGTGTTCGAAAGGGAAACAGCCCAGACCACCAGCTAAGGTCCCAAAATATATGTTAAGTGGAAAAGGATGTGGCGTTGCCCAGACAACTAGGAT
Source organism: Staphylococcus sp. SM3655 (assembly GCF_016917315.1). Lineage (NCBI taxonomy): Bacteria > Bacillati > Bacillota > Bacilli > Caryophanales > Staphylococcaceae > Staphylococcus > Staphylococcus sp. SM3655. The sequence goes on along the minus strand of NZ_CP070305.1, from coordinate 214,963 downwards.
GTTGGCTTAGAAGCAGCCATCATTTAAAGAGTGCGTAATAGCTCACTAGTCGAGTGACACTGCGCCGAAAATGTACCGGGGCTAAACATATTACCGAAGCTGTGGATTGTCCTTTGGACAATGGTAGGAGAGCGTTCTAAGGGCATTGAAGCATGATCGTAAGGACATGTGGAGCGCTTAGAAGTGAGAATGCCGGTGTGAGTAGCGAAAGACGGGTGAGAATCCCGTCCACCGATTGACTAAGGTTTCCAGAGGAAGGCTCGTCCGCTCTGGGTTAGTCGGGTCCTAAGCTGAGGCCGACAGGCGTAGGCGATGGATAACAGGTTGATATTCCTGTACCACCTATAATCGTTTTAATCGATGGGGGGACGCAGTAGGATAGGCGAAGCGTGCGATTGGATTGCACGTCTAAGCAGTAAGGCTGAGTATTAGGCAAATCCGGTACTCGTTAAGGCTGAGCTGTGATGGGGAGAAGACATTGAGTCTTCGAGTCGTTGATTTCACACTGCCGAGAAAAGCCTCTAGATAGAAAATAGGTGCCCGTACCGCAAACCGACACAGGTAGTCAAGATGAGAATTCTAAGGTGAGCGAGCGAACTCTCGTTAAGGAACTCGGCAAAATGACCCCGTAACTTCGGGAGAAGGGGTGCTCTTTAGGGTTAACGCCCAGAAGAGCCGCAGTGAATAGGCCCAAGCGACTGTTTATCAAAAACACAGGTCTCTGCTAAACCGTAAGGTGATGTATAGGGGCTGACGCCTGCCCGGTGCTGGAAGGTTAAGAGGAGTGGTTAGCTTCTGCGAAGCTACGAATCGAAGCCCCAGTAAACGGCGGCCGTAACTATAACGGTCCTAAGGTAGCGAAATTCCTTGTCGGGTAAGTTCCGACCCGCACGAAAGGCGTAACGATTTGGGCACTGTCTCAACGAGAGACTCGGTGAAATCATAGTACCTGTGAAGATGCAGGTTACCCGCGACAGGACGGAAAGACCCCGTGGAGCTTTACTGTAGCCTGATATTGAAATTCGGCACAGCTTGTACAGGATAGGTAGGAGCCTTTGAAACGTGAGCGCTAGCTTACGTGGAGGCGCTGGTGGGATACTACCCTAGCTGTGTTGGCTTTCTAACCCGCACCACTTATCGTGGTGGGAGACAGTGTCAGGCGGGCAGTTTGACTGGGGCGGTCGCCTCCTAAAAGGTAACGGAGGCGCTCAAAGGTTCCCTCAGAATGGTTGGAAATCATTCATAGAGTGTAAAGGCATAAGGGAGCTTGACTGCGAGACCTACAAGTCGAGCAGGGTCGAAAGACGGACTTAGTGATCCGGTGGTTCCGCATGGAAGGGCCATCGCTCAACGGATAAAAGCTACCCCGGGGATAACAGGCTTATCTCCCCCAAGAGTTCACATCGACGGGGAGGTTTGGCACCTCGATGTCGGCTCATCGCATCCTGGGGCTGTAGTCGGTCCCAAGGGTTGGGCTGTTCGCCCATTAAAGCGGTACGCGAGCTGGGTTCAGAACGTCGTGAGACAGTTCGGTCCCTATCCGTCGTGGGCGTAGGAAATTTGAGAGGAGCTGTCCTTAGTACGAGAGGACCGGGATGGACATACCTCTGGTGTACCAGTTGTCGTGCCAACGGCATAGCTGGGTAGCTATGTGTGGACGGGATAAGTGCTGAAAGCATCTAAGCATGAAGCCCCCCTCAAGATGAGATTTCCCAACTTCGGTTATAAGATCCCTCAAAGATGATGAGGTTAATAGGTTCGAGGTGGAAGCATGGTGACATGTGGAGCTGACGAATACTAATCGATCGAAGACTTAATCAAAATAAATGTTTTGCGAAGCAAAATCACTTTTACTTACTATCTAGTTTTGAATGTATAATTTACATTCATATGTCTGGTGACTATAGCAAGGAGGTCACACCTGTTCCCATGCCGAACACAGAAGTTAAGCTCCTTAGCGTCGATGGTAGTCGAACTTACGTTCCGCTAGAGTAGAACGTTGCCAGGCAAAAAATGGATGCGATGAGCCGCATTGAGACCGCAAGGTCTCTTTTTTTTATGTCTAAAACATCAAAATAAAAAGCAAACACAAAGAAAAATGGCTTGGCGAAGTGAAAACGTTTGAATCTGACGAAACGAGAAAAGAGCGCAACGAGTTTAGTAGAGCTAAATGAGTAAGCGAGAGCCGAAGGAGAGGAAAGAGCAAGCGATTGTCACAAGTCAAGAAAGGTTCTTAGCGACGATGGTAGCCAACTTACGTTCCGCTAGAGTAGAACGTTGCCAGGCAAAAAATGGATGCGATGAGCCGCATTGAGACCGCAAGGTCTCTTTTTTTTATGTCTAAAACGTCAAAATAAAAAGTAAACACAAAGAAAAATGGCTTGGCGAAGTGAAAACGTTTGAATCTGACGAAACGAGAAAAGAGCGCAACGAGTTTAGTAGAGCTAAATGAGTAAGCGAGAGCCGAAGGAGAGGAAAGAAGCAAGCGATTGTCACAAGTCAAGAAAGGTCTTTAGCGGCGATGGTAGCCAACTTACGTTCCGCTAGAGTAGAACGTTGCCAGGCAAGTTGAGACCGCAAGGTCTCTTTTTTTTATGTCTAAAACATCAAAATAAAAAGCAAACACAAAGAAAAATGGCTTGGCGAAGTGAAAACGTTTGAATCTGACGAAACGAGAAAAGAGCGCAACGAGTTTAGTAGAGCTAAATGAGTAAGTGAGAGCCGAAGGAGAGGAAAGAAGCAAGCGATTGTCACAAGTCAAGAAAGGTCTTTAGCGGCGATGGTAGCCAACTTACGTTCCGCTAGAGTAGAACGTTGCTAGGCAAGAAATGGATGTGATGAGCCGCATTGAGTGTGAAATTGATATTTTAATAATGTGCACTTTTGATTATTTAAATCTGTGACTAGAAGTATAAGTGAAGACATTCAGAAGTATTATAAAAAGTGAACAGCAGTAAGATAGTTTTTAATCATAAATCATCTTACTGCTGTTTTTAGATTTTATGTCTAATATTTTTTAAATCGAAATACAAAAAGGAAATTAATTATTATACAATAGACAAGCTATTGCATAAGTAACACTAACTTTTGTCAAAGAAGTGTTACTATATAATTAATACTTTTGAAAGTAACTAATTCCAAAACAGTGTAAATAAAGGAAGCGTATATCATGAAGCAACCTATTTTAAATAAATTAGAAAGTTTAAATCAAGAAGAAGCGATTTCTTTGCATGTTCCGGGTCATAAAAATATGACTATCGGTCATTTATCTCAATTATCAATGACAATGGATAAAACTGAAATACCTGGATTAGATGATTTACATCATCCTGAAGAAGTCATTTTGGAAAGTATGAAGCAGGTGGAGAAACATTCAGATTATGATGCTTATTTCTTAGTGAATGGCACCACTTCAGGAATATTATCTGTCATCCAGTCTTTTTCACAGAAAAAAGGCGATATCTTAATGGCAAGAAATGTACATAAATCTGTGTTACATGCGCTCGATATTAGCCAACAAGAAGGGCATTTTATTGAAACGCATCAAAGTCCGTTAACGAATCATTATAATAAAGTTAATTTAAGCCGTTTGAATAATGACGGTCACAAACTTGCTGTGTTGACTTATCCTAACTATTACGGTGAAACATTTAATGTAGAAGAGGTTATCAAATCTTTGCACCAATTAAATATTCCTGTACTCATTGACGAAGCACACGGCGCGCACTTTGGATTGCAAGGATTTCCAGATTCTACATTAAATTATCAAGCTGACTATGTTGTTCAATCTTTTCATAAAACGTTACCAGCTTTAACGATGGGCTCGGTACTTTATATTCATAAAAATGCACCTTATAGAGAAACTATTATAGAATATCTAAGCTACTTCCAAACATCTAGTCCTTCGTATTTGATTATGGCTAGTTTAGAGTCAGCTGCCGAGTTCTATAAAACATATGATAGTACCGTGTTTTTTGATAAGAGAGCGCAATTAATCGAATGTTTGGAGAAGAAGGGTTTTGAAATGCTTCAAGTTGATGATCCGTTGAAGTTGCTGATAAAATATGAAGGTTTTACAGGTCATGATATTCAAAATTGGTTTATGAATGCACATATCTATTTAGAATTAGCGGACGACTATCAAGCATTAGCGATATTGCCGTTATGGCATCATGATGATACGTATTTATTTGATTCGCTTTTACGTAAAATTGAAGATATGATTTTACCGAAAAAATCAGTTTCTAAAGTTAAACAAACACAACTTTTAACAACTGAAGGTAACTATAAACCAAAACGCTTTGAATATGTTACTTGGTGTGATTTGAAAAAGGCAAAAGGTAAAGTTCTGGCGCGACATATTGTCCCGTATCCGCCAGGGATTCCTATTATTTTCAAAGGAGAAACAATAACTGAAAATATGATAGAATTGGTAAATGAATATCTGGAAACTGGAATGATAGTTGAAGGAATTAAAAATAATAAAATTTTAGTTGAGGATGAATAAAATGTCAGCTTTTATAACTTTTGAGGGCCCAGAAGGCTCTGGAAAAACAACTGTAATTAATGAAGTTTACCATAGATTAGTAAAAGATTATGATGTCATTATGACTAGAGAACCAGGTGGTGTTCCTACTGGTGAAGAAATACGTAAAATTGTATTAGAAGGCAATGATATGGACATTAGAACTGAAGCAATGTTATTTGCTGCATCTAGAAGAGAACATCTTGTATTAAAGGTCATACCAGCTTTAAAAGAAGGTAAGGTTGTGTTGTGTGATCGCTATATCGATAGTTCATTAGCTTATCAAGGTTATGCTAGAGGGATTGGCGTTGAAGAAGTAAGAGCATTAAACGAATTTGCAATAAATGGATTATATCCAGACTTGACGATTTATTTAAATGTTAGTGCTGAAGTAGGTCGCGAACGTATTATTAAAAATTCAAGAGATCAAAATAGATTAGATCAAGAAGATTTAAAGTTTCACGAAAAAGTAATTGAAGGTTACCAAGAAATCATTCATAATGAATCACAACGGTTCAAAAGCGTTAATGCAGATCAACCTCTTGAAAATGTTGTTGAAGACACGTATCAAACTATCATCAAATATTTAGAAAAGATATGATATAATTGTTAGAAGAGGTGTTATAAAATGAAAATGATTATAGCGATCGTACAAGATCAAGATAGTCAGGAACTTGCAGATCAACTTGTTAAAAATAACTTTAGAGCAACAAAATTGGCAACAACAGGTGGGTTTTTAAGAGCGGGTAATACAACATTCTTATGTGGTGTCAATGATGACCGTGTAGATGAAATATTGTCTGTGATTAATCAAACGTGTGGTAATAGAGAACAGTTGGTTTCACCTATTACACCTATGGGAGGCAGTGCGGATTCGTACATTCCATATCCAGTTGAAGTTGAAGTTGGCGGTGCTACTGTATTTGTTATGCCAGTTGATGCATTCCATCAATTTTAATTCTATAATACAATCATCAATTAGAGATACTTAAAATAGTGTATTAATAAGTTATTAACAATTTTGGGTTGCTTGACTGCGACTAGTTCAGATGCCAATAGATTTGATTTTTGTGGTTCTAAAAATAATCACAAATCATGGTCGCTATTGTTGCAGTAATTAGTTGCTCTTTGGCAACCTTTTTATATAAAAGCAAAAGGGAGTTTGTAATGAATGGATGAACAGCAACAATTGACGAATGCATATCATTCAAATAAATTATCGCATGCCTATTTATTTGAAGGTGATGATGCACAAACGATGAAACAAGTTGCGATTAATTTTGCAAAGCTTATTTTATGTCAAACAGATAGTCAATGTGAAACAAAGGTTAGTACATATAATCATCCAGACTTTATGTATATATCAACAACTGAGAATGCAATTAAGAAAGAACAAGTTGAACAACTTGTGCGTCATATGAATCAACTTCCTATAGAAAGCACAAATAAAGTGTACATCATTGAAGACTTTGAAAAGTTAACTGTTCAAGGGGAAAACAGTATCTTGAAATTTCTTGAAGAACCACCGGACAATACGATTGCTATTTTATTGTCTACAAAACCTGAGCAAATTTTAGACACAATCCATTCAAGGTGTCAGCATGTATATTTCAAGCCTATTGATAAAGAAAAGTTTATAAATAGATTAGTTGAACAAAACATGTCTAAGCCAGTAGCTGAAATGATTAGTACTTATACTACGCAAATAGATAATGCAATGGCTTTAAATGAAGAATTTGATTTATTAGCATTAAGGAAATCAGTTATACGTTGGTGTGAATTGTTGCTTACTAATAAGCCAATGGCACTTATAGGTATTATTGATTTATTGAAACAGGCTAAAAATAAAAAACTGCAATCTTTAACTATTGCAGCTGTGAATGGTTTCTTCGAAGATATCATACATACAAAGGTAAATGTAGAGGATAAACAAATATATAGTGATTTAAAAAATGATATTGATCAATATGCGCAAAAGTTGTCGTTTAATCAATTAATTTTGATGTTTGATCAACTGACGGAAGCACATAAGAAATTGAATCAAAATGTAAATCCAACGCTTGTATTTGAACAAATCGTAATTAAGGGTGTGAGTTAGATGCCAAATGTAATAGGTGTTCAGTTTCAAAAAGCGGGAAAATTAGAATATTATACACCTAATGATATACAAGTAGATATAGATGACTGGGTAGTTGTCGAATCTAAAAGAGGCATAGAGATAGGTATTGTTAAAAATCCATTAATGGATATTGCTGAAGAGGATGTTGTGTTACCTCTTAAAAATATTATTCGCGTTGCTGATGACAAAGATATTGATAAATTTAATTGTAATGAACGAGATGCTGAAAATGCATTAATACTATGTAAAGACATTGTAAGAGAACAAGGTTTGGACATGCGTTTAGTCAATTGCGAATATACATTAGATAAATCGAAAGTTATTTTTAATTTTACGGCGGATGATCGTATTGATTTTAGAAAATTAGTAAAAATATTAGCGCAACATTTAAAAACACGTATCGAGTTGAGACAAATTGGTGTAAGGGATGAAGCCAAATTGCTTGGCGGTATCGGACCTTGTGGTAGGTCGTTATGTTGTTCTACATTTTTAGGGGATTTTGAACCAGTATCGATTAAGATGGCTAAGGATCAAAATTTATCATTAAATCCAACTAAAATTTCTGGTGCATGTGGTCGTTTGATGTGTTGTTTAAAATATGAAAATGACTATTATGAGGAAGTACGTGCACAATTACCTGATATTGGTGAAGCAATTGAAACGCCTGATGGTAACGGGAAAGTAGTTGCTTTAAATATATTAGACATTTCTATGCAGGTGAAGCTTGAGGGACATGAACAGCCACTTGAATATAAATTAGAAGAAATAGAAACTATGCATTAAGGAGGCATTATTACATTTGGATCGCAATGAAATATTTGAAAAAATAATGCGTTTAGAAATGAATGTCAATCAACTTTCAAAGGAAACTTCAGAATTAAAGGCACTTGCAGTTGAATTAGTAGAAGAAAATGTAGCGCTTCAACTTGAAAATGATAATTTGAAAAAGGTGTTGGGCAATGATGAACCAACTACTATTGATACTGCGAATTCAAAACCAGCAAAAGCTGTGAAAAAGCCATTACCAAGTAAAGATAATTTGGCTATATTGTATGGAGAAGGATTTCATATTTGTAAAGGCGAATTATTTGGAAAACATCGACATGGTGAAGATTGTCTGTTCTGTTTAGAAGTTTTAAGTGATTAATCAAGCACTCTCAAATAGTGTTATAATTATAAATGAATATGATTTGGATAAGTCTGAGACAATGCATGTTTCAGGCTTTAATTGTGTATAAAGTTTTGGTGATTGCATAAGAGATGGCGGTACTAAATGTTATTATTAAGTGTGCACGCAGTATCATTAGTTATAAAATGTAGCTGTTAAAAGTCAAAAATACATCGAATGTAGTTAGGCATATAATATAAAAAGAGTTTTCAATTACTCAATAGAAAAAGGTTGTCTTCATAGGAGTTAAAAATGTTAAAAGAGAATGAACGATTTGATCAACTAATCAAAGAAGATTTTAGTATTATTCAAAATGATGATGTTTTTTCGTTTTCAACGGATGCTTTGTTGTTAGGGCATTTTACAAAACCTAGAACAAAAGATATTGTGTTGGACTTATGTTCAGGCAATGGGGTGATACCGTTGTTATTGTTTGCGAAACATCCACGACATATAGAAGGTGTTGAGATTCAAAAAACACTTGTCGATATGGCGCGACGCACATTTCAATTCAATGATGTTGATGAATATATAACAATGCATCACATGGATTTGAAAAACGTTACTAAAGTATTTAAACCTTCACAATATACTTTAGTAACGTGTAATCCACCTTATTTTAAAGAGAATCAGCAACACCAACATCAAAAAGAAGCACATAAGATAGCGAGACATGAGATTATGTGTACACTTGAAGATTGCATGATTGCAGCCCGTCATTTATTAAAAGAAGGTGGCAGGCTAAACATGGTACATCGTGCAGAGAGACTAATGGATGTCTTGTTTGAAATGAGAAAAGTGAATATTGAACCTAAGAAAGTCGTTTTTATATATAGTAAAGTAGGGAAATCAGCACAAACGATAGTAGTAGAAGGTCGAAAAGGTGGAAATCAAGGTTTAGAAATCATGCCCCCATTTTATATTTATAATGAAGATGGTAATTATAGCGAAGAAATGAAGGAAGTATATTATGGATAGTCATTTTGTATATATTGTAAAATGTAGTGATGGAAGTTTATATACAGGATACGCTAAAGACGTTAATGCACGTGTTGAAAAACATAACCGAGGTCAAGGAGCCAAATATACGAAAGTAAGACGTCCGGTGCATTTAGTTTATCAAGAAATGTATGAGACAAAGTCTGAAGCATTGAAGCGTGAATATGAAATTAAAACTTATACCAGACAAAAGAAATTGCGATTAATTAAGGAGCGATAGTATGGCTGTATTATATTTAGTGGGCACACCAATTGGTAATTTAGCAGATATTACTTATAGAGCAGTTGATGTATTGAAACGTGTTGATATGATTGCTTGTGAAGACACTAGAGTAACTAGTAAGCTGTGTAATCATTATGATATTCCAACTCCATTAAAGTCATATCACGAACATAACAAGGATAAGCAGACTGCTTTTATCATTGAACAGTTAGAATTAGGTCTTGACGTTGCGCTCGTATCTGATGCTGGATTGCCCTTAATTAGTGATCCTGGATACGAATTAGTAGTGGCAGCCAGAGAAGCTAATATTAAAGTAGAGACTGTGCCTGGACCTAATGCTGGGCTGACGGCTTTGATGGCTAGTGGATTACCTTCATATGTATATACATTTTTAGGATTTTTGCCACGAAAAGAGAAAGAAAAAAGTGCTGTATTAGAGCAACGTATGCATGAAAATAGCACATTAATTATATACGAATCACCGCATCGTGTGACAGATACATTAAAAACAATTGCAAAGATAGATGCAACACGACAAGTATCACTAGGGCGTGAATTAACTAAGAAGTTCGAACAAATTGTAACTGATGATGTAACACAATTACAAGCATTGATTCAGCAAGGCGATGTACCATTGAAAGGCGAATTCGTTATCTTAATTGAAGGTGCTAAAGCGAACAATGAGATATCGTGGTTTGATGATTTATCTATCAATGAGCATGTTGATCATTATATTCAAACTTCACAGATGAAACCAAAACAAGCTATTAAAAAAGTTGCTGAAGAACGACAACTTAAAACGAATGAAGTATATAATATTTATCATCAAATAAGTTAATCACTTTATCGATTATATGAAATTTTAAACGATTTTATAAACGCAAGCTGTAATTTTAAATGGTAAGTTATCATTTTGCATTGATACTGATAAAATGATGTTGACTATGATAAAAAAATGATGACATCGACGTTTTTTAATGTAAAATAAATACATTGAAAGTAATAAATACCTTAACATTGAATAAGATGAAAATGAGATGACGAGATAAATGTTCGCGTCCGTTGAAATGCATAGAAATCTTAGATATTATTTGAAGTGAGACATTACGAGGAGGAACAGTTATGGCTAAAGAAACATTTTATATAACAACCCCAATATACTATCCTAGTGGGAATTTACATATAGGACATGCATATTCTACAGTGGCTGGAGATGTTATTGCAAGATATAAGAGAATGCAAGGATATGATGTTCGTTATTTGACTGGAACGGATGAACACGGTCAAAAAATTCAAGAAAAAGCTCAAAAAGCTGGTAAGACAGAAATTGAATATTTGGATGAGATGATTGCTGGAATTAAACAATTGTGGGCTAAGCTTGAAATTTCAAATGATGATTTTATCAGAACAACTGAAGAACGTCATAAACATGTCGTTGAGCAAGTGTTTGAACGTTTATTAAAGCAAGGTGATATCTATTTAGGTGAATATGAAGGTTGGTATTCTGTTCCGGATGAAACATACTATACAGAGTCACAATTAGTAGACCCACAATACGAAAACGGTAAAATTATTGGTGGCAAAAGTCCAGATTCTGGACACGAAGTTGAACTAGTTAAAGAAGAAAGTTATTTCTTTAATATTAGTAAATATACAGACCGTTTATTAGAGTTCTATGACCAAAATCCAGATTTTATACAACCACCATCAAGAAAAAATGAAATGATTAACAACTTCATTAAACCAGGACTTGCTGATTTAGCTGTTTCTCGTACATCATTTAACTGGGGTGTCCATGTTCCGTCTAATCCAAAACATGTTGTTTATGTTTGGATTGATGCGTTAGTTAACTATATTTCAGCATTAGGCTATTTATCAGATGATGAGTCACTATTTAACAAATACTGGCCAGCAGATATTCATTTAATGGCTAAGGAAATTGTGCGATTCCACTCAATTATTTGGCCTATTTTATTGATGGCATTAGACTTACCGTTACCTAAAAAAGTCTTTGCACATGGTTGGATTTTGATGAAAGATGGAAAAATGAGTAAATCTAAAGGTAATGTTGTAGACCCTAATATTTTAATTGATCGCTATGGTTTAGATGCTACACGTTATTATCTAATGCGTGAATTACCATTTGGTTCAGATGGCGTATTTACACCTGAAGCATTTGTTGAGCGTACAAATTTCGATCTAGCAAATGACTTAGGTAACTTAGTAAACCGTACGATTTCTATGGTTAATAAGTACTTTGATGGCGAATTACCAGCGTATCAAGGTCCACTTCATGAATTAGATGAAGAAATGGAAGCTATGGCTTTAGAAACAGTGAAAAGCTACACTGAAAGCATGGAAAGTTTGCAATTTTCTGTGGCATTATCTACGGTATGGAAGTTTATAAGTAGAACGAATAAGTATATTGACGAAACAACGCCTTGGGTATTAGCTAAGGACGATAGCCAAAAAGATATGTTAGGCAATGTAATGGCTCACTTAGTTGAAAATATTCGTTATGCAGCTGTATTATTACGTCCATTCTTAACACATGCGCCGAAAGAGATTTTTGAACAATTGAACATAAACAATCCTCAATTTATGGAATTTAGTAGTTTAGAGCAATATGGTGTGCTTACTGAGTCAATTATGGTTACTGGGCAACCTAAACCTATTTTCCCAAGATTGGATAGCGAAGCGGAAATTGCATATATCAAAGAATCAATGCAACCGCCTGCTACTGAAGAGGAAAAAGAAGAGATTCCTAGCAAACCTCAAATTGATATTAAAGACTTTGATAAAGTTGAAATTAAGGCAGCAACGATTATTGATGCTGAACATGTTAAGAAGTCAGATAAGCTTTTAAAAATTCAAGTAGACTTAGATTCTGAACAAAGACAAATTGTATCAGGAATTGCCAAATTCTATACACCAGATGATATTATTGGTAAAAAAGTAGCAGTTGTTACTAACCTGAAACCAGCTAAATTAATGGGACAAAAATCTGAAGGTATGATATTATCTGCTGAAAAAGATGGTGTATTAACCTTAGTAAGTTTACCAAGTGCAATTCCAAATGGTGCAGTGATTAAATAACTGTATTTTTAAAAATTAGGAGAGATAATTATGTTAATCGATACACATGTCCATTTAAATGATGAGCAATACGATGATGATTTGAGTGAAGTGATTACACGTGCTAGAGAAGCAGGTGTTGATCGTATGTTTGTAGTTGGTTTTAACAAATCGACAATTGAACGCGCGATGAAATTAATCGATGAGTATGATTTTTTATATGGCATTATCGGTTGGCATCCAGTTGACGCAATTGATTTTACAGAAGAACACTTGGAATGGATTGAATCTTTAGCTCAGCATCCAAAAGTGATTGGTATTGGTGAAATGGGATTAGATTATCACTGGGATAAATCTCCTGCAGATGTTCAAAAGGAAGTTTTTAGAAAGCAAATTGCTTTAGCTAAGCGTTTGAAGTTACCAATTATCATTCATAACCGTGAAGCAACTCAAGACTGTATCGATATCTTATTGGAGGAGCATGCTGAAGAGGTAGGCGGGATTATGCATAGCTTTAGTGGTTCTCCAGAAATTGCAGATATTGTAACTAATAAGCTGAATTTTTATATTTCATTAGGAGGACCTGTGACATTTAAAAATGCTAAACAGCCTAAAGAAGTTGCTAAGCATGTGTCAATGGAGCGTTTGCTAGTTGAAACCGATGCACCGTATCTTTCGCCACATCCGTATAGAGGGAAGCGAAATGAACCGGCGAGAGTAACTTTAGTAGCTGAACAAATTGCTGAATTAAAAGGCTTATCTTATGAAGAAGTGTGCGAACAAACAACTAAAAATGCAGAGAAATTGTTTAATTTAAATTCATAAAGTTAAAAGTGAGAAAGATCACCGCCATAAATGTAAACGATGCTATATTCGTTTAATATGCTATGGTTCTTTCTCACTTTTTTAAATTAAAATATCGTGCATGTGCAATACGTACGATAGAGATGGTTAGAGCTTTGAAATTAAGAATTGTAGGAAGGCGTTTTAAATGAAAATCAATGAGTTTATAGTTGTAGAAGGACGAGATGATACTGAGCGTGTTAAACGAGCTGTTGAATGTGATACGATTGAAACGAATGGTAGTGCCATCAACGAACAAACTTTAGAAGTAATTAGAAATGCTCAACAAAGTCGAGGCGTTATTGTATTAACAGATCCAGATTTCCCAGGAGATAAAATTAGAAGTACAATTACTGAACATGTCAAAGGTGTTAAACATGCGTATATTGATAGAGAAAAAGCTAAAAATAAAAAAGGGAAAATTGGTGTTGAACATGCCGACTTAATTGATATTAAAGAAGCGTTAATGCATGTTAGTTCACCCTTTGATGAAGCTTATGAATCAATTGATAAATCTGTGCTTATAGAGTTGGGGTTAATTGTTGGGAAAGATGCAAGGCGCCGTAGAGAAATTTTAAGTAGAAAATTGCGAATCGGCCATTCCAATGGTAAGCAGTTATTGAAAAAGTTAAATGCATTTGGTTATACCGAAGCGGATGTAAGGCAAGCTTTAGAAGATGAATGAGGAAGTGAAAATGTTGGATAATAAAGATATTGCAACACCATCAAGAACGCGAGCGTTGTTAGATAAATATGGCTTTAATTTTAAAAAAAGTTTAGGACAGAACTTTTTGATAGATGTGAATATCATTAATAATATCATTGATGCAAGTGATATTGATGCACAAACTGGGGTGATTGAAATTGGTCCAGGTATGGGGTCGTTGACAGAACAATTGGCCAGACATGCTAAAAGAGTATTGGCATTTGAAATTGATCAACGTTTAATACCTGTATTAAATGATACACTATCACCTTATGATAATGTGACGGTGATTAATGAAGATATTTTAAAAGCGAATATTAAAGAAGCTGTTGAAAATCATTTACAAGATTGTGAAAAAATAATGGTTGTTGCAAACCTGCCGTACTATATTACGACGCCAATTTTATTAAATTTGATGCAACAAGATATACCAATTGATGGCTACGTGGTGATGATGCAAAAAGAAGTGGGCGAACGCTTAAATGCTGAAGTAGGTTCAAAAGCATATGGTTCATTATCAATTGTCGTACAATACTATACAGAGACTAGTAAAGTATTAACGGTACCTAAATCTGTATTTATGCCACCACCTAATGTTGATTCAATAGTTGTAAAACTGATGCAGAGAACTGAACCGTTAGTAACAGTAGATAACGAGGAAGCATTCTTTAAGTTAGCAAAAGCAGCATTTGCACAAAGAAGAAAGACAATTAACAATAACTATCAAAATTATTTTAAAGATGGTAAACAACACAAAGAAGTGATTTTACAATGGTTGGAACAAGCAGGTATTGATCCAAGACGTCGCGGTGAAACGCTATCTATTCAAGATTTTGCTAAATTGTATGAAGAAAAGAAAAAATTCCCTCAATTAGAAAATTAAATGATTGACAAAGCAAAGCACTATTGTTAAAATTTAAATTTTGTTTGACGAAAACGCTGCAAATATGGTATTATGTAACTTGTAGCGAGGTGGAGCAATATGCCAAAATCAATTTTGGACATCAAAAATTCTATTGATTGTCATTTAGGAAATCGTATTGTACTGAAAGCCAATGGAGGCCGTAAGAAAACAATAAAACGTTCTGGAATTTTAAAAGAAACATATCCGTCAGTTTTCATTGTTGAGTTAGATCAAGACAAACACAACTTTGAGAGAGTATCTTATACATACACTGATGTGTTAACTGAAAATGTTCAAGTTTCATTTGAAGAGGATAATCATCACGAATCAATTGCACACTAAATAAGACATATAGAGATGTTAGACGTTTCTTAGTATAAGAAGTAAATATTATGATAATTATTTGAGTGTTGGGCATTATGTTCAATACTCTTTTTATTTACAAAATGTTTAACACTGATGTTTCGCTTATAGATTTTTCAGTAAATGGATAATTGTATTTATAAACACAAATACAAGTAAATACTAAGTAATTAGATGGAGAAAATTACTTTTTTATTAAAAAAACACTAAAAAACAAATTAAAATGTCAAATATTAATTCTCTTTATGTTAAAATCATCATATTAAGATAACGAAAAGAGGGCGGAAAATGATATATGAAACGGCACCAGCCAAAATTAATTTTACGCTCGATACACTTTTTAAAAGAAATGATGGCTATCATGAGATTGAAATGATAATGACAACAGTTGATTTAAATGATCGTTTAACTTTTCATAAAAGAAAAGATCGAAAGATAGTTGTTGAGATTGAACATAATTATGTGCCTTCTAATCATAAAAATCTCGCATATCGTGCAGCGCAACTATTTATTGAGCAATATCAACTAAAGCAAGGTGTAACAATTTCTATCGATAAAGAAATACCTGTTTCTGCTGGCTTAGCTGGAGGTTCGGCTGATGCAGCAGCAACGTTAAGAGGATTGAATCGACTTTTTGATATAGGGGCGAGTTTGGAAGAATTGGCTCTACTAGGCAGTAAAATTGGGACAGATATTCCGTTTTGTATTTATAATAAAACTGCACTATGTACTGGAAGAGGAGAGAAAATCGAGTTTTTAAATAAACCACCTTCAGCTTGGGTGATTCTTGCTAAACCAAACTTAGGCATATCATCACCAGATATATTTAAGTTGATCAATTTAGATAAGCGTTACGACGTACATACGAAAATGTGTTATGAGGCCTTAGAAAATCGAGATTATCAACAATTATGTCAAAGTTTGTCTAATCGATTAGAGCCAATTTCTGTTTCAAAACACCCACAAATCGATAAATTAAGAAATAATATGTTGAAAAGTGGTGCAGATGGTGCGTTAATGAGTGGAAGCGGACCGACTGTGTATGGGCTAGCACGAAAAGAAAGCCAAGCAAAAAATATTTATAATGCAGTTAACGGTTGTTGTAATGAAGTGTACTTAGTTAGACTATTAGGATAGAAGGGTTGAAAAGATGAGATATAAACGAAGCGAGAGAATTGTTTTTATGACGCAATATTTGATGAACCATCCGAATAAATTGATTCCATTAACTTTTTTTGTGAAAAAATTTAAACAGGCGAAGTCTTCAATAAGTGAAGATGTCCAAATTATAAAAAATACATTCCAAAAAGAAAAGTTAGGTACAGTAATTACTACTGCTGGCGCAAGTGGTGGTGTTACGTATAAACCAATGATGAGTAAAGAAGAGGCGACTGAAGTTGTTAATGAGGTCATTACTCTATTAGAAGAGAAAGAACGTTTGTTACCTGGCGGATATTTATTTTTATCAGATTTGGTAGGTAATCCATCGCTACTAAACAAAGTTGGTAAGTTAATTGCCAGTATTTACATGGAAGAAAAATTAGATGCTGTTGTTACCATTGCGACAAAAGGTATTTCATTGGCAAATGCGGTTGCTAATATTTTAAATTTACCAGTAGTAGTGATTAGAAAAGACAACAAGGTGACTGAAGGTTCTACAGTTTCAATTAATTACGTTTCAGGATCTTCAAGAAAAATAGAGACGATGGTACTTTCGAAGAGAACTTTAGCAGAAAATTCAAATGTTTTAGTTGTCGATGATTTTATGAGGGCTGGTGGCTCTATTAATGGTGTTATGAATTTAATGAATGAGTTTAAAGCCCATGTAAAAGGGGTATCAGTACTTGTAGAATCAAAAGAAGTTAAACAAAGATTGATTGAAGATTATACTTCCTTAGTGAAATTATCTGATGTAGATGAATATAATCAAGAGTTTAACGTAGAACCTGGCAACAGTTTATCTAAGTTTTCATAAAAGGAGTTTTAGTATTATGAAAATCATTAACACAACAAGATTACCGGAAGCACTTGGACCATATTCGCATGCAACAGTTGTGAATGGTATGGTTTATACTTCTGGTCAGATTTCATTGAATGTTGATGGACATATCGTAAGCGCTGATGTTCAAGCACAGACAAAACAAGTTTTAGAAAATTTAAAGGTTGTTTTGGAAGAAGCAGGATCTGATTTGAATTCTGTTGCGAAAGCGACCATTTTCATTAAAGATATGAATGATTTCCAAAAAATAAATGAAGTGTATGGTCAATATTTTAATGAACACAAGCCAGCGCGTAGTTGTGTAGAGGTTGCGCGTTTGCCAAAAGATGTGAAAGTAGAAATTGAATTAGTAAGTAAAATTAAGGAATTATAATTTTCGATTAATATGTTTAATCAAGCTTCTAAATAAAACAGAGAGATATATACTATAGGGGGGCTCACTACATGAAAGTGACAGATGTAAGACTTAGAAAAATACAAACAGATGGACGAATGAAAGCACTCGTTTCCATTACATTAGATGAAGCTTTCGTAATTCATGATTTACTTGTAATTGAAGGAAACTCTGGCTTGTTCGTTGCAATGCCAAGTAAACGTACACCAGATGGTGAATTCCGCGACATCGCGCATCCTATTAATTCAGATATGAGACAAGAAATTCAAGATGCAGTGATGAAAGTATATGATGAAACAGATGAAGTAGTACCAGATAAAAACGCTACATCAGAAGATTCAGAAGAAGCTTAATCAATTTTATATTTAGCGATGTAATACATTTGCAATAAGTTGATTTGATACTGTCGATAAAGCATAAAGCTTTGTCGGCAGTTTTTTTAGTTTGTATTAATGTTTTTTTATTTTTAATGAAAGGCTAATAAATATATACGTTAACAGATTATGATGATATGAAAATTATTGATTCATTGCTGATAAAAATTGCGTTTGAATGATGCTCGTATTTTTGAAGTAAGAAAAAAGTTGTTTTTAAAATTACAACGAATTAAAAACAATGCCTTTTATATGTTGAAAGAGTATTGCAGATTAAATTATAATAATGACGAAGTGTAAAATTTAATGGGGGTTAATGTTCATGCGAAGACACGCGATAATTTTGGCAGCAGGTAAAGGCACAAGAATGAAATCTAAAAAGTATAAAGTGCTACACGAGGTTGCTGGGAAACCTATGGTCGAACATGTATTGGAAAGTGTGAAAGGCTCTGGTGTCGATCAAGTTGTAACCATCGTAGGACATGGTGCTGAAAGTGTAAAAGGACATTTAGGCGAGCGTTCTTTATACAGTTTTCAAGAGGAACAACTCGGTACTGCGCATGCAGTGCAAATGGCGAAATCACACTTAGAAGACAAGGAAGGTACGACAATCGTTGTATGTGGTGACACACCGCTCATCACAAAGGAAACATTAGAAACATTGATTGCGCATCACGAGGATGCTAATGCTCAAGCAACTGTATTATCTGCATCGATTCAACAACCATATGGATACGGAAGAATCGTTCGAAATGCGTCAGGTCGTTTAGAACGCATAGTTGAAGAGAAAGATGCAACGCAAGCTGAAAAGGATATTAATGAAATTAGTTCAGGTATTTTTGCGTTTAATAATAAAACGTTGTTTGAAAAATTAACACAAGTGAAAAATGATAATGCGCAAGGTGAATATTACCTCCCTGATGTATTGTCGTTAATTTTAAATGATGGCGGCATCGTAGAAGTCTATCGTACCAATGATGTTGAAGAAATCATGGGTGTAAATGATCGTGTAATGCTTAGTCAGGCTGAGAAGGCGATGCAACGTCGTACGAATCATTATCACATGCTAAATGGTGTGACAATCATCGATCCTGACAGCACTTATATTGGTCCAGACGTTACAATTGGTAGTGATACAGTCATTGAACCAGGCGTACGAATTAATGGTCGTACAGAAATTGGCGAAGATGTTGTTATTGGTCAGTACTCTGAAATTAACAATAGTACGATTGAAAATGGTGCATGTATTCAACAGTCTGTTGTTAATGATGCTAGCGTAGGAGCGAATACTAAGGTCGGACCGTTTGCGCAATTGAGACCAGGCGCGCAATTAGGTGCAGATGTTAAGGTTGGAAATTTTGTAGAAATTAAAAAAGCAGATCTTAAAGATGGTGCCAAGGTTTCACATTTAAGTTATATTGGCGATGCTGTAATTGGCGAACGTACTAATATTGGTTGCGGAACGATTACAGTTAACTATGATGGTGAAAATAAATTTAAAACTATCGTCGGCAAAGATTCATTTGTAGGTTGCAATGTTAATTTAGTAGCACCTGTAACAATTGGTGATGATGTATTGGTGGCAGCTGGTTCCACAATCACAGATGACGTACCAAATGACAGTTTAGCTGTGGCAAGAGCAAGACAAACAACAAAAGAAGGATATAGGAAATAATCATTTACGTATTTAAAATGGCTAGGATAAAAGGATAATCCTATGTAATATTAATGTAATCTTTATGATTTAATGATTCGCATAGTAATGGAGTTACATTTTATATATAATAGTAATTGCGTAAGTAAATAATTGGAGGACTATAAATGTTAAATAATGAATATAAGAATTCGTCATTAAAGATTTTTTCATTGAAAGGAAACGAAGCATTAGCGCAAGAAGTTGCTGACCAAGTAGGAATTGAACTAGGTAAATGTTCAGTTAAACGTTTTAGTGATGGAGAAATTCAAATTAATATCGAAGAGAGTATTCGTGGTTGTGACGTATTTATTATTCAACCAACATCATATCCTGTGAATCTACATTTAATGGAATTATTAATTATGATTGATGCTTGTAAACGTGCTTCTGCAGCAACAATCAATATTGTAGTGCCATATTATGGATATGCAAGACAAGATAGAAAAGCCCGTAGCCGTGAGCCAATCACTGCTAAATTAGTTGCAAACTTAATCGAAACAGCTGGCGCAACTCGTATGATTGCGTTAGACTTACATGCACCACAAATTCAAGGATTCTTTGATATTCCAATTGACCACTTAATGGGTGTGCCAATTCTTGCTAAACATTTCAAAGATGATCCGAATATTAACCCAGAAGAATGTGTCGTTGTTTCACCAGACCATGGCGGTGTTACACGTGCACGTAAATTAGCTGACATTTTAAAAACTCCAATTGCAATTATAGATAAACGTCGTCCTAGACCAAATGTTGCTGAAGTGATGAACATTGTTGGTGAGATTGAAGGACGTACGGCAATTATTATTGACGATATTATTGATACAGCAGGTACAATCACTTTAGCTGCACAAGCATTAAAAGATAAAGGTGCTAAAGAAGTATATGCTTGTTGTACACACCCTGTTTTATCAGGACCGGCTAAAGAACGTATCGAAAATTCTGCTATAAAAGAATTAATCGTAACAAACTCAATTCATTTAGATGAAGATCGCAAACCATCTAACACTAAAGAATTATCTGTTGCTGGTTTAATCGCACAAGCTATCATTCGTGTATACGAAAGAGAATCAGTTAGCGTATTATTTGACTAATATTTAAAAGGCGTTTGACGAACATATTCCAAACGTGTATAATAGTTTCGTTCGTGATTATACGAATAAATAAACACTTGCAAGCAACGATGATGTTGATGGGTAAGTGAGGTGCTCGTTTTGAGCAAAAATGAAAGGTGGAAATGAGAATGGCTTCATTAAAGTCAATCATCCGTCAAGGTAAACAAACACGTTCAGATCTTAAACAATTAAGAAAATCTGGTAAAGTACCAGCAGTAGTATACGGTTACGGTACTAAAAACGTGTCAGTTAAAGTTGATGAAGTAGAATTCATCAAAGTTATCCGTGAAGTAGGTCGTAACGGTGTTATCGAATTAGGCGTTGGTTCTAAAACTATCAAAGTTATGGTTGCAGACTACCAATTCGATCCACTTAAAAACCAAATTACTCACATTGACTTCTTAGCAATCAATATGAGTGAAGAACGTACTGTTGAAGTACCAGTTCAATTAGTTGGTGAAGCAGTAGGCGCTAAAGAAGGCGGCGTAGTTGAACAACCATTATTCAACTTAGAAGTAACTGCTACTCCAGACAATATTCCAGAAGCAATCGAAGTAGATATTACTGAATTAAACATTAACGACAGCTTAACTGTTGCTGATGTTAAAGTAACTGGCGACTTCAAAATCGAAAACGATTCAGCTGAATCAGTAGTAACAGTAGTTGCTCCAACTGAAGAACCAACTGAAGAAGAAATCGAAGCTATGGAAGGCGAACAACAAACTGAAGAACCAGAAGTTGTTGGCGAAAGCAAAGAAGACGAAGAAAAAACTGAAGAGTAATTTTAATCTGTTACATTAAAGTTTTTATACTTTGTTTAACAAGCACTGTGCTTATTTTAATATAAGCATGGTGCTTTTTGTGTTATTATAAAGCTTAATTAAACTTTATTACTTTGTACTAAAGTTTAATTAATTTTAGTGAGTAAAAGACATTAAACTCAACAATGATACATCATAAAAATTTTAATGTACTCGATTTTAAAATACATACTTACTAAGCTAAAGAATAATGATAATTGATGGCAATGGCGGAAAATGGATGTTGTCATTATAATAATAAATGAAACAATTATGTTGGAGGTAAACACGCATGAAATGTATTGTAGGTCTAGGTAATATAGGTAAACGTTTTGAACTTACAAGACATAATATCGGCTTTGAAGTCGTTGATTATATTTTAGAGAAAAATAATTTTTCATTAGATAAACAAAAGTTTAAAGGTGCATATACAATTGAACGAATGAACGGCGATAAAGTGTTATTTATCGAACCAATGACAATGATGAATTTGTCAGGTGAAGCAGTTGCACCGATTATGGATTATTACAATGTTAATCCAGAAGATTTAATTGTCTTATATGATGATTTAGATTTAGAACAAGGACAAGTTCGCTTAAGACAAAAAGGAAGTGCGGGCGGTCACAATGGTATGAAATCAATTATTAAAATGCTTGGTACAGACCAATTTAAACGTATTCGTATTGGTGTGGGAAGACCAACGAATGGTATGACGGTACCTGATTATGTTTTACAACGCTTTTCAAATGATGAAATGGTAACGATGGAAAAAGTTATCGAACACGCAGCACGCGCAATTGAAAAGTTTGTTGAAACATCACGATTTGACCATGTTATGAATGAATTTAATGGTGAAGTGAAATAATGACAATATTGACAACGCTTATAAAAGAAGATAATCATTTTCAAGACCTTAATCAGGTATTTGGACAAGCAAACACACTAGTAACTGGTCTTTCCCCGTCAGCTAAAGTGACGATGATTGCTGAAAAATATGCACAAAGTAATCAACAGTTATTATTAATTACCAATAATTTATACCAAGCAGATAAATTAGAAACAGATTTACTTCAATTTATAGATGCTGAAGAATTGTATAAGTATCCTGTGCAAGATATTATGACCGAAGAGTTTTCAACACAAAGCCCTCAACTGATGAGTGAACGTATTAGAACTTTAACTGCGTTAGCTCAAGGTAAGAAAGGGTTATTTATCGTTCCTTTAAATGGTTTGAAAAAGTGGTTAACTCCTGTTGAAATGTGGCAAAATCACCAAATGACATTGCGTGTTGGTGAGGATATCGATGTGGACCAATTTCTTAACAAATTAGTTAATATGGGGTACAAACGGGAATCCGTGGTATCGCATATTGGTGAATTCTCATTGCGAGGAGGTATTATCGATATCTTTCCGCTAATTGGGGAACCAATCAGAATTGAGCTATTTGATACCGAAATTGATTCTATTCGGGATTTTGATGTTGAAACGCAGCGTTCCAAAGATAATGTTGAAGAAGTCGATATCACAACTGCAAGTGATTATATCATTACTGAAGAAGTGATCAGCCATCTTAAAGAAGAGTTAAAAACTGCATATGAAAATACAAGACCCAAAATAGATAAATCAGTGCGCAATGATTTGAAAGAAACGTATGAAAGCTTTAAATTATTCGAAAGTACATACTTTGATCATCAAATACTACGTCGCTTAGTAGCGTTTATGTATGAAACACCTTCGACAATTATTGAGTATTTCCAAAAAGATGCAATCATTGCAGTTGATGAATTTAATCGTATTAAAGAAACTGAAGAAAGTTTAACAGTAGAGTCTGATTCGTTTATTAGCAATATTATTGAAAGTGGTAATGGATTTATAGGACAAAGTTTTATAAAATATGATGATTTTGAAACATTGATTGAAGGCTATCCTGTCACTTATTTTTCATTATTCGCTACAACAATGCCGATAAAACTAAATCATATTATTAAATTTTCATGTAAACCTGTCCAACAATTTTATGGGCAATATGACATTATGCGTTCTGAATTTCAACGATATGTTAATCAAAACTATCATATCGTGGTTTTGGTCGAAACCGAAACTAAAGTTGAACGTATGCAAGCGATGTTAAGTGAAATGCATATTCCATCAATAACAAAATTGCATCGCTCAATGTCATCGGGACAAGCAGTGATTATTGAGGGCAGTTTATCTGAAGGATTTGAACTACCTGATATGGGATTAGTTGTCATTACTGAGCGTGAGCTTTTTAAATCAAAACAGAAAAAGCAACGAAAACGTACGAAAGCTATCTCAAATGCTGAAAAAATTAAGTCTTACCAAGATTTAAATGTGGGAGATTATATTGTTCATGTGCATCATGGTGTTGGTAGATATTTAGGTGTTGAGACGCTCGAAGTGGGGCAAACGCATCGTGATTATATTAAATTGCAATATAAAGGTACGGATCAACTATTTGTTCCAGTAGATCAAATGGATCAAGTTCAAAAATATGTAGCTTCGGAAGATAAGACGCCAAAATTAAATAAACTCGGTGGCAGTGAATGGAAAAAAACAAAAGCTAAAGTTCAACAAAGTGTTGAAGATATTGCTGAAGAGTTGATTGATTTATATAAAGAAAGAGAAATGGCAGAAGGTTATCAATATGGGGAAGACACAGCTGAGCAAACAACATTTGAATTAGATTTTCCATATGAACTTACGCCTGACCAAGCTAAATCTATCGATGAAATTAAAGATGACATGCAAAAATCGCGTCCAATGGATCGCTTGCTATGTGGTGATGTTGGTTATGGTAAAACTGAAGTTGCAGTGAGAGCAGCATTCAAAGCTGTAATGGAAGGAAAGCAGGTTGCATTTTTAGTTCCTACAACTATTTTAGCTCAGCAACATTATGAGACGTTAATTGAGCGTATGCAAGATTTTCCTGTTGAAATTCAATTAATGAGTCGTTTTAGAACGCCTAAAGAGATAAAACAAACTAAGGAAGGACTTAAAACTGGATTTGTTGACATAGTTGTTGGTACACACAAATTACTTAGTAAAGATATACAGTATAAAGATTTAGGGCTGTTGATTGTAGATGAAGAACAACGATTTGGTGTACGCCATAAAGAGCGTATTAAAACATTAAAACATAATGTAGATGTACTAACATTGACTGCAACCCCAATACCTAGAACATTGCATATGAGTATGCTAGGTGTGCGCGATTTGTCAGTGATTGAAACGCCGCCAGAAAATCGTTTCCCAGTTCAAACATATGTATTAGAACAGAACATGAGTTTTATCAAAGAAGCTTTAGAAAGAGAACTATCCCGTGATGGCCAAGTGTTTTATCTTTATAATAAAGTGCAATCCATTTATGAAAAACGAGAACAACTCCAGATGTTAATGCCAGATGCTAACATTGCAGTTGCTCATGGACAAATGACAGAGCGCGATTTAGAAGAAACGATGTTAAGTTTTATCAATAATGAATATGATATTTTAGTAACGACGACGATTATTGAAACAGGTGTCGATGTCCCAAATGCAAATACTTTGATCATTGAAGATGCAGATCGCTTTGGATTGAGTCAGTTGTATCAATTAAGAGGTCGTGTTGGTCGTTCAAGTCGTATTGGTTATGCATACTTCTTACATCCAGCAAATAAGGTACTAACTGAGACTGCAGAAGATCGATTACAAGCGATTAAAGAATTTACGGAGTTAGGCTCAGGATTTAAGATTGCGATGCGTGATTTGAACATTCGTGGTGCTGGTAATTTGTTAGGTAAACAACAGCACGGCTTTATTGATACAGTTGGATTTGATTTGTACAGTCAAATGTTAGAAGAAGCTGTAAATGAAAAACGTGGTATTAAGGAACCAGAATCTGAGGTGCCAGAAGTCGAAGTTGATTTAAACTTGGATGCATATTTGCCGACAGAATATATTGCAAATGAACAAGCTAAAATTGAAATTTATAAAAAGCTACGAAAAACTGAAACATTTGATCAAATTATCGACATTAAAGATGAATTAATTGATCGTTTTAATGATTATCCTGTTGAAGTAGCACGTTTGCTTGATATAGTGGAAATAAAAGTACACGCATTACATTCAGGTATCACGTTGATTAAAGATAAAGGGAAAATAATTGATATTCATTTATCTGTAAAAGCCACTGAAAATATTGATGGCGAAGTGCTGTTCAAAGCAACACAACCTTTAGGTAGAACAATGAAGGTTGGTGTTCAAAATAATGCAATGACAATTACTTTAACGAAACAAAATCAATGGCTTGATAGTTTGAAGTTTTTAGTTAAGTGCATTGAAGAAAGTATGAGAATCAGTGATGAAGCATAAAGAAGCATTTAATGGCGTTGTCGTGTTAACTGCTGCATTAATTGTCATTAAAATTCTGAGTGCTGTATATCGAATTCCATATCAAAATATATTAGGTGATACAGGTTTGTATGCATATCAACAAGTGTATCCAATTGTAGCATTAGGAATGATATTATCGATGAATGCCATTCCTAGTGCAATTACACAAAATATAGGGAAGTATCATAGTGACGAAGCATATGCAAAAGCAGTCGCTTATATACAATTAGTTGGTATATTATTATTTATTGCTATTTTTGTGTTTGCGAACAATATTGCACATATGATGGGTGATAGCCATTTAACACCAATGATTCAAGCAGCAAGTTTAAGCTTTATATTTATAGGTATGCTTGGCGTGTTAAGAGGTTAT
Source organism: Staphylococcus sp. SM3655 (assembly GCF_016917315.1). Taxonomy (NCBI): domain Bacteria; kingdom Bacillati; phylum Bacillota; class Bacilli; order Caryophanales; family Staphylococcaceae; genus Staphylococcus; species Staphylococcus sp. SM3655. The sequence continues at coordinate 188,898 of NZ_CP070305.1, read as the reverse complement.
TATCAATCTGCAAATAATATGACAGTTCCGGCTATTTCCCAGGTTATAGAACAAGTTATACGAGTAGGTATTATCATTGTTACTATTGTTATTTTTGTAGACAGAGGTTGGACGATATATGAAGCGGGAACAATTGCTATTTTAGCATCAACGATAGGTTTTTTAGGTTCTTCAATTTATTTAGTAGCGCACCGACCTTTTAAGTTTAAAATGGTAAATAACACTGCAAAGATTGTTTGGAAACAGTTCGCACTTTCGGTTTTGATTTTCGCTATCAGTCAATTAATCGTAATTTTATGGCAAGTGATTGATAGTGTTACTATTATTAAGTCACTTCAAGCGATACGCGTGCCATTCGATGTTGCCATAACTGAAAAAGGAGTCTATGACCGTGGTGCATCATTTATTCAGATGGGATTGATTGTAACTACAACATTTAGTTTTGCGCTCATTCCTCTGTTAAGTGACGCAATCAAAATGAATAATCAGGTACTTATGAATCGTTATGCAAATGCGTCATTAAAGATTACGATTTTAATAAGTACAGCAGCGGGAATAGGATTAATTAATTTATTGCCTTTAATGAACGGTGTGTTTTTTAAGACGAATGATTTAACCTTAACGTTAAGTGTTTATATGATTACGGTCATTTGTGTATCGTTAATTATGATGGATATGGCTTTATTACAAGCGCAACATGCTGTGAGACCTATTTTTGTTGGTATGACGGCAGGATTGGTTATTAAATTTATACTTAATATCATTTTGATTCGTTTAAGTGGCATTATTGGTGCGAGCATTAGTACTGTTGTATCATTAATTATATTCGGTACGATTATCCATATTGCTGTCACGAGAAAATACCACTTACATGCGATGAGACGATTTTTTATCAATGTTGTTTTAGGTATGGTATTTATGTCGATTGTTGTTCAATGCGTGTTAAACATAGTGACAACACACGGTAGATTCACTGGACTCATTGAATTATTATGTGCAGCAGTATTAGGTATCATTGCATTGTTTTTCTATATTTTTAGATTTAATGTTTTGACATATAAAGAGTTAACTTATTTACCATTTGGTTCAAAGTTGTATCAAATTAAGAAAGGAAGACGTTGATGGCACATACCATTACGATTGTTGGCTTAGGAAACTATGGCATTGATGATTTGCCGCTAGGGATATATAAATTTTTAAAGACACAAGATAAAGTTTATGCAAGAACGTTAGATCATCCAGTTATAGAATCATTGCAAGATGAATTAACATTTCAGAGTTTTGACCATGTTTATGAAGCACATGACCAATTTGAAGATGTCTATAATGATATTGTGGCGCAATTGGTTGAAGCTGCTAATGAAAAAGATATTGTCTATGCGGTTCCGGGTCATCCTAGAGTTGCTGAGACAACTACAGTGAAATTACTGGCTTTAGCAAAGGACAATACTGATATAGATGTGAAAGTTTTAGGTGGTAAAAGCTTTATTGATGATGTGTTTGAAGCAGTTAATGTAGATCCAAATGATGGCTTCACACTGTTAGATGCGACATCATTACAAGAAGTAACACTTAATGTTAGAACGCATACATTGATTACGCAAGTTTATAGTGCAATGGTTGCTGCTAATTTGAAAATCACTTTAATGGAACGATATCCTGATGATTACCCTGTTCAAATTGTCACTGGTGCACGAAGCGATGGTGCGGATAACGTTGTGACATGCCCATTATATGAATTGGATCATGATGAAAATGCATTCAATAATTTGACGAGTGTATTCGTACCAAAAATCATAACATCGACATATTTGTATCATGACTTTGATTTTGCAACGGAAGTGATTGATACTTTAGTTGATGAAGATAAAGGTTGTCCATGGGATAAAGTGCAAACGCATGAAACGCTTAAGCGTTATTTACTTGAAGAAACATTTGAATTGTTCGAAGCTATTGACAATGAAGATGATTGGCATATGATTGAAGAACTAGGAGATATTTTATTACAAGTGTTATTGCATACTAGTATTGGTAAAAAAGAAGGGTATATCGACATTAAAGAAGTGATTACAAGTCTTAATGCTAAAATGATTCGTAGACACCCACACATATTTGGTGATGCCAATGCTGAAACTATCGATGACTTAAAAGAAATTTGGTCTAAGGCGAAAGATGCTGAAGGTAAACAGCCAAGAGTTAAATTTGAAAAAGTATTTGCAGAGCATTTTTTAAATTTATATGAGAAGACGAAGGATAAGTCATTTGATGAGGCCGCGTTAAAGCAGTGGCTAGAAAAAGGGGAGAGTAATACATGAGATTAGATAAATATTTAAAAGTATCACGGTTAATAAAGCGACGTACGCTAGCAAAAGAAGTAAGTGATCAAGGTAGAATTACAATAAATGGTAATGTTGCTAAAGCTGGATCGGATGTTAAAGTTGAAGATGTGCTGACGATTCGCTTTGGTCAAAAATTAGTAACAGTTAAAGTAACTGCATTAAATGAACATGCATCTAAAGATAACGCAAAGGGCATGTATGAAATCATTGAAGAGCGTCGACTTGAAGAAGCGTAAATTGGAGGTGACAAGCAATGAAAAATAAAGTAGAACATATAGAAAATCAGTACACGTCGCAAGAGAACAAGAAAAAACAACGTCAAAAAATGAAAATGCGTGTTGTTCGTAGGCGTATTACAGTATTTGCGGGCGTATTACTTGCGATAATTGTTGTTTTATCAATCTTGCTTGTTGTCCAAAAACATCGCAATGATATCGATGCACAGGAGCGAAAAGCGAAAGAAGCACAGTTTCAAAAGCAACAAAATGAAGAAATTGCGTTAAAAGAAAAGTTGAATAATCTGAATGACAAAGATTATATTGAAAAAATTGCGCGTGATGATTATTACTTAAGCAACAAAGGTGAAGTGATTTTTAGGTTGCCAGAAGACAAAGATTCGTCTAGCTCAAAATCTTCGAAAAAATAAATCCAAATTGATTCAAAATTATCCGAGTATAGACATTGTGAAAAAATCCAAACAAGGATATAATAAGGGAAAATCGAATCAAATCGGGAGGATTTATTTAACATATGTCAATCGAAGTTGGAAATAAGCTTAAAGGTAAAGTCACTGGTATTAAAAAGTTTGGTGCATTCGTAGAATTACCTGAAGGAAAAAGTGGTTTAGTTCACATTAGTGAAGTCGCAGATAATTATGTTGAAAACGTAGAAGAGCACCTTTCTGTTGGTGATGAAGTAGACGTAAAAGTATTATCTATTGCTGATGATGGAAAAATTAGTCTTTCAATTAAGAAAGCTAAAGACCGTCCACGTAGACAACATACGAGTAAACCAAGTCATCAAAAACCAGTGCAAAAAGCCGAAGATTTTGAAAAGAAATTAAGCAATTTCTTAAAAGATAGTGAAGATAAATTAACTTCAATCAAACGTCAAACAGAATCTAGACGCGGTGGCAAAGGTTCAAGACGTTAATTAAAATAAATAAAGACTGTTTCGATAAGGAATATATTTAGAATGATGCGTATCGAATAATCGATTGCAGCGTTAGACAATCTAAGACTGTTTCTTAAATAAGGAGCAGTCTCTTTTATTTGTAATGATATAACTAAGACTTATACCATTTTTGAAAATTGTAAAAGTGAGGTGATGTTATGCAGTTAAATAGTAATGGTTGGCATATTGATGACCATATTGTTGTCGCTGTTTCTACAGGTATTGATAGTATGTGTTTATTGTATCAACTACTAAATGATTATAAAGATAGTTATAGAAAACTAACATGCTTACATGTCAATCATGGCGTTAGGTCAGCTTCAATCGAGGAAGCCAGATTTTTAGAAGTATACTGCGAACGTCATCACATCGATTTACATATCAAAAAGTTAGATTTGTCGCATAGTCTCGACCGAAATAACAGCATTCAGAATGAAGCTCGAATTAAACGTTACGAATGGTTTGATGAAATGATGAATGTATTAGAAGCGGATGTATTGCTAACGGCGCATCATTTGGACGATCAATTAGAAACTATTATGTATCGTATTTTTAATGGGAAATCAACGCGTAATAAACTAGGATTTGATGAGTTATCGAAGCGAAAAGGTTATCAGATTTATCGACCACTTTTAGCTGTCTCTAAAAAAGAAATAAAACAATTCCAAGAGAGATATCATATTCCATATTTTGAAGATGAATCTAATAAAGATAACAAATATGTTAGAAATGATATTCGTAATAGAATTATTCCAGCTATTGATGAAAATAATCAACTTAAAGTATCGCATTTATTAAAATTAAAACAATGGCATGATGAACAATATGATATTTTGCAATATTCAGCTAAACAATTTATTCAAGAATTTGTGAAGTTTGATGAACAGTCAAAATATTTAGAGGTTTCTAGACAAGCTTTTAATAACTTACCAAACTCATTAAAGATGGTTGTGTTGGATTGCCTATTATCAAAGTATTATGAGTTGTTTAATATTAGTGCTAAAACATACGAAGAGTGGTTTAAACAATTTAGTAGTAAGAAAGCACAATTCAGTATTAATCTCACGGATAAATGGATAATTCAAATTGCATATGGTAAATTAATAATAATGGCTAAAAATAATGGCGATACATATTTTAGAGTTCAAACTATTGAAAAGCCAGGTAATTATATTTTTAACAAATATCGATTAGAGATACATTCTAATTTACCAAAATGTTTATTTCCGCTTACAGTGAGAACACGACAAAGTGGCGATACATTTAAACTGAATGGGCGCGATGGTTATAAGAAAGTGAATCGCCTGTTTATAGATTGTAAAGTGCAACAGTGGGTTCGGGATCAAATGCCAATCGTATTGGATAAACAACAGCGCATTATTGCGGTAGGAGATTTATATCAACAACAAACAATAAAACAATGGATTATAATTAGTAAAAATGGAGATGAATAGCGTTATGCATAATGATTTGAAAGAAGTATTGTTAACTGAAGAAGATATTCAAAATATCTGTAAGGAATTGGGAGCACAATTAACAAAGGATTATCAAGGTAAACCATTAGTATGCGTGGGTATCTTAAAAGGCTCAGCAATGTTTATGTCAGATTTAATTAAACGAATTGATACCCATTTATCAATTGATTTCATGGATGTTTCTAGTTATCACGGAGGCACTGAGTCAACTGGTGAAGTTCAAATCATTAAAGATTTAGGTTCTTCTATTGAAAATAAAGACGTATTAATTATTGAAGATATCTTAGAGACTGGTACTACACTTAAGTCAATTACTGAATTATTACAATCTAGAAAAGTTAATTCATTAGAAATAGTTACTTTATTAGATAAACCAAACCGTCGTAAAGCGGACATTGAAGCTAAGTATGTAGGTAAAAAAATACCAGATGAATTTGTTGTTGGTTACGGTTTAGATTATCGTGAATTATACCGAAACTTACCATATATCGGTACGTTAAAACCTGAAGTGTATTCAAATTAATTTTTTAATCAATTTCAGTTATTATTACTATGCGTTTGAGAAATAATAGTGTAGACTCAAAAATATGAAAAATGTATTTCATATATATTTAATTTTAGACAAGACATATGTCTTGAAAAGTTGAAAAATATAGAGATTGATAAAACTAATACGGGTGTGAATGACATTGATGTTAAGCTCAATTACTAGCTTATAAAACATGTCATATGTTACAATTTTTGTTAGTTTTATTATGGGAAGTAGGAGGAAATGACGCATGCAGAAAGCTTTTCGCAATGTGCTAGTTATCGTAATAATAGGCGTTATTATTTTTGGTCTATTTTCATATTTAAACGGTAATGGAAATATGCCGAAACAGCTTACATATAATCAATTTACTGAGAAGTTGGAAAAAGGTGACCTTAAAACTTTAGAAATCCAACCACAACAAAATGTCTATATGGTAAGTGGTAAAACGAAAAATGATGAAGACTATTCATCAACTATTTTATATAACAACGAAAAAGAATTACAAAAAATTACTGATGCTGCTAAAAAGCAAAACGGTGTAAAATTAACGATTAAAGAAGAAGAAAAACAAAGTGTCTTTGTGAGTATACTTTCAACATTAATTCCAGTTGTAGTCATAGCGTTATTATTTATTTTCTTCCTAAGCCAAGCACAAGGTGGCGGTAGTGGCGGTCGTATGATGAACTTTGGTAAATCTAAAGCAAAAATGTACGATAATAATAAACGTCGTGTTCGTTTCTCTGATGTAGCAGGGGCAGATGAAGAAAAACAAGAATTAATTGAAATTGTTGATTTCTTGAAAGATAATAAAAAATTCAAAGAAATGGGATCTAGGATTCCTAAAGGTGTCTTACTTGTTGGACCTCCAGGTACTGGTAAAACATTACTTGCTAGAGCGGTTGCAGGTGAAGCTGGCGCACCATTCTTCTCTATTAGTGGTTCAGACTTTGTAGAGATGTTTGTTGGTGTTGGTGCGAGCCGTGTTCGTGACTTATTCGATAATGCTAAGAAAAACGCGCCTTGTATTATCTTTATCGATGAGATTGATGCTGTTGGTCGTCAACGTGGTGCAGGTGTTGGTGGCGGTCATGATGAACGTGAACAAACCCTAAACCAATTATTAGTTGAAATGGATGGATTCGGTGAAAATGAAGGTATCATTATGATAGCTGCTACAAACCGTCCTGATATCCTTGACCCAGCCTTATTACGTCCAGGTCGTTTTGATAGACAAATTCAAGTTGGTCGTCCAGATGTGAAAGGCCGTGAAGCAATTCTTCATGTTCATGCTAAAAACAAACCACTTGATGAAACGGTTGATTTAAAAGCAATTTCACAACGTACACCTGGTTTCTCAGGTGCTGATTTAGAGAACTTATTAAATGAAGCATCTTTAATTGCTGTACGTGAAGGTAAAAAGAAAATTGACATGAGAGATATCGAAGAGGCAACGGATAGAGTTATAGCCGGACCTGCTAAGAAATCTCGAGTTATTTCTAAGAAAGAACGTAATATTGTTGCTCATCACGAAGCTGGTCATACAATTATCGGTATGGTACTTGATGAGGCAGAAGTAGTGCATAAAGTTACTATTGTTCCACGTGGACAAGCAGGTGGTTATGCAATGATGCTACCTAAACAAGATCGTTTCTTAATGACTGAACAAGAGTTATTAGATAAAATCTGTGGTTTACTTGGTGGACGTGTATCAGAAGATATTAACTTTAACGAAGTATCAACAGGTGCTTCAAATGACTTCGAACGTGCAACACAAATCGCACGCTCAATGGTTACGCAATATGGTATGAGTAAAAAATTAGGACCATTACAGTTCGGTCATAGCAATGGTCAAGTATTCTTAGGTAAAGATATGCAAGGTGAGCCTAATTATTCAAGCCAAATCGCATATGAAATTGATAAAGAAGTTCAACGAATCGTTAAAGAACAATACGAACGTTGTAAACAAATTTTATTAGAGCACAAAGAACAATTAATTTTAATTGCTGAAACATTATTAACAGAAGAAACATTAGTTGCTGAACAAATTCAATCATTATTCTACGAAGGTAAATTACCTGAAATTGATTATGATGCAGCTAAAGTTGTTAAAGATGAAGATTCTGAATTTAATGATGGTAAATTCGGTAAATCTTATGAAGAGATTCGTAAAGAGCAATTAGAAGATGGACAACGTGACGAAAGTGAAGATCGTAAAGAAGAAAAAGATATTGCTGAGGATAAAAAAGAAGCTGATAAATCTGATGAAAAAGATGAACCAGCACATCGACAAGCCCCAAATATCGAAAAACCTTACGATCCAAATCACCCAGACAATAAATAATCGATTATATTCAGTACCTCTTTCTATGATAAAGTTATAGAAAGAGGTACTTTTATCGTTTTTGAAAATACGTATTAGATTTTAAGTCATTGAATTGTTATAGCAGAAAATAATTGTAAAACAAGTTACTTCATTATTTAGAATGATGGGTGTAGAATAAGTACAATTGTTGCATTTTATGAAGTAAAGTAATTTTTTAAATATAGAGTAATAGAGGAGATTGAAATAATGACACACGATTATATTGTTAAAGCATTAGCATTTGATGGAGAGATTAGGGCTTATGCTGCTTTGACAACTGAAACTGTTCAAGAAGCACAAACGAGACATTATACATGGCCGACAGCATCTGCTGCAATGGGAAGAACAATGACAGCAACAGCTATGATGGGCGCAATGTTGAAAGGTGATCAAAAATTAACTGTCACTGTAGATGGCCAAGGACCTATTGGACGAATTATTGCCGATGCAAATGCTAAAGGCGAGGTGCGTGCTTATGTAGACCATCCACAAACTCATTTTCCATTAAATGAGCAAGGTAAACTTGATGTAAGACGAGCAGTAGGGACAAATGGATCTATTATGGTTGTTAAAGACGTTGGAATGAAAGACTATTTCTCTGGAGCAAGTCCAATTGTTTCAGGAGAACTTGGTGAAGATTTTACTTATTATTATGCTACAAGTGAACAAACACCTTCATCGGTAGGTCTTGGTGTATTGGTAAATCCTGATAATACGATTAAAGCAGCAGGAGGATTTATCATTCAAGTTATGCCAGGTGCCAAAGATGAAACAATTTCAAAATTAGAAAAAGCAATTAGTGAAATGACACCAGTTTCTAAATTAATTGAACAAGGATTAACGCCAGAAGGATTACTAAACGAAATCTTAGGTGAAGACCATGTGCAAATTTTAGAGAAAATGCCTGTTCAATTTGAATGTAATTGTAGTCATGAGAAATTTTTAAATGCTATTAAAGGATTGGGCGAGGCTGAGATTCAAAATATGATTAAAGAAGATCATGGTGCTGAAGCAGTATGTCATTTCTGTGGAAATAAATATAAATATACTGAAGAAGAATTAAACGTGTTGCTAGAAAGTTTAGCGTAATTTAATTTAAATCAATACGCTAAAATGTTTATTTTTAGCGGTTTAGTGAAATGTAGAACTAAATAGTTGTATAATCCTTAGTGATTTTGTTTGCTTTCTAGAATTTATTTGATAAAATAATTCTATATCCGATAAATAAACTAAGATTTCAACAACTAACTAAAAAGGAGTGTTCTTAATGGCACAAAAACCAGTAGATAATATTACTCAAATTATTGGCGGTACACCGGTAGTCAAATTGAGAAATGTAGTAGATGACAATGCAGCAGATGTTTATGTAAAATTGGAATATCAAAATCCAGGTGGTTCTGTAAAGGATAGAATTGCTTTAGCAATGATTGAAAAAGCAGAGCGAGAAGGCAAAATTAAACCTGGCGATACAATTGTAGAACCAACAAGTGGTAATACAGGTATCGGTTTAGCATTTGTATGTGCTGCTAAAGGATATAAAGCAGTATTTACTATGCCCGAAACAATGAGCCAAGAGCGTCGTAATTTATTAAAAGCATACGGTGCGGAATTAGTTTTAACGCCTGGATCAGAAGCGATGAAAGGTGCAATTAAAAAAGCTAAAGAATTAAAAGAAGAACATGGTTACTTCGAGCCACAACAATTTGAAAACCCTGCGAACCCTGAAGTTCATGAGTTAACTACAGGTCCTGAGTTATTACAACAATTTGAAGGGAAAACTATCGATGCGTTCCTAGCTGGTGTTGGTACTGGTGGTACGTTATCTGGTGTAGGTAAAGTTCTGAAAAAAGAATATCCTAACATCGAAATTGTTGCTATAGAGCCTGAGGCTTCTCCAGTATTGAGCGGTGGTGAGCCAGGTCCACATAAATTACAAGGTTTAGGTGCTGGATTTATTCCAGGCACTTTGAATACAGAAATCTATGACAGTATTATTAAAGTAGGAAATGATACAGCGATGGAAATGTCTCGTCGAGTTGCTAAAGAGGAAGGTATTTTAGCAGGTATTTCATCAGGTGCTGCGATTTATGCTGCCATTCAAAAAGCAAAAGAATTAGGAAAAGGTAAAACAGTAGTAACAGTATTGCCGAGTAATGGTGAACGCTACTTATCAACACCTTTATATTCATTCGATGACTAATTAATGTCATTTAAAAGAGTGAGTTATCTTTTTGAGATAACTTGCTCTTTTTTTCTACCATGTATATTTTTAAAAATATGAGCGTTAAATTAAACATTTTTCTGATAAAAATATCCAGTGAATGATAAGATAATAAACGTACATACTAATAACTAGTAAATAGCAGGAGTAAATTTTATTAGAGTTAAACAATACATAATTAAAGGGTGGTTAACATGACTAAAACAAAAATTATGGGCATATTAAACGTCACACCTGATTCATTCTCAGATGGTGGAAAATTTAATAATGTTGAATCAGCTATAAATAGAGTGAAAGCCATGATAGATGAAGGTGCTGACATTATAGATGTTGGAGGTGTTTCAACGAGACCAGGTCATGAAATGGTTTCATTAGAAGAAGAGATGAACAGAGTATTACCTGTTGTTGAAGCTATTGTCGGTTTTGATGTAAAAATTTCAGTCGATACATTTCGAAGTGAGGTTGCTGAAGCATGTTTAAAATTAGGCGTTGATATCATTAATGATCAATGGGCTGGGCTGTATGATCATCATATGTTCCAAATTGTAGCTAAATATGACGCGGAAATTATTTTAATGCATAATGGAAATGGTAATCGTGATGAACCGGTTGTCGAAGAAATGTTAACATCTTTGTTAGCACAAGCACATCAAGCTAAAATAGCTGGTATACCTTCAAATAAAATTTGGCTAGATCCAGGTATAGGTTTCGCTAAAACTAGAAATGAAGAAGCCGAAGTTATGGCAAGACTGGATGAACTTGTTGCAACAGAATATCCAGTTTTATTAGCGACAAGCCGGAAACGTTTCACTAAAGAGATGATGGGTTATGATACAACACCGGTTGAAAGAGATGAAGTAACTGCAGCTACGACTGCATATGGTATTATGAAAGGCGTTAGAGCAGTACGCGTTCATAATGTCGAGTTGAATGCTAAATTAGCTAAAGGTATAGATTTTTTAAAGGAGAATGAAAATGCAAGACACAATCTTTCTTAAAGGTATGCGCTTTTATGGATATCATGGTGCTTTATCAGCTGAAAATGAAATAGGGCAAATTTTCAAAGTGGATGTAACTTTGAAAGTAGACTTAGCTGAAGCTGGGCGTACTGATAATGTTATTGATACAGTTCATTATGGTGAAGTGTTCGAAGAGGTTAAATCAATTATGGAAGGTAAGGCCGTTAATTTACTTGAGCATCTAGCTGAACGTATTGCAAATCGTATAAATTCACAATATAATCGTGTAATGGAAACGAAAGTGAGAATCACTAAAGAAAACCCACCGATTCCGGGTCATTATGATGGAGTAGGTATCGAAATAGTGAGGGAGAATAAATGATTCAAGCATACTTAGGATTAGGTAGTAATATTGGTGATAGGGAAAGCCAGTTAAACGATGCTATAAAGATTTTGAATGAATATGATGGTATTAACGTATCTAATATTTCTCCGATTTATGAAACAGCACCAGTTGGGTATACTGAGCAACCTAACTTTTTAAATTTGTGTGTTGAAATTCAAACAACACTCACAGTATTACAACTGTTGGAATGTTGCTTGAAGACAGAAGAATGTTTACACCGTATTAGAAAGGAACGATGGGGTCCTAGAACTTTAGATGTGGATATTTTGTTGTATGGAGAAGAAATGATAGATTTACCAAAACTGTCGGTGCCACATCCGAGAATGAATGAACGTGCATTTGTTTTAATCCCATTAAATGATATAGCAGCAAATGTCGTAGAACCACGTTCGAAATTGAAAGTGAAAGATTTAGTTTTTGTCGATGACAGTGTAAAGAGATATAAATAATGTATTGTTGAGAACATTCATATTTATTGGGAATAGATGATTGATTATTGGAGATGTTTCCGCATTTTGATTATCTCTAAATGCATTTGATTTCGAATTAGTATATGATGATTTAGTATGTGTTAGAATTAAGTTATTTCATAAAATCAAAGTAAGCAATATTTGATAAATTGCTGTAATTTATTTGGGCTTTTGTTGAAGTTTGTGGAAGATAATTTTTATACATTTACTTAGGGTTGTATTAATGATAATCGTATTTTAAATGAATAAGTAATTCATAAACGAAAACAGAAATTGCTTTATTACATTTACAAGCTCTTGTAAAATTAAAAAAGTGATAAAATTGATGTTATGAATATAAGAAAACATGCCACATCATAACTTTAAGGTGTAATGGTTAATGATAAAGTATTAGAAACATCGAAAGAGATGTATGTTGAGCAAAAATGTCTGATATTTTATAAAACTTTAAAGGAAAATGTTTGAGTGTACCAGTTGGAATACTAAAGGATTACAACAAGTTAAAGGAGAGAAAGTTATGTCAGAAGAAATGAATGACCAAATGTTGGTTCGACGTCAAAAATTACAAGAATTATATGATCTTGGTATAGACCCGTTTGGTTCTAAATTTGACCGTTCAGGTTTATCTAGTGATTTGAAAGAAGAGTGGGACCAGTATTCTAAAGAAGAATTGGTAGAAAAAGAAGCGGATAGTCATGTCGCTATAGCTGGACGATTAATGACTAAGCGTGGTAAAGGTAAAGCAGGATTTGCACACGTTCAGGACTTAGCTGGACAAATTCAAATTTACGTTCGTAAAGATCAAGTTGGCGATGACGAATTTGATTTATGGAAAAATGCTGATTTAGGCGATATCGTTGGTGTTGAAGGTGTAATGTTCAAAACAAATACTGGCGAATTATCGGTTAAAGCGAAGAAATTCACGCTACTAACTAAATCATTGCGACCATTACCGGATAAATTCCACGGTTTACAGGATATTGAACAGAGATATCGTCAAAGATATTTAGATTTAATTACGAACGAAGATAGCACTCGTACATTTATTAATCGTAGTAAAATCATTCAAGAAATGCGTAATTATTTAAATAATAAAGGTTTCTTGGAAGTAGAAACACCTATGATGCACCAAATTGCTGGTGGCGCAGCTGCTAGACCATTTGTAACACATCATAATGCATTAGATGCAACGTTATACATGCGTATTGCTATTGAGTTGCATTTAAAACGTTTAATTGTCGGTGGACTTGAAAAAGTATATGAAATTGGTAGAGTATTCCGTAATGAAGGTGTATCAACTAGACATAACCCTGAATTCACAATGATTGAATTATATGAAGCATATGCAGATTATCATGACATTATGGATTTAACAGAATCTATGGTGAGACATATTGCCAATGAAGTATTAGGTTCTGCAAAAGTACAATACAATGGGGAAACGATTGATTTAGAATCTGCTTGGACTCGTTTGCATATTGTTGATGCTGTAAAAGAAGCTACTGGTGTAGATTTTTATGAAGTTAAAAGTGATGAAGAAGCTAAAGCTTTAGCTAAAGAACATGGTATTGAAATTAAAGATACAATGAAATATGGTCATATTTTAAATGAATTCTTTGAGCAAAAAGTTGAAGAAACACTTATTCAGCCAACGTTTATCTATGGTCATCCGACTGAAATTTCACCTTTAGCGAAGAAAAATCCTGAAGATCCTAGATTTACTGATCGTTTCGAATTGTTCATTGTAGGTAGAGAGCATGCAAATGCATTTACTGAATTAAATGATCCTATTGATCAAAAAGGTCGTTTTGAAGCGCAACTTGTTGAAAAAGCGCAAGGTAATGATGAAGCGCATGAAATGGATGAAGATTACATTGAAGCGTTAGAATATGGTATGCCTCCGACAGGTGGTCTTGGTATCGGTATTGACAGATTGGTTATGTTATTAACTGATTCTCCATCAATCAGAGACGTGTTATTATTCCCTTATATGAGACAAAAATAAATGACGTTGATGTTAGTAAGAGCTCTCGTGTATACAACATGTGTATGCGAGGGTTTTCTTAATTATGGTAATTAGTTCGTGTTTGAATGTTTTTGATAGTAATAGTTAACGATAGTGGTGCCATTTTTGACTGTTAAACAAGGTAGTTGGCTGATAGATGAAAATGACGATACGTATATAGAGTAGTTCGGATGAGAAATGTTAACGATAGACATTGAGATATCTTATAACAAAAATTGCTATATTAGTATAATTTATCTTAATCAGCTATAAAAGTACTTTAAAATTGTATAGAATGTGTATGGTTTTGTACATATGTGTATGATAGAATACTAAAAGTGTTATGAATTAGAGAGCACGAGAAATGTCAGTTTTGAAGAATAAAAAAGTTGATTAAAAGTGTTGACTTTATCAATTGAATGAAGTAATATATAAAAGTCGTCAAAAACAGACGAAACACACTAAAAGCTGATGTGACAAAGTTTACATCAAAGTGTAAAATTAACTATTGCACCTTATTAATTAAGCGTGTATCATAAATAAGTAAGTTATTTTGTCTGGTGACTATAGCAAGGAGGTCACACCTGTTCCCATGCCGAACACAGAAGTTAAGCTCCTTAGCGTCGATGGTAGTCGAACTTACGTTCCGCTAGAGTAGAACGTTGCCAGGCAAATGACAAATCGGAGAATTAGCTCAGCTGGGAGAGCATCTGCCTTACAAGCAGAGGGTCGGCGGTTCGAACCCGTCATTCTCCACCATTTATTCTTAGATATAGCCGGCCTAGCTCAATTGGTAGAGCAACTGACTTGTAATCAGTAGGTTGGGGGTTCAAGTCCTCTGGCCGGCACCATCTTTTGAGCCATTAGCTCAGCTGGGAGAGCATCTGACTTTTAATCAGAGGGTCAGAGGTTCGAATCCTCTATGGCTCATTACGATTTAATTTTTATATTTAGCAAAATAATGCAGAAGTAGTTCAGCGGTAGAATACAACCTTGCCAAGGTTGGGGTCGCGGGTTCGAATCCCGTCTTCTGCTCCATTATTTTGCCGGGGTGGCGGAACTGGCAGACGCACAGGACTTAAAATCCTGCGGTGAGAGATCACCGTACCGGTTCGATTCCGGTCCTCGGCACCATTTTAGCGCCCGTAGCTCAATTGGATAGAGCGTTTGACTACGGATCAAGAGGTTATGGGTTCGACTCCTATCGGGCGCGCCATTTTTAAATTAATTGAATAACGGGAAGTAGCTCAGCTTGGTAGAGCACTTGGTTTGGGACCAAGGGGTCGCAGGTTCGAATCCTGTCTTCCCGATTACTTCTTAAATTCCATTTTATGGGGGCTTAACTCAGCTGGGAGAGCGCCTGCTTTGCACGCAGGAGGTCAGCGGTTCGATCCCGCTAGTCTCCACCATTTATTTTTTACACGATGAACATTGAAAACTGAATGACAATATGTCAACGTTAATTCCAAAAAACGTAACTATAAGTTACAAACATTATTTAGTATTTATGAGCTAATCAAACATCATAATTTTTATGGAGAGTTTGATCCTGGCTCAGGATGAACGCTGGCGGCGTGCCTAATACATGCAAGTCGAGCGAACGGACGAGAAGCTTGCTTCTCTGATGTTAGCGGCGGACGGGTGAGTAACACGTGGATAACCTACCTATAAGACTGGGATAACTTCGGGAAACCGGAGCTAATACCGGATAATATTTTGAACCGCATGGTTCAAAAGTGAAAGACGGTCTTGCTGTCACTTATAGATGGATCCGCGCTGCATTAGCTAGTTGGTAAGGTAACGGCTTACCAAGGCAACGATGCATAGCCGACCTGAGAGGGTGATCGGCCACACTGGAACTGAGACACGGTCCAGACTCCTACGGGAGGCAGCAGTAGGGAATCTTCCGCAATGGGCGAAAGCCTGACGGAGCAACGCCGCGTGAGTGATGAAGGTCTTCGGATCGTAAAACTCTGTTATTAGGGAAGAACATATGTGTAAGTAACTGTGCACATCTTGACGGTACCTAATCAGAAAGCCACGGCTAACTACGTGCCAGCAGCCGCGGTAATACGTAGGTGGCAAGCGTTATCCGGAATTATTGGGCGTAAAGCGCGCGTAGGCGGTTTTTTAAGTCTGATGTGAAAGCCCACGGCTCAACCGTGGAGGGTCATTGGAAACTGGAAAACTTGAGTGCAGAAGAGGAAAGTGGAATTCCATGTGTAGCGGTGAAATGCGCAGAGATATGGAGGAACACCAGTGGCGAAGGCGACTTTCTGGTCTGTAACTGACGCTGATGTGCGAAAGCGTGGGGATCAAACAGGATTAGATACCCTGGTAGTCCACGCCGTAAACGATGAGTGCTAAGTGTTAGGGGGGTTTCCGCCCCTTAGTGCTGCAGCTAACGCATTAAGCACTCCGCCTGGGGAGTACGACCGCAAGGTTGAAACTCAAAGGAATTGACGGGGACCCGCACAAGCGGTGGAGCATGTGGTTTAATTCGAAGCAACGCGAAGAACCTTACCAAATCTTGACATCCTTTGACAACTCTAGAGATAGAGCCTTCCCCTTCGGGGGACAAAGTGACAGGTGGTGCATGGTTGTCGTCAGCTCGTGTCGTGAGATGTTGGGTTAAGTCCCGCAACGAGCGCAACCCTTAAGCTTAGTTGCCATCATTAAGTTGGGCACTCTAAGTTGACTGCCGGTGACAAACCGGAGGAAGGTGGGGATGACGTCAAATCATCATGCCCCTTATGATTTGGGCTACACACGTGCTACAATGGACAATACAAAGGGCAGCGAAACCGCGAGGTCAAGCAAATCCCATAAAGTTGTTCTCAGTTCGGATTGTAGTCTGCAACTCGACTACATGAAGCTGGAATCGCTAGTAATCGTAGATCAGCATGCTACGGTGAATACGTTCCCGGGTCTTGTACACACCGCCCGTCACACCACGAGAGTTTGTAACACCCGAAGCCGGTGGAGTAACCTTTTAGGAGCTAGCCGTCGAAGGTGGGACAAATGATTGGGGTGAAGTCGTAACAAGGTAGCCGTATCGGAAGGTGCGGCTGGATCACCTCCTTTCTAAGGATATATTCGGAACATCTTCTTAAGAAGATGCGGAATAACGTGACATATTGTATTCAGTTTTGAATGTTTATTTAACATTCAAAAAAATGGGCCTATAGCTCAGCTGGTTAGAGCGCACGCCTGATAAGCGTGAGGTCGGTGGTTCGAGTCCACTTAGGCCCACCATTATTTGTACATTGAAAACTAGATAAGTAAGTAAAATATAGATTTTACCAAGCAAAACCGAGTGAATAAAGAGTTTTAAATAAGCTTGAATTCATAAGAAATAATCGCTAGTGTTCGAAAGAACACTCACAAGATTAATAACGCGTTTAAATCTTTTTATAAAAGAAAACGTTTAGCAGACAATGAGTTAAATTATTTTAAAGCAGAGTTTACTTATGTAAATGAGCATTTAAAATAATGAAAACGAAGCCGTATGTGAGCGTTTGACTTATAAAAATGGTGGAAACATAGATTAAGTTATTAAGGGCGCACGGTGGATGCCTTGGCACTAGAAGCCGATGAAGGACGTTACTAACGACGATATGCTTTGGGGAGCTGTAAGTAAGCTTTGATCCAGAGATTTCCGAATGGGGAAACCCAGCATGAGTTATGTCATGTTATCGATATGTGAATACATAGCATATCAGAAGGCACACCCGGAGAACTGAAACATCTTAGTACCCGGAGGAAGAGAAAGAAAATTCGATTCCCTTAGTAGCGGCGAGCGAAACGGGAAGAGCCCAAACCAACAAGCTTGCTTGTTGGGGTTGTAGGACACTCTATACGGAGTTACAAAGGACGACATTAGACGAATCATCTGGAAAGATGAATCAAAGAAGGTAATAATCCTGTAGTCGAAAATGTTGTCTCTCTTGAGTGGATCCTGAGTACGACGGAGCACGTGAAATTCCGTCGGAATCTGGGAGGACCATCTCCTAAGGCTAAATACTCTCTAGTGACCGATAGTGAACCAGTACCGTGAGGGAAAGGTGAAAAGCACCCCGGAAGGGGAGTGAAATAGAACCTGAAACCGTGTGCTTACAAGTAGTCAGAGCCCGTTAATGGGTGATGGCGTGCCTTTTGTAGAATGAACCGGCGAGTTACGATTTGATGCAAGGTTAAGCAGTAAATGTGGAGCCGTAGCGAAAGCGAGTCTGAATAGGGCGTTTAGTATTTGGTCGTAGACCCGAAACCAGGTGATCTACCCTTGGTCAGGTTGAAGTTCAGGTAACACTGAATGGAGGACCGAACCGACTTACGTTGAAAAGTGAGCGGATGAACTGAGGGTAGCGGAGAAATTCCAATCGAACCTGGAGATAGCTGGTTCTCTCCGAAATAGCTTTAGGGCTAGCCTCAAGTGATGATTATTGGAGGTAGAGCACTGTTTGGACGAGGGGCCCCTCTCGGGTTACCGAATTCAGACAAACTCCGAATGCCAATTAATTTAACTTGGGAGTCAGAACATGGGTGATAAGGTCCGTGTTCGAAAGGGAAACAGCCCAGACCACCAGCTAAGGTCCCAAAATATATGTTAAGTGGAAAAGGATGTGGCGTTGCCCAGACAACTAGGATGTTGGCTTAGAAGCAGCCATCATTTAAAGAGTGCGTAATAGCTCACTAGTCGAGTGACACTGCGCCGAAAATGTACCGGGGCTAAACATATTACCGAAGCTGTGGATTGTCCTTTGGACAATGGTAGGAGAGCGTTCTAAGGGCGTTGAAGCATGATCGTAAGGACATGTGGAGCGCTTAGAAGTGAGAATGCCGGTGTGAGTAGCGAAAGACGGGTGAGAATCCCGTCCACCGATTGACTAAGGTTTCCAGAGGAAGGCTCGTCCGCTCTGGGTTAGTCGGGTCCTAAGCTGAGGCCGACAGGCGTAGGCGATGGATAACAGGTTGATATTCCTGTACCACCTATAATCGTTTTAATCGATGGGGGGACGCAGTAGGATAGGCGAAGCGTGCGATTGGATTGCACGTCTAAGCAGTAAGGCTGAGTATTAGGCAAATCCGGTACTCGTTAAGGCTGAGCTGTGATGGGGAGAAGACATTGAGTCTTCGAGTCGTTGATTTCACACTGCCGAGAAAAGCCTCTAGATAGAAAATAGGTGCCCGTACCGCAAACCGACACAGGTAGTCAAGATGAGAATTCTAAGGTGAGCGAGCGAACTCTCGTTAAGGAACTCGGCAAAATGACCCCGTAACTTCGGGAGAAGGGGTGCTCTTTAGGGTTAACGCCCAGAAGAGCCGCAGTGAATAGGCCCAAGCGACTGTTTATCAAAAACACAGGTCTCTGCTAAACCGTAAGGTGATGTATAGGGGCTGACGCCTGCCCGGTGCTGGAAGGTTAAGAGGAGTGGTTAGCTTCTGCGAAGCTACGAATCGAAGCCCCAGTAAACGGCGGCCGTAACTATAACGGTCCTAAGGTAGCGAAATTCCTTGTCGGGTAAGTTCCGACCCGCACGAAAGGCGTAACGATTTGGGCACTGTCTCAACGAGAGACTCGGTGAAATCATAGTACCTGTGAAGATGCAGGTTACCCGCGACAGGACGGAAAGACCCCGTGGAGCTTTACTGTAGCCTGATATTGAAATTCGGCACAGCTTGTACAGGATAGGTAGGAGCCTTTGAAACGTGAGCGCTAGCTTACGTGGAGGCGCTGGTGGGATACTACCCTAGCTGTGTTGGCTTTCTAACCCGCACCACTTATCGTGGTGGGAGACAGTGTCAGGCGGGCAGTTTGACTGGGGCGGTCGCCTCCTAAAAGGTAACGGAGGCGCTCAAAGGTTCCCTCAGAATGGTTGGAAATCATTCATAGAGTGTAAAGGCATAAGGGAGCTTGACTGCGAGACCTACAAGTCGAGCAGGGTCGAAAGACGGACTTAGTGATCCGGTGGTTCCGCATGGAAGGGCCATCGCTCAACGGATAAAAGCTACCCCGGGGATAACAGGCTTATCTCCCCCAAGAGTTCACATCGACGGGGAGGTTTGGCACCTCGATGTCGGCTCATCGCATCCTGGGGCTGTAGTCGGTCCCAAGGGTTGGGCTGTTCGCCCATTAAAGCGGTACGCGAGCTGGGTTCAGAACGTCGTGAGACAGTTCGGTCCCTATCCGTCGTGGGCGTAGGAAATTTGAGAGGAGCTGTCCTTAGTACGAGAGGACCGGGATGGACATACCTCTGGTGTACCAGTTGTCGTGCCAACGGCATAGCTGGGTAGCTATGTGTGGACGGGATAAGTGCTGAAAGCATCTAAGCATGAAGCCCCCCTCAAGATGAGATTTCCCAACTTCGGTTATAAGATCCCTCAAAGATGATGAGGTTAATAGGTTCGAGGTGGAAGCATGGTGACATGTGGAGCTGACGAATACTAATCGATCGAAGACTTAATCAAAATAAATGTTTTGCGAAGCAAAATCACTTTTACTTACTATCTAGTTTTGAATGTATAAATTACATTCATATGTCTGGTGACTATAGCAAGGAGGTCACACCTGTTCCCATGCCGAACACAGAAGTTAAGCTCCTTAGCGTCGATGGTAGTCGAACTTACGTTCCGCTAGAGTAGAACGTTGCCAGGCATAATATTAATCCACAGTAGCTCAGTGGTAGAGCTATCGGCTGTTAACCGATCGGTCGTAGGTTCGAGTCCTACCTGTGGAGCCATGGCTCCTTGGTCAAGCGGTTAAGACACCGCCCTTTCACGGCGGTAACACGGGTTCGAGTCCCGTAGGAGTCATTATTTTGGAGAATTAGCTCAGCTGGGAGAGCATCTGCCTTACAAGCAGAGGGTCGGCGGTTCGAACCCGTCATTCTCCACCATTTTGATTATTAAATTATATGAATAAGCTGGAGGGGTAGCGAAGTGGCTAAACGCGGCGGACTGTAAATCCGCTCCTTCGGGTTCGGCAGTTCGAATCTGCCCCCCTCCACCATCTATATATTGGGCTATAGCCAAGCGGTAAGGCAACGGACTTTGACTCCGTCACTCGTTGGTTCGAATCCAGCTAGCCCAGCCATTAGAGCCATTAGCTCAGTTGGTAGAGCATCTGACTTTTAATCAGAGGGTCAGAGGTTCGAATCCTCTATGGCTCACTACTTGCACTTTCCATTTTTGGGAAGTGCTTTTTTTTTATGAAGTAATAAGATAAACAGATTATATGTGTAGCTATTGCTTGATAATGGTAAGCGCATACATTATTCTTTAATTACATAGAGCAAAGGGGGACGCTTATGACAAAGACAAAAGCAATTGATATTATAGGTGCACCATCAACATTTGGACAAAGAAAATTAGGTGTTGATTTAGGACCAACAGCAATTAGATATGCTGGATTAATTTCAAGATTAAAGCAATTAGACCTTGATGTATATGACAAGGGGGATATTAAGGTACCTGCTGTGAACATTGAAAAATTTCATAGTGAACAAAAAGGATTAAGAAATTATGATGAAATTATAGATGTTAATCAAAAATTAAATAAAGAAGTTTCAGCATCAATTGAAAATAACAGATTTCCTCTAGTTCTTGGTGGAGATCATTCTATTGCGGTAGGTTCAGTATCAGCAATAAGTAAACATTATAATAATTTAGGTGTTATTTGGTATGATGCACATGGTGATTTAAATATACCTGAAGAGTCACCAAGTGGAAATATTCATGGTATGCCTCTAAGGATTTTGACAGGCGAAGGTCCCAAAGAACTTTTAGAATTAAATAGTAATGTAATCAAGCCAGAAAACATCGTACTAATTGGTATGAGAGATTTAGATAAAGGTGAAAGACAATTTATCAAAGATCATAATATTAAAACATTTACTATGTCAGATATTGATAAATTGGGGATAAAGGAAGTAATTGAAAATACAATAGAATATTTGAAGTCACGCAATGTTGATGGCGTTCATTTATCTTTAGATGTTGATGCTTTAGATCCGCTTGAAACGCCAGGCACTGGTACTAGAGTTTTGGGTGGTCTTAGTTATAGAGAAAGCCATTTTGCATTGGAATTACTGCATCAATCACATTTAATTTCCTCAATGGATTTAGTTGAAGTAAATCCATTGATTGACAGTAATAATCATACTGCTGAACAAGCGGTTTCATTAGTTGGAACATTTTTTGGTGAAACTTTATTATAAATAAATGATTTGTAGTGTATAAAGTATATTTTGCTTTTTGCACTACTTTTTTTAATTCACTAAAATGATTAAGAGTAGTTATAATCTTTAAAATAAATTTTTTCTATTTAAATATATGTTCGTATGACAGTGATGTAAATGATTGGTATAATGGGTATTATGGAAAAATATTACCCGGAGGAGATGTTATGGATTTTTCCAACTTTTTTCAAAACTTCAGTACGTTAAAAATTGTAACGAGTATCCTTGATTTACTGATAGTTTGGTATGTACTTTATCTTCTCATCACAGTCTTTAAGGGAACTAAAGCGATACAATTACTTAAAGGGATATTAGTAATTGTTATTGGTCAGCAGATAAGTATGATATTGAACTTGACTGCAACATCTAAATTATTCGATATCGTTATTCAATGGGGGGTATTAGCTTTAATAGTAATATTCCAACCAGAAATTAGACGTGCGTTAGAACAACTTGGTAGAGGTAGCTTTTTAAAACGCTATACTTCTAATACGTATAGTAAAGATGAAGAGAAATTGATTCAATCGGTTTCAAAGGCTGTGCAATATATGGCTAAAAGACTTATAGGTGCATTAATTGTCTTTGAAAAAGAAACAGGTCTTCAAGATTATATTGAAACAGGTATTGCAATGGATTCAAATATTTCGCAAGAACTTTTAATTAATGTCTTTATACCTAACACACCTTTACATGATGGTGCAATGATTATTCAAGGCACGAAGATTGCAGCAGCAGCAAGTTATTTGCCATTGTCTGATAGTCCTAAGATATCTAAAAGTTTGGGTACAAGACATAGAGCTGCGGTTGGTATTTCAGAAGTATCTGATGCATTTACCGTTATTGTATCTGAAGAAACTGGTGATATTTCGGTAACATTTGATGGAAAATTACGACGAGACATTTCAAACGAAATTTTTGAAGAGTTGCTTGCTGAACATTGGTTTGGCACACGCTTTCAAAAGAAAGGTGTGAAATAATATGCTAGAAAGTAAATGGGGCTTGAGATTTATTGCCTTTCTTTTGGCATTGTTTTTCTTTTTATCTGTTAACAATGTTTTTGGAAATATCTTTAACACTGGTAATCTTGGTCAAAAGTCTAGTAAAACGATTCAAGATGTACCCGTTGAAATTCTTTATAACACTAAAGATTTGCATTTAACAAAAGCGCCTGAAACAGTTAATGTGACTATTTCAGGACCACAATCAAAGATAATAAAAATTGAAAATCCAGAAGATTTAAGAGTAGTGATTGATTTATCAAATGCTAAAGCTGGAAAATATCAAGAGAAGTATCAAGTTAAAGGGTTAGCTGATGACATTCATTATTCTGTAAAACCTAAATTAGCAAATATTACGCTTGAAAACAAAGTAACTAAAAAGATGACAGTTCAACCTGATGTAAGTCAGAGTGATATTGATCCACTTTATAAAATTACAAAGCAAGAAGTTTCACCACAAACAGTTAAAGTAACAGGTGGAGAAGAACAATTGAATGATATCGCTTATTTAAAAGCCACTTTTAAAACTAATAAAAAGATTAATGGTGACACAAAAGATGTCGCAGAAGTAACGGCTTTTGATAAAAAACTGAATAAATTAAATGTATCGATTCAACCTAATGAAGTGAATTTACAAGTTAAAGTAGAGCCTTTTAGCAAAAAGGTTAAAGTAAATGTTAAACAGAAAGGTAGTTTAGCAGATGATAAAGAGTTAAGTTCGATTGATTTAGAAGATAAAGAAATTGAAATCTTCGGTAGTCGAGATGACTTACAAAATATAAGCGAAGTTGATGCAGAAGTAGATTTAGATGGTATTTCAGAATCAACTGAAAAGACTGTAAAAATCAATTTACCAGAACATGTCACTAAAGCACAACCAAGTGAAACGAAGGCTTATATAAATGTAAAATAAATAGCTAAATTAAAGGAGAGTAAACAATGGGAAAATATTTTGGTACAGACGGAGTAAGAGGTGTCGCAAACCAAGAACTAACACCTGAATTGGCATTTAAATTAGGAAGATACGGTGGCTATGTTCTAGCACATAATAAAGGTGAAAAACACCCACGTGTACTTGTAGGTCGCGATACTAGAGTTTCAGGTGAAATGTTAGAATCAGCATTAATAGCTGGTTTGATTTCAATTGGTGCAGAAGTGATGCGATTAGGTATTATTTCAACACCAGGTGTTGCATATTTAACACGCGATATGGGTGCAGAGTTAGGTGTAATGATTTCAGCCTCTCATAATCCAGTTGCAGATAATGGTATTAAATTCTTTGGATCAGATGGTTTTAAACTATCAGATGAACAAGAAAATGAAATTGAAGCATTGTTGGATCAAGAAAACCCAGAATTACCAAGACCAGTTGGCAATGATATTGTACATTATTCAGATTACTTTGAAGGGGCACAAAAATATTTGAGCTATTTAAAATCAACAGTAGATGTTAACTTTGAAGGTTTGAAAATTGTTTTAGATGGTGCAAATGGTTCAACATCATCACTAGCGCCATTCTTATTTGGTGATTTAGAAGCAGATACTGAAACAATTGGATGTAGTCCTGATGGATATAATATCAATGAGAAATGTGGCTCTACACATCCTGAAAAATTAGCTGAAAAAGTAGTTGAAACTGAAAGTGATTTTGGGTTAGCATTTGACGGCGATGGAGACAGAATCATAGCAGTAGATGAGAATGGTCAAATCGTTGACGGTGACCAAATTATGTTTATTATTGGTCAAGAAATGCATAAAAATCAAGAATTGAATAATGACATGATTGTTTCTACTGTTATGAGTAATTTAGGTTTTTACAAAGCGCTTGAACAAGAAGGAATTAAATCTAATAAAACTAAAGTTGGAGACAGATATGTAGTAGAAGAAATGCGTCGCGGTAATTATAACTTAGGTGGGGAACAATCTGGGCATATCGTTATGATGGATTACAATACAACTGGTGATGGTTTATTAACTGGTATTCAATTAGCTTCTGTAATAAAAATGACTGGTAAATCACTAAGTGAATTAGCTGGACAAATGAAAAAATATCCACAATCATTAATTAACGTACGCGTAACAGATAAATATCGTGTTGAAGAAAATGTTGACGTTAAAGAAGTTATGACTAAAGTAGAAGTAGAAATGAATGGAGAAGGTCGAATTTTAGTAAGACCTTCTGGAACAGAACCATTAGTTCGTGTCATGGTTGAAGCAGCAACTGATGAAGATGCTGAAAGATTTGCACAACAAATAGCTGATGTGGTTCAAGATAAAATGGGATTAGATAAATAAATACTGTATTACAAATAAGCCGATGCGTATGCATCGGTTTTTTTGTGTTTCTAGAAATAATTTATAGTACAAACGTAAAATGATATAAACAAAATAAAAACAAAGTAATCAATATGTAATATAAAATACACTGGCACTCAATATATAATGATGATAAAATTAATTTTAATTAGATAGAGTTGCTTTGTGTTTTTAACGCAGATGCTACTACTTATCTTAACAGTTGATTAAGTGAAATCATTTAACAGCGAGAATAATCAACCAGGAGGATGACTTAATGAATTTATTCAGACAACAAAAATTTAGTATCAGAAAATTTAATGTCGGTATTTTTTCAGCTTTAATTGCCACTGTTACTTTTATATCTACTAACCCGACAACAGCGTCTGCAGCAGAGCAAAATCAGCCTGCACAAAATCAACCAGCACAACCAGCTGATGCCAATACACAGCCTAACGCAAATGCTGGTGCTCAAGCTAATCCTACAGCACAGCCAGCTGCACCTGCCAACCAAGGACAACCAGCAGTACAACCAGCAAACCAAGGTGGACAGGCTAATCCAGCAGGAGGAGCAGCACAACCAAATACACAACCAGCTGGACAAGGTAATCAAGCTGATCCGAATAACGCTGCACAAGCACAACCTGGAAATCAAGCAACACCGGCAAACCAAGCAGGTCAAGGAAATAACCAAGCAACACCTAATAATAATGCAACACCGGCAAATCAAACACAGCCAGCGAATGCTCCAGCAGCACCTGTAGCAGCAAACGCACAAACTCAAGATCCAAATGCTAGCAATACTGGTGAAGGCAGTATTAATACGACATTAACATTTGATGATCCTGCCATATCAACAGATGAGAATAGACAGGATCCAACTGTAACTGTTACAGATAAAGTAAATGGTTATACATTAATTAACAATGGTAAGATTGGTTTCGTTAACTCTGAATTAAGACGAAGCGATATGTTTGATAAGAATAACCCTCAAAACTACCAAGCTAGAGGGAATGTAGCTGCATTAGGTCGTGTGAATGCAAATGATTCTACAGATCATGGTAACTTTAACGGTATTTCAAAAACTGTAAATGTAAAACCAGATTCAGAATTAATTATTAACTTTACTACTATGCAAACGAATAGTAAGCAAGGTGCAACAAATTTAGTTATTAAAGATGCTAAGAAAAATACTGAATTAGCAACTGTAAATGTTGCTAAGACTGGTACTGCACATTTATTTAAAGTACCAACTGATGCTGATCGTTTAGATTTACAATTTATTCCTGACAATACAGCAGTTGCTGATGCTTCAAGAATTACAACAAATAAAGATGGTTATAAATACTATTCATTCATTGATAATGTAGGTCTATTCTCAGGATCACATTTATATGTCAAAAATAGAGATTTAGCACCGAAAGCAACTAACAATAAAGAATATACTATTAATACTGAAATCGGTAACAATGGTAATTTTGGTGCTTCATTAAAATCAGATCAATTTAAATATGAAGTAACATTACCACAAGGTGTAACTTACGTTAATGATTCATTAACTACAACATTCCCTAATGGTAATGAAGACAGTACAGTATTGAAAAATATGACTGTTAATTATGATCAAAATGCAAATAAAGTTACATTTACAAGCCAAGGTGTGACAACGGCACGTGGTACACACACTAAAGAAGTTTTATTCCCAGATAAATCTTTAAAATTATCATATAAAGTTAATGTTGCGAATATCGATACACCTAAAAATATTGATTTTAATGAAAAATTAACATATCGTACTGCTTCAGATGTTGTAATTAATAATGCGCAACCAGAAGTTACACTAACTGCAGATCCATTTTCAGTAGCGGTTGAAATGAACAAAGATGCGTTGCAACAACAAGTAAACTCACAAGTTGATAATAGTCATTACACAACAGCATCAATTGCAGAATACAATAAACTTAAACAACAAGCAGACACTATTTTAAATGAAGATGCGAATCACGTTGAAACTGCAAATCGTGCATCTCAAGCGGATATTGACGGTTTAGTAACTAAATTACAAGCTGCATTAATTGATAATCAAGCAGCAATTGCTGAATTAGATGCTAAAGCTCAAGAAAAGGTTACAGCAGCACAACAAAGTAAAAAAGTTACGCAAGATGAAGTTGCAGCGCTTGTGACTAAAATTAACAATGATAAAAATAATGCAATCGCAGAAATTAATAAACAAACAACATCACAAGGTGTCACAACTGAAAAAGATAATGGTATCGCAGTGTTAGAACAAGATGTGATTACACCAACAGTTAAACCTCAAGCGAAACAAGATATTATCCAAGCAGTTACAACTCGTAAACAACAAATTAAAAAGTCAAATGCATCATTACAAGATGAAAAAGATGTAGCAAATGATAAAATTGGTAAAATTGAAACAAAGGCAATTAAAGATATTGATGCAGCAACAACAAATGCACAAGTAGAAGCCATTAAAACAAAAGCAATCAATGATATTAATCAAACTGCACCTGCAACAACAGCCAAAGCAGCAGCTCTTGAAGAATTTGATGAAGTTGTACAAGCACAAATTGATCAAGCGCCTTTAAATCCTGATACAACAAATGAAGAGGTAGCGGAAGCAATTGAACGTATTAATGCAGCTAAAGTTTCAGGTGTTAAAGCGATAGAAGCGACAACGACTGCACAAGATTTAGAACGCGTTAAAAACGAAGAAATATTCAAAATTGAGAATATTACTGACTCAACTCAAACTAAAATGGATGCTTATAAAGAAGTTAAACAAGCTGCTACAGCTAGAAAAGCTCAAAATGCTACAGTTTCAAATGCAACTGATGAAGAAGTAGCAGAGGCAAATGCAGCAGTAGATGCAGCTCAAACAGAAGGTTTACATGACATCCAAGTTGTTAAATCACAACAAGAAGTGGCTGATACTAAAGCAAAAGTATTAGATAAAATCAATGCTATTCAAACACAAGCAAGAGTTAAACCTGCGGCTGATACAGAAGTAGAAAACGCATATAATACACGTAAACAAGAAATCCAAAATAGCAATGCTTCAACTACAGAAGAAAAAGAAGCTGCATATACAGAATTAGATGCTAAAAAACAAGAGGCAAGAACGAATCTTGATGCTGCAAATACAAACAGTGCTGTAACAACAGCTAAAGACAATAGTATTGCTGCAATTAATCAAGTTCAAGCTGCCACAACTAAGAAATCGGATGCTAAAGCAGAAATTGCTCAAAAAGCAAGTGAACGTAAAACAGCAATCGAAGCAATGAATGCTTCGACTACTGAAGAACAACAAGCAGCGAAAGAAAAAGTTGATCAAGCTGTTCTGTCTGCAAACGCTGATATAGATAATGCTGCAGCAAATACAGATGTAGATAATGTAAAAACTACAAATGAAGCTACAATCGCAGCCATTACACCTGATGCAAATGTTAAACCAACAGCGAAACAAGCAATTGCTGACAAAGTACAAGCACAAGAGACAGCAATTGATGCTAATAATGGTGCAACAACTGAAGAAAAAGCAGCTGCGAAACAACAAGTTCAAACTGAAAAAACAACAGCTGATACAGCAATTGATGGTGCACATTCAAATGCAGAAGTTGAAGCGGCTAAAAATGCAGAAATTGCTAAAATTGAAGCGATTCAGCCAGCGACAACAACGAAAGATGATGCGAAACAAGCCATCGCTACGAAAGCGAACGAACGTAAAACAGCCATTGCTCAAACGCAAGACATTACAGCAGAAGAAATTGCAGCGGCTAATGTGAATGTAGATAATGCTGTGACAGAAGCAAATAGCAACATTGAAGCTGCTAATAGTCAAAATGATGTAGACCAAGCGAAAACGACAGGTGAAAATAGTATTGATCAAGTAACACCAACAGTTAATAAAAAAGCAACTGCACGTAATGAAATCACAGCAATTTTAAATAACAAATTGCAAGAGATTCAAGCTACACCAGATGCAACAGATGAAGAAAAACAAGCAGCTGATGCAGAAGCAAATACTGAAAATGGTAAAGCAAATCAAGCCATTTCAGCAGCAACTACTAACGCACAAGTTGATGAAGCGAAAGCTAATGCAGAAGCAGCGATTAATGCGGTAACACCAAAAGTTGTGAAGAAAAAAGCGGCTAAAGATGAAATTGATCAATTACAAGCAACGCAAACAAATGTTATCAATAATGATCAGAATGCTACAACAGAAGAAAAAGAAGCAGCTATTCAACAATTAGCAACAGCAGTTACAGACGCGAAAAATAATATTACAGCTGCAACTGATGATAATGGTGTAGATCAGGCGAAAGACGCTGGAAAGAATTCAATTCAAAGCACACAACCAGCAACAGCGGTTAAATCAAATGCTAAAAATGATGTTGATCAAGCTGTGACAACTCAAAATCAAGCAATTGATAATACAACTGGTGCTACAACTGAAGAGAAAAATGCAGCAAAAGATTTAGTTTTAAAAGCTAAAGAAAAAGCGTATCAAGATATCTTAAATGCACAAACAACTAATGATGTTACGCAAATTAAAGATCAAGCAGTTGCTGATATTCAAGGTATTACTGCAGATACAACAATTAAAGATGTTGCGAAAGATGAATTAGCAACAAAAGCAAACGAACAAAAAGCGCTTATTGCACAAACTGCAGATGCGACTACTGAAGAAAAAGAACAAGCAAATCAACAAGTAGACGCACAATTAACACAAGGTAATCAAAATATTGAAAATGCACAGTCAATCGATGATGTAAACACTGCAAAAGATAATGCAATTCAAGCAATTGACCCAATTCAAGCATCAACAGATGTTAAAACGAATGCAAGAGCGGAATTGCTAACTGAAATGCAAAATAAAATAACTGAAATACTTAATAATAATGAGACTACTAATGAAGAAAAAGGTAACGATATTGGACCAGTTAGAGCAGCATATGAAGAAGGTTTAAATAATATTAATGCAGCAACTACTACAGGTGATGTAACTACTGCTAAAGATACAGCAGTACAAAAAGTTCAACAACTTCATGCAAATCCTGTTAAGAAACCAGCAGGTAAAAAAGAATTAGATCAAGCTGCAGCTGATAAGAAAACACAAATAGAACAAACACCAAATGCATCACAACAAGAAATTAATGATGCAAAACAAGAAGTTGATACTGAATTAAATCAAGCGAAAACAAATGTCGATCAATCATCAACAAATGAATATGTTGATAATGCAGTTAAAGAAGGAAAAGCTAAAATTAATGCAGTTAAAACATTTAGTGAGTACAAAAAAGATGCTTTAGCTAAAATTGCAGATGCATATAATGCTAAAGTAAACGAAGCGGATAACTCTAACGCATCGACTTCAAGTGAAATTGCTGAAGCGAAACAAAAACTTGCTGAATTAAAACAAACTGCGGATCAAAATGTTAATCAAGCTACTTCTAAAGATGACATTGAAGTTCAAATTCATAATGACTTAGATAATATTAACGATTACACAATTCCAACAGGTAAAAAAGAATCAGCTACAACAGATTTATATGCTTATGCAGATCAGAAGAAAAATAATATTTCAGCTGACACTAATGCAACACAAGATGAAAAGCAACAAGCAATTAAGCAAGTTGACCAAAATGTTCAAACTGCATTAGAAAGCATTAATAATGGTGTGGATAATGGTGACGTTGATGATGCATTAACACAAGGTAAAGCAGCAATTGATGCTATTCAAGTAGATGCTACTGTTAAACCTAAAGCGAACCAAGCTATTGAAGTTAAAGCAGAAGATACGAAAGAATCTATTGATCAAAGTGACCAGTTAACTGCTGAAGAAAAAACTGAAGCATTAGCAATGATTAAACAAATTACAGATCAAGCTAAACAAGGTATTACTGATGCAACAACAACTGCTGAAGTTGAAAAAGCGAAAGCTCAAGGACTTGAAGCATTTGATTACATTCAAATCGACTCAACAGAAAAACAAAAAGCTATCGAAGAATTAGAAACTGCACTAGACCAGATTGAAGCAGGTGTAAATGTCAACGCTGATGCTACAACTGAAGAAAAAGAAGCGTTTACGAATGCTTTAGAAGACATTTTATCAAAAGCAACTGAAGATATTTCTGATCAAACTACAAATGCAGAAATCGCTACTGTCAAAAATAGTGCGCTTGAACAACTTAAAGCACAACGTATTAATCCTGAAGTTAAGAAAAATGCTTTGGAAGCAATCAGAGAAGTGGTTAACAAGCAAATAGAAATAATTAAAAATGCAGATGCAGATGCATCGGCGAAAGAAATTGCACGTACGGATTTAGGTAGATATTTTGACAGATTTGCTGATAAATTAGATAAAACACAAACAAATGCAGAAGTTGCTGAATTACAAAATGTAACGATACCTGCAATTGAAGCGATTGTGCCTCAGAATGATCCAGATGCTAATGATACTAATAATGGTATAGATAATAATGATGCAACAGCAAATTCAAATGCTAATGCAACACCAGAAAATACTGGACAACCTAACGTATCTGAGACGACAGATAATGGCAAAGCAGACGCTTCTCCGACAACACCAAATAATAGTGATGCGGCAACAGGTGAAACAACAGCAACATCAGCAACTGATGATGCAAATGATAAACCGCAAGCTAATAACAATTCTAGTGTAGATGCATCAACAAACAGTCCGACAATGGATAACGATGTAACTAGTAAACCAGAAGTAGAATCAACTAATAACGGCACAACTGATAAACCTGTAACAGAAACTGATAATGCAACGCCAGCAGAAAGCACAACAAATAACAATAGTACAACTACAGCAACAAACGAGAATGCACCAACAGGATCAACAGCAACGGCTCCAACAACTGCGAGCACAGAAGCAGCATCATCTGCTGATAGCAAAGATAATGCATCTGTAAATGATTCAAAACAAAATGCTGAAGTAAATAATAGTGCTGAATCTCAATCAACTAATGACAAGGTTGCACAACCAAAATCTGAAAATAAAGCTAAGGCAGAAAAAGATGGTAGAGATTCAACAAATCAAAGTATGGTTGAATCAACAACTGAAACATTGCCTTCAGCAGACATAACAGAACCAAATGTACCTTCTAATACATCAAAAGATAAAGAAGAAAGTACGACAAATCAAACTGATGCAGGACAACTTAAGTCTGAAACTAACGTTGCATCTAACGAAGCAGATAAATCGCCAAGCAAAGCTGTTACTGAAGTTTCGAATAAACCATCAACATCTGCATCTTCTGAAGCAAAAGATAAAATGACTTCAACTAATGTTAGCCAAAAAGATGATACGGCAACAGCAGATACTAATGATACGCAAAAATCAGTTGGTTCAGCTGCAAACAATAAAGCTACGCAAAACGACGGTGCCAATGCATCTCCAGCAACAGTTTCAAATGGAAGCAATAGTGCTAATCAAGATATGCTTAATGTAACTAAGCCTGAAGAAAACAAAGCTAAGGCAAAATCAGCCCAACAAGGAAAAGTTAATAAGCCTAAACAACAAGCTAAAACTTTACCAGATACTGGTATGTCACATAATGACGATTTACCATATGCTGAATTAGCTCTAGGTGCAGGTATGGCATTCTTAATTAGAAGATTCACTAAGAAAGACCAACAAACTGAAGAATAAAATTTATTCAAGAATGTGAACATCTAGTTATTTCATAGGGAAATATTCCTTACTAAGTAACCAAGTCTAACAGTTAATATGAATTTGTTTTAGTAATGACCAATAGCCATCGAATAGGTGGCTGTGGCTCGAAAATAAAACAAGTTATTAACGCAAAAATACTCCTTTCATACATAACACAAGTTAAGTGTCTATGTTGAAGGGAGTATTTTTTATGTTCAGAAATTTAATATTGTTAATTCAACGGAACTACTACATTATTACTGATTGTTAACGAATAACGTTGGAAACTTCTTGTTTCAAACAAAGCTCAATAAATTATGAAAGTGAATTGTACGCTTCAATTATTTCATCGGCTAAGCCATCGTCAACTTTAGCATATTCGCTTAAAAACGCTTTTAAACCGTGTTCTTTAATGTAATTATTTTTCTCAACAGTTTCTTGGTCTGCTGTATCATCATACTTCAATAACAATGCAGCTGTATTTAATAAACCAGTGCGTTCTAAATCTTTATTATAAAGATATGTTAATGGTTTTATAATTCTATCTTTAGGGCCAATTTTACGTAACGTACCTCGTCCGACACGTGTCACTTCATCAGATAAATAAGAATTGTTGAAACGGTCTATTATTTTTTCAACATAACCAGCTTGTTCCGCTTCAGTAAAATCAAATTCATTAGTAATATATTGACTTGTTTCAGCTAAAACACGGCGTAAGCCAGCTTCAATTGAACTATCTTTTACAGCGTCTAATACGGTAGCTTTACCTGCAAATTTACCAGCATACGCTAAATATGCATGTCCTGTATTCACAGTTAATAATTTACGCTCAATATATGGTGTTAAATCATCAACATATTTAATATGATTTAGTTCTGGACCATACCATGCATCTTTTTCAACAACCCATTCGTAAAATGGCTCAACCATAACGTCTAATATATTTTCATTCTTTTGTAATGGTACAATTCTATCAACTGCTGAGTTAGCAAAATGAATATTGTTACCAAGAGGGCCAGTAATATCAAGTACTGCTTTTTTCAATGTATCAGTTGCCATAATAGCATTCTCACAAGCAACAATATTAACATGGTTTGTTTTTTCTTTTAAGAAAGGCGCAAAAGATTTAGCAATAATAGGTAGTATGTTAACACCAACAGCTGTTGTAATAATATCAGCTTCTAGAATTGCTTGTTTCAACGCTTCAGAAGGTTGCATTGAATTAATTGCATCAACATTATTCACGCGCGTCGTTGTTTTAGACTCATCAGCTAAAATAACATCGTATTGATGATCATGAGCTAAAGCATTAATGATTTCTTCATTGACGTCTGCAAATGTTACTTTAACATTGTTGTCTGCAAGAATATAACCAATGAAACCACGACCTATGTTACCAGCACCAAAGTGAACTGCTTTCATTATGCATCTGCCTCCTCGAATACTTGTTTAATTTCTTCTGCAGATTTTGCTTGAACGATACGATCCACATTTTCTTCTTCGCTAAATGTAATTGCAATTTTAGATAACAAGTCTAAATGTTCGCCATCTTTACCAGCGATTCCCACGACAACTTTAACTACTTCGCCATCCCAGTCAACGCCTTCAGGGATTTGTAATAATGTTAAACCTGAGTGAATCACATTTGTTTTAGCTTCATCTGTGCCATGAGGAATTGCTAAGCCATTTCCCATAAATGTTGATACGACTTGTTCACGATCTTTCATTGCTTGAATATAAGCATCTGTTACAGCACCACTATCAACTAAGGCTTTACCTGCTTTTTCAATTGCTTCATTTTGGCTGTTAACATTTACATTTAAAAAGATATTGTCATTACTAAATAATTCGCTCATTTTGTACACTCCTAAATAAATTGTTTTTTAATTCGTTCTAAAAATTTGCTTCTTAATAATGTTTCAAGTTCCTGTGGATTTTCCATAAAAGTATCAATAGATTCTAATTTCAAACTTAAAAATTCGGACAAGTCACTTACCAGTGATGCCATAAAATCATTGTCAGGAATAAACATGGAAATCATATATTTAATTGTTTGATTGTCATTTTGAATACTAGGCAATGTTAACGGTTCTTCTAAAACTGTGATTAGAATCATAGGGTGTTTAATCATATTGTCTCTTAGGTGTGGTATTGCAACAGGATATGGACTTAATATCCATCCTGGATTGTCAATCAATCGTTGCTCTAGTAGTTCAGCGAATGACGTTGGATCGTTTATTACATCGCATTGATATAGATAATCTGCGATATATGTTTGCCACTGTTTAACTTCGGTACTAACTATTTTCACTGAATCAAGCAAAGTTAAACCCGAACGCATATGATGCATTAATTGTTCTGATTTTTCGTCACTTAAATGTTTCTCGAAAACTGAAGTTAAGTTTGAAGTTTGTTCATTTTCAAAAGATGTGTTGCCATCAATATCTTTCGTTTCAACATGAACATCATCCTTATCAATCATGTTTGATGATTTATCATGTATCTCTTGGAACGTAGACTTTGTATTTAAAAACTGTGCGACATAACTGATATCACTATCTGGTAATAATGGGTTTACCGTTAAATAGGAGGAGTCGATGTCTAAATTCACAGTAGAAATAATGCCATCATATTGACTTAAATCTAGTGACTTCAAATCGCTGACTGATGCTTGTGTAATACGCTCAATCTCACTAAAAACTTGCTCTAGACGAGTTGATAATAGACGACTAGTTCCCATACCACTGCTGCAAACGACTAATATGTTTAAAAATCGATTACCTTGGTTTTTAATCGAGCCACCAAAGTGTAAAACTATAAAAGCAATTTCACTCTCTGGAAAAATCAAATCAGGCCAACAATCATTTAAAGCTAATCTTACATTTTCAAATAGTCTTGGATATTTGAACTTAATCATGTCTGTTAACGGATTATA
This sequence comes from Staphylococcus sp. SM3655, assembly GCF_016917315.1. Taxonomy (NCBI): domain Bacteria; kingdom Bacillati; phylum Bacillota; class Bacilli; order Caryophanales; family Staphylococcaceae; genus Staphylococcus; species Staphylococcus sp. SM3655. The sequence goes on along the minus strand of NZ_CP070305.1, from coordinate 152,789 downwards.
GGTCTCGATATTAGCTTGCAAACGATTGATTGCAGGATTAAGGTGTAGCGTCAGTCCATCTACTAAAGTATCCAAATCTGCAAATGTCATACCGGAAATCATTTCTACTTTGTTAACAAACGCTTTAATTTTGTTTTCTTCACAACGATTATTTAATGATGTATCATTAAGATTTTTTCGTTTAGCTCCACGTAAATGGATAGTAATGAAAGCAATTTCTGCCTGATTAAACGTGACGTCATATATTTGACCAAGTTTATCAGCAAGTTCGCTTGCTACTTTGTGTTCAAATGTGTTTTGTACAGAATCATAAATATCATCGTTTAATGCGACATACTCTCCATTTTTTATACGTGAAATGGAGAGCACGATATGGACAGTTAAAGTTAAATAACTTGATTCGGTAAGTTGGTAGGGTAAGGCACTTAGGTAGTCCATTAATAGTCTTTCAACATTAAAAATACGCTCTAAGTCAACAAAGTCTTTGTGGATTTGATTTAATGAATGAAAGACAAAATGATTTTCAATTACTGAATAAACGCTAGTACTATTTAAGTTATTCACCATTAATTGACTTAAAAATTCACGTTTCTTTGATTCAGTACCTACCAAGTAAATGCCTTCGCCACGCTTTCGAGATAAAGATAGTTGGTACTTATTTAAATCAAGCTCTAAATCATCTAACATCTTTGCTAAAGTCTGGACAGAAACGCCAATTTCTTGCGCTAAACTATATTGTTTAACTGGCTCCTTGGCTTGTATCAAAGCGTATATAATAATTACTTTCTGCTCTTCAACAGATAAGTCAATGGTTTGATGTTGTGCAATCGATTGCTTCAAATCGTTTAAATCAGAATCTGCGCCAGCAATGCGTAGCCCTTTTTTGTTTGCGCGTTCTAAAGTTAATGAAAATGAAGTTAAATATGCTTCAACACCTTTTAATTCACGGTGAATAGTACGAGAGGACACCGCAAGTTGCTGAGCAATGTCGTGTATAGTGATATATTGACCGTGGTACTTAATCAATAGGGCTATCATTTCTTTTTCACGTGTACTCAATAACATGGCGGTATCCTCCATTTTTTAATTTATTTAATTATTATGCTTGATCATCTTTTTTTAGATTATTTAAAAGTTCTTCATATCTTGGTGAATTAAGGAAATTATCCACTGAAATATGGATGGCATTTGGTGTTTGTTTAATAGCACGATCAGTTAGTTTTTTCTGAGTGATAACTAATTGAGCATCTTTTGGCAATTGATTAATCGCAGTATTTGTAACTGTAATATCATTAATGCCCGCCTTTTTAAATTTATTACGTAACATGCTTGCACCCATTGCACTAGAACCCATACCCGCATCGCAGGCAAAAATAACATGATTTATATTATTGTAATTGTGTGCATCAACATCTTCAGTGTTGTAATTATCCAATAGCGCTTCAGGATCATCATCTGATGAAGATGTTTCACTAACATTACCACTAGCATTTTCTTCTGTGTTAACATTTTTATCAGAAGATACTAACTTAGAAGCAACGCTTGATTTTTTCCCTTTAGTATTTTCCATTTGAGCTGTCGCAGCTTCTAAATCCTGCTTTGGTTCTCTAGTGAACTTCATAATTAAAGCAGCTACAACGAATGATACAAGTGCAGCAAGGAAGACACCGAGTAACATGTGCAAGAATTCACCTCTAGGTGCATTTAAACAGTAAACTATAAATGAACCTGGTGACGCGGGACTTTTAAATCCAAATCCTGTTGCTTGATAAGTTGCAACACCAGTCATTCCACCTAAAATAACAGCGATAAATAATAAAGGACGCATTAATACATATGGGAAATAAATTTCATGAATACCACCTAAGAAGTGGATAATTCCAGCACCATATGACGTTGCTTTTGCAGTGCCTTTTCCAAAAATCATATAAGCAAGTAAGATACCTAAACCTGGTCCAGGGTTAGATTCAATTGTGTATAAAATTGATTGACCAGCTTTTGCAGCTTGATCTGCACCAAGCGGTGTGAATACACCATGGTTAATCGCATTGTTTAAAAATACAATTTTTGCAGGCTCTACTAAAATACTTACAAGTGGAAGTAGGTGTGCATGTACTAATGCTTCAACTGCCACTGATAAAATATGCATAATAAATTTCATAAGTGGTGCTAAAATTTTAAATCCTGCAATCGTCATGATAAATCCTAAAATACCAGCAGAAAAGTTATTAAATAACATTTCAAAACCTTGCGGCGTTCTAGGTTGAATCAATTGGTCGGTCTTCTTCATTAACCAACCAACAAGTGGACCCATAATCATTGCACCAAGTAACATTGGTGTATCAGGTAATGCAACGATGACCCCCATAGTTGCTGTTGCTGCGATGATACCACCACGTAAATCATAAATTAAACGACCACCACTAAATGCGATCAATAATGGGATTAAATAAGTAATCATTGGTCCTGCTAAAGTAGCTAAATCTTTGTTAGGTAACCATCCATTATCTATAAAAATGGCCGCGATAAAACCCCAAGCGATGAAAGCGCCAATGTTTGGCATGATCATACTACTTAAGAATGATCCAAATGCTTGAACACGACGACCAATTCCTTTTTTCTCTTCAGTTTGTGACATATTTACACCTCTTTTTTAATATATGTGACTATATATAGTGTATAGAGACGTTACTTGTTACTCAATATAAACAAAAATCAACTTTGTCAAAATAAATGTGACAAAATTAAATAAAGTGTCATCAATGTGACTGTATAGATATTTTGAAAAAGTAAAACAAAAAAATTGTTTTAGGATTTTTAAAATTTTATTGTGAAAATATTTGCAAAACAAAACAACACCGTTGTACAATAATGATTAATGGAAAGGGGGAAAGTTCGGCAGTACAGTTAAAGCGCCTGTGCAAATAAATATTTGTATTTGAAGATTAAAGGTTAATATATGAGTGGCCTTTATAGAGTGCAATATATGTATTTGTAGACGAGGAGGATAGTGATCGAATAGATCGGCGGATGCTATCCCGGATGTGGCTCATTCGTTAGCTTATTAAGTAAAACATTAGGGTGACTTAATGGACAAAGTTAATAAGATCGCCAGAAATTGAATATAAAAAATATTAATATGGAAAGTACAGTGTGAGCAATTTGTATAGTTGTAAAAATAACTATGCTTAATTTGTTATGGATGAATGCGATGATAGCATGTTCCTATTTATATTATGAAAGCAGATTGTCAATCTAAATTATCGGCAATAAATCATAATTTACGCGTACTATTCCAATATGGAGGAAAATGTCGTTATGTGTGGAATTGTTGGTTATATTGGCTATGATAATGCCAAAGAATTATTATTAAAAGGTTTAGAAAAATTAGAATACAGAGGTTATGACTCTGCAGGTATCGCAGTAGTAAATGATGATAATACAACTGTATTTAAAGAAAAAGGTCGTATTGCAGAATTACGTAAAGTTGCTGATAGTAGCGATTTTGATGGACCTGTTGGAATCGGTCACACACGTTGGGCAACACACGGTGTACCGAATCATGAAAACTCTCATCCACATCAATCATCAAATGGCCGTTTTACTCTAGTTCATAACGGTGTTATTGAAAACTATGAAGAGTTAAAAGGTGAATACTTACAAGGTGTATCATTCATTTCAGAAACAGATACAGAAGTTATCGTTCAATTAGTTGAATACTTTTCAAATCAAGGACTTTCAACTGAAGAAGCATTTACAAAAGTTGTGTCATTATTACATGGTTCATATGCATTAGGTTTATTAGATGCTGAAGACAAAGACACAATCTATGTTGCTAAAAATAAATCACCATTATTATTAGGTGTTGGTGAAGGTTTCAATGTTATCGCATCAGACGCACTTGCAATGTTACAAGTGACAAGCGAATATAAAGAAATCCATGACCATGAAATCGTTATTGTTAAAAAAGATGAAGTTATTATTAAAGATGCAGATGGAAACGTTGTAGAACGTGATTCTTATATTGCTGAAATTGATGCATCAGATGCTGAAAAAGGTGTTTATGCACACTACATGTTAAAAGAAATTCATGAACAACCAGCAGTAATGCGTCGTATTATTCAAGAGTACCAAGATGCTGAAGGTAACTTGAAAATTGATCAAGACATCATCAATGATGTTAAAGAAGCAGACCGCATTTACGTTATTGCAGCAGGTACAAGTTACCATGCAGGTTTAGTAGGTAAAGAATTTTTAGAAAAATGGGCTGGTGTACCAACTGAAGTACACGTTGCATCAGAGTTTGTCTACAACATGCCATTATTATCTGAAAAACCATTGTTCGTTTATATTTCTCAATCAGGTGAAACTGCAGATAGCCGCGCCGTATTAGTTGAAACTAATAAATTAGGTCATAAATCATTAACAATCACTAATGTTGCAGGTTCAACTTTATCACGTGAAGCAGACCACACATTGTTATTACACGCGGGTCCTGAAATCGCAGTTGCATCTACAAAAGCATATACTGCACAAATTGCAGTATTATCAATCTTGTCTCAAATCGTTGCAAAAGAGCACGGTCGTGAAGCAGATATTGATTTATTGAGAGAATTAGCAAAAGTAACAACAGCAATAGAAGCAATTGTTGACGATGCACCAATTATGGAACAAATTGCTACAGATTTCTTAGAAACAACACGCAATGCATTCTTTATCGGACGTACTATTGACTATAACGTAAGTTTAGAAGGTGCGTTAAAACTTAAAGAAATTTCTTACATTCAAGCAGAAGGTTTTGCTGGTGGCGAACTTAAACATGGTACAATTGCCTTAATCGAAGAAGGTACACCAGTTGTAGGTTTAGCAACACAAGAGAAAGTTAATTTATCAATTCGTGGTAACGTTAAAGAAGTAGTAGCACGTGGTGCACATCCATGTATTATTTCTATGGAGGGTCTTGAAAAAGAAGGCGACACTTATGTCATTCCTCATGTACATGAATTATTGACACCATTAGTTTCAGTAGTTGCATTACAATTGATTTCATATTATGCAGCATTACACAGAGATTTAGATGTGGATAAACCACGTAACCTTGCTAAATCAGTTACTGTAGAATAATTCACTTTTTTAGAATCAATCATGTATTAAAATTAAAGTATATGGCACCCTTTTAGATTAATCGACTAGAAGGGTGCTTTTTTAGGTCGACTTAGCTTTTACTTCATCTTAATTTGGCAGAAATGCGTAAAAAGGAAGTGTTTTATTTATTTAAATAGTCTGACAATTAAGGGTGTTATGTTAATATGATTTTATGAGAAGTATGGAGTAGCAATAAAGGGGTGACCTCGCATGTTAATTCAATTAGATCAAATTGGGCGAATGAAGCAAGGAAAAACAATTTTAAAAAATATTTCTTGGCAAATTGCTAAAGGTGATAAATGGATATTATATGGGTTGAATGGTGCTGGTAAGACAACGCTATTAAATATATTAAATGCATATGAGCCTGCGACAACTGGCGGTGTTAATCTATTTGGTAAAATGCCAGGCAAGGTAGGGTATTCTGCAGAGACTGTACGACAACATATAGGTTTTGTATCTCATAGTTTACTGGAAAAGTTTCAAGAGGGTGAAAGAGTAATCGATGTGGTGATAAGCGGTGCTTTTAAATCAATTGGTGTTTATCAAGATATTGATGATGAGGTACGTAATGAAGCACATCATTTACTTAAATTAGTTGGAATATCTGCTAAAGCGCAACAATATATTGGTTATTTATCTACAGGTGAAAAACAACGAGTGATGATTGCACGAGCTTTAATGGGGCAACCTCAGGTTTTAATTTTAGATGAGCCAGCAGCTGGTTTAGACTTTATTGCTCGTGAGTCACTATTGAATATACTTGACTCATTGTCAGATTCATATCCAACGCTTGCGATGATTTATGTGACGCACTTTATTGAAGAAATTACTGGTAACTTTACTAAAATTTTGCTATTAAAAGATGGGGAAAGTGTACAACAAGGATTAATAGATGATATTTTGACATCTGAAAACATGTCACGATTTTTCCAGAAAAATGTAGCAGTTCAAAGATGGAATAATCGATTTTCTATGGCAATGTTAGAGTAAATATTTTGCAAATAATAAGTAATAATGACAAAATTTAATTAAGATAAAATGGACAGTGGAGGGCAATATGGATAACGTAAAAGCAATATTTTTGGACATGGATGGAACAATTTTACATGAAAATAATCAAGCATCAACGTATACGAAAGATGTCATTAATCGATTGAGAGAGAAAGGATATAAAGTATTTTTGGCAACAGGACGTTCGCATTCTGAAATACATCAACTTGTACCTCAAGATTTTGCGGTTAATGGCATCATTAGTTCAAATGGAACAATTGGAGAAGTAGATGGAGAAATTATCTTCAAACATGGTTTATCATTGGCTCAAGTGCAACAAATTATTAATTTAGCTAAGCGCCAACAAATTTATTATGAGGTATTTCCTTTTGAAGGTAATAGAGTTTCTTTAAAAGAAGATGAAACATGGATGCGAGATATGATTCGTAGTCAAGATCCTATTAATGGCGTAAGTCATAGTGAATGGTCTTCAAGACAAGATGCGCTTGCTGGTAAGATAGATTGGGTAACTAAGTTTCCTGAAGGTGAATATTCAAAAATTTATCTATTCAGTTCTAATTTAGAAAAAATAACAGCATTTAGAGATGAATTAAAGCAAAATCATGTGCAACTACAGATTAGTGTTTCAAATTCATCAAGATTTAATGCGGAAACAATGGCTTATCAAACTGATAAAGGCACTGGTATTAAAGAAATGATTGAACACTTTGGCATTCATCAAGATGAAACTTTAGTTATTGGAGATAGTGATAACGACAGAGCAATGTTTGAATTTGGTCATTATACAGTTGCTATGAAAAATGCACGTCCTGAAATACAAGCATTAACTTCAGATGTAACGGCATACACGAATGAAGAAGATGGCGCAGCAAAATATTTAGCAAAACATTTTTTAGCTGATTAATAGATCTTAAGTATATTGAAATTAAATTTATACAAGATAAAGATTAGTATTGAAAAAGAGCAGTAAGGTTATTTTCTATTAGAAAATTTCTTACTGCTCTTTTGTATGATTATAAGTATTTGAATCGTCTACATTTAATTGGATAAACTCTATGAGAATAAATATTGTTAAAACTAATAAGGTAGGGAATTCATTGATCTTGAATAATATTTCTTGTTTTAAGGTCTAACTCTTGAATTGTAGGCTTCTTTTTTTAGTAGCAACAGAGCCGTCTTTGAAAACATTCACACCTATTGACTGTTTTAGTTCTTGTTTTTTCATGAAGTGTAACTCCACTATATAATCAACCAGTTCTTTTACCAATATCGCCAATGCAATTTACACCAAAGTATACTTCAAATATATCTACATTAAATTATCATCTCCATACTATTTACTGAATACAAGAAAATAAACATAAACGATGCTATAAAAGAACAAAGTAAATAAATAGTGTTATTTTTAAATATGACTAAACAGGATAATGTGGGTAAGGAAACAGTATATAAAATTAATATCATTCTTGATTTAGTGTTGTATAGGGCATCACGTAATTTGTGATAAATAATAATTAGTATTTGAAACTTTATTTCATTTTATCTATTTTTCTTAATTGTAATATTTATACATTCTAATGATTTAACATTATTATGAAAAAGAGTTTTAGATGTTATTAAAAAACACTTTGACATATAACCTCTTGCTGAAAGATAAAGAAAATATATTCTTGAATTTTAAGAGGGATAATTACAATCTTAATTCTTTTAACTGGTACTATTATCAATGAATCATAAAATTCAAAACGTACTAATTTTTATGCTATGAGAGGCGCATTTATTTGCATCAAGAATCATTTTTAAAGTGTATAATCTATATAAATCTAATTAGAATATAGAGATTTTGTTTGATCGGATGTTTTTTATTCATACTTAATAAATTTGAAAAGCAAAAATGAGGAGATGAAAGCTAGTGAGCGTAAATGCACGTGATTTATTAGTATTACACACTAATGTAAATAGATTGGTTGGAGAAGAGATATTTGCTAATAAATGCCTTGCTAATAATGATGTTCAAATTATGAATTCAATAAAAAAATTAATTGAAGCTGAGTTATTAACAACGACTAATGATTTTGAAGTTAGTATATTTAAAAAGACAAGACCTGAATTACAAAGTATTTTAAAAAGTTTTGGTATAAAAACAACAGGTAATAAACCTGACTTAATTAAACGTATTGACGACAATTTTCATATTATTAATAACTTAGATTTACCATATGTATATATACCAACTAAGAAAGGAGAAGAAATTTTAAAGAAAACAGAGTACTTAACCTCTTTTATCCAAAGTTATGGTGAAATTTCTCTTGAGCGTGCTTATTATTTGGTTGAAAACTATATAGATGAAAATTGCGATGATAAAGTTGCAGAAATATACAAGTTTGAATTTCAAAGAAAATATGACAATGGCGAGTTTGATTTTAATCATGGATATAATTTCGAATTGAATATGTTGATAGATCACTATAAAACAGATGTAAAAGACTACGATAATGCCAGAAAGTATTCAAATGTTTATCTTTACTTTGGTTTGAGAGATTTCTTAAAAAAATTAATGAGTAATTATTCATATTACGATAGTAAAGGGAATATAGATTTGAACGAAATACAAAATGATCTGAATAGATTTATCAACTCTAGCGCTTCTGATTTGTACGAACGATTAATATATAATAAAAATTTATCTAATAATATTATATTTGAATTATTTAAAAAGGATACACAAGATTATAGTGATTTGGAAGAACAATTGATTGAAAAGTTCATAAACTATGTAGTGTCATATGTAAAAAAAGAAGGTTGGAGCAATACGCTTTTAGAGTTATCAAAAATGTTGGAGAACGGATATACAATTGATAAAGAAGAATTTAAAAAAGAAGATGAATATCTTTCTAGGTATATAATTACTGACATAAATTATTTGAAAAATCTAGAATCAAAAATAGGTGTTGCCATTGATAGTCGAAATGGAGAAATTCATTTGGTATTAGATGATGATAGCCTTGATAAATTAATAAAAAATCAAAAAAACGACAATGAGGTTTGATTTATAACTAAATATAAAATGTTGAAAAGAGGTGTCATGTAAGTGGCTAAAATTGGTTATGCACGAGTATCAACGAAAGATCAAAATCTTGATGGATAAATTGATACACTTACAGAATTTGGGTGTGAGCCTATCTTTAGTAAAAAAATAAGTGGCCGGAAAGTCAAACATACAGAGCTTGATAAGTGTTTAGATTATTTACGAGAGAGCGACACATTAGTTGTCTATCAACTTGATCGGTTAGGTAGAACGACAAAACTAGTAATTGAATTATCACAATGGTTCGATGATAACGAGATTGACTTACAAATCATTGATATGAATATTTCAACGAAAGACGCAATGGGTAAAATGTTTTTCACAATGACGAGTGCATTTGCAGAGCTTGAAGTTAATTCACTGAACGAGCGTACAAAAAAAACTTAGCAGTAACAAGAGCGAGAGGCCGAAAAAGCGGGTGACCCTCTTTACCAGAGTATAAAAAATGAGTAATTAAATTCTTATATGATGAACAAAAGCTAACATATGAAGAAATAGGTAATCAGACAGGGGAAAGTCGCGCAACTATTTATCGAGTTGTTAAAGAAATGAAAAAACTAATATTATGAATTACTGTTTAAACATGCTCATTTTATAATATTTATTGAGCAAGTTGGATAGATGGTGGTTAATCTCTTAATAAAGGGGTGATGCCTATGGTTATAGTTGTTACTCCTAGAAAGGAGTAGCATGTCTGTTTTTGAAATGCTGATAATTGTATTAACAATTATTGGTTTAGTATAGATCAGTAATCAAGACCAAAAAATAACCTTCTATTCGCTTTGACCGGCATTTTTGAAGGCTATTGTTAAATAAAATATAAGGTCACTGCCTTTTTAACTGGCTCATTAGGGTAACATGTTTTCGAGTGTTGCCCTTTTTGTGTTTCAAGAGATAAAGATTTTCACCTTTTGCTTCTACTTACTACAAATATATTTTAACTCATTTTTCTTATGAATTGTAGTTCTGAACATAATCAGAATTAATAAAACCAACTTTCCATACAGCAGAAAATACAATTAAAAGTATAGAATGTAATCACGAATTATATAAAAAGTATTGGAGACCTCTTCATATATAGATTTTCGAGATAACATGAAATTAGCATCATGCTATTTCGGTTTCAGTTAATAAAGTCACTGTTTAATAATATTTATTCTAATAGAATATGCCCAACTATATATAGACAATTCAGTATTTTATAAATAGAGAACAGCAGTAAGATATTTTCTGATTGAAAAATATCTTACTGCTGTTTTTTAGGAATTAATGTCCCAGCCTCTTGTATACTAGAAATCCAGACGTTTGTGTTATTTCTTCTTTTTATTGTTCTTTTCCATATACGGTATAAAGAAGATTACAAATAGTGCACAAACGATAGCGATGATTGAACCATATGTCATCTTTACCTCTCCTTTTTATGTTGAGTGGATATAAGTTTAAACTAATATTAAAATATCATGTGACATCAACTATAGCTGTATTAAAATTAGGAACTTCTGCATAAGAGCCCCTAACAACTAAAGTTGAAAAGTAGGAGCGCCTGCGCTAAGCGCATGCATAAGAGCCCCTAACAACTAAAGTTGAAAAATAGAGGAATACAGTTGGATGCTACGCATCAACTGCATAAGAGCCCCTAACAACTAAAGTTGTAAGGGGCTCTAAAATTTATTTTGGTTGATTGTCTTCTGGTTTATCTGAAGTCATCGTTTTTGTTGTATTATCATTTAATGAATCTTGTGCTTTTTCTGTTTTTGTTTCAACAGATGTTGTCACTTTACCATTTTCTACTTTTGTATTTTTTGGTTCAGTGACAACTTTTTTATCCTTGTCAGCTGTTTTTACTTTATCTTTAGTAATTTTTTGACCACGTTTTAAGTAATATTGAACGATACCCATTAAAATGATTGCATGAATAACAACGAATAAAATGATTGTCATTACTGTATAAACTCTTATGATATTTTCTGCAACACTTTGAGAGAGTGATTGCGTATTAAATGAAATCAAGTAACCAACAGGTGTTTTAAATAAAATAATAATTAAGTTTAATAATAGTATTCCAATGAAAAATTTGAAAAATGTTTTTTGACCATTTTTCATTGCTTTAAATCCATTAGCTAAGTGTGTTTTTACTTTATCGTTAGTTGATTCAACGAAACTAGTCATAAAGTTGAAAATAGGTATTAACAATAACCAAGTAATAATTGCTTTAATCAATAAAACAACAATGATTATGATGCTTTGAGTTGTAATAGCAATACCAATCAGGTGTGTACTATCTGCATATGATGATTGTACTGAATTCATAATCATTTCTGATACTGGAGAAAATAATTTGTATAGTAATGATGTCAGAAGTGAAAGAACGATAATCATTGCTATAGATACAAGACCGATCAGAACGCTCTTTAAATAATTACCTTTTTTAAATGCAATAAATAAATCGGTAAATTTTACTTTTTCATGACTCATTGCTCGTTTCATAACATTTGTAATTCCGATAAAAATTTGAACTAAAACAAACAGTGAAACTACAGCTGCTATAAGTAATACAGCGATAACTTTTAAATATGCATCTACTGGTGGTTTTTGCCCAAATTGTGAATAAATTGCAATAGTTTGTGCATACTTAGCAAGCTGGAAATTAGCAAGTAAATATACAACTGCAATTACAGCAAATGCTATAAGTGCATATATCAATGTTATTAATAATTGTGGTTTAGCATTTTTAAATGCTGATTTAAAGTAAGTAAACAAAGTGGTGCCTCCTTTTCTTCATATAAATACAATAACAAAAAACACGTTATTTTCATATTAATATCTAATAAAAATTAATTAAAGTGACTAAAGTTAGAGAATTATAATAGTAAATTGTCAAAAATATGACTAATGTAAGAAATAATAGTTGAAAATTTGTTAATAAACATTGCATCATCAAAGACCAAACAAGTCGCCATAAAGACATAAAAAACCTACTGCCATTGAAAAGTTTAATCGATGCAATGGCAGTAGGTTAAAATTATTAATGTACATGCGCGTGATGATGAGCATGATGGTTATGTGAATGACTATGTGTTCCTGAACATATAATCGATTCATCATGTTTGTGATTAGGCGTTTCTAATTGAATAGTCATATGGTGAATATTTAAATGTAATAAATCATGCTCAATGTTTTCTAATAATAATTCACATTCTTTCATTGTCAATGTATGGTCTACAACAACATGACAACTTAATGCATTCATATCATTTGAAATTGTCCAAACATGGCAATCATGCACACTTTGTATTCGTGAATCCTTTTTAATAGTAGTTATAACTTCATCTATATCAACATCACTTGGTGTGCCTTCCATTAAAATGTTAATTGAAGATTTTGTGATACCCCAAGCACTTTTTAAAATAATAACGGAAACTAAAATACTTGCGATAGGATCGGCGATTGTCCATCCAAATGCCCAAATTAAAATAGCTGCAGTAATGGCGCCAACTGAACCTAATAAGTCTCCGATAACATGTAGAAAAGCACCACGCATATTTAAATTGTGTGAAGTGTCGCCGCCTTTAAACATAAAGAATGCAACAACGATATTGACAATTAAACCGATAATACTAATGATTAACATTTCTTTTGATTGAACTTCAGAAGGAACAAAGAAACGTTTAATCGCTTCAAAAACAATCAAAATACTTATTACAAAAAGCGTTACACCGTTAAATAACGCTGCGAGTACTTCGAAACGTTTATAACCAAATGTTTTTGTAGTTGTGGCATTCTTTTCAGCATAAATAAATGCGACAAGTGCAACACCTAATGAGAATGTGTCGCTAAACATATGGATACCGTCAGATAGTAATGCCAAGCTGTTAGCAAGGAGACCGCCGATGATTTCGATAAACATATATAGACCGATTATTAAAAACGATATAAACAATACTTTCTTATTATTTGTAGTTACATGACTATGCATATGGTCATGATGATGATGTGAATGAGACATATTATAACCCACTTTCTTTAGGATGATTCGCGTGATGTATGGCTTGCTTTAACATAGTTGCTACGTGGATGTCATCTAATGAATAAATCATTGATTGGCCTTGTCGTTTTGCTTTCACAAGATGCACACTTTTAAGTAATTTTAATTGGTGCGAGACATTTGATTGAGATAAATTCAATTGATGTGAAATGTGACCAACACTTGCTTCACTGACTGATAACAATTCCATGATACGTATTCGATTGTAATCGCCTAATGCCTTGAAAATTTCAGTTACGCGTTCTAATGTATCTGTATTTATTTCTGAATATTGTTCTGACATTATATGACAATCCTTTCATATGAATATTTGTTCATATATTAATTTAATACGTTCCCAGTAGTATGTCAATTGATTTTTATAGTTGTAACAAGTTTTACATATCTCATAAAGTGGTATGGCATAGAGAATAATAAATAGGAGAGTGTTGTAAATGAATATTTTGGTTATAGGTGCTAATGGCGGTGTAGGTTCGTTACTAGTGCAACAATTAGCAAAAGAAAATGTACCATTTACTGCTGGTGTTAGGCAATCAGATCAACTTAATGCGTTAAAATCACAAGGTATGAAAGCAATTCTTGTTGATGTTGAAAATGATTCAATAGAGACTTTAACTGAGACGTTTAAACCATTCGATAAAGTTATCTTTTCAGTAGGTTCTGGAGGGAACACGGGTGCAGATAAAACAATTATTGTCGATTTAGATGGTGCTGTTAAATCAATGATTGCGAGTAAAGAGGCTAATATTAAACACTATGTCATGGTTTCAACATATGATTCGAGACGTCAGGCTTTTGATGATAGCGGTGATTTAAAGCCTTATACAATAGCTAAACATTACGCTGATGACTATTTAAGACGTTCAGGTTTGAATTATACAATTTTACATCCAGGGGCACTTACAAATGCAGCAGGATCTGGAAAGATAGAAGCTGCACAATATTTTGATGGTAAAGGTGAAATTCCTAGAGAAGATGTTGCGACAGTATTAAAAGAAATTGTCACATCCAATCATTTTAATCACCAAGAGTTTCAAATTATTAGTGGTGAGCAGGACATTAAAGATGCTTTAACTCAATTTGAAATTGAAAAGGATTAATAAGGATAGTAAATATGATTTGAAGCGGGTTACGTTTTCGTAACTCGTTATTTTTTTGAAAATGATGAATTATAAGTATGAATAAGTACGTATTGTCTATGCATTTTACAAAGAATTTGAACAATGTATGGCACAACTATTAAAGTTGTTTATTAATTGGTATAATGAGCGAGTAAATTTAAAGGGAAATGTGTACAAATGTAAGAGAGATATAATCTCTATGCTATAAATTTTTAAAAATGTTAAAGTACTGTAAATTTAAGTGAAGCGCTTTAATTGGCAGTACTGCAATGTTAGTAAATATGGTACAATCACTAATAGTTAATTTGAAATGTGGAAGTTTATAATACGATGTAAATGAGAACAAAATCAAAATATAATGGAACAACAACATCAGAGTTCTATTGCTTACTTAATCACAATGGAGGTGCAACAATGCCATTATTTTTACAACCAATTTTAAAAACAAAATTATGGGGCGGTCAACGTCTAAGTGAGTTTGGATATCAATTAGACAATGATACAACTGGGGAATGTTGGTGTGTGTCAGCACATCCAAATGGTACGAGCGAGATTATTAATGGACCATATCAAGGTCAAACATTAGACCGTATTTGGTCAGAACATCGTGAATTGTTTGGTGATTTCCCAAGCAAAGATTTTCCGCTTCTAACTAAAATAGTGGATGCAAGAGAATCACTTTCTATTCATGTGCACCCTGATAATTCTTATGCTTATGAGCATGAAAACGGGCAATATGGCAAATCTGAATGTTGGTATATTATAGATGCAGAAGAAGATGCAGAAATAGTTATAGGGACATTAGCAGAGTCTAGAGAAGAAGTTGCGAATCATGTTCAACACGGAACGATAGAGTCGATACTTAGATATATTAAAGTAAAACCTGGAGAATTCTATTTTATTCCAGCAGGAACAGTACATACTATTTCTTCAGGAATATTAGCATACGAAACGATGCAATCGTCAGACATTACATATAGACTTTATGATTTCAATCGTCAAGATAATCAATATAATGATAGACCGTTAAATATTGAAAAAGCTTTAGACGTTATTCAGTACAATGCACCATTACCTAATATTTTGCCTGAAAGTGAAATTATTGAAAACCATAAGTGTACACACATTGTATCGAATGATTTCTTTACATTGGTTAAATGGGAAATTTCTGGCACGTTAAATTATATGAAGCCTAGAGAGTTCTGTTTAGTTACAGTGTTGGAAGGTGAAGGGCAAATGATTGTCGATGGTGAAATTTTCAAACTGACTACTGGTACAAACTTTATTTTGACTTCTGAAGATTTGGATAGTGTCTTTGAAGGCGATTTCACATTGATGATTAGCTATGTGTAATAGTGTAATAACAATTTAGGAGTGAATGATTTGAAGCAATTTCTATATATTGCGTTAGTATGTGGTGTGATAGCAGGTCTTGGTGCTTTCTTACATATACCGCAGTATCCGAGCATGACAATTCCACGTATAGTAGCTATTTTAGGAATTATCAGTGCTATGTTGACTTTTAAAGACAAGCAAATCAGCGCCTCATTAAAGTTTAGCGCATTGTTAATTAATGTGCTGCCATTATGCGGTACCTTTGTAGCTTCAAATTAATTGTCGATAGCGCGTTTGAATATAATACAGTGCATTAACAGAAGAAATATGATTGTGTTAATGACATTGATGGAAATAAAGCACATCAACATAACCTCTCACTTGCATAGTAGTGAGGGGGTTTTTGTTGGTTTATATAAAATGAAGTAATTAATATTTAATGAAAATTAAGACATGATAAAATTCTAACGGCAGTATAGATATTTAAAAATGTGTATCAATGGCGCTATAGAGATAAGCAAGCATAGTGGTATCATATATAAATTTGTAATTTTTATTGCATAGTGTATGCAAGCATGTTTTTTATATGCAAAATAGGTAGCTAAATATGTTAAACTGTTTGTAACAATTTTTATCATTATGACAGATATAATAAATAAAATATAGAAAACTGATTAAAAGGTATACAGTTGCTCGTATGTGTGTGTCCAACTGCATATAGAGTCGCACTTGTTGTAAAGCAAAATAGTTCGACTTACTTAAAAGTGAAAACGATAAGGGTCTGGGACGTAAATTAATGTCCTGGGCGCTACAATGTTATAGGAAATGCGATTAAAATCGCAGTGAACAAAGGGTATACAGTTGATCGCATACGCGTCCAACTGCATAAGAAACACTAAAAGAATGTAATTCATAGTGTTTCTAAAATTTATTCAGGTTAAGGAGTATTAAGATGACAGCAGAAACGAATTATTTTTGGTTGAATTGTGGATATAACCGTTGGAATCATAATGAACCGTTAGTAGGACAAACAGCTTTATTTGAATCAGGCGCACATTTTAACCCATCTCAAGGATTTAGAGCGTTTAAAAAGGCTAAAGTAGGAGATCAAGTCATCTTTTATCAAGTTCAGACGGATACTGGACTACTTGGATGTGGTGAAATTATTAGTGTTGAAACAGGTGCACAAAATAAAATACGTGTACAGTTTCGTTTTAATGAACAATTGAAACCATTAACAGCAGATTATTTAAAGCGTAGTGAAGCTTTGGAATTTCGTATGAGTAATATGAAAGAGACATTGTTCAATCAAATCACTGCAGAAGAGTTTGATTTAATAAGTGGTCTTGGTAAAGGCGAAATTAAGATACCACGTTATTTCTTTTTAGCTGAAACTGAAGAATTTGAACCTGGAAACCAATATACGATTTATACGCACACGTACAACGGTATTAAACGTAATGGTTATCATTTTTATACTCAGTTAGAAGAAGGCGACAATATTATTTTTTATAATCGAACGAAAAATCAATCTGTCGTTGGAATTGGAGAAGTATCAAAGCATATTCATGAAAAACCACCAATTCCTGGTAGAACAAATAGTACAGTGATTGAAGTGTCTTATGAGAAAGACATTACGCCGATTACATTAAGTACATTAAATAAGCATCCTAAATTGAAAAACTTATATTTCCTTCAAGAAAATGCAAAACAGGCTATTGCAAGTATGTCACAAGCACAGTATGATGCAATTATTGAAATGAGCGATAATAATGGATTGAAATCTCCATTTGAAATGGTTCAAAAACCAGATATGCTTGAAAGTGAAAAAGAAGAAGCGTTAAAGCCATTTATTTTACTTGTTGTAGATCGAAAAGAAGAGGGCTTAAAAGCGGCTAATGACTTATTGCAAAAAGCGAATGCAAATCCTGTTATAACAACAGGTCATCCTGATTTTTCAGAAGATATGCTTTATGGCAAGTATTTACCAAATGAAACAGGGGCATTATACTATCGTGAAGGGTTTATTACTCAATTAATGCCTAAAAAGGATAAAAGTTATTTAGTTATTGATAATTTTAATCGTATAGATACAGACATTTTCCAAACGTATATTAATGTGTTAGAAGGCTATGAAGTAACATTACCACGTTATAATAAAGACGGTAATATGATTAAATGGTCACGACAAAAAGATTCTTTCTATTATTTCAATCCTAATTGGCATATTGTAGGTATTACATATGACAGTTTAGAGGAAATTAAGGAGAAATATTCAGAGCAGTTTTTAAAATACACACGTATAGTCAAAGTCAAACATGACTAATGATATATGGTAGTTTTTGAAAAGAAGTAAGGATAGGATTAAAAATTGCATAATTGCATATTTGAATAACCGCATAAAGAAAAATGACGGGTAATCAACCATAAGAGCTAATTAAGAGCTTATGATAGATTACTCGTTTTTATTTTAATAAATAATAAAGACAGTATATGAATATAAATGAATTTATGTTACTGAATTAAAACTTTATATGAGTTTTCCAGTCGTATGTTGAATAAGACGAATGACCAAACGCTAAGTTAATAATAAGAAATAAGATTACACTGTAGATTGAGAAATTTAAAGTAAATAAAAAATACATTATACAATAAATATAAAACTGAAAAATAAATTTTATGGCAATTTCGTGTCGCGAGGACTTATCAAGTGACAACCTTGTTTAAATGTTTTTAAATTAGGAAAAATGACTATAAGTACTATTAAAGGAGCGAATAAATTATGCCAATCGTATATTATGATGGAAACTGTATATATTGTTATAACTATGTCATTTGGTTAATTCAACATGACCTACCAAGAAATTATCAATTTGCCACGTTAAAAGGTGAAGTTGGACAACAATTTTTTAAACAACATCCAGAAGCGGCAAATAAAAATAGTGTGATTTTACAGAAAGGTGATCGTATATATTTTGAATCGCAGGCGATTATTAAACTAATCACAGCACTACCTAATCGAACTAAATTATTGGGCGTAGGTTTATGGCTTGTACCTAAACCAGTCCGTAATTTCGGTTATCGAATGTTTGCTAATAATAGAAATAGAATGTGGAAAACAACATGGCACCAACCAAATGATTATGAAAAATCGTTCTTTTTAGATGATAATGCGAAAGTAAAACTTACTGATTGATAAAACATACTTGCTAATTGATAATGGATATATTAGATGATGAATTAAAATTTAGGCATTTAAAAAGCGGAACACTTTACGTTTAGATTAGAATAATTATAAAAAAGAGAGTAAAAACACTTTACAGATTAGAATTATTATAATATAATAATTAATATAAACAAGCAAGACGTAGACAATTTTAAGGAGTGTATTAAATATGAGTAATCAACAAGATGTTGTAAAAGAATTGAATCAACAAGTAGCAAACTGGACAGTAGCTTACACAAAGCTACACAATTTCCACTGGTATGTGAAAGGGCCTAACTTCTTCTCATTACACGTTAAATTTGAAGAATTATATAATGAAGCAAGCCAATATGTAGACGAATTAGCTGAAAGAATTTTAGCGGTAGGAGGAAACCCTGTAGGTACATTAACTGAATGCTTAGAGCAATCAATTGTTAAAGAAGCTGCGAAAGGTTACTCTGCAGAACAAATGGTTGAAGAATTATCACAAGACTTCACAAATATCTCAAAACAATTAGAAAACGCAATCGAAATTGCTGGTAATGCTGGCGATGATGTATCAGAAGATATGTTTATAGGTATGCAAACATCAGTAGATAAACATAATTGGATGTTTAAATCTTACTTAAGCTAATCTACAGATAAGTAATAATATAAATAAAAGCCAACACATAAATGGGGATACGCCCAGAATGTGTTGGCTTTTTGAGTTTAATCGCATTGTTAAAGAGCAATTAAAGTCAATTTAAATAAGTTACTCTGCGATTTCTAAAGCGATTTCCATCATTTGTGTAAATGAATTTTGACGTTCTTCAGGTGTAGTAGCTTCGTCACGTAAAATATGATCACTTACTGTGAAAATACCAAGTGCTTTTTTACCAGCATGAATCGCATTTAAATATAAACCAGCTGATTCCATTTCGATACCTAAAATACCCATTTTTTTCCAAGCATCATTGAATGTTGGATCGGCATTGTAAAATGTATCAGAAGATAATACGTTACCTACGTGTGTAGTAGCACCGATTTGGTCAGCGACATTTTTAGCTTTAGTTACTAACTCGAAGTCAGCGATAGGCGCGAAATGACCTGGAATATTGTATTGATCTACATAATTTGAATTAGTTGATGCAGCTTGTGCAATAATAACATCGTATAAGTTAACATTTTCTTGTAATGCGCCACAAGAACCGATACGAATGATTGTATCTACATCAAAGAAGTTGTATAACTCATATGAGTAAATACCAATACTTGGAATACCCATACCAGAACCCATTACAGAAACTTCTTTACCTTTATATGTACCAGTGTAACCAAACATGTTACGTACATCGTTAAATTGTTCAACATTTTCTAAAAAATTATCAGCAATATATTTTGCGCGTAGCGGATCGCCAGGCATTAATACTGTTTTAGCAATTTTTACTCCATTTGGTTGAATATGTGGTGTACCTTTTGTCATTTGTTATCTTCTCCTTAATATTCATTAATAATTTTAAGATAACATTTGTTTCCCTTTTTTGCGAATTTTTGTACTATAGAATTAAAGAATTATAAAAATATAATCCTGATTAGCTTGTTGTCAAGTCATCGTTCATAATGAAGATATCACGTTCAATTGTATTGTTTGTTTATGGGAAATGAATTAATGTAATAGTATATGTATGCGGTTACATAAAAAGCGAACATCTAACCTGATATTTAAATGAACCTGACGCTCAATCAACTAATTTACAACCGTATTTTTATAATCAACCATAAAGGAGGAGATAGAAAATGAATAGTGCAAAATTGATTGATCACACTTTATTGAAGCCTGAGTCAACACGTACGCAAATCGATCAAATCATCGATGAAGCGAAAGCATACAATTTTAAATCTGTATGTGTGAATCCAACGCATGTTAAATATGCAGCAGAGCGACTAGCTGATTCAGAGGTGTTAGTTTGTACGGTAATAGGATTCCCATTAGGTGCATCGACAACTGCGACGAAAGCATTTGAAACAGAAGATGCGATTCAAAATGGTGCAGATGAAATTGACATGGTCATCAACATCGGCGCATTAAAAGATGGACGTTTTGATGATGTACAACAAGACATTGAAGCAGTGGTTAAAGCTGCGAAAGGTCACACAGTAAAAGTGATTATTGAGACGGTATTGTTGGACCATGACGAAATCGTAAAAGCGAGTGAATTAACAAAAGCGGCTGGTGCGGACTTCGTTAAAACTTCAACAGGTTTTGCAGGTGGCGGTGCGACTGCAGAAGACGTTAAATTAATGAAAGATACAGTAGGTGCTGATATAGAAGTAAAAGCATCAGGTGGCGTACGTAATTTAGAAGATTTCAATAAAATGGTTGAAGCAGGTGCGACACGTATTGGTGCGAGCGCAGGCGTTCAAATTATGCAAGGTTTAGAAGCAGATTCAGATTACTAATTTTATAAAAAATATGTAAGCATGGGACATCGTAACCATATATAAGTATGTCGATATCAGTTTTAAGACATCATAAATGCCATGATGATTCTAAGATAATTTAATAGGGACTTTGACGTTATAACCAATCTATTTAAGAATAATAACATCGCATTGAAATTGTGATATTAAAAATGAAATCGATAGCTTGCTATACTAATTTTCGCTTGTGCTTTTAAAAATGGACTAGAGAAAGCGCAGATGCTTTGTCCTAAGCTTTTTAAGAAAAGGATGATAAAAATGAGAATGATAGACATTATTGAGAAAAAGCGTGACGGTCATACACTAACAACGGAAGAAATTAATTTCTTTATTGACGGCTATGTTAAAGGGGATATTCCTGATTACCAAGCATCAAGTTTAGCAATGGCGATTTATTTCCAAGATATGAATGATGATGAGCGTGCAGCATTAACGATGGCTATGGTTAATTCTGGTGATATGATAGATTTGAGTGATATTAAAGGTGTCAAAGTAGATAAGCACTCAACAGGTGGTGTAGGAGATACAACTACATTGGTTTTAGCACCATTAGTAGCAGCTGTAGATGTTCCTGTTGCAAAAATGAGTGGGCGTGGATTAGGTCATACAGGTGGTACGATTGATAAATTAGAAGCAATTGATGGTTTTCATGTTGAAATAGATGAAGCAACATTTGTGAAATTGGTTAATGAAAATAAAGTGGCAGTTGTAGGACAATCAGGAAATTTAACTCCTGCAGACAAAAAATTATATGCCTTAAGGGATGTTACTGGTACTGTCAATTCAATACCATTAATTGCCTCTTCAATTATGAGTAAAAAGATTGCTGCTGGTGCAGATGCAATTGTATTAGATGTAAAAACTGGTAGCGGTGCATTTATGAAAACATTAGAAGATGCTGAAGCATTAGCGCACGCAATGGTACGTATTGGTAATAATGTGGGACGTAATACGATGGCGATTATTTCTGATATGAATCAGCCACTTGGACGTGCGATTGGCAATGCGCTTGAGTTACAAGAAGCAATTGATACGTTGAAAGGACAAGGTCCGAAAGATTTAACAGAACTTGTATTAACATTAGGTTCTCAAATGGTTGTACTTGCAAACAAAGCTGAAACGCTTGAAGAAGCGAGAGCGTTGCTAATTGAGGCAATTAATTCAGGTGCAGCATTAGAAAAATTCAAAACATTTATTAAAAACCAAGGTGGCGACGAAACTGTTATTGACCATCCAGAGCGTTTGCCACAAGCCCAATATCAAATTGAATATAAAGCTAAAAAATCAGGTTATGTGACTGAATTAGTCTCTAACGATATAGGTGTCGCTTCGATGATGTTAGGAGCGGGACGTTTAACAAAAGAGGATGATATTGATTTAGCGGTTGGTATTGTTTTTAATAAAAAAATTGGTGATAAAGTAGAAGAAGGAGAATCATTATTAACGATTCACAGTAATCGCCAAGATGTAGACGATGTTGTTAAAAAATTAGATTCAAGCATAACAATTGCTGATCATGTTGTATCGCCTACATTAATTCATAAAATCATTACAGAATAGGAGTTGAAGCTGATTGAACATACTAAGATATTTATTAGGAATAGGTTTTAGTGTAATAGGTGTATTGCATTTTACACGAGAACGACAATTTAGAAATATCATACCGAAATGTTTGCCACTTCGAAAAACAGCGGTTCTTGTTACAGGAATCTTTGAGATATTATTTGGACTTGCACTTTTAATTAAAAGACCATCTCAATGCTTGAAAAATACAATCAATCTATTCTTGCTAGCTGTATTCCCAGCTAATATCTATATGGCAGTTAAAAAGTTACCTTTAGGAGATAAACAATTGCCAACATGGCAACTATATTTAAGGTTACCTATGCAGTTCGTGTTAATGGGACTAATTAAGAAATTATAGTGGTTCTCAAATAAATCGGACAAATGTTAAAGATTTTACTTTTTCATTTGTTCGATTTTTTGACTTTGAAGCATAATAAAAAGCAGTTGGACAATGGCGATTGTAACATCATTGTTCGACTGCTTTTCTGATTAACTTGATTGACTAAGATTTATTTTCCTGTACCGAAAACATCATGCCATTCGTTTCGTTTGTCTAGAAATGCTTGAGCGATAGTTTTAGCACCTTCTAATGAATGACTTGCTGCCCAGCCACATTGTACTTCATTACAAGCAGGCACTTCAGTAGCATTTAGCACATCATTTAAAGTTGCTTCAACAATATTTAATACATCATCATAATTATCATGATTAATAAATGATACATAGAAACCAGTTTGGCAACCCATAGGACTTAAATCAACAACTTTGTCACTATGATTTCTAATATTTTCAGCCATTAAATGTTCTAATGAATGTAGTCCGGGCATATCCATATGTTCTTTGTTTGGTTGTTTGAAACGAATGTCGTATTTGTGAATGACATCTCCGTTTAATCCTTCCATCGTTCCCGCTAATCTAATAAATGGGGCAACCACTTTAGTATGATCTAAATTGAAACTTTCAACATTCATTTTTGTCATTTTGAATTTCCTCCTATTAACTACTCAAAACTATAAAACGCTTATGATTTGTTGCATTATAAAACTTAAGTTTGTTGTAAGTTGTGTTTCTAACAATACTTAAATTGTAACAATAGGGCTTATGTTTTACAATTTGAAACTGTTTTATAAATTTATGAAAGGCTTTTAGTTATTAGAAAATTTTGTAAATAAAGAAAAACTAGATGACATCATGAGATAAAACCGATAGAATAAGTAATAATTCATTTTGAAAGAACAAAATATTGTGGATGATTAAAATGAGTGTAGGGTAAAAGGGAGATAGTAAAAAATGAGTGAAAAACAACAAATTCTCGATTATATAGAAACAAATAAATATAGTTATATCGAAATCAGTCATAGAATTCATGAACGTCCTGAACTTGGTAATGAAGAAATATTTGCGTCTCGAACTTTAATAGATCGTTTGAAAGAGCATGATTTTGAAATTGAAACCGAGATTGCTGGGCATGCAACTGGGTTTATAGCGACATATGATTCAGGTCTTGACGGGCCAGCTATAGGTTTTTTAGCAGAATACGATGCTTTGCCAGGGTTGGGTCATGCTTGTGGTCATAATATCATTGGAACTGCAAGTGTGCTTGGTGCAATTGGTTTGAAGCAAGTGATTGACCAAATTGGTGGTAAAGTAGTCGTTCTTGGATGTCCAGCTGAAGAAGGTGGGGAAAATGGTAGCGCTAAAGCTTCTTATGTCAAGGCTGGTGTGATTGATCAAATAGACATTGCCTTAATGATTCATCCGGGAAATGAAACTTATAAAACGATTGATACTTTGGCAGTGGATGTTTTAGATGTTAAATTTTACGGAAAAAGTGCTCATGCCTCTGAAAATGCAGATGAAGCGTTAAATGCATTAGACGCTATGATTAGTTATTTTAATGGTGTAGCACAACTACGACAACATATTAAAAAAGATCAACGTGTGCATGGTGTGATTTTAGATGGCGGGAAAGCAGCTAATATTATTCCAGACTATACACATGCTCGTTTTTATACTAGAGCAATGACGCGTAAAGAATTGGATATATTAACAGAAAAAGTAAATCAAATCGCACGTGGAGCTGCGATACAGACTGGTTGTGATTATGAATTTGGTCCAATTCAAAACGGTGTGAATGAATTCATTAAAACGCCGAAATTAGATGATTTATTTGCTAAATATGCTGAAGAAGTTGGTGAAGCAGTTATTGATGATGATTTTGGTTATGGCTCTACGGATACAGGGAACGTAAGTCATGTTGTGCCAACAATACATCCTCATATTAAAATAGGATCACGTAATTTAGTAGGACATACGCATAGATTTAGAGAAGCGGCTGCGAGTGTACATGGTGATGAAGCATTAATTAAAGGTGCTAAAATAATGGCGTTGATGGGGTTAGAGTTAATTACAAATCAAGACGTTTATCAAGACATTATTGAAGAGCATGCGCATTTGAAAGGGAATGGGAAGTAATGACAAATAATGGTAATGAGCCGAACTTAACGTTAAGTGATTTATATGACAAAGATGTTGTCTATACGTCAAGACCTTCGTATATATCGAATCCATGGTTGAAACCGGACGAACATCAATCTAATTTTTTAACTGGTAGGGAGTTATTAATAGCAAATCAATTACCTGTTATTGTTCACGAAGCTAGTGCGACAGACAAATTGCATCAGCTATTTCAAGTTATTGGTAAGGAAGTACCGAACTCAATTTATACATTTAACAATCAGCAATCTTACGAAAACTTGATCAAACAATTGGCACATAAGGAAAATAAAAAGATTTATTTTCAATATATTCATGATGAAACAATCTTGAATCAGCAATATTATGCATTAGATAAAACGTTATTTGTTGCTTTAAATAATAAAGCAAGAATACCTGAATGGACAAATGGGAAGTTTTTACCAAAAAGAAAAGTTGTAAAAATTGAGCAATTCGAAAACGAGATTAAGAATTGGGAATTCCCGTTAGTAATTAAGCCGGGAGATGATCTTCCGACAGCAGGTGGCTATGGCGTTATGATTTGTTATCATGATGCAGATTTACAAAAAGCGATAACGCGTATTAAAGAGGCAACTGCTGAAACGAATTCGCTTATTATCGAACAGAAGATTGAAGAAAAAGCGAATTATTGCGTTCAGTTTGCATACTCGGAATCGCTAGGCATTCAATATCTTGGTGCGGCAACGCAATTAACGGATAAGTACGGATTTTATAACGGAAATGAAAATACTACTAATGTACCAGAGCACGTTATAGAAGCAGGTAGACAAATTATGGAAAACGGTGTGAATCAAGGATTCTTTGGTGTAGCTGGTTTTGACCTACTCGTCGATGAGGATGATAACGTTTATGCGATTGATTTAAACTTTAGACAAAATGGTTCAACGAGCATGTTATTACTTGCTAACGAGTTGAATTCAGGATATCAAAAGTTTTATAGTTATCATTCAAAAGGTGATAACACACATTTCTTCAATACGATTTTGAAATATGTCAAAGAAGGTAGTTTATACCCGTTATCTTATTATGATGGTGATTGGTACGGTGAAGATAAAGTTAAATCAAGGTTTGGCTGTATTTGGCATGGTGATTCAAAAGAAACAGTACTGGAGAATGAACGCGCATTTTTAGCTGAACTTGAACACTATTAGAGTTCGGAACATAAGGCGCTACAATGTTGTGTTGCCAGTAGTTGACTGAATATGCGTTTGTAACAAGCTTTTTTCGATTCTAGTCAACAGTAATTAAATTTATGATATGGCAATACTTTGTAATACTAATATTAAATGGCGACTTTTATTTCACTATGTTATAAGAGTTGCCATTTTGTTGATAAAGGTATACTAAAGGTTATCGTTTTGAAATTTTTAGTAACTAGATATGTTTCGTGTTATAGACCGAATTTGTGTATACGTAAAATTTAATGCTATTGAATTTTTAAAATGAAAAACATGACATTAAATTGAATTCATAATATGTCTAATTGACTAACTTGTTGGAGTCATTTACTATTTTATGTATGACATATTTTAAAAAGTGAGGGTCAAGCATGTCTTATAAAGCATATCCATTCTTTAGAGATATATTAATAAATGAATGTATTTATTTCGCCTCTAAAAATAAAAAACTAGTACGCCTAAATTATAAAAGTGAAGCGTATGTAGGCGTTTGGACAGAAGAAAGTGTGGCCGTATCATTTTTAACAAGTCGTAATATTCCATTTGATAAAGTTGTAAAAATGGACGTTGATCGTTTTGCTACTTATGAATTAGATGAATTGTTTGATGAACAAGACCATATTATTATGAATCAAACAATGGAAGAAGAAGGGCATCTACTAAACGTTGTAGCTGTTACACAAGAAGTGATGACGGAATTAGATAAAATTAGAATCAAAGAATTTGTCCAAGATGTAGCAAAATATGATGAAGTATACGGCTTAACTAAAAAAGGTAGTAAGCAGTTTATTCTCATTAGTGAAAATGATAGCGACGAAAAAAAGCCGCATATTATGCCTGTATGGAGTATTAAAAACAGAGCGTTAAAAGTTCGAGATGAAGATTTTGAAGAGTGTGATTTAATTACGATTGAAGGTTCTGTTTTCGGAGAATGGCTAGATGAACTTAGAGATGATCATAAAGCCGTTGCGATAGATTTAAAAACTGGCGTGGTTGGTACAATTGTTTCAGCGCAAAAATTGTCTAATGAACTTACATTTTAATTGAATTGAGTTGTAATTAATTAAGTGATAATAAATGGAACAATACGTATTCAAAACACTTAGACCATAAAATAAAAGGCCATTTATATAGCGTTTATTTAAAACAACGCGCATATAAATGGTCTTTTTCTATTTTTCTAAATATAATGCACCAATAGCACCTGAAAATGCGCCGTTTTCAACATAGTACGGTTTGCAACCGCGTAACACAGTATAATCTTCCACAACTTTGCGTAATAAAGCGTTATTATGAAATGAAGAACCGATATAAACGATATTTTCAGTTTTAAATTCACGTGCAACAGTAATGGCCATTGTCGTAACAACTTCGCCAACGACACCAATAACGGCTGCTAATTTATTGCTAGGTGTAAAATCAGCATCTAAATGATGTAGTACATGACCAAAATTAGCTGCTGTTAAATCACCGGGAATGGGTGGTTCGGTATCTTTATAAATATGTCTAACCTTTAAATCGATAGTGTTACGATCACCGTGTTGTGCCATGTCAGTTAACTGTTTATAATCAGTGATTTGACTTAGTAAATAACCGAGTCCTTGAATCATGCCTCCACCTGTACCGATACCACCTACACGACGTTGTGATTGGCCGTCGAAATAATGTAGTGACGTACCGGTACCAACATTTGCAAAAATATAATCTGCTAAGTCATGGCCTTGCTCTTTTAACAAAATACCTAGTCCTTGAGATGCAGCATCAAACTCTACAAAAATTTGTGCAGGAATGTTGATGTTTTCAGCAATGACACCTGCATTACCTCCAGTTAAGCATAATTTTTCAATTTGCTGTTGGTTTAACCATTCCACAACTTGATCAATATTTTTAGTTAATTCAGTTTTAAAAGTACGTTGGTTATCTTGCTCTTGAACGATTTTAATTAGTGTACCGCCAGCGTCAATGCCAACTTTCATAAGATTCCCACCTCATTATTAATGTCTATCCTTAAATAATAGTATAGTAAAATGACTAAAAAACAAGTAATAATAGTAATTATTAACAAATTTGATGCCATTGTATTTCAACATTGTAAGCGTATCGCAATTAATGTATTACAAACGTAGACGTTAAGTTATATATATTATTTTCTAGGAATTTTGAAGTTGTATAGGATTGTTAGTTAGTGACGCAATATTAAAAGTAGTTCGTACGCAGTGTATTTGTAAGTCTCTGATTAAAATGATAAGTAATGAGGAGTAGCACATTAATTTTGAAATTTAAAAAATATAAATAAGTAATTTATTTAACTTAGAGCAAATAATGGTATCGTAGTGAAATAATAGGTAAAATAATATGGGGATTCATGCTTCATATATAAAAAGATAGGGGTTAAATATATGGCTAAAGAACTTTGTTTTGAAGGTATCACTTTAAAAGCATTTGATGAACAATATCGTTCAGCAATTAATGATTTTGACTTGAATGAAAGACAACAAATATATTCATCTTTACCTAAAGAAGTTATTGATGATGCAATTAATGATGCTGATAGGATTGCTAACGTAGCAATAAACGATAAAAATGAAGTGGTGGGCTTTTTTGTATTACATCGTTACTATCAGCATGAAGGTTATGATACACCTGAAAATGTCGTTTATATTCGTTCATTATCGATTAATGAAAAATATCAAGGTTTTGGATATGGCACGAAAATAATGATGTCATTGCCGCAATATGTTCAAGGTGTATTTCCTGATTTTAATCATCTATATCTAGTAGTAGATGCGGAAAATGACAATGCTTGGAACCTATACGAACGTGCTGGATTCATGCATACAGCGACTAAAGAAGAAGGACCAATTGGCAAAGAACGACTATATTACTTGGACTTAGATTCAAAACATGTTTCGTCATTAAAGCTTGAAGAAGAAAGTCGTTCAGAAGTGACCAATGTACATATCATTAATTTAATGATTGATGGCCAAAAGGTTGGCTTTATCGCATTGGAGCAGATTGGTGAACGCATGAACATTGCTGCTATTGAAGTGGATAAATCATATCGCTTTAATGGTATTGGTTCAAGTGCTCTGCGACAATTGCCAACTTACTTAAGAAAAAACTATGACAACCTTAATGTGATTACGATGATTCTGTTTGGAGAGAATAATGATTTTAAACCATTATGTTTAAATAGTAATTTCGTTGAAATCGAACAAACTGATGATTATGTCGTTTTCGAAAAATATTTAAATTACTAACAGTGATTGCGAAATATGATATTGTCATTTATAATTTAGTTTTGTTACTATATATAAATGAATTCAGACGTATAAATTTAGATTATATCCTTCGAAAGGAAGTATTGGGCAATGAAAATTCAAGATTATACAAAACAAATGGTTGATGAAAAATCATTTATTGATATGGCTTATACATTATTGAATGATAAAGGCGAAACTATGAACTTATATGATATCATCGATGAGTTTAGAGCGTTAGGTGATTATGAGTACGAAGAAATTGAAAATCGCGTTGTACAATTTTACACAGATTTAAACACAGATGGTCGTTTTTTAAATGTTGGAGAAAATTTATGGGGATTACGTGATTGGTATTCGGTAGATGATATTGAAGAGAAAATCGCACCAACTATTCAAAAATTCGATATTCTGGATGCAGATGATGAAGAAGATCAAAACTTAAAATTATTGGGCGAAGATGAAATGGATGACGACGATGATATTCCAGCTCAAACAGATGATCAAGAAGAACTAAATGATCCAGAAGATGAGCAGGTTGAAGAAGAAATCAATCATTCGGATATAGTCATTGAAGAAGATGAAGATGAACTAGACGAAGACGAAGAAGTGTTTGAAGACGAAGAAGACTTCAACGATTAATTTTTTGTTTGACTTTTAGTTGAAAGATGATAAAATTTTATTCGGGCTCCTTTAAATAGGACACGTGTATAAAATTTATACGCTCCCCTTACAGAATTTGTGAGAGGGAGCGTTTTTTTATTTAATTGAGTAAATCAAGAAATGATAACGCAAAAATCAAAGTTGTAAATGATATACATAGTGACATAGCAGTATGGAAACGGTAAGTAAACAGAATTTAATTTTGTCGAATTCGACAAATAAACAACTTGAATGAGCTTGCTTTAATGTTATGTTTTACGTGATTTTTACAATTGATGAGGAAGCATTCCCTTTAATAATTAGGAGGTCAAGACATGACAAAATTTATTTTTGTAACAGGTGGCGTAGTTTCATCATTAGGGAAGGGTATTACAGCATCTTCTCTAGGTAGATTATTAAAAGATAGAGGTCTAAATGTAACAATTCAAAAATTCGATCCATACTTAAATGTTGACCCAGGTACAATGAGTCCTTATCAACATGGTGAAGTATTCGTAACGGATGATGGTGCAGAAACTGACCTAGACTTAGGACATTACGAAAGATTTATTGATATTAATTTAAACAAGTTTTCAAATGTGACAGCCGGTAAAGTGTATTCACACGTATTGAAAAAAGAACGTCGTGGTGATTACTTAGGCGGAACAGTTCAAGTTATTCCGCATATTACAAATGAAATTAAAGAACGTTTATTACTTGCAGGGGAAAGTACGAATGCAGACGTTGTTATCACTGAAATTGGCGGTACAACAGGTGATATTGAGTCATTACCGTTTATTGAAGCGATTCGTCAAATTCGTAGCGATTTAGGTAGAGAAAATGTTATGTATGTTCACTGTACATTACTGCCTTATATTAAAGCTGCTGGAGAAATGAAAACGAAGCCAACACAACATAGTGTTAAAGAATTACGAGGCTTAGGTATTCAACCAGACTTAATCGTTGTAAGAACTGAATATGAAATGACACAAGATTTAAAAGATAAAATTGCATTATTCTGTGACATTAATAAAGAAAGTGTTATTGAATGTCGTGATGCAGACTCTTTATACGAAATTCCATTACAATTAAGCCAACAAAATATGGATGATATCGTTATTAAACGTTTACAATTAAACGCGAAATATGAAACACAGCTTGATGAATGGAAACAGTTGTTAGATATCGTTAATAATTTAGATGGTAAAATTACAATTGGTTTAGTAGGTAAATATGTTAGCTTACAAGATGCATATTTATCAGTTGTTGAATCATTGAAACATGCTGGATATCCTTTTGCCAAAGATATTGACATTAGATGGATTGATTCAAGTGAAGTAACAGATGAAAATGCAGCCGAATACCTTGCAGATGTCGACGGTATTTTAGTACCAGGTGGATTTGGTTTCCGTGCAAGTGAAGGTAAAATTAGTGCAATTAAGTATGCTAGAGAAAACAATGTACCATTCTTTGGTATTTGTTTAGGAATGCAACTTGCAACAGTTGAATTTTCAAGAAACGTATTAGGCCTTGAAGGCGCACATTCAGCTGAATTAGACCCAGCAACACCATACCCAATTATAGATTTATTACCAGAACAAAAAGATATCGAAGATTTAGGTGGTACATTACGCTTAGGCTTATATCCATGTTCAATTAAAGAAGGCACATTGGCACAAGATGTTTATGGTAAAGCGGAAATTGAAGAAAGACATCGTCATCGTTATGAATTTAATAATGACTATAGAGAACAATTAGAGGCAAATGGTATGGTAATTTCTGGTACAAGTCCAGATGGACGTTTAGTAGAAATGGTAGAGATTCCGACAAATGATTTCTTTATTGCTTGTCAATTCCACCCAGAATTCTTATCTAGACCAAATCGTCCGCACCCGATTTTTAAATCATTTATTGAAGCTTCATTAAAATATCAACAAAATAAATAAATTTGCTAATAAAACCGGTACTTTCATTGTTAAACATTGAAAGTACCGGTTTTTCGTATAATTTTAATATTATGTTAGTGACAAGGTATGAAATAACAATAGTGACTTTTATAATTCTAAGTCTCTTGTCATTTCAATCATTTGTGTATAAATGTCATAGTATACATAATTCAATGCCATCGCATGTGGTTGGACAATCTTATCGTAATCTTCAGTGTAGACTATAGGTCTTGGTGTAGATAAATCGATAAAATGTACGAGATGATCAGGGAAATCATCTGTTTTAGGTTTGTTGCTTATTAAGACCACATCGATATCTAAGTCGATAAGTTTTTGAATATCTAATGCAACTTGATCATTATAAAATGGTGCGAATAATAATACACGATCAGTTGAGTCAATTTCTTTAAAGTCTTTAATAGCGTCAAGTTTTCGGCTAGATTTTAAACGCTCATCACTATGTAGAATGAAACTTTCGAAAAACTGTAAATCATCATAACCTTTTACATAAACATAACCTTCGCCACCAATTGCTTGAATTAAACATTGGGCGGCCATTTGAATTTCTAAAGATTGTTTTTCTAGCCTATTAAAGATACCTATTAGTTGTGTGTTTAAGATTTTTGACATCTTTATCCTCCAATCTACTTATAAAATATTGTAATTAATGACTACATATTATGCAACGGCTTAAATTGTATAAAAATGTATACGTTTGCATTTAGTATAACTATCGCATTTTTCAAAAAATACACATTTAATCTGCAGTATTTCAATGCATTGACGCTATTTTTTTGATATAATTACTTTGAAAAATACGTGCGTAAGCACTCAAGGAGGAACTTTCATGCCTTTAGTTTCAATGAAAGAAATGTTAATTGATGCAAAAGAAAATGGTTATGCGGTAGGTCAATACAATATTAATAACCTAGAATTCACTCAAGCAATTTTAGAAGCGTCACAAGAAGAAAACGCACCTGTAATTTTAGGTGTTTCTGAAGGTGCTGCTCGTTACATGAGCGGTTTCTACACAATTGTTAAAATGGTTGAAGGGTTAATGCATGACTTAAACATCACTATTCCTGTAGCAATCCATTTAGACCATGGTTCAAGCTTTGAAAAATGTAAAGAAGCTATCGATGCTGGTTTCACATCAGTAATGATCGATGCTTCACACAGCCCATTCGAAGAAAACGTAGCAACAACTAAAAAAGTTGTTGAATACGCTCATGAAAAAGGTGTTTCTGTAGAAGCTGAATTAGGTACTGTTGGTGGACAAGAAGATGATGTTGTAGCAGACGGCATCATTTATGCTGATCCTAAAGAATGTCAAGAACTAGTTGAAAAAACTGGTATCGATGCATTAGCGCCAGCATTAGGTTCAGTTCATGGTCCATACAAAGGTGAACCAAAATTAGGATTCAAAGAAATGGAAGAAATCGGTTTATCAACTGGTTTACCATTAGTATTACACGGTGGTACTGGTATCCCAACTAAAGATATCCAAAAAGCAATTCCATTTGGTACAGCT
Organism: Staphylococcus sp. SM3655; assembly: GCF_016917315.1. Lineage (NCBI taxonomy): Bacteria > Bacillati > Bacillota > Bacilli > Caryophanales > Staphylococcaceae > Staphylococcus > Staphylococcus sp. SM3655. The sequence goes on along the minus strand of NZ_CP070305.1, from coordinate 118,733 downwards.
AAAATTAACGTAAACACTGAAAACCAAATCGCTTCAGCAAAAGCAGTTCGTGACGTTTTAAATAACGACAAAGAAGTTTACGATCCTCGTAAATACTTAGGACCTGCACGTGAAGCTATCAAAGAAACAGTTAAAGGTAAAATTAAAGAGTTCGGTACTTCAAACCGCGCTAAATAATTAATATTTAGTCTTTAAGTTATTAATAACGTAGGGATATTAATTTTAAAAGAAGCAGACAAAATGGTGTTTGCTTCTTTTTTATGTTGTATAAGTAATAAATAAAACAGTTTGATTTTAAAATGAAAGCGTAAAAATGGTAAAATATATCAAAATTGATTGTGATATAATTATAAGGAAAATGAGCAATTTATGAAAAAAGTTTACGTGAAAACCGTAGAATTAAAACTAAATAATTGTCAAAACAACGTCAATATTTAGTTGAATAATCAGACTTTAGACCATGGTCAAGTGGGGAAGAACAGCATATATTAGTAAAGGTGAATGATTTGTTATTAATCAATCGAAAATAGAAAGACAAGATTTTAACGATTAAAATAAACTATTTTACAAATAAAGTAAAATTAATTTATAATGCTAATAATGCAAAAAATTAAAAAGTAATGGACAAAGGAGATAAATGATATGGCTCAAGAGGTAATAAAAATAAGAGGTGGACGCACACTAAATGGGGAAGTTAATATCAGTGGCGCGAAAAACAGTGCTGTAGCTATCATTCCTGCAACATTATTAGCTCAAGGACATGTGAAATTAGAAGGGTTACCGCAAATCTCTGATGTTAAAACTTTAGTGAGTTTATTAGAAGATTTAAATATTAAGGCATCACTAAATGGTACGGAATTAGAAGTTGATACAACTGAAATACAAAATGCTGCATTACCAAATAATAAAGTTGAATCATTACGTGCTTCATACTATATGATGGGTGCCATGTTAGGTAGATTTAAAAAATGTGTGATTGGTTTACCGGGAGGATGTCCACTTGGGCCACGTCCAATTGATCAACATATTAAAGGATTTAAAGCTTTAGGTGCTGAAATTGATGAATCAAGCACGACATCAATGAAAATTGAAGCTAAAGAATTAAAAGGTGCGCATATTTTTCTAGATATGGTTAGCGTAGGTGCAACAATTAACATTATGCTAGCTGCAGTTTATGCAACAGGACAAACTGTAATTGAAAATGCTGCTAAAGAACCGGAAGTAGTTGATGTTGCTAACTTCTTAACAAGTATGGGAGCTAATATTAAGGGAGCGGGTACATCAACAATTAAAATCAATGGTGTCAAAGAATTACATGGTTCTGAGTATCAAGTTATACCTGATAGAATTGAAGCAGGCACATATATGTGTATCGCTGCAGCATGTGGAGAAAATGTTATATTAAATAATATTGTTCCGAAACATGTAGAAACATTAACTGCTAAATTTAGTGAATTAGGTGTGAATGTTGATGTAAGAGACGAAAGAATTCGCATCAATAATAATGCGCCATATCAATTTGTTGATATTAAAACACTAGTATATCCAGGTTTTGCTACTGATTTGCAACAGCCTATTACACCATTATTATTTATGGCAAATGGTCCTTCATTTGTAACTGATACGATTTATCCGGAGCGTTTTAAACATGTTGAAGAATTAAAGCGCATGGGTGCAAATATTGAAGTTGACGAAGGCACAGCAACGATAAAGCCATCAACATTACATGGTGCTGAAGTTTATGCTAGCGATTTAAGAGCAGGAGCTTGTTTAATTATTGCTGGTTTAATTGCTGAGGGTGTAACTACAATTTACAATGTAAAACATATTTATAGAGGTTATACAGATATTGTAGAACACTTAAAAGCTTTAGGTGCAGATATTTGGACGGAAACTGTATAGATTTATCTTGTTTTGTGGTATAATAATTATACTGATTAAAAAAGGGTGTTCGTTTACATTCTAAATTTATTGATGAGAGGTGAAGATGATGGAAGTATGTCCGTATCTCGAAGAAACTTTTAAAATACTTGGTAGAAGTTGGAATGGATTAATCATTAATTATCTCTCAAGATGTAATGACTGTTCAGCACACTTTTCCGATATGAAAAGAGATTTGAAAACAATAACACCACGTGCTTTAAGTCTTAAGTTGTCAGAGCTTGCACAATGGGAGTTAGTTGAGAAGCAAATCATTTCTACGAGTCCAGTACAAATTATTTATGTGCTAACTGAAAAAGGTAAAGCGTTAGCAGAGGCTTTACATCCAATTGAAGCATGGGCGCAATCATATGTCGATTTAACAGATCAACGTACTGCTAAATAATTACATGACGTTTAAACATAGCATTGATTATAACTATTTCTAAGTCTTCGCATTATTTGCGATGATGTGGGAATAGTTATTTTTATTTAAAAATATAAAAAAATAGATGCAGCAAAATTTTAAAGCATTTTATTTTGAACATATTAAAAGGGAGCGTATCATAATGGAATGTAATGTTTATATCGTATGCATTACGGATAAATAATATATAAATCATTCTTGAGGAGTGAAAGAATAATGAGAGACTACACAAAGCAATACATTAATGGCGAATGGGTAGAAAATAATAGTAATGAAACGATAGAAGTTATAAATCCAGCAACCGAAGAAGTAATCGGGAAAGTTGCTAAAGGCAATAAAGCTGATGTTGATAAAGCTGTCGAGGCGGCAGACAATGTTTATTTAGAGTTCCGTCATACATCTGTGAAAGAAAGACAAGCGTTATTAGATAAAATTGTAAAAGAATATGAAAACAGAAAAGACGATATTGTACAAGCTATTACGGATGAATTAGGTGCTCCTTTATCATTATCTGAGCGTGTCCATTATCAAATGGGACTAAACCATTTTGTTGCAGCGAGAGACGCATTAGATAACTACGAATTTGAAGAACGCCGCGGAGATGATTTAGTTGTTAAAGAAGCAATCGGTGTATCTGGCTTAATTACACCGTGGAACTTCCCTACAAACCAAACATCATTAAAATTAGCAGCAGCATTTGCGGCTGGTAGTCCAGTTGTACTTAAACCATCTGAAGAAACACCATTTGCAGCTGTTATTTTAGCTGAGATTTTTGATAAAGTCGGTGTTCCTAAAGGTGTATTTAACCTTGTTAATGGTGATGGTGCTGGCGTTGGGAATCCTTTATCTGAGCATCCTAAAGTACGCATGATGTCATTTACAGGATCAGGCCCTACTGGTTCTAAAATTATGGAAAAAGCTGCTAAAGATTTTAAAAAGGTATCATTAGAGCTTGGTGGCAAATCACCATACATCGTCCTAGATGACGTAGATATTAAAGAAGCGGCTAAAGCAACAACAGGCAAAGTTGTTAATAATACTGGTCAAGTATGTACAGCTGGTACACGAGTTTTAGTGCCTAAAAAAATTAAAGATGCATTCTTAGCTGAATTAAAAGAACAATTTAGCCAAGTGCGTGTCGGTAATCCAAGAGAAGATGGTACACAAGTAGGCCCTATCATTAGTAAAAAACAATTTGATCAAGTACAAAATTATATTAATAAAGGTATTGAAGAAGGTGCTGAATTATTTTATGGTGGTCCTGGTAAACCAGAAGGACTTGAAAAAGGATACTTTGCACGTCCGACAATTTTTATTAATGTGGATAATCAAATGACGATAGCACAAGAAGAAATTTTTGGGCCAGTAATGTCAGTTATCACTTATAACGATTTAGATGAAGCGATTCAAATTGCAAATGATACAAAATATGGTTTGGCAGGATATGTTATTGGTAAGGACAAAGAAACATTGCATAAAGTAGCTCGTTCTATTGAAGCAGGTACAGTAGAAATAAACGAAGCAGGTAGAAAGCCAGATTTACCATTTGGTGGCTATAAACAATCTGGTTTAGGTCGTGAATGGGGCGATTATGGTATTGAAGAGTTCTTAGAAGTGAAATCTATAGCTGGATATTTTAAATAAATTTGATTTTTGAATTAAAAATCGCAATAAAACAGTGCACATGACTAATTAAGTTTTGTGTACTGTTTTAATTTTGCAATTTTTATAAATAGATTTTGTAATTAAAATAAAAATTTGCTATAGTTATTCATGTATTTAAAAGGTTGGGGATTAGCATAATGGGATTGTGCTAGCACAGTTATTTATGCATTGTCATGCCTATCTATTACTTACTAACTAAAAAATAATGAAATGGGTGTAAACTATATGCCTGAAAGAGAACGTACATCTCCTCAGTATGAATCATTCCACGAATTGTACAAGAACTATACTACCAAGGAACTCACTCAAAAAGCTAAAACTCTTAAGTTGACGAACTATAGTAAATTAAATAAAAAAGAACTTGTTCTAGCTATTATGGAAGCACAAATGGAAAAAGATGGTAACTATTATATGGAAGGTATCTTAGATGATATACAACCAGATGGTTATGGTTTTTTAAGAACAGTGAACTATTCTAAAGGGGAAAAAGATATTTATATATCTGCTAGCCAAATTCGTCGTTTTGAAATTAAACGTGGGGATAAAGTAACTGGGAAAGTTAGAAAACCTAAAGATAACGAAAAATATTATGGCTTATTACAAGTTGACTTTGTCAATGACCATAACGCAGAAGAAGTGAAGAAACGTCCGCATTTCCAAGCTTTGACACCACTTTATCCAGATGAGCGTATTAAATTAGAGACAGAAACACAAAATTATTCAACGCGCATCATGGATTTAGTAACACCGATTGGTTTAGGTCAACGTGGTTTAATAGTGGCGCCACCTAAAGCAGGTAAAACATCGTTATTAAAAGAAATAGCGAATGCAATCAGTACGAACAAACCAGATGCAAAGCTATTTATTTTGTTAGTTGGCGAGCGTCCTGAAGAGGTAACAGATTTAGAACGCTCAGTAGAAGCTGCTGAAGTCGTTCATTCAACGTTTGACGAACCACCAGAACACCATGTTAAAGTAGCTGAATTATTACTTGAACGTGCAAAGCGTTTAGTAGAAATTGGGGAAGATGTCATTATTTTAATGGATTCTATAACGAGATTAGCACGCGCTTATAACTTAGTTATTCCACCAAGTGGTCGTACATTATCAGGTGGTTTAGATCCTGCATCTTTACACAAACCAAAAGCATTCTTCGGTGCAGCGAGAAATATTGAAGCGGGTGGAAGTTTAACAATACTTGCAACTGCATTAGTTGATACGGGTTCACGTATGGACGATATGATTTACGAAGAATTTAAAGGAACAGGTAACATGGAGTTACATTTAGATCGTAAATTGTCTGAACGTCGTATCTTCCCTGCAATTGATATTGGCAGAAGTTCAACGCGTAAAGAAGAATTGTTGATAAGTAAATCTGAATTAGACACATTATGGCAATTAAGAAATCTATTCACTGACTCAACTGACTTTACTGAAAGATTTATTCGCAAACTTAAAAGGTCTAAGAATAATGAAGATTTCTTCAAGCAGCTACAAAAGTCTGCAGAAGAAAGTACTAAAACGGGTCGACCTATAATTTAATAAACATTATATAGGGGCTTGCGTTTTGAATTAATTACCTTTATAATTACACAGTATTGGGTAAAAACTCACAAATAACTCTGTTCCAGATGGTTCAGGGCAAAGGAGCTGAAAATAATGAAACAAGGAATTCATCCTGAGTATCACCAAGTAATCTTTTTAGATACTACTACAAACTTCAAATTCTTAAGCGGTTCTACAAAAACATCTTCAGAAATGATGGAGTGGGAAGATGGAAAAGAATACCCAGTTATTCGTTTAGATATTTCATCTGATTCACATCCATTCTACACTGGACGTCAAAAATTCGCTGCTGCGGATGGACGTGTGGAACGTTTCAACAAAAAGTTTGGTCTTAAATCAAACAACTAATATAGTAATCGTTAAGCTGTCTGCATCCTATAATGGAATTGTAGACAGCTTTTTTATTTATAAGCGTAGTAAGGGTATATACTTATGACTGTGTTCAAAGAAGTGACTCAATACCATGTTGTTAATACATAATGATAAATTTCCCCCTTTATTAAAGTTTGTATTGAGTAGAAACACCGCACGAATAAGAAGCAACAAATTAGAATAGCTGTATATAAATATGCAAGACAAATTTATAAAATAATTGTTCATGTACAATATCGATATAATTATGAAAAAGACATTTATGAATATTTGAAATATGATATAATAAAGCGATTATGTTTTGAAAAAGGTGGAACTCTCAATGTATGAAACTTACCATTCCGGTTGGATAGAATGTATTACAGGTAGTATGTTTAGCGGTAAATCCGAAGAACTAATAAGACGTCTAAGAAGGGGTATATACGCTAAACAAAAAGTCGTTGTATTTAAACCGGCGATTGATGATCGATATCATAAAGAAAAAGTGGTCTCTCATAATGGTAATGCCATTGAAGCGATTAATATTTCTAAAGCAAGTGAAATTATGACGCACGACTTAACTAATGTTGATGTTATAGGAATAGACGAAGTGCAATTTTTTGACGATGAAATTGTAAGTATAGTAGAAAAACTATCAGCAGATGGACACCGTGTTATTGTTGCTGGATTAGATATGGATTTTAGGGGCGAACCGTTCGAACCAATGCCTAAATTGATGGCTGTCAGTGAACAAGTAACGAAACTTCAAGCAGTTTGTGCTGTTTGTGGTTCTTCATCTAGTAGAACGCAACGATTAATAAATGGTAAACCAGCTAAAATCGATGATCCGATTATCTTAGTAGGTGCCAATGAAAGTTATGAGCCACGTTGTCGCGCGCACCATATCGTAGCACCTAGTGATAATAATAAGGAGGAATTATAAGTGTTTGATCAATTAGATATTGTAGAAGAAAGATACGAACAGTTAAATGAACTGTTAAGTGACCCAGATGTTGTAAATGATTCAGATAAATTACGTAAATATTCTAAAGAGCAAGCTGATTTACAAAAAACTGTAGATGTTTATCGTAACTATAAAGCTAAAAAAGAAGAATTAGCTGATATTGAAGAAATGTTAAGTGAGACTGATGATAAAGAAGAAGTAGAAATGTTAAAAGAGGAGAGTAATGGTATTAAAGCTGAACTTCCAAATCTTGAAGAAGAGCTTAAAATATTATTGATTCCTAAAGATCCTAATGATGACAAAGACGTTATTGTAGAAATAAGAGCAGCAGCAGGTGGTGATGAGGCTGCGATTTTTGCTGGTGATTTAATGCGTATGTATTCAAAGTATGCTGAATCACAAGGATTCAAAACTGAAATAGTAGAAGCGTCTGAAAGTGACCATGGTGGTTACAAAGAAATTAGTTTCTCAGTTTCTGGTAATGGCGCGTATAGTAAATTGAAATTTGAAAATGGTGCGCACCGCGTTCAACGTGTGCCTGAAACAGAATCAGGTGGACGTATTCATACTTCAACAGCTACAGTGGCAGTTTTACCAGAAGTTGAAGATGTAGAAATTGAAATTAGAAATGAAGATTTAAAAATCGACACGTATCGTTCAAGTGGTGCAGGTGGTCAGCACGTAAACACAACTGACTCTGCAGTACGTATTACCCATTTACCAACTGGTGTCATTGCAACATCTTCTGAGAAGTCTCAAATTCAAAACCGTGAAAAAGCAATGAAAGTGTTAAAAGCACGTTTATACGATATGAAAGTTCAAGAAGAACAACAAAAGTATGCGTCACAACGTAAATCAGCAGTCGGTACTGGTGATCGTTCAGAACGTATTCGAACTTATAATTATCCACAAAGCCGTGTAACAGACCATCGTATAGGTCTAACGCTTCAAAAATTAGGGCAAATTATGGAAGGCCATTTAGAAGAAATTATAGATGCACTGACTTTATCAGAGCAGACAGATAAATTGAAAGAACTTAATAATGGTGAATTATAAAGAAAAGTTAGATGAAGCAATTCATTTAACACAACAAAAAGGGTTTGAACAAACACGAGCTGAATGGTTAATGTTAGATGTATTTCAATGGACGCGTACGGACTTTGTAGTCCACATGCATGATGATATGCCGAAAGCGATGATTATGAAGTTCGACTTAGCATTACAACGTATGTTATTAGGAGAGCCTATACAGTATATAGTTGGCTTTGCCTCATTTTATGGTAGAACGTTTGATGTAAACTCAAATTGTTTGATACCAAGACCTGAAACTGAAGAAGTAATGTTGCATTTCTTACAACAGTTAGAAGATGATGCAACAATCGTAGATATCGGAACGGGTAGTGGTGTACTTGCAATTACTTTGAAATGTGAAAAGCCGGATTTAAATGTTATTGCTACTGATATTTCACTTGAAGCAATGAATATGGCTCGTAATAATGCTGAGAAGCATCAATCACAAATACAATTTTTAACAGGGGATGCATTAAAGCCCTTAATTAATGAAGATATCAAGTTGAACGGCTTGATATCTAATCCACCATATATAGATGAAAAAGATATGGTTACGATGTCTCCAACGGTTACGAGATTCGAACCACATCAGGCATTGTTTGCAGATAACCATGGATATGCTATTTATGAATCAATCATTGAAGATTTACCTCACGTTATGGAAAAAGGCAGCCCAGTTGTTTTTGAAATTGGTTACAATCAAGGTGAGGCACTTAAATCAATAATTTTAAATAAATTTCCTGACAAAAAAATCGACATTATTAAAGATATAAATGGCCACGATCGAATCGTCTCATTTAAATGGTAATTAGAAGTTATGCCTTTGCTATGATTAGTTAAGTGCATAGCTTTTTGCTTTATATTATGATAAATAAGAAAGGCGTGATTAAGTTGGATACTAAAATTTGGGATGTTAGAGAATATAATGAAGATTTACAGCAATATCCTAAAATTAATGAAATAAAAGACATTGTTTTAAACGGTGGTTTAATAGGTTTACCAACTGAAACAGTTTATGGACTTGCAGCAAATGCGACAGATGAAGAAGCTGTAGCTAAAATATATGAAGCTAAAGGCCGTCCATCTGACAATCCGCTTATTGTTCATATACACAGTAAAGGTCAATTAAAAGATTTTACATATACTTTGGATCCACGCGTAGAAAAGTTAATGCAGGCATTCTGGCCGGGCCCTATTTCGTTTATATTGCCGTTAAAGCCAGGCTATCTATGTCGAAAAGTTTCTGGAGGTTTATCATCAGTTGCTGTTAGAATGCCAAGCCATTCTGTAGGTAGACAATTATTACAAATCATAAATGAACCTCTAGCTGCTCCAAGTGCTAATTTAAGTGGTAGACCTTCACCAACAACTTTCAATCATGTATATCAAGATTTGAATGGCCGTATCGATGGTATTGTTCAAGCTGAACAAAGTGAAGAAGGATTAGAAAGTACGGTTTTAGATTGCACATCTTTTCCTTATAAAATTGCAAGACCTGGTTCTATAACAGCAGCAATGATTACAGAAATACTTCCGAATAGTATCGCCCATGCTGATTATAATGATACTGAACAGCCAATTGCACCAGGTATGAAGTATAAGCATTACTCACCCAATACACCACTTACAATTATTACAGATATTGAGAGCAAAATTGGAAATGACGGTAAAGATTGGTCTTCTATAGCTTTTATTGTGCCGAGTAATAAGGTGGCGTTTATACCAAGTGAAGCGCAATTCATTCAATTATGTCAGGATGACAATGATGTTAAACAAGCAAGTCATAATCTTTATGATGTGTTACATTCACTTGATGAAAATGAAAATATTTCAGCGGCGTATATATACGGCTTTGAGCTGAATGATAATACAGAAGCAATTATGAATCGCATGTTAAAAGCTGCAGGTAATCACATTATTAAAGGATGTGAACTATGAAGATTTTATTCGTTTGTACAGGTAACACATGTCGTAGCCCATTAGCGGAAAGTATTGCAAAAGAGGTTATGCCAAATCATCAATTTGAATCAAGAGGTATATTCGCTGTGAACAATCAAGGTGTTTCGAATTATGTTGAAGACTTAGTTGAAGAACATCATTTAGCTGAAACGACCTTATCGCAACAATTTACTGAAGCAGATTTGAAAGCAGATATTATTTTGACGATGTCGTATTCGCACAAAGAATTAATAGAGGCACACTTTGGTTTGCAAAATCATGTTTTCACATTGCATGAATATGTAAAAGAAGCAGGAGAAGTTATAGATCCATACGGTGGAACAAAAGAAATGTATGTACATACCTATGAAGAACTTGTAAGTTTAATTTTAAAATTAAAAGATATTATTTGCTAGTAGGAATTCTGTATAATTAGTATATGTTAACAGTTAAATAAGTTATAATAGAGGAGTGTAGCACTTTGCTATATTCCTTTTTTATTTTTAGGAAGGGTGGGCTTTTATGAAAGATTTGACAATGTTATTAGACGAATTAAAAGATATGTCCTTTTTTAATAAAGGAGATATATGTTTAATTGGATGTTCAACATCGGAAGTCATTGGCGAAAAAATAGGGACTGTCGGTTCGATGGAAGTTGCAGAAACTATTTTTAATGCATTAGATGTTGTGAGTAAAGAGACAGGCGTTACTTTTGCTTTTCAAGGATGTGAACATATCAACAGAGCGATAACAATAGAAAAATCTCAGTATAATCCATTAACAATGGAAGAAGTTTCCGTCGTTCCAGATGTCCATGCTGGAGGGAGTTTGGCAACATACGCTTTTCAGCATATGAAGGATCCGATCGTGGTCGAACATATTACTGTTCCTTGTGGAATTGATATTGGTCAAACGTTAATAGGCATGCATATTAAACATGTATGTGTACCTGTAAGGACTTCAGTAAAGCAAGTAGGACAGGCAATTGTAACTATTGCCACATCTAGGCCGAAAAAGATTGGTGGCGAACGTGCTAAATACCAATAAGTTTTTTTGAAAGAAGGGGAGATTTTATGTCTTATATCACCAAGCAAGATAAAGTTATCGCAGAAGCAATCGAGAGAGAATTTCAGAGACAAAATAGCAACATAGAGTTAATCGCATCGGAAAATTTTGTATCGGAAGCGGTTATGGAAGCACAAGGTTCAGTGTTGACTAATAAGTATGCTGAAGGCTATCCAGGACGCCGATATTATGGTGGCTGTGAGTTTGTAGATGTTACTGAAAGCATCGCAATTGATCGTGCTAAAGCATTGTTTGGAGCTGAACATGTCAATGTTCAACCACATTCAGGTTCACAAGCGAACATGGCTGTTTACTTAGTTGCATTAGAAATGGGCGACACAGTTTTAGGTATGAATTTGAGTCATGGTGGTCACTTGACACATGGAGCGCCTGTTAATTTTAGTGGTAAATTCTACAATTTCGTTGAATATGGAGTAGATAAAGACACAGAACGAATCAATTATGATGAAGTTCGTAAATTAGCGTTAGAGCATAAGCCTAAGCTTATTGTGGCAGGAGCATCAGCATATTCAAGAACAATTGACTTCAAAAAGTTTAAAGAAATCGCAGATGAAGTAAACGCTAAGTTAATGGTAGACATGGCACATATTGCAGGATTAGTAGCGGCAGGTTTACATCCAAATCCAGTAGAATATGCTGATTTTGTAACAACTACAACACACAAAACATTACGCGGACCACGTGGTGGTATGATTTTATGTAAGGAAGAATATAAAAAAGACATAGATAAAACAATTTTCCCTGGTATTCAAGGTGGACCTCTTGAGCATGTTATTGCAGCAAAAGCAGTTGCTTTTGGAGAAGCGTTAGAAAATAATTTCAAAACGTATCAACAACAAGTGGTTAAAAACGCAAAAGTTCTGGCAGAAGCATTAATTAATGAAGGATTTAGAATTGTTTCTGGCGGTACAGATAATCACTTAGTAGCTGTTGATGTAAAAGGGTCTATAGGACTTACTGGTAAAGAAGCTGAAGAGACTTTAGATTCAGTTGGTATCACATGTAACAAAAATACCATTCCGTTCGATCAAGAAAAACCTTTTGTAACGAGTGGTATACGTTTAGGTACACCTGCTGCAACAACGCGTGGATTTGATGAAAAAGCTTTTGAGGAAGTTGCAAAAATCATCAGTTTAGCATTGAAAAATAGTAAAGATGAAGAAAAATTACAACAAGCTAAAGAACGCGTTGCGAAATTAACAGCTGAATATCCTCTATATCAATAAACATACACAAAGATAGGAGTAATTTTTATGAGTAAAGTACACGTTTTCGATCATCCATTAATTCAACACAAACTAAGCTATATTAGAGATGTAAATACAGGTACTAAAGAATTTAGAGAACTTGTAGACGAAGTTGGTATGTTGATGGCATATGAAGTAACTAGAGACTTAGAGCTTCAGGATGTTGATATTGAAACGCCTGTAACTAAAATGACGGCTAAACGATTAGCTGGTAAAAAATTAGCTATCGTTCCAATTTTAAGAGCTGGTTTAGGTATGACTGATGGTATTTTAAGTTTAGTGCCTGCAGCCAGAGTTGGACATATCGGTTTGTATCGAGATCCCGAAACATTAAAGGCTGTAGAGTATTTTGCTAAGTTACCTCAAGATATTACTGAAAGACAAATCATTGTTGTTGATCCTATGTTAGCAACAGGCGCATCAGCAATTGAAGCTATTACTTCATTGAAGAAACGTGGCGCTAAAAATATTCGCTTCATGTGTTTAATTGCAGCACCAGAAGGCGTAGAAAAGATGCATGAAGCACATCCAGATGTAGATATTTATATTGCTGCACTTGATGAAAAGCTAAATGATAAAGCATATATCACACCAGGGTTAGGCGACGCTGGAGATAGATTGTTTGGTACTAAATAGAAGAATCGGAGATAAGTAGTTTGATGAAAAAGATTATGACCATATTTGGAACAAGACCCGAAGCCATAAAGATGGCTCCTTTAGTTAAAGCTTTGGAACAAGAAAAAATGCTCGAGCCAATTGTTGTTGTTACAGCACAGCATAGAGAAATGCTTGATTCAGTATTAAGTACCTTTGAAATCAAACCAAAATACGATTTGAATATTATGAAATCAGGACAGACACTTTCTGAGATAACTTCTAAATCAATCACTCAATTAGAACAAGTGATTCAATTAGAAAAACCAGACATGGTACTTGTACATGGTGATACGATGACGACATTTGCAGGTGGTTTAGCGGCATTTTATAACCAAGTGCCGATTGGACACGTTGAAGCAGGGCTTAGAAGTTATGATAAATATTCACCTTTTCCGGAAGAGGTGAATAGACAATTAGTTGGTGTATTAGCTGACTTACATTTTGCACCTACTAAAAATGCTGCATCGCATTTGTTAAGTGAAGGGAAATATTCAGAAAGTGTTGTTGTCACTGGTAATACTGCGATTGATGCTATGAAATATACAGTTGATGACAATTATAAATCTAACATCATGGATAAATACCATGACAAAAAATTCATTCTTATGACAGCACACCGACGAGAAAATATCGGGAAACCCATGGAAAATATATTTAAAGCGGTTAGACGCTTAATAGATGAGTATACTGATTTAGCACTGGTATATCCAATGCATAAAAACCCGAAAGTTCGAGAGGTGGCTCAAAAGATTTTAGGTAGTCATGACAGAATTGAATTGATTGAACCTTTGGACGTAGTAGATTTCCATAATTTTGCTAAAAAATCTTATTTTATTTTGACAGATTCAGGTGGAATTCAGGAAGAAGCGCCATCATTTAATAAGCCAGTTTTAGTTTTGCGAAGCGTTACAGAACGTCCTGAAGGTGTTGAAGCTGGCACATTAAAAGTCATTGGAACAAATAAGCAAAATGTGTATCAAGCTGCAAAAGAATTAATCGATGATGAGAGATTATATCATCAAATGTCTGAAGCATCTAATCCTTACGGTGATGGATTTGCTTCAGAAAGAATAGTTAATCATATTAAGTATTATTTGAATTTAATCACTGAAAAACCAAGCGATTTCTGAGGAAAATAGGCTTTTTGTCTAATTGTGTCTAAATTGCGTCTGACTATGCTTATTTTTTTACAACAATTTGAATAGAATTGACACCACAAATCGCCTATATTATCATTTAGTTTGTATGAGTGGAACGGTTTTCATGATTGATATCAGTCACACGGAGGCATATAAAATGAGTCGTTTCTACAACATTTTTAAACAGTTCATTCAATATTATTTTTATCTAATAATAATATTGGGAGGATTATACCTTTATACACACCATGCATTTATCTTAGGATTAATCATTGGTGTTACTGGTTCTGCAATCAACACATGTATTTTTGAATGCTATTTAGCTAAAGCTAAAAGACCAGACACTATGCATATTTCAACTGGAAATATGTGGCGATACTTAGTTGCAATTATTGCCTGTATGATTTGGTACCTTAATAAAGCGCATGTAAGTATCATCGGTATAATTATTGGTTTAATGATTTCATATGTTGTAGTTATCATACGTCCTTTACTAAAGGTGAGCAAATAAATTAAGAAAGAGGTGAGATTATGGATCACAAATCCCCGCTCGTGAGTTGGAATTTATTCGGTTTTGATATCGTTTTCAATTTATCAAGTATATTGATGATACTTGTTACGGCGTTTCTTGTTTTTCTACTTGCTATCATTTGTACGCGTAATTTGAAAAAAAGACCAACTGGCAAACAAAATTTCGTTGAATGGATTTTTGATTTCGTGAGGGGAATCATTGAAGGTAACATGGCTTGGAAAAAAGGTGGTCAATTCCACTTCTTAGCAGTAACGCTGATTCTGTACATTTTTATAGCTAATATGTTAGGTCTTCCGTTTTCTATAGTAACGAAAGATCACACATTGTGGTGGAAATCACCGACAGCTGATGCAACAGTGACTTTAACGTTGTCTACAACGATAATACTGTTAACTCACTTTTATGGAATTAAAATGCGTGGTACGAAACAATATCTTAAAGGTTATGTACAGCCGTTTTGGCCATTGGCAATTATTAATGTTTTCGAAGAGTTCACTTCAACATTAACGCTTGGTCTGCGTTTGTACGGTAACATATTTGCAGGTGAGATACTATTAACATTACTTGCTGGCTTATTCTTTAACGAACCAGCATGGGGTTGGATTATTAGTATCCCAGGATTAATTGTTTGGCAAGCATTTTCAATATTTGTAGGAACAATCCAAGCATATATCTTTATTATGCTTTCGATGGTTTATATGTCACATAAAGTGGCAGATGAACACTAAAAATTTCAATAATTATATACAATCACAGGAGGAAATTAAATTATGAATTTAATCGCAGCAGCAATCGCAATTGGTTTATCAGCATTAGGAGCAGGTATCGGTAACGGTTTAATCGTTTCAAGAACAGTTGAAGGTGTAGCACGTCAACCAGAAGCACGTGGTCAATTAATGGGTATCATGTTCATTGGTGTAGGTTTAGTTGAGGCATTACCTATCATCGGTGTAGTAATTGCATTCATGACATTTGCTGGATAATTAACAGATAAAAGAGGTCGGGACAAAGCGCATAGGACATAATTCATGATGCATATATAGTAATATCTTTGAACTTTATTAAATAGTTGAGATATGAATGCACCATGCCTATCGCATAAATTCAGTAGGTCCTAACCTCGTCGTTTTTTCTATATAACACTAGCGATTATTTTAATGAAAGGAGTGTCATGAACCCGTGACTGAAACAGCTAACTTATTCGTTCTTGGTGCAGCTGGAGGCGTTGAGTGGGGTACTGTGATTGTACAGGTCCTAACTTTCATCGTGTTACTTGCGTTACTTAAAAAGTTCGCATGGGGTCCATTGAAAGATGTAATGGATAAACGTGAAAGAGATATTAACAGAGATATCGATGACGCAGAACAAGCTAAGTTAAATGCACAGAAACTTGAAGAAGAAAATAAACAAAAACTTAAAGAAACACAAGAAGAAGTTCAAAAGATTTTAGAAGATGCTAAGGTTCAAGCACGTCAACAGCAAGAACAAATTATTCATGAAGCAAACGTACGTGCAAACGGTATGATTGAAACAGCACAAAGTGAAATCAATAGCCAAAAAGAACGTGCCATTGCAGATATTAATAATCAAGTATCTGAACTATCAGTGTTAATTGCTTCTAAAGTTCTTAGAAAAGAAATTTCTGAACAAGACCAAAAAGCATTGGTTGACAAGTATCTAAAAGAGGCAGGCGATAAATAATGGTAAAAGTAGCTAACAAGTATGCTAAAGCATTATTTGACGTGTCATTAGATACAAATAATTTAGAGACTATTAATGAAGAATTAACAGTTATAAATGAAGCAGTAAAAGATAAAATTGAGCAATTGAAAATGGTTGACAGTAATCCAACTCAAACAGCAGAACAACGTCGTGAGTTGATTAATGGTGTATTTACTGACATTAATCCATACATTAAAAATATGATGTACGTGTTAGCAGATAATAGACATATCTCATTAATAGCTGACGTATTCAAGGCGTTCCAAAGCTTATATAACGGACACTACAATCAAGATTTTGCAACAATTGAGTCAACATATGAATTGAGTCAAGAAGAGTTAGATAAGATTGTCAAACTAGTAACTCAACAAACGAAGTTATCTAAAGTTATTGTAGATACAAAAATTAATCCAGATTTAATTGGTGGATTTAGAGTTAAAGTCGGCACAACTGTATTAGATGGTAGTGTTAGAAATGATCTTGTCCAATTACAAAGAAAATTTAGAAGAGTTAATTAATTATAAAGAGGAGTGACATAGATGGCCATAAAAGCTGAAGAAATCAGTGCATTACTTCGCTCACAAATTGAAAATTATGAGTCAGAAATGTCCGTAACTGATGTAGGTACTGTATTACAAATTGGTGATGGTATTGCATTAATTCACGGATTAAATGACGTTATGGCTGGTGAGCTAGTAGAATTCCATAACGGCGTACTTGGTTTAGCCCAAAACCTTGAAGAGTCAAACGTGGGTGTGGTTATTTTAGGACCATACACAGGTATTACTGAAGGTGACGAAGTTAAACGTACTGGTCGTATCATGGAAGTACCAGTAGGTGAAGAACTAATCGGAAGAGTTGTTAATCCATTAGGACAACCTATTGATGGACAAGGACCGATTAACACAACTAAAACACGTCCAGTAGAGAAAAAAGCTACTGGTGTAATGGATCGTAAATCAGTAGATGAGCCATTACAAACAGGTATCAAAGCAATTGATGCTTTAGTACCAATTGGTAGAGGTCAACGTGAGTTAATCATCGGTGACCGTCAAACAGGTAAAACAACAATTGCAATTGACACAATTTTGAACCAAAAAGATCAAGGTACGATTTGTATCTATGTTGCTATTGGTCAAAAAGATTCAACAGTAAGAGCAAATGTTGAAAAGTTAAGACAAGCAGGCGCTTTAGACTACACTATTGTTGTAGCAGCATCAGCTTCTGAACCTTCTCCATTATTATATATTGCACCATATTCAGGTGTAACAATGGGTGAAGAATTCATGTTTAACGGTAAACATGTTTTAATCGTTTATGATGATTTAACTAAACAAGCAGCAGCTTATCGTGAGTTATCATTATTATTACGTAGACCTCCAGGTCGTGAAGCATACCCAGGTGACGTATTCTACTTACATAGTAGATTATTAGAAAGAGCAGCAAAATTAAACGATGACTTAGGTGGCGGTTCAATTACTGCATTACCAATTATCGAAACACAAGCTGGTGATATTTCAGCTTATGTACCAACAAACGTTATTTCAATTACAGATGGACAAATCTTCTTACAATCTGATTTATTCTTCTCAGGTGTAAGACCAGCGATTAATGCCGGACAATCTGTATCTCGTGTTGGTGGATCTGCACAAATTAAAGCAATGAAGAAAGTTGCTGGTACGTTACGTCTTGACTTAGCGTCATACAGAGAACTTGAATCATTTGCACAATTCGGTTCAGACCTTGATGAATTTACTGCAAGTAAATTAGAACGTGGTAAACGTACTGTTGAAGTCTTAAAACAAGATCAAAACAAACCATTACCAGTTGAACACCAAGTGTTGATTATTTATGCATTAACAAAAGGATATTTAGATGATATTCCAGTTGTAGATATCACACGTTTTGAAGACGAGTTAAACCACTGGGCAGAATCAAATGCTACTGAACTGTTAAATGAAATCAGAGAAACTGGTGGCTTACCAGATGCTGAGAAGTTTGACACAACAATTAACGAATTCAAAAAAAGCTTTAGCAAATCTGAATAATAAACAAGTTTAGTATAAGGTGGTGAGATAGTGGCTTCTCTTAAAGAAATAGATACTCGAATAAAATCAACCAAAAAAATGAAGCAGATTACGAAAGCGATGAACATGGTATCAAGTTCAAAACTTCGTAGAGCTGAAAAAAATACAAAACAATTCACACCATATATGGATAAAATGCAAGATGCAATTACTGCAGTTGCAGGGGCAAGTAGCAATACAAACCATCCAATGCTAAGACCTCGTAAAATTACTAGAAGTGGATATTTAGTTATCACGAGTGATAAAGGTTTAGCAGGTGCATATAGTGCAAACGTGCTTAAAAAATTGATTACTGATATTGAAGCGAAACATCAAGATAGTAGCGAATACAGTATTGTAGTTTTAGGGCAACAAGGTGTTGATTTCCTAAAAAATAGAGGTTATGACATTGAGTATTCTCAAGTAGACGTACCTGATCAACCTTCTTTCAAATCTGTTCAAGCACTAGCTAACCATGCTATAGACTTATACAGTGAAGAAGAAATTGATGAATTAAATATATACTATAGTCATTATGTCAGCGTTCTTGAAAACAAGCCTACATCTAGACAAGTATTACCATTATCTCAAGAGGATTCTAGTAAGGGGCATGGTCATTTGTCTTCTTATGAATTTGAGCCAGATAAAGAATCTATCTTAAGTGTAATCTTGCCTCAATATGTTGAGAGTTTGATTTACGGAACAATATTAGACGCAAAAGCAAGTGAGCATGCGACACGTATGACTGCGATGAAAAATGCCACTGATAATGCAACTGAACTTATTGATGACTTATCATTAGAATATAACAGAGCGAGACAAGCAGAAATTACGCAACAAATTACTGAAATTGTTGGTGGTTCCGCAGCGCTTGAATAATATTTAAAGGAGGAAAATAGCATGGGAATTGGCCGTGTAACTCAAGTTATGGGTCCTGTGATTGATGTTCGATTTGAACATAACGAAGTTCCTAAAATTAATAACGCCTTGGTTATTGATGTGCCTAAAGAAGAAGGTACAATACAACTAACATTAGAAGTTGCGCTGCAATTAGGTGACGACGTTGTTCGTACAATTGCGATGGATTCAACTGATGGTGTCCAAAGAGGCATGGATGTAAAAGATACAGGCAAAGAAATTAGTGTACCTGTTGGTGACGAAACATTAGGTCGTGTATTTAATGTACTAGGTGAAACAATTGACCTTAAAGAAGAAATTAGTGATTCTGTTCGCCGCGATCCTATCCATCGTCAAGCACCAGCATTCGATGAACTTTCAACAGAAGTTCAAATTTTAGAAACAGGTATTAAAGTAGTAGATTTACTAGCACCTTATATTAAAGGTGGTAAAATCGGATTGTTCGGTGGTGCCGGTGTAGGTAAAACAGTATTAATCCAAGAATTAATTAACAACATCGCTCAAGAGCACGGTGGTATTTCTGTATTCGCCGGTGTAGGTGAACGTACTCGTGAAGGTAACGATTTATACTTCGAAATGAGTGACAGTGGTGTAATTAAGAAAACAGCCATGGTATTCGGGCAAATGAATGAGCCACCTGGTGCACGTATGCGTGTTGCATTATCTGGTTTAACAATGGCTGAATATTTCCGTGACGAACAAGGTCAAGACGTATTATTATTCATCGATAACATTTTCAGATTTACACAAGCTGGTTCTGAGGTATCTGCATTATTAGGTCGTATGCCTTCTGCAGTAGGTTACCAACCAACACTTGCTACTGAAATGGGACAATTACAAGAACGTATTACGTCTACAACAAAAGGATCAGTTACTTCTATTCAAGCGGTATTCGTACCTGCCGATGACTATACTGACCCAGCGCCTGCGACAGCGTTTGCCCATTTAGATGCAACTACAAACTTAGAACGTAAATTAACTGAAATGGGTATTTATCCAGCCGTGGATCCATTAGCGTCTACATCAAGAGCATTGGAACCATCAATTGTAGGTCAAGAACATTATGAAGTAGCTCGTGATGTACAATCAACACTTCAAAAATACCGTGAATTACAAGATATCATTGCTATCTTAGGTATGGACGAATTATCTGATGAAGATAAACAAACAGTTGAACGCGCACGTAGAATTCAATTCTTCTTATCTCAAAACTTCCACGTAGCGGAACAATTTACTGGTCAAAAAGGTTCTTATGTACCTGTTAAGACAACAGTTGCAAACTTTAAAGATATCTTAGATGGTAAATATGACCATATTCCAGAAGATGCATTCCGTTTAGTTGGTAGCATGGATGATGTTATTGCAAAAGCTAAAGATATGGGTGTTGAAGTATAACAATTAGGAGGAATGGATAATGAATACATTAAACCTAGATATTGTCACTCCTAATGGTTCTGTTTACAATCGTGATAATGTTGAACTCGTTGTTATGCAAACAACAGCTGGTGAGATAGGTGTCATGAGTGGACATATTCCAACTGTAGCTGCTTTAAAAACAGGCTTTGTAAAAGTGAAATTTCACGATGGAACTGAATATATTGCTGTAAGCGATGGCTTTGTTGAAGTTAGAAAAGATAAAGTTTCAATCATTGTTCAGACTGCAGAAACTGCAAGAGAAATTGATGTTGAAAGAGCTAAATTAGCCAAAGCAAGAGCAGAGTCTCACTTGGAAAATGATGACGACAATACTGATATTCATAGAGCCGAAAGAGCTTTAGAGAGAGCAAATAACCGTTTGCGTGTGGCTGAATTAAAATAGTAAATAAAGGGTCGAAGATGTGATTTCATATCTTCGACCCTTTTTTGAATTATATTGATTTAAAGATACAAAACATGAGAGGGGGGAAGGAATTGATAAAGAACCATTAAAGATTTATGATGTAGTGGTTCTTTATCATTAAACACAGCTAATGTGTATTTAAAAATAGGAATACATGAGTAAAACTCATGTATAAGAAATACTAATTTCTAAAGAAAAAGTATTTCTTTATGTTGGGGCCCCGTCAACTACTGCCAAATACAACACTATAGAGTCTAGACATTGATTTATGTCCGACTCCCAAGAATAGTTTTACTTTTTTACAATCACTAATAGATTGCTAAAATCAAAATTTCCTTCACCACTATCTACAGTCGACATTTCATTTTTTGAAATTATCTACATTTTTTCATACCAAGATATTTTATAGTTATGATATTTATGTAAAAAGAATTATATAGTAAGTTAGCTTAAACTTTACTAAAAACGGGTATTAAACTTTGTATCATTATTTAAATTTTTCATGTACAATGTAATACAGTAATCTTATGAGGTGATAAAATGGATTATATCGGACAATATGCAGTTATCCATTTAGTGTTACATGTTGTATGTATTTGTATTGCCTATTGGGCTTTACAATCAATTAGATTAGATCAATTTTTTAAAAAAGGATACGCCACTCAATTACAAGTGTGTATGATATTTGTTGCTATTTTATTAGGCACTGCAGTAAGCAATTTTATTGTAGATTTGTTACAATACTCGACGCAGGTAAAATATTTAATAAAATAAGTCTAACTCTATGATTTGTAATCAAAACTAGATATAATTAAATAATGACTTAAAATAATTTTAAAATAGGGAAATGTAAAGTAATAGGAGTTCTAAGTGGAGGATTTACGATGGATAAAATAGTAATCAAAGGTGGAAATAAATTAACGGGTGAAGTTAAAGTAGAAGGTGCTAAAAATGCAGTATTACCAATATTGACAGCATCTTTATTAGCTTCTGATAAACCGAGCAAATTAGTTAATGTTCCAGCTTTAAGTGATGTAGAAACAATAAATAATGTATTAACAACTTTAAATGCTGACGTTACATACAAAAAGGACGAAAATGCTGTTGTCGTTGATGCAACAAAGACTCTAAATGAAGAGGCACCATATGAATATGTTAGTAAAATGCGTGCAAGTATTTTAGTTATGGGACCTCTTTTAGCAAGACTAGGACATGCTATTGTTGCATTGCCTGGTGGTTGTGCAATTGGAAGTAGACCGATTGAGCAACACATTAAAGGTTTTGAAGCTTTAGGCGCAGAAATTCATCTTGAAAATGGTAATATTTATGCTAATGCTAAAGATGGATTAAAAGGTACATCAATTCATTTAGATTTTCCAAGTGTAGGAGCAACACAAAATATTATTATGGCAGCATCATTAGCTAAGGGTAAGACTTTAATTGAAAATGCAGCTAAAGAACCTGAAATTGTCGATTTAGCAAACTACATTAATGAAATGGGTGGTAGAATTACTGGTGCTGGTACAGACACAATTACAATCAATGGTGTAGAATCATTACATGGTGTAGAACATGCTATCATTCCAGATAGAATTGAAGCAGGCACATTACTAATCGCTGGTGCTATAACGCGTGGTGATATTTTTGTACGTGGTGCAATCAAAGAACATATGGCGAGTTTAGTCTATAAACTAGAAGAAATGGGCGTTGAATTGGACTATCAAGAAGATGGTATTCGTGTACGTGCTGAAGGGGAATTACAACCTGTAGACATCAAAACTCTACCACATCCTGGATTCCCGACTGATATGCAATCACAAATGATGGCATTGTTATTAACGGCAAATGGTCATAAAGTCGTAACCGAAACTGTTTTTGAAAACCGTTTTATGCATGTTGCAGAGTTCAAACGTATGAATGCTAATATCAATGTAGAAGGTCGTAGTGCTAAACTTGAAGGTAAAAGTCAATTGCAAGGTGCACAAGTTAAAGCGACTGATTTAAGAGCAGCAGCCGCCTTAATTTTAGCTGGATTAGTTGCTGATGGTAAAACAAGCGTTACTGAATTAACGCACCTAGATAGAGGCTATGTTGACTTACACGGTAAATTGAAGCAATTAGGTGCAGACATTGAACGTATTAACGATTAATTCAGTAAATTAATATAATGGAGGATTTCAACCATGGAAACAATTTTTGATTATAACCAAATTAAACAAATTATACCTCACAGACAGCCATTTTTATTAATTGATAAAGTAGTTGAATATGAAGAAGGTCAACGTTGTGTGGCTATTAAACAAGTATCAGGAAACGAACCATTCTTTCAAGGGCATTTTCCTGAGTATGCGGTAATGCCAGGCGTATTAATTACTGAAGCGTTAGCTCAAACAGGTGCGGTAGCTATTTTAAATAGTGAAGAAAATAAAGGTAAAATCGCTTTATTTGCTGGTATTGATAAATGTCGTTTTAAACGTCAAGTAGTACCTGGTGATACTTTAACGTTGGAAGTAGAAATCACTAAAATTAAAGGACCAATCGGTAAAGGTAATGCTAAAGCTACTGTCGATGGTCAACTTGCTTGTAGTTGTGAACTTACATTTGCAATTCAAGATGTAAAATAAAACAAAAAAAACATTCAAAGATTTAATGTGTTGGCATAATCTTTGAATGTTTTTTATTTTGGTTCTTCATCTTTTATGGTGGGAAGGTAAAACTTCCTGCTTTTTTTAATACACAAAAAGCGCAATTGCCTCTATAATTTAAAGTGACCAAACCCAAACTAAAGGAGACAAGTGCGCCTATGTGTAATGATACCTTAGAATTACTAAGAATAAAAGATGAAAATATAAAATATATAAACCAAGAAATTGACGTCATTATCAAAGGAAAAAAAGCAACAGTGGTTAATGCTGTACTAACGTATAAGCCTTCGGCCTGTTATTGTTGTGGAGTTAAAAATGAAGGACAAATTCATAAACATGGTAAGCGTGTTTCTCGTATTACTTTACTTAAAACTCAAGGGTATAACACATACCTCAACTTAGCTAAACAACGTTTTAAATGCTTAGAATGCAATGGCACTTTTACTGCTAAAACGTCAATTGTTGATGAGTCGTGTTTTATCTCAAGATGTGTTACTCAAAAAGTTATAGAAGAAGCTACTAAAGTTAAAACAGAGATTGATACTGCAGAAGATAACTGTATCTCTCCATCTACTGTAAGTCGTATTAGAACTAAAGCGGCTAATTCATTACGAATTAAACCCTTTAATTGTTTGCCAGAACACATCGCTATGGATGAATTTAAAAGCGTTAAAAATGTAACTGGATCAATGAGTTTCATTTTTATAGATAATGATACTCATGATGTTATAGATATTTTAGAAAATAGAACTACAAGATTCTTGCGTGCCTATTTCGAGCGATTCGATTTAAAAAATCGACAACAAGTTAAGACGGTTACTATTGACATGTATGAACCCTATGTCCGATTATTTCGCGACCTATTTCCTAATGCAGCTATTATTTTTGACAGATTCCATATCGTTCAACATTTAAATAGAGAACTTAATAAGTATCGTGTACAAGTTATGAATGAATACCGTAATAAAAAAGGACCTGATTATACAATTTTTAAGAATAACTGGAAAGTCCTATTGATGGATACTAGTAAAACCATATTTAGTAAATACAGATGGAATAAATCTTTTAAGGCTTATAAACGCTCATCTGACATTGTAGAATTCATGCTTTCAAAAGACGATATACTACGACACTCCTACGAACTTGTCCAAGGATTACGAAAAGACCTAAGGTTATGTAATTGGCCTAAATTTATTAATCGTTTAAATTCAGTTAGTAAAAAGTCTGTGAGTAAGGGTGTATGGAAAGCGGTTAAATATTATAGAAAACATCAAAGGATGTTAAGAAATACAATTTATTACCCAGCATTTAATAATGGTGCTATAGAAGGAATTAATAATAAGATAAAATTAATCAAGCGAATTTCTTTTGGTTACAGAAATTTCAACAACTTTAAAGCACGTATAATGATGATTTTCAGCTTGTACAAAGGAGAAAAAAAGAAGACAACCAAGCCCAATAATGGACTGGCCGCCTAATAATAAAAACTCTAAAAGTTGTATTTTAAAAATAGTTCTTTAAATTATATACCCACCACATTTGGTGGAGAACCTTTATTTTACTCTTCTAATTTTTCATCCTTTAACTTTGGTTTAGACTGCATCATTCGATTAAATGATTTTTTTAATTCTTCACCAGATAATCCATCATCAATAAGTTGTTCTAATAAACTTTCAGCATACTGTTGACGTAAAGTGTAAATATGACATTCAAATACGATAGACATTGTTGTTTTAAAATTTTTAATACTTTTCACAGTAGATTCAAATAAAGCTGGATCATTGGCTGGACGCGTGATGACGACACGAATATCCAATAACTGTTCATTGTCTTGATATTCCTTAAATGTTTCATAATGCTCATTAGAAATGACAATTTCAAGCAACCAACCCGTGCCACTTTCCTCTTTATTAATTATTACGCCATCTTCTAATTCATATTCTATAATTCTGCCGTGTTCATTCACAATTTGAAACCTTACTGCTTTAAAAGTTTTCATATTCCCACATCCCATTAGTTTAATATTTATGATTTTTGAATTATTTAGAAGATTTAAGGTCATTTCATGACTAATTTCTTTAAATATAACAAATAACGAGATGCTATAGCTATTAATTATATAAAATTTGCCATTTTGACCATTTTTAAGCTAGTAATTAAGATATAGGCATAGGAGGTGAATCACACACTACATGCTAAATAAAATCGTAATTGTCGGGAGACTGACGAAAGACGCACAAATATTTGAAAAGGAGGATAGAAAAATTGCAACGTTTTGTGTTGCAACGCACCGAAATTATAAAGATGAAAATGGAGAAATCGTCTGTGATTACTTATTCTGTAAAGCATTTGGCAAGTTAGCTTCTAATATAGAAAAATATACTAATCAAGGTACATTGGTTGGTATAACTGGTCAAATGAGATCAAGAAAGTATGATAAAGACGGACAAACACACTTTGTCACTGAATTATATGTTGAAACAATAAAATTTATGTCCCCTAAATCCCAAAATAATGAAATTCTCTCAGATAGTATTTTAGATATTGACTCTCAAAATATAGATAATCATGACTTATTAGAAATTTAAATCCAATTATCCTAAACATCCTTAATATACATTTAATCCATCCTAAATTTTTTATAGATCTAATTAACTTGAAATATACTCACTTAAAAACGACTTACATGACTAGTACTGTTGTGTAGGTCGTCTTTTTGTGTAGTTTTTCTAATAGAAAATAGACATAGATTGCAAAACGATTACATAAAAAATTGCAAATAAAAAACATTTTTACTGTCATGACAATTCTCGATAGAATCATATCTGAAATTATGGGGGATTTCGTTGTAATCACTGTGTAAAAAACAAGGCTATTTTTTTATTTTGTTGTAACCTGCACGGATTTTACAGATGTTACAGTAGTCTCTGTAAAACTTTTAGAGAAACAAATTACTTGTAGGAGGATTTTAAGATTATGAAGAAAACATTACTCGCATCATCATTAGCAGTAGGTTTAGGAATCGTAGCAGGAAATGCAGGTCACGAAGCCCATGCAAGTGAAGCGGACTTAAATAAAGCATCTTTAGCGCAAATGGCGCAATCAAATGATCAAACATTAAATCAAAAACCAATTGAAGCTGGGGCTTATAATTATACATTTGACTATGAAGGGTTTACTTATCACTTTGAATCAGATGGTACACACTTTGCTTGGAATTACCATGCAACAGGTGCTAATGGAGCAGACATGAGTGCACAAGCACCTGCAACTAATAATGTTGCACCATCAGCTGTTCAAGCAAATCAAGTACAATCACAAGAAGTTGAAGCACCACAAAATGCTCAAACTCAACAACCACAAGCATCAACATCAAACAATTCACAAGTTACTGCAACACCAACTGAATCAAAAGCATCAGAAGGTTCATCAGTAAATGTGAATGCTCATCTAAAACAAATTGCTCAACGTGAATCAGGTGGCAATATTCATGCTGTAAATCCAACATCAGGTGCAGCTGGTAAGTATCAATTCTTACAATCAACTTGGGATTCAGTAGCACCTGCTAAATATAAAGGTGTATCACCAGCAAATGCTCCTGAAAGTGTTCAAGATGCCGCAGCAGTAAAATTATATAACACTGGTGGCGCTGGACATTGGGTTACTGCATAAGCCATTTATGCATAGCTAATCAATAGTTATATAAGTAACTTTTAGATTGGAATATATCGGGGAATTCTCGATATGTTCCGGTCTTTTTTATTTCGCAAATATATGTCATTATACAGGCTGGGACATAAATCAATGTTCTATGCTCTACGAAGTTATATTGGCAGTAGTTGACTGAACGAAAATGCGCTTGTAACAAGCTTTTTTCAATTCTAGTCAACCTTGCCGGGGTGGGACGACGAAATAAATTTTGCGAAAATATCATTTCTGTCCCACTCCCAACTGAGCAACAATAATTGAAAATGTTGAAACCGTTTGCTAAGATTAATTTGCAATTGAATACTAAGGAACTACTAGGGGAGCCTTATGATATGGCTGAGATGAATTGTTCAGACCCTTATGACCTGATTTGGTTAGTACCAACGTAGGAAAGTAGTTATTGAAGTGATGGGGCTAGTATAGCAACATTGCCATCAAACTACTTTCATGTTGGAAGTAGTTTTTTTATTTAGGGAGGATTTTTAACAATGGAATTTTCACAAAAATTGTACCAAGCTGCAAAGCCAATCATTAATGATATTTATGAAGATGATTTTATTCAGAAGATGTTATCCGGAGATATAGGAGCTGACGCATTACGCCATTACTTAAAAGCTGATGCTGCGTATTTAAAAGAATTTACAAACTTATATGCATTGCTAATTCCAAAAATGAATAGCATGAATGACGTAAAATTTTTGATAGAGCAAATTGATTTTATGGTAGAAGGTGAAGTGTTAGCGCATGATATTTTAGCACAAATTGTTGGTGAACCTTATGAAGAAATTATTAAAACTAAAGTTTGGCCACCAAGTGGCGACCATTACATTAAGCACATGTATTTCCAAGCGCATAGTCGTGAAAATGCTATTTATACAATTGCTGCAATGGCACCTTGTCCATATATTTATGCAGAAATAGCTAAGCGCTCTCAAAGTGATCATAAGCTTAATAGAGAAAAAGATACGGCAAAATGGTTTGATTTTTATAGTACTGAAATGGATGACATAATTAACGTATTTGAGGCATTAATGAATAAATTAGCCGAATCAATGTCTGACAAGGAATTGGAACAAGTAAAGCAAGTATTTTTAGAAAGTTGCATACATGAGCGTCGATTTTTCAATATGGCTATGACACTAGAACAATGGGAATTTGGAGGAAAAGTAAATGATTAAACCTAAAATAGCATTAACCATTGCAGGTACTGATCCAACAGGTGGTGCCGGCGTAATGGCTGATTTAAAATCATTTCATTCATGTGGTGTATATGGTATGGGCGTCGTTACAAGTATTGTTGCTCAAAATACATTGGGCGTACAACATATTCATAATTTAAATCATCAATGGATAGATGAACAACTTGATAGTGTCTTCAACGATACCTTACCGCATGCTATTAAAACGGGGATGATTGCTACAGCAGATACTATGGAAACGATTCGTCATTATTTAATGCAACATGAATCTATTCCGTATGTAATTGATCCTGTTATGTTGGCGAAAAGCGGTGATTCATTAATGGATAATGACACAAAGCAAAACTTGCAGCATACGTTATTGCCATTAGCTGATGTAGTAACACCGAATTTACCAGAAGCTGAAGAAATAACGGGACTAACCATTGATAGTGAAGAAAAAATTATGCAGGCTGGCCGCATCTTTATTAATGAGATTGGTAGTAAAGGTGTCATCATTAAAGGCGGCCATTCAAATGATACTGATATAGCAAAAGATTATTTATTTACTAACGAAGGTGTTCAAACATTTGAAAATGAACGATTTAAAACAAAACATACGCATGGAACAGGGTGTACATTTTCAGCAGTTATAACGGCAGAACTTGCAAAAGGTAGACCATTATTTGAGGCTGTACACAAGGCTAAAAAGTTTATTTCAATGAGTATACAATATACGCCTGAAATCGGCCGTGGTAGAGGTCCAGTGAATCATTTTGCATATTTAAAGAAAGAGGGATTAGACGATGAATTATCTAAATAAAATACGTATTGAAAACCCATTAACAATTGGTTATACAAACGATGTAGTTAAAAATTTTACAGCGAATGGTTTATTAAGTATTGGTGCTAGCCCTGCAATAAGTGAAGCTCCCGAAGAAGCTGAAGAATTTTACAAAGTTGCACAAGCGCTATTAATCAATATCGGTACTTTAACAGCAGAAAATGAACAAGATATTATTGCGATTGCTCAAACGGCAAATGAGGCAGGCTTACCTATTGTATTTGACCCTGTAGCTGTTGGTGCTTCTACATATCGAAAGCAATTTTGTAAATTATTATTGAAATCAGCGAAAGTATCAGTAATTAAAGGCAATGCATCTGAAATATTAGCGTTGATTGATGATACAGCAACTATGAAAGGTACAGATAGTGATGCTAATCTTGATGCGGTTACAATAGCGAAAAAGGCTTACGCAACATATAAAACTGCAATAGTAATCACAGGTAAAGAGGACGTTATTGTTCAAGATAATAAAGCCATCGTATTAGCTAATGGATCTCCATTATTAGCACGAGTAACTGGAGCTGGTTGTTTATTAGGAGGCGTTATTGCTGGATTTTTATTTAGAGAAACAGAACCAGACATAGAAGCGTTAATTGAAGCGGTAAGCGTATTTAATATTGCTGCTGAGGTAGCTGCTGAAAATGAAAATTGTGGTGGTCCTGGTACGTTTTCACCATTGTTGCTTGATACGTTATATCATTTAAATGAAACAACCTATCAACAACGGATTCGTATTCAAGAGGTGGAATAATATGTTTAACCAATCGTATCTAAATGTGTATTTTATTTGTGGGACCTCCGATGTTCCGAGTCATCGAACTATTCATGAAGTATTAGAAGCAGCATTAAAGGCAGGGATTACACTTTTCCAATTTCGAGAAAAGGGTGAATCAGCTTTAAAAGGAAACGATAAACTTGTATTAGCTAAAGAATTACAGCATCTCTGTCATCAATATGATGTGCCTTTTATCGTTAATGATGATGTATCCTTGGCAAAAGAAATTAACGCGGATGGTATACATGTCGGTCAAGATGATGCGAAAGTCAAAGAGATAGCACAATATTTCACTGATAAAATTATTGGACTTAGTATTAGTGATTTAGATGAGTATGCAAAATCTGATTTAACTCATGTTGATTATATAGGTGTTGGACCAATCTATCCTACGCCGTCGAAGCATGACGCGCATATACCAGTAGGTCCAGAAATGATTGCAACGTTTAAAGAAATGAATCCGCAACTACCGATTGTAGCTATTGGCGGTATCAATACTAATAATGTGGCGCCGATTGTAGAAGCAGGTGCCAATGGAATTTCAGTCATTTCAGCCATTTCTAAAAGTGAAAATATTGAAAAGACTGTTAATCGATTCAAAGATTTTTTTAATAATTAGTTAAATTTTTCCACTTATTGTTTCATACGTACTCATTAATGTGATAGAATAAATCCTATGTGAATATAATGATAGAGGTGGAAAAATGAAGAAAAAAGCGTTACTACCATTATTTTTAGGTATTATGGTCTTTTTGGCTGGTTGTGACTATTCTAAACCTGAAAAACGTAGTGGGTTTTTCTACAATACATTCGTAGATCCAATGAAAAATGTATTGGATTGGTTGGGAAATAACTTATTAAACGACAATTATGGTTTAGCTATTATTATCCTTGTATTGGTAATTCGTATTATTTTATTACCATTCATGTTGTCAAACTATAAAAATAGTCATATGATGCGTCAAAAAATGAAAGTTGCAAAGCCAGAAGTTGAAAAAATTCAAGAAAAAGTGAAACGTGCGCGTACACAAGAAGAAAAAATGGCTGCAAACCAAGAATTAATGCAAGTATATAAAAAGTATGACATGAACCCGATTAAGAGTATGTTGGGTTGTTTACCAATGCTAATCCAATTGCCAATCATCATGGGATTATACTTTGTACTTAAAGACCAACTTGTAGATGGTTTGTTTAAATATCCACACTTCTTATGGTTCGATTTAGGACGTCCTGATATTTGGATTACAATTATTGCCGGTGTTTTATACTTTATCCAAGCATATGTATCAAGTAAAACGATGCCAGACGAACAACGTCAAATGGGTTACATGATGATGGTCATTTCACCAATTATGATTATCTGGATTTCATTAAGCTCAGCATCAGCACTTGGTTTGTACTGGTCAGTCAGTGCGGCGTTCCTTGTAGTTCAAACACACTTTGCGAACATTTATTATGAAAAAGTCGCTAAAAAAGAAGTACAACCTTTCATTGAAGCGTATGAAAGAGAGCACAACGGCGGCAGCAATAAAAAAGGCAAAAACACACAAGTAGTGTCTAAAAAGAAAAAGAAATAACCTTAGCAAGTCCAAATAATGTGCACCCTAAAAGTTGAAGATAATTTTAACTTTATAGGGCGCACATTATTTTTCGCTTCAATAGCGAAACTTAGTGTCACATTATACAATATGTGATAAATAGAAACAGCAGTAAGATGATTTCAAATGTGAAAGTCATCCTACTGCTGTTTTTATTTGAAATAATATTAACGAGTTTTCAGTATGTAAAAAGTGGTTAATAACAGAGTTGTCATTCTTCATCGCAATGTCATCTTGACACAATGATTCATCAGTGTAGCAGTATATGTCGCAAATTTCCACAGCAATTCACTAATACATGTAACAGTGTGAAATAATAACGTCACAACGGCATAATACACATTGCAACGTCCCAACAACATATCATAGAATCGTAACGGCATGACACCAACACCAAACCTGGCTATAATACCATAACACCGCAACGCCACATCATAGCACTACATCAAGTCGCATCGTAGCACCAGCACATCAAAGTAGCATGGCATCAACACCAAGCTCCCACACAAAGTAACATGGCATGACACCAAGCTTCCACAACAACACGCCATTACATCGCATCATCATACTACAACTTCAATGTCTAGTCGTGATAATTCCATTCCGTAAAAAACTGTTTCAAGTACATCATCATAAAGTCGTGACGTTCTTTAGCAATCATCTTCGCCGTATCTGTATGCATTAAAGATTCTAACTTAAGTAATTTTTCAAAGAAATGTTTAATTGCAGATGGTGGCAACTGTTCAACTAAATCATCATTAATCTTATCTAGTGACATATGTTCTGTCCACATAGGTTCACCAAAGTGTCCTGCAAATTGAAATGTTCGTGCAACACCTATAGCGCCTATAGCATCAAGACGATCTGCATCCCTGACAATTTGACCTTCTAAAGATAAAGTGACATGATCATTTTTGCCATTGCGATAGCTCATATTATTAATAATAAATAAAATGTGCTCTTGATCTTCGGTTGATAGTGATAAAGAAGATAAAAATGACTTCAATTCAACATATTGTTTGTTAGCATCTACAACTTTTTCGTCAACGGTATCATGAAGCAAACATGCGAGTTCAATGACTAAAGTATCATTAACACCTTCATTTTCAGCGATTGATTTAGCTAAAGCAGTGACACGATATACATGCGCAATATCATGGCCTGTATAATCATTTTGATGAATAGATTCCATATATTTTTTGGCAGCACTAATGACGTCTGATTGTTGCATTAAAGTTACACTCCTCATATTTCTATTTTATAAGATAGGTGACAATAATTGTGAAATACCTTCTTTAAATTTAATCCAAAGACTTCGCTTAGCATAACGTGCTTTTGTTAATTCAGAAGATACTGCTAAATCATCTATAAAAGCTTGTTTTAATTTTTTGGCAATTTGTTGGTCATAAATAAAAGCGTTGACTTCGAAATTCAATGTGAAACTGCGATGGTCCATATTAGCTGTTCCCACACTTGCAATTTCATCATCTATAACAAGTGTTTTTGAGTGTAAAAAGCCATTGTCGTAGTGAAATACTTTAACACCGGCATCTAATAAGGATGCTGCATTTTTTAAAGTAGCCCAAAAAACAAACGGATGGTCAGGTTTATTAGGAATCATGATATTGACATCAACACCACCTAATGCCGCAATTTTAATAGAATCTAAAAAGGCTTGATCAGGTATGAAATAGGGAGATTGAATATAAATCGATTTTTTAGCAGATGAAATCATTTTCAAATAGCCGTATTTAATCTGTTCCCATTCTTCGTCAGGACCACTAGAAGCTATTTGAACGCCAATTGTTCCACCAGAATTTACATCTGGGAAATAACGATCATCATAGGAGATGTGGTCACGTGTGGCTTGTGAATTCCAATCTAGAATAAATCGTAATTGCAATGCATTCACTGCGTCCCCGACAATTCGTAAATGCGTATCTCGCCAATAGCCGAATTTTTTTGATTTACCTAAGTACTCATCACCAACATTAAAACCACCAACATATCCAATTTGCCCATCTATTACAACAATTTTTCGATGGTTTCGATTGTTCATACGCAAGTTAATTAAAGGTAATTTTGATGGGAAAAATGCTTCAGCATGTCCACCTTTATTGCGAAATGGGCGTAAGCCTTTTTTACGCAGTCCACGAGAACCCATGTCATCATAAAGGATTTTAACTTCTACACCTTGTTCCGCTTTTTTACCAAGTTCATTTAAAATGGTACGACCTAATTCATCATTTTGAATAATATAGTACTGAAAATGAATATAATCAGTAGCATTACGGATGTCTTGTATTAGGTCATCAAATTTTTCTTGGCCGTCTGTATATATTTTTAAATCGTTGTCTGTTGTTAAAAATGCTGCGTTATTATATAACAACATTTGAATCATTTCTTTAAATTTTACAATTTGATAATTGGAATTTGAAAAGTTTTCATTTTTTAAAGCAGCTAATTGCTCATCAACGATTAACTCTAATCCTTTTTTATCTTCCTTATCAATTTTGAAAATTTGGTCACGTTGAATTTGTCGTCCTAATAGTAAGTATAAAATGAAGCCGAATAAAGGCAAGAAAACTAAGACTAGTAACCAAGCCCAGATAGAATTGGCAGAACGTCTTTCCATGAAAATAATGGTAAAGGCGAATAATAAGTTTAAAATAAATGCACCAATAAATATTGAATTTAAAATAATATTAGAATGCTTGAGTGCAATGGATAATAACTCTATCATTTGAAACCTCCCATCGAAAATCTTAAACGAGTAGTATATCTTATTAATTGTATCATGAAGCAATTTAAATATCATGACAATTTAGTTTGAAAAACACACTTTGTGTTGACGTTGTGTTTTATGGGATATAGTATAGTAAGGAATGTAAATGAAGGAGTGAATGCTATGACTGAACAAGATAATGCACATCATTCTGAACAAATAAAAACGAATCTTAAATCACGTTTAAATCGAATTGAAGGACAAGTGAGAGCGATTAATCGCATGATTGAAGAAGATGTCTATTGTGATGATGTCCTTACGCAAATAAGAGCGACACGTTCGGCGTTAAACAGTGTTGCGATAAAGTTATTAGAACAACATATGAAAAGTTGTATTATGAATAAAGTTAATCAAGGTGCTCAGGAAGAGGCAATGGAAGAGTTATTAGTGACTTTTCAAAAATTGATTAAAGACTAAAGGAGTTTAAGATGATACATCAAAATACGATTTACACAGCGGGAATTGAAACAGAAGAACAAGTAAGTCAATTGACAGAACGCATTTCAAATATGATAGGTGTTCATCAAGTGAATATTAATATAATAGATGGTCAAGTAACTGTATCGTATGAGACACCAGCAAATTTGAATAGTATTGAAAAAGAAATCTATGATGAAGGATACAAAATTGTATTTTAGGGTATAATGTAGAGTGCGCTATAGATTTTAATTTTGAAAATAAATTAAAAATTTTGTAAATGATGTAGTAAAGGTATGTCGAATAGGGTAAGATAATATTGAAAGCGATCCAAACGAGGTGATAATAATGAAACGTCCTGAAAAGATTCAAAATGTAGTCAAACTATTGTCATCATTAGGTGTGAATATTAAAAAAACTAAATCTCGTTTAGACATTATTAATACTTTGCCAGCATCTAATAAAGTAAGTCACGAATTAAAATAATTGACTGTGATTGTGAATCACACACCGTTAAAGCTATCGTCGGACTATTCGATGATAGCTTTTTTGACTGGATTTACTAAAATGAAAGCAAGTACTATATAACAAAATCCCTCTTTAGAGTGTACATTTTACAATGTGTACTTCAAAGAGGGATTGTTATTATCGAGTAATACCTATATATGACATTTTAAATCGACGACGTAAATAGACTATATAACGTCATCTTGAAAAGTTATGATATTTGAAACTCAAAATAGTTTAAATTAATTACTTTTTGGATGGTATAAATCGACATATCGTTTTGGTTCATGATAATAAATTGATAAGACTATACCTATTCCAGTCATCATACTCCATAGTGCACTACCACCATAACTAATAAATGGTAATGGAATACCAGTGATTGGTAACAACTGAATTGTCATACCAATATTTTGTAAAATATGGAACACAAGTAAAGTGACGAAACCAACGATAAAGATTTTGTTAAATTGATCTTCAATTTTCGCAGCTAATCTTATTAGATGGAAGATTAAAAATAAAAATATTAAGATCAATATGACAGAACCGATAAAGCCAAGTTCCTCCCCAATCACTGAAAAGATAAAGTCAGTATGATTTTCAGGTATATAAACTTCACCGTGATTGTATCCTTTACCTAGTAACTGTCCAGAACCGATAGCTTTAAGTGATTCAGTTAAATGATAGCCATCACCACTACTATATGTATAGGGGTCAAGCCATGAATTGATTCGTCCCATTTGATACAGTTGGACACCTAATAAATTTTCAATTAATGCGGGTGCATATAGAATACCTAAAATGACTGTCATTGCACCAACAATACCTGTAATAAAGATAGGT
This sequence comes from Staphylococcus sp. SM3655, assembly GCF_016917315.1. Classification (NCBI taxonomy): domain Bacteria; kingdom Bacillati; phylum Bacillota; class Bacilli; order Caryophanales; family Staphylococcaceae; genus Staphylococcus; species Staphylococcus sp. SM3655. Next base: position 82,321 of record NZ_CP070305.1, on the reverse strand, counting down.
GCTAAGATACGCCATGTTATACCACTTACTAACATCACACCTGCAATAATAGCAGCTAATACTAATGTAGTTCCTAGGTCATTTTGCAGTAATATTAAAATACTTGGTACTAACGAGACACCAAGTATTTTGAAAAATAATAACAAATCACTTTGGAATGATTTATTGAATGTGAATTGATTATGTCTAGAAACGACACGCGCTAATGCTAAAATTAAAATAATTTTCATGAATTCAGATGGCTGAATACTGATAGGGCCAAACGTGTACCAACTTTTGGCACCATTGATAATAGGTGTAATAGGTGACTCAGGAATAACGAGCAAGCCTATTAATAAAAGACAGATTAAGAAATACAATAAATATGTATAATGTTTAATCTTTTTAGGTGAAATAAACATGATGATACCTGCAAAAATTGCACCTAAAATGTAATAAAAAATTTGTCTGATACCGAAATTAGCACTGTATTGACCACCGCCCATTGCCGAGTTAATAAGCAGAACACTGAAAATTGCTAAAACAGCTATAGTGGCTACTAATACCCAGTCTACTTTGCGAAGCCAATGCTTATCCGGCTGTTGACGAGATGAATAATTCATTGCAAACTCCTTTTATACTCACTAATGTTTATATCAATTTTACATGACTTTTTAAAAATTAGCTAGAATATCACAGTGATATCAGCTATAGATTTCAATTTGAATTAGGAATAAAATAGAGGGGAATATTGTTCTGATTATAAATGAATCAACATAGATACAGACACATAACGCCTCGTTTTTAAAATGCAAAATAGCATTAAAATGTGATACTATTAAGATTCAAAGATGCGAATAAATCAATTAACAATAGGACTAAATCAATATTAATTTATATTAAGGTAGCAAACCCTGATATATCATTGGAGGAAAACGAAATGACAAAAGAAAATATTTGTATCGTTTTTGGAGGGAAAAGTGCAGAACACGAAGTATCGATTCTGACAGCACAAAATGTATTAAATGCAATAGATAAAGACAAATATCATGTTGATATCATTTATATTACCAATGATGGTGATTGGAGAAAGCAAAATAATATTACAGCTGAAATTAAATCTACTGATGAGCTTCATTTAGAAAATGGAGAGGCGCTTGAGATTTCACAGCTATTGAAAGAAAGTAGTTCAGGACAACCATACGATGCAGTATTCCCATTATTACATGGTCCTAATGGTGAAGATGGCACGATTCAAGGACTTTTTGAAGTTTTGGATGTACCATATGTAGGAAATGGTGTATTGTCAGCTGCAAGTTCTATGGACAAACTTGTAATGAAACAATTATTTGAACATCGAGGGTTACCACAGTTACCTTATATTAGTTTCTTACGTTCTGAATATGAAAAATATGAACATAACATTTTAAAATTAGTAAATGATAAATTAAATTACCCAGTCTTTGTTAAACCTGCTAACTTAGGGTCAAGTGTAGGTATCAGTAAATGTAATAATGAAGCGGAACTTAAAGAAGGTATTAAAGAAGCATTCCAATTTGACCGTAAGCTTGTTATAGAACAAGGCGTTAACGCACGTGAAATTGAAGTAGCAGTTTTAGGAAATGACTATCCTGAAGCGACATGGCCAGGTGAAGTCGTAAAAGATGTCGCGTTTTACGATTACAAATCAAAATATAAAGATGGTAAGGTTCAATTACAAATTCCAGCTGACTTAGACGAAGATGTTCAATTAACGCTTAGAAATATGGCATTAGAGGCATTCAAAGCGACAGATTGTTCTGGTTTAGTCCGTGCTGATTTCTTTGTAACAGAAGACAACCAAATATATATTAATGAAACAAATGCAATGCCTGGATTTACGGCTTTCAGTATGTATCCAAAGTTATGGGAAAATATGGGCTTATCTTATCCAGAATTGATTACAAAACTTATCGAGCTTGCTAAAGAACGTCACCAGGATAAACAGAAAAATAAATACAAAATTGACTAACTGAGGTTGTTATTATGATTAATGTTACATTAAAGCAAATTCAATCATGGATTCCATGTGAAATTGAAGATCAATTTTTAAATCAAGAGATAAATGGAGTCACAATTGATTCACGAGCAATTTCTAAAAATATGTTATTTATACCATTTAAAGGTGAAAATGTTGACGGTCATCGCTTTGTCTCTAAAGCATTACAAGATGGTGCTGGAGCTGCTTTTTATCAAAGAGGGACACCTATAGATGAAAATGTAAGCGGGCCTATTATATGGGTTGAAGACACATTAACGGCATTACAACAATTGGCACAAGCTTACTTGAGACATGTAAATCCTAAAGTAATTGCCGTCACAGGGTCTAATGGTAAAACAACGACTAAAGATATGATTGAAAGTGTATTGCATACCGAATTTAAAGTTAAGAAAACGCAAGGTAATTACAATAATGAAATTGGTTTACCTTTAACTATTTTGGAATTAGATAATGATACTGAAATATCAATATTGGAGATGGGGATGTCAGGTTTCCATGAAATTGAATTTCTGTCAAACCTCACTCAACCAGATATTGCAGTTATAACTAATATTGGTGAGTCACATATGCAAGATTTAGGTTCGCGCGAGGGGATTGCTAAAGCTAAATCTGAAATTACAATAGGTCTAAAAGATAATGGTACGTTTATATATGATGGCGATGAACCATTATTGAAACCGCATGTTAAAGAAGTTGAAAATGCAAAATGTATTAGTATCGGTGTTGCTACTGATAATGCATTAGTTTGTTCTGTTGATGATAGAGATACTACAGGTATTTCATTTACGATTAATAATAAAGAACATTATGATCTACCAATATTAGGAAAGCATAATATGAAAAATGCGACGATTGCCATTGCGGTTGGTCATGAATTAGGTTTGACATATAACACAATCTATCAAAATTTAAAAAATGTCAGCTTAACTGGTATGCGTATGGAGCAACATACATTAGAAAATGATATTACTGTGATAAATGATGCCTATAATGCAAGTCCTACAAGTATGAGAGCAGCTATTGATACACTGGGTACTTTGACAGGGCGTCGCATTCTAATTTTAGGAGATGTTTTAGAATTAGGTGAAAATAGCAAAGAAATGCATATCGGTGTAGGTAATTATTTAGAAGAAAAGCATATAGATGTGTTGTATACGTTTGGTAATGAAGCGAAGTATATTTATGATTCGGGCCAGCAACATGTCGAAAAAGCACAACACTTTAATTCTAAAGACGATATGATAGAAGTTTTAACAAGCGATTTAAAAGCGCATGACCGTGTATTAGTTAAAGGATCACGTGGTATGAAGTTAGAAGAAGTTGTAAATGCTTTAATTTCATAGAGATTAGTCGAGGGACCTTTTACTTATAAAAATGATTTGAATTAATACTAAAAGATTACAAAGAAGAGGTGGTTTTGTGTGTAAATACAAAATTGCCTTTTTCTTTTTATGTTAAATCTATAAATTTGAAACTAAATCAAGGTTAATTCTATGTACACACTTTATATAGGAAGTAGTTTGAATGTTTATATAATGTTTTACAAAAAGATGTTGTATTATAATGTCTAATTTTACATGTGTTTCAGTAAAATTTGTTGTGGAATGTTAACGATATACGTATTTTATAAAAAATTTTTTATAATGATTATTCGAATGATGCGTAACGCTTACATCTTATCTAATGCTAGCTTTTTGGCAAAAATATGACAATCAATTAATGTGATTCTAATAAATATTCGCAAATTGCTTTATTGCGATTAAATTTTTTTGGTGGTACTATATAGAAGTTGATGAAATATTAATGAACTTATATGCAAAAGTATATTGAGAAATAAACAGGTAAAAAGGAGAATTATTTTGCAAAATTTTAAAGAACTAGGGATTTCGGATAATACGGTTCAGTCACTTGAATCAATGGGATTTAAAGAGCCGACACCTATCCAAAAAGACAGTATCCCTTATGCGTTACAAGGAATTGATATCCTTGGGCAAGCTCAAACCGGTACAGGTAAAACAGGAGCATTCGGTATTCCTTTAATTGAGAAAGTAGTAGGGAAACAAGGGGTTCAATCGTTGATTTTAGCACCTACAAGAGAATTGGCAATGCAGGTAGCTGAACAATTAAGAGAATTTAGCCGTGGACAAGGTGTCCAAGTTGTTACTGTATTCGGTGGTATGCCTATCGAACGCCAAATTAAAGCCTTGAAAAAAGGCCCACAAATCGTAGTCGGAACACCTGGGCGTGTTATCGACCATTTAAATCGTCGCACATTAAAAACGGACGGAATTCATACTTTGATTTTAGATGAAGCTGATGAAATGATGAATATGGGATTCATCGATGATATGAGATTTATTATGGATAAAATTCCAGCAGTACAACGTCAAACAATGTTGTTCTCAGCTACAATGCCTAAAGCAATCCAAGCTTTAGTACAACAATTTATGAAATCACCAAAAATCATTAAGACAATGAATAATGAAATGTCTGATCCACAAATCGAAGAATTCTATACAATTGTTAAAGAATTAGAGAAATTTGATACATTTACAAATTTCCTAGATGTTCATCAACCTGAATTAGCAATCGTATTCGGACGTACAAAACGTCGTGTTGATGAATTAACAAGTGCTTTGATTTCTAAAGGATATAAAGCTGAAGGCTTACATGGTGATATTACACAAGCGAAACGTTTAGAAGTATTAAAGAAATTTAAAAATGACCAAATTAATATTTTAGTCGCTACTGATGTAGCAGCAAGAGGACTAGATATTTCTGGTGTGAGTCATGTTTATAACTTTGATATACCTCAAGATACTGAAAGCTATACACACCGTATTGGTCGTACGGGTCGTGCTGGTAAAGAAGGTATCGCGGTAACATTTGTAAATCCAATTGAAATGGATTACATTAGACAAATTGAAGATGCTAATGGTAGAAAAATGAGCGCACTTCGTCCACCTCATCGTAAAGAAGTACTTCAAGCACGTGAAGATGACATCAAAGAAAAAGTTGAAAACTGGATGTCTAAAGAGTCAGAATCACGCTTGAAACGCATTTCTACAGAGTTGTTAAATGAATATAACGATGTTGATTTAGTTGCTGCACTTTTACAAGAGTTAGTAGAAGCGAACGATGAAGTTGAAGTTCAATTAACTTTTGAAAAACCATTATCTCGCAAAGGCCGTAACGGTAAACCAAGCGGTTCTCGTAACAGAAATAGTAAGCGTGGTAATCCTAAATTTGACAGTAAGAGTAAACGTTCAAAAGGATACTCAAGTAAGAAGAAAAGTACAAAAAAATTCGACCGTAAAGAGAAGAGCAGCGGTGGAAGCAGACCTATGAAAGGTCGCACATTTGCTGACCATCAAAAATAATTTATAGATTAAGAGCTTAAAGATGTAATGTCTTGAGCTCTTTTTTGTTTTCAATAATTCTCTGTAGATATCAAAGTACTAACGTTTTAAAGGTTAAATATTTAATTGGATTGAGATCTGTATGCGGTTATATCATTCTGTGTAAATATGGTTCTCCACCAAATGTGGTGAGTATATAGTTTAAAGAACTATTTTTAAATTAAGAATAATCGAACATAAATAAACTTTATGAAATTTCAGTATCATGTTCTTGTAAAAAAATAATAGGGCTTTTTGCTGACGCTAGTACGCGATAAATAATAAGTTGAATATAAAAAAGATCACTGCCAATCATTCGTTTAATAGCAGCGATCTTTTTTATTTAATTATTTCTCTTTCCACTGCAACATTTGATAACCAATGCGTGGATGTGTTTTAATAATATCTTTTGCGTCCTCATGACATTGTGAAAGTTTTTGTCTTAATGATGTCATATGCACTCTTAAACTAGGCATTTCAGTCTTATTAACATAGCCATATATTCGTTTTAATATCATCTCATAAGTGAGTACTTTTCCTTTATGATTTGACAATAGTTCTAACAAGCTAAATTCATTTGGAGTCAAATATACCTCCTGATTATTAATAACAACAGATTTGGAGCCAAAGTCGATGCTTAGCAAACCGTTAGTAAATACAATGTTAGTTTCTTGATGTGACTTAGCGATTCTCTCGATGACTCGTATTCGTGCCCGAAGCTCATCAACATTAAAAGGTTTAGTCATATAGTCATTCGCACCGTTATCTAAAGCTTGAATAATTGTTTGTTCTTCTTGTCTTGCACTTATTACAATGATAGGAATGTCAGTATGTTGCCTGATTTCTGAAATCAAACATAATCCATCTTTATCTGGTAAACCTAAATCTAATAAAATGACATCTGGTTTATCAATTTGAATTTTAAAGTGTGCTTGTGTGGCATTGTCGGCTGTAGTTACATTGTAATAATCTAAAGTTAATGCAACATCAAGTAAATGTGTGATTGCGTGATCATCTTCAATTATCAATATTTTAGATTGCATTATACGTCTCCTTCATTAAAGTCTGTATATATATTGAAATAGAATATACTGCCGTGTGGTTGGTTCGGTTTATATTGTAAGTTTGATTGATGTTTGTGTAGGATAGTCTGTACTAAATATAAGCCTAGTCCCATGCTTTCTTTTTGGTTATCTTTAAAATATTTATTTGATCCTGTGTAAAAAGGCTCGAATATCTTTTGTTGTTCTTCTAAACTAATTCCAGGTCCTTCGTCTATAACGGCAAATTCGATTTGTTCATCGCTAGCATAACGAATAGATAAATTGATTTTGGTGTCAGTAGAAGTGTGTTTAACTGCATTTTCAATCAAATTGAATAAAGCTTGTAAAATCAACTTACTGTCAATGTGTATAAACTGTAAATCTACTGAGGATGATACAGTTATACGCTTTTTTAAATGGCGACGTTCTAAAATCATATCGATTTCTTCTACTAATTCACTAACGAGATAAGGTTGCAATTTTATCTGAACATTGGATGACTGTAATTTTGTTAATGATAAAATATTTGTCACTAATAGATATAAATACTGACTTTCTTGAAAACTATGCACAAGTAATTGTTCCTTTTCTATGATAGACATATCTTTACTATGTGATACTAAAATATCTAAATTTCCCATAATTGTTGTTAACGGTGTACGTATGTCATGCGAAATTGATCTTAAAAAATTTGAATGTGTCAGTTGACGTTCAGCCTGTAACATGGATTCTCTCGTTTGTTTAAGTAACGTCACATTTTCAACGGCGAGAGAAAGTTCATTTAACATTGATTCTAATATTGATGCATCATATGGATTAATCACTTGAGAACTTTGGTAATCAATGGCTAGAATGCCTTTAATCGGAGATGTGCCAATTGGTATCAACCATTTATTAATGCCTGGAAATGTATCTGTTGTTGCACCAGCTTGTCTTTCATTTTTAATTACCCAGCTTAATGCTTGTTCATGCTGTTGAGTCGTATTATCGATATGGTTTTGCAATGGTATTGTTTTAATTACTTTCGATTGATTGATAACGTATATAGTAATTGATTGTTGCAATAATTGATTAATTTGGTATCCAGCATTTATTAGTAAGTTTTCAACTGTATAGGTTTGTTTAATCGAATCATTAAATTGAAATAATAAATCTGTACGATAAAGTTGCTTTTTAGTAATGGAGTATTGGAATTTAATTTGTTTTAATAAAGCACTCGTTAAAATACTTGTTAAAATGCTAACGATAAATGTAATAGGATAGTCAAAGCGATATACTTCAAATGTATATCTAGGTTCCGTAAAAAAATAATTAAAAACAAATACGTTAATAATTGCTGCTAAAAAGCCAATGATGTAGGACCGCGTCCAAATGGATAATAAAATGATGCCGATGAGAAAAATCATTAAAATAATCGTACTAGACTCATGCTTATCAAGTTGATAAATCCACAGTCCCATCATTACACAAATTATTTGAATCAAAATCATTTTTAACATATCTATGGCGAAACGTTTGCCTTTAGGACGATAGGGTGATTTATTCATTTTCAATTCAACAGGTATTTGTTTGATTGGAACGATTTCGATTTTATAGCTATGTTCAAAGGACATTAAATGGTCAATTAAAGGTGTATTGAAAAAGTCTCGCCACTTATTTCTAATATGTTGTCCGATAATTAATTTGGTTACATCTTGATTTTTACACCATTCGTCTAGTCCTAATGCAACGGTTTGGCTATAAACTACTTTTACTTTTGCTCCTAATGATTTTGCAAGCATGAGATGTTGATGCACTTGCTTTTGACTATCTTTATATTGCCTGTTTTTTTCGAATACATCTATATAAATAGCAGTGAATTTCGCATGTTCTTTTTGAGCAATATGGAATGCCTCTTTAATTACTGCTTCATTATAAATGCTCCCACTAATTGCCACAGCAATATGAGGTTTGAGTGACGTTTTATGATTGTGTCGGACTTTTTCTTTATCACTCATCAAGTCGGCAACTGTTCTTAACGTCAATGTACGCAGTTCGCTTAGGTGGGCATACGTAAAGAAATTACTAAATGCTACATCTAGCCTATCCTTTTTATATACCTTGCCAGCTTTTAAGCGTTTAATTAATTGTTCAGGTGAGATATCTACGACTTCTAATACATCGGCGCTCATTATGAAATAGTCGGGTACACGTTCTTTAACATGTACACCGGTCATCAGTTCAATTTGACTACTTAAACTTTCAATATGTTGAATGTTCAAAGTAGTATGAACATCGATACCATGATTTAAAATTTCTTCAATATCCATATATCGTTTTTCATGACGATCTCTAGAAATGTTCGTATGTGCTAACTCATCGATAAGTACTATTGTCGGCGATTCTTCGATTATGCGGTCGACATCTAAATATTGAAAATGATGACTACCATGTTTAGTAAAATTGGTTGCGATTTTAGGTAATTGTTCAGCTAATACATTTGTTTCATCACGTTGATGGGGTTCAATATATCCTATTTTAATATCAACGTTACTTTGAAATAGTTCAATGGCATTTGAAAGCATCTCAAATGTTTTACCAACACCTGGACTGTAACCGATGTAAATTGTTAAAGATCCACGCTTTTTTCCTATGTTTAGCGATTCAGTGTTTGACATAACCTTCACCTCGATAGCAATATCATAATATTCTTCACAATTAAATGCTATAAAATTTATTTTTGCATACACATCTTAATGATTTCTTAATAACTAAGTTTGAAAATTAATATTTCTCTCATAAACAAGTTGTTACGATGTTGTTGTGTTGTAAGGAGGTTATGGCAATGCTCATCGTTTTATTACTGGTAGTTATTGCATTAGTTTTGTATTTATTTTATGCCTTAATTCGTAGTGAAAAATTTTAGCAATATATTAAGTGAGGGTTATCATGGAAATAATTTTGTTTCTAACAATGATGGTTATGATTACGTATGTTTTTAGTGGATATCTATATCGCGTAGCATTGGTGCAATCGTCAAGAGTAGATTTAATATTTACTAGATTTGAAAATATGTGTTTTAAAATTATCGGCACAGATTTAGAACACATGTCAGCTAAAACATATGTCAAACATTTTCTGGCATTTAATGGATTTATGGGGTTTATAACATTTGTATTGCTAATAGTTCAGCAATGGCTTTTTTTAAATCCAAATCATAATTTAAACCAATCGATAGATTTAGCGTTTAATACAGCAATATCTTTTTTAACAAATAGTAATTTACAACACTATAACGGTGAATCAGGTGTGACATATTTAACGCAAATGATTGTGATGACATATTTAATGTTTACATCTAGTGCATCAGGTTACGCCGTTTCTATAGCGATGTTGAGACGTTTAACTGGATTGACTAATATCATTGGTAATTTTTATCAAGATATTGTTCGGTTTATTGTCCGAGTGCTTTTACCATTATCATGTTTAATTAGTATTTTATTGATGACTCAAGGTGTACCACAAACGTTGCATGCTAATTTAATGATTCGGACTTTAAGCGGACATATTCAACATATTGCATTTGGACCTATTGCATCACTTGAATCAATAAAACACCTTGGTACAAATGGTGGAGGATTTTTAGCAGGAAATTCTGCAACACCTTTTGAAAATCCAAATATTTGGAGTAATTTTATAGAAATGGGCAGTATGATGTTACTTCCTATGTCAATGTTGTTCTTATTTGGTCGCATGTTAAGTAGACATGGTAAACGAGTACATCGTCATGCGCTGATATTATTTGTTGCAATGTTTTTCATTTTTATAGCAATTCTTACATTAAATATGTGGAGTGAGTATCGTGGTAATCCAATACTAGCGAATTTAGGCATTTATGGACCGAATATGGAAGGTAAAGAGGTACGGTTTGGAGCAGGTTTGTCAGCACTATTTACAGTTATTACGACGGCATTTACAACGGGTTCTGTTAATAACATGCATGATAGCTTAACGCCTATAGGTGGATTAGGACCAATGGTATTAATGATGCTAAATGTTGTATTTGGTGGCGAAGGCGTAGGACTCATGAATTTATTGATATTTGTCTTACTGACGGTGTTTATATGCAGTTTGATGGTTGGTAAAACACCAGAATATTTAAATATGCCAATTGGCGCCCGTGAAATGAAATGTATTGTCTTAGTCTTTCTCATACACCCAATTTTAATTTTAGTATTTTCAGCACTTGCTTTTATGATTCCTGGAGCAAGTGAAAGTATAACGAATCCGTCTTTTCATGGTATTTCACAAGTTATGTATGAAATGACATCAGCTGCTGCGAACAATGGATCAGGGTTTGAAGGACTGAAAGATGATACAACATTCTGGAATATCTCTACAGGAATCATTATGTTGCTTTCTCGTTATATACCAATTATTTTGCAATTAATGATTGCATCAAGTTTAGTGAATAAAAAATCATACCACCAAGATAAATATACAATAGCGATTGATAAACCTTATTTTGGCGTATCACTAATCGTATTTATCGTTTTACTAAGTGGTTTGACATTTATTCCAGTACTATTACTTGGTCCTATTGGTGAATTTTTAACTTTAAAATAAAGTAAAGGGATGGAAAAAATGCATCATGTAAATAAATATTTCAATCAAACAATGGTGATAGAAGCTTTGAAAATGAGTTTTTATAAGCTGAATCCTAAACAATTAATAAAAAATCCGATAATGTTTGTCGTTGAGGTTGGAATGATTTTAACGTTGATATTAATATGTTTTCCTGACATATTTGGAACTAGTTATCTATCGCGAGGTTATTTGATTACAATTTTTATCATATTATTAATAACTATATTGTTTGCTAATTTTTCAGAAGCCTTTGCTGAAGGTCGTGGAAAAGCGCAAGCTGATAGTTTAAGACAAGCACAATCAAATTTAACTGCTCGATTGATAGAAGAAAATGGTGCGTATCGGATAGTGAACGCCACAGAGTTAAAAGCCGGACAAAATATTCGGGTAGAAAATGGAGAAACAATCCCTGCTGATGGCGTTGTAATAAATGGATTAGCAACCGTTGATGAATCTGCAATTACTGGTGAGTCTGCACCTGTGATAAAAGAATCAGGTGGCGATTTTGATGGAGTCATTGGCGGTACACTTGTAACATCTGATTGGTTAGAAATACGTGTTGAGAGTGAAGCGGGTACATCTTTTTTAGATAAAATGATTGCCTTAGTTGAAGGGGCGGAAAGAAATAAAACACCAAATGAAATTGCACTTTTTACATTATTAACAACGTTAACAATTATATTTTTAGTCGTTATTGTAACGTTATATCCAATAGCATCTTACCTGCATTTAATTTTACCTATTGCGATGCTCATTGCGTTAACAGTATGTTTAATACCAACGACAATCGGTGGTTTGTTATCGGCGATTGGTATTGCAGGCATGGATCGTGTTACTCAATTCAATGTATTAGCGAAAAGTGGGCGTGCTGTAGAAGTATGTGGAGATGTCGATGTAATGATTTTAGACAAGACAGGCACAATCACTTATGGCAATCGAATCGCTAGTGAATTTTTACCAGTGAATCAACAAATGCTGGAAAAATTGATAGTCGCTGCTTATATGTCATCAATCTACGATGATACGCCAGAAGGAAAAAGTATTGTACGATTAGCGAAGCAGATGTATATAAATGAGCTGCCTAAAGACATTGATGGCACATATAAGCCTTTTACAGCTGAAACTAGAATGAGCGGAATCATTACAAATGAAATATCGGTATTCAAAGGTGCACCTAATAGTATGATAAATCTTGTCAAACAACAACAAGGCAATATTCCTCTTAACATTGAGTCTCTCTGTATGGATGTATCGAGTAAAGGTGGCACACCATTAATAGTCATTGAAAACAATGTCATGCTTGGCGTGATTTATTTAAAAGATGTGATTAAAGATGGTCTTGTAGAACGATTTACTGAATTGAGAAAAATGGGGATTGAAACAGTTATGTGTACAGGTGATAATGCTTTAACAGCAGCTACAATTGCAAAAGAAGCCGGGGTTGATAGATTTGTTGCAGAGTGTAAACCCGAAGATAAAATTAAAGTCATCAAAGATGAACAAGCGAAAGGCCATATTGTTGCGATGACAGGAGATGGTACAAATGATGCACCTGCGCTAGCACAAGCGAATATAGGATTAGCAATGAACTCAGGGACAATTAGTGCTAAAGAGGCAGCTAATCTAATTGATTTAGATTCGAATCCTACAAAGTTAATAGAGGTTGTAAAAATAGGCAAACAATTATTAATGACGAGAGGTGCATTAACGACATTTAGTTTGGCTAATGACGTAGCAAAATACTTTGCAATTTTACCTGCACTAATGATGTCAACAATTCCAGAAATGACTTCACTAAATATTATGCATTTATCGTCACCTAAATCTGCAATTATATCAGCTTTGATATTCAATGCATTAATCATTGTTGCCTTAATTCCAATTGCCATGAAAGGTGTAAAAGTAAAGGGTTACAGCATTGATAGAATCTTTATAAATAATATGTTGATTTATGGATTAGGTGGATTAATCGTCCCGTTTTTAGGCATTAAATTAATAGATATGATTGTACAATTTTTTGTGTAAAGAGGAAGGAGCCTGTACCATGAATACGATAAGAAATAGTATTTGTTTAACGATAATAACTATGGTATTATGTGGATTTTTATTCCCGTTAGCTATCACGTTAATTGGTCAAATATTTTTTTATCAACAAGCAAATGGCAGTTTAATTACGTATGACAATCGTATAGTTGGATCAAAATTGATTGGACAGCACTGGACAGAGACACGATATTTTCACGGGAGACCGAGTGCAGTTGATTATAATATGAATCCTGAAAAATTATATAAAAACGGCGTATCATCAGGTGGAAGTAATGAATCGAATGGAAACACCGAATTAATAGCACGCATGAAACATCATGTTAAATTTGGGAATTCAAATGTAACAATAGATGCTGCAACAAGTTCTGGGTCGGGCTTAGATCCGCATATTACGGTTGAAAATGCATTGAAGCAAGCACCTCGTATTGCTGATGCTCGTCATATATCTACTTCAAGAGTGGCCGACTTGATTCAACATCGTAAGCAGCGTGGTGTGTTAACAAATGATTATGTGAATGTGCTTGAACTAAATATTGCTCTTGATAAGATGAAAGATTGAATATAGATGAAAGGCATCATGTTGATAAAATTATAACATGGTGTCTTTTTAACAATTCAAGCACTTTCTGCTTAACTAAATTTTTAGATGTACCTTTAGGAAGAATAAATTAGCATGAAATATTCCATATGCTATAATTATCAACATATAAAAATAAAATGAAATAGATTATAAATCCGTATAATTTTTTATTTGGGGAGAGGGGTATATGTCAGATTATACTAAGTTGTCTAAGAGTCCTAAGTCAGCATTGTTGTATTACTACATTACGAATGGCTTAGAATTTATATTGAGTGTAGCTGTGTATGTCATTTTTTATTTTATATGGTTAAGATTTGAATGGCCACATTACTTACTTTATATTTTGTTGGTTTTAGGTGCTCTGAGTACATTAAAATTATTTATTAAGCCTTTATGGCAATATCATTGTCGCTTTTATAAAGTTGATCAACTAAGTGTACAATATCGTACATCATTTTATATATATAAAGAAGAAACGAGTCGAATTGAACGTTTACAATACTTGTCGATTAAATCTAATCCAATTAGTAAAGTGCTTAATTTGTATAAAGTTGGATTTATGACTGCAGGTCATACTATTTATTTACCGATGATGTCTCATGACGATGTTAAAATAATCGAAGCGAGAACTATGTCGAATTTGAGAGGGGTTGAAAGTGATGTCTGAACCTCAAAAATTACATCCGATTTCATATTTTAATGGCATAATCAATGCTATCAAACAAAACATAGTCGTCTTTTTTATTTTCATTATCTTTCAATTGAAAGATTTTGATTATGCGAATCCCGAATCATATTTATGGATAGGTATTGTATTTGTATTCTTTTTAATATCATACATTTCTCAAATTGTCGGAATTATGAACACGCGATATTGGATTGAGGATAATTATTTCATTTTAACAACAGGTATTTTTAATAAAAAGCGTAAAGAATTAAATATAAAACGTATTCAGTCCGTTGATATGACACAAGGGGTCGTCAATCAAATTATTGGTGGTGTGGATTTACAAATCAAAACACCAAGTGATGGTATTGTCTTAAGTGTTATTTCGAAAAAACAAGGTGAATATCTTGAACGCTATATTGATCAATTGCAAACAGAGTTGAAGACAGAAGTGGCGCAAAAGTCTAGTGCTGAGAAGAATGACAACTGTAATCATGACATTGAAGGTAATGTGGAAGACATCGCAGAAGGTCGCTTAGATGAAGTGCAGAACACTGATAGTATGCTTAATCAGAAAAATAAACGCATTCCTATATATCAGATGAATTTTAAAGAATCACTATTTATGGCAATGACCAGTGGCGCCATTGGTGTAACGTTAGCAGCTTTAGTACCGATTTACGGGGCTGTAAGAGAGTTGATCCCATGGTCGAAGCTAAATCATGAAATTAGTCAATGGGTTCAAATTGTAAGTATTTCAGTATTAATCATCATTTTACTAGTATTAATAGTGGCATATATTATTGGAACGATTATAACGATGATAAGATTTTATGGCTTTTCGGTGATGCTTGAAAATGAGCAACTTAAAATTGAATATGGTCTCTTTAACAAGAAGAAAGTAACTGTACCAACGAAACGATTGCAAGCTGTTGTTGAACGTCAGTCATATATACGAAGATTATTTGGCTACACAGCAATACATTTTATCATCACAAGTGATTTTGAAAATAAAAAAATCGAAGATGATGACAATGATTCAGGTAGTGTGCCGATATTGCCGTTTATTAAACGAGACAAAGCATATTAAATTATCCAGAATTTAGTACCAGATTTATCTTATCAACAAGTTAATGAAGGTATGCCTTTGTCAGGTTTCCACAGACACTTTTTAATACCTAGTATTATTGTCATAGCTATGGCAGGTATTGGCTGTTATTTTTGGAATCAATTATTATTGTTATTTACGATTATAACAATAGTCATTATTGGTTTATTTGTGATCAAAGGATATCTTTATGTCAAACATGCGGGTTTTAAAATGACAGAAGAACAAATTACTATCCAGAATTTCGAGCTATTGAAACGAAATATTTATTATTTTAAAGCGCATCACATTATAGGATTTGACACTTGGCAACATACATTACTTAAACGCAACAATTTAAATAATTTTAGCTTTATTGTTGCTAAAGGTGTGGGAGCCCAATCGATTAACCTAAAATACGCAAGAAGTGAAGATGCAAATAAATTGAAATCATGGTATTTAAGAGGTGAAAATGATGAGGGATTATAATTTTATGTCACCACACGCTAAAAAAGTGATGAGGTTAAGTGCTGTGCTGTTTTGGATACCCATAGCGCTTGTACTTTTAATCGCATTTAATATTTTGAACTGGCTATTTTGGGAGATATTAGATAACAATATATCCATTGTTAGTAGTGTGATTATAATATTACTTGTTGCTGTTTTCACGCTTGTCATAGCGCCAGTATATCGATATAAGCACTGCAGATATGCATTTGAAAAACACCATTTGCGTGTACGAAACGGCATTTTATTTTTGGATGAAAAAGTAATACCATATTTTCGTATTCAAAATATTGATATCGATGTTGGTCCTATAATGAGACGCTATCGATTAGCAACTTTGACCCTTTATACAGCGGGTGGTCAAGCTGAAATTGAATTAATAGATAGAAGTGAAGCACGTAGATTGAAACGATGGTTAAATAACGAGAGACATTTAGAAAACAATAAAAATGAGGAATAATCAATGATACATGGAATTGGTGTAGATTTAATCGAAATCGATCGAATAAAAGTGTTATATAGTAAGCAGCCAAAATTGGTTGAGCGGATTTTAACTAAAAATGAACAGCACAAATTCAACAATTTCACACATGAGCAACGTAAAATTGAATTTTTAGCTGGCAGGTTTGCTACAAAAGAAGCGTTCAGTAAAGCATTAGGCACAGGCTTAGGAAAACATGTAGCTTTTAACGATATAGACTGTTACAACGACGAACTTGGCAAACCAAAGATTGATTACGAAGGGTTCATCGTACATGTTAGTATCTCACACACTGAGCATTATGCGATGAGCCAAGTTGTTTTAGAAAAGTCAGCATTTTAAATTTGTTATACAATGATAATTAAGATCTAGTTTTAAAACGTGTGGGAATTACAGGAGGAAGTAATATGTCGGATAAATATTATAGATCTGCGTATATGAATGTAGATTTAAACGCTGTTGCATCAAATTTCAAAGTATTCAGTACATTGCATCCAAATAAAACAGTGATGGCTGTCGTTAAAGCCAATGCCTATGGACTAGGTAGTGTTAAAGTAGCACGTCATTTAATGGAAAATGGCGCCACATTTTTTGCTGTAGCAACGTTAGATGAAGCGATAGAACTTAGAATGCATGGGATTACTGCTAAAATTTTAGTCTTAGGTGTGTTACCAGCTAAAGATATTGATAAAGCGATACAACACAGAGTTGCCTTAACGGTTCCGTCTAAACAGTGGTTGAAAGAAGCAATTAAAAACATTTCTGGTGAGCAAGAGAAAAAGTTATGGTTGCACATTAAATTAGATACAGGAATGGGACGTTTAGGTATTAAAGATACTAATACGTATCAAGAAGTGATTGAAATCATTCAACAATATGAGCAACTTGTATTTGAAGGCGTGTTTACACACTTTGCCTGTGCTGACGAACCAGGAGATATGACAACTGAACAATATCAACGTTTTAAAGATATGGTCAATGAAGCAATTAAACCTGAATATATACATTGTCAGAACTCAGCAGGCTCTCTATTAATGGATTGCCAATTCTGTAATGCAATAAGACCAGGAATTTCCCTTTATGGATATTATCCATCAGAGTATGTACAGCAAAAAGTTAAAGTACACCTTAAACCAAGTGTGCAATTAATTGCTAATGTAGTTCAAACAAAGACGCTACAAGCGGGTGAGTCTGTAAGTTATGGTGCAACTTATACAGCTACTGACCCAACTACAATAGCTTTGTTACCTATTGGATATGCAGATGGCTATTTACGCATAATGCAAGGTAGCTTTGTAAATGTAAATGGTCATCAATGCGAAGTTATTGGTCGCGTATGTATGGATCAGACAATTGTTAAAGTGCCAGATCAAGTTAAAGCTGGAGATTCGGTGATTTTAATAGATAATCATAGAGAAAGTCCACAGTCGGTAGAGGTGGTAGCTGAAAAGCAACATACTATTAATTATGAAGTGCTTTGTAACTTGTCGAGACGTTTGCCGCGAATCTATCATGATGGTGATCAACGTTTTGTAACAAATGAATTGTTAAAATAATATGGTCAGTGCATATAAAATTTGTTATCATTAGAGTAATTAAAGGTCATTTAATAACTTTTGGAATCAATTGGAGGTTCTCATATGTTATCTTTTAGTCAAAATAGAAGTCATAGCTTAGAACAATCTTTAAAAGAAGGATATTCACAAATGGCTGATTTAAATCTCTCCCTAGCGAACGAAGCTTTTCCGATAGAGTGTGAAGCATGCGATTGCAACGAAACATATTTATCTTCTAATTCAACGAATGAATGATTAGACGAGGAGATGTTTATTTAGCAGATTTATCACCAGTACAGGGATCTGAACAAGGGGGAGTCAGACCTGTAGTCATAATTCAAAATGATACTGGTAATAAATATAGTCCTACAGTTATTGTTGCGGCAATAACTGGTAGGATTAATAAAGCGAAAATACCGACACATGTAGAGATTGAAAAGAAAAAGTATAAGTTGGATAAAGACTCAGTTATATTATTAGAACAAATTCGTACACTTGATAAAAAACGATTGAAAGAAAAACTGACGTACTTATCCGATGATAAAATGAAAGAAGTAGATAATGCACTAATGATTAGTTTAGGGCTGAATGCAGTAGCTCACCAGAAAAATTAGGCGTCTATTATATGTATTTTTCAGAGATAAATAAAATATTGATATAAAAGACAATAACTTTATAATAATTATAACTATTTCTAAATTCTGTACGAAGAATTTTCTTATAAACAAAGATTTTAGCAAATACCAGTTATGATATTCATATTTTTTATTATAAAAGGATGTCTTAAGTTTTTTAGGCTTTAGGTATTCCATCCTAAAGTTTTTTTTAGCTTAAAAGTATCATCTACAGCAAAATTGCAAACGACAAAATTGATAAGTGCAATTAAATAAATGTTAGTAAGTGAATCATAATTATCCTTGCTTAAGCATTTGCTTTGTAAGGGAAGTGAGGAGGCAACTAATCGTGGAAGAATTTAAGCAACATTATAAGGGTTTAATTGATGAAAGTTTAACGTGCCAAGATAAAGTAGAATTGATAAAAAAGTGTGAGAAATACACTGACGAAGTGATTCGTAAGGACGTCTTGCCTGAAGACATTGTCGATATTCACAAAAACTATATATTGACGTTAAACTTAACGCGTGAAGATGTGTTCAAGACATTAGATGTCTTACAAGAAATCGTTAAAGGCTTTGGTTATAGTTATCGAGATTATCAAAGATTGGTAGATAAACTTCAAGTTCACGATAAAGAGATAGACTTAGCTTCTAGCTTACAACAAACAATGCTTAAAACAGATATTCCACAATTTGATAGTATTCAAATTGGCGTTATTTCAGTGGCGGCACAAAAAGTAAGTGGAGATTATTTTAATTTAATTGACCATAACGATGGCACAATGAGCTTTGCTGTTGCAGATGTCATTGGAAAAGGTATACCAGCTGCTTTAGCAATGAGTATGATAAAGTTTGGCATGGATTCTTATGGACACTCACAATTACCGAGTGATGGTTTAAAACGTTTAAATCGTGTTGTTGAAAAGAATATTAATCAAAATATGTTCGTCACAATGTTTTATGGTTTATATGAAGAAATGAACCATTTATTGTATTGTAGTTCAGCTGGTCATGAGCCTGGATATATTTATCGCGCTGAAAAAGAAGAATTCGAAGAAATTTCAGTTAGAGGTAGAGTGTTAGGAATCAGTTCACAAACACGATATCAACAACAAGAAATTCCAATATACCTTGATGATTTAATTATCATTTTAACGGATGGTGTGACTGAAGCTAGAAATAGTGAAGGTACCTTTATAGATAAACAAAAACTTTTAGAATATATTAAAAAACATAAACATATGCACCCACAAGATATTGTTCAAATTATCTATGAAGCAATTTTAAAGCTTCAAAACCCAAATAAAAAAGATGATATGACTATTTTGATTATAAAAAGAGTAAATTAATTTAAAAAAGAAGATTAGAAATTATTTCGATGGGTATATAATAATTTGAAATATAAATATGGTGGATACAGCGCTTAAAATGAAGATAAATATTTTTAATAAGTAGGAGTGTAATGAAATGAATCTTAATATAGAAACAACCACTCAAGATAAATTTTACGAAGTTAAAGTCGGTGGAGAATTAGATGTTTATACTGTGCCTGAATTAGAAGAGGTTTTAACACCTATGAGACAAGATGGAACTCGTGATATTTATGTTAATTTAGAAAATGTGAGTTATATGGATTCGACAGGTTTAGGTTTATTCGTAGGTACATTAAAAGCATTAAACCAAAATGATAAAGAGCTATACATTTTAGGTGTGTCAGATCGTATCGGTAGACTATTTGAAATTACTGGTCTTAAGGATTTAATGCATGTTAATGAAGGAACGGAGGTCGAATAACATGCAATCTAAAGAAGATTTTATCGAAATGCGCGTGCCAGCATCGGCAGAGTATGTAAGTTTAATTCGTTTAACACTTTCTGGCGTTTTTTCGAGAGCTGGTGCTACATATGATGATATTGAAGATGCCAAGATTGCAGTTAGTGAAGCTGTGACAAATGCAGTTAAACATGCATACAAAGAAAATAACAATGTAGGCATTATTAACATATATTTTGAAATTTTAGAAGATAAAATTAAAATTGTTATTTCTGATAAAGGTGACAGTTTTGATTATGAAACAACTAAATCAAAAATAGGTCCTTACGATAAAGACGAAAATATAGACTTTTTACGTGAAGGTGGCCTAGGTTTATTTTTAATCGAATCTTTAATGGATGAAGTCACAGTATATAAAGAATCTGGTGTGACAATCAGTATGACTAAGTATATAAAAAAAGAGCAGGTGCGAAATAATGGCGAAAGAGTCGAAATCAGCTAATGAAATTTCACCTGAGCAAATTAACCAATGGATTAAAGAACACCAAGAAAATAAGAATACAGATGCACAGGATAAGTTAGTTAAACATTACCAAAAACTAATTGAGTCATTGGCATATAAATATTCTAAAGGACAATCACATCACGAAGATTTAGTTCAAGTTGGTATGGTTGGTTTAATAGGTGCCATAAATAGATTCGATATGTCCTTTGAACGGAAGTTTGAAGCCTTTTTAGTACCTACTGTAATCGGTGAAATCAAAAGATATCTACGAGATAAAACTTGGAGTGTACATGTTCCGAGACGTATTAAAGAAATTGGGCCAAGAATCAAAAAAGTGAGCGATGAACTAACCGCTGAATTAGAGCGTTCACCTTCTATCAGTGAAATAGCTGATCGATTAGAAGTCTCAGAAGAAGAAGTGTTAGAAGCAATGGAAATGGGACAAAGTTATAATGCGTTAAGTGTTGATCATTCCATTGAAGCTGATAAAGATGGTTCAACTGTTACGCTATTAGATATTATGGGACAAAAAGATGACCATTATGACTTAACTGAAAAACGTATGATTTTAGAAAAAATATTACCTATATTATCTGATCGCGAACGAGAAATCATACAATGTACGTTTATTGAAGGTTTGAGTCAAAAAGAGACAGGTGAGCGTATCGGTTTAAGTCAAATGCATGTATCACGACTTCAAAGAACGGCAATTAAGAAATTACAAGAAGCAGCACATAAATAGAATTTGCTTATTAATGATACGTTTTATAATGAAAAATCCATATAATTATCCCTTGATTATTAAATTGAAATCGAGGGGTATTTTTAATTTAATTAAGATTTTCGAATTAATACATTATTAACGTAGTTTAATGTGTATCCACATAAATGTCGCGATATAGTATTAATAATTTAAGTGAAGAAGATATCTAATTGTCGTTTTAAATAGGTGGATTGCTATTAGAATAAAAAAAGTAGTCTTAGATTATGAAATTTAGAAATGATGGTGTGTCATTTTCAATAATCTTAGTGCGTTTTAAAATATAGTATGACCTAATCATTCGTTTTAAATGTTTTGGAAGTGAAAATTACATTAAGTATCATACCTTAATAGAAGTATTTTAGAATATGTTAAAATAAATGAGTAAATTTAAGAAAAAGTGTGGGTTAAGTAAATGGACAATCAATTGATTAATTCAATCATAGAGAAATATCAATTTAGTAAAAAACAAATTGAAGCAGTATTAACACTGCTAGAAGAAAAAAATACAGTACCATTTATTGCGAGGTATCGAAAAGAGCAAACTGGTGGACTAGATGAAGTTCAAATAAAGCAAATTGATGACGAATACCAATATATGGTCAATTTACAAAAACGTAAAGAAGAAGTTATCAAAAATATAGAACAGCAAGGATTACTTACTGAGGAATTAAAGAACGATATTTTAAAACAGAACAAATTACAACGTGTTGAAGACCTATATAGGCCTTTTAAACAAAAGAAAAAGACAAGGGCAACTGAGGCGAAACGTAAAGGGTTAGAGCCATTAGCGATATGGATGAAGGCACGTAAACATGAAGTCTCAATTGAAGAAAAAGCACAACAGTTTATAAATGAAGAAGTGCAATCGGTTGAAGATGCTATCAAAGGTGCACAAGATATTATTGCGGAACAAATTTCAGATAATCCTAAATATAGAACAAAAATTTTAAAAGATATGTATCATCAAGGTGTGTTAACTACATCTAAAAAGAAAAATGCTGAAGATGAAAAAGGTATTTTTGAAATGTACTATGCATATAGTGAGCCAATTAAACGCATTGCTAATCATAGAGTTTTAGCTGTTAATCGTGGTGAAAAAGAGAAAGTATTATCTGTAAAGTTTGAATTCGATACGACATCAGTAGAGGATTTCATTGCACGTCAAGAAATCAATCATAATAATGTAAATCGCAGTTATATTTTAGAGGCGATTAAAGATAGCTTGAAACGCTTAATTGTCCCTTCGATAGAGCGTGAAATCCATGCTGATTTAACTGAAAAAGCTGAAAATCATGCAATAGATGTTTTTAGTGAAAACTTAAGAAATCTATTACTGCAACCTCCAATGAAAGGTAAACAAATATTAGGCGTAGATCCAGCATTTAGAACAGGTTGTAAATTAGCAGTCATTAACCCATTCGGTACTTTTATAGCAAAAGGTGTGATTTATCCGCATCCACCAGTTTCTAAAAAAGAGGCAGCAGAGAAGGATTTTGTACAAATGGTTAAAGCGTATGATGTGCAATTAATTGCAATTGGCAATGGTACTGCAAGTCGTGAAACAGAACAATTTGTTGCAGATTTAATTAAAAAGCATCAGTTGCCAGTACAATTCATCATTGTCAATGAAGCGGGCGCTTCAGTATACTCAGCATCAGAAATTGCTAGAGATGAATTTCCTGATTTTCAAGTGGAAGAAAGAAGTGCCGTATCAATTGGACGACGCGTTCAAGATCCATTAAGTGAATTAGTTAAAATCGATCCTAAATCTATTGGTGTCGGACAATACCAGCATGATGTTAATCAAAAAGCACTAGAAAATGCATTAACTTTCGTCGTTGAAACAGCAGTTAACCAAGTAGGTGTTGATGTCAATACAGCATCATCATCATTATTACAATATGTGTCTGGTCTAAGTTCGCAAATTGCTAAAAATATAATTACATATAGAGAAGAAAATGGCGCAATAAAGCATAATAAAGAGTTAAGCAAGATTAAGCGTTTGGGTGCTAAAACTTTTGAGCAGAGTATAGGATTTTTAAGAATAGTAGACGGTTCAGAGCCATTGGATAATACATCGATTCATCCCGAAAGCTATAAAGTAACGTATCAGTTATTAGATAAACTCGGATTTGGTGGCAATGATTTAGGTAGTGATGCATTAAAAGCTAAATTAAATTCATTGGATATGGATGAACTGGCGATTGAATTACAAGTCGGTGTACCTACATTAGAGGATATTATTAAATCCTTGAAAGCACCTAATCGAGATCCAAGGGACGAGTTTGAAACACCAATCCTTAAATCCGATGTGCTATCAATTGAAGATTTACAAGAAGGAATGAAATTGAGTGGCACAGTTAGAAATGTAGTAGATTTTGGAGCATTTGTAGATATAGGTGTTAAACAAGATGGACTTGTCCATGTTTCGAAACTTTCTAAGAAGTTCGTAAAAAATCCAATGGATATTGTCAGTGTCGGTGATATCGTTGACGTTTGGATTTACAGTATTGACAAAAATAAAGACAAAGTATCATTAACGATGATTGATCCACATGAATAATGACAAACTTCAGCGAATGGTTGAGAACCTTTCGGAAGAAAAATTTGGACGTACGTTTCGACATTGTGCATATTTTAATAAAAGGTTACGTACAACAGGCGGACGTTATCTTTTAAAGTCCCATGATATTGAAATTAATCCAAAACAATATGAGCATTATGGAGAAGATGCTGTTGTAAAAATTATACTGCACGAATTATGTCATTATCACTTGCATATTGCTGGTAAAGGTTATCAACATAAAGATCAAGATTTTAAACGATTGAGCCAACAGGTTGGAGCGCCTAGATTTTGTAACAGCATTGAAAGCTATCAACAACGGGCAAATTATGAATATTATTGCACTAAATGTCATGCAAAATATATACGTATCCGTAAAGTTGATACGAATCGTATGCGTTGCGGACATTGCAATGGAAAATTAAGAATGAAAAGACAATTGAAATAAGTACAATACAAATAGAGCTAATTCGTGTATATGTAAGATTATTTATGAGTTGTATGGAATTTATATAGAATTTATCAGTGAGTTATTTTGATTGGTAAACATAGTAATTGAATAAGAAGAAATTGTGTTTATAAAATGTTTAAAGCCGAGATTGTCGTAATTTAATACTTCGCAATCTCGGCTTTTCTACTTATGATATAGGTAATGGCATAAATTGTGACTTGATAGGATGAAATTAAATTGATTAGATTAAAAATCTTGACGTATTTTAGTAATAAATAATATATAAACTTTACCCAATTAAAGCTTTAAAGTAGCACAAAAGATAATTATACATTTTTAATGACATTTTGATTGAACTTTTCTATTGACTGTACAGCTTATAGTTAGTATGATTAAACACGTTCCTTAAAAAAGAACAAATTAAATAAACTTTGATTTGAAAGACAGTCAATTCTAAATTTAATTTATAAAATATGTTGACAATAAGTTCTTAATGTTTTATTATAAATAGCGTTGTGTTAACAACTGATAACACAAATTAATTTATTGTAAAAAAACGATTAAAAGTTATTGACAAATATTTTTAAACATAATATAATAAATAACGTTCTGAAAAACGAAGATGTTTTAAACGCCTATATCCGCGGTCGTGGCGGAATGGCAGACGCGCTAGGTTGAGGGCCTAGTGGGAGAAATCCCGTGGAGGTTCAAGTCCTCTCGGCCGCATCAAAATTCTTAATTAAATAAGCGGGTGTAGTTTAATGGCAAAACCTCAGCCTTCCAAGCTGATGTTGTGGGTTCGATTCCCATCACCCGCTCCATAGATAATTTTAATGAACATTGAAAACTGAATGACAATATGTCAACGTTAATTCCAAAAACGTAACTATAAGTTACAAACATTATTTAGTATTTATGAGCTAATCAAACATCATAATTTTTATGGAGAGTTTGATCCTGGCTCAGGATGAACGCTGGCGGCGTGCCTAATACATGCAAGTCGAGCGAACGGACGAGAAGCTTGCTTCTCTGATGTTAGCGGCGGACGGGTGAGTAACACGTGGATAACCTACCTATAAGACTGGGATAACTTCGGGAAACCGGAGCTAATACCGGATAATATTTTGAACCGCATGGTTCAAAAGTGAAAGACGGTCTTGCTGTCACTTATAGATGGATCCGCGCTGCATTAGCTAGTTGGTAAGGTAACGGCTTACCAAGGCAACGATGCATAGCCGACCTGAGAGGGTGATCGGCCACACTGGAACTGAGACACGGTCCAGACTCCTACGGGAGGCAGCAGTAGGGAATCTTCCGCAATGGGCGAAAGCCTGACGGAGCAACGCCGCGTGAGTGATGAAGGTCTTCGGATCGTAAAACTCTGTTATTAGGGAAGAACATATGTGTAAGTAACTGTGCACATCTTGACGGTACCTAATCAGAAAGCCACGGCTAACTACGTGCCAGCAGCCGCGGTAATACGTAGGTGGCAAGCGTTATCCGGAATTATTGGGCGTAAAGCGCGCGTAGGCGGTTTTTTAAGTCTGATGTGAAAGCCCACGGCTCAACCGTGGAGGGTCATTGGAAACTGGAAAACTTGAGTGCAGAAGAGGAAAGTGGAATTCCATGTGTAGCGGTGAAATGCGCAGAGATATGGAGGAACACCAGTGGCGAAGGCGACTTTCTGGTCTGTAACTGACGCTGATGTGCGAAAGCGTGGGGATCAAACAGGATTAGATACCCTGGTAGTCCACGCCGTAAACGATGAGTGCTAAGTGTTAGGGGGTTTCCGCCCCTTAGTGCTGCAGCTAACGCATTAAGCACTCCGCCTGGGGAGTACGACCGCAAGGTTGAAACTCAAAGGAATTGACGGGGACCCGCACAAGCGGTGGAGCATGTGGTTTAATTCGAAGCAACGCGAAGAACCTTACCAAATCTTGACATCCTTTGACAACTCTAGAGATAGAGCTTTCCCCTTCGGGGGACAAAGTGACAGGTGGTGCATGGTTGTCGTCAGCTCGTGTCGTGAGATGTTGGGTTAAGTCCCGCAACGAGCGCAACCCTTAAGCTTAGTTGCCATCATTAAGTTGGGCACTCTAAGTTGACTGCCGGTGACAAACCGGAGGAAGGTGGGGATGACGTCAAATCATCATGCCCCTTATGATTTGGGCTACACACGTGCTACAATGGACAATACAAAGGGCAGCGAAACCGCGAGGTCAAGCAAATCCCATAAAGTTGTTCTCAGTTCGGATTGTAGTCTGCAACTCGACTACATGAAGCTGGAATCGCTAGTAATCGTAGATCAGCATGCTACGGTGAATACGTTCCCGGGTCTTGTACACACCGCCCGTCACACCACGAGAGTTTGTAACACCCGAAGCCGGTGGAGTAACCTTTTAGGAGCTAGCCGTCGAAGGTGGGACAAATGATTGGGGTGAAGTCGTAACAAGGTAGCCGTATCGGAAGGTGCGGCTGGATCACCTCCTTTCTAAGGATATATTCGGAACATCTTCTTCAGAAGATGCGGAATAATGTGACATATTGTATTCAGTTTTGAATGTTTATTTAACATTCAAATATTTTTTGGTTAAAGTGATATTGCTTATGCGAGCGCTTGACTAAAAAGAAATTGTACATTGAAAACTAGATAAGTAAGTAAAATATAGATTTTACCAAGCAAAACCGAGTGAATAAAGAGTTTTAAATAAGCTTGAATTCATAAGAAATAATCGCTAGTGTTCGAAAGAACACTCACAAGATTAATAACGCGTTTCCTGTAGGATGGAAACATAGATTAAGTTATTAAGGGCGCACGGTGGATGCCTTGGCACTAGAAGCCGATGAAGGACGTTACTAACGACGATATGCTTTGGGGAGCTGTAAGTAAGCTTTGATCCAGAGATTTCCGAATGGGGAAACCCAGCATGAGTTATGTCATGTTATCGATATGTGAATACATAGCATATCAGAAGGCACACCCGGAGAACTGAAACATCTTAGTACCCGGAGGAAGAGAAAGAAAATTCGATTCCCTTAGTAGCGGCGAGCGAAACGGGAAGAGCCCAAACCAACAAGCTTGCTTGTTGGGGTTGTAGGACACTCTATACGGAGTTACAAAGGACGACATTAGACGAATCATCTGGAAAGATGAATCAAAGAAGGTAATAATCCTGTAGTCGAAAATGTTGTCTCTCTTGAGTGGATCCTGAGTACGACGGAGCACGTGAAATTCCGTCGGAATCTGGGAGGACCATCTCCTAAGGCTAAATACTCTCTAGTGACCGATAGTGAACCAGTACCGTGAGGGAAAGGTGAAAAGCACCCCGGAAGGGGAGTGAAATAGAACCTGAAACCGTGTGCTTACAAGTAGTCAGAGCCCGTTAATGGGTGATGGCGTGCCTTTTGTAGAATGAACCGGCGAGTTACGATTTGATGCAAGGTTAAGCAGTAAATGTGGAGCCGTAGCGAAAGCGAGTCTGAATAGGGCGTTTAGTATTTGGTCGTAGACCCGAAACCAGGTGATCTACCCTTGGTCAGGTTGAAGTTCAGGTAACACTGAATGGAGGACCGAACCGACTTACGTTGAAAAGTGAGCGGATGAACTGAGGGTAGCGGAGAAATTCCAATCGAACCTGGAGATAGCTGGTTCTCTCCGAAATAGCTTTAGGGCTAGCCTCAAGTGATGATTATTGGAGGTAGAGCACTGTTTGGACGAGGGGCCCCTCTCGGGTTACCGAATTCAGACAAACTCCGAATGCCAATTAATTTAACTTGGGAGTCAGAACATGGGTGATAAGGTCCGTGTTCGAAAGGGAAACAGCCCAGACCACCAGCTAAGGTCCCAAAATATATGTTAAGTGGAAAAGGATGTGGCGTTGCCCAGACAACTAGGATGTTGGCTTAGAAGCAGCCATCATTTAAAGAGTGCGTAATAGCTCACTAGTCGAGTGACACTGCGCCGAAAATGTACCGGGGCTAAACATATTACCGAAGCTGTGGATTGTCCTTTGGACAATGGTAGGAGAGCGTTCTAAGGGCGTTGAAGCATGATCGTAAGGACATGTGGAGCGCTTAGAAGTGAGAATGCCGGTGTGAGTAGCGAAAGACGGGTGAGAATCCCGTCCACCGATTGACTAAGGTTTCCAGAGGAAGGCTCGTCCGCTCTGGGTTAGTCGGGTCCTAAGCTGAGGCCGACAGGCGTAGGCGATGGATAACAGGTTGATATTCCTGTACCACCTATAATCGTTTTAATCGATGGGGGGACGCAGTAGGATAGGCGAAGCGTGCGATTGGATTGCACGTCTAAGCAGTAAGGCTGAGTATTAGGCAAATCCGGTACTCGTTAAGGCTGAGCTGTGATGGGGAGAAGACATTGAGTCTTCGAGTCGTTGATTTCACACTGCCGAGAAAAGCCTCTAGATAGAAAATAGGTGCCCGTACCGCAAACCGACACAGGTAGTCAAGATGAGAATTCTAAGGTGAGCGAGCGAACTCTCGTTAAGGAACTCGGCAAAATGACCCCGTAACTTCGGGAGAAGGGGTGCTCTTTAGGGTTAACGCCCAGAAGAGCCGCAGTGAATAGGCCCAAGCGACTGTTTATCAAAAACACAGGTCTCTGCTAAACCGTAAGGTGATGTATAGGGGCTGACGCCTGCCCGGTGCTGGAAGGTTAAGAGGAGTGGTTAGCTTCTGCGAAGCTACGAATCGAAGCCCCAGTAAACGGCGGCCGTAACTATAACGGTCCTAAGGTAGCGAAATTCCTTGTCGGGTAAGTTCCGACCCGCACGAAAGGCGTAACGATTTGGGCACTGTCTCAACGAGAGACTCGGTGAAATCATAGTACCTGTGAAGATGCAGGTTACCCGCGACAGGACGGAAAGACCCCGTGGAGCTTTACTGTAGCCTGATATTGAAATTCGGCACAGCTTGTACAGGATAGGTAGGAGCCTTTGAAACGTGAGCGCTAGCTTACGTGGAGGCGCTGGTGGGATACTACCCTAGCTGTGTTGGCTTTCTAACCCGCACCACTTATCGTGGTGGGAGACAGTGTCAGGCGGGCAGTTTGACTGGGGCGGTCGCCTCCTAAAAGGTAACGGAGGCGCTCAAAGGTTCCCTCAGAATGGTTGGAAATCATTCATAGAGTGTAAAGGCATAAGGGAGCTTGACTGCGAGACCTACAAGTCGAGCAGGGTCGAAAGACGGACTTAGTGATCCGGTGGTTCCGCATGGAAGGGCCATCGCTCAACGGATAAAAGCTACCCCGGGGATAACAGGCTTATCTCCCCCAAGAGTTCACATCGACGGGGAGGTTTGGCACCTCGATGTCGGCTCATCGCATCCTGGGGCTGTAGTCGGTCCCAAGGGTTGGGCTGTTCGCCCATTAAAGCGGTACGCGAGCTGGGTTCAGAACGTCGTGAGACAGTTCGGTCCCTATCCGTCGTGGGCGTAGGAAATTTGAGAGGAGCTGTCCTTAGTACGAGAGGACCGGGATGGACATACCTCTGGTGTACCAGTTGTCGTGCCAACGGCATAGCTGGGTAGCTATGTGTGGACGGGATAAGTGCTGAAAGCATCTAAGCATGAAGCCCCCCTCAAGATGAGATTTCCCAACTTCGGTTATAAGATCCCTCAAAGATGATGAGGTTAATAGGTTCGAGGTGGAAGCATGGTGACATGTGGAGCTGACGAATACTAATCGATCGAAGACTTAATCAAAATAAATGTTTTGCGAAGCAAAATCACTTTTACTTACTATCTAGTTTTGAATGTATAATTTACATTCATATGTCTGGTGACTATAGCAAGGAGGTCACACCTGTTCCCATGCCGAACACAGAAGTTAAGCTCCTTAGCGTCGATGGTAGTCGAACTTACGTTCCGCTAGAGTAGAACGTTGCCAGGCAAGTTGAGACCGTAAGGTCTCTTTTTTTATGTCTGAAGTTACATAGTAAAAAGCGGTTCTCCACCAAATGTGGTGGGTATATAATTTAAAGAACTATTTTTAAAATACAACTTTTAGAGTTTTTATTATTAGGCGGCCAGTCCATTATTGGGCTTGGTTGTCTTCTTTTTTTCTCCTTTGTACAAGCTGAAAATCATCATTATACGTGCTTTAAAGTTGTTGAAATTTCTGTAACCAAAAGAAATTCGCTTGATTAATTTTATCTTATTATTAATTCCTTCTATAGCACCATTATTAAATGCTGGGTAATAAATTGTATTTCTTAACATCCTTTGATGTTTTCTATAATATTTAACCGCTTTCCATACACCCTTACTCACAGACTTTTTACTAACTGAATTTAAACGATTAATAAATTTAGGCCAATTACATAACCTTAGGTCTTTTCGTAATCCTTGGACAAGTTCGTAGGAGTGTCGTAGTATATCGTCTTTTGAAAGCATGAATTCTACAATGTCAGATGAGCGTTTATAAGCCTTAAAAGATTTATTCCATCTGTATTTACTAAATATGGTTTTACTAGTATCCATCAATAGGACTTTCCAGTTATTCTTAAAAATTGTATAATCAGGTCCTTTTTTATTACGGTATTCATTCATAACTTGTACACGATACTTATTAAGTTCTCTATTTAAATGTTGAACGATATGGAATCTGTCAAAAATAATAGCTGCATTAGGAAATAGGTCGCGAAATAATCGGACATAGGGTTCATACATGTCAATAGTAACCGTCTTAACTTGTTGTCGATTTTTTAAATCGAATCGCTCGAAATAGGCACGCAAGAATCTTGTAGTTCTATTTTCTAAAATATCTATAACATCATGAGTATCATTATCTATAAAAATGAAACTCATTGATCCAGTTACATTTTTAACGCTTTTAAATTCATCCATAGCGATGTGTTCTGGCAAACAATTAAAGGGTTTAATTCGTAATGAATTAGCCGCTTTAGTTCTAATACGACTTACAGTAGATGGAGAGATACAGTTATCTTCTGCAGTATCAATCTCTGTTTTAACTTTAGTAGCTTCTTCTATAACTTTTTGAGTAACACATCTTGAGATAAAACACGACTCATCAACAATTGACGTTTTAGCAGTAAAAGTGCCATTGCATTCTAAGCATTTAAAACGTTGTTTAGCTAAGTTGAGGTATGTGTTATACCCTTGAGTTTTAAGTAAAGTAATACGAGAAACACGCTTACCATGTTTATGAATTTGTCCTTCATTTTTAACTCCACAACAATAACAGGCCGAAGGCTTATACGTTAGTACAGCATTAACCACTGTTGCTTTTTTTCCTTTGATAATGACGTCAATTTCTTGGTTTATATATTTTATATTTTCATCTTTTATTCTTAGTAATTCTAAGGTATCATTACACATAGGCGCACTTGTCTCCTTTAGTTTGGGTTTGGTCACTTTAAATTATAGAGGCAATTGCGCTTTTTGTGTATTAAAAAAAGCAGGAAGTTTTACCTTCCCACCATAAAAGATGAAGAACCTAAAAAGCAAACACAAAGAAAGATGGCTTGGCGAAGTGAAAACGTTTGAATCTGACGAAACGAGAAAAGAGCGCAACGAGTTTAGTAGAGCTAAATGAGTAAGCGAGAGCCGAAGGAGAGGAAAGAAGCAAGCGATTGTCACAAGTCAAGAAAGGTCTTTAGCGACGATGGTAGCCAACTTACGTTCCGCTAGAGTAGAACGTTGCCAGGCAAATCGAGACTATAAGGATTTTTAAATACTAAATATACATGTAAGAATGAATGGTTGAAAGGAGAACGGATTTGAAAATATTTATTGGTACGATGTTAACTTTTTTATTTGTATGCTCATTGATAGTGTGTGGATTTTTTGCATATAAAATATATTTTCCTGCAGATGCTAAAAATAAGTCAGAAGTCCCGAATCATATGCAAGAAAACAAACATGAAAAAGAAAACACGCATAATATTAATAATAATGGTAGTGAAGCTAATGAGAATTTTAATAATAAGAAGAACCGTATAGAAAACATTGAAGATAAACAAAAAGCATATGCTTTGATGAGTATACCACGACATAATTTACCAGAAAGTGAGAAGGCTATTTATGACAAAGTAATTTCAACTGCCATTCAAAATATAAATAATGGGGTGGGGAATGAAGAAGACTTTAGGCTCAAAGAAATATACGATGGTATACAAAGCGTGCAACCTCAATAATGTAAAGTATAATAAAAAGCAGTCATAAGATGATTTCAATTAGAAATCAATTTATGACTGTTTTTCTTACTATGTGTTAAATTAACAATGAATATAACATCTTATTTTCATTAATATAAATATTGGAAGGATCGAAATGATTTACACGTTGTTTGAGTTGTATTAAATCATCATGATCTTTAAGTTGAATACCAATAATGACAGTACCTGTATTTTGAGAAGATTTTTTTAAGTATTCAAATTTTGTAATATCGTCTTGTGGGCCTAAAACATCATTTACAAATTCTCTTAATGCACCAGGGCGTTGAGGGAAGTTTAAAATAAAATAATGTTTCATTTCTTCATATAATAAAGAACGTTCTTCAATTTCCTTCATACGATTAATATCATTATTACCACCACTAATGACACAAACAACAGTTTTACCCTTAATGTGGTCTTTGTAGTTTTCAAGAGCACTCACACTTAATGCGCCAGCAGGTTCTGCTACAATTGCTTGTTTTGAATACATGTCTAAAATCGTAGAACAAACTGCACCTTCATCTACTTGAACGTAATCATCTACATTTTCTTTTGCAATTTCAAATGTAATATCGCCAACTCTAGCTACAGATGCACCGTCCACAAATTTATCGATATTAGGCAATGTGACTACCTGATTATTTACGACAACAGATTCATACATACTACTTGCACCTGAAGGTTCAACACCTATAATTTTCGTAGTAGGTGAATAGGTTTTAAAGTAAGTACTAATACCTGAAATTAATCCACCACCACCAATAGCGGCAAATAAATAATCAAAGTTAACATTGTCAGTCTTTGATTGTTCTAGCATTTCTTTAGCAAGCGTACCTTGTCCAGAAATTGTATGAACATTATTGAATGGATCTATAAAGTTCATTTGATGTTCACTTGTATAAGTTAAAGCTTCAGCTAAACAGTGATCAAATGTATCACCAGTGAGTACAACTTCAACGTTACTATTTCCAAAGAACTTTACTTGATTTACCTTTTGTAAAGGTGTAGTGACTGGCATAAAGATAACAGCGTTTAAATTAAGTTTTTTAGCTGTATAGGCAACACCTTGAGCATGATTACCTGCACTCGCACATGTAATACCTTTACTTTTAGCTTCATCTGATAAAACAGAAATAGCGTTGTAAGCACCTCTTAATTTAAAAGAACGTACCCATTGTAAATCTTCTCGTTTTAAATAAACTTTACAATCATACTTTTGAGATAAGTAATGGTCTAATTGTAAAGGTGTTTCTTTGACAATATCTTTAAGTCTTAAAAATGCTTCATCGATATCTTTCGTAGAAACTGTTGTTTTGACTGTCATAATATTCAACTCCCTTAAAGTGATTTTTCATATTTTTCTATTAATGATTCATATTGTAGGGTGATTGCAATGTCATCTAAGCCATTTACAAGTTTATTTTTCCAAGTTTCATCAATTTCAAAATGGAAACGCTTGTCTGGTGATGACACAGTTTGATTTGGTAAATCTATTTCAATTTCCTCATATTGTGCAAGATGTTCACGAGCACTTTTTTCTAAAACGATAGGCAACATCGCATTTTTAGTGCAATTCATATAAAATATGTCACTGAAACTTCCTGCAATAATAATATGAAAACCATAGTCCTTAAGAGCCCAAGCAGCATGTTCACGACTTGAACCACATCCAAAATTATCTCCAGTAATTAAAATAGAAGCCCCTTTATATTGTGGTTTGTTAGGATTGAAATCAGGATTATCTGAACCATCAGGTAAGTACCGCCATTCATCAAAAGCAAATGGACCAAAGCCACTTTTTGAAATACGCTTTAAGTGTACCTTAGGAATGATTTGGTCTGTATCGATATTGTCGTTGAAGAGAGGGACTATTTTACCTTTATATGTTGTAATAGGTTTGATTGCTGCCATTTAAACAACCACCTTTCTTACGTCCACAAATTTACCATGAATAGCTGCTGCTGCTGCCATAGCAGGGGATACTAAATGTGTTCTTGCACCTTTGCCTTGTCGTCCTTCAAAGTTTCGATTACTTGTAGATGCACAATGTACGCCCTCAGGTACTTGGTCAGGATTCATGCCTAAACACATTGAACATCCTGGTTCACGCCATTCAAATCCTGCATTTTTAAAGATAGTATCTAGACCTAATTTTTCTGCTTCTTTTTTTACTGTACGAGAACCTGGTACGACAATAGCTGTAATATTTGGATGAACTTTATTTCCTTTAACAATATGACTAGCTTCAATCAAATCTGATAGTCTAGCATTTGTACATGAACCGAGAAAAACATACCCTAAGTCGATGTCTTCAGCTTTTTGACCTGGTTCTAACCCCATATAATCATACGCACGTTGATCGTTGATATCTTTGATTTCAGGGAATGGTTCACTGAAATTAACACCCATTTCAGGATTAGTTCCCCATGTCACTTGTGGTTCTAATGTTGAAACATCAAGTTCAATTACACGATCAAATATCGCGTCGTCATCAGAATATAGCTCACGCCACTTATCAACTGATTTAGCGAAGTTATCGGCAAATGGTCTCCCTTTAACATATTCAAATGTTATATCATCAGGTTGGATTATGCCGTATTTGGCACCACCTTCGATAGCCATGTTACAAATAGTCATTCGACCGTCCATTGAAAGGTTTTTAATTGTTTCGCCAGTAAATTCCAAAGCATAGCCTGTACCAAAATCAACACCATACGTTTTAATTAAATGCAGAATAATGTCCTTAGCATAGACGCCTGTTGGTAAGGTACCATTAATATCGATTTTTAAGTTTTTGGGTTTTGTTTGCCATAGCGTTTGAGTTGCGAAAACATGTTCAACTTCACTTGTTCCAATTCCAAATGCAATAGCACCAAATGCTCCATGTGTTGCTGTGTGAGAGTCACCACAAACGATTGTTTTGCCGGGCTGTGTAAGTCCTGTCTCAGGTCCTACCATGTGAACAATACCTTGTTCATCAGAGCCCATATCAAAAATATGCACCCCAAAATCTATGGCGTTTTTTTGTAATGTTGTGATTTGTTTGTTTGCAATTTCATCTTTAATATTGAAAATATCAATAGTAGGAACATTGTGATCGAGTGTTGCAAATGTTAAATCTGGGCGTCTTAATTTTCTGTTTTGAAGCCTAAGTCCTTCAAATGCTTGAGGAGAAGTAACTTCATGTATAAGGTGTAAATCAATGTATAATAGTTGCGGTTCGCCCAATTTCCCGTATAACACATGTCTGTTCCACACCTTGTCAAATAATGTTTGACCCATTTACATCTCCCCCTTAGTGATTCAATTTTTGAGATAGAATTTCGAAAATATCAGTAGTATTCAATTTGCCGCCTAAATCTGCTGTCGTTTGCCCATGTTCAATCATGCTATAAATATGTTGTTCTAATTCATCTGCAGCATCTGGTTGATTTAAGCTTTCACGTAAACACATCGCTAAAGATAGAATCATTCCAAATGGATTGGCAACGTTTTTACCTGCAATATCTGGTGCTGATCCATGAATAGGCTCATACAATCTTGGACCATCGTTACTAAAACTAGCAG
Source organism: Staphylococcus sp. SM3655 (assembly GCF_016917315.1). NCBI lineage: Bacteria > Bacillati > Bacillota > Bacilli > Caryophanales > Staphylococcaceae > Staphylococcus > Staphylococcus sp. SM3655. The sequence goes on along the minus strand of NZ_CP070305.1, from coordinate 45,880 downwards.
AAGGTGATAAACCAAGTGAACCAGGAATCACTGAAGCTTCATCACTTAAAATATCGCCAAATAAGTTTTCACATACGATGACGTCAAATTGTTTTGGATTTGTGATTAAATGCATACTACAAGCATCAACAAGTAAGTGATTTACTGTTACTTCTGGATATAATTGACTTACTTCATTTACGACTTTGCGCCACAATTTACTAGAAGCTAATACATTTTCTTTATCAACTGATGTTAGTTTTCCTCGTCTTGAAGCGGCCAATTTAAATGCTACGTGAACAATGCGTTCTATTTCTTCTCTTGTATAAGTAAGAGAATCTAAGGCCTCGTGATTATTAAAATGTCTAGGTTCTCCAAAATAAATACCACTTGTCAATTCACGGACTATAACTAAATCTGTGCCTTCAACGCGTTCTTCCTTTAAAGGTGATAAAGAACTAGCGCCTTTGACAACGGTAGTGGGGCGTATATTTGCAAATAAATTTAAGGATTTACGCAATTTTAATAATCCTTGTTCTGGTCGATTGTTAGGATCTGTCCATTTAGGTCCACCGATTGCACCCAGTAAAATAGCATCTGCTCTTTTACACGCATTTAAGGTTTTCTCAGTTAAAGGTTCGCCGAATGTATCAATAGAGGCACCACCAAATTCGTGGTGCTCTATTTGATAATTAAAGTTATATTTATTACTTATAATTTCAAGCAATGATAGAGATCCGTTCAAAATTTCTGGACCGATTCCATCACCAGGTAGGGCAACAATGTTATAAGTCATAATTAATTACCTACCTTTTCAACATTTTCAGCTGCAAATTTAGCATGTGCTTCTACGTATGCTTTACAAGAGGCTTGTAAAATATCATGATCAATACCAAAGCCATTGACAGTCTTACCTTCAATCAATAAATTTACATGTACTTCTGCTTGGGCATCAGTACCTTCAGTGACAGAATTAATACGATAATCAATTAATTCTGTTTCTTTCTGGAAAATACGATCAACTGCATTGTAAATTGCTACGATTGAACCAGTACCAATACTTGAATCCTGGTAAATATGCCCCTCTTTATCTTTAACAACAACAACAGCACTTTGAAGGCCGCTAGAGACATATTGTAGTTGCAGTGTTTCCAATTTATAAAGTGCTTGATGCTCATGCTCAGAACCTTGAATAATCGCATGAATATCTCTATCTGAAACAGATTTCTTTTTGTCCGCAATGGCCTTGAATTGTTTAAATAAATCTATTTGCGCTTCTTTATCAATGTCATAACCTAATGCTTTTAACTTCTCTGAGAAGGCGTGTTTACCAGATAATTTTCCTAATGGAAGTTCAGTCGTGCTTACACCAACAAGTTGAGGTGTCATAATTTCATATGTTTCACGATGTTTTAATACGCCATCTTGGTGAATACCTGATTCATGACTAAATGCATTTTGGCCAACAATTGCTTTATTTCTAGGCACTCGAATACCTGCATATCTTGAAATTAAATCCGATGTTTTTTTAGTTTCTTCGAGATTAAGAGCAGTTTGAGCACCATAATGATCATTTCGAACGTATAGTGCAAGCGCGACTTCTTCAAGTGCTGCATTACCTGCTCGTTCACCAATACCATTTACAGTGCCTTCAATTCGTCTCGCACCGCCTTCAATTGCAGCTAAACTATTTGAAACAGCCATTCCTAAATCGTCATGGCAATGAGCACTATAAATAATTTCATTTGAAGATGTTACAGATTCTGTTAAGGTTTTGAAAATATGTGCATATTCATCATGGTAACTGTAGCCGACTGTATCAGGAATATTAATAACTGTAGCTCCAGCGTCAACGGCAGTTTGTACACATTTCACTAAGAATGGTAATTCAGTACGCGTTGCATCTTCAGGTGAAAATTGAACAACGTCAAATAATTGTTTCGCGTATGTGACATGTTCTTTAATAGATGCTAAAACGTCTTCTTGAGACATTTTAAGTTTATGTTCAAGATGAATAGGTGATGTTGCTATAAAAACATGCACGACCGGCTTCGCTGCATCTTTTGTTGCTTCATATACAGCATCGATGTCAGATTTTTTACATCTAGCTAAACCACATACAGCCGTTGTTGTTAATGTTTGTGCAATTGCTTGAACAGATTTAAAGCTACCTGTACTTGAAGCAGGAAATCCAGCTTCAATAACATCTACACCCCATTTTTCTAATTGCAATGCAATACGCAAGCGTTCATCAAAAGTAAAATTCACTCCTGGTGTTTGTTCACCGTCTCTTAGTGTCGTATCAAAAATTTGAATATGACTACTCATATTTAACAACTCCTCATTGTAGGTCTATCTTATTTTTCAATGCTTTTAGATTTAATAAAAGGCATCATTTCGCGTAATTCACGACCAACTTTTTCAATTTGATGACCATGTTGTTCTTCGCGTAATTTATAAAATTCTTTGAATCCATTTTTATTGTCTTCGATAAAGCGATTACTGAAGTTACCATTTTGGATATCAGTTAATACAGCTTTCATATTTTCTTTAACATCTGGTGTGATAACACGTGGTCCTGAAACATAGTCACCAAATTCAGCAGTATTTGAAATTGAGTAACGTACATTTTCCATACCGCCTTCATACATCAAATCAACGATTAATTTCATTTCATGTAATACTTCAAAATAAGCTAATTCTGGTTGATAACCCGCTTCTACTAATGTTTCAAAGCCACTTTGAATTAATTTCGATACACCACCGCAAAGTACTGCTTGTTCACCAAATAAATCTGTCTCAGTTTCTTCTTTAAATGTTGTTTCAATAACACCTGCACGAGTTGCACCAATACCTTTTGCATAACTTAAAGCAATATTACGTGCTTGACCTGAAGCGTCTTGTTGAATACCAAATAGTGATGGTACAGCAGAACCTTCAACAAATGTACGTCTAACTAAATGACCCGGTCCTTTAGGAGCTACTAAAAATACATCAACATCAGCTGGTGGTTGAATAACACCAAAATGAATGTTAAAGCCATGAGCAAATGCAAGCGCATTATGTTTTTCTAAATTTGGTTCAATTTCGTTTTTGTATACATCACCTTGAATTTCATCAGGTAATAGCACCATAATTACATCAGCTTGCTTAACTGCTTCTGCAACAGGGAACACATCAAATCCATCTTCTTTAGCTTTGTCAAAAGAACGACCTGGGCGAATACCGATGACTACATCATATCCATTGTCTTTTAAGTTTTGTGCATGCGCGTGGCCTTGTGATCCATAACCTACTACTGCAATTTTTTTGCCTTGTAAAGCGTCCGTTTTTACGTCTTGATCATAATAAACTGTTGTCATAATAAATTCCTCCAAATAATTAAATGTTTTGTTTTTCGAAAATTCTGAAATATAACTTTGTAATAGTGGCAGATGTTAACTAGCAGCCTATGATATATCTATAACTAATTAGCGCATCATTGCCTTTGTCTTAAAATTAAGCTTCGTTATCAACAAGGTCGTAGCATTCAACCGTTAAAACATTAATTTGTTGCTTCAATTTTTTAATTAATATATGAAGTGATGTATCATCTTGAATATCGACTTGAATTTCCATGTTAGAAATCCCAGGTTGTTCAGAATGTGTAACATGTAATGTATCGATATTATATTGTAGGCGAACAAAAGCACTTGTAATTCGATTTAGCGTGCTGACTTGATCCGCAACTTGTAATTTAAGAATTCTTGTCATTATAAGCCCTCCATTTCATGATTTGATTTGCCACTCGGAACCATTGGGGTTACAGCTTCAGTAGGGGAAATACGAACCTCAATTAAAGCTGGTCCTTGATAAGCAAACGCTGCATCTAATTGTTCTTCCAGTTGTTCTGGCTTATCGATTAAGAAACCTTTGACGCCATATGCTTCTGCCATTTTCATAAAATCAGGTTGACCATTAAATACTGAGTGTGAGAAGCGTTGATTAAAGAACTTATCTTGCCATTGTTTAACCATACCTAATGTTCCATTATTGATTAGTACGATTTTGACATCTAAACCATATTCGGGTAAAAGTGCCATTTCTTGGTTTGTCATTTGGAAACCACCGTCACCGACGAAACATACGACTGTTTTATCAGGATTAGCTAATTTGGCACCAATTGACGAAGGAATACCGAATCCCATTGTTCCTAAACCACCGCTTGTAACCCATTGTCCGTGATTTTTAAATGGATAAAATTGAGCTGCCCACATTTGATGTTGTCCCACGTCTGTAGTAACAATTGCTTCACCATTTGTAATTTTGCCGATATATTCGATTGTTTGTTGTGGCTTACAAAATACTTGATCTTCTTCACCAAGTTTAAATGGGTGTTTCTGCTTATTATTTTGACAATGTTTAACCCAGTCACTGTGTTCTATAGTCTCAACATTTTTATCATTTAAACATTCTAAAAATCTTTTACAGTCTGCAATAATACCTAAATCTACATGAATAACTTTATTGATTTCTGAAGGATCAATATCTACATGTACAATTTTGGCGTTAGGTGCAAAGGCATCAGGTTTGCTTGCTAATCTATCATCGAAGCGGCTACCTAAATTAATGAGTAAATCACACTCAGTTAATGCCATGTTACTAGCATAAGAACCATGCATACCTCCCATACCTAAAAATAGTGTATCCTCATAAGGTACAGCACCTAGACCTAGTAAAGTAGTAACTGTTGGGATTTGATGTTTATTAACAAACTGTGTTAATAATTGATTTGATTTTGATTGATTAATACCTGCGCCGGCTAATACGACAGGCTTTTTCGCTTCTTTTAAAAGTGAGATGAAAGTGTCAATGTCTTTATTTTCTGGTTCTGTAACAACTTCATAACCTGGAATATTGATTTCGTCGCATAAATCCACATTTGTAGCTAAAACACCCATATCTTTTGGAAAATCAATCACTACAGGACCTTTGCGTCCAGAATTAGCTACATGGAAAGCTTCGTGTACGATTTTAGGGATATCTTCAACACGTTTCACTTGATAATTTTGTTTTGTAATTGGTGAAGTCATAGATAGAATATCCGCTTCTTGGAATGCATCTTTACCAATGCCTGGTGTAGCAACTTGTCCGGTGAATACAACTAGAGGTAAAGAGTCGCAATGTGCATCCGTAATACCTGTCATTACATTTGTTGCACCTGGACCGCTTGTAACTACAACGACGCCAGTTTTACCAGATACACGTGCATAACCTTCTGCAGCATGAACAGCACCTTGTTCGTGTCTTGCTAAAATATGTTTGATTTTACCATCATAAAACGTGTCATATAAAGGTAGTACGGCACCACCAGGATAACCAAATAAATAATCCACATTTTCTTTAAGTAGAGCTTCTACTAGCACTTCTGATCCTGAACGCATATCATTTAAAGTTTTTTCATTTAGTTGTTCAGGTTCAAGTGATTCAGCCATTTTTAAAGGGTCAATATTTTGGTTTACTTCATGTTGAGTTTTAGACATTTTAACCATCTCCAATATAAAAATAAATTAAATTAAATTCTCAGGGACTTGCATGACGCCACCTGTATTTGCGCTAGTTACTAGGGCAGTATAACGAGCTAGATAACCTGTTTTTACTTTCGCTTTAAATGGTGTTAAAGATTCTCGGCGACGCGCTAGAACATCTTCAGGCTGGTTTACGTTTAATGTACGATTTGTTAAATCAATAGTAATCTCATCACCATCTTCAATTAAGGCAATTGGTCCACCAGATGCAGCTTCAGGGGAAATATGACCAACTGCAATACCTCTTGTGGCACCGGAAAAACGCCCATCAGTAATTAATGCAACATCTTTACCTAAGCCGCGACCAACAATAGAGGAAGTAGGTGCTAACATTTCAGGCATACCTGGTCCACCTTTAGGTCCTTCATATCTAATGACAACGACGTGGCCTGCACGAACGGTACGATTGTCTATTGCTTCAACAGCTTCATCATGCGAATTGAAACAAATTGCTTTCCCAGTAAATGTTTTGATAGATGGATCAACGCCGCCAACTTTAATAAATGCGCCTTTAGGGGCGATATTACCAAATAAGATAGATAAACCGCCTTGTGCATCATATGGTGCATCAAGAGGGTGAATGACATCAAAGTTCTTAATTTCTTTGCCTTCGTTATTTTCACGTAACGTTTTGCCAGTAACTGTGATTCTATCTGGGTGTAACGTGCCATCTTTCTTCATCAATTCATTAATAATTGCTGGGACGCCACCAGCTTCATGCACATCATGCATTGAATACGATGAACTAGGTGCTATTTTTGATAAATATGGTGTGCGTTTGGCAATAGCATTAATGCGCTCTAAGTCATAATCAATACCAGCTTCATTGGCAATGGCTAACGTATGCAGTACCGTGTTTGTTGAACCACCCATAGCCATATCAAGTGCAAATGCATCATCAATTGCTTCGCGAGTAACGATATCACGTGGTTTTAAATCATTTTTAATATTTTCAACTAATTTAAAAGCTGCTTGGCGAATCATTTCTCGTCGCTGATCACTGACTGCAAGTGCAGTACCGTTGTATGGTAATGCTAGACCTAAAACTTCCATCAAACAGTTCATTGAATTTGCAGTAAACATCCCAGCACATGAACCACAAGTAGGGCAGGCATTTTGTTCCATATCTAAAAATTCTTCTTTAGAAATCGATCCTTCTTTAAATGCGCCGACTGCTTCAAACATTGATGAAAGTGTTAATGCTTTTCCATGTGCAGATAAGCCAGCTTTCATTGGTCCACCAGAGCAAAAGATAGCTGGTACGTTTGTCCTCATGGCTGCTAAAATCATACCGGGTGTAATCTTGTCACAATTAGGAATGTAAAATACGCCGTCAAACCAATGAGCGTTAATTACAGTTTCAGCTGCATCTGCAATAATTTCACGTGATGGTAGAGAATATCGCATTCCGATATGTCCCATAGCTATTCCATCATCAACACCAATTGTATTGAATTCAAATGGAATGGCACCGGCTTCTCTAATTGCTTCTTTAGCTATATCTGCAAGCTCTCTTAAATGAACATGTCCAGGAACAATATCAATATAAGAGTTACAAATAGCTACAAATGGTTTGTTCATATCAGTTGGACTTTTTAGCGCGCCCGTGGCATGTAAAAGACTTCTTGCTGGTGCTTGGTGATCTCCTTTTTTGATCATATCGCTTCGCATAGTAAATTCCCCCGTAAATTTTAATGATTAATCATGTTTTATAGTAATAAAAATAAGTAATTGAAAGATAAAACATAAAAAAACGTCCCAATATTATTGGGACGTTTACAAGTCCCATTCAAACAGAAATAGGACTTAAAGCGTTTAGTAAATATTTACTAACGTTCGAGTCCTAAAGAGTATAATAAAATAATAATATTTGAAGTTGTCGGTTGATGTTCAGTATATTGATTAAGCATTTTATTATACTCCTTCCGTGAATGGTATATATCACTTTAATAGTTAGAATTGTCTAAAAATTTGATAAATTTAATTTACTATATCTGCTTTAGTATGTCAACAAATATTTTAAATTTTCTTACAATTAACTTTGAATAGATAATCTGTTTCAAAGATAAGAAATTTAAGTTGAAATTTGTTACAATATAAAGGTTAAATATAAAGTTAGATACGATTGAACAATGGATAATCATTTTTATGAATGAAAAGCATAATATAGGAGAATCAACATTGATAAAGATAAATAATTTAGATGAAATGAATCAATTTGCTATATTTTTAGTTGAGCAATTGAAAAGTGGTGATTTGATTTTACTTAACGGAGATTTAGGAGCAGGTAAAACAACGTTAACGCAATTTATAGGAAAAGCTCTTGGTGTAAGACGTACGATTAATTCCCCGACATTTAACATCATTAAATCATATAGGGGTAAAAATTTAAAATTGCATCATATGGATTGTTATCGCTTAGAAGATTCTGATGAAGATTTAGGGTTTGATGAATTTTTCGAAGATCAGGCAATTACTGTTATTGAATGGAGTCAATTTATAAAAGATTTACTTCCAGCGACGCATTTATCTATTAATATTTCAACAATATCTGAAAATACAAGACAAATTGAGTTGTTCGCGCAAGGAGAACATTTTGAACAAATTAAGGAGGCAATTATTCATGAATTCGCTGCTCATTGATACATCGAATCAACCATTATCAGTAGCATTGATGCAAAACGATGAAGTTTTAGCTGAAATAACTACGGATTCTAAACAAAATCATTCGGTGCAATTAATGCCTGCGATTAGTCAGCTATTTGAGCAGAGCAAAATAGCTAAACAGCAATTAGATGCGATTATTGTTGCTGAAGGTCCTGGTTCATATACTGGCTTACGTATCGGTGTTACTGTTGCTAAAACATTAGCGTATGCGTTAGATGTTAAATTATATGGTGTTTCATCATTAAAGGCATTGGCAGCAACAATCGACCATACTGATAAATTATTGGTTCCTGTGTTTGATGCAAGACGACAAGCAGTTTATACAGGCATATTCCAGTGGCAAAATGGTCAATTAGTGACTATTTTAGAAGATCAATATATGTCGATAGAGGCATTGCGAGCTTTTTTAGAAGATTTAAACCAACCATTTATTTATATTGGGAAAGATACTGTAAAATTACAAGATGAATTACAAGGTGAAGTGATTGCGCAGCTACCAAATGCATCAGTCATGTATCAATTGATAGATAAACCTTCAGACGTACATACATTTACTCCTAAATACCATAAATTAGCTGAGGCGGAACGAAATTGGATCAACAGTCAAAAGAACAATTAAACATTAGAGAGATGACTAAAGAAGATGTGCCACAAGTCTTTGATCTTGAGCGTCGGAGTTTCAATGACAGTTCTTGGACAATTGACGCATTTTATCATGAAATAGAGCAAAATAACTTTGCGAAATATTTTGTCTTAGAATTTGAACAACAAATTATTGGTTATTTAGGTTTATGGATTGTTATCGATCAAGCTCAAATTACAACAGTTGCAATCGATGATAATTATAGAGGCTATGGTTTAGGTCAAATGCTTTTAAAATACGGAATAAACTATGCAAGTCACACTTGTGATGTGATGAGTTTAGAAGTAAGAGTTAATAATAAAGTGGCACAACATGTATATGAAAATTTAGGATTTCAATATGGTGGTAAACGTAAAAATTATTATGGTGAAGGTGAGGACGCAATGGTTATGTGGGTGAATTTAAATGACTAAAGATATATTAATACTAGCTGTTGAAACAAGTTGTGATGAAACAAGCGTTAGTGTTATAAAAAATGGGAGAGAGATTTTATCAAATACAGTTTTAAGTCAGATTGAAAGTCATAAACGATTTGGCGGTGTCGTTCCCGAAGTGGCAAGTAGACATCACGTTGAAGGTATAACAACAACAATAAACGAGGCACTAGTGGATGCCGATGTATCAATGGAAGATATTGATGCCATAGCGGTTACAGAAGGCCCTGGACTAATTGGTGCGTTACTAATAGGTGTTAATGCAGCCAAAGCATTGGCATTTGCTTACGATAAGCCACTTATTCCTGTTCATCATATTGCAGGACATATATATGCTAATCACATAGAAGAGCCATTAACATTCCCGCTAATTGCACTTATTGTTTCAGGTGGACATACTGAATTAGTTTATATGAAAGATCATTTATCATTTGAAGTCATTGGTGAAACACGAGATGACGCAGTAGGTGAGGCTTATGATAAAGTGGCACGAACAATTGGTTTAAATTATCCAGGTGGTCCACAAGTTGATCGGTTGGCTGCTGAAGGTGAAGATACTTATTCATTCCCTCGTGTTTGGTTGGATAAAGATAGTTATGATTTTAGTTTTAGTGGGTTGAAAAGTGCCGTGATCAATCAACTTCACAATCAACGACAAAAAAATATTCCAATCATTGAAGCTAACGTAGCAACGAGCTTTCAAAATAGTGTTGTAGAGGTGCTTACGTTTAAAGCTATTCAAGCTTGTAAAGAATATAGTGTTCAGCGATTAATTGTTGCTGGTGGCGTGGCGAGTAATAAAGGATTACGTCAATCTTTAGCGGATCAATGCAAAGTCAATGACATTCAATTAACTATCCCAAGTCCTAAATTATGCACAGATAATGCTGCAATGATAGGCGTTGCCGGCCACTATTTGTATCAGCAAGGTCGATTTGCTGATTTAGCATTAAATGGGCACAGCAATATAGATTTAGAAGAGTATTCTGCAGAATAAAATAAACGTCAGTTATTAACATGATTACGATGAACATTATTGAAACTGTTCATAGTCTTCTGTCATGTGATAGCTGACGTTTTTATATTTAAAGTTAAATGCTAAATTTTCGGGACATTATCTTTTGCTCGTTCATATATTTTTGCTGGAAATGAAGTGATTTTTAATAATTCGATGGCATTACGAGTATTTGCTTTGCCAGGCTTAATTTTGTAATCAAAATGTATGTTATTATTTTCTATTACCTCATTGAAATGATAATTTTCATAACGTTGTTTTAAGAGTTCAGCTAACTCAATATCATGTGTTGCTGCAATAACTCTAAAGTTAGATTTTTCATGTAAAAATGATAGTACTGATTCTGAAGCGGCAATTCGTTCAGTTGTGTTGGTACCTTTAAAAATTTCATCTATAAAGCAGTATATTTTTTGATTATCTGGAATTTCAACAATACGCTTAATAGATTTTAATTCAGCCATAAAATAACTATCGCCTGATAACACATCATCGGCATTTGCCATTGACGTGAACACAATTCCAGGTTGATATACAAATTTGCTTGCGGTAACTGTTTGTATAGCCGATGCAAGAATAATGTTTATTGCTATGGATTTCATAAATGTTGATTTACCCGAAGCATTAGACCCAGTTAACAGTATATTTTGTGATAGTGAGAAATCATTGGCTACTGCATCTGCTATGAGTGGATGTGTTAACTCAGAGAATACTATGCCATCATTTGAATCATCAATTTGTGGTTCAGTATAACATTCTAGCGTTCTACGATACATTGCTAATGCATAATGATTATCTAATTCAGCTATGTAATCGAAACAATTTTTAAGCTCATTCATATGTGTTGTATAGCTTTTTTGAATTGAATGAAATAAAACATAATCAAGCATGAAAATAAGTTTAACTAGTTTAATTACCATAGCTCCGATATCTTCATCATTAACTTCAGCTAAAACACTCGTTAAATGACGTGCTGTTCTAAATTGCTTAAAATTGACTTCAGGTTGTGGAGCATGTTTAATTTTTGAGATAGTATAGCCTTGTTTTAAAACATTGGATGCATAAAAGATAGATTTTAAGTCATCCTCATATGTACGCTTTAAAGTTGCTGATAAAATGAGATTAAATAGGCAACTCATAAGAAATAATAAAATACCAACTTGTGAATTAATAAATATAACTGCAAATGAGATAACTGGTAAAAACGGGCATAGAAACAATATATTATGACGTTTTACTGGTGTGATTTGGTCTGGAAATGTTGGATAAACAGTTTTACCAATCAAAGCTAAATGATATGTTACGTTTTTTCTAAATTCAGCATTATCATTAAATAAACTAAGTAATGATTTGTTCGTAATTGAAAGCATTCCACGTAAACAGGCATATAGCTTCATTTCACCAATAGCTGTTAAATTATAATTCATCTTATGAAAGATTGCATTCATATTTAAGTCGGACCAAGTTTTATCATCAACTAATGAATGTGATTCAAATTTTTCCTTGTAGAGCTTATACTCATAGTCGAAATGTGAGTTCGGTCTGATAAAAGCTTCTAATGGAGAAATCGTTTGCCATAATGTTTCCATAGATTTTAATAGACGTTGACGACTCATGTATCGTCCAACAATTCCTATTACAGATGTAAGTAGAATAATTGCTATAACAAATATTAAAAATGTTTGATTTGTGCTCATAAGTATCCCCTTATTTATTTTTAATAATGTGTTTGATCTTGAGCTAACCACAGCATTCGAATACTGTCATGAAGTAATTTCTCTATTCTACGACCAGAAAATACAGATTGAGTATATGCATATAAGATGATTTTTAACATCATTTTTGGATGATAGGATGTTGCGCCACGATGATGTCTGAATTCATCGAATTCGCTATCAGGTATCGTTTCAACAATTTCATTTACATATCGCGAAATATCATTTTAAGGAATTCTAACAGAAGTTTCTATTGGTAGTGTAAGTTGGGTCATGTTATAATTTTTATACATAAGGCACCTCGTTAATTTAGTTTAGTGGTATTTATTAAATTATACGAAGGGACCCAACACAGAAAATTCATTTTATTGAATTTTACATTTATGTGCAAGTTGGGCAAAGTGTCTTATTTTTTTAAAGTATTTCAAAGTAAAATTACATGTTAATACGTAGTATTAATGGCGAGACTCCTGAGGGAGCAGTGCCAGTCGAAGACCGAGGCTGAGACGGCACCCTAGGAAAGCGAAGCCATTCAATACGAAGTATTGTATAAATAGAGAACAGCAGTAAGATATTTTCTAATTGAAAATTATCTTACTGCTGTTTTTTAGGGATTTATGTCCCAGCCTTATTTCATAAAGAAAGTGTCTTAACAATGAATTTTGATAAAAACAATGTCAATAGAGAACATGCGTACTTATCAACAAAGAGTGAATAACTTGTGGATAAAAGGTGTTGATAACGTCATTTATTGTGGATATCAGGTGGGAAAACAGAAAATAAATAATTGATTAGTGTTAATTTACTTGTGGATAACTAGGATAAGTCTGTGGATAGCTTTAATATCAGCGTTTTTATTGTGAATAAAAAAATTAAAATTTGTAAAAAAATAACTCTAACTATAGCGATTTTACAGTTAGAGTTATGTATATTTTTATAGTTTTTGTTGTAATTCTTCCCATTTAGACATAGCGTGTTCTAATTTTTGTTCGCTATCTTGTTTTTGGATAGCTAATTCGTTTGCTTTTTGTGGATTGTTATAAACTTCTGGTTGGGTTAATTGCTCGTCTATTTGTAAGATAGTAGTCTCTAAAGTTTCTATTTCATTTTCACACTCGGATATTTGTCGTTCAAGTTTGCGTTGTTCACGTCTTTGTTCTTTTTGGTTATGATACGACGATTGTTCCATAGACTTTTTATGTGCTTGTACGTTAACTGACTGTTCTTCTTGGTGCGCTTTCAACGCTTCCGCTTCCTCAACTTTTTCAATGTAATATTGATAATCTCCTAAATACATCTTTCCGCCATCAATTGTTAAATCAAATACCTTGTTTGCTAATTGGTTAATAAAGTAACGATCATGGGAAACAAATAGTATTGTTCCTTCAAAATGTTGGAGTGCTTGCTCTAACATTTCTTTTGAATCTATATCGAGGTGGTTGGTAGGTTCATCTAAAATAAGTACATTGTCACGTTGCAACATAAGTAGTGCTAGTTGTAAACGTGCTTTTTCACCACCAGATAAATCATTAATTATCTTTTTAACATCGTCTTGTACAAATAAGAAACGTCCAAGAACTGCTCGAATATCTTTTTCATTCATTAACGGATATTGATCCCACACATAATCTAAAATCGTTTTACTAGATTTAAATTCTGCTTGCTTTTGATCATAATAACCAATTTGTAAATTTGCGCCGAAAGTAATATCGCCATTAAGCGCTTTTTGTTGATTAGCAATAGTTTTAATTAAGGTCGATTTTCCAATACCATTTGGCCCAATGATTGCTATATGATCGCCTTTAGAGACCTCTATACTGATAGGTTTGGTAATTGCAGTTTGATAACCGATTTCTAAATTTTTTACATGCATGACGTCATTACCTGTATTCCGGTCAAAGCCAAATTGAATATTTGCACTTTTGGCATCTAACATTGGTTTATCAATGCGTTCCATTTTTTCTAAAATCTTACGTCTACTTTTTGCCATTCCACTTGTTGAAGCACGGGTAATATTTTTCTCAACAAAAGTTTCTAATCGTTTTATTTCTGCTTGTTGACTTTCATATTCTTGCATTCGTTTTTGATAATATAAATCCCGTTGCTGTATAAATTCCTCGTAATTACCAACATAGCGTTTGACATCACCTAAAGCCACATCATAAATTTGAGTAACTATTTTATCTAAAAAGTAACGATCATGGCTGATGATGACGATTGCACCTTTAAAATAACGTAGATAATCTTCAAGCCACTTTGTCGTTTCTAAATCTAAGTGGTTAGTAGGTTCATCTAAAAGTAATAAATCAGGTTCGTTTAATAGCATTTGAGCTAAAGATAAACGTGTTTTTTGGCCACCGCTAAAATCATTGATAGGTTTATTGAAATCTTCTTCACTAAAATTTAACCCGTAAAGTACTGTTTTAATTTTACTTTCATATTGATATCCTTCTAATTGTTCAAATTGATTCGATAAAGATTCATAACGGGACATATGTGTTTTATATGTATCACTATCGTAATCATTTGCATGTTTTGATAACCAATCTGTTTCTTCTTTGATTAAGCTTTCCATTCGTTTAATATGTTCAAATGGTTTTGACATTTCTTCAAAAACTGTTGCATTAGAATTTAAAGTCATTTGTTGAGTTAAATAACCTAGTTTTAAGTTTTTAATTTTTGACACATTTCCAGAATCATAGTTTTCTACGCCAGCTATAATTTTCATCAATGTTGATTTACCGGCGCCATTTCTTCCTACGATACCAATTCGTTCACCAGTTTTTACTTCAAAATCAACATCAGTAAATATATCTTCACCATCGAACGATTTTGATATATGATTGAGTTGTAAAAGTATCATTCGATCTTCACCTTTCGTCTTTCTCAAATTTTATTAACTTATGAAAAAAGTCGTAATTATTACATTAATAACCATTTTACAGTATAAAACGCCGTCTTGAAACTAAGATATTTATTTTTAAAATTCAATAATGTATAATATTTAGGTATTCATTGTAATCAATTATTTGTTTTTTAATAATCTAACAATTACGCTCTAACTCGTTTGAATACATAGATATAATTCATTCAAACACGAAGGAGGAAATAGCGAATGAGTGACCAAGTTAAAATTCCTCGAGCAACTTTAAAACGTTTGCCGTTATATTATAGATTTGTCAGTTCATTAAAATCTAAAGGTATAGATCGTGTAAATTCAAAAGCGATTAGCGATGCGTTACAAATTGACTCGGCAACAATTCGTCGTGACTTTTCATATTTTGGCGAATTAGGTAAAAAAGGGTACGGATATAATATAGATAGTTTATTGGATTTCTTTAAATCTGAACTAAGCGAGAGTGACATGATCAAAATCGCAATTGTCGGAGTTGGGAACCTAGGGAAAGCTTTGCTCACATATAACTTTTCAATACATGACGATATGACGATTACAGAAGCGTTTGACGTAAAAGAAGATGTTATTGGCCAGAAAATAGGGAACGTTATTGTTAAAGATAACGATGAATTAATAACAACATTGAAGAAGGAAGAAATAGATGTTGTGATTCTAACTACACCAGAAAGAGTTGCACAGAAAGTTGCAGATGAACTCGTCCAAGCTGGTGTGAAAGGTATTTTAAACTTCACTCCTGGTAGAATTAATACGCCTTCAGATGTGCAAGTACATCAAATTGACTTAGGTATAGAATTACAGTCATTATTATTCTTTATGAAAAATTACAGTGAATAAATGTGATGTTAGCTTTGAATGATTAACCTTGTTATATCTTTAATTAATTATAGAACAGTCTGGGACTAAGTATGTCTCAGGCTTTTTCTGTTATGTTTGAAAATGAAAGGAAAAACTGTTGTGTTGATAAATATAGTATAGGTTAATAAATTAACACGTAGAGATATAATGATGAATCGTAATTAATCGCCTTCCTTATATGAATATAATATAAATATCAAAAATATTGTGTATAAGGTTGAAAACAAGAAAATCATCACCTATAATACATACTAAACTTATCGGAAATGAGAGGTTAGGATTATGTGGATGATTTTTAGTGGCTTAATTGTCGGGGGACTCTTAGGTTTTGTCATGCAAAGAACAAGATTTTGTTTAACAGGTGGCTTTCGAGATATGTATGTGCAAAAGAATAATAAGATGTTCTATGCATTATTAATCGCTATTACTATTCAAAGTATAGGATTATTGATTTTGACGGCAACAGATATTTTACAAATTCCTGCACATAG
This sequence comes from Staphylococcus sp. SM3655, assembly GCF_016917315.1. Classification (NCBI taxonomy): domain Bacteria; kingdom Bacillati; phylum Bacillota; class Bacilli; order Caryophanales; family Staphylococcaceae; genus Staphylococcus; species Staphylococcus sp. SM3655. The sequence goes on along the minus strand of NZ_CP070305.1, from coordinate 29,600 downwards.
TTTTCCAATATTGGGAACAATTATAGGTTCTTTTATTTTTGGAATTGGAATAGTATTGGCTGGAGGATGTGCAACAGGTACTTGGTATCGCGCTGGTGAAGGGCTAATTGGTAGTTGGATTGCATTAGTATTATATGCTGTTACTGCAGCAATCACTAAAACAGGGATTTTAAAGCCAGTAATGGATAAAATTAATCAACCAACGAATGTAAATAGTGATATGTCTCAAACAACTGGCATTCCGTTTTGGGGATTAGTCGTTATATTAACTATAATCACCATTTTTCTAGTTGTAAGAACACTCAATAATAAGAAAGTTCGAGTTGCTGTTCCAAAACTAAAGCAACGTTATACAGGTATTAGATATTACCTTTTCGAAAAACGATACCATCCATTTATTGCAGCAATTGTAATTGGACTTATCGCACTCTTAGCTTGGCCAATGAGTGCATCAACTGGAAGAAATGACGGTTTAGGTATAACAACGCCTTCAGCAAATTTAGTACACTTTTTGATTACAGGTGAAACTAAATTTATTGATTGGGGTGTCTTTTTAGTTCTAGGAATTTTCATTGGTTCATATATTGCAGCTAGAGGATCAAGAGAATTTAAATGGCGATTGCCAGACAAGATTACAATACGAAACAGTGCCATTGGTGGCATATGTATGGGATTTGGTGCGTCAGTTGCTGGTGGTTGTTCTATCGGTAACGGTTTGGTTGAAACGGCAACGATGACTTGGCAAGGATGGATTGCGCTAGCATCGATGATAGTTGGTGTATGGACAATGAGTCATTTTATCTTTGTTCGTCCAATGAAAAAAGTACACCAACAATCTGCAAAGGTTAAACAGCAAACGCAAATAGTATAGAAGATTATTATGCAAATGATGTTGATCAAATAAAAGTGATTGGAAAAGGAGAAATAATTATGATACACGAATTAGGTACAGTAGGAATGGTATGTCCATTTCCGTTAATTGAAGCGCAAAAGAAAATGGCAACATTGCAATCTGGAGATGAATTAAAAATTGATTTTGATTGCACGCAAGCGACGGAAGCCATTCCAAATTGGGCTGCAGAAAATGGTTATCCTGTAACAAACTATGAACAAATTGATAATGCTTCATGGACAATTACAATTCAAAAAGTTTAACGTTATCATTTTAACAATAAAATAGATATTAGATTCTATGGCTACTTCCGCTAATTTAAAAGTGAGTAAGTAGTCTTTTTTGTTTTAGTTCATGAAATCATTTTATATAGCGTGGCATATTTTATTCCAAAAGATGTAATAAAACTTAACGCATTTTTGCTTTTTATAAATTGTCAGATTATTATGAAAACAAGGGAGTGGTAAGTATGAATCTTAACGATACGATATTTATGTTTTTGTGTACATTATTAGTTTGGCTAATGACACCAGGATTAAGTTTATTTTATGGTGGGTTAGTTCAATCTAAAAATGCGCTTAATACTGTCATGCAAAGTATGGCAGCAATTGTGCTTGTCACATTTGTATGGATAACAGTTGGTTTTACAATTAGTTTTGGGGAAGGGAATTTATGGTTCGGAAATTGGGAATATACTTTTCTTAATCATGTAGGTTTTGCGACTCAAGAAGATATTAGCCCACATATTCCTTTCGCTTTGTTTATGTTATTTCAAATGATGTTTTGTACGATTGCAATTTCTATTTTATCTGGTTCAATCGCTGAGAAAATGAAGTTTATTCCTTATTTATTATTCGTAGTAATATGGACTGCTCTTGTATACAGTCCAGTAGCACATTGGGTTTGGGGCGGCGGTTGGATTAACAAGCTCGGTGTATTAGATTTCGCTGGAGGTACGGTTGTTCATATTACATCAGGTGTTTCTGGTTTAGTATTAGCTATTATGATTGGAAAAGGAAACAAACATTCTGAATCAACACCACATAATCTTATCATTACGTTGATTGGCGGTATATTCGTGTGGATTGGTTGGTATGGATTTAATGTAGGTAGTGCTTTTTTATTTGATAATATTGCGATGCTTGCATTTACAAATACTGTCATTTCAGCCAGTGCAGGTGCTATAGGTTGGTTAATTTTAGAATATATTTTTAAAAAGACGACAAGTTTACTTGGACTTTTACTCGGTGCATTAGCAGGATTAGTTGTTATTACTCCTGCAGCAGGATATGTAACATATCTTAGTGCAACAATAATGGCTTTAATAGGAGGTATCTGTTGTTATATTGTCATTAATTACATCAAGGTAAAACTAAAATATCATGATGCATTAGATGCATTTGGTATTCATGGTGTTGGTGGTATTATTGGTGCTGTTTTAACAGCAGTTTTCCAAAGTAAAAAGGCAAATCCTGACATTGAGAATGGCTTTATTTATACTGGTGACATACATATTGTACTTGTACAAATATTATGTGTAACAGCAGTTGTAATTTTTAGTATCGTCATGACGTTTATTATTGCGAAAGTAATTAAATTAATTACACCATTATCTGTTACGGAACAAGAAACGAATATAGGATTAGACAAGATTGTTCACGGTGAACATGCTTACTTTGAAGGTGAGCTAAATAGATTCAATAAACATATTCGATATTAGAATATATTTACATAGAATATTCATTGTCCTGACATTTAACTAAAGGTTGATGTTGGGACATTTTGTTATACAAAAGTTTTATTTTGAAATCTTTTTATGAAAGAAGCAGAAATATTATTTAAAGCGGTTACACATATGCTAAAATAAGGCTAAGTGTCACAAATAATGATAGGTGAATAAGTATGAAAAATATATCTGATATTGCCAAATTGGCAGGCGTTTCAAAAAGTACAGTATCTAGATTTTTAAATAATGGATCTGTCAGTAAAAAAACAAGTGAAAAATTAACAAAAATTATAGCAGAACATGACTATCAACCGAATCAATTTGCTCAAAGTTTAAGAGCGAGACAAACACACCTTATTGGTGCCATTATACCTAGAATGAATTCATATGCAGTAGACGAAACAATCAAAGGATTGGCAAAACAATGCCAAAAATATGAATCACAATTAATTTTAAATTATACAGGTTTAAATATCGAAGCAGAAATACAAGCGCTTGAAACATTAGCACGCAGTAAAGTAGATGGTATTGTTTTAATGGCTACAGATATAACAGAGAGACATATTGAAGTCATTAATAAAATGAATGTACCAATCGTTATTGTTGGTCAACAACATGAACAACTTCATAGTATTGTGCATGATGATTATAAAGCAGGTCAAATTATAGGCGAATGGATTGGTCAACAGGGATATCAACAAGTTGAAGTGTTTAGCGTAAGTGAAAAAGATATTGCAGTTGGTATACATAGAAAACGTGGTTTACTTGACCAGTTAGCTAAATACCAAATTAAACCTAATATACATGAAACAAATTTTACTTATGTGGAAGCACAAAAAGATGTTGCAAATGTTTTGGAAAATGTGGAGCAAGTAGATGCGGTTGTTGGAGCAACTGATACGATTGCATTAGCTGCCTATAAATATTATTCTGATAAAAAAGATGTTATGAAACCACATCATATATATGGTTTTGGTGGTGACCCAATGACACAATTAGTGTCTCCATCGATAAAAACAATTCATTATAATTATTTTGAAGCTGGCCAATGCGCGATGGAAGAGATACAACAGATGCTTAAAAAGCAAGATATGCCATATAGCGTCACAGTAGATGTTAATATTTAGACGCTGTATTTTTTAAAATAAATGTGGAACCGATACCATATAACTATAAATGGATAGGTTAAAAGTTAAAGAACGTAGGTAAAATTTGCTATAATAGAATATAAATTGTTAACAGCATAAATTATAAAAGGAGGACTGGGTAAATATTATGACCGAATGGACTAGAGAAGAACGTTATCAACGAATCGAGGACGTTGATACTGAGTATTTTAAAACATTAAAACAACAAGTTGATCAATCAAAATTTCGTCAACAATTTCATATACAACCAGAAACAGGCTTATTAAATGACCCCAACGGACTTATTTTTTATAAAGGGAAGTATTATGTTTCACATCAATGGTTCCCATTAGGCGCAGTACATGGCTTAAAGTATTGGTATAACTACACGAGTGATGACTTAATAAACTTTAAAGCTGAAGGGCCAATTTTAAATCCAGATACTAAATATGACAGCCATGGTGTATATAGCGGTAGCGCTTTTGAATATAACGGGCATTTATATTATATGTACACAGGAAATCATCGAGATAATCATTGGCAACGACATGCGAGTCAGATGATTGCACGATTGAAAGAAGACGGTTCAGTAGAAAAGTTTCCAAAGCCAGTAATTAGCCAACAACCAGAAGGGTATACGAGTCATTTTAGAGATCCTAAAGTATTTAAATATAGTGAGAAATATTACGCGATCATTGGCGCACAAAATAATGATCAGCAAGGTCGATTATTACTTTATAATACTGAAGATATAATTAATTGGCATTATTTAGGTGAAATAAATACAGAGTTGGATGATTTTGGATATATGTGGGAATGCCCAGATTACTTTAATGTAGATAATCAAGATGTCATACTTATTTGTCCACAAGGTATTGAACCAAAAGGCGATCAGTTCAAAAATATTTATCAAAGTGGTTATATACTTGGAAAGTTTGATATTGAAAAGTTAACATATGAACATGAAAATTTTGTCGAGCTTGATAATGGCTTTGATTTCTATGCACCTCAAACATTTTTAGATGAAAAAGGCCGACGAGTACTAATTGGATGGATGGGGTTACCGGAAATCGAATATCCTACTGATAATGAAGGATGGGCCCATTGCTTAACAATTCCTCGTGTATTAAATGTAGAAAATGGTCAACTTAAGCAACGTCCATATCCAGCGTTGGAAAAATTACGTCACAATAAAGAGACAGCATTAGGCTATGCAAATAAATTTACTCGAAAATTACATCCGTATGAAGGTAAACAGTATGAATTAATCATAGATATTTTGGATAATGATGCTACCGAAGTGTACTTTGAATTACGTACATCTAAGACTTCTTCAACATTAATTGCTTATAACAAGCGTGAAAATAAAATAACATTAGATCGCAGCGACAGTGGTTTATTGCCGACAAATGTTGAAGGTACGTCGCGTAGTACGATATTAGACACGCCATTAAAGCAATTACAAATTTTTGTTGATACATCAAGTATAGAAATTTTCTGTAATGATGGGGAACGTGTTTTGACATCTCGAATTTTCCCGACAGAAGACGCACTAGGTATTAAAACATCAACAGAATCAGGGCAAGTATATTTACAATTTACTAAATATGATTTAAAGGATGAACATAAATGAGACGTCTATTTTCAATAGGAGAAGCGTTAATTGATTTTATTCCAAATATTACAAATGCGAATTTAAAAGATGTTCAAACATTTACGAAGCAAATTGGTGGCGCGCCATGCAATGTAGCTTGTACAGTTCAAAAGTTAGGACAACAAGCGTATATGATTACACAATTAGGTAATGATGCATTTGGAGATAGCATTATTGAAACGATATCAAGTATTGGTGTAGATGTATCAAAAGTGTATCGCACGAATGAAGCAAACACTGCGTTAGCTTTTGTGAGTTTGACTGAAGCGGGCGAGCGAGATTTTTCTTTTTATCGTAAGCCCTCTGCTGATATGTTATTTGAACCAAGTTTTGTGAATGATATTGATGTGAATGAAAATGATGTAGTACATTTTTGTTCTGTTGATTTGGTCGATAGTCCGATGAGAGATGCACATTATCAATTGATTACCAAAACATTAAATGCAAATGGTACTGTCGTATTTGATCCTAATGTAAGATTGCCATTATGGGATAACGCTGAAGATTTAAGACAAACTATTCATACCTTTTTGCCATTGGCGCATATTGTAAAAGTTTCAGATGAAGAATTAGAATTTATTACAGGTATTCATGATGAAAATGAAGCGATTCAATCATTATTTACAGGTAATGTTACTGTAGTCATTTATACGAAGGGAGCAGATGGTGCTGCCGTATATTTGAAAAATGGTATTAATCATTATCATAGTGGCTATAAGGTAAAACCTGTTGATACAACTGGGGCAGGGGATGCTTTTATTGGTGCAGTTATTAGCAGGATTTTAGCAACCGATGTGTTAAATTTAACTCAGTTATTTGAAAATGAAGGTGAGGAAATTTTAGCGTTTAGCAATCGCGTTGCTGCAATAGTGACAACGAAGTATGGTGCTATTAATAGTTTGCCAACATTACAAGAGGTTGAACAAGCATTTTAAATAATTCATTTATAAAACAGTGTAGGAAACAAGTTGAATCTTGTGCTACACTGTTTTTTAAAACAAAATAAGATTCATGGGGTAGGAAATTGTAGTATTTTATTTAAGGAAACTGTCGATTTCAAATTTAGTATATTTTGTTAAAAATTGCGCCATAGGATTGTAGAGTGAAATAGAAATTGATAAATTATGTAGTAATAGGAATAGGTATACAAAGAAACGTTACATCATTTTTTAATTCACGCGTCATATTTAATTTTGTTATTAAACAATTAAAAAGCCAGCTATACAGTGCATTTGCTAGTTATCTTGTTAAAATCCAACAAGATTTACAATTGAATACGCCGTTAACTGACTTTATTATCTTATTATATTTTTTTAACGTTTCTCACCGATGCATAGCAGTGTTCTTTATTTTTAAAATAGACAATTCGCTCTTTCGAATCTATAGATTCAATATTATGGCGATTGACGACAAAGCTATTATGACATCTAAAGAAACGATCATCTAATTGACTCAGTTCTTTTAAATTACCATAAAATTCAATTTGACGGTTATCTAAATGGGCAATGAGTCTGTGCGATTTTGTTGATGATTCAAAAAACATAATATCATCATATTGAACATACACTGAATTACTGCCACGTTTTAATTCAATCGTTTCAACGCTATTATCTCTTGATAATAATTGTAAGCGTGTATGTGCAGTTTCTAAACAATCTATAATTCGAGTTCTTAATTCTGCTGGATCATCTTTAAAAATAAAATCCATCGCTGCAACTTTGTAGACAAATGTTAAATAGGTAAGTTCACTGTGACTCGTAACGAAAATAATGTTACCAACTGGGTCATGCTTACGAATTTCACTGCCTAATTTGATACCATTAATATCAGTTGAAAGTTGAATATCTAAAAAGTAACAGCCTATGTCATTCATATTTTTAGCTTGCTCAAGCACCTCATAAGGATTATCAGTTGCGAGGGCAATTTCCATAGGCTTTTCTTCTATCATTATATAATTTTTAATAATGGTAACCATGTTTTCTCTTTGTTTTGGATCGTCTTCGCAAATGAAAATTTTCATACATTCACATCCTTATGGCTAGTTGTTAATAATTTCAACTTTTTGAATAAAGAAACCATTTTCGATAATTGTATCTAATAAGACATTGTCTGCATTATCAGCAATTTCTTTTAAAGTTGATAGACCTAAACCACGACCTTCACCTTTAGTAGAAAAACTTTCTTGGAACAATTCATGAATGCGTGGTATATCATCAGCGCATTTATTCATAACAATAAACGTTACTGAATTTTCACTTTCAATAAATGCAACGCGAATGATAGGGTCATCAATTTCAGTTGATGCCTCAATTGCATTATCAAGAATAATACCAATACTGCGACTTAAATCGATCATATTCAAGTTAATGCTACTTACTTCATCGGGTATTTCGATACTAATCGGAATATTCATTTCTTGTGCACGTAAAATTTTCGCAGTAATTAAGCCTTTAATTTCACGTACTTTAAGATTCTCGATACCATTTAATTTTATAGCATTCATTTGTAAATTGTCTTTCATAGGTACAATATTTTTATTGAAATAATCACGTAGGCCAGGCATGTCATCTTCTCGAATGAATTCTGAAAGCGTTGTTAAGATATTGACATAATCGTGACGGAACTTGCGCATTTCGTTGTTGATAGCTTCAATCTTCAATGTATATTCATAATAGGTTTCAATTTCTTCTTGATTACGTTTATATTTCATCTCTTTAAGGAGAAATTGAGAAATAACAAATGTTAATATACTTAAAAATATAGTGATACCAATAAAAATAAAAGAATACTGCCTTATTACTTTAGCTTCATCCGAGTTTATTTGTGAATAAAAGAAAAATAATGAAAAAGTAAGCAGTAAGATAGTCGAAATAACTATTAAAAATCCTTTGTTTAGTATTAGATATGGTGTGCTAATTTTTTTGAGAACTCTATTTATTATATATGAGAATAGTATACTAATAGTCACATAAACTACAAAAAAGCTAGGGAATATTACAAATATACTATCAGAAATCTTGGTGATATATGCATATATAACAATATACATGTAGTTAGCACAGTACAGAATAATCTGTGAAGTCATAATCAACAAAATATAATACCATTTGATTTTGACAAAATACATTATAATAATGAATGAAGTTAAAATGATTAAGGACGCGCTATCAAACATTTTAAATAGAAATAACGATAATGTCGAAATTCCTATAATGAAAAAATAATCAAGTTTACTGTACTTAATACCACTAATTATAGCTGGTATTGTAAACATTAATATCATTTGAGTTAATACGAATAAAACAAAATTATAACTATTTAATAATTCCACCTACTATCACACTCTCTATTTAAATTATTCGTGTAATTGTGTTAATTCTTTTGGTACTTCAACTTCATCCATTATGAAGTCACAAGTACTATAAGCTGCGATGTTACCAATGTTTTTTAAAATCCCAGTAATAAAATCAAAAAATAAGTTAAATAATGTATTCATTTTAAGTCCTCCTTAATAAAGAAAATAGGTAATAATGTAATAGCTTCTATTATGATGCCTAATTGAATGAATTGGGCAAATGGCTCTTTGATGATAAGTGTGATAATGAAAAGGGTTAAACTAACAATAATCGCATAATATTTTTTTCGTTTAATAAGTCGCACAGGAATGGGCTTCTTTTTAGTTGCTGCAGGAGCATATACTGAGATTACACCTAAAGAAATAACTGTTAAAATAATCATAATTAAAAAGTTAATATGAAAATTTACTATTACTAAAGGTAAAAGTATAAATAGTATAATACTTTCTACATAACACCAAAAAGAAGAAGGTGCATGTGCACCATGTGCATGTCTTCTTATTAAATAAAATGTTAAATTCGTAATTAACGTAAACAGAAAAATGTTTAAAATATAGGCAATAGTATACATAACAATTAATTTACCTATATTTTTAGCTAAGACCTGCATCCCTAATCGTACTTGCAAAAATTGAATATGATCTAAGTTATTTCTCTTTTGAAGATACGTGGCAAACTGGTCAATTTTATTATCAAAATAATTCAATTTTACACCACTCTCCTCACTGTCATTATACGATTTAGTACAATCTTTTATCATTATATTGCCTAACTGTAGGAAATAAATACTTAACTGTTAAATGTAATTTGTATTTAATATTTTAACATAAAAAAATTTACAGTTAAGAATAAAAAACGACTAGTTAAGAAAAATTGGAAAATAAATGCTTTTAGCATGTTTTAATATAACTAGATCACAGAGATGTGATGGAAAATAGTTGATGAGTTGTTTAATTTTAAGAATTTTTATCTTAATTAAGGAAGGAGTGATTTCAATGGCACAAGATATCATTTCAACAATCGGTGACTTAGTAAAATGGATTATCGACACAGTGAACAAATTCACTAAAAAATAAGATGAATAATTAATTACTTTCATTGTAAATTTGTTATCTTCGTATAGTACTAAAAGTATGAGTTATTAAGCCATCCCAACTTAATAACCATGTAAAATTAGCAAGTGAGTAACATTTGCTAGTAGAGTTAGTTTCCTTGGACTCAGTGCTATGTATTTTTCTTAATTATCATTACAGATAATTATTTCTAGCATGTAAGCTATCGTAAACAACATCGATTTATCATTATTTGATAAATAAAATTTTTTTCATAATTAATAACATCCCCAAAAATAGATTGAAAAAATAACTGTAAAACATTCCCTTAATAATAAGTATGGTCGTGAGCCCCTCCCAAGCTCGCGGCCTTTTTTGTAATGAAGAAGGGATGAGTTAATCATCATTATGAGACCCGCCGTTAAAATTTTTGAATAAGTCTAATGTTGGAAAAGGTCAAAAGAATAATCAATTTAATTAAGAAAATCATTCATTTGCAAAGGGCGAAATGGGTTCTTACTGAGTTATCTATTATAAAAAATAAACATAGACTTATGAAAAATCTCTCATAAATCTATGTTTAGTCATGACATGTGTTAAATATTATTTCGGGCGCTTCTTATTTATACAAATCTAATTTAATACTTTTAAATACAGGTATATTTTCGCGTTGCTGTTCTACTTCATTTAAGTTTAAATCTACAGTCAAAATATCTGCGGATTCATTTAATTCTCCAACTAAATCTCCATTTGGGTTTATAACTATCGAATGACCAGCATATTCTGTGTTACCATCGAATCCAGTGCTATTAGTTCCAATGACAAACATATTATTTTCAATTGCACGTGCCTTTAGTAATGAATGCCAATGTTGAAGACGTGACATAGGCCATTGCGCCACATAAAATGCAATTTTAGCACCACTGCGAGCAGGATATCTTAATAATTCTGGAAAACGTAAATCATAACAGATAAGTTGGGTCACATAAGTACCGTCAGACAATTGAAAGGGTTCAGCTACGTTTTCGCCAGCAGTTAAAAATTCATGCTCTCTTAACATAGGAACTAAATGAACTTTGTCGTATTCATTAATTAGCTGGCCACTTTTATTCACACTAAAAGCTGTATTAAATATTTGATTGTTTCTAATGTTAGAAACTGACCCAGCTACGATATCGACTTTATATTTTTCAGCTAAATGTTTAATAAATGAAAAACTTTGTCCTAGATTATTATCTGCTTTTTCATTTAAATGCTCTAAATCATAGCCATTATTCCACATTTCAGGTAAAACGACTACATCTACTTCAGCATTCATATTTTTTTCGAACCATTGCGTTATTTGAGCTTCATTTTTAGAACTATCTCCAAAAATAATCGGTAATTGATAAATTTGGACTTTCATAACATCACATCCTTGATAGATCTTATATATAACTTACTAAAAGTTATGTTGAAACGCAAAAAACGAGCCCAGGACATAAAATCAAAGTCCTAGGCTCTACAATGTTATATTGACAGTAGTTGATGGGGCCCCAACATAGAGAAATTGGAACACCAATTTCTACAGACAATGCAAGTTGGGGTGGGCTCTAACATAAAGAAATACTTTTTCTTTAGAAATTAGTATTTCTTATACATGAGTTTTACTCATGTATTCCTATTCTTAAGTGCACATTAGCAGCGGCTAATGTGTAAGAACTACTACATAATGAATAACTAATGATTCTTTATCATTTCTGTCCCATTCCTAACAATATATTGATTATTTTTTTATTACGAAACGATCTTCCACTGGATTAAATGTTTTTTCGCCAGCAGCTTCACGAATATCACCAAATGGCATTTGAGCAATAAGTTTCCAACTTTTAGGAATATTAAATTCATTTGAAGTCATCTCATCAACAAGTGGATTATAGTGTTGTAATGAAGCACCTATGCCTTTAGTAGCTAATGCAGTCCAAATTGCAAATTGATGCATGGCATTTGTTTGAGTTGACCATATTGCAAAATTATCATAGTAGTTTGGCATTTGTTCTTGTAAACCACTTACAACATCTTGATCTTCATAAAACAAAATTGTACCGTATGAATGTTTGAAGTTATCAATTTTTTGTTCAGTTGGCTCGAAATCACGATTCTCTCCCATGACTTCTTTTAAAATTGCTTTTGTGTTATCCCAAAATTTATTATTGTTGTCATTTAACAAGAGAACAATTCTAGTTGATTGAGAATTAAATGATGAAGGAACATGTTTAACTGCATGTGCAATCATTGATTCTAATTCGTCATCGCTAATTGATATCGAATCTTTCAAATTATATATTGAACGTCTTTCTTCCATTGCATTGTCAAAAGTCATTGCTTTTTTATCTTTTTTAAATAAGCCCATAATTATTGCTCCTTCTTTAGTAAAGAATACTTAATAGATTAAGTATAAAATTTATACTCGTACTTGTAAAGCAATATTTACGAAAATTTCAAGAATATTAATATTCATTTTCAAATTCCAAATATAAATGCATTTTCAACGCATATTTATTATACTTAGATTAATACTTACATGAAAAAGGGAGGTGTCTCGTGAAATGTCATATCATTGGTTTAAGAAAATGTTACTTTCAACAAGTATTTTAATTTTAAGTAGTAGTAGTTTAGGGCTTGCAACGTACACAGTTGAAGCAAAGGATAACTTAAATGGAGAAAAACCAACTACTAATTTGAATCATAATATAACTTCACCATCAGTAAATAGTGAAATGAATAATAATGAGACTGGGACACCTCACGAATCAAATCAAACGGGTAATGAAGGAACAGGTTCGAATAGTCGTGATGCTAATCCTGATTCGAATAATGTGAAGCCAGACTCAAACAACCAAAACCCAAGTACAGATTCAAAACCAGACCCAAATAACCAAAACCCAAGTCCGAATCCTAAACCAGATCCAGATAACCCGAAACCAAAACCGGATCCAAAACCAGACCCAGATAAACCAAAGCCAAATCCGGATCCAAAACCAGATCCAGATAACCCGAAACCAAATCCAGATCCAAAACCAGACCCAGATAAACCAAAGCCAAATCCGGATCCAAAACCAGATCCAGATAAACCAAAGCCAAATCCGAATCCAAAACCAGACCCTAATAAGCCAAATCCTAACCCGTCACCAGATCCCGATCAACATGGGGATTCCAATCATTCTGGTGGCTCGAAAAATGGGGGGACATGGAACCCAAATGCTTCAGATGGATCTAATCAAGGTCAATGGCAACCAAATGGGAATCAAGGAAACTCACAAAATCCTACTGGTAATGATTTTGTATCCCAACGATTTTTAGCCTTGGCAAATGGGGCTTACAAGTATAATCCGTATATTTTAAATCAAATTAATAAGTTGGGCAAAGATTATGGAGAAGTTACTGATGAAGACATTTATAATATTATTCGAAAACAAAATTTCAGCGGAAATGCATATTTAAATGGATTACAACAGCAATCGAATTACTTTAGATTCCAATATTTCAATCCATTGAAATCAGAAAGGTACTATCGTAATTTAGATGAACAAGTACTCGCATTAATTACTGGTGAAATTGGATCAATGCCAGATTTGAAAAAGCCCGAAGATAAGCCGGATTCAAAACAACGCTCATTTGAACCGCATGAAAAAGACGATTTTACAGTAGTTAAAAAACAAGAAGATAATAAGAAAAGTGCGTCAACTGCATATAGTAAAAGTTGGCTAGCAATTGTATGTTCTATGATGGTGGTATTTTCAATCATGCTATTCTTATTTGTAAAGCGAAATAAAAAGAAAAATAAAAACGAATCACAGCGACGATAATCCGTGTGTGATTCGTTTTTTTTATTATGGAATAAAAATGTGATATATAAAATTCGCTTGTTCCGTGGCTTTTTTCAAAGCCTCAGGATTAAGTAATTGGAATATAACGACAAATCCGTTTTGTAACATATGGATAATAATTGGAACAGCAAGCCGTTTTGTCCAAACATATGCTAATGAAAAAATGACACCCATGCCAAAATAAACTGGAATAAATTTGAAATCATTATGTGCTAATGCAAATATTAATGAACTTACTGTTGTAGCAATAATAAATGCCACGATACGATTACCTTTAATCGCATTAAATAATTCTCCAAAGATTACTTTTCTGAATACATATTCTTCTAATAAAGGACCAATAATAGATACAAAGAAGATAAATATAGGTATTTTTCGAGCAATAATAATTAGCTTTTCTGTATTAGGACTTACTTGTTGTCCACCATAAATTTGCGTTAATACAATGCTCACTACCATTTGATAAATCATTACCAATGCAAATCCAAGCAATGCCCATGGAATGATATATTTTTTAGGTTCTTTAACTTCTAATTCTAATTTTGTTGGATTTTTAATTTTTAAATTAATTAAAATAATCGTCGTGGCGGCGATTAAAAATAGAACAAGTTGTATGTAAATGACTGCTTTAGTCAGTTCTATGCCACTATATTGTACAAATGGTAATTTTTTTACAATGAGAAGCGGTAAAAATTGAGACAATATATAAATAATAACAGTTAGCAATGATGCCCATAATCTTGTCATAATTTTCCTCCAAATATTTGTTTATAATTTATTTTATCGTAAATAACTTGAAGTTACAAAACTTAATTAAAAGGTTATGACTTGAAATTTTGACCAAATTTGATTATTATAAATGTATGTTAGCACTCTTTAATGTTAAGTGCTAAACTTTAGGTTTTTTAAGGAGGAACAATCATGCTAAAACCAATTGGAAATCGTGTGATTATTGAGAAAAAAGAACAAGAACAAACAACTAAAAGTGGTATTGTTTTAACTGATAGTGCTAAAGAAAAATCAAACGAAGGCGTTATCGTTGCAGTAGGAACTGGACGTCTATTAAATGATGGTACAAGAGTGACTCCTGAAGTGAAAGAAGGGGACCGTGTCGTGTTCCAACAATATGCTGGTACAGAAGTTAAACGAGATAATGAAACATATCTGGTATTAAATGAAGAAGATATTTTAGCAGTTATTGAATAATACAGAACTTAATTCATAGATAAATTGTAAAGAACGAAAATGAAATATGACTAAACAAATGGAGGTTTATCATTTATGGTTAAACAATTGAAATTCTCTGAAGATGCACGTCAAGCAATGTTACGTGGTGTAGACCAATTAGCAAATGCAGTTAAAGTAACGATTGGTCCTAAAGGACGTAATGTTGTATTAGATAAAGAGTTTACAGCACCTTTAATTACGAACGATGGTGTAACGATTGCTAAAGAAATCGAATTAGAAGATCCATATGAAAATATGGGGGCTAAACTAGTTCAAGAAGTCGCAAATAAGACAAATGAAATTGCAGGTGACGGTACTACAACTGCAACAGTATTAGCTCAAGCAATGATTCAAGAAGGATTGAAAAATGTTACAAGTGGTGCGAACCCAGTTGGTTTACGACAAGGTATCGACAAAGCAGTTAAAGTTGCTGTTGAAGCGTTACATGAAAATTCTCAAAAAGTTGAAAATAAAAATGAAATTGCGCAAGTAGGTGCGATTTCAGCAGCAGATGAAGAAATTGGACGTTATATTTCTGAAGCTATGGAAAAAGTAGGTAACGATGGTGTCATTACAATTGAAGAATCAAATGGACTAAACACTGAACTAGAAGTGGTTGAAGGTATGCAATTTGATCGTGGTTATCAATCACCGTATATGGTTACTGATTCAGATAAAATGGTTGCTGAATTAGAACGCCCATACATTTTAGTAACAGATAAGAAAATCTCGTCTTTCCAAGATATCTTACCTTTATTAGAACAAGTGGTTCAATCTAATCGTCCAATCTTAATTGTAGCTGATGAAGTTGAAGGCGATGCATTAACAAATATCGTGCTAAACCGTATGCGTGGCACATTTACAGCTGTTGCAGTAAAAGCACCTGGTTTTGGTGATCGTAGAAAAGCGATGCTTGAAGATTTAGCTATTTTAACTGGTGCGCAAGTGATTACTGATGATTTAGGCTTAGATTTAAAAGATGCATCAATTGATATGTTAGGTACTGCAAGTAAAGTAGAAGTAACTAAAGATAATACCACTGTTGTTGATGGTGACGGTGACGAAAACAGCATTGATGCACGTGTTAGCCAATTGAAATCTCAAATTGAAGAAACTGAATCTGACTTTGATCGTGAAAAATTACAAGAGCGCTTAGCTAAATTAGCAGGTGGTGTTGCAGTTATCAAAGTAGGTGCAGCAAGTGAAACAGAGCTTAAAGAACGTAAATTACGTATTGAAGATGCATTAAATTCTACACGTGCAGCAGTTGAAGAAGGTATTGTTGCAGGTGGTGGTACTGCATTAGTAAATGTTTACCAAAAAGTAAGTGAAATTGAAGCTGAAGGTGACATTGAAACAGGTGTAAATATTGTACTTAAAGCATTAACTGCACCAGTTCGTCAAATTGCTGAAAATGCAGGATTAGAAGGTTCTGTTATTGTAGAACGTTTGAAAAACGCAGAGCCGGGTGTTGGTTTTAACGCTGCTACAAACGAGTGGGTTAATATGTTAGAAGAAGGTATCGTTGATCCAACTAAAGTAACACGCTCAGCATTACAACATGCTGCAAGTGTTGCAGCAATGTTCTTAACGACTGAAGCGGTTGTAGCATCAATTCCAGAAAAAAATAATGACCAACCTAACATGGGTGGCATGCCAGGAATGATGTAAAATGACTGTTAAACGCTGATTTTATAAAGTTTGTAATATTGGGTGGTCATAATTTGGTCATAGAAATTTTAAAATAAATCTTTTGAGACGTTTTCCATGAGTTTACTAAACTTTTGGGAAGCGTCTTTTTTGTATGAGTTCGTAATCTTAGCGTAGATGTTCATAGTGGTATTTATATCTTTATGGCGCAAGCGTTCTTGTATTTCCTTAATATGCACACCAGCCTCTATAAGTAACGCACAATGAGTATGACGAAATGAATGAGTGCTTATTTGTTTATTAGTTATGTCAGTCTTTTTAAGTATAGCTTTTATCCATAATTGTAGTTTTTTAATTACAAGAGGGTAGCCGTTAACATCAGTAAAAACGAAATTATTATCTACATACAATTCGTTTTTCCATGTGTCCTGCACGTCGGTTTTATAATTTTTAAGTAATTTAATCACATGAGGATCCACTGAAATTTTTCCGATTGAGCTTTCAGTTTTTGGTGTAAGTATTTGATATTGCTTTTTATTGTTATTTGGATTGTAATAAGTCTTTGTAATATTGATAGTGTTATTCTCAAAGTCTATATCAGACCACTTCAATGCCAATAATTCACCTGCACGCATGCCTGTATATGCTAATGTACAAAACACCTCAAAGCTGTTTTGGGGTGAATGGTGATTTTTAGCAACCTCCAGGAATTGAAATAATTCATCTTTTTCAAGAAACTTTTTATGTATCTCAGTATCTTCTAATTCTTCCACACTAACTTTCTTTTTAGGTCGTTTAATACCTTCGCTAGGCAGTATTCTTATTAATTTCATATCATATGCGTACTTAAATATCATATTCGTAGAGGCTATAATGCTATCAATATAATTCTTGCTATACTGTGCGCTTATATCATTTACAAAGCGTTGATAATCATGTTTATTGATAGTTTGTATTGGTTTATTGTTAAAGCGTTCTATGGCGTGGTGTATGGCTTTCTCGCGTGCTCTGACACTACTTACTTTTACCTCGTTAGCATATTGTTTAAGCCAATCGTTAGCAACCTGTTTAAATGTAGATGTGGACGGTGCGATATAATCACCGGTTCTTAATTGACGTTCTACCATTTCAGCGTGGTGTTTAGCGTCTGATTTGCGTTTAAAACCTGAGTTTGAAATATATTTATATTTGCCCGTTTTTGCGTCTTTTCCTAGTGATATACGATAACGCCATGTACTTCCGCGTTTTTCATAACTTGCCATTTAATCACCTACTTAATACGGAATTTTTTTAAAGTTTCATATTCACTATCCGCAAATAACTTCAAGGCGATGTAATCATTTGATTGAAATTGAATTGTTTTATTACCGCCTATAACCTTAGAAGGTTGTTTGTTTGAAACTAAATCTGTTAATTGTAACTTAACTTCTTTAATTAATTTATTGATAAAATCTGTTCTAAATGAAATGTTCATATTAGAAAGGAAATTATAAAACTCTTTATCATTGTAATGGTCTGAATATTGTAATACTAAAGTGATATAATAATCAAATTCTCCTCTTCTGAAAGGTATATCATATGAATTTCCACTCTCAACATATATATCTAAGTTAAAGTATTTTTCATAATTTTGCTTTCTTATTCCAATTTCAATTCCTTGTAAGTTACCTTCACTAAAATCACTTTTTTTGGTTTCAACTATATATGGCGAATAATCAAAAAATTCGCATGGTGTGACACCTAAAAAATTACACAACTTATCAACAGTATCAAACTGAACTCCTTTACCAGAATTTTCAGCAATTGCCATTAAAGTAGTTTTTGAAATACCAGTTTCTTCATATAGATCTGAGATTTTTAAACCTCTTTCAGCCATCAATACAGATAGTCTACTTTGAATCATAATTTTCACCTCTATTTGTATTTATATTCATCTTACTATAAGTCACTAAAAAAAAACAGAGTTCACTAATATAGTTTTGAGTATTGACAACTATTATTTATAATCGTACAATGACATTAATAACAGAGTTCGAAAAAATAAAACAATAATCTGTTATTGAGGAGTGAGTCGATATGAAAAATAATTTTAGAGTAATTCTAGCTATTAAAAAACTTTCAATAGCTGATGTATTTTTAGGTACTGGAATAGCTAAAACAACGTTATACGGTTTGTATCATGAAAAAACTAAGAACCCTGATACGTCTACTATTATGAAAATTTGTAAGTATCTTGAAATTACACCTAATGAATTTTTCGGAATTGATAATAATGGAAAGGAGACATAACCAATGTTCGATATTAATATTGATGAAAATGAAGCCCGTGAGATACTTGAACAAGCTATTAATGCACGTGTAGAAGAATTAGCGAAAGAGAAATATTTTATGACTTATAAAGAGTTGGCTAACTATCTGAATTTAAGTAAGCCTACTATTGAAGAATTACTTATTAATAATGGCATGAAATATTATATGGTCGGATCTACGTACAGATTCAAAAAGTCTGATGTAGATGAATTCATGGAACAGCTTACTGCTCACATGAATATCCAGAGTAACGACTTTAAACAAGTCAATATCAAAAAGTTATTGGAGGCAAGGCAATGAAAATGTATTTAGCTTATATCTGCTTAGTTTCATTGTTAACAATTTTATTACTAGCAATATCTAACATGTATGTCGCTTTTAGCGTTTATGCTTGGCTAATAACTTTAGGATGTAATTTAACAGGAGGATTAGAAAATGAATAATGAACAAAAAGAAGTAATAGAACACTTGGTTTATCAACTTGAGTTAAGTGTCATGAATAATTTGGAAAGTTACGAACACACAGAATATGTTAATGGTATTGAAGTGGTTTCAGAGATCAGTCGTGAAAAGCACTTAGAATTGATAATGAAATGGTGCGCACAAGAATTAAAGAATAATTTTCAATTAGAGAAAGGAGAATAAAAATGAATTGGGAAATTAAAGATTTAATGTGTGACATTGAAGTGATAAAACAAAAAATTAATGATGTAGCTACCAAACATGCTTGGTTTGTTGAAGATAGATTTGTAAAAAATGAATTAGAAACAAAACGGGAACATATTAATTTTTCTGCTAGCTATTTAGAACATCGTATACAAAATGAACATACAGTTGAGTTATTACAGGTTTATTTAAAAGAGTTCGATGAACTTATACAAAAATTTCATGAAATAGAAAAAGCATCATCTGATGTAAGTTTGGCGACAGAATCAGATGACGCATAGACACTACGTATTTATTTAAATAAATACTAGTAAATATATTAACAAAAATAAAATGATATCGAAAGGATGACTACATGGACGAAGTATCACTTTATAAAAAACATTTCGAATTTCATTCTAAATTAGATTATGTTTCAACGATTAATCTATCTAGGATAAAAGAGATAAGCAAGCGTATAAACTTTGCATCAATCTCAACAGATAGACAAGTTTTTAATAACAAAGGAAATGTATATCACCGAGAAAAAGATAATGTTGCAGGTGATTATATTAGTAATCTTACTTTAGATTATACCATAAAACCAAAAGAAATTGGGCTTGTTTATGGAACCGTCAATATCAAGACTGTTGATAAAAATGGTGAAGAAGAAAAACAATCTACGTTTAAAACTAGTCATTTTCATAACTATGCACGTTTTATAGCTGATCTAATTTCTGACAGGGTCATTTATTCAAAACAACTAGACTGCTTTATTATAGTTAAGAATAACCAGTATGAAGTGATAGACAATACAAACTTTGCGTTAACCTATCCAGTTGATAACAAGTACTATATTGATGATTTCTTAGATGTGATGTTAGAGCTTTACCGCGAACATTTAAATGTAACTCATAACTTTAAGATTTATCCATATTGCATTGCAGGTAATGACTGGGTATATGATTGCCAAAATTTAACGCTTACAGAACAAAAATTAAAAAGTGATGAGCTCTACTCAATTAAATATGACCTAGATATTAAAGATATCAATTTAGAAATACCCAGAAACTTCTTTGATTTAGTAACTGACAATGAAAAGAGTAAAAACAATTTAATGCTAACACACGCTTATACAATGTATCGAAAAATGAAATTGATACAAGCAGAAAAGTGGTTTTTACTTAAAGATTTTGGTCGTTCTGGAAAAGGTTTGTTTATGGCTACATTTGAAAAATTGATGACAGTGAACAAAGTTAATTTTGATAGCCTTATTTCTGGTGGTTTTGAATCGGCAAATGAGTGGATGAATTTTTACGGTGCAGATATAGCTCATGCTAATGAGACAGGTGAAATCACTAAACAAATGATGCGCATATTAAGAAAAATAGCAACAGGTGAAACAATTTCTGGACGGGGCATTGGAAGAAACGCATTTACATTTAAAAATAACGCCGTATTAATACTAGATACAAATGAAAGTGTCGATACTGGTGAAATTACAGCCAATACAACGCGAACAGTTAAAATATCGCTAAAGGATAGACCCATAAATGAAACTGATGAAGAACGTTATCAGATCTTTAAGCCTTATTGGGATTATATACAACCTAATGGCAACATTTCAGTTATTGCGTCAGTGTCATTCTTAATAGCGAGTTTGGAATATTTAAAAGAAAATGGAAGAGAATTTAAATTTAAGGATGTAACGCTCAAGTATTATTTTAATGAAGATGAATTGACTGAAACTCAAATTACTATGATCAGATTGTTATCAAAACAAGGCTTTATATTAGCAGGCGATGTAACTTTACAACGCTTGATAGAACAAGATTACTCAAGTTTACGTTACAAGAACGCTAAAGAAGATATGAGGAAAATTGGCATTAGTATCAATAATCAAAAGAAAATAGACGGGGTAAATACAAAAGTTCATAAAGTTGGAAACATTGAATTATTTAATATGGCTTTAGAACTAATTTCTGAACACTAAGGTTACTGTAACTCTAGGTAACTTATATAGTAACTCTAAAAATAGCGTTGTAACAATTGGTAACCTATATAACTCTTATTACTGTAACATTAATCGATAACTTTTGATGTTGTTGATGATATAGGTAAAAATAAGAGTTATTAGAGTTACTGGTTACCTACAAAGGAGGTATACAATGACAGGTTATCATGTAGCAAAACAATTATTGAAAAAGAATATTGAAGTGATACCACTTAACAATCACAAAAAGCCAACTGTTTCATTTGCTGATAAAGATATAACGGATGAATTCATTGAATATCATTCTAATATTTATCATAAAACAAATGTATTGGGTGTATTAACACGTGGTGTATGGTGTATCGATATTGATGTAAATCATGATGATGGTAAGAATGGTTTTGAGAGTTTAAAACAAATACCATATTACGAAGAACTTGTTACCAATGCACAAAATACGTTAGTACAAACAACCGCTAGTGGTGGAAAACACATCATATTTAAAAAGCATGACAATATCGAATACGGTCAGAAGATAGGTTATTTACCGTCTGTTGATATCAAAGCACATCCCAATAATTATTTTGTGCTTGCAGGTAGTCAAACAGCTAAAGGTATATACGCTCATAACGGTGTCAATGTAACTGAGTATCAAGGAGAGTTTGAGAAACGAATATTTTCTAAAGCTGGTAATTACAAACAACAAGTATTAGAGCCATATTCCATTCGACGAGCACTACCTAATTATAGTTTTAGTCACGTAAGAATTGGCAAAGGTGGAGAAGGAAAACGTGCATATCAACGCATTATAGACGGTCAAAGTGAATATAGGAACAATGATTTATATAAAGCAGTAAGTTATGCGATTCAATGTAACGTAGATATTGAGCCGTTACGTGTATTGATTGGAGATAATAAAAACGGCGATGTATTTACGGAGAGAGATTGGGAGGCGACTGTTAGAAGTGCAAGCCGTTAAAGAGGATTACAATTTAGACGAACAAGCTCAAAGGATTGGTTTAATAACTGGTATATCTAACGAAATATACTATTGTTCAATAAGTTATTTATCAACGGTTTATTTAGAATATATTGATAACACTTGGACTGCATGGCGTGAGAGTTATATTCCTAAATTAAATAAAAGAACAAGTTACAAAGTTATAGCTTCAGGAAGTTTTGAATTAGTGCTAGCTAGATTAAAGAGTTATTTAAATTATATAAAAAGGAGTAAGTGATATGAACATAGAAACTATTGTAAACCAATTTGAAACACGAGCAGGCACGTTACTAAGGTACTACACAGGATTATTAGAACATAGTAAAGTGCAACCATGTTGCTTTAAGTTATACAATGATCCATTTGATATGGCATACGTGATGATGAATGGGAAGTTATTCGGTCATGTATATATTAAAGATTGTAAAGTAAGGCAATCATTTGAATTAGCGTCACCTAAGCACACTGAGGGGCTTATAAGAAGTATAGAAGGTCATTATGTAGGTTATGAATTACATGACGGTAAACAGCTTTCTATTAGTGATATGATGGCCAGTCAATTATTTGAAGATGAGTATTTTATGTATGGATTACAAACATATGCAGAATCAAATAATAGTGATGTGTTTGAGTACCTAGAAAATGGATTTGATACCGATACACTTGAGGGCATTCAATCGAGTAATACTGATGTGATAGCGAATATTGAAATGTTGTATCAGTTAGCTACAGGAATCAATGAACCAGCACCAGAGTTAGTTGAGGGGTTGAGATTAGTAACTGAGTTTGTACAAGATGAGAATGCGACACAAGAGTATTACAAGGCTTTAGAATGTAAATTGAATAATCTAAAAGCGTCTTACTATAGCTTGAGTAAATAATGTTATGAGGGGTCACATGTAGTGTGTGGCTCCTAATAAAAATAATAAGGTTATAGCAATGTATACGAATTTTGGTGATGCTAATACAAGCTAAAGTTTGTGTTTTTGGTATAGTCTAAAAGTTAAGTTTGTTCGCAATTTGTTCGCTCTATTATATCGAACTTAAGTTCTGTATTGCTGTGATGTAAAAGGCTCTTTATTAATTATTTAATGTGGTTTTATAAGCGTTATATGCGACAAGCTAAACAACTGATAAAACGCGACTCAAAGCGAACGTAAGTTTGTTTTAGACCTGTAAAAATGGTATAATTTAGGTATGGAATAATCAAAAGAAAGAGGTGTAGAAATGCAAGGTATCGTAGAAAAAGAGACGTATCATTTACCCACCGAACACCTGCAAGTTTTCAATGTGATAAAAAATACGTCCAATAAGTATATTACTAAAACTAAAATCTTAAATCAATTAGGATATGAATATAATTCAAGCAATGAACGATGGTTAAGAAAAGTAATCAATTCATTAGTATATGATTATGGCTATCCTATCGGATGTAGTTATAAACCTAGTGAACGTGGTTACTACATTATTACGACAGAACAAGAAAAGCAACAAGCGATGATAAGTATTAAAAAGCTAGCTGATGGCAGTATGAAACGCTATGAAGCTTTGAAACGAATTGAAGTGTAAAGGGGATAAAAATGAAAACTGAATCGTACTTTAAAGAATACAACCAATTTGTATTAGATCAACGCAAGGCTATACAAGAATTGGAACAAGAGCGTAATGCATTGGAAAGTAAAATAAAGTTAGATAAGTCCACATACAAACAGTTAATCATGGATGGACAAGATGACAAGGCAGATAACCTATATCAAGGAACAGATGCTGATGAAAAGAAACTAAAAGCACTTAATAAACGCTTAGAGACAAAGAAAAGTGTATCGAAAGAAGTTAAATATCAAAAGACAATTGAGTTATTAAAACATCAAAGCGAGTTGTCATCATTATATGAATCAGAAAAACAATCAGCTTTAGGTAAATTAAAAAAGGTAGTCGATGCATATAATGAGATCATTGATGAAATAGAAGATATTAATGATAGATATGAAGATGAGCATCAGCAATATGCGAGTATTTATAGTCAAGAACAATTATATGATGATAAAGAGGCTAGGGAAGCATTGAATGGCTACTTTAGAGAAAATATATTTACATCATATATTAATGGTAATGATTTGCCATACGAACACAATAACAAGTTGTTTTTAAAACGTTAAAAAGAAAGGGTAATTAAATGGAAACAAAATACGAGTTAAATAATACTAAAAAGGTCGCAAATGCATTTGGTTTAAATGAAGAAGATACAAATCTATTAATAAATGCAGTTGATTTGGATATTAAAAACAATATGCAGGAGATTTCAAGTGAGTTACAACAATCAGAACAGTCTAAGCAAAAGCAATATGGTACAACGCTACAAAATTTAGCTAAGCAAAACAGGATTATTAAATAGCAATGATTGCCTATCCAATTCGGGTAGGCTCTGTTTATAGGGGTGAATAAATGAAACTGCTTAAAACGAAGAATTGTTTATATTATCGTAATGGTGACAATAAATTATCTGATTATCAACTATTAACGCAATTTAACCCAGCATTTATTAATAAGAAAATTAAGATGTGTGAATTCCAAATTGAAAGTATGTACCATATGAGTGCATCGACAACAACATGTGATGAAATAATGGGGGTCGTGTCTGTCTCATATCCAATTGAAAAACTAGTTATCAAAATTATTGAAACAAAGGCAAGATTACAAAACTATAAAAATCGATCTATAAGTAATATGGTGTTGTTGAAAACGGTACTAAATCATTATACAGAAAGAGAGCAGAAGCAAGTTGTAAAATATATGCGTTCAAATGGACGATATAAGCCCTACAACGTCATTGAACGCTTACAGGGTGATTTGTATCAAGCAAGTATTAAACAACGTTCAGAACGTCAAAAACAAAGAAATATAGCAATTGAAAATAGCAAGATTGCACGAGTAAATGCTTATCATCAATCTTCACATGTAAAAGTGGTGTAACAATGGATAAAAAGCAAATAAAAGGCTTCGTGTGTGATTATCATAAGCGAACTAGAAGTGATGTATTAATAGATGATGATATAAATACTGATGAATTCTTTTCAATAGGTGATGAAAATTCTAATGAATGGATGACAGACGATAATGTTGATGATCATATTATAAAGAATCACTTAGAAATGATTGTTGACCGAGTAGCTAATGATAAAGAGTTTTATATTTTCGATTCTTTAATACAAGGACGTAGTTATCAAGATATTAGTAGTGTCTTAGATTGTTCTGAACAATCTGTAAGATTATGGTATGAAACCTTATTAGATAAAATTGTGGAGGTGATAGAATGAGTGAGTTAACGGCAAAGCAAGCGCGTTTTGTGAATGAGTATATAAGAACACTTAATGTGACACAAAGTGCCATAAAAGCAGGTTATAGCGCAAATAGTGCACATGTGACAGGGTGTAGGTTATTAAAGAAGCCACACATCAAGCAATATATACAAGAACAAAAAGATAAGATTATAGATGAGAATGTATTAACTGCAAAAGAGTTACTACATGTGCTTACGAATGCGGCAGTCGGTGACGAAACAGAAACGAAAGAAGTTGTGGTCAAGCGTGGGGAATATAAAGAGAATCCACAAAGTGGCAAAGTACAATTAGTCTATAATGAACATGTTGAACTGATAGAGGTACCAATTAAGCCAAGTGATCGTTTAAAAGCTCGTGATATGTTGGGTAAATACCATAAGTTATTTACAGATAAGCGTGATATTAACGGGAATGTGCCTATATTCATTAATATTGGTGAATGGGACGGAGAAGATGAGGAGTTAGATAAGGCAGTGAAAGATGTATCTAACGCTAACCCTAATCATACTGTGATTGTGGATGATATTCCGTTAGAGGATTGATTTAATAAAAGTTACTTGGATGTATAGCAATTAATATTATATGAAGTTCAAAGTGAAAAGCTACCTATTCTGGTAGCTTTGATATTATTTTTCAAAAATTCGTATAGACTTAAGAAAAAACGATTTGTTTTTGAAATTATTTAATGGCGGTACGTCTTTATAGTACACACCTCTAGTAATTTGTATATTTCCATCTAAATAAATAACTTCAGAGTTCATTATGAGATTTATAAAATACTTACGCTTTCTAAGTTCCCATATAAAGTAACGTAATTCAAGTATTGTTTTACCAGTTTTATTATGGGTTGAGACAATATATTTTACTTTTAAATTGTTGAAGTTTCTTGTTAAGTCTCTAACTAAAGTAATTACAAAAAAGAATATACAGAAAATAGGAAAAAAAACAAAAATAAAGATAAAGAAATATGTAACTATAGTATTTAACATAGTATTCACCTCAGTTTTTAGATAATTATGACGGCTAGGCTTAAAAATAGTACTTTTTTGCCTAAGCGTTAGAATATTATTCTTAAATGTTAAGAGTCATTAATTTAATTAGATCTATTAAGTATGTTAAGGATATTATGCGCTTAGAAACGCTTTGTGTTGCAGTGAGGAATGGGAACCACGCACAAATACACTTTAACTGTAAATGTGACCTCGTGAAATATAATCTCAAACATCGCTGGTCAATCTATCTTTGAGATTGGCCGAAGATTGAAACATGTTAAAGAGAATGATTTGGTACATGGAGAATTTAGGCTATGGCTTGAAAAATTGGATTAAGCTAATTATCAGCTAATAGATTTATGAAAATAGCTGAAAATCCAGAATTAAATGTCCCACCAGTGTGATATATGGGCGCAAGTATTTTATACTAATAAGCAACTCTTTTTGAACCAGAATGCACCAAAGAACACATTACATCAAACGGCGAAAATAAAACGCCAGATGAAAAGACTATGAATTTAACGGCAGAGCTCAATTTTGAGCCTTGTAAAATTGCATAAATTAGTTATATAGATGTTATTTATGGGTATTGTATAAACGGGAGGGGCAACGTCCTTACTTATTTCTTAGGAATTAAAGGTATTAATTTAGTTTCAATAACATAGAGAATATGATATAGTATTTATTGCGCTCGCTTTTAATAGCCTGCGCTCCTAATAGTTTGGAATGCTCTAGGCAGGTACTTCGGTACCTGTCTTTTTTGTAATAGGAATATATAATATTACAGTTATAGTTGTTTGGGGTTATTAGTCTAGAAGTATTAATAAAATGGTGCAGTCCTGTTTTAAGTAAATATAATCGGATGTGATGGAATGAGGTGTTAACTAAAAGTTTAAAAATATTAAGTCAAACTTACATTTTTATAAAATGTTATTTAATAAGTGAGTGTTTTTGAAAATGTATTGATAGAATTGATTTTGCACAGAGTATAAGGCTTTTTGTGATAATACTTTTCAAGAGTGCAAACACTCTAAAAGTATAAAGATATATTTAAATTGTTTTGTTGCATATTTACTAATTTATAGATATGAAAGAATATTGAAAATATATTATGATATTTAAAAATATCTAGGAGGGGTAAATATGAAAATTTATTTTTCGAAATTGTGTATATGTACAATAATAATATCCTTGATTTTATCTGGGGTTGGGAGTTCAAATACAGATGCATCTAATAAAATTATCAAAGAAAATATAGAAGTAAATGAAAGCGTTAAAAATACAAAAATTAGTGAGAATAAAATTGGCGAAGTATCACGTCTTTCTACATCAATAAATAATAATGAAATAAATTTAGATACTGTATTAACTAATGATTTTAATGCAGGAGACATTAATTTATCTGGAAAAATCTCTAATGTAGAAGAATCTAAACAAGTAGATTATACAATTGATTTAACCTATGCGGATGAAGAAGACATAGCTGGATTTTTAATAGATAATTCAACCGGTGAGGAGCATGAATTTGATACAAGATTGGCTGAAGCTTCTGCTGCGCCTTTAGTAGTAGTGGCAGTAATGGCTGCAAGGTATGGTATTCAATGGGCTATTAAAAAGTATGGTAAAAAAGCTGTGAATAACGCTATAAAATCAAATACGCATAAAGTAGCGAAAGGAATAAACTCTAGACTTCTAACTAGTAAAGGGGTGGATATCGGAAAGTTCACTCAAAAAGTAAAGGGTAAAAACCCAGTCTATAGAGATCCTAAAACTGGGTGGTCAATTTCAAGGAATAAAGGGGAGCCTCATGGAGGATCGTATTGGAAATTGTTGGATAAAAGTGGTACTAGAAAAGCCACTTTAACTAAAGATGGAAAAATACTTCGTAAATAGGATGATATAAAAAATGGATAATATTATTAATTGTATGTCAGTAAGTGATTTGAATTTTTCTGAAGTTGAAAATGCAATGCATTTAGATTTAAGTGAAGGTGAATATCCTTTTTTAGATGATGGAAAAAGCTTTAACAAAAATTATTTTACAAAGATTCATAGAAATGCAATTCAAATTTTACAAGATTTATTTCAACAAAGTAAGACTATTGATATAGTTCTAGTATATTATTTATATGGAAATTCATTTAAAAAAACTAGGTTCAAAGAAAAGTTTAGTTATTTCAATAATGACGAAACGCCGAGTTTTAAAGAATATATTAACGATGAAGGCATCCAGTGTTATGTATTTGCTTTTAAAAATAAGAGTTTGAAGGATTTAAATTATAAAAAGTTAGCGAGAGCGATTTGCAATCAAGATTTTAAAGGTTTATTCCCGACGATTAATCAAAAAGATAATTACTTAGATATATATTTAATGGATAGTGAAAGAGGCATATTGTACCATTTGTATGATGATAGGGGGCTTTGGCTATATTTTATAAATAAGCAGTCATATACAAATTACTCCCAAAAATACAGTAACCTCTTGTTTGATGTAAGCGATGAAATTGATTAAAATTTATTAATATTAATAATACTAATTTTATCATCTATATTCATATGTTTGAACTATAATTGCAAGAAGGAAAAGACTAAAATTGCAGTTCTAGATACAGGGATTAAAAAGAAAGCTATTAATAGCAATGTAATATCTCGTGATTTCACTTTAGATAACTATAGAAATAGCGTACACGCTAATAAAATTTCAAAGATTATAGAGTATCGAGCTGATATAGTTATTTATGATGCTAAAGTTTTGAACCGTTATGG